>NZ_JACOGD010000010.1 GCF_014284235.1 Cognatundibacterium curvum
CCCATCCCGAACAGGACCGTGAAACGACTCTGCGCCAATGATAGTGCTGCAACCAGTGTGAAAGTAGGTTATCGTCAGGCTCCCTTTAAAAACCCCTCGTTACAGTAGTAACGGGGGGTTTTGCTTTAAGTGAAAGCCTAGGTTTTTGCAGCAAATTACGCGGTGTTAAGCGAAAAAATGCAGTAAAAGACTAGACAAGAAGTGAAAATATGATGTATAATTTTGCTTCTGTTGACGTTGGTGACAAACGTTAAATAGTTTATCTGACTAAGCAAATATGGGTGCTTAGCTCAGTTGGTAGAGCGGCGCCCTTACAAGGCGTAGGTCGGGAGTTCGAGCCTCTCAGCACCCACCACAGATAAACGAAGAAAACAGAGCCAGTTTTAGGGTTTAGGAGCGGTAGTTCAGTTGGTTAGAATACCGGCCTGTCACGCCGGGGGTCGCGGGTTCGAGCCCCGTCCGCTCCGCCAAGTTAAAAAGCCAAGCGTAAAGCTTGGCTTTTTGCTTTTCTGCTTCAGTATTTGCTGCGTTAAATACAGCATATCAATCTCAATCTTCGCAGTCACAATATCCGCATCAGCTATTCTTTGTGTAGCACACTGCCAGGTGTAAAGCGCTGTCCACGCTAGCCATCGTTACAGCCAGTGACAGCAAACAAAGCTATGGATGCGTATCGCATCAGCATTCAGTTGCGCCCGACGCTGCGATAGCGATCACTGCACGAACACCGCAAAGCATAGCCTAAACAGGCACAATGCACTGAAAACAGAGGGATAGACGCAGACACGAATAGCGCAGGGTTCAGCTTGCTGTCAGCACGTTTAAATGAGGTGAAGAGGAGGGGATGCTGTCGTACACCAGGCGCTCATGCAGCGTGTACGGCCTGAGTTGTAAGCGATTGGAGGATAGGGGGGAACTGAGTATCAATGCGGCGCAGCCAACGATGACTGCACCGCTGAGAGCCGTGTTTTAACTGCTTTGTGCTTCACCATCCAGCGCAAATACCAGATCATCGATTAATGTCGCCAGTTCACCTGTCATGAGCGCGAAATCAGCATCAAATCGTTCTTCTTCATTCATGCCCTTATCCTTGTCATCATCCAGTACATCCAATGGTTTGATGCGCTTGATGGTCAGAGTATCGGTTAGCACGAAACTGACGCGGTCATTCCAGGTCAGCGCAAGCTTGGTACAGAGTTTGCCGGCAGCGATATGCTTTTGTATATCATCCGGTTCCAGTGTGTGACGTACATAGCGCACGGTGGATTTATCTTCATTCGCACTCTTGAGTTCAGTGTCCTGATCGATGGTAAAGCCTTTAGGCGCCTCGTTACCGGCCAGCCAGCCTGTCATCGCGGCTTGTGGACTGGTTTTGACACGCAGGCTTTCCAGCGGAATCTTATCGCAGCATTTCAGCAGCAGCTTGATGACTTCATCGGCACGGGCCGGGCTCGATGCATCGATCACCAGCCAGCGGTTGACGGTATCGATCCAGACGTGGGTTAAACGCTTGACGCCGAAGGCACGCGGCAACAGCTCATCAGTCACACGCTCTTTCAAATCCTTCATGGCCTTACGGCCTGGTGCAAAGCCTTGTTGCTCTTCAAGCTCCAGCGCACGCGCCTTGGTCACCTGATTAATCACACTGGAAGGCAGCAGCTTCTTTTCTGTCGCCAGCGAGATCAGGAACTGTTGATTGACGCTGTGTACCAGCAATTCATTATTACGTGGCGAGGCCCAGCCCTGGCTCTGCATTTCATTGGACGCACATTGCGAAAAAGAAATTCTGGCGAGTTGCGTGTTGAGCTCGTCGGCGCTGATGTTCCAGGGCGCATTCAGACGAAATACCTGTAAGTTCTTAAACCACATAGCTGATCCAAACAATGAAAAGCTGACATTCTACACGTGCGGCGGCGGCAACTGACGCCATCAGGACTGCGCTTTGCGACTCTAACCGTGACTCCGTCGCATTTTGCTCGTACTGTGCTTGCAGCGCAGCCATACTGACTCCATCGCAATCAGTCATCACCAATACCAACAAGGAGATCATCATGCTGCAGCAAATTCTGAGTCATACACCAGTCTGGGTCTGGGTCATTCTGGCAACTTTATTGTATTTTGGTACCCTGGCAAGCCGTGACCGTATGCAAAACCTGCGCAGTGTGACCATATTGCCTGTGATGATGGCTTGCTTGTCTATCCAGGGGCAGTTGCAGCAATTCGGCTGGAACGCACTGGCTTTGCTGAGCTGGGCCGGTGCAGTCTGGCTGGGCGCCCAAATAGCCATGCGTATGGCCAATGCACACAGCCTGCGGGTTGAGTCCGCCAGCCATATCTGGGTACGTGGCAGCTGGCTGCCGCTGACCTTGATGATGCTGATTTTTGTGGGTAAATACGTGCAGGGTATAGCCTTTGCGATGCAGCCAGCATTAGGTACGGACACTGGCGCGATTCTGGTTTGCAGTATCGCTTTCGGGCTGGTGAATGGCATTCTCTTGAGTAAATTATTACGTGTACGCCAATTACTGAAGAATGCACCATCAGCCGCTGCGCTGCAAACCGCATCCGTCTGAATTTCCAAACGGACATGGCGCGGGGGAGACAGTATAATGTTTGCTGTTCTCATTCCATTTCATTGCCAATAAGCAAAGAATATCCTGTGCCATGTTAGCTCAACAAAAACAAGACTTACTGAATCTTTTGCAAACCGCTGTTGCTCCTGTGCTGGAAGGCAGTGATCTGCAACCTGCCATCCTGCTGGAGCGTCCACGCGATCCTTCACACGGTGATGCCGCTTGTAATATCGCCATGCAGATCGCTAAGCCTTTGCGCAAAAATCCACGTGAGCTGGCCACCCAGATCGTTGCCAACATCGAAGCACAACAACATCCTCTGATTGCAGCAGTCGAAATCGCCGGACCTGGCTTCATCAATATTCGTCTGGCGACAGCAGCCAAGCAATCGGTAGTACGTACCGTGTTGCAGCAGTCAGCCGCATTTGGTCAAAGTACACGCGGTGCCGGTAAAAAAGTGGTGGTGGAATTTGTGTCCGCTAACCCGACCGGACCTCTGCATGTAGGCCATGGACGTCAGGGCGCACTGGGTGATGCGCTGGCCGCATTGCTGCATGTACAGGGTTTCGACGTGACGCGCGAATTCTATTACAACGATGCCGGCGTACAGATCGGTAATCTGGCCTTGTCGGTACAGGCGCGTGCCAAAGGCTTTGCGCCTGGCGATGCGAACTGGCCAGAGTCTGCTTACAACGGTGATTACATCGCCGAAATCGCACGCGATTTCCTGGACAAGAAAACCGTCGCAGCCAGCGATGGCGTACCAGCCACCGCCAGCGGCGATGCAGATGACATCGATTCTATCCGTCAGTTTGCGGTGGCGTATTTACGCCGTGAACAGGATACGGATTTGCAGGCTTTTGGCGTGAAGTTTGATAACTATTATCTCGAATCTTCTTTGTACAGCGACGGTAAAGTTGAAGCCGCAGTGCAGGCCTTGATCGCTGCTGGCAAAACCTATGAACAGGATGGCGCGCTGTGGCTGAAAACCACGGAATACGGCGATGACAAAGACCGTGTGATGAAAAAATCGGACGGCACCTACACCTATTTTGTGCCTGACGTTGCCTATCACGTCACCAAGTGGGAACGTGGTTATCGCCAGGCCATCAATATTCAGGGCAGCGATCACCACGGCACCATCGCACGGGTGCGCGCAGGTTTGCAGGCACTGAACGTCGGTATTCCTCAGGGCTTCCCGGATTATGTGCTGCATAAAATGGTGACGGTCATGAAGGACGGTGCCGAAGTTAAAATTTCCAAGCGCGCGGGTTCCTACGTGACTGTACGCGATCTGATCGAATGGTCGGGTAACGGTGACGAAGTGCGTGGCCGTGATGCGGTGCGTTTCTTCCTGATCTCACGTAAGGCAGATACAGAATTTGTGTTTGACGTAGACGTGGCACTGGCTCAGTCTGACGAAAATCCGGTTTACTACGTGCAGTATGCCCATGCACGTATCTGCTCGGTACTGGCGCAATATGCGACTGATGAAGCAGCGTTCGCGCCGCTGGCACACGTCGATCTGTCGCCGCTGACTGCGCCACGCGAAGCCAGCCTGCTGGCTAAGCTGGCAGAATATCCGGAAATGCTGGAAAAAGCCTTAGACGAACTTGGCCCACATCAGGTCGCTTTCTACCTGCGTGATCTGGCCGGTGAGCTGCACAGCTATTACAACGCAGAGCGCGTGCTGGTTGACGACGAAGCGACTAAGCTGGCACGTCTGGCGCTGATGCTGGCTACCCGTCAGGTCATCCGCAATGGCCTGAGCCTGATCGGTGTATCCGCACCCAACAAGATGTAAATAATACGCAAAACTGGCTGCCAGCCCAGACAGGACGCGGGCTGGCAGCCAGTGACAGCATATGAACATTTCTGGCAACATCAATTTCCGGAGACGCATGAAAGCACATTTCACAACTTTGGCCCGTCAGCGCGGTAACACGCTCACAGGCATCATCATAGGTCTGGTGATCGGTCTGGGTATTGCCGTGGCCGTCGCGCTGCTGATTACCAAGTCATCCACCCCATTTACCAATAAGGGTGGTAAGGACAAGCCGGACCAGCCGCTGACCCAGCTACAAGATCCGAATAAGCCGCTGTATGGCAATAAGGACGCGGTCAAAGAAGCCAATAAAGATGTGCTGAAAGACGCACCGAAAGCGGCAGCGGAGCAGAATACCGTGGCTGTCAAACCGGCAGACAGCAAGATAGAAGTCAAACCGGCCGCTGAAAAACCAGCGACTGCAGACAAGCCTGCAGAGAAACCGGCCGAAGTGGTCAAGATTGATCCGGCGGTGGAGGATAAATACACTTATTACTTGCAGACGGGTGCCTTCCGCGAAGTGAATGATGCGGAAAGCGCGCGTGCCAAGCTGGCCCTGATCGGCTTTGAAGCGAAAATCAGCGAGAAAAATTCTGATACCGGTACCATGTATCGGGTCAGGGTGGGTCCGTATCCAAATGCAGAAACAATGAACCGTAACCGCGCTAAGTTGTCAGAGAATGGCGTCGATGTCGCGATCGTAAAAACCCTCAAGTAAGATCGTCCTGATTGCCGGGTCTGCGTCAGAAAACCTGTCATGGCGGATGATGGATTTCAATGATTAAGTAAAGGAAGCGTATGCGAGTTTTGCAACAACTGTTTCGTGGTGTCGTGATTGCCAGTCTGAGCATGGCAGCGGGTCTGGCACTGGCTACTCCGGCAGCGCCCGAAGCGGGCAAGGAATACCGGGTACTGACCAAAGCTCAGCCAGTCGAAGCAGGTAAGAAAATCGAAATCACCGAATTCTTTGGTTATTTTTGCCCACACTGTAATGCACTCGAACCGCTGATCGCCGAATGGGTCAAAAAGCATAGTGATCAGATTGTGTTCAAACGTGTGCATGTGAATTTCCACAGCCTGGTCACGCAACAGAAATTATTCCTGACGCTGGATACCATGGGCAAGCTGGAGTCGCATCATATCAAGGCCTTTAATGCCTATCATGTGGACCGTAACCGCTTGCAGACTGATGCGGACGTCATGAATTTTGTGGCCAAATCCGGCCTGGATAAACAAAAATTCAGTGAAATTTATAACTCTGCTTTCAGCATGCAAAGCAAGGTCGCTCGTTTGAATCAGACTCAGGAAGCATATCAGGTAGACAGCGTACCGATGATCGCCATTGACGGACGTTATGTGACTTCTCCATCGCAGGCAGTGTCCGGTGTGGGTCGTGTGACTGAAGACATGCAAAACCGCGCTGCGTTGCAAGTGTTGGATTTCCTGTTGGCGAAAGCACAGAAAGAAAAAGGTATCAGCCCGGCTGCTAGCAGCGCTCCTGCAGCAACACCGGCAGCCGCTGCACAGACACCCGCTAAGAAGAAGTAAGCTAAGCGTTTTCAGAAGCCAGCCAGTCTTCGTATGCAACAAGAAAGCCCGCACCAGCCTTGCTGTTGCGGGTTTTTTCTTGTGCCAAACGGATAGGCTTGCGATGTCGGCTGCTATCCGTTTGACCTCAGCCTGTCAGACCGGATTCAATGCAACCGCCGGGAAATCCAGAGGTACATCGAGTGCGATATTGACGTAGTTAGTGAAAATATTCAGCGCGACATGAGCCAGAATTTCGACGATATGTTCGTCTTCAAATCCTGCACTGCGTAACTGTACAAAATCCTGCTCATTCACCTGAGCGCGCTGTTTCACCACTTTTAAGGCAAATGTCAGTGCTGCTGCGGTTTTTGGATCTGTTGACTGCCCAGCTTGTGCCGCTGCCATTTCAGCTTCACTGAGACCGGCATTTTTACCTAGTAGAGTATGCGCTGCCAGGCAGTATTCGCAGGCATTACTCTGCGCGATGGCAACCGCAATTTGCTCTCCCAGCTGAGCTCCGAGCACTCCCTTACCCAATGCACCAAACGCAGCCCACATGCTGCTCAGCGCTGCCGGTGAATTAGCGACTGCACGGAACATATTGGGGGTGCTGCCAAAGGTTTGTTGTATCGGAGCCAGCAGTGCCTGACGTTGTGCAGTGGTGGTGGCGGATTGAATCAAAGCGACGTGGGACATGATATGTTCCTTTGCAATTAAAGTTAAAGAAAATCAGTGAGTTCAATGAAGCAGTGCATTCAGCACAGTTCACAGTGTGCGCGTTTGATGTGTATGATTGGTATCTTTACGTCTCAGATAAGTATCTAATCATCCAGATATGGCGAAACAAACTTTACCGGCACTAGACCGTCTGTCGTCCTTACTGGAACATTTTCCAGTCACGGCGAACCTGTATTTTTCAGGTGCGCTATGTGGTGTGACGCAGTTTGATGCGCAAGCGGGACGCGGATTTTTTCATGTGTTGCGCAAGGGGGAAATGCGGCTCACGCATCATGCCGGCGCCGGGGTATCGCGCAGCTTAGACATCAGTGAGCCCAGCTTAATTTTCTATCCGCAGGCCCTGGCGCATCAGTTTCACAATGCACCGGTGGATGGTGCGGATTTCACCTGCGCCTCGGTGTACTTTGCAGGTGGTGCCTCGCATCCGTTGGTCAGGGCTTTGCCACCGCTGATCGTATTGCCACTGGCGGCTGTGCCTGGTCTCAAAGCCGTGCTCGATGTGTTGTTTCAGGAAGTCGATCAGGTGCGCTGCGGGCAGCGTCTGATTGCTGACCGTTTGTTTGTTGTGGTATTGCTGCAGCTATTGCGCAGCTTGCTGGATCAGGCCTCAGAACAGGGTATTTCTGCCGGATTGATTTCCGGCCTGGCTGATCCGCAACTGTCACAGGCAATCACCGCGATGCATGACAGTCCGCAATTAGCCTGGACGCTGGAGCAGTTAGCCCATAAAGCAGCCATGTCACGCAGTGCGTTTGCGAGTCGCTTTAAAAAAGTAATGGGGGTGGCACCGGCCGCCTATCTGACTGAATGGCGTATCGCGGTTGCCAAAAAACAGTTACTACAAGGACAGGCGGTAAAAGTCATCGCACCCGCACTCGGCTACACCAACGCATCGGCACTGAGCCGGGTGTTTACGCAGCAGACAGGCTTGTCGCCACGGGCCTGGCTGGCAGCGATTACACCTGCGCAGGGATGAGGTGTGGTGCATTGCACCGTGTATGATTTTTCTGTGTCTGGACTGGTCAGCAAGCTAAAAGCTGACGTATATTCCAGCCTCAGCTTTGTTCGCAGATTGGAATCCAGATGATGAATGTGTTTATTACCGGTGCCTCGTCCGGTCTCGGTGCGGCGATGGCGCGTCGCTATGCGCAGCAAGGCGCGCGGGTGGCGCTGGTCGCGCGCCGCCAGGCTCAGCTGGAACAGTTAAGGCAGTCGTTGCCACATCCTGAGCGTCATTGTGTTTATGCGCTGGATGTGACCGATCATGCCGCCTTACGGCTGGCCGCACAGGACTTCATCGCGGAGGCCGGAGCGGTGCAGGTGGTGATTGCGAATGCAGGTGTATCGATGGGCACACTGAGCGCGCATCAGGAAGACTATGCCGTGTTTGAGCGTATCGTACAGACCAACCTGATGGCGACCGTGGCGACCTTCAGTGCGTTTATTCCCCATATGCAGCGTATCGCGGGACAGCAAGCTTGTCGTCTGGTTGGCATAGGCAGTGTGGCTGGCATTCGTGGCTTACCCGGTGCCGAAGCCTACAGTGCCTCAAAGGCTGCCGTGATCAGTTATTGTGAATCGTTGCGGGTAGAGCTGGCACGTGATGGCATACGCGTGGTGACTATCGCGCCCGGCTATATCGACACACCGATGACGCAGGTGAATACTTTCCCCATGCCCTTCCTGATGCCCGCTGAACGCTTTGCCGCGCAGGCCGTCAAGACCATCGCTGCTGGCCGTTCCTATCGCGTGATTCCATGGCAGATGGGGATAGTTGCGAAGCTGCTGCGGTTGCTGCCAAATCCGCTGTATGACTTTATTTTTTCGCGCACACCGCAAAAGCCAAGGCAGCCCGCGCCGCAGGAGCCCAGCACATGAGTCAGTTCTTTACCGACGCTATCGGGCAGCAGCATCCTGTGTATCATCCGGAACAGGCACGCATCGTGAGTCTGGTTCCCTCACTGACGGAATTGCTGATAGACCTGGGTTTGCAGCAGGCACTGACAGGCCGTACCGGATTTTGTATACATCCGGCTGACCAGGTTGCCGCGATTCCTAAAGTTGGTGGTACCAAGGATGTGAATATCGCCAAAATCCGTACACTCGCGCCTACCCACCTGTTCGTCAATATCGACGAAAACACGAAACCAGTGGTGGACGAACTCGCGACTTTCGTGCCGCATGTGGTGGTCACGCATCCGTTGACGGTGGACGATAATCCAGCTTTATTCCGGCTGGCTGGCGGCTTGTTTGGGCATAGTGCGCAAGCCGAAGCCCTGTGTGCACAGTTCGAGGCGGCGCGGCAAGCGCTGGCTGCCTGTGCATCATGCAGCAGACCACAGCGCGTGCTGTATTGCATCTGGCAAGATCCGTGGATGACGGTGTCGGCCCAGACCTATATTGCCGATATGTGTCGCCAGATCGGTTGGCAGCAAGTGGAGATTGCTGACAGCGATCAGCGCTATCCAGGTTTCAAATGGTCTTCAAACTTGTGCGCTGAAATTGATCTGATCCTGTTGTCGAGTGAGCCCTATCGTTTTACTCAGCAGCATGCAGATGCGCTGGAACGCCAGACTGGCCTCCCGGTTGAATTGGTCGATGGCGAAATGTTTTCCTGGTACGGTAGTCGCAGTATTTCTGGATTGAAATATTTAACATCTTTTTGTCGTTAAAAATGAAAAAAAATACGTCAAAATACGGTAAATATACGTGTTTTCCGCATAAAAGACGTAAATTTACAACGCATTGATTGACACTGCTTGAGTTGCAACCGGATACTGAAAAATCCTGGAAACTGCCGCAAATAGAGGTCAGTGACAACGAATTCTGCGCAAAAAATGTGAAGAACAGCAGACTGCAGTTGGTGGTTTCCTGTCCCGATTCACGCTTTTTTTCAAGGAATTCCGGTTATGAAACCTATGTGTAAAGCAATTCTGCTGGCGCTGTATGGTGTTGGCGGTATGGCTGCAGTAGTCCCATTCACGGCCCTGGCGCAAACTGCAACACCCGCAAAATCGGCCGAAGCGCCGATACAGACTTTAACCATAGTCGGTTCACGCAAAATCAATTCCTCCGCTACCGAGACACCGGTACCAGTTGATTTTATCTCCGTCACAAAATCTGCCGAGCAGGGTGGGCAATTCGATCTGGCCCAGACGCTGGCTAATATCTCACCTTCGTTTAACTCTACCCGTCAGACCGGTGCCGATGGTGCGGATCTGGTCGATTCTGCGGCCTTGCGTGGACTGGGTTCAGATCAGACGCTGGTGCTGGTCAATGGCAAACGTCGTCATACGGTTTCGCTGGTGAACCTGTTTGGTGCGCGTAATCGTGGTAACACCGGTACCGATTTGAATGCGATTCCGGTAATGGCGATCAGTAATATTCAGGTCTTACGCGATGGTGCTGCGGCTCAGTATGGCTCAGACGCGATTGCCGGTGTGCTCGATATCAGTTTGAAGAAAACGCTGGGCTGCGAAGCCAGTTTCGGCTACAGCCAGTATTCTGCCGGCGATGGCAAAAACTATTTGCCTTCCGCCTATTGCGGCGTACGTATAGGTGAAAAAGGCGTGTTGGGGATTACCGCTGAGTACACCGACCGTGGTCGTTCTAACCGTGCTGATCCTGGCAATCCACGTACTATCGGCGATACGAAAATGACCGGCCCTACCGTGTATCTGAACGGTGAAGTGCCGAATGGTGGCTCTGATAAATTCTATTTCACCCTGGGTGCCCAACAACGTAAGGCATCGTCTGCCGCCTGGGCGCGTGGTGGTATCGGCAGTGATGATATTCCGTCCCGTAATTCCGCTGCCATGTACCCGAACGGCTTTGTTCCTTATATCAATGGCGATATTGACGACACTTATGGCATAGCAGGTTATCGCTGGCGCATCGGTGAATGGAGTGCCGATCTGTCGCAGACTTATGGCAAGAACCAGCTGCGCTATAACATCAGCAATACGCTCAATGCCTCGATCGCGAATAAAGATTTGCTCAATGGCGGCAAGGGTATCAGCCCGAGCCAGTTTGATGCCGGTGGTTTTTCATTCTCCCAGGCCACGACCAATCTGGATTTCAGCCGTTTCTTTGACGGCTTTATGGAAGGTGTGAACGTCGCTTTCGGTGCCGAATACCGTCGTGAGAATTACAAGATTTTTGCCGGTGAAGCTGGTTCTTATAACGATGTGGACGGCGTGGGTATTGGCGGTAATGGCGGTAGTCAGGGTTTCCCCGGATTCCAGCCTGGCGATCGTACTGACCGCAACCGTAACAGCGTGGCCGCCTATGCTGATATCGAAACCGATGTCACTAACCGCTTCAAAGTGCAAACTGCATTGCGCGGTGAGCGCTACAGCGACTTCGGCTCCACCCTGACCGGCAAGCTGGCGCTGAGCTACAAGGCGATGGATGCGATGTATCTGCGCGGCTCGCTGAGCACAGGCTTCCGTGCACCGTCTTTGCAGCAAGTCTTTTTCTCTTCGACCTTTACTGACTTCATCAGCGGTGTGCCTATGGATGTGGTGCTGGCACCGAACGGTGGTCCGGTTGCCAATGCAGCGGGTATTCCTAAGCTGAAAGAAGAAAAGTCCAAGAATTACACGCTGGGCCTGACATTTAAACCTAGCCAGCAACTGAGTATGACGGCGGATTTTTACCGTATCGATATCTCTGACCGCATCGTCTTGTCCGGACGTTTTGATGCCAATAATTACCCGGCACTGGGTGCGACCTTATCCGCACTGGGTGTGGGACAGGCTCAATTCTTTGTGAACTCCATCAATACCAGAACTCAGGGTCTGGATTTGACGGCATCCCATAAAACGGATTTGGGTGCTGGCAAACTGACGACGTATTTTGGCGCGAATTTCAGTAAAACCGAAGTGACTAAAGTGTCGGCACCGCCTTCACTCAAGGGCTTTGAAAATGTCTTGTTGTCTGAGCGTGAACGCCTGTTTATCGAGCAGGGTGGGCCACGTATGAAAGCCACACTCAGCTTCAACTATGAGCAGGGTCCATGGTCCAGTGAATTCAAAGTCATTCGTTATGGTTCGCAGACTTTGGGTACTTTCTCAGGGACAGAAAATGGCGTACCGAATGCCTATTACGAACCTAAGACCTCGGCGGATGTGGCACTCACGTATGCATTCAATGACACCACCAAGCTGACCGTGGGTGGCACTAATATTTTCAATGTCAAACCGACCCGTCAAAATCCAAATGAAACTGATAATGGGTTTTACTACGACAGCGTACAGTTTGGTTTAGGTGGTGCAGCTTACTTTGTCAAACTCTGGAAAAAATTCTGATTCACAGAATAAGCTTAAAGAAAAAGGGGCGTATCGCCCCTTTTTTTATGCAGTTCCCCGCCATTGCGCGCACACGCGCAAAGTGAGAAGTGCTCAGGTGACCGGACTGAGCTTATCCATCGCACCCAGTAAAGCTTCTTTCTGCAGCGGTTTTTCTATCGTTCCCAAAAACCGCAACCTTGCCAGCTGAGCTACCAGTGAAGCCGAGTACAGCACCTTGGCACCCTGGCCCGACATCAGGATGACGCCACCATGAAAATGGCGGTCACCCAGTAATTTCATCATTTCAAAGCCATCGATATCTGGCATCTGGATGTCGCATAAAATCAGGTCTGGCAAAAAACGTCCATGTTCCAGCGTCAGTATGGCGTTTTCACCACCCAGCGCAGTCTGGACTTTGTTGATCCCTAAATCATTGAGTAAGTCAGAAATAAATTCGAGCTGAAAGTCATCGTCATCGATTACCATAACACTCAGATGTGCGTAACTTTGTTCCCCGTGTTGCGTCATTGTGAACTCCTGTATTTCCAATTGATGTACTAAGGCTGAAGGGTCAGTCAGCCGCCGCTGTGACCCGCTTATGAGGTGGAATTGATCGATTTATTTGCCTGCAGTTTTTCATCCCAATTGATTTTCCACTCGATAAAATCTTTACTCGCCATCGGTTTCGCGATGAAATATCCTTGCACTTCATCGCAGCCAGAATTGGCGATTAAGTCCCAGTCCTGCTGTTTTTCCACGCCTTCCGCGACCAGATTCAGGCGGAATATTTTTCCTAACTGAATACTCGAACCCAGGATGGCACGTGCTCCCTCATCTTTGGTCGCCCCATTCACAAAAGCACGATCCACCTTGAGTTCAGTCACGGGTAACTGCTTGAGATTTTCCATGGTTGAGAATCCGGTACCGAAATCATCAATCGACAAACCAAATCCTTTTAAACGCAGACGTGTCAGTATCTCCAGACTCAGGGTCAGATTTTCCATCAGCCGGCTCTCAGTCAATTCCAGCGTGATGTGATCAGGAGGGACACCGGCGGCCAGCACGATACGTTCAAATTCTTCCGGCAGATCAAGCTGATCCAGGTCATCCATAGAGACATTGACCGAGACCTTGAAATCATGTCCCTGTTGCAGCCACAGCCCTAACTGATGCGCTGCTTTTTTTAAGACTTCATGGGTGAGCACATCGATCATGCCATGTGCTTCCAGTACCGGCACAAAGCTGGCCGGGCCGATGATGCCACGTTCATGATGACGCCAGCGTGCCAGACATTCCGCACCTACCACCCGCTTGTCATGTACTGATACTTTAGGTTGGAAAAAGACTTCTACGCAGTTTTCGGCAAGACCTTGTTGCAGCTCGTCCAGCGTCAATACCGCTTCTGTTTTGTAGGTCACCTGGCGTGGCAGGCTTTGTTTTTGTTGTACCAGTGCCAGCTCCAGCAAGTCTGGTAGCAAGGGTTTTTTCAACGCAGCGAGTAAGCGCAAGCCATAAGCGCGTACCAGGCTTTCTGCCGCTTTCAGTAAGTTATGATCGACACTGCTGATCAGTACGATGGACCCGGTATAGGATTGTTCCGCAACCAGTCGCAGGAAGCTGATGCCATCCATGCCATTCAGATGCAGGTCGCACAGAATAATTTCGGGTTGATACGTGCGTATCATGGTCAAAGCCTGATGCCCGTCCAGACAAGACATGATGCGGGTCACGCCCAGCTTACGGAGACAGGCGCAGGCAATATCGAGATGACTGGGGTCGTCCTCCAGAACCAGTACATGCAAATCGGAGAAATTGTTTGTGTGGTTGGGCTGCGCGCCGGTATTTTGCTTCACTTTGCCGCCTGTTGCTTCTTCCAAATACTGATGCACTGCCTTTTCTATGTCGATAAATTCATGATGCAGCCACTGTATCAGAGTTTGTGCCTCGTCCAGATTCGGTTGGGCCCGCAGCATTTCCAGCTTGTGGCAGGCATCAGCAAACTGATGCGCACCGACAGTACGCGCACTGGATTTAAGCTTATGTCCTAGTGCCGCAATCAGCTGGATATCCTTGCTCTGGAAAGCCTGCTCCAGGTCTTGCAGACCATGATCAGCTGACTCGATAAATTTGCGCGCAAACTTACCGATTTTCTCAGGATGATTGCCCAGCTGTTTTTCCAGTACACCCAGATCGATACGTGAAGTCTGGCTGGAATGGAAGCTGGCTGCCTGCTCTTCCAGATGGGGTAAAGGCTGGTCCAGTGGCAAATGACTGAGCCAGCGCAGGATAGTGGTGAATAAAACTTCCGGAATGAATGGCTTGGCAATGAAATCATTCATCCCGGCGCCCAGACATTGCAGGCGGTCTTCATTCATCGCATTAGCTGTCATAGCGATGACTGGCAGGGTGGCAAATTTATCCTGTGCCCGTATTTTCCGGGTCGCTTCCAGTCCATCCATAACCGGCATCTGTATGTCCATCAGTATGCAATCCACGGCCTTGCTGGCCAGGATATCCAGGGCTTGCTGGCCATCACCGGCCAGCAATACCGTCAGATCTGCACTTTCCAGTAGTTCTGATGCGATCTGCTGATTGAACTGATTATCATCGACTACCAGCACCGTGATACGTTCGCGCTCATTGACCAGCAAACGCAGCTTGGTATTACTCATATTTTCTTCCAGCGGCTCAGGTGGTGCGACTTCCTGTTTCGCTGCAGATAAATGCACGGTACACCAGAAGGTACTGCCCTTGCCGACTTCGCTGCTGACACCGACATCACCGCCCATCAGACGGGCTAGTTGCTTGCTGATCGCGAGGCCCAGGCCGGTACCGCCATATTTGCGCGTGGTGGAGCTGTCTGCCTGTTCAAAGGAACGGAATAATTTACTTTGCTGTTCCTCACTCATACCTATGCCGGAATCCTGCACTTCGAAACGCACCAGCCAGCCATCGGCTGCATCATTCACTTTACGCGCCCTGACCACAATTTCACCGCTTTCGGTGAATTTCAATGCGTTATTGGTGTAGTTAATGAGGATCTGGCTAAGCCGTAAAGGATCACCGTGCATGTGATTGGCAAGCGCAGGATCAACATCGAAATTCAGCACGATATTGCGGCCTATCAGCTTGTTGCTCATCATGCTGGCGAGGTTATTGAGTATCTCATCGAGCCAGAAGTCGACCGATTCCAGCGTCAGCTTACCAGCTTCAATTTTAGAAAAATCGAGGATGTCGTTGACGATGTGCAGCAAGTGCTGACCGGACAGCTGGATTTTTTTCAGGTAGTCGCGCTGCTTAGGATCGGAGGTCGCAGCCATCGCCAGATAAGTCATGCCCAGCACCCCATTCATCGGGGTACGGATTTCATGGCTCATATTCGCAATAAAATTGCTCTTGGCTTCATTCGCAGCCTCGGCTTGCAGCCTTGCCTGTGCCAGCTCTGCGGTACGGCTGACCACCAGCTCTTCCAGATGATGTCGGTGTTTGTCGAGTTCTTCGCCCAGCCTTTTTTTGTCGGTAATATCTTCCTGCACCGAGACATAATGCGTAATGCTGCCGTCTTCCTGACGCAGCGGGGTGATGATCGCATATTGGATAATCAGGCTGCCGTCTTTACGCTGATTAACAAATTCACCTTTCCAGATTTGTCCCTGCTGTAGAGTGGCAAACAAATGTTCCCGTTGCTCCTGACGCAGATTACGGGTGCCGATCACCGCTGGTGTTTTCCCTATCAGTTCTTCCCTGCTGTAGCCGAAAGTTTTTACAAAAGCCTCATTCACATATTCAATCTGATATTGCACATTGGTGATGATGATGGTTTCCGGACTTTGCTCTACTGCCAGCGATAATTTGTGCAGCTGGGCTTCTGCCACTTTGCGTTCCGTAATGTCCTGGATCTGGAAAACGAAATGCGCGGCTTTGCCATCTTTATCCCGCACCACACTCACATTTAACTGGGTCCAGATGTCATGCTGCTCGCGATGCAGATAACGTTTTTCCAGCTGTAAGGTGGGACGCACCCCCTTAATCACTTCCTGTAACAGCGCGCGGTCACTCACATTGTCGGATATAGGCGCAACCAGATCAAAGCCTTCTCGCATGAAGTCTGCTTCGCTCCAGCCCAACATGTCGCAGAAGGCATGATTCACTTTCAGAAAGCGTAAATTCAGATCAATCAGCGCCATGCCTATCGGAGACGCAACAAAGGTTTGCTCAAGTTGCGCATCACTTTCATGCTGGCTTGCCTCTGCCAGCTTACGCTCAGTGATGTCCTGTACGATGCCGGTCAGGCGTACTACCCGGCCGTTTGCATTGATTAAACGGTTACCTGGCATCGCCCAGATATAGCGCACTTCCCCATCCGGCAGAATGATGCGGTATTCAAACGGTTGTGCCAGGCTGTGCTGTTTAAAGGTATCGGTTTGTCGCGCTGAGATTTTTTCCTGATCATCCGGATGCACAGTTTCCCTGATCATGCGCTGGATATCACCTCTGTAGCTGGACAGATCGCGCCTCCAGATGCGCATCATTTCATCTGACCAGGTGACCTTATTATTGTCTGGTTCCCATACCCAGTGACCGACATGCGCCGTTTGTTCGGCTTCACGCAAATCGAGTTCACTTTGGCGCAAGGCTTCTTCTGTGCGGCGGCGTTCGGAGATATCACGGGTAACGGCCAGTACCATGGTGTCTTCATGCACATTGTCGCGGATAGGAACGGCATGGGTTTCCAGCCAGCGGTGGGTGCCACGTAAGCCGGTAATTTCAAATTGCAGAATACCATTGCCACCTGAAATCGCGGTTTGCATCAGCTGATAAAAGGCTGCCCGATATTTCGGTGCTACAAAACTGATCAGCGTGTGTTGACGGACGCTTTCCAGACTTTCTGCTTCCAGCATCGCCAGGCCGGCGGAATTCATTTCCAGCAAATCACCGTTTGCGTTGACGACTTTGACACATTCTGGTTCGGCTTCAAAAATCGCACGCAGCCTTTGCTCACTTTGCTTTAGTCTGGCTTCGGCCTGGTGTTTGTAGACGCCCAACTCCAGCGAAGTCCGTAACTCGCGATCAGTAAAGGGTTTGATGATGTAGCCGAATGCTTCAGATTGTTTGACCCTGCTCAGGGTTGCATCTTCGGTGTCACCGGATAAAAATACGACTGGAATTTGCTGCTGCGAATGGATAATCTGAGCGGCTTCAATGCCATCCATTTTCCCTGCCAGCATGATATCCATCAGCACGATATCCGGTTGTAACAACTTGACCAGTGTGATCGCTTCTTCACCTGTGGTGGTGGCTCCCACTGCATCAAAGCCCAGTAATTCCAGTTTGAGCTGAATTTGCAATGAGACCAGTTCGTCGTCTTCGACGACCATGACCTTTGATCTTTGTTGGGGTGCAAGCATACGTACTCCACTGCAAAAATCGTTTCAGGCACTGAGGACTGGCCTGGGCTTCAATTGGAAATCGTGCGTTTAAAAGAAAGTGATTTCGGTCTCATTCTCTGTACTGGCATTATCCTTGCCATGATTCCGGTATTCATCCTGCATGGTGTAAGTCGTCTGCAACTCTTCCAGCCAAACCGAGGTCGCAGGCAATTCGCCAGGCCCGGCATGCGCCACCTGTTGCTGCATTTTCTGTATGTCTGTGCGCACCACATCCAGCATTTGTCCTATCCTGTCCTGAAATTGCAGACTGACCAGGGATTCTTCGATATTGCCGCGTATCGCACCGCCATGTATCAACAGCTGTTTGGCGGTATCGCCCATGCTTTCAACGTGCGACAACACATCCTTAACGACGTGTCCGGAAATTTCCAGTATCTGGCTGTCCTGGCTGGCAGTACGATCCGCGGTGTTCAGGGCAGTTTGCATCACGGCGGAAACATTTTTCACGCGCTCACCCATGCGCCGTCCCGTTTCAGCAGACAGATGGGACAGCTTCCGTACTTCACCGGCCACCACTGCAAAACCACGTCCGTGTTCACCCACCCGCGCTGCTTCAATGGCGGCATTGATCGCCAACAAATTGGTCTGGGCGGCAATCTGGCCGACTTCATGCGCCATGGTATCGAGTTCTTTGGTCGATTTCGCCAGTTCACGTATGCAATTGAGCAATTCATCTTTGCTGGCGATCATTTTTCCCAAAGAGTCAATCACAGGTGTCAGCTCTTTGCGGCAGAGCTGTAGCAAAGTGATAGTCGCATCATTATTCTTGTTCAGTGACATATTGCTGACGCCGCCGAAGCCTGCTGCATCAAGTTCGCTGACCATATGCATGAAGCTGTTAATCAGATTACCAATGGCAGATTCAGTTTGTTCACGTACTGATTGCACATGCTTTTCCCATAGTGGCAGCACATGGTGTAATAAATTGGCGAGCTCTTCATCTTCCTGAACTGACGGTGTCACACGATGTAGTGTTGCCTCATCGGCCAGGTTGGGTTGCCCGGTCTGTACCGAACGAAAAAACAGATAGCTGGCGCTCAACAAGATGCAGGCGAGTGCAATGCTGCTCATCAACGCGAAATATTGCCAAAGCAAAATCAGGCTGGACAGGATGAGCAATGCATAGGCGATGCTGACTTGACTATGCTGGCGAAGCGAAAAATTCCACATATTACATTTCCCAAATGAAATACGACGTGAACTTCTACTTACTTAACGGAGCGATGTGAGAGTCTGAGCTTAGTCTGTGTGGGAAAGAGATTCCCAGGAAATTCCATGCATCCCAGAAACAAATTTCTTTAAGGATTTTTTCCTATCGTTCTATTTTGGACATATTCCAACGAATTGCAATCGTTTTGTTATCAAAATTAGCAATAAATGGGGATGCACTAAATCAACAAGTTGTAAAAAAGAGATTATGATTATACTTATTGCCACTACTTTTTAATTCAAATAGTTCCAGTATTATTCGATTATTTCGAATAATTTACTCAATAAACTGCCTGCCAGCCTGGGATCAGGCTGTGGCATATATCGTGCGGCTCCCGAACGCAATTCCATCATGCGTGCTTGTTTTCCGGTAGTCTTAGCACTTGGCGTGCTTACTGCTGTTTTGGACAAAAGCCGTGTGCGTCGCGTATTGTGGATAACCAGAACCTGCCAACAAGCCCTGGCCATTTATTTACTTTTTCCCTGCTTCCTTATGCTTACAGAACATTCTTCTTTCGCCCAGTCGCCTGTTGACAGTCAGGTACCAGATGCCATCAGTCCAGAAAAGCAGTTTTTTGTTGTTTCCACCAAAAAATTTGCGATTATGACTCTTGCTACCATGGGTTTATATGCGACCTATTGGTTCTACCGAAACTGGCGTGCTTACCGGGAGTCCACTGGTGACAATATCTGGCCAGTGGCGCGCGCGATTTTCAGTATTTTCTTTACGCATGCCTTGTTGCGTGAAATAGCTGACAGCCGGCCTCAGTTGCAGCAGCTTAGAGGCTGGAATCATCGCTTTCAGGCACATATGATCGTGCTGTTGACGATTTTGATGCGTATTTTCGACCGCATGGCGGGCAAAGGAATCGGCGTGCCTGTGACGGATTTACTGTCGCTGGCTTTGCTGATACCGTTCACCATGTTTCTGGTTCAGGTACAAAGCAACGTGAATCTTGCGATGCGTGATCCTGAAGGCCAGCGCAACGCACGTTTTGGTGTCGCCAATGTGATCTGGATTGCGCTTGGCATTTTGCTTTGGATGTCAGTGCTGCAGGATATGACTGGTGGTTTCAGTTCTGGCTCCGGCAGCACGGGTAGTGTGATTATTTAATACAGACTGGGGCCGGTGATGCAGGCAGTATCTTCGTATGATTTTTCCCAGGTACGTTTAAGCACAGCGCGGCTGGAATTGCGTCCTATGCAGATGGATG
This sequence comes from Cognatundibacterium curvum, assembly GCF_014284235.1. Classification (GTDB taxonomy): domain Bacteria; phylum Pseudomonadota; class Gammaproteobacteria; order Burkholderiales; family Burkholderiaceae_D; genus Undibacterium; species Undibacterium curvum. The sequence goes on from NZ_JACOGD010000010.1 coordinate 19,831, forward strand.
ATACCGATGCCTTGTTTGCGATGTGTGCTGATGCCGAGTTTGTGCGCTACTGGAGCGAACCGGCCTGGCAGCACCGCGAGCAGGCTGAGCGTCGTATCCAGCGTGATCTGGATGCCTTACCGCGTGGCGATTATCTCTGTCTGGCTATCGTACGCAAACAGGATGGCGTCTGGCTGGGTAACTGTAGCTTGTTCAGTTTCCTGTGGGAATGCCGCCGCGCTGAGATTGGCTATGGCCTGGCGCGTCCTTACTGGGGGCAGGGTTATATGCAAGAGGCCTTGCAGGCTTTGCTGGCCTATGGCTTTGAGGATTTGCAGTTACACCGTGTCGAAGCGGATATAGATCCGGCTAACCGCGCGTCAGAACAGTCCCTGAAGCGACTCGGTTTTGTGCAGGAGGGTTTGCTGCGCGAACGCTGGATTGTAGATGGCCAGGTGTCTGATTCCGCGCTGTTTGGTTTGTTGCAGCCTGACTGGCTGGCGCTGCAAACGTCAGCAGCCCAGCATGCATCCGTCTAAGGTCAGACGTGAAGCGCTGCATGCGCTGACCGATTTACCCAATATCGCTGCCGCCGGGGCGGCCGATTTACGTCTGCTCGGCATCACGCATCCTCAACAGCTGATTGGTGCATCTGCACTGGACCTGTATCAGCGGCTATGCCTGCTGAGCGGACAACAGCAGGATCCCTGTGTGCTGGATGTGCTGTTGTCGGTCGTTGATTTCATGAATGGGGCAGAGGCGCAGTCCTGGTGGGCCTATACCAGCCAGCGCAAGCAAATGCTGGCGGCACTGAAATCTGTTTAGGGCCGGCCTACCTCGAGCACCAGCACACCACGCGCCGGTATGTTGAGTGACTGCGATAATTCGACTTGCTGGCCGCTGAACAGCTCGCGGCCCCACGCACCGGCTGGCAGGATTTCTGCATATCTGTTGAGAGCGATCTGGCTGGCGCTGCTGTTCTTATTCATGAACACCATCACCTGTTGCTGCCCCAGCGTACGTACATAACTGTAGATGCCGTTTTCGGGGGCGAAATGCATCAGTTTGCCGCGATGAATGACGGGCTGATGTTTGCGCCAGTTAAGCAGGGTTTTGAGCCAGCTTTGCGCATATTTTTGCGCGTCTGTCAGACCTGTGCCGGTGAAGGCATTGACGGTGTCGCCGCTCCAGCCACCGGGAAAATCACGCCGTGCTGCGCCATCATTTCTTTCTTTGGCGCTGGTCATTAAAATTTCAGTTCCGTAATACAGTTGCGGCGTGCGTGGCATAGTTGCGAGATACACCAGCGCCATGCGGGTCAGATCCCAGTCTTCATTGAGCACGGTGTACAGGCGGCTCAGGTCGTGATTGCCTTCAAACAGCACCAGTCGGGCCGGGTCAGGATAAAACTGGTCATTGACCAGAGCTTCATACAGGCTGTTGAAGCCACCATTCCAGGACTCGCTGGCGGTCAAGGCCTTGATCAACACATCCTGCAAAGGGAAGTCCATCATACTGGGCATAGAAGAGACATAGCCATCCGGATTCACTTTGCCGCGTAACCAGCGCGCCACCACATTGGGATTGGTGCTCCATTCTTCGCCGACCATACTGAACTGCGGATATTCCTCCAAAATGCGGCGCGACCATTGCGCCAGAAAGCCAGGATCGGAATAGCTATAAGTGTCGGTGCGTATGCCGGACAGACCGGCGTACTCTATCCACCAGATACTGTTCTGGATTTGATATTGCGCCAGCACAGGATGGGCATTGTTCAGATCCGGCATATGTGCACTGAACCAGCCCTGACTAAAATTCTGTTTATCCACATTGGCGGCATAGGGGTCGCTGACTGTGGTACGCGCATGTGCGGTCGGTACGAATTTGCCCTGGTAAGTGATCCAGTCCGGTGCTGGCAGATCGCGTATCCACCAATGCTGATCACCAATGTGATTCAGCACCACATCCTGGATTACGCCTATGCCGTGGCGGCGCGCCTGTTGTACCAGTTCCCGGTACTCTGCATTGCTGCCTAGCCGCGCATCGATGCGGTAAAAATCGGTCGCCGCATAGCCATGATAGGAATACTGCGGCTGATTATTTTCCACCACCGGCGTCGGCCAGATCATGGTGTAGCCCATGTCGGCGATATAGGCCAGATGCTGTTGTATGCCAGCCAGATCACCGCCATGGCGGCCTGCGCTGTCGTCGCTGCGATCCAGTTTGTCAGTAAAACCGGGCAGCACATCATTGGCCGGATTGCCGTTCGCGAAGCGGTCCGGCATCAGATTCAGGATCACATCCTGAGGGCCAAAACCATGGCGCCGGGCGGAGCCGGGTTCCCTGGCTTTGAATTCATAATCTGCCTCGGCCTTGATCTGCCCGTTAGCATCAACAAAGCGAATATGCCGCTTGCCTGCCCGCATAGAGCGATTGAGTTCCAGATCGATGACCAGGTAATTCGGATTCGGCATAGCCTGTACTTTACGCACGCGCAGACCTGTGCCGCTGATTTGCGGTCGCGTCAGTCCGATCTGGTCACCATGCACCATCAGCTGCAACTGGCGGTTTTGCATGCCGGTCCACCAGAAGGGCGGTTCTATCCGGTCTGGTGCAGCTAAACCTGTTGCCTTTACTGGCAATACACTGGATAAGGCAGTCAACAGCGCACTGCAACAAAAAATTGTAGCCAGGCGCAGGCATAGCTTGCTAAAGGTAAACATGAAGTCTCCTTAGTGTAGTTTTAGTACATTATTCTTGTATGTACTCAAAGATATAGCATTTTTTGGGTGTAAGAGTAACTGAATTCTTTGATGATACCGGCATGATTTGTATATTTGACTTTCAGTTGTCAGTGCAGGCCTGCTTGCAGGGGAGAGGCTAAATATAAGTAATAAAACTAATTTTTAACTTGCCTCAAGCTGTATGTTTCTTTGTTGCACTGGCAGTGCAACAAGTAAAACCGGATTTTGTCTATGCGGCGCATCAAATGATGGTGCAAAAATTGCTAGTGAATTTGAAACTGTGTAGTATCTGTAGGACTTAGCGAAATTGTCTCAGCCGACAGCGCGCTGTAACAACTGCCAGGTCCTCATCACAGATCAGACATCCGCCCAGCCATCAGTCTCTTCCGTTATTTTGTTACTTCTGAATTCAGGCTGGCAGAACCCGAAATTCTATGCAGCATGCATGTTGATATGCCCGGAAACAAGAAAGGATAGCTATGGCGCCGCCACCTCTCGCAACTGAACAAATTCCACCGGATGAAGCGCATTACATCAATGATTTACGCAAACGTCTGAAGGCAAAAATTCAGCGCGAATATCCGCAAGGTGTGATGCGCAGGGATGCGCATCCTAAGATGCATGGACTGGTCAGGGCGTATTTCATTGTCGAACCAGATTTGCCTGCAGATTTACGCGTCGGCGTCTTTCAGGAGCCTCGCAGGTATAAATCCTGGATACGCTTTTCCAATCAGAATGGCACGATACAGCCGGATATCAAGAGCGACATTCGTGGCATGGCCATCAAACTGATGGGTGTACCGGGTAAAAAATTGCTGGAAGCGGAACAGGATGCAGAAACCCATGATTTCATCCTCATCAGCACCGATGTATTTGTGACGGCTAATGTCAAAGAATTCGCGGGTCTGATCAAGTCTATGACTAGCGGTGTGTTGTCCACCATCTGGTATTTCCTGACCCACTGGCGGGTCTCGTATAACCTGTGGCATTCCATGCTGAAGTTTGCCAATCCTCTGCATATTTCTTATTTCAGCACCACGCCTTACCTGTACGGCGACAAAGCGGTTAAGTATGCCGTCGTGCCGAGTACCAAGTCGATCGACCATTTGCCGGATCATCCCAAAGACGATTTTCTGCGCCGCGCCATGGTCAAGCAATTGTCAAAAGAAGATGCGGTGTTTGACTTCATGATACAGATACAGACCGACGCGGAAAAAATGCCGATCGAAGATCCGGGTAAATTATGGCCGGAGACCCTGTCGCCATTTATCAAGATCGCCACCATCCGCATACCGCGTCAGAATTTTGATTCTGAGCCGCAGCGTGATTTTGGCGAAGAGCTGTCATTCACACCCTGGCATGCCTTGCCTGAGCATCGCCCGCTGGGCGGCATCAACCGCGCGCGTAAAATCGTGTATGACGCGATTTCAGCATTCCGGCACGAGCATAATCATACCCCGCGCAAAGAGCCGGACAGCTGGAATATTCCCGGCGTGGACCCGCTCGATCAGCAGACCCAGGCCAGTCGTTTTTTATGGGGCAATACGACTAACTTTACGTCGGATCAATAACACCGCGTGCGATCATCCTCAGTGCAGTCATGCTGGGGATGAAAAAATACTCACCGCCACGGGTTTCCACGAAGCGCGGAATACGCGCCAGAATATAAGGCGCATCCTCGCTGGCCGGATCAACCTGCAGCACGGCCTTGCTCGCGAAACGCGGATCGCTGCTATGGTTGCCGAGGATGATTTCCTTATCGTTGGCCGCCTTAAAATCATTGCCGTAATTAATCCACTGCTGCTGCACGAATTCAAACTGACGGTTAATGTCGGCATTCAGCATCATGATGATGATGCCGTGATTGCCGTCATCGCGCTGGCGGTCGTGTACGGCACCGTAAGGCAGTCCGCGACGCAGGATACGGCGCCGGTTGACCAGCGCGCCTGGCGTATCAAACGCACCTGTCATACGTTTTAGTGAGCCGGGCGGATCGCCGGGATCACGTCCCATTTCCAGCGAGGCACGCGGATTGATACGGCGCAGATGCGAACTGAACGGGCATTTGCCGCCGCTCATATCAGCATCATAGGTAAAGTCGCTCAACATCCTGTCCTGCTGTTCCGGTGTGGCTGTCGCAAAGCGCGCATCGAAGGCCTGTTTGGCTGCTGCATCCGGCGCTGACACCAGCGGCGCACCGTTATCGCGCCAGCGTCCGACAAATTTCGCTGCCAGCAGTTCTGGGCCGCCTGGATATTTTTTTCCTTCCTGTTGCAGATAGTGTTCGAAGCTCGCCACGTTTTCATGCAGCTTGCGATACACCATATAGGTGCCGTTGCGTACCAGCAGGATAGGCAAGGGTGCGGGCGGATATTCATGCGCTTCATCCACATGACCAAGCAGGAATTCACCGGTCGCCAGCGGTGCCCAGCTGCCGTCTGCCATTTGTTTGCCGCGGCCACGTACGCGGTCCGCATCGTAAGGCACACCTTCAAACACTGGATCACCGATGCCATCGGTATAGCCGAAATGCTCTTTGGCGGTTGGCATGCCGTTTTCCATCACCACGTTCACTTCCTGATAATCGAGCAGCTCGCCATTGTCACCGCGATTACCGCCGAGTATTACCACCCCGCCTTCACTGTGCCGCACTTCGTCCAGCAGCCACTGATAGCCTTGTTCCAGAAATTCAGTACAGCTTTGCATGGCTTGCGCCATACCTGCGACATCGGCGGTGGCTGGCGCTGGTGCGCGTGCATTCAGCAAGACCGTGATGTGTACATCCTTCTCGCGCGTGACTCGGTTGTTGCGCCAGATCGGATCCCAGCGTTCGGGTGAACTCGGCCCATCGTCGCCGAGAATATCGCGCCTGTGCTTCATGCCCTCGATAAATTCCGGCGAAAAATCGACCAGCGAAGCGCGTGGCAATTCCAGTTCTTTCAGACCCTGATAAGTGAAGGCGATATTCACCGCACAATCCGGTGGCTGTACCGCATTTGGCCCGCTGCCCCAGTTGACGGCGGTAGTTACGCGCTGAGTGATGCGTCCTACGAATTGACGTGCGCGGGCGCTGTGGCGGATATTCAGGAACACATAGCGGCCTTTGGGATAACCAAAACGTGCGTAAGCGCGCAGGATATGGCCTTGGATATCGGATAAATCCAGTTCTTGAGTCATGGTCTTGTTCCCTGTATGGCGTTACAGACGATATTGTCCCGGAGCCCAGGTCGGGCTTTGCACATGTTCCGCCTGCACTCTGTGCATGAACTCGCGGTAGCGCGCGCGCAGCTCGGCGGCGGGTAAGCCCTGATGGGCGGTGGCAAAACGCGCGAACTCCTGTTTCAGATACAGCGCTTTGAGCTGTTCCGCCAGCGGTAAGTCATTCGAGCCGACAAAGAACAGCGAAGTCTTGAGCTGGCATTGCCGTATATAGTCCGTGAAACTGCGCGCATCCTGCACCCGTTCAAAGCCATAGCAGTGTTGCCAGACTTCGCGTATGCGCTGGTTGATGGCTTCCCACATGCCGCGTAAATAGGCATCCGGTTCACCCGAAGGGCCACAATAAAAATTGGTGGTGAACACCAGATAGGCCGATTGCAGATGCTCTTCGACTGGCATCACGCTGCGGCGCAGGCCATCCGGTACCACCGGCAGATAATCCGACCAGGTATCCGGCGCGCTGCCGCCAGGCAGGGATTCAGTGACTACATCATCCAGCACGAAAAAGCGACACAGATAGGTTTCAGGCACCAGTGCCATCGGGCTGTTGAATTCCTGATTCCAGCTTTGCAGCAGATCGCGGACCAGATCCGCATGCGAGATTTCGCGTCCCGCCACCAGACCATTGCGGATGGGGGAGAGTACGGTCAGACCGTAAGCATTACCAAATACATTAGCCATGAGGACGCTCCTGATCGAGTTGACCCGCGTGCCAGCGCACCCGCTTCTCCACCTGCGCGGCAGACATACTGATGATGGGGGTCGGGTGCATTTCACCCAGATCATGCTGCAGCCCGCGCAGCAAGGCCTTATACCGTCTTTCAAACTCTTGGTCGCTGCCCTGATCGACAGTGCGGTTAAACGCGAGCAGGCTTTCCCTGACTGTCTGAGCCGACTTGATATCGTTGGATGCGGCCAGCGGATAGGCGCTGTAATAGTGGATGGTTTCGAGCTGGTTGTACTGGATATAGCGATGGAAAGGCGTTAAAGCGACCGACTTGGAATAGCGTATATTCCATTTCCAGAACAGATCGAGCCCGCCCGGTATCGCGAAGGTGAACGAGTCCACATACTGATCCCAGCTGCCATTGAAATTACTGAAAAACAGCATGTAGCTGTACTTCAGTTTTTCTTTAGGCTGCTCAGGCGAAACATGCGGAAATTGTTTGCGCCCGACGATCACCCAGCGCGCATAATGGATTAAAGACAGTGTGATCAGACCCTGCAAAGTGCTGGGGCGTTTCAGTGCAACCCAGAAAAACAACTTATTCACCCATGCCGTGTACCAGCGTACTGGTGTGATGACATTCATCGCATAGGCTTTACCAGCAATGTTCGACATGCTTGTCTCCCAATTAGGTAGTCCGGTGAAAAATCGCAGTAAGTGTAGAAATGAAACGGGAAAGGCAATACGCGGCTCAGAATAGCATATTGTCAAAACGTAAGCTTGTCATTTTTATCTTTATGTTGCGCAAATCATGCGTTTGCGGCATAAGCGCGCGACAGGCTTTGCTGCGCGGCCAGATAGCCAGATGGCTTATTCCGGATACAGATCAACGACTATGCTCTTCGCTAACTGGTCGCCCATACGTTGTTTGTTCTCATTAAAGAGAAACGCGATCAGCTCAAACACCGTCATTAGCATCGCCAGATTTCGCTGGCAGGAGCGCCAGACGGTCAATGCTTCACCATGAGATGCTGTGACTGCACGCAGGCGCAAACAGCGTTTGCCTATGCCGCCGTTGGGTAAGGCATCACGTATCAGCATATAGCCCAGACACAAGGAGACAAATATGCCAGACAGTGATTTTGCCCAAGCCAGTCCGGACTGATGCAACAAAAAATGGACCAGCATCATACTCAGATTGAGCACGATGATGTCGATCAGGAACGCACCTATACGCCGGAAACGACTGGCAGGACGATCCCCGAATGGAAAATTACTGAGTGCTGGCAGACCAGCTAACTGGCGCAGACAGTTAATGTCGTCAACAGACATGCCACGCTCTGTCAATATGACTTCTATTTGCTCGCGACGTTGTAAGGGGATGGGAGTTTGCGCAATCGCGATCAGCAGATCCGTATCAGCTCGCTGATCGTCATGAGAGGATGAATCGTTCATAGATTGAAGAAGTGGAGACGGCGCACTGGCAAGAATCCGACAATATACCTGAAGTGTCAGCCCTCAGAAAAGCAGCGACCCGCCAGCTGGCGGGTCGCTGCAGACTCAACATAGCGAGCGCAGGCTTGCCTTAAGGCCGGGCATCCGTCGCCGGTAACACTTTCACGCGCAAAGCACTGGCCTGGCCCGCAGAGCGGTAGACTCTATGATTTGCTTTGATAAAGTCGCTGGCCTTGGCTTCGTAAATGTTCGGCACAAAGCTTTGCGGATTGCGGTCTATGAAGGGGAACCAGGACGACTGCACCTGCACCATGATTTTGTGGCCGCGTTTAAAGGTATGCAGCACATCATTGATGCTGAAGCGCACTGGCGTGATCTGTCCCGGCACCATAGCCAGCGGCTGACTGAAACTCTGGCGGTAACGCGCACGGAAAGGCTCGCCACGCACCAGAGTTTGCTGATGACCGCGTTGTATGCCTTGTTCTTTCAGATCCGGGGGCGCAACGTCAATCAGCTTAACCACGAAGTCGGCATCGCTGCCAGTGACGCTCACAAACAAATCGGCCTCCAGCGGGCCAGCCAGCGTGACATCCTGCTCCAGCACATCCGTTTCCCAGCTCAGTACATCGGGACGGCTGCTGGCAAAGCGCTGGTCCGCTGCGACATAATTTTTACTCCAGCCATTCATGATCTCGGTGGTGTAGGGCACAGGTTTGGCCGGGTCGCTCAGGTATTCATCAAAGGCTGGCTGCTGTTCGTTTGGTGCGTTGAAACGCAGTTTGCCATCGGCATGGAAGTACAGAGCCTGATCTTTAACTTGCTGTGGTGGCCAGCTGTCAAAACCACGCCAGCGGTTGGCACCGGTTTCAAACATCCAGGCTTCCGGCAAACGCGGCTGCTCAGCGCCTTTCAGATGGTGACGGAAAAACGCCAGCTCGACGGGCTGATAATTGTTCACCGTCTTGTAGCCAAAGTGCGCATCGCCAACCTGATCGCCATTGCTGCGGGTCCAGCCACCATGTATCCAGGGCCCGATCACCAGCGTGTTCTGTATGCCGGGATTGAGTTTTTCTATCGCCTTATAGGTCTGCAAAGGGCCATATAAATCTTCGGTGTCATACCAGCCGCCCACGGTCAGTACCGCTGCTTTAATATTTTTCAGATGCGGCAGCAGATTGCGGCTTTGCCAGAACTGATCATAATCCGGATGCGCGATGATGTCGTTCCAGAACGGGATACCGCCCTTGAAGTATTGTGCATTCACGTTCGCCAGCGGTCCCAGTTTCAGGAAAAATTCATAGGCATCGGGTGTGCCGTAATTGAATTCACGCCAGCCGCGTTTTTCAGTCGGTTCCGGACGCGGTACCCCGAAACTATGAAAGAAGGTGAATGCCATCGACAGATTCAGCGCGCCGTTTCTATGCATATCATCGCCGCGGAACCAGTCCGCTATCGGTGCCTGCGGTGAAATCGCCTTCAGCGCAGGATGGCTGTCGATCGCACCGGCCGAGGTATAAAAACCAGGATAGGAAATACCCCATTGCCCGAACTTGCCATTTTGCTGAGGCAGGTGTTTGATCAGCCAGTCTATGGTGTCGTAAGTGTCTGAGCTTTCATCGACATCATTGCTGCCACGTTTGACATCGATATGCGGCCGCATATTGATGAACTCGCCTTCCGACATATAGGTGCCACGCACGTCCTGGAATGCAAAAATATAGCCTTCTTTTTCATACTCAGCGGTCGGTCCCAGCATGCCCTTATACTGATCCGCGCCATACGGTGCAATCGAATACGGTGTACGCACCATCAGCACCGGATAAGTCTTTTTGCGATCCGCATCATTCGGCACATACACCGCAGTAAACAAGCGTTTGCCATCGCGCATGGGGATGCGGTATTCGAATTTGGTGTAATGCTCACGGATGTAATCTGCGCGCTGCCTGAGCGGATCGAGACGCGCATCCTGACTGGCAGCGGCCTGCGCCACAGCAGATACCGGCAGCGCAGCACCGGCGACAACAAAAGCGGCCAGCACACTGGCCAGCAATGGAGTAGATTTCATGAAGTTCCTGTCAGAGCTGAGGCATGAGAAACCGGGAACTGCCCTCACATCAGACAGGCAGCGGCTTGCAGGCTTAGTATGCCAGAGCGCCGGGAAGTTCCATGCGCGGTGTGGAAATATAAAAATACGACCAATAAAAAATCACTGTCATTCCTGTCAGATCAAAAGTAGTCAGGCACATTGCAAAATTACGCGCCTGTCCTAAGCCTGTTCAATGACAGAAAAAGCAGATGAAAAAAACAAATCAAGAGACACCGGCGATTTCACTGGCAATGTAAAGGCGTTGAATGGCGAACTAATTAGCCTGAGAGACCCATAAATAGATTAACGCTAACCCCGCACCCACCACGTATCCGCAAATGAAGCGTAAAACATCGGTATGACTATTTTTTGACTTGTCCATATTCATAATCCCTCAACATTAATCCTCTTCCGGCCGGTATTCCGGCAGCGGGGCTTCGATGTCGGTGATGCTGTCTTTGCCTTTGGCTTTGGCTTGCTGCAGGGCCTGCGTCGCTCTTTGCAGCATGATGTCGGGCGTATCCTTGATGGCGTTGGTGGTGAGGCCGGTACAGAAGCTGATTTGTAATCCGGCAGCGACGGCATTCCAGTCGCATTGATCGATACGTTGTTTGAGGCGGGCGATGGCTTTCAGGCTTTGGTCCAGCCAGGTGGTTGGCATGATGATGGCAAATTCATTGGCGGCGACCCGGCCGAAAGAATCCAGGGTGCGCAGCATAGTCAGTGCTTCTTTGGCCAGCATTTGCAGCACTTGTTTGGCGACAGCCTGTCCATGTTGTTCGAGTATCAGCTCCAGTCCGTCGATGCTGATCACAGCCAGTGTAAAGGTATGGCCGGTGCGGTAGGAGCGCGCCAGTTCGGAATCCAGATACGACAACAGGGTGCGCCGGTTGTAGGCACCGGTCAGGTGATCGTGTTCGGTCAGACTGTCTAACTGCTTCAGCAATTGCTCCAGATTCGGTACCAGATTGTCCTGGTTACCGTGGGTTTTAATATCCTCTATCATTTTGGTCAGCTGTGACCGCACATGCTGCAAGGGATGTTGTGAATCGGTTGGCATGTCCTCTCCGACGGGATTGCTGGTGGCCTGTCAGGCCGGGTATGGTCTGATCCTGCGTGTCCTGGATGCGCCTGCAGAGTTAGCGGATGTCACTTACAATAGCGCGGCCTTACTTTAGCATTTTGTCAGCCATAACACTATCGTGATTCCAGCCGTCTTTCCTTGTCAGCCTGTGCAGAGTGATCTGTTTCCCGGTATCCGCTTGTGGATGAAGCGTGATGATTTGCTGCATCCTCAGGTATCCGGGAATAAGTTCCGCAAGCTCAAATACCCTTTACTGGCCTTGTCGGGACAGCCACTGGTACTCAGCATGGGCGGCTTGTGGTCTAACCATTTACACGCACTGGCGCATGCTTTACAGCAGCGTGGCTGGTCTGGACGTTTTCTGGTGCGTGCGCATGTGGGGATGGACAGTGCGATGCTGGCCGATTGCCGCGCGCTGGGTATGCAGCTGCTGTATGTGAACCGTGAGGATTATCGCAGCTTGCGTCAGGAGCCGGATTTCTGGCGTCAGTATGCGCAGCTTGATGGCAAACAGACTGAGGCGGTCTGGCTGCCGGAAGGCGGCAGTGCCGCCAGCGCTTTGCACGGCGTGGCCGAGCTGGTCACTGAAGTGGAGCAGGAGCTGGGCTTGGTACCAGATCAGGTCTGGCTGGCCGCCGGAACGGGCGCCACCGCCGCGGGTGTGCTGGCAGGTATGCGCGGGCGTGGCCAGGTTACGGCTGTGGCGAGTTTTCCAAATGCTGCATATTTGCAACAGGAGCTGGCGCGATTGTTGATTCAGGCTGGCTACCCGGCGTGGCAAAATTTCCGCTTGCTGACCGACTTTCATCATGGTGGCTATGCGCGTATCTCGCCGGAATTAAGCGAATTTTGCAAAAATTTTTATGCCAGTACTGGTATCCCGACGGAACCCGTCTACACTGGCAAGATGTTGTACGCCTTGCATTTGCTTTGCCTGAATGGAATATTTCGATCCGGGCAGACGGTGCTGGCGCTCCATACCGGTGGCATGCAGGGTGTGCGTGGTTTTCCGGATTGGGCTGGTCATTATTCACAGTGAGTTTGTTGTGTCAAAAAAAGGCTTAGTCATTTTGTCGTTGCTACTCGTTGGCCTGGCTCACAGCCGCCAGGCCTGTGCACGCGCTGAAGAAAAACTGCGTATTGCTGTTATTGAAACCCTGGATAATCCGCTCAATGTATTCGATAAGCAGCATCAGTTGACGGGTGGATTACTGAAAGACTATACCGATGCGATTGCACGTGGTTTGCCAGCTCAAGCTGTGTATCAGACTTATTCCCGGCGTCGGGTAGAGCCGGCACTGCTGCGTGGTGATGCTGATCTGGTCTGTTATTTCAGTCCGCAATGGATGGATCAGTCCTCGGATTTACAGTGGAGTCTGCCAAATTTGCCGCAGTTTGAGCGTGTGCTGGTGCGTAAGGGAAATGCCGTGCCGACCAGCTATCCGGCTCAGCTCAAAGGAAAAAAAATCGCAACCCAGCTGGCCTATCATTATCCGCAGATACAGCAGGAAGTGGCGGCCGGTAAAATCCAGCGTCTGGATCAGATCGAAGTCGCGAGTATGTTCCGGTTGGTCGCTATGGGTGCGGCCGATGCATTGATTACGTCTGACGCGGAGATAGAAGGCTATTTCAAACTGCATCCTGAGCAAAGGTCACAGTTCAGTATCGCGCCTGCGCATTTTTCCAGGGTCTATACTCAATGTGCGCTGTCGCCGAAATCAGGCTGGAAACTGGAACAGATTAACCGCCAGATTCAACGTCTGCTTGATAGCGGCGAGCAAAGCAGGCTGCTACATCAATACGGCTTGACTGAAAAATAAGCTCGCAGCGCTCTGATTCAAACAAAAATTTTTTTCATTCAAAAAGTCCGCGTGCTTCTTACGATCTGGCCGTATTTCGTCTTGCGAGCCGCATCCTTACTCAGTCTTACTTTTCAAACTGAATACAAATCTGGCTTTGCCGTGGATTTGATCTATTTCATTTACCCTCATTGTTGTAAATTGCCCACGAGAAATTAGAGTTGCTGCTCAGTTGCGGCCAAATCTGGTCTGAAATTGCACGGAAAATGTGCGTTTTTTGGTGAAACAGTGATTCCGTATCGCCCAAAATGAGTGCATTTCAGAAAATGTTGGTGCGCAGCATGGTTTTTTAACAAAATTAATCGTCAAAATGATTTATTTTGTCGTCAAAATGTAATTTATATCGGTTTTTTGACGTCATTTTGCTCGCTATTCTCGGACAACATTTCCCCCTACACTGAGTCGACGTTGTTGAAGTAACTAGCCCGGCGGGGCTGCCACATGGGCGCAGCGATGCGCAAATAATGAATGATTTCCGGCAGTGAACTGACTGGAAATCGATATAACCAGGGAGAAGTACACATGCGGTTTCAATCACGATCCATCCTCGCAACACTCATCTTGTCCGCTGTTTCCAGCGGTGCTTTTGCAGCCAGCCATACGGTCGAAAATCTGACCATATTCGCTGGTGAAAAAGCCGCTTCCGCAAAAGATGTGCTGGCTAAAAACGCGGCCAAATATGGCTTGCCAGCCAGTCTCGATAATCTGGTGCTGACCAAGGTGCAGGATTCCCTGCTCGGTAAGCATTACTACTATCAGCAAATGCTGCGCGGCATCCCGGTGGATCGCGCTGAAATCGTTATTTCGATCAGCCACAAAGGCGACTTACTGAAAGTCTTCAATGAGACTAAGCCAGTGTCTGCACAGGCTGACGCGAATGCCGTCAATCAGTTGTACGTGCAAAAGCAAATCACGACAGAGCAGGCTTTGGACAAAGCCTGGGCCAATATGAAAGTGCAGCACAAACTGGTGGCCGCACCGAAGACCGATCTGGTCTGGGTTGCAGGTCCGTCCGGTTTCCAGCTCGCGCATAAAGTCAACATCTCGGCCCAGATGCCTACCGGTGGTTTCGTGCAGTACATCAGCACCGCTGATGGCAAATTACTGGATTCCTATTCGACTACACTGCCACGTATGTCCAAAGGGGGTGAACGCAGTCTGGCTGAGCGCGCCAGACTGAATGTCTCCACACTCGACCGTCAGTCTGAAATGGCCGCATTTTCTGCCAAGCTGGGCAAAGTCGCAGCAGCACCTGCTGCCAGCAGCCTGGCCGTGGCCGCAGTGGCTTCCGGCGTCAACGGCAGCGGCCTGGTGTTTGATCCCGATCCACGTTCTGTGCTCAATACAGAAAACCTGTCTGATACCTCAGCCGCGAGCGCGTTTGATGCCGCATACTCGACCAAAACCCTGCGCGATCTGACCGTCACCAATGGTGTGTATACCTTGTCCGGTCCTTTCGTAAACATCACGGATATCGAGGCCCCAAATACCGCGCCTAGCACCACCACCAACGGAGTGTGGACAGCCAAACGTGGCAACAACGCGTTTGACGATACCAACGTTTACTTCCATCTGGATCAGAACCAGCGCTATATCCAGTCGCTGGGCTTCACCGGTTCCAAATCCATCATCAACCGTCCGCTGAATGTAGATACCGATGGCGTGAATGGCGATGACAATTCCCATTACCAGCCAGCTGCAGCCGGCAAGGATTATCTGGCTTTCGGCCATGGCTGTGTGAATGATACCGAAGACGTGGGCGTGATCCTGCATGAATATGGTCACGGTATTCAGTACAACATCAATAATAGCTGGACTGGTGGCGACACCGGCGGTATGGGCGAAGGCTTTGGTGATTACTGGGCGGCTTCCTACTCCTACAGCACCGCCAACGGCAAGACCTTCCATCCGGAATGGGCGTTTAAATGGGATGGACATAATGCATGCTGGGGTGGCCGTATGCTGAACCGCACCGATGCCAAATACAATGCATCGAAATCCTATCCGCCACATACCTCGGTCACAGAAAATGGCGTGACTTTCCAGTCGGATGAATTATGGTCGACACCGCTGTTCCAGTCGCTGGTTGCGCTGATCGCAGCTGGCAAGCCACGTGAAAACGTCGACAAGATTATTCTGGAAGCGCATTTCGGTCTGGGTTCTAACGTCAAGATGCCAGCCATGGCGACAGCAATCGTGAATGCGGCAACTGCCTTGTTCCCGAACGATGCGACTTATGCCAATACTTTCCGTGCCAAGTTTGAAGCACAGAATATTCTGGCTGGCGCTGTTCCTCCGGGCAACGTCATCAGCGAAACAGAAAGCAATAACACCACAGCGACAGCGAACCTGATCAGCACATCGAACACGACTGTTAATGGCACGATCAGCGCCAGTACCGATGTGGATTATTTCAAGGTGACGGTTCCGGCCGGTAAAACCCTGAAAGTGGTGATGACACCAAACTCCAGCTCTGACTACGATCTGGAACTGTATAACAGCACGGGCACCAAGTTGACTTCCAGCACCAACGGCAAGGGTGCAGCTGATACCGTGACGTATGCCAATACCGGCACAGCGGCGGTCGTGGTGTACGCCAAAGTGCTGTATTACAGCGGTGGCACCGGTGCCACGAATGGTAAATACAGCGCGGTATTCACCTGGTAAGCGTTCAGGGCAGGACACATAATAAAAATAAATAATAAGAAAAAATAATAATAACTCTCCAACAGATTGAGCCCATCCCTGACCGGATGGGCTTTTTTTATGCGGTCACGATACGCGAGTGGTGACCAAAGGCTTGGCTGTATGCTAAGGAAGTGGCGCAATATCGGCCGCGTAGCTTGCTTTTCACCCTTAATTTGCTGAAAAAACAGGCGAACTTTCCTTATCCTGCACCTATACTGGGTACAACAGAGTAAACTAGCGTCCCAAATATCTTGTCGCATCCTGCGATACGAGCGAACGAGCGAGCATCGCCATGTCAGAAAACACCACCCCTTTATCTTTTGCCGACCTAGAATTGAGTGCGCCACTGCTGCGCGCGCTGCAAGACGTCGGTTACGAAACCCCGTCGCCGATTCAGGCGGCCACGATTCCTTATTTGTTGGATAACCGCGATGTACTGGGCCAGGCCCAGACCGGTACCGGTAAAACAGCGTCTTTCGCATTGCCTATTTTGTCGCGCATCGACATCCGTCAAACCACGCCACAGGCCTTGGTATTGGCGCCTACCCGTGAACTCGCGATTCAGGTCGCGGAAGCGTTTCAGACTTACGCGCGTCATATTCCCGGCTTTCATGTACTGCCTATTTATGGCGGCCAGAGCTATGGTCCGCAATTATCGGCGCTGCGCCGTGGCGTGCATGTGATCGTCGGCACACCGGGCCGCGTGATCGACCATCTGGATAAAGGTTCGCTGGATTTGTCCGCGCTCAAAACCCTGGTGCTGGATGAAGCCGATGAAATGCTACGTATGGGCTTTATCGATGATGTCGAGCGCATCCTGCAAGAAACGCCGGAAGGCCGCCAGACTGCGCTGTTCTCCGCCACCATGCCATCGGTCATCAAGCGTATCGCCCAGACTTACCTGAATAAACCAGCCGAAGTCACCATCGCCGCCAAAACCGGCACCGCCGACAATATCCGTCAGCGTTACTGGCTGGTTTCAGGCATGCATAAACTGGATGCGCTGACCCGTATTCTGGAAGCAGAAACCTTTGACGGCATGATCATCTTTGCGCGTACCAAACTGGGTACCGAAGAGCTGGCTGCCAAACTCGATGCGCGCGGTTTTTCCGTGGCCGCGATCAATGGCGACATTAATCAGCAGCAGCGCGAGCGCACTATCCAGCAACTGAAAGACGGCAAAATCGATATTCTGGTCGCGACCGATGTGGCCGCGCGTGGTCTGGACGTAGAGCGTATCAGCCACGTCATTAATTACGACGTGCCATATGATCCGGAAAGCTATACCCATCGTATTGGCCGTACCGGTCGTGCCGGTCGCAGCGGTGAAGCGATCCTGTTCATCACACCACGCGAAAAAAATCTGCTCAAAGCGATAGAACGTGCGACCCGTCAGCCGGTATCGCCACTGGAATTGCCGACCATACAGACCGTGAATAATGTGCGTATCGCACGTTTCAAAGATCAGATTGCCACCACGCTGGCACAAGGCGGACTGGAAGAATTCGCCGCCGTGATTGAAGACTTCGAACAGGAACACAATGTGCCTGCAATCGAAATCGCAGCGGCACTGGCGAAAATGGCGCGTGGCGATGAGCCGCTGCTGTTGGACAAAAACTATCGCGAAACTAAAGCCGATGACAGCTGGCGCGAAGAGCGTGCGGGCCGTAACGATCGCAATGACCGTAATGACCGCAATGATCGCGCCCCACGTGAGCGTGGCGATCGTTTTGAGCGTACTGATCGCGCTGAACGTGGTCCGCGTCGCGAACATAGTCCGCGCGTTGCCGAACCTGGCATGCAGACTTACCGCATCGCAGTTGGTCATGAGCATGGCGTTAAGCCAGGCAATATCGTCGGTGCGATTGCGAATGAAGCCAATATCGAATCGAAATTCATCGGTCGTATCGATATTTATGACGACTACACCATCCTCGATCTGCCGGATGATTTGCCGGGCGAGATGCTCGATCATTTGAAATCGGTACGCGTGGCCGGGCAGTCTTTGCGCATCAGTGCAGAGAACGGTAATGCAGCGGGCGCTGATTTCTCTGCACCACGTGCAGCACGTTCGGACCGTCATGAGCGCACTGAACGTGCAGAGCGCACAGAGCGTGCGCCACGTATCGCTGACAGCGCACCGGGCAGCCGTCTGAATCAGGTGGTAGACCGTGCCTTCAGCACACGTGAAGAACCGGAAGAGCGCGCCGCTAAGCCGAAAAAGGACAAGACCAAGGTCGCGATCCCTATGCAAAGCTATCGCATCGAAGTCGGTAAACAGGACTCAGTCACACCGTCGAATATTGTGGGTGCGATTGCAAACGAAGCCGGACTGGAAGCCAAATACATAGGCCGCATCGAAATTTTTGACGACCACAGCACACTGGATTTACCAGACGGTATGCCTAAGGAATTGCTGCAGCAACTGAAGGGCGTCTGGGTCGCCGGTAAGCAAATCAAGATCAGCTCAATCGGCCCGTCCAGCGGCGGTATCGCTCAGGATTTCCCGGCTGGTGCCAAACGCAGCGGCGGTGATCGTCGTGTCGCAGAAAAAGCTGGCGGCAAACCGGGTGTGAAATCCTTTGCCGGTGCACCACGCAGCGGCGAGCGTCGTCCTTCTAAGTTCGATAAAAACAGCGGTACTTCGCGTCATAAGTCGGGCAAATAAGCTGACAAATCAGCAGACGTAGTATCCACAACTTGAATCACTCAGTTTGTTGTTGTGATCCGGTTCAGAAAACCCCATGCATACTTTTTTGCATGGGGTTTTTGTTTTTGTACACCAACTCAGCGGGTAGAATGGATGGCAAGGCTGCGCTGATTTGCGCTGTCACCTGAATATGAAAGGACCGTCCAGCATGGCCAGCTCTGTGCCTGTAATGCCGTTTTCTGTGCGTGCGCAAATGTTCACGCATCTGGCACTGATGGAAAAATCCGGTCTGTCTGCGCATCATGCGTTTTCTCTGTTGCGTTTGCCGGCGCGGCTGCAACCCCGGGTGCAACGCGCCTTGCGTGAATTAAAGCGTGGTAAGGATATTGCAACCGCAGGCCAAATCGCTGGTTTGTTGAGCGACCTGGAAAGTCAGTTATTGCGCGCTGCCTGTCAGGCGGGCAGCCCGGCTGTGTTGTATCAGCGTCTGGCTGATAACTATACCCAGCGCAGTGCTCAGATTGCGGCAGTCCGCAGCCGCTTGCGTTTTCCTTTACTGATTTTACTGATCGCACTGTGCGTGCGGCCCTTGCCGCAACTGGTCAGCGGCCAGATCAGCGGCACAGCTTATCTGGGTGGATTGTTGCTGCCGTTTTTGCTGTTGGGTGTGCTGGCCTGGCTGCTTTCGCGTTTGTGGCAAACCCTGGAACGCGGCGATTCTGCAATCGCTGACAGCCTGCTGCGGGGCGTGCAGCATGTGCCTGTGCTGGGACGTTTTCAGTTACGCCACGATGCCAGAAATTTTTATGAAAGTCTGGGACTGTTGCTGGAAGCCGGGGTGCCGGTATTTGATGCAGTGCCCAAGGCCAGCCAGACTGTGCGCAATCCGGCTTTGCGCATGCGCTTTCGTGCTGCAGTGAAGGAATTACACGCGGGTCGCAGCCTGTACCAGGCGCTGATGCAAGTACCGGATGGTGGCAGTGGTGCGATCATGCCCTTGTTGAATGTGGCGGAACAAAGCGGCACTCTGAGCGAGACCTTATTGCGGTATGCGGCGCAGGAAAACGCGCAGCTGGCGGATAGCTGGCGTCAATTGGCGGATTGGTTACCGCGTCTGTGTTATGCCGTGATCGCCATCTGGATGGCGATGCAATTATTATCCGGCCCCGGCATCATGCCACGCATGCCAGCCGATGTCGGATTCGGCAATCACGGCAGGCTGCCTGCGGTTGTGAACAGCTGATCCACCCCTGTGACCTGCTGTGCAGCTTTGCACCAAAGTACAATTCACCTGCTGTGCTGTTTGTCTTATCGTGTAGGCATACGTCTACAGGTGAAATCATGAAACAGCCAAACTCCTCAGCCAGATTTTCTGCATTTCCTCTTTCCGCATGTGCCTGCGCTGCTGCCTTGCTGATCTTGTCCGCCTGTGGCGGCGGCAGTGGCTCTGGTAATTCCGGCAGCGATGGAAATGGCGGCGCAGCTGGCGGCAACCCGCCGGTTGTGGCCAAGACTGCACTGGTCATCAGCAAAACAGAAGTCGCCCAGACCCATCTGATACCGCCGGATGGACTGAACTGGAGTACCGCCAATAGCGCGCCTTTGACACTGGCGGCGCAGCGTGATGCGCTGGTCTTGCTGAGACTGGGCAGTGCAGATGCACAAAATCCGGTCGTGGAAGTGCTCAAGGATGGCGTGGTATTAGCCAGGCTGGCTTTGACGCCACCCGCACAATTGCCACCGTCTGAGGGACTCGACACCCCATACGGCAATGATTTCTGGAGCCTGACTTTGCCAGCGAATCTGGTACAGCCCGGCATCAGCCTGCGCGTTTCTGCCAGCAATTACGATTACAGCAAACCTGTGGCGTTGACGGTTGGTGCCAATACCGAATTGCAGATGCAGATACTGCCTTTCGTGCTGTTTGGTGCCAATAATGCCAATACCGGTCTGAATCTGGATAGTGAACGTGTGTTGAATATGGATGCCGCTGCTCAGTTGCGGGCTGCTGCGACCTGGCCCGCCTCACAGGTCAGGATCAGTAATCATCCACTGGGTCAGTTTGTGGCAGATGCGATCGTGATTCCACCCAAGGCTGGCGCTGCTGCGTATGTGGTCAGTTCCCATCATGAAGTCAAAGGCGGTCACCTGATCGAGACCAGCAGTGATTTGGCGTTGCTGATGCATCGTGCTAATGGCGATGGCGCGCTCAACCGTGTTACCTATGCTTCCATCATCGCGATTGATAAAACTATCAAGAATAGTAATCAGCTGGCCTGGATAGGCGGTGGCGTCAGCTGGATAGGTTCCGGCGTCGGTGCCGGTGCGAATACCTATGGTTTGTTATTGCATGAAACCGGACATGCGATGGGTTTGGGGCATTCCGCCAGCGAATACAACGATGCCAGTGGCAGCAAGTTTCCTTACATAGCCGGTTCGATTAAGGGCTCGGCCTGGGGCTTCAATATGGTGACCCGTGAATTCCGTAATCCGCTGATGCCACCGACCGCACCGCGTTTTACCTGGTGCCGCAGCAATAACGGCTATCAGCTTGATGAAAAAGGACGTTGCTATCGCAAAGATCCTATGGATGATGCGGATAATGGCAGCGATCCCAAGTACCCCCTGTCTATGTTTTCTGATTTTAATACGGCGCGCATACAGCGTTGGATACAGGGGCAAATCAAAGTGAACAGTGCATCGGTGACCGGCTTGTCGAGCTGGGACAGCAGCCGTGCGGTCTGGGTTGATTACACACCGAAAACCAGTTCTTACGGTGTCGATGGAATCAAACAGAATTTACCCCTGAGCCAGAATGTGCCTGTGCATACCATCGTCGCGACGTATAGCAATACCGCGACGGCCGGCGCATCGCGCTTTTATGATCCGGTCACACATCAGGGTAATCTGATCGAGACCATTGATCCTATGGACAGCACGCAGCTCAGTAAAATTTTCCCTTACAGTCAGAACGGCAGCAGCCCTGAGTATATGTGGTACTGCCATTCTTCCGGTTGTGATTACACGCTGCGCGTCACCTTCTCCGATGGCAGTCAGATTTACCGCGTATTGAAAGAAGGCTTCAGAAAATACTCTTATCCTGAAACCTTTGATACCGGTGTCAATGACCCGCTCAATGGCAGAAGTCAGCAAAGCTGGGCCATCAATATTCCAGCTAAAAATGCTGCGCAAATCCGCAAGCTGGAATTGCTCGATACGCCACTGGTATGGCGTCTGACACCAGCTCAGATCAGCAGCGCGCGGGTCGTGATGAGCAGTTCTTACTGAGCTGTCAGCCTTCGCGTTTTGTCGCTTTGATTGTGCCGATCAGCTCTTGCAACAAGGCGTCGCGCGCCGGATGGGATGGTCCGGCGGCGTCGCTGAGTGCCCCGGGTGCAATCAGACTCAGTTGCTTACGCTGCCTGACCGTCAGCCCGCTGCCGTGGCTGGCGAAATCCTGAGGCGGCGTTCCTTGCCAAAACAGCTGATGCCATCGTTGCAGATCTTTGTGGCAGGCCGGATGCCAGTGCGCTTGCTGCGCTGCTCCGGCATCGAGTGCGTTGCTCAGACCCAGTAACGGCGTCTGATAACGGTCTTCCAGTGCATTCGCGATCAAATGCAGCAAGCCACCCTGATACACATCAGCAAAATAGGTCTGATGCAGTGCCGGTTCCGCGATGCTGTAAATCTTCAGCTGCTGCGGCTGCAGTGTTTGTTTGCGTAAGGCTGGGCCGAAATGGCTGAGTGCAAATTCCAGGCTGCAGGCGGGCGCAAGCAGTTGCACGCTGGCGAAATCTAAAGCGCTGCCACTCGCGATCATTTGACCCGTCAGTAAGGCACCGGCGCGGTCGCCGACCAGATGTAATTCCAATCCCGCACCACACTCAACACACTCACGTTTCAGTGCGCGCAATACGCGCAGCAGCACATGCAGTGCACGTGGTGGCTGATCAGCTTGTGCCGCCAGCCAGGCATTGTGTTTCATCTGTGTCCAGCGCGCTTTCCAGCCCAGCGCATCGGCCTGCGCTTCTATGCTGCGGTTCAGCGCAGCAGACCGGTTTTGCTGAGCAAATTCCGCACGCAATTGCTGCTCCAGCCCATTGAGGCCATTATTCCAGCTCATGAAGACAGGATAAATACCTTGCGCCAGCCAGGCCGGGGCACTTACGGCATTTTCCTGTATCTGCTGCGCTTCATCGCAGAGACCGCTTTGAGCGATCACTGCCAGCCTGAGCGGGCCACGCTGCCTCGTCTGCGTATGCCAGGTCAGCGGCGCCTGCCGTGCGATATAGTCCACCGTGGCAGCCGCATTGGCAAATGGCAGCAGCCTTTGTATCACGCGCGCGCTGCTATCCAGGATCAGGCTCATGCTGTAAGCCTGATCCAGGCTTAGCGCGGTCTTATTCTGGTGTGAGGGGCGCGGACGATAGGAATGCAGGCTATTGCGCCGGTAGGCGGCCGGTACGCTGCTGATTTGCGTACCGGCGTCATTGCGCGGCACGCCGAGCGCGAAGGTCCAGGCATCGCTGCCATGCTGCAGCCAGTCTTCGTAAGGCAGAATAGCCAGCCCCTGCCTGCCCCAGTCAGCGCCCCAGGAGTTTTGTACCACAAAGCCCAGCATGGTATAGCCGATCAGCGCAAATGCATGCATGCCCTGATTATGCGCATGGGGCTGTATTACCGGTAAATCCTGCAGGCTGAGCACGGCAGGACTGCGACCTGCGCCCGGCTTTTTCGGATGATCCCAGCCTGCGTGTACCGCAGACGACACAAACAGTGCACCGCTTTGCGCGATGGCGGCCTGCATGGCTGTGATATCGTCTTTATCGACGCGGTAATACACACCCAAAGTACAGCTCAGTGCATCGATATCCCAGCCAGGCTGCGGCGCTTCAAATGCTGCCACTGTATCATCCGCTTTGACCGTGTACGGCCACAGACTGGCTGCACACACGCCATGCTTATGCCAGCCTTTTAAAGCACCACGACAGCTGGAACCGGTGTAATCCTCACCCGGCCATTCATCATAAAACTGCGCCAGGTGATACAGCATGCGCGCACTGCGCAGCGTAACTGGCTGACCGCGCAGCCAGTTCAGATAATGAATGACTGCAGCCAGACCAAAACCGGTACAGGCACCGTCGCTGCCCTGATTCATGACATAGTCCGCCAGATAATCCGGCCAGCGCAGACTGACGCAGGCTGCATCCGGAAATTGCTGCGGCAGATGACGCAGCTCCGGTACAAAGCTGCGGTCACGCAGATCGAGCCGGTCGGCATGCGCACCGGTTTGCAGTGCGATGCTGTAAGGGAGTTGGCTGGGTGAGTTGCCTGGCTTAGGCATGCTTGAACGGGTGCGCATGGGTGAGCTCCAAAACAAAGCCCCGCCTTGTTTCCAAGCCGGGGCTGAGTAGTCTGCCGCTGTATTTACTACAGTACTGGCGGATTATTTTTTCGTTTCAGCAGATGCAGAGGCAGAAGCTGGTGCCGATGCCGCAGGTGCTGCGGTAGCGGAGGCGGATGCCGATGCAGACGCGCCGACTATTTCAATCTTTGCTTTCTTTTTCAGGTCTTCCAGCATCTTCTTCAGGTTTTCCTGTTGCAGCTGTTGAGTCAGGCCAGCTTTGATGTCATCCAGCGCAGGCACTGTCACCGGACGGGAATCGTCCAGGATGATCACGTGATAGCCGAACTGGGATTTGACTGGCTCTTCAGTGAATTTACCTTTTTCCAGTTTAGCGACTGCGTCACCGAATTCAGGCACCATGTTACGTGCATTGAACCAGCCCAGATCGCCGCCCTTGTCTTTAGAGCCAGGATCTTTGGAATTGGATTTTGCCAGTGCGTCGAAAGACTTAGGATCTTTCTTGATTTTCGCGATGAGTTCTTTCGCCAGTTCTTCTTTTTCAACCAGAATATGGCGTGCCTTGAATTCATTGCCGCCTGCTGCTGTTTTGAATTTTTCGTATTCTGCTTTCAGTGCTTCGTCAGTCACTGCCGCATTTTTCATATAGTCTTTGACATAGGAATTGGCCAGGATAGACATACGTGTCATTTCCAGCTGTTCTTTGACTTCCGGTGTCTTATCGATGCCTTTGTTGACCGCTTCCTGCGCTACGATGATTTGCATCGCCAGATTGTCGATCACCATTTTGCGGGTTTCAGCATTGTCAGGCAGACCTTGTGCAGCCTGTTGCAACATGATCTGATCCAGTTGTTTTTTGCCGATAGGTGCGCCGTTGACGGTCGCAGCCACAGCATCCTTCTCTGCGGAAGCAGAGGCAGCTTTATCTTTATCATTGCAAGCGCTCAGCGCGAACAGCGCAATGGCACTACCCAAAACGACGCGGGATTTGATCGACATGAATATTTCCTTAAAGTTGAACTGCTTTGCAGCGGATAAGCATTTTTGCATGAGCAACAGGCCCAGGCATTCAAATTAATTTGACGCTGAATTCTACCCGTGAATTTGCCAAGTCATCACGCTTCCTTACTATTTGTAGCGAAAAAAACAGCAAAATCTGTGTAGACCAGGGTTTTTACCGTCTTTAGATGCGAACTCAGCAAGAAAATTCCTTATCTGAGCCAAAAAAATACCTGTCCACAGCGTGTGCGATGGAACCAAGTGCAGCTTTGCGGTTCATAGTCAGGATCATAACAATTTACCTGAGGAGACCACGATGCGCCTGCCGTCCCGCCTGCTGGGCTGTCTGTTGCTGTTGACTTTACCCTGCGGCCACGTATTGGCTGCGGAAGAAAAGACCGATCTGGAGCTGATCAACCGCTTGCGTGATGAGGCGCTCAATCATCCCAAAGCCCATGAACACCTTGGGGTTCTGACCGATGAGATAGGCGCACGCCTGACTGGTTCAGCCGGGCTAAAGAAGGCGGCAGACTGGAGTCAGGCGCAATTACGTACCTGGGGTTTGCAAAATGTGCATACCGAGAGCTTTGCGCCATTCGGGCTGGGCTGGTCCTATCAACATGCCAGCCTGCGTATGCTGAGCCCTATGCCGCTCGATTTGCTGGCGATTCCTAAAGCCTGGACGCCGGGTACCCAGGGTGTGCAGCATGGTCGTGCGGTGATCGCCAGACTCAGCAGCGAAGAAGATTTGCAAAAGTGGAAGGGCAAGCTCAGTGAGGCATTGGTATTGCTGGATGAACCGGTCAGTTTCAAACCACATCTGACCGGTGATGCCAAACGCTACAGCATTCAGGAGCTGGAAGAACTGCAAAAAATGGAGCTGGAACCAGTTGTAACCCGTCGTGCTGATCCGCAGACCGTTCAGAAGCAGCAGCAATTCCAGAAAAAACTGCAAAGCTTTCTGAGTGCAGAAAAAGTGATCGCAACCCTGCATGTATCGCGCGGCGAAGACGGTACCGTATTTGTACAGAGTGGTGGTTCGTACAAGGTGGGTGAATCGGCGCAGATTCCGGCGCTGGTGCTGGCGAGTGAAGCCTATAACCGGCTGTACCGTTTGCTGGAAAAAAAGAAGTCGGTCGAGCTGGAGGTGCAGGTCGATGCGCGTTTTGAAGATGAGGATGCGCAGGCAGCCGTGAATGTGATTGCCGACATCCCGGGCAGCGATAAAAAAGACGAAATCGTGATGCTGGGGGCGCATCTGGATTCCTGGCATGGCGCCACCGGTGCGACCGATAATGCGGCAGGTGTCGCGGTAATGATGGAAGCCGTGCGCTTGCTTAAAGAGTCAGGCTTGAAGCCACGCCGCACCATACGTCTTGCCTTGTGGGGTGGCGAGGAGCAGGGTTTGCTCGGTTCACGTGCCTATGTGCAGCAATGGGTGGCCGCGCGCCCGGAAAGCACAGATCCGGCTGAAAAAAGCCTGCCTGTATTTTTGCGTAAATCTGGCGGGCCACTGCAGGTAAAGCCGCAGCATGGAAAGATTTCCGCTTACTTCAATCTCGATAATGGGGCCGGCAAAATCCGTGGCATCTATGCCGAAAACAATGTGGCGGTGAAACCGGTATTTGATGCCTGGCTGGCGCCGTTCGCCGATCTGGGCGCGAACACCACCACCTTGCGCAAGACTGGCAGCACCGACCATGTGAGTTTCGACAGCGTGGGCGTACCGGGTTTTCAGTTTATTCAGGATCAGATGGATTACATGACTCGTACCCATCATTCAAATATCGATGTGTACGACAAAGTACAAAAATCCGACCTGAGTCAGGCCGCGCTGATTGTGGCCAGCTTCGTAGCGCACGCTGCCAACCGCAATGAATTGTTGCCGCGCAAACCGATGCCGAAAGATCCACCTAAAGATGCAGCTAAGGATGCAAGTAAAGAAGCAAATAAGGATGCC
Organism: Cognatundibacterium curvum; assembly: GCF_014284235.1. Lineage (GTDB taxonomy): Bacteria > Pseudomonadota > Gammaproteobacteria > Burkholderiales > Burkholderiaceae_D > Undibacterium > Undibacterium curvum. Next base: position 46,586 of record NZ_JACOGD010000010.1, read on the forward strand.
GCCAAAGACGCGACTGAAAACAAAGCTGAAAGCCTGAAATAAAGTGGCTGGCGCTGGCATACAATGCAGGCTGGTGTTTTCCAGAATTTTTCAGCATTTTTTTCAGAATAGGACTTGGTCATGACAGATACAGCAAATACGCCTGTGCCGGATACGCTGGAAGACATGCTGCCGGTCGGTATGATCAGTAGCGGCGGCAGCGTGGCAGCCGCGATGGCCAGTGTGGCGCAGGCTAAGCGTGGCTTGCCCGGCTGGGAAGCATTTCACTATGAAAGAGTGGCGCCGCTGGAGTATGAAATCACCGGCGGTATCGCAGTCAATATCGCCGGGGTCAAAAAATTCCAGGGCGAACACGATACGGTACAGATCACGGAAACTGAGATACTGAATGCGCTGCGCGCAGCCCAGCATCCGGCGCAGGCTGATGTGATGAGCTTGCTGGAGCAGGATTTGCTGGCAGCCGATATTGGCCACAGCCGGACTGCGCAGGCTGGCCATCAGCCTAAGTTTTTGAAAGTGGTGTTTGCACTGCCTGAAGATGAAGCCGGACGCCAGCGCCTGCTGCAGGCCTTTCAATTGCAGGCCAGCTTCTTCGGCGCCAGGGTACAGGCCTGTTCCCTGCATGATCATCATCCGGTGTGATGATGAAGCATTACATCTCTGCGCGAATTGCCGCACCTGTGCTGGGTGCTTTGCTGCCTGTGCTGCTCTATTGCAGCACAGCGCAGGCCGCGCCGCCAGATGGCTATCAGTTGGTCTGGCAAGATCTGTTTCAGGGGAGTCAGCTCGATCTGAGCCGCTGGACGCCAGCTACCTATCTGCGCGATGCGGCACAGCTGACGGCAGACGCAGTCAGCGTGGATGCGCAGGGCTTGCATATACGCACTTACAGCGGGCAGGGTCAGCATTACAGCGGTTTTTTGAGCACAGCCGGTAAGTATAGTTTTCGTTATGGCTATACTGAGTCGCGCATCCGTTTTCAGGATGCACCGGGCGGACATTGCGCATTCTGGCTGCAGTCACCCACGCTGGGAAAATGGACAGGCGACCCGCAACGCTCCGGGGTAGAGATAGACATCATCGAGCACAGACTGACTGATATGAAGGGCAAGGACGTGAGCCAGCTGGCTTCGTTTAACCTGCACTGGGACGGCTACCGCGAACAGCATCAGCACATCGGTGACAAATGGCTGTCGCCTGTGTCACTCGATGGCAGCTGGCATACCTATGGCTTATTGTGGACACCGCAGGAATACGTGTTTTACGTCGATGGCACAGAACGCTGGCGTACCACACAGGCTATTTCACAGGTGGCCCAGGAAATCCGCCTGACCTGTGAACTGAAAGACCGTGGCTGGGCCGGTCCCTTGCTGCAACAAGGCTATGGCACGCGCGAACAAAGTCCGTATCGTATGGATGTGGAATGGGTCAAGGTCTGGCAGCAGCCATAAACCTGGTGCCGCAGCGAACACAATTCGGAGAACAGCCATGCAGAATACATCAATGTGCAAACCTGCTTCGTTAGCTGGAATTTTTGTGCTGCTATTTTGTTGCAGCGGCCAGGCACAGGCCGACCAGGCGGCCGACACCTATGCGTTGGCTGAGCGTATCCTGGCTCAGCTCAGCGATACCCGCTACACCCATCGCGGCCAGGCTGGCGCAGCCGCGCAGCCCGACATCGTGCAGCAGCAGGATGGCAGTTACCGGGTAGTTACCGATTGTTCAGGCTGGGTCAGCTATGTACTCAGCCGCACCGCGCCGCAGTCTATGTCAGCAATCCGCCAGTTCGCGCAACAATTGAAGGACAGGCAGAAATGGCCTCAGGCTTATGTGTATCAGCAGTTTTTTGCTGGTTTAGGCAGCGGCACGGCGCAGGGCTGGCAAGGTGTGCGCGATCTGCGTGAGTTGCGTGCCGGTGATGTGGTCAGCTGGTGTCTGAATCAGCATTGCATGAATGCACCGCCAGATGGCGTGCAGGCAGCGGATACCGGCCATGTGATGATCGCAGCCGGTCCGCTGCAGACCCTGGATGCAGCTGCATTGGCGCAGTTACAGGTGCTGCTGCAGCGTAAGCAATCCAGTCTGCCACCGGCCACGGCGCAAGTCTGGCAAATGCCGGTGATCGATGCATCAACGCTGCCCCATTATGCAGACAGCAGTCGCTCAACAGCGGCAGGGACGTCGGGTTTAGGACGCGGCAATATTTATGTCGCATTGGATGAAGCCGGGCAAGCCTTGGGTGTGCAGTTTCCCGGTGGGGCATTCCGCTATACCTATCGCGGGCCGGATGGCAGACAGCACACCTTGCATGTGAATGCGGCGCGGCCTTTTGCAAATACACCGGGGCAGTAAGCTGGCGTTGGCCGTGTTCAAACAGCCAGCATTACATCAGACTCAGGGTAAAACCACTGAAAAACCGCCCGCCACTTCACGGAACATGCCGGCATGCCCTTTGGCATAAGAAAAGGGGGTGACCACGATCAGATTGACGATTTTGCGCTGACTTACAAAGCCCAGAAAGCCAAAGAAATTTTTGCCGGGCAGACTGCCTTCATATACCACTTCATAGCCATTACCGCCCGCATTCGGACCTATGTGTTCCTCGACAAACTGCAGATCCGGTACTTCATTACTTTGCATCATGTCCTGAATGCCGCGTACATGCGCGAATTTGCGCGCTTCCATCAGTGACTTGGCGACACTTTCGATTATATTCTTAGGAATATCCATCGCTTCCATACTGAGCGCCAGCGAGGTGCCGGTTTCCGGGCAAAACAATTGCAGCCTGCCGTCATCGCTTTGATTTGGGATTTTTTCCCAGTGCCGGTCAGAGATAAAAGTAAATTCTTTATGCGCCCAACGATTTGCCATCTGTGTTTCTCCGTATCGGCATCAGTCTGTGCTGATGCGCTGCTGTTCTCAAGGTAGCCGCCACTGCATCACGTGCCTGATTGTGCCTGATTCAGGCCAGCGGATTGCAAGGCGGGACAGGCATTCTGCCGTATTTCTGCGACTTAGGGAACGGTGACGGAGCCGGTGCGGTAAAAACCTGGTCAGTGTTGGCAAAATGAAGCCACCTCCTGATTGCGTCACTGATGATTTCAGTGATTTTTTTATTTTCAATTTAAATATCTTTTTATACGCGTGGCTGTGACCGGATGGCTAAAATACCAGGTCAACCGTAAGCCATGTCTGTCGTATCCCATGTTCCCGAATCAGGTCATCCATGATTAAGCTGCTTTCTTTAAAACACATGATAATGTTTGTATGCCTTATCTCTGGCGGATTATGTTTTTCACCGTCTTATGCGGCGCATGAAACCCCGCCCTCCCGTCAAGACATCTTTGAGAGCAGGTTTGCAGGCAGGCCAGCAGTGAACCAAACAGGAGACCTGGTCGCAGTAGCCGGGCTGAAAGGCGCAACGGTGATTAGTCTGTTAGATCTGGCCTCTGCCAACTATGATCAGGTGCTCGATATAGATGGAATTTCTCAACTCTATTGGTACCGCTGGTCCAACAGGGACAGCCACGTATTAGTCATCTCTTGCAAGCGAAATCAGCGCGATGTGATGATCGAATTCGATACCTTGAATAAAAAAATCCATCCGCTTAGCGCTACGGATGAAGAGCAAACCGGCAGTTTTTCTACGTATAAAAATAATTACGCATTTACTTATGACCGCTTCTGGAATAAATCCCAAAATCTGCTCAGCGAAATTTCCGCAGACGGTACACGCATACCCGTGCCGGACAGACGTAATTTATTTCAGGCTGACCGGCAACAAGATGGCTTTATCCATGTCGCTTTCCAGGCCGGGCAAATCGTCTGGACTTTCGGTATGGAGCAAGGCAGGCAAACTCAGCTAAAAATTAATGCAATGGATCAACGGCAGGGAAGTGGCCTGATCTCCATTGCCTCTGGCAAGAGTGCAGCCTATTTTCTTTCATCGGTGGATGCAGACACATTAGGCTTAATTGAAGTCAATCTCAAAAATGGTGGGCGGAAAATACTGGCACAAGAAGGCGCTGATATTAAAAAAGTCATCTTACATCCCGACACCGCTGTGCCAGATATCATCGAATATGAAAACTTTGAGCCGATGGTAAAAGTACTGGATAAAGCTGTCGCTGACGATATCGCATTTCTCTCAGCTCAGGGCTTAGGGCCGCCGGGCATCGTTGACCGGTCACCTAAGGATTTATTTTGGATAGTCAAATATGAATTTGGAAACGGTATTCCCGTTTTCTATGTCTACGACCGGCGAAATAAAATCATAAAAAGCATCGTGACCGGTCAGGCGACTACGATCGGTACGAATGAAATTGCGCATGAAACTGCGAAGGAAACAGCGAAGCGGATGCAAGGTTTTTCCATTGCACGCGCTGGCGAACCGGCTTTGTCCGGCTATGTGGCACTGCCGCGTGCAGGTCTTTGTCAGTCGGAAAAATGCCCTGCCGTATTGTTATTGCATGGCGGACCAGGTGAACGTGACTTCGCGGCTTACGATCGGGAGCGATATTGGCTGACGAGTCGCGGCATGATCGTGATTAATGTCAACTATCGCGGATCGAGAGGCTTTGGGAAACAATTTGAAGCGCTGGACAAGCTACAGTGGGATAGTGGCATTCCAAAAGATGTGATGGACGCACTTCACTATGTATTGGCAAACTATCCGGTCGACCCCGGGCGCATCGCTTTGATCGGTACCAGTTTCAGCGGCTATCTGTCGTTCAATTTAATGGCCAGATCAAATCAGTTCAAATGCGCCATAGTCGATTCGGCAAGCGCAGACTTAGTACGTTTTTCGGAAGCCCGTTACGCGACCTACGGAGAACATTCCGATTTACTGAGCAGAATTGGTGACCCGCGTCTGCCTGAGGAAAGAGCACGCTTATTCAAGATGTCACCAGTTAGTAAACTGGATAAGCTGAAAGACGCGAAATTACTCCAGTTCCATGGCGGCAGCGATGCCGTAGTGGGCATGGATATCAATGCGGATTTTTCTCCGGCGCTGCTCAAAGCGAATCCCAATTACACCTTCGTCTATCTGCCTGACGCAAGTCATGGCTTACCGGAAGCACGACAAGCATATCATGCGATATCCGAGTTATTTTTAGCCGATTGCCTGAATATACGGGCTCAGAATTTAGATGTGAAAGAGAGAAATTTGTTAGACGGGCTCATGATCTATGGGCGTAAATTGTTTTTGTCCACAGCGTATTGAGGCTTTAGGGGTGAAAATTCGAGAAAATTGATACCAATCTCAGGGCGAACAATTTCGTGTATATGCCGAATTAGCCTATGATTTTTTGTATTAAATCCTGTGTGAAAGGCATATTTTGACCATACGCGTTTGTCGGATCTATCTCCGTTACGATGACCCAAAAATTTCAACAGACATGGCTTTATCGTATGGCGGAATTGATACGTGGTTAGAAGGAAAAATTAAACAAATTAAAAGTCAGCTCAAGGGAACAGAGGCAAAAGGAGTTGATATTATTAATATTTTTTTATTGGAAAGTCAGCAAAATCATAGTCAGCTTGGGCAGTGGGTAAGAATCATTAATTCGTTTAACTATATGGAAATTATCGACCTTCAGTCATTTGTCGATACTGACCCATTAGTGAATGTACAGCGGTTTATATCGCTGGCATCTCAATTGATGTTAAATGCACCTTGGCCACAGGTACATGCTATCGGGAAGTTACTGGAAAAACCACTTGATAGGGCAGATCTCAATGCGCTCCAATTGTGTATGAACGCACATCAGGCGCAATGGCGTGTGACGGAGTAGTATGCCCTGAAAGATGTAACGCCGCCATCAAAGACTGAATTGGCATCATCAATTATCAGTTTTTATGTCTTTGCCAGCGAACCCTGAGACTTTATTAAATGATTCCCAAAAAATATAAAATCTGTTTTCTGCTATTGAAGGAATTGGTTTCTGCTTACTTATATTGTTTATTCTTTATAAGATGGTTTTTGACAGAGCACTCCCGGTTAGCGCTGAACAAAGAGGATTTCTGAAACATCAATTGGAGGAAATTATTGCGAAGTCCGTTTCTGATGGAGAGTGGAAGGGTAGGGGGCAGACAGGTCAGAACGGATTTATTCTGTTCGGAAATTATGATCTCTACAAACATATAAACCGGGATCCTGGCGTGTTGATAGAGGACATTTTGCGTGAACAAGGGTGGACTCAAATTTACTTTAGCAGTATTCAGAGAGATCCGTATGCCATATATTGCAATGGAGATTACAGCGCGACTATTACAAGATCCAGTGATGGTGATAGCTTGAATGTATCGCTTGCTTACCAAAAACGCATTTCAGACCCAGATGGATGTCAACATCACGCTGCAATCCGACGATTATTGCTAGAAAAAAATGAGCTGGGATTGCGCTAATCAACGCGGTAATGTGTAAGTCGCATCACGATGCGCCGCATGGCGGCGTCAGTGATATGGGGGAAGCTGGAATCTCCCCGTCAGAAATACATTTAATACATTTGTTAAGCACCCAAACCACGCAAGTACCCAAGGTCCCGACATTTTTCTGTCAACCCCGGCAGTCTACGCGGCAAACATCCCCCAACGCACCGCAACATACCCTGCTGAAGCAGCAATAGCTCCCATATCCAGCGTTTTTGCTGCAGCACGGCATTGCGTCAACACAAATTCAGGGCGGAAAACGCTGTTTTTTTCATGGAAAAAAGCAAAGGTATTTGTCGCCTTTCGCAGTTTAGAGGATACTGGCGGCTGGCAATGAATTCGCAGTGATTTTCCCGTATCTTCCCACCCGAAGGAGAACGTATGACCACCACGCACTTCGCAGAGCTGATCGCTTATGCGCAAGCCCATCCTGGCCCTGCTGCCGACCGACAAGGTCCTTTTTTGGCAGCCTATTTCGAGAACACCGATCCCGACGAAATTACGACCCGTGGGCCAGCCACTCTGTTTGCACAGGCAAACGCGCACTGGCGCTTGCTGGATGCGCCACGTGCCGCTGCCACGCCTGCCGTCAGGGTATTTAATCCTACGCTGGCCGAAGACGGCTTCGTGAGTGAACACACGGTCGTGCAGATCGTCAATGACAATATGCCCTTCCTGGTAGATTCGGTCACGATGGCGATTAACCGCAGTGGCCGTACCGCGCACTGGATCGTGCATCCGCTGATGAGCGTGCAACGCAATGCGCAGGGACAGATCAGTGCCGTCAGTTCGGTCGCGGCTGCCAAGGCCGCTGGCCGCGATGATCCGGTTGAATCGCTGATCATGGTCGAATGCGACCGCATCGTGAGTGCTGCGGATCAGCAGGTACTGGCGAAAGAATTGCTGGCAGTGCTGGCCGATGTACGTGCCGCTGTGACCGACTGGTCCGCCATGCTCGACCGTGTGCAGCAAGTCAGCAGCGCTTGCGAGAAGCATGCACCGGCGCAGACCGCCAATGAAGGCGTGGCCTTCCTGCGCTGGCTGGAAGACCGTCACTTTACTTTCCTTGGTGCGCGCGATTACGAGTTGCGCAAGGATGGCGATAAAGTCACGCTGGTGGCGATTCCTGAATCCGGTCTGGGTATTTTGCGTGGCAAAGTACAGACCAGCCTGGCCTATCTGCCACCGGAAGTGCAGGCCATCATGGAATCCGATGAGACTCTGCTGGTGACCAAGGCAATGACACGCGCCACCATACACCGTCCGGCCTGGCTCGATTATGTGGCGATTAAACGCTATGACGATCACGGCAAAGTGATCGGTGAATCACGCTTCCTCGGTCTGTACACCTCCACCGCGTATTCCGCTCCGGTCAGCGAGATCCCGCGCGTGCGTCAACGCGTGGCAGACGTGATGCAAAGTTCCGGTGTGGTACCGCAAAGCCATGCAGCCAAAGCCTTGCAAGCGATTTTGGATGATTATCCGCGCGATGAATTGTTCCAGATCGATACCGCAACCCTGGCGGAGCACGCGATAGGCATCCTGCGTCTGCAAGAGCGTCAACGCACCCGTCTGTTCTTGCGCCGCGATCCGTTTGGCCGCTTCACATCGGCCCAGGTGTTTGTGCCGCGCGACCGTTACAACACGGAATTGCGCGTCAAAGTCGGCAACGAATTGATGTATGCACTCAATGGTCAGTCGATAGAATTCACGCCTATGCTGACCGATAGCCCGCTGGCACGTATTCATTACCAGGTCAGAGCCAAGGAACGCGCACCACAAAATGTGAATCTGGGCGCACTCGAAGCCCGTATCGCCAAGCTCGCGCAGCGCTGGGAAGATGACTGCACCGCAGAATTGCTTCGTACCCACGGCGAAGGCGGCGGGCTGGCGCTGGCCAACCGTTTTTCCGATGCTTTCCCAACCGCGTATCGTGAAGATTTCTCGGCGCTGGTTGGTGCCGAAGATGCAGAAATGCTGGCCAGCCTGAGCCTGGCTGCACCGATGGTCGTCAAGCTGTATCGCCCGCTCGATGCTGAAGCTGGCGTACTGCGCTTTAAGATCTATAACACCAGCAAAGTTGCCTTGTCAGATTCCTTGCCGGTGCTGGAGCACATGGGCGCGCGCGTGCTGGACGAGCATCCTTACCAGATCCTGAATGGCAATGACAATCTGTGGATACATGATCTGGGCCTGCAACTGCCTGCGACCACGGATTTATCCGCGATCAAGGGCAGGTTTGAAACCCTGTTCTCGCAAGTCTGGAAAGGCGATGTGGAGAGCGATGATCTGAACCGTCTGGTGCTCAATACCGCACTCGATGCGCGCTCTATCGCCGTGTTACGCGCTTGTGCCCGCTACTTCAAACAACTGGGCTTTGCTTACAGCCAGACTTATATCGAAGCGGCGCTGAATAAGAATGCCGCGATCACGCAGCTGATCGCTGAATTATTCGGTGCCCGCTTTAAGCCTGATTTTGCCGGTGAGCGTGAAGCAGCGCAGCAGCAGATCAAAGAAAAGCTGGAAGCCGAGCTGGCCAATGTCGCGAGTTTGGACGAAGACCGCATCCTGCGCCAGTTCTACGCTACCATCATGGCGACCTTGCGTACCAATTTGTGGCAGACCACGGCCGATGGGCAATTCAAGCCTTACATGAGTTTTAAACTCAATCCGCGTGAAGTGCCGGGCGTGCCTGAACCTAAGCCTTTGTTTGAAATCTGGGTCTATTCGCCACGGGTGGAAGGTGTGCATTTACGCGGCGGCAAAGTCGCGCGCGGTGGCTTGCGCTGGTCTGACCGGCGCGAGGATTTCCGTACCGAGATTCTGGGCCTGGTCAAAGCGCAGCAAGTCAAAAATACCGTGATCGTACCGGTCGGTTCCAAAGGCGGTTTTGTGCTGAAAAACGCACCGCCGGCATCCGAGCGCGAAGCCTATCAGGCCGAAGGTGTCGCTTGCTATAAGATCTTCCTGTCTGGCCTGCTGGACATTACTGACAATATCGTCAAAGGCGCGGTGGTGCCACCTGCCAAAGTGGTGCGCCATGATCCGGATGATCCTTATCTGGTGGTGGCCGCTGATAAAGGCACGGCAACCTTCTCTGATATCGCCAATGGCGTATCAGCGGATTACGGTTTCTGGTTAGGCGATGCTTTCGCTTCCGGTGGTTCGGTTGGTTACGATCATAAGAAAATGGGCATTACCGCACGCGGTGCCTGGGAATCGGTCAAGCGCCATTTCCGCTCCATGGGCATCAATACCCAGACGACACCATTCACAGTGGCCGGTATCGGCGATATGTCGGGTGACGTGTTTGGTAACGGCATGCTGTTATCGGAACAGATTAAGCTGGTCGCCGCTTTCGATCACCGCCATATTTTCATTGATCCGGCACCGGATGTGGCAGCCTCATTTAAAGAGCGTCAGCGCCTGTTCAATTTGCCGCGCTCGAGCTGGGATGACTATGATAAGAAGCTGATTTCCGAAGGCGGCGGCGTGTATCCGCGCAGCGCCAAGGCGATACGTCTGAGTCCTCAGGCGCGCGCCGTGCTGGGTGTGGAAACTGAAGAACTGACGCCGGTAGAATTACTGCGCGTGATTCTGCAGGCACCGGTCGACCTGCTGTATAACGGCGGTATCGGCACCTATGTCAAAGCCACGTTTGAAACCCATGCCCAGGTCGGTGACAAGGCCGGTGATGCCTTCCGCGTCAACGGCAATGAACTGCGCTGCAAAGTGCTGGCAGAAGGCGGTAACCTCGGTTGTACCCAAAATGGCCGTATCGAATTCGCGCAAAAAGGCGGTCGTATTTATACCGATGCGATTGATAATTCGGCTGGTGTGGATTGCTCCGACCATGAAGTGAATATCAAAATTCTGGTTGGTGCCATCGTTGAAGCCGGTGATCTCACGCTCAAACAACGTAATGATTTGCTGGCCTCGATGACCGATGAAGTCGGCCATCTGGTGCTGACCGATAACTACTACCAAAGCCAGGCACTGGACATTGCTGCGCACCGGCCGTTGTATGTACTCGATGGTCAGCAAAGACTGATGCAGACCCTGGAAAAACAAGGCCGTCTGAACCGCGCGATTGAATACCTGCCTAGCGATGAAGAAATCTTCCATCGCAAAGCGCGTAAGCAAGGCCTGACTGCTCCGGAAGGCGCCGTGGTGCTGGCCTATGCCAAGATGTCGGTGTTTGATGAACTGGTGGCATCCAATTTGCCGGATGATCCTTTCTTCAGCCGTGCGCTCAAGGCTTACTTCCCGCAAGTCTTGTCTGAGCGTTTTGCCGATGCGATTGCAGTGCATCCGCTCAAGCGTGAAATCATTGCGACCTATATCACCAACACCGTGGTCAACCGCGCCGGTGCGACTTTCGTCAATTTCATCGCTTCTGAAGCCGGTGCCAGCGCAGCGGATGTGATCCGTGCGTTCACACTGGCGCGTGAGATTTTTGATCTGGAAGTCTTGTGGGATCAGATCGATGCGCTCGATTACAAAGTCGATGGCAAATTGCAGCTGGACCTGTTGTCGAAACTGATCGCGATCACCCAGCGTGCCTCGCGCTGGATGCTGCGTATCCGTGCCCAGAGCAGCGACATGCCTACCCTGATCCAGCGCTTCCAGCCTGCCGCCCGTGAATTGCGTGGCCAGCTGGAAAACTGGCTGCCTGCCAATGCGCGTGCGGCCTGGCAGCATGAGGCCGATGCACTGACACAGGCTGGCGTGGAAGCGAAACTGGCGCAAGACCTGACCGCGCTGGAATTCATCTTCCCGGCACTCGATCTGGTCGATCTGGCTGGCAGCACCGGCAATGACATTGAAACCACCGCACGTGCGTATTTCGGAGTGGATGATGAGCTGGGTCTGAGTGGCTGGCGCAATCAGATCAACCGTCTGCCGACGGATACGCTGTGGCAGACTCAGGCGCGTGGCAGTGCGCGTGATGATGTGTATTCGATTGCGAGTCAGATCACACGCGGCCTGTTGTCACGTCAGGAAGCACTGGCCGACTGGCGCCAGCGCCATCTGAACGCCATTGAACGTCTGAATACGCTGCTGTCCACCATCAGCGCCCAGGCCGCCGATCTGGCACCGGTCTCAGTCGCGATGCGTGAATTGCGTCATCTGGCCTAAGTAGTGAATGTGCATGTGTCTGGTGTGTCTGCTTTGTTTCTTGAAGCGGGCACGCCAGGTATAACAGGCACGGCAGCAACATGATGGCAGACAGCCCGCTCAGCTAACTCTGAGCGGGCTGTTGTTTTTTGTACCTGAGCGATGCAGCCCGGCACAGACGCTGCAACTGCATCTTTATAATAGCCTCACCATTTTCCAAGGAGCGATCATGCAACGTGTGACAGGAATAGGCGGTATCTTTTTTCAGGCCAAAGACGCAGCCGCTTTGCGCGCCTGGTATCAGCGCCATCTGGGCATCGATGTGCAGCCTTGGGGCGGCGCAGCATTCAGCTGGGCGGATGAGGCCGGTCAGCCTGTGGGCGGCACCACCGTGTGGTCGATTGGTGCTGAACAAAACGCGCAATTTGCGCCGGGTCGCGCCAATTTCATGATCAATTACCGCGTCGCTAATCTGGCTGCATTGCTGGCAAGCTTGCGTGAAGAGGGCTGTCAGGTGCTGGAAAAGACCGAGTCCTCGGAGTATGGCGAATTTGGCTGGGTGATCGATCCGGAAGGCAATAAGGTGGAGCTGTGGCAGCCACCGGCGGGACAATGAAGCGGCACATTCGTGCCTGTGCCGGAGGCCACGCTGATGACAGCGCCGCAGTTCCTGATTGCCGATCTACAGCGCCATCAGCGGCAGCTGACGGCCTTGCATGAGGAATATCTGGGTTGGGTCTTCAGTCAGCTGGAACTGGTCAAGGATTTGTCCATCAGTTCGCCCGCGTCATCGCAGTTGCCGTTGCATGATTACCTGCCCGCGGCGCTGGCAGCGGTCTGTAGCCAGTCGCCACCGCAAGGGATTTTCTATTTGCTGCAGGTGGATGGACAAATTGCAGGAATGGGCGGGCTGCGTGGTCTGAGCACGCAGCTGGCAGAACTCAAACGCATTTATTTGCGTCCCGCTTACCGTGGGCTGGGTCTGGCAGATGCCTTGATGGAGACCTTGCTTGCTGACGCCCGCATATTTGGCTACCCCCGTTTGTGTCTGGACAGCGCCGTATTTATGCAGCCCGCCCAGCGGCTTTATCGACGTTATGGATTTCAGTCTTGCGCGCCCTATGTGGGCACAGAAGTGCCGCAGGAATGGCAGGCGCACTGGTGTTTTATGCAGCGCTCGCTGGTGCCGGTCCCTGCCAATTTTTCATTGAAGGAGTCAAAGTGATGAGCAATATCAGCGTTAGTGTCACCATCAAAGCCACACCAGAACAAGTCTGGCAGGCTTACACCACACCGCAGGACATCATGCAATGGAATGCGGCATCAGCAGATTGGCATACCACTGCAGCGCAGGTGGATTTGCGGGTAGGTGGTACCTTTTCTTCACGCATGGAAGCGAAGGATGGCAGCCATGGTTTTGATTTCGCGGGCGTCTACACAGAGGTCGTGCCTTGCAAGCGGCTCGCCTACTGCTTCGGTGAGCGCCAGGCGCAAGTCGATTTTGTCACGCAGGCAGACAGCAGTGTGCTGGTCACTGTCACGTTTGAACCTGAGAACGTGTATCCGCGTGAACAACAACAGCAAGGCTGGCAGGCGATACTCGACAATTTTGCGCGTTATGTGGAAGCGGCAGCCTGAGTCAATGTGAACCGGAATTCAGGCTTGGTCTGAGTAGTGAATGTTGCAAATTATTTACATGCATGTTTGTAAAGTAAAAAATAAAGCGCTATAGTTTGCAAGTCCATCGTGTAGAAGATCAGGAATCAGCATGAATACTTCAGCTATGCATCGTTTTGCCTCACCCCGCCTGCTGTTTTGTGCAGCTGCATTGATCACAATCTGTGCCTTGCTGGCTCAGATTTTGGATTGGAATAATGGCGGCGTGCTACACCCTGGCCCTTTAATGGGCATGGCTGGTTTGTCACTCATCATGTTGTTGGGTGCAGTGCAGATGCCGCGTGCTGCAGTACGTCATATCCTCAGCGCAGCAGGACTGGCACTGATCCTGGCTGGTCTGTGGCTGGGTGCGGATTTTGTGCTGAACTGAGCTGAGCCAGTGCGCACTCGGCAGCGCCAAACAGCCTGCCTGCCCGACAAGCAGCGAAGGCTGCTGTTGAGCCTATGATTCAGATTCGCATATTCTCCGGACCAATGGCGCGTAATACGCAGGTCAGACGGCCTTCGCGTTTGGATAGCTGGTTTTCCCATTGCAGCGGGCGCAGATTTTTTTCTTCATGGACGCCACCTTCGGCTAGTGGCAGGATGTAGTCGATTTCCCATCCGTAGTCTGAAAAGCGATTGCCAAATTCGGTGTATTTGATCCAGGCGCCACACTGATCGCGGCGCCACATGCTGGCATCGACATGATCAACCGTGCTGGCTTTGTTCCAGATATGCAGCTTCATCGCTTCGTCAAACAGCATAGACAGTCTCCCTGTATCCATGGTGGTATGGAGTCAGCAGTTAGTATGAGTTCAGCCTGTTGTGTGACGCTGCTGTCGCCCACAAGTTGTATAGAAATGTAGCTCTAATTTTTCCTAGATGCAATTTTTTTTGGAAACGAAGTTACTCTGGCCAGACAGTTCCACCGTTCATCAATAAGAAATTTGAAAAACGAAAAAATGAAGACTGAATACTGGCGCAGGTTTTGAGGCAAAAATGGCTTGTAGACCAATATCCATGAGGACATCGCTGATGTTACTAAGCTGGAAATCGTTTGCCCCGATACCAGGGCTCAGCTGAACTGCTTGTAAACGATATGATGTTTTTACAACACAGGCTTGGCGCAGGCTGGGTTTTCAGGCCACAGCCCAGCGCACTACAGCCATTTGCCACGCAATTCCTGCAGCGTAGTCCAGAGCATGCGGGTGCCGAACAGGCCGACCATCAGGCTGGAAAAGCGGCTCAGGCTTTGTCGCTGGCGGTCATAGCGGCTTTGTATGGCCGGATGTGAAAAAGCCAGCGCCAGAAACACATGCCAGATCACCGCATTGGCATACACCAGTAACACAGCACTGAGCGTCATGCTCCAGTCGGGTTGCGCCGGCAGCACGGTAGCGAACACGCTGCCGAAGAACAGTGCTGTTTTTGGATTCAGAATATTCGTCAGGAAACCCATACGGAATGCAGCTGTCAGGCTGATGTGTTGCAGTGCTGCGGTTTGACTCTGGCCCTTGCTTTGCCAGAGTTTGCTGGCCAGATACAGCAGATACAGGCCGCCCGCGATTTGCACCAGCTGACGTAATGCGGGATGGGCGTGAAACACGATGCCTATGCCCAGCACTGCGAGTGTGGCCCAGGTCAGCGTGACGCAAGTGATGCCAGCTGCGGCGGCCAGTGCCTGTGAACGCTGACCGCTGGCGGCTAACTGGCCGACCAGTAAAAAGTTAGCGCCGGGTGTGACTAAGACTATCCAGTGCAGGGTGGCGAGGGTGAGCAATATGGCTAACATCAGAACTCCGGTGCAAAAATCCTGAGTATGCCAGTATTGCTCCGACAAATGCGTAACAATAGCGCGCTATCCCGGCCAATACAGCTGGCAGCAAGCGCTGTGTTTACGCGGTTTCTGCCAGCGGACGCTTGAACACCAGTACCGGTGATTTGGCAAAGTGATTGTGTAATCCGGCGATATGAATCAGTTCCCAGCCCTGTCGTCCATAGTCGTTCAGTTGCTGTTCGAGTGACTCGGCGAGTTCTGACAGATTACCCGTACCATTCAGATAGCAGGAAGTGACCGATTTATATTCCCACTTTCGCATGCTGAGCTCCCGCAGAGACGGATGTTTCCGGCGCTTGGAAAGGCAGTTCCGCCTGCATCGCATCCTCCGCTTTGGAACGCAGATAGTTGTCTATTTGTTTGCTGTCCGCTGCCAGCTTCGCTTTCAATTGCCCACTATGCAGAGCGCTATCTTCGAGGTTGACTGGCGTAGTTCGCGGTGCCGCTGAATTGCCGATTTCTTCCATTAGTTCGCACTGTTTTTTGAGTAGCAATTGTGTGATTTGCGCTTCACATTGTTCTGCAGCGGGAGAGTACGCTTTGTTTTCGGTATAAAAATGCAGGATGTATTGCATGATGCCGACCAGTTCTTCCGTTAAGTCTTTCGCCAGTAAGGACACCACAGCTGCTTTACGAATCTGATAATCCTCATCTGTATCAGAAACCTGCCGAACCGCTTGTGTGCTGGCGCTGCTGTTTGCTTGATATTCTGCCGCATGCATCGTGTTTCTCCTTTGTCCTTACCAGACCTGATGAAGTGTTGCGCCGCATGCTGTGCGGCACCTCAATTGAGCGCAACTGTGCGCAGAGTGAATGTAGTGGAGCACGAGATACCTCACTGTGCGTCAGCCCACATTTCCCACTTTTTTATGCGTTTTTTTAAATCTTAGTCAGCGGCGTGATGTTCGTTAGCGAACGGTATGCCTGCATCAAAAGGCGCACCATAGGCTCATCAATTCCGGCGAAGGAGAGCAAAATGCGTAGCGATGTACAGATACAGTCCGATTTAATGGCGGAACTGAAATGGGAGCCATCACTGGATGAGGATGCGATACAGGTATTTGTCAAAGATGGGGTGGTAACACTGAGTGGTCAGGTGCCCAGCTATATACAAAAATGGATAGCGGAAAGAACCGCGCTCGGTGTATTTGGTGTGAAGGCTTTGACGGTGCAGCTGACGGTGAATTTACCGCAATCCAGTGTGCGTAGTGATGCCGACATCGCGCGCCTCGCACAGAGCGTGCTGTCGTGGAACAGCCTGGTGCCGGACGAGCGCCTGAAAATCATGGTGGAAAATGGCTGGATTACCATTTCCGGTGAGGTGCAATGGGACTTTGAAAAACGTGCAGCAGTAAAGGCGCTTTCTTCTCTGTTTGGCGTAACCGGACTGACGGATCTGATTCATCTGACCCGGAAACCACGCTCGCCACTGGCTTTAAAAACAGATATCGAAGCAGCATTGCGACGTAGCGGTGGCGATATGCATCCGCATATCGATGTCATACAGGAAGGCGATTGCATCACCTTGTCCGGCACTGTGCACAATGATTTTGAACGGTCGATGGCCAAGCGGATTGCATGGCGCGCGCCGGGAGTTCAGACCGTGGTCGATCATTTACAGATTGGATAAATACACACATAGCGGCTGACTGCAGGGTAGTGTCAGCATAGACGCTGCCAGGCTTAACTTTTGGAGCGCAGATGATGCATATACAGGAAGCGACGATTTATGTCTTTGGCACCCGTGCAGATGCCGAAGTGGCGATAGGTAAATTGAGTGTGGCAGGAATCGATGTGACCAAATTATCGTTGATCGGTAAGGGTTATCACAGCGAAGAGCATCCCATCGGTTTCTATACCATGGGGGATAAAATCAAATCCTGGGGAGCGACAGGCGCATTCTGGGGCGGTATCTGGGGCTTGCTGATTGCACCTGCGGTATTTATGTTTCCGGGTATTGGTCTGGTGGCAATGGCAGGACCGATAGTGGCGATGATCGCATCAGTACTGGAAGGTGCAGTGATCGTCGGTGGCTTGTCAGCCCTGAGTGCCGCCATGACGGTGATCGGTGTGCCTAAAGAAAAGCAGATCATGTATGAAACTGCTTTGAAAGCGGATCAGTACATTTTGATCGCGCACGGCACTGAGCAGGATGTGGCCAGGGTGAAGGCAGAACTGGCGAACATCAGGATGGTATCCGATTATCTGCAAATCTGAAGCTGATCTGCATGATCTTGCATCCGCTAAATTACATCTTGCTACAAATTTCCGGCCTGCTGTAATCATACGATGAGCGCGCAAATGGCATGATGCGGTTTCTAACGATACCGGAGCCGGACATGAAGCCTAGCTTAATGCCATTAACTGTACTCATGCTGCTCAGCCTGACATTGCCTGAAGCCAAAGCAGCTAACCGCATCCGGCTGGAGCGCGCCGACGGTCAATTGCTGAACGCGATGGTGTACCCAGTCAGTGCTCATTGTCAGGGTGTGGCAGTGATTTCGCATGGCGCCGGTGGCTCAGAACAAGGCTATACCTATCTGGCGCAAGGATTGGCCGAGCAGGGTTGGCTGGCGGTGGTTCCAGATCATCACGACAGCGGCACCGAAGTCTTGCGCAAGCGTCTGCGTGCCGGCAATCTGCAGTCAGCACTGAGCAGTATGGTGACCGACAGCGCGGCCTATCGCGCGCGGCAAATGGAAATCAACGCAGCTCGCTTATGGGCACAGCCGCATTGCAGTGGCAAGGCGACGGTGCTGATCGGCCATTCTATGGGTGCAGCAATCACGATGATGGAAGCCGGTGCCGACAATCTGATGCAGATACACGCACAGAAAAGTTTTGACCGCTATATCGCGTTGTCGCCGCAAGGGCCGGGCATTATTTTTCCTGAACAGGCCTGGGCTGATATCCGTCAGCCAGTCTTACTGTTGACCGGTACCCGTGATTTTGAACTCGGTGGCTTATCCTGGGAAAGCCGCACCACGCCTTACAGTCTGATGCCACCCGGCTGTAAATGGCTGGGTGTGATTGATGGCGCGACCCATCAGCATTTTGCCGGACACGGTGCTTCACGTTCTTCTGAGAAGCTGATCATGCAGACGGTACGCGCCTTCCTGCAGTCCGATGCCACATGCAGCCCGCCACCAGCCAGCCCGGGTTTGCGTTTGCAAAGCAAATAATACGGAGGAATGTTGAGGCTGATACAAAGAAATGTGCGCTTGTTACGAAACAGATGTTGGATTTTTTTGTATGGTTACATCTGGCAATATCTGAATTTAGAAAACTCAATCCGAATCCACGATACCCATACTAAGGGCACTGATCTCTTCCATTTTTTCACAGTCTAAGGGAATTCTGAATTCGTTACCCTTGCAGATTTGAGTCACGCCTCCCTGTGATTTGACGATAGGATCCTTAGAGGAGAAAAAGAAAACTCCTCCTCGTACCGATAAGCTGCTGTCAATTCCGTTTGCAAATATTGGATCGATCTTGCGTTTTGTTCTCGACTCAATCCATGAAAAAAAAGCTGGTTTTAGATTTTCAATCGTGGTTTGCTCTGAGGCTGAGTAAGGCACATGAAAAAATAGAATAGGGGCTTGCCCAGCTCTGGAGAACTGTCTTTTTTCGCCGCCTAAAAAACTAAGTGCGCATGCTGAAGCACAAACTCCTTCCACTAGAGTGGTGATGTTTCTCGCAGCAAGAAAATTCCCAATTCTCATACCAGCACGCCATTCTCCACCTGCGCTGTTTTTGAAAACAACAGTGCTGATGGAGTTTGAGTTCATGAGTTCCACTAAGTTATCTGCATCCGCATTCAGCAACTTACCTTGTACAGTGATTGTATTTCCGGATACGGAAACTTCAGCAACTGAAGTAATCGAATACAGCCCAAAAAATAAAGGTAAAAAATAGTTATATAGTTTCATTTAATTATTGCAATTTTATTAAAATTTAATTCCTTCATGTTTAACTCGAAATCTTCTAAATTGTAAAATTTGCTATTAATTGGCCAAAAATATATCCGTTAATATGTAAATTGATAATATAGAAAGCAAAGTGATTCTAAAGAGCGTTGTTTTATATTTGAAAATAAAAATATGGTAATTCTGTTACCTAATTACAATGTTTTCTGATAGTTTTAAAGCGATACACCCCATCGTCACCCAGGCTGCGTTGTAACTGCCCGGCGAACCATAGCTGGTGCAGATGCGCGAGTGCTTCGCCGATCGCAAAGGTCAGCTGATGCGCATCGAGCGGACGGCGGAACATCAGCGGCACAATATCGCAAGCCGATTGCGGCGTGGCGCAGGCGGCCAGTACTTCAGCCAGCCGCGCTGCATGATGTTCCTGCAATTGCCGTATGCGTGTGTGTGCACCACGGAAAGGCTTGCCATGCGAAGGCAGGATCAGCACATCTTGTGGCAGGTCGCTGTATTTTTGCAGGGAATCCAGATACTGTTGTACCGGATTGGCTTCCGGTTCTATCGCAAACACCGAGACATTGGTGGAAATACGCGGCAGCAGCATATCGCCCGAAATCAGTAAATTCAGCTCAGCACTGTACAGCGAGGCATGCTCAGGCGAGTGGCCGTAACCTGCGATGACTTGCCAGGCGCGGCCATGGATCATCAGCGGCACGCCTTCCTGCAGGCGGTGGTAGCTGGCCGGTACGGTAGGCACCAGCCGCGTGTAATGGCCTTTTCTTTCCTGTATCTGTTCTTCCATCGCCGGGTCCAGCAAGCCATGACGGCGGAAATGCGGGAACATGGCGGTGCCATCTGCCCCCGGCAGCGCGGCTGACATCATGCGTGCAAACGCATATTCACCCGCTGTCATCCACAGCGGCGCTTTCCAGCGGCTGCACAGCCAGTCGGCGAGGCCCACATGATCAGGGTGGCAGTGGGTCACGATCACGCGTATCACCGGCAGTCCGCGCAAATGATTATGCAGATCGCCAAACAACACTTCCCAGGTATCGCGCGTCACATCGCTGGCGATGCCGCAATCGACTATGGTCCAGCCATGTACCGGCCCCTGATCGGTCATCAGGGTGTCTTCCAGCAGCCACAGATTGATATGATTCAGGGCAAACGGCAGCCCCATTCTGACCCACAGTACGCCCGGCAGGATTTCCATGGTTTTGCCGGATTCCGGCAAGGTATCAGCGTAAGGGTAGGACAGTTCTTGTTCCAATGCATTCATAGCGGCGGTCTCAGGATAAGCTCAGGGTGATTGCAGACAGGCACGCAGCCGGACTACAGATGGCGTCATCTGCGGCGAAGCTGGCTGCTTGCCTTGTATTGAGGTCAGAATGGCATTTTGTTGTGGTTGCAATGCAGATCAACAAGTTGCTCAGAATAGCCTACAATGCTTTTTTATTGAATTGACGTTTACGTTAACTGCAGATTGTAATCAGAGTACACAACTTAAGCAAAGTTGTTACGGCCCAGTGTGGCATCCTCTCTGCGACAACGGATTTCTTGTTTTAGAAAACTATGGCTACTTATACGATTACCGAACTGGCCCGTGAATTCGACATCACGCCGCGTGCCATCCGATTTTACGAAGATCAGGGCTTGTTAAGCCCGACCCGCGAAGGTCCCAGCGGTCGAAATCGTGTCTATACGGCAAGAGAACGTACCCATCTCAAGCTTACCCTGCGTGGTAAACGCCTGGGCCTGAGCCTGTCAGACATCAAGAGTCTGGTCGATATGTACCGCTCGCCCAAAGATACCGAGGCCCAGTTACACAGCTTCCTGGAAGTGCTGGCACGGCACCGTGCGGCACTGGAACAACAGCGTGAAGACATCGAAGTGATGCTGGCTGAGATCAGCGCCCACGAGGAAAAAAGCCGTGGTTTGCTGGGGCTGGCCAGGTTGCAGGAAGAAACAGAAAACCCCTGAGCAGCAACTTCTGGCTAATTGACGTTTACGTAAACGTCAATTAGTCGTATGATTTTCACTTTTGCAGCGTCTGATATGGAGTTGGCATGAGTATGGACAGCATCCCGACAGCAGAACAGCCAGCTTCCGGCGAACTGGAAGCGCAGCTTGCCTTGCAGCTGCTGGAAGCCTTTAACCGTCAGGGCGCACTGATGGCCTGGCAGGCGAAAGTCACAGCGATGGCGCCCGGCAGCTGCGAAATCAGCCTGCCTTACAGCGACAGAGTGACCCAGCAGCATGGCTATTTTCATGGCGGCGTGATTGGTACGCTGGCCGATGTGGCAGGCGGCTTTGCCGCGAATACCTTGTTGATGCCGCACAGTGAATGCCTGACTGCCGAATACAAGATCAACATCCTGGCGCCCGGCATCGGTGACACTCTGATCGCGCGCGGCAGAGTGATCAAAAACGGTAAATCGCTGGTGGTCGCCAGTGCAGACGTGTTTGCAGTACAGGATGGCAAAGAAAAGTTATGCGCAGTGATGCAGCAGACCTTATTTGTCATCAGCAGGAAATAAGCTGTCCACAAGATAGCTTGCAGGATCGCGGCTCAGCGGTCGCAACAGCATTGCCGTGACAGTTTGTGTAAATTCTAAAAATGTATGAATAAAGTGAGGATGACATGCTCCATTTACCTGGTTTGACTTTTGATCATGGCGAAGACATCGCCGCCCTGCGTGAAGCCGTACAACAGTTTGCCGCTGCAGAAATCGCACCGCGCGCAGCGGAAATCGACCGCTCCGATCAGTTCCCTATGGATCTGTGGCAAAAAATGGGTGAGCTCGGCATCCTCGGTGTCACCGTCAGCGAAGAATACGGTGGCGCCAATATGGGCTATCTGGCGCATATCATCGCGATGGAAGAAATTTCACGCGCCTCCGCATCCGTCGGTTTGTCTTACGGCGCGCATTCCAATCTGTGCGTGAACCAGATCAAACGCAATGGCAATGAAGCGCAAAAGCAAAAATACCTGCCAAAACTGATTTCCGGTGAACACATCGGTGCACTCGCCATGTCAGAACCAAATGCCGGTTCCGACGTAGTCAGCATGAAACTGCGCGCTGATCTGAAGGGTGATCACTATGTGTTGAACGGCACCAAAATGTGGATTACCAATGGTCCGGATGCCGATGTGCTGGTGGTCTACGCAAAAACTGATCTGGAAGCTGGCCCACGCGGCATGACCGCCTTCCTGATTGAAAAAGGCTATAAAGGTTTCTCGATTGCGCAGAAGCTGGACAAGCTCGGCATGCGTGGTTCGCATACTGGCGAACTGGTATTCGATAACTGTGAAGTACCGCTGGAGAATGTACTCGGCGGCGTCGGTAAAGGCGTCAATGTGCTGATGTCGGGTCTGGATTTTGAGCGCACCGTATTGTCCGGTGGCCCTCTCGGCATTATGCAGGCCTGTATGGATGTGGTCGTGCCTTACATTCATGACCGCAAACAGTTTGGTCAGGCCATCGGTGAATTCCAGCTGATGCAGGGTAAGATCGCTGATATGTATTCCACCATGATGGCATGTAAGGCCTATGTCTACGCTGTTGGTCAGGCTTGTGACCGCGCCACCACACCGGAAGCTGTGCGCGCATTGCGTAAAGACGCGGCAGGTGCGATTTTGTACAGCGCTGAAAAAGCGACCTGGATGGCTGGTGAAGCAATTCAGATCCTGGGCGGCAATGGCTATATCAACGAATACCCGGTTGGCCGTTTGTGGCGTGATGCAAAATTGTACGAGATCGGTGCCGGTACCAGCGAAATTCGCCGTATGCTGATTGGCCGCGAACTGTTTGCAGAAACCCGCTGATCGCGTTGTCAGCAGCGCGTCGCCGCAATGATTAAGCGGCGCGCGTTGCTGTAGAAAATATCTCCATCTCTGGATTTGCTGACCATGTCTCATCTGCATATCAATACTCCCTTGCTGCAGCACCGCCGTTTGTCGGCCATGCTGGGCCAGTCAGTCTGGCTGAAAATGGAAAACTGCCAGCCTTCCGGTTCATTCAAGCTGCGCGGTATCGGACTGATGTGTCAGCGCGACGCAGCTCAAGGTGCGCGCCAGCTGATTTGTCCTTCCGGTGGCAATGCCGGATTTGCGGCGGCGGTGGCTGGCGTGGCTCTCGGTATTCCAACTACGATACTGGTGCCGCTTACCACTGCTGACAGTGTGCGTCAGGCGATACAGGCTATCGGTGCCACGCTGCTGGTGGAAGGACAGGTTTGGGATGAAACCAATCAGGCCGCACTGCGTCTGTGTGAACAACCCGGCTATGTGTACATTCCGCCGTTTGATCATCCGGATATCTGGGATGGCAATGCGACGCTGATCGATGAAGTCGCTGGCCAGCTGGATTTTGATGTGGTGCTGTGCTCAGTCGGTGGTGGTGGCTTACTCAGTGGTGTGGTACAGGGCTTACAGCGTAATGGGTTGGCGCATATTCCTGTGCTCGCAGTGGAAACCGAAGGCGCTGCGTCTTATCACGCAGCGCTGGCGGCGGGGCAGTGCGTGACTTTGCCAGCGATTACTTCCATCGCAACCACACTGGGTGCGCGTCAGGTGTCGGCGCATGCGCTGGCGCTGGCGCAGCAGCATGATATCCGTAGCGTAGTGGTCAGCGATGCGCAGGCGGTGGATGCCTGTCTGCAATTCGCAAATGATATGCGTAGCATCGTCGAGCCCGCTTGCGGTGCCACGCTGGCGGTGGCGTATCAGAATCTTCCACAAATACGTGAATTTCAGCGTCCTTTAATGGTGGTTTGTGGCGGGATTGCTGCAGATCTGGTTAAACTCAGTACTTGGAAAAGCCAGTTTAACCTGACCTGAGTGAGCGCCATGCCCCATACCCATTTCCCAAAATTGCTGTCGTCGCAGATTGCATTCGATATTGCCAGAACCATACTTGACGGCTTTGACAAGCATTACCGCTTATTCCGCGCCAGCAGTCAGGCAGCAAAAACGCATTTTGAAAAAGGGGATTGGAAAACTGCACAGATCGCCGCCACTGAACGCATACAGTTTTACGATCAGCGTGTGCGTGAGTGTGTGCAGGTGCTGGAAGATGAATATTCACAGGAAGATCTGAGTGATGAAGTCTGGCGCGAAGTCAAACTGCATTACATGGGTTTGCTGATCGATCATTTGCGCCCGGAACTGGCGGAAACCTTCTTCAATACCGTCTGTACCAAGCTCTTACATCGCACCTATTTCCATAATGATTTTATTTTCGTTCGGCCCGCCACCTCGACCGAATACATAGAGCGCGAAGACACACCGCCGACTTACCGGGTCTACTATCCGGCTACCGATGGCCTGCGCTTCACCATCAAACGCATCGTGACTAACTTCCGGCTCAACGCGAGCTTTGAAGATCTGGATCGCGATGTGGCGCTGGTGGAAGCGCGTCTCAAAGACAATTTTGGTAAAGAAAAACTGGAGCCGAATCACCAGATTCAGGTGCTCGCCAATCTGTTTTACCGCAATAAATCTGCCTACATTATCGGTAAAGGCATTAACGGTAACCGCGAATATCCTTTCGTGATTCCCATCATGCACAAGACCAAGGGGCAGCTGGTGTTGGATACCGTGTTGTTCGACAATATGCAGATCACGGTTTTGTTTTCATTCACCCGCGCTTACTTCATGGTCGATATGGAAGTGCCATCGGCCTATGTGCAATTCATACGCAGCATCTTGCCGCGCAAGCCGCGCAGTGAGATTTACACTATGCTGGGTTTGCAAAAACATGGCAAGAATTTGTTCTACCGCGACTTCCTGCATCACCTCAAATATTCGTCCGACCAGATCGCGGCGGCGCCCGGTATCCGTGGACTGGTGATGCTGGTATTTGCGCTGCCATCCTTCCCATATGTGTTCAAGCTGATCAAAGACAGCTTTCCACCGCCTAAGGAAACCAGCAAGGAACTGATCAAAGAAAAATACCTGCTGGTGAAAAACCATGACCGCGTAGGCCGCATGGCCGACACGCTGGAATACTCCGATGTGGCTTTTCCACGCTCGCGTTTTTCTGAGGAATTGCTGGCTGAGATCGCGCAGTATGCACCGTCTTTACTCGAAGTCAGCGAGGAAGAAGTGGTAATACGCCACCTGTACATAGAAAGGCGCATGACACCGCTGAATATCTGGCTGACCGAAGCCGAACAGCGTGGTGATCTGGAAGCCATGGAGCATGGTGTGCGCGAATATGGCAATGCGATCAAAGAACTGGTGGCCGCCAATATTTTTCCGGGCGATATGCTGTACAAAAACTTTGGTGTCACCCGCCATGGGCGTGTGGTGTTCTACGATTATGACGAGATTGAATACATCACGGATTGTAATTTCCGTCAGATCCCGGCACCACGTAATGAAGAAGATGAAATGGCGGCTGAGCCCTGGTACCCGATCGCCAAGAATGATGTCTTCCCCGAACAGTTCGGGACCTTTTTGCTGGGTAACCGCAGAGTCAGGGAATTTTTTATGAAACACCATGCGGACTTGCTGACCGCGGAATACTGGCAAGGCCGTAAGTTACGCATCGTGGCCGGCAAGGTTGACGATGTGTTTCCGTATCCGCAGGAAATACGTTTTTTTCACCAGACGACGGCAACTCAGCCCGTGGTCTGAATTCAGTTTTTAACAGGAGATAATCATGAACGACCCTATCGTTATCGTTGGCGCAGCGCGTACCCCTATGGGCGCTTTCCAAAGTGATTTCGCGACGCTGACCGCCAGCCAGCTTGGCGCAGTCGCGATCAAGGCAGCGGTTGAGCGCGCCGGTGTGGCACCTGAGCTGGTGGAAGAGG
Source organism: Cognatundibacterium curvum (assembly GCF_014284235.1). Lineage (GTDB taxonomy): Bacteria > Pseudomonadota > Gammaproteobacteria > Burkholderiales > Burkholderiaceae_D > Undibacterium > Undibacterium curvum. Next base: position 72,377 of record NZ_JACOGD010000010.1, read on the forward strand.
TTTTGTTCGGTAACTGCCTGATGGCTGGTCAGGGTCAGGCTCCTGCACGTCAGGCTTTGCTGGCAGCCGGTTTGCCTATGTCCACAGGTGCGGTCACGCTGTCCAAGATGTGCGGCTCCGCGATGAAAGCGACCATGATGGCCTTCGATTCTATCAACGCAGGCAGCAATGAAGTGCTGATCGCCGGTGGTATGGAATCCATGACCAATGCGCCTTACCTGATCCCGAAAGCACGTGGTGGTTATCGCATCGGTCACGGCATGATGTATGACCACATGATGCTTGACGGTCTGGAAGATGCCTACAGCCGGGATGAAAAAGGCGGAGGCCGTTCCATGGGCACCTTCGCCGAAGACTGCTCTGCCAAATATCAGTTCAGCCGCGAAGATCAGGATGCATTTGCCATCGCATCCGTGAAACGTGCGCAGGCTGCTACTGCTGATGGCTCCTTTGCCTGGGAAATCGCACCGGTCACCGTCTCCGGCCGTGCTGGCGATGTGGTGATTGATAAGGATGAAGGCCCGCTCAAAGCACGACTGGATAAAATTCCAGGCTTGAAAGCCGCATTCAAAAAAGACGGCACCATCACGGCGGCCTCTTCGTCTTCCATCAATGACGGTGCTGCTGCACTGGTACTGATGCGCGCGTCTAAAGCCAAAGAACTGGGCCTGACACCGATCGCTAAAATTCTGGCACATGCCTCCCATGCACAGGAACCAGGCTGGTTCACCACCGCACCGGTAGGCGCGATAGAAAAGCTGTACAAAAAAACTGGCTGGACCACAGAAACGGTCGATCTGTTTGAAATCAATGAAGCCTTTGCCACCGTGCCTATGGCAGCGATGAAAGAGCTGAATATTCCTCACGATAAAGTGAATGTACACGGCGGCGCCTGCGCACTGGGTCATCCTATCGGCGCGTCCGGTGCCCGTATCATCATCACACTGATCGGTGCATTGAAGAAGCAGGGTAAAGCACGTGGTGTGGCTTCGCTGTGTATTGGTGGTGGTGAGGGGACTGCCATCGCCATCGAGCTGGTTTAGTTTAAGCAGGCCTAAGCTATTGCGCTGCGTTCATTCAATGTCCGGGCGCATAGCGGCGTTGCAAATGCGCGCAATACCGACGTATTGCTGTGCTTTGCGCCTTGCTCTGCATCCCGGAAATTGAATGAACTCGCGCATTAAAAAACAAGTTGAGGTCATTCCAGCGCAGGCTGGAATCCAGAGTCGTTACAGGTATTTTGATAAATAAGAACAGATTTAATAGGACTTACGCAAAATTGTCCCGGCAAGGCTAAAACCCCTTTGGTGCTGTGGGAAACATCGCTGGTAAGCGATGTTCGTTTCGCCAGCAGGCAACATGCTGCCTGCAACCCTGGCTACACCATGGCGACGCAGGCAGTACGCAGAGTACGACAAGGAGCCATAACACCGCTGGAGCGGTTTTGCGTAAGTCCTATTAAAAACCAAGGTGCGCAATGCGCATCGTTTGAACTAAAGGAAGCAACATGCCCGTCGCATTAATCATCGGCGCTTCACGTGGTATCGGTCACGAGTTGGCCTTGCAATATAAGGCGGCCGGATGGCGTGTGATCGCGACTGCGCGTCAGCCTGAGCAGTTGGCACAATTGCAGGCAGCTGGTTGTGAAGCCTTGCCGCTGGATGTGAATAAGCTCAATGATTGTGCGGGTCTGGGCTGGCGCCTGGATGACGAAAAAATTGACATCGCGATTTTGAATGCCGGGGTCTATGGTCCGCGCACCAATGCCTTGAATGCGCCTTTACAGAACCAGTTTGATGAAGTGATGCACACCAATGTATTAGCTGCGATGCGCATTTTGCCTATGGTTTTACCACTGGTGGAAAATGCGCATGGCAAGCTGGCGGTGATTTCCTCACGCATGGGTTCGATCTCCAGCCGTTCAGCTTCACAGGGTTGGTTATATCGTGCCAGCAAAGCTGCCTTGAATTCAGTATTGAAAGATGTGTCGCTCCATACCAGTAAAGCAATTTGCGTCGCATTGCATCCGGGTTGGGTGAAAACCGATATGGGTGGTGCTGGCGCTGATCTGGACATCAGTGACAGCGCACAACGCATACGCAAGCTGCTGGCCGGTTTGCAGGCAGAACACAATGGCGGATTTTTTAATGCAGAGGATGGCGCCAGTCTGTGCTGGTAAGCATTGAAATAAAATAGGACTGACGCAAAATTGTCCCGGCAAGGCATGGCGACGAAGGCAGTACGCGCTGTACGACAAGGAGCCATAACGCCGCTGGGGCGGTTTTGCGTCAGTCCTATAATAACGAGAAATTGAAGAGAGACTCACATGTTACTGACACCAGAACACGAAATGATACGCGATGCGATTCGCAGCTTTGCCCAGGAACGTTTAGTACCAAACGCAGCGCGTTGGGATAAAGAGCACCATTTTCCTGCCGAAGAATTGAAGGAACTGGCGCAAATGGGTGCGTATGGCGTCGCAGTACCTGAAGAGTTCGGCGGTGCAGGTATGGATTACCTGTCGCTGGCGCTGGTGCTGGAAGAAATCGCTGCTGGTGATGGTGGTACCTCGACCGTGGTCTCGGTGAATAACTGCCCGGTCTGCAGTATCGCCATGATGTATGCGAATGAAGCGCAAAAACAGCAATGGCTGGTGCCGCTGGCACGCGGCGAAATGTTAGGCGCATTTTGTCTGACTGAACCGCATGCAGGCAGCGATGCATCGGATTTGCGCACTACCGCAAGACGCGAAAGCAGCGCTGACGGTGATGTGTATGTACTCAATGGCGTCAAGCAATTCATCACCAGTGGCAAACATGCGGATGTAGCGATAGTAATGGCCGTCACTGACAAAGCCGCCGGTAAAAAAGGCATCAGCGCATTCTGGGTTCCGACTGCTACCCCTGGCTACATCGTGGCAGGGCTGGAACACAAGATGGGACAACACTCTTCCGATACCGCGCAGATTATGTTCGACAATTGTCGCATTCCGGCTGCGAATCTGATCGGCGAAGAGGGCATGGGCTATAAGATCGCCTTGTCCGGGCTGGAAGGCGGACGTATCGGTATTGCCTCGCAATCGGTCGGTATGGCGCGTGCCGCATTTGAAGCGGCGCTGGCCTATGCCAAAGACCGCAGCAGCTTTGGTAAATCGATATACGAACATCAGGCCGTCCAGTTTAAACTGGCTGATATGGCGACCCAGATCGAAGCCGCGCGACAACTGATCTGGCATGCCGCCAGCATGAAAGATGCGGGCAAGCCTTGTCTGAAAGAAGCGGCCATGGCCAAGTTATTTGCGTCGGAAATGGCAGAAAAAGTCTGCTCCGATGCGATACAGATACATGGTGGTTATGGTTATGTAAGCGACTTCCCGGTAGAGCGGATTTATCGCGATGTGCGGGTATGTCAGATTTACGAAGGTACTTCAGAAATCCAGAAAATTCTGATCAGCCGCGCGCTGGCGTAAGCAGAATTTTGAAGAGCCAGTCCCGACACCTGATTGCAGCATGAAATGTCACTGTAGCCCACTAACTGACGGATGAGGAAACATCATGAAAGCTCCTGTTGAATACTGGTTTGATTTTGTATCTCCCTATGCCTATATCGCGAGTCAGTCTATAGAGGCATTGGCAGCACGCTATGAACGTGAGGTAGTCTGGCAGCCAGTCTTGCTGGGTGCGGTATTCAAGGTAACGGGCTCCAGTCCGCTGACCATGCGTCCGCCGGTGATGTCTGACTATTTCCGGCATGATTTTGTGCGCTCGGCACGCTATGCCGGAGTACCGTTTGTATTGCCCGATCCTTTCCCTATCAATACTCAAAATACGGCCCGCGTTTGTCTGTGGTTACGACAAACCGCGCCGCAGCGTTGCGGTGATTTTGTGCGTGGTGTCAGCCGCGCCTATTTCACCGGACCGGCAGCCATCAACGACATCGCCTGGCTCAGCGCCTTTGTCGATGATCTGGGATTGGACGGCAGTGCGGTAGCGGCTGTATGTGCAGCGGATGAATGGAAAGAAGCGCTCAAGCAGCAATGCGAGCAGGCGGTGGCGCAGGGCATCTTCGGTGCACCCTGGATCAGGGTCGATGGCGAATCCTTCTGGGGTAATGATCGCTTACCGCAAGTGGAAAAATGGCTGGCCGAAGGCGGTTTTTAAGCTTGGCCTTTTGCAGTTTTATGAAACCAACAGACAGAACTTACACAAAATTGCCCCAGCAAGGCTTGGCGACGCAGACAGTACAAGCTGTGCGGCAAGTAGCCATGACACTGCTGGGGCGGTTTTGGGTCAGTTCCGGGAGATAGCCGTGTTAAAAAAAGGATACAAGCAACTGGTCGATGAGGCATTTGCGCAGATCAAAACCTATAGCGTGGCAGAAGCACTGACTAAGCTGGATCAGGCTGGTGTGCAATTCATCGATGTGCGTGATGTACGTGAGCTGGAACGTGAAGGCGTGATACCAGGTGCGTTTCATGCGCCACGTGGCATGATTGAATTCTGGGTAGATCCGGACTCTCCTTATTTTCGTCCGGTATTTGAAGATAACAAAGAATTTATCCTGTTCTGTGCAGCCGGCTGGCGCAGCGCACTGACCACCAAAACCTTACAGGATATGGGCCTGGAACGCGTGGCTCATATCGAAGGTGGTTTCGGTGCCTGGAAAGCTGCAGGCGCGCCGGTGCAGGAAAAGGAAGTGAAAAAAATCGTATGAGTCGTAACAGTAAGAAAACCGTGGCAGGCTGTCCTTGCGGACAGGCTGCAGCGTATGAACAATGTTGTGCTGTGTATCACCAGGGGCAGCCTGCGCCAACGGCCGAAGCCCTGATGCGCTCGCGTTACAGCGCTTACACGCTGAATGATGAAGCCTATTTGCGCGCTACCTGGGACGAGCGTACCTGTCCGGCAGAACGCATCACGCATGATGATCCTACTCAATGGCTGGGATTGGAAGTCAAGCGCCATCAAACCGATGGCGAGCAGGCGACGGTGGAATTTGTAGCGCGCTATAAGATAGGCGGCAAAGCCCATCGTCTGCATGAAATCAGCCGTTTCGTGAAATATGACGGCAAATGGTTGTATGTGGATGGCATCGTAAATTAAGCAGGCAGCGCGATGGTTGCCGGATGAGACAGGCAGCGCTGCGTTCTGCAAAAAAATGAGAAAAAACGGAAAGAAATTATGACGACATTAGAGTCCAAACTGAATCCACGTTCTGAAGAATTCAAAGCCAACGCCGCTGCGATGCAGCTGGTGGTGGATGACCTGAAACAAAAGATAGCGCGTATTGCGCTGGGTGGCGGAGACGAAGCACGTGCCAAACATTTAGCCCGTGGCAAATTATTGCCGCGTGACCGGGTACAGATGCTGCTCGATCCGGGTACGCCGTTCATGGAATTTTCGCAGCTCGCTGCGTATGACATGTATAAGGAAAAAAACGGCAATGACGCAGCACCATCGGCCGGTGTGATCACCGGAATAGGCCGGGTCGCTGGTCAGGAATGTGTGATCGTGTGTAATGACGCGACCGTCAAGGGCGGCACTTATTATCCGATGACGGTCAAAAAGCATTTACGCGCACAGGAAATCGCTGAGCAAAATAATCTGCCTTGCATTTATCTGGTCGACAGCGGCGGCGCCAACTTGCCGAATCAGGATGATGTATTCCCTGACCGTGATCATTTCGGACGTATCTTCTACAACCAGGCCAATATGTCGGCCAAAGGCATACCGCAAATTGCAGTGGTGATGGGTTCCTGTACCGCAGGTGGTGCCTATGTACCGGCGATGAGCGATGAATCCATCATCGTTAAAAACCAGGGCACGATTTTCCTTGGTGGCCCGCCATTGGTCAAAGCGGCGACTGGTGAAGTAGTGAGTGCCGAAGACCTCGGTGGCGGCGATGTGCATACCCGCTTGTCGGGTGTGGTCGATCATCTGGCACAGAACGATACCCATGCTTTATCGATGGCACGCACTATCGTCTCCCATCTGAATCGCCAGAAACCTGCTGAAGTCGTGCTGAAAGCGCCGCAGGAACCGAAGTATCCGGCCAGCGAATTGTATGGCGTGATCCCGGTCGACACACGTAAGCCTTTCGATGTACGTGAAGTGATTGCGCGTATCGTCGATGGCAGTGCATTTGATGAATTCAAAGCGCGTTACGGCACCACGCTGGTGTGTGGCTTCGCGCATATCCACGGCATGCCGGTCGGGATTATCGCTAACAATGGTATTTTGTTTTCTGAATCTGCACTCAAAGGTAGCCACTTTATTGAGTTGTGCTGCCAGCGTAAGATTCCGCTGGTCTTCCTGCAAAATATCACCGGCTTCATGGTTGGCCGTAAATATGAAAATGAAGGTATTGCCAGAAACGGTGCCAAGATGGTGACCGCTGTGGCGACCGCCAATGTACCAAAATTCACCGTGATTATCGGTGGCAGTTTCGGTGCCGGTAACTACGGTATGTGTGGCCGCGCTTACTCGCCACGCTTTATGTGGATGTGGCCGAATGCGCGTATTTCGGTGATGGGTGGCGAACAGGCAGCCAGCGTGCTGGCAACAGTCAGACGCGATGGTATAGAAGGCAAAGGCGGCAGCTGGAGCGCCGAAGAAGAAGCCGCCTTCAAACAACCGATCAAAGAACAATATGAACATCAGGGCCATCCATATTACGCCTCAGCCCGCTTGTGGGACGATGGCGTAATCGATCCGGCCGATACCCGCATGGTACTGGGTCTGGGTCTGAGTGCCGCGCTGAATGCACCGATACCGGATGTGAAGTTTGGTGTATTCAGGATGTAAGGTGATGCGGCGCTTTGTGCTCAGGCTGGCATTGCTGCTGCTGACGACAGCAGTAATGACCACGCCCTCGTATGCAGCAAAAAAGGCATTGGCTAACGCAGCAGAGTTCCACGAATCAGTGACCGATATAGTGGTGAGCGTTCATGAACGCTCGGGCCAGGCCATCACAGGTAAGGTCGTCATCACGCAATTTAAGCCGGATGGCGATGGGCCGTTTCCGTTTGTCCTGCTGAATCATGGGCGTGCGCCCAACCGCGCTGAGCCACCGCGTTTCCAACTGACGCAGCAAGCCAGATATTTTGTACAGCGTGGCTTTGCCGTCTTCGTTCCTACCCGCATCGGTTATGGTGCCTTGGGGACTGATCCGGATCCGGAGAATGCCGGGGCCTGCAAAGCTAAAAATTATGCATCAATCGCACAAGCCGCCAGCGATGAAATTCTGGCCGTGATTGCGTATGCAGCGCGCCTGCCCTACGTGGACGCGCAGCGTTTGCTGCTGGTCGGGCAATCGGTCGGTGGCTACAGCACGGTCGCTACCGTCGCCAGAAATCCCCCCGGACTGATCGCTGCAATTAATTTTGCAGGCGGCTCCGGTGGTGATCCTAAAACACGTCCGGGTGAACCTTGTGAAGCTGATAAACTGGGCCAGATGTTTGCGACTTTCGGTCGTACCGGTAAAGCGCCTATGTTGTGGCTGTACACCGAAAATGATCAACACTTTTCACCGAAATACGGCCGCGCGTGGCACGCCGCATTCATCAATGCAGGGGGCAAGGCAGAGCTGAAAGTATTGCCGCCTTTTGGTCGTGACGGACATAGTTTGTTCAGCGCCGGTATCGATATCTGGCAACCGCTAGTCAGTCATTTCCTTGATGAGCATGGTTTTCCCGCTCAGTAGATGTGATGTAATAAAAGCGACCTTCCTACAAAAATTGATAACGCCAAAATAAGGTGTCTTATGCACAGTTTTAGAAATTATATTCTCCGTCAAAGCCTGCTGTTGATGATGATTGCACTGCTCGGTGTTACGCGTGCCTATGCATTTGATCTGGCGCTCGCAAACCAAGGTGATCGCGTCGAAGACGGCAAGGTACAAATAGGTGCGCGCGAGTTCCCGCTGCCACCTGGTGTGTGGATACTGACTGCAAAACATAAGTACCGGATGGTTTCCAAGAATTCAAATGTAGAGGGTGCAGACGTGTGGACAGGGTATTTCGTCAATCTGAAAGATAAGCAGTTCCGCGCCGCAATGGAGCTTAGTGCTTCGGTAGCATCGACCTCCACCAGACGCTGGAGTCATGAACCATGCAAGCGCAACGATACCGTGTTCAAAGATACTTTCAATAGTCACATAGATTTTCCCGAATGTTTGCTGGTCACGCATAACATAAAAATGTTTGAGCACAATTCGCAGTCCTGGTGGTATCCGACTGCATTATGGTTTGAAGAGCAGGAAATCGGTTTGCCGACGACGACGCTGGCAGCGATGTATGACAAATATCAGTTTGGTGATTGCGTCAATGTACGGTTTTGGGTGAATCCGGAATTGTTTGGAATGCTGCCATCAAAAAATGTAACGCAGTGGCCGAAAAATGACTGGCATAAAGACCGGTTGGACAAAGATCCGGCACGATCTGCATATATGCAGCAGTTCATTGCATGGTCACAATTTATGTCCGAGGCCTACCGCGCCAGCCTGAACAAGAAGCCAACGATAGCCTTGCCGGATTTTCCGGTAGCGAATCCGGCATGATGAGGTAGTTGCGGAGCGGCCATAAAGAAGAAAAAATGAAATGTTGAGTTTTATGAAGCAAATCGGATTGGTCAGATCATGCTGAATGCGCAAGCTGTACAAATGAATCATGAAGCTTATGTTGCCAGTGTGATGCTGAATCTTTTCGGTGTGCATACATCAGCATGCATGTTGGGCGATAGTGTGATTGATCCGGACTGTACCCATAAGATGCGCGGTTTTGCTTTGTCGGACGCATCGAATGCGCCGATTGCGGCATTGAAGTTTGAAGTGTTCCAGAGATAAACGATATGAAACACGCTGCACTGTTAATTCTGCTCATGCTTGCTACAAGTTCGGAGATTGCGCGGGCTGATGAACCATTGTCTGCGGTTTTAAATGAATCGGTGATTAAGCTTCCTGTCACCGTCAAAACCATATTTAATCAGGTGATCACTAAGGAGATGGTAGTGACCCAGTTTAAGCCGAATGGTGAGGGTCCGTTTCCGATCGCGATTTTGATGCATGGACGTAGTTATAAGGATCGTTCTAAGCCTGGCCGCGAGCGTTTTTTGCAAGCGACGAAATATTTTGTTAACCGTGGTTTTGCTGTGTGGGTACCGACCCGCCTTGGTTACGGTGATTCGGGTACCGAACCTGATCCTGAATACTCAGGCACTTGTTCTGGTAAAAATTATTTAGCTGCGTATGAAGTGGCTGCGACTACGACGCTGGATGTGATGGCCTACGCAAAACAGCAAAGCTATGTCGATCCGGGGCGCATTGTCGTTCTTGGACAATCTTACGGTGGTATGACGGCAATTACGGTCGCGGCGAAGAATCCCGCCGGCCTGATCGCTGCTATTAATTTTGCTGGCGGTGGTGGCGGTAATCCAGAAACTCAGCCAAATGAGCCATGTCGTCCGGATTTATTGAAAGAGTTGTTCGGGCTATATGGCAAAACGGCAAAGGTGCCCAGTTTGTGGATTTATACGGAGAACGACAAATATTTTGGTCCCGTCTATCCGAAGCAATGGTTTGCAGAGTTCCAAAAGCTATCGTCTGCCAGTCAGCTTGCTGAATATCGGGCTATGCCAGCGTTTGGTGATAACGGACATTTCTATTTTTCGCGTGGTTTTTCGACCTGGCGTCCTGTCGTTGATGACTTTTTGCGACGGCAGGGTATCGCGATTCCTCACACCCCGGGAAGTTTTCAGGATTCAGGTTTTGCAAATATCAATGAGCCTGCCAGCCTGCCCGTCAGCAGTGCTGAACTTAGGGAGCGCTATGTGAAGTTTCTTGAGCTGGATGTGCCGCGTGCCTTTGTGTTAGATGCGGCAGGTGAATTTGGCGGCTATGCCGGAGGCATGCCTGATGCGCTGGAAAAAGCACTGGCAATTTGTCAAAAGCGCGCACAAAAGGAATGCCTGGCTTACGCGGTGGATGATAAGGTGGTCTGGAAAAAAATGAGTAGCAGCGAGAAACAGGACTGAGTTATTCCCGTTTTTTTCAGAGACGTATGAATAAGCCAAAACGTCAAAAAACGCTGTAGTAACAAGTAAAAGATGATGATCAATAATTCGTAAGGAAGTACTGTATGCAAACCCTGAGTCTGACTCACCATAACGCGATCGCCACTGTGACCCTGAACCGTCCCGATGTGCGTAATGCATTTAACGAAACCACTATCGCCGAACTCACTCAGGTGTTTCAGCAACTGGATAAGGACGATACGGTACGCGCGGTGGTGTTGGCTGCCAACGGTCCGGCATTTTGTGCCGGTGCCGATCTGAACTGGATGAAAAAAATGGCGGACTATACCCATGCTGAAAACCTGGCGGATGCGGGCCAGCTGGCGTCCATGCTGGCCGCGATTTACCGTTGCAGCAAGCCGGTGCTGGCCAAGGTGCAGGGTGATTGCTATGCCGGTGGCATGGGGCTGGTGGCAGCCTGTGATATCGTGGTCTGCGTGGATAGCGCGAATTTTTGTCTGAGCGAAGTCAGGCTGGGTTTGATACCGGCCACCATTTCTCCGTATGTGATCAAAGCAATGGGCGAAAGCGCGGCACGCCGTTACTTCATCACAGCAGAACGCTTTAGCGCCGCCGAGGCGCAGCGCTGCGGCCTGGTGCATGAGCTGGTGAGCGCGGAAGCGCTGGACAGTAAGGTCGCTGAACTGACGAAGGCGCTGGTATCGAACAGCCCGCATGCGGTGCGTCAGGCCAAGCGTCTGGTGCAGGATGTGGCCGGGCGCGAAATCACTGCGGAGCTGATTGCCGCTACGGTAGAAGGCATCGCCCAGATTCGCGCTTCTGAGGAGGGGCGTGAAGGAGTGCGTTCTTTCCTGGAAAAACGCAAACCGTCCTGGCTGAACTGAAGTGCAGTTTTAAGTAGTAAAAAATTAAGAATAACCCGCCATCCTGCCCGGATTGCGGGGTCTAACACCGGAAGCTGGTGAAAAGTCGCATAAAATACGCGCTTTGTTAACCGGATTGAGCTAAGCCGGATGCCGCCGCAGCGATGGCGGCTTAGCTCAGTCTGATCCGTAGTCTGGAGTGATTTTGGAAACACAAACGAACTGGGTCAGCAGGAGCCTGCAACATGTCTGGCATCCCTGCACTCAGATGCAACATCATGAATCTGTGCCGCTGATACCGGTCAGTCACGGTCGTGGTATCTGGCTGTATGACATGGAAGGCCGGCGCTATCTGGATGCGATCAGCTCCTGGTGGGTCAATCTGTTCGGCCATGCCAATCCACGTATCAATGCTGCACTCAAAGAGCAGCTGGATCAGCTTGAGCATGCGATGCTGGCTGGTTTCACCCATGCGCCGGTGATCGAATTATCTGAGCAACTGGCGGCGCTTACTGCGCATCAGCTTGGTCATTGCTTCTACGCCTCAGATGGCGCTTCGGCAGTGGAAATCGCCTTAAAAATGAGTTTTCATGCCTGGCGTAATCAGAGCCAGACGGAGAAGCAGGAATTCATTTGCGTGCAGGGCAGTTATCACGGCGAAACCGTCGGTGCACTCGCCGTCACCGATGTGAGCCTGTTCCGCGATGCCTATGGTCCTATGCTGCAAAGAGCACACGTGGTCAGCTCACCCGATGCGCGTCTGGCGCAAGCCGGTGAAAGCGCAGCCGATGTGGCCTTGCGTGCTGCCGCCGATCTGGAGCGGGTATTACAGCAGCGCAGCGGCAAAGTGGCGGCGGTCATCATCGAACCGCTGGTGCAATGTGCGACGGGCATGGCAATGCATGATCCGGTGTATCTGCAGCGTCTGCGCGCTTTGTGTGATCAGTATCAGGTGCATTTGATTGCGGATGAAATCGCAGTCGGCTGTGGCCGCACCGGCACTTTCTTTGCCTGTGAATCGGCTGGCATCTGGCCTGATCTGCTGTGTCTGTCTAAGGGCATCAGTGGTGGTTATCTGCCACTCAGTCTGGTGATGAGTACCGATGCGGTGTATCAGGCTTTTTATGATACCGATGTGCGCCGTGGTTTCCTGCATTCGCATTCGTATACCGGCAATCCGCTGGCTTGTCGTGCGGCGCTGGCGACTTTGCAGATTTTTGCAGATGATCAGGTATTGAGCGCCAACCGTGAGCGTGCGCAGGCTATCGCGGCTGCTTTCGCGCCGCTGCAAAATGACAGCCGGGTCGCGCATGTGAGGCAGCAAGGCATGATCTTCGCGTTCGATGCGATAGAGCCTGACGCTGCACGTGCTGCGACCTTCTCGCGCCGCTTTTTCAGCGCCGCGCTGCAGGAAGAATTATTAATGCGTCCGATAGGGCGCAGTGTGTATCTGATGCCGCCCTATATTCTGAGCGATGAAGAAATCGCCTTGCTGGCACAGAAAACCATGAACGTATTTGAAAAGGTTATGCATGAGTAGTCGTTCCCAACACCCTGCCGACAGCAGCACGTCCGGCCAGCATTTACAGCTGGCAGCGGCAGGCCATCCTTTACTGCAAGGCTTGCAACAAGAGCTGGCAGAACTGGACAAGCAGCATTTGATACGTCGCCGCCGCACGGTAGAGCATGTGCACGGTGCCAACCTGCGCGCCGAAGAGCGCGATCTGGTCGCATTTTGCAGCAATGATTACCTGGGTTTAGCAACTCATCCGCTGGTGGTGCAAGCTTTGCAAAAAGGTGCTTCGCTGTATGGCGCTGGCAGTGGTGCCTCGCATCTGATCAGTGGCCACAGCCGCGCCCATATGGCGCTGGAAGAGCGGCTGGCAGAATTCATGTCGCCCTGTATTGCGCAGGCACGTGCACTGTATTTCTGCACTGGCTATATGGCCAATCAGGCCGTCGTTACTGCCTTGTCGGGCAAAGATGCGGCCGTATTTTCAGAAGAACTGAATCACGCCTCGCTGATCGACGGTGTGCGTCTGTCACGCGCGCATACTCAGGTGTTTCCGCACAAAGACTATGCCGCATTAGAAAGCATGCTGCAAAACTGCCGCCATCAAAAACGGGTGGTGGTAACGGACAGCGTATTCAGCATGGATGGCAATATCGCTGAATTGCCGCGCCTGCTGGCCTTATGCGAACAATACGATGCCTGGCTGATCGTCGATGATGCGCATGGTTTTGGCGTGCTGGGTGAGCACGGACGCGGTGTGCTGGAGCACTTTGCGCTGCAGTCACCGAATCTGGTGTACATGGGCACACTGGGTAAAGCTGCCGGTGTTGGCGGTGCATTCGTGGCCGCCCATGAAACCGTGATCGAATGGCTGATCCAGAAAGCACGTGCCTATATCTACACTACCGCTGCCGCGCCGGCGCTGGCGCATGCTTTGCTGACCAGCATAGACATCATCAGCGGTGAAGAGGGCCAGCAAAGACGCACCCATCTGAATAAGCTGATCCATCAGTTCAGTGAAGGCCTGAATCTGCAAATGTGGCAATTGATGCCATCCATCACCGCTATTCAGCCGGTTGTGATCGGCGCCAATGCAGCAATGCTCAGCATTGCCGGTAATTTGCTGGATCAGGGTTACTGGGTTGGTGCGATACGCCCGCCTACTGTGCCGCAAGGCAGCGCGCGTTTGCGCGTCACCTTGTCTGCTGCGCACAGCGAAGTGCAGGTACAACAGCTGATCCAGGCCATCAATCGCCTGGATCAGATGAGCTATGTGGCTCAGTGTTTTGCTGAGGTGGCCTGATGACGACGCTGCGTGAACGCGACTTTTTTATCACCGGGACCGATACCGAAATCGGCAAGACCTTTTGTAGCAGCGCCTTATTGCAGGCTTTCAGCCAGCACGGTGCCAGCACGCTGGGTCTGAAACCGATTGCTTCGGGTGCGGAATGGCGTGATGAAGCATGGCATAACGAGGATGTTGACGCCCTGATGGCAGCATCCAGCGTGCAGGCGCCGCAAGCCTTGGTTTGCCCTTATCTGATGCAGACACCCGCCGCACCGCATATCGTGGCTAAGCTGGAACACGTGTCGATAGAACTGCCGCGCATACAGGCAGCCTGTGAACAGGCGCGCAGCCTGGCCGATGTGGTGATCGTGGAAGGCGTGGGCGGTTTTTGCGTGCCACTCAACGAACACACCGATACCGCGCAACTTGCGCAAGTGCTGAATTTGCCGGTGATCTTAGTGGTTGGCCTGCGTCTGGGTTGCATCAACCATGCCTTGCTGACGGCACAGGCGATCCGTGCGCAAGGTCTGACACTGGCTGGCTGGATTGCCAATACCGTCGATCCCGACATGCTCTACCTGCAAGACAATATCGCCGCGATTGCCCAGCGCATCGCCGCTCCCTTACTTGGCCACATCCCGCGTCTGCGCGGAACGGCCACGGAACAGCGCAGCGCTGCTGCTGCCTGTCTCGACCTCAACACACTTCAGTCAAGGAAGACTTATGCAAGCCAATGAACCCCTGCAACAGCCGCTGAGCTTTCAGCCACCTGTGAAAAAAATTGAAGCTGAAACCTGGCCGGTAGACGATGTGCTGGCCTTGTTCGATCTGCCTTTCAATGAACTGATGTTCAAAGCGCAGTCCGCGCATCGCGCTAATTTCCCGGATGGCGATGTGGAACTCGCGACGCTGTTATCGATTAAGACTGGTGGTTGCGAAGAGGATTGCGGTTACTGCCCGCAGGCTGCACGTTACGATACCGGCGTAGAAGCCAAAAAAATGTTGGATGTGCGCGAAGTGCTGGATGCCGCCAAAGCCGCACGTGAAAACGGCGCGACCCGCTTCTGCATGGGCGCAGCATGGCGCTCACCGAAAGACCGCGACATGGAAAAAGTCGAAACGATGGTGCGCGAAGTGAAAGCCATGGGTTTGGAAACCTGCGCCACGCTCGGTATGCTGAAAGAAGAACAGGCGCAGCGTCTGGCTGATGCGGGTCTGGATTACTACAACCATAATCTCGATACCGCACCTGAGTTTTACAACAATGTGATTTCCACCCGTGACTATCAGGATCGTCTGGATACCCTGGGTCATGTGCGCAACGCCGGTCTCAAAGTCTGCTGCGGCGGCATCGTCGGCATGGGTGAGTCGCGCCGTCAGCGCGCCGGTCTGATCGCTCAATTGGCGAATCTGAATCCTTATCCGGAATCGGTGCCGGTCAATCATCTGGTACAGGTAGAAGGCACACCTTTACACGGTCTTGATCCGCTCGATCCGCTGGAATTTGTACGTACCATTGCAGTTGCCCGCATCACCATGCCGAAAGCCCGCGTGCGCTTATCCGCCGGTCGTCGTCAAATGGGTGAAGCGGTACAGGCGATGTGCTTCCTGGCTGGCGCCAACTCGATTTTCTACGGCGATAAATTACTCACGACAGAAAATCCGGAAGCCGAAGACGACCGCGTATTGCTGGCTAAACTGGGCCTGAAAACCCGTGGCAAAGTGGAAGCGAAAGCAGGTAGCTGCAGCTGATTTGAAACAGTGCTTATTGAGGAAGAGCAGGCTTATCTATGTCTGAGGAAGGGACTGATATGCTACACCGATGGGTGAAGACCATCACAGCAACGGCTGTATTATTGTTTGCTGTGACGGAGCAAGCCGTCTATGCACAATCTACCCCTTCTTTGGTTGAAATTGCCGGGCATACCAATAGCTGGATGCGATATTCGGTAGTGCATAGTTTTCGTCCATATATACAGCCCGTCCTTGCCTTGAGCACCAATTATTTGTGGTGTCTCAGGTATGAAGCTAAACCTGCTTCGCATCGTCCGAAAGATTTGCGCATCTGGCTGGAAGACGATCGTACGCAAATTGATCTGGCGATGTTGGAGGATGACTGTGTGGTGTTGCCGGATGAGCCGGAAAAATATAAAGATTTTGGGATTGAGGTGAATTCTCAATCGAAACGCAGGGGTGATGGGAATGATCATCCCGAAGCATGCAATAACGATATGCCATGTCAGGGTTTTGTTAGCGAGATCAGGATACAGTATCCACGTCAGCCAGCAGACTATGCGTCTTTATGGGGCGGTATCAGCGCTTTTCCTGAGGAACATGGCGTTGGTGACACTTTATCGAGAATGCTGAACAGGAAAAAGCCTTTTCGTTTTTTGAAATTACTGAAACTGAAAGTCAGTCCGGGTAGTGTATTACGCATCACAGCTCAGGATGGCATGAGTCAGGAATTCAAAGAGCAGGATGGCTGGATAAAAGTTTTACCAAATAAAAAATTACTGGATATAAATTCACCAATTAACCTGGATGGAAATCTTCGTTATGCAGTAGTCACGGTGTCAAAAGCGCCGGTCGCTATTGCAGAATAAGAACTACTTTAAAGAGAGAGACAAACCATGTTCACCAAAATCCTGATCGCCAACCGTGGCGAAATCGCCTGCCGTGTCGCTGCGACTGCACGCCGCATGGGTATCAAAACCGTCGCTGTGTATTCGGAAGCGGACGCCAATGCCAGACATGTGGCGGTCTGTGATGAAGCGGTGCTGATTGGTCCGGCGGCGGCCAAGGAAAGCTATCTGCGCGCTGATAAAATCATCGCGGTGGCATTGGAGACTGGAGCCCAGGCGATTCATCCTGGATATGGTTTTCTGTCTGAGAACAGTGAGTTCGCCGAAGCCTGTGCCCGTAATGGCATTGCATTCATTGGTCCGCCAGCCTCTGCGATTGAAGCCATGGGCAGTAAATCTGCAGCTAAATCACTGATGGAAAAAGCCAATGTACCGCTGGTACCCGGCTATCACGGTGACAATCAGGACCCAGACTTTTTGCAGACTGAAGCCGACCGTATCGGTTATCCGGTCTTGCTGAAAGCCAGCGCCGGTGGCGGTGGCAAGGGCATGCGCGTGATTGAAAGCAGCAAAGATTTCAAAGACGGTCTGGCATCCTGTAAACGCGAAGCGATCAATTCTTTTGGCGACGACAAGGTACTCGCAGAAAAATATCTGCAGCGTCCGCGTCATATCGAAATTCAGGTGTTCGCTGATACCCATGGCAATTGCGTGTATCTGTTTGAGCGCGATTGCTCGGTACAGCGCCGCCATCAGAAAGTGCTGGAAGAAGCACCGGCACCCGGCATGACCGCAGAGCGCCGTGCAGCCATGGGCGAGGCCGCAGTGGCCGCCGCCAAAGCAGTCGGCTATGTCGGTGCGGGTACCGTCGAGTTCATCGCGAATCAGGATGGCTCTTTCTACTTCATGGAAATGAATACCCGTCTGCAGGTCGAACATCCGGTCACAGAAATGATTACCGGTACCGATCTGGTGGAATGGCAGTTGCGTGTCGCCGCCGGTGAAAAACTGCCGCTGCAACAATCCGAATTGCGGATACATGGTCATGCCATCGAAGCGCGTGTGTATGCTGAAAATCCGGAAAAAGGCTTCCTGCCTTCTATCGGTACTTTGCGTCACTTGCGCACGCCAGAGGCAGTCAGTTTCACGCTGGGCGGCGCTGCTGAACCAGCGGCTTTCCGTATCGACAGCGGTGTACGCGAAGGCGATACCATTTCGCCTTTCTATGATCCTATGATCGCGAAAATGATCGTCTGGGGTAAAGACCGTCAGGAAGCACTGGCGCGGATGGCGCAGGCATTGGCGCAGTATCAGATCGTTGGCCTGCATTCGAATATCGGCTTTTTATCGCGCCTGGTGACGGGGCAGGCGTTTTCGGGCGCGGACCTGGATACCGGTCTGATCGAGCGCAATCAGGCCAGTTTATTCCCGGCTTTGCAGCCTGCTACGCTGAGCACGCTGGCGTGCGCCGCTGTGGCCTTGCTGCGTTCCGAACAAAGCACTGGCAGCGATCCGTGGCAGAGCAGCCATGGCTGGCGCATGAACAGTCAGTTACAGCGCAATCTGGAATGGACGGAAGAACAGCAGGCGCACAGTGTCAGCGTGACTTATCTGGCGCAGGGCTGGCGCATACGCAGCGCGCAGCAGGAAGCGGAAGTGCGTCTGGTGCAAGCCAGTGGCAATGACATCGTGCTGGCGCTGGGTGAGCAAACTGTGCGTGCCACCGTGGTGCGTGATGGTGAATTCTTCCATGTGTTCAGCCAGGGTCAGCATAGCGTGCTGCAGTATCAGGATGCGCTGGCCCATGCGGGTGAAACAGAAGCCGAAGGCGGCCGCCTGACCGCACCGATGCCGGGCAAGATCGTGGCAGTGCTGGTCAAGCCGCAACAGGAAGTGAAAAAAGGCGATGCCTTGCTGATCATGGAAGCCATGAAAATGGAACACACGATCTCAGCACCGCATGACGGCGTGATCGACGAAGTTTTGTATGCGGTCGGTGATCAGGTCAGCGAAGGCGCGCAATTGCTGGCGTTTGCGCAATAAGGTTTGGAACCCTTCTCCCGCATGCGGGAGAAGGGCATGGATGAGGGTACTTGATGAACTGCAATGAATGAAATGTCCGTTCAGCCTTTGCCACCGCCCTCACCCCCGGCCCCTCTCCCGCTCGTAGGAGAGGGGAGTAGCGGGCAGCATTGATATACTGGATAAGCTCAACATGTCTGATCTGACGCCACATCCTCGAATGACGTTGCCGGTAGATGCCTTGCAAAACAAAGACATACAATGATGAGCTATGCTGATTGCTAGCCACAGTTCGCCATATGCATGGCGCCATGAGGAATTGAAATGACACTACTCTCTATCAATATCAATAAAATCGCTTTGCTGCGCAATTCGCGCGGCAGGAATTATCCGGATGTGGATGCGTTTTCTGCGCGCTTTCTTGAGCTCGGTGTGGCCGGGATTACCTTGCATCCGCGTCAGGATCAGCGTCATGCGCGCTACTCGGATGTGGATAGTTTAGGTCGCCTGTGTCAGCAACGCGGTGCGGAACTGAATGTGGAAGGTTATCCTGCGCAAGAATTCATGGACGTAGTGTTACGCCATCGCCCTGCGCAATGCACGCTGGTGCCGGATGCGCCGGATCAGCTGACATCTGACCACGGCTGGGATATGCAGCGCGATGCGGCGCTGCTGGCACCGATACTGGCGCAATTGCAGGCGGCCGGCATACGCAGCAGCTTGTTTGTGGATGCAGGTATTTCTGACGCTGATCTGGCATTGGCGCGTCAGCTGGGTGCGGACCGTGTTGAGCTATATACCGAGCCCTATGCAGAAACCTATGGCAGTGCTGAGAATGATGCAATCTGGGCGCAGTTTGCCGACACCGCGAAGCGCGCGCAGCAGGCGGGCCTGGGGGTGAATGCGGGCCATGATCTGAACCTGCAGAACCTGGGCCGTTTTTTACAGATTCCGGGCATACTCGAAGTCTCTATCGGTCATGCCGTGATTGTGGAAAGCCTGGAACAAGGCATGGACAGCGTCACACGTCAGTATCTGGCTATCGTGCAGGCAGCACAGGCTGCTGCTTAAAGAGGAACACAGGGGGAACACAAATGTCGCAGTTACCGCAACAAGTCAAAATCGTTGAAGTCGGACCACGCGATGGTTTGCAAAACGAAAAAGAAAGCATCCCGGCCGAAGTCAAAATCGAACTGGTGAACCGCCTGACCGCCGCCGGTTTTGCCAATATCGAAGCCGCGTCTTTTGTGTCACCCAAATGGGTGCCACAAATGGCAACCTCAACTGAAGTGATGGCAGCGATCACGCGCAAACCCGGTGTGATTTATTCGGTACTGACGCCGAATATGAAGGGCTTTGAAGCGGCACTCGCGGCTGGTGCGGATGAAGTGGTGATTTTCAGCTCGGCCTCGGAAGCGTTCGCACAAAAAAATATCAACTGCTCCATCGCTGAATCGATAGAACGTTTCCGCGAAGTCGCAGCTGCCGCCAAACAGCATCAGATCCGTCTGCGTGGCAGTATCAGCTGCTCTTTCGGTTGTCCGTATCAGGGCGAAGTGCCGGTCAGCAGCGTGGCGGATGTGGTGCGTGGCTTGCGCGATCTGGGTTGCGACGAAATCGACATCGCCGACACCATAGGCGTCGGTACTGCCAGACAGGTGCAGCACGTGATGCAAAGCGTGGCGCAGGAATTCCCGCTGACTGGTTTGTCCGGTCACTTCCACGACACCTATGGTCAGGCGCTGGCCAATATCTATGCGAGCCTGGAAGTCGGCGTCTCGATTTTCCATTCCAGCGTCGCGGGCCTCGGTGGCTGCCCTTACGCCAAAGGCGCAACCGGCAATGTCGCTACCGAAGATGTGTTATTCATGCTGCAGGGCCTGGGCATACACACCGGCATCGATCTGGATGCAGTGGTCGATGCGGGTCAGTTCATCTCTGCCCACCTGGGCCGTAAAGCGGTCAGCCGTGCCGGTAATGCACTAGCTGCTAAGCGTCTGGGCTAAGTGTTCAGACTAAGTCGCTGAGCTAACTCGCTGAGCTCAGCGGCTTAGCGACTGAATCCAAAGTTTGCCGTATCACCCAGTCGGCATCATCCAGCGGCAGGTCATGTCCGGCCTCGGGATGCAGCCGCAATTCGGCATTCCAGCGGTGGGCCAGCGTGATGGAGCATTGCGGATTCACCAGCGCATCTTTGGCACCGGCCAGGATGCGTAAAGCGACAGCTGGCGCCTGATCCGGCGCGCGGTAATGCATGGCCGCATACAGCTGGCGCAGCACATTGCGACGGCTTACCGGATGGGCCTGCGCCAGGCTGACCCAGTGCGCGACGATTTCCGCTGCTTGCTCTTTTGCGGCAGTGCCGTTAAAGCGCTGACTGGTCAGACGCAGTATCAGTTGTTCACGTTGTTGTAAGCTGCCACACAACATGGTGTACAGCAGTACCGCATAATTGCGTGGCCGCAGACGTTGATAAAACGGACTATGCGGCGCCAGGCTGGTATTGATCAGCGTCAGATCCTGAATTTCATCCGGATAGCGCTCAGCCCAGGCAACTGCCACCATCGCCCCTAAAGAAATCGCCATCAGCCGGATTTTGCCTGATTGCTGTTGTCCAGATTGTGTACCTAACTGCGCCCGCAATTGCTCCACCATCTGAGTCACACTGGTGGCGCTGCTTTGCGCAGATAAGACACCATTGCCAGCAAAGTCCAGCGTCAGGATGCGCTGATCGGGATAGGCGTGCTGCAAGGCCGCTACGAAGCTACCCCAATGTCGCTGTTCGCGCATCAGACCGCGTAATAAAACCCAGCTCATACGACCTGCCGTGTTGTCATGGCCGGTACCAGCGTTGTACCGCCCGTTCCTGCAGACGCAGACGGGTAGGGCCGCTGGCCAGCCATTGCTGATAGCCGCAGGTGGCGCGCATCAGAAAATCCAGCCAGGAGTTATGCCGCCGCAGTACCCGGTGCAGCCTGTGTTCTGCCACAGGATTAAACATGCCGTGACGTGAGAATAGCTGGCGCGGATTTTTTTTGACCCACAACCAGGAACCCATTTCCAGCGTTAGCGGTAAAAAGCTGCGTTCCGGCTGTTGTTGGGCTTCCAGATACAGATAATCCCAGATATCGCCATGGGTTTGATATTGCAGGCTTTGTGGTTCAAACAGATAGCGGTGATTCGGATGGGTTTGCTGGAATAACTCTTCCAGTGCCAGGATATCGGCCAGATGCGGTATCGGATGCACGCTGTGCGCATGGGGGAACCAGACCCGGTCGCGCAGGCCGAAACCGGAATGACAGTCTATCGCCACACTGAAGGGGCGGCCCAGTAATTCTTCGCGGACCGCGCGCACCAGTGCCTGATTCTCGATTTCCATCGGTGCATCGAGTGGCCCGCGATACCAGGGCAGATGGCGGCTGTAACGATGACCACCGAGCAGAAACGGCACTTTATCGAGCGCTTCGACCGGCGCATTGCGCATCAGATCGACACCGTTAGGATTGGCGCGGGTAGCCAGCCACATACCACCCGGATTCATTAGCGGCATAAACACCAGCCGCACGTCGTCCAGCATGTGCTGCAGACTTTTATCCCATTGCAGACGCGTCAGTAAGCCACGCAGAAAAGACAGCAAGACCTGAGTACCTATGCGTTCCAGTCCATGAATACCGCCGAAAAAACCGATTGCGGGTTTGGCCGGATCAGGATTACCCAAGGCCAGCCGGTACACTGGAAAACGCTTATGCTGTACATCCACATCACATAGCACCGCCACGTCCAGCTGAGACTGACCCAGCTGGATAATACGTTCCAATTCTTTTAACTCAGGCAATGCAGGCATGGCGGTGGCTGGAAAAAAAGACCCTGCCATCCTAGAGGACGAGGCCTTATAAAGCAAGAAAGACACTGAGCAGGATGGAAATATTTTTCAGCACCTGAATACCTGTGGTTTTTTGTCGTTTCTGTCGTCGCACATCCATTGTGTTGTGTGTTCGGGTGCAGACCATGGGAGAGCAAGGCAGTCCGTGCCAAAATGACGCAAGATGTCGGAAATGTACAAGTTTCATCTGCTTAAACCGTATACGATGCGCTGGCGACTGAGTAGCTGGGTGGCTGGATAGCTCGACAGCTGGCACTGGTTTGCTTTTTTGGAGAAAAAATCTATGTTTCCTGTACGTTTGAAAGAGGTCGCTAAGATTTATCACATGGATGCGGTGGACGTGCCAGCGCTGAGTGATATTACGCTCGATATAGCACCTGATCGCTTTACCGTGTTGTCCGGTCCCTCGGGCAGTGGAAAAACTACCTTGCTGAACCTGATTGGTTGTCTGGATCGTCCGGACAGCGGTCAGATTCTGGTTGCGGGTCTGGAAGTGCAAAAAATGAAGGATGATGATTTGTCGGATTTTCGTGCGCGTCATATTGGCTTCATTTTTCAGAACTTCAATTTGCTGCCTGTGCTCAGTGCCTATGAAAATATCGAATATCCACTGATACTCGCGAATGTGCCTGCGGCAGAGCGTAAGAAGCGCGTGCTGGCTTTGCTGGACGACGTCGGTCTCAGTAACCGCCGCGATAATTTGCCGGGCCAGTTATCGGGTGGACAGCGGCAGCGCGTGGCGATAGCGCGCGCACTGGCGATACAGCCTGAGCTGGTGCTGGCCGATGAGCCGACCGCCAATCTGGACAGCCAGACCGGTGCTGAAGTGATTGCGCTGATGCGCCGCATGCAGCGTGAACGTCAGGTGTCATTTGTATTCTCATCCCATGATCCGCAGATTCAGGCCGAGGCCGATGATGTGGTGTTTATCCGCGATGGCAAAATCGTCGGTAGCGCACAGAAGGAGGTACAGGCATGAATACCCTGATGCTGGCTATCCGCAATTTATTACGTAACCGCCGCCGCTCGCTGACCACGGTGCTGACCATGGTGGTGGGCCTGACCGCGATCCTGCTGTTTGGCGGCTATCGCTCGAATATCATGTATGGTTCGCTGACCGGCTTTGTGCAATACACCGGCCATTTGCAGATTCAGCGCAGCGGCTATTTTTTAGATGGCAGCGATAATCCTAGCGCTTATGGCATACGCGATTACCGCCAGGTGATCCAGGCTTTGCGCGATGATGCTGAACTGCGTCCTATGCTCAGGGTAGTGACACCGACGCTGCAACTGGGCGGTATTGCCGGGAATTTCGCAGCCGGTATTTCACGCTCGGTGATGGCAGTCGGTATCGTGCCGGAAGAGCGCAATGCCATGCTGCGCTGGAATCAGTATGGCGTGAAAAGTTACGCCTTGCCGATGCCGCTGGAAGGACAGAGCATTGACTCGGTAGTGGTCGGGCAGGGCGTGGCGCGCAAGCTCAAGCTCTGCAGTCTGCTGCAGGACAGCCATTGCCGCGATCAGCGCAAGGAAGAAGCCAAAGCTGTACCGAAACAAAGCGCGAATGAGAGCACGAATGAGAGCGCAGGCAGCAGCTTACCCGACGATATTTCAGCCCTCTCGGCGTTGGAAAAAGACAGCCAGCCAGTCGTCACAGAAAACCGTATTGAAATGCTGGCCGCCACGTCGGGCGGTGCGCCGAATGTCGCGAGTCTGCAGGCGATCAAGGCCAATAATATGGGCATCAAGGCACTCGATGATATCTATATGGCGATGCATTTGCAGCAGGCGCAGCGCCTGATTTATGGCAAGCGTGAACCCGAAGTCACCGCGCTGATGGTGCAGCTGGAACTGACTCAGCAAATCCCGCAGGCCAGAGCGCGTATTGCCGCGCTGCTCAAAGAAAAATTTCCTGATCAGACGCTGGATGTACTCGATTTTGAAGCTCTGAATCCTACCTATGGACAGACCAATCAGTTCATGGATTCCATGTTCAGTTTTATCGCGATGCTGATCGGTGTGATCGTCTTATTCACGATAGGGAATACCATGAGTACCGCAGTGGTGGAACGCACGGCTGAAATCGGCACCCTGCGCGCTATCGGCTTGCGCCGCTCCGGTATCCGCCGC
The DNA here is from genome assembly GCF_014284235.1 of Cognatundibacterium curvum. Taxonomy (GTDB): domain Bacteria; phylum Pseudomonadota; class Gammaproteobacteria; order Burkholderiales; family Burkholderiaceae_D; genus Undibacterium; species Undibacterium curvum. The sequence goes on from NZ_JACOGD010000010.1 coordinate 96,686, forward strand.
TTATTCTTATGCGAGGCATTGGTGCTCGGTGTGATAGGCGCTATCCTGGGCGCATTGTGCGCGCTGGCGGTAGCTTACCTGATCAACCACAGCGGCTGGACCTGGACACCGCCCGGCTATTCCTATGCCTATCTGATCCTGGTGCGGGTAGGGCAGGATTTACCACTGCTGATCGGCAGTATGCTGAGCATGATAATCGTGACCACGCTGTCAGCCTGGTGGCCGGCTAACCGTGCAGCACAATTTGAAATTGTCGACGCTCTGCGTCATGTATGAGGAAAATTCTATGGCTACATTCTCTGTTTTGTCAGCAGCCCAAGCCTGCCGTTTCATGGCGCTGGCCTTGCTGGCTGGTCTGAGTGTCTGCAGTCAGCTGGCAATGGCGGCGACGCCGCAGGAAATTCTGGCGGCCAGTGATGCGATACGCAATCCTGATTTTCCTTTCGGTCTGACCAATACCCTGGTCGAATACCGCAAAGGCAAAGAGACCGACGCCAGCACACTGGCGATCTATTCCAAAGCCGATCCTAAAGGTGGCCAGTTCCGCAGCCTGGTGCGCTATCTGGCACCGGCACGCGATGCGAATAAGCTGATCCTGTTTAATGGTAAGGACATGTGGTTCTTTGACCCGTCCAGCAAAGCCAGTATCCGGCTGTCACCGCAGCAGCGCTTGCTGGGGCAGGCGTCGAATGGGGATGTGGTGACGGTGAACTTTGCCAAGGATTATCAGGCGGTCAGTGCCAGTGAAGAAGACACGCAGGATGGCGAGCGCCAGAACCGTCGCAGCATCAAACTGGAACTGAATGCCGCCAATGACAGTGCGAGCTACCACCGCATCGTGATGTGGGTAGACCAGTCCAGTATGCGTCCGATTAAGTCGCGTTTTTATTCCGAAAGCGGCAAGCTGCTGAAGACCGCGTATTACCGCCGTTATCAGACGGTGTTCGGTGCCGAGCGGCCGACTGAAACCGTGATCATCGATGGTCTGGAACCGGACTGGGTCACCATCATGCGTTACAGCGACTGGGTAAAACGCGAAGTGCCTGAGACCTGGCTGCAACGCGATTATCTGCCACGCTTTAAGCCGGAATAAGATGCCTGCCTCACAGTTGCGTTCAGCCCGCCACACCAGGCTGACACATCCAAACAGCGCGCTGCGCCTGGCTCTGCTGGCCGCTTTGCTGTGTAGCTCAGGTCTGACGCTGGCACAAACTGCGCCAGTGGAAGATCCTGATCTGGATGCGCTCAAGCTGGCCGATACCATGGTCAAAGCGCCGGAAGCACCGCGTGCCTGGCGCTTTTACGCTGAGGCGGGTGCCGGTGCGCAGCAACTGCGCCAGAGCAGTGGTCAAACCCGTGAGCAGCAGGAGCAGCGGCTTTCGTTTGATCTGCAATGGGATCTGAGCCTGCACCAACAATGGCGCTTGCTGCTGGCCGACCGGCTGGACCTCAACTGGCCCGCCAACAGCAAAGGCGAACACGCGGTCAATACGCTCAAAGAAGCCTATCTGAGCTGGAAGCCGCAAGACAGCCAGCTGTTGGATGTGGGGCGCATCAATGTGCGCAATGGCGTGGCCTATGGCTATAACCCGGTCGATTTTTTCAAGGAGGGCGCGGTGCGCTCACTGGTCTCGATTGATCCGGCCAGCCTGAAAGAAAACCGCCAGGGCAGCATCATGCTGCGCGCCCAGCAATTATGGGATGGCGGCTCCGCCACGCTGATTGCAGCACCGCGCCTGGCCGATGCCAGCCCGCAGTCTGGCTGGAATCCGGATGTGGGGGCGACTAATCACAGCGACCGCTATATGCTGGTGCTGAGTCAGAAAGTCGCCGACTTCTCGCCGCAATTCCTGATCATGCAGCAGCGTCATCAGCCTGCGCAGTTTGGTGCCACGATTTCCGGTCTGGTCAATGATGCGACCGTGACCTATCTGGAATGGGCCGGTGGTCACAGCACCCCGCTGCTGGATCAGGTCGTGCAAAACACAGCGTTGCGGCCGTTCGCAGAACAGCAAAGCGGACAAACAGCCTGGCATAATCAATGGGCAGCCGGTGTCAGCTATACCACACAGAATAAACTGACCCTGACTGCCGAGCTGCATATCAATGGACGTGCGGTGGATCAGGATGGCTGGGACAGGCTGCAACGCGGGCCTTTGCCGCTGTACGCCGCGTACCGCAATGCCGCGCAACTGGCACAGCAAAGCCCGACCCGGCAGCAATTGTTTTTGTATGCAAGCTGGCAGGACGCACTGATCTCTCACCTCGACCTCAGCGCCATGCTGAACCGCGACCAGCAAGACGCGAGCAAACGCCTGTGGCTGGAAGCCCGCTATCACCAGGGCAAACTGGACGTCGCCCTGCAATGGCAAAAAAACAGCGGCAGCGCCTTGAGTCAGTATGGCGCGATCAATACCGAATCCGGCTGGCGCGTGCTGCTCAGGCAGTATTTTTGAGTTTATGCGTATCGGACTAAGGCGGGAGGGCGCTCAGCTTGGGCGCTCTCCCGCTTTTTTACCTAAGTTGCCGGGAATTTGGCGATATACAGCTGACGGCTACCCATAGAAAACAATGCCCGGTGATGCATTAAAAAATCTTTGCCCAGTAAAATCTCTATGGTTCCGTTATCGTTTACAGGAAGCTGACTGATCATGATCTTTTGATTTTTTAAAATCAGTTCACCAATTTTTACTTCATCCAGTGTCGTCGTCCAAGTCTTTTCTTTTCCTGTGCCCGCGCCAACGGCTGTTCCTCCTTGTGTCAGTGTGCCGGAGGCAGGATCTATTCCGATACGCTTTGCGGCAACCGTACTTAACATAGAACGTTCGGCCGCTGTATCGATAATAGCGACAAATTTTTCGTTGTTAATCGTGATGACAAAATGCGGCCTATCATCGTTTTTGTCCGCTTCCAAAAACGGGACAGCAGTCGTTGCCCATGCTGGTGCAGGATAGGTTGTGCAATTCTTTGCACGGTAAAATTTAATTTCTTTTTGCTGTAAGTTGATTTCTAAGTCTGATTGCAATAAGTAATCTGCGCCGGCAATTGCATCAAAATAGGGTGTGAAACCCATGCCATTTAATACGAACAGGTAAGGCTTATCTACGCGGATGTTACCTATTGCCAGACTGTTGAGTTTGGTCACTGAACGGCTGGTTGATCCACCTATGCCGTTTATGGTACTGCTGGGTTTTCCTACAAAAAGATTAAATTTCTCTGCCGCCTCCGGCATGATATAGGTCAGGTTTGCACCTGTATCCAATAACAGTGTTGCCGGTTTTTGATTGATTTCGCCCTCAATGATTGGCAGGCGATTTCCACTTCCAAACGAAACGGGCAGGCTTGATAAAACCTCATATTCACACATAGCCTCCTGTGCAGATACCTGATTCGTAGCCAGCAATTCCAGGCTAAGCAGGCAGATCATTAAAAGCGAATTCTTGATTGTTCTCTTCATATTTTGGGTATACACAGGCGGTTGAATTAAAAAAAATACGGTGGTGTGAAATATAGCTGTTTTATTAAAATTATTAAAATTAATAAAATTAAAAGTGTTTGAAGAGCTTCGATACTTCAAAAATGGGATTTCAAATGGATATCCCCGACTCTAGCCTTAGACTGCACCCAACGTGGTTTTTTTGTACGGAATTGCAGATACACATCAATTTGATTTTGTAGTTCCTACCATATCTAATATAGTAGATGTATATTCTTATATAGTAGAAATTATGGATGTTAATCAACTCATTGCTCACCGGATAAGCGCGCTGCGTGATGCCCGCGGCTGGTCGTTGGATGGTCTTGCGCAACGCAGTGGGGTCAGCCGTTCCACGATTTCGCTGATAGAGCGGGCGGCGACCAGTCCTACTGCCGTGGTTCTGGATAAGCTGGCCTTAGCATTAGGTGTGACGCTGGGTTCCTTGTTTGAAGCAGAACCGGCGGTGACTTCACCTCCTTCTCCATTACAGTCGGCTGCGCAGCAAATTGTGTGGACAGACCCCGAGTCGGGTTATACCCGTCGTCAGTTATCTCCGCCCGGACTATCACCGTTGCATCTGGTTGAAGTTGAATTCCCGGCCGGGCAGACGGTTCACTATGAAAATCTGCATCAGGAACTGGATATTGCGCAGCAGGTCTGGCTGATATCCGGTCAGATGCGCATACAGGTGGGGGCGCTCAGTTATCTGCTGCTTGCTGGCGATTGTCTGGCAATGTCACTCAACGAGGCAATCACTTATCACAACCCTGGTCAGTGCAGCGCGCATTATCTGGTTGCGCTGATTAAGCCATGACATTTGCACAGCGCTGTCTGGCATTGCATTTCAAGAAAAATAAAGCAAAGGAGAAAATGGATGAACTACAGAATCTGCAGTTGGGATGCGCAGCAGGCGCAGGCGTATTGCGCTGAATTGAGTGAAATCTTATGTGATTGCGTAGAGGGCGGGGCTTCGGTCAGCTTTATGGCTGGCCTGAGTTTGCAGCGTGCGCATGCATTCTGGCAAGGTGTGGTGCAAGGGTTGGCGGCGGGTGAGCGGCATTTGCTGGTTGCCTTGGAAGGACCCGAACCTCGTGATGGTCTGCACACGCGTGAACGTGTGTTGGGCACGGTGCAGCTGGTCACTGCGATGCCTGACAATCAGCCGCATCGGGCCGATTTGTCCAAGATGCTGGTACACCGGCGCGCGCGTCGTCAGGGGATTGCGGCAGCCTTGCTGAGCGCAGCAGAACAGCGGGCGCGCGAACTGGGCAAGACTTGTATCGTGCTCGATACCGAAACCGGTGGTGATGCAGAACGTTTGTATGCGCGTGCTGGCTGGACGCAGGCCGGACAGATTCCGGATTTTGCGCTGAAGCCGGATGGCCGTCTGTGCAGCACGACTTTGTTTTATAAATTGCTCGCGGTCTGAAATGATGCAGCGACCGTGCCGTGTTTGCTTCCGGTAAATTTCAGCGTCGATTACCGTGTCTGATGTGTGTGGCTTTTGCCTACAATGCGCAGCGATGTAGCCGCCCTGCTGCCATGCGCATACAGCGTAGACAGCAGGCTATGGCCGGGTGGCAGAGGAGATAGGCTTGCTCTGCACCATAACTGCTCAGAAAGGACGATTAGCATGACGATGGATGTAGTGGATTATCGGATTTACGGCGACGATATGCAGTTCGTGGAAATCGAACTCGATCCGCACGAGGCCGCAGTTGGGGAAGCCGGTGCCATGTTTTACATGGAAGATGGCATACAGATGGAAACCATTTTCGGGGATGGATCGGCATCGCAAAGCGGTTTATTCGGCAAGCTGATGGGCGCCGGTAAACGTCTGGTCACGGGTGAATCTATGTTCACCACTGTGTTCACTAATCAGGATGGCATGTCCAAGCGCCGGGTCGCATTTGGTGCCTCCTTCCCGGGCAAGATCCTGCCTATGCATCTGGGTCAGTTAGGTGGCACGCTTTTGTGTCAGAAAGATGCTTTCCTGTGCGCGGCTAAGGGCGTCTCGCTGGGCATAGGTTTCCAGAAGCGTCTGGGTGCAGGCTTCTTTGGTGGCGAAGGATTTGTGCTGCAAAAACTGGAAGGCGATGGTCTGGCTTTTGTACATGCCGGTGGTGCGATTATAGAAAAGACTCTGCAACCGGGTCAGACTCTGCGTGTCGATACCGGCTGTGTGGTGGCGTTCACACCTGATGTGGATTTCGATATCCAGTTTGTCGGTGGTGTGAAAACCGCGCTGTTTGGTGGTGAGGGTCTGTTCTTTGCCACGCTGCGCGGCCCCGGTAAAGTCTGGCTGCAATCGCTGCCTTTATCCCGCCTCGCGAACCGTATAGTAGCGGCCTCGCAGATGGGCGGTGGCAAAGGTGGTGAACAGGGCTCGGTGTTAGGCGGACTCGGTAACCTGTTTGAAAACGACCGCTGATTTTTGCGTATCGCATACTGCAATTCTCCCTTCTGTCCCGGCACTCCCTCTGCCGGGATTTTTTTTTGCATACCGAGTACCAATGCACGACAGACCCGTGTATGGATGTGTCAGGCTGAATTGCTCTTGCCAGAATATTGTTTCTTTTAACATCCCCGTATCCTATGATGTGCCAGTTTAGGCGCAGAATTTTTCACTCAGAAACGGTACGCAAAAACGGTACGCAAAAACGGTACTCAAAAACGGTACTCAAAAACGGTACTCACCTATGGAGCAGGGCAACGATGTTCAAACACATCTCTTGTTTGGTTTTTTCAGGACTGGCCAGCTTCACTGTTGGCATGGTACAGGCGGCGGACACGGTCACATTAAGTGCAGCCGATCAGCAATTGAGGCAAGAGGTCGGCGCTTTACTGCAAAAGAAATGTGAGCGCGATGAATTTTCCGGTGCAGTGCTGATTGCAAAGCATGGCCAGGTGTTATTTGAATCGGTGTGCGGTGAAGCCAGCCAGCGCTACCATGTGCCGAATAAGCTGGATACAAAATTCAATATCGCCTCAGTCGGTAAGATGTTCACGGCGGTGGCGATCGCGCAGCTGGTGGAAGCAGGACGCCTTAGTTACGATGATAAGCTGGACAAATTCCTCGATGCGAGCTGGTTGCCAGCCGCAGTCAGCAAACGCATCACGGTAGGCCAGTTGCTCAACCATACCAGCGGCTTGCCTGAATTTCTGAGCCGGGCCAAAGCGCGTCACAGCTCACGCGCCATGTATAAAGAATTGGTGGACATGAAGCCGCTGCTGGAAGGATTGACGCCATCCTTTCCGCCCGGAACACGCTATTCGTATAGCAATACCGGTTATCTGCTGCTCGGTGCCATCATAGAAAAACTGAGTGGCGAAAATTATTTTTCCTATGTGCGCCAGCATATCTACCAGCCAGCAGGCATGCAAAATTCCGACAGCTATGCGCTGGATGACCCGGTCGACAATCTGGCAATGGGTTATATGGATATCCAAAAAAACTCAGGACGCAGGCAGGAAAGCAGTTTTGAAGGTCTGCTCAGAGGCAGTGCATTTGGTTGCGGCTATTCCACGCTACATGATTTACTGCGCTTTTCTGCAGCGCTGAACAACGGCAGCCTGCTGAAGCCAGAGAGTCTGCAAGTCTTATGGCAAAACCATACACCAGGGAATATGACCATGTCTAAGTATGACTATGGTTATGGTTTCCAATTGCATTCCGGCGACGCCGGGCGGGTGGTCGGGCATAGCGGACATTTTACGGGCGCGCGGGCGAATTTTGATATGTATCAGGACGCGGGCTATGTCGTCATCCTGTTATCGAATTATGAGCTGAAATTTCCGCTGGCTGAGGACATTGAGGACTTGATTGTGCAGGCAAAAGCGCAGACAAAAGGGCAGGCAAATACCGTCAGTCAGACGCAGCCTTTACATGCATCAGGCAAGTAAGGAAAACTAAGGAGAAATCAGCAGCACATCAGCGCCCCAAAAGTGGATGTCTGACTTTTGGGGCTCATCTTCTGCTTAGGCTTAGGCTTAGGCTGAGCTGTGGTACTACACTCAATTCTCGCAGCAGAGCTGCGACGACGTACGTGAGCGGTAATCCTCGATGAACTCATCAAAGCTGCCAGTTTGCTCTTGCTCCATCTGCGTCTGCTCAGCAATCGAAGCCTGTGCCAGATTGCTGAAGTAAGCGCGTTCTGCTGCGCTCGGTGGGCGTGCGCGGAAATCCGCTGCGAGTTGCTGGCTTTGTTTCAATGCAAAGCGTGGGAACGAATTGCCTTCCGCTGCGATTGCGCGCAATACCTGAGCCGATGGCGTCAGATCCGGATTGTCCAGGCGCGCCAGTTGTTGCTGCAGGCTGGCCTGATGGGCATTGCCGCCGCGCTGCTGATCGAGCAAGGCCGCAACCGGTGCGATTTGCGACAGTAATTCCTTGCCCCAGTCTTGCAAGCTGATGGACTGACCCTGACGCTGCAATTGCAGACCCGGACGACGGCCTTCTTTCACGGTGGCGGCAAAGTTAGCGGTGTTTTCTTCGCCTTCCGCTTCATTGGTGAGCGGGCTGTCATTAAGTGCGCAAAACAACAGGAAGGCATCCAGGAAGCGTGCTGTTTCCAGGTTGATGCCCAGGGGGTCAAATGGATTGACGTCCATGCAGCGTACTTCCACATACTGCACACCGCGCGCGCACAGTGCTTCGATTGGGCGTTCACCGGTACGGATCACGCGTTTAGGCCGTATGGTGGCGTAAAACTCATTTTCTATTTGCAGCACATTGGTGTTGATCTGTACCCATTCCCCGTTCTGACGCGTGCCCAGTGCCGCATACGGTGCATAGGGTTTGCGCACGGCCATCGACAGGCTGCGCATGTAATCAAGCAGGGTGTTATACGGCGGTACCAGACCATCCTGGGCATTATTCTGATAGCCCAGATCGCTCATGCGCAGGCTGGTCGCATACGGCAGATACAGCGTGTCTTCTGACAAACTTTCCAGCTGATGGGCGCGGCCACGCAGGAAGCCGGTTGCCAGTGCCGGTGAGGCACCGAACAGATACATCAGCAGCCAGCTGTAGCGGTGGAAGTTACGTATCAGCGCAACATAGTGTTCCGACTGAATATGCATCGCATCGCCACGGGTTTGCTCCGCCTGGGCCAGTACCTGCCAGAGTTGTTCCGACAAAGAATAGTTGTAATGGATACCGGCGATGCATTGCATGGATTTACCATAACGCAGTGCCAGACCGCGCCGGTACACATGTTTGATCATGCCTATGTGAGACTGGCCATACCAGGCGATATCGATGTCTTTTTCATCTGGCAGCACGCCAGGCATGGATTGGCTCCACAAAATTTCATCACCGAGTTCGGCATGCACAAAGCGGTGTATCTGATCCAGTTTTTCCAGCGCCGTTGCGATATCGGTTTCTGCCGGGGTGATGAATTCCATCAGTGCTTCGGCATAATCGGTGGTGATTTGCGGATGGGTCAGGGTGGAGCCCAGTTGCTGCGGATGCCCGCGGCGGGATAATTGCCCATCCTGGCCCACGCGCAGGGTTTCGCGCTCTATGCCGCGCAGGCCCTGGCTTAGCAAGGGCCTATGGGTGGATTGTCCGAGTAATTCCAGGCGATGTTGTAACAGTTGGCTCACAGGCTCCCCTTTTTTTGATTGGCTGCTGAGCTGCCTGAGTGGTGGCAGCGCGCAAGCTTTTAATTCTGACCCTCAGCAGACTGAGCGCTACTGCGGCCTCAGGCCAGCATGCTGCGGTATCGTGTCTGCCAGGTATTTATCTCATGTGGCGATGTCAGGACGATGACGCCAGGGCTTGCCCTTGTCCATCTGCCATTTTTGAGCAAGCATAGCCGAAATTTGCATTTCGCATCGGCAGCTTACGCAAAGCCTGTTGCCAGGTGCTGAATTTTTGCGGCAAAGCGCGTCTATAAAGCTGGCTCAAACTTACTTTTTTGGTAATATGCTCTATCCCGCACGCTGCCAGCTGCCAGCTAGTGCGGCTGTCGTTTGTTGCGTTCTGAATCTAAAGGTCTGCCATGCAATTTGCTTACACCATCATTTATGTGCCGGATGTAGCGGCTTCACTGCGCTTTTTTGAACAGGCCTTTGGCTTGCAGACCCGCTTTTTGCATGAGTCTGGCATGTACGGTGAACTGGAGACGGGAGCGACGGCACTCGCTTTTGCGGCGCATGCGATGGGGGATATGAATATCAAAGGCGGCCATGTCGCAGCACACAGCTCGCCACAACCGCTGGGATTTGAAATCGCCTTAGTCACGCAAGATGTGGCCGCTGCCCACACCCATGCCTTGCAGGCGGGTGCCAGTGAACTCGCGCCACCACAAGACAAACCCTGGGGCCAGACCGTGTCATATTTGCGTTGCCCTGACGGGGTGATGGTGGAACTCTGTACCGCAATTCAGCCTTGAGCAGGTTTTGCCTAAGTCCGGCTAAGAAAAAAATAAAAAGGAGTAAAACATGTCAGACATCGCGCTGGAACTAAAAAATCTGGTGAAAAACTTTGGCCGCCCGGCGGTCGATCATATTAATTTGCAAGTCAGACGCGGTGAGTTATATGCCTTGCTGGGGCCGAATGGGGCGGGCAAGAGCACGACGCTGCGCATGGTGGCTGGCTTGCTGGCGCCGGATAGCGGCAGCATCCATATCCTGGGTCAGGAGCTGGCCGCTGATCCTGCGGCAGCCAAGCAAAAGCTGGCTTATCTGCCGGATGAGGCGATGTTGTACAACAAGCTTAAACCCTTTGAATACCTGGAGTTTGTAGCGGGTTTATGGGGCATGTCGGCGGCGCAGGCGCAAAGCCGTGCGCAGCAGTTGCTGAGCTGGCTGGATCTGACTCAGCACGCTGATGAGCTGATCGAAGGTTTTTCTAAAGGCATGAAGCAAAAGCTGGCACTGGCCGGTGCGCTGATTCATGAACCCGAACTGATTATCCTGGATGAACCTTTAACCGGGCTTGATGCGGCGGCGGCACGTCAGGTCAAGGATGTATTGCTGCGCCATGTGGCTCAGGGCGGTACGGTTATCCTGACCACCCATATTCTGGATGTGGCAGAAAGGCTGGCGGAACGTATAGGTATTATTCAGCATGGCAGACTGATTGCAGAAGGCACGCTGGATGAGCTGCGTGCACGTACCGATAATGGCAGCGGCACGCTGGAGGATGTATTCCTGCAACTGACGGCCTCCGTCAGTCCGGAGCTGCAGGCATGAGTGCGCGCTGGCAGAGTAAGCCGGGCAGCAGCCTGTGGCTGTTCCGGCATGAATGGCGCATGTTCTTCTTTGATATGGGCGACGATAAGTCCGGGACTAAGCCTAAGCGGGGCATGCCACTGAGCGGCAAATTACTGAGTCTGCTGGTGCTGGCGGTGGTGCATGCGATGGCCTGGATGGTCTTGCGTGGTCTGCCTGCACTGCATAATCAGCCTGATCCCATGCTGGTGATGGCAGCCGGCATGGCGCTGGTTGTGCTGTTCAGCATGATGTTGTCTATGGCGTTGAACCGCAGTGTGAAAGCGCTGTTTGAGCGCGGGGATCTGGATTTGCTGCTGAGCTCACCTATGCCTGCACAAAGCATCTTTACCGTCAGACTGGCCAGTATCGTGCTGGGCGTGGCTTTTCTGTTTCTGCTGTTTTTATCGCCGTTTGCGCATGTCGGTCTGCTCATTGGTCAGTGGCGCTGGTTAGGGATATATCCGGCGATTCTGGCACTGGCAGTACTCGCGTCTTGTCTGGCTATGGTGTTGACACTGTCGCTGGTGAAATGGCTGGGTGCGCGCCGCACCAAGACGGTGGCCCATATGCTGGGCGCCTTGTCCGGTGCCGTGATTTTTCTCGGTTTTCAGCTATTTAATCAGTTTCCGGAAGAGAGCAAACAACGCGTGATCGCGTATTGCAAACCCTGGATACAGGAAGGTGGTCTGTTCGATCAGCATAGCCTGGTCTGGTTACCGGCACGCGCCTTGTTTGGCGCCTGGCAGCCAGCGCTGATTATCAGTGCAGTGGCGCTGGCGCTGTTCTGGCTGACCAGCCGCTACACCTGCCGTTTTTTCATCCACGGTGTACAGCAATCGGTGACTGCACCAGCCCGCGCGCGGTCAGTGTCTGAGCTCAGCGCCAGGCTGCATTTCCGTCAGGGTTTATACCGCAATGTGATGCATAAAGAATGGCGGCTGTTATTGCGGGATCCGCAGTTGCTGTCCCAGATCGCACTGCAATTATTGTATCTGTTGCCAGCAGTGTTTTTGCTCTTAAAAAATGGCATCCTGCTACCCGGAATGGCTGCAACCATGACTTTCCTGACTTGCTCGCTGACGGGTTCACTGATCTGGGTGATTGTTGCGGCTGAAGATGCTCCAGATTTGCTGCGTTCAGCACCGGTCACTGCGCGTCATGTGCAAACAGCCAAGCTGCTTGCAGCCTGCCTGCCGGTCGCTTTGCTGGTGTTGCCGCTGATTGTGTGGCTCAGCATGCGCCAGTGGCAAGCCGGATTGATTACTTTGCTCGGCTGCAGCGCCGGCATGGTGTCGGTAGCCTGTATCCATCTGTGGCTATCCAAACCCGGCAACCGCAATCAGTTTAACCGCCGTGGGCAGGGGCAAATCAGTGCCGGGATTATCGAGGCGGTTTGCAGCTTTTCCTGGGGTGGTATGGTGTTAGGATTTCTGGCCGCCGGCAGCTGGGGCTGGATTGGTGTGCTGACCGGACTACTGTCACTGGCAGTCGCCTGGTTGTTAAAGATTGAACGAAGCTGAGTTGCTGCTGTCACAGGCTGGTATTGCGTGCCAGTCTGGTTCCTGTAGTGCTGTCCTTATTGAGAAATGTAGGCCTAAGTATGCGAGTGTTTACCAAGAAGCGGGTGTTGATCGTAGCCGTGCTGGCTGCTGTGGCCGGAACTGCGGCGTTTGTACTGCATAAGCAGGATAGCAAACCTAAGGAAGAGGCGCCCAGGTTTAAAACTGCGGCGGTCGAAAAAGGCAATCTGAGCCAGACGGTGACCGCCAGCGGCACGCTCAATCCGGTCGCGCTGATTAATGTGGGTTCTCAGGTCTCGGGTACCGTGATCGAACTCAAGGCCGATTTCAATGACAGGGTGAAGCAGGGCCAGATTTTGCTGAAGCTGGACCCGACTATTTTCAACGCCCAGATCAAACAGGCCGAAGCCAGCCTGGCCTCGGCCGAGGCATCGCGGAGGCTGGCGCAGGCCACGCTGGAGCGCAATCAAAAGCTGGTGGCGCAAAATTATATTTCCGGGATCGCGATGGATCAGTCGCGCCGCGAGCTGGAAGTGGCAGAAGCCAACATCAAAGTGGCACGTGCCCAGCTTGATAATGCGCAAGCCAATCTGAATAACAGCGTGATCCGCTCGCCTATCGATGGCGTGATCATCAAACGTACTATCGATATGGGACAAACGGTGGCGGCTTCTTTTCAGACCCCGAATCTGTTCCAGATCGCGCGTGATCTGACTAAGATGCAAATCGATACCAGTGTGTCTGAAGCCGATGTCGGCGCGCTGCGCGATGGTCTGCCCGCACGCTTTGTGGTAGACGCCTATCCTGACCGGGAATTCGAAGCCAAACTGCGCCAGTTCCGGCTGGCAGCCAATGTACAGCAAAACGTCGTGACCTATAACGTGGTGCTGGATGTCGACAATAAAGACGAATTACTCAAGCCGGGCATGACCGCGCAGGTCAGGTTAGTGGTGGGAGCGAAGCAAAATGTGCTGCGCATACCGACGGCTGCCCTGCGCTACAAACCGAGCGAAGAAGAGCAGGCCCGCGAGGCGAAAAATCTGGCGGCGCAAGCTTCAGCCAGCGCCAATGCCAGTGCGGGTGCCGGCGCGGCGTTGCCACCACCTGAACCGGAAGACGATATCGCTTTCCGTTCCAAAAAAGAGCAGACGCGCAGCTTTAAGGTGTATAGGCTCAACGATAAAAAACAGCCGCAGGCAGTGGACATCAAAATCGGTTTATCGAATTTCCGTTATACCGAAGTGCTGTCCGGTGAACTCAAAGCCGGTGATCAGGTGATTACGCGTGCGCTGGATAAAGCCGGAGCCAATTGATGAGCACGGCTCTGATTGCGCTGCAGGGCGTCACCAAAAGTTATTTTTCGGGCGGTGTTGAAACCCGGGTTTTACATGGCATCGATGTGCAGGTGCCGCGCGGCGATTTTGTGGCAGTGATGGGGCAATCCGGTTCCGGAAAATCGACGCTGATGAATATACTCGGTTGTCTGGATCAGGCCAGTGCCGGTTCCTATTTGCTCAATGGGGTCGACACCCTGAGCCTGTCGCGCGCCGAACTGGCGACGATACGCAACCGCACCATAGGCTTTGTATTCCAGAGTTTTAATCTGATTAAGCGTATGAGCGTGGCAGAAAATGTGGCTTTGCCTCTGATTTATGCCGGGGTCAGCCGTGCCAAAGCCCATCAGAAAGCACTCAGTGAACTCGAACGCGTCGGGCTGAAAGATTTTGCACGGCGCTTGCCGAATCAGTTATCGGGTGGCCAGCAGCAAAGGGTGGCAATCGCGCGTGCGCTGGTGGCTGATCCGCCGCTGATACTGGCCGATGAGCCGACCGGCAATCTGGATACCCAGACCAGCGTAGACATCATGCGCTCTTTGCAGCAATTGAATAGCGAGCGTGGTATCACGATACTGTTGGTGACGCATGAGCCGGATATCGCTGCCTATGCCAAACGTCTGGTGCGTCTGAAAGATGGTCGTGTGTTATACGATGGCCCTGCCGCTGAAGGCTTGCGTCAGCTGGCTGCATCGCATACAGAAACGGTGGGTCAGCCATGAATGTGTTACAGGTATTTATCGAGGCATTCCGTTCCATGAATGCCAACCGGCTGCGCACTGCGCTGACCATGCTGGGGATTATCATCGGTATTACTTCGGTGGTGATGATGCTGGCGGTCGGTGAAAGTGCGAAGAAATTCATTTCCAAAGAACTGGAAATCCTGGGCAGTAATTTGCTGATTATTTCGCCGGGTGCTAACCGTACCCAGGGTGTACGTGCGCGTACCGGAACGGCACCTTCGCTTAGCTTTGAGGATGCGGCAGCACTCAATGAGCTGCCCAGCCTGAATGGTGCGGCGGCCGCATTGCAGGGCTTTTTCCAGATTACTTCCGGCAGCGATAACTCCAACAATTCTGTGCTGGGTGTGACGCCAGAAATGTTCAAGGTGCGTAACTGGAAAATAGAAACCGGCAGTTATTTCAGCGATTCCGATATACGTGCCGCTGCCAAGACGGTGATCATCGGTAAAAAAGTCGCCGATCAGTTTTTTTATAAAGCCGATCCGCTCGGTCAGTTTCTGCGTATCGATAATGTGCCTTTCCAGGTCACTGGCGTGTTGCAGGGCGAAGGCCGTTCATTTGACGGTGGCGATATCGGCGATCTGGTGCTGGTGCCGATTACAGCGGCGCGCGCCAACCTGATACGCAGCCCTTTCCCACGCAATGTGCATTATGTGATTGCCCAAGGTAAGTCGGATAAAGCCATGAAAGATGCGGAAACCGATATCAAGGAAATGCTGCGTGACCGCCACCGCATCAAGGCGGAACAGGAAGACGATTTCCGCATAGAGAATCTGGCTTCGATTGCAGAAGCCGGCGCCAAAATTTCAACCGGGCTGGCGGCTTTACTCGGCGCCATCGGCGCAATTTCGCTAGTGGTGGGCGGCATAGGTATCATGAATATCATGCTGGTTTCTGTGACTGAACGTACCAGGGAAATTGGTATCCGCATGGCGATCGGTGCCAAACCGCGCGATGTCTTGCTGCAGTTTCTGACCGAGGCGGTAGTGATTTGTCTGGTCGGTGGTCTGATTGGTGTTTTACTTGCGAGTGCAGGTGCGGCAGCGATCACGTCTACCGGTAAAATAGAGGTGGAAATCGGCATGCAGGCTATCATCATCGCCTGTGCCTTTTCCAGTTTTGTTGGTATCTTTTTTGGTTTTTATCCGGCCCGGCGCGCTTCCCGTTTATTGCCGGTGGATTGTCTGCGTTACGAATAAAGCGGCATGCTTGCAGCCTGAGCGGGTTGTTTGCGGCTAAGAATTAATTATTTATCCTGGAATTTGCGTATGCCTTATTTTGGTGTTGGTCTGCATTTGCTGATCGTTATTTATTTTGCTGTGCATGTGATACGCAGCGGACGTGAATTGTACTGGCTGTTCATCATGTTCATGTTTCCCTTACTTGGCTGTGCGGTCTACTTTTTTGCCGTGTATTTGCCGGAAAGCCGCATCCAGCATCATGTGCATAAAACCGTCAAGGCAGTCGCACGCAGTCTCGATCCTGAACGTGAATTGCGCGAAGCGCGCAGTGCATTTGAGCTGACACCGACCGCACAAAATCAGATGCGGCTGGCCAATGCCTTGCTCGACAGTGGTGCGGTAGCGGATGCTGCAATACAGTTTGACGCCTGTCTGCAAGGTCCGTTTGCACGTGATCCTGAAATCCGCCTGGCAGCGGCCCAAGCCCATTTACTGAGTCGTCATGCGGAACGTGCACTGGAGCTGGCCAGTGCCGTGCGCGCCGACAATCCATCTTACGCAGCTGAGCGTCAGGCGATATTACTGGCACAGATTTATGATGCGCTGGACAGACAGGCTGATGCAGAGCGCGAATTCCAGCTGGCGGCACAACAATTCGGCAGCCTGGATGCCAAAGTGGAACTGGCTGAATGGGCATTGCGTCAGTCGCGTCCAGATCAGGCCAGACAGATCTGCGCCGATATTGAGCTGAGCGCACGTCATATGCCAGCGCATGCACGTCAGCTGAACCGTGATTTGCTGAGCCGTGTTGAGCGTGTGAAGCAAGCTGTATCCTGATTTAGAGCGTGTGACGGAGCCCTTATGTTGACAGGTTTTCCCTACCAAATGCGCTATGAAATACCGGACATCGCGGTATATCAGCATTTGCGTCAGAGCGCAGGACTGAGCCCTAAATCTACCGCAGCCGCCAGCCTGGGTTTGCCTGCCAGCCTGTTTGCGGTGCAGATCAAGGATGCTGAGCAAACCATCGCGATGGGACGCGTGATCGGTGATGGTGGCTGCTTTTTTCAGGTGGTGGATATTGCGGTATTACCTGCATTTCAGGGGCAGGGTTTAGGTAAGCGTATCATGCAGGAAATCACAGCCTGGCTGGAGCAACACGTACCGGACAGTGGCTATGTGAGCCTGATTGCAGATGGCAAGGCACACCAGCTGTATGCACAGTTCGGTTTCGCAGCAACCGCACCCGCATCGATAGGCATGGCCAGAAAAATCACGAGATAAGATGAACACTGCAGAACATATCGTACAGGCACAACTGGATGCCTACAATGCCCGCGACTTACAGGCGTTTGTCGCCTGTTATGACGAACAGATCGAGGTATTCCGTCCACCAGCCGCCGAGCCTGTGATCACAGGCATCACGGCACTGGCGCAACACTATGCCGATAAGCGCTTCAACTTACCGGATTTGCATGCGGAGCTGGTCAATCGCATGGTGATAGGACAAAAGGTGATCGATCATGAGCGTGTGCATGGTGTGGCAGAGCACATCATTGAGGCGGCGGCTGTGTATGAAGTCATCGGACAAAAAATAGTCCGGGTCTGGTTTTACTAGGATGACTATGCAGCTGTTATCCGGCATCCACCACGTCGCTGTGATCTGTTCTGACTATACGCGCTCCAGACATTTTTACCATCAGATACTGGGATTACGCATATTGTCTGAGCACTACCGGGCAGAGCGCGATTCTTACAAGCTGGATCTGGCTTTGCCGGACGGCGCGCAGTTAGGGCCTGTTAACCTTTAAATTGCGCACACGTAATTTAAATGTTAGCAGGCCCTGGAGTTGTTTTCTTTTCCGGGTGCGCCACCACGTCCGTCATGGCCGGAAGCGCAGGGCTTGCGCCATCTGGCATTCAGGGTGCAGAATCTGGAGCTGGTGCTGGCGCATTTGCAGCAGCATCAGGTGGCTTGCCAGGAGATCCGTGTTGATGCATATACCGGACGGCGTTTTTGTTTTTTCGCCGACCCCGATGGTCTGCCGCTGGAACTCTATGAAGACAGCGGTGCGCCGGCGGAGTGAATTCCCGGGTAATACAATACACCGCCAGAACTGGCTGAAAAGCCGCGCGGGATTAACTTCATCAAACATGTCAGGAGGCCAGCATGTCGACTGTTCCCATCGTGATGGATATCGAAGCATCTGGCTTTGGCAAAGGTAGTTACCCGATTGAGCTGGGCTATTCCCAGCGTCATGGCGAAGGCTGGTGTACGCTGATCCGGCCCGAGCAGGATTGGGTACATTGGGATAGTCAGGCGGCGCAGGTACACAATATACCCAGAGAATTGCTGCTGGAGCGCGGCAAAACAGCGACGCTGGTGGCGACTCAGCTGAATCAGCAACTGGAAGGTTGTACCGTGTATAGCGATGGCTGGGGGCAGGACTATGTGTGGCTGGCACGTTTATTTGATGCGGCTGGCTGTTCTCCGCATTTCCGGCTGGCTGATTTGCGCGAAATCATTTCGCCGCAACAGGCGGTTCTTTGGCATGCGACCCGGCTGCAGGTGGAGCATGAACTGGCGATTACCCGTCACCGCGCCAGTAATGATGCGCGTGTCTTACAGCTGACCTGGCTGCGTACCTTGGATGCGAGCCGGGTTTTACATTAAAAATAAGCGGCAGCCTGGACTGCCGCTATCCGGAGACTCAATGAAACTTTCCCGCATCGTCTGGGCCGTATTGCTATTGTTGGCATTGGTGGCAGCTTATCTGACC
This sequence comes from Cognatundibacterium curvum, assembly GCF_014284235.1. GTDB lineage: Bacteria > Pseudomonadota > Gammaproteobacteria > Burkholderiales > Burkholderiaceae_D > Undibacterium > Undibacterium curvum. Next base: position 114,943 of record NZ_JACOGD010000010.1, read on the forward strand.
CTGGCACCGGTGCCAGTCAATCCGGTGGCCTGGCAAGCCACACCCTTCGTTGGTTATGCGCCACCACATGCCAGAAATGAGCAGCTCGCGCATTTGCAGCAGCTCGATATCGGCTCTGAGAGTGGCCCGGAACATCTGTTGGTGGGTCCGGATGGCAGATTGTATGCAGCAGTGGCGTCCGGTGCCATCCTGCGCATGCAGGAAGACGGTGCGCAGCGTGAGGTATGGGTGAATACCGGCGGACGGGTACTGGGTTTTGCATTTGATGCACAGGGCAATATGATCGCGGCCGATGCCTACCGTGGCTTGCTCAGGATTACACCGGACAAGCAAATCACTGTGCTGTGCGATCAGGTGGATGGCACGCCGGTCTTGTATGCGAATTCCGTCGTTGTGGCAAAAAATGGCAAAATCTATTTTTCTGATGCGAGTCAGCGTTTTGGTGCCAGGCAGTCGGGTGGAACTTTCCATACCAGCGTACTCGATATCCTCGAACACTCTGCTACGGGTCGCGTGATTGAATATGATGCGCAGTTAAACACTGCGCGTGTCGTAGCCGACCAGCTCAGTTTTGCCAATGGGGTGGCACTGAGTCAGGATGAGCGTTCTTTGTTTGTGGTTGAAACCGGTGAATACGCAGTCTGGCAAATTGCGCTGACTGCGCAGCAACTGCATTTGAAGTCCAATACGGACAAGCGCCTGGCGCATCGCATCCTGCGCGATTTGCCCGGCTATCCCGACAATCTGATGCGCGGTGAGCATGGCCGTATCTGGCTGGGTCTGGCTAAGCCGCGTGGCGCTGCGATCGACCAGATGGCGGACAGGCCCTGGTTACGCAGTCTGACTTTGCGCCTGCCACGCTTTTTGTGGCCGGTACCGCCTGCTTATGGACATGTGCTGGCCTTCGATGAGCAGGGCAAGATTGTGGCAGATTTACAAGACCCGCGTGGAAGCTACCCCGAAACGACGGGCGTACTCGAAACCCGCGACCGTCTGTATGTGCAAAGCCTGCATGCAACCTCGATAGGCTGGATGAGCAAACCGCAAAACCTGCGCTGATTCCAATGCCTGCATTTTTGCAGTTCATGACTGCAAATTGACGCACTGTCGCATGCTGCTGGCAGTACCGCCAGCCTGTCCTTATCATGACTCCTATACCACTTACCACACGGAGTCATGATGAATAAAGCGACCTACATGCATGCACTGCAGCTGGCATTGACTGGCCTGCCCGGCCCTGTGATCGAAGAATGCCTGTGGACTTATGAACGGAAATTCCTCGATGCGATGTTGGCCGGTGAAAGTGAAGAAAGCATAGCAGCGCGTCTGCCTAAGCCGGAACTGGTAGCGGCACAAAAGAAAACCAGTGTGCGTTATCAGGCTTTGCAAGTGCGCTTCAGCTTCGCTAATCTGGCACGCCTGTTTATCGCGCTGACTGGCCTGGCCTTCCTGAACCTGCTGCTGATTGCGCCAGTGATGGCTGCTGTCAGTGTGCTGTTCGCCGGATTCGTGGTCTCAGTATGCCTGTACTTCGGCGGCATCCTGCTTGCAGCAGCCGGTGTGGCTGGCATCTCCCAGTTTCATATAGAGATACCGCAGAACCAGACTGTGACTGTGCGTCAGAGCTTGGACGCACGCATCGCCAATGAACCCTTACAAGTAGACGTCAATAGCGATGGCGTGTATACCCGGACATCGTCAGCGGCAGAGAAAAATCCTGCTTTGCCGGTTGCGGTGGCTTCGGATGCAGCGACCGCCAGTCAGACTGAAGCGCATAGTACTGCGCAGACCATCAAGGCGGAACCGCTCGATATCCAAGTTAGTTTTAGTCAGCCTATGGGAATGCGGCAGGCTGTCAAAGGCATGGGCATGATCATTGGCTCCATCCTGCTGATGATGCTGACTTTATGGCTGACCCGTTGCAGCTGGCGTGGCGCCCTGCGCTATCTGCGCTGGTCTGCACAGCAATTGCGTCAACCCCCAATGCACGCTGCCTGAAGCATGTTGAGAAAGGACATATCATGAAAAAATTTATCCGTACCGGTGCCACCATGCTGGCTGTCTCGCTGGTGCTGACCTCTGCCACTGCCTGGTTTATGCAGGCGCATGCTGCTGGCAATCAGACTGCAGCGGTCGCCAGCGAAGTCCGTCCTATGGAACAGCAGGTCTTAAATGTCGTGATGAACGGCCCGGTCGACCTGGTGTTAAGGCAGGCGGCGCAAGCTGAATTGCTGGTGCGTGGTGATGCCAGACTGGTACCGCGTGTCACCACGAAAGTCGAAGGGAATACCTTGTACGTGAGTACCCGTGGCTTGTTCATTGCAATTGGTCAGTCTGATCAGACCAGGGTGGAACTCGCTTTACCAGCGATAGAAAAAGTCCAGCTCAGTGGCAGCGGCAATGGCAATATCCGTGGCTTCAAAGCGAAGCAGATTGAGCTGATCCTGAAAGGCTCTGGTGATCTGAATATCGATGGTGATTTTCAGCGGGTACAGGCTTTACTGGCTGGTAGCGGTAATCTGAATCTGGGTCTGCCCAACGGTGACACCATCGATCTGAGTATGCAAGGCTCGGGCGATGCGATATTGAAAGGTCAAAGCCGTGTGCTGATCCTGAAATCCATGGGTTCCGGTGATTTGAACTCCACCGGCCTCAAAGCCGCGCAGGCGCAACTGCAACAGCAGGGTTCCGGCGATGTGAAAGCCTGGGTAAGTGAAGACATCAAAATTAAATCGACAGGCAGCGGTGACGCCATCATCAGCGGTAATCCGGGCAAACGCAGCATAGAGCGCACGGGTAGCGGTGACATCATCTGGAAATAAGACTGCTTACGTGCGATGCAATTCGCGCCCACATCTACCCTGCACCGGATGTGAACCTGGGTCACATCCGTTTTTTTCTGAGATTCTCCTGCTCCCGGCGCCATCTGCGTCGCGCGCCTCTGCCTCCCCTCCGGCTGAACGCCGCCCAAATCAGTGCACCTAGCTGGCGCATAATTTGCTTAATGGAAATGTGATGCATCCAAGCTTGTGTTTAAACGCTGAAAACTACAAATAAACACAGTTTCTTCACTTCACGGGAATTAATCTAAATTGTTGTTATTTATCTGCAGTTGGCGGCATTTTTTTCTGGGTGGCGAAATTAAAAAGTAAAAAATAGCTTCAATTTTGTTTTTTAGATTGAAAATATTTATTCTTTCAGAATTAAATTCAGTTTCCTTTGGAGTGGTAAGCAAACTCTATTTACAGCGGGAAGTTTTCTGCAATAATCCGAACGGACGTAAGCGGATGTAAGAGGATGTAAGCAAATCACAGTAGTTTTGTTTAGTGCAATCGATGAAGTGCAGACCCTGCGGCGTGAGAATGGCGCAGGCGTGTTTTCAACCTGACCAACCCAGAATCATGACTGCTATGCAAAGTAAGTGCCTGACCGTGTTGTTTGTTGCGTTTAGTTTCATCGCCAGCGCGACTGCCCAAGAAAATCCCATGCAATTCTTAAGCCGTGCCAATGCCAAAGTTGCGCGTGCAGCATCCTTAAAAAATAAATGGGATGGTCCGGTCGAAGGTCCGAAATTACAGAAAAAAAAGAAGATTATTTTTATCGCAGCCGACATGAGTGATGCCGGTACTTCAGGTTTGTTTAACGGAGTTCGCGAAGCCGGCATGGCCGCCAGTTGGGAAACCCTGCCTATCGATTGCCGTGGCAGATGTAATCAGGGGGCTGCGATTATCAAGCAAGCCATCGAAATGAAAGCGGATGGCATCATCCTGGCTGGCGTTGATGTCGGCACCCAGGCCAAGGGCATGGTAGCCGCCGCCAGCGCCAAAATTCCTGTGGTTGGCTGGCACGCATCGGTCAAACAAGGACCGGTTGATGGCCTGTTCACTAATCTCGCAACCAACCCCAAAGAAGTCGCGCAACTGGCCGCCTTGCTGACTGTGGTTGAGTCGAATAATAAAGCGGGTATTGTGGTATTCACCGATTCCACTAATCCGTTTTTACAAGCCAAATCGGCGGCAATCATAGAAACCATCAAGCAATGTGAAGGCTGCAAATTACTCAGTGTGGAAGACGTGCCGCTGGCAGAAACCCATCTGAAAATGAAGCCAGCCGTGGAGAGCGCAGTCAAACGCCACGGTGCCAAGTGGACCCATGTGATCGCCGTGAATGACTATTATTTTGATATGCTGGAATCGGCACCGATCGCGGCTTTACTCAGCAATAATAAATTGTCGGGCGTGGCGGCCGGTGACGGTTCAGCCACTGCGTATAAACGCATACGCAGCAATGGCATGCAGACCGGTACCGTGCCTGAACCGCTGACTCAGCATGCGTGGCAACTGGTGGATGAGCTGAACCGTGCTTTCAACGCGCAACCAGCCAGCAACTATGTCACCGCATTGCATCTGGTCACGGCGCAAAATATCGCGTATGACGGCGGTGCTAAAAACAGCTTTGAACCCGCCAATGATTTCCGTCATCATTATCAGGAAATCTGGAATAAGTGATGTCAGTGAGTCTGAGGGCTCAAACAAAAAAAGGCAGCCAGGCTGCCTTTTTTTTCGTACGCGTATCAGCGCTTTCAGTTTTGAGTCTTCAGTCTTCAGTCTATCGACCACAAATGATGCGCATCGAGTTCGAAACGCGCCTGGGCCATTAAGGCATCAAGCTGTGCGGTTTCGGCATTCAGTCTGGCTTCCATCGCATTACGTCGTATCTGCAGACTGTCGGTCAGAGAGACTTCCCCAAGCTGATAGGCTTTCAGCATGGTTTGTGCCTGTGCCTGACTTTGCTGGCTCACGTTATGCAGGGTTTGCCAGATGCGATAGGATTGCTCGCGTTCTGCCACCACACGCTGTGCATCACGAAATACCTTGCTGCGCACCTGATCCAGTTTGGCCTGAGCGATACCGGCTTTGCTGACGGCGGCCTGCGCATCAGCCTGACGTGCCGTGCCTGACAGCGGTATCGAAATACTGAAACCGATCAGACTATCCTGACCATTGCGCTCACGTGCAGCACGTATGCCAAGCACCGGGTCTGGCATGGTGTCGGCGCGCACGCGGCTGGCCTGCATTCTGGCCATTTCGGCTTCCAGTTCCAGCAATTCCACCTCATGATTATCTTCGGTGATTTCTTCGATTGCCTTGCTGTTGGCGACAGCTGGTAAAGGTTGTGGCAGCACGGTCAGCGTCGGTGCTGGCAATTCGGGATAACGGGTTTGTAAATTACGCAGCAACTGTTCTTCGCGCAGCTGCGCCTGCTGCAATAAAGCGGACTGGCGTTGCAATTCGGTTTCAGCCAGTTGCTGTTCCAGCCGCGCCGCTTCGCCAGCTTTGACCCGCTTGGTTGCGATGCTCACCACTTCCTGCAGTACGACCAATTGCTCTTCTACCTGCTGGCGGTAGCGTATCGCACGCAAGGTATCAAACCAGTCAGTCAGCAAGCCACGTGCCGCTTCATGCCAGATATCGGCATGCGCGATACGTGCGATCTCCTTACCTTTTTCACCGAGCGCCTGATCCTGACCGGCTTTGCCAAACCAGCGTACTGCACGTTCTACGCTGATTTCCTGATCGCGTGTGACTTCGGCAGCGGCATCTTTACGCTTAGTTTGCGCCAGCCGTAATTGCCATTCATGCGAGCCACTATTGAGTTTCTGTTGTTGCGCGGCGGCCAGTTCCTGCTGCAGCTTGCCGGTACGTAGTTCGGGTAGCTGATGTAAGGCTAGTCTGACCTGTGCCTCAGCGGGCAGGATGGCGGCGAATGGCGGTGCCAGCGGATGGCCGGAATTCGCGTAACTCAGCGGACTCAGCAGCGCCAGACCGATAAGACTAAGGCGGGCATACATGGTGTTCATTGCAGACTCCCTGATTCGATGACAGGCGTGATCCAGTAATGGATATCGGCGCCCGGAAAATGTTGATTGAGTAATTGCAGCAAGGCGCGTAGCTGGGCCAGTGCGCCGCAGATGACAAATAACTGACGCTGGCTGCGGCCTTGCACTTGCTCCATCGCGCTCAACAGGCGGGTATGTTGTCCCATGCCTTGCGCTGGCAACAGCGTGAAGCCGGACGCGAGTTCGGGATGCGCCAGCAGCAGGTCGGCGATGTCTTCATCCAGCGCACGCGGAATAGCCAGCTGCAGTACGGCGTTTTGTTCTAAGTTATGGATCATGATCAGACTTTCTCAGCAGTGCCGCCCGGCTGGCTGGCCAGCCCGAAGCGCGCAAATAAAACCGGTAATAAAATCAGGGTCAGGGCAGTCGCGCTGACCAGACCACCGATCACCACGATGGCCAGCGGACGCTGGATTTCCGAGCCGGGGCCGGTTGCCAGTAACAGCGGTACCAGACCGAAGGCTGTGATACTGGCGGTCATCATGACGGGACGGAAGCGCCGTAGCGCGCCGCTGCTGACCACTTCTGCCATCGCCACGCCACGCGCCAGCAATTGATTGAAGTAGCTGATCATGACCAGGCCATTCAACACTGCAATCCCCATCAGCGCGATAAATCCGACTGAGGCCGGTACCGACAGGTATTCACCGCTGATTGCCAGTGCCACCACGCCGCCGCATAAGGCAAACGGAATATTTGCCAGTACCAGCAAGGCTTGACGCAGGCTTTGCAAACTGGAAAACAGCAACAGGAAGATCAGTGCCAATGCCACTGGCACCACCAGCATCAGACGTTGCGCAGCACGCTGCTGATTTTCAAACTGACCGCCCCAGCCTATCTGATAACCGGCTGGTAATTTGACTTTAGCCGCCACCTGTTGCCGCGCTTCTTCCACAAAGGACACCAGATCACGGCCATGCACATTGGCACGCACCACGGTCAGGCGCGATGCATTTTCACGCTCGACTTTGACCGGGCCCTCCACCGTGCGCAATTGCGCGACTTGCGACAAGGGCACCGACACACCTTCGCGTGGCGTTAAGCGCAACTGGCTGAACAACTCCGGTGACAAGCGGGTTTGCTCGCTGCCACGCACCAATAAAGGCAGACGCTGGCCGTCCTGTACCACGACTCCGGCCACATTGCCTTCCACCATCGTGCGTACATCGTTTTGTATCTGTTCCACGCTCATGCCCAGACGACCGGCTGCTTCGCGCTGGATATCGAGCTGCAGATATTGCACACCCTCGTTCTGCACCTTCAGCACATCCTGGCTACCCTGAATGCCATTCAGTACCTGTACGATTTGCTCTGCCAGCTGATTCAGCACCTCGGCATTCGGGCCATACACCTTGACGGCCAGATCACCGCGTACCCCGGACAGCATTTCCGAAGTCCGCATTTCTATTGGCTGGGTAAAGCTGAAATTGACACCGGCAAATTCAGCAGTCACTGCGCGCAGTTGTGCCAGTAATTCGTCTTTGTTTGCGGCTTTCCATTGCTCACGCGGTTTCAGCACCAGGAAGCTGTCGGTCTCATTCAGTCCCATAGGATCTAGCCCCAGCTCATCCGAGCCTGCACGCGCCACGATGCTGGCTACATCCGGCACTTTTTCCAGTATGCGTTGTTGTACCGCCTGATCGATGCGGGCCGATTCCTGCAAATTCACAGATGGCAGTTTTTCTATCTGCAAAATGATGTCGCCTTCATCCAGCACCGGCATAAAGGATTTACCGATGAAAGGGAATAGCGCGGCACAGGCCACTAAGACCACGCCAGCTATGCCGGCCAGCAGTTTGCCGTTTTGCAGCGCGCGGCCCAGCAGCGCCTGATAACGCTGCTCCATCCACTGCACCAGACGCGGGTTATCGCTATGGCTGGCTGGCAGCAGCCAGGAGCACAATACCGGGATCACAGTGAAGGACAGAATCAGCGAGCTGGCCAGCGCAAAAATGATGGTCAGTGCGACTGGTGCGAACAGTTTGCCTTCCAGCCCCTGCAGCGACAACAGCGGCAGGAATACGATCATGATGACCGAGATACCGGCGCTGACCGGTAAGGCGACTTCTTTCACGGCACGGTAGATCACATGGAGGCGTGGCAGCAAGGCACTTTGCTTGTGACCGCTGTGGGCTTCTATGTTTTCCACCACCACCACCGCCGCGTCGACCAGCATGCCGATGGCGATCGCTAATCCGCCCAGCGACATCAGATTCGCACTCAGGCCAAAGTATTGCATCAGGATGAAAGTACCGAGAGCTGACAGCGGCAGGATACAGGCCACTACCAGCGCCGAGCGCAGATTACCGAGGAACAGATACAGCAGGATCACGACCAGAATGCTGGCTTCTGCCAAGGCCTTGCTGACGGTTTGCACCGCACGTTCGACCAGATTGCTACGGTCATAAAAAGTATTGATGGTGGTACCGGCTGGCAGACTGGCTTGCAGGTTGTTCAGACGTTCACGTACCTGCTGCACCAGCTGACGTGCATTCGCACCGCGCATGGCCAGTACCAGCGCTTCCACCGCTTCACCTTTGCCATCCTTGGTCACACTGCCATAGCGGCTGAGTGCGCCTATCTTGACCTGGGCCACATCGCGGATGCGGGTCGCAACGCCATTCTGTTCCGCAATCGCAATCGCACCGACATCCTCCAGCGTACGGATATTGCCATCGCTTCTGACCAGCAGCGATTCTTCGCCTGACGATAAGCGACCGGCACCGTCATTGCGGTTATTGCTCTCCAGCGCAGCACGCAATTGCGCCAGCGTCAGGCCGCGTGCGCTGAGCGCATCCGGATTGGGCACCACTTCAAAACTTTTGACCAGGCCACCGAGGGAATTGACATCGGCCACACCGGGGATATTGCGCAGCTGCGGACGTATGGTCCATTCCAGCAGGCTGCGTTTTTCCATCAGCGAGAGCGGGCCTTCTATGGTGAACATAAACACTTCACCGAGTGGCGTCGTGATTGGTGCCAGACCACCGCTGATGGTAGGCGGCAGGTCTTTCATGACATTGCTCAGGCGTTCGCTGACTTGCTGGCGCGCCCAGAACACATCCGTGCCTTCCTGAAAATCCAGTGTGATATCGGCAATCGCATATTTGGATTGCGAGCGCAGGATGGCCTGACGCGGTATGCCCAGCAATTCCTGCTCAACCGGTGCCACAATCCGCGCCTCAACTTCTTCCGGCGTCATGCCGGGCGCTTTCAAAATAATTTTGACCTGGGTGCTGGATACATCGGGGAAGGCATCGATAGGCAGGCTTTGAAATGCGCGGTAGCCGGCAGCGGCCAGCAAGACGGTCAGTACCAGCATCAGCAAACGCTGCGCCAGTGAAAATGCAATCAGTTTAGCCAGCATTATTTTTCTCCGCCTTCTTCTGCGCCCAGTCCCAGCCAGGCACCTTTGAGTATGCCTATGCCACGGTTCGCCACCTGATTACCGGCACGCAGCGCAGGATGACTGGCTTGCAGCCAGGCCAGCTCGCCCTGTTTGCTGAGTACTTGCACCGGTATCACCTGAAAGCCTTTGTCATTGCGGATAAACACATGGCTGCGCTGCTGGTTTTGCACGATTGCGCTTAAAGGCACAGCGACGGAGGCAGCAGGTATCTGGCTGTTCTGTATGCGTGCTTCCACATACTGATTCAGTTGCAGACAATCTTCGGGCTTGCTTTGTGCTGCGCGGATCAGGCTGGTCTGATTCTGGCTTTGGAGCTGATTGGCGATCGCGATCACTTTCAAAGGTGCACACTGGTTGATGCTTACGCTGTCACCGATGCGTACCTGAGCCGCTTGCTGTGCTGAGGCCTGTAACTCTACCCAGTAAGGGCCGGATTTACTGATGGCCGCAATCGGGGTTCCGGCTTCAATACGCTGACCCGGTTTGACGCTGAGTTCGCTTAAGGTACCACTGGCATTGGCGCTGATGCTGAGTACCGGCGATAACTGCTGTTTGTTCAGTAACTGGCTGATGCGTGTGTCGCTGAGACCGGCGCTGCGCAAGCTTTGGTAACGCTCACGCGCGGCCACCTCGGCCTGAATCGCGGCGCCGCTGCTTTCCTGCCAGCGGCTGCGCGCGATGATGCCTTCCTGTAGCAGCTTCTCATCGCGTTCGCGCTTTTCAGCCGCGAGCCGCGCGGCGGTCGCCAGTTGCAGATATTCACGCTGCATTTCCATTAATTGCGGACTATGCAGGACCACGATAGCCTGTCCCTGACGCACCGCTTGCAGCGCATTGTGCTGAACTTCCTGCACCATGCCACTGACCATACTGCTGACGATCACCTGACCATTGGGCGGGCTGATCACGGTGCCGGATAAATGCAGGCCCTGCTGTGTGCTGGCCGTGGTTTTAGCTGAGTTTTCACTGCTGATCAGGGCTGTAGTCGCGATATTGGCACGCTGTATCTGTGCGCTGTTCAGCGTGATCTGGGCCGGTTCGCTGGCAAGGCTGGCCAGTGGCATGCCGAGCAAGGGCAGCAGACAGGTCAGGGTTAGCTTAGTCATAGTTGATGCTCGCTGTAAGTGGGTGATTGTATGGGTTGAGAGGGTGAAACCAGTCATGCAGCACACACCATAGGCGCATGCTGAACTATGAGCGACATGATGCAGGGCAGAACTTAAGGAGTTCTTAACAAAGCAGCGTTACAATCCAAAATCAGACCGAAAAAACTCAGGGAAAACAGTATGCGTATCTTGTTAGTCGAGGATGATCCGCAGTTAGGACGTGCGACCCAGCTCGGGCTGGATCAGCTCGGCTATACGGTGGACTGGCTGCAGCATGGCGACAGCGTGGTCACTACGGTGCTGCAGCACGATTACGAAGCAATCCTGCTGGATCTGAATTTGCCGGGCATGGATGGCATGCAGATCCTGCGCCAGTTACGTCAGCGCGATTACCATCATCCGGTACTGGTGATCACGGCACGCGACCAGATTCCTGACCGCATTGCAGGCCTGGATGCGGGTGCCGATGACTTTGTGACCAAGCCCTTCGATCTGGATGAATTATCGGCCCGCTTACGCGCCGCCAGCCGCCGCGTGCATGGACGTACCCAGGAGCTGATCCGCTATGCCGGCGTGCTGATCGACGTGTCGGCGCGCAGCGTGCAGCTGGATGGTCAGCCAGTGGCGCTGACCGCGAAGGAATTCAGCGTACTGCTAATGCTGATCGAGCATCAGGGCCAGATCGTGAGCCGTGAACAGCTGGAAAGCACGGTTTACGGCTGGGGTGAAGAGGTGGAGAGCAATGCGATTCAGGTTCACATCCATCACTTGCGCAAAAAACTCGGCAAATCCCTGATACGCACCGTGCATGCGGTCGGCTATATGATGGATAAACTGCCCGGAACCCAGTCATGAGCGCGACCGCTGAAGCGCCGCGACAATGGTCTTTACGCCGCACCCTGCTCGGCATCCTGCTGAGTCTGACCGTAGGCATCTGGAGTGTCAGCGCGGTGTTGGTGTACCTGGATGCGGACCGTGAGAGTCGCGAATTATTCGATCAGTCGCTGGCAGAAACCGCGCACATCCTGTTGTCACTGGCAGAGCATGAATTTGGCGAGGGTAGCTGGCATCCGGCGCACCGGCTCGGTGAGTCTACCGCCGTTGATCATCAGGAATACCTGCTCTTCCAGATCTGGAGTGCCGATGGCCGTTTACTGTATAAAAATTCCGGAGCGCCGGACACCCCGTTCCGGCAACAGGCAGCCGATGGATTTAGCTGGCTGAATCTGCAAGCCAGTCAATGGCGTCATTACTCAGTCTGGAATCAGCGCCATACGGTGCAGATACAGGTGGTGGAACCGATCAGCCACCGCAAGGAAATCAGCAGCCGCTTTGCCTATCGGCTGGCGGCGCTGGCGCTGCTGATCATCCCCTTGCTGGTGCTGGCGATCTGGTGGGCGGTGAACCGGGTATTCCGCAGCCTGCAACATTATGCGAGCCAGGTGTCGCAACGTCATCCCGGTGATTTGCAGCCGCTTAGTGCGGCTGATGCGCCAATGGAGATTAATCCTTTATTGCATGCACTGAACCGCTTGTTTGAACGGGTTGCCCAAACCCTGCAGCGGGAACAGCGCTTTACCGCCGATGCCGCGCATGAGTTGCGCACCCCGCTGGCCGGACTAAAAACCAATCTGCAAGTCTTGCAGCGTGCGCGTAATCCGGAAGAAAGTGCGGAAGCCATTGCCGGACTGCGCGCCGGTGTGGAAAGGGCCAGCCGGCTGGTTGCGCAATTGATGAGTCTGGCGCGCAGCGAGCCGGAGAGCCATCTGAATGCCCAGCATCCGGCCTGTGATCTGGCGGCCAATCTGCAGTCTGTATGCAGGCACTGGCAAGCCGAAGCAGAAGCTGCCGGACTGGTCTGGCAACAGGACTTACAACAAGCCTGGGCGCGGGTCGATGCGGCTGAATTGCATATTTTGGTCAGGAATTTGCTGGAGAATGCTTTACGCTACACGCCAGTGCCTGGGCAATTGCAGCTGTCCTGCGGCAGTCACGCAGGCCGGGCCTGGTTAGAAGTCGAGGACAGTGGCCCCGGCATTCCCGAGCAATACCATGAGCAGGTGTTACAGCGCTTCTTCCGGCTGGCTGGGGCCGATCAGCCGGGTAGCGGACTTGGGCTGTCCATCGTTAAAAATATCGCTGATGCGCATGCGGCCAGTCTGCAATTATCAGCAGGCAGCCACGGACAGGGTTTGCGGGTCAGACTGGAATTTCCAGCCTGGGGCTGAATTCCTGGCAGACTACATGGGCTGAACCGGCTGAAGCAGCGTATCATTACGCCCCTGATTGCCACGGTCTATTACCTGACTGTGGCGGTAACCTCTCTTCAGCTATATTTTCCCGATAACACCATGACTCAGCCATCCTCAGTATCTGTTCCTGCATCCCGCCGTGCCGTGGTGGTCGGTGGTGGCCCGGCTGGACTCATGGCGGCTGAAACCCTGTCGCAGCAAGGGATACAAGTCGACCTGTATGACGCCATGCCTTCGGTAGGCCGCAAGTTTCTGCTGGCCGGCAAGGGTGGCATGAACCTGACCCATTCCGAGCCCATGGACCGTTTTATGACGCGTTATGGCAAGGCGGCCGACAACTTACAAGCGGCACTGGCGGCCTTTGATAATCAGGCCTTGCGCGACTGGGCACAGGGATTGGGCATTGCTACTTTTATCGGCAGTTCTGGTCGTGTGTTTCCGACCGATATGAAGGCGGCGCCTTTGCTGCGTGCCTGGCTGCACCGTTTGCGGGAACAGGGTGTGCGCTTTCACATGCGCCATCGCTGGCTGGGCTGGGATGCACAGGGGCACTGTCGCTTTGCACATGCTGATGCGGAAATTCAGGTCAAAGCCGATGTGTTGATCCTGGCACTGGGTGGCGGCAGCTGGGCGCGGCTGGGTTCGGATGGCAGCTGGATGCCACTGCTGGCGCAGCAAGGCGTGGCGCTGAGCCCTTTACTGCCGTCTAACTGTGGCTTTGAGCGTCCGTGGACACCGTTTTTTCAAGAAAAGTTTGCCGGTCAGCCGCTGCTGACGGTCGCTGCGCGCGTGCAGCGCAGTGAGTCTGAGGGTGAGCAGCACACTGAGCAGCCCATGCGTCAGGGCCAGTTCGTGATCACCGCCAGCGGCGTGGAAGGCAGCCTGATTTATGCCTTATCGGCCGCCTTGCGTGATCAGATTTTGACGCAGGGCAGTGCAGTGCTAGAGCTGGATCTGCTGCCCGACAAATCGGCTGAACGCGTTTTGCACGAGCTGCAGTCTGGCCGTGGTGCGCGCTCGCTGAGCAGCTTTTTACAAACCCGGCTGGGTCTGGATAAATTAAAAATCGCCTTGTTGTATGAATTGCTGAGTAAAGCGCAACTGGCTGATACCACGGCGCTGGCACTGGCGATCAAGCAATTGCCACTGCCCTTGCTTGGCACCCGGCCACTGGATGAGGCGATCAGCAGCGCCGGTGGCGTGCGTTTCAGTGCAATCGATCAGCGTGGCATGCTGACAGCGCGCGCCGCTGTGTTTTGTGCCGGTGAGATGCTGGACTGGGAGGCACCGACCGGCGGATATTTGCTCACTGCTTGCTTTGCGACTGGAAAACAGGCGGCGTTAGCAGCATTGGACTGCTTAAACGCTGCAAACTGAGCGCAAGATGAGTGCAAAATGAGCACAAATGCGTAAGATTCACAGAATTTGTGTGAATATCCGCATCAATTCTTACGCTAGCGCAAGATCTTGTTACAATTCTGGGTTTGCATCGCCTATAACTTAGTTTTTCGTCGTTTTCTGAGCTTGTTTTATGAGTGATTCCCGTAATTCTGCGCGTCTTCCTGTGGCATGGCGAGCTGCCATCCAGGTAGCTCCGGGTCGCATTGTGCCAGCTAAAGTGGTTAACTTTTCTGCTACTGGCATACAGTTGCAATCTGGTGTCATGCTCAAGGAAAAGCAGGAATATCAGATGATGATGGAAGTACCCAGCCACAAAGATGCCTCCGCCCGCACTCAGGTGGTGTGCAAGGCCACCTGTGTTTACACCATACTCAGCGGCAGCGAATATCGTGCTGGTCTGAGAATCGCCAGTTATCCGCCTGAGCATAAAGAGTTACTGCAAAGCTGGGGCGGCTGAACCCTGCGGCAGGATGGCAGTATGATGGCAGCCATCCCACAGGTTTTTGTCTGCTTTTTCTGAAAGTGAACTATGCATCAGGAACAGGTTTTACCCGAATCCGCCGCTGCGGTGGCACGCTTACTGCAGGCGGCCGGACATGATCGTCAGATCGTTCTCTTGCCTGAGACTGGCAAAACCTCAGCCGAAGCCGCTGCCGGTTTAGGCTGCAGCGTGGCAGAAATTGCGAAATCCATCGTATTCCGACGTCAGTCCGATGATGCTGCCGTGATGGTGATTGCCAGTGGCAGCAACCGCGTCGATGAGCGTAAAGTCGCCGCCATCACCGGCCCGCTGGGTAAAGCCGATGCGCGCTTTGTACGTGAAAAAACCGGCTATGCGATAGGTGGAGTGTGTCCTATCGGGCACGTGGAAAAAGTGATACTGCTGATCGACCGTGATTTAATGCAATACCAGACTGTCTGGGCTGCGGCTGGCCATCCGCATGCGGTGTTTGCGATGACACCGCAGCAGTTGCAGGTGATGACCGGTGCGCCGCTGGCGGACATTGCACTTAACCCTGAATAAGCACTATGAGCATACTTTACGATTTCGACCCGGCGCTGGCCGACCCTGCACAAGCCGTACCTTCCCCTTGCGTCGGTGTCTGTCGCATGGATGAAAAAAACGCCTGGTGTGCCGGCTGCTTCCGTACTATCCCCGAGCTGACAGGCTGGAGCAATGCCAGCAATGAACGCAAAATCCAGATCTGGCATCAGGTCAAAGAACGCATGTTCTGAGGCCATTGACCATGTCCACCACGCTGCGCTTACCTCCGGGAATACAGGTGCTGGAACGTGGCTGGCTGTCGTCCAATAATGTCGTGTTACAGGATGCCGATTCTTGCGCCCTGGTTGATTCCGGCTATCTGACGCATGCGCCGCAAACGCTGGCGCTGCTCAGTCATGCCCTGCAGGGCCGCCAACTCGATGTGCTGCTCAATACCCATCTGCATTCCGACCATTGCGGTGGCAATGCCTTATTGCAGCAAGAGTATGCCTGTCAGACCTGGGTGCCAGCGCAGGAAATGGATGCTGTACAACAGTGGGATGAACAGCGCCTGAGTTTTCAGGCAACCGGCCAGCAATGCGCGCGCTTTGAGTGTGATGGTGGCTTGCAGCATGGGCAGCGCTGGCAACTCGCCGGGCTGACATGGAACGTGATACAGGCACCTGGCCATGATCCTCATTCCATCATGCTGTACTGCGCTGGTGAGGGCATATTGATTTCTGCCGACGCTTTATGGGAAAACGGTTTCGGTGTGATTTTTCCCGAACTCGAAGGTGGTTCCGGTTTTGCTGAACAGGCCCAGGTGTTAGCGCTGATTGCAGATCTTAATCCGCGCATCGTGATACCGGGTCACGGTCAGCCTTTTACCGATGTCAGCGCCGCTTTGCAACGTGCGCGTGGCCGACTCGATTATCTGTCGGCACAGCCGCAGCGCAATGCACGTAATGCACTCAAGGTGCTGATTGCTTTCATGTTGCTCGATCAACGAAAGATCACACTGGCGCAGCTGAATCTGCAGCTGTTCAGTAGTCGCCTGATGCAGGCGGCAGCCCGCCAGTTACTGCCTGCTGACCAGTCGCTCGATGCCGCCTGGGTGGCAGATTTGCTCATCCAGCTCGCTGCCGAACTGGTCAGTGCCGGTGTCGCAAAACTGGAGGCAGGCTGCCTGATCAGTTGCTGAAAAAATCGGATTTTTTGATCGGTACAGAAAATTCATTTCCTATCGAAAATTCTTTTACGGAAACAAAATTTCCGTAAAAGAATTTTTTGTCGTTTAGATACATCAGCGCTCAATAATTTTTAACACTTTCATTTCCAGAAAACCAAATAGTGCTAATGTACGTCAAGTGCAAAAACGCACATAAAGCGATGCAACATAGCATGCAATTTGGGGAGACAAATATGCGCAAATTTCTACTTAGCATCACGATAGTGGCATTCGTGCTGCAGCTCTCAGCCTGTCAAAGTATTCGCAGTGGCGGTGCGCCTGATCCATCTTTTAATATCGATCAGGATTTGGAGCAACTGTCCAAAGAATTTGCCAGCGCCACCAGCATCAGCGAGTACTACAAGCTCGATGCCGACAAACGGCAAGATGCGCGTAATCGCTTTGTGTCCGGGCGCCTGGTGCAAATGGATCTGCAATACCTGAAATTTATCCGCACCCTGACTGCCGACAAACAGCAGCTGGATGCCGCCACCGATGTAGTCAACATGAGCCTGAATCTGGCTGGTACGCTGGTTGGTGGCTTGCAGGCGAAATCCAATCTGGCGGTCGCTGCAGCCGGTATCAGCGGCGCCAAAACCACCATAGACAAGGATTTTTACTACGAAAAAAGCATACAGGCGCTGGTCGCGACCATGAATGCCAAGCGCAAGGAAGTGCTCTACAAAATTCTGCTTGGATTATCGGCTTCGTCACAGCAGTATCCCTTCGAACGCGCAGTCACCGACCTGAATGAATACTATCTGGCCGGTACCCTGAATGGCGCACTGCAATTTATCAACACCCAGGCTGCGGAGAGCAGTGCGCAAAGCGATAAAGCACTGGCCGTGCTATATAAAGTGCCGGTTCCCAGTCAGCCGCAAATCATCAGCATAGGCAGTCTGACCGATGCACTGGGTGCGCCAGCGATGACGCTGGATAAAGCCAAAGCCATCCTGACTGCCTTGGGTGTCAAGCCCGATGCTTTACCCGCCACGCTGGATGGCAGCGATGGCAAAACCGGTGCCTTGCAGTTGCTGAAAACGCAGATTCGCGCAGCGAAGAATCTGGCTGATGATACCGATCGTGAAGTCGCCATACGTGCGCTGAACGCAGCCTTTAAAGCCCAGGGTTTTTAAACTCAGCCTGTTTGATTGATTTTTTGCTTGTTACGCATAGCGAACTGAGAAGGAAAAATAATGTCCACTTACATCGTCGAAGTCGATCCGCAATTGACGCTGGACGACATCAGCCTTGCCATCGCCGGCGAAGAAGCGACCGGTGCTGAGTTTCAGCGTATCGCACTGTCGTTTCACGAAAACCGTATCACCAATCTGGCAACCTTCAATGATCTGCCGCCCGGTAAGCGCCCGACGCCACAAATTGTTTTCCTGGCCGACAAGGCCGCTGTACCACCCGGGAAAAAACTGCTATGGGCTGGCGTCATGCTGGTCAGCGGGACGAATACCGCGGTCAAGGCTTACCGCTGAACTAACTCGCGCTGTGGCCTGCGCAAACGCCGGGCCACAGGCGCTGGCTGAGATCGTTTACTTCAGCGTATAGTCTGCATCTGTAAACGGTTTCAGCGGTGCCAGATCGGCAAACTGGGTGGCGCGTCCCTGTTGTTTTGCGATGAAGGCTTCGAGCAAATTACTGCTTTGCCAGATACCGGATTGCAGCCAGCTCATTTGCTGTAAAGCGTCATGCGTGCTGTGGTCGCGCGCGTAGTGGATGGCCTGCTTGCTGCCCCAGATTGCCACTGGTGGTTTAGCTGCGATTTCTGCCGCCATTTGCTGTGCTGCTGCCAGCATCGCTTCCTGCGTATCAAACACTTCGTTCACCAGTCCGACTGCCATGGCGCGCGCAGCCGGTAAGCGGCGGCCGGTATAGGCCATCTCATGCACGATACCTTCGGGAATCAGCTTAGGCAGACGCTGTAAAGTACCGAGGTCAGCCGTCATACCGATATTGATTTCCTGAATACAGAAAAACGCATCCTGGCTGGCTAGCCGGATATCGGTGGCACAGACCAGGTCGACACCGCCACCGATACAACCGCCCTGTATCGCTGCAATGACGGGCATGCGTAAGGCTTCCAGCTGGTTAAAGCATTGATGCATCTCTTGCAGTACCAGACCGATATTGGCGCGCCCGGTCGCTTGCTGATCATCCAGGCTGAAGCTGCCGCTGGTGAACACATCCAACGCCATGCCTGCCGTGAAATGCTTACCAGTCGAAGACAGGATCAGCACCCGTGCTACGGCTTCCTGCTGTAACTGGCGCAGTATCGCGCTCAGCTCACGAAAAAACACTGGCTGCATGGTGTTCATGCTATCGGGACGATTAAAGCGCAGATGCGCAATTTTGTCGCTGATATGGAAGTCAAAGCATAGGTAAGTCATCGCATCTCCTGGTTATTGTAGGGAAAATCAGCATCATGGCCTGTATTTTTGAGACCATCAATCCAGCCTCAAGCTTACTCCAGCTCAATTCCGTTGTTTTGCACAATATCATCTAATTGCTTGCTTACCTGCATACTCACTGCATCGCAAAGCATGTCAGGACACGTCAGAATCTGCGGAGTTAAGCGGAATTCGGCAAACTTTGTGCACAGACTCAAGTTTGTCACCGTACTTGCCGTAACCGAACTATTCCCTATCAGAAATCCTCCGATTATGCGCCGCTATCCCGCCCTCCTGTTGACCCTGCTGCTGGCGAGCTTTGCTCACGCAAATGACGGCCCAGCCTCGTCGCCCTCGAAACCGATCAAACAGGCATCGGCTAAGGAAGACAGTGCGTCTGAAAAAAAAGAATCTAAAAAATCCTCCAAAGACAAAGAAAAAGACAGCAAAGAGACGGCTGCCAAAGAAGCGCTGCAGGCCGACGAACTGGCTGCCAAGATCGCGGAACGCTTAGCCGTTTTACGTAAAGAAAAAGAACGCGAGGAGGCGCCCAAAGCCCGTCCTGTGGTGCGCAGCTATGTGCCCCCCGTGGTAAAAAAAGCAGAACCCAAAAAAGAAGCTGAGCACGGTACGGCAGCAATTGTCGCTGCCATGGGTGGTCATGGCGCGCTGCATTGGGGATATCAGGGCGAGGGCAGTCCGCTCAATTGGGGCAAAATGAATCCGGCCAATGCTAAATGCGATAACGGCGACCGCCAGTCGCCGATAGATATCCGCGACGGCATCAAGGTTGATCTCGATCCCATCAATTTTGATTACAAATTGTCCGGTTTTAATGTGATCGATAACGGCCATACGATACAGGTCAATATCGCCGCCGGTAATTTCATCACCGTGATGGGCCGCAGTTATGAACTGATGCAATTTCACTTTCACAAACCGTCGGAAGAGCGCATCAATGGCAAGAGTTTTGAGATGGTGGTGCATCTGGTGCACAAAGACGCCGATGGCAAGCTGGCGGTGGTGGCAGTGCTGATAGAACGCGGCAAAGCGCATGCGCTGGTGCAGCTGGTCTGGAATAATCTGCCACTCGAAAAAAATGAAGCGGTCTCTGCACTGAGTGCGATGGACCTCAGCAATATCCTGCCACTCAAACGCGGCTACTACACTTATATGGGATCACTCACTACCCCACCTTGCAGCGAAGGCGTGTTATGGATGGTGATGAAAGAGCCCATAGAATTATCGGCCGAGCAGATCGGTATTTTCCATCGCCTGTACCCGATGAATGCCAGACCGGTACAGAAAGGTTTTGGGCGCATGATTAAAGAATCGAGTTAAGCGGCAAACGCATCTCCTGGGCAGTCTGTCTATCCAATTCACCCGGCGTGTCAGCCGGGTATTTTTTTGATGTGTGGCAGCGCTACACACAGCATTCGCAGCATCCATACCATCCGCATCATCAACGTGATTCAGCGCAGATCCGCACTGGGATGCATCGCGCTCGCTATCAGCGCATTAAGCGCCTAGGTCAGCGTCTCGGCACCTGTGCTCAGACCCGTGGCGTGGTGGGAACATTATTTAATCTGATCCATATTAATTTTCAGTTGTAGGTAGATGAGAGCACATCACCTCTTAACGGGTATTCCTTAGAGCGATAGTACTTTCGGTATCAAGGAAAGAGATGTCTCATATCGACAATGAAAAATATGCAAGTGCTTTATATTATTCCACGTAATAAAAATCCAGTTAACTCAGATGTGGAATATTGGGTGATATTTATGCGAGAAGGTATCTGGCTTTCAAGTCAGATGATGTAGAAGAATTGGATTTAATTTTCCCAATGCCTGAACAGTAGATGTTGGTGAGCCTTGGCCGCTCACGAAAAACGTTCGCAATTTGAGATAGGTATATTTGAGTAATCACATGAAAATTCTTTGCCAACTATTGATCATCACATTCATGCAATGCTTCCCTGGACATGTGCTTGCCGACAATGGTGGCTGGGATCTGAGCTTTTTAAAAGAGCATCCTTATCGCAAGGGCAAGCAGAGAGTCGATCTTAGTGAGTTAAACAATAAAGAAGAAGTTGCGATAGTTCGCGATGCAATCAACCCCATCATGCAGTTTTTTTATAGCCTGACTCAAAAAGAATTTCGCAAAGAAACTTTAGAATTGTGCACCACAGAAAATGGAAGGCGAGTACTGCGCTACCCACCTATGCAAAATGATGTAAACAGATATGGTTTTAGCAAAATTTGGAAATGGTCTGTGATAGATGCAAATACGATTCAACTCAGCGCTGAATTGAATACTCTGTTGCGAGATAAGCGCTCAATTGATGAGAACTTTATTTTTATCAAGGTGGATGGACAGTGGAAGTTTGATCGTCATGAGTAACAAACCAAACCAATCACTTGGTGTGAATTCCCGATTATAAAAATAAGATCGCAAATACTAATAAGACAGATAACACACGCTGAGTTTTTGAGATTTTTTTAGAAAATTCCTTGGATAATTTTGAGAATGCTCATCTTAAAATGAGCATTTTTTATAAAGAATGGAAACTCCAGTTCCGGATATGAGTTAGCTCGCACAGATTTTCCATAACCGATTTTTTATGTGGCAGGCAATACCTATTATTAGCGATCATTAAAAAAACAACAAATAAGTATATTTAAAAAACTCTGTTTCCTTATTAATTTTTACATGCTAAATTAAAAACACTGAGTCAAATTGATAAGGTGAATAGCGATGTCGCAGTCCGTTCCCCCCAGCAGTCCCCTGTTCCGCAATGAAGTCACTGCCGCACAAAGTCAGCAATGGATGGGCGCGATTCGTCTGGCACAACCGGTGTCTTCCTGGCTGATTGCCCTGGTAGCAGCTTTCCTCAGCATAGCCTTAATCGCCTACATCACCCTCGGCAGTATCACTAAAAAAGCCCGTGTCACTGGTCTGACTTTGCCGGTCTCTGGCAGCCTGAGTGTGATCGCACCCGGCACGGGTGTTCTGCGTCAATTGCTGGTCAAAGAAGGCCAAATAGTGCAAGCCGGACAAGCCCTGTTTGAACTCAATACCGAACGCATGGGCGATCAGGGAGAAATCACTGCCTTAATCGCACAGCAGTTAGCGGCGCGCCAGCATAGTCTGGAAACCGAACAAAGACAGCGCAGCGCCCAGACCCGTGACAAAAAATCCGCATTGCAATCCCGCCTCAGCAATCTGCAAACAGAACAACAGCAATTGAATCAGGAAATCAGCCTGGCACAACGCAGACAGGAACTTGCACAACAGAGTCTGCATAAATTTGAACAATTAGAAAAAAGCGGTTATGTCTCCACCGCCCAGACCCAGCAAAAGCAGGAAGAATCACTCGACCTGTCGAGTCGCTTGTCCACGCTGCAGCGCAATCAACTCCAGCTGGCAGCGAATCAACTCGCCTTACGTGCAGAGCTCACCGACCTCGATAACCAGCTCGCCAATGATCAGTCCCAGCTGGCACGTAGTCTGGCCAGCTTAAAACAGGAAAGCGCAGAAAACAGTAACCGTAAATCCACCCTGATCACCGCCCCGCAAGATGGCATCGTCAGCGTGCTCAGCTATGCCGCCGGACAAACCGTCACCGTCGGTCAAAATGTACTGACCCTGTTACCGAAGCAAAGCGAACTCGAAGTTCAGCTCTACGCCCCCAGCCGCACTGCTGGCTTTGTGAGTGCCGGACAAACCGTGCTGATCCGCTACCAGGCCTTCCCCTACCAAAAATTCGGCCTGCAGTAAGGCACCGTCACTGACGTCAGCAGCACCCCGATTGCACCGAATGAACTGCCGACTCATCTGGCCAGCACCATACTCAGCAACGCCCAGCAAAGCCTGCAAGGCTTTAACAGCAATGAAGCCCTGTACCGCATCAAAGTCAGACTGGCGCAACAAAACGTAGCAGCCTACGGCCAGAACCAGCCCCTTAAACCCGGCATGACGCTGGAAG
>NZ_JACOGD010000011.1 GCF_014284235.1 Cognatundibacterium curvum
ATCATCAATGTTTATGGTCCGACCGAAACCACGATAGACGCCAGTACCTGGCAACTGCCGCCAGCTGAGTCAGAAGCGATAGCACAACTGCCCGCCATCCTGCCCATCGGTCAGCCACTGGCAAACTGCCAGGCCTATGTGCTTGATGCCCACTGGCAGCTGGCAGCGATGGGTGTCGAAGGTGAGCTCTTCCTGGGTGGTGCCGGACTGGCGCGTGGCTACCTCGGTCAGCCTGGTTTGACCGCAGAACGCTTTGTGGCAAATCCCTGGGGTGAACCCGGCAGCCGCATGTACCGCACCGGCGACCGTGTACGCTGGCGCGCAGACGGCAGCCTGGAGTACTTAGGCCGCGCCGATCACCAGGTCAAAATACGCGGCCAGCGCATCGAAGTTGGTGAGATAGAAAATACCCTGCGTCAGCAGGTGGGCATACGCCAGGCCGCAGTCATCGCACGGCAAGACGCAGGCCAAAAAGAAAAACGGCTGGTGGCCTATGTGGTGGCACAGGAAGGCGGGCCACAGAATAGTGCGGACTTGCACAGTGTGCTGAGCCGCAGGCTGACGGACGCAATGCTGCCCTCGGCCTATGTGTGGCTGGAGAGCTTGCCTTTGAACGCGAACGGGAAGTTAGATGTTAAGGCCTTGCCAGCGCTGGATGACAATCATGCTGTGCTGACTCAGCGCGTCTATCTTGCGCCGCGCAATGCGATTGAACAGCGCTTACAAGCCATTTGGCAATCCGTACTGGGGCGCACGCAAATCGGCGTGCGCGATAACTTCTTTGAGCTGGGCGGGCATTCCTTGCTGGCGATACGTCTGCATGCTGCTTGTAATGCTGCGTTGGATGCGGCGCTGCCTTTACGCAGTTTGTTTGCCTTTCCGACCATAGAAGCCATGGCCAGCTTACATGCGAATGCGGCGCTGCTTGGTCATGGACCCTTGGTACCCTTGCGCGCCAGCAGATCACGCCGCCCGCTGTTTGCTATTCATCCTTATGGCGGCACGGTGTTTTGCTATCAGGATTTGGTCAGGCAGTTACCGGATCAGGTACCGGTCTATGGTTTGCAGGCGCCCGGTCTGGAAGCAGGTGAGGTGGCGCACACCAGTATCGCTGCGATGGCTGCCAACTATATTGCCTGCATACGCCAGGTGCAGCCCGAAGGACCGTATCAGATCGCGGGTTATTCGCTGGGTGGCTTGATCGCACTTGAAATCGTGAGTCAGCTGCAGGCACAGGCGCAGTCGGTTTCCTTACTCGCTTTGCTTGATGTGCCTATGGCGGTGGCTGAGCAGCCTGCAGCGCTCACGCCAACACAAATCATGGCTGAAGCGATGGAGGGCTTGGGCGCTGACGGTTTGCAGGAATTGCCACGCTCTGTCGAAGAATTGGTGCAGTTATTGCAAACCCAGGGCCTGGTGCCAGCCGGATTTGCTGTGGCAGATGCGCAGCGCTGGGTCGATGTTGCACTCAAGATGATGCAAGCGGCGCATGCCTGGCAAACGCCTCGCTTTCAACTGCCTGATGAGGCTGTCTGCCTGCAAATCCGCGCCACACAGAGCGCGCAACAGTTGTCTGACTGGCGTACACATTTGCAATCCGGGGTAGATACGCTCGATCTGGACTGCAGTCACGCTGCGCTGATGCAGGCGGCATGGGCCGACAAGGTCGCTGCATTCCTTACGCCGCATTTGGCTGAGTAATTTTATGTATTTCATTTCAATTCAGTTCAATTCAATTCAATTCAATTTAATTCAATTTTAGGGTCTGCGCATCATGACTATGGATAAGCAAAATGCATATGAAGACAACTGGGACTGGCTGGTGTTGGTTAACGCTGAAAAACAATATTCAATCTGGCCGGAGCAGCTGGACATCCCCGCTGGCTGGAAGCAGACCGGCAGCCCAGGATCAAAAGAAGAATGCCTGGCGCAAGTCGCTGATTTGTGGCGCGACATGCGTCCGTTTAGCTTGCGTGCTTTGGGGTAAGGCATGACGGTCAATCAAGCTCCTGACCAGCTGGTTCAGGCTCAGATTCGGAAGCAGATTCAAATTCAGGCTGGCAAACAGATGGCGGTACACATGGTGCCAGCATGCTCGCGCCAGCGACCTGTGATCACGGTCCCGTTTGCGAAGTGGCCGCAGTCTTTTGTCAGCACTGCTACAAATTCTGAATCAGAACTCAGACTTATCTCTGCGTCAGAAAAATCCATCCATACTTTGGTTAGCGGATGCAGGCATTTGAATAAAGATTCCTTGGCGCTGAATACTAAAGGTAAGGGCAATGCAGCGGCACGTTCCGCTGGCGTGCAAATCACACGCGCCAGATCCGGTTCGAAACGCTGGATATTGGCGAGGTCTATGCCTAGCGCTTGCCATGCGCCACCAACACGCGTCACAGCAACGGCTGCCACGCTTTCGGAGTGGGTGATGGAACCTATGATGCCAGCCGGCCACAGCGGTGAACGGTCAGCTGCCACAGGAATGGCACAGGCTAGTCCGTTTAGCTGTTTGAGCGCCTGGTGCGCCAGCCGCCGTCCGCTTGCGAATTCTGCCTGGCGCCGTGGTACAGCACGTGCAATGGCTTCGCGTTCTTCACTAAATAATCCCGCCAGAAGCCCGGTTTCCGTGTGCGCTGATTCTATAGTTGCTTCCGCGACGAAGATCTCGGGCGGTAGTAATGGGCGTATCCAGCATGAATCAGAAACGGTGTCGGTTTTCATATGGAATTTAAATGGGATGGAATGGGCTAATTCAACACAGACATGATAGCACTGCATATGTGGCCACCTGAAATCAGTCAAGATTAGCAGCTTAAAAAATATGAAAACAAAATCTTTACTACTGTACCTGATACTGGGCTTGAGCTTACCGGCCCTGGCTTATGTCTTACTGAACCGGACTGTGCGGCCCGCGCAGCCTGGACTTGCACTACAACTGGTCAAGGTTGACCGTGGCACCATAGAGTCTCAGCTGCGTGTCACGGGCCTGGCTGCCAGTGAGCGAAAAGTGGTGTTGGCAGCAGAGGAGTCAGCCCGTGTCAGCGAGGTATTGGTGCAAACTGGTCGCCATGTGACTAAAGGCGAAGCCTTGCTGAGTCTGGATACCACAGATATCCAAGCTGAACAGCAGATACAGCAGGCGCAGTTGCAGCAGGCAGAAGCGGATATGTCGAGCCGGCGCGCGCAACGTGATGCGGTACATCAGGATATGTTAGCCGGCGGTGAATCCAGAGAGCGTGTGAAGGAGCTGGACTTGCAATTGCGTAGCCTGGAAGCCCGGCGGGATACAGTGCGCGCCGATGCCGGTCGCCTGCAACTTCGTTTGAAAAAACGCAGTCTCTCCGCACCGGTCAGCGGCGTAGTGGTCAGCGTAGACATCAAAGCCGGTGAAACAGCACAGGCAGGCAAACCACTGCTGGCTATCATCCCGGAAAACAGTATGCAGGTGCTCGCCAAAATTGAGCCTGCTGACGCTGCTTTTGTCAAAGAGGGAATGTCAGCACTGATTGCGCTGGATGGGCATCCTGAAACAGAAGTCAGGGAGAAAGTAATCCGCATCAATCCAGCAGTGGAGCGCGAGGGCAGTACGGATTATCTGGCCGTGTGGCTCAGTCTTGCGGCGGGCGGCCTGAATGCGCGTTTCAATCAGCAACTGGATGTCAGGATACTGACTGGCTCTGCACAGACCGTGATTCGTGTACCGGTTGAGACGTTGTTCAGCAAAGCTGGCAAGAGCTTTGTCTGGCTGCTTGTGAACGGTAAGCTAAAGCAGCAAGCCGTCGTGGTCGGCATGATGGGCGATCGCTATGCTGAGATACGTTCGGGCCTGGAAGCCGGGCAAACCATCGTTGTGCCGCAAGGCGAAATGCTCAGCGAGGGGACAGTGATCGACACCGCGCACACATTGGTCAAACCATGATCAGCATACAGAACGGTAAAAAATCCTATGGCCATGGTGCGACTTTAGTGCCAGTGTTGAAGGATATAACGCTAGACATTGCGGCCCATGATTTTGTCGCGATTATGGGGCCGTCCGGTTCCGGAAAATCAACGTTGATGAATGTGCTGGGTTGCCTGGATGTGCTGGATGAGGGGCGTTATGTACTCAATGGTGAAAATCTGGACAACAGCAGTGAAGCACAGCTTGCACGCGTGCGCAATCAATTGTTTGGTTTTGTCTTTCAGTCCTTCAATCTGATCCCGCGCCAGAATGCCTTGCGTAATGTGGAGCTGCCTATGGTGTATGCGGGTGTACCGCCTGATGAACGCCTGGCGCGTGCCAGTCAGGCGCTAAGCGATGTGGGGCTTGGGCACAGACTGGATCACACTCCGGCACAGTTATCGGGTGGACAGCAACAGCGTGTTGCGATTGCGCGGGCCTTGGTGAATGATCCGGAAATCGTGATTGCCGATGAACCCACTGGTGCACTGGATTCGAAATCCGGCACAGAAATTATGGAAATTTTCTGTGACATGCATGCGAAAGGCAAGACCATCATCATGGTGACCCATGAGAATGAGATCGCCGCCTATGCACGTCGTGTGATTCATTTGCGGGATGGATTAGTGGACAGGGATAGTTGCAAATGAGTGCTCAACAATCGACCTATACGCGACAGGCCCGGCGCAGTATTCAGGGGCGCGATTTGCTGGCTCAGGCCTTACTGAGCCTGGGACACCGGCGTTTCCGGACTTTCCTGAGCGTACTCGGCGTCGCCATCGGGATATCTGCGGTGATACTGATCGGTGTGGTCAGTGAAGGCGGAAAAAATGTGGTGTATTCAGAGTTGCAGACCTTTGGCCTGCGCACAGTCTGGATTTATCGCGACAGAAAAATCCTTGATCCTCAGCGCTTGCAAAGAGCGGGCAGCGGCATCACAAATGAGGATCTGATCGCGCTTGGCAAGTCGGGCTGCTGCACTTCGGTTGCGCGTTTTTCGCCCTTAGTCTACAACGGGCGCAATGGCGTTAACCTGCTGAAAGCCGGTAGTAAATTCAGCCGTGTGAATGCAGTCGGCGTCGGGCCAGACTACATGGAAATCAATAATGATTCCACGTCTATGGGCAGGGGCTTGAATGCGGATGATATCGCCCGCAAGCGTAAGGTCATCGTGATAGGTGAAACCACACGTCGTGAGCTGTTTGGCAGTCAGAGTAATCCTCTGGGCATGGAAGTGCAGTTGTATGGACAGACGTTCGAAGTCATCGGCGTATTGGCGCACAAGGACCGCAGTTTTTTATCCAGTATAGGTTCGTCCGGTGGTGGTGACGCGGACGCACGTGCACTGATCCCCTACAACCGCCAGCAAGCGATCATGGGTAGTAAAGACATCGATACCATACAGGCGCAACTGGTCAACGATCAGGCCCCGGCCGCGCTGGGAACCGGGCAGATCATTGCCTTTCTCCAGCGTGAGCACAAAGGGAATTATGACTACCGCGCTGACACCATGGAGCAGTATATAGAAACCGCCGATAAGATTTTAGGCGGCGTCTCCAAGATAGGCATCATCGCCGCCTCGGTGTCCTTGTTTGTGGCTGGCCTGGGCATACTCAATATCATGAGTACCTCTGTGTTGGAACGCACGCGGGAAATTGGCTTGCGCAAGGCCCTGGGTGGCACCGAGCGTTCCATCCTGCTGCAATTCTTACTCGAAGCAGCTTTGATCAGCGGTCTGGGTGGCGTACTTGGTTTGTTACTGGGATTTGCTACCAGCTACCTGATTGTGCAGCTGACCGGATTTCCCTTATTACCTTCGCCAGTCACTGCGCTGCTTGCGCTGGTCGTTTCGGTAGTGATAGGTTTGATTTCAGGATTTTATCCTGCATACAGGGCAGCTGCTTTACGTCCGGTTGAGGCATTACGCTATGAATAAAAACTATGCGAAAGCACTATATGCACTCTGCAGTCTGAGTTTGATTGCAGCCGCGATGTCTGGTCTTGCTCAAGTAGCGCGGGCCGCAGAAACACAGGATGCAATGACGCTGCGCTACAGTCAGAGCCTGACATTCAAACCGGCCGCAGTACGTCCACTGAGTGTTGTCAGTATGCTTGATTCCAGACAGACAGCTAGCTTCCGCACACAAAAAACGGATGCACAGGGCTATGGTTCTTATGCTCCAGACGCTCCAGATGTTCCAGCCGCTGCAGACCTGTCTGCAAACGCAGCTCAGTCAGCGCGTCCCCGTTCACTGGAGCAGGCAATTCAAATCGCATTGCGTAAGCGGCTGGCTATCCGTATCGCGCAGCTCGCAACGCAAAGCGCGCAAACTAAAATTGATCAGGCGCAGGCCAGCTTTAAACCTACAGTACGCGTGTTGGCTGATGCACTGGCGACCAATAATTACGATACCTATTCAGGCACGACGTCTTCCGTTACCGTGCCCGGCGCTGGAACATATACCGCAGAAACTATACGCAGCCTGCCTAAATACCAGATTACGCCATCTTTACGCATTGATTACGATCTCTACAATGGCGGACGCGATCAGGCCATGCTGGCGCACGCAGTCGTACAAAAAGACAGCATGGATGTACAGCAAAGCCTGACAGTCAGGCGTGTTGTATTTGAAGTCGCGCAAAGCTATTTTCAACTGCGGCATGCTTGTGTGCGGCGAGCGATGGCACAAAGCGCTGTGCAATTAGCCCAGGAAAAACAAACACTCGCAGCAACACGCTGGTCGCAAGGGCGTATTGCTGATATCGAATATCGCACGGTCGCGAATGCGCTCAACGAGCATCAGCTCACGCTCAGGCTGCGCACGACAGACCTGGAATCCAGTTATCTGCAATTCAGCATTGCGATGAATGCAGTGGCCACAGCAAATACTGAAGCGGACACAATGTGTGGGTTTGACAGCACGCAGGAACAGGATCTGGCAGCCGCAGCACCTTACGCAGAACCCGGGCTGGATAGCAAAAAAAATCTGTTGGAGCTACAGGCAGCTCAGAAACAGATACAGATACAGCAGGCTGCTGCCAGGCCTAAGATCAGTCTGTATGCGCAGTACGCGGGAGTGGGACGTACTGATAGCAGCAACACGACTTCCGTCGGCAATGTGCACAGGCGCGATGCCAGCGTCGGTGTCTCACTCAGCTACACCTTGTTTGATGGCGCGCTGGTTCGTCACAAAATAGCGGAAAGCGTGCTTGAGGCAGAGCGCCTGCAATTGCGCAATCAGGAATGGGATGATGAGCGCGCGCGCGCCAGAGAAAAAGCACAGCTGAAACTGAAGAGCGCACAGTTGCAACAGGAGCTGGCACAGAGCAGGTTGGAGCTGGCGATATCGCAGCGCCGGTTAGCGGCTGATAAACTGAGCCATGGCACCGGTAGCACGCTCGCTCTCAGTGAAGCGCAAAATCGGGAAGAGGTGGCGACGGCAGAACTCGCCATCGCCCACAATGAGGCTGCATTGGCACAGCTGGATTTCCTGTTCCCCGCGGTGGCACGCCAACGTACAGGCGCTGAACTGACCGCGCCATAAATTGAGATCCGGTGCCAGATCAGGGCTCGATCACCACTTGTACTGAGCTGCTGCTGAGCAGGGAAATACCATATTCTATAATGTGTTTATCCTGATCCTGATACACGCTTTCCACGCACAGCACAGGACTGGAGCTGGATTGCTGTAACTGACGTGCCACGTGTTTGTCAGGCAGCTGGGCGCTGATGCGGCTCAGCTTACGCGTGAATTCCTGTACACCGCAGGCTTGCAGTGCCAGATGGGTTTTACCCAGTTCCTGGTAGTGGCGTGCAAAATCGGCGAAGCGCGGCAGCGGAAAATACTGGGTACAGACGCCCAGTACTTTATCTTCCACCACATCAAGGGTGTCAATTTGCAGCACCTCAGTATGTTCGTCTATACCCAGCATCTGCGCCACGCTGGCAGTGGCAGGCAAGACGTGATCGTTCAGTATCCGGCTGTGTCCGATTTTTCTTGCCTTAGCCAGACTATGTGCGAGCCGGGTGCGTTCACCGAGTTCATAGGCGATCACTTCCTCGCGTACGAAGCTGCCTTTGCCTTGTACTACTTCGATCAGTCCGCGTTCCGCCAGCGCTTTCACTGCTTGTCGCACCGTGTGACGGTTCACACCAAAGCGTTCCGACAGACTGGTTTCATTGTCCAGCTTGCCGCTTAATTTGCCGCTATAGATATCTTGCGCCAGTATGGCTTCGATCTGACGCCATACCGGCGTACCCTGGCCGCGTTTGAAAGCAGAGGTGTTGGATTGCTGTATGCTCATGGTCTGTGTTTTTGGTGGATTACAGCGATTCTACCACCTGCGCTGCCAGTGCCAGACCAACGCTCATCCCTATGCCTGCCGTCATGTTGACTGCAGTCAGATGTGGCTGCGGTCGCAGAACCTGATAAGGCTGAGCTGCGCTCGCATATACGCCTTGCCAGTGACGGATAGCAGAGACTGGCGTTTGCAACAATTCACTGCATAGTTCACGCAGGATCAGATCTGATGCCGCACTCTGAAAGACAGCAGCATCGTCTGCGTAATGGTGGGTGTCCCCGACGATGATGCGGCTGGGGTCGTCTAATTGCTGCACTATCAGGTGGATACCATGTTCCGGTATTTGCGGATGTTGTTCCTGTAAATGTGCTTGGTAGCGTTCAGCCAGCAGCGCGAGTTGCGGTGTCTGGCGGAAGGCCGGATAGTGCAGGCAGGACAAACCAGTCAGCAAGGTAGGCGCGATACGGCGCGGCGCAATCCCTAATTCCTGCATTTGCAGACTGCATAAGCGTATGCCGCTGTCAGCATACAATTGCGGCATTAAATGACGGAATTCATGACCGCTGCACAGCAGGATATGGTCGGCCTTCACCAGCCCCTGCGCAGTGTGCAGCACCTGATCCTCGATGCCCAGCACTGCACATTGATAATGTATGCGTACATCTTTGGTTTGCTGCAGCCATGCACTCAGACGCGGGATCAGCTGGGCTGAGGCAAAGCCGATTTCATGCGGACTGGCCAAAGCCGATTCACCCTGCCAGCCTGCATCAGTAAGCTGGCTTAGACTCATGAGCTGAGTGCCATACTCGCTGCCCAGTGTCTGCTGAAAGCATTCCAGTAATTCAGCTTCATAGCGGTTACGCGCCACCATCAGACTGCCAGCTTCTTTGTACCAGATGCCTAATTCAGGCAGTATCTGACGCCAGCGTTGCAGGCTGGCGCGTGCCAGTTCCAGCATCTCTCCCCGGGCATGGCCCAGATGCAGACCCAGGCCGAAATTTCTGACCGAAGCGCCCAGCGCCTGACTGTCGCGCTCATAGATATCGACCTGATAGCCCCGTTCAGCCGCCGCCAGCGCATGGGCTAAGCCCAGCATGCCAGCGCCGACGATGGTCAGACGTGGTTTGTGCCTGTTCATGGACGCTCGCCACGCTGCATGCGCAACTGGATGTCCTCTAACACCGGCAGCAATTGCGCGACGCTGTCGATCAGGTAATGCGCGCCAGCCTGCGCCAGTAACTGACCTGCATACTGGCGTTTTTTATCCTTCAGACTGGCATCTGCGGCTTCAAATTCTGCCAGGCTGAAACCTGCTTCATTACCTGATAAAACCAGACCGACGGTCCACATACCGGCGTTGAGGCCTTCCGCAATGCCGGGTACGGTATCATCGACTTTGACGCAGGCAGCGACATCCGTAATGCCCAGTGCGATCACGTTTTGCAAGGCCATCCACGGACCAGGACGCGCACCAGCCGCCAGATCATCCGCCGCTACTGCGCAGTCGACGGTAATGCCAGCCTGGCTCGCGTGTGGCAGCAAGGTATTCATGACCTGACGTGGATAACCAGAGCAGGAACCTATTTTGATTTGTCGCTCACGCAAAGCCTGCAAAGTCTCCAGCGCGCCAGGTATCGGTGCTGAATACTGCGCGACCTGGCTGATCTGCATAGGCATAAAGCTTTCGTAAATATGATCAATCTGGGCTTCGGTGGCGCTGCTGCCAAATTGTGTAATCCAACGCTGTTCCACTGCCGGGATGCGGGTGATGGCACGGATATGATCCCGCTTTGCCATCCCCATCGGTACCCGCGCTTCCGCCAGCGAAATCTGGAAACCATAGCCCGCAAACGCATCAACCAGTACCTGAGTCGGTGCGAACGAACCAAAGTCAACCAGGGTACCAGCCCAGTCAAAAATCACAGCTTGCAGGCGACCGCTGTAGCGGCGCTGATAGCGGTATGGATGTTGGACTGCAGCGTCAATCACATTGCTGATGGCGGCTTGTGGCGTGTGTGTAGTCATACTGAAGTTTCCTTAAATTTGAAATTGGTATTTGTGTTGGATAACAGCGGTGAACTGCGCTGCTATTTCATTGTTCTTTAGGGATGCCCATCTGTTTTAAAG
The DNA here is from genome assembly GCF_014284235.1 of Cognatundibacterium curvum. Taxonomy (GTDB): domain Bacteria; phylum Pseudomonadota; class Gammaproteobacteria; order Burkholderiales; family Burkholderiaceae_D; genus Undibacterium; species Undibacterium curvum. The sequence continues at coordinate 10,370 of NZ_JACOGD010000011.1, forward strand.
CATCCGCGATCGCCGCCAGTGCACCGTCCAGATCGGCCGTTTGTATCGCGCCGATACAGCCTATGCGGAAGCTTTCGACTTCAGTCAGTTTGCCCGGATACAGGATGTAGCCACGCTGTTTGACCAGCTCATAGAATTGCTGGAAGTTCCAGTTTGGATGAGCGGGCGCATGGACAGTCACGATGATGGGTGCCTGAATGTCGGCGGGCAGGAAAGAGCGCAAGCCCAGACGCTGTAAGCCTTGCAGCAGGTGATCGCACAGTTGCTGGTAACGCGCCAGTCTGCCGGCTTGTGCGCCAGCTTGTTGATACTGGTCGAGTGCGCTGGCCAGTGCCGCCACCACATGGGTGGGTGGGGTGTAACGCCATTGGCCCGTACGCTGCATATACGCCCATTGCTGGTACAGATCGAGCGACAGCGAATGGCTATTGCCTTCCGCTTCCATTAAGGCCGTGCGGCGTGCCAGTACAAAGCCCATGCCCGGTACGCCTTCCAGACATTTATTACTACTCGCAATCACCGCATCAAAGCGCAGGCTGCGGCTATCCAGAGGTAAGGCGCCGAAGGCACTCATGGCATCGATGATCAGGCGGCGTCCGGCAGCATGCACGATGTCAGCGATTTGCTGCAGCGGATTCAGGATGCCGGTACTGGTTTCTACATAAATCACGCCGACATGGCTGATCTCAGGATGGGCGGCCAGATAGCTACGTAATTGTTCAGTGTCGATGGCCTCGGTTTCGCCTGCATCCAGCACCGCGCAGGCACGTCCCATCATATGGGTCAGCTGTGCCATGCGCTTGCCGTAAGCACCATTTACCAGTACCAGTAATTTGCCGTCTTTAGGCAGCAGGCTGCCAATCGCGGCCTCTACTGCAAAGGTGCCTGAACCTTGCAGGGGAACGCAGACAAATTCGTTTTCAGCCGGATTAATAATGGCGAGTAATTGCTGGCAGACGCTGGCGGTCAGACGGTTGAAATCAGCATCCCAGGAACCATAATCATGCAGCATGGCGGTTTTGGTTGCCAGGCTGGTGGTCAGCGGGCCGGGGGTGAGCAGGATGGGATCACGCATATCAGGACTCCTTGGTAAGTGCTTGTTGCCAACGGCGATGACGGCTTTCGAGCAGGCCAGTCAGCATTTGCAAAATCAGGTTGATGAATAATGAGGTCACAACGATCAGGGTCGCCATTGCAGCCGCAGCAGCGGTATCTCCGGCATCGTCCATATTCAGTACTGATACCGACGCCAGCACGGTGTCCGGGCTGTACAGGAAAATCACGCAGCTGACCGTGGTCATGGCAGAGACAAAGAAATAGCGGAATACGTCTATCAGCGCAGGCAGGCACAGGGGCAGGGTGATGCGCCAGAACAGGGTCAGCCAGCTACGCCCCATACTCTGGCCTGCGGCCTCAAACTCCTTGTCCAGCTTGCGTAATCGCGTACTCAGGGTCAGGTAGGCGGTGGTGTAAAAGTGCATGATGGTCGCCATCACCATCAGGCTCATGCCGCCATATAGGAAATGCAGCGGATGCGCAGGCTGATTGAAGCAAAAGATATAGCCCAGACCCAATACCATGCCGGGTATCGCCATCGGCCACCATGCCAGTTGTTGCAGGCAGCGGCTGAGCCAGTGCTGACTGAATTTTTTCAGGCTCAGATAACTGCTTACAGTGACCAGCACCGTGCCACCCAATGCCGTCAGTAAGGCGAGTTGCAGGCTGTTCAGAAAGGCTGACCAGCCACCACCGTCGACCGCATCAAAATTGAAATGGTTCAGCGTCAGTTCCATCTGATACGGCCACAAACGGATCAGTGCTGCATAAATTCCTGTGCCAAACAAAGCCAGCACGAATAACAGCATCAAGCCACATAGCAAGCCCAGCAGCGCATCACGCCAGACATTGCGCCGTATTTGTAGATTCAGACTGCGCGCGCTCAGACCGGCTTCCGGACGACTGGCGGTATAGCGTTCCAGCGCAAAGCTCAGCAAGGCCGGGGTCAGCAGTAGCAGTCCTATTACCGCACCCTGAGAAAAATTTTGCTGGCCGATGACTTGTTTATAGGCTTCCAGTGCCAGCGTCTGGGTCTGACCACCGATTACTTTAGGAACACCAAAATCCGTCACCACCATCGTCAGTACCAACAGTGCGACCGACAATAAGGCAAAGCGTATGCCGGGCAAAGTAATGCTGAAAAACTGGCGCATGCGGCTGGCACCCAGGCTTTGCGCCGCTTCATACAGCCGCGCATCGGCCACGCTGAGCGCGGTGCTGAGGATCAGGATGGCATGCGGCAGAGTGTAAAACACCTCGCCGATGACGATGCCTATCGGTCCGTAAATGCTGTGTGATCCCAGCCAGGATTTCAGTAAGCCCTGATTGCCAAATAAATAGACCAGAGAAATCGCAGGCATCAGCGAAGGGCATAACATAGGCAAGAGTAGCAAGCCACGTAATTGGCGGCGCAGCGGCAAGGCCGAACGCATCAGTGCAAATGCCGCCAGCAAGGCAACAGGTAACACGATGGCCAGCGTGATCAGCGCCAGTTGCAGACTGCTAGTGACGGCCTGCCAGATTCTCGCTTCGCTCAGTACAGCAAAGAAATGCTGCAAGCCTATCCATTCACCGGCCTGATTTTGCAGTGCTTTTTGCAGTATGCTCAATACTGGCCAGACCAAAAAGAGCAGCAGTAAAGCCGCCGCTACGATCAGCAAGAGCTTGCCTGCAACATCGCTCCAGCCGTGTGATGAGACTGAACGCAACAGCGCCGAAGTGGATGCTGAATTTGATAGCGATGCAGTTTGCATTGCGTACGACGTTTGCGCCGCAGTTCTGGGCGCGCTCATGCAGACTCCGTGTCGAATACCGTCAGGCTGGCTGGCGGTAAATGCGCGCACACCATTTGTCCGGCTACCAGCTGGCTATAGGCGGCATCACGCTGATGTAACTCCACTTCGAAGCGGATGTCACGTTGCTTGCACAAAGACAGCGTGGCACGGCGGCGGCCAGCCAGGAAATCGACTCTTTCGACTATCGCCATCCATTGATTGGCTTGCTGGTTATGTGCTTGCCATTCGCTTTGTATCTGCACATGCTCAGGACGGCAGAATACTTCCAGCTGTTGTTTGCTGAGTGTTGGTGCAGTATGCAGCGCCAGCTTTTCGCCAGCCAGTTGCCAATGCCCGCTCTGATCTAGGGTGATTGGGAACCAGTTGCAGCGCCCGACAAAATCAGCCACGAAGCGATTCGCTGGCTGGAGGTAAATTTGCTCAGGTGTGCCGCTTTGCACGATGCGCCCCTGATGCATGACAGCGATAGTATCTGCCAGCGCAGCAGCTTCATCCTGATCGTGCGTCACCATGATTGTGGTGACACCAAGCTTTTCTTGCAGACGGCGCAGCTCGGCCTGCAAATGATCGCGTACCTGTGCATCCAGTGCTGACAGCGGCTCATCCAGCAATAACAGGCTGGGGGCCGTTGCCAATGCGCGCGCCAGTGCCACCCTTTGCTGCTGACCACCCGACAATTGTGCCGGATAGCGTTGCTGTATGCCTTGCAGGCCGATCAGATCCAGTAATTCATCGACCCGTCTTTGTTTGGCCTGACGGCTGTCGCGCAAAGCAAACGCGATATTGTCGCTGACATTCAGATTGGGGAATAAGGCATAGGATTGAAACACGATGCCGTAATGCCGCTCAGCCGGTGGCAAGCGTGAAATGTCACGGCTGCCCATCAGTATCTGTCCCTGATCTTGCTGTTCCAGACCAGCGATGATACGCAGCAGCGTAGTTTTGCCACAGCCGGATGGCCCCAGCAGACAAAGGAATTCGCCTTTGCGTATGTCCAGGCTGATGTGATCCAGTACCTTGGTCGCGCCAAATTGTTTGCTGATATCGCGGCAGCGCAGCCAGGCTTCTGTGTCGGACTGTGCTGACTGTACTATCGGCAGATCGTGTAAATGCATAATTTTTCCTGAGCAGCGTGCTTTGCTTAACACGCTGCGCTGACTCATGGTGACGCGGCAGACCAAGTGCGGAGGCTGACTCCACGACTGCCTGCGACGGCAGCTTGCCGGGCAATCTGGCCCGGCAAGGCCTGCTGCTTTATTTGCTGACTGGTTTCGGTTCGGATTTCGCGTCGTAACGCTTGCTCCATTCTTTCAGGATGCGTTCACGCTGTTCAGCGGCCCAGCGCAGATCCTGCTTGATCAGCAATTGCTCATAATTGGCAGGGATATAGGCATTGGGTTTGGCGACGCCAGGATAGGCCACGATGGCGAAGTTCTTCTCATACTGCTCATTGGCAGAGCGTGAAGCTGACCAGTCGGCCAGTTTGCGCGCCGCTTCCGGGAATTTTGTTCCCTTCATGATGGCAGTCGCTTCCACATCCCAGCCCAGACCTTCTTTTGGAAATATCAGGTCTATCGGTGCGCCGGATTCTTTCAGCTTGGCGGCACGATATTCAAACGCGATCCCGATAGGGAATTCGCCCGCCGCGGCTTGCTTACAAGGTTTGGAGCCGGAATGGGTGTATTGCGCGATATTCTCATGCAGCTTGTCCATATACGACCAGCCTTCCTGTTCGCCAAACAAATGCAGCCAGGCAGTCACATCAAAATAGCCGGTGCCACTGGAGGCAGGATTCGGCATTGTGATGCGGCCTTTGTATTCAGGCTTGAGCAAGTCTTTCCAGCTTTCCGGTTTTTTCAATCCCAGTTTGGCTGCTTCAACGGTGTTAAAGCACAAGGTCGCACCCCAAACATCCATGCCTACCCAGGCTGGCGGATTTGCGCTGTCTACATAGTTTTTGCTGAGTTTGGCGACTTCTTTCGGCGCATAGTGCTGCAACATGCCTTCTTTATCCAGGATCAGCAGTGAACTGGCCGCCACACCCAGCACCACATCCGCCTGCGGCGCGGCTTTTTCAGCCAGCAGCTTGGCTGTGATGATGCCGGTGGAATCACGCACCCATTTGATTTTCACGTCCGGATATTCTTTTTCAAACTGCGTCTGATACGCCTTGAGCTGATCGGCTTCCAGCGCCGTGTACACGGTCAGTGTGGTATTAGCCAGCGCATTAGCGCATTGCAGCGACAGCAGAGTGGCACAGCTGAGTACAAATTTTCGCAAAGTCATGAGAGCTTCCTTGTTGGGGTTGAACAGATGGCGGATAAACACTGCACGCTGCGCACTGTAACAAGTGAAAATGACATGCCAATGACATCTAGATGACTTGTGAATTTCGTTTATATTGAAGGATATGTGTTTTTTGATTCGGCGATATGTCTGGCGCTGGGAGAGGTCGGCGAGTGAGGTGTGCCTTACCGCAGCGTCTGAGTATTCACTCGTTTTTGGGATGCTTGCTGCGTTTAGCAGATTGCGTATGTGGAGTATGCAGCGATGCTGCCGCCGTATTCAGACCTGTCAATTGGCAGAGTTTGAATGTGGCGGCAGTTTAGGCGGTGGGGTGACCACGGCTTTAGCGGCATTGACCAGGTCTTCTTTATTCCCATTCCAAACCGGCAGTTGAGCCGGTGGCAGTGGCAAGACCTTGTCCAGATTGGGGAACTTGAGGTCGGGATTATGGTAGAGCGCGTCGCCTAGGGCGCTATAACGTTCCGAACGGGCGGAGTCTTTAAAGTTATTTGTGAGTGGATCATCGTGAGCGCGGAAACTGGAGGATAAATAATTAGCACAGTCTTCACATCCCATTTTGACGCCTTCGTGTAGCACGATTAGAGCCCGGCTATAGTCTTCATCAAGGCTCTTGTCTTTACCGACAAGAGTGACACCAAGTCGTAAAGCAGCTTTACCATAGCCCTGCGCAAAAGCACATTCCAGCATACGTAAACCTGTTTTGCGATTTCCCCAAAAGCCTTCTTGTGGATTGTCGTAAGTGGCACTTAATGCCTTGCCTAAAAAAGTCTGCGCCCCCGGACTACCCTTATAGGCAGCGAGTTCCCAGAATGCATAGGCACGACTCGCATCACCATTCACACCAGCGCCGTTTTGATGCAAGCTGCCCATCAGATCAAAGGCTGACGGTATGCCCAGTTGCATGCCTTGCTCCACCAGCCTGACTGCGCGCTCAGGATCGGCAGCGATTTCATATGGTGCATAGCCATCGCCTTCTGTCAGCAGGCCAGCCAGATTCAGGATGGCTTTCCAATGCTGTTTGTCTGCGGCCTGTTGCCACAGTTCTGCGGCCTTAGGGTAATTGCGCTGATTGGGTGGCAGATCGCGGCTGGTGATGCGCATGCCTTCCTGGAACCAGGCTTCGGCCTGCGGGTCAATCGGCGGAACCTGATCGGCCTCATGCACACATACAAAATCCTGACGATGCGGATCAAAGGCTTTTAATTCCATATTGCGGGGTAGTGTGGATTTCATAGGGCAGCCAGTCAGGGTGGTGATCAGTAAGCAGCAAAGTAAAATCAGGGTGCGGCGCATAGGGTGTCCTTATTATGATGACTCTGCCTGGCTCTGTTTTAGCCCTGTTTCTGCCAAACTGCCGGTAAGCTAATCACGCTGTTGCCATCTGCATTAACTGCATTGGCGGTCGTTGCCCCCAGCCATTGCCAGCGCAGCTCTCCCGCTGGAATGACGGTTTCTGCGCCAGTTCCTGTTCCGGTTTGCGGTGGTACCGGAAAACGCTCCCCGGCCTGCACATAGGCCTGCTGCGCGGTCACACTCATTGCCGCCCAGCGTTTGCTGCATGGATGACTATTTGCCAGACTGCTTTGCCAGATACCGGTTTGCGGACAAGTCTGCTCCCCATCACACATCAGTTGTTGCTCCGGTGGCGCGATACAGAGCGCAAGCTGGCGTGCGACCAGCGGACTCAATGCGGGCTGCTGCAAAGGTATCGCCTTACCCAAATATGACCAGCGGCTGTTGATACGTTGATTCGGGCTTAACTCCCACCAAAACATCGCCATGATCGCTTGCTGCATGTCGCTGTCCCAGTCGGTCCATTCATTGGGCATGCCGAGCACTTCACGTTCGAGATAATGACGTGGTGCCAGATGTTGACTCAGCTCGTGGACGGTGCGCATTTGCCATGGCTTGTCCGCTAAGGCGGGATCAGGCGGTAGCTGCAACAACCAGTAGCCACTGCGCGGCGCTTTATAAGGCCAGTAGGCCAAGACCTCGATCGGCTCAGCTGGCAGGGTCATGCCAGGTGGCACGTAATAGCGGGTATTGTTGCGGCTGCTGCCAGGATGTGGCGGCAGTTTAGGCGGTGGGGTGACCACGGCTTTGGCGGCATTGACCAGGTCTTCTTTATTCCCATTCCAAACCGGCAGTTGAGCCGATGGCAGTGGCAAGACCTTGTCCAGATTGGGGAATTTGAGATCGGGGTTATGATAGAGCGCGTCGCCTAGGGCGCTATAACGTTCCGAACGGGCAAAGTCGATGAAGTTATGCGTGAGTGGGTCATCGTGGTGGCTAAAGCTCGACGATAAATAATTAGCGCAGTCTTCACATCCCATTTTGACGCCTTCATGTAATACCTTTAGTGCGCGTTCATTGTTTTCATCAAGCTCAACTTTTGTTCCAACGATGGTCGCACCAAGTTCATAGGCAGCTTTACCATAGCCCTGCGCAAACGCACATTCCAGCATACGTAAACCTGTTTTGCGATTTCCCCAAAAGCCTTCTTGTGGATTGTCGTAAGTGGCACTTAATGCCTTGCCTAAAAAAGTCTGCGCCCCCGGGCTGCCCTTATAGGCAGCGAGTTCCCAGAATGCATAGGCGCGACTCGCATCACCATTCACGCCAGCGCCGTTTTGATGCAAGCTACCCATCAGATCAAAGGCTGACGGTATGCCCAGTTGCATGCCTTGCTCCACCAGCCTGACTGCGCGCTCAGGATCGGCAGCGATTTCATATGGTGCATAGCCATCGCCTTCTGTCAGCAAACCAGCCAGATTCAGGATGGCTTTCCAGTGCTGTTTGTCTGCGGCCTGTTGCCACAGTTCTGCGGCCTTAGGGTAATTGCGCTGATTGGGTGGCAGATCGCGGCTGGTGATGCGCATGCCTTCCTGGAACCAGGCTTCGGCCTGTGGGTCAATCGGCGGCACCTGATCGGCTTCATGCACACATACAAAATCCTGACGATGCGGATCAAAGGCTTTTAATTCCATATTGCGGGGTAGTGTGGATTTCATAGGGCAGCCAGTCAGAGTGGTGATCAGTAAGCAGCAAAGTAAAATCAGGGTGCGGCGCATAGGGTGTCCTTATCCATGACGGAAGCTGATTTGGCGTGTATCTCTGAAGGGGATGACGAAACCTGTGATAGGTTCGCCTTTGAAAACAGAAATATCATTCATTTTCATTAGTTGCATCCAATCGTTAAACGCTCTCAAAATGGCTTTTTCAGTGCCATCTCCGCCGTCACAAAAACCAAACCCACCCGTATGCTGCGCCCAAACCCGCTTGCGTAACTCAGTCGTTTTATCGACATCATTGGTGACCATATTGATTTCACTATCTCCTGCCATGCTGCGCAAATTCATGTTTGCACTACCCAGTGTGAGGAAGGAATCATCGATCAGCATCAGCTTGCTATGGATATAGACTTGCCGGTAATTCGATGCCGGTTTTGGTAGCGGGCGTCCTTTATTGTGTGTAATCAGTCTGGCCAATAACACTTTCAGCCCCATGCTTTCAATTTCACCGGTCTTAGGATTTTTGACTGGCTCGCGCACCTGATCTGCGGTTTGCAGCAGCGCAGGCTTTTGTGGTTCCATGTGTGGACGTTCCATCTGTTCATGCGTACCCAGACTATTCCATCCGGCGAGATCGCGATCATATTGCTTACGCATCGCCGCAAGCAGTGCTTGCTGTCCACCCTGGCCACCCTGCTCATTGCTGCCCATGCTTTTTCCTTCGCCCAGGCTCCTGACCATGTCATAGGTGCGCGGCACCATGCCATCATCTTCTGGCTGGGGAATCACGCAAATCATATGCAGTAAAGTGCATTCCTGATGCTTTTTACCCGCGTCCTGCGCCCATTGGATGAACTTGCTGCGTTTTTCTTTCAGATGCCTGACCCAGCATTCGTAAAAGAAATACTGGTTTTCGATATACAGGTAATTACGTGCCAGGCCCGCGCTTTGGAAATAAGCATTCTTGATGGTTTTGTCGCTTTCTTCCGGCTGGGTACGCACGATTTGTATCACCGAGCCGTTTTTGACTTTGGGCAGTAAGGATGGAAGCGCAGTGTTTTCTTCAGGATGGGCTTTGCCCCCGGCACGCAACCATGCGCTGAAAAAATTACGATGCACATCTTGTAAAGCCGCACCCTGAATCCGGCTGACATAATCGTGTAAGGGATCGCGGCTGACAGGACGCCGCTGCCCTAATTGTCGCGCAGTAGCTGATTTCAATGCCCAGTCGGTTTCGCGCAATGACGTATCAAATAAATGCTCGCTCGTGTCCCAGTAATCGCTGGTGGAATTGAGTCCCATGACATAGCCAGTCGCGGCTTTTCCACCCAGATGCGTATAGTCGATCAGGAGGGTTTTTTGGTGATGGGTGCCATTTTTAACGATCAGATCATATTCATTGATGAGCCCGGCATGACTAGGCGCGGCGGCGCTGGGCATGTCTTCCGGGCTGGCAGGATCGCGCAGGTTTTTCAGAATTGCATCAGCATTGTTTTTACGGGAGCGGACTTCCAGATTGGGTATCCGGCCGGCCTGAGCATTCCGCCACCATTGCACACAATAGTCCTGGCGCGCCTGTTCCGGGCTAACAGGCGTTTTGCGCATGGCTGTATTGGCTGAAGGCGGCAGTCCAGTCATCGATGACTGCATGGCTGCACCTAAGGCTATATCTTCGGCGCTGGTATTCGGTGTGCTTAACAAATAACCGCTGCGCTGATCGCCAGTCAGTCCAACTAAATTATTTTGTATGTAACCCGGCAAATAGGCATGCCAGACCAGCAGCCTGACCTTGACCCCACGCGCCGCGATCGCAGATAACAAATCTCCATAAGTCTGTCCGCGTGGCCATGCACTGTTCTCTTTTCGTATCAGTTCCATAGCAGGGTCAAATCCCCAGCAAATCAGATCAACTGTGCTTTGTGCGCGCGCGATGTCACGGGCTATCTCAGAGAACGCCTGCTGACCGCACATAAAAATATCGAGCTGATTATGAAAAGTGATAGGGTGTTTTGCCTGGTCGCGTTCACAAAACCATTGCACCGTACAGTGTGCGACCCGCTTTGTCGTGTCGATATGCGTCGTGTTGGCTTGATGGGTTTGCGGTGTGGATGCGCTCATCATGTCTCTCCGGAAGTGGCATTATCAGGTTTCTGCATGAGAGAACCACGCTGTCCCTGATTCGACAGCTGATGTTCATACACCCTAGCTAATTGGGTGTGAACAGGGATATCAAATACCGTCCCATCACTGAGCCTGATTTGATAAGAGGTCGTATCGTTGCTATGGTTTTTGATCAGGATTTGTCCAAACGCATCCGATACACCGCTGGCGATTTTTGTCCCCGATTTATAAACCTGATAGGGCTCATGGGCGAACGAGCGGCTATGTTGTCCATGTGAAGTCAGATTCAGTAACAGTTCGCTTTCATCAGGCAATGCGATGCGCTGATCGGTCAACGGCAGCGCTTGATTTTTAGGGCCGCTGCGACGGTGACTGGCCGCATGCACAGTTCTGCTACCCGTCGTGCCGTCCTCAATATTGGTATCGAATTTGGTGTAACTGCCGCCGCCGTTGATCACGACTTGTTTGGCGCCGGTGATGTGGATGTGGTCGGCGTCGTAGCGGATGTCTAGCTTGGCGAGCAGGTGCAGGTTTTGTTGTAGCGCCTTGATATCCACATCCCCATTTGCTGCAATCAGTTTCATCCCGGCTTTGTAGGCAAACAGCCGTATCGCCTTGCGTGCACTCGCGAGCAGGCTGTGGCCGCTGCTGAGGCTGATGTGTTGTTCGGCAGTGATCGCGTGTTGGGCGGCACTGTGTTGTTGGGTGCTGCCAGCGGTGGTGCTGGCGATGCCTGCAGGACTGGTGAGCAGGATGTGGGGCTGGCTGAATTCGGGGAAGTGGTTTTGATTTGTGCTGGAGGTATTGCTGGCCTTGTTTGTGTTCGTGTTTGCTGTGCCTGCGATTTCTGCATTTTGTTGTTCAAGGTCTTGTGCGACCTGAGGCTGATCGCTTGCTTCTTGCGCTCCGGCCTGCTGCGCGGCGTCAGCCAGACTGGCGTGTAAATTGTGCGCGTGTTGCAGCCGTTGTGCGCTTTCGTTCAGGCTGGTGTGATGTTGCTGGGCCTGGGGTCTTGCTTCGCTGCTGATCAGGATGCCGTCTTTGGCACGGACAGCGCCGTGGCCGTCGGTGCGTAGTTCAAAGCCTTGGCCGCGTGGGTCTTGCCGTCCACGGTTGTTGTCGATGCGGGTGATGTGTCCGAGGCTGAGCTGGCTGTGTTGGTGGTCGCTTTTGAGTTGTAGCTGAATTTGTTCGGCGGTGTCGTCGAGGATCAGGTGATTGCTGCGACCGGCACTGGCATTGCCGCCGCCGGCTGTGAGTTCGCGGCTGCGCAGGCCGGTCAGGGCTTGCTGACTGGGTAGCTGCCAGGGCGGCAGGTTGTTTTGATTGTGCAGGCTACCGCTGCAAATCGGTTGATCGGGGTCGCCACCGATAAAGCTGATCAGCACTTCCTGACCGATGCGCGGTATGCTGAGTTGACCAAGCTGATTACCGGCCCAGGCTTGCGCGACGCGTACCCAGCAACTGCTGTTGTGATTGCGTTTGCCGTAGCGGTCCCAGGGGAACTGGATTTTAATGCGGCCGTAGACGTCGGTGTAGAGGTTGTTAGCAGCAGTGTCGGGATCGGGGCCGGTCACACGTGCGACTTCGGGGCCTAAGCTGCGTGGCTTGGCTTGTGTCAGTGCGGGGCGCAATATGCAGTTACTGGGCTGGACGTGGAAGTCGGTTTGGATTTGCCAGAGTCCGGCTTGGTGGTTTGTGTCTACATTCAGCACATGATGCTGCAGATTGTTCTGCAGATTGCGCTGCGTATCTTCGCTCACATTTTGCAGGCTGAATGTGGTGTGCAAAATCAGGTATTCGATATTCGCTGCGGCTTGCGGATAGTCAGTGAGCGTAAAACTCATGCCCGGTGCCAGGCCACGTAAATAGGCGCTGCCCGTTGCGCGCTGGCCGTGCTGACGCCGTTCTTGCAGGCGGATTCTGGCCAGGTAGTCGCCCTGTGGTTCAGTCTGATTAAGCGCATTGTCACTGCCTGCATTCGGCTGGCTGTAATTGCTGCCTGTATTCGCATCACGCCATAAATACACTTCCTGGTTCGCATGGCCGGTAGGACGAGCATCGCTGAAGCCCGCATCCAGACTGGCTTCTGGCCGGGTGTAGTCGTAGTCGCGACTCGCGACGCTGCCGCTGGTGAGGCGGTGTTCGGGACTAAAAGCGTGGATGTAATCGCGGTCGGTCTTGTGACCGGGCGGGTAGTAAGGCAGTGTGACGTAAGCCGCAGACGCACTGCGAAACGCGGCATTGTGATCGGACAGGATGAGCCGGTGTACGCCTGCGCTGTGTTCGAAATGGTAGTTGATGCCCCATTCCTGCATCAGCCTCACGACAAACTCCAGATCGGTCTCGTTGTACTGCACGCAGTAATCACGCAGCGGATAGCGTTCGATTAAACGACGCTCGACTGCAAACGGATAATCGGCTAACACCGCGAGGATGGTATCGACGGGAGTCTGATTCTGAAACACCTTGCAATCGCTGGAGAGACTCGCGAGATGCAGCCAGGGTTGCAGCGTACATTCAATCACGGCATGGCGGCTGTCGAGACCGACGAAACGTGCCGCCGTCACGACAGCAGACAACTCACGCACGCCTGCGCCAAGATTCACGACAGCGCCACCAGGCAGACCAGACACAAAGGAACCCCTGCCTTCGAGTTCAATGTGGCAGGTGATTTCTTTGCCGATCACCTGATCGGGATGGAAGGCGGTGCCAGGTTTTGCGCTTAAACCCAAGTCAGCAACACCTGTCACGTCACTGCTCTGCAAGCGCAGGGTGTAGCTGAATAAAGTATTGATGCCATCGCTGCCGCACAGGCTCAGAGGACTAAAACCCGCCAGCCCACCCGCCGTCACCGCCGGACCGGAAATGCTGAGTGCACGCGGGTGGTGGAAGAGTTGGGGCATGATGGGGCTCCTGGATGGGAAACAGAAATGAATGCCTGTCATTAAGCGACAATTGCTAATTGTCAATAAATCAATGACTTTTATATATTAATTGAGTTTCCAGGCTGGCAGCGCAGCGCTGCGCGCTAACTGACAATTGTTTTCAATGTTGCAATTTATCAAGGCCTTGCTTTCCCCTCCGTTGGTGCCAGCCATTTCTAAATCCGCCAGTCCGCAGGCAAGCTTGGCCTAAGCTTGGAAAAAGTCTATAATGAGACTTAATTTAATCCAGTATTGGACTTTTATTTGCTGTGAATGTAGCTAAAGCAATGGATGTGCTGTGTTGAGGAGTGTGTTTGAATAGATGAAAACGGAGGTGAATATGGCAGTCAGCATGAAAAAAGGTGGCGATAAAATGGGCGGTGGTCCGGTCTTGCCACCGATCTCAGACGTAGCTGTACGCAGCAAATCTTCATCTGCCACCCCTGCAGCAACAGAAAAAACTTCAGCCAAGGTACTGACGATGCCTTTTCGTGGCAATGTGACCGAAGTGATACACCATATGCGCAATGGGGTCAGTGCTGAACTGGTGCCTGTGATTGCGCGTCAGTTTGGTATGACGCAGGATGGCTTGTTTGAACAATTGCGTCTGCCGAAAAGCACCATGAAATCCCGCATCAGTAAAAATGGCTTACTGTCCTCTGCTGAGCAGGACAGAATGTACCGTGCTGACAAAGTCTGGAAGCGCGCTTTGAGTGTGCTGGAAGATGAATCGGCGGCGCGGCAGTGGATACGCGGCGTCAACCGTGCGCTGGGTGGCGAAACGCCTTTATCGCTGCTCGATACCGAGGCAGGTTATGAGCTGGTGCTCGACACCTTAGGAAGGATAGAGTACGGCGTGGTGTCCTGATGTCGGCGCAACTGGTCTGGCGTATCGCAAAACATACGCCACAATACCGCGCCGATGATCTGAGTGGCGGTGGTGCCAAGGCAGTCGGCGGGCGCTGGAATGCCAAGGGCAGTGCGGTGGTGTACAGCGCGTCCAGCATTGCACTCGCAACGCTGGAGACACTGGTGCATCTGGGTGATCAGATCGCGATCCGCAATGCCTTTCTGGTGCAGATCACGATACCGGCTAAAGTCTGGAAAGAACGCGAAGTGATAGAAGCCAGCGAGCTGGACCCGACCTGGCTGGCCGAGCCACCAGGCTCCGCCAGTATTGATTTTGGTACGCAATGGTTGCAGGGGATGAGTGCGCCGCTGTTGCTGGTGCCATCCATCATCGTGCCGGAAGAATACAATGTGTTGATTAATCCCGCCCATGCGGCGGCCAGACAAATCAGCGCGACCGTGAAGCGGCAGTTTATTTACGATCCGCGTTTGTGAGGCGTTGTATGGGCTTCGGAATTAGCCCCGGACGCCAGCGCACCCGCCCAGAAATCGCGCAGACTGGCCAGTAATTCCGTCTGAAAATCTGGCCGTATCGGTGCAAATTGCGGTGCCGCCAGAATGCGCTGCAAATACTCGGGATAATCCAGCGTCTGCCACAAGCCGCGTATCAAGGCGTGGGTACGCAATAGCAATGCGGCTCCGCGTCCCGCTGGCAATTGCAAAGCCTGATCAACGCGCTGACCGGTGCTGACCAGGGTCTGGGTCAAGGACGTTTTAAATTCCAGCAAATACGCTTCACTCAGATTCTGTTCCAGTACGCTGTAGGCCATCGCATCCAGCCGCAGAAATTCAGGATGCGTCGCGATGTATTCGCAGACTTCCTGCAGCAAACCATCCAGTCCTTGCGCCAATGCCGCACTCTCCAGATAGCTGCTGATACGGCGTAGTAAACCATCAAATTCCTGCGCTAACAGCGCAACAAAAATTTCCTCTTTTGTGCGGAAGTACAGGTAGACCGTGCCTTTTGCGAGGCCGGATGCCTGCGCAATTTGCGCGGCCGAGGGCAGTTGATGGCTGTCGCGAACAAACAGTTCACGCGCCGCTGCCAGGATGGCGTTGCGGCGTAAGGCTTTATCATCGTCGGACAGGGCTCTTTGCTTCATGGGTGCGTGAGGGCAGGGGATACAGTGGTCAGACATTGTAGCTGTTCTGCGCTATAGCCGCAGCCGCAGCGCAATCACAACGCAATCGCAGCGTTCAGCCCTGCAACTGCTCCGATTCCAGTATCAGCAGCTTAGGCATTTGCGTCGCTTGTTGCGCTGGTTCTGCTTTGCTTACATTGCCCGCACAGGCCGACTGCGCCAGTCTTAACATCGCGCCTGCCACTACCGAGATTCCAACCGGGCGGTAACGTGCCGGCAGCAGCCAGCGCAGCGGACGCAACACACGCAGCGCAATCGCTTCACCGCTTCTGTGATCTGGCCGCTGCTGTCCTTCATTGTCGAGTAAGGCAGGGCGTACTATGCCCAGCGTGCTAAAGCCCAGCGCCGCCAGATCGCGTTCAGTTTCAGCTTTTACCCGCAGATAAAACGAGGATGCCTTGAGCGCCGCACCCAGCGACGAGTTATAGATCATGCAGTTCACACCCGCCGCCCGCGCCATCGTCGCGCAACGCAGCACCAGATCATGATCGGTCTGGTAAAACGCCGCCTGCGAACCCGCAAGCGCCATCGTGGTGCCGAGCGCGCACAACAGCACATCGGCCTGCCAGATTGCATCGTCAGCCTGTAGCTGACTGAAATCGCGAACCGGATTGAGCAGGCGCGCATCAGCAGCAAAGCCAGTCAGCGCACGGCGCGTCGGTGCGCACACCTGAGTTACGCCTGGTAGTGCCAGCGCTTGCCGTATCAATGATTGCCCGACCAGTCCGCTGCCGCCCAGTATCAGGATACGCATAGGCTCAGTCCTGGCTGTTTGTGAGGTTTGCATGATGCCTGCTGCTCCGTGGGTTTCAGTTTTTCATGAGAGTGTACGCGACTTTGCTTTGTATGCTGCGTGGCGTAAAGCGATTGCTGAAGATCGTCAGTTTATTCATCAGCCCCGGCACCACGCTGAGTTTACCTTTGAACATAGCCTGCAAACCGATGTGCGCCACCGGCCGCGATTGCATCATCACCAGCCTTTGATACAGCGTCGGCTTTTGCCCCGACACCGTCAAAAAATTCGTCGCCGTGATACCCGGCGACAGCACGCTGACCTTCACGCCATACGGTGCCAGTTCCTGATGCAGCGCCTCGCCAAACAACAGCACATAGCCCTTACTGCCTGCATACGCAGCATAAGTCGGCGTCGCCTGATAAGCCGCGATACTCGCAATCAGCAACATATAACCACGCCCGCGCTGCTTCATCTGCTGGCCAAACACATGCGTGAGCCGGGTCAGGCTCAGCATATTCAATTGCATCATATCCAGCGTCTTTTCCAGCGGCTGCTGCAGGAATTCGCCATACAATCCATAGCCCGCATTATTGATCAGGATATCAATCGCTATCCCATCCGCATCCAGCCCCTGTTTCAATTGCGTAGCCGCATCCGCCGCCGTCAAATCCAGCCCCGTCACCCGCACCTGCACCCCATGCTGCGCCCGCAATTGTGCCGCTAATTCTTCCATGGGCGCAGTACGCCGCGCCACCAACACCAGATTCGCCCCCCGCGCCGCCAGCAAATGCGCAAAATCCACCCCAAAGCCACTGGACGCCCCGGTAATCAAGGCCCATAAACCACGAATGTCTTGCATATTTCCATCCTTTTCCATGCTGGATTTGATTAAATGACTATCGGTCAGTTGTGTTGTAAAAATAAATGACCATCGGTCATTTGAATGTATCGTAAATCTGCTGCTGAGGCTTGTCAACAAAAAATACTGTGTTCAGCAAAGCGAACAAGCCGGTTTTTCATCGCCAGCTAAGGCATTTATTCGCTTAAAAATCACGATGACAGCCTGATAAGACACAGTTTGTCGATGAAATGACTTCAAGCCTGGTTTTTTAGCTTAACAAACTAACCATGCCTGACATATAGTTGCTGTTTTGTATCGAAAATCGGCAAAACTCATGAGCGACAATAAAGAGAACATCATCAAATTTCCTATCGATCAGGGAGAGCAGGCTAAACAGCTTAAAGCTGAAAATTTGCTGGCGCGCGATGTGTACGAACGCATTGCCGATTTATTGGAGCGAAGCGACAAAAAATTAAATGGAAAACTGGACGTTGAATTAGATGATACGCGTGCGCATGAAGCCATTCTGATCGATGGTGGCAGAGGCACAGGTAAGAGTTCTATTCTCGTGAATTTACCGCTATACCTGAATCAGGTGCCTGCGCTCAAGGATAAATTATTGATCCTGAAACCGGTGGACCCTACTTTGCTGGAAGACGGTGATGACTTATTCCTCAATATCATTGTGGCGGCTTTGCTGCGTGATAAACAGATTAAAGATGCGCTAAGTCGCGTAGATAATAAAACCGAGGCATTTTATGAGCAGTTGCAGCGCCTGGGCACGGCCTTAGAAGGCGTGCAAAAGCAAAAGAATGAATTTGGTCTGGATAAATTACGTGCATTCATCGGCAATCATGGCATCGCCGATGAAGTACATAAATTATTTGGCCTTGCCTTAGGTGTAACAAACAAGCGTCTGATAGTCTTGCCTATCGACGATGTCGACACCTCATTACAGCATGCATTTGAAAATCTGGAAGTGGTCAGAAAATATCTTGCTTCGCCTTATGTAGTTCCTATCATCAGCGGTGATTTGACTCTTTATCGTGATGTGACCTGGCGCGAATTTTACGGACGTATTACCGATAAAGTGAAAGAGGATTCAAAGGAGGCATACCGTACAGCGAATGAGCTTGCGATCGAATATCAGCGCAAGGTTTTGCCTTTACCAAGGCGGCTACATGTACCAGATATTCAATCTTACCTGGATAGTAAAAACATCGTTATTGTCGATTCGAGTAATGAGCCTTTAGTCAATGTTAAGGTATTTTCAGATTGGCTCAGGTTTACATTAAATGGGCATATCAACGGCTTCGAAAACAGTCGTCAGACTTTACCAATTTTTTCTATTCGCGATTTTTCTCAACTGATTTCTAACGTTCAGGAAGAAGTTCGGGAATTGGTCGATTACTTAAGAAAAGACTCAAGCGAACGAAACGAATTGGGGGCTGGAGAAAAGGGGCAGTATCGATTTGCAACGGAATTTGCTTTCGTAGGACGTTTTTATAACAGAAAGCGTTCAGTAGATTATTTGCAGGCTTTGCTTGCAACTTGGATTCAACCTCTCGAAGATTATTTTTTCAAAAATCCAGCTGAAGGATCTGCCGCATTGGTAACTAGTGCAATGCGTCATTGGATAGTCCAGAGACAAGACCAGGAAGCCAATGCCACTACATCAATTCTTGATCTTGATCTGTTTAATCCAGTTCGACAGGGCTCGCCATACTGGCGTGATCATTTTAAAGGCCATGGTTTAAGGGACAGTTGGGGCAAATTTTTAGCTACGCGTATTACGGATGAAACCTGGATTCAGAGTATTCCGGAAAGTACAGTATTGCCTTATCCAGTCCCGGAATTAGGCGTGGCTGGCGCAAATACACTTAATGTGCCACATACAAAGTCAGATGCAATTACTGATCTTGGCTTGCAAAATATCGAATTTGTTCGCCGCTTAATGGTGCACCGTGCCTTCTATTCAAATAATCAGACGGGAAATTTAATTTTTACTGGAAGATTATTTGAGTTACTTATCTTGAGCTTAGTGCAGAAAGTTACCAATAGAGATGTTCATAAAATTCTGAGCAACTCTCCCTATTATTCCTCGGCTTTTTTTGCCGGGACAAAAATGCTTAAAATTGACGCATCAGCCGATGCGCCGCAGGCAGATGAAATTGATGATAACGATTTAGATAAATATATAGATCAATTAACTAAAGATATAAATTCGTGGCGCGCTGAACATACTGAGACCTTAAAATTACAGCCGCATGCGTTGCTGATTTATAAGGTGATGAATAAATTTTTCACCCAACTATCTCAAGGTTCTTGGATACTGGATAAAAAAGCAGATAGTGAAAAAACATACAAGCATCATCCGGGTCTTAAATATGTTGCAGATATAGGGGTGCGCTCATTCCACGCAATTTGCGCCGCGTTTGGTAGTTTTGAGCATCCTTACGTTCAGAGCGTTTCCATTGCCAATGGTACGGTTGCTGGAAAATCTTTTGAAAGCACCAGCCTTTTTATTTCAAACATCAAGCCATTCTTGAGTCCTGAATCGATCAGAAGTTATACCGGAGTGCTTTACCAGCATCCTATAAAAAATATTTTGATGGATACCTATCGGGTTCTTTCGTTTGAGGATGAACTTGAAGGTGTAAAAATCAAAGAGATCAAAAAACAAACAGTAGATGCATCAATCGAAGTTGCAATAGACAGAAAAATGCGCTACTACTTAAATATCATTACTGCTGGGGCAGATGCTAATACTGGGATAGAAATGGTAAAGAGCAGTAGTTTGCAGAGGCGAAGTGCAATTTTTGATGAATTTAAAAATAGGTTAACTCCCGCTCAAGTGTCAGCGTTGCCTACAATCAGAGACAAACCTAGTAAATCCCAACTGGTTCGCTTTCTTAAAATCTGTATGCCTGCAGATGTGAGTCAGTAATGCTGAACGCCGCATTATTCGATGTCTCAATTGCGACCGTTTTTTCGAGTTCAGCATTTGCAGAACTCATCAAACAACACCTGCTCAAACCCGACCCACGCCATCTGATGGAGCACAGCAATTTTCACGCTGTCTGTCTGGATGTGTTGCAGGCTGACCTGGACAGAGACTGGCCGCGGCGTTTTCGTCTGAATGAAATCCGGCATGGTTTGCAAATCGTGTGGCCGCAGACAGCCTTGCGTGGTCCTGCATTCAGCAGTCTGGATTATTTGTACGATCAGCTGTTCATCGCAGATGGTGATGCGCTGCGTTACCGCGATGGGCAGGAGCAAGACTATGTGCGCTTTTGTGCGCAGCTCGATCCGGCGCTGGTGGTGGGCTGGAAGTTTGCGCAGCATCTGATGTCGCCGCATAGTCTGACTACCCACGATATGCAGCGCATCGTGGGACAGCAGCAGGCTTTGTTCAGTCCGGCCGCGGTCGATGGCAATGCAGTCGCGGAAAATCATGCACATCTGGGCGGCGTGCATACCAGCGGGCTCGCTTTGTTATTGGGTGTGCTGGCTCCGGATGGCGATCATCTTAAGCAGCATCCTCAGCATTCGACTTTATGCGAACTGCAGCGTGTGCTGCATGGTTTGCTGACGCGCGCGAGCTGGCTGCCTGAGTCCTATGCGGATGGGACAGTTCCGGCTTGTGATGCCGCGCTCAATTTGCTGCTGCAAGATAGTCTGGGCGAGCGTTGGCGTACTCAGCCGCAACGGCGTAGCGACTGGCAGCTAATTGCACAGCAAACTGTACATGCCTCGGTGCGCGATGCGGCCTGGCTGCGTCAGCAAATGGCAGTCGCGATGCTGGCCGGGCGCGTTGCCCAAGCCTGGTTGTGGCTGCTGATCTGGCTGTGGTGGCAGTATCAAAGTCCGCAATGCCCGTATGCGCTGCGTGTGCTCATCATTTATTTTTTGAATCGTCTGATGCATTTGCGGCGTGAGCTGATTATGGATGGTCAGGGCTTGACGCGCTTCGTGGCTTATTACGACAGGCCACTGCGCTGGGGTGAGCAGCAACCCAATCATCTGAATGCGGCGCAAGTGCTGTTCCAGCATCCCGACGATGTGGCAGAGCTCAAGGTAACGCGTTCCAAATTCAAACCCGAAGAAATCGGTTTGTGGTTGCGTCAGCTTGCCAGCGCGACTGGCGTGGCTGCGCCGCAGGGGCTGGCACCTTTGCCTGCGGACGAGGCTGCAGCGTATCGTGCATTGATGGATCGCTGGCATTTCTGTATACATTTTTTACGCATTCCGAAATTCCAACATCATCCGGAACTGGTGTGGCGTGAAGCGCGCCAATTGCGTGAACAATGCCTGTCGCAGGCGGGCTGGGACAGGCCGGAATTGCTGGGCCTGAGCAGCCGTTTGCCGCAGGATATGCGTCGTCAATTGCTGCCTGTGCGCTGGGTGCGCGGCCTGGATGTGGCTGGCGATGAAAATCTGGTGCGGGTCGAAACCTATGCACCCGCATTGCGCTGGCTGCGTCAGGGCTTGCAGCATCAGGCAGAGCGTCAGGCGACTGTCGCGGGCTGGCATCTGAGTGTACATGCGGGTGAGGATTATGCTCATCCTTATTCCGGCATGCGCCATCTGGATGAAACCGTCCAGTTTTGCGAGATGCGTTCCGGCGACAGGCTGGGACATGCGCTGGCACTGGGCATACGTCCGCGCGACTGGTTGCAGCGCCACGGTGACATGGTGGTGCCTGTCGATGAGCATGTCGATAATCTGGTCTGGGCCTGGCATTATGCGGGTGTGATGGCAGAGCGCCTGCCCTTAGCGGCGCAAGTCATGCCTATGCTGGAGCGACGCATAAGGCGCTTTTTGCGCTATGTGCCGTGGATGCATCCGGCCTGTCTGGATTGGCTGCAGCCGGGCAGTATTCTGAAAGCGGCGCATGAACAGTTTGCCTGCAAGGCCGATGCACATATCACGCTCACCCATCCGGAAACCTTATTCAAAGCCTGGCAGTTACGCCGCAATTGCAGCTGGCAATTGAAGCAGGCTGAACTGTCTGGCATTTGTGATGCGGAATCAGCGCAGGCATTACCGGATCGCTATAAGCTGATGAAGCCTTGTACGCCGCATGCGGAGTTGCAGGGTGATGCAAGTACAACTGAAGCAGTATCGGATTATTTGCCTGATGTACGTTTGTTCCGCGACCGCGCGCGCTGGTTGGAGATGCAAAAGGGCGGCAAGCCAGCACCGGCCTGGGGGTGTCGCCAGACCCATGCCGCTTTGCCTCAGGTCAGAGTCTCGCTGAGCGGGCCTGAACACAGCGACAGCCGCTGGCAACAGCAAGCCTTAAATGCGCTGGGCACCCTCAGCGATCAGCATACAGAAACCGAGCTGGAATTCATGGAAGCCTTGCAGGATTATCTGCTCGATCTGTACGATGCGCGTGGCCTGATGATAGAGGTAAATCTGACCAGCAATGTGTATATCGCAAGGCTGGAAAGCTTCAGCGAACATCCGGTATTCAGATGGTATCCGGTCTCGGAAAGCGTGCTCAGACCGGTCGAAGCGGCTAACCGCTTTGGCCTGCGCCGTGGTCCGATCAAGGTCTGCATTAATACCGATGACCCCGGCATCATGCCGACTACACTCAGAACCGAATTTGCCTTGCTGCGCGCAGCCGCGATGGAGCATGGCGCCACCCGCACCGATGCCGAAAGCTGGACCGAACGCCTGCGCCAAACCGGCGTGCAGGAATTCCGTCGTAAACATCAGGCTGTGTGGACCCAGCGTAGCGTGTGAGGCGCGTGCAGGGTGTATGACACATCTGCGGCTAAAGATAAACACTGAAAAATTCTTAAACAAGTAAGGCAAATAAAAAAGAAATGGAATGAACGATGGCTGAAAATGACTTAGCTGTGAATACGCAGAATCAACAGGATGCCGCTGGTACCGTGGCCGATACAGCTGTACCAGGCCAAGTGCTAACAACGCCAGATGCAGGCACCGATGTGGCGCCCATCGTTGATCCGGCGCAGCTGGTGGTGCCGTTTAATGCTGATGCAATGGGGCTGATCGAAGCGGCGAAAACTAAACTCTTAGGCGAGATCGATGCCTCAATCCGCTGGTATGCGGAAAAGGCTCCACAGCGCGGTGCGACGGCCAGGCGCTTGCGGGTTGCGATGATTACGACTGGCGGCTTGTCCGCCGTGATTCCATCACTGACGCAAATGCATTTACCGGCGTGGATGGTGCCAGTGTTGGGGGAAACCATCTCGCCAATGTGGACCTCGGTACTGATAGCGCTGACGGCGACCTTGTATGCGTATGAACGTTTTTATGGTGACGCTGAAGCCTGGATGCGCTTTGTACTGGCGCAGCAACAGTTACAGCGTTTGCGCGAAGAATTTGAACTGAACTGGCTCACGATACAGGTCTTACGCGTGGGTCAACCCGATCTGGGTAAGGAAATGGCCGAGCTGATCCGCGTATCCCGCGCGCGCCATCGCATCATCCAGCTCGAGACTGAGCAATGGACGGCAGCGTTTAAGGCCGGCTTGCAAGCGACCACGCCTAAGCAAGTGGAAGAGAAGGGTGCTGTAACCGGTAGCTGAGGTGGCTGAGGTGGATGTACGCAGTGCTTGAATTGTTGTTCTGGGGCGTAAGTACAAAACGCTAGCCGCTAAACACTAAACACTAAACACTCATCACCGCCCCCCGTCATCCCTGCGCAGGCAGGGATCCAGTGACTTTCGCTGTAAAGCCGCTGGATTCCCGCCTGCGCGGGAATGACGAAATTTTGGGGGCTGGGTTCGTTTTCGAGCAGATTACAGCAGCTAAATTACAGCAGCTAAATGACAGCTGCTCAAGAAAAGGCGCTTACTGAAACACTCAGCCAGGCGCACAGCCTGCCATGAAAAATTGCACATAAAAAAAGCGAGCACCAGGCTCGCTTTTTTGTCGTTCAATTCAACAGGAAATTACGCAGCTTTTTTTGCTGTGACAGCTTCCAGGTGAACCGGTGTTTCTATGCCGTTTTCCCATTTCGCGATCACAGCGGCGGCGATGGAGTTGCCGACTGCATTGGTAGCGGAGCGGCCCATGTCGAGGAATTGGTCCACGCCCATGATCAGCAACAGACCGGCTTCAGGAATGTTGAACTGATTCAGGGTCGCAGCAATCACCACCAGCGAAGCACGTGGTACGCCAGCCATACCTTTTGAAGTCACCATCAACAGCAGCAGCATGGTGATCTGGGTGCTGGTTGACAATTCTATGCCGTAAGCCTGAGCGATGAACAGTACCGCGAAGGTGCAATACATCATAGAGCCATCGAGGTTGAACGAGTAACCCATAGGCAGTACGAAGCTGGAGATTTTGCGTTTGACGCCGAATTTGTCCAGGGCATCCAGAATCTTAGGATAAGCTGCTTCCGAGCTGGCAGTCGAAAACGCCAGCAGGAAAGGTTCACGTATCAAAGACATCAGACGGAAAATCGATTTGCCGAGGAAGATGAAGCCTGCAAATATCAGCAGCGCCCACAGGATGCCGAGGCCAGCGTAGAAACCTGCCATGAACTTGGCGAAAGTAACCAGCACGCCCAGACCCTGAGTCGTGATCACCGAAGCCATCGCGGCGAACACGGCTACCGGTGCCATTTTCATGATGGAGCCAGTGATGGTCAGCATCACGTGTGACAATTCATCAATCACGCCAGTCAGTTTTTTGCCGGTTTCACCCATCGCAGCCAGCGCAGAACCGAAGAACAGCGAGAACACCACGATTTGCAGAATTTCGTTATTTGCCATCGCTTCCATCGGGGATTTAGGTACCAGATGGTTCACGAATTCCTTGAGCGAGAAGGCGGCAGTTTTCAGGTTAGTGGCTGTACCTACTTCCGGCAAAGGCAGATTCAGGTTGACGCCTAATTTCAGTGCATTCGATAACAGCATGCCGATAGACAGCGAGACCAGCGAGGCGATAATAAACCAGCCCATCGCTTTCACGCCGATGCGGCCTACTGTCTTGGTGTCGCCCAGATGCGCAATACCGATGGTCAGCGTCGAGAACACCAGCAACGCGATGATCATCTTAATCAGGCGCAGAAAGACGTCGGTGAAAATGGAAAAGTAACCTGCCAGTTCGGTCGCAAATTTGCTGCCGGCCCAGGTTTCATGACAGCCATATCCAACCGCGATACCAGCCAGCATCGCGACAAAGATGAGCGGGGTCATCGATTTTTTCTTCATACATGCTCCGTGTGAGAGGCAGATTGCGCTGCGGTCTCGTTATGTTAGGGAATGACGCAATGAGCCTCAGTGGCGACACATTGCATACGCGCTGCGGCACAGCTGAAATTCATGAATCGGGTTGATGAGCGTTCAGGGATACTGCACGCGCGACTTCAGTTCACCGGGGATGTTGGCGCTGATCCGATTGGTCGGTTTAGTCTGCTTTCCGGACTTCTTCTGAGGGAGTTTGAGGATAAACATAATGGGGTCGCATCATGGCACTAAGCGCAGATGCACCATATTGGGGAAAACCACAATTGCCCGTCGTTTTAAACGGAAATTGTCGAAAAAAGCGGATGAAATTTGATTTTTGGGCTGTTTTAGAGCTTTTTGCTAAGAAATCGTCCGGTTTTGTCTGCATGCATACAATTATTTAAACCGGAAGTCTCAAGCTACATGCGGCTGTCAGCCGCTTTTGCCTTGCCAGACCGCATCAATACTCAGTCTCTTATTTTGGAGCGGTGCTCAGTGCGGTGCTCAGTGCGGTGTTTTGCTGCGCTTTGCCGTCTTGTCTGGGCCTCAGATGTGTGCCTGAGGCCCGCACAGCATGCAGTGCTCAGACGTGAATGCCGTGGCACTTCTTGTATTTTTTGCCGCTGCCGCAAGGGCAGGGATCGTTGCGACCTATTTTGGCTTCTTTGCGTATGGTCTGGGTGGTATAGGTTTGGCGGAAGTTGGGTTTCTTCTCTTCCTGAAAACTGTCCCACCAGCCCATTTCTTTTTCCACGTCGTGGATATAGCCTTTGCCATGTTCCAGTTCCAGCGCGCGGCTGGCGTTGAAATCGGCGGCGATATGTTCGTTGAACCAGTCCTGATCACTCATTTGCGGGTCCAGCAATTTATCGTTAAACCAGCCATTGACCTGCTCCGCCATTTCTTTAGCGCACAGTGCGGTGGCGACATCAACGATGGTTTCCAGTAAAACGGCATCGCCTTCACTCGCGGTACGGCGCTGACTGGCCAGTAGCTCGCCTTGGCTTTGCAGATATTCCAGCAATTCCTGACGCGGATTGTCACCCGCGATGACGCGTACCTGCCAGGCGATCAGCGCCGCAGTGCGTGACCAGATCGAGATGCCGGTGTTTTCAAACAGGGCTTTGAGTGGCGCGACATTGCCATCGCAAACCGAGGCCAGACAACGGCCATAGGTTTCAGTGACCACGTCGCCCATCATGCTTTCTATGACTTCATCGCTGTAGCTGCCCATCGCGATCATCGGTGCATAGGCGCTGCTGTCGCGCCATGAAGCCAGTAAATGCATCGCATACATATGCAGCATGTACTCGCCGTTTTCGGTGATGGCCGGGGTGGTCGCAACCTGTTGCAAGACTTCCGTCAGATGGGGTGCGAGTTCGGTTTTATTCTCTTCTGCCTGCGCAATTGCAGCACGCGGAAAAGGGGAGGAAAAAAATTCGAGTTGCTCGCGCAGCGCAGGCCAGATGGAAGACATAGTTAACAGATTCGGAAAGTGAAGTGTGGCGTCATTTCACGCTGCCCGGGAAGCTCAGCATGGTGAAAATCACCTAATCGCTCAGTATAACAGCTGCACCTGTTGAAAATTGTGACATCACCATCTTTTTGGTGGGCTTACTCAGTCTGCGCTTCCGCACAGATGGCGTGCTGATTTACTGATCCTGCCCAGCATCCTGGAAAAGGCGCGCATCGGCAGGAAAGCCGCTCTGCATCGGTATTTGTCATTGTCATAAGCAGTACTGACACTGTATATTTGCACAGATATTCAGGCTCTGTCATTTGGGCCGTGCATGTCAGCATATACATAGGCGTACAGTCGCCGTTTGCAACGTGCTGACCCATCAATAAACTAACATTGCGATGCCTGTTGATGCAGGCAAGGACTAAGCATACCGATGGCTTCAACTATCACTCCCGGACTGATCGCGATACATGGCAATCAGCTCGAACAACTAGGCGCGGCCATCTTCAGCTGGCTGCGACAGCAACCATTAGACGTGCTGGAGCAGGAAACCTTTATCGTGCAATCGAACGGGGTGGCGGAATGGCTCAAGATTTCGCTGGCTGCTGAAAATGGCATTTGTGCCGCGACCCGTGTCATGTTGCCAGCCCGTTTTTTGTGGGAATCCTACCGCAGCGTGCTGGGGCCGCAGGCGGTGGCACGCCGTTCGCCATTTGATAAATCCTCGCTGACCTGGCGCCTGATGCATATGCTGCCGCAGTTACTGGCGCAGGAAGTGTTTGCGCCTTTACGCCATTTTCTCGCGGATGGCGCGCCTGAACGGCGTTTGCAACTGGCACAAAAACTCGCAGATTTATTTGACGGTTATCAGGTATTCCGTTCTGACTGGCTGGCAGACTGGGATGCCGGGCGCGATGAATTGCGCTGCGCGGCGGGTCCGGCTTTGCCTTTGCCGCCGGATCAGGCCTGGCAGGCTGCCTTGTGGCGCGCAGTGATGCTGAGTGTGGATGAGCAGCAGCGCTACGGTGGCCGCGCTCATGTGCATCAGCATTTTTTACAGGCTTTGATGCCAGATGCCGCTTCAGATCTGCAGCCAGATGCAAAACCCGATGCGAAGCGCGCGCTGCCGCGCCGCATCGTGGTGTTTGGCCTGTCTGCGTTGCCACGTCAAACGCTGGAAGCACTGGGCGCACTGGCTCAGCACACCCAGGTCGTGATTGCGGTGGCCAATCCCTGCCAGTTTTATTGGGGCGATATTATTCAGGGCAGGGAATTGCTGCGTGCAAACCGCCATCGTCAGGATTTACGCGAAGGTCGCGACCTGAGCCAGATTCCGCCTGAAGAATTACACAGTCACAGTCATCCGCTGCTGGCCGCCTGGGGTCGCATGGGACGCGATTTTATCCGCATGCTGGATGAGTTTGACGATGCCAACGCGACCCGCGCCACTTATCAAAATTTGCGGCTGGATTTATTCAGTGAAGGTCCTGGTCAGCATTTGCTGGCACAGGTGCAGGCAGCTATCCGTGATTTGCTGCCGCTGTCTGAGCATGCGCGCCTGTCGCTGGCGGACGATGACCGTTCGCTGCAATTCCATATCGCCCACAGCGTGCAGCGTGAGGTGGAAGTCTTGCATGACGAGCTGTTGCTGATGCTGGCGGAAGCGCCGTCGGATGCCGACGCCGGTGTGCTGCGTCCGCGTGACATCGTGGTGATGGTGCCGGATATCGCCCAGTTCAGCGCGGCGATACAAGCGGTGTTTGATCAGTATGGGCGTCAGGATGCACGCTATATTCCGTATGAAATCGCCGATACCACAGAGCGTCAGATCAATCCTTTGTATATCGCGCTGGAATGGCTGATGCGCTTGCCGCAGCAGCGTTGTCTGCAAAGTGAAATCCGTGACTTGCTGGATGTGCCTGCGATTGCGGCGCGTTTCGGGCTGGAAGAAGCTGACTTGCCGCGTCTGGGCAGCTGGATAGAAGGGGCAGGTGTGCGCTGGGGCCTGGATGCCAGCCATCGAGCCAGCCTGGGACTGGGGCAGGTCGGTGAGCAAAATAGCTGGATGTTCGGTGTGCGCCGCATGTTGCTTGGTTATGCGAATGGTGATGCGGTCGATTTTGATGCGATCCAGCCTTATCCGGAAATCGCAGGTCTGGATGCAGCACTGGCCGGTTCGCTGGCCGATATGCTGGATAAGCTGATGGTATGGCGCACTGTACTTAGTGAAGCCGCTACACCGGCCGTGTGGGCACAACGTGCGCGCAGTTTGCTGAGCACTTTTTTTGCGCCTGAATCGGAACGCGACAAGCTGTCGCTGGCGCAACTGGAACAAGCGCTGCAAAGCTGGCTCGATGATTGCGAAATTGCACATTTTGAGCAGGCGGTGCCGCTGGCAGTCATGCGCGAAGCCTGGCTGGGGCAGGTCGAGGAAAGCAATCTGACCCAGCGTTTTGTATCGGGTGGCGTGACGTTTTGCACGCTGATGCCTATGCGCGCCGTGCCTTTCCGCGTGATTTGCCTGCTGGGCATGAATGACGGTGACTACCCGCGCCGTGCTCAGCATGCGGATTTTGATTTGCTGGCCTTGCCTGGTACTCAGCGTCCGGGTGACCGCTCGCGCCGTGATGATGACCGCTATCTGATGCTGGAAGCCTTGCTGGCTGCGCGTGAACGTCTGTACATCAGCTGGGTGGGGCGCAATATTCGCGATAATTCGGAACAGCCGCCTTCGGTGCTGGTGGCGCAATTGCGTGATTATCTGGCGGCAGGCTGGGATCTCGATCTGACCAGTCTGACCAGCGAGCATCCCTTGCAGCCTTTCAGCCGCCGTTATTTTGAAGCTGGCGGGCCGCTTACGTTTGCACGTGAATGGCGCGCCGCACACGAAGGCGAGATGCGGGATTCAATGGCAACTGGCCTGACGAACACGGACGCTGCGCTGGCCGCGATGGAGCCCGGTTACCGCCTGAATCTGTCTGAGTTCAGCCGCTTCATGCGCCAGCCAGTGACGTATTTTTTCCGGCAAAGACTGCAAGTCAGCTTCCCGGAACAGCAACTGGTATCGGCCGATGAAGAACCGTTCAGCCTGAACCGTCTGGATGAATATCAATTCGCCCAATTGCTGTTGCAGGATGACGGGGATCGCGAAACTCTGGACGATGTGCAGCCTGATATGGAACGCAAAATAGAACGGCTGGCACGTGAAGGCGTATTCCCGGTCGGACAGATGGGCAAGTGGTGGCAGCAGCAGTTATTGATTCAGCTGGTACCGGTGCGCCAGCAATGGCTGCGCCTGTGCGCGCGCTATCCGCAGCCAGCCGCCAAGCATGCGCTGGCGCTGAGTTTTCCGGCAGTACAAATTGAAGACTGGCTGGATCAGTGTTGGACCGATGGCTCGCGCACTGTATGGCTTGCGATGTCGCCCGCCAATCTGTGTCAGGCTAAGGGCGAAGAGTTGCAGGTGCGGCCGGATGCCTGTTTGCCTTACTGGTTGCGACAACTGGTGTCGGCGGCTTGTGGTGTGGCCGTGCCTGGTTATTTGGTTGGGCGCGATGCCGTGCTGTATTGTCAGCCGCTGTCACAACCGGATGCGCTGCAGACGCTGGACAGTGTGCTTGCTTGCTGGCAGCGTGCTTGCCAGCAGCCTTTGCCGGTTGCGCGTAAAACCGCGTTTGCCTTATTGAGCGGGAAAAATCCTGAAGAGTGCTATGACGGCAGTTACACCACGACCGGTGAAAATCAGGACCCCTGTCTGCACCGCATGTGGCCGGATTTCGCCGCCTTGTCGGCAGAACCCGACTGGAAGGCGTTGAGTCAGACTTTATACCAGCCTGTGCTGGACTGGATACAGCAGGCGGTACAGATACAGCCGCTGCAGTCTTTGGATGGCGCAGCGACAGAACAAAACATCAATCAGTCAGTCGGGGAGGCTGCATCATGAGTCAGCCTTTACATGCCGTTGATTTTCCTTTGCGCGGCGCGCGTCTGATTGAGGCCAGTGCCGGTACCGGTAAAACCTGGACCATCGCCGCGCTGTATATCCGTCTGGTGCTTGGGCATGGTGGCGAGCATGGATACGGACGTCCCTTGCTGCCGACTGAAATCCTGGTCATGACCTTTACCCGCGCCGCAACGCGTGAATTGTCCGACCGTATCCGCCAGCGTCTGGTGCAGGCCGCTGCATATTTTCGCGGTGAGCCGGGCACGGAAGACGATCCGTTTTTGCAGGCACTCAGCGACAGCTACCGTGAGCCACAGCAAGCGCTGCAAGCCGCCCACAGGCTGATGATGGCGGCTGAAGCGATGGATGAATGCGCGATCTTCACCATCGATGCCTGGTGTCAGCGCATGTTGCGTGAACATGCATTTGACAGCGGCTGCCTGTTTGATGAAGAACTGATCAGCAGCGAAACCAGCCTGCTTGATGATGCGGTGCGCGACTATTGGCGGCAACAAGTGTATCCGCTGCCCGCGCCTGTATTTGCCCAGGTGGCTGATGCCTGGGCTGATGTCCATGCCTTGCGCAGTGCGATACCGCCTATGCTGAATTATGCAGAGCGTTATGCAGAACTTGGCGCTACATCACTCGCTCAGCTGTTAGCCGCCAAACGCGAAACTGAACTGAGCTGTGCACAGCAATTGAAAAACCAGTGGCGCGCGCTGCTGGAAGAATTACAGCTGTGGTTAGAAAAGCATAGCGCCATCCTCAATGGCAACCGCTTGCGCAAAGCGACCTTAGCAGCGTTTTTTGAGAGTGCGCAACACTGGCTGGATCAGGCGCAGCAAATCATGCCTGATAAACGTTTCCTGGACGGTTGCGATAAGCTGAATGCAGACAATTTGCAGACTTGCTTTAAAAAAGATCAGTCCGCCGTGCTGCCGCAGGCTGCCAGCCTGTTACCCGAACTGAAGGCCGCCTTGCTGGGCTTTGAACCGGTGCAGCATGTGATGCTCAAACATGCGGCAGTGCGGGTGGCGCAGCGCATGCAGCAGCTCAAGCAAATGAACCGTCAGTTTGGTTTTGCCGATATGCTGCAGCGTTTGCGTCTGGCGCTGGAATCGGCCAACGGTACGACGCTGGCACGCCGTATGAGCAGCCAGTATCCGGTTGCGTTGATCGATGAGTTTCAGGATACCTCGCCTGATCAGTACCGGATATTTGATTTGCTGTATCGCTTGCATGATGCAGAAACCCCGCATGGGATTTTTTTGATTGGCGATCCTAAACAGGCGATTTATGGCTTCCGTGGTGCCGACATCCACAGTTATCTGGATGCGCGGCGTGCCACCAGTGGCCGTCACTATGTGTTGAATACGAATTTCCGCTCCTCGGCGGCGCTGGTGGGGGCGGTGAATCAGTTGTTTGAGCTGGCTGAGGGGAGTTCTGCTCAGCCCGGTTATCCGGCCGGGGCTTTCCGTTATCGCACAGCGCAAGGCAACCCGCTGCCTTTCGAACCCGTGCAAGCCAGGGGCAGGGCAGAGCGCTTCGTGACTGCAGCAGGGTCTCCGCCCGCCATGACGCTCAGTTATGTGCAGCAGGAAATGAGTAAAGTCGAACTGCATCAGCATGTGTCCTCCGTTTGCGCCGAACAGATAGTGAGCTTGCTCAATGATGCGTCCGCTGGTTTTCTTCAGGACGAACAGCTGACGCCGGTAAAACCGGCTGATATCGCGATTCTGGTGCGTGACCGCAGCGAAGCCAGAGCCGTGCGGCATGCTTTGCAACAGCGCGGCGTGGCCAGTGTGTATTTGTCGGATAAAGATTCGATTTTCGACAGCGATGAAGCGCGCGATATGTTGTTGTGGCTGCAGGCGATTGCGAACCCTATGCAGGCAGCCACTGCACGTGCCGCCTATGCCACCCGCAGTGCCAATCTGTCGCTGCAGGAACTGGCGACGCTGGTCAGTGATGATCTGGCCTGGGAAGCCAGAACCGAATTGCTCAGACAGATGCATAGTATCTGGCAGCGCCAGGGCATACTCGCGATGCTGCGCCGTTTCATCCACGAGCTGCACTTACCGGCCACGCTGTTGGCGCAAACCGGTGGCGAACGACGACTCACCGATATGCTGCATCTGGCTGAATTACTGCAATCAGCCAGTCAGCAGCTGGATGGTGAGCAGGCACTGATACGCTGGCTGGCGGAACAGATTCATGATCCCGCTGACAGCGGGGCCGATGAGCTGGTGCTGCGGCTGGAGAGTGATGCCGAGCTGGTACAGGTCATCACCATCCATAAATCCAAGGGTCTGGAATTCCCTATCGTGTTTTTGCCATTTGCGGCAGCAGCGCGCCCGGTCGCTCGCCGCGCCGGGAAATTGCTGACCTATACCGATGCCGACGGCGTGACGCAACTCGATCTGACGCAAAGCAAGGAAGTATTGGAACTGGCCGATGCGGCGCGGCTGGAGGAAGATTTACGTTTGCTGTATGTGGCGCTGACGCGGCCACGACATGCTTTGTGGATGGGCGTGACGGCGCAAAAAGGGCGTTTCCAGCATTCTGCGCTCGGTTATTTGCTGAATGCGGGGAATGCGATAGAAGCAGGTCAACTCGCGCAACTGCTACAGCCCTTACTCGCTAACAGCGCGATTGCCTTGCAGGATAGCAGTGCGCAGCCTGGCTTAAGCAGGCTGATGCGCCAGCAGGCTGCTCCTGTGTTGCAGGATGCGCCCGTGTACACGGCACAGTTTGAACGCAACTGGAGTGTCGCCAGTTATACCTCGATCACCCGTGGTTTGGGTGAAACCCGGCAAGCGCACAGCGCGCTGATGGAAAAACTGTCAGAAGTCGATGATGCCGCATCCTGGCAGCAAGTACAGGATAGCCCCTGGCACCGCTTCCCACGCGGTCCTGTGCCGGGGCAGTTTTTGCATGAACAGCTGGAATGGCTGGCAGGCGAAGGCTTTGATTTTGTGCATAGCGAACGCTATCGCACTGTGATGGAAAAACGCTGCGAGCGCGCTGGCTGGGCGCACAGACAGGATGACGTGATCGCCTGGCTGGCCGCAGTCTGTGGTCGCGAACTGCCTGAGTTGGGTTGTGCGCTATCCGGTCTGCAGCAATGTGTGCCTGAAATGGAATTCTGGTTTCCGGCCAGTGGCTTACTCAGTGCGGAACTGGATCAGCTGTGCCGTCAGCATGTATTGCCGGGACTGGTGCGTCCAGCCCTGAGTGAGCGCGATATGCATGGTATGTTGCGCGGCTTTCAGGATCTGGTGTTTTGTCATGAAGGGCGCTACTGGGTGATGGATTACAAGTCCAATACCATAGGTCCGAATGATGCGAGCTATCACAGCCAGGCTTTGCAGTTATGTCTGGTTCACCATCGCTATGATGTGCAGGGCGTGCTGTACCTGCTGGCTTTACACCGTTTGCTCAGGCAGCGTCTGGGTGAAGGCTATGCGCCGGAACAGCATTTGGGTGGTGCGCTGTTTTACTTCATGCGCGGTGTGGCACATCCAGACACGGCTGGCTGCATCCGTATCGCGCCGGACGCCGCTTTGCTGACACAGCTGGACCAGCTGTTTCCAGCCCAAACCAGTTTGTAAGTGAGGCGTCTGATGCCGTCTTTTTGTATTCTATTCAGTGAGCCAAGATGTCCAGCTTAGAACTAAACCCGACCCAGCCAGCCAATCCCGCGCTGCAGGAAATCGCTGCAGTCACCGCTGCCCAGCATGGCGTACCGGCCGCGCTGGATCAACAACTGGAACTGCTGATGCAGCAAGGCGAGTTACGCCGTCTGGGCGTGGCTTTTACCCGCTTTGTGGCGCAGCTGGGCACAGCCGATCCGGTATTGCTGCTGAGTTGTGTGGTGCTGTCAGAGCTAGAAGGACGTGGGCATAGCTGTCTGCGCATCCCCGATTTATTGAGCGACCCGGATGCCCTGCTGGGCTGGCCCGCCGGACAGTGGCAGGCTTTGCAAAACAGTGCCGGACCTTTGCCTGCCAGCAGCCGCCTGTGGCTGCGTCAACTCGCAGCATGCAGTCAGGTCTTATTGGAAGCGGAGCTGGATCACGGTCAGCCTTTGCTGCTGGTCGATGACAGACTGTATCTGCGCCGCTACTGGAATTATGAATGTGCTGTCGCCAGCGCAGTACAGCGCAAGGCCAGTCAGCCACGGCCGCTGGATTTGCAGCAGGTCAGACAGGGACTGGATTCGCTGTTCGGCGCAACTGTCGATGCAAACGCCAACACAGACACAGCGCAGACGGTGGATTGGCAAAGAATCGCCTGTGCCATTGCAGTGCGCAGCCACTTCAGCATCATTACCGGCGGCCCCGGCACCGGTAAAACCTATACCGTGGCGCGTTTGCTGGCATTGTTGTTTTCTTTATCCGCGCAGGCAGAGCAATTGCGCATCGTGCTGGCTGCGCCAACCGGCAAGGCTGCCGCGCGTCTGAAGCAGGCGATAGACCATGCCTTATCCGGGCTGGCAGAAAAAATGCAGGACCAACTGCCGCTGGCTGAACTGGCGGCGCGCATGGCACCGGCAGCGACGCTGCACAGCTTGCTGGGCGCGCGTCCCGATACGCGCAGCTTCCGCCATCATGCGGGTAATCCACTCGATGTCGATGTGCTGATTGTGGATGAGGCGTCGATGGTGCATCTGGAAATGATGGCGGCTATCCTGGATGCCTTGCCACCGCATGCGATGCTGATTTTACTCGGTGATAAAGACCAGCTGGCCTCGGTCGAAGCGGGGGCGGTACTGGGTGATTTGTGTCAAAACGCGAGTGCCGGTGCCTATCTGCCTGACACTGCTGCCTATGTACAGGCCGCCAGCGGCCAGCAACTGCCAGCGGCGATGCTGCATGGGCAGTCCGCACTGGCGCAGCAAACCGTGATGTTGCGTGAGAGTCGCCGTTTCGGTGGTCCCATCGGTCAGCTTGCACTCGCGGTTAATGCGGGCGAGGTGGCGGCCAGCAGCCACTTACTGCAGACCGATAACAGCGGCATGCTGAGCTGGTATGCGCAGGCGCAATTGCCAGCCTTGTTGCAACTGGCGCTGGCTGGCCGTGCCGGGGTGGAGGACAGTTACCTGCCTTATCTGCAACTGCTGCAAGCCGCGCCAGTGTTGCAGTCTGGCGCTGCAGAGGGTGGCAAAGAGGAAGGCTATCTGGCCTGGGTAAAGCAAGTGCTGCTCGCGTTTGACCGCTTCCGCATCCTGTGTGCGGTACGTGAAGGCGAGTGGGGCGTGGCTGGTGTGAATGGACTGATAGAGCAAGCCTTGATTGCACAGCGCTGGATACACAAACGCAGCGACTGGTATGCCGGACGCCCGGTCATGATTACGCGCAATGACTATGGCTTGGGCGTATTTAACGGCGATATCGGCATGACCCTGCCCGACCCGCAACGGCCAGACTCGCTGCGTGTATATTTTCTGCAGGGTGAACAAGTGCGCAGCGTACTCGCAACCCGGCTGGCCGATGTGGAAACCGCCTTCGCGATGACGGTACACAAATCCCAGGGTTCGGAATTCTCACACGTCGCACTGGTCTTGCCTGAGCAGGGTGGCAGCTTGCTGGCAAGAGAGTTGCTGTACACCGGCATCACGCGTGCGCGCCAGTTCTTCACACTGCTGACGCCACAGCCTGGTGTTTTTGGTGATGCATTACAGCGCCAGACTAAGCGTGTGAGTGGCTTATCAGCCTTGTTGCGTTAAGTGCCGGGGCTGGACAGGCTATCGTGTATGAAGCTGACCGTTGGCTATATGTACTGTGGCTTGTAGTTAGCAAAAGGCCGGCTGAAGACAGATTTCAGCCGGCCTTTTGCATGATGAAGCAGGGTTTTAGTTTTTGTACTGTGGACCGCTCAGGATGAAATTGCCACCCTGATAGGTGCTGCCGATCTCGTCGGCGGCCGGATAGTTGCCCGTGTCAGGGAATAAGTGGGCAAACTGGCTGGAGCTGTCTTTAGGCTGGAAACCAAGATGCGCTGCCTCGCGGTTATCCCACCATTTTTCACGGTTGTCGGATGCGCCGAATACGATGGTGTGACCTACGCGTGGTGTGAATGCCGCGCAACGCAGCAGTTCAAACAGATCGTCATAGCTCAGATAAGTCGTCATCATGCGGCGGTTGGCTGGCGCGGGGAAGGCGGAGCCTATGCGTACGCATACTGTTTCCAGTCCGGTGCGGTCGTAGTAATAGCGGGACAGACTCTCGCCAAAACACTTACTCACGCCGTACATGCCGTCCGGGCGTGGTGGCATGCTGGCGGTCAGCTGATCTGTGGTTTTGTAAAAACCTATGGTGTGATTTGAACTGGCAAAAATCACGCGTTTCACCTGATGGGTGTGGGCTGCTTCATAGATGTTATAGGTGCCCTGGATATTGGCGCGCATAATGTCTTCAAAGCTGGCTTCGACTGAAATACCGCCGAAATGCAGTATCAGCTCCACCCCTTTAACCAGTTCCAGTACCGCTGCTTTGTCGGCCAGATCACATTGCACGACTTCTTCCCCGTTGCGGGCCGGGCCCAGATCAGCCAGGTCACTGACGCGCAGGATATCGGTCCAGTCTTTTAATTTATCGCGCAAGATTTTACCGAGGCCACCGGCCGCGCCGGTCAGCAGGATGCGGTGGAATGGTTTGGCGGATGTTTGCGTACTCATGATGCTCCTAGCTTGTTTTTATCAGATAAAGTGGGTTGCACAGGGTGCGCTGCGGTCGTGGCTGAGATTGTTCTTCGCAGCGTAGCCCTGAATTGGCTCAGGTGATCGGTGCCGGGTTAAACAGCACGAGAGCATTATGTAATTTCCAGTGTTCGGCCCAGGTTTTTTTGCCACTCGCGACATCCAGCATCAGATGGAATAATTCCCAGCCCAGTTCTTCTATGCTGGCTTTTCCGGTAGCGATTTTACCGGCATTGACATCCATCAGGTCATGCCAGCGGCGCGCCAGATCTTCGCGCGTCGCGACTTTGATCACCGGCACCGGTGCCAGGCCATACGGGGTGCCGCGACCGGTAGTGAAAATATGCAGATTCATGCCAGCCGCTACTTGCAGGGTGCCGCAAATGAAATCGCTGGCCGGGGTGGCAGCATAAATCAGTCCGCGTTGTTGCAGTTTTTCGCCTGGCGATAAAACGCCGGAAAT
Organism: Cognatundibacterium curvum; assembly: GCF_014284235.1. Taxonomy (GTDB): domain Bacteria; phylum Pseudomonadota; class Gammaproteobacteria; order Burkholderiales; family Burkholderiaceae_D; genus Undibacterium; species Undibacterium curvum. The sequence goes on from NZ_JACOGD010000011.1 coordinate 48,000, forward strand.
CGGTGCGGAACCGGATTTGACGATAGAGCCCATGGCTTTTTCGACGATGTTGGACAGTCCGCCTTTTTTATTGCCGGGTGTGGTGTTGGCGCTGCGGTCAGCGCCGCCACGTTTCAGGTAATCGTCATACCATTGCATCTCACGTATCATCGCGTCGGCAACCTGCGGGCTGACGGCGCGTGAGGTCAGCTGGTCGATGCCGTCCCTGACTTCCGTTACTTCGGAAAACATTACACTGGCGCCGGCACGCACCAGTAAGTCGGTCGCAAAACCGACTGCCGGATTGGCGGTCACACCCGAGAATGCATCGCTGCCGCCACACTGCACACCGACCACCAGTTCTGATGCCGGGCACAGTTCGCGCTGTCTTTGATTCAGCCGCTCCAGATGGCTGCGCGCCTGTTTCATAATGGAACTGATCATGGATTGAAAACCGACATGGGCCTGATCTTGCAGGCAGACTACGGGCGGTTGTTCTGCTTGCTGAATCGCGATGCTGCCAGCCGGGAATAGCTTGGCTGGCTGCAGTTTTTCGCAACCCAGACTGACGACCATGGCTTCCCCGCCAAAGTTAGGATTGCGTGCGATGTTGCGTATAGTGCGGATGGGAATTTCTGCGCCCGGCGCATCGATCGCCACTCCGCAGCCATAGGTATGTTCGATGCCGATCACATCATCCACGTTTGGATAGTGGGGCAGTAACTCAGTCTTGATGCGTTGTACTGCAAAATCGACGACGCCTGACACACATTGTACGGTGGTGGTGATAGCCAGAATATTACGTGTGCCGACGCTGCCATCGGCATTGCGGTATCCCATAAAGGTATAGCCCTCCAGTGCAGGCAGGGCAGCGGGTTTGACGGTGGCAATCGGCAGATTGTCGAGGCGGCGCGCATCCGGCATGCGTATCAGGCTCTCATTGAGCCACTGACCGCGTTGCACGGCTTGCAGCGCATAGCCGATCACAACGTTATAGCGCCGGATTTCCTGACCGGACTGCATATCTGTCAGTGCAATCTTATGACCTTGGGGAACCTGCTCAATCAGTTGCAGCCCGCATGGGAAGATGGTTCCGGCTGGCAGCCCGCCGTCATTGGCGACAATGGCAACATTGTCTTCATCATGCATTTTGATATACAGGGGCGACTGCTCTGGGTGGGATGACATGAATTTTCCTTTTTTTGATGGCTGTATGCGACTTTTCATCAATTAAAACATTTTTTGGTCAGTCCAGATATTAACTGGACTGACCAAAAAATCGCGATGTCACTCGCTAAAAATATATTTTTACACTTTCACGGGTGCACTAAATTTACTGGTTAACTGTTTATATTCAATGATTTAGCAATAAAATGCCGGTTGCTTTCCGGCTTTTGGTTATAATCATTGCAGGTAAAAAGTGTGGCGAGTATGCCACTGACAAAATTTTTTGGCTAGTCCAGATTGATGTTTTGGTCAGACCAATTTAGAATGGCCTGACCGAATGCACTGGCTGGTCTTTTCATTGAACAGGATCGTCAAGATGAATAAAAAAAATAATGTGGGACAAGCAGAAACAGGTTCGCATGAGCCGCGCTTATATCGGGTAGTTGCAGACAAGATTCAGGGCTTGATCGCAGATGAGGGTATGCAGGCAGGTGAACGCTTACCGTCTGAACGTGATCTGGCGACCAAACTCAGTGTGTCACGCGCGTCTTTACGTGAAGCACTGATCGCATTGGAATTAAGTGGTGTGGTGGAAGTGCGTGGCGGTTCCGGCGTGTACGTGAGTCAGTTGCCGGACGCTGAGGCAGATCTGGCAGAAGTCGGGCCGGGGCCGTTTGAAGTTTTGTCGGCCAGACGTCTGATCGAGTCTGAAGTGGCTGCCATTGCAGCGCGGGTGGCGACCGACTCAGCAATCGATGAAATCCTGAAAGCCGTACTGGAAATGGAGAAGCATCACGCCAATTATTCCAGTAACGAGAGTGCAGACCGGAATTTTCACTTGGCTATCGCACGTGCCACCGGTAATAGTGCGATGGTGGGAGTGGTCGAGTATTTATGGAATCAGCGTGGCCGTTTATGGCACAAACTTAAGGAGCATTTTCAGACTGAAGAATTACGTCAGCAAACGCTGACAGACCATAGAAATATTCTGGAAGCGATTGCATCGCACGATCCGGCTGCTGCCCGCAAAGCGATGCGCGCGCATCTGGAACGGGTAACCAGAACCTTCTCCCGCGGATAAAGATTCGTCAGAAATCACCGCCCAGAGACAAATCAATAAGGCAAAGACACATTTGCCAGCGTAAGCAAAAGAATCAGACCTTTTTTCGACCGGCTGAGACCCCGGTGGGGCTATGTGCGCCCATCTTCGTCGCAGTGGCAAGGAGTACGCGAGGTGCTCCAGATACGTCAACCAGCGCGCAGCGTCTGGTGACATCGTTGATGAAAACAGGAGTTTGAGGAGACATAGTAATGAAAAAGAAATTCGCAAACCGTTCTGTGTTTGTGTTGTCCAGTATCAGCCTCGCTGTGGTGACGCTGGTTGGACAGGTGCAGGCAGAAGAAATGCAAAAAGTAGAGGTCACTGGCTCATCCATACGCCGGCTCGCGACCGAGGCCTCATTGCCGGTCACCATGGTGACTGGGGAAGAGCTGGAAAAACGCGGCATGACTACCTTGGCCGACCTGATGCTGGCCTTACCGGAATCCGCTTCACTGGCGCCGTCCAACGCAGGGTCGGGGACGAATATCAATTTGCGTGGTCTGGGCGTCAACCGTACTCTGGTATTGCTGAATGGGCGTCGCCTGGCCAATGAAGCGATTGCTGATGGCTATGCCAATCTTGATGTGATACCCATGAGCGCGATTGCGCGTGTGGAGATTTTGCGTGATGGTGCATCATCGATTTACGGCTCGGATGCGATAGGCGGGGTGGTCAACTTCATCACCAAGCGTACTTTCGAAGGTAAAACGATCTCAGCGCAACTGGTGCAGCCGCAGAAAAAAGGCGGCGCCGATGAGCAAAGAATCAGTGGCACGATAGGGTTTGGCGATCTCAATAATGATGGCTGGAACTGGTATGCGACTGTCGACGCCCATCGCCGCAGCCGCTTGCTGGCATCGGACCGTGCTGAACTCAGTTCACCGGAATTGCTGACCAGCATAGGCCGTGCGCCGACCCTGGGCAGCGGCGGTTATGCCATGCCAGCCAACTTCACGACGGCAAGCAATAAGAATGCCCAGAATCCGTATTATGCGCAGGGCTGTAATGCGCCTTATTCGATACAGGGTGCAAAAAACACCTGTATTCTGAACGCCAATTACTACGGCACTGCTTTGTATGGCAATGAACAGGTCACGTTTTACTCCAAGTTCACCAAACGTTTCAGTGAAGATCATACGCTGACGGTTGATTACATGCGTGGTCAGGAATTTATCCTGGGCACCAAAAATCCGACGACTAGTCTGGCTGCGAATGGCGTGACAGCGCAACTGCCATCGAGCAGCAAATGGTATCCGGGGGGCAGTGGCGGTGTACCTGCGGTGGCCGGACTCAAAGGCGAGCCTTTGACAGTCACCTGGAGTGTGGCTGATCTGGCTGAGGCGACTACGCGTGACAAACAGGTAAATCAACGACTGGCAGTCAATGATGAAGGACGGCTGGCCGGCTGGGATTACAAACTGGGCTTCGTCTACGGCCACAGTCTGCGTGAGAATTATTATGAATCCGGCTATGTCAATGGCCCGGGATTGCTGGCCGGTCTGGCCAATGGCAAGCTTAACCCCTTCGGTTTGCAGGATGCAGCTGGTAAAGACTACCTGAAAAGTATCTCGGTTGATGGTGCGATGAACCGTCATTCTGTGAGCACTTTCCTCGGTGTGGATCTGACCGGCTCGCGTGAAATAATGAGTCTGGCCGGCGGGCCGATGATGCTGGCGCTGGGTACAGATTTTCATCGTGATACCACCGAAGATCAAAAGACGGATATCACCTCGCTGGTGACCTATGCGAGTTCCTCACCTTCGTTTGCCAAATCATCCAGAACTGTCGCCGCTGCGTATGCTGAGCTGGATATGCCGGTGACTAAGGAATTGAATCTGAACTTCGCGGTACGTGACGATCATTTCAGTGATTTCGGCAATACCATCAATCCGAAAGTCAGTTTCCGGTATCAGCCCGTCAAAGCGCTGATGTTACGCGGCTCTGCCAATACCGGCTTCCGTGCACCGACCCTGTTTGACCGTTATGGCTATCGTTTGCCGGGCGCTACCACGAACACCTCTGCGAAGTGGGATGATCCTGTGCAGTGTCCGGGCGGTACCCCGGGCGTGGCGGGCACAGGTAAGGCCTTGCCCGGCCTGGTTGCTTCTGCCGTGTGTAACACCACGCTGCCTAAGCAAACTGGCAGCAATCCTGATCTGCAACCAGAGAAATCCAAAGGCTATACGCTGGGTTTTGTGGCTGAACCGGCTCAGAATCTGATGATGTCTGCAGATTACTGGCATATAGAAATGACGGATATGCTGGCAAATCTGCCGGAACAGGTGTACTTCCTGAATCCTCAGAAATACGCCAATCTGTTTGTGCGTAACGCGGATGGATCGCTGGCATATATCAAGAATGTGACGATGAATCTTGGTGGTCAGAAGGCATCCGGTATCGATGTGTCGCTGTCGTATGCCTTTCCGAAAACCGCGCTCGGCAATTTCAAAGCGCAGATCGATGGCACCTATCTGACACAGTTTGATAATCAGTTAGAAGCGGACAGCCCGTATATTCCGAATGTTGGGCGCTTTGGTGCTGCCAGCAATGGTACGACATCCAGCATGCCTATCATTACCTTCCGCTGGAAGCATACGCTGACCTTATCCTGGAACCGGGGTGACTGGGGTTCCCAGCTCACACAGAATTTCAACACGGGTTACCACGATCAGAACCTGGTTGCGCCGGAATACTTCCGCGATATTGAATCGTATTCCTTATGGAACTGGACGGTGAATTATCGCGGTTTTAAAAATCTCACGATTTCCGCCGGTATCACCAATCTGCTGGATGCCAAGCCACCGGTCACTAACCATAATGCCTACACCTTTGGTTACCTGAGCAGTGCCGCCAGTCCGATCGGACGTGCGTTTAATGCACGCCTTACCTACAACTTCTGATAACTCTGATTAAGTTCTTCCTCTGGCCTGCGGGTCAGAGGGGAATCGTGGATGGAATACTATGAATTCTCTCATCAATGAAAAGCGCCGGACTTTGATACAGGCTGCATCGGCTGCCGGATTACTGGCTGGAACAGCCTGGGCGGGGCAGGCGGTGGCGGCCGTAAAAAACGACCCATGGAAGCAGGCCCAGGCCATCATTGACCGTTTTGCCAAGCCCTTACAGTTTCGCCCGCAAGATTTCGCGATCACCGGATACGGTGCTAAAACCTGTGAGGTACAGGCAGTCGAGGCCTGGATTTCTTTTGTGGAGCGTAAAACCCTGGCTACGCCTGTGCCGCAGTCGCATGACTGTTATCCGGCCATCTCTGCAGCGATTGCAGCCTGCCATCAGGCCGGTGGCGGACGGGTGGTGATCCCGGCTGGGAACTGGTATTGCGCGGGCCCCATCGTATTACTGTCGAATGTGCATGTGCACCTGAAAGCGGGTGCACATGTGTATTTCAGTAATAATCCGGCCGACTATGCCAAATACGGACAATACGATTGCGGACCGCGCGGCAAGTTGTCAATGACGCGCTGGGAAGGCAACGACTGTCTGAATTTTTCTTCTATGGTGTACGCCATCGGCCAAAGAAATATTGCGCTGACCGGTGAAGACTGGACTGCGATTCTGGATGGTCAGGCCGGTGTGAATTTCGCTGACAGCGAATTTTGCTGGTGGTCCTGGAAGGGCCGTGAAAAGCCGGGTTCTGCGGGCGATATCGCGCCTGGCAGCGGCAACTGGATACGGCATCAGAAAGGCGAGACTGAGGTCTCCATCAATCCGCTCAATCCAATGTCACTAAGTGAAGCAGCGCCGCATCTGAGTGCAGAGCAAGTCCGTTTTATCCAGGGTGAAGGTGATAAATGGCGACGCGATTCCAACTTCCTGCGTGCGCTGGCCGAGGCCGGTGTACCTGCTGATAAACGGGTGTTTGGACTGGGACATTTTCTGCGTCCCCATATGGTGCAATTCATCAATTGCACCAATGTGCTGTTCCAGGGTTATCAGGTCACCAATACTCCATTCTGGCAGCACAATCCTGTCGGTTGTAAAAACGTGCATGTCAAAAATATCTATGCTAACAGCATAGGTCCGAACAGTGATGGTTTCGATCCTGAATCCTGCAACTATGTATTGATCGAGGATTCGACTTTTGACACCGGTGATGACTGTATTGCAGTCGATTCCGGCAAAGGGCCGGATGTGCAGTATGGTCCTTCACAGAACATCGTCGTGCAGAATTGTAAAATGCACAGCGGCCATGGTGCGATGACATTTGGCAGCATCATGTCCGGTGGTATCCAGAACGTGTTTGCGCAAAATCTGGTGTTTGAAAACAGTCACTGGCGTACCGATCCGCTCAATATTGCGATCCGTCTCAAATCGAATATGAGTCGTGGCGGCTTCCTGAAAAATCTGCATATCCGCAATATCACGATACCGAATGGCATACGCACCACGCCGGCATTTTATACAAGTTTGCCAGGCTCCATGATACCGAGCAAATCAGTGGCAACGTCGGCGGGCGGCATTATCACGATAGATTGCGGCTACGATCCTTTGAATGACAATGTGCGTACCCGCCCTCCGGTGGTGTCCGATGTCCATATCTCCAACGTCAGGGTCGCTAATGTCGATACGGGTCAGGGTAGTTTTTCCTGCTACCAGGCGCTGGTCATACTGGGCCCGGTGGCATCGGATTACAACGGGCCTGCGTCACCTGCACCGAAAATCCTGCCAGTCCGGAATATCACCATCTCGGACTGTGATTTAGGCAATCCGGCGAATTATGAACAAGCCATGTATCTGTTTAACGTCAAAGATCTGACCTTAAAGAATGTCAGGGTAGGTGGCACGGTGTACAACAAAACGATTTCTGCCTGATCAGTGATTCCTCAGTGGGTTTGAGCCTCCTTAGTGAGGCTCTTTTTTCGGAATATACAGCAATGAAGATGATTAAAAAAATCCGGTATGCCTGCATGCTGGGCTTGCTTCCCATGCTGCTCGCCTGTCAGACCCAGGTGCCGCAGGCTGGCGCACTGGCTAAGCCTGCGCTGATTTTGGTCGGCGATTCGACCATGGCGCCCGGCAGTGGTTATGGCAATGCATTGTGCGCGCGTTTCAATGTTGAAGTCAGCTGTCTCAATTTGGCCAAAGGCGGCCGCAGTTCCGGCAGTTACCGTGCTGAAGGCTCGTGGCAACAAGTTATGCAACAACTCAGGCTGGTGCCAGACCCGGCAAATACCCTAGTGCTGATGCAGTTCGGGCACAACGATCAGCCCGGAAAACCTGGCCGTTCTACTGACTTACACACTGAATTCCCGCGTAATCTGCAGGCCTATATCCGTGATGTGCGCAGTACCGGTGCCGACATCATTCTGGTGACGCCATTGACACGCCGCAGCTTCAAAGACGGCAGTCTGCCGAATGATCTGCGTCCTTGGGCCGAATCAGCGATAGCGGTCGCGCAGGAAGCCAGCGTGGCACTGATCGATCTGAATCAGCAGAGCCATGCCATGGTTGAAAAAATGGGGCAGGCACAGGCCGATACGCTGGCGATGGCACCACCGCCAGAGCAGCCAGTGCCATATCCGGCGCTCGCTTCGCAGACGGCGACTGAGCCTCAGGGTAAGCCTAAATCTGCATTTGACCGCACCCATCTGGGGCCGAAAGGTGCTGACCTGTTCGCCGGCCTGGTATTGCAGAACTTACTCAGGCTGCGACCACAATTACAACCCCAATTACGTCCCCAGCCTGTACAGGGAGACCAGCCATGATCAATATTTCCCTACGTTTCCGATGGCTGACAATTTTCAGTTGCTTCATTGTGCTGGCGACGCTGACCAGCCCGGTACAGGCGCAGGACAGCCGGCAAGTGAAGGAGCCGGTTAATCCTCCCGTATGCACGCTGGTGGCTGCAACATTGACGGTACAGCAGATCGAGGCGCAGGACGGAGCAGCACCCGATACCAGGCGCTTGCAGCAAGCGATAGCCGCATGTCCGGCTGGCAGTGCAGTGCGTCTGGTACGCGCCGGTGAGAACAGCGCATTTCTGTCTGGTGCGCTGAGCATGAAACCGGGTGTGTCGCTGCTGATCGACTTTGGTGTCACCCTGTTCGCTTCACGTGATCCGGCTGATTTTGACCGTGGCGCTGCAAGCTGTGGCCAGACAGATGAAAAAGGACGCGGCTGCCGTCCCTTTATTTTGATGGAAAAATCCAGGATGGCAGGTATTTATGGCGAGGGTGTGATCGATGGTCAGGGGGGCGCCAAAATGCTGGGGCGGTCCGAATCCTGGTGGGAGCTGGCACGGCGTGCCCAGCGTGAAGATAAGCATCAGAATGTGCCACGCCTGATAGAAATCATCCAATCCGAAGACATCAGCGCGTATCAGATCTGGCTTAAAAACGCAGCAAATTTTCATCTGACCCTGAATGCCGTGAATGGCTTTACAGCCTGGGGGGTGCATATCGATACGCCATCCCATGCACGCAATACCGATGGCATCGACCCTGTCTCATCGAAAAATATCACAATCACCAAAAGCTTTATCCGTACCGGTGACGACAATATTGCAATTAAGGCCGGTCAGCAGGGCGCGACCGAATTTGTGAGTATCATCGACAATCATTTTTACCATGGGCATGGGATGTCGATAGGCAGCGAGACGCATGGCGGTGTGCGTCATGTCTTAGTCAGTCAGCTGACAATCGATGGTGCGACTTCCGGTCTCAGGATCAAGAGTGATATTTCGCGCGGCGGCTTGGTGCAGGATGTGCACTACCGCCAGGTTTGCATACAGAACAGTAAAACGCCGCTGGACTTTGACAGCTTTTATGGCAAACGCGCCCAGGGCGAGCTGATACCGCAGTTTCAGGACATCCAGCTGCAGCAGGTACAGGTATTGACGCCGGGTAAGCTGGTATTCCGTGGCTATGATGCGGCGCATGTAATGCGCCTGCAGACCAGTGAGCTGCAACTGGCGGCGGGTTCTGTCGTACAAGCCCAGCATGCACAGTTAAGTGCTGGAGCACGCAGTGATCTGACACCGGACTTTCGTTTGCAACCGGCTGCAGAAAGTGCCGCCACCAACACTTGCGCCAGCCAGTTTCAGCCTTATCCTGTGTACGGACAGCAGCAACGCCGTCCGCAATTGACTGCGGCTCAGGTCCCGCATTATGCGTATGAACAGGTGCTGGGTTTTGCCGGATTGCCGGGACAGGAGCGGCCTGATCCATGGGATCCGCTGGCAGCACCTATACCGGCTGCAGGCCAGTTCAGGCCTGATTATGTGGTGAGTCTGGCCCAGCCCGCCGATGGCAAGACCCGCTTTCACAGTGTGCAGGCAGCCATCAACCGTATGCTGATGGATATGGCGATGCACGCGCAAACGCAGACCCAGACGGGCAAACCGGGCAAGGAGCGCATCTATATCCTGCTACAGCCAGGCATCTATGAAGAGCTGGTTTATCTGCCTGCGACACCGGTGCCTGTCAGCCTGATCGGTAGCGGCAGTGCCGAAACGCGTATCCGTGCGAATCTGGATGCAGCTATTTCCGGGGCGACGTATTTGCAGCGTTTCGGCCAGCAATTTCTGGATGCACCGCCCGCCGTACGTGAAATGAGCGACAGCATCGCACAAAAGGCGTTGATCGGTACATTTGGTTCGCCAGTGTTGTGGGTGAAAAGCCAGGGTTTTCAGATGCGCGATATCACACTGGAAAACAGCTATAACAAATCAGGTCAGGCACAGCCTGCTGCGTGCGAGGGCAATGCCTGTGCGGGCGACGGCGTGTATGCCAAAATGAATATGGTGCATCACCAGGCGCTGGCACTGATGACGGACGGTGTAGACAAGGCTCAGTTTGACAGCGTGCGTCTGTTGGGTCTGCAGGATACGGTGTATCTGCGCAACCAGGCGGATGGACGCACAGCCAGGAATTTTTTCTACCGTTCTTATATCGAGGGTGATGTCGATTTTATTTTTGGTGATGCGACAGCTTATTTTCTGCAAACTGAAATCCGCTCGCTGGGACCACGCAGCAGCTCCTATGTAGCAGCACCCAGCACCAATCTGTTTTCACGCTATGGTTTCGTATTCAATCAATGCCGCTTCACGCATGACGGTTCTGCTTATGCGCTGAGCGGGAAATTTTACCTGGTCAGACAATGGTTTCATAACCAGAAATGCACACCCTATGCAGAGGTGCCGGTGACCAATTACCAGTGCCAGGCTGGTGACAGCAATCAGTTCACCAGTCCCAGTGGCACCATCACCCGCGCCACCCTGGAAACAGTGGGTAAGATGATCGTGCTGAATTCCGAAATCGGTACTCATATCCAGGCCAAAAATCCCTGGTCAGACTGGAACCGGCGCGGCACCTTACCGTACCGGCCAGCCCAGATGGATAGCCAGGATTACTGGCGCAATCTGTTGGCCAGCAAAATCCATCCTTTGCGTGACCTGGGTTACCGTGAGCCGCCTGCAGCCGGTCAGTTTTTGGGTGAGTGGAATAATCGCCTTGGTATTGACCATGCTTCATCTGCAGCACAATGAAATCAGGAGTAGTTAATGAATCTAACTGAAAAAGACACAGCATCGTTTTCACCGCAACGGCGTCAGCTGATGCGTCAGCTGGCTGCGCTTGGTATGAGCAGTGGTGTACCGGGACTGGCACTGGCACAGTCAGCGCCATTGCAGCAAGACCCCTGGCGTCAGGCTGAACGTATCATTGCTACTTTGAGCCAGTCGCTGCAGTTCAGAGCGGCCGATTATCCCGTGACCCATTATGGCGCACTGAGCTGCACAGTCAGGAAAGTCGCAGCCTGGATCTCATTCGAAGAGCAGGGCATGCTCGATACACCCGATGAGCATGCGCCCGATTGCTATCAGGCGATCCGGACTGCGATAGAAACCTGTCATCGTGAAGGCGGCGGACGGGTGCTGATCCCGGCTGGCAACTGGTATTGTGCAGGCCCCATCGTGCTGCTGTCGAATGTACATCTGCATCTGGAGTCCGGCGCACATCTGTATTTCAGTCACCGTCCGGATGATTATGCGCGCTATGGTGAGGTCGACTGTGGCGAGCAGGGCAGGCTCACGGTATCGCGCTGGCAGAGTAATGATTGCCTGAATTATTCACCCATGATTTATGCAAATAATCAGGAAAATATCGCATTGACAGGCGCCGACTGGAGTTCGGTGCTGGATGGCCAGGGTGGAGTGCCATTCAATGACTACGGTGATTGCTGGTGGACCTGGAAAGGTAAGCTGAAGACGATCAATGCCATCGCTCAGGGTTCGGTACCCAATTACCGCGAAGGCAAACCTTCGGAGAATGCAGTCAATCCGCTGAATGTCGGCAGTCTGCGGCAATTGGTGGTATCGATCAGCCCGCAACAGCAGGCACTGATACAGGGGGCCGGGGATAAATGGCGCGCCGATGCTAACTATTTGCCGGCTTTATCCGAGGCCGCTGTTCCGCTGGCGCAGCGGGTATTTGGCAAAGGCCATTATTTGCGGCCACCGATGATACAGCTGATCAGTTGCCGCCGCGTGCTGTTGCAAGGCTATGAAGTCCGTAACACGCCGTTCTGGCAGCATCATCCTGTCAATTGCCGGCAACTGGTGATACGCGGTGTCCATGCGAAGAGTCATGGCCCCAATAGCGATGGTTTTGATCCTGAAGCCTGTGATCATGTACTGGTGGAGAACTGTACCTTCGATTCCGGCGATGACTGTATTGCGATCAAGGCGGGAAAAAATCTCGATACTCAGTTCGGGCCTTCGCAAAACATCGTGATCCAGAACTGTACGATGCAAAGCGGCCATGGCGCAGTCACGCTGGGCAGCGAAATGGCAGGCGGGATACAGCATGTATATGCCCAGAATCTGCTGTTTGAAAACAGGCATTGGAAAACCAATCCGCTCAATACCGCGATCCGCCTGAAAACCAACCTGAACCGTGGTGGCTACCTGAAGCATTTTTATGTGCGCAATGTGAGGATACCCAATGGGGTGCAAACCAGTCCTTCGTTCTATAGCTCATTGCCCGGCTCGCCGATACAGTCTAAGACGGTCGCAACTGCGGCTGGTGCAGTCATTACGTTTGACTGTGACTATACGCCGGTCAGCGATAATGTCCGTATCCGTCCGCCCGTGGTGGAAAACATCGATATTTCTGACATCACGGTGGGCAATGTACAGACTGCCCGGGGCGAATTTTCCTGCTATCAGGCGATCGTGATCCTGGGGCCGGTTGCGTCCGATTACAACGGCAGCGCACCTGCACCTGTCATCCATCCGGTGCGCAATGTACGCATTCACAACTGTGATTTCGGTAATCCGGTGGCAGCGGACGCGCCGCTGTATCTGTATAACGTACAGGACTTGCAGCTATCTGAAGTGAAGATCGCAGGAAAACGCTATCACCAGCGTTATTCTGCATAAAAAAGCCGGTATCCGGGTGCAGTCCGGATACCGGCGAAATGGCGCTCCTGGGGGAGTGCTTGATCAGAGTTCAGCGCCTTACTGCTATGACGGCGCTTGTCGTTGGTATGCTTGTGGGTTGTCAGCCGCGCAGATAGCTTGTGTGATTGCTGCTGTATGTTGAACTAAGGCGGGCAGGGTGGATAGTTTGGATCTGCTCTGTTTTGCCGGGTAAGCGGAATATACCCACCAGTACGGCCAGTTCCTTTGCCTGCAATTGCATACTGTCGGCTGCTGATGCCGCCTGCTCAACCAGTGCCGCATTTTGTTGGGTGACGCTGTCCATTTGTCGTACGGCTTCGCTGATCTGAGCAATGCCGGTATGTTGCTCTTCACTGGCATGGGTGATTTCCTGCATGATGAATGCCACCTTGTGTATGCCATCGACGATTTGCTGCATGGATGTGCCTGCTGCCTGCGCTAACTGATTCCCGGCATTGACTTGCAACTGGGAGGCATCGATCAGGGTTTTTATTTCCCTGGCAGCAGAGGCACTGCGTTGTGCCAGATTGCGCACTTCGGCTGCCACCACGGCAAACCCACGTCCCTGTTCGCCAGCACGCGCAGCTTCTACCGCTGCGTTGAGCGCCAGGATATTGGTTTGGAAAGCGATGCCGTCAATCAGGCTTACGATATTCACTACCGCATTTGAAGAATCGGTAATGGTTTCCATGGTACTCAGCATTTTATTCATCACGCTGCCTCCCTGGCTTGCCAGGCGGCTCGCTTCAGTAGTCAGATTATTGGCCTGGCGTGCATGATCGGTGTTGCGGCTGACGGTCTGTTCCAGCTCATGCAGTGTGGCCGAGGTCTGTTCCAGCGCGCTGGCCTGTTCTTCGGTGCGGGAGGATAAATCCAGATTGCCTGCCGCGATTTCAGATGAGGCAGTGGCGATCTGATCCGCGCTGTTGCGAATCTGGCTGACAGTCTGTGCCAGATGCTGCTGCATCGCCTGCATATCACCGAGCAAACTGTTGGCATACTTGGGCTGTACCTGAATTTCAGCTGACAAGTCATTTTGCGCAATACATCGGGTCATCTCAGCCGCGTAGGCAGGTTCACCACCCAATGTCGCGAGTATGGAGCGGATAATGCTCCAGCCAGCCACGGTCAGCACCGCCAGTGCCACGACAAAAATCAGTGCCAGGATGCCCGCTGATTTCCAATAGGTATCCTGAATATCATCACTGAAAAAGCCGGTACCTATCCACCAGTTCCACGGGCTGAATTCGACGATGCCATTCAGTTTGGGGACCAGTGATCCATCCGGACGTTGCGAACGCATATTGACCAGTGCTATATGGGATTTCTGCAATGCGGTGCGATAAGCCTGCGCGTCTGGCTGACCATCCATAGTTTGTCCCTGGGCGATGGTGCCAACTTTTTTAGCGTCGGGATGAACCAGGTTCAGACCATCCGGCAAGCGTACCCAGTAATAGCTGACTCCGTGCTGTAACTGGGTCAGTGCTGCTTTTGCCTGCAGCTGAGCCTGCTCGCGACTGAGCAGGCCGCGTTGTTCCTGCTGATGGTAATGACTGACCAGATTTTCAGCCATGTACAGCATAGTTTCTATCTGGGCATGCCGGTCGTTCAGCAGTACCGAGTACAGGGAGGACAGACTGACTGCCCCGATAGCCGCTATGGCAAGCACGGCAGTACCGACCAGCGTGAGTAATTTTTTTGAGATATTCATCGTAACACCTGCAGACCGCGATCATAAGTTCAGACCCGCTACCGCACTGTCTGAGTGGAAAAAACCGGATGGCAGTCTGATTGATGCAGACCGCCACCCGGTGCCGGTGCAGCGCTTCCTTAAGGCCGGAAGTTCGCGCCAGGATTGCGTTGGCGCGCTTTATTTATCCCAGCCTGAGCCAAAAATATTTGACTGGCCGATGGCAGGGAAGTCAACAAAGGCTTTGCTGCAATCGAGTACCTGATCACCGTCGACTGCCCAGGTCGCCACACCGTTGACAACGATGCGGTTTTCGGCCGATGCGAGGATGGGCAGGTTCACACCTTTGATGGTGAGCTGGGCATCCGACGAGGTCATACGGATTGCAGCAGGGTTCTCTGCCACCACATTGGTCAGACTCATGATCAGCGGGTAGGCCGGCAGCGCGAATCCACCGGAATTGGCCTGGAAGCCCTGTAGCTTGACCGCTGTGTCACCAAAGATACGCACGTTTTCCAGACGGATGTCATGGAAGTTGGGTACCCGTGGGCCAGTCGCCGGTAAAGGGCGGGTGCTGTAGTAAGGCGTGAACAGCAAGGCATTGTCAGCATCACGGATACAGATGTTTTTGTAGTTGATGTTGCTGACTTCGCCACCACGCGCATAATCAGATTTAATGCGCAGACCTTCTTCGGAGTGCTGGAAGGAATTGTCATAAACTTCGACATTGGTGATACCGGAGTTGGTTTCACTGCCGATAGAAATACCATGGCCCCAGTAAATATGATTATGCGCGATGATCATGCCGTATTTGCGATCACTGCGTACATCCCGGTTGCCGTCTATCGCCGCCAGATTGCTGTTCGCAGGACTGGGATTATTCGAGCCCTTCAGTGCGATATCATCATCCCCTGTGCTCACGTAGTTATACGCAAACACAAAGTTTTTCAGATAGCCATCAAACGCGATTTTGGCATTCGAACTTGTAGTCTTGCCGGTGGTCAGTGCGACTACGGTGGCACTGGTCGCTGCACCCGGATCAAATGCATCGGTGTTCTTCACATTGTCCTTGGTATAGGTGGCACCGGTATAGAGCGGATTACCATTGCCAGCCGGATTAGCGAAGGCTGCCAGTGACGGCGTTTGTACTTTCACGCCCCAGATGGTCAGACCATCGACGCCGCTGGGTACCACATGGAAGTTGGCGCTGTTATTCAGCGTCACACGATACAGAGTCAGATTTTTCGCATAGTTAAACACCATCATGCGGAAGTTAGACTGTGAACCGGAACCGGTTGCACCGTTCTGCACCATATTGCCGAGATAAGCCAGATCCCACCAGCTCATATTTCTGGCCGTAGTTTTCGAACTCACCACAGTACCGCCATTGTCACATGCGGTACCATCTGCCGCCTGGGTCGCTTTGGCATAGTTGGCATAGGTATTGGAGCAGGTAAGATCCACTTTCATAATGGGATACAGCTTATCGGTCGTTACGATTTCACCGTAACCACGGCTGTCAATCGCACCATCGCCGACCACGGCAGAATTGATCAGGTTATTGCCGTTAATCAGAGCCAGGCAGTTGCTGGAGCTGCCGGCTTTGCTGGAGCTGACTGCAGTATTACCGCAATACGGGCCAGCCAGATTCGGTGCATAGGCTTTCACGTCGCGGGTGGCGTACACCGTCACACCTTTATCTATCCACAGTGTGACGCCGGATGGCAGTGTTAAAGGACCGGTAATGAAGCTGTCACCCACGCCCTTACTGTTGACGATCAGACGTACCGCGAATTTACTGGCTTTGTACTGCGGTTTCGCCAGTTCTTCACCGGATACGCCGGCAATGTTTTTGTTGGGCACAGCGGCCGCAGTCTGTTGTGCGACCGCTGCTGCATCGGCGGCTGCAATAGCAGGTCCCACCTCTTTATCGACCGCTGCTCCGCAGGCATCGAGTGCCGCCTGAATCCGGCTTTGATCCGGATTAACCAGTGCGGCATCGGCTGCCACACCGACGCCGGCTTTGGATGGATCGGCTTCCGGTGGCAGCGAGCCATCCGGACGGCGTACCAGGTTGCTGCTGGCTTCCAATGTGGCACAAACCTGGCTGGCGTTGGGCAATGTTGGCTCCGCTGGCAGTGCAGGATCAAAGCTGGTGGTACCAACTTTGTAGACCTCGCCTGGTGTGTAGCTGACCGCGGTGGCATCGCTGCCACCACCGCCGCCACCGCAGGCGCTGAGTAACAATGCGAGCAGGATGCTGCTCACACCTGCTGTATGGGCTGGTACCGGTTTTTTTGTGTATGTCATGGTAAGAGTCTCCGGAAAAAACGGTCAGAA
Source organism: Cognatundibacterium curvum (assembly GCF_014284235.1). Taxonomy (GTDB): domain Bacteria; phylum Pseudomonadota; class Gammaproteobacteria; order Burkholderiales; family Burkholderiaceae_D; genus Undibacterium; species Undibacterium curvum. The sequence goes on from NZ_JACOGD010000011.1 coordinate 64,695, forward strand.
GCGTGCCAGCAAGCCGACACCAATCGCACGTGGGCTGTCGCCGGGTGCCAGGAAGGCGCTGCTGGTGCCGAGGTTATTGCTCTTCAATGGAGACTGACCCAGGTTGATACTGGCTTGTGGGTTATTGGTGATTTTGCTGAAGTAGATATACGGCGTCAGCATAGGATTGAGCTTGTAGCTCAGGCCCACCGACACTTGTTTGGCCTGGAAGTCGTTTTCTGCATAGCCTTTGATGCCTTGCAATCCGCTCAGTTTGCCGTAACCGACCAGGATGGACGCGTTGCCGACATCCTGGGCCACGGTGAACAGAAGTGCGTTCTGTTTCAGGCTCTTATCCTGAGTGCCAGTGTAAAAGGAGCTGCTGCTGGGATTGCGGAATTCAGACATGCCGAAGCTGCTTCTTTCGTAACCCAGACCCAAGGTGGTTTTGCCTGGCAGTGCATAGCTGGCCACGATTTTTGTATAGCTGGTTGTTACGCCGTCCTGGGCATTGACTACGGCACCATAGCCGCGTTGCAGCAGGATAGGGTCAATGCCAGTATTGTTCTGACGGTCGTAAGCTATGCCGACGCTGAGTGCTTCCCACTGGTATTTGGCTGCCAGCGAATAGCGACTGCGGTCGCTGCGGCTGGCGCGTGCCTCATCGAAGCCGTAGGAGGCGGCCAGTTGCACGCCATACAGTTCTGGTGACAGATAGTGTGCCGAATTTTTCAATCTTGCTTCACCGCGGCTGAACAGACTGTCCTGGTTGCCCGATAACTGCGCAGAAGTATTGTTAAAGAGATCCAGTCCGTGCACGGTCATGCCTGCATTGCCACCCAGTTTGCTGCCGGAGCCAATCAGGCTGCGGTAAGCTGAATCGCTGTTACCGATGACAAAGCGTCCGAATTGCGCGCTGCTGAGGCCGACGAAGGTGTTGCGCGATTCCAGAGTGGCCGTCTGGCCATTGTCATTGGTCCCGCCTTGTTCGAAGTTATTCAGACCGCCCTCAATTTGCCAGACTGCTTTCAGATCTTCGCTGACCTGGATGTTGCCGGTAAAGCCTATGCGTGAATTACCATCGGAAATACGGCCGCGACGTTCGTAAGGCGTGGCGCCGCCTTTCGCTTCTACCGATTCAATCTGGCCATTGATGAAGCCATAAATATTGACGTACTGGTTGAGTTCGGTGGCAGATGCGGTATGGCTGGCACAAGCCAGCGCAATCGCGGCGCCGAGTAAAGTCCGGGTAAAACCATTTTTCTGCATGATGCGCTCCTGTAAAAAGGCAATGAAAAGGCAATGAAAGACGGTGAATGCCGGTGCGGGAAGGCGTGCCGTTTAAGCTGCTAGGTAATGCGCTGCTCAAGGCTGGACATGGGGATGCATCAGCGTGAGTACGGTAGATGGAATTTGCAACAGACTTCTGGACTTACCTGGCGGTGCAACGGATAGCGGCAGTGAGGCGAGGGAGTGTAAAGCGTTGAATTCTATGTTACGACATCAGACAACAATAACTAAACTAAGGCTGGAACGATGTGCTTTTCTGCGACCAGATATCTCCAATATGACTGTTCTTCTTCGGAAAACGGTTTTCTTGTCACCGGATTTTCCTGATTAAGTGGTATGTTATCGTATAACTTGGTGTTTGGAAACAACGTCAGAACTGTCAGTGCAGCTTGTGCCGCTGACAGTCGTCTGTCTGTATGATCAGGCAAAGGCGCTGCACGCCGTTTCTGCAATCCCCTGTGCGCCTGGCCTGATCAGTATGCTGTGACCATTCCAATCGTCGCCATTGTCCGGTGCCGGATTGATGGAGGTGATCAGCATCTCATCCAGCTTGTCACCGCCGAAGCTGCACATGGCTGGTTTCTTCATCGGCAGCGTGATGATGCGGTCCAGTTTGCCTTTCGGTGTGAAGCGCATGACGGCAGCACCATCATTGGCACAAATCCAGTAGCAACCATCGGTATCGACCGCAGCACCGTCCGGACGTCCGGGCATGGATTGCATATCGACCAGCAGTCTTTGTTGATGCGGAATGCCTGTGTCGGTGTCGTAATCAAAAGCCCAGATCAGTTGTCGCTGAGGGTGGGAGTCGGACAAGTACATGGTTTTGCCATCAGGTGACCATGCCAGGCCATTCTGTGTCAGCAACTGCTGTACAAAGGGGGCTGACAAGCCATCTGTTGCGGTGTAACGGTACAGATTGCCGATCGCGCGCGCCGCCGTCATGTCCATAAACATGCTGCCGCTCCAGTAGCGCCCCTGACGGTCACAGCGCCCGTCGTTAAAACGTATGCCAGGTGCTGCCTCGGGCAGTGCGGCCAGCTTGCTGGCTGTCACTTGTCCGTCTTGCTCTAGAGTGAGATGGAAAATCCCGCTTTCCATACCGGCTATCAGTCCGCCACCGGTTGCGAATGCGAGGTTTGCTACCATTTCAGCGCATTGCCAGTGGCGGCTGTGCTGGCTGGCCGGGTGGTAAGTCCAGATTTGTCGTGCCGGGATATCTACCCAGTACCAGCATTGTTGCTCGGCGGACCACAGCGGGCTTTCGCCCACCAGGCAGGATTGTGGACTGATGATACGGAAATTGTCAGGGCTGTTCATACTTGCTTTGTCCTAATTCAGTGGCAGCTCAGAGGTCGTTGATATCTTTATGTACCGGAACCAGCAGCTTCATGACGCTCCAGGCCAGCAGATAAGCCACAGCACAGAAAGAAAACATGATGGTGTAGCCGGTCTGGATGTTGCCGGCAGCCTTGTAGTAGTCGAACAGCCAGCCACCGGTTTTGGAAATCAGCACACCACCCAGGCCGCCCGCCATGCCGCCTATACCGACGACGGAAGCAACTGCTTTTTTCGGGAACATATCGGATACCGTGGTGAAGATATTCGCGGACCAGGCCTGATGCGCCGACGCCCCTATCCCTATCAGTAATACCGGTACCCAGGCACTGATGTAGCCTAAGGGCTGGGCTGCCAGTACCACCAGTGGACACAGCGCAATCATCAGCATGGCACGCATGCGTCCATTGTAGGGAGCCATACCGGTTTTCATAAAGTAGCTGGGCAACCAGCCGCCGCCTATGCTGCCTACCATGGTCATGCTATACAGCACAGCCAGCGGTATCACGATGTCGGTTTTTTGCATTTTGTATTGGACTTCCAGGTACTTTGGAAGCCAGAACAGGAAGAACCACCATACACCGTCTGTCATGAATTTCCCGAATACGAAGGCCCAGGTCTGCCGGTAGGTCAGCAGTCTCAGCCAGGCGGTTTTTTCGCCGCTTGCGATAGCCGGGTCCGGGCTGTCATTTTGCTGGATATATGCTAATTCAACCGCGCTTAAGCGCTTTTGTTGTTCGGGTTTGTCGTACAACAGTTCCCAGAACAGCATCCAGATAAATCCAACCGCACCTATCGTGATAAAGGCGGTCTGCCAGCCCCATTTTGCTGCTATCCAGGGCACAGTCAGTGGGGCCAGAATCGCGCCTATGTTGGCGCCCGAATTGAAAATACCGGTTGCCAATGAGCGTTCATGTTTGGGGAAATATTCCGCTGTTGCTTTAATCGCTGCCGGAAAATTACCTGCTTCACCCAGTGCGAGCACGGCGCGCGACAGCATGAATCCGGCTACCGATACCGGTACCACCGCCAGCCCCAGTGCGCTGAGTATATTGACTGTGGTTTGACCGGCCGGTATGGCATAGGCATGCAGAATTGCCCCCAGCGACCAGATGATGATGGCCAGTGTGTACGCAGTTTTAGTTCCTATCTTGTCGATCAGGCGGCCGGCAAACAGCATGGAGATCGCGTAGACGAACTGGAACACCGCCGTGATGTTGGCATAGTCTGTATTCGACCAGCCGAATTCACGGGTCAGATCCGGTGCCAGCAGACTAAGTACCTGTCGGTCCAGATAATTGACCGTGGTTGCGAAAAACAGAAGGGCGCAGATAGTCCAGCGGTATCTGCCGATTGGTGTCGTGCTCATCAATATGTCTCCATGTTGCGGATGTACGCACATCTGTTGCGTGTGCTTGTATGTACTGTGTGGTTCTGTCAAAGACAAAACCCTGTCTTCAGACTTAAGCGGACAGACAACTGAGGGGTTCAGTTGCCCGTCCTGCTGTTTATGCTGTCAGCGTGCCATCGACCAGACGTGGGATATCCCAGGGGTTATCGTCACGTAGTGCGGCCGGCAGCAATTCAGCCGGTACGGCCTGATAGCAGACTGGACGCAAAAAGCGTTCGATCGCAGTTGCACCGACTGAGGTGCTGCGGCTGTTCGAGGTGGATGGAAAAGGACCGCCATGGACCATCGCATGACAGACTTCCACTCCGGTCGGGAAGCCGTTAAACAGAACCCGGCCGGCTTTTTTCTCCAAAACCTGCAACAGTATTTTCGCCTGCGCGTAGTCCTCGCTTTGTGCATGTATGGTCGCGGTCAGCTGCCCTTCAAGCTCAGAGGTGACTTCCAGCATTTGCGCAAAGTCGTCGCACAGCACCAGCACCGAGGATGGACCAAATACTTCGTCCTGCAAGCGGTGATTGCTCAGGAATACCTCCGCATCGCAAACTGACAGCATCGCCTGGGCGGCATTTGGTGCACTGGCGGCTATCCCCGTTGCGAGCAGGCGCACGCTGGCTTGTTCCGACAAGGCGCTGCAACCGCGCTCATACGCCTGATGTATGCCGGGTGTCAGCATGGTGCTGGCAGCTTTCGCTGTGATCGCTTTGCTGGCATTGGCGATAAACAGGTCAGCAGACTCGCCTTTCTCCATTATGACCAGACCAGGGTTGGTGCAGAATTGCCCCGCACCCATCACCAGTGAATCGACAAACTGATTCGCCAGTACTTCGTTTTGCGCATTCAGGCTGCCGCGCAGCAGATAAACCGGATTAATGCTGCTCATTTCTGCATAAACAGGGATGGGTTCCCGGCGTGCATTAGCAGTATTGACCAGCGCCAGGCCGCCAGCGCGCGAGCCGGTAAACCCGACTGCCTGAATCACAGGATGGGAGGCCAGCTGCTGACCGATAGCTGCACCGGCTCCGATCAGCATCGAGAATACGCCTTCCGGCATCTGGCACAGACGTGCCGCCTGTTGAATGGCGCGACCAACCAGTTCCGAGGTGCCAAGGTGGGCATTATGCGCTTTGACTATCACAGGGCAGCCAGCGGCCAGCGAGGATGCCGTATCACCACCGGCCACTGAAAAGGCGAGCGGGAAATTGCTGGCCCCGAATACCGCAACCGGGCCCAGCGGAATTTTTTGCATACGCAGATCCGGGCGGGCCGGGGTCCGTTCCGGTAAGGCAGAATCCAGTGTGGCTTGCAGCCAGTGACCGGCACGTACCACTTGTGCAAACAGCTTTAACTGATTGACGGTGCGGCCACGTTCACCTTCCAGACGTGCCATCGGCAATCCGGTTTCCAGATGTGCACGTTCGGTCAGGGTAGCGCCCAGTGCCATGATTTGTTCTGCGATTGTTTCTAAAAACACGGCGCGTTGTTCCAGGCTGGTGTTGCGGTAAGCATCAAAGGCGTGATAGGCCAGCATACATGCCTGATCCACTTCAGCTGCCGAGGCATAACCGTAAGCGGGCTCCAGTTCCTGATTAGTGGCTGGGTTGATGGCGCGTATGCTGCCCGATTTTCCCATCAGCTGCTGGTAGCCAATCAGCATTTGTCCTTGTAATTCCATACTTCTTTCTCCGGTTCAGGCGCCCGCAGGCGCCGGGAAATCCTTGATACAAAAATTATTGCGCACCTTGTTTCAGGATCAGCTGACGCAGCATTTCATCTTCTTCTGCAGTCAGGTCGGTCAATGGCGCACGCACCGGACCTGCGCTGTGGCCAACCAGACGCGCGCCTGCTTTGACGATGCTGACCGCATAGCCGGATTTACGGTTACGGATAGCCAGGTAAGGCAGGAAGAATTCGTCGATCAGACGGTTCGTGGTGGCGTGATCATCTTTGGCGATCGCATGGTAAAAGTCCATCGCGAGTTTCGGCACAAAGTTGAATACGGCAGACGAATAGACCGGTACGCCCAGTGCCTTATACGCCGCAGCATAAACTTCAGCGGTCGGTAAACCTCCCAGATAAGTCAGGCGGTCACCCAGGCGGCGCCAGATCGATACCATCAGTTCGATGTCACCGATACCGTCTTTAAAGCCGATCAGGTTAGGGCAGCGGGCTGCCAGGATTTCCAGCGAATCTGCAGTCAGGCGGCAAATGCCGCGATTGTAGACGACAACACCAAAACTGACCGAATGACATACTTGTTCGATGTGGGCAATCAGACCATCCTGGCTGGCTTCAGTCAGATAGTGGGGCAGTAACAGAATGCCATCCGCGCCCAAACGTTCTGCTTCCTGGGCGTACGCGATCGCCACCCGGGTAGGGCCACCGGCACCGGCCAGGATAGGTACTTTGCCGCGGCAGGTATCGACTGCTACCTGAATAACATTGGTGTATTCCGCTTCCGTCAGCGAGAAAAATTCACCGGTACCGCCGGCTGCAAACAAGGCACTGGCGCCATACGGTGCCAGCCACTCCAGACGTGCGGCATAGGTTTTGGCATTAAAGTCGCCATTCTGATCGAAGTCTGTCAGCGGAAATGACAGTAAGCCGGCAGACAGGATTTTTTTCAGTTCTTGTGGGTGCATGATGTCTCCTAGAGTTGTTGGCAGTCAGGCTGCGCCGCCAGATAAGTAAATGAACGATGTGTGATACGGAAAGCTGTTGCGATTAATTTGTACGGATTAATTTGTACGACATCGTACAACTGATTTTTAAATGATGCAACGTCTTGCGTTGAAAATTGATTGCTTAGTTGCCGGCTTGCTGGCTGGCTTCGAACTTTTGCTGCGCCATGCGCAGCCGTTCGCGGCTATTGCTCAGGTGAGTGCGCATGGCGGCGCGCGCTGCTTCCGGATCTTTGCGCAAAATGGCGTCGTGTATATCTTCGTGTTCGCGGTTGACGCGTTCCAGATAGCTGTTGCTGGCTTCCTGACTCAGTGCGGCTGAATCCAGCCTGGCGCGCGGGATCAGGGTATTGCCGAGATCCGACAGGATGTCGACAAAATAGCGGTTGCCGGTGGCTTTGGCGATCAGTTGATGAAAGCGCATATCAGCACTGACCGATTCTGTATCGCGCTGCACGTGTTTAAGGATGTCTTGCAAGGCCGCGCTTAAGTCTTCCATTTGCTCATCGGTGCGGCGTGAGGCTGCCAGCCAGGCGGCCTCAGTTTCCAGACTGATGCGCAGCTCCAGGATGTCGAGCACATCACGCACCGTGACGATTGCATCCTTGTGCAGACTGAGTGGATTGGCGGGTGGTTCCTGGATGAAGGTACCGATACCATGGCGGGTGCGTACCAGGCCGGATGCCTGTAAATGGGAAATCGCTTCGCGCACTACGGTGCGGCTGACTTCGTACAATTCCATGATGGCAGATTCGGTAGGGAGCTTTTCGCCAGGTTTCAATATTCCGCTGCGGATATTATTGCTGATCGTTTCTGCCAGACTCTGCGACAGACTTTTGTGGCGTTTTCTGGTGGTATTGGCGAACAAAGCAGGCTTTTCCATTCCGTAGTCTTCTTTTTCATGGGAGTAAATGGATTGTAGCGGAATTTGCCTTGCTTATGTTGTAGGATGTCGTATCTTTAACTCATGCAAATACCATATGCAGCAGTCTGTGCAAACGCTAGATTTATACACCGCAAGTGGTGCACGTTGTACCGTGATGCCGCTGGGCGCTACCGTCGTGTCCTGGTGTCCCGCTGGCGGCAAGGAGCAATTATTCATGAGCCGCTTGTCCGGGCAGAGCGGTTTACCGGTTCGTGGCGGCATTCCGGTCGTGTTCCCACAGTTCGCAGAAATGGGTCATCTGCCTAAGCACGGTTTAGTACGCGATGTAGTCTGGGAGCTGGTGACATGCAGTCAGGGTGAGCAGATATCGAGTCTGCTGTTACGTACGCAGGCCAGTGAGGCCAGTCTCGCGTTGTGGCCGTTTGCTTACACCTTGCACTTGCATATAGAACTGTATGAACAGACGCTGCGCATGACGCTGGAGGTCACTAATTCAGGCACACAGGCGTTTCAGTTTCAGGCAGCACTGCATACCTATTTTCAGTTGCAGCAAGGTGTGCCGGTAACAGTACATGGGCTGGATCAGGCGGGCTATATCGATAAACTGCAGCAAATCCGGATGCCAGCAACAGGCAAGACCCAGTTAAGCGTCAATCAATGGATGGATAGAATTTACCTGGATACTGCCACACCACTGCAGCTGACTCAGGCTGAGCATGCTGTGCAAATGGGTTACCTTGGTTTTTCCGATGTGGTCTTGTGGACCCCTTGGCAGCAGGGTGTGACCGCGATTCCAGATATTGCGGACGATGAAGGCTGTCGTATGCTGTGTATAGAACCTGCCTGCATAGCTCAGCCACCCCTACTGCCTGCCGGTGGCGTCTGGCGCGGCAGTATGGTGGTATGCGCGGGTCCGGCAGCACGCTAACGTGGTACCGGACCCGCGCATCATTCTATGGCTAAGCACATGCAGCTCAAACAGCAGCTAATGCAGCACGTACATAGTCGCTGATTGGAGTGGTTGGGCGGCCCAGCAGTGCAGACAGTTGTTTGCTGTCGTCAAACAAGACGCCTTTGGCGGCTTCCACATCCCAGCCTGCGATGCCGTTTGCCCAGACTTCCGGCAAGCCAGCTTGCAGCAAGATGGCCGCGAACTCGTGTTCTGGCAGCGAATGATAGGGAATTGTTTTGCCGGTTTGTGCAGAGATTTCCTGCGCCAGGTCGCTCATGGTTGGCGCGCTGTCGCCGGCCAGTTCATAGCTGAGTCCTGCATGGGTGGCCGGGTTGGCCAGCACGATGGCGGCCGCTTCGGCGTAATCACCGCGGGTAGCGAGCGACATTTTTCCATCGGCTGCGCTGCCGACCAGTGCGCCATGCGCAATGGCGGGTGCCAGATTACCGGTGTAATTCTCTGCATACCAGCCATTGCGTAATATCGTGTAGCTGAGTCCGGATGCTTTGATTAATTGTTCAGTTTCAAAGTGCTCGGGTGCCAGGTTCAGGCTGGAGCGATCTGCATGCAACAGGCTGGTATAGACTAGATGGCGCACGCCAGCCAGTTTGGCTGCTTCTATCACATTGCGGTGTTGCGCCACGCGTTGACCGAGTTCATTGCCGGAAATTAGCAGCAGGGTATCCACGCCTGTCAGCGCCAGTTGCAGGGTGGCGGCATCACTGCTGTAGTCCGCGGCTTTGACGGCAACGCCGAGGTCGCTGGCTTTTTCCGGTGAGCGTACCAGCGCCCGGATGTTATTGGCGGCGACACGTTTAGTGAGATGTTGAATGACGAGACGTCCGAGTTGGCCGTTAGCGGCGGTAATTGCGATAGTCATGGCTTTATCCTTTAAGGTAAATTAAATTAAATCGAAGTGATTCCTGGAATCGACCTAGTCCGGGTGCTTGCATCCGGCACTGAAATCATTGTACGATTCGAGCTAACTTTTCGTAAGTACTTACATAAAGGTAAGTGATAACATGAATAAACCACCAAAAAAACGGGCTGATACGACAGAGCGAATGCCCTTGTCCGAGGCAGTCAGGCGCGGCGACTTATTGATGGAAGAATGTCCGTCACGCGATGTGCTTAAACACGTGACCAGCCGCTGGGGCGTGCTGATTCTGATGGTGCTGGAAAACGGAACGCACCGTTTTTCTGAACTCAGGCGTGCGGTTGGCGGTGTCAGTGAGCGCATGTTGGCGCAGACCTTGCAATGGCTGGAAGCCGATGGCTTAATCCTGCGTGAAGAAAAAGCAGTGGTGCCGCCGCATGTAGAATATAGCCTCACACCTCTTGGCCAAGAGGCTGCAGAAAAAGTGCGGGTGCTGGCAGACTGGATAGAAATCCGGCTAGGCGATGTGCTGGCCGCACGTGAACGCCATGAAGCGCAGCCGGTATCCACCCGTTATCGTGCCAAATAATTTGAATTTCCAAACCGGGAGTGAGCATGTGTAATGAACAAACCGCAGCAGCCATAGACGACGCATCGAATGCAGCGCAGTCAGCACAATCAGCACAATCAGCCGCACCTGACTGGCGCGCAAGCATCGCGCCACAATGGCAGGCACATGGCGTAGAGCTGACGCAGAGTGAGGTCGTGATCGATACGCCGGATGGCAAGATGGATGCCTGCTTTGTGCATCCGGCTAAGGGCAGTCATCCGGTAGTGCTGCTGTGGCCGGACATCGCCGGTCTGCGTGAAGCGAAGCGCATCATGGCAGCACGGCTGGCGGCAGCCGGTTATGCGGTGCTGGTGCTGAATCACTATTATCGCGATGCGCCAGCGCCGCTGTATGTGGAATTCAGCGACTGGCTGGCTGACCGCGATTCGGCCTGGCCACGGGTGGCAAGAATACGTCCGGCTGGTATCGCGGCGGATACGCAGGCGGCACTGGCTTTTCTGGATGGGCAGGCGGCGGTTGACCATAGCAAGAAAATCGCCAGCATCGGTTATTGTCTGGGGGCGGCGTTTGCGCTGCGTGCAGCAGCGGCAGCGCCTGAGCGCATCCAGGCTGCGGTCTCGTTTCACGGCGCGTTTTTGATTACCAATCTGGCCGATAGCCCGCACCGGCTGTTTGCGCAGATGGCGCCTGAAGTCAGCGTGTTGCTGGCGATAGGAGAGGACGATCATGTACAGCAGCCTGAACATCAGGCCATCCTGCAGCAGGCGGCGCAGGATGCGGGCAGGGCGGCACAGGTGACGGTGTTCCCGGCCCAGCATGGCTGGTGCGTGATCGATATGCCGCGTTACGACGCACAGCAGTCGGAACTCGCGTGGCAGCAAATGCTGGCCTGTTTTGCGCGGGGTGGGGTGGCCTGATTCTTGCCGATTAGTGATTGATCTCTGAAGCAGTAAGCTGCGGGTGGTGAGTCCGGTTCTGATTCTGAACCAGACTCACCACCCGCAAATTTTTTTCATCTATATTTTTTGGTGTTCCTTAAAAGTGACGTTTACGTAAACGTCAATCGGTGTTATTGTTTTCTGCATCAGGTGCTGCGCGTTCGTTCTGGATGCGACAGTTAAACGGGAAAGCGGTGCGTCTTTACACAGACTATGCCGCTGCTGCCCCCGCAACGGTAAGTAAGTGTGGTTGTCACTCTGTGCCACTGGTCGACAGACTGGGAAGGCGTGACAGCAAGTCTTACGAGCCCGGATACCGGCCTGATGATCTGTAGCGAATCGCGGGTCGGCGATCAGGCTGCAACGGCATCATGGCGATGCGGTTGGCGTCTGCGTCTCACGCTGTTCTCTGAGGTCGCGGTCTGGCACGGTGGGTGCTGGCCGTGGCGCACAATTTTTTCCCTTGCTGCGCTTTCAGTCAGGTTACCGAGCAGTGTTGCTTCGTGTCGCTTCGTGTTCGCACACATCTGCGCACGTCTGTACACGTTTGCACATGCACCGGTGACTTTTTATCGCTAATTTCTGTGCCTCGCACAGTGACGATGTAAAGGAAGCTGAGATGACCCATCCTGCCATATCCCCTGTAAGTTCCGTAACTTCCGCTGCGCATTCCGGCAGCACCGTGCCGGCTATTCCGCTGTTGATTAATGGCGAATTCGTGCAATCGCGCAGTACAGAGTGGCGCGATATCGTTAATCCCGCCACGCAAGAAGTGCTGGCACGCGTGCCGTTTGCGACGCCGGAAGAAACCGATGCCGCGATCAATGCCGCGCATCAGGCCTTTCAGCACTGGCGCAAAACGCCTATCGGTGCGCGTGCGCGCATCTTCTTGCGCTATCAGCAACTGATACGCGACAACATGAAGCAACTGGCGGCGATGCTGACTGCGGAACAGGGCAAAACCCTGGCCGATGCCGAAGGCGATATTTTCCGCGGGCTGGAAGTGGTGGAACATGCAGCCAATATCGGCAATCTACAAATGGGTGAGTTGGCTAATAATGTCGCGAATGGCGTCGATACCTACACCTTGCTGCAGCCCATAGGCGTGTGTGCCGGGATTACACCATTTAATTTTCCGGCCATGATACCGCTCTGGATGTTCCCTATGGCTATCGCCTGCGGCAATACCTTCGTGCTGAAACCGTCTGAGCAAGACCCTATGGTGACCATGCGTCTGGTCGAACTGGCGCTGGAAGCCGGTGTGCCAGCCGGTGTGCTGAATGTGGTTCATGGCGGCGAGCAGGTGGTGAATGCCTTGTGTGATCATGCACACATCCGCGCACTGTCCTTTGTCGGTTCGGGCCGTGTCGGTCAGCATGTGTATCAGCGTGCCAGCCTGAATGGCAAACGCGTGCAATGCATGATGGCGGCTAAAAATCATGCGGTGGTGATGCCCGATGCAAATCGCGCCCAGACCATTAACAGTCTGGTGGGCGCGGCGTTTGGTGCGGCTGGTCAGCGTTGTATGGCGGTCTCGGTGGCGGTACTGGTCGGTGCAGCGCGTGAATGGCTGCCGGATCTGATCGAAGTGGCGCGTACCCTCAAAGTCAGCGCCGGTACGGAGGCTGGTACCGATATCGGCCCCGTGATTTCACGCAGTGCAGCGGACCGCGTGGCGACCCTGATAGAGCGCGGTGTGCAGCAGGGTGCAAAGCTGGAACTGGATGGCCGCAAGCCGCAAGTGCCAGGCTATGAAAAGGGCAATTTCTTTGGCCCTACGCTGTTTTCCGGGGTGCGTCCCGGCATGGATATCTATGAACAGGAAATCTTCGGCCCGGTCTTATGCGTGATGGAAGCTGAGAATCTGGCGCAGGCTATCGCGCTGATCAATGCCAGCCCGTATGGTAACGGCACTGCGATTTTCACCCAGTCCGGCGCTGCGGCACGTCAGTTCCAGGAAGAAATCGATGTCGGTCAGGTTGGTATTAATGTGCCTATTCCGGTGCCGGTACCTTTGTTCTCGTTTACCGGTTCGCGCGGCTCCAAGCTCGGTGATCTGGGCCCTTATGGCAAGCAGGTCATCAGCTTTTATACCCAGACTAAAACCGTGACGCAGCGTTGGTTTGACGACAGTCAGGCTGGCGCTGGCGTCAACACCACCATCTCTTTGAAGTGAATGGGTGAGTGCGATGAATTTCGATCTCAACCAGGAACAGCGCGCGTTTCAGGACGCGGCGCGCAGTTTCGCTGAATCAGAGTTGCAACCGCTGGCAGCACTATGGGATGCGGACGGCTTTTTCCCGCGTGCCGTGATAGAAAAAGCCGGTGACATGGGCTTTTGCGGCCTGTATTCGCCCGAAAGTGCAGGCGGACTGGGCTTGTCACGACTCGATGCCAGCATCATTTTTGAAGAGCTGGCCGCAGCTGATCCATCCACCACCGCCTATCTGAGCATACACAATATGGCGACCTGGATGCTGTGCAGCTGGGGCAGTCCGGCCATGCGCGAACGCTGGGCCAGCGCGCTGACTTCGGGTCGTCAACTGGCTTCGTATTGCCTGACCGAGCCGGGTGCGGGTTCCGATGCCGCCGCCCTGCGCACCAAGGCCAGCGCGGTCGATGGCGGCTATCGTATCAGCGGTTCTAAGGCATTTATCTCAGGTGCCGGTGTCTCCGATGTGCTGATCGTGATGGCACGCACCGGTGCGGCGGGTGCGGCCGGTATCTCGGCATTTGTGGTGCCAGCGGACAGTGCCGGTATCAGCTTTGGCCGTCTGGAAGAAAAACTGGGCTGGCATAGTCAACCTACGCGTGCGGTGTTTTTTGAAGATGTGTGGGTGCCGCAGGATCATTTGCTGGGTGAAGCCGGTCAAGGCTTTCGGCTCGCCATGCGCGGACTGGATGGCGGCCGTATCAATATCGCTGCCTGTTCCATTGGTGCCGCACAAGGTGCACTGAATGCAGCGCAAACTTATGTGCGTGAACGGCGCCAGTTTGGTCATCTGCTGGCCGATTTTCAGTCTGTGCAATTCAAACTGGCGGATATGCTGACTGATCTGATTGCGGCACGTCAGTTAGTCCGTATGGCGGCGGTCAAACTCGATGAGCAGGCGGTGCATGCGACTGCCTATTGCGCCATGGCCAAGCGCTTCGCCACCGACGTTGGTTTTCAAGTCTGTGATGAAGCGATGCAGATTTGCGGTGGCAATGGCTATATCCGTGAATACCCGCTGGAACGCCTGATGCGCGATGCACGCGCCCACAAAATCGTGGAAGGCACCAATGAAATCATGCGCTCCATTATTGCGCGTCAATTCCTCAACACCCTGAGTACCGGAGAACTGCGATGAATCACTACCATAATCTGCAAGTCCAGCTTGAGCAGCATACTGCGCTGATCAGCTTGCACAATCCACCCGCAAACACCTTCACGCGTGAAGGCCTGATGGCATTGACCCAGCTGGTGCATGACCTGAATGCGCGACCTGAAATCACCAGCCTGATCCTGACCGGCAGCGGGCAAAAGTTTTTTTCTGCGGGCGCGGATTTGCAGACATTCGCATCTGGCGACAAAGCGCTGGCACGCGAAATGGCGCGCCGCTTTGGTGAGGCCTTTGAGGCATTGGCCGCTTTCCGCGGAGTGTCGATTGCGGCCATCAATGGCTATGCGATGGGCGGCGGGCTGGAGTGTGCGCTGGCCTGTGATATCCGTATCTCAGAAACCCAGTCCGTACTGGCCTTGCCGGAAGCTACGGTCGGTTTGCTGCCTTGCGCCGGTGGTACCCAGCATCTGAGCTGGCTGGTCGGTGAAGCCTGGGCCAAACGCCTGATCTTGCTGGGTGAACGCATCGATGCTGCGACTGCCCTGCGTATCGGTCTGGTGCAGGAAGTAGTGGACAGCGGCATGGCCGTTGAGCGTGCGCAGCAACTGGCGGCCCTGGCAGCCAAACAAAGTCCGCGCAGTCTGCGCACCTGCAAGCAATTGATACAGGGTGCACGCAGCCAGCCGGTGCAGCACATGCTGGTGCAGGAGCGTGAAGCCTTTGTCGATTTGTTTGATGGTCCCGATCAGGCCGAGGGTGTGCAGGCGTTTTTAGAAAAACGTCGGGCTAACTGGAGTTATCAATGATGGAGGCCAAGGTGATGGATGATAAGGCTATGGATGTCGTCTTGTTTGAAGAACGCGTGTGTGCCGATGGTAAACGGCTGGCGATTGCTACCCTGAATGTGCCTGCGACCTTAAACGCTTTATCGCTGCCTATGGTGCAGTTACTGACTACGCGCCTGAAGCAATGGGCCAGTGATCCGCAGATCGCGCTGGTGTTGCTGCAAGCGAGTGGCGATAAAGCCTTTTGTGCGGGCGGCGATCTGCAGCAACTGTACCAGTCTATGCGCCGGCATCATGCCTCAGCTGCAGCGGGTGATAGCTGCGCGAATGCGTATGCGGCGGAGTTTTTTGCGAGTGAATACCAGCTCGATTATCTGATACACCGTTATCCCAAACCTGTGCTGTGCTGGGCGCATGGGGTGGTGATGGGCGGCGGTGTGGGCTTGATGATGGGCGCCAGCCATAAAGTGGTGACCGAAGCGACCCGCTTTGCGATGCCGGAAGCTGCGATAGGCTTGTTCCCGGATGTCGGTGGCTCCTGGATGCTGTCACGCCTGCCCGGCAAAATTGGCTTGTTTCTGGCACTGACCGGCGCCCAGCTGCGCAGTGCCGACTGTCTGTATGCTGGCATCGCTGACTACGCAATTCCACATGCGAGCCGCGAGCAACTGATCGCCGCTATCCTGCGCCAGGGCTGGAGTGATTCGGCAGCCGAGGCGGGTCAGCAATTGAGTCAGCTGCTGCACAGTGTCGCCATGCCGGAAGCCGTATTGGCCGGGCCTTTGCAGGAAGCCACTGCATTGATAGACCGTTTGTGCGAGGGCGAGAATTGGCAGCACATCGTGCAAAAACTACGCGATCACGCATACACTGACCCTTGGTTGCAGAAAGCCGCAGCCAGCCTGCATAAGGCAGCACCTTTGTCGCTGGCGCTGGCCTGGGAAGTGCAACGCCGTGCGGCCACCATGTCGCTGGAACAGGTGTTTCAGATGGAATATGTGCTGGCTTTACGCTGTGCTGCACATAGCGATTTTGCAGAAGGGATTCGCGCTTTACTGATAGATAAAGACGGCAAGCCACAATGGCAGCCTGCCGATATGCAGCAACTGACGGCAGCTCAAATGGAGGCGCAAGTGGTGGCCATGTTTGCCGCGCCAGACTGGCCTCAGCATCCGCTACAAGACTTAGCCCGGCTCGGATTGCTGGAGCAGCACATTGAGCACATTAACCTGGAGGAGCAAGCAGCATGAGTCAGATTGCATTTATCGGTTTAGGCAATATGGGGGCGCCGATGGCGCTGAATTTAATCAAGGCCGGGCATAGCCTCAGCGTGTATGACTTATCGGCCACAGCTATGGATAAGCTGGCCAGCGCTGGTGCGCGGTGTGCCAGTTCCGCCGCCGATGCGGTGGTTGAGGCGGAGGTGGTGATTTCCATGCTGCCTGCGAGCCGCCATGTCGAAGCCCTGTATTTTGGTGCCAAGAATAGCCCCGGCATACTGGGGCTGATCGCAGACGATGCGCTGGTTTTGGATTGCAGCACAATCGCGCCGCAGACTGCGATACAGCTGGCCAGCGCGGCGGCGGAGCGTGGCCTGAGTCTGCTCGATGCGCCGGTTTCGGGCGGTACTGCGGGTGCGGCGGCGGGCACGCTGACCTTCATGGTGGGGGGCTTGCTCAATGATCTGGAGCGCGCACGTCCGATATTGTCGGCAATGGGAAAAAACATTTTCCACGCTGGCAGCTATGGCGCAGGCCAGACTGCAAAAATCTGCAATAACATGTTGTTGGGCATACTGATGGCGGGTACCGCCGAGGCGCTGGCGCTGGGTGTGGCGAACGGGCTGGATGCGCATGTGCTGTCCGATATCATGCGTCAGAGTTCAGGCCGCAACTGGGCACTGGAATTGTATAACCCTTGTCCCGGTGTGATGGATAATGTGCCCGCATCACGCGGCTACAGCGGTGGTTTTGGGGTGGATCTGATGTTGAAGGATCTGGGTCTGGCTGCGGAATCAGCACGCACAGTCCAGGCCGCAGTGCCGCTGGGTGAGCTGGCGCGTAATCTGTATGCTTTACACAGTCAGCAAGGCGCAGGCGCTTTAGATTTTTCCAGCATTTACAGCTTGCTGGCGCCTAAGACTGGAGGCTGAGGACTGAAGCAGCCCATCAGTTTGTTCATGTTGTATGCACCTGAGTCCGCAAGCTTGCGGATACTCAGGTGCTCAACTGTTCAGCTGCTCAGCTTTTTAAGTACAGATTATTTCAACTGCATTCAGACTGGCTGCGCCGCTGAATCCACCGTTGCGCTGGCTTGCTGATCCTGCTCAGCCTGTTCAGCCAGCAGCCTGAGCTGGCGTGCTGCTGCCACCATATTCGCGAGCGCCAGTTCGGTTTCCTGCCATTGGCGGGTTTTCAAACCGCAATCCGGATTCACCCATAAACGCGCATCGGGAATCACGCTGCGTGCCTTGCCCAATAAGCGTGCGATTTCTTCCGGTTTCGGTACCCGTGGTGAATGGATGTCATACACGCCGGGCCCTATATCGTTAGGGTAGGAAAAGCTGGAAAAGCCATCCAGTAACTCCATATCCGAACGCGAGGTTTCTATCGTAATCACGTCGGCATCCATCGCAGCGATCCAGGGCAGGATGTCGTTGAATTCGGAATAGCACATGTGGGTATGAATCTGGGTGGTATCGCGCACTCCGGCCGCACACAGCTGGAAGGCCTGTACTGCCCAGTCCAGATAATGCGCCCAGTCTTGCTGGCGTAATGGCAGGCCTTCGCGGAATGCAGGTTCATCGATTTGTATCATGCCTATGCCTGCCTGTTCCAGATCGCAGACTTCGTCGCGTAAGGCCAGCGCGATCTGGCGCGCCGTGACTTCACGTGGCTGATCGTCACGTACGAAAGACCATTGCAGCATCGTCACCGGCCCGGTCAGCATGCCCTTCATCGGCTTGTCGGTCAGGCTTTGCGCATAGGCGCTCCAGCTTACCGTCATCGCTTCCGGACGATATACATCGCCATAAATAAATGGTGGCTTCACGCAGCGTGAACCATAACTCTGTACCCAGCCAAAATCGGTAAAGCCATAACCCCACAGCTGTTCTCCGAAATACTCCACCATATCATTGCGTTCCGGTTCGCCGTGCACCAGCACATCCAGCCCCAGTTCTTCCTGTTTGCTGACCACCAGGCTGATTTCTGCGCGCATTTTTTCCAGATAATCGAGATGACTGATCTCAGCACGCTTATAGGCGGCGCGGGTCTGGCGTATGGCTGGCGTTTGCGGGAAGGAGCCGATGGTAGTAGTCGGGAACAGCGGTAACTGCCATTTTTCTTGCTGGGCGCGGATACGTTCGCTGAAGCCGGAATGACGCTGGGTATCTTTGGCAGCAATCGCTTGCAGCCGCTTTTGTATCAGCGGATTGTGTATGCGCTTAGAACTCTGGCGTGACTGTACCGCCTGATCGCTGGCCGCCAGTTGCTCTGCGACTGCTGCTTCACCTTGATCCAGTGCCAGTCTCAGGGTCTGGATTTCTGTGATTTTCTGATTCGCGAAAGCCAGCCAGTTTTTCAATTCGATATCGAGCCGGGTTTCGCTGTCCAGATCGACTGGCACATGCAGTAAAGAACAGCTGCTGCTGATCCAGCAACGCTCGCCCAGTGCTGCATGCACAGGCTGCAGCTTGTGCAGCACACTACGCAGATCAGTACGCCAGATATTGCGGCCATCGACTACGCCTAAAGACAAAACCTGCGGTGCAGGCCAGTTCGCCAGCACATCTGTTGTCAGCGTAGTGCCGCGCACCAGATCCAGATGCACACCGGCCACCGGCAGGCTTTGCAGTAAGTCCAGATGCTGACTCACATCGCCAAAATAGCTGGCCAGTAAAATCTTAGGTGCTTGCTGGCTCAATGCCTGATAGCAGGGCAGGAATTGCGCCAGATACGCGGCGTCCAGATCCAGTGACAGCACAGGTTCGTCGATCTGCACCCAGCTCACGCCTTGCTGTTGCAGGCGCTGCAGTATGCCTTGATAGGCGCTCAGCAATTGCGGCAGTAATTCCAGTGCATGTGACAGGCCGGATTTGACTTTGCCCAGTGCCAGCAGGCTCAGCGGTCCCAGCAACACCACCTTAGGCTGAAAACCTGCCGCCTGCGCCTGACTGACTTCGTCAAACAGCCAGTTGGTGCCGCCATCAAAGCGGGTGTGCTGGCTCCATTCCGGGACCAGATAATGGTAGTTGGTATCAAACCATTTGGTCATTTCCATCGCAAACTGCTGGCTGTTACCGCGTGCCAGTTCGGAATACTGCTGCAGATTCAGACTGGCGGGATCGAAGCCAAAACGTTCCGGGATCGCGCCGAGCAAAGCCAGGGTTTGTAGTACATGGTCGTAATACGCAAAATCACCGACTGTGACCAGATCCAGACCGGCATTCGCCTGGCTCTGCCAATGGCGCAAACGCAGGCTGGCGGCCAGTTCCTGCAATTGCTGTTCGTTGCTGTCGCCGCGCCAGAACGATTCCAGCGCAAACTTCAATTCTCTATGGGCGCCTATGCGCGGGTAACCGGGGATATGAGCTAAGGACATGATGGACTCCAGATAAAAGGGTGGTTGCAAACCTGAGGCTTTGCTGGGCAAGGCGCTTTGCAGGTTCCAGACTTGCCATTCTGTCTTTAGGTCGAGTATTATTCAAACGATAAAAATTTGTAATCATCATGAAATTTACTCATAATGGCATCCATCCTTGAAGTCCGACATTTAAAAACTCTGGTGGCTTTACGCGAGGCAGGCAATCTGATGCGTGCCGCGAGCTTGCTGAATGTGACGCAATCGGCCTTATCGCATCAGATCAAGCAACTGGAAGAACACTACGGTCTGGAATTATTTGAAAGAAAGTCGGTACCGGTACGCTTTACCGCGGCCGGTGAGCGGCTGCTACAACTGGGCGATGACTTGCTGCCTGCCGTGGCGGAAGCCGGGCGCGATATGGCGCGGCTGGCGCAAGGCGAGGCCGGGCAGTTAAGAATCTCAGTGGAATGCCATACCTGCTTTGACTGGCTGATGCCAGCCATGGATATTTTCCGGCAACGCTGGCCTGCGGTTGAGCTTGATATCGTGTCGGGCTTTCATGCCGATCCTATCGCTTTGCTGCATGAACACCGCGCCGATATTGCGATTGTGGCTGACCGTGATGCCGATGAGGTGGTTGATTACCATCCGCTGTTCCGCTATGAAATCGTGGCGCTGGTCGCCAAAGATCATCATCTGGCGGCGCGTGATTATCTGGTGGCTGAGGATTTCGCCAGCGATACCCTGATTACCTATCCGGTACCGGATGACATGCTGGATGTGGTGCGCCAGGTGTTGCGGCCAGCCGGTATCAAAACCACACGCAGGACAACTGAACTGACAGTCGCGATGCTGCAGTTAGTCGCGAGTAAACGCGGCATCGCGACCTTGCCTTTATGGGCGGCGCAAAACTACCTGAGCCGTAATTATGTGCTGGCCAAAAAAATCAGCGCCGATGGCTTGACCGGACGCCTGTATGCGAGCTGCCTGCCAGCCATGTCATCCAAAGCCTATCTGCTCGACTTTGTGCAAACTATCCGTGAAAGCAGTTTTTTGACGCTGAGTAATGTGGAACTATTATGAAGCAGTCGTAAAAAAACCGGACCGTGGCTTAGGCACACGATCCGGCTTTAACGTAGTTAGCAGCAGTTTGCAGCGGGGGGATTTAAATCGAAGAATTACAGCGGGTCAGCCACACCGATAGGCGCCGGGCTGATATTCACGATCAGTGAGAATAACTGTTCATAGCGATAGCGTTCGCCACTGTCGTCCAGCCGCTCACGGTTTTTCATAAAGGCGGCATCCACTTCCTGCCAGTCATCGACAAACAACACCTGTCTGGCGACCGGCATGATCACATCTTCTTCCTTGCGCATATGCGCGTAGTAAAACTTGGCATACTGCTCGACCAGTTCATAGAATTTGTCGAATGCGGGCTGACCCTGGAATTCATACTGCAGCAAGGCATCCTGCAGGCGATGGACTAAGGCCTCGCCACTGCTGTGCTGTTCGGTCAGCGCATCGAGTTCAGCATCGAGCTGATGGGTGCGTTGCTTGATTTTGGCGAACAGATACTGATCTTCTTTCGGATGATGGACTTTTTCAGGATATTCCGCGATGTAGTACAACATGGCGCGGAATACCTTCAGATCCGGCACCGGTCCGCCTTGTTTGACTGAGCGTACAAAGTACAGCATGCCCTGGATTACGGCGGATAAATGCTCGTGTTCCTGATGAATGATATCGACAGAAACCGGATGGAAATTCCTGGCACTCATCTTAAATCTCCCTGTTTTTGAATTTGGCTGGACGGACGTAAAAGCACGCAAGCTGGGTTATGGCTTTATGTCGCGTCTGTCCTCTGTGGGTGTCTTGTTCTAAAAATCTGAATTTTTGCTGTGCACGCTTAGACGGAGGAACTGCGATGAATTTACTCTGAGTGGGCGCTTTGGCTCTTGATATTGCGCAAATTGCACACAGTACGCTTGAGGTTTTGGACAATATCAGACTTGCTTCAGGACTGCGGAAGCTGAACAGCTTGCTGCGCTAATTAGCGGTGATGCTTGCGCTCACCCAGGCCATGCTGCGCGAACATCCCCAAGACAAACACCTAACACCGCTGCGCCTTTCCGAGGCTTTTTGTTCGCTAAGCCTTGTGTTTACTTGGTCTTTGTATTTTCATGTTGCTGTTTCTTGTACTGTATAGAGCCACCACCCACGCCCACTATTTGTTAGGACTTACGCAAAACTGCCTCAGCTGCGTTATGGTTCCGTGTCTTACTGCGCGTACTGCCTGCGTCGCCATGCCTTGCCGGAACAATTTTGCGTAAGTCCTATTTGCATAATTTAATGCAACATTGTTAATAATGGTGACAGCGTTTCCATTTTCAGGCTCAAGCTGTACACATCTGGGTAGAATGTAAAAATAGTAAGTAACTATTTTATAAGTATTTCTATTTTTGTAGAGGAGCCCTATCATGCCTAACCGCTTCCACCACCCGCGTGCACTCAGCATTTCCGGTCCGGCGGTGACGGCAGGTGGGCTGGCTCATTTCAGTCCTCTGAGTCTGTGCGGCAGCGATGGCATCAATACTTTATTCAGCTACACGCTGCGCTTGCAAAGCAGTGACGTGACAGGTTTTGCTGACTTGGGTTTAGGCGCAAAACCTGGCACCGCCTTCCATCCTGACTACGTGATCGGCAAAGAAATCACCTGCCACATTGAACTCGAAGGCAGGGGCTCGTTTGTGTCTGGTCTGCCTGGTGGCGCTGCGGTGAACGTGGGTGCAGGTGTGCGTGAGTTGTCGGCTGTCGTGACGGCGGCGCGTTTCGTCGGTCTAGACAGCCGCCATGCCGTGATTGAATGTACGCTGCAACCCTGGCTGCATCTCGCGAGTCTCTCCAGCGATTGCAAGGTGTTTCAGAATCAGACTCCCGTCGATACTATTCTTGCCGTATTAGCCGATTATCCGTTTGCAGTCGAGCGTCGTTTGATCGAACGCTATCCGCTGCGCGATTACTGTGTGCAGTACAACGAGACCGATCTGGAGTTTGTCGTGAGGCTGATGCAGGAATGGGGCATCAACTACCATTTCGAACACAGCGCAGGCGTACACCGGCTCATCCTGTCCGATCACAATGCCGCGTTTCACACCGCCTCTGCGGCTTACGTCACACTGCCTTACTACCCACCAGGTCACAAGACCGACCGCGATTACATCCACGCCTTTAGTCCCGAACATCGCCTCACCAGCGGCAGCGTCGCCAGCCGCGACTACGACTACACCCGGCCAGAAGCCAGTCTGGATGCGGGTTTCAGCGATGCTCGCCCTACCGGCCATGCGAATCAGGAAGTGTATTTATGGCGCGATGCGAATGCAGGCAGTAATTACAGTCAGCCGAATGCAGGCAGTGACAATGCGCTTAATCAGACTGAACCACAAGGCGATTACCTGGCCAGAATCCGCCTGCAAGAACGCCGTCAGCACGGCCAGCGCGCCAAAGGCAGCGCCTATTTACGCGGCCTGGCACCGGGCATGAGTTTTACACTCACTGACTATCCGCAAGCCGCCGCCAACATCGAATACCTGATTCTGCACACCACATTTACACTACAAAATGTGAGTGAAGATACGCAGCGTGATGTATCAAATAATCTGTCGAATTCCGCTGTACCACATTCCACCATCAGTCAGCCAATCGACCCTGGCCTCTGGCAAATCCAAACCGACTTCCACGTCCAGCCCAGCAACTGCATATTGCGTCCCGCACTGACACAAGCCAAGCCACGCAGCCTAGGCCCCGAAGTCGCCCGTGTGACCGGCCCTGATCCTGACACCGCTGCTAACAACCTCTACACCGACGTCTACGGTCGCATTAAAATCCAGTTCCCCTGGGATCGCTACGGCAAACGCAATCACAACAGCAGTTGCTGGGTACGCGTCGCGCAAGCCTGGGCTGGTAATCAGCTTGGTCAACTCAGCATACCGCGCATAGGACAAGAAGTCCTGATCAGCTTTATCGGTGGCGACCCGGATCAACCGGTTTGCAGCGGCAGCCTGCACAATCAAAACAACCTGCCACCCTGGCAGCTACCCAGTCAGCAAGCCCTGACCGGCCTGCGCAGCCGCGAACTCACCGAGGGTGGAGGCAATGCCAGCGCCGGTCGCAGCAATCACCTCATCCTCGACGACACCGCCCAACAAATTCAGCTCCAGCTTAAAAGCGACCACCAACACAGCCAGCTCAGCCTCGGACACATCACCCGCATCGACAACAACCGTGGACGGCAAGATCCACGCGGCCAAGGCTTTGAACTACGCACCGACGGCCACGGCGCTGTCCGCGCCAAAGACGGCCTCCTGATCAGCAGCGAAGCACGGCCCCAGGCCCAGCAGCATCACACCAGCCTGAACGAAAGCGCACAACGGCTGCAACATGCACACAGCCTGCACGCCAGCCTGGCCGACGCCGCCCAGCAAGCCGGAGCGCAGGAACCCACAGATCAGCCTCAGGTCGCACAAGACCTCGAACAACAAAATGCAGAAATCGCAGGCACAGCGAACACGAACACAAACAAGGCCAGCAATACCTCCAGCACAAACCAAAACCACTTCCCCGAATTCAGCCAGCCCCACATCCTGATCACCAGCCCTGCAGGCATCGCCAGCACCACCGCAGGCAGCACCCAACAACACAGCGCCACCCAACACGCGATCACCGCCGAACAACACATCAGCCTCAGCAGCGGCCACAGCCTGCTCGCGAGTGCGCGCAAGGCGATACGGCTGTTTGCTAAAAAATTCGATATCCGCCTGATCTCTGCCCAGGCCGATATCGAAATTCAGGCACTGCAAAACAGCGTGAACCTGCTCACTAAACTCGACCTCAGCCACAGCGCCGAAACGATACAACTGAGCGCCCGTCAGGAAGTCGTCATCAACGGCGGCGGCAGCTACAAAAAATGGAGCGCCACCGGTATCGAACAAGGCAGCAGCGGCCGCTACACCGGCCACGCGGCGACGCATACAACGACCGGGCCACAGCATTTGCCGGTTAAGAGTTTGCCGGAATCCACGCCCTATAACGAAATGTTTGTTTTGCAGGATATGGCGGGTCGTCCGGTAGCGCATTTTGCTTACCACATTCAGACTGCCTCTGGACGCATCGTCAATGGTGTGACCGATACCTCTGGTTGCGCTCAACGGGTAGGCAGCGGTAATCAGAGCGCAAACCTGGAAATCAAAGCAGCCAGCAGGCAGCCAGACCATACCGGATCTTGAGAGGAAGACCATGGAACAAGGACTGTACAACAGCATAACTGGCACCACGCCTGGCGACGATACCGAACATATCGTGCAGGTCGATAAAATCCAGGCCAATCTGTTTTTTGATGGCACACGCAATAACTACTACAACGTAGAAAAAGCAGATGCGGCGACCCGGGCAAAATATGGCGGTGAAGATACCAGTTATGACAATGCGCTGTCGAATGTGGCGCGGATGTGGAAAGTTATCGGGCTGGATGAGTTCAGTTCTGATGTCGGCGTGTATATCGAAGGTATGGGAACAACTAAGTTTGAAAGCGATGCGATGGCTGGTTATGCCTTAGGCACCGGTGAAACTGGCATCGAGACTCGTGCACAATCGGCCTTTGAGCCCTTACAAAGAAAAGTCATGAAACATCGGGGAAAGCTGGGGCCGCCAGCCATCCTGGAACTGAATCTTTATGGTTTCAGCCGGGGGGCTGCCACTGCACGGCATTTCGCCCATTTGTTACGCGATCAGCATGAGATCGCCAGGCATTTTACTGATGACTGGAGCCAGGTTCAGGTTGTGGTGAATTTTGTCGGGCTATTCGATACCGTGTCTTCCGAAGGCATCGTCTATGGCAATGATGTGAATGATCTGGGCTTACGATTTAGTGCAGACAGTGCGCGACGGGTGTTTCATTTGATTGCTCTGGATGAATACCGTCTGTGTTTTTCAGACACGACGATAGACAGTGCGCTTAAAGCCAGGGTCAGCATAAACAATCTCAGCGTACCCATGGGGTTTGAACTGGGCATACCGGGTGCCCATTCCGACGTGGGCGGCGGCTATGTCTGCGATGCAAACAAAAGCGAGATTGAAGTCAGGGATCTGGTGCCACCTGGCTGGCATCCGGATCAGGGCGTAACCCAAGGATCGCAGGATTTTGTGTATCAACAAGGCTGGTATCAGGCATCAGATAAAAAAGCCAGTACCTCGCATCCATATCGGCATCAACGCAGTATCAGCGGTGATTATTACAAGGTCGCGCTTGCATTAATGGTCGATATGGCAGAGCGCTATACCGTAAGCCGCTATAGCGAACAATTAAATATGATCGCACAAACCCCTGCCATTGCAGAGATACAGACTGCTTTACGTCAGCTGGTGCAAGAGCACGCGTTCAAACCGGGCAAGCCCACCCGTATCAATTGGGAATTGAATGCACAGCTGGGCACAGAGCGCGCCAAGGCCTTCCGCCATGCCTATCTGCATGTGTCTGCCAACGATAACAAAACTGGTATGTGGGCGCGCTATCCCACGCCAATCACCTGGGGACGTCATCATGAAATGGGTTAAACCAGACCAAACCATCATACCCCTCAATTCACAACGCCGTAGCTGGCTGTTGCAAGCCAGTAGTGCCGCGCTAAGTCTGGCGACTGCCGCACCCGCAGGTGCAGCAGAAATGTTGAAAGGATTCTTCATGTTTAAGCAGGAAACACCAGAAACCGCCGTGATGGAATGGGAAATCTCTTTCTGTAAATACGGCATTGATATCGATAGAGCGGCTAATTCCAGGCTGGAAACCCTATGGGCAGATAACTGGCTCAAAGATGCTCAGGGTGAAGACGTAGCGCGGTTTTTTTCCGGGTTTGGCGCAGGCTGGGGTGCAGGCAGTAGTGATATGGGCGGTACCAATCCCAAGGGGGGGCGGCTACCCAAAACCATACACTTAAGTTATTACGATTATCAGGAAGACCGTTTTTACCGGCTGGATGCAGAATTGCCGTTGCGCCGTATCTATGAATTATTTTTTAAGCAGCCCAAAGTCGTGATTAAAAACATCAGCTATGGATCGGTCGTGCCACGCTTTTCTGAATTGCGTTTTGGCATAGCACCACAAGGCTACATTATGTTGTGGGCCAGTGGTTATACCCATCAGGTGGAATTACAAACTTTCCGTGCGCAAGTTATCCGCGATATCGATGTGCGCCAGTACAACGCGCGGTTACCCGGCGGTACCTTTACTCTCAATGAAGACCGCTGGAAAGAGTTAAAGGCCTGGCGCTTTAAGCCAGAAACCATAGAGCGCATCAAGGCTGGCTGGCAGGCGAATCCCGACTGGTATATGCGTAGCATACGCGTCAAGTTCCCTTGGCGTCATACCCTGGCAGGCAATGTTTCGCGTCTGATAGAGCTGGACAGTTATCAGGGCAATGGTGAGTTTGAAACCATCGCTGCCTGGGAGCTGTCGGTCTACCAGCAAGTCGCTGCAATGCGTGGTATTCCGGAGACAGCTAAATTGTGGTTCGAGGACAAGGCAGGACAGCGCCATTACCTTTGGCTGGAATTCTATTTACGGCAGCGTACCGGTGCTGAATCCGATTTGCATGAGGTGCGCGCAGCGTTTGATCAGTTGTACCCAGGACGGCAACTGGAAGACAACGCCTATCTTCCCGGGGACGACGATATGTCAGCGGTAGAGGTCACAGTGGGAGACGATCCGAATCAGATCACGGCAGCCTTGGTCAAGGGAACACACCGCATTCCTTTACCGGTAGGCCGGGTACAACGTTTCGCGCTCAAACCCGGTGCCCATTGGAATGGTCAGGCCAGCCCTAAACCAGAGATCGTGCGCTTGTTTCAGACTGGGCCGGGGAAAGACTAGTTTTCTGATGCCGACGCAAGACTGCTTTTAAGGACATGAAAATGAATCATCCATTCTATTCACAACGCCGTAGCTGGCTGCTGCAAGCAAGTGGTGCTGCACTGGGTTTGGCCACCTCTGCACCCGCAGGTGCAGCAGAAATGTTGAAAGGACTATTCATGTCTGACCATGAAACACCAGAAACCGCCGTGATGAAATGGACTATTTCATTTTGTGCATACAGTATTGATATAGACCCAGGTGCTAACAGCAGGTTAGAAAC
>NZ_JACOGD010000012.1 GCF_014284235.1 Cognatundibacterium curvum
GTCACCGCCGGACCGGAAATGCTGAGCGCACGCGGGTGGTGGAAGCGTTGGGGCATGATGGGGCTCCTGGATGGGAAACAGAAATGAATGCCTGTCATTAAGCGACAATTGCTAATTGTCAATAAATTAATGACTTTTGTATATTAATTGAGTTTCTAAGCTGGCAGCGCAGCGCTGCGCGCTAACTGACAATTGTTTGCAATTAAGGAAACGTTGATTTGCGAGGCGCGCCTGGTACCAAGGGATAGGTACCTGGCATGCTCATTGAGGAGCGAGTGGAAAGAGATGGATGGAGAATCGCCTATTGGCTGAGTATCAGTCTTGTCGTCTCTTGCATAGCCTCGGGTGTCAGATCATGCAGGCGGACGGTCTGCGCGCTTGCGAACTGTTTAAAGTTGCTATTGATGGATTTCAGATAGGCAGGATCATAGTGTTCACGTAACAGACTGAGTACCAGTGCGTCGAGTTGTTCACTTCTGACCAACTGCTTCCATGCATTGATTTTGTCATTGCCATGCAATTGGGATAAATAGCCTAGTTGTTCGATGAGCCGCTCAGGCTGAGACTGGAAATGCGCATATTCCTCTTTGAGCAGACTGACCCGATGCGGCATATCTAGCTCCAGTGTCGTACAGGGCGCAGCACGCATGGCTTCCATCAGTTGTTCCGGCACCCGTAAATTGCCTACTTTTTTGCTTTCAGCTTCGACATAGACGCGTTTGGACGGATCAAATTGTGTGAGTGCAGACCAGATGTGGCTTTCAAATTGTTTTTGTGATGGTTGCTGCGTACCTGGTGTCAGACCCAGTACCGATCCCTTATGGCAGGCGAGTTGTTCCAGGTCCAGCACCTGTGCGCCTTCCTTGCAGAGTGCAGTCAGCATGCGGCTTTTTCCACTGCCGGTGGTGCCACAAATCACATGCCAATTTATCGCTTGTGCCAGAGTGGGCAGGTGTTCGTTTACATGCTGCCGGTAGGCCTTATAGCCACCTTGTAGTTGAGCGACCGGCCAGCCTATCTTAGAAAAAATATGGGCCATAGAGCCGCTGCGATTGCCACCGCGCCAGCAGTAAATCAAAGGCCGCCATTCGCGTGGCTTATCCTGAAACAGGGTTTGCAAATACTGTGCGATGTTGGCCGCGACCAGTGCTGCACCCAGCCGCTTTGCTTCAAAGGAGCCAACTTGTTTATACATAGTGCCAACCTGAATACGCTGCACATCATCCAGCACAGGGCAGTTGATGGCACCGGGCAGATGGTCCTCGGCAAATTCAGATTCACTGCGCGCATCGATGATGCAATCGAACTGACTTAGATCCGCGGCGATGTCATTGAACTGGATGAGTTCTGGATATTTCATGGGTGCTTATTTGAGTAAGGGGGAAAGAAGCGGCCATACATTGCCTAGCATGATGGGCTGTGCCTGTGCAGTCGGGTGTATGCGGTCGGCCTGAAACATAGCAGGCTGATCTGCAAATCCTTCAAATATAAATGGGACCAGTGGTACTTTTTCGTCCTTGCTGATGGATTTGAACATGGCAGCAAAACTTTTACTGTAGTCAGGTCCGTAATTCGGTGGAATCTGGATGCCGGTCAACAGCACTTTGGCGTTGGCCTTTTTTGCGCTAGTGACGATGTACAGCAGATTTTCCCTGCTTGCTTGCAGTGATAAGCCGCGCAGGGCATCATTGCCGCCTAATTCTATGATCACAATCTGTGGCTGGTGTTTGCTGAGTAAATCCTGAATTCTGCTTTTGCCGCCTATGGTGGTTTCGCCGCTGATGCTGGCGTTGAAGACCTTGAAAGTATGGCCGTTGGTCTCCAGTTTATTCTCCAGCAGTTTGACCCAGCCCTGGCCGCGTACCAGCCCATATTCGGCTGAGATACTATCGCCCAGCACCAGGATGGTTTTTGCGGCAGAATGCGCAGTGCCAGTCAGCATGAGCAGGCTTACAATGATCAGTCTGCACACCGATCTACAATTTAATTTCCAGGCAATAGACAGCATGAATAGTCCTAATACGATAAACAAAGGCGGGCAATTGGCTCTTGAGGTCGTTCAGCTCCGCAAAGAGGTGGAAGATGCGACCGGCAAGCTTTCTATACTTCAGGGTATCGATTTTACAGTGCAAGCGGGTGAGACGCTTGCTATCGTTGGCGCTTCTGGCTCAGGTAAGTCAACTTTGCTCGGCATACTGGCCGGGCTGGACTTGCCGACTTCCGGTAAGCTGGCATTGCAGGGCGTGGATTTGTTTGCACTGACTGAGGATCAGCGCGCCAAGTTTCGTAAGGAGCATGTGGGTTTCGTGTTCCAGTCTTTTCAGTTGCTGATGCATTTGAATGCCTTGGAAAATGTGATGCTCCCCCTGGAATTGCGTGGCGATAAAGATGCGCGTAGTAAAGCGGAGCAGATGCTGAAGCAGGTGGGACTTGGAGAGCGTTTGCGCCATTATCCTAAATATCTGTCCGGTGGTGAGCAGCAGCGAGTCGCGCTGGCACGCGCATTTGTGACAGAACCCGCGTTATTGTTTGCGGATGAACCGACCGGCAGTCTGGATACGCAAACCGGGGAAGCCATTATGCAGCTTATGTTCAGGCTGAATCAAGAGCGCGGTTCTACGCTGATACTGGTGACTCATGATATGGCGATGGCTGCGCGCTGCGACCGCATACTGACGATACAGGCTGGCCGTATCGTCTGATTCGGCTTTATTTTGGCAGCTTGTCCAGCGTACAGCGCGTAAAGACACCTGCCGCATCGATTTCCAGCCAGCCACCGCGAGCCTGATCGTTGTCGCAATCCCAGTCCGGTAGCACGATACGTTGACGTAGCCCGTCGCTATGTAAGGCGGGGCGATGGGTATGACCATGGATCAGTGTCGGAGCCTTAAATTGTGCGAACAGGGCATCAACCGCGCCTAAATTGACGTCCATAATTTCTGAGGTTTTTTCAGCCTGCTGCATACGGCTTTGCGCGCGCATGCCTTGCACTATCTGTTTTCTTTGCTCCAGCGGCTGACTCAGAAATTGTGCTTGCCAGGCTGGCTGGCGCACCATACTCCTAAACTGCATGTAGGCGAGGTCATCAGTGCACAGTGCATCGCCATGGGTCAGAATGATGTGCTGACCCGCGATGTGTACTTCGCAAGGATCGCTAAGCAATTGCATGCCGGTATACGCAGCGAAAGCGTCACCCAGTAAAAAATCACGGTTACCTGCTATCCAAAAAACCTGGATACCCGCTACAGTCAAGGCTTTGAGCGCATCAGCGACCGCCAGATGATAGGGATCACTCAGGTCATCGTCGCCGACCCAGTATTCAAACATATCACCCAACAGATAGACCTGTTTGGCAAATCTGGTTCTGTGGGTGAATAACTGCAGTAAGCTCGCAGTCGTTTGTGGCAGCGCAGGAGTCAGATGTACGTCAGAAACAAACAACGCAACCAGATCTGGTTGCGTTGCTGGTGTTCCGTCTCCTGATGCTTTGGATCCGGCTGTCATTGATCAGATGATTTCTGCTTTTTGGATCACGACATCTTCAACTGGCACATCGGCAAACATGCCGGAACGCGTAGTTTTAACGGCTTTGATTTTGTCGACGACTTCAGTACCTTCAGTTACTTTGCCGAATACACAGTAGCCCCAGCCATCCTGGCCTGGGTAGTCGAGGAAGGAATTGTTGCTGGTGTTGATGAAGAACTGAGCGGATGCAGAGTGCGGTGCACTGGTACGTGCCATTGCAATCGTGTACAAGGCATTTTTCAAGCCGTTGTTTGCTTCATTTTCGATAGGCGCCTGGGTGTCTTTTTGCTTCATGCCAGGCTCAAAACCGCCGCCTTGTATCATAAAGCCGTCAATCACGCGATGGAAAATCGTGCCGGCATAGTGACCGGATTCAACGTAGGAGAGGAAGTTGGCAACAGTTTTCGGTGCTTTTTCAGCATCGAGTTCGATCGTGATGTTGCCATGGTTCGTAGTCAGAAGAACGGCCATAATTGTCCTTAGTTGGGTAAATAATCTGGTGGTTAATCGGGTGATCAATCGCGTGATTGATCGGTTGATTAATTAGGTGATGAAAAGAAAGTTATTTTATTACAGTAGCGGATTCTATGATGATGTCTTTTTTCGGGACATTTTGCATCATGTGGGAATCACCGGTTTCTACGGCTTTGATTTTTTCCACGACATCCATGCCTTTGATAACTTTACCGAATGGTGTGTAGCCTGCCGTGGCCAGTAATGCCTTGGCTCTCGGTGCAACTGTGTTGTTGCCACGGTACAGGAATTCAACCGGATCACCGTCGGGCAGAATCTGATGATTCAGGAAGTCATTGTCTTTGACATTGATATAAAACTGCGCCGTGGCTGAGTTTGGATCTTCAGTGCGCGCCATTGCGATGGTGCCCACATCATTTTTCAAGCCCTTTTCCAGCGCAGCGCGAGCCTCCAGTGGGATGGGTTTGCGGGTAGGCTTTTCTTTGAAATTTTTATCGTAGCCGCCACCTTGTATCATAAAGTTATTGATCACGCGGTGAAAAATCGTTCCTTTGTATTGGCCAGCTTTGACATATTTAAGGAAATTATCAACCGTGACCGGTGCTGCGTCCGGATAAAGCTCAACCACGATTTCGCCCATATTGGTTTTAAAGGCGACTTTGGGTAAATTTTCCGCAAATGCAGCTGGCGCGCTGAGTGCGGCAGTGACTGCAAACACCAAACTGATTTTTTTATAAAGCTGTTTCATGCTTATCTCCTGTACATCAGACATTTGTTTCGTAAATGATGCGCCATTTATTGGATTCTTTGATCCAATATTGACGCTTCCTGCTACTCATCTTTGACTTGCCGGAACTCAGTTCCATAGTAAAAGTAGAGACCAGCATCTCATCTTTACCCGGATAGCGGAAGTGGGTAATGTCCTTTAAGCGGACTATCGGTGCGGTCCAGCCTTCCCAGGATGGTCGTTGTTTGGCAAACCAGGCATTTAAATCTTCGCCTTGGACCGATTTGAAATTGCGCGAGTAATTGGCAAATATCCGGTTCGCATTCTGGCTTTCCAAATCCAGCCGCCAATCTTCCAGCAGTTTATTGGCTGATTGCCGTTCTTGCTGCCATTGCTGTGCTGAGATGAATTCCAGTTGTTCGGAAATGATGACCGGGGTTCTGCCTATGTCTATGCTAGCCGCGATGCGCAGAAAATCCGGGTTGGTCAATACAACGCAGCCGTCAGAAGCGAGTGGCGGGCGGCTGAAGTTAGCAGAAGGCATTCCATGCAGCCAGATGCCACTGCCACCTCTGCCATTCACCTTGTCCCATTCGTTAGGATAATTCAGTGGCAGTGCGCCTGGTCCATAAAAGTCAGGCAGCTTACTGCCAGATAATCTGCTGGTGATGTAATAAACGCCGATAGGTGTTTTCTGATCACCTTCTTTGAATTTATTGATACCGAACTTTCCCTGGCTGATGTAATGGTCGCTGACCAGCTTAGGCAAACCTGACTGATTATCATATACATAGAGACGGGAGCGTTTTGCATCGACCACTAAGGCCTGCTTCTGGTCTTCCTTGAGTTGAACTAATACCCTGGGAATCGCATCTGGTGCCGGGCGCTGCTGGTAAGCACGGATACGGGCCGCAGCCTCATCACGCAATTCCTTGAGCTTTTCTGGCTGGCTATTGGCCGCGCTGCCAAAGCCTTGCAGCGGGCGGGTATGCATCAACAGCAAATCACCGCGTATCAGATGCGCCAATTGAAAGTGCGGATAGGCCACAACCAGCTCATCAATTTTCTGTTGAGCGAGCGTGAGCTGATTGTTGGAGAGCGCCCGCATAGTTTCAATCAGTAACAGATCCGGGTTGGGTAAGCTTACTCCGGAAGGCGGTTCTATCGTGTCTGATTTTGTGCGACGAGCAGCATGCGCCTCATGCATGCCAGTTAGCAAAACAAGTGAGACTAAGAAAAAGGAAGCGACAGGGCGCAGCTTTACTCTCTTACTAAGTAAAGCATTTTTCAGTACTGCAGAAAACATCAGCTACCTGCGCGCTCCTGCTTGATCAGCCACTTGCCATCTTGTTTAGTCATGACAAGCACTTTGCGGCTATTCGCGGTCAGCCGGTCTGAGGTATAAATTTGGCGGAATTTGACAGTGGCAGAATTGCCGTCAACACTGACCTTAGCACTTTCTAATTTGACGTTGATGCGACCTTTGCCTTCAATTCTGCTGCGACGCTCTTCAGCCCAGGCTTTGCGACTTTCGCCTTTGGGGGTCTGGAAGTCTTTGGCATAGTGGGCTAAATAACTGTCAGTTTCCTGGTTACTCCATGCTTTCGCCCATTTTTCCACGGCGCGCATGACATCATCTTCATCCTTGTCCTGAGCAGGCGCTGCAGCGACAGCAGGTTTAGCTTTGGCGGGAGTGTTTTCTGCCTTAGCCGGTTCAGGATCGGCTTTTGCGACAACATGACTAGGTTTAGCCTGCGCGGCAGCTGTCACAGTAGTTGCCGGAGCCGGGTTGTTTCTAGGATTGGTGCCACCTGTGGTATTGCCAACCAAATTTTTCACTAAGGTCAGTTTTAGCTTGGCAGTTGCGTTACCAGAGTCCAGTTGCAGTGCCTTGTCGTAGGACTGACTGGCCAGTTTGGCATACACATCGCCCAGATTTTCATGCGCAGTGCCATAGGTTGGATTGGTGCGTATGGCCATCTCCAGGGCAGCACGCGCTTTGTCATATTGACCGGTTGCTGCGTAGAGTACGGCGAGATTATTGTAGGGCTCAGGTAACTCAGGATAATCATCGGTGAGTTTAGTGAATACAGTAATCGCCTCAGCTGACTTATTCATCTCTGTCAATATCAGGCCGCGCAGGAAGCGCATCTGCGCATCTTTGGGTTTGCTGGCCAATGCTGCATCGACTTTTTGCAAGGCTTCCGAGGTCTGCCCGGCACGCAGTAACTTACCGATGTCAGCGGCCTCATCGGCGCTGGCGGAAGAAGAGGCAAATGCCAAGACAAGGGATGATGTGACAAAAAGGCTTTTCAGTAGATGACGCATAGTGTTCTGGCTTGTAATCATTTTAGTAGTCTGAACGCAAAGGCTGTAATGCTAAACGGTAGCACACAAAATCACATCTTATCAAAGAAGTAGCCGGCATTGGGTGTTTCTGGAATTAATAAATTGAACACGTGCGGAACGTGGTAAATTTTAAAATCCCGTGAAATGCATGCAGAAGAGGGTAGATAGCAGAATCTCATTCCGAGGAAGTATTCTAAGCTGGACAGATAGCCTGTTTTTGATATTTAATCTTGTCCGTCTTACTGGATTCTGGTTCTTCAGTCTCTTTTAAGTAGCAAGTATATTAAGATTCATCCGCCTTTTTCTTGTCCTGATTGCTGAATTTGCCGCGCAATTTGTACGTGCGTCATGCTTGGTAGTAGTGATATATGCAGATGTTTCTTCGCATTTTTAACTCGTGTAGATTGAAGGAGGCACGATGACTAAAACGACATTCCTGAGTTTTGAGCAATCCATTGCAGAACTCGAAACAAAAATTGAAGAGCTGCGATTCGTTCAAGATGATTCTGCTGTAGATATTTCGGAAGAAATCGACAGATTGTCTAAGAAAAGTCAGATGTTGACCAAAGACATCTATGCTAAGTTGACTCCCTGGCAGGTTTCTCAGATATCCCGTCACCCGCAGCGTCCATATACGATGGACTATATCAATCAGATATTTACTGATTTTCATGAATTGCATGGCGACCGCAGTTTTGCTGACGACCAGTCCATCGTTGGTGGTCTGGCACGCTTCAACGGTCAGGCCTGTATGGTGATGGGACATCAAAAGGGTCGCGACACTAAAGAACGTGCTTTGCGCAATTTTGGTATGCCTAAGCCTGAAGGCTATCGTAAAGCCATGCGCCTCATGAAGCTGGCCGAAAAATTCGATATCCCGGTATTTACTTTCGTTGATACGACTGGTGCATGGCCTGGGATTGATGCGGAAGAGCGTGGTCAGTCCGAGGCGATTGGCCACAATCTGTATGTGATGGCTGAGCTGAAAGTACCTCTGATCACAACGATTATTGGTGAAGGTGGTTCCGGTGGTGCGCTGGCACTCGCAGTCGGTGACGCCGTGCTGATGCTGCAATATGCAACCTACTCGGTGATTTCTCCTGAGGGTTGTGCGTCCATATTATGGAAGACTTCTGACCGTGCCTCCGATGCTGCTGAAGCACTGGGCCTGACGGCACACCGTTTGAAAGCGATGGGTCTGATCGATAAAATTATCAATGAACCTTTGGGTGGTGCACACCGTGATCCTAAGCAAATGTGCGCACTGGTCAAGCGTGCTCTGGCGGATACCCTGCGCCAGTTCCAGGGCGTGAAAACCAAAGATTTGTTATCTGCCCGTCATGAGAAGCTCATGAGTTATGGTAAGTTTAAGGAAACTAAAGTTACTGAATGAAATCTGACAAGAATGAAATTGCGCTCAGACGCAAATTTTCGGATGTCCTAGGTTCTTGTCTTCAGAAAAGCAGTGCTAATCAAGCGCTCAGCCTGGCCGTCGCTTATAGCGGCGGTCTGGATTCCTCCGTATTGTTAAGCCTGGCCCATGCGTATAGTCGCCAGCACCAAATTCCTCTCTATGCCTTCCATGTTCATCATGGATTAAGTCCGAATGCAGACGATTGGCTTACGCATTGTGAGGCTAGGTGTGGCGAACTGGGAATTGCTTTTCATGCCATCAGAGTTAATGTGGATTTGACTTCCGGACTAGGGCTTGAGGCTGGGGCGCGCAAGGAAAGATATGCCGCGCTTGGTCAGCTTTGCATCACTCATCGTGTGAGTCATTTGATGACCGCACATCACCAGGATGATCAGGCGGAAACGATACTGATGCAAATGTTGCGCGGCTCTGGGCTGGCAGGACTGTCGGGTATGGATTTGTCTAATGTTGCGCCCGGGTTGCTGGGCGATCCGGCTTTGTTGATTGTCCGCCCTTTGCTTGAGGCCAGTCGTGAGGAGTTAGAGCAATTCCAGCGCCTGCATGCGCTTGCCTTCGTAGAAGATGAGTCAAATGCGGATGTGCGTTACCGCAGAAATGCGTTAAGACACAGAGTGATGCCTGTGCTTGAAGAAATTTACCCTGGCTTTGCTGCACGAATGTCGCGTGGTGCCAGGCATGTCAGTGCAGCACGGGATTTGATTGAGGAAATGGCAGCCTCGGACCTGATGCACTGTACGCAAGACGGCCAGTTGCTGGTTCCCAGGCTGGTGGCGCTGGGCGAAAGCCGGGCAGCCCATGTTTTCAGGCATTGGTTAAGTCAGCAAGGTGTGCGTCTGCCTTCGACGGCAAGACTGCAGGAAATGTTTAAGCAGCTTTTTTATGCAAAAACGGATGCGCGTATAGAAATTCATTGCGGCGAACATGTGCTGCACCGCTACCGGGCCGCGGTCTACCTGCGGCAAGTCGAGGGTAGCTTGTCTGGTTTGGATGAGGTCAGCTTCACCTGGAAAGGTGAATCCTGTTTGGCATTTCCGGCCTATGGTGGCGTATTGCATTTTAAAGCTGCAGAACAGGGAATTGCGTCCGAATGGTTGTCTCAGCAACCATTGGCTTTACATCTGCGCAGAGGAGGAGAGCGCATGAAACTGGCAATTGACAGGCCCACGCGTGATATGAAAAGTCATTTCCAGTCTTTGAATATACCTTTTTGGGTCAGGAGTGAATTACCATTTGTCTCTGCTGGGGCGGACTTAGTGTATGCCGCTCAGGTAGGTATGAATGCAAAGTTTTTTGATCAGAGTTCAACTGCAAAGATAAGTCTGCATTGGGTCTTTGATGAATCAGGGAAAAACGTATGGAACAACAATTAAGGCAAATTGTCCTTGATACCGAAACCACGGGCCTTAGTCCGCGTGATGGCAACCGTATTATCGAGATTGGTTGCGTTGAGTTAATTAATCGCAAACTTACTGGTAATAATTTTCACCAGTATATTAATCCTGAGCGCGATTCAGAAGAAGGTGCGCTCGCAGTGCATGGACTTACGACTGAGTTTTTATCGGATAAGCCTAAATTCGCGGAGATTTCGCAAGAGTTTTGCGAATACATCCGTGGCGCGGAAGTCGTTATTCATAATGCGCCATTCGACGTCGCATTTTTAAATGCAGAGTTCGCCAGAATCGGTCTGGGAAATTTTGCTGATCATGTCAGCCATGTCACTGATACCCTGGTTCAGGCGAAGGAATTGCACCCAGGGAAGCGAAACTCTCTCGATGCTTTGTGTGACCGCTATGACATTTCGAACTCGCATCGAAAGCTGCATGGCGCTTTGCTGGATGCGGAGTTACTGGCCGATGTTTTTCTGGCAATGTCACGTGGGCAAAACAGTTTTGCTATCGACATAGAAGAAGATGTTGTGCAAGTAGTTGTTGATTTGCCAGTCGAAGCACTTGAGACCGACGACATGGTGTGCATTGCAGCTGACGCGGCCGAATTAGATGAGCATGAAAAATTGTTGGCAGGTCTAGATAAGCAAGGCAAGCAGGATTGTTTGTGGCGCTTGCAATAAAGACCGTCTGTACCATTAGTTTTTCGCCTTTATGGACGGGATAATGTTGTCGTAAGTACTATGGAAGTGCCTCAAGACCTTTTAAGTGCCTCAGGAAAAAAGCTTCAAATGGCCATATTTAAAAATCGCAACTGAGCTAAGTTCAGTTGCGATTTTTTTATTTTCGAACCAAATTTCGTCACTCTCGCAAAATTTCCATCAAAAAAACGACAGTTGCCCTAAAGTTTTTTTATTCCCTGCCGTTATCAAATTGTAGGAAAAAATATTTAAAAATTTTTGCGATTAACCCTAAAGTTCTGGTTTTTAGTGCCGTTAATAGTAATAAGAGAAAAGAAAAAACTGTCTAATTTAAGCTAAGTCTTTGTTTTATCAGGGTTATTTTCTGTTTTCTTGCTAGTAGTTAAAAAATTCAATTTTTCTCTGTTTTAAACGAAATAGAGAATGTCTTACGTGCGTAGGTTAATTTCCTATGCGCGCATTTGTCATATTCTGTCCGTAAATATCTACTTTTGCCTATACCTCGGTTTTTTTCGTCCAAGCACAATGTGTCTCAACGGCAATGAACTTGTCTCGAAAAATGGACTGGAGGGTGCGGAAATGACACAGAACGATATGATGGCGGAAATTCGCGATGCAAACTTAAGCTACTTGATGCTTGCTCAGCAAATGATACGTGCTGATAAAGCGACTGCAATTTTCCGTTTGGGAATAGGTAAAGAAATTGCAGATTTAATTGAAGGTTTGAATAACTCTCAGATACTGAAGTTGGCTGGCTCTAATATGATGCTTGCCCGTTTCCGTTTCGAAGATAGCGCGATTCTCTGCATGTTGACCAATTACAACAAAGAACGTGCTTTGGCACACTCCCATGCAGCCATTCTGATGGCTGGTCAGCCAGTTGAAGAGATTCATTAATTTCTTTTTTAAAAACAAAGGGTGAGGCGAACATGGCGATCAAAAGTGTTGTAAATGAAGCTAATGAGATTCAGTTGGCAATAGAACTGGTTAAGTTGGGTGCACGCTTGCAATTGCTTGAGTCGGAAACTTCTTTGTCTCGCGAGCGCTTATTGAAGATTTACAAGGAGCTGAAGGGTGTTTCTCCTCCTAAGGGGATGCTGCCTTTTTCGACAGACTGGTTTGTGACCTGGCAGCCGAATATCCATTCGTCACTGTTCATGAATATCTACAAGTACCTCAATGAACACGCTGAAATCACCGGCATCGAGGCCGTTGTTAAGTCCTACAAGCTTTACCTGGAGCAGGTCGGCTGCATCAACCCTGATGATGCTTTGCTATCGTTGACGCGTGCCTGGACTTTGGTTCGATTTTTTGAGGGAAAAATGTTAACATTTGCCCGTTGTAGTGAATGTGGTGGTCATTTCGTTGCTCACTCACTTGATTTGCATGATCAGTATCGCTGTGGTCTGTGTCACGTCCCATCCCGTGCTGGCAAAACAAAAAAAGCGAAAGATGCGGAGATGGCGATGGTTGCCTGAGTTTAATTTGGAGGTGGGTTGCTTAAGTTTCGTTTTTTATTTGACTTGTTCAAGCTCACTCCGGATCGTCGGCCTGTCATTCCGGTGACGCTGGTCGCACTGTTGATTCAGCTGATTTGTTTCTTCCTTGTGCTGGTTTCAGTAAATCTGATACATCGCACGCTGAATGTCCCGATTTACCCCCTTTATTTTGTTATTGCACTTTCTTGCGCGGCGTCGCTGGCAGCCTGTATTCTGCGCTTGGACTGGTGGTGGTGCGTTATTGAGGCGTTATTCCCCTGGCTCGTTTGCTTGGCCACGTCTTTGCAGTTGAATCCCCAGCTCTATCTTATTCTCTTCTTGCTTTTGTTTGCCATCTGTGGCGCGACTTTGTTTAGTCGGGTACCTTACTATCCCTCACCTGAACGCGCAGTGGAAATGCTGGCGCAACAACTGAGTCCTGAAAAATCACTGGCCGTGCTGGATGTGGGGTCTGGTTTTGGCGGAGTGCTTTTTGGTTTAGCTGAAAAATTTCCGCGATTTAGATATGCCGGAATTGAGCTGGCTTTGTTCCCCTTCATCGTTAGCTGGTGCAGAGCGAAGTTAAGGCGCGAGACAAATGTTCGCATTCACTTTGGGAATTATGAAGAAATCGACTTGGCTGCTTTTGATGTGGTGTATGCCTATTTGTCGCCAGTGGTGATGTCAGACCTGTGGGGAAAAGTGCAGCAGGAAATGTTGCCTGGAACAATATTTATCAGTTATGAGTTTGTTGTTCATGGAAGAAAGCCGGATTTTGCAATACAGTGTGGATACGAGGAAATTTATTTATACGGCTGGAAAATGTGAATTTTAGTTTCTTGCTGTTGGTTTCTGGAAATTTTTTAGTTTTTCGCAAGAAATTCCCGCGTTTTTTCATGCTTCCTCTGGGTTGGACTGATATGATAAACGTAAGTGATTTATGCTTTGATTTTCCTTCAGGGAGTAATGTTCTGTGTTAGTCATCGTTGGCTATTTAGTTGTAATGGGGTCGGTGTTTGGCGGCTTCGTCATGTCAGGCGGCCACTTGGCCGTATTGTTTCAGCCACTTGAATTGTTAATGATTGGTGGTGCTGCAGTCGGTGCGTCGCTGGTTGGTAATAATGCCAAGAGTCTTAAGTCGACTCTCAAGGCCCTTCCTTCTGTGTTCAAAGGCTCTAAGTACACCAAGGCGCTGTACATGGAATTGATGACCATGATGTTTGATGTACTGACCAAGGTGCGAAAAGAAGGCTTGATGTCCATTGAGGGTGATATCGAGAAGCCTGACGACAGTCCTTTGTTCAGTAAGTATGGTTTGATCGTTCATGATCATCATCTGATGGAGTTTATCTGTGATTATCTGCGGCTGATGGTATCCGGAAATATGGACGCTTTTCAGATCGAAAACCTGATGGATAACGAACTCGAAACGCATCACCATGAAGCTGCTGTTCCGGCCCACTTTATCGCGAAGTTAGGTGATGGCTTGCCGGCATTCGGTATTGTTGCTGCGGTGATGGGGGTGGTGCATACGATGGAGTCAGTTGGTATTCCGCCCGCCGAGCTCGGGATTCTGATTGCTCACGCTTTGGTGGGGACATTTTTAGGTATTTTGCTTGCCTATGGTTTCGTTGGTCCTCTGGCAGGTTTGATGGAGCAACAAAATGATGAAGCCTCGAAAACCTTTCAGTGCATTAAGGTTACTTTACTTGCCAGTCTGAACGGGTATGCGCCAGCGTTGGCTGTCGAATTTGGTCGTAAAGTGCTTTATTCAACCGAAAGACCAACCTTTAGTGAGCTGGAAGAACATATTAAGCAGTCTAAATCAAAATAATAAAAAGTCTTCTGGGGTAGTGTGATGGCAAATGAGGAACTCAGGCCAATTATCGTCAAGCGTATTAAGAAAGCTGGCGGTGGTCATCATGGTGGTGCGTGGAAAATCGCCTACGCCGATTTTGTAACGGCAATGATGGCTTTTTTTCTGTTGATGTGGTTACTTGGGTCAACGGCAAAAGGAAATCTGCAGGGTATTGCTGAATATTTTCAGACCCCATTGAAAGTTGCGATGGCTGGCGGGGATGGTAGTGGTGACAGCTCGAGTGTGATCAAAGGTGGTGGTAAGGATCTCAGTTTGAGAGAAGGCCAGAACCGTAAAGGTGATATTGATTCACCTAAGAAAACTTACAACCTGCAGGCAGCGGAAGCAGCGCTCGCAAAAGAAGAGGCTGAGCGCCTGAAGAATCTCAAAGGAAAAATTGAGGCCGTGATTGAATCGAACCCAACCTTAAAGCAGTATAAAAAACAGTTGTTGCTGGACATTACGACCGAAGGTTTGCGTATTCAGATGGTGGACGAGCAGAACCGACCCATGTTTGCGTTGGCCAGGGCGGATCTGCAACCCTATACACGTGAAATTTTGCATGAGATTGGTAAGGCGCTCAATGAGGTGCCGAATCGCATCAGTTTATCCGGTCACACCGACGCAACGCCCTATGGCTTAGGTGAAAAGGGGTATAGCAACTGGGAACTGTCAGCGGATCGCGCTAATGCATCGCGCCGCGAATTGATTTACGGTGGTATGGACGAGTCTAAGGTGCTGCGCGTAGTAGGGCTGTCCTCATCAGTATTGTTTGATAAGCAGGATGCCTACAATCCGGTTAATCGAAGAATCAGCATCATCGTGATGAATAAAAAAGCAGAGGAGTCGGCATCTCAGGATGGTGGCTCAGTCGAAGTAACCAGTCAATCAGATTCAAAAGCAGAAGTGACAGTAAAAGGTACAAAGTAACCTTTAAGTTTGCATCGCTTGTTTATTTTACGCATACGGGATGCTCAAGATGTCCAAAGAGAAAATGCTCGGTCCCCAGGTAAAACAGCTGCTGTCAGGTGTCTCTGATCACAGCAGTGCCCATTTATCCGAGGTGGAAACGGACCTCGCCCAGACGGCTTTGTTACTGGGTGAGGCAATAGAAAAACTGGGTATCAGTTTCATGTCTCTGCACTCTGCGGTAATCAAAGAGCAGGATGAAATCAATCTGATCATTAACTCAGGTGCGGTGACTAATGAAAGTGTAGACCGTCTCAAGCTGATACAGAGTGAAATTGCCTCACATATCAATTCTGCTGTGACCTGCCTGCAGTTTCAGGATCTGACCAGTCAGCTTATATCCAGAACGATGCAGCGCTGTGAAGGCTTGCGTGAAGTGTTGGTGACCCTGGGTGTGGTTGGTGATGATATTTCCACTGAGTCTGAGAATGAGGATCTGGAATCCCTGCTCAAGGAAACAACGCAAAGACTTGATAAGCAGAGCGCAGATTTGCAGAGTTTGTTAAGGAAGGCAGTTCACCAGAAGCATCTGGATAGCGGTGATATTGAATTATTTTAATTTTGTGCGAAACCCAAGCTATTGGGCCTTTCATTCGTAGATGGAGTAATTATGGCCAAGACAATTTTAGCTGTTGACGATTCCGGATCGTTAAGACAAATGGTTGCATTCAGCCTCAAGGCTGCTGGCTATCAGGTAATTGAAGCCGTAGATGGACAGGACGGGCTGGAA
The DNA here is from genome assembly GCF_014284235.1 of Cognatundibacterium curvum. Taxonomy (GTDB): domain Bacteria; phylum Pseudomonadota; class Gammaproteobacteria; order Burkholderiales; family Burkholderiaceae_D; genus Undibacterium; species Undibacterium curvum. The sequence continues at coordinate 15,632 of NZ_JACOGD010000012.1, forward strand.
AAAGCCCGAAATCAAGTCGTTGATCTGGTGCTGACTGACCAGAATATGCCACGCATGGACGGCTTGACTTTGATTAAATCTTTACGGGGACTTGCTACATATCAAAGAGTGCCTATTCTGATGCTCACCACCGAGTCGAGTGATGATATGAAAGCAAAGGGTCGTGCCGCCGGTGCCAATGGCTGGCTGGTCAAGCCTTTCGACCCGCAGAAGCTAACAGAAGTTGTGAAAAAAGTGATTGGCTAAGCCATGGCTTGTTTCGCATTAATGTAAATCTCGGAGTGTAATAATGACGATTGACATGAGTCAGTTTTTCCAGGTCTTCTTTGATGAAGCAGAAGAGCTTTTGGCCGAGAAGGAAAAATTGCTGCTTGCGGTCGATGTGGTTTCGCCAGATCCGGAAGATCTTAATGCCATTTTCCGGGCTGCGCATTCCATTAAGGGTGGAGCGTCCACCTTTGGTTTGAACGACATGACCGAAGTGACTCATGTCCTTGAGTCCCTGTTAGATAAAATCCGCAAAGGCGAAATGGCCTTAACCGCCGAACATGTGGATGCTTTTTTGTCGGCAAAAGATGTGCTCAAGATGCAGCTTGATGGGCATCGTTTGGGCTCACCGGTTGACCAGGATGCGGTGGCAGATGTCCGTATGCTGTTGCAATCCTTGTCCCAGGACGATGCTGCAGCACCGCCACCAAAACCAGCCTTGAGTCTGGCAGAGGACGAACACCAGAATACAACGTTTCATTCTGCATTCAGAATAGAGTTGCCTGTTGTAAGTGACGCCGACGCAAATGCACTCATGTCTGAGTTGGGACTATTAGGGAAAATCAGTAGTGAGCCTGACGCCAAGGATGGCATGGTATTGCATTTGCAAACCAATGAAGGCAAAGACGATATTATTTCTATCTGTTCTTTCATCTTAAATCCGGATTGCCTTAAAATTTCGGAAGAGGCGGTTGCCGCTCCCGCTGCCGAGGTGCAACTCAGTGAGGATGAACTGGGCTATGGTTTTTTTGAACCATTAGACGCAATGTTTCCGCCGCTCGAAGGTGAAACCACTGCTGCGACAAGTGCTGCAATGCCAGTGACACCACCAGTAATCGCCATGAGCAGCCCTAGCTCAGAAAAGAAAATAGCAGCCAAAAAAGAAATCGAAAAACCGGCTGCCAGCCAGGAATCCACCACGATCAGGGTTGGGATAGAAAAGGTTGATCAACTGATCAACCTGATCGGCGAACTGGTAATTACCCAGGCGATGCTGGAACAGCGCACCCAGCTTCTGGATCCGATTGAGAACGAACGACTGCTTAGCAGTGTTGCCCACCTGACGCGGAATACGCGTGACTTGCAGGAAGCCGTCATGTCGATTCGCATGATGCCGATGGACTACGTGTTCTCACGCTTCCCACGTATGGTGCGCGACCTGGCCAATAAGCTGGGTAAGAAAGTTGAGTTTGTTACCTATGGTGCTTCCACTGAACTAGATAAAGGTTTGATAGAGCGTATTGTTGATCCGCTTACTCACCTGGTCAGAAACAGTATCGATCATGGCATAGAAATGCCCGCTGCCCGTGTCAGTGCTGGTAAAACCGAAACCGGCCGCCTGTCCTTATCTGCGGTGCATCAGGGCGGCAATATCGTTATCGAAGTCAGTGACGATGGTGGTGGTTTGCATAGAGAAAAGATACTGGCGAAGGCAAAGCAGAATGGCTTGCCTGTCAGTGACAACATGACAGACCCCGAAGTGTGGCAGTTAATTTTTGCGCCAGGCTTCTCCACGGCGGATGTAGTGACAGACGTATCCGGTCGCGGCGTTGGTATGGATGTGGTCAAGCGCAATATCACAGCGATGGGCGGGGTGGTTGATATACGTTCAGCGCGCGGCTTTGGTACCACGATTACGATCTCCTTGCCACTCACACTCGCGATTTTGGATGGCATGTCGATTAAGCTGGGTGACGAAATTTACATACTTCCACTTGGCTACGTGGTCGAGTCCCTGCAGCCTGCACCAGACGATGTGAAAGAAGTCAATGGTAAAGGAAAAGTGATTAAGGTCAGGGACGAGTATCTGCAATTGGTTGCACTACATAAAAAATTTGCGCTTGAACCAAAATTCTTAGAACCATCCGACGGCATCGTCGTGATTGTTGAGGTTGATGGTAAAAAAGCTGCCTTGTTTGTCGATGATCTGGTCGGTCAGCAACAGGTTGTCGTAAAAAATATCGAATCGAATTATAAGAAAGTGCCTGGCATTTCCGGTGCAACCATCCTGGGGGATGGCGGTGTTGCCTTGATCCTGGATGTGCCAGCGTTACTCCGCTCTGGTAAATAATTAAAATTGACTACAAAGATTTTTTGAAGGACATATGATGACTCAAGCAACTCAATTTCAAAACGATGCAAACTCTTCGGACGAAGGCGCTTCGGTCGATATCGCCGGTCATGAGTTTTTGGCTTTTACTTTGGGAAATGAGGAGTATGGGATAGATATCCTGAAAGTACAGGAAATTCGTGGTTATGAAGCAGTGACCAGGATCGCTAATGCGCCGGAATTTCTGAAGGGTGTGATTAACCTGCGAGGCATCATTGTTCCTGTAGTCGATATGCGCATTAAGTTTAATCTTGGCACACCGTCCTACGATCAGTTTACTGTGGTGATTATCCTGAATATCGAGGGCAGAATTGTTGGTATGGTGGTTGACAGCGTGTCGGATGTAACCACGCTGATGCCTGGGCAGGTAAGACCTGCTCCGGAGATGGGTACTACATTTAGTACTGACTTTTTGATTGGCCTGGGCACGTTGGAGGATCGTATGTTGATCCTGGTTGATATCGATAAACTGATGTCTAGCCCTGAAATGGGGTTGGTCGATCACGTCAGCTAAATCTTTACTTGTCTAAATTAGAAAATCTTAAATGGCGAGGGGACTGCGATGAATTTGCGTAATCTTAGAATTGGTACACGTTTGGGGGCAGGTTTTGCCCTTATTCTTGGTGCTATCACTGTTGTGATGTTGATCGTGAATGCGATGAATGCATCAAGTCGTAAAGAGATGGCAGATAATCTGAGCGTTGCAAATCAAAAGCAATTGCTTGCGAATGCAATGAAGACCTCGGTGTATGAAGGTGGCATCGCGATGCGCAATATCGGCATTCAATCTGATGTCGGCGAAATGCAAAAAGAAGAAGGCAAGGTCAAGGCGCAAAGAAAACTGTATGAAGAATCAAAAGTAAAACTGGTCAGTCTTGGTTTATCTGAAGATGAAAAGAAAATTCTGGCTGAGGTAGCGAGAATAGATAAGGAAATCGAACAACCCTTTAAGGATGCTGTTGGGCAGGCATTGGCCTTCAATGGTGAAGGGGCGGTCAAGGTCATCACTTCGGTACTTGAGCCACTCAGTAGTAAATCGATACAGGAAATTAATAAGTTGGTTGACCTGCAAACTGTTGCTGCGCAAACGGAGTTTGAGACTGCAGCGCGCACTGGAACCAGACTTTCATATTTATTGTTCGTAGTCCTGGTCGCGTCTATCGCCTTCGGTGCATTCGTTGCGTGGATGCTAACCGCCAGCATTACTAAGCCATTGAGTGAGTCTTTGCAGCTCGCAGAAACTGTAGCAAGCGGTGATTTACGAAGCACGATAGAGGTTGAGGGCAGTGACGAAGTTGCGCAGTTATTGATTGCACTCAAAAATATGAATGACAATCTGGCTGCCACTGTCGGACAGGTCAGGACAGGTACTGAAACGATCACAGTAGCGGCACAAGAAATTGCCTCAGGAAATGCCGATTTGTCCCAGCGTACAGAGTCCCAGGCCAGCTCTCTGGAAGAAACTGCTTCTTCTATGGAGGAATTGACCAGCACGGTGAAACAGAATGCAGACAATGCACGCCAGGCGAATCAGCTGGTTGTATCTGCGACGAATGTGGCGGTAAAAGGCGGTGCTGTAGTCGGCCAGGTGGTCGAAACGATGGGATCGATTAAGGACAGCTCACGCAAGATAGTCGATATTATCGGTGTGATCGACGGTATCGCTTTTCAGACCAATATTCTGGCATTGAATGCTGCCGTTGAAGCCGCGCGTGCAGGTGAGCAAGGGCGTGGTTTTGCGGTTGTTGCTGCAGAGGTTAGAAATCTCGCACAACGCAGTGCCAGCGCTGCCAAGGAAATCAAGTCTTTGATTGGTGATTCGGTCGATAAAGTAGATCAGGGTAGTAAGCTGGTCGATGAAGCTGGTAAAACGATGGACGAGATTGTAACCAGTGTTCAGCATGTTGCGGACATCATGAGTGAAATTACTGCCGCCAGCCAGGAACAAAGTTCCGGTATTGAGCAGGTCAATCTTGCCATTACCCAGATGGATGAAATGACCCAGCAAAATGCTGCTTTGGTTGAGCAGGCTGCCGCCGCAGCTGAGAGTATGGAAGAGCAGTCAGTTTCGCTCGCACAGGCTGTCAGTGTATTTAAATTGAATACCGGCAATGCCATCAGCGCGTCGGCCAGACCTGTTGTGCGCGAGGCAAAAGTGCCGGCGCCAGCGAAAAAAGCGATACCTCAGGTGAGTGCAGAAGGTAATTCACCCAAAAAACTAACAAAAAATAGTGCTGACGATGACTCCTGGGAGGAGTTCTGAGTTTGCTCCTGACTAATTACCTGGGTGCGGAATATGACCGATAGAGTGAAATCAGAGTCCTCGAAAGAGTTTAACTTCAATTCGCGGGATTTTGATCGGGTACGTGAATTGATCTATAAGCGGGCTGGTATTTCTCTGGCAGATAGCAAGCAGGAGATGGTCTACAGCCGGTTGGCAAGGCGTTTGCGTGCGACGGGCCTGACTTCATTCACAGAATATCTGAATAAGCTAGAGGGTGATCACGATAGTCAGGAGTGGGAAGCGTTCACCAATGCACTGACCACTAATTTGACTTCTTTTTTCAGGGAGGAGCATCATTTTCCTATCCTTGCAGAGCACGTCAAGAAGTGTGCAACACCGGTCAGTATCTGGTGTTCAGCCAGTTCTACCGGTGAGGAACCCTATTCGATAGCAATGACTTTGTGTGAGGCATTTGGAACTATGCGTCCGCCAGCGCAGATTATTGCCACTGATATTGATACAAATGTTCTCAATACAGCAGCAAAAGGTGTTTATAACGCAGACCGTATTGAAAAAATGTCTCAGGAAAGAATCAGGAAGTTTTTTCTGAAGGGAAAAGGAGCGCAAGAAGGTTTGGTTCGCGTCAGGCAGGAACTGCGTGATCTGATCACGTTTAAGCAATTGAACTTGTTGGCAGATAGCTGGCCGGTCAGCGGTGAGTTTGACGCGATTTTTTGTCGCAATGTCATGATTTACTTTGATAAGCCAACTCAGGGGAAAATCCTGAAAAAATTTGCACCGCTGATGAAGTCGGATGCCTTGTTGTTTGCGGGGCATTCAGAAAACTTTTTATACGTTACTGATGAGCTGAAGTTGAAGGGAAAGACGGTTTACGAGCTGGCAAATTCCAGGACTGCCGGCCGGCCATCAGTAAGTCACCTGCATAAAGGTAGTTTATGAGCTTGAGCGAAGAGCATTTTGCAACCAATGTCTACTATGACCGCACATTTGATTGTGATGCTGCCAAGATATTGCCGGGTGAATTTTATTTCACCAACAAGGATATGCTGATTGTCACCGTGTTGGGCTCCTGTGTCTCAGCGTGTATTCGTGACCGGGTGTCGGGCGTGGGTGGAATGAACCACTTTATGTTGCCAGATACGGGCGGTGATGCCGATAATCCGGTGTCGGCCTCGATGCGCTATGGTACCTATGCGATGGAAGTGCTGATTAATGAGCTTCTGAAAGCTGGTGCCAAGAGAGAAAACATGGAGGCAAAGGTCTTTGGCGGCGGTAATGTCTTGCGCGGTTTTACAGCAATCAATGTTGGTGAGCGAAATGCTAAATTCGTTTTGGATTACCTGCGCGCAGAGAGAATGCGTGTGATTGCTGAAGATCTGAATGATATTTATCCTAGGAAAGTATATTTTTTTCCACGTACCGGCAAAGTACTTGTGAAAAAGCTGAAAGTCGAGCATAACGATACATTGAGAAAACGTGAACAGGATTACGCCAGCCGTCTCAAAACCACCTCTGTTGGTGGTGAGGTTGATTTGTTCTGAAATGATGGATGGTCGTGATAAATGTGTGGTTGTGGAGTTTGAAGAATGAAAATAAAAGTATTGATAGTTGACGACTCCGCTCTGATTCGTAGCGTAATGAGTGAAATTATCGGTAGCCAGCCAGACATGGAGGTGGTTGGTGTGGCGCCTGATCCGTTGGTTGCAAGAGAGCTCATTAAGCAGACCAATCCCGATGTCCTGACGCTGGATGTGGAAATGCCCAAGATGGATGGCCTGGACTTTCTGGAACGGCTGATGCGCTTGCGTCCGATGCCCGTCATCATGGTTTCTTCGCTGACTGAGCGTGGTTCAGAGATAACGATGCGTGCCTTAGAGTTGGGTGCGGTGGATTTTGTGACCAAGCCTAAGCTGTCCATACAGAGTGGTATGCGGGAATACGCAGATCTGATTACTGAAAAGATCAGGGTGGCGTCGAAAGCCAGAATTCGTCGTGCTGCAGCGGTGGCTGATCATGCTAAAGTGGCACAAGAGAGTTTGCCGCCAGTGCGCAATCCTCTGACGAGTAGTGAAAAGCTGATTATCATTGGCGCATCTACCGGTGGGACGGAGGCGATTAAAAATTTCCTGGTGCAGATGCCTTCGGATTGCCCGGGTATCCTGATTACCCAGCATATGCCTGAAGGATTTACCCGTTCTTTTGCAAAGCGACTGGATGGCTTGTGTAAAATTTCAGTGGCTGAGGCTAGTGGCGGCGAACGTGTATTGCCAGGCCATGCGTATATTGCACCTGGTCATTCTCATCTGTTATTGGGGCGGAGTGGTGCAAACTATGTGACCCAGTTGGATACGGGGGAGCCTGTCAACCGGCATCGTCCTTCGGTTGATGTGCTGTTCCGCTCAGCCGCGACTTGTGCTGGTAAGAATGCGGTCGGTGTTATTTTGACTGGCATGGGCAAAGATGGTGCAGCCGGCATGTTGGAAATGAAAAATGCAGGCGCCTATAATTTTGCTCAGGATGAAGCGAGCTGTGTTGTATTTGGTATGCCAAAAGAGGCAATCGCTGCCGGAGGTACACATGAAGTTGCTCCACTCAATGAATTGCCTGCTAAAGTTCTGCAATACTTGGCAACGCATGGCAGCCGGGCATTAAGGGTGTAGTTCTCACTACGTTTTTTATGCTTTTCTGCAATTTCGGCACCCAGAAATTGTAATTTGACCGATAATACTAACAACTATCTTTAAAGAAATATTGGAGTAATTCATGGCTGACCAAAATCTCAAATTTTTAGTTGTCGACGACTTTTCTACCATGCGACGTATCGTCAGGAATTTGCTCAAAGAATTGGGTTATTCCAACGTGGATGAGGCTGAAGACGGCGCAATGGGTCTGGCTAAATTAAAGAATGGCGACTTCGATTTCGTCATTTCTGACTGGAACATGCCTAACATGGACGGTTTGACCATGTTGCAGCATATTCGTGCTGATCCGGCTTTATCCAAATTGCCAGTCTTGATGGTGACTGCTGAGGCGAAGAAGGAAAATATTATTGCAGCAGCTCAGGCTGGTGCGAATGGTTATGTGGTGAAACCTTTTACTGCTGCGACCCTGGATGAAAAGCTGACTAAGATTTTTGAAAAACTCGGAAAACCAGCCTGATACCAGCTCCGTGCATTGCAGAGTCCGCATGTAAGCTTGAATCAGAAATCTACCTGACACAAGGCTTTGTTGTCCGTATGCTTGCAGACAACAAAGCCCGTTTTTTTTGGGGGGCTGAGTTTTTTGAAAAGTGTGAAATGCCTGATGCTTTGTGCTCACTAGTGTGGATAATGTTGTGTTATGGCATCATTTCTTGTAACCAGCCGTAAGATAATTTGCGGTGATTTTATGAAGTCTGACAGACTGGCCATTCACTGTCCTGCGCAGTGGCGGCATCCTTGCCTTGAATGCTGCGTCTGGGCTTGGTAAGCGAGGCATTCAGCTGTTAATCCGGAACTTCTTTGAAAATTGTATATATGGTCGAAACTCACTTCATCGTGCGCGAGCCTTTACTGGATCCTAAACAAAAAGTAATAGGGTTTCAGTTTTCCTGGCAAAACAATAATCCAGCTGTGGAATCGGATGTCGATAGTCTCGATGCGTTGCTGGAGTTCGTTGCAGGTCATCTCAATGATGATGATAAAGGCTTTTTATTAGATGACAGCCTGATCTTTCTCGAGGCAGCGCCCCAGTTATTGCAAGTTGAGGGACTCAAACTTTTCCCGCCTAAGAACACCGTTTTGATCCTGCATAAAAAGCACTTCGCTGATAGCGCGAATATGGCAGCAGTTAAAACTTTGCGTGACCTGGGCTATGGTATTTGCCTGCGTGGAGCCGAGATTACCACTCTGGAGCGCGGTTTTTTTGCCTTTGTCACGCATATCGAAGTGAAACTGAACGCAGCGAATTTCGCCTCTCAGGCCAAAGTCTATGCGTCTTTGAAGCAGTCTTCCGTCAAAATGGTGGCAAGGAATGTGGCAAGCTGGCAGGATTTTGATGCTTGCTCAGCACTTTCTCTGGATAGTTTTGTCGGAAAATTGCACCTCACCCCAAAACCGAATACCGCAGTCAAAGCGCTCAATCCTTCACAGACCACAATTTTGCAATTGATGGAAATGGTCAGAAAAAATGCTGACATCCAACAGTTGGAATTGGTCGTGAAGCGCGATGCGACCCTTGCCTATAAATTGCTGCGCTATATCAATTCCGCCGGTTTTGGTCTGCGCACTGAAGTACAATCATTGAAGCACGCGGTACAGATGTTAGGTTATAGTCCACTCTATCGCTGGTTGACGGTGTTATTGGCGACAGCAAGTACCAGTGGCTATTCGCCGGTATTGCTTGAGACGGCGATCGTACGTGGTCGTTTCGCTGAATTATTAGGCCAAATGAAAATGCCTAAGGCAGAAGCTGAAAACTTATTTGTTGCCGGTATGTTTTCTCTGCTTGATCGCTTGCTGGGCTTGCCCATGGATCAGATTATGGCTTCGATTCAATTACCCGAAGTTGTAACGGAAGCCTTGATCTCAAGAGGTGGTTTGTTTGGCCCGTATCTGGCATTGGCAGAGGCATGTGAACTCAATAGTATGTTGGTGGGATCTCTGGCGGAATCGCTTAAAATTTCCGCTGAAGATGTGAATGCCGCTCACTTGTCCGCCTTGGTCTGGGCCAAAAACGTCGCTGCAGCCGCTTAAATTTTTTTTACCTCCAGGCAACGGCAAGCATCTGGCTTGCCGTTTTTTTTGCTGAATTACAGATTGTGTCAGGATGAATAAAAGTACTTCATTATCAGTTCCCGTGCTGCCCTTGTGGCTGGTGTGGGGCTTTGCGGTTTATTTTTTCGGATTCTGGCTCGGGGCCTATCCGGTACTGAATAATAATGAAGGCTTGTATGCCGAAATCCCGCGTGAAATGCTGGCTTCCGGCGATTGGCGGCATTGGATTATTCCCCATCTGAATGGTTTGGCCTATATGGAAAAACCTCCCTTGTTGTATTGGCTTACGGCACTGTTTATGGGAATTTTCGGGCAATCAGAATGGGTAATACGGCTGGTGCCAGCCTTGTCGGGGCTGGGCTGCGTTGGGCTGATTTTATGGTTTTCCAAGTCAGTGGCGCGACCACAGGCAGGGCGTATGGCCGCACTCATCTTTGTCAGTGGTCTGGGTGTGACTGCCATGGCCAGGGTGTTGATGTTTGACATGCTGCTGACGGTATTTCTGATGACTGCAGTGATGGCGGCTTATCTGTACACGGAAAAACGCAAACGTAAGCATCTATACCTTGCAGCGGTCGCATTGGGGCTGGCTTTGCTGGCAAAAGGCTTTGTAGCACTGATCTTGTTTTCGGCCGTGCTGGGCGTCTATCTGGTGTTGCGGGCTACATCCTTCCGTGATGTCCTGGCTGGTATTGGCCTGTGGCTGGACTGGCGCGCAATTGCAGTCTTCTTGCTGGTGGCTGCGCCCTGGCATATTGTTGCAGCGGCGACGGAACCGATTTTCGCCTGGTTTTACTTCATTAACGAACATGTTTTGCGCTTTCTGGGTAAGCGCGAGCCGCATGATTACTATGCCGGGGCGTGGTGGTATTACTTGCCACGGGTAGTGATTTTCCTTTTCCCCTGGTCTTTCCTGTTACCGGTATTGCTGTTTGTCCGGCGTGTCATTCCGGCCGATAAGCGTTTGCATCTCTTCCTGTTGGCTGGGTGGCTGATGCCCTTATTGTTTTTCTCGGTATCCAGTGCGAAAGCCAATTATTACCTGGTGACAGTGATGCCGCTGATGGCGATGCAAATGGCTTTCTGGCTGGAAGAGAAGGGCTATGGCGGCAAGGCAGGTATCGTGTTTCCTTCGGCCTTGCTGATGGTTTTGTTTGCCGCTGTCGCGTATTGGGGTTGGGGGCAGGCTACATCTGCCAGCGAGGAAGTCCTCGCCTTCGGTATGGGACAAAATGAATTAACTGCTTGGGTCGGGATCATTTTTTTATGTGCCAGCTTCCTCGTGATGTTGATTGCATTGATATGGCCCAAGGCCGGTGTGAGCACATTTGTGCTGATTCCTGTACTGGGCTTGCCGCTGCTGTTGAATGTCGCCGCTGGTATGGATGGGAAAGTGTCGACGCGCGCATTGGTACACTGGATGCAACATACGCTGCCGCAGCATGAAGCCGTGTTATATCGTGTTTTTGAGCAGCAATCTTCTCTGCCTTTTTATTTGCAGCGTGTCGTCAGAATCGTTGATATCCGCAGTAATGACCTTTACTGGGGAAATAAACTCCATAAAAATTCAGTGGCGATCGATGATTTGAGTTTTGCTGATTTGCTTGCTGAGCGCAAAGTTGCATTGTTGGTGTTAAAAGAAGATCTGGCTGATTTTCAAAATAAACCCTATGCCAAAAAGCTAACAAAGACCAAGGAATTAGGGGAGACCCTGGTATTCTCGAATTAAGTCAGGTATTTCCACGGATAAAAATACATGTAGTCTGGAGTGGGTGGGGAGCAAAGGAGTATAATCTCAGTCTTCTCATCCAACCAGCGATAGTGAGAGAGAACTGTCTCGAGCTATTGCCTCAACTATCTCTCAGCCATGTTGATTTTGCCAGGCTCTAATGCCCTGTCTAGTTTCCGTACCGCCAATCTTCTTTCCCGTTTGCAAAGCATAGCGCCTGATATCGTCGGCGTTACTGCGCGCTACCAGCATTTTGTCGATGCCAGCGCCACGCTCAGCACTGCCGACACAGAGCGTTTGCAAGCCTTGCTGACCTACGGTGATCCTTATGCCGGACCAGAAACCGGTGAAATATTTGTTGTGATTCCCCGGGTAGGTACGATTTCTCCCTGGGCCAGTAAAGCAACTGATATCGCCAGAAACTGCGGCATGCAGCAAATACGGCGAATCGAAAGAGGGATCAGTTACTTTGTGCATATGAAGCATAGCCTGCTCGGAAAAGCGAAGTCACTCGATGCCCACACTCGTGAAGCTGTTGCCTTAGCCTTACATGACAGAATGACGGAGACAGTACTCGGTGATTTACAGCAGGTGAGTATGCTGTTCGGTGAGTTGGATGCAAAACTGTTGGAGTCGATCGACGTATTAGGTGGTGGTAAGCAAGCCTTGATCAATGCAAATACTGAGCTCGGTCTGGCTTTGTCGGATGATGAAATTGATTACCTGGTGGATGCATTTACCGCTGCCAAACGTAATCCCACCGATGTTGAGTTAATGATGTTTGCCCAGGCTAATAGCGAACATTGCCGCCACAAAATCTTCAATGCAGACTGGACCATAGACGGCGAAAAGCAAGACAAGTCTTTGTTCCAGATGATCAAAAATACCCACGAATTACACCCGCAAGGCACCGTTGTTGCGTACAGCGATAACTCCTCCATCATCGAGGGTGCATCTGTCACCCGTTTCTATCCTAAGAATAATACCTACCAGGCCAGTGAAGAACTCACGCATATCCTGATGAAGGTGGAAACCCACAATCACCCGACCGCCATTTCTCCTTTCCCAGGTGCCTCCACCGGTGCCGGTGGTGAAATCCGTGATGAAGGTGCGACTGGGCGTGGTGCTAAGCCTAAAGCAGGTTTGTGCGGCTTTACGGTATCCAATCTTGCGATCCCCGGTTCCGTACAGCCATGGGAAAACGCAGGTGATTGCAATACCGGTACAGCCAGCACGGAGTTCTATGGTAAGCCAGATCGCATTGCTTCACCTTTGCAGATCATGATAGACGGCCCTATTGGCGGTGCAGCATTCAATAATGAATTTGGACGCCCGAATCTGGGCGGCTATTTCCGTACCTATGAGCAGAATGTTGCGGGTACTGTGTATGGCTACCATAAGCCCATCATGATTGCGGGTGGTATCGGCAATATCTCTGCCAAACACACCCACAAAAATGATTTGCCAGTCGGCAGCTTACTGATACAGCTGGGTGGCCCAGGTATGCGTATCGGCATGGGTGGCAGTGCTGCATCCTCGATGGCAACCGGTACCAACACCGCCGATCTGGATTTTGACTCGGTACAGCGCGGCAATCCGGAAATGGAGCGTCGTGCTCAGGAAGTGATTAACTCTTGCTGGCAACTCGGCGATGAGAATCCTATCCTGTCTATCCATGACGTCGGCGCCGGTGGTTTGTCTAACGCCTTCCCGGAAATCACCAATGACGCCAAGCGCGGTGCACTGTTTGATTTGCGTAAAGTGCCGCTGGAAGAGAGTGGCCTGGCACCGAAGGAAATCTGGAGTAATGAATCTCAGGAACGCTATGTACTCGCGATTTCGCCTGAATCGCTGGCTGTGTTCCAGGCTTTCTGCGAACGTGAGCGCTGCCCGTTTGCGGTAGTTGGTACGGCGACCGAAGAACGTCAGTTAAAGGTAATCGATCCTTTGCATGACAATGCACCGGTCGATATGCCGATGAATGTATTGCTCGGCAAACCGCCTAAGATGCATCGTCAGGTAGAGCGTCAGACCCAGACCTTGCAAGCGATAGATCTGACCGGTATCGAGTTGGCAACTGCTGCAGAACGCGTGCTGAGCCTGCCTACTGTGGCCGATAAATCCTTCCTGATTACCATTGGTGACCGTACCGTCGGTGCAACCACGGTGCGTGACCAGATGGTCGGTCCCTGGCAGGTACCGGTGGCTGACTGTGCAGTGACCACCATGAGTTTTGACGGTTATCTGGGCGAAGCAATGTCTATGGGTGAGCGCACCCCGCTGGCCGTCATCAATGCTCCGGCATCAGGCCGTATGGCGGTCGGTGAGGCGATTACTAATATCGCTGCTGCACCGATTCAGGCTATCTCGGATATCAAATTGTCGGCTAACTGGATGGCTGCCTGTGGTCAGCCAGGTCAGGATGCTGCGCTGTTTGATACGGTGAAAGCGGTAGGTATGGATGTCTGTCCTGCACTGGGCATCAGCATCCCGGTCGGTAAAGATTCCCTGTCTATGCGTACCACCTGGAGTGATGACGGTGTGGCCAAGTCAGTCACCTCGCCAGTGTCGCTGATTATTTCTGCTTTTGCTCCTGTCTACGATGTACGTCGTTCACTGACCCCACAATTGCAGCTCGATAAAGGTGATACCAGCCTGATTCTGATCGATCTGGGCCGTGGTAAAAATCGTCTGGGCGCGTCTGCCTTTGCGCAAGTCATGCAACGCATCGGTGATGAAGTGCCGGATCTGGACCAGCCAGAAGATCTGAAAGCTTTCTTTGCGGCGATTCAGACGCTGAATCGTGAAGAAAAATTACTGGCCTACCATGACCGCTCTGACGGTGGTTTGTATGCCACCTTGTGCGAAATGGCATTCGCGGGTCGTGCTGGTTTGTCGGTGAATCTGGATATTCTGGCGATGGACGGCGGCCATGCGGCCGACCAGGGTGATGCGAAAAACTGGGCCGGTCAGATTCCTGAGCGCAGAAATGAACTGACCCTGCGCGCTTTGTTCAATGAAGAGCTGGGTGCAGTGATACAAGTTCGTACTGAGCAGCGTTCAGAAGTAATGGATGTGCTGCGTGCGCATCAACTGGGTGCCTGCAGCCATATCATCGGCAAAGTGAATGCCGGAGACAGCATAGAATTCACCCGTGATGTGAAGCAGATCTACGCGGCGAAGCGCAGCAGCCTGCATCAGATCTGGAGCAAAACCAGCTGGCAGATCGCCCGTTTGCGTGACAATCCGGCTTGTGCTGACGCTGAATATGCGCGAATTCTGGATGTCAATGATCCGGGTATGCAGCCACGTATCAGCTTTGATATGCAGGAAGATATTGCTGCTCCGTTTATCGCAACCGGTGTCCGCCCTAAGGTCGCTATCCTGCGCGAGCAGGGTGTGAATTCGCACATCGAAACGGCCTATGTGATGCACAAGGCTGGATTTGAAGCAGTCGACGTTCACATGAGTGATCTGATCGCTGGTCGCGCCAATCTGCAAGACTTTAAAGGCCTGATCGCTGTCGGTGGTTTCTCCTACGGTGACGTATTGGGTGCGGGTGAGGGCTGGGCGAAAACCATCCTGTTTAACCAAATGATGGCCGAGCAATTCTCCGGCTTCTTCCACCGTAATGACACCTTCGGCCTGGGTATTTGTAATGGCTGTCAGATGATGAGTAATCTGAAATCCATCATCCCTGGTGCGCAGGCATGGCCTAAATTCACGCGTAATAAATCGGAGCAGTTTGAAGCCCGTTTTGCGATGGTGGAAGTGCTGGAGTCGCAATCGATTCTGTTTGCCGGTATGGCCGGTACACAGACGCCAATCGCAGTCGCGCATGGTGAGGGCTTTGCTGACTTTTCACAGACAGGCAAGCAGAGCGAGGCAAGCGCCGCTCTGCGTTTTGTGAATAATGCGGGTCAGGCCACTGAGGCTTATCCTTTCAATCCAAATGGCTCGCCAGCCGGCATTACTGCGGTGACCAATCTGGACGGGCGCTTCACAGTGATGATGCCCCATCCTGAGCGCGTATTCCGCTCAGTAGTTCAATCCTGGGCACCAGAGTCCTGGGGCGAGGACACACCATGGATGCGCATGTTCCGCAATGCGCGTAAGTGGGTGGGCTGATCTGTTGTTCACTTCGATGTTCGCGTCGAATCAGCAAAAAAAACCGGGTTAACGCCCGGTTTTTTTGTTTGTTGATGCAAGGCCGTAACCCGCAAAAGTAGGACGCATCGAGATGCGCCGCAAAATCATGCTTATCGCGTATCAGATGTTCCCGATAATGGTGTAAGCGGACTGCAGATAGCGTTTCTGTTAAAGGGATACTTTTTGAAAATCTACTTTTGATCAAGCGCACCGTTGTCGAAAAATTGCGGTCCTCTTGAAGTAATTTGATCTCATAATGGAGGGGGGTGGTAATACTGCCCAAGCATGAATGGTGAACTGATGCCCGCGATTTTGTGGATGCGCGCTTTTTGGGAGAAATACCTACGGCGGGTAGTAAATTTAGTGGCGCAGTCGATGCGAATTTAGGCAAAACGCCTGCTATGCATCAAACACGTGATTTGGGGATGGCTATGGATCTTGGAATTGGACCGGACGTATATATTAACTCGAAGCATATGGCTAATAACGACTCGATTGCGGGTTTGGAGGCTCAAATTTCATCTGTTGCAGCAGCATTTGCAAGTGGTTGGGATAATGATAAAGCGCTTGCACTATCGCAGATGTTGGGTCTCGTTGAGGATGGCGCCCAATTAGGTCTTGAGAACAATCAACGTGCTGCGATTCGCGATTATTTATCCATGTATGCCGTCACCAAAAAGAGCAATGGTTCACTTGATGAAGTGGCATCGCACATTTCAAATCAGAATAAAAGCATCATTAGTGATGCATTATTTGGTGGCATTGTTGACTCCTATGTGAATAATGGTACGGACGGGAAGAACACCTACCCCTATATGCGTGCTGTTTTACGTGCTTTAGGTATTACGAGTGTCACGCACCCATTTCACGATAACCATATTCACATGTATCTCAAGCCGCCGACGCGGCAGGATATTGTTTCCGAATCTGGGAATCGTCAACAATTACAGGTCGCGGGGGATGCGAATTTGAACGAGAGAGCATCTCCCCAGATGGCGAATACCTCGCCTGGCAAGTACGCGATGGTTTTAAGTAGATGTGGGTATATAAGCACTGACTGGACGTATGGTGATGGTGGTGGAGTTACTTCGCCAGACTTCACCTTAAATCATTATTTCAGCCAAACTTCAAAGCAAAAAACATTCAAAATAGATGATGTTGGAAAAGTAGTGATATTGCAACAGCCCACATACGGTGTGATGAAAGCTTCCCACTTAACCGAGTCAGGGCACTGGTTCAAATATTACGTTACCAACCCAAGTTATTCGGGCATGGATAAGGCGATATTTGATGTGGAATACGCTGGGAAGCATGTGAAAGTGATTGAGAAATTCCATGTTGCTCCAGATCATGACACAAATGATGAAACTACCCAGCGCGAATATGATCGCTTGTGTTCGCCGAAGATAATTAGAGTTTCTTCGAAAGATGGCGTAGATGTTCCTCAGCAGCTAGCCGTCGGTGAGACCAGCTATCAAACGGATTGGATGGATTTACTCGCCAATTTCGGTGCCGCGTCGGATGGTAAGACGGAGTTGCTCTCTGCGCTCTTGCATGAATATGGTGATGCTTTAGGCATAGGCCTCAGCGGCGATGATGGAGATTTCATGGCCGCCAGTTTGCAGCCGGGCGAGCGTCGTCTGCCTGGCTCAGAAGAATTGAGCTTGATGGCAATGTACCGACTCCGTCGCGCTGACTATGGCTGGGTCTTGAATATCGATCAAACGCAATTGGCGCCAGGTGTTGAGCTTACTGCCAGCCATGTTGGGTCGGGTGGATTTTGTTGAAGAAATAGGTGTTTGGGTACCCAACAAAAAAGCAGAAATGATAGGGAGATACAAGGCGGTAAATCACATGAACAGAGTTTGTCAAGATCTACCCTAATAGCGGATTGCACCTAAGCCCATTGTTCATTGGCGCTAGCATTGAATGCTTGCCCTGATCGGTGATTAAGCAATTTTGAAAGCAAAAAAAGAGGCATCACTGCCTCTTTTTTTATTGCTGAATAATCTGAGATTACTTCACAACCGCTTTTTTCAGCAGGGATTGCTGGTAAGTCTGTACTTTTTGCTGTTGCAGACCGCTGACGATTTGCTGTTTTAATTCTTCCAGGGATGGGAATTTGATTGGGCGTACGTCGTCAACTTTGATGATGTGGAAGCCAGCATCTGTCTTAACCGGTGCTTCTGTGAACTGCCCTTTTTGCATGGCGCTCAGAGCCTGTGCGAAAGCAGGTGGGAAGCCAGCTGGTACTGCCCAGTCCAGATCGCCACCGCGGGATGCAGAGCCAGTATCCTTAGACTGTTTTGCCAGTTCTTCAAATTTAGCGCCAGCTTTCAGTTTGGAGATGAGTGCTTTCGCATCATCTTCTTTGTCAAGCAGGATGTGATAGACATGGTATTCCTTGTCACCAGCCTGGGTTTTTGCTTTGTCGTATTCGGCCTGGATATCGGCATCAGTGATAGGGCTCTTTTTCAGTTGCTCTATCATCAGAGCACGGATGATGAGATCCTGACGGGACATTTCTAACTGCGCCACGACATCCGCATTTTTGGTGATGCCAGACTTATCCGCTTCTTGCAGGAACACTTCACGTGCGATCAATTGTTCTTTGACGGCTGCGCGCAATTGTGGCGAATCCTGTTGACCTTGTGCTGTAAGTTGTTTTACAACCGTTTCGATGCGTGCTGCCGGGATTGCTTTGCCATTGACTGTGGCAAGGGTTTGAGCCATCGCTGGCACAGCTGTTGCGAGAAGTACTACCAGCAAATGAGCAGGTTTAAAAGTCATTGTCTGTTCCTAAAATAACAAATATTGAATTGGATTGATAAATGAACTGCTTAGGTCGGTATCTCTGACGGAGCAAGCGCGACTATCGCCAGCGCGTGAACTTCCGTATGCATCATATCGCCAACGGCATCATACACCAGACGATGACGGGATACGCGGTTTAAACCCTCAAATTGCTGACAAATTATTTTGACACTGTAATGACTTCCACCACTGGCGGCACCGGCATGGCCAGCGTGGGCAGCAGAATCATCCTGCAAGTGACATTCCAGAGGCTGCAAAGCTTCGGTCAGTTTGCAACGGAGTTTTTCAAAACGTGTCATGCCTCGGTATCCTCGATGTATTTAGACAAAAACAGGCTTTGGCCTATGATAAAGGCAGGCATGATGCCGACCAGCGAAACCAGCTTAAATGTGGCCCAGGCAGAGGTGCTGAATTGTTGGGCGACGAACAGATTTGCTAAGCCCATCAGCGTGAAATAGGCGATCCAGACCAGACCCAGTCTGCTCCAGACGGTTTCAGGTAACTGCACCTGCGCAGACATCGCCGCTTTAATCAGATTCTTTTTGAAAATGAGCTGGGACAGCAGCAATGCACCGCCATAACACCAGTACAGCACGGTGGGTTTGAGCTTGATAAAGGTTTCGCTGTGAAAGTAGATAGTCGCACCGCCGAACACCATGATGGTGATGAATGACACCCACAGCATCGCATCGACTTTCACTCGCTTCAGCAGCAAGTAACTGATTTGCAAAACGGATGCCAGTAAGGTGATGGCGGTGGCAAAGATGACTGCAGCAACTTCTGCTGGTGCCTTGCCATCAGCGATAAAGCCAGACAGGAAATGCTGTACCCATTCCTGCGCCAAGGCCGGGTTGCTTTCGCCCCATTTAAACGCGATAAAAAAAAGTAGAACCGGAAATACGTCAAAAAGAAATTTCATGCAATGCTCAGGGTAACGGATCAAAAGTTAAAGAAGCAGAGTTAATGCAATAGCGCAAACCTGTCGGTGGCGGACCATCCGGAAAAACGTGACCCAGATGGGCGTCGCAGATGTTACACAAAATCTCAGTGCGCGTCATGCCAAAAGAGTGGTCTTTCTCTTCTCTCACATTGGCTGGGTTCAAAGCGCGGAAATAGCTGGGCCAGCCGCATCCCGAATCAAATTTGGCATCGGATGCGAATAAGGGCGTCTGACAGCAAACGCAGGTATAGATGCCAGCCTCATGGTGATCCCAGTATTTGCCGGTAAACGCACGTTCCGTCGCTGCATGCCGGGTGACCTCAAATTGCATGGGGTCGAGTAAGGCCTTCCATTCGGCTTCAGTTTTTTTGATTTTCATCGTAGTCCTCCTTGTTATTTGGTTCAGGCATTCGATTCAGGATGAACAGCTGACTTCCAGGTCTGCCGCCCAGTCGGGTGGCAGGGCGGCATAGTGCTCAAATGCTGGTTGTTCTTCAAATGGCGTTTGCAATACCTGCAGCAGGCGCTGGATTTCTGAGAAATCCCCTTGTTGTGCCCGTTCTATTGATTGTTGAGCCAGGTAATTGCGTAGCACATACTTAGGATTAGTCGCGAGCATAGCAGTTTTCCTTGCAGTGTCTGGCCGTGTTTCTGCAGCCAGGCGCTGGCGATAGCGCTGCAACCAAAGTGCCAGTCCGGTGCGGTCTATGAACAGATTGCTCAAGCTGTGGTCGGCGTCGCTGGCCTGCTGATCTAGGTGGCTCAGCGCCCTGAAGCTATTGGTCATATCGGCATGGTTGGCCTGCAATAACTGGAAGAAGTCGTCAATCAGGACTTTATCCTCAGGCTGGCTGGATGCGAGGCCGAACTTGGCGCTGCTCAGTCTGGCCCAGTGTTGCTCAAAGCTTTGGCGATAACTACTGAGTGCCTGCTCGGTCTGTTCAACCGAGCCTATCAGTGGCAGTAAAGCCTGCCCCAGCGCGTACACATTCCAATTACCTATGCTGGGCTGATTTCGATAGGAGTAGCGGCCCTGCTGGTCGGTATGGTTACAGATATGGTTTTCATCGAATGCCTCCATGAATCCGAAGGGCCCGTAATCGAGTGTCAGGCCGAGTATCGACATATTGTCGGTATTCATGACGCCATGCATAAAGCCGACTGCCTGCCAGTGGGCGATCATTTCAGCAGTACGCTCACACACTTGTATTAATAATGCCTGATACGGATTCTCATGCTGCAGGCAAGCTGGGAAATAGCGCTGAATGACGAAGTCGGCCAGTTGTCGCAGCTCTTCAAATTTGCGTTGGTAATAAAAATGTTCAAATGAGCCAAACCGTATAAAGCTGCTTGCAGTGCGCGTCACGACGGCGCTGGTTTCTGGTGTTTCGCGATAGACCATTTGCGCTGAACCTGTGAGGCAGAGTGCGCGTGAAGTCGGTATGCCTAATGCTGCCATCGCTTCTGAACATAAAAACTCACGTATCGAAGACCGTAACACGGCGCGTCCATCGCCTGAGCGCGAGTAGGGTGTCAGTCCAGCCCCTTTCAGCTGAATTTCGGTTTCTTGTCCTGCACTGTCGCATAGCGCTCCCAGCAGGATGGCGCGGCCATCACCCAGTTGTCCGGCCCAGACCCCGAACTGATGTCCGGAATACACGGCGGCCAGTGGCTGTGCCTGTGCTGGCGTCTGATTACCGGAGAGCAGGGTGAGGCTGTCTTCGGTTCGCATCAGATCTTCTGCGATACCCAATTCCTGCGCCAGTCGGCTGCTATGCGCGATGTAGTGGGGTTGGGATAGTGGCGTTGCCTGTAGTCGCGTGAAAAAAGCATCGCCCAGTTGCGAGAACTGACTGTCCTGTAAACGTTCGCTGAGTCGTGTCATTTGATTTGGGTAGAGTGCGCTCATAGTGGCTGGTGCAGAGGTGAAGCGCGTATTGTGACAGACTCAGAAAAAACTGGCTGGCGTTCACCTGAAATGAACAGCCCCCTGGCTGAGCAGGGGGCTGGAGCAGGCTGATGTCGCTGACAGATAAATCAGGCGGTCATCATTTCGCGCACTTTGCAACCATCGATCAGGAAGGACAGGCTGATCACGAGTACCAGTTCGCCTTCCGCTGAGCGTGCAGTTCCGGTAATGCCTGGTGTGGAAATACAGGTCAAAGGTTTAATCACCAGATCCGCTGTGCCATCCACCGCATCGACACTCAGAATATAAGGATTCGGCGCCGCGATGACGATACCTACCCGCTCAGACGATGGGGTGTAGCCCAATATCCGTCCCAGCGATTTCACTGGCAATGGACGTCCCAAGTCGCGCAATACCGGTTGCCCACCCACACTTTCAAAAGTCTCAGGCAGTTCAACCACGCGCTGTACCGTCGCCATCGGCAAGGCCAGCGATGCACCGTCTGTTCTGACCAGCATGGTAGGAACGATAGACAATTCAATTGGCAGGCGGATCAGGAAGGTGGTGCCTTTACCCAGCTCGGAAGAAATCCGGATTGCACCACGATGTCGTTCAACCGCAGTCTTGACCACGTCCATGCCCACGCCGCGCCCGGAAACGCTGGAAGCGACTTCCTTGGTGGAGAAACCTGGCAGGAAAACCAACTGGAAGGCTTCATCGTCAGTGCGCGCATCGTGAGAGTTGATGAGGCCTTTAGAAATCGCTTTTTCACGCAAGCGTTGTGCATCCATCCCTTTGCCATCGTCCGATACTTCTATCATGACGCTGCTGGCTTCTTGCCAGGCTTTCAGGGAGATAGTGGCACGTGGCGACTTGTTGGCACGCAGGCGTTCTTCCGATGTTTCTATGCCGTGATCCAGTGCATTACGCAGCATATGCACCAGGGGATCATACAGGCTGTCGACCACCACACGATCAACTTCGGTTTCTGCACCCGTGATGTTCAGGTCTACATCTTTGCCTAAGTCACGTGCCAGTTCGCGCACCAAACGTGGGAACTTCTGGAACAGACGGCCAACTGGCTGCATGCGTGTTGCCAGTGTTGCGCGTTGTAACTCGGTTGAGTAGCGCGAAGCGCGTGTCAGTGTTTCGGTCAGTGCCGACATGATAGGCGCTGCCTGACCATCAAATTTAAACTGCGCTAATTTTTCCAGCAGGACGGCAGCCTGATTGGCAGCCTGTACTGATTCGCCTGCGACTTCGAGCAAAACGTTGAGCTTAACCGCATCAATACGTATGCTTTCTTCTTTTGCAGGTGCGTTTTGCTTGATGTCTGCTGCCGACAGCGACGTTTTGATTGCCTCGGCTTCTTCTTTGATGGAAGCGGGTGGCGCAACTGTCTCGCTTGCTACAACTGGCGTGGCGACTGCTGCTTCAGGCAGGGTGCCAGGCGGCGTCACGGCGCGGAAGTAAGATTCCCAGTCAGGTTCACCATTCGCACTGGCAGGCACTGCAGAGCTTGCTGGCGTTGCTGCCACTGCCGCCGGGGCGGCCGCTGCAACTGGCGCCGCAGGAGCTGGCTTGGCAGGCTCGGCCTTTTTGCTGCTCGCACCACCTTCGATGGCATCGGTCAGCATTTTCTCCAAGGCTTTGGGCATGGTGGACAGCTGTTCCGGTGGGGTGCCGTTATTCAGTGCGGTGAGCTGATCTGCCACAAAGCCGCTGGCTTCCAGCGCAGCTTCTATCGCTTCCGGTGTAACCGCTGCCTGTCCGGTGCGCAAAGCATCGAACAGATTTTCAGTCAGATGGCAGGCGGATACCATTGCGGTCAGATTCATGAATCCGGCGCCACCTTTGATGGTGTGGAATGAACGGAACACTGCATTCAGTGTGTTCATGTCGCCGGGATTGCGCTCGAGTGAAAGCAGATGTTCTTCTACATTTGTTGCGAGGTCGAGCGCCTCAACAACAAATTCTTTGAGCATGTCATCCATTAGAATCCCAGGCTATCAAGAAGAT
The DNA here is from genome assembly GCF_014284235.1 of Cognatundibacterium curvum. Taxonomy (GTDB): domain Bacteria; phylum Pseudomonadota; class Gammaproteobacteria; order Burkholderiales; family Burkholderiaceae_D; genus Undibacterium; species Undibacterium curvum. The sequence goes on from NZ_JACOGD010000012.1 coordinate 38,568, forward strand.
TGTCGACGTCATCCTGTTCCAGTGCTGCGTTAGGAACAGATGGTCCCTCCATCAATTCAACGGCTTTCTCTTTCAGATCAGAAGGTGCGTTGTCGAGCAGAATCTGCGCCAGTTCACGTTCGACCGCTTTGTTAATCGCAACAACTTTTTTGATCAGCTGACCAGTCAGATCCTGGAAGTCCTGCGCCATCATGATATCGAGCAGGCGCGCTTTTTCTGCGTCAGTTGAAGCAAGGACGGTGTTGGCGAATTCCTTGGAGTCGGATGCCAGACTCTTGAACTCTTCTACACTCATTTTTCCTTCGAACAGATCGGTCCAACGCTTGTCCATGGATTTGGCCTTCTTTGCCAGCTCATCCTGTTCTGGCATGCCGAGGTCGGTCGCATTGAGTACTTTGTTAGCCGCCTGCTCGGTTAGTGTTGCTACATATTCGAGACGATCCTGGGCATCGGCAACCTGAATGGCTACGTCAGACAGTGAGCGATCATAGCCAAGCTGACGCATGGAGTCATGTAGCATCCTGACAACATTGCCCAGGCGGTCGAACATGGGGCGGCTGGCATCTTCTTCAGAACTGCGCAAATTTAACTTGGCAGGCTGATCGCTGACTTGCAGTGTGGCTGGTGCGGCGGTTTCTTCTTCCTGCGGGGCAGCTGGTGTAACCGGAGCGGCGTCGCTGTCCTGGCGCTGGTTCGCCATTTCTTCAAATAAGGCTTCCAGATCGTCTGCTGAGTCGGTCATTTATTTATTCTCCATAATCGCTGTGACTTTTGTGCAATTTTTCCACAAATATCATGGGCTGGTATTAATTTCTGGCAAAAGGAAAGCAAATTGAGGTAGCCATGATCTTGTATTGGGTTGGAGTCATTCTTAGTCCTTATCGAATTCAACAAGCATGGCGTTCAAGCAAAATAATCTCCACATCATAGTAGCAGGAGTTTATGACAGAGTAACCTACAGCAACAAAAATTATCGTGCTTTTGTTGAATAAATACAGTTCAGTTGAGATTTTCCAACCGGCTTTGCAAATACTGCTCGGGAGTTTCGATAGAAAACAGCCCCATTTTGCGTATGCGTTTGGCTAATTTGAGTAGGGCTTTGTCTTTGGTAATCAGGATTCCGGCAGCACCATCGCGTGCAGATTCGAGAAATTTCTGGTCATCTTTATCCTTGCAGACCGGCAGTGTGATCAGGGGTGCGTTATCTGCTTCAATGATGTGGATGTGTTGGTCAAATGCTGCATGGACGGATGCACGCGTGTCATCAGTGATCGGTAAGTGGGGGTAGCGCAACACAGCCAGCCATTCATCCTTGCATTCTTGCTTTGCAATTGCCTGTACCCTGCGTGACGCCAAATCATCCAGTAAATCCTGCCAGCGTGGATCGCGGAATACAAACAGGTCCAGACAGACGTTGGTGTCAATTACGATGCGCTTAGGTATCATGTCGCTCATTTTCTTAATTCAATAAAATTTATGTTGATCGTATTATCGCCTGCAAAGAGTCTGGACTTCGAAAAAAAAGCACCTGTCGCGACGATGACAGAGCCGGTATTGCTGGATCAGGCCGGATTATTGATTGAGCGTATGCGTGAAGTGTCTGCTTTGGAGTTGCAGCAGTTGATGGCAATTTCTCCTGCACTCGCAGAGTTGAATGTGCAACGCTTCCGTGACTGGCAGGCGCAGCCAGATCGGGAGTGTATCAAGCAGGCTGCGTTTGCATTTAATGGCGATGTGTATGATGGTTTATCTGCCTCCACCTTGCCTTTAAAGAGCATGGATTATCTGCAATCGCATGTTCGAATCTTATCCGGCTTGTATGGCGTACTAAGGCCTTTCGATGCATTGCAGCCTTATCGCCTGGAAATGGGGACTGTTCTGCAGAATCTGCGCGGCCGGAATCTGTATGCGTTCTGGGGTGATCGTGTCAGTCAGCAGATCAATCTTCAGCTTTCGCAACTCAAGCTAAAGACGGTGCTTAATCTCGCGTCTGAAGAGTATTTTAAAGTGATCAAAAATAAGGCTTTGCAGGCAGAAGTGCTGACGCCAGTGTTTCAGGACTGGAAGTCGGGGCGGTATAAAGTGATTTCTTTCTTCGCCAAGCGCGCCCGTGGTTTGATGGCACGCTATTGCATAGAACATGGTATTCAGGATCCTGTCGCTTTACGCGGCTTTGATCTGGACGGTTATCGTTTTATTGAGGAAGAGTCTACCCCATCGCGCATGTTGTTCCGGCGTAAGCGTGATGAGTAAGCTGTCAGGCCGGTCCGTTTACTTGGTCCGGCGCTGAAACAAAAACGGCCAGCTGTATTGCTGGCCGTTTCTATTTTGATTTCCTGACGTTGAATTACCAGAATTTCCACCATGCAGAACGGTTTTTTGCATTCCCGGTCAGGTAGGCACTTTGTGGAAAGTTCTTCAGGAAGACACGATTGGCATCGTCACGCAGGTCCGTCATGCCTAAGGAATCGTAGGATTTCACCAGAATAAACATCGCTTCCTCGATGGCGGGCGCGTCCGGATACTCTGTAATGGCTGATTGAGCGCGGTTTGCTGCTGCCAGATAGGCACCACGACGGTGGTAGTAGCGCGCAACGTGCACATCATACTGTGCGAGGGCATTGACCAGATACTTCATGCGTGACAAGGCATCTGGCGTGTATTTACTGTCCGGGAATTGCGTCACTAACTGTTTAAATGCATCAAACGAATCGCGTGAAGCTTTTGGATCGCGTTCTGTAATGTCCTGATTGGCCAGGAAGTTCAGTAAGCCTAACTGATCGTTGAAGGTAATTAATCCACGCAGGTAGTACATGTAATCGAGATTGGCATGATTCGGATGCAGTTTGATAAAGCGCTCTACGGCAGCTAATGCCTGAGCCTGATCGCCTTGTTTGTAATAAGCGTAGGCAGTATCCATCTGTGCCTGCTGCGCGTAAGTACCGAAAGGGAAGCGCGATTCCAGCTTTTCAAAGTACTGAATTGCTTTTTCATACGAGCCACTTGCCATTTCATCTTTGGCTTCAGCGTATAATTTTGCTGCTGACCAGGTTTTGGTCTCGTCACTCTTATCACCCAAGGTACCACATCCACTGACAGCCAACGATGTGGCGAGCGCCAGAACCAGCATTTTCAAAGATTTTATGTGCATAAATTTGTGCATGAGCAGGAAAACAATTTACGGATTATAGCCGATGGCAAAAAATGTGAAACAAACTACGACAGTCATTTTGACAGATTCTTCGCTTAATTCCTCTTTTATTGAGGCGATTGAGCTCGAAAATGATGATGAACTGTCTGCTGAGCCGGATGCGGTCGCTGAAACGATAGAACTCAGGCTGACTTCAGATGCATGTGGCGAACGCTTGGACAAGACCATTTCCAAACTGGTTCCTGAATATTCCAGAAGTCGCATCCAGCAGTGGATAGAGTCCGGTTTTGTCAGTGTTGATGGGCAGCCTGGTAAAACCAAGATGACGATGTTGGGCGACGAAAAAATCCTGATTCAGCCACAAGCGGCTCCTGATGAGCACGCATACACACCTGAAGCGATTGATCTGGATGTAGTGTACGAAGACGATGCGCTGATCGTGATTAACAAACCGGCTGGAATGGTAGTGCATCCTGCCGCCGGGAATTGGTCAGGTACTTTGCTCAATGCTTTGCTGTATCGCTGGCCGCAACTGGCGGGCGTGCCACGTGCCGGTATCGTACACAGACTTGATAAAGATACCTCAGGCTTGATGGTGGTCGCAAAAACACTCATCGCGCATACTGATCTGGTGCGTCAATTGCAAGAGCGCACTGTGAAGCGCGAATACTACGCGCTGGTATGGGGGACGCCGAATCTTTCAGGTACCGTCGATGCCGCGATGGCGAGGCATCCGCGTGACCGTATCAAGATGGCGGTTTCAAAAAGCATAGTCGCCAAACCAGCGATTACCCACTATCAGCGCATAGGCGTTGGCATGCTGGAAAAGTTTCCAGTCAGTCTGGTTGCATGTCAGCTCGAGACCGGTCGTACGCATCAGATTCGGGTACATATGCAGTCTCTGGGCTTCGCGCTGGTTGGTGATCCCTTGTATGGAAAGCAGCATCTGGCCAGATTCTTTTCCAGACAGGCATTGCAGGCACGCCGACTGGGCCTGATTCATCCAGTTACGGGAGAAAACTGTGAATGGCAAGTCAAAGTTGCTGAAGATTTCTCCGCATTGCTGACGCAGGCTGGTATCTCGGTGCCGGAGTAAAAAAGTATGGATATCCTGCGCAATCATCAGATTATTCCTGACTGGGCAGGATTGCCTGCTCATATCAAGGCATTCAGTACGACCCGGCATGGTGGCGTCAGTCAGGGTGTTTATGGTGACTCTGCTGGTCGGGATGGGCTCAATCTGGGCGACCATGTTGGTGATCAGCTCCACGATGTGTTTGAGAACAGAAAACGTATTTCTGGTCATTTTTCATCTGATGTCATATTTCTATCACAAGTTCATGGCATTATTGTTGCTGAGGCGGAATTATTGCAGCCCGGTATGGAGGCTGATGCAGTCATTGCAACGACTAAGGGGAAAGTCTGCGCTGTATTGACTGCAGACTGCCTGCCAGTCTTATTTTGCGACAGCGCAGGTAGGGTTGTTGCAGCGGCTCACGCGGGATGGCGTGGCCTGGCAAGTGGCATATTGGAAAGAACCGTTGCTGCGATGCGGCAGAAAGGGGCGGGTGATATTTCAGCCTGGTTGGGGCCGGCAATTGGTCCACGTATGTTTGAGGTGGGTCAAGAGGTAGTTGATACATTTACTTTTAAAAATGATCATGCTATACATTGCTTTATTGAAATTTCTTCCGGCGCTGCCGGGCGCAAGTATCTGGCAGACATCTACGCGCTTGCTCGTCTGGAGTTAGGCCGATGTGGAGTTGTCCAGGTTGTTGGTGGACAATGGTGCACGGTTGAGGATGTCGGTCATTTTTATTCTTACCGGCGCGATGGTGTCACTGGACGTATGGGGAGTTTTATTTCTATCGTTTAAGTGCTCAAGGGGGTGTTGTTACTCAGAATGGAATTCGGTATCTTTTTTGTGCTCTGCAGAAATTCTTTGCTGCATTGCAGCTATTCTTTGCGCCTTAGTGTGCTTGCGTTGTGATGAGCGCATCAGGTATAAAAGGATAGAAAGGGGGACAACGCAGTACATGACGAAGGTCATGATGCCGGCGACGACAGATGTCTCCGTCATCGCCATCAGAAGAACGACGTAAATCCAGGCAATAGAAATGATGTTGAGCACTGTGTTGTATCCGGAAGCTAAAAATTTTTTTGTCGAACATTACCCGAAAATCAGGAGTCACGCATGAAGACCTTTGATCCTCAAGCTATGTACTCCGAATGGATGTCACAGCTAGCGAACCAAAAACCTTGGCAGGAGTGGGTGAAACCTGCGAATTCATTGACAGATCTGCCTGTCATGGATGTTCTGAAAGAAGCCGGCGCAAAGATAGATCCTGCGTTATTCACCAAGTTGCAAACCCAGTATATGCAAGAATTCGGACAGCTATGGCAAGATTTTACGCTGTCTAAGCTTCCTGCATTAAACGACCGGCGTTTTTCGGCTGCGGACTGGCAAAACCATGCGATGCATTCCTATAGTGCGGCCAGTTACTTACTCAATGCGCGCTTTCTGCTGGCCTTATCCGAGGCCGTAGATGCCAATCCTAAGACTAAACAGAAAATCAATTTTGCTGTGCAGCAAATGATTGATGCCATGTCACCCGCCAATTTCCTGGTGACGAATCCGGAAGCGCAAACCAAACTGATAGAAAGCAAAGGCGAGAGTCTGGCTAAAGGAATCAGCCAGATGTTAGCGGATATGCAGAAAGGGCGTATCTCACAGACCGATGAGTCGGCATTTGAAGTGGGTAAAAATGTGGCGACCACGGAAGGTACTGTCGTCTTTGAGAATCGTCTGTTTCAGTTGATACAGTACACCCCGCTGACCAAGACTGTGCATCAGCGTCCTTTGCTGATGGTGCCGCCATGCATCAATAAGTTTTACATCCTCGATCTTCAACCTGAGAACTCAGTGGTGCGCTACGCCGTTGAGCAAGGGCATACCGTGTTCCTGGTGTCCTGGGCGAATCCGGATGAACATCTGGATCAGGTCACTTGGGATGACTATATCGAAGAGGGTGCTATCAAGGCCTTGGAAGTCGCGTGTGCGATCAGCAAGCAGCCTCAGGTCAATGCTTTCGGTTTTTGCGTTGGCGGAACGATAGTCTCGACTGCGCTTGCCGTTTTGGCAGCTCGGGGCGAGCATCCGGCCAGCAGCCTGACTTTGTTGACTACCTTGCTGGACTTTTCAGATACCGGCGTGCTGGATGTTTTCGTTGACGAAATGCAGGTCGCGATGCGTGAGCAGACTATAGGCAAGAAAGGGCTGTTGCCTGGGCGTGATCTCGCCAGCACCTTCTCCAGCCTGCGCGCGAATGATCTGGTCTGGAATTATGTGCAGTCGAATTACCTGAAAGGTGAGGCTCCACCACCATTTGATTTGCTGTACTGGAATTCTGACAGTACCAACTTGCCAGGCCCGATGTTCTGCTGGTATCTGCGCAATACCTACCTCGAAAATAAGCTGAAAGTGCCAAATGCTTTACAGGTCGCTGGTGAGCACGTGGATTTGGGTCTGATCGATGCACCTTGCTTTATTTATGGTTCGCGGGACGATCATATCGTGCCATGGCAGGCAGCCTTCGCCTCTTTGGCCTTACTCAATCCGGCACACCGCGAGCGCAACCTGTTTGTGCTGGGGGCCTCGGGTCATATCGCAGGTGTGGTGAATCCTCCTGCTAAAAAGAAACGCAGCTATTGGCTGAATGAGGATCGTCAGCAAACAGCCTCGGATGCATGGTTAGCCGGTGCGACCGAACATGCCGGAAGTTGGTGGCCAGTCTGGTCTGAATTCCTGTCTGAACATGGCGGCAAGATGGTCAAAGCTCCGGCTCAGCCCGGCAGTACGCAGTTTAAAGCAGTTGAGGCAGCGCCGGGACGTTATGTCAAAGTCAGGGCAGCTTAGTTAAGTGGTTGTTTGAGAATTACATTTATTCAGGAGAACAAAAATGACAAAACGTGTTGCGTATGTAACTGGTGGTATGGGTGGAATCGGTACCTCAATTTGCCGTCGTCTGTGCCGCGAAGGTTTTACTGTGGTAGCAGGATGCGGACCGAATTCTCAGCGCCGTGAAAAATGGCTGGCTGATATGCGTGCTGAAGGCCTTGATATTCATGCGTCAGAAGGTAACGTATCTGACTGGGACTCCACTAAGGCAGCGTTTGATTTGGTGAAAGCGGAAATCGGTGAGATTGATGTTTTGGTCAATAACGCCGGTATCACCCGCGATGGTCAGTTCCGCAAGATGAGTAAAGCGGATTGGGATGCCGTGATGGACACCAACCTGAACTCTCTGTTCAATGTCACCAAACAAGTGATCGAGGGCATGGTCGATCGCGGTTGGGGTCGTATCATCAATATTTCTTCGGTCAATGGTCAAAAAGGGCAGTTTGGTCAAACCAATTACTCGACAGCAAAAGCAGGTATTCATGGCTTCTCAATGGCGCTGGCGCAGGAAGTGGCAACCAAAGGAGTGACAGTCAACACGGTATCGCCAGGCTATGTTGGTACCGATATGGTGCGTGCAATTCGCCCGGACGTACTGGAAAAAATCGTTAACGGTATTCCGGTTAAACGTCTGGCTGAACCAGAAGAAATTGCTTCTATCGTGGCCTGGATTGCGTCTGACGAAGGTGGTTATGCGACCGGCTCAGACTTCTCCATCAATGGTGGCTTGCATATGGGCTAAGCGGTTTGTGGTGTCACCATTTAAGTTGTTGTGGTGACACCGCAGTATCTGCTATATTTTTGCGGGTAAATTGTTGCAATGCGGTAAAATATGTCATGCAGGCTGATCCGGCGCTTTGGTGTAGGATAAGCCTGATTAAAAAATTCATTTTTTATAAGAATCATAATTTTAGGGGACAAACAGAGTGAGCTGCGATGTGGCGACTACTCTGCTTGCTGAGTCAAATCCGGTCTCGTAACAGATGTCCGGAAATCGTTTTATTACTTGAGATTTCAATGAACAGCGCAAAAAAAACCACGCAGCACCTGATCAAGAAATACCCTAACCGTCGTTTGTATGACACGCAAACCAGTAGCTACATTACCTTGGTGGATGTAAAGCAGTTTGTATTGGAAAACGATGATTTTGCAGTGGTCGATGCAAAAACCGGTGAGGATTTAACCCGCAGCATACTCTTGCAGATTATTCTGGAAGAGGAGGCCGGTGGTCAGCCTATGTTCTCCAGTGCCGTGCTGTCGCAGATTATCCGTTATTACGGTCATGCTATGCAGGGCATGATGGGATCGTATCTGGAAAAGAACGTGCAGGCTTTTATCGATATTCAGAATAAGCTGGCGGAAAATTCCAAAGGTATTTACGAAGGTAAGCCTTTTAGCCCGGAAATGTGGACTCAGTTCATGAATGTTCAGGGTCCGATGATGCAGGGCATGATGGGTAACTATATTGAACAAAGCAAACACCTGTTCATCCAAATGCAGGAGCAGATGCAGAGTCAGGCCAAGAATATGTTTAATGCATTTCCTTTTAATCCTGAAGATCAGAATAAAAAATAATACACCTGAGTCAGTGGTTAAGCTGCTGATTTTTCAGGAAAAACAGCGTCTGAACGGGTAAAAAAATGCGGTAACAGGTACAATAGCGGATTCGCTCTTGTACCTTTTTTGTTTTTAAAGCATTTATGTCTATCACTGAAATCCGTCGTCAGGACGCCGCGTCCAGCCCTAAAGTGGGCTTTGTTAGTCTGGGTTGTCCGAAAGCCTTAGTCGATTCTGAGCAAATCCTCACTCAATTACGTGCTGAGGGCTACGATACCGCAAAGTCCTATGACGGTGCTGATCTCGTGATTGTGAATACCTGCGGCTTTATCGATGCTGCGGTTCAGGAGTCTCTGGACGCTATCGGTGAGGCACTGGCCGAGAATGGCAAAGTCATCGTTACCGGGTGTCTGGGTGCTAAAAAGGACGCTGATGGCAAGGACATGATTCAGTCTATCCATCCTAAGGTGTTAGAAGTCACTGGTCCTCACGCTGTGGGTGAAGTGATGGCTGCCGTCCACAAGCATTTGCCTAAACCGCATGAGCCTTTTATCGATCTGGTACCGGCTCAGGGCGTAAAGCTCACGCCTAAGCATTTTGCATACCTCAAAATTTCTGAAGGCTGTAACCACCGTTGCAGTTTCTGCATTATCCCTTCTATGCGTGGCGATCTGGTTTCGCGACCTATTGCTGACGTGATGCTGGAGGCGGAAAACCTGTTCAAGGCGGGCGTGAAAGAGCTGTTGGTAATTTCTCAGGACACCAGCGCATATGGCGTGGATGTGAAATTCCGTACTGGCTTCTGGAATGGCAAGCCGGTTAAAACCCATATGACCCAACTGGTAGAGGCATTGGGTGAACTGGCTAAACAATATGACGCCTGGGTGCGCCTGCATTATGTTTATCCTTACCCACATGTGGATCAGATCATTCCATTCATGAATAATGGTCATGTATTGCCTTACCTGGACGTCCCTTTGCAACATGCGCATCCCGATGTGCTCAAGCGCATGAAACGTCCGGCCAGTGGTGAAAAAAATATCGAACGCATCAAAGCCTGGCGTGAGATGTGTCCTGAAATTACCATACGCTCGACCTTCATCGCCGGTTTCCCAGGTGAAACAGAAGAAGAGTTTGAATATCTGTTGGATTTCCTGAAAGAAGCGCAAATCGACCGCCTCGGCTGTTTTGCTTACTCCCCTGTAGAAGGTGCGACAGCGAATGAAATCGCTGATCAGTTGCCAGATGATGTACGTGAAGACCGTCGCCGTCGCGTGATGGAATTGCAGGAAGAAATCTCTAAACAACGCTTGCAGGCTAAAGTTGGTAAGACCGTGCGGGTACTGATCGATGCGCTGGATCGTAGCGGCGGTATTGGTCGTAGCGCAGCCGATGCGCCGGAAATTGATGGCGTGGTCTATGTGAAGCCACCATTTGAACCACATCGTAAGTTGAAGGTTGGCGAATTTGTCGATGTTCGCATTACTGCTGCAGATGCGCATGATTTATGGGGTGAAGCGGTTTGATGAAGCATGTCGTATCAGCGGCGTCTGTATGCCGTTTCTGCGCATCGCTGAGTTTAAGCCTCAACCTTGCTGCAAACGCGACGCAAGTGCAGGCCGCTGCGGCTGAATCTGTTCCGGCCACCGCTACCGTACAGCATCCGGTACTCAAGCATGCCGTGGAATTTAGCGGCATGCTGGGCAAGCAAGCCGTGCATGTCTTTCTTCGTCCCAAAAAGGATGAAATTGATGGGCTGGAAGGATATTACACCCTGAATACCAGCGGTAAGACGCCAGCTAAACGCATACTGCTGGCTGGTGAGCTTGCTGGTGATCGCATCAGTCTGGAAGAATCGCAAGACGGCACGGAAGTGTCCGGGCAATGGGATGCTGAGCTCAAAGGGGGGCAGTTGACAGGAAGCTGGCTGTCCGCCGATGGCAATACAAGTATGGAGTTTGTACTCAAGCTACGCAGTCCGCGGATGCTTCGGCAAGCGATAGCTAAATAGTTTTAGCTTGATTTTATTGCTGATTTTGTTTTGCAATAATCCTGTTTCTTTAAAATATCCTCGTTTTCCTTACAGTTTTCGCCAATATTGCCGTAACTCCAGATCATGGTGGTCATCTGGAGCTTATGATGCACATTCTTACCTCGCAGGTGGCGCTCGCCACCACCCAGTCTTCCAGCCGCACAGAAGTAGTGGTAGGGCGCAACGGTGCCAGCTTCAGTGCACAGGCTACGCAAAGTCAACAGACTTTTGCTGCATCCACGGTTCAGATTTCCGAATCAGCGCAACAACTTGCGCAAGCTGAGGCAGGCGCGGCAGCGTTGAGCAGTTCTGCACTTGACCCGCATTTGCAGACCATGATTGCGTTGTTGCGTGAAATGTTTGGGCAAGAAGTGAATTTGCTCCAGCCCATGCAGGCGGCAGGGGAGCAACACTCCGGCTCCAGTCAAGGCTCGCAGGCATCCCCGGGTGTTCGTCAGCGGATAGAAACGGTTGCCATCCGGGAGACTACAAGTTTGCAATTTGAAGCCAGCGGTCAGGTGCAGACCGCAGATCACCAGACGATACAATTCCAGTTTTCTTTCGCCTTGCAGACTGAAACCGAGTTGGTCAGAACAGTCCGGACACGTGCTGAAGCTGGTATGCGAGATCCGCTGGTGCTGAATTTTTCCGGAAATTCGGTCAGCCTGAATGGGCAAAAATTAAATCTGGATTTATTCAATGATGGTCAGCAAAGAGCGATACCTATGCTGAATAACGGCGCATATTTGGCACGTCGTCAGCATCCCTCGGACGAGATCAGTCAGGGCTCGCAGTTATTTGGCCCGGCGACTGGCGATGGCTTCGCGGAACTGGCTAAGCTTGATGCGGATCATAATCAATGGATAGATGCCGCTGATCCGGCGTTTGCTGAGTTGGGCTTACTGTCTTCCAGTCCGCAAGGAAAGTCGCAATTTACGAGTTTGCGGGAGGCAGGAGTAGGGGCTTTATACCTCGGTCAGGTCGCAACTGAAAAACTGCTGACGACGCCGGACCAAAAGCTGGCGGGCAAGTTAGGCGCTTCTGGCCTGTGGCTGGGAGAGCATGGTCAGCTTGGCAGTATGCAGCATATCGATTTACTGGTGTGATGCCGGGTTGGTCTGCAGCGCGTTAGGCGCCGCGCGGCATCGCAGATCCCTGGCAAATACTACACCGGGACTGACCAGCTCATTTGCCAGGTACATACCAAAGCATGGCGTCGTTCAATGGGGCACTTTTCGGCAATGTGGGATTACCTAGGCGGATCAGACGCCGGTTCTTCAGATTCAGACTGTCAATTGCCGCTTTATGATATTTGAGAAAGATGGCGTCCAGGCTGCCATCTTTTTGCATGATATTCAAACCCGTAGTAATCCGCTCCCTGAGTTCTTTATCCTGATGATTAAAGAAAAAATAATAGGGAAAGGGATAATACAGCAGCAAATTCTTTTCTATTGTCAAATTGGGATGCTCATGCCGGTTGAGCTCCATCTCCCCAAGGATCTCACCAACTCCACGAGGAAATGCGTCAAAGCGCTGTGCTTCCAGCATTTTAAACAATTGCCCATACTGTGCCTGGACTACGGGTATATGATGGAAATCATAAATTTGATTATCCACCCAGCCCACGCCCTGGCCAAACTTCAAACCGGTCAGGTCTGCCAGATTCTGTACGCGATCAAATTTTGCCTGCTGATCTTTGCGTATCATGAGTATGCGGTAACCGAGTAAGCCTTTACGTAAAGGTATGCGAATAGGGGAAAACTCCTGTTCCAGTGCCTCAGTGCTGGGACTCCATGCGATATTAATTCTTCTTTCGTTTTGCGCCAGCTCCATCAGATATCTCTTTTTAGGCATCGCAATGGCACTGGGCTGACAAATGTAATCACCATTGCGGTTGCGGGTTTTTTCCAGCGCTGTTATTAAAATTTCGATGACGTCGTTATAGCGCGGATCATTTGCAGTTTCTCCAGCCGGGTAGGTCACTCTCGTGATGGCTGAGGCGCTCTCAGTGCAGGTTGCGAACCAGATGCCAAGCAAGATGGTGGTGCAGGTTCGCAGAAGAAAAAGATGCATACACGAAGGCTGGGATGAAATGTGCTGTCAATCAGGGAATAGCTTAAGGACGAAGGATGTAAATATTATCTTTCTCAGAAGTGCTAAGGCTATGAGCCAGAATTTGAGCCGAAGTTTTACTTATTTTAAGCGGAAATCACCTACACTAGGTTTAAAAAAGTAAGGCCATTTTGCAATCAGACAGATTGATGTCCAATTACGGGCGTTGGTCATTGCTAATCTGGTAAGGTGCAGGGATGTCCGGACTTCTCCGGCGAACAAATGATGAAAACAAGGGGCTTAATATGCTTGATCAAAATCATCTGGGAATCCATACCCGGCTGTTACATAGTGACTACCAGGCACCACAGGGATTTTCTGCATTTTCCTGCGGCATACACCATGCGTCCACGGTGTTGTTTAAAGACGTAGCAGCGATGCGGGCGCGCAGCTGGCAGGAAAAAAATTCGTACACCTATGGCCTGCATGGTACCCCGACCAGTTTTACACTGGAGGCTAAGCTCGCCGAAATTGAAAATGCCAAGCATTGCATCCTGGTACCCAGCGGTCTGGCCGCGATCAGTCTGGTCAATTTCAGTTTCCTGAAGCAGGGTGATGACGTGCTGATGCCAGACAATGTTTATGGGCCGAATCGTGATCTTGGGATCTGGATGCATAAGCAATATGGCGTGATGGCCAGATTTTACGATCCGCTAATCGGTGCCGGTATTTCAGATTTAATACGCGATAACACGCGCCTGATCTGGGTAGAGGCGCCAGGTTCTGTGTCTATGGAGGTGCCTGATGTGCCAGCGATTTGCGCTGCTGCACATGCGCGTGGCGTGCTGGTTGCACTCGATAACACCTGGTCGGCTGGTCTGGTTTTTCCTGCGTTTGAACGCGGGGTCGATATTGTGATGCAGGCGCTGACCAAATTCCAGAGTGGCGGTTCAGATGTATTGATGGGCGCAGTATTGACGCGTGATGATGCCTTGTACCAAAAACTACAGACCACACATATGCGGCTGGGTTTTGGTGTCGGTATGGATGATGTCTATTTGGTGTTACGCAATTTACCCAGTATGAAATTACGTTTTGATGCGCATGACCGCAGTGCGCGTGAGTTGGCCAATTGGTTGCAAACACGACCGGAAATTCGCAAAGTATTACATCCCGCCTTACCTTCTTGTCCCGGTCACGATATTTGGAAACGGGATTTCCATGGTGCTGCAGGCTTGTTTTCAGTGCTGTTTGATACACGTTACAGTGAGGATCAGACCGACCGCTTTGTCGACAGTCTGAAGTTGTTTGGTATTGGCTTTAGCTGGGGTGGCGCGCATAGCCTGTGTATTCCATATCGCATAGAGCAGATGCGGGATCGTTGGAAAGAGAAGGGTAATTTAGTCCGCTTTTATGTCGGGCTGGAAGATACTCAGGACCTGATCGCTGACGTGGAGCAGGCCCTGGCGCAGTTATAGGCGTTTACTTGCTGGCCGCTGTTGCATCGGATGCGGCAGCAGCTGGTGCCGTTACCGCTGGTGCTTCAGCACTGGCGCTGGCTGAAGCCGAATGGACTTCAGTAGGATTGTGGGCTCCTGCTTCGCCTTGCATATCGACTTTATCACCCGCTTTGAAAATCAAAAACAAAGCAGCAGCTGCAAAAACGATAAAACCAACAAGAATTTTCCACATAATAGTCTCCGTATCAGGATGTTTGTCAATTGCTCTAACTCGCAACGACCCGTGTTGCAAGCGTATGAGTCCAGACTATCCTTAGTTCCTTACAGCTTCCTTGCAACTTGAAAAAGCATATTTATCAGAGATCATGCGCTTGTCGGATTTGGCGTAGTTATCTTGAAAACATGCGTTTTGTGCGCATGTTGATGGGCGTATTTTTTATCTTTAGAGTGCTGACTTAAGTTGCATCTTAGTCAGAGCCTTGCGCTGCATTGATGGTAGTGGCGAAAAAAAACCTCCGCAGCGCGGAGGTTTTTTAACTGATGGCTGAGGCCGATCAGGCAGACAGCAATTGACGCAGGACGAATGGCAGGATACCGCCATGTTTGTAGTAGTCCACTTCGATCGGTGTATCGATGCGCAGCAGGACTTTCACTTCCTGCGTGTCACCGTTAGCACGGGTGATCACCAGTGTGACTTCCTGTTGTGGTTTGATGTCGCTTTCTATACCTTTCAGGTCGAAAGTTTCATTGCCAGTGATGCCCAGGGAGTCAACGCTGTCGCTGCCCAGGAATTGCAGAGGCAATACACCCATACCAACCAGGTTAGAGCGGTGGATACGCTCGAACGACTTGGCGATAACTGCTTTCACGCCCAGCAATTGCGTACCTTTTGCCGCCCAGTCACGGGAAGAGCCAGTACCATATTCTTCGCCGCCGAAGATCATGGTTGGTGTGCCTTCAGCAATGTATTTCATCGCTGCGTCGTAGATCGACATCTGTTCGCCAGTTGGCTGGAACAGTGTTTCGCCGCCTTCGACGCGGGAACCATCTTCACGTGCAGGTATCATGAGGTTTTTGATACGTACGTTGGCGAAGGTGCCACGCATCATGATCTCATGGTTGCCACGACGGGAGCCGTAGGAGTTGAAGTCCGCTTTCAGGACGCCATTTTCTTTGAGCCATTTACCTGCAGGGCTGGATTCTTTGATTGAGCCAGCTGGGGAAATATGGTCAGTGGTGATGGAGTCGCCGAATACGCCCAGTGCACGCGCGCCGGAAATGCCATTTGCTGCTGCTTTTGGCTCCATCGTGAAGTCAGCAAAGAATGGTGGTTCAGCAATGTAAGTGGATGTTGGCCAGTTGTAGACTTCGCCTTCTGCCACGCCTTTGATGTTTTCCCACAGCTTTCCTGGTGCGCCTTTGACATCCGCATAGTTCTCTTTGAACGTTTTGGAGTTCATCGCGAATTTCATCAGCTTGTTGATTTCTTCACTGCTAGGCCAGATGTCGCCCAGGAAGATATCTTTGCCTTTGACACGGCCAACTGGCTCTGTCATCAGATCTTTGGTGACATTACCGGCGATCGCGTAAGCAACAACCAGTGGTGGCGATGCCAGGAAGTTGGAGCGGATATTCGGGTGAATACGCGCTTCAAAGTTGCGGTTACCAGACAATACTGCTGCTGCCACGATATCGTTAGCAACGATCGCTTCGTTCATCGCAGGAGTCAGATCGCCCGCGTTACCGATACAGGTGGTGCAACCGTAAGCGGTCACGCCGAAGCCCAGTTTTTCCAGGTATGGCAACAGGCCAGCTGCTTCCAGGTACTTGGTTACCACGCGGGAGCCAGGAGCCAGCGATGTTTTGATATGAGTAGGTACTTTCAAGCCAGCTTCCACTGCCTTCTTCGCGACCAGACCCGCTGCCAGCAAGACGCTAGGATTGGAGGTGTTGGTGCAGGAAGTGATCGCAGCAATCAGTACGTCGCCGTTTTTGACTTTGATGCCATCTGCATTGGTGTACTCTTTAGCCAGATCGTCAGCGTTTTTGTTGAAGCCATTTTCTGCAACTGGTTTAGAGAACAGATCAGCGAAAGTGGATTTCACATTGCCGATTTCGATACGGTCCTGAGGACGTTTCGGGCCTGCCAGGGACGGTGCTACTGTAGCCAGATCCAAGGACAGTTCTGTGGTGTAGTCGATGTCGCCTTTTTTCGGGATGCCGAACATTTTCTGGGCTTTGAAATAGCCTTCGAATGCGTCGATTTCTGCCTTGGTGCGGCCTGTACCTTTGAAGTAATCGATAGTTGCTTCGTCAACCGGGAAGAAGCCCATGGTCGCGCCGTATTCCGGTGCCATGTTAGCGATGGTTGCGCGGTCGGTCAGGGACAGGGAGCGTGTGCCTTCGCCGAAGAATTCAACGAACTTACCAACGACTTTTGCTTTACGCAGCAATTCAGTGATAGTCAGTACCAGATCGGTTGCGGTTACGCCTTCACGCAGTGCGCCGGTCAGGTTGACACCAACCACGTCAGGTGTCAGGAAATACACCGGCTGCCCCAACATACCGGCTTCTGCTTCGATACCACCAACGCCCCAGCCGACTACGCCGATACCGTTGATCATGGTGGTGTGGGAGTCAGTGCCGACCAGTGTGTCAGGATAGTAAACGTCGTTTTTCTTCGCGTCTTTGACCTTGTGTACGCCACGTGCCAGGTATTCCAGATTGACCTGGTGAACGATACCGAAGCCTGGAGGAACCACGCCGAATGTGTCGAATGCCTGCATACCCCATTTCATGAACTGATAACGTTCATTGTTACGGGAGAATTCCAGTTTCATGTTCAGATCCAGCGCTTTCTTTTCGCGGAAATGATCGATCTGTACGGAGTGGTCAACGACCAGATCAACTGGAACCAGTGGTTCGATGTTTTTTGGGTTTTTACCTTGCTTTGCTGCGACATTACGCATCGCTGCCAGATCTGCCAGCAGAGGAACGCCGGTGAAATCCTGCAGAACAACGCGGGAAACAACGAAAGGAATTTCGTCAACGCGGGCTGCAGTTGCACCCCAGTTGGCTAATTGCTTGACGTGTTCTTCAGTGACTTTCTTGCCGTCGCAGTTACGCAGAACAGATTCCAGAACCACGCGGATAGAAACTGGTAAACGGGAGATTTTAACGCCCAGGGATTTTTCCAGTGCTGGCAAAGAGAAGAACTTGCCTTTCTTCGTGTCTGAAATCTTAAAATCTTTCAGGGTTTTGAATGCATCTTGGTACGCATTTTGGCTCATGGCTGTTCCTTATTTTTACAAATATCAACGATCAAAACATGCTAACTACAGAAAGGCCCTGAATCATGCTGATGTTGAAGTGTCCATTGATCAGGGCTTAAAACAAAATCGGTACAGCTTATTTCACCTGGGATTGCATTTCACCGGCCGCAGGTGTCGCGGCAGCAGTTTCTGCCAGTTCCGGATCCGTCGTTTTGCATTCATTGGCGAGTTGTTGGCCTTTACGTGAATCCAGCAACAAACCTTTGGATGGGATGCCGATAAATACAAAGCCAGCTTTACGGTTTTCAAAACGGTTGGCGCCGGTAGAAGTTTCTATGCGCTTCATGCGGTACAGTTGCTTTTTCCAGCGCAGGGCAACGTGATCGGGATCTTCAGCGTTGGTGTACATCGTCAGGCTGTTACCCAGTTCGCATTTGTATTCCAGGCTGCGATGCGCAGTAATATCGGGCACGATATCGTCTTCATCTTTGACTTCCGGTGCAGCAGGTTCCTTGGCTGCTTTTGCCGGTTTTGCTGCCACTTTGCTTTTTGCAGGAGCTGTCGTCGCGTGAGCGATTGGCGCACATGCAAGTCCGCTTGCGAGCATCAATCCTGCTACGCGAATCATTAAGTCTTTCATTGAGAGTCTCCTTCAAGTAATACGTGTGCCTGAGCAGGCAATTCTTTGGCACTCAGTTGTGCCCGTTTTAACACCGTCCAGTAGTAACGATAACTGGCGCGGTCATGTAAGCGGCCTGCATATTGTATCGGCCCCCAGGATGCGGCACGGGCTTGCAGCAGGATGGCGCAAGCCAGTTCCGTTTCCGTGTCGGTGGGGGACATCGCGTTGACAATATGCGTAATCTGGCTTGGGTGGATGCTCCACATTCTGGTATAGCCCAGCTGGTTAAATGCTTGTGCTGCATCCTGACCAGCGGCTGCAGGTTCGGAAATCGAAGTGCAGACGTTGTGGGAAGCGACCTTGCCATAACGGTGGCAGGCAGCGGCAATTTCCAGCTTGGCGCGTACGATCAGCGGGTGGCTGAACTGTAGCGGGCTGCGCATGGCATCACCCGGTATTGCGCCGTAGTGTGAAGATACAAAATCCATGATGCCGAAAGACAGACACTCCACTTGCGGCAGGGCGGCAATCGCCATCACATCCGCCAGTGCATCATGCGTTTCGATTAATGCATGGACAGGGAGTAATTCAGTACGACCGGACTGTGCAGCGTAATCATTGATTTCAGCGATTGCTTCTGCAAGCTGACGTGCTGAGCTGACTTTTGGTAAGACCAGATACGCGAGTTTTTTCGCGGCTGCTGGCAGTATCAGTCGTAAGTCCTGGCTGAAGGCAGTATGATCTAAGTCGTGAACGCGGACGCCTATGCGCTGAAACCGGTTGTCTTCACTGTTGATCAGTTGTGCGACCAGGCTGGCGTGCGCGGCTTCATTGCCGGCGGCGGCACCATCTTCGCAGTCAAACGTGATATCGAAACAGGGGCCCAGTTCTGACTGTAGCTGCATCGACTTGCGCATCAGTTTTTCAGAGCCAGCATAATGATCGCATACCGGTAACATAACCGGAGTCAGCTGGTCTTGAAATAATACTTGAGATGGATGCATCAGTCGGTGAGGGCAGAAGGAGTTGGGCGACTTCCCGATTGCTGAAGTCGCCCTGATTACGATTAACCTACGAGGTGTTTTACACCGTCACGCTCTTCTTGCAATTCTTTGAGAGTGACGTTGATGCGCTCGCGGGAGAATTCGTCGATTTCCAGACCTTGGACGATGGTGTATTCACCATTGACTGTCGTCACTGGGAAGCCGAACATGGTGCCTTCAGGGATGCCGTAAGAGCCATCAGAAGGGATGCCCATGGTAGTCCATTTACCGTTTGTGCCCAGAACCCAGTCACGTACGTGATCGATCGCTGCGTTTGCTGCGGAAGCTGCGGAAGACAGGCCGCGTGCTTCGATGATGGCTGCGCCACGTTTGCCAACTGTAGGCAGGAATACGTCTTTATTCCATTCGTGGTCGTTGATCATGTCTTTAACAGATTCGCCACCGATAGTTGCGAAACGGTAGTCTGCATACATCGTTGGAGAGTGATTACCCCAAACGCAAAGTTTTTCGATGTCAGCAACAGCTTTACCTGTTTTTGCAGCGATCTGTGACAGTGCGCGGTTGTGATCCAGGCGCAGCATTGCAGTGAAGTTTTTCGCTGGCAGGCTAGGCGCAGATTTCATGGCGATGTAAGCATTGGTGTTCGCAGGATTGCCGACTACCAGTACTTTTACATTGCGCGATGCGACTGCATCCAGTGCTTTACCTTGTACGGTGAAGATCTGTGCATTGGCTTCCAGCAGGTCTTTACGTTCCATGCCTGGGCCACGTGGGCGCGCACCAACCAGCAGAGCGACGTCAGCATCTTTGAATGCTGTCATTGGATCGCTGTGTGCAGTCATGCCAGCCAGCAGTGGGAATGCGCAATCGTCGATTTCCATCATGACGCCTTTGAGCGCTTTTTGCGCTTTTTCGTCTGGGATTTCAAGCAATTGCAGGATGACAGGCTGGTCTTTGCCCAACATATCGCCATTGGCAATACGGAACAAAAGGGAATAGCCGATTTGGCCGGCAGCGCCGGTAACCGCTACGCGCATTGGGGATTTCGCCATGATGCTTCTCCGAAGTGGTAAAAAAACGATGTTCAACTTTGCCGCTGCTAGCGTGCGGCTGGGTGCAAATGCGCAATGATACTGCCGAAATTGCTAACAGTCAGCCGAAATTGATATGAATCATCGTCTCCAGCCTTTACATTGCACGTCTTCGCGCTATATTGCTCGGTAGGGTAAGACTTCCTGTGCCCCTGCCTGATTAATCGTACGGGAGTTTAGGTGTTGTGGTCTGCTGTGTCAATCACTATCTTATGTCTTATATAAGACATATCACTTATCAGTTTGCTCTGGACGAAGTGGGTGCTTTTGTGGTGAAATTGCGGACTATGACTTCGACTACGCCAAATGCCAATAGTTACTCCGCCAATGCTGCGAGCTCTGGCTCGGGTATTGCTGCGTCGACGGCCGGTAATTCACCTACCTTCAGTCCGCTGTATCAGCAAATTAAGGCTTTAATTACGCAGAGCCTGCAATCGGGTGAGTGGAAGCCGGGTGAGTTGATCCCGAGTGAGATTGAGCTGGCTGCGCGCTTTAAAGTCAGTCAGGGTACGGTGCGTAAGGCGATTGACGAGCTTTCTGCTGAGAACCTGGTGGTGCGGCGGCAGGGTAAGGGGACCTTTGTGGCGACTCATCATGAGGCGCGTGCTCAGTTCCGGTTTTTGCGCCTGGCCCCTGATGAAGGTGTGCCGCATTATCCCGAAAATAAAATCATTGAGGTGAAGCGCTTGCGTGCGCCTGCTGAGGTGGCGCGTTTGCTGGAAATTAAATCAGGCGATTCAGTGGTATTTATCCGTCGTGTGCAGTCCTTTTCCGGCGTGCCCACTATTCTGGATGATTTGTGGTTGCCCGGTTCTATTTTTAAGGGCCTGACTGCAGAGCGTCTGAATGAGTACAAAGGGCCGATGTATGGCTTGTTTGAGACGGAATTTGGTACGCACATGATACGCGCCTCGGAGCAGATACGTGCCGTTTGTGCAGATGCAGCAGTGGCTGAGTTGCTGCAGTTGTCGCCAGGGGTTCCCTTGCTGAATGTGGAGCGGGTTTCTTATACCTACGGTGATAAGCCGGTTGAGTTGAGGCGTGGGCTTTATCTGACTCAGCACCATCACTATCGCAATGAGTTAAGTTGATTCTACATATAAGCTTATGTCGGTTTTGCGCCGCTTCCGGCGAGATCTCGTGAAACGGTTTAAGATAGTGATGTTTTCGTGCAACTCAAGTTTTTCTTGGTGCAATGCACCAAATCGGCGAAAATAAGAAGATTTGTGTAACAGACTAGTTAATGGGGAGATTATTTATGTCTGAAGTAGTGAAAAGTGGGCGACGTCACGGAGTGATGCGCCTGGTTGATGCGACAGGGTACCGATTGCCACTCGCTGGCGTCGTTTCTATTCTGCATCGTATCAGTGGCATGCTGATGTTCTTTCTGCTGCCATTTATTCTCTGTCTGCTCGATAAGAGTCTGGCGTCTGAGTATGGGTTTTACGCAATCCGCAGTCTGACCTCCGGTTGGTTTGTTAAGTTGGTGATATTGGCGCTGGTTTGGGCCTATCTGCACCATTTCTGCGCTGGCGTCCGTCACTTGTTCATGGACTTACACTATGGTCTCGATAAGCATACTGCGCGTAAATCTGCGGCAAGTGTGCTGGCGATCAGCCTGACTCTGGCTGCGCTGATTGGCTTGAAATTGTTTGGAGTATTCTAAAAATGGCAAATAACAACATTGGCCCTAAACGCCTCGTTGTCGGCGCACATTACGGTCTGCGTGACTGGCTGGCGCAGCGTGTAACGGCAATCGTGATGGCGCTGTACACCGTGCTGTTACTGGTTCTGTTCCTGACAGGCAGTAATTTTAGTTACGAAGGCTGGGCGGGTATTTTCGCTCACCAATGGTTCAAGATGGCGACTTTTGCTGTCATCGTTTGCCTGCTGTATCACGCCTGGGTTGGTTTGCGTGATGTGTGGATGGATTATGTAACCAGTAACGTATTCGTTCGTCTGGTATTTCAGGTTGCCACCATCTTGTGGCTGGTTGCTTGTGCTGGTTATGCAGCACAGATTTTGTGGAGAGTATAAACGTGGCTGCAATTAAATCCACAATTCCTACCCGTCGTTTTGATGCGGTAATCGTCGGTGCCGGTGGTTCAGGTATGCGTGCCTCGCTGCAATTGGCTGAGGCTGGTCTGAATGTCGCGGTACTGTCTAAAGTATTTCCTACCCGTTCCCACACAGTGGCAGCGCAGGGTGGTATCGGTGCATCGCTCGGCAATATGTCCGAGGATAACTGGTACTGGCATATGTTTGACACCGTCAAAGGTGGCGACTATCTGGGTGACCAGGATGCGATCGAATTCATGTGCCGTGAAGCACCGAAAGTGGTCTACGAATTAGAGCATTTCGGTATGCCTTTCGACCGCAATGCGGATGGCACCATTTATCAGCGTCCATTCGGCGGTCATACTGCCAATATGGGTGAGAAGCCTGTGCAGCGTGCTTGCGCGGCAGCTGACCGTACTGGTCATGCTCTGTTGCACACTCTGTATCAGCGTAATGTACGTGCCCGTACCCATTTCTTCGTAGAGTGGATGGCGATCGACATCATTCGTGATCAGGATGGTGATGTGCTGGGTGTGGTTGCGCTGGAAATGGAAACTGGCGAAGTTATGATGCTGCAAGCGAAAACCACGCTGTTCGCAACGGGCGGTGCGGGTCGTATTTTTGCTGCTTCTACGAATGCCTTCATCAATACCGGTGACGGTATGGGTATGGCTGCACGTGCAGGCTTGCCTTTGCAGGATATGGAATTCTGGCAATTCCACCCAACCGGTGTTTCCGGCGCGGGTGTGTTGATTACCGAAGGTGTGCGCGGTGAGGGCGGTATCCTGATCAATAGTCAGGGTGAGCGTTTCATGGAGCGTTATGCGCCTACATTGAAAGATCTGGCGCCACGTGACTTCGTTTCCCGCTCTATGGATCAGGAAATCAAAGAAGGTCGCGGTTGCGGTCCAAATAAAGATCACGTATTGCTGGATCTGCGTCACATCGGTGCGGACACCATCAAGAAACGTCTGCCATCGATTCTGGAAATTGGTCACAAATTCGCTAACGTGGATGCGACTAAAGAGCCGATTCCTGTGGTGCCGACCATTCACTACCAGATGGGCGGTATTCCGACCAACATTCATGGCCAGGTGGTGGATTTCCGTAATGGCTCTAACCAGATCATTAATGGTATGTATGCGATTGGTGAATGTGCCTGCGTTTCTGTGCATGGCGCGAACCGTCTGGGTACAAACTCTCTGCTGGATCTGGTGGTATTTGGTCGTGCGGCAGGTAACCACATCGTGGCACAAAGCCTGAAGGCAAAAGAGTTTAAGCCTTTGCCGGCCGATGCGGCTGATAAGGCAATGTCCCGTCTGGCTAAGCTCGAGTCCTCAACGGGTTCTGAGCGCGTGCAGGACGTGGCAAATGCGATTCGCAGCACCATGCAACAGTACTGCGGTGTGTTCCGTACTGATGAGCTGCTGCAGACTGGCTATCAGAAAATTATGGAAATTAACGAGCGCTGCAAGCACGTTTCTTTCAAAGATAAATCCAAAGTATTCAACACTGCACGTGTAGAAGCACTGGAGCTGGATAATCTGATCGAAACCGCGAAAGCGACCATCACTTCTGCGGTTGCCCGCAAAGAATCGCGTGGAGCACATGCTCACCGTGATTACGAAAAACGTGATGATGAAAACTGGATGAAGCATACCTTGTGGTACACCGAAGGCAATCGCCTCGACTACAAGCCAGTCAATACCAAGCCATTGACTGTTGAGACCTTCAAGCCAAAAGCTCGTACCTTCTAAAGAGAAATTGATATGGCACGTACACTGAAATTTAAAATCTATCGCTACGATCCGGATAAGGATGCAAAGCCTTACATGCAGGATCTGACTGTGACTCTGCAAGACACAGACAAGATGTTGCTGGATGCGCTGCAACGCATCAAGGCCGACGTAGATGATTCCCTGGCCTTGCGCCGCTCTTGCCGTGAAGGTGTTTGCGGCTCCGACGCGATGAATATCAATGGCAAAAACGGCCTGGCATGTACTACTAACCTGAATGAGCTGACCGAGCCTATCGTGTTGCGCCCATTGCCGGGCTTGCCGGTGATCCGTGATCTGATCGTTGATATGACGCAGTTCTTCAAACAGTACCATTCGATCAAGCCTTACCTGATCAATGAGTCCATTCCGCCTGAAAAAGAGCGTCTGCAAACTCCGGCAGAACGTGAAGAACTGGATGGTCTGTACGAATGTATTCTGTGCGCCTGCTGCTCGACTTCCTGTCCTTCATTCTGGTGGAATCCGGACAAGTTCGTCGGTCCTGCCGGCTTGTTGCAGGCATATCGTTTCATTGCAGATTCCCGTGATCAGGCAACTGGTGAGCGTCTTGATAATCTGGAAGATCCATATCGTCTGTTCCGCTGCCATACCATTATGAATTGCGTGGATGTCTGCCCTAAAGGTCTGAATCCTACCCGTGCTATTGGTAAGATTAAAGAGCTGATGGTTCGTCGCGCTGTCTAAGTGGTAATTAATCGGTAATTAAGCGTTAATGTAAATAGAGGCGGGTGGTTTCCCGCTTCTATTTCATGCAGCTTTGTGTAGAGCTGCATGAAATAGAAAGCATCAAAAAAGAAAGTAACTATGTCTGAGCTGGCAGGTGGTTCCCATCAGGATGATCCGGTAAAACGTGCGCGACTGCGTTGGCGCGCGCGCCGGGGTTTGTTAGAGAATGATTTGATATTGACGCGTTTTCTGGATGCGCATGAAACAAGTCTGAACGATGAAGAGGTGGATGCCTTCAGTCGTCTCATGGAATTGTCTGACAATGTGCTGATGGATTTGATTATGGCAAAGAAGGAGCCTGAGGCGGAAGTGGATCTGCCGCATGTGCACGCTTTGCTGGCCCGGCTGCGCAGCGCCTGACGGGATATGATTTTTTTTGTGTTTTTTTGATTAACGACTCACCTCTTATCTGAAGGAAGAGCCATGACTAATTCCGAAACAAAAGCAACCCTCTCATTTTCCGATGGTTCCCCATCGCTGGAAATGCCGATTTACAAAGGATCGATCGGTCCTGACGTAATCGACATCCGTAAGTTGTACGGCTCTACAGGCATGTTCACTTATGACCCAGGCTTCATGTCTACTGCTGCATGTAATTCTTCGATTACTTACATCGATGGTGACAAAGGTGAGTTGCTGTATCGTGGCTACCCAATTGAACAACTCGCAGTAAATGGCGGTGACTTCCTCGAAACTTGCTACTTGTTGTTGAATGGTGAGTTGCCGAACGCTGCTGAAAAAGCAAATTTCGTTTCCACAGTGACGCGCCACACTATGGTGCATGAACAGATGCAATTCTTCTTCCGTGGCTTCCGCCGCGACGCGCATCCTATGTCTGTGCTGGTGGGTACGGTTGGTGCGCTGGCTTCGTTCTACCATGATTCTCTGGATATCAATGATGAGCATCATCGTGAAGTGTCGGCTATCCGTCTGATCGCTAAAATGCCTACCCTGGTTGCGATGGCGTATAAATATTCTATTGGCCAGCCTTTCGTGTATCCACGTAATGACCTGTCCTATAGCGCAAACTTCATGCACATGATGTTCTCTACGCCATGCGAAGAGTACAAAGTCAATGAAGTATTGGTACGTGCTTTGGACCGTATCCTGATTTTGCATGCAGATCACGAGCAAAATGCATCCACTTCCACAGTTCGTCTGGCTGGTTCTTCTGGCGCGAATCCGTTTGCATGTATCGCGGCAGGTATCGCCTGCCTGTGGGGTCCTGCTCACGGCGGTGCAAACGAAGCTGCACTGAGCATGCTGGAAGAAATCGGCAGCGTAGACAATATCCCTGAATTCATCGCTCAGGTAAAAGACAAAAACTCTGGCGTGAAGCTGATGGGCTTCGGTCACCGCGTCTATAAAAACTACGATCCACGTGCGAAACTGATGCGTGAAACTTGCTACGAAGTGTTGAATGAACTGGGTCTGCAGGATGATCCACTGTTCAAACTGGCGATGGAATTGGAACGCATTGCTCTGGAAGACGAGTACTTCGTTTCCCGTAAGCTGTATCCTAACGTTGACTTCTACTCTGGTATCGTTCAGCGCGCTCTGGGTATTCCAACTGCACTGTTTACAGGCATCTTCGCATTGGCGCGTACAGTAGGCTGGATCTCTCAGTGGAAAGAAATGATCTCTGATCCTGAGCAAAAAATCGGCCGTCCACGTCAGTTGTTCGTGGGTTCCCCACGCCGTGATGTGCCTCCTATGGATAAACGTTAATCTTTATTTATCCATGCCGGAAAATAAAAAAGCGAGTCTGTATGACTCGCTTTTTTTTTCTTCGGTAAATATGCTATGCTTCGGCTCGAATGTAAATTTTAGATGTTTTTTCGTTTCAAAATCAAAAAGTATGTTGTTCCCAATATGTGTTTTGACTTCGTAGCGAGAACTGTTTGAAACAAGCCCTTCCCCACAACTTGATGTGCAATCCGCTAACCGGTCAGGCCGTGTCGCGGAAGGTTAGATTAACCCGCTAATCTCGCGAAACGCGAAGAAAGGTGAGCAAGATGATGCAACAATATAACGCTAACTCGTACTTGTTCGGCGGTAATGCGCCGTATGTAGAAGAACTGTACGAAGCCTATCTGAATAATCCTGGTTCTGTTCCTGAAAACTGGCGCGCCTACTTCGACGCGATGCAGCACGTACCAGCGGTTGATGGTTCCTCCAAGCCTGACGTGGCCCACGCACCTGTGGTTGCCTCTTTTGCCGAGCGTGCAAAACAAGGCCCTATCCGCACCGTTAATGCTTCCGCAGACGCAGAAATGGGTCGTAAGCGCGTCGCTGCACAACAGCTGATCGCTGCATATCGCTTCCTGGGTAGCCGTTGGGCCAACCTCGATCCGCTGCAACGTCAGGAACGCCCAAGTATTCCTGAACTGGAGCCTAGCTTCTATGGTTTCACTGATGCGGACATGGATATCCAGTTCAATATCAGCAATACCTATTTCGGATCTGAAACTGCATCCTTGCGTGATCTGATTAACTCTCTGAGAGATACTTACTGCCGCTCTATTGGTGCGGAGTTCATGTACATCTCTGATCCTACTGAAAAACGCTGGTTGCAACAAAAGCTGGAATCTATCCGTTCCACGCCATCGTTCACACCAGAAAAGAAAAAACATATTCTCGATCGCCTGACTGCAGCTGAAGGTCTGGAACGCTACCTGCATACCCGTTATGTTGGTCAGAAACGCTTCTCGCTCGAAGGCGGCGAAAGTTTTATCGCTGCGATGGACGAAACGATTCAACGCGCTGGTGAGCGCGGTGTGCAGGAAATCGTTATCGGTATGGCGCACCGTGGCCGTTTGAATGTCCTGGTGAATACCCTGGGCAAGATGCCACAAGATTTGTTTGCTGAATTTGAAGGCAAACATGGTGACGATCTGCCAGCTGGTGACGTGAAATACCACCAAGGCTTCTCTTCCGATGTGTCGACTCCAGGCGGTCCGGTCCATTTGTCGCTGGCATTTAACCCATCCCATCTGGAAATCGTGAATCCGGTGGTTGAAGGTTCGGTTAAAGCACGTATGGATCGTCGCGGCGACAAAGACGGCGCGCAAGTCTTGCCTATCCTGGTGCACGGTGATGCAGCGTTTGCAGGTCAGGGCGTAGTGATGGAAACCCTGAATCTGGCGCAAACCCGTGGTTACGGCACCGGTGGTACTGTGCATATCGTGATCAATAACCAGATTGGCTTTACGACTTCCGATCCGCGTGATGCACGTTCCACGACTTACTGCTCCGACGTCGTGAAAATGATTGAAGCGCCGGTATTGCACGTGAATGCGGATGATCCTGAAGCGGTTGTTCTGGCGACGCAGATCGCGATGGACTATCGTACAGAATTCAAGAAAGACGTCGTTGTTGACATCATCTGCTATCGCAAACTGGGTCATAACGAACAGGATACGCCTGCACTGACGCAGCCTCTGATGTACAAGAAAATCGGTCAGCATCCTGGTACTCGTAAGATGTATGCAGACAAGCTGGCTGCGCAGGGTACCATTCCTGCAGATGGTGGCGATCAAATGGTAAAAGCCTTCCGTGATGCGATGGATGCTGGTAAGCATACGCACGATCCGGTGATCTCCAACTTCAAAAATAAATACGCGGTTGACTGGATTCCTTTCCTGAATCGCAAATGGACTGATGCAGCTGATACAGCGATTCCAGCGACAGAACTCAAGCGTCTGGCTGAGCGTATTACTGTTGTGCCGGAAGGCTTTAAGCCACATAGCCTGGTCGAAAAAGTACTGGGTGACCGTGCTGCAATGGGCCGTGGTGAGATCAATCTGGACTGGGGCATGGGCGAGCATCTGGCTTTCGCATCGCTGGTTGCATCTGGCTATCCTATCCGTATCACAGGTCAGGATGCTGGTCGCGGTACGTTCGTGCATCGTCACGCGGTATTGCATGACCAGAACCGCGAACGTTGGGATTCCGGTACTTACATCCCACTGCAAAACGTCTCTGACAAACAAGCACCATTTACTGTGATCGACTCCGTGTTGTCCGAAGAAGCTGTTCTGGGCTTCGAATACGGTTACTCGACCGCAGAGCCAAATACGCTGACTATCTGGGAAGCGCAGTTCGGTGACTTCGTCAATGGTGCCCAGGTCGTGATCGATCAGTTCATCAGTGCCGGTGAAGTGAAGTGGGGTCGTGCTTCCGGTCTGGTCATGATGCTGCCGCATGGCTATGAAGGCCAGGGTCCGGAGCATTCTTCCGCACGTCCTGAGCGTTTCCTGCAACTGTGTGCTGACAACAATATGCAAGTTGTACAGCCTACGACTGCAGCGCAGATTTTCCATCTGTTGCGCCGTCAGATGATCCGCCAGTTCCGTAAGCCATTGGTGATCATGACACCTAAGTCTTTGTTGCGTAACAAAGATGCAGGTTCGCCTTTAAGTGATCTGGCTAAAGGCAGCTTCCAGACTGTGATCGGTGAAGTTGACGAGAAAATCGATGCGAAGAAAGTGAAACGCGTGATCGCTTGCTCCGGTAAGGTGTACTACGATCTGGTCAACGCCCGCAAAGAACGTGGTCAGACAGACACAGCGATTATCCGCGTTGAACAGCTGTATCCGTTCCCGCATAAGAGCTTCGTAGCTGAGCTGAAAAAGTTCCCGAATATGACAGAATTGGTCTGGACTCAGGATGAGCCACAGAATCAGGGTCCTTGGTTCCAGATTCAGCACAACATTTTTGAAAGTCTTGAAGAAGGCCAAAAACTGGCTTACGCAGGTCGCCCAGCCAGTGCATCTCCTGCAGTTGGATACTACGACAAGCATTACGCACAACAAAAAGCATTGCTGGAAACAGCATTTTCCAAACTGAAGGGCTTTGTCCTGACTAAATAATGACGCGGCGCTGCACCAGAAGCTGGTGCAGCGTTTGGCTACCCGTAACGGAGAGTAAAAAATGGCAATTATCGAAGTAAAAGTTCCTCAGTTATCTGAGTCCGTCGCAGAGGCAACCTTGCTGACGTGGCATAAAAAAATTGGCGAAGCAGTGACTCGCGATGAAAATCTGGTGGATGTGGAAACCGATAAAGTTGTGCTGGAATTGCCAGCACCTGATTCCGGTGTCATCACACAAATCATCAAAGGCGACGGCAGTACCGTTGTTGCTGGCGAAGTGATCGCGATTCTGGATACCGATGCATCTGCAAAAGTCAGTCCATTGGAAGTGTCTGCTGCACCGGTCGTGGTTGCTGCAGCTGCAGCGCCTGCCGACTCCAAATCCGCAGCTGGCGTAGCGATGCCTGCGGCAGCAAAGATTTTGGCAGAAAACGGCTTGTCTGCTGGCCAGGTTGATGGTTCCGGTAAAGATGGTCGCGTGACTAAGGGTGATGCACTGGCAGCGGTTGCCGGTAAAGCGGCACCTGCAGTTGCTCCTTTGGCCGCGCCGGTTGCTGCTAAGCCAGCGCTGCAACAAGTGGCTGCGCCTGCTGTTGCCAACCTGGGTGACCGTCCTGAAGAACGCGTTCCTATGAGCCGTCTGCGTGCACGTATCGCTGAGCGTCTGGTGCAGTCTCAATCGACCAATGCGATTCTGACGACATTCAATGAAGTCAACATGGCGCCAGTCATGGAATTGCGCAATAAGTACAAAGATAAGTTTGAAAAAGAACACGGCGTGAAGCTGGGCTTTATGTCTTTCTTTGTTAAAGCTGCAGTCGCTGCATTGAAAAAATACCCTATCCTGAACGCATCGGTAGATGGTAACGACATCGTTTACCACGGTTACTTCGATATCGGTATTGCGGTTGGTTCTCCACGTGGTCTGGTGGTGCCTATCCTGCGTAATGCGGATCAAATGAGCATTGCTGAAATCGAAAAGAAAATCGGTGAATTCGGTGCCAAGGCTAAAGATGGCAAGCTGACTCTGGACGATCTGTCTGGCGGTACATTCTCTATCTCTAACGGTGGTACTTTCGGCTCTATGCTGTCGACACCCATCATTAACCCGCCACAATCTGCGATTCTGGGTGTGCATGCAACGAAAGATCGTGCTGTTGTTGAAAACGGCCAGATCGTTGTGCGTCCAATGAACTATCTGGCGATGTCTTACGATCACCGTATCATCGACGGTCGTGAAGCGGTTCTGGGTCTGGTAGCGATGAAAGAAGCGCTTGAAGATCCTGCCCGTTTGCTGTTGGATCTGTAAGCTAAGCACTGTGAGCATCGCTGAAGAAATCCAGCGTTTGCATCATCTGCATCAGTCGGGCGCACTGACTGATGCAGAGTTCGCTCTTGCTAAAGCAAAGCTTCTGTCTTCCTCGGAAGCAGAAGCTTTTTCGCAATCTGCGGGGCAGCAAACTGGTCTTGGTGCAGATACTTCGCTGCAGCAGCTGAATCAATTCAGACGTTCTAAGACTGATGCCTGGTTTGCCGGAATTTGTGGCGGGCTGGCTCGCACGACAGGACTGGATTCCTGGATCTGGCGCTTGCTCTTTGTGTTTTTTTCTTGCTATTTCGGTGCGGGATTGCTCGCTTATTTGCTAGCCTGGATATTCATTCCGGAAGAGTAGCGATTCTTGCGCTGAGTATTATTTAATTTTTGTATTGTCAGGAATTTTCATGAGTAAACAATTTGACGTTGTCGTTATCGGCGGTGGCCCTGGCGGCTACATTGCAGCTATCCGTGCTGCTCAGTTGGGCTTTTCCACGGCTTGTATCGATGCCTGGACCAATGAAAAGGGCGGCCCTGCACCAGGTGGTACCTGTACTAACGTAGGCTGCATCCCATCGAAAGCTTTGTTGCAATCCTCCGAGCATTTTGAACATGCCGGCCATGCGTTTGCTGATCACGGTATTCAGGTTGGCGAGTTGAATATCGACGTCGCCAAAATGCTGGGTCGTAAAAACACGATCGTGAAGCAAAACAATGACGGTATTATTTATCTGTTTAAGAAAAATAAAGTCAGCTTCTTTCACGGTCTGGGCTCTTTCGTTAAAGCGGATGCGGCTGGCTATGAAATCAAGGTAGCTGGCAAAGTAGAAGAAACCATCACAGGTAAGCACATCATCGTCGCAACCGGTTCGAATGCACGCGCATTACCAGGTACACCATTTGACGAACAGATCGTGTTGTCCAATGAAGGTGCTCTGAATATCACTGAAGTGCCTAAAAAGCTGGGTGTGATCGGTGCCGGTGTGATTGGTCTGGAAATGGGTAGCGTGTGGCGCCGTCTGGGCGCAGACGTCACCGTTCTGGAAGCGCTACCAACTTTCCTCGGCGCGGTGGATGAGCAGATCGCTAAAGAAGCGCACAAACTGTTTGTTAAGCAAGGTCTGTCGATCAATCTGGGCGTTAAGATTGGTGAGATCGCCAATTCCGGCAAGGATGTATCGGTCGCCTACACTGATGATAAAGGCGTTGAGCACAAAGCGGTATTCGATAAGCTGATCATTTCCATCGGTCGCACACCAAATACCAATGGCCTGAATGCGGAAGCAGTCGGATTGGCGCTGGATGAGCGTGGCTTCGTTGCTGTTGATGGCGACTGCAAAACTAATCTGCCTAATGTTTGGGCGGTTGGTGACGTGGTGCGCGGTCCTATGCTGGCACATAAAGCAGAAGAAGAGGGTGTTGCAGTGGCTGAGCGTATCGCCGGTCAGCATGGTCACGTCAATTTCAACACGATTCCTTGGGTTATTTACACTTCGCCTGAGATCGCATGGGTTGGTCGTACCGAGCAGCAGTTGAAGGCCGATGGCGTTGCTTATAAAGCTGGCACTTTCCCGTTCATGGCAAATGGTCGTGCACGTGCCTTGGGTGATACTTCTGGTATGGTGAAATTCCTGGCCGATGCGAGCACGGATGAAATTCTGGGTGTACATATCGTTGGCCCTATGGCATCTGAATTGATTTCTGAAGCTGTGGTGGCGATGGAGTTCCGTGCTTCTTCCGAAGATATCGCGCGTATTTGCCATGCACATCCTTCTTTGTCTGAAGCAACGAAGGAAGCGGCATTGGCAGTTGATAAGCGTTCCCTGAACTTCTGATAATTCGGCAAACTAAGCGGTTTGCCTGTTATCTCTATATCCCGCTGTGCTTGTGGAAATAAGCAGTATGGCGGGATTTTTTGTTTTCGCTGCCTTCGCGTGAGGTGGCTTGTTCGAATTGTTAACTATGAATGTACAAGAGTTTTATCAGAAGGCATTGGATGAGCGTGGCTTTCAATCCGATGATGCTCAGCGCAATGCAGTTGCGCGGCTCCAGGTCGCATATGATGACTGGGTGGGCTATAAAGCGAAACGCGCCAATAAATTCACCCGACTCTTGACGCGACCCGAAGTGCCTCGTGGCGTATATATGTGGGGCGGTGTAGGGCGCGGTAAATCCTTTTTGATGGACAGTTTTTTTTCTGTGGTGCCGGTGGTTCGTAAAACCCGCTTGCACTTTCATGAATTCATGCGCGGCGTACATCGCCAGCTGGATGAGTTGAAAGGTGTCGCAGATCCCTTAGATGAGGTGGCGAAACGTGTCGCCAAAAAATACCGTTTAATTTGCTTTGATGAATTCCATGTGTCAGATGTGGCAGATGCGATGTTGTTGTACAACTTGCTCAAGGCCTTATTTGATAATGGCGTCTCCTTCGTCATGACGTCCAACTATCAACCGGACACTCTTTATCCGGATGGCTTGCATAGAGATAGAATGTTGCCGACCATCGCACTGTTGAAAGAAAAGCTCGATGTGCTGAATGTCGATTCTGGCAATGATTATCGCAAGCGTGCGCTGGAGCAGGTGCAGGCTTATCTGACGCCGCTTGGTGCTGAGACCGATGCCAGTTTGCGCGTAGCGTTCTCCCGGTTGTCAGATGCGAGCGAAGAGGATGCAAAGATAGAAGTGGAAGGGCGCGTCTTAAAATGTCTGCGTCGCGCTGGTAGCATCATTTGGTTTGATTTCCAGGTCTTGTGCGGCGGCCCGCGCTCTCAGAATGATTACCTTGAAATAGCGAGTCGTTTTCATACTGTGATTTTATCCTCAGTGCCTTGCATGTCTGCTGCTATGTCCTCTGAGGCGCGGCGTTTCACCTGGCTGATAGATGTGTTCTACGATAACAAGGTGAAGTTGATCATTTCCGCGGAAGTAGCGCCTGAGCTGCTATATACGCAAGGGGTGCTGTCCAATGAATTCCATCGCACTGTATCACGCATCATAGAAATGCAATCGCAGGAATATATGGATGCTGATCAGCGCCAGGTCGTTAATTCTATTATTTAGGAAAGAATGTGAGTATTTCTGTCTATCTTAATCGTGCATCCTTAACGCTACTGCTTGTCGCCGGTTTGACTTCGCTTCATTGTGTTGCTTCAGTCAGCGATGAATTGAAATCAGTTGCTGAAAAGGTGAATACTCTGAATGCACACTTCCCGGCGAATTCAATAACCACTAATGATGTCGCAGTTGTCGCTCTTGATGAAACCCAGCGTTTGGAGCAGGAATTGCAGGCTTGGTATACGAATGCGGAACGGGACTGCCGCCAGCGATTCTTTGTTAACGATTGCCTCAAGCAAGCTAAGAATCAACGCAGGGACTATTTGCCGATAATTCGTCGTGTCAGTCAGGAGGCGAAGGCCTTGCAGCGACAGTTGCGTGTATTGGCTGCAGATGAGCGCTTAGCTAAAGAACAAATCAAGGAAAAGTAATTTAGGAAGTTTTTGGCGGAGGGTGTTGACACAAAGCGGGCCAGGCTTCATAATCTCGTTTCTCTGCTGCTGACGAACAAAACGATTCGAAGCAAACGCCGCAAGGCAGGCAAGAAAAGAATTCAATATTCTGTGATCTTTAACAATTAACAGTCAATAAATGTGAGCACTT
>NZ_JACOGD010000013.1 GCF_014284235.1 Cognatundibacterium curvum
GGGTCGAAAAACCTGTAAGCATGACGCAAACATGCTTACAGGAGGCAGCAAAGCTAACCCGTATAGGATGGGTTAGTTCATTCAACCATGTATAGGAGTAACACAAAATGCGTTTAATGACAAATGATGAGTTGTTCGCGGTTGGCGGTGGGGATCAGGTTTACGTGCATGTTGAAAAACGTATGACTGAAGAAGAAAAACGTGAATATGACGAACAACAAGAGCGTGAAGCAGCAGATACGATCAAACGTGAAAGACGAGGCAAGTAATAGTTGAAAAACTGCAGCCAATTTATGGCTGCAGTTTTTCAAATTCAATTTTTGTCTTAAATTGGAAATGAATATGCGCTATTTTTCGTTTATCGTTTTGCTATCTTGGCTGATAAGTAGCGAGTGTGCATGGGGTACCTCTACTACTAGGGACAGCGCTACCTACGTCGGCGAGTATCACGGCGTGCATGAATATCGCCTTAACAATCAATTGCAGATTTTGCTCAAACCGGATACGGCTAGCACTGATCTGGTGGTGAATATGATTTATCACAACGGTAAGAAAAATGAACACTTGGGATTGAGAGAAATTAGTCATGTGCTGGAACATTATTTGGTGATCCAGAGTGAAGAAAAAGTCAGGCTAGAATCTTCAGTTTTGAAATATAAAGCGATGGGAGTGACTGCAAGTGACTACACTTACTATTACTCAAAATTGAAGGCTGTGTCAGAGCTGTCCTCAGTAATTAAGTTGGAAAAGCAGCGTATGAGCCAATTTACAGATCATTTGCCACACCTGCAGCAAGCGATAGGTGAAGTCGACAAAGAGCTCGTTGCTAAGTATCAGAACAAGTTCGTTGAAGAATCCGGACTGATGTTGAAAGATATCTTTAGAAATGAAGCCTATGCGGTCAATCCGGCTAGTGAAAGAGCAGATTTACAGCGCATCACCTTGCAAGATATCAAACAATACTGGGCAGAACACTATCGTCCGGACCGCGCCACACTCGTGATCGCGGGGAATTTCGATTTACCTGGCACCTTAGCGCTGATTACGGAACAATTCTCCAGCCTGTCTGTCTCGCAACCCGATTCAAAGAAGTTTGAATATCAGAAATTGCCGCAGTATGGAGAGCGGGAATTTATCAGCCGTGCGCACAATGCCAAGCCAGTGGTTTGGGTCGCCTATAAAGTGCCGCCACTGAATTCACCGGAGTTTGCCGTCGCACGAATGACAAGTGCACTGATTTTCCCTGATACGGATACCGGTATTTGGCAAAAGACCTTGCTGGACGCGAAAAAAGCAGAATCTGTCGGCTCCTACATCTTCCCATTTGTACACGGCAGCGCTTTCATGTTGCGGATACGCTTGAGTACAGAGAAGCAGCTCGCGGAACTGAGAAAATTTCTGGCACAGGAAGAAAAGAATTTTGCTTTACGGGTGACGGATAAGATGATTAATGCCCAAAAAGCAGAGTTATTGGATGATTTGAATAAAAATGAAAAATCGCCAAAACTCTTTGTGGAGCGTATTGCATCTCATGTGGCGAGTGGCGACTGGCAAAGTTATTACCGCCTACGTGAGCAAGTTGAGCAGTTGGATGCAGCGACTTACCGGCAAAGTGTGCAGCAGTGGTTCAGACCAGAAAACAGGACACTAGGAATATTTATTGATCCACGTGATAGTCAGACTTCGCAGGTGCCAGAAACAGGGCGAGCTAGCAAGCCACGAAAGTAGTTGGTGAAATTGTGGAAAGTGGCAGAGGATCTGAATTCTGTCGCTCTGCTTTATTAAATTTATATAAGAAAATATAGTTTTTTTATTCGCTTGCTTAGTTAGTTAATGAAACCCCTCCTCCAAACCGAATCCAGCGAATGCGGTCTTGCCTGTCTCGCCATGATCGCCTCACATTATGGCTATCACACCGATCTGCCGGAGTTGCGGCGTAAGTTTGCGATCAGTCTCAAAGGCGCGACGCTCGCGCAGTTGATGCGGCATGCGTCGGCTTTGCATTTGTCGACCCGGCCTTTGCGGCTGGAACTGGATGAGTTATCTGAGCTGCAGTTGCCCTGCATTTTGCATTGGAATCTGAATCACTTCGTCGTCTTAAAAAAAGTATCCAGGAACTGGCAGGGTAAGGTCAGTCTGACGCTGCTGGATCCGGCGGTCGGTGAGCGCCGCGTTTCGCTGGAAGAAGCCTCGGCGCATTTTACCGGCGTCGCTTTGGAGTTATTACCCAGCGCGGCCTTTGTCGCCAAAGATGAGCGACGGCGCATTGCGATCCATGACTTAACCGGACACATTCTGGGGCTGCGTCCTGCGATTGCCAAGGTGATGTTGCTTGCGCTGGCTCTGGAGATTTTTGCGATTTGCTCGCCCTTGTTTAATCAGTTTGTGATCGATGAAGTGATCGTGAGCGGGGACAAGGAATTACTCACGGTGCTGGTGTTTGGTTTTGCCTTGCTGATGGTCACGCAGACCGCAATTAGCCTGGCGCGCAGCTGGTTTCTGATGCGCTGGAGTATGGACATCAGCTTTCAGTGGAGTGCGCGCGTGTTTGCGCATCTGACCCATTTACCGGTCTCTTTTTTTGAAAAACGCCATCTGGGCGATGTGGTGTCGCGCTTTGGCAGCATAGGTGCAATCCAGAGCACGCTGACCAGCCTGTTTGTAGAAAGCGCGCTCGATGGGCTGATGGCCTTGCTCGCGCTGGGCATGATGCTGGTCTACAGCCTCAAACTGTCGGCGCTGGTGTTGGTGACAGTGTTGATTTACGCGCTGTTACGCTGGGCCTTTTACCAGCCTTTCCGTGAAGCCTCGCAAGAGCGTCTGATCCTGTCGTCCAAAGAGAACAGCCACTTCCTGGAAACCCTGCGTGCCGTGACGCCTTTAAAATTATTTGGCCGTGAAGAAGAACGCCGTGCACGCTGGCTGAATCTCAAAATGGATGTACAGAACCGCGACATCAAGACCCAAAAAATGTCTATTCTGTTCAAGGTCGCTAACACCACGCTGTTCGGTATTCAAGGGCTGGCCTTGTTTTACATCGGTGCCGGACAAGTCATGCAGAATGCGCTCACGGTCGGTATGCTGATGGCCTTTTCCAGTTATGCAGGGACTTTCTCAGGCCGCTTCTTCAGCCTGATCGATTTATTTGTGAACCTCAAAATGCTGAGCCTGCATAGCGAACGGCTGGCCGATATCGTGCTGGAAGAAGCCGAAACCGATCAGGCCTTAGAAACCGATCTGTCGCGCATCCAGCCCGGCATCACACTCAATAACATCAAATTCCGTTATGCCGATGGCGAACCATGGGTACTCAATGGCATCCACCTCCGCATCCCGGCCGGTCAAAGTATCGCCTTAGTTGGCCCCAGTGGCTGCGGCAAAACCACGCTATGCAAAATCATCCTGGGCTTATTAAAACCAACCGAAGGTGAAATTCTGATCGACGGCATCCCGGTCAAACAACTGGGCCTGAAAGCCTGGCGCCAGCTGGTCGGCACCGTGATGCAGGATGATGTCTTGCTGGCTGGCTCCATCATGGACAACATCAGCTTCTTCGATGCCCACACCGACCGTGACCGGGTTGAACGCTGCGCGCGTCAGGCCGCGATTCATGAGGACATCAGCGCCATGCCTATGGGCTACCAAACCCTGGTTGGCGACATGGGCAGCAGCCTGTCTGGCGGCCAGAAACAACGCGTACTGCTGGCACGTGCCTTATACAAACAACCGAAAATCCTGGCCCTGGACGAAGCCACCAGCCACCTCGATGTCGAGAATGAACACAAGGTCAATCAGGCACTGGCCAGCCTCAACTTAACCCGCATCATGGTCGCCCACCGACCCGAAACCATCAACGCCGCCCAGCGCGTGGTGGCCTTGCGTGAGGGGCAGGTGGTGGAGATCAGGGCTTGTGGGGAAGTCGCGGCGGATGCTGAGACTGAAGCGGTGCGGGTGGCTTGAACGGTAGGCCACCACCCGCTGTCTGAGCCGGGTGGAGTTGATAGGCTGACTTCCAGATCTGGCTTAGACCAAACAGGATTCAATGTACGTGATTAAAAATCTCGTGCAATTCTTCGAAATGGTCTTCCAGTTCGTCGTGCGACAAACCCAGGAATTCGCAGGCAAGAACACCGCCCTTGTCCCATTCGGCCAGGTTTTCACGGCCATGGTATTTGTGGATACTGAATTCTGCAACCAGACATAAGGCGATCAGGCTGCGTACGCTGTCGTCGGTGGCGGCATCGGTCAAGGCCTGATAATCATGATGCAGCAGGATCGCTGATGATACCTGCTCAGGTAAGCCCCAGGTTCTGGCCATCAGGGCACCGATAGAGGTGTGGCTGGTACTGTGTTTTTCCTGCTCAACTTCGGTGAACTTCACATCGGCCGCTTCGTTAGCGATATCCAGTGTGTTCTGATAGTCAGGAAAACGTTCCAGCAGCAGCGGAATACCGATGTCGCAAAATAAACCAAAGGTATGCGCCAGATCGGGCTGGCTGACGCGCATACGGCTGGCCAGATGCGCCATTGCCTGCGCGCGTTTGGATGAAAAATCCCAAAACTTAGTGAGATTCACATTCTCTACCTGTACGCTTTGTCGCGCGATGATCCCGGTCATCAACAAACCACACTGACGCAAACCCAGCAACTGTACCGCATGCTCGACCGAGGTCGCCTTCAGGCGCAGACCAAAAAAAGAAGAATTGGTCAGTTTCAGCAGTGAAGCTGACAAGGCCACATCATTTGCTATGGTTGCTGCTAAGCGGCGCGGGCTGGGCTCAGTATTGGCTAATTCATGCTGAACATCTGCCAGCATACTGGGCCGGGGCGGTATCCGTATAGTTTTGACCAGCGCGTCAACTGACTGCTCGTTCGCTACGGATAATTGGGTTGTTGAAGTCATGGTCGGGCGAGATGGGATCAAACCGGGCGTCGCTGTCCCGTCTAAGGACGGTCAGGCGCAAGCTAAAGCGCATTCTAAACCAAACATTACCATCGGGAAATGGAAATAACAGAAAAACCCTGTAATCAGCCAGGCTTAAACTAAAACAGGCAGCACCGGCCAGTTTGCCCGCTGTCTGCCTGCTTTCAGCGTATTCTGCGCGCTAGCCTCGAGCTACCAGCGCTTGGCAAACAAGGCAAGAGCTGGCACCACCCAGAGCGGGTGGCGCTGCTACTGAACGACTTCTTTACTTAAGCGGAATCGCGATATTGCGCTCAACCGGCACCGCCGTCACACTGTTTTTGGGCGAGCCATCAATCAGCTTGTCTGAATAAGTCAGATAGACCAGTGCATTACGTTTTTGATCCACCATGCGCACGATTCTTAACTTTTTAAACAAGATAGACAGGCTTTGATTAAAAACTTCTTCCTGTTGCTTGAGCGGGCCAGGGAAGCTGATAGGACCGACCTGACGGCAGGCAATCGAGGCTTCGGCCTTATCTTCCGCGAATCCCAGACCACCTGAAATACCGCCAGTCTTGGCGCGTGATACATAGCAAGTCACGCCATTGACCTTGGGATCATCATAGGCTTCCACCACCACCTTATGATCGGGGCCGATCAGTTTGAAGGCAGTATCGACGCTGCCCACGGTTTCTGCGTGTGCCAGCATGGTCTGACCAGCAAGGGCTGCCATGACTATCCATTGAGCTTTCATATTTATCGTCCTGATGAGATTAAGGCTGGGTAACAATAAAATTTAAAAAAAGGGAGGAAAGCCTGCTTTCCTCCCTCTTATATTGCGTAGCCGCTTATTTATTCAAGCGGGAATGCTGGCGACTGTATAAAAAATAAACACTGAGCGCAACCAGCATCCAGATAAAGAACACTTTAAAGGTCGCCGGTGACAAGTCTTTGAGGATGTACAGACAGGCAAAAATACTCATACCCGGTATCAGATAAGGACCAAATGGCACGCGGAAACCGGCATTGTCCTGCCCTATCTTTTTAGCGCGTATCACAGGAATCGCGGCTGACACCACGATGAAGGCGACCAGGGTCCCCATACTCACCATATCCCACAGAAAGGTCGCATCGACTAAACCAGCCACAATGCCAACCACCAGACAGACCAGCACCGTGTTGACGACCGGTGCACGGGTCACCGGATTCACCACCTGAAACGAGGCTGGAATCAGGCCATCTTTAGAGATCGCAAACAAGATACGGCTTTGTCCATAGATAGTCACCAGTGTCACGCTGAACACAGAAATCACCGCACCGGCCGATAAAATCAAAGCAGGCCAGCTCTTACCAGTCACGTTTTGCAGGATCACAGCCAGACCTGCTTCCTGACCTTCAAACATATGTGCGGGTTGCGCGCCGACTGCTGCCACTGCCACCAGCATGTAAAACACGGTGACCACCAGCAGCGCCAGCATGATACCCAGCGGGACATTGCGCTTAGGATCTTTGACTTCCGCACCGGCGGTGGCTACGGTATCGAGACCGATAAACGAGAAAAACACGGTACCGGCCGCCGCAGTCACGCCAGCCATACCGGCCAGACCTTTGCTGTTATCGGTATTAAAAAACGGCGTGAAATGCTCAGCCTGAAAACCGGTAAATGCGATCACGGAAAAGAACACCAGGATCACCAGCTTAATCATGACCATGATCGCATTCACGGTCGCAGACTCTTTGGCACCGCGCAATAACAGGAAACAGCATATCGCCACTAATATCACAGGTGGCAGGTTGAACTGGCCCATGTGGATTTCTGCACCCTGCGGACCGGCTACGATCATGGGCGAGCGCAAGGCAGCCGGAATATGCCAGCCCAATGCATTCTCCAGGAAATTATTCAGATAGGCTGACCAGCCTATCGCGGTCGCGCTGGCCGCCAGACCGTATTCCAGCAACAAACAAGCCGCCACCACGAAGGCCGCAAATTCACCGACCGTGGCATAGGCAAACGAATACGAAGAACCGGACGCCGGAATCCTGGCTGACAATTCTGAATAACATAAAGCGGTCAGCCC
Organism: Cognatundibacterium curvum; assembly: GCF_014284235.1. Classification (GTDB taxonomy): domain Bacteria; phylum Pseudomonadota; class Gammaproteobacteria; order Burkholderiales; family Burkholderiaceae_D; genus Undibacterium; species Undibacterium curvum. The sequence continues at coordinate 6,985 of NZ_JACOGD010000013.1, forward strand.
GGCAGTCAGCGCCGCGATCAGGAAAGACAGGATCACCGACGGCCCGGCCTTAGGCACGGCTTCCACCATGGTGAAGAAAATCCCGGTACCGATGGTGGCACCCACCCCTATCATGGTGAGTGCAAACAAACCCAGCGAGCGATGTAAAGTATGTTGCGACTGGCCTTCCACAATAATTTCTGGCGCGTCCACCGGACGGGTGCGCATTAACTGCTGAAAAAAGTTTCTCAAAATAATTCCTTGTGCAGAAAGCCTAACGGGTGCAGCCAGCCTGCGTACAAGGACGGGACGGCGCACCGGAATATGTCATGCATATGACGGTAAAAGCGCCATCATAGCCGCAAAACTCCCGGCGATGATGTGTTGGGTAGCCGATATCGCCATACAAAATGCGTTTTTTACGACAAACCCTGCAGCCGCTCTGACTATGCGCTGCTGCAGAGCAAAGTTTTGTGCCAATTCTCAATGCGGCTGCAGCCAGCACCTGCGCATCAGTGTTAGAATCCGCACTCTATGAGCCGCCTGTCCATGTCACCCCGCCTGTTTCACCGTCTGGTGCGTGCAGTACTGATGTTTTATGTACTGACGCTGGGTGTCGCCATGGCTGCGACTTTAGCCAAAACCGAAACCGGCTCCCTGATCTGTACCAGCACAGGCTACAAAATGATCAGTGTGAAAGGCGAGCCGGACAGTGGGCGCAGTAATTCTCATATTCTCGATTGTCCCTTATGCGTCGCCAGCGGTTTGCCGCCGACTGTGCTCGATACCTCAGACTGGCAGGCACAGCATGCCTTGTCGTATGCCACACAGTCCATCCCGGCCGCCAGACTGGCGGCTATCATTTCCGCCCCGCTGCCCGCGCGTGGGCCACCCACTGACCTCTGAACATGAGCGCCTGTTAACATTCAAATTACGCAATTTAAATGTTAACAGGCCCTAGTATCCGGTATGCCTGGCCGCGCTGTGATACGTCACGCGCCAGTCTGGCTGATTGATTTGCTCAGCCCTCATTGCTGAGCCACAGCCGCATGCATACCGTCCAAGTACCCTGGTACTGCTTTTGTTTACTTGTCTGAATCATGCAAAATTCTATGTTCCGTGTGCGTCTGAACGCACGCCGCGCGACCCTGGTCGCTGCCATCGCTGCCGCCTTTCCGGCCTTGCCAACTTATGCGCTGACTTTATCCGCCGAAGCGGACGCCAAGACCTCTCAGGTCGTGGTACAGGGCGACAAACCTTCATCCTTACCGACTGAAATTCCAACCACCATCGAAGGCATACAAGCCAAAGAAATTGAACGCAACATCAATGCCATCGATGCTGAAGATGCGCTGAAATATCTGCCCAGCCTGTTAGTACGCAAACGCTATGTCGGCGATTACAACCATGCGGTATTGGCGACCCGCGCCTCCGGCACTGGCAACAGCGCGCGCTCTATGGTGTATGCCGATGGCATCCTGCTGTCCAATTTACTCGGCAACGGTGCGACCTTCACACCACGCTGGGGCCTGGTAACGCCGGAAGAAATAGAGCGGGTCGATGTGCTGTACGGCCCCTTCTCTGCAGCATATCCGGGCAATTCTGTGGGTGCCGTGGTGGATTACCGTACCCGTATGCCTAAGGCCTTCGAGGCGCATGCCAAAGTTCTGGGCTTCAGCGAAAATTTTCAATTGTATGGCACTGACAAGACTTATAGCGGCAAACAACTGAGCGCCAGTCTGGGTAACCGCCAAGGTGATTTTTCCTGGTGGCTGAATCTGAATCAGCTCGATAGCGATGGCCATCCGATAGCCTTCACCAATAAGCTGATGTCGGCTGGCGTCACCAGCTCTGCGGGTAAAGTGGTCACAGGCGCGGTGGCTGGTAAAAATCCACAAAATCAGGACTGGTGGATACTCGGTGCGACCGGGCAGTACCACACCATACAAGACCATGCCAAAGTGAAGCTGGCCTATGACTTTAGCCCGACGCTGCATGCAGCTTACACCTTTGGCTATTGGCGCAATAAGATGGACAGCGGTGTAGAAAGCTATTTGCGCGATGCCAGCGGCAATCCTGTGGTTAGCGGCGACGTGAATATCAAGGGCAAAAAATACACGCTGAGTGCGACCGATATGTCGAACAGCCAAAACCGGCTCGAACATCTGAGCCATGGTCTGAATCTGAAAAGCAGCAGCAAAGGCGTGTTTGACTGGGAAGTGGCGGCCAGCCTGTATGACTACAACAAAGATATCGCGCGCTCACCACTGGTGGCGATTCCGACCGCCGATAGCGGTGGTGCAGGCCGCATCACAGATCAGTCCGGCACGGGCTGGAATACCCTGGCACTGAAAGGTATCTGGCGTCCGGATACCCGGCACACGGTGGAATTCGGCTATCAACGCGAAGCCTATCATCTGAAAACCCTGGTGTCGGATACCGGCAACTGGATTTCAGGCGAAGCGGAAAAACAATTCTCAGCCTTCCGTGGCGACACCAGCCTGCAAAGCCTGTATGCGCAAGATGCCTGGCGTATCACGCCGCACTGGAAAACCATCATCGGTGTCAGGGCTGAACAATGGAAGGCAGATAATGGTGCGCTGGCCAATGCCAGCTCCACGCTGAATTTCGCCTCCCGCTCGGAAAACTTTGTTTCTCCTAAAGCCGCTATCGCCTACGCCAGCGGTGGTGACTGGACCTATAAGGCATCACTGGGCCGTGCGGTGCGTATGCCTACCGTGTCTGAGCTGTATCAGGGAACGATTTCGAATACCACCATCGTCAACAACGATCCGAATCTGAAACCGGAAAAATCCTGGACCACAGAATGGAGTGCAGAACGCAGCCTGCATGATGGGCGTGGCTTATTACGCACTACCCTGTTCCATGAGCGTACCAGAGATGCGCTGTATTCCCAGACCAATACCCTGGTCACGCCAAATGTCACCAACATCCAAAACGTGGATGACATCCGCACTACCGGACTGGAAATCGCATTTGCTGACAATGATGTGCTGCTGCCAGGTCTGGATATTTCCGCCAGCCTGACCTATGCCGATTCTGTAATCGTACGCAATGACAAATTCCCGGCCAGTGTGAATAAGCGCCAGCCACGCATACCAGACTGGCGCGCCAATCTCTTGCTCAGTTATCGCGTCACTGACAAATTCAGCAGCTCACTTGGTATCCGCTACAGCGGCAAGCAATACAGTGCACTCGATAACAGCGACGTGAATGCCGACACCTACTTTGGTTTCTCGGATTTTCTGGTGGCCGACCTGCGCTTACGCTATCAGGTCGCACGCCAATGGAGTGCAGCGATAGGGATAGACAATCTGAACAATAAAAAATACTGGGCCTTCCATCCCTACACGCAACGCAGCGTCGTTGCGGAGCTGAAGTTCGACTTCTAAGGCGCTGCAAGCTAACACCTGAGGCATCAGCTGGCACCTGGCTGACAGTTGATAAACCCCAGGAAAAGTGCGGCTCTCCAGACCTTTTCAGGCTGGAAGCCGCCTGCGCTCTTGATGTGACCAATCCAGCGGCCAGCGCTATTTAGCACAGGCCGCTGTGCACTATTTTCCGGAGACCCTGATGACTACGCACTCCCCTGCCCGCCATTCCACCAGTGCGGTATTGCACCGGCTGTTCTGGCGTCTGCATTTCTGGTCAGGCTTACTGACTGCGCCTATCGTACTGCTGGCAGCACTGACTGGAATACTGTATATCTTCACGCCGCAAATCGAGGCGCTGCGCCATGCTGAGCTGGATCGCGTGGCTCAAATACCTGCGCCACTGCCACCGCTGCCGCTGGATCAGCAGCTTGCGGCAGCACGTTCCGCCGTGCCCGGCTTACCAGTCAAAGCCATCGTACCGGCCTATACGCCTGGTGAAACCAGTCTGGTTTTATTCGGTGAACAAAAAATGCGCGGCATGCCAAAAGCGGCCGCCGCAAACCCCGCAACGGCACCCCATCCGGCGCATCAGCATGCTGATCAACATGCCAGCCATCTGGGTGGCGCGCCAGGCGCTGCGTCTGCCATCAGCAGCACTGAGCATCACAGCGCAGCGAAGGAAATCACCAGCTATGTCGATCCCGGCACAGCGACCGTACAAGGCAATTTACCGGATGCGGAACGCTTTAAGAACTGGTCGCGCAAGCTGCATTCCAGTCTGCTGCAAGGCGATGGCTGGCGCTGGCTGATCGAGCTCGGTGCCAGCTGGATGCTGGTGATGATGCTGACCGGTTTCTATCTGTGGTGGCCACGTGGCCGCGCTGGCTGGCGCAAGGCCTTACTGCCAGCGGCCAGCAATGGAGCAGGCCATAGCCGCGCCAGCTGGCGCTACTGGCATAGCATCAGCAGCGTGCTGCTGGCGCTGTTCACACTGACGATCTTGCTGACCGGGCTGACCTGGTCGAAATATACCGGTGAAAATTTCCGCGCTCTGCAAAACGCGACCGGACAAGCCACGCCCAAGCCACCGCGTGATCTGACTTCGCTGGTCACTGAGGGACAGCAGCCTCTCAGTGCAGAACAGATCTACACCCTGGCCAAAGCACAGGCACCTGCCATCCGTCTGCGCATGACGCCGCCTAACAATGCGAGCGGAGTATGGCGTATAGAAAATGATGATCGCAGCCAGCCTGAGAAGCGCTTTCAGCTAGTGCTGGATGCCTACAGCGGCCAGCGTCTGTATTATGCGGACTGGGATCAGTTACCCTTGCTGTCGAAGGCGACAGCCGTTGGCATTCCATTTCACCGTGGCGAATTCGGCTGGTGGAATCAGGCACTGTTACTGGCGATAGGCTGCAGCGCGATTTTTTCTGTGTTATCCGGTTATGCGATGTGGTGGCAGCGCCGCCGTCCGGCCAGCGTGTCAGCCCCTGCGCTGCACGGCAGCCATGTACGCGCACTGCCGTGGTGGCTGGTAGTGGTTGCAGCAGTACTGGCGTACTGCATGCCGGTATTCGGCATCAGCCTGTTGCTGATGTTGCTGATCGAGGCCAGCGTCTTACTGCTCAGGCCTAAGGCCTAAGATCTAAGACCAAAGATCTAAGTACTGAGCGCTGAAAACTGAGGCCTGAGGCCAGATCCGCGTCTGGCCTCAGCTTAGATGAAGCAGTATTTCACTGACGCGGAATTTTTCCAAACGCCTCACCGCGCTTCCAGACCGGCATAGCCGGTGCATTGCCGACTTCCTGTCCCAGCCTGAGTGTAAACAGAGCTTGCTGCAACATGCCGCTCAGGTCCCAGTCAGGATGATAGACATCGCGTACGGTGTGGTAATCCTGTTTGAAATCGCGCATTTTTTTCAGATAGCTATCGGGCGGCGTTTTATCAAAGTCAAAATGCCCATCGCCCGAAAATACCGCAGAGCCTACATTGAAAGCCGGGATACCGGCGCGTGCAAAATTAAAGTGATCAGCACGGAAATACGCACCACCCAGATCCGGCACTGTCGGTGCGATACGCAGCTTCATCGCCTTCGCCACTTTGACTGCACTGTGATACAGGCTGCTGCGCTCACTGCCCGCCACACCGATGTCCCTGGTCGCTGCCACAAAATTCATGCTATCCAGATTCAGATCGGCGGCTGTCTTCGCCAGTGGCCACGGTGCCTGCTGCACATAGGCTGCGCTGCCCAGCAAATACTGTTCTTCTGCGGCTGGCCACAGGAAAATCTGGGTACGCCGGGTTGGCTGACGCACAGCGAGCCGTGCCATTTCGAGTAAGGCGGCGCTGCCGGATGCATTATCGACTGCGCCATTCCAGATCTGGGTCTTGCCATTGGCATCGGTTTCCATGCCCAGATGATCCCAGTGTGCCGAGTAAATCACAGCCTCTGATTTCAACACAGGATCGGTGCCCGGCACCATGCCCAATACATTGTACTGCCTTACCTGACGCACCTGATTATGTACCTCCACCTGTGCCGTCGCATTCAACGCCACCGGCTGAAAATCACGCCGCTCGGCTTGTTGGCGTAATTGATCCAGATCCTGACCTGCCGCGGCAAACAATTGGCGCGCCGCTTCTTCCTGTATCCATCCTTCCAGCGGATTGCCCATACCAGGAGAGCTAAAGCGTTCGTGACTGAAACTGGTTTGCGGCACATTCCAGCCATAGGCTGCCGAGGCATTGGTATGGATCAGTAACACCCCGGCCGCGCCCTGACGTGCAGCTTCTTCGAACTTATACGTCCAGCGGCCATAATAGGTCAATGCTGCCCCGCCAAAGCGCTGTGGCTCTGCTGCAGTCGGCTGCGGATCATTGACCATCATCACCAGCAATTTGCCTTTGACATCAGCCTGCTTGAAGTCATCCCAGTTTTCTTCAGCGGCGCGGATGCCATAGCCGACGAACAGCAGCGGCGCAGAGAAGTTCACTTGCTGGCGACCACCGGAAGAACCAAATACCACGTCTTTACCCAACACCGGCGTCCACTGTTGACCACCGGCAGAAAAGCGTATCTGGCTGTCCGCCAAGGTCTGGCTGCCTATGATGTCGACCGCCTGGCGATAGCCCTGCACCTTGTCACCTGGCAGCACCTGCAAGCCGGTCAGCGCAGCCTGGGTTTCCAGATAACGCACGGCCAGATCACCACCGCGCTGACCGGTACCGCGGCCTTCCAGTAAATCATCAGCCAGAAAAGATAAATGAGCGCGTAAATGGGTTTCGCTCAAAGGCGCGCCAAGCTTGATGTTCGTGTTGGTGGCAGTGCTGGCGGACGCGGCAAGCACCGCTTGGCTGGCGCTACCCAAAAGGCAGCCGGAAGCCAGCAGCAGTGCCAGCGAGCGGGTCGTCAAATTTTTTGAAGTCATAGAGATCATGAATAAGACCGGCGGTTCAGGCCGGGCAAAAAGAGTAAGAAGCCTCAGCGTGCGCTGCAAATAAGTCAGGGCACGATGGTCGTAAACAAATACACGGCGAAAATCACCAGATGGATAGTGCCTTGCATAATGGTGGTGCGGCCAGTACCCAGCGAGATGGTGGTCACAATCAGCGACAATAGCAAGAGCACGGTCGATTTCGCATCGATACCGAGCGACAGCTGCCAGCCGGTCAGGATAGAAATCACGGCCACCACCGGTATCGTCAAACCTATGCTCGCCAGTGCAGAACCCAGCGCCAGATTGATACTGGTTTGCAGACGATTGGCACGCGCCGCGCTGAGTGCGGCCAGACCTTCCGGCAACAGCACAATGATGGCGATAATAATACCGACCAGAGCTTTAGGCGCACCGGCTGCAGCGACTGCAGATTCCAGTGCCGGTGCCAGTGCTTTCGCCAGCAGCACCACCGCTACCAGACAAACTAACAGCAGGCCCAGACTGGTCCAGGCCATACGCGCCGATGGCAGCGGCGCATGCACGTCTTCATCGGCAGCATGGCTTTCAGGTAAAAAATAATCACGGTGTCTGACCGTCTGTACCAGCACGAAAGTTCCGTATAACACGACAGAGACGATAGCGATAAAGCCCAGCTGGCTGGCACTGTAATACGGCCCTGCCACGGACGAAGTAAAGTTAGGCAGCACCAGCGTCAGCACCGATAAGGCGGCCAGCGTGGCGAGTGAGGTACTGGCACCTTGCAGGCCAAAGCTTTGCTCGCGATGGCGGATACCGCCCACCAGCAGACAAAGTCCTATGATGCCGGTCAGGATCACCATGATCGCCGCGAACACGGTATCCCTGGCCAGCCCGGCCGTGGTTTCACCGCCCGCCAACATCAGCGACACGATCAAAGCGACTTCGATCAACGTGACGGCAATCGCTAATAACAGCGTACCGAAGGGTTCGCCGATTTTATGTGCCACTACTTCGGCATGAAACACGGCGGTCAGCACACCGCCAAATAAAGCGGCGGTCAGCAGTATTCCATACCAGCCGGCGCTGCAGAGCAGGCTGCCACCCAGGATCAGGCAGGCAGCCAGCGGTGTAAGCACCGACCAGCGCGGAAGTTTGTCAGAAATTTTCATAAGGATAGGGTCTGTAAAAATCAATAAGGGAAATCAATGCGTATCGGATGAAATAGGGACAAGCGATTTCATCATGAGTTCCTGTGCTTCGTGTGCGAGCAAAGAATAACAGCGTAAATCCTGGTATTTGCCGTTTTTATACTCACATTCGCGCAGTATGCCTTCCAGCTGAAAGCCATGACGCTCGACCAGACGCCAGCTGGCGGCATTGTCCGGCTCCACCAGCGCCTGTATGCGGTGCAGGCCCAGATCGCGGAAGCAGCACGCCAAAATAGCCGGTAACACTTCTGCCATCACGCCGCGGCGCCAGAATGCAGGTGTTAACCAGAAACCGATTTCCGCGCAATGGTCTTCCTGTTCCCATTCATGCAAACCGCAGGTTCCTATCAATTGCTCCGGGTGTTCACGTTCAGCGATACCCCACCAGATACCGATGCGGGTTTTCCAGACCAGCTCATACCAGTCCATCTGCGCCTGAGTCGATTCCAGCGTGTCGTAACTGATGCCGTAATAGGCAGTCACTGCTTCGTCCGATAAACCGGCAAAAATCGCGGGCTGATCAGCAGGCATGATCTGCCTCAGAATAAATCGTCCGGTCTGGAGTTGTGGGAAGCTGGCAGCTTGGTTCATGGTTCTATCCATCTTCAATTCATAAGTGTTCATTTTTTTTCACAGCGCAGGTGCTGCCAGCTCCCCCTGATGGGCACCACCGCTAGCGCTCAGGCCAGTTAGTATCCTGTCACAGTAAGCTTTTTGTGTGTTCTATTTTAATATTAAGTCGGAATAATTCCCCGCTTTTAGCTACCCTATGCTTAGCCGTAAAAGTATAATCGGCGGAAGTTTTTTTTAGGAGTTGCTATGAGTTTGGCCATGATCGCATTTTTTAAGGCAATGATACTGGTGCCTATCACCTTATTACCTCTCGTGAATCCGATTGCGATTGCGCCGATTTACTTGTCCATGACGGGGCCGCAAGAGCCCGAAGTCGCGAAACGTATGGCGAAACGGATTGCGATCAACTGCTTCTTCATGTTGATGGTCACGATCTTTGTCGGCTCTTATGTACTGAATTTTTTCGGCATTTCCTTACCCATCGTGCGTATCGCCGGTGGTATCGTGGTCGGCATGGCAGGCTGGAAGCTGCTGAATGACCAGAGTCAGGACAAATTACTGAACTCGGTCGCCGCTTCGCATACCGGCGCCTGGAGCAAGGAAGAATTACGCCGCCGCAGTTTTTATCCGTTCAGCTTCCCGCTGACCGTCGGCCCCGGCACTATCGCGGCTTCGATTACCATCGGTACCCAAATGCCACGCAAGCCTATAGACTGGCTGGTCACCAGCGTCGCGTCAGCGCTTGGTGTGCTGCTGACCACACTGGTGGTCTATCTGTGCTACCGCTTTGCACGCAATATGGGTCAGTTCCTGGGCGACGTCGGCGGCACCGTCTTGATGCGTCTGTCAGCGTTCATCCTGGTTTGTATCGGTATAGAAATCGGCTGGGCTGGCGTATCTGAATTACTCAGCGACCTGGCGCGCTGATTCTGCATCCGCATGGCAGGCACAGGCCTCGCCATGCGCTGCGGCGACCAGCTCATGCAGGATGCCGCATTCCTTCCCCTGATGTCTTTCATCGCAACTGGCTCTTAAGCTGCACAGTTGCTTCTCCAGCGCGTGCATACTGGCCAGCCTGGCCCTGACCCGCGCAATCTGCTGTTCAATGAGCGAATTGATATCGCCACAGTCCTCAGCCGGACTCACCATAAACGCCACCAGGCGCCTTACCTCGGCTAAAGGGATATCGAGTGCACGACAATGCCGGATAAACGATAAACGCTCCAGATGCAGTGCGCTATAGCGGCGATACCCATTCGCTTCGCGCTCAGGCTCAGGCAACAAGCCCTGTTTTTCATAATAGCGAATCGTCTCCAGATCGACCCCGGTTGCAGCTGCCAGCTCACTGATACGCATACTTTACTCCGTATTTACTCCGTTAATTAATGCCACAAAAAAAAGCTTGACCCTGTAGCGACTCCAGAGTCTACACTGATTTCATTCTACCGTTACAGGCACGCTCACATGACGCACACACCTCACGAACATAACCACGCCGCTGGTTCCGCATGTACGCATCAGCATGGCCATGAACATAAAAATGAGCATGAGCACAAACATGAACATGCTGCACAGGCTGATGCCTGCTGCGCCCCGGCGACGCTCGCTGTGAACAGCAAGCAGCCGCCAGCCAATGCGGTGAGCAGCCGCTTCCATATCGCGGCCATGGATTGTCCGACCGAAGAAGCCCTGATACGCAAACAACTCTCCAGCGACAGTAATATCCTGAGACTGGACTTCGATTTACTGAACCGTATCCTGACTGTACATCAGCGTACACCAGACACCGACCGTGTCAGCGCAGCTTTAGTCGCGCTGGGCATGCAGCCGCAATTGCTGGAAGCCGGGGTACAGCCGACACCGGTTTCTGCCATCGACAGCAAACTGCGCTGGCGGGTTGCAATTGGTGGCTTGCTGGCCTTTGGCTCAGAAGCGATCGCCTGGTGGCAGCAAGCTGATCAAACGCTGGCAGTCGCCGCGATGGCATTGAGTTCCATCCTGATTTGCGGTCTGCCGACGTTGAAAAAAGGCTGGATCGCGCTGCGCCATTTCACACTGAACATCCATTTACTGATGACGGCAGCCGTTATCGGTGCGTTCGCCATCGGCCAGTGGCCGGAAGCGGCGATGGTGATCTGCCTGTTTGCGGTCGCGGAGATGATAGAAGCGGCCAGTCTGGAACGCGCACGGGATGCCATCAGCGGCTTGCTGGCCCAGGCGCCGGAAACAGCGCTGGTGCAACAAGCTGATGCTAGCTGGCTCAGCACACCGACAGCAGAGATCGCCGTCGGCGCGCTGTTACTGTGCCGCCCTGGTGACCGCATCGCGCTCGATGGCGTGGTCGAACAGGGACAGTCTTCGGTCAATCAGGCCGCCATTACCGGCGAAAGTATGCCGGTCACGAAGCAGCCTGGCGATACCGTTTTTGCTGGCACCATCAACCAAAGTGCAGCACTGCAGATACGCGTTACGGCCAATGCTGGCAGCTCCATGCTGGCACGCATCGCACAATCAGTACAAGACGCACAAAGCCAGCGCGCCCCGACTCAAGGCTTCGTTGACCGCTTCGCTGCCGTCTATACGCCGGTCGTATTTATCGCAGCGATTTTGCTGGCTGTGCTGCCGCCCTTATTGTTACAACATGGCTGGCATGACAGCCTGTACCGTGCGCTGGTCTTGCTGGTGATTGCCTGCCCTTGTGCACTGGTGATTTCAACGCCGGTCACCGTCGTTAGCGGGCTGGCAGCCGCTGCGCGCCGTGGCATCGTGATTAAGGGCGGTGTCTTTCTGGAACAAGGCCGGCAGTTGCGTCATCTGGCACTCGATAAAACAGGCACCCTGACCGAAGGTAAACCACAACTGCAGAAAATACGCAGCGACGGCATCAGTGAAGCCGCGGCCTTACAAATCGCAGCCAGCCTGGATGCGCACTCCAGCCATCCTTTGGCTCAGGCACTGCTGCAAGCCTGCGAGCTGCCGGTGTTGGAAGCGCAACAGGTCAGCTTGCTGGAAATCGGACGTGCACGCGGTATGCAAGGCGTCGTTGATGGACGCAGCTATCAGCTCGGCAATCAGGCCTTGCTGCAGGAATTAAACATAGCGCCATCGCCACTCACAGCCCAAATCAGTACGCTGGAGCAGCAAGGTAATACCGTAATACTGCTGTGTCGTGAAGGACAATTGCTGGCGCTGTTTGCGGTTGCGGATCAGTTACGCGCCACCAGCCAGGCGGCAATACAGCAATTGCAGCAACTGGGGGTGCAGGTGCTGATGCTGACCGGCGACAATGCCCATACGGCGAATGCGATCGCTGCGCAGGCTGGCATACAACAGGTACGCGCCGAATTACTGCCGGACGATAAACTGCGGATTATTGAAGAATTGGCGCAACAAGGCGTAACGGGTATGACGGGAGATGGTATCAATGATGCTCCGGCTCTGGCACGCGCGCACATCGGTCTGGCGATGGCGGCTGGCAGCGACACTGCGCTGGAAACTGCGGACGTCGCGCTGATGCAAAATGATTTGCAAAAAATACCGGAATTTATCCGCCTGTCTCAGCAGACCGCACGCATTTTGAAACAGAATATCGCGTTTGCACTAGGCGTAAAATTTATCTTTTTCGCACTGGCATTAAGCGGTCATGCCAGCTTGTGGATGGCGGTGTTCGCAGACACTGGCACCAGCCTGCTGGTGGTGCTCAATGGTCTGCGCTTACTGAAAGCAAAACTGAATTAAGCTGCTGCTTCGTTATCCACTGCTGGCAGGGTTTCCTGCAACATCAGCGCATGCTCAACCAGGGTCGATTCATCCCCGACCCGGCTTTGCCAGGCGCGCAGGAAATAGGATTTTTCCTGGGCTGTCGGAGGCTCATACCAAATCACCATCAGCACGCCTTTATGGTCATGGATTTTGGCGATTTTGGTGATACAGACGGTATTGCCATCGACATCAGCCAGACCAATGGCATAGCCATATACGCGGCTCAGACGCTCGATGCGATCTGGTTCAGTTTCGCTGTTCGTGGCCGAGATTTTCGGATGATCCAGATACATAATGCCCTCTTCATCAAATGTGATCTGCTGGATTCTATCCGAAGCCAGCGCGCGCGCCTACCTGCTTTTGATATTCAGCAACAGTCCGGCTTCAGCGACTGCCTTTTTCCCAACGACAGTCTTGTTTAGTCAATACAGTTCCATGCTGATCTACGGTTTCCAGCACCACGTCAAAGCCCCATAAACGCGCGACATGCTTGAGGACTTCATTGGTCTGGTTATTCAGCGGGCGCCGCAAATACTGATGATGGCGCAAGGTCAGCGAACGGTCGCCCTGCATATCCACCGCCCAAACCTGGATGTCCGGTTCGCGGTTACCCAAATTGTATTGTCCTGCCAGTTGCTGTCTGACATAGCGATAGCCAGATTCATCATGGATGGCTGAAATTTTCAGCTTGTCCTTGCTATCGTCATCCAGTATCGAGAAAAAGTGAAAATCACGGATCAGCTTAGGCGACAAATACTGGGCAATAAAACTCTCATCTTTAAAATTACGCATCGCAAACTGCAGCGAAGTTTTCCAGTCCGAGCCAGCCAGATCCGGGAACCATTCGCGGTCTTCATCAGTAGGATGTTCACAAATACGGCGTATATCCTGCATCATGGCAAAGCCCAGCGCATAAGGATTAATCCCGCTGTAATAACGGCTGCCTACCGGCGGTTGATAAATCACGTTGGTATGACTCTGTAAAAACTCCATCATAAAACCGTCCCCCACTACACCCTCTTCATACAATTGATACAGGATGGTGTAATGCCAGAACGTAGCCCAGCCCTCATTCATGACCTGGGTCTGACGTTGCGGATAAAAATACTGCGAAATTTTCCGGATGATACGCACGATTTCGCGCTGCCAGGGTTCAAGCAATGGCGCGTATTTTTCGATGAAATACAGCAGATTTTCCTGCGGTTCGCGCGGGAAGCGCTGATGCTCCTGCTGGCTTTCCTGCACCTCAGGACGGCGTGGCAACGTGCGCCATAAATCGTTGATTTGCGATTGCAGATAGGCTTCGCGTTCAGTCTGGCGCTCTCTCTCCTCGATCAGGGAAATCCGGGCTGGGCGTTTATAACGGTCTACCCCATAATTCTGCAAGGCGTGACAGGAATCCAGGATCAGCTCCACCGCCTCAGTACCATAACGCTGCTCACAATGCGCGACATAATTTTTGGCAAATACCATGTAATCGATAATCGCTTCAGCATCGGTCCAGGCCCGGAACAGATAATTCCCTTTGAAAAAAGAGTTATGTCCGTACGCCGCATGCGCAATCACCAGCGACTGCATGGTCAGACTATTCTCTTCCATCAGATAGGAAATGCAGGGATTGGAGTTAATCACGATCTCGTAAGCCAGCCCCATTTGCCCGCGCTTATAACTTTTTTCGGTAGACATAAAATGCTTACCGAAGGACCAGTGGTTATATGACACCGGCATACCGACTGAGGCATAGGCATCCATCATCTGCTCGGCGGTGATGATTTCCAGCTGATTCGGATAGGTATCCAAGCCAAACTGTGCTGCGACCCGGCGTATCTCTTCATGCGCCTGTTCTATCAGTTCGAAGGTCCATTCCGACTTGTCCGGTAAGGCATTCGGATGTCTGGCTCTGCCAGTTTGCGTTTGAGTGTCCATGACAGGCCTCAATTCGTTTGTTTTTTAAACAGCTCCCGGAATACAGGATAGATATCAGCAGGATTCTCAATTTTCTGCATCGCGAAGTGCGCGAATTCCTCTGCAACCCGCTCATATTCCAGCCACAGATTTTGCGGCTCACCCTCAGTAATTTCGACATACGCGTAATACTGCACCAGCGACATAATGCGCTGACGCAAAATATCGCGGCAAGCGATGGAATCATTGTCCCAGTTATCGCCATCTGAGGCCTGCGCCACATACACATTCCAGTCACCCGCCGCATAGCGCGTACGTATGGTTTGCTCCAGCAAGACCAAGGCCGAGGAAACAATCGTCCCACCAGATTCACGCGAGTTAAAGAAAGCGTTTTCATCCACTTCCTGCGCTGTCGTATGGTGACGGATAAACACCACCTCTATTTTTTCATAAGCCCGTGTCAGGAACAGATACAGCAAAATAAAAAAGCGCTTCGCGGTATCTTTTTTTTGCTCATCCATAGAACCGGAAACATCCAGCAGACAAAACATCACGCACTGGCTGGCCGGTTTGGGGACTTTGATACGATTGCTATAACGCAGATCGAAAGGATCGAGAAATGGAATCGCGGCGATTCTGGTCCGTAAATGACGGATTTCTTCACGCAGCGCGCTAATGCGCAGGCCATCCTGCACTGGTTCTGCCAGCGCGGCTTCCAACTCTTCCAGCGCCAGCTTTAAGCGCCGTGAAGATTTGCCTCCCACCGCAATCCGCCGTCCCATCGCACCGCGTAAAGAACGTAATACATGCAGACTGGAAGCGGTTCCGCTGGTTTTGTAACCGGCGCGCTGGCTTTTGAAATCGGTGGTCGACGTAAGTTGGGTTTTGACCATATTCGGTAATTCCAGGTCTTCAAAGAAGTAGTTCATGAACTCTTCCCTGCTCAGCTGAAACGCAAAATCATCCTCGCTGATTTCTTCGCTGTTACCGCCCTGCCCCTTCCCCTTGCCGCCACCGCCACCACCTTGCGGACGCGCGATCTGGTCCCCTTTCTGGTATTGCTCATTGCCCGGATGTACGCCTTCCCAGACACCTCCGCGCGCATGGCCAAAGCTGGGTTCGCCGACATCTTTCACTGGTATAGAAATCCGTTCACCATTTTCCATATCGGTGATAGAACGGCCTTTGACTGCACGCGCAACAGCCTCTTTGATCTGCCCCTTGTAACGCCGTAAAAAACGCTCACGGTTAGGCGCAGACTTGTTTTTTCCCTGAACCCGGCGGTCGATCAGATGCACCAAGATATTCTCCCTCAGGACTGAGCCAGCATTACCCGTTGATGCGCAGCCCGACAAACACACTGTCCGTATCTGTCGCTGTATCACGATAACGGTTTGGCCTCAGTCCTATCCCTTTGTCAGTGAAGTCCTTCAGATATCTTCAGGATCAGGATGATTTTCTGACCCGCAGATACCACTCGCACAGCAATCTGACCTGTTTGGTGGTATAGCCTTTGCTGACCATACGCTCAACAAACTCCTGATGTTTATTGGCGTCATCCGCACTGGCTTTGGCATTGAACGATATCACTGGCAATAACTCTTCTGTATTCGAGAACATTTTCTTCTCTATCACTGTGCGCAGTTTTTCATAACTGGTCCAGGCCGGATTTTTTCCTGCATTCTGGGCGCGTGCACGCAATACAAAATTGACGATCTCGTTACGGAAATCCTTAGGATTCGAAATGCCTGCCGGCTTCTCGATTTTTTCCAGTTCATTATTCAAGGCATCCCGGTCAAAGCTCTCACCGGTATCGGGGTCACGGAATTCCTGATCCTGAATCCAGAAGTCGGCGAAGGTGACATAGCGGTCAAAAATATTCTGTCCGTATTCAGAATAGCTTTCCAGATAAGCGGTCTGAATTTCTTTACCGATGAATTCCGCATAACGCTGGGCCAGATATTCTTTGATATACGAGATGTATTTTTGCTCCACTTCAGGTGCAAACTGTTCGCGCTCTATCTGCTGCTCCAGCACATACAGCAAATGCACAGGATTGGCGGCAACTTCTGTGTTATCGAAGTTAAACACCTTGGATAAAATCTTGAATGCAAAGCGGGTCGACAAGCCATTCATGCCTTCATCCACACCGGCATAATCCGCGTACTCCTGATGCGACTTAGCTTTAGGGTCGGTGTCTTTCAGATTCTCACCGTCATACACCAGCATCTTGCTGAAGATACTGGAATTTTCCGGCTCTTTTAAACGCGACAGCACCGCAAACTGTGCCATCATTTTCAGAGTGCCCGGTGCACAAGGTGCGGCTGCCAGTGAAGAGGTATGCACCAATTTTTCATAGATCTTGATTTCATCGGAAATACGCAGGCAGTAAGGTACCTTCACGATGTAAATACGATCCAGGAAAGCCTCATTGTTTTTATTGTTTTTAAATGCCTTCCATTCCGATTCATTCGAGTGCGCGAGTATCACGCCATCAAAGGGGATCGCCCCAAAACCTTCGGTACCTTTGAAGTTGCCTTCCTGGGTCGCGGTCAGTAAGGGATGCAAAACCTTGATCGGTGCCTTGAACATCTCGACGAATTCCATCAGCCCCTGATTGGCGAGGCACAGGCCACCGGAATAGCTGTAAGCATCCGGATCATCCTGAGAATAATCTTCCAGTTTGCGGATGTCGACTTTGCCGACCAGCGAAGAAATATCCTGATTATTTTCATCCCCAGGCTCAGTTTTCGATACCGCAATTTGTCTAAGCACCGAGGGATAGCGTTTGACGACACGGAATTTATTGATGTCGCCATTGAATTCATGCAGGCGCTTGACAGCCCAAGGACTAGGGATGGATTTCAGATAGCGGCGTGGAATACCGAAGTCTTCTTCGAGCAATGCCCCATCTTCGATTTCACTGAACAAGCCCAAAGGCGACTCATTCACTGGTGATCCCTTAATACTATAAAAGGGAATTTTTTCCATCAGGGATTTGAGTTTTTCAGCGATGGAAGATTTACCGCCACCGACTGGCCCCAGCAAATACAGTATCTGCTTACGTTCTTCCAATCCCTGCGCGGCATGCCGGAAGTAAGAAACGACTTGTTCTATCACTTCTTCCATGCCGTAAAACTCACGGAAGGCAGGATAAATTTTGATGAGTTTATTGGAGAAAATGCGGGATAAACGCGGATCGTGGCGGGTATCAACCAGTTCAGGTTCGCCGATCGCTGCCAGCATACGCTCAGCGGCAGTAGCAAAAGCGAGTCTGTCTTTTTTACACAGTTCGAGGTACTCCTGCATGGAATACTCTTCTTCCCTGGTACGTTCGTAACGTGCTGCGTAGTTGTCAAAGATAGTCATCCTGACCTCCTGGGTTAAGCAAGACATTGCAAAGACCAAACAGCGCTGGCAGCAGATGCGGGAGAAATGCATTACTTTCCAGCAGACTACGAGCTTAGTGTAGTTGAATTTGAAGAAATATGCTGGGCAAATTATTGCATTTCACAAAATATTAGGACTTACGCAAAATTGTCCCAACAAGGCATGGCGACGCAGGCAGTACGCACAGTACGACAAGGAGTCATAACGCAGCTGGGGCGGTTTTGCGTAAGTTCCGAATATAAAACTACGTGCGAAATGCAGCAGCCACGATGCTGCACATGGAAGAGGCATACAGCGTAAAGGACTTATACGATCTTAGTTTTTTTTGCGAGACTTTAATTAATAGCCCAGTAATAGCTCAGGAATATATGCTGACTGACTCAGACGCGTACCGAGCCTGGCAGCTGCGCCATGATCGCTGGACGATGTTGTATTTTTTGCTGAGCCAGTAACAGGTTCATGGCTGGCACATCGAGCGGGCGATGATAGAAATAGCCCTGGAAATAGTCACAGCCTACTTCTTTCAGGAATAATTCCTGACTCTCATTTTCTACGCCTTCGGCAATGGTGGAACAGTTCAGAATTTCAGACAGCGATATGATGGCTTTAATGATCATTTCGCTCTTGCGGTTATAGCCTATCTGCGCCACAAAAGAGCGGTCTATCTTGACGGTATGCGCGGGAAAATGACTGAGCTTGGACAGCGAAGAATAGCCGGTACCAAAATCATCAATCGCAATACCAAAGCCACGATTTTTCAAGGCATTCAGGTGCGTAATGGACTGACTCTCATTGGCAATCAATCCGGTTTCTGTAATCTCAAATTCCAGATAGCTGGTTTTGATCGCATATTTTTCGCAGCAGCTGTCTATCAGCGCGATCAGGTCAGGCCGCGCGATATCGCTGACCGACAAATTCAATGCCACCACCGGACTTTGACCAAATTCGTCGAGCCATCTGCGTATCTGCGCACAAACCTGATCCAGCACAAAATCACTGACATGGCGTATCAGCCCGCTGCGCTCAGCGATCGGCACAAATTCAGCCGGTGCGATACGCCCCATACTCGGCGAATCCCAGCGTATCAATGCCTCCACGCCAGCGATCAGACCATTGTGATCGACTTTGGGCTGATACATCAGTGAAAACTCACCCTGTTTCAAGCCATTCATAATCCCGACTTCAATTTCCACATTACGACGGATATGGAAGGCATCATCTTCATCAAACAAGGTGACACTCTGGTCGCTGGAACGGCGCGCCGTATCGAGCGCCACTTCACTGCGACGTATCAACTCATCCGGATCGGTTTCTTCGGTACGTACCAGCGCTATGCCAGCAGAAAACTGCACCAATAATACTTCGTCGTTGACCTGCAGTTCTTTAGGCATCGCTTCACGTACCTGATTGACGAATTGCACAACATCATTCGCTGTTCGCAACTGATCAATCACGAAGGAAAACACGATGCTGCGCAAACGCGCACAGAAACAACTTTTCGGCAGCACCTGACTCAGTTCATCCGCGAAGCGACGTAACAGCACATCACCGGTATGCGCCCCAAACTGCTGATTCGCATGCCGCACACTATTGAGGCGGAATGACACCAGGGCAGTCACATTATTGCCATCCTGGCTGGCAATCACGCGCTGCAAATACTGACGTAACATCTCGCGGTTAGGCAGATTAGTTAAGGAGTCATGACTGTTCAGATAGTCTTCGCGCTCCATGCTAAGTTGCAAAGCGTGCTGCATCTTATGCAGATTCGATACATCGCGCAAAGCAACGATGTAATGATCGGACGAAGTTTGAGAGATATTATCCAGCGCAACCATACGACCATCACGGGTACGGTAAGCCGAGGTTTTGACACCACCGGTTTCTTCGCCCTGACTCACTTTCAGACGAATACTGCCTTCCATCGCGAGCCAGCCGAATAAGCCCAGTTCCTGATCCGTTGCAGGGTTGCGCCCTAAAAGTAAATTCGCTTGCTGATTTGCCTGCAAAATCTGGCCAAAGGCATCCGTCAGCAAAAGCGCCGTACCTGCATTTTCAAACACTTCGCGATACTGAACATAACTGACTTCCAATGCTCCGCTGGTGTCGTGAATCCGGACCAGCATCTTATCCAGCGCATGCAGCACCCTGAATACCGCAAGCGGAATGCAGATGTTAAAAGACAGGAATAGCAATGTGTGTAAGTACAACTGCGCATCAGGCAGATCACCAAAGAAGCTGCTGTTACGATTGAGTTGTACGTCCATGAACAAAAATGCGAAGGGAATCACATTAAAGGCCATGAAACCCAGTGCCACCCTGGCATTGAAAAACAGACGGGCAAACACCGGCACCGTGTACATGAACAGATACCCTAATCTGGCCAGTTGCTGATCATGGGTCAAAGAGATGATAGCCAGTGCCGTCCCATACATATTCATCAGCAGCAAAGCAGCACTCATCTTCACTGAACGCGAGGATACATAGATCGCTACCGATTTCAGTACATAGAAAAAAATGATCAGCCAGCCTATCTGCGTTCGTCCCAGCGCATAGGCACTGATGGCGCTATGTATCGCAATCCAGGCTTCCAGCAGAAAACTGGAGACCAGGATAATTCTGAGCGTGCTGATTTTCCATGCTGTGTTTTCGGCAGGCGCGAGAGTATTCTCATGTAAAAAGAGCCAGCGAAACATAGTGTGTATTCTGATTGATGAATGGGTTAAGTAGTTAAAGCAAACTTATAAGCGCAAGCTTGTTAAAGTCAGTTGCTTAAACCAGCTGATGTGAGCAAAACATCGAATGCAAGCTTGCTCAGGCACGCAAAGTTTAATTTCCCGACAAGTAATTTTGCATTCTCTCACAACAGCGCCAGCCTCGCCCAGATATTGTTACATTTTTTTCTATATCATTGCAGCATAAAATCCAGCGCACACTGCA
The DNA here is from genome assembly GCF_014284235.1 of Cognatundibacterium curvum. Lineage (GTDB taxonomy): Bacteria > Pseudomonadota > Gammaproteobacteria > Burkholderiales > Burkholderiaceae_D > Undibacterium > Undibacterium curvum. The sequence continues at coordinate 27,550 of NZ_JACOGD010000013.1, forward strand.
TTTTACTTGACCCTAGACGACTGGTCTAATATGATGTAGCACTATGACGACATCTGCAACCAAATTAAGCAGCAACGATACCCGTGAACGCATCCTGGCAACGGGTGAGGAACTGATCCTGGGCAAAGGCTTCAGCGCACTGGGCCTGAGCGAGATTCTGTCCGCCTCCGCAGTCCCGAAAGGTTCGTTCTACCACTATTTCGCCTCCAAAGAAGCGTTCGGCGTCGCGCTGATTGAGCGCTATTTCCAAGAATACCACCAACATTTGCGCACGATGTTCGGCGATCAGCATCATACTCCGGCGAATCGCTTGCTACAGTATTTTGAATTCTGGCTAAGCACAACACGCCAGTCGCAATGCCATAAGCTTTGCCTCGCGGTTAAACTGGCCGCGGAAGTCTCAGACTTGTCTCAAACCATGCGACAGGCACTGGCGCAGGGCATGCAAACGGTGATAGACCTGATTGCCGGCGTGCTGGAAGAAGCAATGCAGCAAGGAGAACTCGCTCCCGGGCAGGATGTACAGCATCTTGCCACCACGCTGTACAGTCAGTGGGTGGGCGCATCGCTGTTAACAAAAGTCTATTTGCAAACTGCGCCGCTGGAAGCTGCATGGCTACAAACGCAGCAATTACTGGCTGAGTCCCGGCACAGTGCGCCAAAAGTATAAGCTTAGGTAAGTCCGGGTGTCCTGATGTGCAGCAAACAGGATACCTGGACTGACTTCATCAGGGCCTGGCCCTTTTTTTTGAAGCAAAAACTAGACGACCGGTCTAATTTACCGGTTAATTTTTCAAAAGGAAATCCCATGTTAGATAAATTACTGACACCTGTGACTGCAGGCAAAGCCACACTGAAAAACCGTGTCGTGATGGCACCGCTGACGCGTTCGCGTGCCGGTCAGCCAGGCGACGTACCGCGTGCCCTGAATGTCGAATACTATGCACAGCGCGCCAGTGCTGGCCTGATCGTGACCGAAGCCAGCCAGATTTCGCGTCAAGGCCAGGGTTATGCGTGGACACCGGGCATCTATACCGATGCGCAGCAGGCTGGCTGGGCGGAAGTGGTGCAGGCAGTGCATGCCAAAGCTGGCAAGATCGCGCTGCAGTTATGGCATGTAGGCCGTATCTCACATCATCTGTTGCAGGAAAACGCACAGCCGCCGGTATCCGCTTCTGCATTGCAGGCAGCGAACAGTCAGTGCTTCGTGGTGCAGCCAGACGGCACACCAGCCAATGTACAGACCGATGTACCACGCGCACTGGAACTGGCAGAAATCCCCGGCATCGTAGAACAATATCGCCAGGCGACACTCCGTGCACGCGAAGCAGGCTTTGATCTGGTTGAAGTGCATGCGGCGAATGGCTATCTGTTGCAGCAATTCATGGCAACCAATAGCAATCTGCGTACCGATGCCTATGGTGGCAGCCTGGAAAACCGTGCGCGTCTGACGCTGGAAGCGGTCGATGCGGCCATTGCAGAAATCGGTGCCGACCGGGTGGGCGTGCGGATTTCACCTAATTTTGTCGCACATGGCATCGCCGACACCGAAGCAGAAGTGATGGCCCTGTATCTGGCACGCGAATTCAGCCGTCGCCAAATCGCCTATCTGCATATCGCAGAACCTGACTGGGCTGGCGGTGCAGAGTTGTCCGACACCTTCCGCCATGCACTGCGTGAAGCCTTTAACGGCACCTTGATTTGCTGCGGTGGCTACACAGCTGCTGAAGCTGATGCGCTGATCGCCAGTGGTCTGGCCGATGCGGTTGCTTTTGGTCGTCCTTACATCGCCAATCCGGATCTGGTGGAGCGCTTTGCTGCGGGTGCTGAACTGAATACCCCAGACCGCAGCACTTTCTACGGTGGCGAAGAAAAAGGCTATACCGATTATCCTTTCATGGCCTAAGCGGCCACTGCGGAGGCAATGATTATCCCTGCTGCTCCTGCTGCCTCCCCGCGGCAGGGATGGCAGGCTTACTCATTTCAGCCTTACTCAATTCAGCGCCCCGGCAGTATCAGGCTGACCTGTAGCCCACCACCGGGCCGGTTATTCAGCATGATGCGGCCACCGTGCGCCTCGATGATTTCACGCGCTAATGCCAGCCCCAGTCCGGTGCCGCTGCGTTTAGTCGAGTAAAAAGGCACCAGCGCATTGGTCATCACTGCATCTGACATACCGCTGCCCCTATCGCAGACATCAATACGCCAGCCCTCAAAGATAGGCCTTAACTCCACGCTGATGTCGCCGACAGCACTGCCAGACTCATGCGCATTCCTGAGCAAATTCAACATCAACTGCTCCATCTGCGCCACATCCATCAATCCATAGCCGTCAGTTCCATGCTCAGGTCCGGCGAATGCAAACTGATTGCGCAAACCAGCAAAAAAATGTGACCAGCTCACACTTTCCAACCTGGGGGCAGGCAGCTTGGCGAAACGCGCATAGCCCAAAATAAATTGCTCCAGATGGCGCGCCCTTTCTTCCATCATGGCCAGTATGGCTGGCAAACGTTCAGTCTGACCACGCCGTACTAACTCTTGCCCGGAATGCGCGAGTGAAGCGATAGGCGCCAGTGAATTATTCAGTTCATGACTGATCACTCGTATCAGTTTTTTCCAGGTCTGCACCTCCTGCCGCCGCAACTCCGTCGTCAGATGACGTAACAGGATCAGCTCATGCGACTTGCCGTTCAGACTGAACTGGCGGCGCGCCAGGTGATAGACCTGCTCGCCGTCATCTTCATCGGCTACAGCTTCCGCTGTGCCGGACTCAGCCATATCTGCCGCACTGGAATTCAGCTTCAGTACAGGCACAGTAAACAAACCATCTGCACCTTTATCCATCGCCTCACGCACCGCAGGGGATAAGGTATTCAACAGCGTGGGCAAAGTCAGGCCTTCCAGTCTTTTGCCTTCAGATAAAAGCTGGCGCGCGGCCAGATTCGCAAACACGATATGACCCTGCTCTGCGATCAGCAGCATGGCGACCGGGGTATTCTGCACCATGGTATCGAGCAGCAATTCACGCTGCACCAGATCCAGTCTTTGCTGCCGCAGCGTGTCACCCAGCGCATTATGCGCCGTCACCAATTGCGATAATTCATCCTGATGCGGCCAGTACAGGCTAAAGGTGTAGTCAGCATCGCGATAACTGTGCACAGTCCCGCTGATGGCGCGGAACAGCGCCAGTACCGGAGCCAGCAGCGTATACAGCAGCAGTATGGTGAGCAACAGCATCAGGCCCGCAAACAAGGCCAGCCAGCCCAGCTGTTGCCACTGCTGGGCTGGCCTGATCTGCATGATCCAGGCGCTTCCCGCTATGCCCAGCAGCAGCAGGCTACCGAACGCCGCGAACAGCCGCCAGATCACGGAGACAAAGTGGCGGGTAGGCTGGGTATGCCGTGTGCCCTGGTCTGTCATGTTGAGCCTGTGCCTGAGCGAGGAATACCAAAACGATCCATACGCCGGTACAGAGATTGCCGGCTCAAGCCCAGCGCGGCGGCAGCCTGTGCAATCACACCTTCGGCCTGTACCAGCGCCTGCTCGATGGCGGCTTTATCAGGTTCATTCTCGGTCAGGCTTTTTGTGACTGCTACGCTGAGTCCGAGATCAGCCGCGGTAATCTGCGCAGCACTGCTCAACAGCTGCACCCTTTGCATCAAATTTTTCAATTCACGCACATTACCGGGCCAGTTATGCGCAAGCAAAGCAGCACAGGCAGCTTCACTCAAGTGTTTTTCCTTGCCCAGAAATGCGCGAGCCAACGGCAAAATATCGTCAGGACGGGCCGCTAAGGCAGGCAGATGCAGCTGTATCACATTCAGGCGGTAATACAGGTCCTCGCGGAACTGACCAGACTTGATCATGGCAGGCAAATCCGCATTGGTGGCGCTGATGATACGCACGCTGACCTGACGCTCGCGATTCGCACCGAGGCGCTGAAAGCGTCCGGTCTCTAATACCCGCAACAGCTTCATCTGTCCGGCTAAAGGCAAATTGCCGATTTCATCCAGAAACAGGGTGCCGCCATCTGCAGCTTCAAATTTGCCCTCACGTGCCTTCATCGCTCCCGTGTAGGCACCACTCTCGCTGCCGAACAATTCTGCCTCGATCAGCTCGGCAGGTAAGGCGCCGCAATTGAGTATCACAAACGGCCCGTCACACACGGCCGAGTTACGTTGCACAATCTCAGCAATCCGCTCTTTGCCCGCACCATTCGGCCCTGTAATCAATATCGGTGCGCCGGAACGCGCGACCTGGCAAGCGACTTCCAGTACCTTAGCGGTCGCTCTGTCCTGCCAGATCAAGCCGCATAAATCAAAGTCTGCCTCCAGCGCCTGTTTTTGCTGCAATTCGCGCTGGTTGCGGCGCTGCAGTGTCCGGTTCGCCTGACCCAGTTCGATCAGATTGCGTACCGTGGTAATCAGACGCTGATCATCCCAGGGTTTGGCGATGTAATCTGCCGCACCTGCCTTGATCAGTTCCACCGCCATATCCAGATGGGTCCAGGCGGTAATCAGTATCACCGGCATGTCGGGACTGTGCGCGCGTATGCGTTTGAACAGCGCGCCCCCCTCCTGACCCGAGGTAGTATCAGCACTGAAGTTCATATCCTGTATCACCAGATCGATACTGTGCGTTGACAGGTAATCCAGCCCTTGTTCCGGTGTAGTGGCAATCACGCAATCCAGATCATGCAAGGACAAGGAGACTTCGAGTGCGGTCGCGACCGACAGATTGTCATCAATAATTAATACAGTAGGCATCGTTTCTTCTCTGCAGGCAGCGGCCAGGAACGCATATTATCCTGCCTGGGCACGCTGTCGTCTATTCAGTCATCACTTCATCACTTATACACTGCGGGTGGCGGTGGCAGGCGCTATACCAGCTGCGCGCCAGGCAGGTGCCCATGCGGCAGCGATGCCCAGGATCAGGAACACAGCGACCGACAAGCCCAGATACATGAGCGGCAATTGAGCGATCTCCAGTTGCTTCACCAGGAATTGATTCAGCGCCAGCGCCAGCACACAACCCATGCCTGCTCCAAGCAAGCTGATCAGCGCATTCTCCGTCAGAAAATGCAGCAGTATGTGCAAGCGGGTGGCACCCAGAGCACGTCGCACACCGATCTGCCGTTTGCGCTGATTCACCACCAGACTACACATGCCCACGATGCCACTGGCGGTCACCAGGATCAGCAAACCACAGACAGCCAACAACATCCAGGACAGGCCTTTCGCATGCCGGTAACGTCCTTCCCGCATCGCATCTGCCGTGCGCTGCCGGATATTCAGTGATGTGACACTATCCTTGCGTAAAGCCTGTTCCACCTGCTGCATCACGCGGTCGCGCTGACCCGGTGCAGCACGCAACACATAGCCGGAATACGCGTCATTACTCAGTCTGACAGGAATCAGCGCCGAAATCTCGCCTGTCACGCCCTCCATCGCACTTGAAGTCTGCATCGTCTCAACCACGCCGATGATACGTACCGAATTTGCGCCCGGTCCACGTCCGAAAAAAAACTCCTTGCCCAGATAAGCACTTGCATCCGGAAACAAGAGCTTGCCCATGGCCTGAGTAATGATCACCGCTGGCGGCAAATCACTGGCGGCATTCTGATCCAGCTCCACCACATCCTGCGGCGAAAAATCCCGCCCTTCGGTCAGGCGCAGACCCAATACCTGAATCAGTGAGCCGGGCGACACATACATGGCAGCACTACCCTCAGTCGCCGGACCATCGCGCTGACTCGCGACATTGGTAGTGCTGCCAGATTGCGACATGGGCATGGAATTGGTCCTTGCCACTCCCAGTACACCGGGTACTGCGCGCATCACTTGCTCCTCGCGTTTTTGCATGGCTAACTGCTCCTCATGCCCGGCAGCGCGCTGATTACTGATGTGCAGATAAAACACATCCTGCTCCTGCGCGATACCGCTAGGACGTGCCGCCATGGTCAGGCGTTGATTCACCAGATAAATCGCGTTGGATAAAATCGCCAGACTTAAGGCGATCTGCAATGCGACTAACAACGGACCGGTTTTATTCCTGAACAGCGCCAGCAAAATAGGTTTAATTGGAAAATAAGAATGGATAGAATTCATCGTTAGCCTCACTGTGACTTTAATTGCAGGGCTGGAGAAATCTGGCAGGCGCGCCAGGTCGGCAGCAGACCAGCCAGTAAGGCGGCGGCAATAGACATCAGCAGCGTCAGCAGCAACATACGCCAGTCCATATGGGCGACAGCGCGCAAATACCCGGCCTGTAAAGCGATCAGTTTCAGGAACAGCAGGGATAACAGCATGCCGCTTAGCGCACCGACCAGACCGATCACACCGCTTTCTATCAATACCTGAAAAAAGATATCCCGGCGCGAAGCGCCCAAGGCGCGCCTGACACCTATCTCGGCGGCCCGGCTGGAAAATTTTGCCAGCAACAAACCTATGGTATTCACCAGGCATAACAATAAAAAACCAGCCGCCAGCCAGGCAGATAATTTATCGTCATCACCCACCAGCTTCACCTCCACCAGCCACTCAGGAACATTGAACAGGCTGTTGGCAGCATGACGTGGAAAACGTCCGATTTTTTGTTGTTCACTGACATAGCCATCCAGATAAGCCTGCACTTGCTTGCGCTCAGCCGCATCGCTCACTTCAAACCAAAATGTCAGCCACAGACATTCTGAGCGCAACAATGCCTGCCAGCCCGGATCGCGCTTGCCGGTACAACTCATATTGCCGGCATGCGGCGTTTCGTTACGCATCGCGCTGTAGAAAGGCACGATAAACTGCTCTTCCGCATTGAAGGCGGCCCCACGGCCATTGTAACGATAGAACTTAGGCTCAGAACGCCAGTTATCCATCACGCCACTGACCTGATAACTACGTCCCCACATAGTCACCTGACTTCCTACCGGATTGACCTTGCCAAACATTTTCTCTGCGATGGTACGACTCAGTACGACGACATCACGTCCCTCTTTATCATCCTGCTCCGACCAGCTGCTGCCGAATAAGAAAGGCACATCCAGCATGCCGAAAAAATCCCGGCTGGCTGCCATACCATTGATTTCTAACACGCCCAGATCACGGCGCGGCATTTCTATCACGGCATCAATGCCGTACAGACCAACCCGGCGCTGGCCTATAGGGCTGTGCAGCAGATTGTTCACGTCCTGATACGACATCTGCTTCTCACGCGGTTTATCGCCTGGCGTATAGTCTTCCGCCGGGCCGTTATCCAGTACAGGGATGAACAGGCGCTGACTCTTAGACGGAATAGGATCAGCAGACATCACATGCAGTATGGTCAGGGTAGACATGCTGGCCGCCACACCGACTGACAATATCAGTATCATCAGGCCAGTCAGCCAGGGATGGCGGCGCAGACTGCGAAAGCCCAGCCACAGGTAATAAGAAAACATGCTGCCTCCTGTCTCAGATCTGCGGACTGGCGCTGCTGGCAATGCCAGCCTGCACCAGCGTCGGGGATGAGCGCACCAGATCAGACACTTGTCCATCAATGATGTGGACATTTCTTTGCGCGCGCACCGCCAGTTCGGGATCGTGGGTCACCATCAGTATGGTGGTGCCACGTGCATTAATCTCTTCCAGTAACTCCATCACACTGCGTGCCATCTGGGTATCGAGATTACCGGTAGGTTCATCCGCCATCAGTACTTTAGGCTCACCGGCCAGTGCACGCGCAATCGCCACCCGCTGTTGCTGCCCGCCCGATAATTCAGCGGGAAAATGCTTTGCTCTGGAGGCCAGACCAACCTGCGCCAGCGCCTCCTCGATACGGCGTTTTCGCTCTGAGGCAGGCAGGCCGCGATATCGCAAAGGTACGTCAACATTGTCGAACAAATTCAAATCCGGAATCAGATTAAAGCCCTGAAAAATATAGCCCAGCTTCTCATTCCGCAAACGGGTACGCTCGCGGTCAGACAAGCCTTTCACATTCACGCCATCCAGGAAATAATCGCCTTCCGTGAAATCTTCCAGCAAACCGGCGATATTCAGAAAGGTAGTTTTGCCGGAACCCGATGGTCCGGTCACGGTAACAAATTCGCCTTCGCGCACATGGATTTCAAAGCCGCGTAAAGCGTGGGTTTCGATCAGATGAGTGCGGTACACCTTACTCAATGCGTTCATACGTAACATCTGTGACTCCTAAGGGTGAATGCGGACAGCCTGGGCTTGTTCAAATAACTCAGTTCCGGAAATGATCACCTGATCGCCGGGCTTCAGACCGCTGATGAATTCAACTGCTGCAATGCTGGTCGCACCCATGCGTACCGGGGTACGGGTAGCGATACCGTCTTTGAGTACATACACATAGCGACCGCCTTCGCTTTCAACAAAAGCACCACGCTGTACCAGTAAGACATTCTTTTTTTCTTCTATCAGCAAACGTGCAGACACACGCTGACTTTGGCGCAAACCGGCTGGCACCTCGGCATCAAAACGGACCCGTGCCAACACCTGATTTTTGACCACTTCCGGTGACATGGCGGATAGCTTGCCTTGCGCCTTAATGCCATTGATATCAAGCTCGACCCGCATCCCTATACCTAAATCAGCGACATAGCTTTCCGGAATTTCCAGCTCAACTTCTAACTGCGACAAATCGATCAGCGTCATCAAAGCGGCATTGGCAGTCACCACACTACGATTCGCTACCGCCAGTGTTCCAACCACACCATCAACCGGTGCCCGCAGGCGTAATTCTGCCACCCGCCGCTCCAGATTTTCCTTGTGCAGACGTTGCTGCTGCCATTGTGCGATTCTGGATTTCAGCACCAGATCGACATCCTCACTTTCCAGCAAACTGGCCTGAGACGCATGTCTGGCGCGGATTTCCGCACTGTGCAGGTTATCCTGTACGCGCTGGAATTCATTTTTTTGTACTACCCCGGCCACACCGGCTTTTTCTATGCGCTGAAAAGCACGCTCAGCCGCAACCCGCTCGATTTCCGCTTGGTCAGCATCTCTGACCGCCAGCAATTTCTGTTTGCGCGCCAGGATTTTCTGACGTGCGATTTCTGCCTCCAGCTGATCCAGAATCGCCTGCTCACGCTTGAGTTCAGATTGCAAATCCGGCGATTCCAATTCAGCCAGCACATCACCCTTCCTGACCGCATCACCCGCCTTGACCAGCAATTGCACGGTACCGGCACTGCCCGCAAACAAGCTTGGGCTATTGGCAGCGACCAGCCGGCCATTGACTGCAGCATCGCGTACCAGCGTGCCGGTTTTCACTTCCGCCACGCTGATGCGCGCCATAGAAAAGGAACGCGAACTATCGCTGCGCATACGCAGACTGAAGTAAAGTACAAGCGCCAGCACAGCGATAGCCAGCACAGCAATTTGCCAACGGCGCTGATGCCACCAGCGCGGTGCGGCGATCACCATATCCTGTTGTGAAGTATCCCTGATACCCATTTTTTCTCTATCCCTCTCCATTAAATTTCTAGCTGTTGCTACATTGCGTACAGTTTCGGGACTAAGCCCGGCGGATGTAACGGACTTGCAGCATGACGCCATCCCAGTGCCAGGTGTGCGTCACCAGGCGCACCGCGCTGCTGTCCGCTTGCGTCACATACTGCGTAGTGGTGATGCGCTGACTGCCCTGCGACCACAGATGAACGCCGCTTAACAGGCAGCATGCAGCCAGCACAAACGACATCAGATGTCGCAGGCAAGCTGTTATCCGCAAACTGTTTTCAACATCAACAAAAAGTGCCATCTGTTTCTCCTCGGGTGCTGGTCAACTCTATTGCAGAATGCGTGCCAGGCCAGAGGAAAACGCTAAGCCCTTGTTTTTATTCGGGATTTATTTTTTTCAGGAAACTCAGATAGTGTCCGCACACGAAGCGGACAGTGGTGCGGACAGCTTGCGGACAGGTGGCCGGACGACGTTCAGTTGTCCTGTGAAGGATGGGCTAAGGCCTCGATGATGGGACATTGCGCCTGCTGCGAGGCGGCAGCACAGGCATGAATTAGTTGCGACAGCATGCTTTCCATCTGACGTAAATCCGCCAGTTTGGATCTGACCTGCGTCAGTCTGTCTTGCGCGATATCGCGTATCGCACTTTTGTCATTGCACTCTTCCAGCATCAGTAAATGCCCGATTTCGTCCAGGCTGAAGCCCAGTTCCTGCGCACGTTTGATGAAGCGTATCCGCTCTGCCAATGCAGTTGGATAAGTACGAAAACCGCTGCTTGTCTGTGGTACCGGTAACAGAGCACGGCGCTGGTAGTAGCGTATGGTTTCGACACCGACGCCCGCCGCGCGCGCAAGCTGGCCTATGGTGAGTTGATCCTGATCAGATTTCGCTGACTTAGCTGACATTTTAAATTCTCCTTGACTCCGTTCTCAGGTACAGAGTCTATGATACAGATAGGACTTACGCAAAATTGCGCTGGCTAGACGCGGAGCCGAAGACAGTACAACTGTACGGCGAGGCGAACGCAACAACGCCAGCGTCTGTTTTGCCTAAGTCCTAACAGAAAACAGAGACTCAGGAGTTCTTATGCACCATCAGCACCTAGGCGATTGCTGCGCACACCAGCCAGCGCAGCAGAATGAAAAAAAATACACCGACCCGGTGTGTGGTATGCAAGTCGCCAAAAGCGAGAAGAGCACGCGCTTTCAGGGCGTCGCGTATTACTTCTGCAGCCCGTCCTGTGTCAGCCGGTTCGAGGCTGAACCAGGGCGCTACGTAAAAACCAAGAAGGTGATACAACTGGGTCAGAGCAGTCCTGCTGCTGCCAGCGCAGTAGCAACAACGACAGCGGCACCTGAAATTGCTAAGGGAAGTAAGTCTTGTTGCGGCGGCAGCGATGCAATGCAAAGCGACCCGCAAGGTGCGCACACCGATCCGGTCTGTGGCATGCGCGTCAATGCCAGCTCCGTGCATCAGACCACGCATGCGGGACAGCCCTATTATTTTTGCTGCGCGTCTTGCCTGCAAAAATTCAGTCAGTCACCGCAACGCTGGCTCGATCCTGCGCAGCGCCCTACTGCTGCAGCGGCCGATCCCGGCGCCGTGTATATGTGTCCTATGGACCCCGAGATCGAACAAATCGGTCCCGGCATTTGCCCCATCTGCGGCATGGCGCTGGAGCCGAAGGAAGCCAGCATGCATGAAGATACCAGCGAACTGGATGATATGACGCGCCGCTTCCGCATCAGTCTGCTGCTGGCACTGCCCCTGTTGCTGCTCACCATGCTGGATATGGTGCCAGCCTTGTCCATGCACAGGCTGCTGGGTATGCAAGTCTTTAACTGGCTACAGTTTGCACTGGCAACACCAGTGGTGCTGTGGTTGGGGCGACCGTTTTTTGAACGTGCACTCAGCTCATTTCAAAGCCGTCATCTGAATATGTTCAGCCTGATAGGCGTCGGCACCGGCAGCGCGTATCTGTTCAGTCTGGTCGCCTTGATTTTCCCTGACAGTCTGCCACCCGCCTTCCGTATGGATGGCATGGTGCCGCTGTATTTTGAAGCCGCGGCAGTCATCATCAGTCTGGTATTGCTGGGTCAGGTGCTGGAACTGCGCGCGCGCTTCCAAACCAGCAGTGCGATTAAAGCGCTGCTATCACTGACACCGGCCACCGCCTTGCGTGTGCTGCCCGACGGCAGCGAGCAGGAAGTGGCACTGGATCAGGTGCGGGCCGGTGACGTATTGCGTGTCAAACCTGGTGCCCATATTCCGGTCGATGGCAAAGTGCAGGACGGGCAATCCTATGTCGATGAATCCATGATTACCGGCGAAGCGGCGGCACAGGCAAAACAGGCGGGCGATACGGTCGCAGCCGGCACCCTGAATCAACAAGGCAGCTTCACCCTGCGTGCAGAACGGGTAGGCCGCGATACCCTGCTGGCTGGCATCATCGCGATGGTGAATCAGGCCAGCCGCTCACGCGCACCGGTACAAAAACTGGCTGATGCGGTAGCGGGCTGGTTTGTACCGGCTGTGATTTTCATCGCCCTTGCTGCGTTTGGCCTGTGGGCCTTTTTCGGCCCACAACCCGCACTGGCTAACGGTCTGATGGCTGCGGTATCGGTGCTGATCATCGCTTGTCCGTGTGCACTGGGACTGGCAACACCGATTTCTGTCACGGTCGGCATAGGACGCGGGGCATCCGAAGGTATATTGATTAAAGATGCAGAAGCCCTGCAACTGCTGGAGCGCGTCGATACCCTGATCATCGATAAAACCGGCACCCTGACCGAAGGTAAGCCACGACTGCAAAGCTTCCAGATTCATCCGACGGCCGATCGCCAACAACTGCTAAGTCTGGCTTTACAACTGGAGCGCCAGAGCGAACATCCGCTGGCGCAAGCCATCGTGCACTATGCAGAATCTGAACATTCCGCAGCCAGCCTGCCAGATGTGCAACTGAGCCAGTTTGAAGCGGTCACCGGCATGGGGGTACGCGCTAAGATCGCTACACCATCCGGTATGCAGGCCGGTGCACAGACCGTGATACTCGGTAAGCTCAGTTATCTGCAATCGCTGGGCATCGATACCACCTACTGGCAACATCAGGCCCAGCTCGCCCAACAACAAGCGCACACAGTGATGGGGCTGGCCGTCGGTCAGCAATGTCTGGCCTTGATCAGCGTGGCGGACAGCATCAAATCCAGCAGCCAGCAAGCGGTCGCTGATTTGCAGGCACAAGGCCTGCGTCTGATCCTGATGACTGGCGACAATGCAGCCACCGCCAACGCGGTCGCCACCCAGCTGGGCATACGGGAAGTTCATGCCGATGTGCGGCCTGAAGATAAATTCCGCATGGTGCAGCAATTACAGGCCGCAGGCAGTGTCGTGGCGATGGCGGGCGATGGCATTAACGATGCCCCCGCATTAGCGCAGGCGAACGTCGGTATTGCTATGGGTAATGGCACCGACATCGCGATGCAGAGCGCCCATGTGGTGCTGGTCAAAGGCGATTTACGCGGCATCGCGAAAGCGCGCAAGTTATCTAAACTCAGCATGCGTAACATCCGTCAAAACCTGTTTTTTGCGTTTGCCTATAACCTGACAGGCGTGCCAGTCGCGGCCGGTGTTCTGTTCCCATGGTTAGGCATCTTGCTGAGTCCCATGATCGCGAGCGCAGCGATGAGTCTGAGTTCGGTGTCTGTCATCACCAATGCGCTGCGTTTGCGACACGCGCGTCTGTAAGTCATGCCAAGTGCCGCTGCGGACAGACCGTATAGGGCTCTGTCCAGCGGCCTCAGGTAAAATACGCATTTTGGTAGCCAATCTTAGCCGCTGCCGCGTGCCACCTGTACCTGCACCTGTGATCTCAATTATGCGACTGTATTATTTACTTCCCCTGCTTTCCGGCCTGTTACTGAGCACCAGTCTGCGTGCTAACGATACTGGGTCGCAAGTCAGAAAACCCCAAAAACTGAAAAGCCCGCTCACGCTGTATATCGCCGGTGATATTGCCGACTGCCGTAAGCAGCCTGCGAGTGAGACCATGGCGGCGCGCACGTCGGATCTGATCCTGGCTGCGCTGGAAAAAGACAGCAATGCCTATGCCATGACCCTGGGTGACAATACCTACCCGATTGGTAAGCCAGAAGAATTCGCGAATTGCTACGATCCGACCTGGGGCCGCTTCAAGGAGCGCACCCTGCCCTCACCCGGCAACCATGACTACGGTCAGCCTAAGGCTCTGGGTTATTACAATTATTTCGGCGACATCGCAGGTCCGGAACGACGCGGCTATTACAGCAAGCGCATAGGGCAATGGCATATCCTGTCGATCAACAGCAATCTGAGCGGCAGCCAGATGCAAAAACAAATCGAGTGGCTGCGCGAAGAATTAAGCAGCAATCAAAAGCAATGCACACTCGCATTCTGGCACCATCCGGCTTACAGCTCCGGCGGACATGGCAATAACAGTTTCATGCACCCGGTCTGGAAAATGCTGGCCGATGCCAAAACGGATATTGTACTGACCTCACATGACCACGATTACGAACGCTTCGCACCGATGAATGGCAATGGCGACAAAGATGAGCAAGGTGGCATACGCAGCTTCGTGGTTGGCACTGGCGGTGCCAAACTCACGCCTATGTTTTTCCCTAAGGGCACGACAGAAATCCGTGACAACAATACCCATGGCGTGCTGAAGCTGGTTTTGCATGAAAAATCCTATGAATGGGACTTCATTTCTGTTGGTGACAGTAACTTCAGCGACAAAGGCAAAGGCAGTTGCCACTAAGTTGAGACTGAGTTGAGACTGAGTTAATTCAGTCATGACTCTGCGCCGGGTATACGCGAAGCGTGATACCCGGTATCCATAAATCTGATGCAAACGAAGGCCGCTTCAGGACTATACTGAACTACGGCTCAACGGTTTTGTTCGTCTTCTCGACAAAACTGCCTTTTCCCGCGTCCGCCAGACGCATTACGGAGTCGTTATGCACATCGAAGAAACCCTGAGACTGGACTTTAAAGACGTTTTGATACGTCCTAAGCGCTCAACCCTGACATCCCGTTCCCAAGTCGAATTAGCGCGTGAATTTGTATTCCGCCATTCACGTAAAACTTACCACGGCATTCCTATCATCGCAGCCAATATGGATTCCACCGGCACCATAGAAATGGCGCGCGCACTGGAAGGCCATCAGTTATCGGTCGCCCTGCATAAGCATTACGACGTCGATACCCTGGTCGCGTATTTCAGCTCGCTGGAAAAAAAATCGACTGCGTTTTACTCCATGGGTATCACCCAGAGTGATTTTGAAAAATTCACCACCGTGATGACGCGTGCCCATAATGCGATCGAATACGTCTGCATCGACGTCGCCAATGGCTACACCGAAACCTTCATCCATTTCGTGAAAAAAGTCCGCGATACCTACCCACATCTGACCATCATGGCCGGCAATGTGGTAACCGGTGACATCACCGAAGAGCTGATTCTGGCTGGCGCGGACATCGTGAAAGTCGGCATTGGTCCCGGCTCGGTCTGTACCACACGGAAAATGACGGGCGTTGGCTATCCGCAGTTATCGGCGATTATCGAATGCGCGGATGCTGCCCACGGTCTGGGTGGACAAATTTGCGCCGACGGTGGTTGTGTGGTTCCGGGTGATCTGGCCAAGGCCTTTGGTGGCGGCGCCGACTTCATCATGCTGGGCGGTATGCTGGCTGGTCACGATGAATGTGCCGGTGATCTGGTCGAGCGCGATGGTCAGCAATTCAAACGCTTCTACGGCATGAGCAGCCGTGCTGCGATGGATAAATATGCGGGTGGTGTGGCGAAATACCGTGCCTCGGAAGGTAAAGAAGTGCTGATTCCTTACCGTGGCCCGGTCGATGCCAGCCTGCAAGACATTCTGGGCGGCGTACGCTCTGCCTGCACCTATGTCGGCGCGCACAAGCTCAAGGAGCTGACCAAACGTACCACCTTCATCCGCGTAACGCAGCAGTTGAATGAAGTGTTTGGTAAGTCCTGATTGATTACTGATCCTTGATTGAGCTGACCTTGAGCAAATACTAAACAAATATCGTGCGATATTGCCCGATCTGAAAGCCGTGTTGCACCAGCATGCGACACGGCTTTTTCTTTAACCCGAGCTGCGGCAAGACTGTCCTTGTATCCTGTCCATAGCGGGAAACTGCCTGCAACTGTCCTAAGCTACTCTGCAGCCAGTCTGTATCTGTCTATGCGGCAAAATTACCACACATTATATTTCTGATTGGCACGATCCCTGCTAGGTAAAACAGAGCATTGCAGCAGGCAGGAATGAAAATTGTTATTCATTGAATATTGCGATAAGAAAATTTCCGTGGCAGCATAGTTTCAATATAAACCGTATGCATACTGAATCATGCTGTGCTGAGTGAGCCAGTTTTCCATAGTAAAAAGCCGACGCAGATCGCTGCTATGCCAGATTCAGAACAGGACTTTTGCCGATTTTTTGCGGTAAGCGATGACGATGACTGATACCACAGACAAGCATCATGCCGCTGCAGCACTTTTGTTTAAGTCCTGAGAAATAAAAAAACCAAATTTGTGAGTGGAGAGATATGAAGAAGGTAGTCAATAAGGCATGGCCAGCCATGGCTGCGCCAGCACTTGTTTTTGTTTGCGGCAGTATGTTGTTATCCGCCTGTTCCAAAGATCCTGAACCAGTTGCACCGGCAGCCGATGCCGCCAGTGCTGCCAGTGCTGCCAGCAGCAACAATGCGCAACCTACCGGACTGGTGAAAGACCCGGTCAAACATGCGCATACCGCCGACGTGACCAAGTGGATGGATCAGGCTTCCAAGAAAACACCGGCACAAATCGCACAAGAAGAAAAACTGGCGCGCGAAGCAAAAGAAAAACAGGCAGCAGACGCGAAGAAGGCACTGGAAAGCAAAGCTGCAGCGCCTAAAACTGCGACCAGCGCTATCAAAGAAACGGTGACCCCAATTCAGGCGCCGGCACAAGCCACGCCTGCCCCCGTGCAGACTGCCGCCGCAGCACCAGCCACCAAAGCACCGGAAGTCGCACCAGCCACTGTGGCACCCGCTCCGGTCGCCAAAGCAACTGAGCCAGAACAAAACACCAGTTTGAAATTGCTAAACAGGGTGCAACCCAAATATCCGACCGCTGCGGCGCGCGCCGGTATCGCCGAAGGCAGCGTGAGTGCCAGACTACATGTGGAGGCGGATGGCAGGGTATCCCAGGTTGAAATTTTGAAGGCCAGACCACCAAAAATGTTTGATAAAGAAGTCATTGCGGCCGCCAGCCAATGGAAATACGCACCTGTCTCCAAGGCGCAGACCACGGTTGCTGAATTCAGCTTTAAACTGGATCAATAACCGTGGCCGTCACATACCGGGCAGCAGTCTATGCGGCCCGGTATGCACATCAGGCAGGCTGTATCAAACCGAGCTCAGGGCTGCTCATGAGCTTGTCTATATCCAGCAAAATCAACATACGCTGATCTACTTCGCCCAGACCGGTGATGAAGTCAGTGGAAAATACCGAACCCAGTTCTGGCGGCGGCTTGATGGCAGACTGAGACAGTGTAACCACATCCGATACGCTGTCGACCATCATACCGATCACATGACCACGGATATTGAGGATGATATTCACGGTCGCTTCATCCATCCTGGCCTCACCGGTCGCAAAACGTAAGCGCATATCGACCACCGGTACGATCACCCCACGCAGATTCAGCACGCCGCGCAGATAGTCCGGCGCATTGGCAATCCGCGTCAGTGGTTCCAGGTTACGGATTTCCTGGGTCTGCAGAATATGTATGCCATACTCTTCCGGCCCCAGCCGAAATGCCAGATACTCCTGCTCACCTGTACCATCCTGTACAGCTTCATCCTGCAATACGGCTTCACTCATTGCTCACTCCCTGAAAAGTTCAGTCCATCGTCAAGATTATGCTAAACGTAGTTACTGCTCTATTTCTGCTCTATTTCTGATCTAAGCCGGCCAACTTACGCAGCACATGGGCTGCGGCCATGAGTCCAAACGATGCGGTCACCACTACGGAGGATCCGAACCCTGCGCAATTGAGGCCGGTAATCCCGGCATTCTCTGCCGCAGCGGCATCCACCTCACACAGCTCGGCTGTCTCTGGCATGCTCAGCACTTCCATAGAAAACACAGCATCAATCCCGAACTTATTCTTGGTGCCACGCGGGAAACCATGATTCTGCCGCAAACGCTTACGTACCAGCGCCAGCAAAGGTTCCTGCTCAGTACGCGACAAATCGCGAATTTCTATTTTCGACGGATCGGTTTGTCCACCAGCCGCGCCTATCGTGATTAAAGGAAGCTGGTGCTGACGGCAGTACGCGATCAACGCCGTTTTTGCTTTCACGTCATCAATCGCATCGATCACATAATCAAAAGACGACGACAACATTTGTTCCAGATTATCAGCTGTAATGAAATCTTCAAGCTCTGTAACCTGACAAGTTGGATTAATCAGCCGTATTCTTTCCGACAACGCAGTAATCTTTGCTTTGCCCAGCGTATCGGTGGTGGCCTGAATCTGGCGATTGATATTCGATTCCGCCACATTATCCAGATCTATCATGGTGATGCGACCGATGGCACTGCGTGCGAGCGCCTCGACCACCCAGGAACCCACGCCACCGACGCCGATCACGCAGATGTGTGCGGATTGAAAACGTGCCAGTCCGGCACTGCCATACAAGCGTGCGACACCGCCAAAACGACGTTCAAAGTCAATTTCTAAATCTTGTTGCATAATTGAAGTAATGGTGAATTCAGACTACATTTTACAAGAGCGCGCTTGATATGACGCAAGCACGTACCAGGTACCTACTGCATAATGCGAACTTGCTTCTCCCAAAGGAGTCACTATGAGCACTTTATTTGATGCTGCACCCGGTTTCGATACGCCTATCGCCGTGTTAAAACATTGCCATGATCGTATCCGCAAACAACTGGCAACGCTGGATAAATTAGTCAATTATCTGCCAGACCGGGGCGTGGATGAGAGTGTGCAGCAGGCTGCCAAAGCAGTGCTGAAATACTTCATCAAAGCGGCACCGCTGCATCATCAGGATGAAGAAGTCGATCTGTTACCAGCCTTACGGGCGACGGTGAGTGGCGCTGATGCGGAATTACTCAACGAGCTGAGCAAAACGATAATGCAGCACCATGCGCAAATGGATCAGCAATGGAAGATATTGCAGGTTCAGCTGGAAGCGCTGGAAGATGGCAGCGGCTACGATTTATCGCCCTCAGACGTAGACGACTTTACCACCCTGTATCAGGCGCATATGCAAATCGAGGAAACGCAGATCGCACCGATGGCATTAAGAGTGCTGAGCGAGGCGCAAATGAAACAGCTGGGCGCATCGATGCAAGCCCGGCGTGGCATCACCTGAGCTGGCCAGCGCAAAGACCAGCACTGCTGATTTTTTAATTAACAAGGAAATCTATGTCTATTGCTGACATTCGTAAAGATTATCAACAAGCGAGTTTATCCGAGGCCGATGTGCAGGCCGATCCGTTTGCGCAGTTTGGCATCTGGTTTCAACAGGCATTGAAAGCCGATGTGGCGGAAGCGAATGCCATGAGCCTGGCGACGGTCAATGCTGAGGGTCGCCCATCATCGCGCATCGTACTGATCAAGGAATTTGATGAGCGTGGTTTTTGCTGGTTCACCAATTACGACAGCGCCAAGGGCGGTGATCTGGACGTAAATCCCCATGCGGCCTTGCTGTTTTTCTGGACCGCGCTGGAACGCCAGGTCCGCATCGAAGGCAAGGTAGAGAAAATCACTGCTGAAGAAAACGACCGTTATTTTTATAGCCGCCCGCTGGGCAGTCAGCAAAGCGCGAATGCATCGCATCAGAGTCAGCCTGTGGCTGGTCGCGAAGTCCTGGAGCAGCAACTGCAAGCTGTGATTGCGCAATTTGGCGATCAGCCGCCGCGCCCGGAACACTGGGGTGGCTATCGCCTGATTCCCGAGCGTCTGGAATTCTGGCAAGGTCGTGCCTCACGCCTGCATGACCGCATCGTCTACACCCGCAATGCGGATCACAGCTGGAGCATCTCGCGCCTGCAACCTTGATTCAGGTTGAAATAAGCAATGCTGCGGCCTGCCTGTCATAGGGCAGGCCGTTTTTTTTATGTTCCCATTTTTACCCTGATCTATGTCGCGATCTCTTACACTTACTGAATGGCGATATTGACAAGTGCATGGTATTCTGCCCACCTGTTTCTCCGATTCCGACTTTTTGGTGGCATGCCATGCGCAAGAAAAAAATTCTTTTACTGAGCGTCTCTGCGGGCGCCGGACATCAACGTGCAGCTGAGGCCATACGCAGTGCAGCGCTGCTCAAGGACAGCCAGTTCGACGTACTGCATCTGGATGCGATGGAGTTTGTGACAGCTGGTTTTCGTAAAATCTACACCGATTTTTATATCAAGCTGGTCAATAAGGCGCCTGCATTATGGGGCTATCTCTACCATGCAAGTAACGAAGCACAAAGCGACAGTACGACGGAAAAACTGCGTCGTGCACTGGAACGCCTGAATGCACGCAGCCTGCTGAAAGCGATAGAAGAGTTTCAGGCTGACGCCATTATCTGCACCCATTTTTTACCCGCTGAGATGTTGTCGCGCGAAATACGCAAACAGCGTTTGCATTGCCCGGTCTGGGTGCAAGTCACCGACTTTGACCTGCACCGTATGTGGGTACATGAACATATGGCAGGCTATTTTGCAGCCAGCGAAGAAGTCGCAGACCGTATGCTGGAGAATGGAATTCCGGCGGAAAAAATTCACGTCACCGGCATCCCCATCATGCCTGCGTTCCAGCAAAAACTGGAACGTGCAAGCTGTGCCCCAGAGTTTGGATTGCAAGCTGAGCGCACAACTATCTTGCTGATGGGAGGCGGTGCTGGCCTGGGCGGTTTGGATCAGGTTGCGGCACGCTTATTAAGTCAACAGCCCGACTTTCAACTGATTGCACTGGCCGGTAAAAATGCAGCTGCGCTGCAAGCCTTGCAAACACTGGCGCTACGCTACCCTGGCCGCCTGTTCCCGCAAGGTTTTACCAAGCAGGTGGAGCGCCTGATGGCATGCTCAGATCTGGTGATTACTAAGCCCGGTGGCCTGACTACCTCTGAATGTCTGGCGCTGGGTTTGCCTATGATCGTGAACTCGCCGATACCTGGTCAGGAAGAACGCAATGCAGATTTTCTGCTGGAGCAAGGCGTGGCTTTGAAAGCCTATGATGACATCAGCCTCGCCTATCGCGTGAAGCACCTGCTGAACGATACGGCCAGACTCAGCGCTATGCGTTCGCGCGCCAAGGCGCTGGGCAAACCGGATGCTGCTGCACGCGTACTCGCAATGGTAACGGCTGATCTGTAATGGAGTAAGCATGAAATCTACTCGAAACTCGATACTGCTCACCCTGAGCTGGGTTGCCTTGCTGGCGATATTTTTTGCCCAGGTAGAAATCCAGATAGAAGGCAGCGCGGGTTGGGCCGTGAATTTGCCGACCTGGCGCATAGAACAACACTGGCTGCTTGATCTGTTCTGGGGTGGGCGTGCCATGACCGGCTACCATGCCTGGGTCTTTCCGCTGATCGCGATGTTTTTTCACTTCCCTATGTTTATGCTGCAGCAATGGTCTCTGGCCTTACAGGCACGTACGATAGCCTGCATCATCGTGTTCTGGATCATAGAAGATGCAAGCTGGTTCATTATGAATCCTGCCTTTGGCTGGCATGCCTTGCGCCCGGAAACTGTGCCCTGGCATCACCATTGGTGGTGGGGCTTGCCGGTCGATTACTGGCTGGGAAGCGCGGCGGCTTTTGTTTTATTTTATCTTTCGTACCGGAGAAAATGATGCGCTACGATTTGCGTACCGGCGGCCTGATGCTGGCACTGTGCCTGAGTTTGTTCAGTTGGCAGCAGAATGCCGTCGCAGCCGGGGCTGCGACTCAAACCTCGACCGCAATCCAGCGTCCGCAACAATGGGCGCAAGCGGTCGATAGCACTGCCAATTTATTCAAAGTGAACGATGCGTTTTATCGCAGTGCGCAGATACAGGCAGAACAACTACCTACATTGCAAGCCCTGGGTATCAAAACGGTGGTCAGTCTGCGTGCGTTTCATTCGGATGAACAGATACTGAAAAACAGTGGCATACGCATGCAGCGTATCGGCATCAATACCTGGGATATCAACGATAACAATGTCATCCTGGCTTTGCGCACTTTGCGCAGCGCACAGCAGCAAGGCCCGGTGTTATTACACTGCCAGCACGGTGCAGACCGTACCGGCCTGATCACTGCGATGTACCGCATCCTGTATCAGTCATGGAGCAAGGAACAGGCGCTGGAAGAACTGACTCAGGGTGGCTACGGCTATCACAGCATGTGGAAAAACATACCTGATTATCTGCGCCGGGTAGATGTAGAAAAAATCCGTCAGGGCGTCAATCTTCCCTAATTCTGTCTTTATAAGTTCACTTCTTTTTCTATGAATAGTCATCGCTACCTTGTCCCGCTACAGCGCACAATCTGCACACGCACACTAGTCGGCCTGTCCAGTCTGTTTTTGTTATGTCAAAGCAGCCAGGCAGAACAGATAGAACTGAGCAAAATCAATCACAGTGTTCAGTTGCTGGATTTAAGCAAAGCCGACAGCCGCGCTAAACGGTTTGAAGCTGCGACTCTGATGGATGCACCAGTCGCGCAAGTATGTGCGGCAATTATGGCGTATGACAGCTATCCGTCTTTTATGCCAAATACCAGCAAAGTCAGCGTTGTCAAACTGAATGACAATGCCTCGCAAGTGGATTTCACACTGTCACTGCCTTTGGGTAAAACCAAAAAATACCGGCTCAGGATGACACCTAAACAGACTGGCACTAACTGCCATCTGAGTTGGAAAATGCTGCCTTGGGAAGGCTTAAAACAGGAAGAAACCATCGCAGACACGCAAGGCTATTGGTCACTCAGCAGTGTCAGCAATGACACACAAAAGACGGTGGTGCGCTATGTGGTGGAAACCGATCCGGGACCGGTTCCGTTAGGGCTGGGCTGGATCGTCGACAGCATGAGTAAAGACAGTATCCCGAAAATGCTGGAAGCGCTGCGGACTAAACTACGCTAATCCGCTCAATGTGTTAACAAGCCCTGGCTGATGGTTCAGCAGTGCTTCAGGAATAAGGCGCGCTCTGCTGCGCGCCGCTTCACCAGGCCGGGGAAAGGTTTGCCATCGGCCATCACCCAGCGGCCGAATTCATCAGCAGCGCCCTGATAATCACCCTGATTCAGTTTTTTGAGTAAGGTCGAACTCTTCAGATTGCCTATGCCCAGATTAAAAGTAAAACTGGTCAAGGCGCCGAACTGGTTGTCATTCAAGGCCACGCTGACCACCGATGAGACATCCCGGCCCGCATTCATCAAATCGCTTTGTAGCAGACTTTGTGCCTGCGCCATCGTGATACCTTGCGGATACAAAGCCAGCACCTGCGCGCGGTCCGCTTCACCTTTTAAAAAACGGCCCTGAAATGTAATTGCATGGCCCCAGCCTATGGTCCAGATGCCAACCGGATCCAGATAGGGATCAATATTCTGCGTGATGGAATTTCCATCTGGAATTCCTTCGTACTGCTGAACCAGATCAAGCGTAGCCTGATTCACATTGCGTAACGCCATAGTTCACTCTCCGGCTGAATTAGAAAAAATACAGAGGCGTAACGATAGCGCAGAAAAATTACATATAAGCACTTGTTTCGCAGGAAGAATATTAACAAAAACCCATCCTCAAATGCGAAAAAATATCAGCCCTCTTTCCAAAATTTTTGGAAGGCCTGACGTGCCTTACTCACCTTAGGAGCGACCACAAAAGCACAATAACCCTGTTGAGGATGCCGGGTAAAATAATCCTGATGGTAGTCTTCTGCCGGGTAAAACATGGGTGCCATCGCTAGCTCAGTCACGATAGGTGCGTCCCAGTGTTCAGCCACAGCGGTTTTGACGGATTCAGCAATTGCATGCTGCTCAGGGCTGTGACTGTAAATCACGGAGCGGTATTGGGTACCTACGTCATTGCCCTGACGATTCAGTGTCGTCGGGTCATGAATTAAGAAAAAAATCTCCAGTATCTCGCGATAGCTGATGATGGCGGGATCAAAGCTGAGCCTGACCACTTCCGCATGCCCGGTTTTGCCGGTACAAATTTGTTCATAGCTAGGTTGATGAAGCTGTCCACCGCTATAGCCAGACTCGACGCTGAGCACACCATGAATACGTCGGTAAACAGCATCTAAACACCAAAAACAACCGCCACCCAAAGTCGCTGATTCGCGCATAGTCATTTCCTCCCAGATAGACGTTCTGATCTGCATGATATGCACGAAATGCAAATCATCGCAAAAAAAATCTTTGTCAGCTATTCTGACAGAGGTTGTCATTTCTTGCTTCAAGCTAGCGTCAGGCAGTCGCCGTTATTGAATCGAAGCTGATTGCAGTGCTGCTTGTGAATTGAAGCTTGCATTCACCAAATTATTGATCGCCTTGAACGATTTTGGGTAGCAATGAAGATACGATGAATTAAACTTGGATTAAGATTGATGATGCAGCAGTTGTCGCGCTATCAGCAGGATCATCTGGCGTGGCGCCTGGTAAGCAAGACTGGGATTCAGATAGCGCCGCTTAGCGTTTATTTCCAGTATCAGGCTGGGTGATCCACTGCAACCCACACTGTGCTGTAATTCCTGACAGGTGCTGTTTTTTTCAGCGATACACTGAACCAGTTCCGCATAACTATCCAGAAAGGCTGTCTTCGAGAAATCTAATTCTTCCGCAAAAGCTGCCAGAACTTGCAAGTCACACACATCCTGTCCTTCGACATAATGTCCATATTGAATTCTCTCCAGCATCAATAACGCGAGATTTACTGACTGCCGGTCACAAGATAAAACCGCAATGGCAGGTGGCACCGAATGATAGCTGAGCTCATGATCCCGCATCAGTTTGTTCACATAGGCCTCGCCATATGGAACGCCAGTCAGTGCAGCAATTCTTGCATCCGAATTCAGCATATGTTCACGATATTCAGACGAGATTGGCATGGGCTCAGGAAACAGCAAGCCTGGATGGAACTCTAATTTCAAGCGGCCTTCGAAATAAGTCTGACTGGCACGCAAAAAAGGCTGCATCGCATAGCACCATCCGCATAGTGGATCAAAAATTAAATGCAGCTTGATGCTCATACATTTTATCTCTACAGAAGCAGGATGTAAGTAATTGTAATCAGCACAAGATGCGGGACCTAGTGATATTAGTGAAAATCACTTTTCTGTTTAGTGAAATAATCTTATTAATTAAATTGATAACAATTGCAAAAAAAGTTACTTTGCTATTTCCAAATCTTTTAAGCTCAGTTTAGATACTGTTCTCAAAAGAAGGAAACAGCGTTATGCAATTTGACCAACTACGCCGCATGGCCATATTTGCACAAGTGGTACGATACGGTTCATTTTCAGCAGCAGCCAGAGCGCAGGACTTAACAACCTCTGTCATTAGTGCCGCAGTTACACAACTGGAAGATGAACTTGGCGTACGCTTGTTGCACAGAACAACCCGCAGTCTGTCATTGACTGAAATTGGCCAGGAATTTTACGAAAAATGTGCCGACATGCTGTCGACTGCAGAGACAGCACAAGAGATCATTCATGAACATTCAGGCGAAATCAGTGGTCGCTTAAGGATAGCCTGCGCCTCTGATGTCGCCACCAGTATCGTGCTTCCTGCGCTAGGTCCTATGGCAGCGAACCATAAACAATTGATGCTGGATATCCGCGTTTCCGATCAAATCATAGATCTGGCTGAACATCAGATCGATTTGTCCATCCGTTCCGGCTGGTTAAGGGAGTCTGCACAGGTTGCGCGTAAACTAGCTGATCTGGATGAAATTCTGGTCGCCAGCCCAGTTTATTTACGCTCAGCCGGCGTACCAAAAACCCCGGCAGAACTAATGCAAAAACATAAGATGATCAGCCTGACCAGACTCAATGACCCATGCCAGTTCAGTCTGCAGCACCTGGATGGCCATCAGGAAAAAGTTATTATGCAAGCATATGCGATGACCGACAGCGTCACTACCATGGTCGCAATGTGTGTGCACTCTTATGCAATTGCGCGAGTACCTTCATTCACAGTTGCCGATGAAATTCAGCAGGGCAGCCTGGTACGCTTGCTACCAGATTGGAAACTACATGGTGGTGGAATTTTTGCGGTGACATTAAAGCGCAAGCTGCAACCACCCAAAGTACAGGCGGCTATCACAGCGCTGACCCGCTATCTCGAGAACAAAGTGTGGCTGCCGCCGCTACAGAGCTGAGCTTGAGCCGGCACCCGCTGCCGGTTTTACATCACTTACAAAGCATTACAAGCTAGTTGCAGCAGTAACAATAAATCCGTCTACAATGCAGAAACTTTTTTTCTGCATTTCAGGATGGTATGAACATCTCAGATATCCAAGACTGTCTGCGTAGCTTATTCCGTATACGCCAGCAACGTAGTTTGCCACCGCCGGGGCCCAAGCCGGCATTCGGCGCGACTATCGTTAATCAACAAATCAAGATTCAATTGTTTCTCCCCATCGACTACGAGCAATGGGACTGGCTGACTGGCCACGGATGGCGCACCATGGATATGCGGGAAAACCGCCGCCGTTATTTCCGGGTGCCACGCAATGCAGTGCAACGCATGTTAAGCGCGTCGAAGGAAGAACGCGAGCATATCCATCAGCGCGTGATCAGTTATCGCTATCCACGCAGCAGACTGGAATAGCGACTGCCTTAGCGAAAGCCTTAGCGACACATTCGCAGTGTTCCTGACTGACATCCTGACCAGTCTCAGGCATAGGTAATCATGCATAAAAGTTTCACTTAAAACAATATTCAAGCCTCTTGCAAGCGGGTAAAATGCCGTATGCAAAATTTTAGTGACGACGCTCACGTCCAGACCGGGGATGACCTCGCGCTGCAGACGTATTTCAAAGCAGGAATTTCACCCGACGACGTTTCCGCTGTATTCCCACTTAAACGTGCCCAGCCTGTGTTACAGGCTTTTACCGCATTGTTTCACGGTGGGTTTAATGCAGTGCTGTTACGTCTGCTGGTGCTGCGCGAACTGGCGGCCGATGTGGAATCGCCGTCTTTAACACGTGCGGATATCAATGCCAAACTGGCTTATCTGGAACCAGAGGCACTGGAAACCGTACTATCGCGCTTACGCGGCAATGGCCTGCTGGCCTGGGATTCCGGCGCCGGGGTTTATCGCATCACGCCGACAGCAAGAAATGTGATGGCTGCACTGGAGTCCTTGATACAGGTCGAGGAACACAATGACCAGGCGGAAATGAGTTATATGCTGACCCAGGTAGCCGGTGCACAGGCGGTCGGTGGCGTATCGGTCGAACAATTACATCATTTGCTGGGACGACTGATAGAACTGACTGAGGAATTTTCAGACGCGATCGCGTCCGGCTCAGAATTTCAGTTACGCGCAGCGCAAAAGAAATGGCATACCGCATGCGACTGGGTCGAAAAAGGCTCAAAGATTATTCATGCCATTACCCATGATGAACGCGCTGATGCGGCGACTCACAAAGCAGCTCAGGCGATAGGACGCGCCCAGAGTGCGCTGCTGAATATGCAGGGCATGTTTTCGCGCGCATTGAATCAGATAGAAAGACAGCGGGTACATCTCGGCCAATCGGGCTTATCTACTACAGATATCAAAACCTGGCTGCTGCAAAAAGAGGACCTGGCCGCACTGGCAGATCAGGCCCTCGCACATCCGGTGACGCCCCTGTTTATCACGCCTTCAGAAATGATAGACGTGGCAGAAAGTGAGTTGCTGAGCCACCGTGTATCAGCGCTGGCCGGTGCTTTACCGGCAGGTGAAAATGCAGTTTCTATCGCTAATGACAATGACGATGCACTGCATGAACTCGATCACTGGCTGGACTTGCTGAGCAATATCGAGCCTGGTGAAAAAGGTGTTCCACTCCAGGATTTGCTGCTGCCCGCCAGCTTTGCAGTTGCGTCTTACCGCGCCTCCATGCTGCCTTTACTGGGTGATCCCAATGAGTCTGCCTTGCAAGGTGCAACCGGCACTTTGGCACGGCTGCCACTGATATTTCAGTCCAAAGACAAAATGCAGAAGCTCAATGATACGCAGCTCGCTGCGATTTCCATTGCCAGTCTGGTCGCTGCGCCACGCGCAGACGATACACCAACTGCAGCCTCCCCTATTCAGGAAACACCATGACTGAAGATGTACAAATTCTGATTGCGCGACTGCTCGCGCATCAAACTTTGCGCCGTGAAGACAAACTGGTTAAACGCGCCTTATCCGATGAACTGTTCCGCGTAGAACTGGATACACGACTCAAAGCCTGTGGCATGAAATTTGTCGATAATGTGTATGCTGACCATGTGACGCTGGCGCTCACACGGGATAGTGAATCCAAAGTATTCGGCACCAAAGACACCTGGCAAAATAATAATTTTGGTCTGGCACGCGATGGCGTCGCCTTACTGGTGGTGCTGTGGTCACTGATCATCTTACCGAAACGTGAGCGGCAAGAAGCGCATCAGTTGGCGGAAGAAGATCAGAACGATATGTTCGGCAAAGAGAAGCCATTGCCACGCGCGGAAGATACCTCAATTGGAATTTCTTATCGGGCTTTGCTGGCCGATTTCGGCGACAAACTGGGCAAGAAAACCCGCATGGATATGAATCTCGGTCAACTGGTCAGGCTGGGCTTTGTCGAGAAAAAAGCGGATCTGATCGTGGAAGGTCCCTTGCTTGATCTGCTGATGGATACCGACACTCTGAAAGACCGCATCATCAATGGTGCACTCTCGGATATTTTCCATATCCCGGTAGCGCGGACACCCGCAACCATCATCGCTAACACCGATCAACTTGCAGACTCCGATATGCCTGGCCCAACCGATACAGAAGAAAATTAAGCACCATGTTTCATATCAAATCACTTGAACTGGTTCATTGGGATTACTGGCAACGTATTAAAAATATCCCGCTGGATGCAAAAATCATCACCATTGCCGGCCAAAACGGATCAGGAAAAACAACGCTGCTGGATGCCTTACGCACCTTGTTTGGACTGGAATGCTCGATGGGCCGCTCGTATAAACACTATGCACGCCATTCTGGCCAGCAAACCGCATGGTTGCGCGCTGTCGTGGATAACAGCGCGGTGGGGCCACAGATTTCTAACCGTCCCTTCCGCCTGTCCGGTTTGTATGAAGATGAAGTCACGCTGTTCTGCAAGATAGAAAAAAATGGCGGTGACTGGAAGCGTCAGTATCTGATGCGCGGCGGTAAAGTCGATATCGAAGACATCATTGATGCCAATGACTGGCTGGGTGTAGAAAGCTATCGCAAACGTCTGTCGCATGCGGGTTTATCTAATGCGATGGGCAAAGTGCTCGCGCTGGAACAAGGTGAAACCGATAAATTGTGTGAGTATTCTCCACGCCAGTTACTCGACCTGGTGTTTCAGGTATTCGGTGATAAAGAAGTGCTGGATGCCTATGATGATGCCAAACATCATCAGCAGGATACTGAACTGGAATTACAACGATTTGAAACTGAGCTGGAAGCGGCTAAAGCCAATTTGGAAGGCTTACGCCTCAAAGTCGCGAACTATCATCAATACGAGAGTCTGAACAAAGAAAAACGCGACTTGCAGGAAGCGATTTTACCTACCTTGCAATATCACGAAGATCTGGCGAAAGCAGCGACCACCAGTGATGCTCTACGTGCCTCACGCCGTTTTCTGAAAACTCAGGATGAGGCGCTGTCTGGTCGTCGTCAACAATTAGCGCAGCAAGCACAATTGCTGAGCGAAGCCAAGCAGGCCGAAACCACGCTAGAGGCAGAGGAAGGAGCGCTGCGTGAAAAACTGCAGCAGATTAATGCAAAACTCAAGCCCCAGGAAAGTCTGCTCGAACAGAAAACCCGTCTGCAAAAGCTGGCTGCTGAAGCGGATGCAGATGTCGCGCATATCGCCAACGATCTGGAAAACAAAGAAGCCAGTCTGTCCCGCCTCAAGCAGGAACGCGATACCTTAAATCAGCGCATCGCGAGCGACATGGATACGATCGCTGCGTTACAGGGTAAGTCTTCCATGCCGGAGCCGGAGAACGTGCGGCAAATGCGGCGTGCACTGTCGGAAGCTGATATCGCTCACTGCATGCTAACCGATATCGTAGAGGTCACAGAACCCAAATGGCAGGCCGCCATTGAGGGTGTGCTGCGCGCCTATACCTCAGTCATTTTGCTGGATAAGGCCAGTGATGCCAGCGCTGCTTATCGCATCGGTGAAAAACAAAAATACAATCACTTCATCGTACCGGAACGCATCAGTGCGCCTGTCGTCAAAGATAAGAGCCTGCTCTCTGTAGTCAACTTCACCGCTCAGGCACCCGCCTGGCTGATCGAGCAATTACAACGCATAGTCACAGTCGATTCTATTGACAGCGGCATGAAGCTGGCACGCCAGCAGGAATGGATCACACCGGATGCCTATCATTTTGAACGACGTGGCGGCCGCTCTTTATTTGTCGAAGTCTCACGCTACCGCTTTGGTAATGCAGGCCGCAGCCAGCGACTGGAAGCGCTGTTAAAAGCCCTGCCCCGCCTGCAATCACAGGAAGATGTGCTGACTATGCAAATCAGTCAGCTGGCGGGAGAAATCAGCGCCTATAAAGCGCGTCTGGCAGGCGTGGATGCGGCAAAAGAACTCAGTGCACGACATGCTGAATTCGAAGAAGCTAGCCGGAATACTCAGCCTTTGAAACAACAAAGGATAGAAGTTGGTAGCCGTCTGGGCGAAATCGCACCGCTGTTGAAAGCGGCAACAGAGCAACGCTCGGTGGCACAGTTGAAGTGGGAGCAGGCAAAAGCAGCCATCGCGGATGCCGAAGCGCAAAGCCGCACGTTGGAAAAACGCCATAGCGAAGAGCGTCAACATCACTTCGATACTTTACGCCAGATGCGGCAGACCTGGAACAATCTGCCTGCTGCCTGGAAGCGTAGCAGCCATCGTCATGAGCTGGTTGCAGAACATGAGAATGTCCATCAGGTGGAACTGCGTATCCGTAGTCTGAGCAATAATCTGGCGCGCGATGACTGGGAAACAGATGCGACGGTAGTCGATCAGTTTACCCGTCTGCAAGCCTTGCTGCAGGGACGTCAGGCAGAAACGGATGAGCGCCGCTATCAAAATAACCGGGCGATAGAAGCCACCATCAATGCACGTGCGGCCTATATGGACAGACTGCGTTACACCATCAAAGCCTACAGCAAAAATATACGCCAGCTGGGTGAGTTGGCCGGTATTGAAGTACACACCGATCCTGTGAAACTGGAAAACGATGATATTCAGCTAGCACAGGCAGGTTTGCATGTACGCTTTAAATTCGATGGCAAAGGCCCAATAGGCATGAATGACGGCGAAGCTTCCGGTGGTCAGCAGGTGATGAAGTCACTGATATTGCTGATAGGTCTGCTGAAGTCAGAAGATGGCTCGGGTGGTTTTGTGTTTATCGACGAACCTTTTGCGCATCTGGACATCCGTAATATCCAGCTGGTTGGTGAATTCCTTAAAAACACCGATGCACAGTATCTGATGACGACACCGCTGACTCACAACACGGATGTGTATGATCCTTCGGAACTGACACTGATCACAAGTAAAAAGAAAAAGGAGTCAGAGTGGGCGCAGCCTATCTTTGTATTGCAACGCAAACAGCGGGCTCATTGAGTTTGCAGTGTGAATCGCTTTTAATCACCTTTACAAGCCCTGTGCAAACCTGATCAAACTACACAAATCAAAACAAAGGGAGAACGCGCAAGCGTTCTCCCTTTGTTTTTTGGCTTTGGTTTTGGCTTTGGTTTTTTACTTCATGTTTTTTGCTCTTCGGCTGTTAGCTGCTTGCCGTCATGTGCAGTCTGGATACAGCCCTTCAAAGCCCAATCCTCAGACCTACAAGCAAAGCGCAGAGCACATGAAGCGAACCTAAAAGCCTAAAGCCCAAAGCGCCTAAAGCAAAACCCCCCGTTACTACTGTAACGAGGGGTTTTTAAAGGGAGCCTGACGATAACCTACTTTCACACTGGTTGCAGCACTATCATTGGCGCAGAGTCGTTTCACGGTCCTGTTCGGGATGG
>NZ_JACOGD010000014.1 GCF_014284235.1 Cognatundibacterium curvum
CTTTAGGCTTTTAGGTTCGCTTCATGTGCTCTGCGCTTTGCTTGTAGGTCTGAGGATTGGGCTTTGAAGGGCTGTATCCAGACTGCACATGACGGCAAGCAGCTAACAGCCGAAGAGCAAAAAACATAAACCAAAAAACAAAAATCAGAAAATAAAAACAAAGGGAGAACGCTCACGCGTTCTCCCTTTGTTGTATATGTAGCTAATCGTGTTGATTGCAGCGCTTGAAGGCGTTGCAGTACCTGGTCCAGCGTACTTTGACGTTTCGCAAAACAGAAGCGCACAATACCTGATCATATTCCTCAAAAATTCCGATAACTGGCATATTACGATAGACAAACGGTTACCTGATTTTCTCTCCCACATCTACAATACCGATACGCGTATACCATGGTAGGAAGCTATGAAATTGAAACATACTCAGGGTTTCTCCCTTGTTGAAGTATTGATTGCGGTATTTGTACTCGCCATAGGCGTTATAGGTGCTGCAGGCTTACAACTGGCGGCTGTAAGAACGACACAGCAAAGTGGCTTTCAATCCGTTGCGGTGGCACTGGCAAGCGAATTGGCTGACAAAATGCGCTCAAGCGATGCTGTGATGAAGGGGGGGGATGCAAATAATCCATACTTGGCAATTAATTATAATTCGCTGACTGATCCTGCGCCAAGCGCGCCCGCTATGTGCTTTACGTCTGCTGCCAGTTGTGATGCAAATGGTTTGGCGAGAGCGGAAATCTATGAATGGCTGGTGCGCGTTAAAGATTTATTGCCCGGAGGCCGTGTTATGGTGTGCCGCGATTCAGCACCGTTTGACAGTACAAAGAAGGCGTTAACTTGGTCTTGTACAGCGGACGGTAGTTCTGGGATGACGATTAAAATCGGATGGAAAAGCAAAAATCCGGATGGAAGTTTTATAGACAGCAATGGGACAATACCTCCCAGTGTCGCAATCACCGTTGAGTCGTATGTGAAATGATGAATACATCAAAATTGTCCTCAAACTCGCGCAACGTGATGCGCCTCAGATTTCAGATCGGTTTGACTCTGATTGAATTGCTGGTTTCGCTGATGCTTGGCCTTATTGTCGTGTTAGCTGCAACAAGTCTGGTCGTGTCTACAAAAACCTTATTTACTGCGCAGACTGAAGGTAAGGATACGCAGGATACGGCACGCTTTGCGCTTGATAATATTGCGGCATCTTTGAGACAGGCGGGTTATGTGAATTATGATTTTAATAATTCCCCTCAAATTACCCCGGAAACGGCAAGTTCAGATATTTCCGGACTGGATGCCAATAGTGTAAGCGCAACATCAACTGGAATTGACACACCTAACGGCAGTGCCGTGAATTTCAGTGATGTCCTCGCTGTTCGCTATTTTGGTTCCGGTAGTGGGGCAGGTGACGGCATCGTGACAAATTGCGCCGGTTTTTTTGTTCCTGCACCCGTTTCTCCGAGTACCGCAGATCAGGATCGGGGCTGGAGTATTTACTATGTGGCAAATGATGCGAACAATGATCCTGAGTTGATCTGTAAATACTATAACGCGGCTTCAGGGAAGTGGTCTGCACAATCGATCGTGAAAGGTGTGGAGTCTTTTCAGGTTTTGTATGGAATTGACAGGAGTAATCCACCGGATGGTACTGCTAATCAGTATTTAACGGCAACCGCAGTAAATGCACTGGATTCAACGTTGGTACTGTCAGGAACAACACAGGCTGAACAAAAGCAGGATTTGAATCGAAAAACATACTGGAAGAAAATCTCTGTGGTGAAAGTCGCGATGTTAGTGCGGGGCACACAGAATTCTCGTATTGATAAACAGACATCGCAATACGATTTATTCGGATCCGCTTATGCAGCAGCCAATGGCTCCAATGACAGAGGGACGACGATCATGGAATCACAACTACCGGCTGGCACGCAAAATCGTAGCCGCAGAATTTATACGACCACTGTTCAGGTGCGTAATTTGTGCTATGTCGATACCGATCGCGGCACTTGTCTTCCTCCTCCATAAATGAATTGAGTCAGACCATGTATTTCAAGGATATTGCTAAACGAAATCGTTCAAGCCGACTCTCTTGGCACTTGGCAAAGCGCGAACAGGGTGCGGCTTTGTTTGTATCACTAATGATGTTGATCGTTGTATTGATATTGAGTATTTCCATGTCAACTATTTCTATGCAGGGCGAAAAGGCATCCCGCAACGACAGAGACAGGCAAATTGCACTGATGGCAGCGGAAGCTGCTCTGAAAGATGCGGAAATGGATATCGATCCGCAAACTGTCATTGCGGGCAGCCGTGCAGATACATTTGATCCTAAGTCGAATCTGTTTTTTGAGGCCGGTTGTGCAACCGGGGAAGCAAATTTATATCAGGGCATGTGCTTACCTGCATCGCAAGGACAGACGCCAGTTTGGTTTATGATTGATTTGGCATCTGATGCATCTGGCTCCGCGTCGGTTAAATTCGGTCGTTTTACGGGACAGTCCATGGTGACCGGAAAGAGTTCCTTTCCAGCTAAATTGCCACGTTACATTATAGAAGCTGTGCAGGACTTAGAAGCTGGTCGTAAGGCTGACGAACAGACTAAATATTTGTTCCGAATTACTGCCATTGGTTTTGGTGCAAATGAAAATACCCAAGTTGTTTTGCAATCGTTTTATCGGAAGGCAGAGAAGTCATGATGCGACACATATTTACCCGGCAGTTGACATCATTGGGCCTGCCTGCTCACCTGGTTTTGTTCGTTGCGGCGAGCTCACTCATGTTGAGTGCGTTTGCCGCACCACCAACAGTCAGTCTGGCGAGTGAACCGCTGTATTCGGGCGGTGGTAACGTTCGCCCCAACTTATTGCTGGACTTGTCAGTTGAGTTTCCAACAGTGAAAGCTGCTTACACCAATGCCAGTGATTACAGTAAAGCGGTTGAATATATAGGCTATTTCAACTCAAAAAAATGTTATGTCAATGGTGGGTTTAAAACATTTTCCAGAGATAAGAATGGGAACCTAATTACCAGTAGGACAGTAAGTACTTCTGATATGGCGAACGGTTATTTTTCCATATCAAAAGATGCGGATGCGAATTACGAATGTGGTGGTAACTCATTCAGCGGAAATTTTATGAATTGGGCTTCGTCTTCGTCTATCGATATGTTGCGCCTCTCATTAACCGGCGGGGATAGAATAGTTGATTCCTCTTCTCAAACAGTATTGCAACGAGCTTACTTACCTGATTTTTATAATAGTGGCTATTTCCGCCGGAAAGTAGTTGTAGCTTCCGCAACGATGAGTGCGCCAAGAGGAGTAACTCCTTATGACGTTGCAACTTTATACGTATTAAATTGCAATAATAAAATCATGTTTACGGATGTGAATGTGACTGGCGGCTGTGGAACTCAGCGAACTTACCCGAATAATGACATTAATTCTGACACGCGCCTTGATATTGGATCAGATCGTGTTCTCGGAGAGTTTCTTGTGCGCGTACAAGTTTGTGACGCGCAAGAAAATACATCCAGGACGGATTTGTGTTTGCAATATCCGAATGGTACCTATAAACCAGTTGGGCAGATGCAGCGTAATCAGAATAGTGTGCGCTACGGAGCATTTGGTTATTTGATGGATAACGTGAATACACGATATGGTGGTGTGTTACGTGCCCCCCTGAAGTACGTGGGCAGTAAGCAGTATCGTGCAACGAATGGTTTTGCTGAAGAGGTGAATACCCGTCCAGAATGGAATCCCCTAACTGGCATTTATTATGATAATCCTGAAAATGACGCTACAGGGAATAGTGGTGTCATTAACTATCTTAACAAATTTGGACGTACGGGTAGTTACAAGGGGTACGATCCCTTAGGGGAATTGTATTACGAGAGTATCCGCTATCTGCAAGGAAAAGCGCCTACATCTAGCGCTATCTCGGGAATTACTGCTGCGATGCAGGATAACTTTCAGGTGTTGACAAACTGGACAGATCCGATTGAAGCGTCTTGTCAGAAAAATTACATTATTGCTATTGGTGATGCAAATACCCACCAGGATACTTTCATTCCGGGGGGGACTTTGGCTGGGGCCGGGCGTGGTTTAAGGCCTGCTGATGCTGCGACATCGCAGTGGCCTGCATTTGATGCAAAAGCTCAAACCGCACTCGTAGCTGCGATGGAGTCAAGTTCCAGTTCAGGAAATAGTGCGCCAGTTGCTTCACTAGCTAATATGGCAAGTGCATATACCGGGTCCAGCGGAGCCACGTTCTATATGGTTGGCACAGCATATTGGGCGCGGAATAATGATATTCGTCTGGATAAACCTGTAAGGGTTAAAACTTTTACGATAGACGTTGATGAAAACGGGAATGGTTCTATAGATAACACTGCTCGCGCAAATACTGGTCCAAGAGTGTCGCAGCTTTATTTGACTGCAAAATATGGTGGCTTTAGCGATTTGAATCTGGATAAAAATCCATTTATGACCTTCGATTCAGATGGCAAAACCGCCATTGCAAATAATAAGGAATGGGCCAGTGGGAATGGTACTGATCCAGATAACTTCTTCCTGGCCAGTAATCCTAAGCGAATGATGGCAGCGATAAATTCTATTTTCCAAACTGTCGCGTCAAGCGGGGGAACGCTTGCAGGAGTAGGGATCAGCTCTACCAGTTCAAGCGATAATCCTTTTGTGTATGAGCCCGGTTTTAAAGCAGAGAAATGGTCGGGAAGTTTAAAAAAACTTTCGGCAACGGCTGCAAATCCTAGCGCTGTCTGGGATGCGGGTGTGATTTTGACTGGTGATCCTGTAACTAAGCTTCCACCCAACCCATTGCCAGCTGATAGGAAAATTTATACATCGAAAATTTCTGCTGATGGTTCTCTGGCACTCGTAAGCTTCTCTGCAAGTGGTACTGGTAACTTTAGTGCATCAGATTTAGCTGCGTTAAATACGGATCCTCATACGGGCATCACAGATAACCTCGCCAGTGACCGAATACAATATTTACGTGGCGTGCGTACTCTGGAGCAAGGTAAGGACGCGAGTGGAAATACCACCGGAAAATTCCGGACACGTGACAGCGTGTTGGGCGACATCGTCAACAGCGCGCCAGTTTATTATGGTGCTCCAGCAAAAAATGTGACTGGCGTAGGCTATAGTGAGTTCTATTCGGCTAACAAAAATCGTCAGACAGCTGTATATGTTGGGTCCAATGATGGCATGTTGCATGCGTTCGATGCAGTAAATGGTCAGGAGATATTTTCATACATTCCTAATGCCTTGATTTCAAGCTTGAATGAACTGACTGATCCTTATTATAGCCACAGTTCTTATGTGGATGGCCGTATTACAGTTAAGGAAGCACAGGTTAATGGCGTTTGGAAAACCTTATTGGTCGCAGGTATGGGGGCTGGAAACAAGGGTGTTTTTGCACTCGATGTGACCAATCCTGCTAATTTTTCTGGTGGAATAGGTGCGTTATGGGAGTTCACCGATAAAGTTGATAAGGATATGGGGTACGTACTCTCCCCGCCAATGATCGCAAAATTCCGTACCGGTGGTACTGCGACAAGTCCTACATTTGGTAACTTTGTCGTGATTTCGAGTGGTTATAATAATTATGACTATGACGTTAATGCGACAGGGCAGGGTGCACTATTCATCCTTTCATTAGATAAGAGACCGTCAGACCCATGGGTTAGAGGTAGTAATTACTTTAAATTAATGACACCTATCAAGGATAGTACGGCTAAAAATGGCCTCGGTGCCCCCAATGTAGCTTATGGTCCAAATGGGGCAGTGAGTTATGCCTATGCGGGAGATTTACAAGGGAATTTATGGCGCTTCGACTTTACTGCTGGGAGCCTGGATAAAGCCAAAGTCGCGAGTAAGCCGGTATTCACAGCAAAAAATTCAAGTGGTTCAGTACAGCCTATCACTGTGCAACCACAAATTGTTTTCGCTCCTGGCGGCGGCTACATCCTGACTTTCGGGACCGGAAAGTACATGGAGACCTTTGATGTTACTCCGTCTAACTACATGTCTAATTCGTACTATGCAATTTTAGATACGACATATGACAGTGATGTGGTAGCTAGTCGCAGCGAGTTAGAACCGCGGACGCTTACTGCGGATGGTAGTGGCTTCCGAATCGGAGGGAATAAATTTGTGTATGGTGTAGTAACAGGAACCAAAAAAGGATGGTATTTGGATTTTTCTAATTCTCAAAATACAGGTGAGCGTATACATCACACGCTGACTGGTACGCTCGCAGGTAATTATTTGTTTTTCAATACGCTTATCCTTAGTTCCGACCCATGTTCGGGAGGAAGTGGCAGGAAATACGCGGTCGACGTCCTGACCGGCATGAATAATGAAGTTACCGGCACTATATCGACCATCGGCTTACTTACTTCCCCGATCGTGATAAATATCTCTACGTCGTCGGGTGACAGGACAGGGACTGGCGCACGCAGAATCACTACAAAGATTTCTGTCAGAACAGCAGGAACCGGTAACTCTTCAGGCATTACAACTGAGAATTCAGCAGCGGCTGATGCAGTTACCCGCGCAGGTCGTATCAGTTGGCAGGAAATCAGGAATTGGCAAGAATTGAAAAAAGCTGCTACGGCAGGTGGTTCGTAAATTGTGTATATCGGGGTAGTTATGAAAAAAAATAACGGTTTCAGTTTGATAGAGTTAGTTATCGTAGTGGCCATTCTTGGCCTGATTACTGCGTTCGCCGTTCCGGCCTATCAATCGCATGCCTTAAAAACCAAGCGGGCAGAGGCAAAGACGGCATTGGTAAAACTGATGCTACAAGAAGAGCAGTTTTACACACAGAACAACAGTTATATTGTTTTTTCTCAATCATCTACTGACGCTGCCGAAAAGAAATTTACCTGGTTTTCCGGTGCAACTGCGCCAGTCAGTAATTATGAGATTAAAGCAACAGCCTGTACTGGCGATGTCATTCAAAGTTGTGTGTTGCTAACTGCTATGCCTGGAACTATTAATGTAAATAAGGCCTTTAGTGACGCGGTATGCGGAAATTTGACTCTCACGAGTACTGGCGTCAAGGGTTTTACTGGAAGCCAGGGAACTAAAGATTTGTGCTGGTGAGCCATGCGAAAAATAAATTTCTATCGTTTACATCGTGGTTTTTCATTAGTAGAGTTGCTGATAGCATTTGCTATAGCAGCGATCCTGATGGCACTTGCGGCACCCTCATTTAATTCATTTATCGATAGCCAAAGATTGCAGACTGCGACCTTAGAATTTTATGCAGGTGTCAACCTTGCTCGCGCTGAGGCCATAAAGCGTGGGGCGCAAGTCACAATGGTTGCTACCGATGGAAGTAATTGGAAATCGGGCTGGACCATTTTTGTAGATGATAATGGTAATTTGAAGGCAGATTCCAATGAGAAGATTATTTTTACTCACGACGCGTTATCAAGTAAATTTAATGTAACCAGTGTTTTCACAGATAGCTCTTCGGCTTATGTTTCCTACACGGGTAATGGCAGGAGCCGCACAAAAACGAGTGTACAGCAGCCTCAGGCTGGAACCGTTTCTTTTACTTATAACTCAGTGACGCGCAGAGTAAAGTTAAATTTTCTTGGCCGAGCCAGGACATGTAATCCCGATAAAGATGCGACTTGCGATGCATCTGCAACAGGCGGCTGATGTAGAGCCGCTTTTTTTATTAGCACAGATATAAACCCCATTAACATATCTAAGTGCAAAATTAATGCTTCTTTCGTATCCAAAGCATTGATACAATGCACTTCTGACGCAGATTGCAAGTAGTTTTCCTTAAGTAATGTGGCAAATTTGCATTGCCAGTTAACACTATCCGAATGATATGATTTCCTGCATACAGAATTCAGGAATCTTGCTCAAGTAAATTAGTGATTGCCTTTAGCAGTCTGATATCAAGCCTCATTTAAAAATGAAAATTAAAAAAAGCGCCTCATTTCCGCTTGTGATTGTATGCTCGCTTACTTTTTCTCATGTGCATGCACAGCAGACGACCTCATCTCCTGAATTCGAAATTGCAAGTAAAGCAGCCCATGTGCAGTTTGGCATCGAAAAAATTGGCCTGCCACAAAACGAAACCATGGGTTTGTTAGGTGGTAGTTACCTGCTGAAAGTAAATGAGACTGTTGAAATTGGTCCGGCTGCTTATGGTGCGATATCCGGACAACGCGGTGGTTTCTTTACTGGTGGAGCCGAGTTGGCTTTAAGGCGGCATTTGTTTGCAGATGTGTATGGAAAAGCTGGCTTATATGCTGGCGGTGGTGGCGGCGGCGCTGCTGCAGTCGGGGGGGGGCTTATGCTTCGGCCTCATATAGATTTAACTTGGAAGTCAGGACGTACTGAAGTCGGGCTCTCCCTGTCTCAAGTACGCTTTCCTAACGGACAGATACGTTCAAATCAGGCTGGTCTGGTTATTGGCTTTGATACCGATTTCAATTATGCAGATTCAGCAACTGCGGGGCGCTCTTTTGCCGGAGTGGTGCGGGGTGGAATTGGTTTCGATAGGATGCAGCTCACGGGTGGGGTGTATCAGCCTCGGCATGGTATTGCTGATCTTGCTGCAAAGCCCTATGTGGGATCCTTAGGTTATGCCGGCTTCAGATCTGAGCAATTTCTTTCTAAAAATGTCTTGTGGGGAATTGAGGCCGGTGCCGCTGTTAGGGGCGGTGCGGATGGATATGCCGAGATTTTAGGCGGGGTCGCTTATGAGATTCCTGTGTTTTCAGATTCTTTGCATTTGGGAAGTCGTTTTTCTGTAGGTATGGGCGGTGGCGGTAAGGTACCGACAGGCGGAGGTCTGATTGCAAAAGCAGGGCTTTACTCGAAAATAGATATTACTCCTGAAGTGTTTGTCACGTTGGAAGGCGGCTTAGTCAATGCACCCGACGGTCAATTTAAAGCGAAGTACGGAACTTTGAATCTGGGGATAGTTCTGGATGACGCTGGTCTCTCGAGAGCTGACCGCGCTATTCGCGGTATGGAATGGGCAGCGAGTGTTCAACATTATGTCAAGGCCAGCCGTTATTCCGGCGGCGATCAGGCTCTCAGCACGATGGGCTTGAAAATCAATCGTGATCTAAATGCAGGTCTGTTTATGTCCGCTCAGGCACATAGTGGATTTAGTGGAAACGCTGGTGGCTATTCTGTCGGTTTAGCTGGTCTGGGTATGAGGTCCGCAAATATATCGCATGGTTTAGGGGTGTCTGGAGAGATACTTGCCGGTGCAGCGGGCGGCGGCGGTGTGAATAGTCAGGGTGGTGCAATTGTGCAGAGTCTGGCTTATCTGACTTATGGGTTAAATCGTTATACACAACTGAAGTTTGGGGTGGGGCGGGTAAAATCATTCAAAGGCCAATTGAATTCAACTGTTGTTGATGCGACAATAAGCATTCCATTTGGTGTCCCGAGTAAATAATTTGAGAATTGTATGAAAAGTAAAAATGCGGATGTGATGGCGAACGGAAATATGCCTAGGCACATAGCTATTATTATGGATGGCAATGGTCGCTGGGCGACAAAACGCTTTTTACCGCGCTTTGCAGGACATGCAAAAGGTGTAAAGACGGTAAATAAGGTAGTTGAAGCCTGTGTAAATCGTGGAGTTGAGTTTTTAACTTTATTTGCATTCAGTTCTGAAAATTGGCGTCGTCCTCAGGAAGAAGTTTCTTTGTTAATGCAGCTTTTCCGCAAGGTGCTGGTCGGCGAAATACGCAAAATGGGTGAAAATAATATCCGTCTCAAAGTAATCGGTGATCTGAGTCGTTTTGATAAAGATTTGCAGGATTTAGTGCGCTTGGCTGAGTCTGAAACTGCGGCCAATACCGGGCTGACTTTGACTATTTGTGCAAATTATGGTGGTCGCTGGGATGTCGTCAACGCGTGTAACCAGTTGATCGCCGATGGCGTGAAAGCCGGGGATGTGACAGAGGAGTTGCTTTCTTCAAAACTTTCTATGGCATACGGCCCCGAACCTGACATGCTGATACGCACCGGCGGTGAATCGCGTGTTTCTAATTTCCTCTTGTGGCAATTGGCCTACTCAGAATTCTATTTTACAGAAACATTTTGGCCTGACTTTGGCGCGGAAGCGCTCGATGAAGCTATTGCTTCCTTCCATAAACGCGAGCGACGTTTTGGAAAAACCAGTGAGCAGGTGCGGAACGTTAGTTGATTTGACAAACTTTCGTTGCGATTTCTTTGGGGTGTTTTTAGTTAATCACTTGAAATACTTCAAAATGAGACGAATTTCCTCAGCTTCGCACTACTGCTACCGAAGAAAGTAACTGATGATTAAGATTGTTTCTGTCATATTGTGCGGTGGTTCCGGTACTCGCTTGTGGCCGCTTTCCCGTACTGGATTTCCTAAGCAATTTTTGGTGCTCAATGGCCAAAGCAGCCTTTTCCAGCAAGCCGTTTGCCGTGTTAATTCAATAGCTGGGAATGAGTTTCTGGTTAATGAAACTTTAATTGTCACGAATGAAGATCATCGGTTTTTAGCTCTGGATCAGTTGCGTGAGTTGAAAGAAGTCGATGCCAGGCTGCTGCTTGAGCCAGTGGCACGTAACACAGCGCCTGCACTTACGCTGGCCGCATTACAGGCAAATGTACATGGAGAGGATCCAATTTTGGTCGTCACGCCAGCTGATCAGACTGTAGTTGACGAATCAGCTATGACTGATGCCTTGCGCCAAAGTGTACAGGCAGCGGTCAGTGGTGAAATTGTTATTCTTGGTATCACGCCTGACCGGCCAGAAACTGGCTATGGATACATACACTACGATGGAAATCTGGGGCAGTCAGGTAAACATAAAGTGCTGAAATTTGCGGAGAAACCAGATTTAGAGACTGCAGTCCAGTACCTGAGTAGCGGCAACTACGCTTGGAATAGTGGCATGTTCGTCTTAAAAGCGAGTACATGGCTTAATGCACTGAAAAAGTTTCGTCCTGATATTTTGCGGACTGTCAGCGCTGCATGGGAAAGCCGCTCCGATGATGCGATGTTTATCCGTCCAGATAAAGCTTTGTTTGATCAGGTAGCCAGTGAATCAGTTGACTATGCTGTGATTGAGAGCTGCCCAGGTTCAGAAGTTAACATCAGTATGATACCGCTTGTAGCAGGTTGGAGTGACCTCGGTGCATGGG
Organism: Cognatundibacterium curvum; assembly: GCF_014284235.1. Taxonomy (GTDB): domain Bacteria; phylum Pseudomonadota; class Gammaproteobacteria; order Burkholderiales; family Burkholderiaceae_D; genus Undibacterium; species Undibacterium curvum. The sequence goes on from NZ_JACOGD010000014.1 coordinate 11,177, forward strand.
ATGCGGTTTGGCAAACTGGTCAACATGACAGCAATGGCAATATGTTAGTTGGCGATGCTTTTTTGGCGGATTCCAGTAACACTTTGATTTATGCATCTAATCGTTTAGTCAGTGCTGTGGGTGTTGAGGACCTTGTTATCGTGGAGACGGCGGATGCAGTCTTGGTTGTCGATCGTAAGCAGAGTCAGCAAGTCAAGAAAGTCGTGTCCATGCTGGAACAGCAAGGTCGTGCTGAACATACCTTACACCGGAAAGTGTTTCGGCCTTGGGGCTGGTATGACAGTATAGACGAGTCAGACCGTTTCAAAGTTAAGCGTATACAGGTCAAGCCTGGCGCCAGTCTGAGTTTGCAACAGCACCATCATCGTGCCGAACATTGGATAGTTGTAAAGGGGACCGCTGAGGTCACTTGTGGCGAAGAAGTTAAGTTGATCACAGAAAATCAATCGACCTATATCCCATTGGGAGAAGTGCACAGGTTGAGGAATCCTGGTGTTATTCCTTTGGAAATCATTGAAGTACAGTCCGGCAGCTATCTCGGAGAAGACGATATTGTCCGGCTGGAGGACGCTTTTGGTCGCAGTTAAGACCATTCCGACAAAAAGCGGACTGATTAGCGGATTGTCGATTGGCTTGTGTACTTCCGATTTTGTTTGCTCGATGATTAGATTTTTAGTCAGGTTTGTTTGAGGCTATCAACCCAGCGTGATTGCAACTACCCGGTTTTTGGCTGAAAAAATCTTAGTGCGGGAACGGATGTGCAGAGTTGTTGCTGAGTACTAAGTGGTAATCAAATAGAAATGTTAGTTGCGTAATATATGCGAAGTTTTTCTATTTGCCGGTTAGTTCATTTTTTTATGCTTACCCGATCTTGTGAATACAGAATGAAAGAATTCCGCTTCAGTCTGGTAATATTATTGTTGTATATATTTTTATAAGTGTGAGCATGGCGGCTATTCTATTTATCGCGGCAGTTGTATCCTGGAGTGTGTGTTTTTTGTTGATTTACTACAAACATGCTCACCACAAATTTTCTGCCGATCAAAGTGGTTCTGGTCCCCAAAAAATGCATCATGGTGCGACCCCACGCATTGGTGGCGTCCCCATATTTGCTGGATTGTTGTCGGCCTTAAGCGTCCTATATCTTGGGGAGTGGCATGTCAATAGTTTGTGGTTTGTACTTGCTATTTTGCCTGTCTGGCTGGCTGGGATCATCGAAGATGTCACAAAGAAAGTTAGTCCTTTAAAGCGCTTGTTAGCCGCTTTTGTTGCTGCCTTGCTAGGGATGTGGTTGTTGGATGCAAAACTGGTGCGCTTAGGTTTGCCTTTGCTGGATCATCTGGTCACCAGTTACCTCATCCTGAATGCTTTATTAGTCATGCTTGCCGTCGGTGGTATTACTCACGCGATGAATATCATCGATGGTTTTAATGGATTAGCCGGAACGGTAGTGTTGATGATATTGTCCGCGCTGGCCTATGTCAGTTATCAGGTTGGTGATGTGTTTCTGCTGGGGCAGTGTATTGCCCTGATAGGTGCAACATTGGGATTTTTATTCTGGAATTATCCACGCGGAACAATTTTTGCTGGTGATGGCGGCGCCTATCTGTGGGGCTTCATGATCGCGGAAATTTGCGTCATGCTGGTGTACCGCAACCCATCAGTTTCACCTTGGTTCCCTCTGCTATTGGTGATTTACCCAGTGTGGGAAACTGTATTTTCTATCTATCGCCGCAAGATCATCCGTGGTTTGCCAGCAGGCCTGCCGGATGCGATACACTTGCATTCGCTGGTTTATAAGCGCTTAGTCAGGCATATGATAGGCTCGAAAGAAGCCGCACATATGGTCAAACGTAATTCTATGACCGCCCCTTACCTGTGGGGACTGACTGCATTTTCTATTATTCCGGCAGTGTTATGCTGGTCGAATACGCCTTTAATTTTATTATTTACTGGCATATTCATTCTTTGCTATTGCATATTTTATGCAATGATTGTGCGATTTAAAATCAAGCCTTGGATGACAGTCGGTGAGCGCGCTTCTGAAGCGGACGACAACCACAAACTGTCGCGTGATGCTGCCTGATAACCTGTCAGATATGCATTAAATAAATTATTTCGTAAGCTCATACACCAATTTAACGTACACCCTATGCATCAAATTATGAAGAGTACCTTACCAGTAGTCGCTTTGCTGGTGGCTGGCAGTGCATTTGCACAGCAGGCTGATGTGCAAGCGACGGATGTGCAATCCTTGATGTCGAAACAGCCGCGCATTACCAATCAGCCTGCATTGCAAGCGCCGCCCAGATCCGCAGCGGATGAGGTGTCGCAGCGTGTTGAAAATAAGCATGCTGAAAAGACTGAAAAGATCGAAAACAGTGAGTTCCAAAACTTTGTCCGTTATGCAACCGGAAAAAATTTACCTGTGTTTGGCGCTGACTTTTTCCAAAATACACCAAGTAGTTTTGCGCCTTTGCAAAATACCCCCGTACCATCCGAGTACATGCTGGGTGCCGGTGATGAGTTACTGATACGGGCCTGGGGCAGTCTTGATGTCGATTACCGTGCGGTCGTTGACAGGAACGGTGCCATCAGTATCCCTACTATAGGAAATATCAACCTGGCTGGTGTTAAAGCATCAGACGCCGAGGCGGTAATTCGTTCTTCGATTGCCAAGCTTTATCGCGACGTTACTGTGAATGTCAGTTTTGGGCGCTTGCGCGCGATCACGGTGTATGTGGTCGGGCAAGCCAGAAAACCTGGCTCTTACACAGTTTCTGGATTTTCAACTTTGGTCACGGCACTTCTTGTGAGTGGTGGCCCAAACGCTGCTGGCTCTATGCGTAATGTGCAAGTGAAGCGTAATGGCAAAGTGCAGGGTAGTCTGGATCTGTATGCCTTTATTGCAAAAGGCGATAAGAGCAGTGATATCAAGCTTCAGGATGGAGATACCATTTTTATCCCGGCAGCAGTCGGGCATATCGCACTGACGGGTAAAGTTAATACACCAGCCATTTTTGAATTGAAAACGGCGAACGAATCCATTTCCAGTGTGCTGGATCTGGCCGGAGGCATGCCTGTCGTAGCTGATCCGCGCAGAGCCTTTCTGGAGCGTCTTGATCCAAGTAAGTCACAGCCACGCACTGTCGAAGAATTTGCACTTAATGGAGCAGGTCTTGCTAAGACATTAAAGAATGGCGATTTGTTGACAGTGACTGCAATTACGCCTGACTTTGCGAATGCGGTGACTTTGCGTGGTAATGTGAATCAGGCTTTACGTGTTCCGTTCAAATCCGGCATGCGCATTCGCGATCTGATCCCAAATCGTGAAAGCCTGATCACACGTGCTTCTGTGCAGCGTCAGAATGATATTTTGCTGCAGCAGACGGTAGATGGTCAGGATGAGAAAAAAGAAAATGCAAGCTCACTGTCTGCACGTATCGGTAATTTGTTCGATGATGTGAACTGGGATTATGCAGTCATTGAGCGTATAGACCGTGCTACGCTGAATGTCAGTTTGATTCCATTCAATCTTGGCCGCGCCTTGGATACAGCAAATGCTGAAGATAATCTGCAATTGCAGGCTGGCGATGCGGTCACTGTGTTTTCGCAAAATGATATCCGTGTTCCGGTCGCTAAGCGTAAAGTATATGCGCGTATCGAGGGCGAAGTGAATGTGCCTGGAGTGTATCAAATGGCTCCGGGTGAGACCCTGCAGAGCTTGGTGGCCAAAGCCGGTGGTGCAACCTCAAACGCCTATTTATTTGGTACGGAATTTTATCGCGACAAAGTACGTGCCGAGCAGCAGGTCAATCTGGAAAAAACGGTTCGCCGGCTTGAGTCTCAGCTACGTACTGAGTCTGCCAAAGCGGCAGCAAATCAGTCAGGTGCGGATGCACAGTTGGCAGCACTAAAAGTCAAGAGCGAACAAGAGTCAGGTATGCAAGCCTTGGCACGTATGCGCGAATTGAAAGCGACGGGTCGTGTCTCTTTAGATTTGTCAGCCAGCGATGAAAATACTGACAAATTGCCGCAATTAAAGTTGGAGAATGGCGATCAATTGATCATTCCTAGCCGTCCTGATTTCGTGCATATTTTTGGTGCTGTTAATCAAGAGTCCTCAGTGATCTGGCGTAAGGGTACTACAGTTGAAAAATATCTGGCGAATGCCGGTGTCACATCTGAAGCTGACCTGGAAGGCATTTTTGTGCTGCGTGCCAATGGTACGGTCTTGTCCTCTACCGGGCGTGGCTGGTTCTCCAGTGTCAGTTCTGCCGAGGTCATGCCTGGCGACAGCATTGTGGTGCCCGAGCGTTTGAATAAAGAGACTGCCTATAAATCTGTGATTAACGGACTTAAAGACTGGGCGCAAATCTTATCGGGATTTGGCATCAGTGCAGCGGCAATTAAGAGTTTGAGGCAATAAGCATGACAGTCATGAATCAAGAAAATCAATTTGCTATGCATGATGAAGACGAGGATGGCATCAGTTTGATGGATCTGATGCTGGTGCTGGCGAAACATAAAAGTAAGATCATTTTATACCCAGTCCTGTTTGGACTTGCTGGACTATTGATCAGCTTTGCGATGCCTAAAGTGTATAAGGCGAATACCAAAGTATTGCCTCCGCAGCAGAGTCAGTCTACGGCGTCCGCGATGCTGAGTCAGTTAGGTGGCTTGGCGGGTGGTGCGGGCGCTGCATTGGGCTTAAAAAACCCCAATGACTTGTACGTTTCTATGCTGAAGAGTCGTTTGCTGACTGACAAGCTGATCAAGCGTTTTGATCTGCAATCGAGGTATGAGCAAAAGTTCACGGAAACAACACGTAAAGTTTTGGAAGCAAACTCTGCAATCTCTTCGGGTAAGGACAATATTATTTCTATTGAGGTGGAAGACAAGGATCGGAAAATTGCTGCTGAAATTGCTAATGCCTATGTGGAAGAACTGATTGTATTGACCAGTACTTTTGCCTTAACTGAAGCATCTCAACGTCGTGTTTTCTACGAAAAGCAGTTATTGCAGGCAAAAGATAAAATGATTGCCGCAGAAACAGCTTTATCGTCGGGTATTGATAGCAAAGGCATGTTGAGCGTTGATGCGCAAAGTAAAGCTGTGCTGGAAACCGTGGCAAAGCTGCGTGCTGCTATTTCTGCAAAAGAAATTCAACTCAAAGCGATGCAGGCTTTTGTGACACCGAACAATCAGGAATATAAGCGTGTCAGTCAGGAATTGCTGGGAATGCAGCAAGAATTAGCAAAGTTGGAGAATGGAACGCCGTCTACTACTGATGCAGGTACAGCGAAAGTTAGAGAAACTTCGGGCAGCAGCAGTGTTCAATTACTGCGAGATGCCAAATACTATCAAATGCTGTATGAGCTGCTTTCTAAGCAGTATGAGGTTGCGCGCCTGGACGAGGCTAAGGATATTCCACTGATTCAGGTACTGGATAAAGCAGTTGAGCCTGAGTTGAAAGACAAGCCTAAACGTTCGATCATCATTCTCGCATTTGCTTTCTTAGGCTTAATACTTGCGTTGGTACTCGCATTCCTGAAAGAAGCAGCGAGCAAGCCAAAAACACCTGAGCAGGAAGAGAAGTGGCGTCAGTTGAAAGCATATCTGAAGTTTTCGTGATTTCAGGGCGTCCTTAGAAAAACCTGGGCATATTGTTTATGCTCAGGTTTTTTTCATTTCAAAAGATAAATATTGTCTTTGGTAACAAATTTGTTGGCTTCGGTTACAATTCCTTGGCCTTATTTTTCTAGACAACCTGCCTGATTTCATGTCATCTGCCGCAAAAAATATTCTATATCTTGTATTTGTGCAGGGAATTATCTATCTGTCTCCATTGCTCACTTTGCCCTATCTGACCAGGAAGCTGGAGATTGAGCAATTTGCGGCACTCAGTTTTGCCCAGGTTTTTGTTCAATATTTTGTGTTGGTGACTGACTATGGGTTTGGAATTACGGCCACAAGGCTGATCGCACTGGCACCGGGGAGTGTCAAAAATATTTCTGAAATTGTTAGTAATACGCTGGCGGTGAAGCTTTTGCTGGCTTGTTTGATGGCCGTGGTTTGCGTTGTGTTGGTTTGGCTGATCCCAGCTTTGCACACATCAATTTGGCTGATTGCTGCAACTTTCACAGGTGTTTACGGTAATGCTCTGTTTCCCACCTGGTTGTTTCAGGGCATAGAAAGAATGAGAGACCTGGCTCTGATTACCGGACTCTCCCGTTTGCTTGTGTTGCCACCAATTTTCTTTTTCATTCATACACCGGATGACGTAGTCCTGGCAGGTGCTTTGTTAAATGCACCTGGCTTACTGGCAGCGTTAATGTCATTTATCGTGTTAAGGCAGCAGAAGGTTTTCGAATGGGTGCCGGTAAGCTGGATACGTATGCGAGATATGTTGCGTGAGGGTTGGCATGTATTCATTTCCAACATCTTTATCAGCTTATATACGGTGGTCAATCTTACTTTGTTAAAGTTTTTAGGCACACCGGAACAAGTCGCTTTTTTTGCCGCAAGCGACAAAATACGTTTTGCAATTCAGGGGTTCATTCAACCCATCGCGAGTGCTTTATTTCCACGCTTTGCTGCTATGGGACGTAACTATCAAAGTGAAGAGTTTGTAAAGCTAAACCGTTTAGGTTGGATCGCTTTGGTAGGCACGCAAATAGTGGGGGCTCTTGTGGTTTTCTTCGGGGCAGATCTGATCGCGAAATATTATTTTGGTACGGCCTTTGAGGGGATTAGTATTTATCTCAAAGCATTTGCTGTGCTACCAGTGGTGATCGCAGTCGCCACGGTTTTTGCTCAGTGGCGATTATTGGCGCTGGGTGAGGGGGCGGCACTTAGTCGCGTCTATATGGTAGCTGGCCCAGTGCATATCGTGTATGCGATTATCGCGACTAGCTATTGGGGATGGGGTGGATTATTGGCCAGTGTTTACCTGACCGAAATCATGATTACACTTGTTATGTATTTTATCCTCAGGAAAAAGCGCATTCACATATTTTGATGCGCTAATTCCGTCATGGAGTAAAGGCTCGAGGTTTTTAAAGCAGTGGCTTATTCACCATCAGATAAAACACCCCTAGCATCGCGATAAACGCAGGGTAGCCGAGTCGCTCCCAGTATTTGGTGTAGCGCCAATACCGTGCTGGCAGTGCTGTCTTGGTCGCCACTGCCTGTGCTGCCATGTGTTTCAATTGAATTTGCAGCCAGACCACAGGAAGCCAGCAGAGTCCGGCCAAACAGTATAAAAGTATGGACGCCATGAGCCAGGGCGTGCTCAAAGGCCAGCCTGCTAAATACGCCATGCTGACGCCGCTGATGGGTTGGATCAGCACCGCTGGCGTGGTGAAGCACCAGTCCGCAAACACTACCAGCCGAGTGACTACCATTTGTGCTTCTGTGTTTCCGCTACGGTTCGCGAAAAAGAGATAAAAAGCCGAGCCGAAACCAGTGCCGACCAATAAAACAGATGAAATAATATGTAAGGTTTTTAGCAGCAGATAGCTATTCATGATGCTTTCCTGTCGCTAGATATTAAGCTGATCAGCAGGGCGACGATGGCCACATTTTTTAATACCGGCCCAAACGGATGTAGCCAGAATTGTGGCAGGTAGAGGGCGATCAGCAAGCTGTAAATTCCAATCAGTCCAAGCTGGAATGTCCATAATTTACGCGATGGTGCAAATACGCAGGCTAAGCCCAGTAATCCATCCAGGATGCCAGCGCTATACAGCAGAGGCAAATGTAAGCTTGCCGGGATGGGCAAAGCTTGCAGGAGTCGCAGGCTATCCTGCAGTGGATACAATCCTAGCGATAAGACGGCGGTGATTATCCATATCGAAGCCAAGGTAAAGCGATAGAAAATCAGATGCCATTTCAATAGTGCTTCGCTGGCGAGCATGCTGTCCGGGATTTGAGGGAACCAGCTTTCTTTATTTCGGCTTGGGCGTGCCAGCAATTGTTGCAGTGGCACCGGATCGGCCACATTGTTGTTTTCCAGCATACGCAAACTGTCGCGACTCAGCACCTGTTGAGGAAAAAACCGTGCCAAGCCAGCCGCGGTATGCATGAGCCATAAGGGGATGCACAGCACGCGGCCAGCTCGCAGTCCCATCAGCGCGCGGTAATTGATTAGCATTTCCGTGTAAGTCATGGCGCTGGGTCCCACCACGTTCAATTCCAGCGTCGCGCATGCCGGTGTCGATAAGCAGCGCACAACTGCCTCGCAAAGATCATCAATGTGAACGGGTTGCAGACGCTGCTTGCCATCGCCGGGAACTAGTAAAACCGGCAGGCTGGCCAACATTCTGAAAAAGCGGCTACTGATGCCATCCATGCCAACGATCAGCGAGGGACGAAGTATCAAGGCGCATAAGTCCGATTGCAGTAAAAAGCGATCTGCTTCACGCTTAGTGCGTAAGTAAGGACTCATGCCCTCTTGTATTTGCGAGTCCTGGTTGCCGCCCAGCGCAGAAATCTGCACGATGCGTGTTATGCCTAGCCGCTGAGCCGCCTGGTACATGGCGATGGGTGCATCACGGTGTATCGCCTCAAAGGTTTGCTTGCCCGACTCATGCAAAATACCGATGGCGTTGATGATGACATCAATCTGCCCCGCCTGTTGCAGACGTGATTCCCAAACGCTGGCCTGGGTATCGCTCGAAAAATCCATCCACATTTCATCCTGAGCAGCACGTGTGGTACGGTGGGCGGGTCTGATGCCACGCAGGATCTGATGTCCGGCAGCTTGTAATTGCAGGCATAAATGCCTGCCAATAAAGCCGTTTGCTCCACAGACCAGGATCTTCATGATGCATCCTTGTAATCCTTACGTTCACATGCGTCGTCTTTGCAGGCTTGACTGCGACGCAGCGCACGCCGGGCCGCCAGACGAAATAGTGGGCCTGAAAGCACCCAGCTTAAGCGATTTCGATTGTTGGCAATATGCGGATAGAGCCAGTCGAACACCGGTTTCAGTAAGGGCCATCCGCTTGCGGCGGTGATCCAGCCCAGACCGACCGCGTCATAAGCTAACCGGAATACTTCCATGCCATGCAGCAGTTGGCCATCGGCACGTATGGCATGAATAATTCGCATCAAATCTGCTTTGGCGACCGGACATAAGGACGCGTCATAATCGGGGGCAGAAACGTCGATAAAACGCAATTGTCCGGCCTGATTACGTGCTCTCAGGTTATCGATCTCCAGTTTGCAAAGCGGGCAGGATTCGTCATACAAAATGGTCAGTGGATAAATTCCCATCGTGATCTCCCTCTGATTAAGTGTGGTTATGGATATTGTTTCTGTAATTTCTGTTAAAACAGAAATGCATGTTTTTTAAAAAACGCTGAGATTGTTCTTCCTCAGCGTCAATCTGAATGCGGCGTGAATGCCCGCATCAAGACGTCTTATCTTCACCTCGGACCAGTTTTTGTACCGCAGCACCCATTTTGAGCAGTTTCATCAAGGTGGCGGGTTCCAGTCTTAACATCTCATCGGTCCAGCTGGTCAGCGTTTGCATCAGTGCCAGTGTCTCGCTAATTCTTAACTGGGTCGCCTTGTCTTCCTGACCTATATCCGGGCTATCCAGGCATTGCTGCAAAATGCCTATGGTTGGGCTTAGCTCGCGCTCTTTGCGCTCTCTGACCACGGTGCGGAATAGTTCCCAAACATCCAGCGAAGTTTCGAAATGTGCGCGCCGGTCACCCATCACATGGGCCAGTTTCACCAGCTTCCAGTTCTGCAGCTCTTTCAGTGAGTTCGATACATTCGAGCGGGCCACCCCCAAGGTGTCCGCAATTTCCTCTGCGTGCAGCGGGCAACCTGCGATATAGAGCAGGGCATGAATCTGGCTTACTGTGCGATTGACGCCCCATAAGGTGCCCATCTCGCCCCAGTGCAGAATAAATTTTTGTTTTACAGGTGTCAGTTCCATGCGCTGAGTTTAGGTATTTCGGTTATTTCTGTCAAGACAGAAATTTATGCGTGTTTGATTTCGTCATTTGTGCGTTCAGTTAGCCTGCATCTCTTCGCGCTAAGCAGGCACAGAAGAGGGGATAAGATTGTTGCTGGTTCCTATCCCCTGCTTCATCAGGTATTACGCAAACAGCTTATCGTAGGCCTTCAGCAAGCCCTGATGCATGGCGCTGCCCTGCATATCGCTTCCTAATTCGTCCAGACCAAAAAAGCGTTCGCTGCGATCCAGTAAAGCCTCTGCCTGACGGAAGGTATCCGCGCCGTATAGCAGAATCAGCGCGCGCAGATAGTTCTCGCTATCTTCTAGCTTCAATATGCTTTCTACGCAGCGATAAACCAGTCTGCGGTCCTTGCTCAGGTCATTGAAGTGATGGATCCAGTCACAGCCTTCCAGAATCGCTTCGGTATCGCCGGTGGCTAATGCCAGCAAGGTTTTGAGTTCACCGATGCGTAACTGCTTCCATGCGGTGCCAACAGGAATAGCCAGCCCCAGGATCTCCCACAGCGGACGTTCATCGTTCAGATTCATGGTTTGCAAGTCAGCCAGCAGCGCTGCACACTCAGCTTCGCTCAGACTGTGCAGGCGCAGCAGGGCCGGGCGGATGTGATTGCCTATGCTATTGTTTTCCCACTCCAGGTCTTCGACCGGATAAATTTCCGACATGCCAGGCACCAGTATGCGGCAGCTATAGGCTCCTTGCTCTGAGAAATCGGAGACATAGATGTCCTTGCCTTCAGCATGAATCGCATTCACCAGCCATGCATAATCTTCGGCTGTGGTGGTGCTGAAATTCCAGTCAGCGAATGCATAGTCAGGTTCATCGCTCAGGAAGTCCCAGCTGATCACGCCACTGGAATCAACAAAGTGGATTTCCAGATTGGCGACCGCATTGATTTCATCCATGTCAAAGCCTGGTTCCGGGAAGCCGGTCAGGGTTTCGAGCGCACGGCCTTGCAGCAATTCGGTTAATGCACGTTCCAGTGCAATTTCAAAGCGAGGATGCGCGCCAAAACTCGCGAATATGCCCTGATCACCCGGGTGCAGCAAGGTGACATTCATGACCGGATACTGACCACCTAAAGAGGCGTCGCGTACCAGGATGCCGAAACCGGCTTTTCTGAGGCCAGCAATACCTGCTGCGATTCTTGGAAAACGGGCGATGACTTCATCCGGTACTTCAGGCAGGCAGATGCCTTCGCTGATGATGCGGTATTTGACATGACGTTCGAAAATTTCAGACAGTGCCTGACTGCGCGCTTCCATCATGGTATTGCCGGCCGCCATACCATTGCTCACATACAGATTGCCGATAATATTGACCGGTACATAGGCGACTGCATCGTCGCGCAGGCGCGTGTAAGGCAGGGTGCAAATGCCGCGTGCTACGTTGCCGGAATTGAGGTCGACCAGCACGCTGGCATCGATTTCGCCATCCGGGTTATAAAAATCGTGCAGCTCAGGATTGAGCATGTCAGCAGGCCAGCTGCCATCTTCTTCAGGCTGGAACCAACGCTCTTGCGGGTAGTGTACAAAAGGACGGTTGGCTCTGGTTTCGCCCAGATAAAAGTGGGTCCAGAAATAGTGGGTGCCCAGACGCTCAAAAAATTCACCTAATGCGCTGGCGCGTGCGGCCAGCTCGGTGCCACCCTTGCCATTGGCGAATAACATCGGGCATTCCTGGTCTTTTACGTGGACCGACCAGATGCCCTCTATCTCATTGATCCAGGAAGATTCATTCAGTACAAAACCACGCGCTGCCAGTTTGGCCTGCATGGTGGCGATGGTTGATTCAAGCGAGGCATCTTTGCCAGGTATAAAGCTCTCGGTGTGCATATCTGCCCCAAAAAAATAAAAAGGTGGGCGCACCATACACGAATGTCAGCAAAAAAAGTCAGGGATTATTGCAGCAGGAAGGAAAATGTCTGAAAAACTGCCGCGTTATATCCGCTGTATGGGCTAAAAGTCCTTATGCGCTCAGGGCTTTCGGGTTGCCTGCAGCAATTTGCGCTAGACTTGCGGCATTGAATGGAGAAGCAAATGACACTCACAGCAGAACTGATCAAACAAACCTTATCCCAGGTCATCGATCCAAATACGCAAAAAGATTTCGTCGCGACGAAATCCGTCAAAAATATACAAATACAAGGCGCCGATATCAGCCTGGATATTGAGCTCGCTTACCCGGCAAAAAGTCAGCTGACCCTGATACGCGAACTGGTCAGCAATGCGCTGCAAGCCTTGCCTGGCGTGGCGCAGGTGCATGTCGCGGTCAGCGTCAAGATCGTTGCGCATGCGGTGCAGCGTGGCATTAAGCTGATGCCGAATGTGAAAAATATTATCGCTGTTGCGTCTGGTAAGGGCGGGGTCGGTAAGTCCACCACCGCAGTCAATCTGGCGCTGGCGCTGGCTGCAGAAGGTGCGGCAGTTGGTATTCTGGATGCGGACATTTATGGTCCTTCGCAACCGATGATGATGGGCATACAAGGGCGTCCTGAAACTGTGGACGGCAAAACCATGGAGCCGCTGGAAAATCACGGTCTGCAGGTATCCTCGATAGGTTTCATGATCGATCCGGACGAGCCTATGGTCTGGCGTGGACCTATCGTGACTCAGGCCTTGCAGCAATTACTGCAGCAAACGAACTGGCGCGATCTCGATTATCTGATCGTGGATATGCCACCGGGTACCGGTGACGTACAGCTGACGCTGTCGCAGAAGGTGCCAGTGACGGGTGCTGTGATCGTGACCACACCGCAGGATATCGCCTTGCTGGATGCGCGCAAGGGCTTGAAGATGTTTGAAAAGGTCGATATTCCTATCATCGGCATCGTCGAAAATATGAGTACCCATATTTGCTCGAATTGCGGTCATGCCGAGTCTATCTTCGGTGAAGGTGGTGGCCAGAAAATGTGCGCTGACTTCGGTCTCGATTTCCTGGGGGGATTGCCGTTGACGATGTCTATCCGTCAGCAAGCTGATTCCGGTCAGCCTACCGTGGTGGCTGATCCCGATGGTCCTATCGCTGCCATTTACAAAGATATCGCGCGCCGTGTCGCTGTCAAAGTGGCTGACAAAGCGAAAGATATGAGCAGTAAATTCCCTAGTATTTCTATTCAACATACCTGAGTATGAATCAGCAGCAAACCGACCGACATTATCTGCAGCTGGCGCTGGCGCTGGCTGCGCGCGCGACCATAGAAACCTCGCCAAATCCTAAGGTTGGCTGTGTGATCGTGAAGGATGGTCAGATACTGGGGCAGGGCTGGACCCAGCCGGTGGGGCAGGCGCATGCGGAAGTCATGGCATTGCGTGACGCGCATGCGCAGGGCCATGCAGTTGCTGGTGCCACGGCCTACGTCACACTGGAGCCATGCAGTCATTTTGGCCGCACCCCGCCATGCGCAAATGCCTTGGTTGATGCGGGTATTGCGCGTGTCGTGGCTGCCGTTGGTGATGCCAATCCTCAGGTAGCGGGACGCGGGCTGGCGATCTTGCAGCAGGCTGGTTTGCAGGTAGAGTGCGGTCAGGAGCCGGATATTGCACTGGCGGCGCGCGAAATGAATCTGGGATTTTTCCGGCGCATGGAGAGTGGCAAACCCTGGGTGCGCGTGAAGATGGCGGCCAGTCTGGATGGTCGCACTGCATTGCCGAATGGTCAGAGCCAGTGGATCACCTCGCCAGCTGCGCGGCTGGATGGTCATCAGTGGCGTGCGCGTGCCGATGCGATACTGACCGGCATTGGCACTGTGCTGGCCGATGATCCGCAACTCAATGTGCGCGGGATCAGCACGCCACGTCAGCCCATCAAAATCATCGTCGACTCTCATTTACAGATAAGTCCACAGGCGCGTTGTCTGCAACAGGGCGTGAGTCTGGTCGTGGCAGCGCATGATGATGTGGAAAAACGTGCCGCACTTGAGGCGCAGGGCGTTGAGGTCTTGTTACTGCCTGCTGCTCATGGGCGGGTCGATTTGCCTGCGCTGTTGCTGGAATTAGGGTGCCGTCAAATCAATGAATTGCATGTGGAAGCGGGTGCGGTGCTGAATGGCGCCTTACTGGAGGCTAAGCTGGCCGATGAATTACTGGTCTACCTGGCGCCTAAATTGTTGGGTGCTGGTGCGGGCTTACTGCGTATTCCCGAGCTCACGCATGTCGATCAGGCAGAAAGCTGGCAATTTCATGATGTGCAGATGCTGGCACCGGATTTGCGTATCCTGGCCAGACGTAACTTAGTCTAGATGGAGTCTGCTTGTCCGTGTCAGCCAGACTGGTGTGCCAGCTTGGCTGCGGACAAGCTAGCGAATTCAGTCTGAGCCGCAGTCCTGCACTGGACAATGTGGCGCAGAAAATCCGGAGCCGCAAATGAAAAAAGCATCGTTGAAAATCAACGATGCTTTTTTAACTGGTCGGAGTACAAGGATTCGAACCTTGGACCCTCTGCTCCCAAAGCAGATGCGCTACCGGGCTGCGCTACACTCCGAAAAACGGCTTTTTTATTTCGCTACTCTGAAATAAATGGGCTAAATTAATTACTTATCCCTTGAAACTGGTCGGAGTACAAGGATTCGAACCTTGGACCCTCTGCTCCCAAAGCAGATGCGCTACCGGGCTGCGCTACACTCCGAAGACCGAGATAATATCCCTATGTATCGTATGTGTCAATAGCAGGGCGGTTTGCATGGCCTTGCCGCCCGCGTAGCCTTGGTCTTTCGGGGTGAAGACGGCTGGTGCTATTGCTGATGTATTACAAGGCCTGCTGGCTTTGAAATTCTCTCCATTCTCCGCTGAGTGGATCGTGAAAACTGATTTGTTTTGCCAGCAGTTGCAGCGGCTGGCTGAAATCATCTCCTTTGCAGGCTAGCGCGACCGGGTAAAAACTGTCATTGACGATGGGAGTGCCCAGACTGGCCATGTGCACGCGTAACTGATGTTTGCGCCCTGTGACGGGTGATAAGCGGTACAGGTTATGCGCGCCGCGCTGCTGTTCGAGCTCGATCAGGGTTTCCGTATTGGGGGCACCTGGCGTTTCGCGCATGGTAAAGAATTGTTCGCCTTCCTCCATTCTGCTTTGATATACAAATGGGTAGCTGCGCTCGGGCATCGCTGGCGCCAGCGCGTGATAGATTTTGCTGATGGTTTTTTTCTGAAACATGGACTGATAGGCGCCGCGTGTTTCAGGATTGTGTGAAAACAGAATCACGCCCGCGGTTTCCCGGTCCAGTCTGTGTATGGGTGTCAGATGTTCCAGCCCTGTGGTTTGACGTAGCCGGGTCAGCAGGGTTTCGCGTAAAAAGCGGCCACCTGGTGTGACGGGTAAAAAATGCGGTTTATCGGCCACCAGCAAATGTGCATCCTGATAAAGGATCTTTTCATCGAAAGGTATGCGTGTCTCGTGCTCGATTTCACGGTAATAGTATAGACACATGCCGCGTCGCACTGTGCTGTCGGCCTTCAATACACTGCCATATTGGTCGCGCACTTCACGCTGGCTAATTCTGTGCAGCCATATTGCATCTGGAATGTCAGGGAACTGCAGGCTCAAAAAACACAGCAGCGGGGTCGGCGCTATGCCTTCCGGTATCCAGCAATAACTGGGTGCGATGCCATCGCGCACGGGGAGGGGGGCTTGCATACTCATTCATCATGATGGAAACAGGTGCTGCATACTAACACGGCGCACAGCCTGTTCGCCCGCCTGGTCGCGGGTAGGCGTCTAAGGGCGAACGCGGTAAAATGCTGTTTTTAACTTTTCCGCGACCTGATGTCTTCAGACTTTCTGATGGCATGCGGTGCAATCCTCTCCATGACAGTCCGTACCCGATTTGCTCCCAGCCCTACTGGTTATTTACACATAGGCGGTGCCCGTACCGCTTTATTCAGCTGGGCATTTGCCCGCCACCATGGCGGCACTTTTGTATTGCGAATAGAAGACACGGATCTGGAGCGCTCTACACCGGAGGCGGTGCAGGCAATTTTAGATGGCATGAGCTGGCTGGGCCTGGCGCATGATGAAGGTCCGTTTTATCAAATGCAAAGAATGGAGCGCTATCGCGCTGTGCTGGCAGACATGCTGGCACAAGGTACTGCGTACTATTGCTATTCCTCACCGGAAGAAGTTGAAGCGATGCGTGAGCGTCAGCGTGCTGCGGGTGATAAGCCACGTTATGACGGCACTTGGCGTCCGGAGGCAGGCAAGACTTTGCCACCAGTACCGGCAGACCGTAAGCCAGTAATCCGTTTTAAAAATCCGCTCGACGGCGACGTGAGTTGGAACGACGTCGTTAAGGGAACGATCACGATCAGTAATAAAGAGCTGGACGATCTGGTGATTGCGCGTCCGGATGGCACGCCTACTTACAACTTCTGCGTGGCCATTGATGACTGGGATATGCAGATTACCCATGTAATCCGTGGTGATGACCATGTGAATAACACGCCGCGTCAGATCAATATTCTCAATGCTTTGGGTGCCAGCCTGCCACAGTATGGTCACGTGCCTATGATTTTGGGGCCAGACGGGCAAAAACTGTCTAAGCGTCGCAACGCGGTCAGCGTGACTGATTATGCAGACAAAGGTTATCTGCCTGAGTCCATGCTGAACTATCTGGCACGTCTGGGATGGAGTCACGGTGATGACGAGATTTTCTCTATGGAGCAGATGTGCAGCTGGTTTGATCTCACACACTTGTCTGGATCGGCGGCGCAATTCAATCCTGAAAAGCTGGACTGGATTAATAATCATTACATCAAGGCCGCAGATAATGCGCGTCTGGCTGAGCTGATACGTCCATCCATGTTGGCGGCTGGCGCAGAATTTGCTGGCGCGCCGGATCTGGCTGCTGTGATTGCTTTGTTTAAGGAGCGCGCTAACACCACGGTGATGCTGGCGGAGTCTGCCATGCTGTTCTATCGCCAGCCAGCGCCTGAGGCCGCGCTGCTGCAGCAACATCTGACAGATGCGGTGCGCCCGGCCTTGCAGCAATATGCAGAATTGTTGAAAACCGTGGCATGGGACAAAGCGGCGATCTCGGCTGCCTTGAAAACCGTGCTGGCCGAACATGGCTTGAAAATGCCGCAATTGGCGATGCCTTTGCGCCTGCTGTTGACGGGTCAATTGCAAACCCCATCGATTGATGCGGTGATTGACTTATTTGGCCGTGAAACGGTCGCTGCACGTCTGGCCGTTGCGTTTGCCTGATACACCAGATATTGGGGGTGAGGGCTTTACAAGACTTACTTCATCCCCTATAATCTTTCTTCTGTTCTGCATTGCACCTAAGGGGGTATAGCTCAGCTGGGAGAGCGCTTGCATGGCATGCAAGAGGTCAGCGGTTCGATCCCGCTTACCTCCACCAAAAATGCGTGACAATCAGAATAGAGTAATTTGCTGTCCCCATCGTCTAGAGGCCTAGGACATCACCCTTTCACGGTGAGTACAGGGGTTCGAATCCCCTTGGGGACGCCAATCAAATGCTTGATTGCGGACAGTAAGTTAAAATTAAGGTCAGTAGTTTGGACAGAATCTGTCCCCATCGTCTAGAGGCCTAGGACATCACCCTTTCACGGTGAGTACAGGGGTTCGAATCCCCTTGGGGACGCCAGGTTGTAAGCCGTTGAACTGAGTAATTCAGCGCAGCGTAGGTCAGTAAATGGACAGTATATGTCCCCATCGTCTAGAGGCCTAGGACATCACCCTTTCACGGTGAGTACAGGGGTTCGAATCCCCTTGGGGACGCCAAGTTAAAAAACCTGCTGATGAAAATCAGCAGGTTTTTTTTCGTTCGAATTTTCGCTTTAGGTTTCATTGTGGACGCAGGCCTATTGCCTGCTGCATGATTCGGGCGCTGCAGCGTCACTAAGCCGTAGTCCATGAATGCTGACCTTGCTTCAGTCTCAACTGCTACTGCCACAGCTACTGCCGCAACTACTTCCTGTGCTGCCGCTGTCACTGCAATCGCTGCCATTGTTGCTGTCGCTGCTAAAGCTGCTGCTATCTGAGATGCCAGAACTGCCGGTGTCTGTGTAGCTGCTCTGTTGTCGCTCTGCTTCCCTGCGTTTGTAGTGTTCATACATGGTGGCGCTGATCATGCCAGCGGTCAGCATGCCGTAGGCTTGTAAGGCTTCTGGATAATAGCTGGCGCCGTAAGCCTGACCATCACGGTTCATGGCGCGATAGCCTGGCTTATCTGCGCTAATGTGGTAAGCATAGCCATTCGGCATGCGCAGGCGTTTGTCGAGCGTGAACAGTGCGGGCAGGGTGGGATCGGTTTCGCACTGACGTTCAAAGCGTCTGGCCTGAATCAGGGTGGCGGCCAGTGCCAGCTCAAGATCTACAGACATTTCGCTGGCACTCAGATGGGGAATCTGGCGCTCATAGTGTTTATCGCAGAACTGCTCCAGGCTTATGCTGGAGTAGCGCAGCCAGGCATGCCAGACCGAGTCGGCAGCTTTGGAGGGCAGTGCGCAAGGCTGTTCGCTGCGTCTGACACATTCGAAAAACATGCACAGGCCTTCTGTAGCCGAGGCAAAAAAAACGGCATCCTGAGGGATGCCGGGGAATTCTTGTTGCGCGGTCTGTTGCCAGTAAGGGAAAAGACCGGGAGGAATATCAGTCAGGATATCCCTGAGTGCTGAGCGCTTCACGATACGTTGCGCGCGGTAGTGACTGAGGCTGGACTTCAGATTTTCTAGCATAGAGGCCTATCCTTTCTTGTTGTTATCGGGGTGGGAAGACTGGACTTCCCTGCTGCACAGTGTGGGATAAAAAAATCCGTTTGCCGATCAGGGGAAATACGTATGTTGTGTTTTTGTCGCCAGTTCGTATCAGGGCAGCTGCCTGAGTTGTTCCGTGAAGGCGTCGAAAAACTGATGTATGTGATAGGCGTCCGCCAGTCCGTGATGGGCGAACACCGCCACCGGAAACACCAGCTCGCCATTTTTTTCCACACATTTGCCGACAGAGACTTTGGGGGCGCTGTCTTTGCCGTCATGGTGGCGTGCATGCGTGATGCCATTGAAGGCGATCCAGGGCATGGCTGAAAAATGTATCACATCATCGCGCTGGCATTCCTGCGTAAAGCACAAGCCCTCGCTGTTTTTGACGCGCGCCATGCTGAGCTCAGCCTGTTCACAAAAAGCACTGAACGCAGGCTGATAGTCGATAGGGCAGAAGCCAAAGCTGTGATCTGCACGGCCTATGGTGGCATTGGCGTGGATTTGCTGATACAGCACCACCTGTTCTTGTTGCACGCGATAGCGCAGTTCAGGTATCTGGTTGATTGCTGCCAGACAGCGGTGCAGATAAAACAGGAAAAATGAGATCTGATTATCCCGGCAGAATTGACGTGCCTGGGTGCAGGGGATGTCTGCCACGATGCCGTGAAAAGGCTCATGCAGGCCCGAGAAAAACGCAAAATGTTCGCGCCGTTTCCAGCTGCTGATATCGATCAGGGTTTTCATTTTTCTTTGCGGTTGATGCTTGGTTATTGAGGGTTTGCAGTGGTATAAAAACAGGGCGCATCAGCGCCCTGAGAGTTCGCTTTAGTCTGCTCCGGCCTCAGCGCATCGCTGCGATCATTTGCTCCAGCTTGACTGTGTCTGCGCAGAAGGCACGTATACCTTCGGCGAGTTTTTCTGTCGCCATCGCATCTTCATTGAGCTGGAAGCGGAAAGCACTTTCACTGACTTCGATTTTGCTGATATCAGCTTGCGCCGCCAGTTCCGGACTCAGCTTCGCAGTCACTGCATTATTGGAATCCGCCAGTTTTTGCAGCAGGTCAGGGCTGATCGTCAGTAAATCGCAACCGGCCAGCTCCAGAATCTGCGAGGTATTGCGGAAGCTCGCGCCCATGACTTCCGTCTTGTAGCCAAACTTGCGGTAATAGGTGTAGATAGATTTGACTGACAATACACCAGGATCATCAGCGCCAAAGATTTCCTGACCGGTTTTAGCTTTAAACCAGTCATAAATACGGCCCACGAAAGGCGAAATCAGCTGGGCACCGGCTTCAGCGCAGGCAACCGCCTGAGCCAGGCAGAACAGCAAAGTCATATTGCAGCGTATACCTTCTTTTTCCAGGATTTCAGCAGCACGTATGCCTTCCCAGGTAGAAGCGATCTTGATCAGTACGCGTTCGCGTGGCACACCGGCAGCTTCGTACAGCGCGATCAGCTGGCGTCCTTTAGCGACGGTGGCAGCGGTGTCAAATGACAGGCGTGCATCGGTTTCAGTCGAAACACGGCCTGGGATTTCATTCAGGATTTGCAAGCCAAAGGAAATCAGTAAATGATCTATCGTTGCATCAATCGACTGACCCGCTGTTTCGGCCACGGCTTTTTCCAGCAAATGGCGGTATTCCGGTTTTTGAACTGCCTTCAGTATCAGTGAGGGATTGGTGGTCGCATCGCGTGGCGTATAGGCTTTGATCGCCTGGAAATCGCCGGTATCGGCCACTACGGTGGTGTACTGTTTCAGTTGTTCTAATTGATTCATGGTTAGTACAGTTTCAAAGATCAGGGGTTAACTTCAACGATAGGTGAACCACTCACCATATCACCAATCACAGCAGCATGCAAAAATCCGCTGCTGCGGAAAACAGATAAAACCTGCTCTGTGACAGCAGGGTCACAGGCGATTAGCAAACCGCCCGAAGTCTGCGGGTCGGTCAGCAGGGCTTGTTGTGCTGCGCTCAGCTGTGCTGACAGGCGTACTTCATGGCCGTAGGCTGCCCAGTTACGGCCTGAGGCGCCGGTAATCATGCCGGCTTCAGCCAATGTCTCCACGCCGTTCAATAACGGGATGTCGTTCATGCGCAGATGCGCGGCTGCACCGGAGCCGCGACAGACTTCCAGTAAGTGACCCAGCAAACCAAAACCGGTCACATCCGTCATCGCATGTACACCGTCCAGTTCCGACAGTACTTGTCCGGGGCGATTGAGCTGAGTCGTGCTGGCGATCATGCTGGCGTAACCATCCTGATCCAGTGCCTGTTTTTTCAGTGCGGCTGACAAGATGCCTACGCCCAGCGGTTTGCCCAGTATCAGCTGGTCGCCTGCGCGCGCACCGGCATTGCGCTTGACCTTGGATGGATGGATCAGGCCCATCACCACCAGGCCATAAATCGGCTCAACCGAATCAATGGTATGGCCGCCCGCAATCGGGATGCCAGCTTCTGCGCAGATAGATTCGCCACCGCGTATCACTTCGCCGATGACGTCGAGTGGAATCTGATTGACTGGCATACCGACCAGTGCCAGTGCCATGATGGGGGTGCCACCCATGGCGTAAATATCGGAAATTGCATTGGTTGCCGCAATACGGCCAAAATCAAATGCATCATCCACGATAGGCATGAAAAAATCTGTGGTCGCGATCAGTGCCTGATGTTCATTGAGTTGATAGACGGCTGCATCATCCGAGGTTTCTATGCCGACTAATAATTGTGGCGGAACCGGAAAGCCTGTGGATTTTTTCAGAATTTCGGACAGAACGCCGGGTGCGATTTTGCAGCCGCAGCCACCTCCGTGGGAGAACGAGGTCAGGCGGACGGGCTGATCGGAAGTTGAGCTCATGTTTGCGTGCTGTATGCGTTAGTCAAGGCTTTGATTATACGCTGAGCTGCAGAGTATAAAAAAAGCGACCCCGGATGGGATCGCTTTTTTTTGATATTACTTATTTGATCTGGGCAATATGATGCTCAGCTCAAATGATCAGATCAGTGTGACTTATTCGCCGAAAGAACGACGTGCGCCGCCTTCGCTGGAGCGGTTGCCGCGATAGCCGCCGCCATTACCGCCACCGCTGCCTTCTTTACGTGGCGCAGCTGGCTTGCTGAAAGAACGCTGGCCACCTGGACGGCTGTTGCCGAAGTTGTTGCCGGACTTGCGTGTGTCACCTGGTTTCCAGCCGCTAGGTTTGCGGGCGGCAGAGCGTGCTGGCGCAGCCGATTTCTTAGGTTCGAAACCTTCGATCACATCGACCGGGATCAATTGCTTGGTGAAGCGTTCGATACGTTTAACGTGCATGCCTTCAGCGTGATTCACCAGCGATACTGCGATACCTTTACGGCCAGCACGACCGGTACGGCCGATACGGTGTACGTAGTCTTCCGGGAATTTTGGCAAGTCATAGTTGAAGACGTGCGTGATGCCAGGTACGTCGATACCACGCGCAGCAACGTCGGTCGCTACCAGAACACGAACCTGACCACGGCGCAGTGCGTCCAGTGTGCGGTTACGTGCGCCCTGATGCATGTCGCCATGCAGTGCTGCTGCGGCAAAGCCAGCGATGTTCAGACGGTCAGCGATGCTGTCTGCATCACGTTTAGTCGCGGTAAACACCACAGCCTGATCGACAGAAACGTCGCGCAGCAGGTGATCCAGCATACGGTTTTTGTGGGACAGATCGTCAACGAAATGCACTTTTTGCTGGATGTTTTCATGCTTGCTGGCAGAGCCTGCAATCTGAATTACCAAAGGCTCAGTCGTGATGCGTTTTGCCATATTGCCCACAACGCCATCCAGCGTTGCAGAGAACAGCATGGTTTGACGGGTAGGCGGTGTTGCAGCAACGATTTTCTCGATGTCGTCGATAAAGCCCATGTCCAGCATGCGGTCAGCTTCGTCCAGAACCAACATTTGCAATTCAGAGAAATCGATTTTGCCGGATTCCATGTGGTCGATCAGACGGCCTGGCGTTGCCACCAGAATTTCCGGATTACGCGACAGCAGTTGCATCTGTTTTGGGTAAGGCATGCCACCCAGAATAGATACGGCTTTCAGGCGGCGTGTGTATGAGCTGTATTTGTCCGTTGCGGTAGTAACTTGCAATGCCAGTTCGCGGGTTGGTGTCAGTACCAGCATTTTTGGTTTTGCAGCGACGAAACGTGGGCGGTCGCCGCGTGAGCGTGCAGCCTGACGTTCCTGGTTCGGTGTTTTACCGTTGGTATAAGTAACGACTTCAGCAGTAGCCAGTTTGTGTAATGCTGGCAGCATAAAGGCTGCGGTTTTACCGGAGCCGGTTTGGGACGAGACCATCAGATCACGTCCTTCAATCGCGGCAGGGATAGCCTGTTCCTGAACTGGTGTAGGCTTGGTGTAGCCAGAATCGGTCAGGGCGCGGATGATGTTAACGTGGAGGCCAAGTGCTTCAAAACTCATGAAATTCTTTCGTAAAAATGGAGCGCGCCACAAAACCAATGCGCGCAAAAATGCAGCGTCAAGCAAACGAAATGAACACAGAAAATCCAAAAACGGACGACAATGAAATTTCGGCACAAAAGCTTTGCGCCGGGATGATGTCTATCTAGTTACCAGACATGCAGGGCGGGAGGGCTTTTACGTGCACCATAAGGTTTATGGGCACAGGCTTGCGATGCTACTCAGTTTCTCACTGCGCTTAAGGAGTCGCTGAACGAATCTTTATATTGCAGTGCAAAAACGGAATGATACATGATTTTGTGAGATTTCGCAGTCTTTTTTGTAAATCGCATAGAAAGCCCGAGTTTGCGGGGGAGATGCATGCAGTTATGTTATCCCGGCTAAGCGCATGTGGCTGGCCTTAATGGCAGGCCGCAGCTTGCCAGGCAAATTCGGCGCGGCCATCCGGCAAAAAGGCAAAACGCTTTTCCTGCCAGCCGATTCCGAACAGGGCCAGCACCTGATCATAATAGGCATCTGGCCGTATGCCATTGGCCTGAATACGTAATTGCTGCTGTTGCAGTGCTTTGCTGTGTTGGCCGCTGCTCAAAAAGGGCAGCAGCGCGGCAGAAAATCCGGTGGTCCCAGGATTTTTCGCTTCACCGGTTTGTATGTTCACGAACTCAGGCGGATAGCCCAGTTGTTCAGTCAAGGCTGCCATCGGGGCCAAGTGCCGCAGCAGGCGTGAGCGTTCCGGGTCCTGCGCATGCAGCATACCGGCCCATAAATAAACCCGGATCGCATTGTAGCCACCATCCCCTTTTTCCACGCCGTTCAGGTCAGGCGAGAAGCTGGCGCGGCCGCTGCTGGTGGTCTGGTAAATGGTCCAGTCAGGACTAAAACCCTTGGGTGCAGACTGGATCAGCAAACGGAAAGACGCTTGCGCCATTTGCTGCCAGCGCTGGTCGCGTTCTTTGACGGCCAGCCAGCGCAGCAATTGCAAAGGCACATAACTGGGATTGAGTTTCCAGCGTTTTTCACCCAGATCAAAACCATGTGGCGCCGGTAGTAAGCTGAAGCCCAAGCCGGGTAAATCCAGACTCTCTTCCCGAAGTACGCGTTGTGCCAGCAGGCTGCCCAGTGCTGAGTACGATGTATTACCCCAGATATCACCAGCCAGCAGCAGAGAGTAAGCCATCCATACATCCGCGTCGGACGCCGAATTATTATCGATCACGCCCCAGCTTTGATCCGCACGTTGCCCCCATTGCCAGGCGGGTAGCCGTACCGTCAGATCTCCACCGGCCAGATTATTGCTGGTCCAGTGCAGCAGTTGTTTGAAACTGGGCTGATCATTGGCTGCCATCGCAAAAAACATGGCATAGGCCTGCCCTTCAGATACCGTTGGTTTGATGTTGCCGCTATGGTCCACTACACGGCCGTCTTTAGTGATGAATTGCTGACGGAAATGCTCCCACGCTGGCCATGATGTACAACTGCCCGCCGTGGCAGCGAAGCTGAGTCCGTTCAGGCTGAGTGCTGCGCCAGCGATGCAGATGCGGATGCCGTGTTTTAGCAGTGAATGTAAGGATGGGCGCATGTCAGTTCAGGAAAATGAAGCAGGATGAAGCTGGCAAATTGAGCAAAGTGATTTGGACTGTTAGTATGTCTGCCATGTCAGGCTAAGCTACCCTGTGCTGAGCGCTTGTGATCCTGGCTGTGATACTCAAACGAATGCCGCATTGTACTGAACTCTGTGCCGCAAATTAATGAATTTAGGATAGGTAGCATGAAATTTTTCAGCACCCTGATGCGTAGCAGTTTGTGCTGCGCTATGTTTTTTTCGGCAGCCGTGCAGGCCGAAACCATCTCTGTCGCGGTCGCGGCCAATGTGCAGTTCGTGTTTGATGATTTGAAGGCTGCGTTTAAACAAGAAACCGGACATGAGCTGCAGGCCAGTTTCAATTCTTCCGGCAAGTTCGTGGCGCAGATCAGCAATGGTGCGCCATTCGATGTGTTCTTATCGGCGGATATGGAATTTCCCGAGAAGCTGTATAAAGATGGTTATGCGATGCAGGCACCTAAAGTGTATGCCTATGGCGCACTGGTGTTGTGGACCATGAAAGACCTGGATTTACAGCAGTGGCAAGCTGCTTTGCAGCAGGCCAGGGTGAGTAAGATCGCCATCGCGAATCCTAAGACGGCACCGTATGGGCGCGAAACCATGCGCGTGCTGAACGCACATAAACTGGAGCAGACTTTACAGCCCAGGCTGGTGTTTGCAGAGAGCATAGCGCAGACTAACCAGTACATTCATTCGGGGGTAGCCGACCTCGGATTTACTGCCAAATCCGTGGTGCTGTCACCTGAAATGAAGGGGCAGGGTAAGTGGCTGGAATTGCCGCGCGATGTGTATCAGCCGATTGCACAGGGAGCCGTCATTTTGAAGCATGGTAAACAGCAGCATGCGGCGGTGTCGCAGCAATTCTACGACTTCATTTACTCGGCCAAAGCCCGCGCCATCTTTGAACGTTACGGCTATATCCTGCCATGAATCAGCTCAGCGGCCAGTTGCTGGCGATAGACACCCAGGGCAGCGTCAGTATCGCTGATGTCGCAATCGGTGAGCATGGCAAGCTGATCCTGACAGCGATGGTGCTGGGTGCTGCGCATCCTGCCACCACATGGAGCGTCGGGCAGCCGGTGACGATGCTGTTCAAAGAATCCGAAGTTGCTTTAGCCAGACAACTTAGCGGTCAGATCAGCCTGCGTAACCGCATGCCTGGCCAGGTGGTCGCGCTGGAGCAGGGGCGTTTGTTGACGCGGGTCAGGCTGGCGTTGCAGGATGTGTCTGGCGGTTGCATAGAATCGCTGATCACCACACGCTCGGCACAGGCGATGCAACTGGGCATCGGCGATCAGCTTGAAGCGCTGGTGAAGTCGAATGAAATGAGCATGATGCCGCAAATTCATCCCCAAATTCAGCAGCCGCCTCAGCAGCAGATTCAGCAGCCGACTCAGCACGGCGGCGCAGCGCAGGAGCCAGCATGAGCGGCATCGACTGGCAGCCCTTATGGTTAACCCTGAAGCTGGCAAGCGCGACCACGCTGCTGCTGATACTGTGCGGCATACCCATCGCTTATCGCATCGCATATTCCCACAGCCGTTTGAAGCCGCTGTGGGAAACTCTGGTCAGTATGCCGCTGGTTTTACCACCGTCGGTACTTGGCTTTTATTTGCTGCTTGCGTTCAGTCCTCAGCATGCATTCGGCGCCTGGCTGGAGCAGTATCTGCATCTGAAACTGGTGTTCAGTTTTGCCGGTTTACTCATTGGTTCTGTGATTTTCAGTCTGCCGTTTATGGTGCAGCCGCTGCAGTCGGCTTTGCAGAATTTGCCGCCATCGCTGCTGGAAGCGTCGCGCACGCTGGGTAAGCCGGACTGGTACACCTTGCTGCGCATTTTATTGCCGAATATCCGTCCCGCCTTATTGAGCGGCATCGTATTGAGTTTCGCGCATACCGTCGGCGAATTTGGCGTGGTGCTGATGATAGGCGGGAATATCCCCGGCGTGTCCAAGGTCGCATCAATAGCGATTTATGATGAAGTCGAAAGCCTGAATTATGCTGCGGCCCATGCCTATGCGGCAGTGTTACTGGTCATGAGTTTTTCTATCCTGTTGACGGTGTATATCGTGAACCGGCGTCACGCGCGTGGGCAGGGGGCAGCATGATAGAAATCAGTCTGCGTCATCCCATGCAAACTACCAGCGGACCAGAATGGCTGGAGCTGGATTTGTCTATTCAGGATCAGGCTTTCTGCGCGTTGTCTGGCAGTTCCGGTGCAGGCAAGACTACCTTGCTGCGTATGCTGGCTGGCTTGGCCATGCCGCAGTCTGGCCGCATCGTGGTCAATGGTGAAGTCTGGCTCGATACCGCGCGGTCGGTGTGTCGTCAGCCGCAGCAACGCGCGGTGGGCATGGTGTTCCAGGACTATGCGCTGTTCCCGAATCTGACCGTAGCACAGAACGTCGCCTATGCCTTGGCGCGTGATCAGCAGGATAGTTTGCAGCACTTGCTGGCGCTGAATGATTTGACGGCCTTGAGTCAGCGTTTGCCCGGCAGTTTATCGGGGGGACAAAAGCAAAGAGTCGCGCTGGCACGCGCATTAGCGCGCGTGATCGGCAGTCCGGCGCGCTTGTTATTGCTGGATGAGCCGCTGTCTGCACTCGATGTCAGTCTGCGCGCACAGTTGCAGGATAGTTTGGCCAGCCTGCATGCCGAGCTGGGTTTGACCACGCTGCTGGTCAGCCACGATCTGGGAGAAATTTTCAAACTCGCGCAAACGGTATTTGTGCTGGAACGTGGCCGCATTCAGCGTTACGGCTCACCGGCTGAGGTGTTTTTGCAGCAAAAAATGCAGGGCCAGTTGCAGTTGCGCGCGCAGGTACTGGCGATCCGGCAGGAAGAAGTGATTTTTATTGTCTCGCTGCTGGTCGGGCAAGACATCATAGAAATCATGGCGTCGGCGAGCGAAGTGGCGCAGCTACAAACAGGCGCGCACATCACCATCTCGACCAAGGCATTCAGTCCCTTGATTTTTGCTTAGTTAGTGCAGGCTAATCTGTAAGCTAAACTTTAAACTAAACTTTAAGCTAATAGCGCCGGACATAAAAAAAGCTGCAGTTTTCACTGCAGCTTTTTTACCAGACAGACAGACTATATGCGATGACGCTGTATCAGCGATCGTAAGTGTCAGCGTTCAGACCCATCACGTGTGAGAAACCGCCATCAACATAGGTGATTTCGCCGGTAATACCATTCGCCAGGTTGGACAGCAGGAAGGCCGCAGTATTGCCTACGTCTTCTATCGTCACGTTGCGGCGCAGTGGTGCATGATCCGCAACGAAGCCCAGCAGTTTGCCGAAATCTTTAATGCCGGAGGCAGCCAGAGTTTTGATCGGACCAGCGGAAATGCCGTTGACGCGTATGCCTTTTTTGCCCAGATCTTCGGCCAGATAACGGACCGAAGCTTCCAGTGCGGCTTTCGCCATACCCATAGTGTTGTAGTGTGGGATAGCACGGATAGCGCCCAGATAGGACAGGGTCAGCAAAGCGGAATCCTGACGCAGCATAGGCAGCGCAGCTTTTGCCATTGCCGGGAAGCTGTAAGCGGAAATATCGTGCGCAATGCGGAAGGCTTCACGTGAGAAACCGTCGAGGAATTCACCGGCAATCGCTTCACGTGGTGCAAAGCCAATCGCGTGAACCAGACCATCGAGCTGGTCCCATTGTTGGCCCAGATCTTTGAATACTGCTTCGATTTGTTCATCGCTGGCGACGTCGCAATCGAATACCAGCTTGCTGTCAAATTCTGCAGCGAAGTCTGTAATTCTGTCTTTGAAACGCTCACCGACATAGGTGAAAGCCAGTTCCGCGCCTTCGCGTTTGCAGGCTTGTGCAATACCGTAAGCGATGGAACGGTTAGACAGCAAACCGGTGATCAGAATTTTTTTGCCTTGCAGAAATGCCATGTTGACTCCAGATTGTATCCCAGTATTGATGCGGCTTAGCGCACGAAAATGCCTGAAAAGCCGCATGAATACTGGGATGGTGTTATTCATGATTTGCTCAGCCTCCCTTTTCAGGGGACTGAAATGCGGTGGCGGATAAGGCCGCGCCGCGGCAACAGGTCGGAATTGTAAGTGCTAAGCGGGATTCGGGCAAATTTTCTGTTTGTGCTGCGTGTGATCCGGCTTAACCTGGCTTAAAAAGGCACGGTCGTCTGTTTTATGGTCTGTTGAGATAGCGCACCGTGCCTTTGCTGAAGCTAAGCCTATGCCTGGCGCTCCTGCGGCTGCAGGCCGCGTGGTATCGCGTTCAGCAGGCTGCGGGTATAGGCTTGTTGCGGAGCGTGATACAAGGTATCCGAATTCGCCAGCTCCACCACTTTACCGTGATGCATGACCATGACCTGATCGGCGATGTATTTCACCACCGCCAGATCATGCGAGATAAAGATATAGGACAGGCCAAATTCATCTTGTAAATCCTGCAGCAGGTTCAGCACCTGCGCCTGCACTGATACATCCAGCGCCGATACCGATTCGTCACAGATCAGCACTTCCGGCTTCATACTCAGGCAGCGTGCAATCGCTATCCTTTGCCGCTGGCCGCCGGAAAACTCGTGCGGATAGCGGTAAAACGCAGTCTGTGGCAAACCAACTTTATCCAGCAACTGGCAAGCCAGCCGTATGCGCTCCTGTTCATTGGCTCCGATCTGATGGATATGCATAGGCTCCATCAGAATTTGGCCTATGGTAAAGCGCGGATTGAGCGAGGCATACGGATTTTGGAAAATGATTTGTATGCGTCGTTTATAGGGCAGGAAGGCTTTGTTGGACAGCGCCAGAATATCTTCGCCATCAAACAAGGCCTGACCGCTGCTGGCCTGATGGATGCGCATCAGTGTCAGGCCGACTGTGGTTTTGCCTGAACCGGATTCACCGACTACCCCGAGCGTTTTGCCGCGTGCGAGACGGAAGCTGACCTGATCAACCGCCTTGAACTCTTTTTTACCAAATAAGCCTTCGCGGGTATAAAAACTTTTGCTCAGATTACGCACATCCAGCACGATGTCTTCCTGCCCGTCCAGACCACGGCTACGTTGTTTTTGCTCCGGTAAATGGCCTGCATGCTGCATGAAATCGGCAATCACAGGCAGCCGCCACGGACGTGTATTCAGGCTAGGGCGGCAATGCAGCAGCGCCTGCGTATAGCTATCCTGAGGCGCATCAAAAATCTGACGCACTGTACCGGTTTCGCGGATTTCACCATGCCGCATCACGATCACATGATCCGCAATTTCACCCACTAATGCCAGGTCATGCGTGATGAACAGTACCGACATCTGATGCTTGATACGCAGTGCATTGATCAGGTCGATAATCTGCTTTTGTATGGTGACATCGAGCGCGGTGGTCGGTTCATCAGCAATCAGTAATTTAGGTTCGCAGGCAATCGCCATCGCAATCATCACGCGTTGCTGCTGACCGCCAGACAACTGACTGGGATAGGCATCTATTTTGCGTGCCGGATCAGGTATGCCGACTTCTTCCAGCAAGGCCAGCGTGCGCAATCTGGCCTGGGCCGCATCCATGCCCTTATGCAGGCGCAGTACTTCTGCGATCTGGAATCCCACGGAAAACACAGGATTGAGCGAAGTCATTGGCTCCTGGAAGATCATGGATATCTCTTTGCCGCATAATTGGCGGCGCTGCTCGCGATCTAATTCCAGCAAATTTTTTCCCGCAAACAGGATGCGGCTGTCATTGGTGATGGACGAGGTATCCGCTGGCAGCAAACCCATAATCGCAAGTGAGCTGACTGATTTGCCGCTGCCGGATTCACCGACCAGCGCGACTGTGGCATTGTGCGGAATTTGAAACGAGATGCCTTTGACGGTCTCTACGCTGTCCTTTTTATTGACGCGGAAAGACACGCGCAGATTGTCGACTTGCAGCAGTGGCGCTGCGCTGGTGTTCGTGACCGAAGATGAAATTGTCGTCATGGTCTGTCCTTATTTCAGTTTCGGGTCGAGCGCATCGCGCAGCGCATCGGTAAATAATGAGAATGCAGTGACCAGCAGCGCCATGGCCGCAGTAGCTGCAGTCAGTTGCCACCATTTGCCAAGTATCAGTTCATTTTGCGCTTCATTGAGCATACTGCCCCAGGACACCGTTCCTACCGGTACCCCAAAGCCGAGGAAACTCAGGATCACTTCCGATTTGATAAATCCCACCACCAGTATTGAGACCTGAACCAGCGCCACATGGCTGATATTCGGGAAAATATGAATAAACATCTTGCGCAGATGGGAGGCGCCGATCGCATCGGCGGCCCACACATATTCTCTGGCCTTATGCTTCATGTACTCGGCGCGTATCAGGCGGAAAGGACCAGTCCAGCCAGTCAGCGCTAAGATCAGTATGATGGTGCCCACGCCTTTTTGCTGTAACACTGCCGCGACTGACAGTATCAGCAGCAAATAGGGGATAGATGTGAATATACTGTAGAACCAGTTAAAGAAATCATCGACCCGTCCGCCGAAATAACCGGCGGTGGCACCGAACAGTGTACCGAGCAGCGTCGCGAGCAAGGCGGCAACAATGCCAACTAAAATCGACGTTTCCGCGCCTTTAATGGTTTTTTTGATGATGTCGTGGCCCCACTTATCAGCACCGAAAGGCAGGCTGTCAGCGCGCTCCTGTATTTGTGCCTGCTGTTTTTTTGCGAGTTCAGCCTGAATCTCAGCCAGCTCCTGAGCGATAGGATCGACCACTTCGCTGCCATCAATATTTACTGGCTGACTGCTGGTCGCTGCTGCGTCTTTGTTACCCTGGTTCTGGTTCAATTCACGTATCACATCGCGCAGCGGGTCCAGTGGATTGTCGGTGACGACAGGTGCTGCTTCTGGCTTGCTAAGCGGCTGACCGGATGGCTGGCCCGCTGTATGCAGAAAGCTGGGTGGCGCGTAGCTGACACCAGCCTCAGTATCCCAGTCAGCCGCAATCAGCCCGCTGTAAGACAGCAGCAATAACAGCATAAACAGACTGACGACCGCGAGCGAGATCATGGCGACTGTGTCTGCTTTCAGGCGGCGCCACGCCAGCGCCCACAGTCCGGGTGAGTTGACTTGATTCATCATGAGCTGACTCATTTCAATTGAACACGTGGATCGACTGCCTGATACATCAGGTCAGCTAAGAGATTAAATGCCATGGTGGCAGCGGCGACATAGACCGTGATTGCTTTAATCACAGGGAAGTCGCTGCGTTCCACCGCGAGGATGACTTCGCGTCCTATGCCTGGTATGGAAAAAAATCTTTCGATCAGAAATGCACCGATCAGCAGCGCAGGCAGGTTGGACATCACATGGGTGATGATAGGGATCGCGGCATTGCGTAAAACATGCACCCATTTGACTCTGGCTTCAGACAGGCCTTTGGCGCGCGCAGTACGTACATAATCCTGATTCACTTCATCCAGAATAAAGGTGCGGAACAGACGCAGATTCGGGGCGACACCCACTGCCAGCGCGATCAGGATAGGCAGGGCGGAATAACGGAACAGGTTTTCAGCGAAGCTATTGCCCCAGCCCTGTACCGGGAACAGACTGAGCTGATATGCAAACACATATTGACCGACGATGATGTAGACCAGAATACTGACTGACATACCGACGGTACAGGCGATCATCACCGCACGGTCAGTCAGCGAGCCGCGCCGGAATGCAATCACCAGTGCCAGCGCAATCGCGATCAGGGTTTCTATGATAGTCAGCGGGATCAGCACTGTCAGCGATGGCCCCAGACGACTGCCGATAATCGAAGAGACGGCTTCGCCGGTACTCCAGCTATGTCCGAAATTGAAAGTCAGGATTTGCTTGATGAATATCCACAGCTGTACATAGTAAGGCTGATCAATACCCAACTGGGTGCGGATATTGGCGATCTGTTCCTGACTCGACATTTTGCCAGCCAGGATATAGGCCGGATCGCCGCCTACCCAGTTAAAGAGGAAAAAAACCAGCAGGATGACACCCAGCAAAGTAGGTAGCATCTGCCAGAGTCTGCGCACAATATAAGCGATCATATCTGTTCCAGTGTGGGTTGGGCTTATACAAAAAACGGAGCCGATTGGTGAATTAGCGTTGCATCATGGTGAGACACGAGCTTTGTTTTTGTCGATATCGATATACAGCCATTCGGTACGCATCACCGGATGTTTGCGATAGCCGGTCACTCTTTCCTGAGCCAGCATATTGCGGTAACGCGCAAAGCCTAAGCGTTGGGCAGAATACACTTCCATGATACGGGCCATCTTGTGATACAGGCGGTCACGCTCAGGACCGGCGGGCAGTTTTTGCGATTGTTCATACAGCGCATCATATTCAGGAATCGCGACGCAGCCATTATTATTCAGATGGATGTTTTTGCCGTAAAACAGCTGCATAAAATTATCGCCATCCGGATAATCTGCTATCCAGGGTGATATCCTCTGAGTTAGCTGACATTGTTTTTCGGCTTTGAGGATTTCGGCAAATGGCCGGAATTCTGCTTTCATCCGTATGCCTATGCTGTCATAGGTTTTTTTCCAGACTTCAGCTTGCAAATGTCCGCGTGATTCAGTTTGCGCGGTATGCACAATTTCCAGCGGCTTACCATCGGGCAGGGTACGGTAACCATCTTTCCCTTTTTTGTAGCCAAATTTATCCAGTAAGGCATTGGCAGCAGCTGGATTGTATTGAATTATGCTGCGATATTGCGGATCATGGCCGACCACGCCGGGCGGAATTGGGTATTGCAGTGGAATCGCTTCACCGTTATCGACGATACGGATTTCATCCTCAACTCTGTGCGCCATTGAGATCGCCCGTCGCAGTGCGATTTTTTCTTTGCTGAGTCCACCAAACACCGGGTCTTGCATATTCCAATAGTAAATGGCGAGTTCGGGATCTACGATGCGCGATAACTGCACGCCTTTATTCTGAAATTCCGGTTTGAGTTTTCCATCTTTTAGCACCTGTGGAGCGAGGCCGCCATACAGTTGGAATAAATCGGTTTCATCTTTTTGAAATGCCAGCAGGCGTGACTGATCTTCCAATATCACATTCACGATCACACGGCCTATCTGAGGCAGGCGCTTACCCTGCATGGCTTTGGCGATACGCTGATCTTCTGCAGACTGATTGGCGGCGAAATTCCAGTACACCGGGCGGTAATCGGGATTGGCATCTAATACCATCTTGGAGCCGCGTACCCACTCCACCAGTTTGAACGGGCCGCTGCCGACCGGATTAGCCATCACCTGACCTTGCAGGTCGCGGTATTTTTCCACCACCTCGCGTGCCACAGCAGAGGTCGCTGCATACGTCAAAATCATGGGCAGATTAAAGTCGGGTCGGGTCAGGTGGATGCGCAGGGTATAGCGGTCCGGCGTCTCCAGGCCCGCTATCCGTGCGTCGTAGTTAAAGTTGCCGCTTTTCCTGGCCTGGGTGTGCAGATCGTCCAGCCCCAGAATTTTTCCTTCTAACAGCCAGCGGTGAGAAGATGCGATTTTGGGATCCATCAATCGCATCCAGGAGTAGACAAAATCCTGTGCCGTTAATTCTCGTTTCTTGCCCCCGAACGCAGGATCGGGTGTGAAGACAATGCCTTTCTTGAGACGTATGGTGTAGGTTTTTCCATCCTCAGAAATCTGCGGTAAGCCATCGGCGGCTTCCGGAATAATTTTGGCCGGGCTCGCCATGTAGTCATAGCTATACAGGCGTTCGAATACGGCTTCAACAATTGCATTGGAATACAAGTCTCTGGCTGCAGCCGGATCAAAGCCGGTTTCAGCGACAGGGAAGATAGTTCTCAGTACTTTGTCAGGATCAGCAAAGCTGGACTGACTGTTGTCAGCCCATGCGCTTGATGGCAGCAAGAAACTGCAGAGCAGGGCTGTGCCAGCTCCGTATTTTAGTGTTTGAGTTATTTTATGGCGAAAGTAAGTCAATTCCATGCACTGGTCTCCGGCAATTACGTCAAAACAAATACAGTGTGATGCGGATGAGTGACGCCACGGCTTATTGTTTTTATTAGATATCACACTGATCAGGGCTGGGATGAAATCCAAGCGTCGTCACCTTATAGCAAGTTCCGTACTATGGATAGAATAAAAAAAACAGGCTAAAGGAAGAAGTCTGCACAAATTGAGTGCAAGGCTTTTTTTGTAACTGTGGTGAAAATACGGAAAGTATCTTGATTTTCAAAAAGAATTGCTGTCATGCGTAAAACACTTGTTTTTGATTTACGCAATTTTTGCGATTTTGACGGCTTAAGATGCAGCTGAAATGAAATTTTATTCAGTTCGAGTGCGGTTTCAGCGAATTTCTGACTTAAGCTGTCAGAGGGCATTATTTTTGCACCAAAAAATTGCTGCAAAGCACAAAAATATGCGTTTCCTTTTCCAGTTTTTTTTTGGCAAAATGCGCGCTGTTGTTTTTTCGGGAAACTGAGCGATTAGTCTATTGACAGGTGCAGTGCAGAAATGTTTCTATGCGCGGTCTGAAAATTTTGGAGCATTAATTTACAAATCGTCGGCAATATGTAACTTTATTTACATTTTCTTACGTCTTTTTGCTGTTTGATTTTCATCCCCCTGGCACGTTGCTTGCTCAATTTCATTCACATGGTTTCCTATCGCACGCGGAGGAAGGCAGTTGCTGCCTCCGCGGGGCATATTTTTTGCGGATAGGTGAATACTGCGAGGTTTTGTGAGAAAGTGACACAGTGAACAAAATTTTATGTGCTCAATGGTTTTTGGCATTGTGTTTAATTTTGAATTCCTCGTTGCCAGTAAGTTGTTAAGTGGTTTTTGTAGCTTTCGATTTAGAAGCTGGCTGCAGCACTTATAATCTTTTTTTGTGTGAGAAGTTTTGACTTGTGTCAGATAGTTGACCTTGTGGTTTTGGAGGAGTACTAATGGATTTTTCAGATCGCCAGCAAGAGCCGGGTAAGAAGTTCCTGGGCATAGGGCTGGTAGTGGCATTTCACGCGGTATTGGTGTACGCACTGGCCAATGGCCTGGGCACCAAGCTCGTTGAAATC
>NZ_JACOGD010000015.1 GCF_014284235.1 Cognatundibacterium curvum
TGTGGCAGGTGATTTCTTTGCCGATCACGTAGTCAGGATGGAAGGCGGTGCCAGGTTTTGCGCCTAAACCCAAGTCAGCAAAACCTGTCACGTCACTGCTTTGCAAGCGCAGCGTGTAGCTGAATAACGCGTTGATGCCATCGCTGCCGCACAGGCTCAGAGGACTAAAACCCACCAGCCCACCCGCCGTCACCGCCGGACCGGAAATGCTGAGCGCACGCGGGTGGTGGAAGAGCTTGGGCATGATAATTCCTTTACACCACTGTTGATTGAATACAGCATGAAGCGATCACAGTCTTCATATCAGCCTCCATGCGACGCCACTACGGTGCCGATTAAGACACTGCCACAAGCTGAGCGATGGCCTTCCAATGCACATGGAACGCCGTCTATCAGTGCACCAGGGTCACCCTCAGTAATTGCGTTCTCACCGTGTATAGGACAACTGACTTTGTCACCTAAACGCGCAATGGCTTTACCGTTGATATCAAAGATGGCCGAACCTGTCTGCACTTTGCCGCCATGACTGGTGGCGTCACCAACAACGATGTATTTCTTTCCCATTAGCGTATCCCCCATAATTCCATCCTTAATCCAGGGAAGGAAGCTGCAACATGCAAGCCTATGCCGCCATGCTTCTGCATATGCTCCCAATGTGTACCGACGGGTTCTACCTGAAAATAAACATAGCCGGAATTGAAAGGGATTTGCCTTGGCGGTACCGGCAGAACCCGCAAGGTAATTCCCGGCAAATGCATGCGCACCAATTCAGGTAAACGGTCTGCCGCAGCCAATTTCGCATGTGCCACAAAGTTCTGCGCAAGCTGGTCGCCGGGAATATTGGCCGCCACAGCCAGAACCAGATTGGAAAAGGCCTGCAAATCAGCCGGATCAAGACTAACCAGATACATGCCGTGGCCTTTTTCTGTAAGAGACAGACTTTGTGCACTGCGTACCAGCAAGTTGTTGAGCAATTCACGGGTATCCTCAACCAAAGGTTTGAAGACCTCATATGGCCGTACGTGGTCGTAGTCCGGCACGCGATTCGGTCGTCGGCTCTGCGTACGGATATAGGTCGACAACTCACCATTCATACTGCGTAACATGGTGTAAGCCTGCTCAGGATTGCTCTCTTTTACCTTGAGCAAATGCGCAAGCAGAGGCTCATAGCGATTCAGGATTTGCAGCAGTAAAAAATCACTGACCTCCGCCGCCTGCGTGGCACCAGAACCAGCACTGCCGCATAAACGTTTAGCCAACGACTCTGCACGCTGAAAAGCGGTGCCATGAATTTGCGAAATCCATTGTGTCAGCAATTCACTGGCACCATAGCGGTTAACCGGGGGAATCAATGCTGAACTCAGCTCGGCACCGCCGTCAGATCTCAGAGTAGTCAGTCGGGCTAAAGGTAGTCCCATCCAGGCACTGGTCAATTCTTTTTGCGGCACTAACATCAGACGAAGACGACTCAGCTGTACTGGTTTTTCCCCCTGCCCCTCAGAATTGGCATCGCGTAAAGCAACTTCAAAAACACCAAAGCGTGCGCACGTCTTGCTATTGGACTCAAAGCTGGTTTCTTCGGTATTTGGTGTACGAATAGATAAAGCAAGATATAGCGTTTGCTCCAGATGCTCAGGAAGTAGTGTGAGCGGTGCCGGTGGTTGCGTCTCGCCGGGAATGTCAAATGGCGTGCCATCAGGGAAAACGCCAGAGGCGCTGGCTAACACCAGCTTACCTAGCTTAAGCGACTCGGTATCTATCTGCAGATGTCCAAATCCCCAAAAAAACGGCGATAAAGGCGCAGTACGCTTATGCGCAAAATTTTCCAGATAGCGCTCTTGTTGCTGAAATAACTGAGGGCGCAAAAACAAACCCTCACTCCAGGTCACTTTGTTAGTCCAGGTCATCGCAATTCCTGTGTCAGTTGAGTTTGTTAAGCTTTATTTTTGTTCGACGAGCACGATTCCCTGTGCTTGCAACTGTATGAGCAATGAGGTCTTATTAGCAGGAATGGCAAAGCGATACCAGGCCGCCTCAGGTGCACTGGGTAGCTTGTAAATCACGCGCCACAGGCTGTTTGGTAAATCTCTATATCCTGCCAGGATGCCGATTGCAGTTGTTTGAGGGTGGCTTTTCCTTTCGATTTTTCTGGTTTCAGATGGCCGTAAAATGTACTCATCTTTAACCAGCAAATCGCCTGTCAACACAACTTTATCGTTACTATCTAGTGAGAAATAATCTGCATCTGCAAAACTGGAACTGTCTTTTAATTCGTAAATTCTTAGCTTGATTGGGGAAGCTCGTTGCGCAGGATCAGGATTCACGTTCGCATCTGCGCTAATGTTCAGCGTCAGTTTGGTCGCTTCTTTTTCTTCCCGTGCGATACAGCACGTAGCAAAAAAGGAAAACAACATGACTGCCAGCCATTTAAGACTGTTACCGTTATGCACCTGGTGCATGGAAAAACTTAAGTCTGCCATTTTCTATCCTAAGCTGAGCGTATCGTGGTATCCAGAGTCTGTAGCTCCACCACCCCGTTGCCAGCGAAGCAGTGGAAACTGTCAAAACCCAGTTCTTAAAAAACGTGTTTGTGCATGGGTCTATGCATCAAACGCGGTATATCAGGCTCAGGCTTCTTTATTGAGCTTGATATCAAAACCAGCTGTGACGGCACCGCCTGAGCCACCCTGTTGATTTTGTACCGTGTACTCTTGCTTAATTTTGGCAAAAGATAGTCCGACCATTTCCTGCACACTTTCCGCCTTTGAATTTCCAGTAGGACTGACATTGGTAATCAATACGTCGGTCATGGTAATTTTTAAGTACTCAAGAGGATTCCCCCCCGACTTACGTACCACTAACTTGGCCTCCGGAATATGTTTACCGGTCATACAAAACTTCATCAGATTAGGGCTGGAGCGGTCCACGTTATGAATGAAAGTCAGGTCTTTCACAGTTGCTTTACCAGAGCCACCACCTGATCCGGTATGCATATTAGATTCCTGCAATACCTGCCACTGCCAACTCAGCACTTCGATTTCATTCTTGTGTGCCGCATCCATGCTTTCGCCTTCAATGCCATTGATCTTCAAAAAAATATCCTGTGCCATTTCTAAACTCCTTTGAGAAAAATATAAATCACGTCTTATGCTGCTGCTTTAACTGACGGCAACTTCGCCACCAACCGCAAACTCACGGTCAGACCTTCTAACTGGAAGTGCGGACGCAAGAAAAATTTTGCATTGTAATAACCGGGATTCCCTTCCACATCTTCCACAATCACTTCAGCCGCCGCGAGTGGGCGACGCGCCTTGGTTTCCTGGCTTGAATTCACGGGATCAGCATCAACGTAATTCATGATCCATTCATTGAGCCAACGCTGCATATCTTCTCGCTCTTTAAAGGCACCGACTTTGTCGCGAACGATGGATTTCAGATAATGTGCAAAGCGGGTACTTGCAAATAAATAGGACAATCTGGCTGATAAATTGGCATTCGCGGTAGCATCCGGATCCATGTATTCTTGCGGCTTTTGCAGCGATTGCGCACCGATGAAAGTGGCATGATCCGTGCCTTTGCGATGCACTAAAGGAATGAATCCGGCACGTGCCAGTTCGGCTTCACGCCGGTCAGAAATCGCGATTTCGGTCGGGCATTTCATATCGAAGCCGCCATCATCTGTCGGGAAGGTATGGCAAGGCAGGTTTTCTACCGTACCACCCGATTCCACGCCACGGATCATGGTGCACCAGCCATATAACTTGAAGCTGCGATTGATATTCACTGCCATTGCGTAGGCGGCGTTATTCCAAACGTAATTGCGGTGATCAGCACCCTCGGTTTCTTCTTCGAAGTCAAACTCGTCGACCGGATTGGTTTTCGCACCGTATGGCAGTCTGCCCAAGAAGCGCGGCATGGCTAAGCCAACGTAGCGTGCATCTTCGGTATCGCGCAAGCTATTCCAGGCGGCATGTTCTAAGTTGCCGGTGATCTTTGTTAAATCACGCGGATTTGCCAGCTCCTGCCAGGAATCCATTTGTAGATTGGAAGGCGCTGCGCCAGCAATGAATGGCGCGTGCGATGCAGCTGCCACTTTCGCCATAGCACCCAGCAACTCGACATCCGGCGGGTTATGATCGAAATAATAATCAGCAACCAGGCAACCATACGGCTCACCACCTAACTGGCCATATTCCTCTTCATACAAGCGTTTGAACAAAGGGCTTTGATCCCAGGCCACACCTTTGTAACGTCGCATCGTGCGACGCAATTCCGACTTACTGATATCCATAAAACGGATCTTCAGCATTTCATCCGTCTCAGTATGCGAAACCAGATGATCCAGCCCACGCCATGCAGACTCCAGTTGTTGAAAATCTGTATGATGCATAATCAGATTGATTTGCTTGGACAGTTTTTGATCCAGTTCGGAAATGATGGCTTCTATACTGTCGTAGGCATCATCACTCATCGTGACCGTGTTGATTAATGCCTGTTCCGCCAAAGTGCGCACAGCTGCCACCACGGCTTCGCGCTGCTCATCACCTTTGGGTTTAAATTCACGATCAAGCAACTCAGAGAATGCACCAGGATCTGAAAACTGGACTGTGTCGGCATCTCTTGCTGCAACTGTTTTGGTATTCATAGATATTTCCTTTATTCTTAATGAGCTATCACGCGTGATCAGGCCTGCGTTTCTTCTGATGTATTTTTAGGCATGCTGCTCAATGACTTCATCAAACCAGGATCACTGAGTAGTTTGCGTACCAATCCCTCTGCACCAGCTTTACCATCCATATAGGTCTGTAAATTGGCCAGCTGTGTACGCGCATCGAGCAACTGCTTGAGTGCATCCACCTTGGTCGCAACAGCAGCAGGAGAAAAATCATCCATACTTTCAAAAGTGATATCAACCATCACATGTCCTTCACCGGTGAGCGTATTCGGGACACTGAAAGCAACCCTGGGTGCTATCGCCTTCATGCGTTCATCGAAGTTATCCACGTCTATTTCAAGAAATTTACGCTCCGACACCTCAGGTGCAGGCTCCACCGGATTCCCCCCTAAATCAGCGAGTACCGCCATTACAAATGGCAATTCGACTTTTTTCTCGCTACCGTAGATTTCGACGTCATACTCAATCTGCACGCGAGGTGCCCGGTTACGGGCGATAAATTTCTGACTGCTGCTATTCGTACTCATAAAGACTCCTTTTTATTGAAACCATCTGACATACATGAACCAACACAAGCTAAGCGCTAAGAAAAAACAACCACTGCCGACATGCATCTTCACTCCTCGATCTACCTGAATGTGATATACAGCGATGGCGCTGAATTTAGATTTTCTCCATACTGAATTCACCTCCCGTTAAAAAAGGTTTTCAAGTACAAATCCGAGTTGTTTCCGACAGACGTGATGTGAGGATGAGTTTTAGAGTCCGTTTCAGAATCGGTTTGAGAATCGGTTTGAGATTTAGCTTGAAATTCCCCTGCGCTTTGCTGTGACCCAGTATCCAGATAAATAGAAAAAATTTCTTTTTTGTCCTGACTGGCCTGCAACCAGATATGCGCAATTTGGCTAAGTAAGTTTTGCTCGATGTACTGTGCGATACGTCTGGCACCGGTATTATGGGTACCGCATTGAGCGGCTATCCTGGCGACAGCAGAGGTGGTGTAAGCAAAGACAATGTCGTGTTGTTCCTTCATGCGCGCAACCACTTTTTCCAGCTGCAGGGTGACGATCTTGGCCAAATCTGTTTCATCCAGCGGCAAGTAGGGG
The DNA here is from genome assembly GCF_014284235.1 of Cognatundibacterium curvum. Taxonomy (GTDB): domain Bacteria; phylum Pseudomonadota; class Gammaproteobacteria; order Burkholderiales; family Burkholderiaceae_D; genus Undibacterium; species Undibacterium curvum. The sequence goes on from NZ_JACOGD010000015.1 coordinate 5,782, forward strand.
ATGGTTTTCAGACGCCCCAGAAACGCTACCGGAAATACCTGCTGAAGTATCTGCTGTAAAGCTTGTGAGATTGCCTCGAAAGACGGTAACTGATCGCTGTTATCACACAGCTGCGCTATCAACTCTGAGCCAACATTACTGGTAAGCAGAATCAGAGTGTTTTTAAAATCGATCACCCTGCCTTCGCCATCTTCCATCCATCCCTTATCAAATACCTGAAAAAAAACTTCATGTACATCGGGATGGGCTTTTTCAATTTCGTCCAATAAGATCACGCTGTAGGGACGACGCCTTACAGCTTCTGTCAGAACCCCACCTTCGCCATAACCTACGTAACCTGGTGGAGCCCCTTTAAGGCTGGATACGGTATGTGCCTCCTGATACTCACTCATATTGATCGTGATCAGGTTATGTTCGCCACCATACACAGCCTGCGCCAGCGCCAGCGCTGTTTCAGTTTTCCCTACACCGGATGGACCGACCAACAGAAAGCATCCCACCGGCTTTTGCGGATCGCTTAAACGCGCCCGGGATGTTTTTATTCTTTCTGTTATGTGGCGGATAGCAACAGTTTGTCCAACTACCCGTTTTTCTAACTGTGCAGCCAGTTCCATGACAGCACTGACTTCGTCACGCACCATGCGACCAACAGGTATTCCTGTCCATTCTGCGACTATCGCCGCGATTACGGACTCATCTACCTGGGCATAGATACAGGTATCCTCCCCACGCAGACTTGATAGTTCCGCTTGAATTTCAGCGATTTTTTTCAGACTCAATTGTTGGGCGTTCTTGAAGCCAGCATCTGCAACTTCTGAGTAAGCATCAGAATTAACGTACAGAGTATTGTCCAAAGTGTTGTCCAGCTGCTTGTTATGCTTCAATAAGGAATCGCGGGTTTCCAGCAATAGCCTTACCAGTATCAGCTCCGCTTTCCAGTGCGTTTCTCGTTCAGATAATTTTGCATCCGTTTCGCTTAATTCCTGTGTCACGCGTTGCAAACTGGCCGTATTACTTTGCCCCAGTTGAGCCTCGCGCAGATGTTGCGCATACTCGGCCATCAACACTTGTTGATGCTGGCGCAATTGCACTACCTCGGATGGAGGGGTATGCAGAGACATAGCAACGCGCGCGCAAGCGGTGTCTAGCAAGCTGATTGCTTTATCCGGCAACTGGCGGGAAGGCAGGTAGCGTTGAGAGAGCGTGACAGCGGCACACACTGCCTCATCCAGAATTTCCACCTGATGATGTCGCATAAAAACAGGTACCAACCCCCGCACCATGGAGATCGCCTTTGACAGTTCAGGTTCCATTATCTGTAACACCTGAAAGCGACGTGTGAGTGCGGGATCTTTCTCTATGTGCTTTTTATATTCGCTCCAGGTAGTGGCACCAATGGTCCGCAAATTACCGCGTGCTAACGCAGGCTTCAGCAAATTAGCGGCGTCCCCTGTTCCCGCTTGCCCGCCTGCGCCGACCAGCGTATGAATTTCATCTACAAACAGAATGACCGGATGTACTGCATTGTCGGCTTCTTTCAGCACAGATTTCAGTCTGGCCTCAAATTCGCCACGCATACTTGCCCCAGCCAGCAGCGCGCCTACATCCAGGCTCAATAAGCGCACTTGCAAGAGGGGCGGTGGTACGTCTGCAGAGACAATTGCATGGGCCAATCCCTCGACGACGGCAGTCTTCCCAACGCCAGCATCACCTGTCAGCAGAGGGTTATTTTGCCGGCGCCTTAATAGTATGTCTGTGAGAGTGCGAATTTCTTTTTCACGGCCAACAACCGGATCAATTTTTCCGGAACGTGCTAAAGCAGTTAAATCAGTACAATATTTTGTGAGCGCAGATTGGGAACCTTTGTCCTGATCTGATAATGCCAGACTCGTCTCACCCGGTACAGCAGCCGGTAAGCCCGAACTATCCTGTGCTACATCCGTATTTTCGCAAGAGTGCTTTAACAGCTCGGTCACTTCACCCATCTCAACGGGCAAACTTATTCTTTGAAACTGGATAGAAATGTTGAGCAAGAGCTTACGTAATTCAGCCTGTTCCAGCATGGCTAGCAGTAACCACGCCGTGCGTATCCGTGGCTCTGCGACGTTCAGGCTCGCAAAAATCCAGCCACGTTCTACAGCTAAGTCGAGGTGCGCAGAGAAATCGCTGATATGGCTGGCACCGTCAGGAAATTTGGATAAAGCGTAGATGAGTTCTTTTTCCAATTGTGCTGCATCAAACTTCCAATGTGCCGCCATGCAATGTAAGTCAGAATTCGGCAACTGCCACAATTGATGTAACCAATGTGCGATCTCGATATACGGATTGCCCCTGAGTTTAGCGAATGCTGCCGCAGATTCTAAAGCTTTGAATGGGATCAAGCCTAACTTACCAAACAAAACACGTCGTGAAATCGTAGTCAAGCGAATCTCCCTGAGTACGCTTTCTGGTCGGTTTCTTTAAGTAAATATTGATTCAAAAAAACATTGGTATGTTTTATTTCATCAATTATTCGGAAACATGACTTCCCAAAAAGCATAGATTAAATATCAATTATTCTTTTTTTAAATAATGGCATAAAATTATTAAAAAAAAAGAATCAAAATTCTGTTTTGACATTTATTTACGAGTTGGGTAATTCGCAAGTTTTATTGGGGCAAGGACTCCTACTTTCGCTTTTGCGAAGTACGATGATGCTGGTAACAAGAGTCGTAAGGACAAGAAAAAGCAAATGCTTTTACTCAGCTTGGTTAGCTGACTTAAAGTTCTGAGGGGAAGTTGCAGGCAACACAAACTATCGTAGAAGTCTTAGTCTGCAGTCTGATGTTGGCAAAGACGGTTGTCAGATGCTGAGAAGTATTTTGCTCACATCACCGATGGTTGGAGTTGGAATCCCGGTTCTGTGATGCCAGAAACTCGCAAGCTTTCATGGTGAAGGCTTGCTTTAAGCTTAGCAGAAAGTGGCCAGCACTTAGCTGGCGGAAGACAAATTCAGCGCTACTAGATCCGTGTCTGATTCAGCCGAATTGACAATGCCTCAGCACTCTCTTTACGCTCGCTGTAACGATCAGTGAGATAAGGAGCAAGATCACGTGTCAGTAAGGTGAACTTCATTAACTCCTCCATCACATCAACCACCCGGTCGTAGTAAGGCGAAGCTTTCATACGCCCTGCTTCATCAAATTCTAAATATGCTTTCGGCACCGATGACTGATTTGGTATCGTGAGCATGCGCATCCAGCGTCCCAAAATCCTTAACTGATTGACGGCATTAAAAGACTGAGAACCGCCGGATACTTCCATCACAGCCAGCGTTTTCCCTTGCGTGGGACGGATGGCACCAGACGATAAGGGTATCCAGTCTATCTGTGCTTTCATGATGCCAGTCATCGCGCCGTGACGCTCCGGTGTACACCACACCATGCCCTCGGACCACATGACTAGTTCGCGCAATTCTTTGACTTTAGGATGATCATCTGGTGCGGCATCAGGTAAGGGCAAGTCCTGCGGATTAAAAACCTTCACCTCCGCTCCCATCGCTGTCAGTAAGCGCGCTGCTTCCAGTGCCAGCAACTTGCTATAGGAGCGTTCCCGCAAAGAGCCATACAACAGCAGGAAACGCGGAGCATGAGTGGAAGGAGATTGGCTGGTTAAATTGGATAGATTCGGAATTTTAAATAACGCCGTATCCAGATTCGGCAAATCTTCAAGCACAAAAGACATAAAAAATCCCCTTAATTTGCATCTCAGTTCAAAAATAAGTCAGGCATTGACATCTGATGCAGCAGCCACGTTGGGATCAGGGTATAACCAGGCAAACAGCCAGTTCGCTGCCATAGTGCCGCTGCATTGCGCGACGATGAATCCAGGCACATCACCCGGATAGATACCGGCAAATGTATTGCTGGCAGCGCGTGCCAGCGTGACCGCAGGATTGGCAAATGAGGTCGATGAGGTGAACCAGTATGCCGCAGTAATGTACGCGGCTACCGCAAATGGTGTCACGGAAGGACGGCTTCTGGATGTACTGATAATGACGCCTATCAGACCAAAGCTGGCAATGAACTCGCTGCTCCATTGCGACCAGCCAGCTCTGACATGTTCAGATGCGAAAAATAATGGTTCGCCAAACATCGTATGTGCCATCGCGACGCCGGCGAAGGCACCGAGTATCTGGATCAGGATATACCAGACACACACCGAGTAACTTAACTGACGCTGCCAGACTGCTGATAAGCTCACCACAGGATTGAAATGCGCACCTGACACAGGACCAAACATCAGTATCAGCGCCACCAAGCCACAACCGGTAGCGATTGCATTGGCCAGCAAGGCAAGCGCGATATTTCCTGAGGCCAGACGCTCAGCCATGATGCCGGAACCGACCACTACGGCTAACAGAAAAGCAGTGCCCAGGCCTTCTGCCACCAGGCGTTTTTGCAAACTCATACAAACTCCTTTGAAGCGCAAGCTGCCAATCAGGCAGGTATCAGTTGGCCTATCTTATCCAACTCACTTTTCAGCAAGGCTGGATCATGCACCAGGCTTTCAAGCGGCAAGGCCAAAAACGCCTCAATTCTGGCGCGCAAAATCCTGTAGGCCAGCATGAACGCAGCGTCGATTTCTTGTTCGCTACCGCTCGCATGCGCAGGATCATCAACACCCCAGTGAGTGCGCAATACCGGCCCCAGATAAAGCGGGCAAGTCTCGCCTGCGGCGCTGGCACAGACTGTAATCACCAGGTCTGGCGTGGCAGGTAAATGACTCCAGGATTTACTGAAATAACCCGCTGTCGATATCCCTTCCCTGGCCAGCAAAGCCAGAGAACGCGGATGGACCTGACCGGTAGGCTGACTGCCCGCACTCATGGCAGACCAGCCGGCAGGCGCCAGATGATTAAAAGTCGCCTCAGCTAATATGGAGCGGCAGGAATTACCGGTACAAAGAAATAAGACATTCATGATTTGGACATATTCCGTAGAAATAGTTAGTAACTCATTGCTGTGAACAGAACCCCTGCAAGCCTTTGTAAACGCTAAATGCAATCAGCAGCAAGTAAAGGATGAACTCGCAGAATCAGCAGCACAGGGCTTGCCACCACAGCAGTTTTCAGTGAGATAGCCGATCAGATTATTCATCGTCTCGAAGTTGGCTGCGTAAATCATGAAGCGCCCGTCCTGCTGTACGCTGACCATATCAGCGCGGTTCAATTCCTTGAGGTGAAATGAAAGCGAAGAGGGCGGGATACCGAGCTGATCACTGATTTTGCTCGCAATCAGTCCATCCGGCCCGGCCTGCACTAGTAAACGAAAAACAGCCAGCCGCGACTCTTGTGCAATCGCAGCCAAGCCAGCGATAGCCTGTGAGGTATCCATATATATCTCCATTCCCCAGAATTATTTCCATATTATTCGAATTATAGAATTAAAGTAAAAAAACTTGCAAGGTCAGAAAAGCAACTTGCAAGCATGAACGCCCTTTGAATGCAGAAAGTACGGTTCTGCATTCTGGCTTGATGTGCGCATCAGGTAGTGAGCATAGTCAGATAATCCTGATTGCCACTCAGTTGAAATTCTTCTAAACAGGCATGCGTGAGTTTAATCCGATGATCGTCCTGACTCAGTAAGGCCTTGTGAATTACGGTTTGCCAGCTGGCCTCTGCTTCAGCGTTCGTCAGCAACGGTGCTTCTGCCAATGACGCAGATTGCATAGCAAAGCCTGCTGGCCGTTTTGCCGTCAACACTGGCGCACCTATACTGGCGTACGCAGCACAACAAGCGAGCCAGAATTCCTGCGCCAGTTCAGCTTGATTCAGTGCCGGATCAAACATCAGTAAAGTACGCCAGGCATGCAAACCTGTGAGCAAATGCAGCGCAGTAAAATCTTTGGTTTGCGCATACAGTTGTAAGACCAGCTCGCGCAGAGCAGGCCATTGCCTTTGCGGTTCGTGCAACTGCGGACAATGGGTCAGGAACGCAGGATAGTTGAGCACGGCACGAATTTTTTCGGTAATCATTCTTCCTTCAAACACCCGTCCTTGGAGTGCTGCAGCAATACGACTAAATCCATCTGCTGGCGAATCACAATAAGCCAGACGGTTACTGTCTATGCCAATTGGAAGATGTCCGCAAATCAGTGCCGCCAGTCCTGAAGCAATCTCGCCGGGATGACCGGTGCGCAGTGCATAGGCAAGCCGTATGATGGCGTGAAATGCCATCGTCATTGGCGCCGGTGGAAACATCCCTAATAGCTGACGTGCCAGTTGATGAGCATCTTGTTGCTGCATCTGATGCAAGATAGCTGCCCGTGTACTGGAAAAATAATGTCCTTGTCCACGCACTTTAGCCAACTCATGCATGCCAATATGCTCTGCTGTCGTTGTTGACGGCAGCGCATAATGCGCCAGCCAGTGTTGATACAAGGCCTGCAGCTGAGAGGTATCAGCACCCAGTGAGCAGGCTGCGCTCAACATCATGGGGCAATGATTGGTCGTGCCCTTACACCGCAAATCTATCGTTTGACACAGATCCAGCAAATCCATCAGCGCTGTAGATGTGATCGGATTCAGAGCTGTTGTGCTTGCAAGCGCGCTTGCAGGTGTGAGTGCTGGCGTATTCACAGGAGTATAAATGGACGAAATTGTCGTTTTCATTTTCTGTTTCCTTTCCTTTAAAAAAACGCCATCCTAAAACTTCAAGTAAACTTGAAGTCAAGCACCAAACACCGAAATATGCATCCGTCAGGAGCCACGCCATGAAAACTTTAACGATAGGCGAATTCGCCAGCAGAGCGGGTATCGCCAGCAGCGCAATCCGGTTTTATGAAGAGAAAGGTCTAATCTTCAGCCAGCGCAATGCCGGTGGGCAAAGGCGGTTTCAGGCGGATCAGTTACGCAGAGTCGCGTTTATCAAAGCGGCGCAAGCTGCTGGTATCAGTCTGGAAGAAATTCGGGACGCCTTGAATACGCTGCCCGCGCAAAGAACACCAAATAAAGCTGACTGGGAAAAAATATCGGCTGGCTGGTGCGACCAGCTCAATCAGCGCATCGCGAATCTGACCGCCTTACGTGACCGCCTGAGCAGCTGCATAGGCTGCGGCTGTCTGTCCCTGTCAGCCTGCGCCTTGTATAACCCTGAAGATAAAATCCGGCATTTTGGCAACGGTGCACGCTACCTGAATGGCAACCGGCCTGATGACTTAGCCACCATCGATACAGAACAGAAAAATACGGGAAATTCAACAGGAACCTGAAGCCGCTTAAACCGGTGTTGCGGTCTGCCCCCACAAACGGCGATAGCTTCCGTCTGCATCGTGTTGCCTGGTTTGTTTGTGTACATCGAAACGACGTCCGCCACGCGGATCCGTTCCACGCCCGGCAATGTAAAGCCAATTACCTTGGTTACTGTAGACATCGTAATCAATCAGTTGCGCTTCAAACCAGGCGGCACCGGCCCGCCAGTCACCGCCCAGCTCATAGATCAGAAAGCTCGCAACGACCTGACGCAAGCGGTTGCTCAAATAACCGGTCGCCATGAGCTCATGCATACCGGCATCGACTAAAGCTTCGCCGGTGTTCCCCTGACACCATAAGCTAAATGCAGCAGGCTGATGCGATATGTCGGTGTGTGGCAGTAAGCCACTTGCATGATATAAGCGACGGCCATATTTTTTATGCAGGAAGCGAAAATAGTCGCGCCACAATAATTCAAACCATAGCCAGTAGGTACTTTCATTCGCACCTTGCCTGGAAGTGAAATCGTTGAGTGCTACGCAAATCTGGCGTGCAGACAATGCGCCTGTAGACAGCCAAGGCGACCATTTGCTTGAATAACTAATGCCATGCAAGCCATTGCGTGTCCGCTTGTAGGTATGGGGTAAATCGCTGGAAAAATAGTTTGCCAAATGCCTGAGTGCTACCGTTTCAGCACCATTAAATTCGGGCTGCCAGTATGGGAATGAGGAAGGCTTTTCACTTAAGTCTGAACGCTGTACCTGACCGGATGACAGCGATGGGGCTTGGTATAACAGGTGCTCAGGAATGCCAGCCGCCTGCTCAGGCCAAGAAGGCAATGTAAGGGGCGCTGACAGAGCTGCTGCTGCGAATAAGCCCTGCTTCTCTATCAATTGACGAAACTGAGTAAAGACATCTGGCATGCAACCACTTTCCCATGGCAGGCTGTCAGGCGCCAGCATACTACTCTGCCATACGGTATGCACGTGCAAACCAGACTGACGCAAGGCATCCACTTCAGCCTGTTCTTCGGGTGCGGCAATCTCTTCACATACCAGAACACTGGCACCGACGGCACGCGCAAGTTCAGGCAGTACGGCAGCAGGAGGCCCATTACACTCGAGCAAAGGACAATTCCGTTGTGCCAGTTGCTCGCGCAATCCTGCCAGTGCAGAGTCCAGCCAGGCTTGCCGGTGTTTTCCGGTACGGACAAAACCCCAGGGACTAATTTCTAATGGATCGCGGTGACAAAAAACAGGTAATAAATAGTCGCAGCCCAACCCGAGTACAGTATGCAAAGCGAGCTGGTCATGCAAACGTAAATCCTGACGAAACAGGAACAGGACAGTACTCATTCAACGATCTCACTTGATGAGGATAAAAGTTCAACCAGGCCATCTCAAAAATCAAAGCTCTGTTGCGATGCCACTGCAGCCGGGCTGGGCTGGTTTCGTGCTGGTTGGCGCAACAGCCGCGAGGCATGTTTTTCTACAATTGCGGCCTTACCAGCCCGCACTTCAGGTCTGGTGCGAACGGCATACAGCCTGGCTTTTGCATCACGGCTTGCCTGCTCCAGATTAACGCAAGGCAGGGCAATATCCTGGCCAAGAATCACACCACAGCGCTGCTGCACATCAATGGGCATAAACCAGGGTTGCAACAACCAGGTGTCCGGCACACGTCGCATCGCTGGTAACCAACGCCGCACGAATTTACCCTCAGGATCATGGTCTTGCGCCTGTTTGAGCGGATTGTAAACACGTGCAGTGTTAATGCCCGTGGTGCCAGCCTGCATTTGCATCTGACTCCAGTGTATGCCCGGTTCATAATCGAGAAACTGACGCGCCAGCCATAAGCCAACCGGACGCCAGTGTAGCCACAACGGGTAGCTGGCAACAGAGACCAGCATGGCGCGCATGCGAAAATTGATCCAGCCGGTTTCATGCAACATCGCGACGCAGGCATCCACCATAGGCCACCCGGTGCGACCTGCCTGCAATGCAGCGAAATGATCCGGATTCCAGTCCGCTTCACGCAAGCCATCATAACCACGGTGCAGGTTCAGCATTTCGAGTTCGGGCTCAGATTCCAGCTTCTGAATAAAATGACAGTGCCAGTGCAGACGACTCAGAAAAGCCTCCAGACCTTTACGCTGCCAGGCTGCTGCAGCATGTGACTGTGTGCTGAGCTGGTGCAGTCTTTGCCGGGTGGCCTGCACCACTTCCCGCATGCTCAGGCAGCCAAACGACAAATACGGGGACAGCCGCGAACAGGCTGACGGAGCCGTCAACGGAGATGAAATACCACCACGATAGCCACTGCTACGTTCAGTCAGAAATTCGTCCAGCACCTGCAATGCGAGCGCCCGTCCACCCCGCTGACGCAGTGGAGGATCATGGTCAGCTAAACCAAACTGCGCCGCATCCGGCCAGCGCTGCTGCATCCATGGCAGCCCTGCATCAAGCAAACTGGCGCGGTCTGGGGCTGCCAGGCAGTCCAGCTGCATATGTGACTGCCATTGCTTATGCCAAAGATCACGATTTGTAAGTGGCCGCACCACACCATGCTGTGGCCACTCACGCCACCTCACCTGATGCGCACGACACCAGCGCGCCACGGCCTTATCTCTGGCATAGCTGACCGCATTCCCAGTTTCTTCATGCGACAGCAAGGCGTCAAAGGCAGCATGCGTATGAATTCGTGTCAGCACTTCGGTGACTTCACCCAGTTCGATTCGTAATTCTGCACCACAAATACGTAACTGCCTGGCCAGGTCGCGCAGGCATTCGTAGACGAACAGATAGTGTTGGCGGGCCACGTCTTCCTGCTGCCATAAGGAAGGCTCAACAATATAAAGACAGAGTAAGGGACCGTTTTGTGCCGCATGAATCAGCGGAGCATGGTCAACTATACGCAAATCTCGCTTGAACCAGACGATACTGTAAGTCATAGAAATATCTCTGCCTGTGATGCCAGACGCTTAGCTGAACAAAAGCACGAGAGACGCGTTTGCGTTTCATCGTGCTTGCTGAACTCAAAGCGGGGATTCTACCTGCAGACAGAATTTCTTTCAGGCCGGATGCCGCGCCTGCTCTTTCTGAACTGAGCTGGACAGCGTCAGAACGCGCCTTGTCAGCATGCAAACGGTGGTCAGCAAACCAGCGGATTAGCCTGCCACCAGACGATTACGTCCGGCTTCCTTGGCCTGGTACAGGCGCAGATCAGCTGCCTTCATCAAGGCATGTAAGTCGCCGTTACCACTCGCACAGCCTATACTGACAGTGATGGACAGGCGCCCATTGTGGTTAGCGGGAACTGCTCCCGGGAGTTGAAATGGCGTTTTCTCTATATGTGAGCGGAACTGTTCGAGTACATCCAGAATATAGTTTTGTTCCCGCCCATGAAACAGGATAACAAACTCCTCACCGCCGATCCGTGCCACTAATTCTCTGGCAAAAAAGGCTTGCATGGTATGTGCCAGAAAACAGATCGCGAGGTCTCCGACGTCGTGCCCAAACTGATCATTAATGCGCTTAAAATGATCGATATCGATCACACCAAGGTAACAGCATTGATTGGCAGTGGCAGCTTCCTGTACCAGCACCTGTCCCGATTCAAAAAAATACCTGCGGTTATATAATCCGGTCAGATAATCCGTATTAGAGACATACAGCGTTTCCTTAATCAGATCGAGCATCTGTAAATTTTGTGTGACACGGCACAAAAATTCTTCGTATGAAAAAGGCTTGGGAATAAAGTCATTGGCACCGGATTTCAAAAAGTGCGCCACCAGAGTTTTGTCTGCAGAGCCGGAAATACCGATAATCGCCAGCTTTTCTTTACGGTGTTTTTTACGGATTTGCGTCACAAACTCAACGCCGCTCATATGCGGCATTTCATGATCACTGAGCACCAGCTGTATATCTTTTTCCTGCTCTAAGATTGCCAGTGCCTCAACCGGATTTTTAGTACAAATGGCGGTGATTTTCTGGCGCGCCAGATAATGGCGAATGATGGTCAGCGAAGATTCCGAATCATCGACCACCAAAGCCTTAATCTGCAGATTTCTGGTCACACGCTCGACCAGGCTGGCCACATATTCAAGTGAGTTCAGGCTTCGTTTGAGTACATAGTCGACTACGCCACGGCGTAACAGAAGATTACGCAAGGGCTCAGAAAAAGTTCCGGTCAAGGCAATCACCGGTATCCCATGCGCCTGCACCGCGTCGATCACCTCTTCATTCGAGCCATCTGGCAAAGTTAAATCACAAATCGCAATAGAGATTACTTCATGAGAATTAGCCAATACTAGCTTCGCTTCAGCCAGGGTGGCACAGACCACGGTTGGACAAGTCAATTTGGCATTCAATACCGTTACCAACATACTGGAAAACGTTTTTTGATCCTCAATGATCAGCGCTACGCCTGGTATCGTTTTTGAATGAAAGCTATGTTCATTTTGATTCAGCATGCCGGGATTTCTTTATTCAGATTAAAGCTAAAAGCTTGAGGAGCCGCGTAAGGCTGCAATGAGTAGCATAAAATACAAAAACCATACGCAACTGCTTCCTGGATTACCCATTTTATCTATAGTGACATTACAGACTTTAATTGACAACCGCCAACTAAGAGATAAAGTCATCAATAAGAAACTACGGCTAGGTGAAAGACAATTCCCCGCTTTTTTATAAGTGAAAACAAACCACCTGATGCCACATCGATAACGCAGAAAGTACCACAAAAGTACACCAAGCCAACATAGGGTGAGATTGTACTGAGCATCTCCACCTTGATAATGTGAACAATGATTAAAGCGCCTCTCCCCGCCTCTGAAGAACAACGACTCAACGCCTTGCGACAGCTGGAAATTCTTGACACTGAGCCGGAAGCTGAATTTGATTCCTTAGCGAAAGTCGCGGCGCTCATCTGTGAAGTGCCCATCTCGCTAATTAGTCTGGTCGATGAAAACCGCCAGTGGTTTAAAGCCGTCAATGGTTTGGCCGGCGTGACAGAAACACCACGAGATGTTGCGTTTTGTTCACACGCCATCCTCGGTCAACAATTAATGGAAGTCAGGGATGCCAGGGAGGACGAACGGTTCCGTGACAACCCTCTGGTAACAGCCGATCCCAGCATCCGGTTTTATGCTGGTGCACCGGTATGCCTGTCAAACGGCCACAACATCGGTACCCTGTGTGTGATTGACCGGCAACCACGCCAGTTAACAGCAGTTCAAAAAGAAAGCCTGCTCCATTTAGCAGCAGCTGCTGCCAAGGCACTGGAGGGGCGTTATGCGACGTCCATGCTGGCCAGAGAACTACGTGAAAAACAGCAAAGAGAGTTGCAATTTGAAGCACTGACCAAGTCAGCGCCGAACGGTGTTTTTTTCCTTGGTCGCGATGGCCAGTGTAGCTATGTGAATGCAGCCTGGGAAGCCATTTACCAGATGGATGCAGCTGCTGCAATGGGTCATGGATGGACTACCCGCATCCTGCAGGAAGATAAAGCACTGGTTTTCCAGCAATGGGGACAAGCTTTGATCGAGAAGAAGGATTTTTCGCTCGAATTCAGAATAGTGATGCCCGATTTATCCTTGCGCTATGTCCGTAGCCTGGCCAGTGCGATTTATAACGAGCATGGACAGTTAGTCAATTTTGTCGGTTCTGTAGAAGATATTTCACTACGCAAACGTCATGAACAACAAATATCGGAAGACCAGCGTCGCATTAAACTAGCCACCAACAGCGGAAGAATCGGTATCTGGGAACTGGATCTGGAAACTGATCGCCTGGTATGGGACGAACTGATGTATCGCTTATACGATATGCCAGATACAGGAACGGAACTCAGCTATCAGGACTGGCGCACACGCTTACACCCGGACAGTCTGCAACAAGCCGAACAGGAATTCGCACAAGCTGTTATCGATGCTGATGAATTTGAAGGGGAATTTACGATACGCTGGCGCGATGGCAGCGTGCACCATATCAAGAACTCAGCGCATATTCAACGTGACGCACGAGGCAAAGCAATCAAACTGACCGGCGCAAACTGGGATGTGACTAAGCTGCGTGTACTGAGCGAAGAGTTGTCGGATCAACGGGAGTTACTGGAAGTGACCCTGTCGTCCATAGGCGATGCAGTGATCACGACTGATGATAACGGCCAGGTAACATGGATGAATCCGGTTGCGGAGCGTATGACAGGCTGGCAAAGTAACGAAGCCCGTGGTCTGCCTCTGGTCCAGATTTTTCATATCGTTAATGCTGAAACTCGCTTAGCAACGGAGAACCCGGTACAAACCTGTCTGCAACAAGGAAAAATCGTCGGCCTCGCTAATCACACGTTGCTGATTTCCAAAGATGGCACAGAATTCGGCATTGAAGACTCAGCTTCCCCGATACGCGATAAACAAGGGCGTGTGCTGGGTGTGGTTCTGGTCTTCCATGATGTGACAGAATCGCGCCGTTTATCTGGCGAGATGTACCATAGAGCGACCCACGATGCATTGACCGGACTGGTCAATCGCGCAGAATTTGAATCACGTTTACTCAAAGTCCTGAACGATGCCCACCATACGCAATCCAGTCATTCGCTGCTCTACATCGATCTGGATCAGTTCAAACTGGTGAATGACGCCTGTGGACACTCCGCCGGGGATTTGCTGCTGCAACAGGTATCCAAACTGATAGGAGAATCCATTCGTAGCCGGGATACCCTGGCCCGCTTGGGCGGTGACGAATTTGCCATTATTCTGGAACAGTGTCCGCAAGAGTATGCAAACCGGATTGCACAGCAGATTTGTGACAATATGGAAAACTACCGCTTTCAGCACGACAACCGGCGTTTTCGGGTTGGCACCAGCATAGGCCTGGTTCCTGTCGATCAACGCTGGCAGAATCCTGGCGCAATCATGAAGGCAGCGGATATGTGCTGCTATGCAGCTAAGGAGGCTGGCAGAAATCGTGTGCATGTCTGGTTCGATACGGATCTGGCAATCCGCACCCGGCACGGAGAAATGCAATGGACAACCAGAATAGAAAATGCGCTGGATGAAGCACGCTTTGTCTTACATGCCCAAAAAATATCTGCCATTTCAGCCGGTCTGGAAAAAGTCCATGCAGAAGTCTTGTTGCGTATGAAATCAGAAGATGGAAATCTGGTGATGCCCGGTGCTTTCCTGCCCGCCGCAGAGCGCTTCCATTTGATGTCACGCATAGATAAGTGGGTGGTACGTCAAAGTCTGGACAGGCTGGCGCAGTTGCCGGATCTGTCTATACTCGACATGCTGGCAATTAATCTGTCTGGCCAGTCGGTCGGAGATCGGGCCTTCCACCGCTGGATGGAAGAAACCCTGACTGAAGCCGGAGACGATATTTGTCGTCACCTATGCCTTGAAATTACAGAAACCGCGGCCGTCACCAACCTGGCAGATGCAACAGTGTTTATAGAGAAGGTCAGGTCTCTGGGAGTCAGGGTGGCACTGGATGATTTTGGTGCTGGCGCATCGTCTTTCGGATATCTGAAGTCTATACCGGTCGACTACCTGAAAATCGATGGGCAATTCGTCAAAGACATCATCACTGACCCACTCGATTTCGCAGCCGTGCGTTGTTTTAACGATGTAGCCAAAGTCATCGGTGTTAAAACGATTGCTGAGTTTGTTGAAAATCGTGAAGTGCTGGCTAAATTGCAGGAAATTGGGGTCGACTATGCTCAGGGTTATCTGATACACCAGCCTGAGCCTTTGGAAAATCTGTTAATGGCTTCGCCAACATCTTTGCTAGGCTTTCCATCCTGATTGATCCGGGAGATCAGGAGATCAGAACATCTGAATACATGATGTCTGCCCGGATCAAAACAGGCCGCCTCGTATCTGAGCAGAGTGCGGCGTAGGCCAGTTCAATTTGCCGGCACCTGGCTAGTGCCTGCTTCATCAGAAAACAGGTATTCAAGGACTTCGTCATATTGTCCAGATAATTGCCCGGTACTGCGCCAGCCCAGATGCCGGTAAAAGCCATATGAACGCACGGCCGGATTGCGCGAGCAGGCTAAAAACAAGCGCTGGTGTCCGTGCTGCCGCAACGCGTGCATTGCGCGCTGAATTAACTGTTGACCTATGCCCTTGCCTTCCGCTTGCGGTAACAAGGCTAATACTACGATTTCACCTGACTGAACATCCGCAAAACAGTAACCCAGGATTTGGCCTTGCTCTGCAATCCAGCCTGGCAGACTGCCATCGCTGACTTGGGCCGCCCACGATGCCTGTGTGACGCCCAGCTCAGCCAGACGCTCAGCGCTGACTGCATTTTCCCGCGTGAGTCCGCGCAATTGTATGCACTCCGCAATATCGCTGGCTAAGGCAGGGCGAAAATTCAATGTCATGATGCATACCCTATAAAAGTTAACTGAGGCAGTGAGCATACATGGGCGAGCTGCACGCCGCAAATAAAAAACCGGATGCTGCCTGGCGCAACCTCCGGCTCCTCACTTACATGACCAGATCATTCGATCAATCCGGCTTACCAGGCATGATGCCGCTGGCCTTATTGCGCCGCACGCGGCAAGGCAGCTGCGAGCGCTATCCAGCTGGCAGGCTGCGGCTTCGCGCGTTCACGGACACCAAAGAAGCTGACCACCAGTTTGCCATCACGATCAAAAAATTCGACCGAAGTCACACCGGCACGTTGCAATACCCAACCCTGCATCAGTGCCGATTCGCGTATATGCAGATTAAAGGCTGGATCGAGTACGTTGTACCACTCGCCACTGGCGGCGGTTTTCTCTATTTTTCCACTGAAGATCTGCGTCACACCGGTATTACCGAGGAAGGCCATGATACTGATTTGTTGTTGCGCAGCCTGATCCAGCAGCGTACGTAAAGCAGCTGGGCTGACTTTCTGCGCCATACCTGCAGGCGCGAGGCGGAATGCCTGTTCACGGTTCAGACCGAACTCGCGAACGATCTGATTGAACTGATGCACGTCGCTCATTTCTTTCCAGGCTAACTGGAACTCTTTCACATCCACCTCCTGGTCAGGCTTAGTCGCCAATGCTGGCAGCGCACCTTGAATTTGTAGCGCAAGCTGTTGTTGTGGATGACGGAAGTCTTGTACCAGTTTGTCATAAACTGCGATACTGGCCTCATTTCTGAGATAGAGCTTATGCACAGACTGGCCATAGGCATCAAAGAATTGCAGACTACGGCTGATGTTGCCATCACGACCCGGCTGCACCACAGCAAATGCATATTTCCAGTCTAAGAAATGGAAGCGCAGATCGATCTCTCCACCCAGATAACCACCTGCGATGTTACGCAGCCTTTCTTCGCGCTCACGCGCATTTTCCGGTGTCAATGCCTGAGCTTGTTCATCCTGCAAAGACTTTAAGCGCATCGCAGTACCGGTACGCTCCAGCACGCCATGTTCATTCCTCGTCGTTGCCATGACCTGCCCCAGATCCAGGGCGCGGCGCATGATTTCGCGGAAAGTATGCTCATCGTTTTGCAGTCTGGTGACGCCTTGCCCGATCTGACTTGCCAGCAGCTCCGCTTCTGACACCTTAAGTTTGGCAGCCGCATCACGGATTTGCAGACGCGGCTGCTCTTTGCGCAGTTCTGCCCAGCGCGCTGCCAGACCAGAGGCCCCTGCTGCCTCATCAGCAGCATAGCTGAGCTGGGCTGCCTGACTCAGGATCAGCGCAGCGATCAGTGTGAATAAGCGGTGTTTTGATTTACGTGATGTTTTCATTTTTTTCCTTTTCGAATTCAATACAATTCAATGCAGTACGGTGCGGTGTTCATACTCAGAAGCTCAGGTTCATACTCACAGAGAAATGACGTCCGGGCTGAGCCTGGCGCTCGATATCAGCCAGCGCCGCTGCTGTCGTACCGGCAGCCAGACCACGTGCGGAGGCGTAATCCCAGTACTTGCGGTCAGCCAGGTTGCTGATCGCTGCCTGCACGCGAAGTTGCTGACTGATACGCCACCAGCTGCTGACATCCACCACGCTGTAAGCGGGCACCGCAAAACGTGCAGTCGCAATACCGGAGATCACATCGTCCGGCGCTTGTTTGCCAGCCACATGACGGGCATAGACAGCGATGCCAAAACGACCGGCCGGATCATCGTAGTTCAGACCAGCGCTGAACTTAGCCGGCGCAACAGAGGCCAGTGCCGCGCGTTGGCCAGTCTTCTGATTAAAGGCATCGCCGCGCGTATAGCCCGCTGCCAGATCCAAGGCATAACCGGTCAAGGCCGGCGCCCACGCCCCCAGCTCAAAGCGGCTGCTGGCTTCGATGCCACGGGTAGTGACTTCGCCTATGTTTTCAGGACGAAATAAGCCAAAGGTAATGCTTGGATAATTCACCGGGTCCGGCGCTTGTGCCACATACTCGATAAAGTCGTGATAGCGTGTGTAAAACAGTGCTGAACGTAGCTGCCAGCCACGTACAGGGCTGCCGCGCAAACCCAGCTCGGCAGCATCGCTGCTTTCTTTTTTCAGACGAGAATTTCCCAATACGGCATAGCCATTGCCAGCGCCGGTATAACTGAAAGAATCAAACGTACCGGTACGTTCTGCGGCACTGGGTAAGCGATTACCATGCTTGTATTGCGCATACACGTCCAGATCACGTCCGAGACCGATAGCGAGCTCGACAGCAGGGGTCAATACGGTATCGGTCTCTGTACGGATTTCACGTGCAGCTGCAGGTACCGCGACGACATACTGCTGTAAATTCACAGGCTTCAGTTTGCGATAGTCGGCGCGCAAGCTTGGTGTCAGACTGATCCGGTGCTGATTCCACATCCACTGCTGTTCATCTTTAACGCTCAGTGCAAGCTGGTCCGTGTCCATATCTGCCATGCGGTTCTTGCTGGTGATCTGATGTGCGCCTGTCGCTAATACGGTGCGATCTTCCAGCCACGGCCGTTTGCTGCTGGTGTGTGATGCCTGCACATTGACATAGGTTTGGTGCTGCGGCGTCCATTGCTTCATGAGCTGAGTGCTCACGCCATAGCTATTATTGTCAAAGCTAGTCAGGATCTGACGCTGATAAGCTTTACCGCCAAACAGATAGCGCGCCTGGGTATTTTCACTGACCTTTGCGTCCTGCCAGTAAATCTGACTATTAATACTGTCCAGCCAGCCGCTGTCGATTTGTGCGCTATGTTCCAGACTGATACGCTGACGTCTGGTCACACTATCCTGTGCAGCACCATCGGGATACAAACCTCCCTGCTTATTATTCAGCTGGCGCTCATGATTTCTTTCGTAGCCATCCAGTGTGAAGACATATTTTTGTGTAGCTGTTGCCTGATAAGCCAGCTTAGCCAATACAGCACTGGAATGCCATTGATCCGGATTGACAGGCACATCGCCTTTGCTGGATGCTTCTTGCCCTTTACGATAGACAGCGATCGCCATGCCTTGCCAGTTACCGGACTGGGTTGCACCGGTTAGCGTATGAAACTGACTGCGGTTAACGCTCTGATATCCATTACGATAGCTGGCATAGCGGTCCCCATCCTGAGACACAAAATCAGAGGGCGATTTACTGGCAAAACTCACACCACCGCCCAGGCCACTGCCATCCGCCGCGCTATGCCCTATTTGCACAGCGCGTAAAGTCTCTACATCCACATATTCACGGCCACTGGCAAAGCTATTCAGCGTCATGCCATCTGGTTTCGGCGCCGCTTCCGGCATCGCAATGCCATCCAGGTCCATGCCGATACGGTTACCCTCTATGCCACGAATATGAAACCCGGTACTACCCGCACCATCCCAGATATTGCCGCTGCCACTTAAGGCGGCAGGCACACTGATCAAAGGCTCGTAACGCACGATGTCAGCCATGGAGACCACATTACGTGCAGCCATTTCTTCGCTGGTGATACGTTTTTTTTGCTTGTCCGCCAGCGATTCTTTTCTGGCCTGAACATGGATGTCTGGCAAACGTCGCTGCGCAATTCCAGTCTCAGGATAGACCTCTGTTCTCTCTTGCGCCTGTGCGCTCGCGGCCATGGACAGCATGCCCGTCAATAGTGCCTGTATAGCCAATTGCATAGTGCTCAGGCCAGGCATGCGATGCTGGGAAATTGAGTTGCTGTGTTTTTTTGAAACGAAAGATGGAGCGGACATAGCTGAAGTCAGACCACCGTCTGCCAGCGACCGCAAATGAGATTTCATCATGAAATTCCAAAAGTTGGGAAGGTTAAAGCTGGCGGTGAAATCCGGGAGGCGTGATCAGGCGTTCGAAGCTGGTCAGACGGATAAGACAAGTGCTGGCGACGCACACACTTTATCACGAATGATTCTCATTTACAATATTGACCATCTGGTCTGGTATCTCGACATCAGCTATTGAAGATGCAAGGCACGTCTGTTTTATAGAGCCTGTCCTAATGCTTCCATCCCTCGTGCACGTATCCATCTGCTCTGGTTTTTCAGAAAAATCTGCTGCTGTTTTTACGCTGCAGTGCCGCAGACAATACAAGACATCCTGCAGGTGCCAGTGAGCACCGGCGCTCTACTCTCAGCTCTGGGTCCAGTCTATGAAAACCTCCCCTCCTGCCGTTTCCGTCATCAGCATGTACACCAAATTTGATGATGTTTATGTGCGTGAATCCAAGGGGCGCTACACCAATCTGCGCTGGTTTTTTGTGTGGCTGACGCAAGCTGTTTTCTTTGGCTTGCCATGGCTACGCTGGGACGAGCGCCAGGCGGTGCTGTTTGACCTGGGTGCGAGAAAATTCTTTCTGTTTGGTCTGGTGCTGTTCCCACAAGATCTGATTTACCTGGCGGTTCTGCTTATCATCTGTGCCTATAGTCTGTTTTTATTCACCGCGGTCAGTGGCCGGGTCTGGTGTGGCTTCAGCTGCCCGCAAACGGTCTACACTGAAATTTTCATGTGGATAGAAAATAAGACAGAAGGCAGCCGCAGTGCCAGGATGCGTATGGCCAAGCAGGGACTGAAAGCGGAGAAGCTGCGTAAGCGCTCGTTAAAGCATATGCTCTGGCTAACGTTCGCGGGCTGGACCGGACTTAGTTTCGTCGCTTACTTTATTCCGGCACATTCCTTGTTGGCGGATATACAGGCTGGTCAGCTGGCTTCCTGGCAGTGCTTCTGGATCGCGTTTTATGGTTTGGCTACTTATCTGAATGCGGGTTTCATGCGCGAACAAATATGCCGTTACCTGTGTCCTTATGCACGCTTTCAGGGTTCTATGCTGGATCAGGATACGCTGATCGTGAGCTATGACCAGCAACGCGGAGAACCACGTCAGGACTGGTCCGCAAAAGAAAAACAAAGCAGTGCACGACAAGGCAGTTGTATAGATTGTTCTTTGTGCGTGCAGGTATGCCCGACTGGCATTGATATTCGTAATGGCTTGCAACATGACTGCATAGGTTGCGCTGCCTGCATCGATGCCTGTGACAGCGTGATGGATAAAATTCAGGCACCGCAAGGTTTAGTACGCTTCACCACTGCCCGTGCACTATTGAATGGCGAAGGTAGTGAAGCGATCCTGCGGCGGATCTGGCGTCCACGTGTAGTCATTTACAGCGTGATTCTGGGTCTGATCGTCAGTGCTTTCAGCTACGCCCTGTTCACCCGGTCTGACTTACGCATGAATGTGATGCGTGACCGAAGAATCCTGAGCCGTGAAGTGGAAGGCGGTGCGCATGAGAATATCTATCGTCTGCATCTGATGAGCACTGCTGAACAAGCCAGGGATTTACGTATCGCAGTGACTGGCCTTGATGGTCTGCAATTGCAATCAACGGGCAAGGTTCATTTAGAGCCTACTGAATCCAGAACACTCCCTGTTACACTGCGTCTCCCAGCGAATGATCAGGCAGCTGGAAATCTGCAGTTTGAGTTTGTGGTGTATGCGATAAATCCGGAACATCAACAGGAACAAGTGATACTGCGTGAAGGTGCGAGCTTTCATCTCCCCGCAACTCAGAACGAAAAATAACATTGGTAATATGCGATTTGCGGCAGAATTGCACCATTAGGCATCAATAGGCATCAATAGGACACTCAGCGCTAGCTATGAAACGTTATGAAGCACTGGCAGAAGATATCGCCTTATCGATACGTACAGGCATACTGAAGCGTGGTGAAAAACTACCTTCAGTTCGCCAGACCAGTGAACGTCGCAGCGTCAGCCAGGCCACGGTCTATCAAGCCTATTATCTGCTCGAAGCACGCGGTCTGATCCGCGCCAGGGAACGCTCAGGCTACTACGTGATTGCCGGGGCCAGCAAATTGCCACCGGAACCCGAGCTACTCAGCAGTACCAGCGGTGACTCGACCACAGTGGATGTGAGTGAGCTGATTTTTGAAGTGCTGCAATCCACCAAGGCCAGGGACGTGGTGCCGTTGGGTTCAGCCTTCCCTTGCCCCTCGCTCTTCCCCTATGACAAACTGGCTTCCAGTATGAACAGCAGTCTGCAACAACTCGACCCGTGGGCTACGGTTGAAGATCTGACGACTGGCAGCAGTGAGTTACGACGTCAGATTGCACTACGTTACCTGTTGGTTGGTATGCATGTGAATCCTGACGATATCCTGATTACCAACGGTGCGCTCGAAGCCCTGAATCTGGCTCTGCTTGCAGTGACGAGACCGGGTGACGCAGTTATCATCGAATCACCGGCATTTTACGGTGCATTGCAATCCTTAGAGCGCATGGGCTTAAAGGCCATCGAAGTGGCAACGCATCCACGCGAAGGTATCGATCTGGATGCACTGGAATCTGCCTTACGTAAGCATCAGCCCAAAGCATGCTGGTTAATGAGCAATTTTCAGAATCCATTGGGCTGTTCTATGCCCGACCAGAAAAAACAAAATCTGGTGGCTCTGCTGGAAAAGTTTCAGGTACCGCTGATTGAAGATGATGTCTATGCTGAATTGTATTTTTCCAGTCATCGTCCTCTGCCAGCCAAGGCCTTCGATCAATGCGGCCTGGTCTTACATTGTTCTTCGTTCTCAAAATCACTGGCACCCGGTTTCCGTATAGGCTGGATACTCGGCGGGCGCTATCTGCCTAAACTGATACGGCAAAAACTCAGCAGCAGTTTGTCTGCATCTTTGCCAGCACAGGAAGCGATCGCGCATTATCTGTCGAAAGGACATTACGATAATCACTTGCGCCGGCTACGTCATACTCTGTCAGTACAGCAGAGTGTCTACACCGAAGCAATTGCACGCTACCTGCCTGCGGGGACATTGGCCACACGACCTCTGGGCGGTTACATATTGTGGCTGGAACTAGCTGCCCATGTTGATGTGCTGAGCTTACAAAGGCTGGCGATTGCACTGGGTATCAGTATCGCACCGGGACCGATGTTCTCAGCGCAACGCCAGTTCAGACATTGTCTGCGCCTGAATTATGGACATCCATACAGCGACAAAACCGCGGAAGCTATGCAAACCTTAAGCAAATTAATACAGCAGCAAAGCTGAATCACTATGTTGGTGTTATTGCGCAAACAGCGGGCTCATTGAGTTTGCAGTGTGAATCGCTTTTAATCACCTTTACAAGCCCTGTGCAAACCTGATCAAACTACACAAATAAAAACAAAGGGAGAACGCGCGAGCGTTCTCCCTTTGTTTTTATTTTCTGGTTTTTGTTTTTTGGTTTATGTTTTTTGCTCTTCGGCTGTTAGTTGCTTGCAAAGCGCAGAGCATGAAAGCAAAACCCCTCGTTACTACTGTAACGAGGGGTTTTTAAAGGGAGCCTGACGATAACCTACTTTCACACTGGTTGCAGCACTATCATTGGCGCAGAGTCGTTTCACGGTCCTGTTCGGGATGGGAAGGGGTGGTACCA
>NZ_JACOGD010000016.1 GCF_014284235.1 Cognatundibacterium curvum
GCAAGCGCAGCGTGTAGCTGAATAACGCGTTGATGCCATCGCTGCCGCACAGGCTCAGAGGACTAAAACCCACCAGCCCACCCGCCGTCACCGCCGGACCGGAAATGCTGAGCGCACGCGGGTGGTGAAAGAGCTTGGGCATGATCATCACTCCTACTGTTAATTATTTCAGGTGCTTATATTCGAGTTCAACCCGGTGCGTCTCTAAATCCACGACACTCTGGACCATGAACTCCATAGGATAGGGTTGCATTTGTATCAGCCCAGCAATCTCAAACGTGAGTACGTTGTAATGGGATGAAGCATGCTCTTTGTGAAGTGGACGCACGATCAGGGTTTCGGCCATAATGCGCGGTTCAAAATTGCGGATGGCATCGCGCAGCATGAATTCAATATCGTTCCATTTTTTTTCGGACAGATAACCACCGGCCAAATGCGGCACGCCAAAATTGATGGTGGATTTCGCTGCTTCGGGGAATTTGTCTACATCAAACAAATCGGCCTGATTGGTCGTATTCAGTAAGAACCCCAGATCGCGCTGTATGATCAGGCGCATTTGTGCGCGGTTGGTCGCGTAAGCCTTGGGGGATTCTGAACTCTCACTGGGCGCATCGTCACACAGCCTGTCAAACAAAGTTGGCAGATATCGTGTCTCCTGGCGCCTTGTCAGGTTACGTAGCGACGGCAATAGCTGCGCACCCGGATGGTGTAGCTTTTTATCTGTCTGGTTCATGACTCCCCCCGTTTAACCACTACATCGGTATCTCTGGATATGATCAGTTCATCCATGCTGCTGTCTATGGCTAAGAAATGGTGCTCGCTGCGCGTTAAGCCAGGTAAACTGCCTGCATGCTGGGTTGCCGCCAGGGTCTGCAAATCTGCAGGTGCAAACAAATGCATCACGCACTCAAAGCTGGCTGGTGCCAGCAAATTGCTATCATTAACTTGGTCAAAGCTGGCGAGCAAATTTTGGGTACTTTCACTTCCACTCAATAATTCATGTACACCGCCAAAGCCCGCCGCACTCTGTAAGTTCGAAAAAGCATCTTCACCACCCTGTTGCTGATTGCAGTGATTTTCTTGCCATGCTGTGTCTGCCGACTGGAACGGGTTTCTTAAGCGTTCCAGATAATGCTGATGCAACTGATCCAGCGGATCACATCTGTCAGACAGAGCTGCCATTTCAGTTTCTGAGCCGGACACTGGCTGGCGTCTGACCTCTGCCTCAGCGGGTACGAGCGTGCTATCTGCGCTGAAGCTGGATTGCATCAGCAGACGAGTCAGATCATGTTGGTCATGGCCTTGACCTGCTTTGCCAAGCAAATTAATTACCATCTCATTTCCAGCTAATTCACTGAGTCCGGCAGCACATTCCTGCAAGGACTCCCTGGAAGTCGACAACACTGGTGCTTCCAGACCAGGCTCTATACGCTCGTAAGCAGCACCCTGACTAGCATCATGTGCAAAAGACGCGCGCAGATCATCAATACCATCCAGTTTGGAGTCATGCGCTAGGGCTTCTGTCAGCACAATACGCAGATGCGACAAACCAAATTCGATATCATCGGACTGCATCAATCGTACTGTCTGTGCTGGCGCTAAGGGCTGACCATTCAGCGTACATGTGAATTCAGCACCCGTATTAGTAAGCCACCATGCAAGCGAATCTTGTGAGCGCGTACAAGTGATTTTGCAATAGCTGGCCTGTCCCAGAGTTAAGTTATCGATACCGGGCAGAGTCTGTAACACATCTGCAAAACTCATTTCAGTTTGCACGTTTGCTGGCCAACGCCAGACCAGCTGCTGATGCTTGCCTGTGTGTTCGAGTATCTGTATTTGCAAAGACTGAGTATGCAAATGGTCATGCTGATTCATAGCGAATTTCTCCATAACGAAAACAGACTATCGCTTGCATTCACATAGCCCCCCTCAATATCTTGCTGCCAATAGGCGGGAAGTGGCTGCTCTGTACTCCACAGACGCTGAGGCCAGTTGGCCCAAGGTAGGTGTCTGACGCCGCGCAAACCTGTTGCGGTATCCAGGCTATCTTCAGCAAGTGCATGCTGCTCTAAACTCTGCTGCAAACATGCGCTATATACAGACTGGGGGTCACGCCCAAACAGCTGCAACCAGCCCGGCTCAAATTGTGTCCAGACTTCATCCACAAGCTGCGCTACAGCCTCTGGTGCCAAGTCAGCAGCATGGATACGGGCACTGATGCGAGCAAACCAATACAACAAATGCACCGTATCGTTGAGTCTGACTATTTTGGACGAAGACGTAGCAAATGCTGCTTTCGTATTACGTGCCTCTGCGGCCAAAATTCGCTTTAGCCAGTAGGGTCTGATTTTCTGGTAAATTATCAGCGGGCATTCACGCCCTACCCGGTCTTGCGAAGCAACGCAGACACCGTGTACGAAATGGTGTGGTGCGAAAGCCAGCGAGCCGGGTAATAAGATGAATGAGACAGGTACAAATGCTAAATCAGGTTCAGGTTTGGGTGCCTCAACCTCTATCCATTTCTGTACATTTTTGGATGGGATTCTGGCACGTGGCTTGACTGTGCGGCGCAGCCATACCTGACTCACCCAACGCTGCCAATCCTGCGCTTGAGCAGCTGAACAGCGATGACGGACATAATCGGCCTGATTGGGCAATTTTCCCCAGATAGCGGGTGCCTGTACCAGCCAACGATCTGCCAGACGTTGACGAAATACGTTAAACATAGCTTTTCTCATCCTTGACAACTTAACTGCCGGGACAATTGAAGCCTTTGAGCAAATTGCGTGCTAAAGGGTTATTGCCACCGGTATCCAGGCTCAGGGCCATATGTCTGGTGTCAAATTCAAAGTCCACATCTACCCTTCCGGCACTGGCACTCTGGGTAATTTTTCCGCGATCAAGCAGACGTAACAAAGCCCAGGGACCGCGTGCCGACAACACAGAAGTATCAGGCCGTATGCGTGGCTGTACGCTAATTTCTGCCATCGTTCCTCCACGCGGTCCAGGCCAGAGTATGTTAAAAGCCTGCACTGGGCCATGCGCATAACGCTGTACCTGGCCATCGAAATCCATCGTCACCTCGGTCACACTGGGGTCCAGCGCTTGCACAGTTGCAGTCAGTTTTAAAGCCATACGCTTTGCCTCAGGCTCACGAAAATACATTTGTCGTATCTGTGCCATACGATCAAAAATTTCGGGACTGGGTCCGCTCTTGTTGAGTAATTTGAGCAGTTCACCAGTCAGTGTCGGGCCATTCACTGCAGCTGCCGGGGCCTGTCCATTTGCCAGTACATCAGAGTTCACCATCAGATTGGCGCTGTCCGGATTTTTATAACGCCAGGGACGCACACTGGTGTCGACTAAAGGCGCCATGCTTTTTTTAAAGAACTCATCCGCTGGGCTGCCTGCTGCAAAAATAGCGTTGAAATCTTCGATACTGGCATCCTGATTACTGTCGGCAAACGGATAGCGCCCCGCAATGCCGCGTCGACAAGGCTCAGACACATAGAGCGACATCAGTCCCAGTAATCTGTCCATCTGTGCCTGTGCCTGATTGCGCAAGATGTTCGCAGCCCCTTGCTCTACCTTGCTTGCACCACTGGACCCGACACCGGAAAGTATGGCCTGAAAAGGCGCAGGAACTCTGCCTGCCTCGATACGAATTTTATTGGCAACGTCAGTACCGCTGGGTGGGAGACTGTTAGCGCTCAGGGCGGTGTCTGCGACTACCAGCACGGTGTAGTATTCATTGAGCAAACCAGTAATGATTTCAATTTCCGGTTTCGAATTTGCGCCAGGTAATCCATTCTCGCTTTGTCCTATCACGACTTCGCGCAATGCGGAAAAACGATCATCAACTAATTCACGCTCCATGCGCTGTTCAGGTCGCAGCATGGATTGAGGTATCTTTTTTTCCAACTGATCTGTCGCTTTATCGAGCAGAGACTTGTTAGAGTCATTTGTATTAATATTCAGATTGCGCGATAAAGTCGTCTCGCGTGCTGCCATGCGAGCCAGCCTGACCAAAGGTGAATCAGCAGCGGCCAGACGACGTATCAGATCCAGTTCAAAGCTAAGAGTACCGCCGTTCGCATTGGATTGGATCACGCGTATATCATCCAAGAAATTATTCCAAAGCTGTGCATATTCGGTCAGATACTGACGTCGTATATCTTCTGCTACCGCATTGATTTCAGCTTCCTGCTCGCTTGCTATCATTTTGTTTGCCTGCGGTTTACCGTCAGTCTCGCCCATGAGCCAGCGATCATCCTGAAAAGCTATCCTTACCAGCTCAGGCAAACGCTTCGCAAAGACTTCGTGATAGCCATCATAGGTGAACATGCCAGGTACGCCTTTTTCCAGTGATGCTCCGGAAGCGCGCGTGAATAAGGTGCCAGCTTGCGGGCCCAATGCACGCACCAGTGTAAAGTCCTGTGGTGTGCTACTCTGCATCGCGAGTTTCGCACCATCGTACAAACGCTGGCTGCTGGAACGGGAATCAAGAAAATTTCTGACCTGACGCACTACATCCTGACTGATACCAGTGTCCGACTGCACCACGCGTCTTCCGGAAAACATATCATTCAGATAGCTGATCATTGCTGCAGAATTACGAAAACTCCCGGACAAACCCGGTACAGGCGAAATAGCTGCCCCAGCAGGTACGGCAGATGCAGCAACCAGCGGTTTACGATTGACTGTCAGACTCTGATCTTTGCTGAGGACCGTGGCATTTTCATTCAACTGAGCATCACTGCTTCGTTTCTCAAGGTTTTTTTTATCTGTAGCTTGCCAATCATGCATAACCCAGTTTTTTAATTCCAGAGCCGCGCCTGGCGTTTCCGTATATTTTTTTAAATCATGCAACAGCAGATATGCGCGTAAAGTGACAGCCGCTTTTTGCGTATTATTTTCGCGTACAGCCTCACGCATCACATATTCCATGCGTTCGATGATTACCGGCAGTACCAGTCTGTCTTCCAGTTCACCATAAGCGAGTTCGCTGCTCTGCTGTATGGCGCTGCCGCTAAATCAAGGCCGGCCTGCATAGGCAAAGCCTGCGCTGCACCTAACACCGTCGTGATTTCATGATTATTCATATTCCCATATAAATGCCTGACCTGCGTGGTGAGCAATTTAGTTCTGGCTGCGACTTCGGTCAGATAATCATGATTATTTCTGTGGCTCAGTAGCATGCCAGTCGCCACCCAGAAAAAAATCACCAAAACCACCGCATGGCCAAGCAAGCGTAAAAAACGGAAGCGTGCTTCCCAACGCATATTAGGTTTAACCAAATGCGCTTCCGGGAAAATCACACGTGTCAGCGCATCATTCAGAAAATAGCTACGTGTACTGCTAGGTGTACCTGGATTATTGCCCGGCTGACCGCGCAACAATTCTTTGAGCTTATGAACGCTGGCATATAAGCGTGCGATCACAGCATTCTGATCCGCCACCACCGTCACTTTGTCGTGTTGCATAGCACTGGTGAAATACACGCCACGTAAGGCATGACGGGTTTGCGTGGTATCGAAACGTGAATCAATAAATACGGCTTCCAGTATTTGCTGCAAGGCGGGCGCCATGGCCTTTAATTCATATTGCAGCAAATACAAGGATTGCCGCCTGTCTTCATCGAACTCTTCTTGCAAACGGGTCGCAACACCATCACTGATGCGGCGCTGCAGAGCATTCATTTCATGTGTGATTTGCTGCTTCAGCGGCCAGTCTGCCTGTGCAGGGATATAATCATCATGCCGGATGCTGTTTGCATCGCCGCTGACAGTGGCTGCTTGCACTGGTTGTTTTTTACGTAGTCCTGCGTTTGCAGAGTAGTCTGCTGTCCAGGGTAAGGTGAAGCCCCACACCTGTGCTCTTGCTTCACTGGTCAGACTGGAAAAATATTCGACAAAACCACGCAGACGATCCGTTTTGGTCAACATGACATACACCGGAAAACGTATCCCCAGGTGTTGGCGTAACTCTTCCAAACGCTGACGAAATTGCGCGGCCTGTGCCACTCTTTGATTGGCATCGCTACACAATAATTCGCTGACATCAATCGTCAGCAATGCACCATTCAGCGGAGCGCGGGTACGTACCTGACGCAATACGCCCAAAAATCCCAGCCACTCCGCATGGTTCAATGCTTGCTGGCCAGGCACAGCCGCAGATGTCATGGTGATCGGCTCAATACCATCTGTATCACTCTGTTGCGTCGGCAGACTTTTCTTTACCACTGAGGGTTGACGCGCATCCGGCGCGGTATAACGACCCGCAGTATCAAGCAGGACTGCTTCGTTCGTGAACCACCAGGTGCAATTCTGGGTACCGGTATCCTGCGCGAGTGACAAATGTGCACTCGCCACCCCCATCTGCTCACCAACCGGAAATTTCAATCCCGAGTTCATGAGCATCGATGTTTTTCCCGCACCCGCATTACCTATGATCAGATACCACGGCAATTCATACAGGTAGCGTTTTCCTTCCACCAAACGACGTAAACCTGCGATCAATGAGCCGGTTCCTCCGGCAACCGACATGTGCATTTGCTTCAGTTGCGCAAGCGCTGTACGTGCTTTTTCACCGATAACGCGGATGTCATCTTTAGCCAGGGCTTCAGGTTTATTCTTATCGCGTGCAAACAATTTCTTTGCAAACGCTTCATCATTACGTATCAAATTCCAAAGGGTATACAGGCCCCAGATCGCATACACAAGAATGATAATGCCTATCGTTGTTACACGTATCCAGACCGGATCGAAGGGACGTATTCCAGAAAAAGCCACCAGTGGTGATGCGTGCCAGATCAGTAAACATAAAGCGGTGATACCAATTACGCTGAGGTGCCATTCGAGCAAGAAAAATACGACTAACATCAACAACATGACGATGACACTGACACGTATGGGAACCGTAGCAAAAGGGCGCAACTCATTAATGCTCAGTAAGGGCCCTATAAACCACACCGCGAGTGCCACGATGATTAGGGCAATGAAGGCGAGTATAGAGCGAACGACCGGGGATTTAAACAGTGTTTGCATGTTGAGCTCACTTACTGATGTGATGAAGTTGGGACCGATTCCGATTTCGGGCCAGCGCTGGTTGTGGCTAAGGCCCGATTGGCCTGATCCGTGAGATAGAGCAATTCGATTTCTACGCGCCGGTTAGCGCTGCGATTAGCGGGATTGCCATTCACGGGTTGGGTATCACCCATTCCGGTCACGGTCAGACGTTCCGGAACGACACCATTCTTTTGTAATTGAGTAGCGACAATTTTTGCGCGCTCCAATGACAGTGCCTGGTTATCAGCGAACTGTGCAGACTTGATTGGTTGATTATCGGTATGGCCAACTACACGTACTTTGCCAGTGATAGTCGCTAACGCTGCGCCAACTTTATCGAGCAAAACAGAAGTCGACTTACTCAGACTGGTTAATCCAACAAACATACCATCACCCTTGAACACCACCAATGCATGCTTACTGTCCTCATCCACTCTGACCAGTCCGGCACTGATTTCACTGGCAAGCAAAACCGATAGTTTTAATTTGGGTTCCGGGGGTTTAGGTGGCGGCTTTAATTTCGACAACGCTGCGATATCAATTTGAACCGCTTCTTGCTGACTGAGCAGCTGATACTTAAACCAGCTGAACATCGCAAATAAAATCAAGCCGAGTACACTGGCTGATACCCACACAGGAATCGAGCGCAGAATTTTGAAACTGCCCTTGCCAGCTCCTTGCCAATGCTGAGATAACTCACGCGGCACTGCCTGCTTACTGCCCGCCACCAGCGTGTACAAACGATGGCGTATAGTTTCCAAGTCGCGCACACCATTAGCCTTATTCCGATATTCACCTTTGAAACCAAGACAGAGAATATGGTGAATGATGTCGAGTACCTGGATATGTTCATGGGCAGAATTTGCGAGGCGGCCTATCAACAGAAATGCGTTGTTACCTCCCCCGCTCTCACCATGAAAGTAATTAAGCAAGGCCATCGTGCTCCAAATCCCGGTCTGCTCTTTTGATCCGCCACCCCATGTGCGCTGGTTAACCGCTTCATCCAATGCAGTACACAGGCAATAACGCACCGCCAGCATATGATCGCGCCGCAGGTTTGCTTTCTCACACAAACGCGTATATTCATACATTTCATACTTCAGTAAGGTATTAAAGCCAAGCACTTCCGGTGGCTCCAGACTCTCAGGAATTTCCGCTAAACATCGCAACAGTGGATGCGCTGCTTCCATTAAGGCATTACGCCCCGCATCGCGCGCCGCAATGATTGCTGCCAGCCGCTCTTCATGATTGGGACTAGGCGTATTGCTAATGCGCTTTTCACTCGTCGCTTTATCGACTTTTTTTTCATTACCGTCCAAAACTGGCGGCTTGTCATCGGTCATCGTCGTACCGGACTCCAATTGTTCTGAGATCATCATTTCACTTTCTGACGTGGTTTTCGATCATGTTTAGAAGGATGTAGTCATGACAGTCACCCTTCAACGTTATTGCTATCAGCCTGCCCGGCCTTCTCGACTAGTTATTCAAACTAATGCTTACCCTGAAATTCATTTCCCGGGCTTGCACTTTGCAAAAATAGTCAACCTAAATAAACTTTCCCTCAGTGGTAGCATTACTATCAACATGTTCAGCAGCTTTCTGGCGCATTGCATAAGGTCACGACTCCAAAGGCTTGCGCCAGGTCCAGGTGATGTGTTGGTTGTCTTCGTCAAAACCGGGTAAGCCCTGGCCAAAACCTGTCATCACCTCTCCTTGCTTAAACCGTCGCCAGCGGGCGGGATAGCTTGCTAAGGTAGTCGCCATGCTGTCGGAGCGGCTGGCTTCCCAGATGCCATCTTTGGGACATGGCTGACCCACTTTGGAACTGAGTTCAGGTTTGATCAATGCCTTGATTGGCGGGTCCTGATAATCGGTGTCGATCTGGTAGCCTTTGGCGCGGGCTTCGGCTTCCGCTTCTGTACGAAACTCATAGGATTTTTTCATGCGCTCTGGCCACAACTCACGCCAGTGATCCCTGTCCGCATGCAGAAAATAGCCTCGTACATCATCTTCTTCGCCATGTAATTCCATACTCATGAAATACGCGCCAGGTTGTTGTGGATCTAAGTGCTTATCGTCACGCCACATCTGAATGTTCAAATAAACGGCATCCGCCTGCAGTCGCCACATGGAGCCATCACGAAGCGTCATCCATTCTTCAAAACTCGGTACATATCGCGCATCCACGTTATCACCATCGCGCAAAGAGCTACGCCCCTTGATACGTGCGCCATCGCGCGAGTAATACTGCTTCCAGCCTTTTTCTTGCAACATCCTGAGTAAGGCCATGACTTGTAAGCGCGCTTGCTCATGCGGAATCGCATTGCGGGGTGGTAAGCCGAAACTGATATCAAAATCAATGATTCCCCATTTATTTATATCTGGCTCATAACTACTGCCCATTACACCAAGCACTGTATCGATGGTGAATGTATGCGCACCATGTTCGAAAGTGACGACACCCGGCCCTGGGTTATAGATGGTCCAGTCAATCTTATAAAAATTCATTCCTGCCGGTTGTTTGTCCGTCTTGACTAATTTTTGACCAATACGTTGTACAAATCTGTCACCACTTTCACCCAGCCGTAAAACCACGTTCTGCACCATCTGCGCATCCTTTCTCTGATCAGCGTCCTGCTTCTGTTCATTGTTTCTCGAGCAACCACATATTGCAAAAATCGCAATCAAGCCAATAATTAGTTTTAAGAGTGTTTTTCGTATCAAGATCGCCTCCTTTAATAAGGACCATATCTAGGTGCAGGAAGGCGATCTTGTTGATTCACCCAGGAGGCCATGATTTGCAATTGGTTTTCCATATAGGGTGTTTGTTTTTGCATTAATTTATGAAATAGCTTGGCCGCCTCACCAATCCACTTAATACGGCTGTCGTAAATTTCCAGCTTCGTATCATCCAGTGCGACTGATTCCAACTCGGGATCATCGGTATCACAGGCTGCTGCAAATACCAGCTTCAATTGAGGCGATGCCCAGTTGACCCAGGCTGAACGCTGCGTTTTAACCCACCAGGCAAAGTCGGGATCGTCATAAATGAGTGGCTGTAAGATATTCAGCTGTTCATGTTTAGCGATAGCCATCAAATGTTCGAGTTGTTTGCGTGAGCGTTTTTCATTGGCTGGACTCATCTTCTCTATTTCACGAACTTTCTCAAAACCCTCAACAATGGAATCACTACACTTCAAATTCCCGATTTTCGGCAATGCTTCCGGCGACCAGCTCATGGCGTGTATGGAATCCCGTATCGGTTCTGCCATGCTGTCTGCGCTACGCGCTTTGATACATAATCTGAAGCTGTCGGCGTCCAGACTGTATGCCCAATGCCAGGGTGCGATGTCATAAAACAACCACATATTTCCCTTCGCTAATCCCTTGTGTATTCTGTCGATCAGCACGACACGGCTATCTTCCAGCGAACATGCCACCGTCTTACTCGCAAAGGCTGCAATCGCCATCCAGTAGTAACGGCCCTTCTTATTCAAGTCACCGTGCTCTTCGGTTTCCAGATAAAAGCGGGCATAGGTCGCACTGATGCGGCGTGCTCTGACGTTGTATTGAAACAGGAGCTGATTGGGCTTACCAAAAATCGGCGTAGCGGTAGACAGCCGTTTGAATGCAAACTGCTGCGCCAACGACCAGATGTGCTGGCAATCGCAATCTATCCTGACGCTGCTGTCAGCATTTGTATTGGTGATACCTTTGCATACCTTAGCGGTCATGGTGCACTCCTGATGTGTCAGCTGGATGGTCAGAAGAGCTGTTTGGATTCGTGCTATCTGAAGTCATAAAGCGCATCCAGGCTGCGGCGACCTCCAGCGCCTGTGCATCTGCTGTATAAATTCTTGGTGTGCCGCCATCCGCCCGCGTCTGACCGGTGTGCTCTCCGACCGAAGATTTAGCTGTGTAGCTTTGAGCACTGATAGGCTTACCCGATGGAGTATGAAATACGAATTTTTCATCGTACATATCTACATGTGGCGTTCCCTGCATATTCACTCCCATACTCTTTGCGCCAGACCAGCCATGTCCCGCCGCATGCGCGCTCCAGGCGCCACTGGTGCCGTCTTCTATCCCAGCCGCATTCCAGCGGGTGTAGCTGCCGCCGCCATTGATCAGCACTTCTTTACTGGCGTTGATGGTGATGCTTTGTGCCGTTTCTGTGATGCGCAGTCTGGCCAGCACATGAATGCTTTTTTCCAGCGCCTTGATATCCACATCCCCATTTGCTGCAATCAGTTTCATCCCGGCTTTGTAGGCAAACAGCCGTATCGCCTTGCGTGCACTCGCGAGCAGGCTGTGGCCGCTGCTGAGGCTGATATGCTGTTCGGCCGTGATCGCGTGTTGGGCGGCGCTGTGTTGCTGGGTGCTGCCAGCGGTGGTGCTGGCGATGCCGCTGGGGCTGGTGAGCAGGATGTGGGGCTGGCTGAATTCGGGGAAGTGGTTTTTTGTTTTATTTTGGTTTTGATTTTGACTTGTGCTGTTTGCCTTGTTTGCTGTGCCTGCGATTTCTGCATTTTGTTGTTCAAGGTCTTGTGCGACCTGAGGCTGATCGCTTGCTTCTTGCGCTCCGGCTTGCTGCGCGGCGTCGGCCAGGCTGGCGTGTAAATTATGCGCGTGCTGCAGCCGTTGTGCGCTTTCGTTCAGGCTGGTGTGATGTTGCTGGGCCTGGGGTCTTGCTTCGCTGCTGATCAGGAGGCCGTCTTTGGCGCGCATAGCGCCGTGGCCGTCGGTGCGTAGTTCAAAGCCTTGGCCGCGTGGGTCTTGCCGTCCACGGTTGTTGTCGATGCGGGTGATGTGTCCGAGGCTGAGCTGGCTGTGTTGGTGGTCGCTTTTGAGTTGTAGCTGAATTTGTTGTGCAGTGTCGTCGAGTATCAGGTGATTGCTGCGACCGGCACTGGCATTGCCTCCACCCTCGGTGAGTTCGCGGCTGCGCAGGCCGGTCAGGGCTTGCTGACTCGGTAGCTGCCAGGGTGGCAGGTTGTTTTGATTGTGCAGGCTGCCGCTGCAAACCGGTTGATCGGGGTCGCCACCGATAAAGCTGATCAGGACTTCCTGGCCGATGCGCGGGATGCTGAGCTGACCGAGCTGATTACCGGCCCAGGGCTGAACGACGCGTACCCAGCAACTGCTGTTGTGATTGCGTTTGCCGTAGCGATCCCAGGGGAACTGGATTTTAATGCGGCCGTAGACGTCGGTGTAGAGGTTGTTAGCAGCGGTGTCAGGATCAGGGCCGGTCACACGGGCGACTTCGGGGCCTAGGCTGCGTGGCTTGGCTTGTGTCAGTGCGGGCCGCAACATGCAGTTGCTGGGCTGGACGTGGAAGTCGGTTTGGATTTGCCAGAGTCCGGCTTGGTGGTTTGTGTCTACATTCAGCACATGATGCTGCAGATTGTTCTGCATATTGCGCTGCGTATCTTCACTCACATTTTGCAGGCTGAATGTGGTGTGCAGAATCAGGTATTCGATATTCGCTGCGGCTTGCGGATAGTCGCTCAAGGTAAAACTCATGCCCGGTGCCAGGCCGCGTAAATAGGCGCTGCCCGTTGCGCGCTGGCCGTGTTGACGCCGTTCTTGCAGACGGATTCTGGCCAGGTAATCGCCTTGTGGTTCAGTCTGATTAAGCGCATTGTCACTGCCTGCATTCGGCTGGCTGTAATTGTTGCCTGCATTTGCATCACGCCACAGATACACTTCCTGATTCGCATGGCCGGTAGGGCGAGCATCGCTGAAACCCGCATCCAGACTGGCTTCTGGCCGGGTGTAGTCGTAGTCGCGACTGGCGACGCTGCCGCTGGTGAGGCGATGTTCGGGACTGAAGGCGTGGATGTAATCGCGGTCGGTCTTGTGACCCGGTGGGTAGTAAGGCAGTGTGGCGTAGGCCGCAGAGGCGGTGTGAAATGCGGCATTGTGATCGGACAGGATGAGCCGGTGTACGCCTGCGCTATGCTCGAAATGGTAGTTGATGCCCCATTCCTGCATCAGCCTCACAACAAACTCCAGATCGG
>NZ_JACOGD010000017.1:0-1634 GCF_014284235.1 Cognatundibacterium curvum
GAACTGTCAGTATTTTGAGTGAGCGACAGACAGAAATGTCTTTAAACAGAGATTAAACTGAAGAGTTTGATCCTGGCTCAGATTGAACGCTGGCGGCATGCCTTACACATGCAAGTCGAACGGCAGCACGGACTTCGGTCTGGTGGCGAGTGGCGAACGGGTGAGTAATATATCGGAACGTACCCAGTAGTGGGGGATAACTATCCGAAAGGATAGCTAATACCGCATACGATCTAAGGATGAAAGCAGGGGATCTTCGGACCTTGTGCTATTGGAGCGGCCGATATCTGATTAGCTAGTTGGTGAGGTAAAAGCTCACCAAGGCGACGATCAGTAGCTGGTCTGAGAGGACGACCAGCCACACTGGAACTGAGACACGGTCCAGACTCCTACGGGAGGCAGCAGTGGGGAATTTTGGACAATGGGCGCAAGCCTGATCCAGCAATGCCGCGTGAGTGAAGAAGGCCTTCGGGTTGTAAAGCTCTTTTGTCAGGGAAGAAAAGGTGCGCTCTAACATAGCGTACTGATGACGGTACCTGAAGAATAAGCACCGGCTAACTACGTGCCAGCAGCCGCGGTAATACGTAGGGTGCAAGCGTTAATCGGAATTACTGGGCGTAAAGCGTGCGCAGGCGGTTTTATAAGTCTGATGTGAAATCCCCGGGCTCAACCTGGGAACTGCATTGGAGACTGTAAGGCTAGAGTGTGTCAGAGGGGGGTAGAATTCCACGTGTAGCAGTGAAATGCGTAGATATGTGGAGGAATACCGATGGCGAAGGCAGCCCCCTGGGATAACACTGACGCTCATGCACGAAAGCGTGGGGAGCAAACAGGATTAGATACCCTGGTAGTCCACGCCCTAAACGATGTCTACTAGTTGTCGGGACTTAATTGTCTTGGTAACGCAGCTAACGCGTGAAGTAGACCGCCTGGGGAGTACGGTCGCAAGATTAAAACTCAAAGGAATTGACGGGGACCCGCACAAGCGGTGGATGATGTGGATTAATTCGATGCAACGCGAAAAACCTTACCTACCCTTGACATGGCAGGAATTCCGAAGAGATTTGGAAGTGCTCGCAAGAGAACCTGCACACAGGTGCTGCATGGCTGTCGTCAGCTCGTGTCGTGAGATGTTGGGTTAAGTCCCGCAACGAGCGCAACCCTTGTCATTAGTTGCTACGAAAGGGCACTCTAATGAGACTGCCGGTGACAAACCGGAGGAAGGTGGGGATGACGTCAAGTCCTCATGGCCCTTATGGGTAGGGCTTCACACGTCATACAATGGTACATACAGAGGGCCGCCAACCCGCGAGGGGGAGCTAATCCCAGAAAGTGTATCGTAGTCCGGATTGTAGTCTGCAACTCGACTACATGAAGTTGGAATCGCTAGTAATCGCGGATCAGCATGTCGCGGTGAATACGTTCCCGGGTCTTGTACACACCGCCCGTCACACCATGGGAGCGGGTTCTGCCAGAAGTAGGTAGCTTAACCGTAAGGAGGGCGCTTACCACGGCAGGGTTCGTGACTGGGGTGAAGTCGTAACAAGGTAGCCGTATCGGAAGGTGCGGCTGGATCACCTCCTTTCTAGAGTAGCGCTGGTAGTTAAGTGTTCACTTTTATTGACTGTTAAAAG
>NZ_JACOGD010000017.1:1730-5253 GCF_014284235.1 Cognatundibacterium curvum
GCGGGGCTGTAGCTCAGCTGGTTAGAGCACCGTGTTGATAACGCGGGGGTCGTTGGTTCGAGCCCAACCAGCCCTACCAAAGGTATGTTGAGAAAACAAACGCAAATGGCGCGAGCGCTGTTTAGGTTTGTTCTTTCAAATCGAAAGAGAGTCGCAAGACTCGACAACAAGAAGTTCTCGTTCTTTAACAATTCAGAAGAAGTAAAGTAGAAATAATCAAAATTTATTTCTGTAAAGAGATTGGTAGCAATACTGATCAGATTTATGGAAGGGTTATGATTGTATCGAACAAACAAAGTATTAAAAGAGTTTGATCAAAGCAGCCGAAAGGCAGTTTTAGAAAAAAATAAATTCTTGAGATACGGCAACGCTAAAGTAATACTCATAAGTAGTAAAGAACTATAACCGGTTTTTAGTGATGAACCTGAAGCTTAGAGATAGGCGACAGACACTAGAAGCTAAAGTTATAGGGACAAGTGAATAAGTGCACATGGTGGATGCCTTGGCGATATCAGGCGATGAAGGACGTAGTAGCTTGCGATAAGCTGCGGGGAGTGAGCAAACACACATTGATCCGCAGATTTCCGAATGGGGAAACCCGGCCTTAGGGTCATCGTATTCTGAATACATAGGAATACGAAGCGAACGTGGCGAACTGAAACATCTAAGTAGCTACAGGAAAAGAAATCAACCGAGATTCCCAAAGTAGTGGCGAGCGAAATGGGAAGAGCCTGCAAGATTTAGCATCTTTAATAGTAGAACGGATTGGAAACTCCGGCCATAGAGGGTGATAGCCCCTTATACGAAATTATCGGTGTGGAACTAAGCTTGCGACAAGTAGGGCGGGACACGTGAAATCCTGTCTGAACATGGGGGGACCATCCTCCAAGGCTAAATACTCGATATCGACCGATAGTGAACCAGTACCGTGAGGGAAAGGCGAAAAGAACCCCGGGAGGGGAGTGAAATAGAACCTGAAACCGTGTGCATACAAACAGTAGGAGCGGACTTGTTCCGTGACTGCGTACCTTTTGTATAATGGGTCAGCGACTTACATTCAGTGGCAAGCTTAACCGCATAGGGAAGGCGTAGAGAAATCGAGTCCGAATAGGGCGTCTTAGTCGCTGGGTGTAGACCCGAAACCAAGTGATCTACCCATGGCCAGGTTGAAGGTGCGGTAACACGCACTGGAGGACCGAACCCACTAATGTTGAAAAA
This sequence comes from Cognatundibacterium curvum, assembly GCF_014284235.1. Lineage (GTDB taxonomy): Bacteria > Pseudomonadota > Gammaproteobacteria > Burkholderiales > Burkholderiaceae_D > Undibacterium > Undibacterium curvum. The sequence goes on from NZ_JACOGD010000017.1 coordinate 2,949, forward strand.
TTAGGGGATGAGCTGTGGGTAGGGGTGAAAGGCTAAACAAACTTGGAAATAGCTGGTTCTCTCCGAAAACTATTTAGGTAGTGCCTCTTGTATCACCGTCGGGGGTAGAGCACTGTTATGGCTAGGGGGTCATCGCGACTTACCAAACCATTGCAAACTCCGAATACCGACGAGTGCGAGCAAGGGAGACAGACATCGGGTGCTAACGTCCGGTGTCAAGAGGGAAACAACCCAGACCGCCAGCTAAGGTCCCAAAGTACAGCTAAGTGGAAAACGAAGTGGGAAGGCTAAAACAGTCAGGAGGTTGGCTTAGAAGCAGCCACCCTTTAAAGAAAGCGTAATAGCTCACTGATCGAGTCGTCCTGCGCGGAAGATGTAACGGGGCTAAGCTGTACACCGAAGCTGCGGATATCAATTTATTGATATGGTAGGAGAGCGTTCTGTAAGCCTGCGAAGGTGTCTTGTAAAGGATGCTGGAGGTATCAGAAGTGCGAATGCTGACATGAGTAGCGATAATGGGGGTGAAAAGCCCCCACGCCGTAAGCCCAAGGTTTCCTGTTCAACGTTCATCGGAGCAGGGTGAGTCGGCCCCTAAGGCGAGGCAGAGATGCGTAGCTGATGGGAAGCAGGTTAATATTCCTGCACCGTCGTATGATGCGATGGGGGGACGGATCGCGGAAGGTTGTCAGGCGGTTGGAAGAGCCTGTTCTTGACTTGTAGAAGGTGCCTAGGCAAATCCGGGCACGGAATTCAAGGGGTTGAGACGAGCGGGTATATCCTGCGAAGCAATCGGAAGTGGTTCCAAGAAAAGCCTCTAAGCTTCAGTCATACGAGACCGTACCGCAAACCGACACAGGTGGGCGAGATGAGTATTCTAAGGCGCTTGAGAGAACTCGGGAGAAGGAACTCGGCAAATTGGTACCGTAACTTCGGGATAAGGTACGCCCTTGTAGTTTGACCCCCCTGCGGGGGAAGGACGAAGGGGTTGCAATAAACTGGTGGCTGCGACTGTTTAATAAAAACACAGCACTCTGCAAACACGAAAGTGGACGTATAGGGTGTGACGCCTGCCCGGTGCTGGAAGATTAAATGATGGGGTGCAAGCTCTTGATTGAAGTCCCAGTAAACGGCGGCCGTAACTATAACGGTCCTAAGGTAGCGAAATTCCTTGTCGGGTAAGTTCCGACCTGCACGAATGGCGTAACGATGGCCACACTGTCTCCTCCCGAGACTCAGCGAAGTTGAAGTGTTTGTGATGATGCAATCTACCCGCGGCTAGACGGAAAGACCCCATGAACCTTTACTGTAGCTTTGCATTGGACTTTGAACCGATCTGTGTAGGATAGGTGGGAGGCTTTGAAGCGTGGACGCCAGTTTGCGTGGAGCCATCCTTGAAATACCACCCTGGTTTGTTTGAGGTTCTAACCTTGGCCCGTAATCCGGGTTGGGGACAGTGCATGGTAGGCAGTTTGACTGGGGCGGTCTCCTCCCAAAGTGTAACGGAGGAGTTCGAAGGTACGCTAGTTACGGTCGGACATCGTGACGATAGTGCAATGGCATAAGCGTGCTTAACTGCGAGACTGACAAGTCGAGCAGGTACGAAAGTAGGACATAGTGATCCGGTGGTTCTGTATGGAAGGGCCATCGCTCAACGGATAAAAGGTACTCTGGGGATAACAGGCTGATTCCTCCCAAGAGTTCATATCGACGGGGGAGTTTGGCACCTCGATGTCGGCTCATCACATCCTGGGGCTGTAGCCGGTCCCAAGGGTATGGCTGTTCGCCATTTAAAGTGGTACGTGAGCTGGGTTTAAAACGTCGTGAGACAGTTTGGTCCCTATCTGCCGTGGGCGTTGGAAGTTTGAAGGGGGCTGCTCCTAGTACGAGAGGACCGGAGTGGACGAACCTCTGGTGTATCGGTTGTCACGCCAGTGGCATTGCCGAGTAGCTATGTTCGGAAGAGATAACCGCTGAAAGCATCTAAGCGGGAAACTCGCCTTAAGATGAGACTTCCCGGAGACTAGATCTCCTTAAAGGGTCGTTCGAGACCAGGACGTTGATAGGCTGGGTGTGGAAGTGCAGTAATGCATTAAGCTAACCAGTACTAATTGCCCGTAAGGCTTGTCCCTATAACCTTAGCAGGTTGTGGGCTACAAGTGAGCAATATGAAGTGTATGCCAGTGAGTTGGATACGAATCATAACCAGTAATACCTAAGAGATTAGGAAAATGAATAGAGATTGGTGCGAGTCGATATAGAGACGGCGCACATTCTACGAAGCTTCTTCTGAATTGGATTTGCTGTG
>NZ_JACOGD010000018.1 GCF_014284235.1 Cognatundibacterium curvum
GTTTCTAACCTGCTGTTAGCACCTGGGTCTATATCAATACTGTATGCACAAAATGAAATAGTCCATTTCATCACGGCGGTTTCTGGTGTTTCATGGTCAGACATGAATAGTCCTTTCAACATTTCTGATGCACCTGCGGGTGCTGCGGTAGCCAAACTTAGCGCAGCACTACTGGCTTGCAGCAGCCAGCTACGGCGTTGTGAATTGACGGGTATGATGGCTTGGTCTGGTTTAACCCATTTCATGATGACGTCCCCAGGTGATTGGCGTGGGATAGCGCGCCCACATACCGGTTTTGTTATCGTTGGCAGACACATGCAGATAGGCATGGCGGAATGCCTTAGCGCGCTCTGTGCCCAGCTGTGCATTCAATTCCCAATTGATACGGGTGGGCTTGCCCGGTTTGAACGCGTGCTCTTGCACCAGCTGACGTAAAGCAGTCTGTATCTCTGCAACGGCAGGGGTTTGTGCGATCATATTTAATTGTTCGCTATAGCGGCTTACGGTATAGCGCTCTGCCATATCGACCATTAATGCAAGCGCGACCTTGTAATAATCACCGCTGATACTGCGTTGATGCCGATACGGATGCCAGGTACTGGCTTTTTTATCTGATCCCTGATACCAGCCTTGTTGATACACAAAATCCTGCGATCCTTGGGTTGTGCCCTGATCCGGATGCCAGCCAGGTGGCACCAGATCCCTGACTTCAATCTCACTTTTGTTTGCATCGCAGACATAGCCACCACCCACGTCGGAATGGGCACCCGGCATGCCCAGCTCAAACCCCATGGGTACGCTGAGATTGTTGATGCTGACCGTGGCTTTAAGCGCACTGTCTATCGTCGTGTCTGAAAAACACAGGCGGTATTCATCCAGAGCAATCAAATGAAACACGCTGCGTGCACTGTCTGCACTAAATCGTAAACCCAGGTCATTCACATCATTGTTATAAGCGATGCCTTCGGAAGACACGGTATCGAATAGCCCCACAAAATTCACCACGACCTGAACCTGGCTCCACTTATCAGTAAAATGCCTGGCGATCTCATGCTGATCGCGTAGCAAATGGGCGAAATGCCGCGCGGTAGCAGCGCCCCGGCTAAAGCCGTATAGATTCAGTTCCAAGATAGCGGGGGGCCCCTGGTCCCCACGGGTTTTTTTCACTTCGTCAATCAGTGGTTGAAAGGCAGATTGTGCGCGAGTCTGAATACCAGTTTCACCGGTGCCTAAGGCATAACCAGCCATCGCATCGCCTTCAAACTTGGTCGTTCCCATGCCCTCAATGTAGACACCAATATCTGAATTTTCTCTTTCAGTACCGATAACTTCCCACATCCGCGCCACATTCGACAGCGCATTGTCATAGCTGGTATCTTCACCGCCATATTTTGCCCGGGTCGCCGCATCTGCTTTTTCTACGTTGTAGTAGTTATTGCGTGTGCCATCAAAAAACAGATTGGCCTGGATTTTATCGACCTGCACGATATGTTCGGTATCGTCGCCTGGCGTGGTGCCAGTTATGCTGTTGTACAGTCCTTGTTCCATGGTCTTCCTCTCAAGATCCGGTATGGTCTGGCTGCCTGGTGGCTGCTTTGATTTCCAGGTTTGCGCTCTGATTACCGCTGCCTACCCGTTGTGCGCAACCAGAGGTATCGGTCACGCCATTGACGATGCGTCCGGAAGCAGTCTGAATGCGGTAAGCAAAATGCGCTACCGGACGACCCGCCATATCCTGCAAAACAAACATTTCGTTATAGGGCGTGGATTCCGGCAAACTCTTAACCGGCAAATGCTGTGGCCCGGTCGTTGTATGTGTCGCCGCGTGGCCGGTGTAGCGGCCGCTGCTGCCTTGTTCGATACCGGTGGCGCTCCATTTTTTGTAGCTGCCGCCGCCGTTGATGACGACTTCCTGACGGGCGCTCAGTTGTATCGTTTCTGCACTATGGCTGAGGTCGAGTTTGGCGAGCAGGTTCACGCTGTTTTGCAGCGCCTGAATTTCGATATCGGCCTGGGCAGAGATCAGGCGGATATCGAATTTTTTAGCAAACAGCCGTATCGCCTTACGCGCACTCGCAAGCACGCTGTGGCCGCTGCTGAGGCTGATGTGCTGTTCGGCGCTGATCGCGTGTTGGGCTGCGCTGTGTTGCTGGGTGCTGCCAGCGGTGGTGCTGGCGATGCCGCTTGGACTGGTGAGCAGGATGTGGGGCTGGCTGAATTCGGGGAAGTGGTTTTTGGTTTGATTTTGGTTTTGACTTGTGTTGTTTGCCTTGTTCGCTGTGCCTGCGATTTCTGCACTTTGTTGTTCGAGGTCTTGTGCGACCTGAGGCTGATCGCTTGCTTCTTGCGCTCCGGCTTGATGGGCGGCGTCGGCCAGACTGGCGTGTAAATTGTGCGCGTGCTGCAGCCGTTGTGCGCTTTCGTTCAGGCTGGTGTGGTGGTTTTGTGCCTGGGGTCTTGCTTCGCTGCTGATCAGGAGGCCGTCTTTGGCACGGACAGCGCCGTGGCCGTCGGTACGTAGTTCAAAGCCTTGGCCGCGTGGGTCTTGCCGTCCACGGTTGTTGTCGATGCGGGTGATGTGTCCGAGGCTGAGCTGGCTGTGTTGGTGGTCGCTTTTAAGTTGGAGCTGGATTTGTTGGGCGGTGTCGTCGAGGATCAGGTGATTGCTGCGACCGGCACTGGCATTGCCTCCACCCTCGGTGAGTTCGCGGCTGCGCAGGCCGGTCAGGGCTTGCTGACTCGGTAGCTGCCAGGGCGGCAGGTTGTTTTGAATGTGCAGGCTGCCGCTGCAAACCGGTTGATCGGGGTCGCCACCGATAAAGCTGATCAGGACTTCCTGGCCGATGCGCGGTATGCTGAGTTGACCAAGCTGATTACCGGCCCAGGCTTGCGTGACGCGTACCCAGCAACTGCTGTTGTGATTGCGTTTGCCATAGCGGTCCCAGGGGAACTGGATTTTAATGCGACCGTAGACGTCGGTGTAGAGGTTGTTAGCAGCGGTGTCAGGATCAGGGCCGGTCACACGTGCGACTTCGGGGCCTAGGCTGCGTGGCTTGGCTTGTGTCAGTGCGGGACGCAATATGCAGTTACTGGGCTGGACGTGGAAGTCGGTTTGGATTTGCCAGAGGCCGGTTTGGCGATTTGTGTCTACATTCAGCACATGATGCTGCAGATTGTTCTGCAGATTGTTCTGCACATCGCGCTGCGTATCTTCACTCACATTTTGTAGCGTAAATGTGGTGTGCAGAATCAGGTATTCGATATTCGCTGCGGCTTGCGGATAGTCAGTGAGCGTAAAATTCATGCCCGGTGCCAGGCCGCGTAAATAGGCGCTGCCGGTTGCGCGCTGGCCGTGCTGACGCCGTTCTTGCAGACGGATTCTGGCCAGGTAATCGCCTTGCGGTTCAGTCTGATTAAGCGCATTGTCACTGCCTGCATTCGGCTGACTGTAATTACTGCCTGCATTCGCATCGCGCCATAAATACACTTCCTGGTTCGCATGGCCGGTAGGGCGAGCATCGCTGAAACCCGCATCCAGACTGGCTTCTGGCCGGGTGTAGTCGTAGTCGCGGCTGGCGACGCTGCCGCTGGTGAGGCGATGTTCGGGACTGAAGGCGTGGATGTAATCGCGGTCGGTCTTGTGACCTGGTGGGTAGTAAGGCAGTGTGACGTAAGCCGCAGAGGCGGTGTGAAATGCGGCATTGTGATCGGACAGGATGAGCCGGTGTACGCCTGCGCTATGCTCGAAATGGTAGTTGATGCCCCATTCCTGCATCAGCCTCACAACAAACTCCAGATCGG
>NZ_JACOGD010000019.1 GCF_014284235.1 Cognatundibacterium curvum
GCTGGCGCGCAGACGGCAGCCTGGAGTACTTAGGCCGCGCCGATCACCAGGTCAAAATACGCGGCCAGCGCATCGAAGTTGGTGAGATAGAAAATACCCTGCGTCAGCAGGTGGGCATACGCCAGGCAGCAGTCATCGCGCGCCAGGACGAAGGGCAAAAAGAAAAACGGCTGGTGGCCTATGTGGTGGCACAGGAAGGTGCGCCACAGAATAGTGCGGATTTGCACAGTGCGCTGAGCCGCAGGCTGACGGACGCAATGCTGCCCTCGGCCTATGTGTGGCTGCAGAGCTTGCCTTTGAACGCGAACGGGAAGTTGGATGTTAAGGCCTTGCCAGCGCCTCAGGTGCAGCATTATCTGGCGCAACAGCCATATGCCGCGCCGGTGGGCGAACTGGAGCACAGTCTGGCGGCGATGTGGCAAGAATTACTCAAGGTGGACAGGGTAGGGCGTCACGATAATTTCTTTGAACTTGGCGGACACTCCCTGTTGGCGGTCAAACTGGCGGAGCGTATGCGTCAGCGTGACTGGCACGTCAATATCAGCAGTTTATTTGCCCGACCCACGCTGGCTGCGCTGGCTGAGGCCGTGGAACACAGTGAGCGCCACGCTGGTGCGCTACAGACTCCGCCTAACCGGATAGCGCCGGATGCGACGCAGATTACGCCCGCTATGCTGCCCTTGGTGCAGCTGACGCAAACGCAGATAGACAGTATCGTCCATCAGATTCCGGGCGGTGTTGCGCAGATTCAGGATATCTATCCGCTTGCGCCGCTGCAGGAAGGCATGCTGTTTCACCATATGCTGGAGAGCACTGGTGATGCTTACCTAACTTCGGTAACGCTCGGTTTTCAGCATGAAGCCAGCCTCGATGGCTTCATGCATGCATTGCAAAGCGTGCTGGACCGACATGATGTATTACGCACGTCGATGCACTGGGAAGGGCTGGATACGCCGGTACAAGTTGTGTGGCGCCAGACCAGCCTGATCGTGGAAGAGTTGTGCGATACAGACAGCAAACTCAGCGTACAGGCGCAGCTGGAAGCGCGTTACGACAACAGACACTACCGGCTCAATCTGAAGCAAGCGCCCTTGCTGCGCGCTGTACGTGCGTATGATCCGGCGCAGCAACGCTGGTTACTATTAGTCTTGCTGCACCATCTGATACTGGATCACGCCTCGATGGAATTGCTGATGCAGGAAATCAGTCTGACAGGACGTGGTTTGCAGGCGCTGTTGCCGGTGCCATTAGCTTTCCGTGATGTGGTGGCTCACGCACGTCTGGGTGTGAGCAGCGATGCACAGCGGCGTTTCTTCACACAGATGTTGGGACATATCGATGAAGCGACCGCGCCATTTGGTGTGCTGGATGTGCGTGCCAATGGTGCCGACATGCGCAGTGCCAGCATAAGTCTGGATGCAGAACTGGCGCGGCGTTTGCGCCTGATCGTGCGTCAGCAAGGTGTAGGCAGTGCGAGTCTGATGCATCTGGCTTGGGCACTGGTACTGGCGCACACCACAGGACGTGATGAGCCCGTGTTTGGCACCGTCTTGTTAGGGCGAATGCATGCGGGTGCTGGCGCGGATCGCGCATTGGGATTGTTTATCAACACGCTGCCACTCTGTGTCAGCGCAGGTCAGCTCAGTGTAGAGCAAGCCTTGCGTATTACCCATGCCAGACTGGCTGAACTGCTGGAACATGAACATACACCGCTGGCACTGGCGCAAAGCTGCAGTGCAGTGCCTGCACCACTGCCACTGTTCACCACCTTGCTTAACTGCCGCTATGTGGCCGATAAACAGCCCGGTACGCAGGACGGCGTCTGGCCGGATATGGAGATGCTGGGTTCGGCCGGAGCCAGCAATTACCCGATCACGATGTCTGTCGACGATCAGGAGACAGGCTTTACACTCACCGCCAGCGCGGTACACGCAGTCTCACCGGAGCAGCTCTGTACATGGATGCTGCATGCACTCGAAGGCTTATGCCGTGCACTCGAACAGCAACCCCGGCTGGCCTGTGCTCAGTTAAAGCTGCTGTCAGACTCTGAGCGCAACTTACTGCTGGATCGTTGGCAAGGCGCACGCTTAGCGATGGCGCACAGTCAGCGTCTGGAGCAGCAAATCAGTATGCAGGGCAGCGCCACGCCACAAGCGATTGCCGTCATCGATGGTATTGATCGCTGGACTTATGCCGAACTCGAAACCAGAGCCAACCACCGAGCCGCGCAACTC
>NZ_JACOGD010000001.1 GCF_014284235.1 Cognatundibacterium curvum
AGTTCCCTTGGCGTCATACCCTGGCAGGCAATGTTTCGCGTCTGATAGAGCTGGACAGTTATCAGGGCAATGGTGAGTTTGAAACCATCGCTGCCTGGGAGCTGTCGGTCTACCAGCAAGTCGCTGCGATGCGTGGTATTCCCGAGACTGCAATGTTCTGGTTCGAGGACAAGGCTGGGCAGCGTCATTACCTGTGGCTGGAATTTAATCTGCGTAAGCGGGCTGGACCTGAAGCCGATTTGCATGAGGTACGCGCAGCGTTTGATCAGTTGTACCCGGGACGGCAACTGGAAGACAACGCCTATCTGCCCGGGGACGACGATATGTCAGCGGTAGAGGTCACAGTGGGAGACGATCCGAATCAGATCACGGCAGCCCTGGTCAAGGGAACACACCGCATTCCTTTACCGGTAGGCCGGGTACAACGATTCGCGCTCAAACCCGGTGCCCACTGGAATGGTCAGGCCAGTCCTAAACCAGAGATCGTGCGCTTGTTTCAGACCGGGCCGGGGAATTAATCTGTATATCGCTTGCAGCATATCTGCGCTTACCCAATCTTTAGCTGTTTTTTAAACTGGAAAGCAGCGTCATGGTACAAACGCTGTGAACATGCAGCGACCAGCCATCCCCATGATGGAGCAGGCTGATCGCATCTATACCAAACCCAAGCTGCAATAAACTAAAACAAGCTGAAATTGCCTTAGCGCGCTTTTTTAGCCAGTATCCCTTCAATCTGATCCATGATGCTGTTCATGCGCTTGAACACCGCCTGATACGGGGCGGGTGAGGCGAGGTCGACGCCGGCTTGCTTCACCAGCTGATAGGGGTAGGCGGCGCCGCCGGTTTTCAGGATATTGAGGTAGTTGTCGCGCGCGCCTGGTGTGCCTTTCAACACTTCATCGGCAAACATCGAACCGGCAGCGATAGAGGTCGCGTACTGGAACACATAGAAGCGGGTGTAGAAGTGTGGGATGTAAGCCCATTCTGTGGTATACACCTCATCGATTTTCATGATGCCTTCCTGATCGCCATGGTAGCGTTTCAGAATGCCGCCATAGATCTGGCTCAGGCCTTCGCCAGTCAGGGATTCGCCTTTGTCGACCTTGGCATGGACTTCGCGTTCAAAGTCGGCAAACATGGCCTGGCGGAAGAAAGTGCCACGCAGGTTTTCTAATGCGGAACCCAGATACAGCAGGCGTTCATCATCCGATTTTGCGATTTTCAGCATGTGATCGAGCAGGAACACTTCATTGGTAGTGGAAGCGATTTCTGCGGTGAAGGTCGGGTAGTCTGATGTGATGAAGGGTTGCGCCTTATTCGCCAGATAGGAGTGCATCGCGTGGCCCCATTCGTGGCCCAGCGTGGAGAGCGACTCGTAATCATCGTTGTAATTCAAAAGGATGTAAGGGTGCACCTCATAGCCAGCGCCGGTCATGTAAGCGCCTGAGCGTTTGCGCGCGCGCGGGTAGACATCCATCCAGCGTTCGGTAGTCGCCTTGCTCATCGCCTTGGTGTAATCCTCACCCAGTGGCTTGACCGATTCCAGCATGTATTTCACGCCGTCAGTGATGCTGTATTTGAAGTCGCCCGATACCAGCGGCGGATAAATATCGTAGTAGCGCAGATCGTTTACACCCAGCATACGTGCACGCAGCTTGAAATAGCGGTGCAGGGTAGGCAGATTGGCCTGGGTCTGGCTGATCAGGGTGTCATACACCGCGCGCGGCAGATTATTGGCATCGAGTGCATGGGTCAGCGAATCCGGATAATTTCTGACCTTGGCATAGGTGCTGTCTTTTTTGAGTTGCTCATAAAACGTCACGCCATAGCTGCGTTCAAATTCCTTCCATTTGCCCCAAAACGCATCAAACACCAGCTTGCGGTCAGCACGGTTCGACGCGGCGCGGTATTTGGTGTAGGCCGCCTGGTCGATCACGACTTCTTCGCCATTCGATAATTTAACTTTAGGCCAGGGCATATCGGCATTCGACAGCGTGGAGTAAACCGCGCTGGCGGTGCCGGTTGCCATACCGAAGGTGGCGATCAACGCTTCCGACTTCTGATCCAGCGTGTGTTTGGCACCGCGCAGGATGTCATTGAGCGGGTGGCGGTAAATGCTCAGGGATTTATCTTTAGCCAGGAAGCCATCGATTTTTTTTGCGCCCAGGCTCAGCACTTCAGGGCGGATAAAGGAACTGGCTTCTTCAAATTTACTACCCAGGATGTCGGCGGTCTGCGCCAGATCCTGACCGGCGTTATTGCCAGTGTCCTGATCGCGGAATTGGGCGGCGTAGGTGCTCAGACGTGCATAGCGTTTTGCGATATCGGCATACAAGTCCATGCAGGATTTGAATTTCGGCAGTGTGTCGCCCAAATGGCCGCTGCAAGTCTGCAGTTGCGGCAATTGCGACTCCAGTTTTTTTGCATCGATATCCCAGGCTGCGCGATCCTGATACAGGTCTTGCAGATTCCAGCGATAGGCTTCGGTGTCATTCGGATGGTTGGCGTAGCTGCTGACAGGGAAGGCAAAGGCCAGGCCGATCAGTGCGGCTATCAGATTTTTTTTCATGTGGTCTCCAGTGTTGTAGCGTGCAAGCCGGGCAGCCTGCAGTCATGCATGATGCAAGGCCTGAAAATATACCGCGAACGCTGCGCTAATCCTAAGAAAAACCGGGTGCTTCAAGGCGTAAAAACAGAATTCCATAGAATCTTTGGCGAGCTGAAGGCGCCTGCTGTTTTTATATGAAAATTCCTTGCTGGGAGCTGGAATTCTTTGGTTGGCAAGTGGGATGGATGTCGCTTTCCGGTACAATCCCAAAACTCAGACTGCAGAATTCATCATGAAACACTTCCGTTTTTCTCCTGACCCGATGACCATGATGTTATTGGGGATGATAGCGCTGGCCAGTTTTTTTCCGGCGACCGGCGCTTATGCCCTGGCGTTTGACCGCTTATCGACGCTGATGATCGCTGTGCTGTTCTTCATGCACGGCGCACGTTTATCACGTGAAGCCGTGGTGGCTGGCATGATGCACTGGCGGCTGCATCTGCTGGTATTGGGCATTACCTTCGTGCTGTTCCCAGTACTGGGTCTGGTTTTGCGGCCGGTGCTGGAGCCGCTGGTGACACCAGAAATTTATTTAGGCATCCTGTATCTGTGTGTGCTGCCGTCTACGGTGCAGTCTTCAATCGCTTTTACCTCTGTCGCGCGTGGCAATGTTTCGGCTGCGGTATGCAGTGCTTCGGCCAGTAATATTCTGGGCATATTCATCACGCCTGTGCTGGTCAGTCTGATCGTGAAATCTGGATCAGGTGTGCCTTTTTCCTGGGAGCCGGTGCTGAAGATTGTGGTGCAGCTCTTGCTGCCTTTTGTTGCGGGTCAGTTGTTGCGTCCCTTGATACGGCAATGGGTGGACCGCTGGTCGGGTGCGCTCAAAAAGCTGGATCAGAGTTCGATTTTACTGGTGGTGTATGTGGCTTTTGGCGAAGCGGTGGTGCAGGGCATCTGGCAGCGTGTACCGCTGACGATGCTGCTGGTGATACTGATGATCAGTGCACTGCTGCTGACCATCATTATGCTGGCAACGACCTATGGCAGCCGGCGGCTTGGATTTTCTAAGGAAGATGAAATCACTATCGTATTCTGTGGCTCGAAAAAAAGTCTGGCCAGCGGTGTGCCTATGGCCAAAGTGTTGTTTGCAGGCGGCTCGGCCGGTTTAGTTTTACTTCCTATTATGTTGTTTCATCAGTTACAGTTAATGGTCTGTACTGTGTTGGCGCAGCGGTATGCCAATCGGAAAAGCTGAGCGGACAATCTCTTCCGTTCTCAGTCAACTCACTTAAGGATAGAAGCATGCCTCAGTTCGCCGCCAACCTCAGCATGATGTATCAGGAATATCCCTTCTTGCAGCGTTTTGCCGCTGCTGCGCAGGATGGATTCAAAGCGGTTGAGTATCTGTTTCCCTATGAATTTGATGCGCAGGAATTGCGTGATGCACTCGATGCATCGGGCTTGCAGCAAGTCTTATTCAATGCACCGCCGGGTGACTGGGCCGCTGGTGAGCGCGGTATTGCGGCTTTGCCCGGACGCGAGGCCGAATTCAGACAGGGCTTTGACCTGGCACTTCGTTATGCCGAAGTGTTGGGTAATCCGTTCATTCATGTGATGGCTGGTATCGTCGATGTGCAGCAAGACCCTGAGCGTTGCCGTGCGGTGTATCAGCGCAATCTCGCGTATGCGGCATTACACGCTGCACGGCATGGGAAGATCGTCTTGATCGAGCCGATTAATACCCGCGATATGCCAGGCTATTTTTTGAATTTGCAGGAAGACGCACAGCAAATCTGCCATGAAATCGGCGTCGAAAATCTGCAGCTTCAATTCGATATTTATCATTGCCAGATCATGCAGGGCGATGTGACGACCCGCATGCTGGAAGGCTTGCGACGTCAGGTCGGCCAGATCGCGCACATACAGATCGCCGGGGTGCCGGGACGGCATGAACCTTCGCTGGGAGAATTGAATTATCCCTATCTGTTCGCGCAACTGGATGCGGCGGGCTATGCGGGTTGGGTCGGTTGCGAATACCGTCCGGCGGCTGGCACCTCAGCCGGGTTGGACTGGCTGCGACCTTACTTAAAGCGTGACTGAAGCGCTTACTGCGATCTAAGCATGGGCGACAAAGCCCCGGCACTGCGGGCTTTGTCGCTTTCAGCGGGTTTATATTCAGTATTGCGTTGTGACTTTCAGACCCGAGAACTTAGTCACCCCATATAAGCTGATATAGATGTAACCGGCAGGCGGGTTGTTGATGATCACGCTTTCATTGTTACCCGGATTGACCGAGCTCGCATTGTAGTGGTCGCGTGAAGGCCAGCTGCCATTGGTGCTCACATACATATCCGCATTGCCGGTTCCGCCACTGGTGCTGATGGTCAGTTTGGTGGTGCCAGCCGGTACGCTGAGATACAGATAAGCGTAGTCGCCTGCCACACTGCTCACATTGCTGCGGCTGCAGTTTTTTCCGAGTGCAGCAGCGCTACCCGGGCATTCTGGTAAGTTTCCTCCGTTGCTGAGATTGATGGTTGTTGAGACTTTACTGCTGTCGCCCGCATTGTCTTTTACCGTCAAAGTAACCGTGTAACTACCCGGATTGCTATAGGTTTTCGAAGGGTTGCTGGCGCTGGAGCTGCTGCCATCGCCAAAGTCCCAGCTACGGCTGACGATGCTGCCATCACTGTCGGTCGAAGTATCGCTGAAACTGACGCTCAGGCCATTGATGCTGCTATTGAATGCGGCTAGCGGTGGTTTGTTTGCCGGTGGCACGGTTGAGCTGCATTGCGGTAAAGAGCCATTGTTCACGCAAGGCAGCCATGCGCTGAAGTCGGCATCCAGCGTGGTGTTGATGCCATTCATGTAGCTGGTGTAGGCGCTGTAATTCCCTGGCCGGAAATAGGAATTCAACAGCGTGCTGACCCGATTGCGCTGTTTCTCAAACATATAGCGTACTGCCAGATAACCCCAGTTATACACTCTGGTCTGGCCGGACGAATAATCGTTGTTGAAAATCTGACTCAGTTTATAGGCGCCGCTGGCTGCCTGAGTTTTAGCGTCGTTGTAATCGAGCTTACGATACGAGTAAGACATATACTCCGCAAAACCCTCTATCCACCAGATAGAATTGACACTGACGGCCGCATTGAAATCACCAGACATATTGAAACGCCCATCCAGGTAATGGATGTATTCATGGGTCAGATTCCAGATTTCAAAAGCAGGCAGCTTCCATTCGGCCTGGTAAGCGATAAAACGTGCCTGGTTATTCGCGGCGGAAGGATCACCTTCCAGATACATGCCGCCGTTATTGGTATCGATGCCAAAAATTGCACCGGCATAGGTGGCGTAGGATTTACTGCTATTGAAAATCACCATTTCCAGCTGCTTGTTATTGTCATTCGCAACCGGCACATTGCCAGACTGTACCTGCTGATGGAAATACGACTCTTCACCGCCGACGATGCTGCAGGCTTCCTGCAGTTGTGCGCTGGTCAGCGACTGTGCTTTGAGTTTCAGTGTCGGGGAGCAGCTATATCGTACCGGCAGCACATTGCTGTCCAGCGTAGACTGGAAATTACACAGATTGTAGTAAGCGCAATTTGCCTTATCGTAGTAATCGACCATTTCACCAAGCCCAACCCAGACAGCTGCAGTGCTACCCGTCACATTGCTACGGTCGAGCATGGTTTTTACGCGGGATTTGGCCAGATTTTTTAATGCGCCGCCTTCGCTATATTGCAGAAAGCGCGCCATTTCACGGCCTGCATTGGCAACCAGATAGTCGTTATCTGTCCCTAGCAAACCGAAGTTCGCATTCATGAAATTGTAGAGGCTGTCCACGATAGCAGGGTCAGACTGCACCAGCGACTTGAAGTCGGCATTTTGGTGCCCGCGAAACAGAACAGTGAATGCATTGTTGACAGCACTGCGCATATACCAAAAATTGAGGAAGCTGCTATTCAGGCTCAGCATGCGTTTGACCGCCGTGTTCAGGTAGCGTGCGTTCTCAGTTGCGCTGTCTATCAGGGTGATGAACTCAGACAGAATTTCACCGTGTACGTCATTAATCAGCGCAAAATTCGGATTCTTGATAAATGCATCTAAGGCTGCGCGTATCGCTGTCTGCAGATTCGTGCCATAGCTGCCCACTGCTGTATCGTAAAACTGCACATAGTAACCCGCACGCAAAAACATCACCATTTGCAATGCGCTACCCGTATTGCTGCCGTTATAGCTGGCCGCTTCGCTTTCAAACGCTTTGGCAATCGTGACCATTTGCGCTTCTTTAAAAATGGCATACGCCTGAGCGCCACTGACGCCGAATAAATCATTGATGCAAGCTGAGCTTGAGGACTTCACCAGACTTACCAGTGCGGCTCCGCTTGCCGAGGCAAACGCATTGCGATCACAGGCCGCCAGTGCTTTGTCCAGTGTTAAACCACGCGATGACTTGGCCAGTTCAGCTTTGGACAGATTCGTGCTCAAGGACGAGGGGCGGTTTGGAACAGCCGGCTGGTCTGCGCTGCCATAGCTGGTACGGGCGTTGATCTGGCTGGCCTGTTGCGGTGCACGTTCGGCAGCAGTGTAGGATTTTTTCTGGTGGTGCTGGCTGGAAGCCTGAGACTCCAGGCTGGCGGTTTTTTTGACTGGCGGGGATAGCTTGTCCTGAGCGTCAGTCGCATGACTTTCTGAAGCAAGCAGCGCGCCGCTGATCGCTGCGCAGGAAATAAGTAAACGGGGTAAGGCGGTGGAAAGATAGCGTTTCAATTGAGTCTCCTTTATTGGCATGGATGCTTGGTAGTTTGTCCATGACGTGTAGATGCTTAACTGTTTTGCACATCGTTGAAGCCTGTCAGTGTCCTCCTTGAGGTGAGTGGGTAAAATGAATATTTGTTTGTTTTTATTCGGAATGGCAGAGCTGAATTTTCTAATTATTATTTATTTGATACCAACAACCATGATTTAGGCATTAAAAATAGTAAATAAAGCAATAATTTCAAGAAAAAATTTGCATTGGTGCAATGATTAAATATATTTATATCAGATTTGCGAAAAGTCAAATATATTTAGCGTGCAAACCTAAAGAGCGTAGGGTGGGCAAGCCGTGCTCTTTTCAGCGCTTGTGACTGGTTTTTGTCATCGCGTTTGCAGACCGCAGGACAGAAAATAGCCTTGTAGCTAATTCAGGTTTGAGCCTTGAAGCTGCAGCGGCTGGCTGGTCTGAACCAGCCTTGCAAAAGAGATGGAGTCAGTGAGCCGGAGATAGCGATGGGGCGCTGATGTAGTGACAGGCGCGCTAAGCGCATACGCTGTATATGGATGAGGCAGTGCTGGTAAGTGGAAGAGCCGGCATCAGCCAGCTCCTCCAGTCCCTCCCGTTTTTGGTCGGCAGTTTATTTGCGGCTATCTGCTTTATTCTTCCGAGACTTGCAGTATCAGTTTGCCGAAATTTTTACCTTCAAACAGCATCAGCAGGGCTTGCGGGAACTGTTCTAAGCCTTGCACGATATCTTCGCGGGTATGGAATTGTCCCTGTTGCATCCAGCTGCCCATTTCAGCAACGGCTTCTGCATAGCGGCTCGCATAATCAAATACCACGATGCCTTCCATGCGTGCGCGGTTGACCAGTAAAGACAGGTAATTGGCCGGACCTTTGACCGGCGTGGTGTTGTTGTACTGGGAAATCGCGCCGCAAATGATGATGCGTGCTTTCAGGTTGATGCGGGTCAGCACCGTATCAAGAATGTCACCGCCGACGTTGTCGAAGTAAATATCCACGCCATTCGGGCAATGTGTTTTGAGTCCTTCTTTGACTGAGCTGTTTTTATAGTCTATGCAGGCATCAAAACCCAGTTCATTGACCACGAAATCACACTTCTCTTTGCCGCCTGCGATGCCCACCACGCGGCAGCCTTTTTGTTTGGCGACCTGGCCTACGGTTTGTCCTACCGCACCGGCGGCACCCGATACCACCACGGTTTCGCCCGCTTTAGGTTGTCCGACATCGAGCAAGCCGAAATACGCGGTCATCCCCGGCATACCCAGCGCATTCAGAAATTTTGGCAGTGCCGCCAGCTTCTTCGAGACCGGATAAAAAGCCGCGTGTTTGTCGCTGGCATCGCCTATCCAGTATTCCTGCACGCCGGTTCCGCCTGATACATAATCACCGGCTTTAAAACGTGGCGATTTGGAGTCAACCACCTGGCCGATGCCGCCCGCACGCATGACTTCACCGATGGCAACCGGGCGGATATAGGATTTACCTTCGTTCATCCAGCCACGCATGGCTGGGTCCAGCGACAGGTAAATGGTTCTGACCAGGATTTCGCCGTCCTGCAAGTCGCGCAGCGGCTCTTCGGTGAATTGCCAGTCGCTGGCTTGTGGTAAACCGACCGGGCGGGCAGCCAGACGGATTTGGTGGTTGATACGTTGGTTCATGTTGTCTCCGTTTTTTTAGGGGGATATCAGCGTGCACGTGCGGTGCGGATGAATCTCTTTTTTTGTCGCCGCACACAATATACATCAAATCAGAATAAATAGAACGATCGTACTTTTTAAATTTTTTTGATGAATCCAGATTTTGTCAGTGCCGCCAGCCTTGCCCGGCCTGAATAAAAACGCGTTCTCATGCGACAATGCACACTTTGCTGTTTGCAGAAATATCCGAATATTATTTGAAAACCCTATTCATCCGAATAGCCGAACCAACGAAAAATCGAAAATGAGTCAAAAACCTGAATTTATCCTGACCTTGTCCTGTCCCGATCAGCGTGGCATCGTGCATCGCGTCTCCGGCTTACTGAGTCAATATGCATGCAATATCATTGACTCAGCCCAGTTCGGCGATGCACAATCCGCCAGCTTCTTTATGCGTGTGCATTTTGCGGCAGAAGATGACAGCGCGAGTCATGCTAATTTGCATGCGGCATTTGCCGGACTGGCGCAGGAACTGGGGATGGAATGGCAGTTACATGACGCACATCATAAGCCGCGTGTGATGATACTGGTGTCACGTATAGGCCACTGTCTGAATGATTTATTGTTCCGTCATAAAAGCGGTTTGCTGCCGGTAGATATACGCGCCATCGTGTCAAATCATCCGGATTTTTACCAACTGGCCGCCAGCTATAACATTCCTTTCCATCATTTGCCCTTAGCTGCCGGGGCGCCGGAAGGTCTCAAGCGTGCGCAGGAAAAAAAGATACTGGAAATCGCTGAAGCGCAGGATGTAGAACTGGTTGTGCTGGCGCGTTATATGCAGATCCTGTCACAACAGATGTGTGAAGATCTGAAAGGCCGCGCCATCAATATCCATCATTCTTTCCTGCCCAGCTTTAAAGGAGCGAAACCGTATTACCAGGCGCACGAACGCGGCGTGAAGCTGATCGGCGCGACCGCGCATTTTGTCACCAGCGATCTGGATGAAGGTCCAATTATTGAGCAGGATGTGGCGCGGGTTGATCATGCGATGGGGCCGGAAGAACTCACCGCAATCGGGCGTGATGTGGAGTGCGTCGTGCTGGCACGCGCAGTCAAGTGCTTTGTGGAGCACAGAATTTTAGTTAACGGACATAAGACAGTCGTATTCAAATAATGGCATTAAAATCGATCATTTATAAAGCAGAACTCAATATTTCTGATATGGACCGCGGCTACTACGCGGATCACAACCTGACCATCGCAAGACACCCGTCGGAAACCGATGAACGCATGATGGTGCGGGTATTAGCCTTCGCGATTCATGCCGCAGAAAGGCTGGAATTCGGTAAAGGGATTTCGGATACAGAAGAACCCGATTTATGGGAAAAGGACTATACCGATGCGATCCAGACCTGGATAGAAGTCGGCCAGCCGGATGACCGCCGCTTATTAAAGGCTTGCGGCCGTTCTGATAAGGTGTATGTGTACAGCTATGCCAGTGCCAGCGATGTCTGGTGGAAGCAGATGAACAGCCGCTTAGACCGCGCGAAAAATCTGTGCGTCAGAAATATCCCGTCCGAACAAAGTCAGGCACTGGAAAAACTGGCACAACGCACCATGCAATTGCAATGCACGATACAGGATGGTCAGATCTGGCTGTCAGCCGGTGAGATATCGGTACAGATCGATGTGGAAACGCTGAAAGACTTTAGCTGATCCTATGCGTACACGCTGGCCAGCCAGACAGCATGGAGCACATGTGCTCATCCTGTTCTTGCTGGGTCTGGCACATTCAGGACTGATCGCTCTTTTGCTGCGCAGTCAGTTTGAGCCTTTGCGCTCTGGCTCCGCGACGCAAAGCCAAATCATGCAGCTGCTCTTGTCACCTGAGCCGCGTCAGCGCACGCTGACTGCACGCGACCCGGAGCAGCCAACTCTGCCAACTCAGTCACAGTCAGCCGGGCGGCGCCTGAGTCGCGCTGTATCGGCATCTGCATCCACATCTGCTCAGATCACCAATACAAATAACACCAGCAAAGCCAGCAATTCTGAATTAGCAGGCGATATTCAGCCAGCTGAACCAGCAGCACTGGACCTGCAAATTCGGCGTGACTGGCTGGTTCAGGATAAAGCCACGCCACAAGAGCTGGTGCGTAGCGATCCGCGCGCCAATTCAGTTAAACCTACACTTAGTGAACAATTTGCACTCAGACTCGGAACCCTGGAATGCGTTTTTCAGGAGCGCCTGCCCGATGGCCGCATCTATCGCGGCCCCGGCCGCTGGATCACAGTGCAGAACTTGCATAATGCGGTCAGTGGCGGTACTGGCAGTACGAAATTATGTGTGCGCTATTGATGGCATGCGCTCTGCCCACTGTAAGGGAAAGGGCAGTGAGGCTGCACTCATTTCAAGATGCAGAATTCGCCTTTGCTGACAGAGTCTGGATTTATCTGACGCATGTAGTAGCAAAGGCCGCATCAGTAATACATCGCCAGCCTGCAGCTCGCAGTAGTGACTTTGGTCAGCGGCGCTGCGCTGGCTGATTTCTTCCAGTGTCAATTTCCCTGCCTGATGACTGCCGGGGATCACCTTCAGTGCGCCATTATCCCGGTCGCTATCGTTAAGTGCGAAGCGCCAGGTCAGCATACTATTGAGGATATCTGCCGGTGGCTCCACATGAAAAATACCATTTTTCTGCGTCCATTTTTGATAGTCCCTCAATCTGGCTGAAGATGTATTGACGCAAATAGTCTTATCCTGGTGCCAGGGAACCAGCCAGTTGTGTGCTGCATTTTTATTGAAAAACAGACTGCGTACCGTGCTCGCTGCGCTCAGACCTAGCACGCTAAGCACCGCATGCATTGCTGAAACCGGAAGTGCAGCCTGAATTGCCGGATACTGTTGCAGCACTTGTCTGACGCCATACTGTTCCTGAATAGCAGTGCAGGCAGAACGTAAGGCTTCAAGTTCGGTAGAGTTCAGAAATTTTCTGAGAATGAAGTAGCCCTTTGCATGCAATTCCGTTTGCATGCTGGCTGAGCTGTGCTGAGAAATCATGTCTGAAGTGAGGTGCAGATAAGCGCAAAGCGTCTCTGGATGCCTTGCGCATATCCTCTAATCAGCTCAGTCTGCCAACACCTTAGTCAGCCAGTTGCCGATATCGACGATTTCTTCCGCGCAGACGGAGTGTGGCATCGGGTAGGTGTGCCATTCTATCTGGTAGCCGCATTGTTCCAGCAACTGACGCGATTGTTCTGCTCGCTGCAGAGGAATCACGGGATCAGCTACGCCGTGCACCAGGAATATCGGCGTATTCTGGTTAGCAGGGTGACGCTCGGCAGCGATGTGCGCGCTGAGTGGCACATAGCCCGACAAGCACAGCATGCCGCCCAGTTGCTGCGGGTAGCGCAAGCCAGTTTGTAAGGTCATGGCGCAGCCTTGTGAGAAACCAGCCAGGATGATGCGATGCGCAGGTATGCCGCGCTCGATTTCTCTGGCGATCAGTTTTTCTATTTCACCTTGTGACTGACGCAGGCCAGCTTCATCTTCACGTCTTGCGATGTCGGTGCCCAGTATGTCGTACCAGGCGCGCATGACGTAGCCGCCGTTGATGGTGACTGGCATGGTTGGCGCATTCGGAAACACAAAGCGGATGGGCGGACAGGCGCGCAAATCCAGCTCTTTGACGATAGGGACGAAATCATTGGCGTCCGCACCCCGTCCATGCATCCAGATGATGGAGGCAGTTACTTGCGGGGCGCTTTCCAGTTCTATGGTGGTCAGGTATTGGCTCATGACAGGCTGATGCTCAGTTTAAGTGTTAACGCGGTGTTGGGTATTGAAGCGGTGCTTACTATGCCGTTTCAGGCTGGGTCCGGCTGTTTGCGTATTGCTGATTTCGGGCGGAACGCCTGACATACAGCGGCATGGGTTTCCACATACGGGCCACCGATCAGATCGATGCAATACGGTACAGCCGCAAAGATGCCGGGCAACAGCAGCTTGCCATCCGCATCCCTTAAGCCTTCCAGCGTTTCTTTAATCGATTTGGGCTGACCCGGTAAATTCATGATCAGTGCGGCATGGCTGTCGGTTTCACGTATCACCGCAACCTGACGTGACAGGATGGCCGTCGGCACAAAACGCAGACTGATCTGACGCATTTGCTCGCCAAAGCCAGGCATTTCTTTGGTGCCCACCGCCAGTGTCGCTTCCGGTGTCACATCGCGCCGTGACGGGCCGGTGCCGCCGGTCGTGACCACCAGATCGCAATGCGCCTGGTCGACCAGTTCTGTCAGTGCTGCTTCGATCGCACTGCGCTCGTCAGGAATCAGGCGGGTTTCCAGATGCCAGGGCGTGGCCAGTGCCTGACTGAACCAGTCCTGCAAAGCGGGCAAGCCCTGATCCTGATAAACACCGGCCGAAGCACGGTCTGATACTGAGACCAGACCGATACGTAGAGCGCGTTCGGTATCACTCATCGAAGGCTTCGTCCTCGGCATCTTCTTCATCTGTCTCGTCCTGCGCGCCAGCTGGTTTTTTGCTGATCTGCTTCAGGATCTGGAAGATTTCGCGATAGGCTTTCGGCGCCTTGTTTTCCGCCTGCTCTTTACGCGCATTGCGGATCAGGGTACGTAACTGCTGTACATCCAGTTCCGGATGTTCAGCCAGCAATTCTGTGAGCGCATTGTCATCGGCCAGCAATTTGTCACGGCGGCGTTCCAACGCATGCATTGCTGCAGTCTCGGATTTAGACGCGCCTTTCCAGCTATCGATGGTTTTCTGTATCAGTGCGACTTCTTCTTCATCAAGCGTGCGCATTTTTTTGCCGACATATTGCATCTGGCGGCGGCGACCTTCGTGGTTCTTGATTTGCTGGCATTCCAGAATCGCGTCGCGCACGTCTTCTGGCATAGGAACGCGCTTGACACGGTCACGCGGCTGTTCAACCAGTTCTTCTCCCAGTTTTTGCAAGGCGGTCATCTCGCGCTTGAGCTGGGATTTTGATGGACGTTCGTACTCTTGTTCGAACTCGTTGGATTGGTAGCCACATGAGCCACGGTTTGGATTTGGCATAATTCTGCGCCTTTACTGTATAAACTTTATGAAACGGCTGCTATGATACCCGTTTTAGTGGGCGCCGCGACAAAAATGCCCATTCTGACAGCCGGGATGCAGTCGAAAAGCTGCCGCGCGCTGTCTGCAGTGCGCAGTTTCCGGTGTCGCATCGGCCTGAGAACTGGCAGCCCTATCCTCGTATTTATAGTAAAGAAAACGTCTATGAGCAAACCCGTGTTCTCCCATTCCCAGGATCAGTTGCGGCAGATCGCGAATGATATGTTACGTTTTGCGAAAGAAAAAGGCGCGTCGGATGCGGCGGTCGAGATCAGTGAAGGTGGTGGTCTGTCGATCAGCGTGCGCAAAGGGAAGGTAGAGACTATAGAGCTGAACCGCGATAAAGGCATAGGCATTACGGTCTATCTGGGTCAGCGTCGTGGTAATGCCAGCACTTCGGATTTTTCTGAGCGTGCGCTGCGTGACACCGTGGAGGCTGCGTACAATATTGCGCGCTTCACCGCCGAGGATGACTGCGCCGGGTTGCCGGATGCCGATATGCTGGAGCTGGCACCGCGTGATCTCAAGCTGTGCTACCCATGGCAGATCAGCGCGGAAGAAGCGATAGAAATCGCCCAGCGTACAGAAGCGGCTGCCTTTGCGGTCGATAAGCGCATCACGAACAGCGAAGGCGCCAGCGTACATGTACAGCAGTCGCATTTTGTGGCTGCAAATTCGCGCGGTTTCATCGGTGGCTATCCGATCTCACGCCATACCATTTCGGTAGCACCGATTGCCGGTAAGGGCGCAGCGATGCAGCGCGATGACTGGTACTCTTCACAACGTAATCCTGCCAAATTGGCTAAGCCCGAAGAAATCGGTCGCTTTGCCGCTGAGCGTGCACTGGCGCGCCTGCATGGACGCAAGCTGACAACCCGTCAATGCCCGGTCTTGTTTGAGGCGCCTTTAGCTGCAGGCATATTGGGTGCCTTTGTGCAGGCTACCTCGGGTGGAGCTTTATACCGTAAATCCAGCTTCTTGCTCGATAGCCTGGGTACACAGATTTTCCCATCGCATATACAAGTGCTGGAAGATCCGCATGTGCCGGGTGCGGTGGGCTCTTCTCCGTTTGATGACGAGGGTGTGCGCACCAATAAACGTGAAGTGGTTACGCAAGGCGTATTGCAAGGCTATTTCCTGTCCTCGTATTCGGCGCGTAAGCTGGGCATGCAAACTACGGGTAATGCGGGAGGTTCGCATAACTTGAGTCTGCTGTCGTCGCAAACCAAACGGGGTGATCATTTCGCCGGTATGCTTAAAAAAATGGGTACCGGTTTGTTGGTGACTGAGCTGATGGGGCAGGGCGTGAATTATGTGACGGGCGATTATTCGCGTGGCGCATCTGGCTACTGGGTGGAGAACGGCGAAATCCAATATCCGGTTGAAGAAATCACGATTGCTGGCAATATGCGCGATATGTTCCGTCAAATCGTCGCGATTGGTAATGACACACTGATCCGTGGTACCAAACAGACCGGCTCCATCCTGATTGAAAATATGATGGTGGCGGGGAATTAAGAAATTTAAGAATTAAATGCAGGGATGCAGCCAGACTGATCATGCAAGGAATATACACAACGGCAGGGATGAAAGTCCTTGCCGTTGTTGTTTGTGGTCCAGTCTGTATTGCCGGGTTTGTACAAACTTTGCGCAGATTTTATTTAAGTAAAACGAATTTGCCGCCTTTGGCAATGTTAACGATGGCCTCTTGCTGCGCATCGTAACCCGATTCCTTGCCATCTCTGGCAGGCGCTTTGCGGAACGCAAATTTACCCGTCGCACCTTCATGCCTTACCTGAGGCAGTGCATCGCGCAATGCGACACGGTCTTTAGCCAGGTCACCGCTTAAGCGTATCGTTTTGAGCGCTTCCGCCACAATGTACATCGCATCATAAGCCTGAGCGGCGAACTGATCGGGTTCAGTCTTGAATCTGGCGCGGTAATCGGTCAGGAATTGCTTATTGGCCGGGGTGACGTTTTCAACTGACCAGGGGCTGCCCATCAGCGTGTTATCGGCGGCATCTTTGGCTATATCAAACAGCTTAGATGAGTTAAAACCGTTACCGCCTATGAAGGGCTGCTTCATGCTCAGTGAGCGGGTCTGCAGGATGATGTTGGCGGCTTCTTCGGTCAGGCAAGAACATACGATGGCATCGGGTGCCGAATCTTTAATTCTGTTGAGTTGCGCTTTGAAGGACGTTTCGCCTTTGCTATAGGTCTCTGTGTTGGTGACCAGGACGTGTTGATCCGCCAGGGTGTTTTTGAACACATCATAGCCACTCTTGGTGAACGCATCGTCATTGCCATAAATGATGGCGACCTTCCTGATCTGGAACTGTCTGATCGCGGCGCGTACTGTAGTCGGTAACACGTCTGCTTCGGTGACGGAGTTACGGAAAGTGTAGGGTCCCATGGCTGTGATGCCATCAGCGGTATTGCTGGTTGCGAACACCACAGTTTTGGCCAGATTGGCGACGGGGTCAGCAGCGAATGCGGAGTTAGACAGGGTAGGGCCAAACAGCATCAATACCTTATCCTGATAAATCAGCTTTTTAAAGACATTGACTGCCTCTTCTTTTTTACCCTGTTCATCGGCAATCACCAATACCAGCTTATTGCCATTGATGCCGCCTTGCGCATTGATGCTGTCGGCAGCGAGCATCAGCCCATTCCGTATCGGGCCACCGTACTTGATGGTAGGGCCGCTCAATGCAGCGGCGAGGCCGATGCGGACATCGGCCGCCTGTACCATGAATGGGCACAGGCTCAAGAGTGCGGCATAAAGCTTAAACTGCTGCGACATTGTATCTCCGGACGCTTTTAATCGTTATCTGCTGATTGTATGGTGAAGTACAGATGTCGGCAATCAGGAATGCGGTTCCTTGTGTCGGAGAGTGCCTTAGATGACACGAACTGGTCCGCGCGAACGCGGACCAGGCATCTTAAGCCAGTTGCTGACGCGCACGCGCGATCGCCAGCCGCACTTGTGCGGGTGCCGTGCCGCCGACATGATTGCGCGCTGCTACTGAGCCTTCCAGTGTCAGTACTGAAAAAATATCAGCTTCTATCAAGCCTGAGTAAGTTTGCAGTTCGTCCAGTGACATATCACTGAGGTCACAGCCTTTTTCTACGCAGGTTTTGACTGCATGGGCAACAGCCTCGTGCGCATCGCGGAATGGCAAACCTTTTTTCACCAGATAATCCGCGAGGTCAGTTGCGGTCGCATAGCCTTGTAAAGCAGCGGCACGCATGGCTTCTGGCTTCACGCTGATGCCGGTGGCCATGTCAGCAAAAATCCTGAGGGTATCGACCACGGTATCAACCGTGTCAAACAAAGGTTCTTTGTCTTCCTGATTATCTTTGTTGTAGGCCAGAGGCTGGCCTTTCATCAGCGTCAGCAAGGCGATCAGGTGACCATTGACGCGACCTGTTTTGCCACGCGCCAGTTCAGGTACGTCAGGATTTTTCTTTTGCGGCATGATCGATGAGCCGGTGCAGAAGCGGTCGGCGATATCAATGAAGCCTACCCGTGGGCTCATCCAGATCACCAGTTCTTCCGACATGCGTGAAATATGCGTCATCACCAGTGCTGCGGCTGCGCAGAATTCAATCGCAAAATCGCGGTCAGAGACGGCATCGAGCGAGTTGTAGCAAACTTCATCAAAGCCCAGGGTTTTTGCCACGCGTTCACGGTCGATAGGGAAGGTGGTGCCGGCCAGCGCGGCGGCGCCCAGTGGTAAGCGGTTGACCCGTTTGCGGCAATCCAGCATGCGCTCGGTATCACGCCCAAACATTTCTACATAGGCCAGTATGTGGTGGCCGAAGGTGATCGGTTGTGCCACTTGCATATGGGTGAAACCAGGCAGGATCGTATCTGCATTTTTTTCAGCCAGATCAATCAGTGCCGAGCGCAAAGCGCGCAACAGATCGACGATATTGTCGATGGCAGAGCGCATATACAGACGGATATCGGTCGCGACCTGATCGTTTCTGGAGCGGCCGGTATGCAGGCGTTTGCCAGCGTCACCCACCAGTTCGGTCAGTCGCTTTTCTATATTCAGATGCACATCTTCCAGATCCAGCAGCCATTCAAATTTGCCAGACTCAATCTCACCCAGTATCTGCTGCATGCCGCGCTGAATATCGGCATAATCCTGCGCGCTGATGATGTGTTGCGCGCACAGCATTTCAGCATGTGCCAGCGAACCCTGGATATCAACCAGCGCCATGCGGTTGTCAAAGAAGACCGAAGCGGTGTAACGTTTGACCAGATCAGAAACAGGTTCAGAGAAGCGCGCCGACCAGGCTTCGCTTTTTTTATTGAATTGTGATGTCATAATGAATGGTTTGCCGTAATAGGCAGCGGTTTGCAGTAAGTTTTCAGCAGATTATAAAGCAAGCGCCTCATTTTCCCGAATAAAAGCATCGATGAGTAAGAAAACACCCGCCTCCAGCTTTGAGCCCTACATCCCGGATTGCTGCAATCTCGGTGTGGTTTTCCGCGTGCTGCTCACGGTGAGTGTGGTGGTGCTGGCCGGATTGTGGTCGCGCGGCGACAGTGTCTGGCTGGTGCTGGGTAATTTCATGGAGGCGTCAATACTGATAGAGCTGATCTGCCTGTGCTCGCTGTTTTTGCTGTGTCTGTGCCGGCGAGCACTGTATCAGGTCTATTTGCCACCGCTGCTGCAGCGTAGCCTGTGTGCGCTGTTGCCGGCACTGGTGAGCTGGCTGGCGATAGGTTCACTGCGCAGTATGGATTGGTTTGTTTTGATTTTCCCCAGGCTGGATCTGGCTTTCGTGGTATTGGCAGCGGCTTGTGCCGGACTGCTGTTTCAACAGTATTTTGAAATGCGTACGCGTGCCTTTTCGCCCGCACTCGGCGAGGCCAGGCTGCAGGCTTTACAGGCCCGTATCCGGCCTCATTTTCTGTTTAACAGCCTCAATACTGCACTGTCACTGATCAGAACAGATCCGCGCCGTGCCGAAGTGGTGCTGGAAGATTTGTCGGATTTATTCCGCATCCTGATGCGCGACACGCGCACCATGATCAGTTTGCGTGATGAATTGCGGCTGTGTGAGCAATATCTGGCAATAGAGACGTTGCGTCTGGGTGAACGCCTGCATGTGATCTGGGATAGGCCAGATTTGTCAGACGATGAAGCGCGCGAGGTGGAGATACCCTCTTTGCTGCTGCAGCCCTTGATAGAAAATGCGGTGCATTACGGCGTGGAGCCGTCGGCAGAAAAGTCTGACATTTCAATTCAATTGAAAAAAAGTTTAAATAAGATTGAAATCCGTATCAGAAACCCGCAGCATGCGCGATCCGGTACGCCATCTGGCAATCAGATGGCACTGGAAAACATCCGGCAGCGCCTGGCTTTGCTCTATGACGTGGAGGCAGGCATGAGCAGTATGGCTGCGGATGGCTACTTTGAAGTGAAACTGTATTTTCCGGCACGCCGCTGACGACCATGACGCCTATCCGTTTATACATAGTTGATGATGAATTACCTGCGCGCCAGCGGCTACAGGCTTTGCTCGGCGATATCGCTGTGGAATTGCCGCATCAATTGCTGGGTGAGTGTGGTCAGGTGATGGAGGCGCTGGCGCAAATCCAGGCGCTGAAGCCGGATGTGATTTTGCTGGACGTGCAAATGCCGGGATTGAATGGCATTGAGTTTGCGGAAAAACTGCATACCTTGATGGCACCTGAGGAAGTGCCGGACATTATTTTTGTCACGGCTTACGAGGAATATGCGCTACGTGCATTCGATGTGCATGCCAGTGATTATCTGCTCAAGCCGGTGCGTGCGACAAGGCTGGCAGAAGCCTTGAAGCGCGTTGCCAGTCGTGCGCAGACGCGGCAGCGGCAAATGACGCAGCAGTCAGAGTTAACAGACTCACGTCAGCATTTCTCGGTGGCCGAGCGTGGTCGCATTACTTTGGTGCCTGTAACGGATGTGTTGTATCTGAAGGCCGAGCAAAAATATGTGAGTCTGCACACAGCTCAAAAAGAATATCTGATCGAAGAATCCCTGACTGCATTGGAAGAAGAGTTCAGTGGTCTGTTTGTCAGAGTGCATCGCAATGCGCTGGTCGCGCGCGCAGCCATCGCCGGTGTGGAAAAAACCTTGTTAATTGCCGAATCTGGCAGTGAGCAGGAAAAGGTCAGTGAAGTCTGGCAATTGCGCATTATTGGCAGCGAAGAGAAATTACTGATTTCGCGCCGACAATGGGCGGTGATTAAGGCCTTGCTGAAGTAGTTGCTATCATCAGCCTCAGCGCCAGACCGGTAAGCCAGTCAGATCCAGATTCTCATCGTTGACCCAGGCTGGCAAACCACTGATATCGGTGGGTCCCAGATCGGCCAGTAAATCCAGTTGCACCTGTTTCATGACTTTGCCGCGCTTTGAATTTGCCTGCGATTTTTTGTGATCGCTGTTTTCATGCATGGGTTCGTTCAAACCCGGCAATTCCATCGTGGCGTTGTCTTTGTAATCTTTCATCGGACTAATTTGAACTGAGTGCAGAACACATAGGCATCAGCTGCCAGAATGCAGCACGTTGACATGATGCTCAACAGGCGGGTTCAGTTTGAAACTGAAGCGCACTTGATTCAACATCCTTCGTGCAAATAACAAAGCCACCTTAACGCTGCATAGCAGCCGGTGGCTTATGAAATTCTGGTTGCGGGGGCAGGATTTGAACCTACGACCTTCGGGTTATGAGCCCGACGAGCTGCCAGACTGCTCCACCCCGCGTCTGAAGAGGCCGAATAATACATGGCTGGGCTGGTATATACAAGGGGGTTGCCGGATTTATTTTTTATTTCATTCTTTTTGAATGCAATGTGAAGCGCTGTGCCCGACAGCATAGGAATTTTATCGCCGTCAAGGATTGCTTGTGCAGTGAAACCCTGCATAATGGGCAACATGGTTTTAGGAAACAGTTGGTCAGCGCAATGCTGTCTGGCTGTTGCATCACCGCAGGCTGATAAAAAAAGGAGAGCCATCATGAGCCAAGCTACTTACGATACCCAAATCTCGCCTGAAGGCAGAATGGAAGTCTTATCTAAAGCCGAAGTTGGACGCCTGCTCGACAGCAGTCATGGCGGGCTGTATCAGTTATTCCGCAATTGCGCCTTAGCGGTACTGAATTGCGGCAGCGGTCTGGACGACGGCAAGGAATTGCTGGAGCGTTATAAAAATTTTGAAATCAATATCATACAACGTGAACGCGGCATCAAGCTCGACGTGAAGGGTGCTCCCGCCAGCGCCTTCGTTGATGGTGTGATGATCAAGGGCATACAGGAACATCTGTTCGCCGTATTGCGCGACATTTTATTTATTAATGCCGAAATCGCGCAGGGCGCTAAATTTGATCTGAGTCACAGCGAGGGAATCACCGACGCGGTATTCCACATTTTGCGTAACGCAAATCTGCTGCGACCTCAGGTCAGCCCGAATCTGGTGGTGTGCTGGGGCGGTCATTCGATTTCAGGTACTGAGTACGATTACACCAAACAGGTTGGCTATCAGCTGGGTTTGCGTGGTCTTGATATTTGTACCGGTTGTGGTCCGGGGGCGATGAAGGGACCGATGAAAGGCGCAACCATAGGTCATGCCAAACAAAGAACCGGGCATGGCCGCTATATCGGTCTGACCGAACCCGGCATCATCGCAGCGGAAGCCCCTAATCCTATCGTCAATGATCTGGTCATCATGCCGGATATAGAAAAACGGCTGGAAGCCTTTGTGCGCGTCGGTCACGCAGTGATCGTATTCCCTGGTGGTGCCGGTACTGCAGAAGAAATTCTGTATCTGCTCGGCATACTGCTGCATCCGGAAAATGCCGGTTTGCCTTTCCCGCTGATTTTTACTGGCCCTGAGGGTGCAGTCGATTATTTCAGACAGATAGATCAGTTTATTGGCGATACCATCGGTGCGGAAGCGCAGAAACGCTACAAGATTATCGTTAACGATCCGGTGCAGGTCGCACGTGAAGTGGAGGCTGGAATCCGCGAGGTACGTGCTTTCCGTAAAGCCCATGGCGATGCCTATTATTACAACTGGATGCTCAAAATCGACAGTGAATTCCAGCATCCGTTTGAACCTACCCATGCCAATATGCATAATCTGGCGCTGCATAAAAACCAGCCCGCACATATGCTGGCAGCCAATCTGAGACGTGCTTTTTCGGGCGTCGTGGCAGGTAATGTGAAGGACCAGGGCATACGTGCGATAGAAAAACACGGCCATTTTGAATTGCGGGGTGATCCGGCTATTATGGATTCCATGGATACCTTGCTCACCGCGTTCATCGCGCAACACAGGATGAAACTGCCGGGCAAGGCTTATGTGCCTTGCTACCGCATCTTAAAGTCAGGCTAAATGGGATGTATATGCGGCTGGCAGCTGGTGTTGCTGCCAGCCGTAACCCATAGATGCAGGCTCGCATATAGTCGTTTTTGTACAATTCATGCATTTAAGTAACATTAGTTGACGGAAACAATGCAGTCTGGCTTGTTGCGTATGCTATAAATCACCTAAGATGTGAAAGCGACACATTGCGGTAAATATTTCTGTGGGGATATCAATTTCTTTGGGTTCGGCCTGTGAAATTGGTAAGATAGCTAAGTATGATCTTTTCACTATTGAGGAAACTAATATGAGTACCGTACAGCAAGAAGTTGATGAACGTACCAACCTCACAGGCTCCAATAAATTTGAGTTGTTATTGTTCCGTTTGGGCGGTGATGCCAGCGGCGACCGGTCCGAGCTGTTTGGTATCAATGTATTTAAAGTGCGGGAAATCGTTGCTATGCCGACTATCACGGCGGTGGCTGGTTCCTTGCCTCACATGCTGGGTGTGGTGAATCTGCGCGGGCAGATCATTCCTGTGATCGATCTGCCATCGGTGGTTGGCTGTACGCCTAAGACTGGCCTCAATATCATGCTGGTTACCGAATATGCGCGTACCACTCAGGGTTTTGCGGTCGAATCGGTGGAAGAAATCGTACGCCTGGACTGGAGCCAGGTCTTGTCCGCAGAAAGCAGTGCAGTCGGTGGCATGGTGACCAGTATTGCGCGCCTCGACGGTGATACAGAAAACACCCGGCTGGCACAAGTGCTGGACGTGGAGCAAATCCTGCGTCAGATCACGCCTTCCGATACGAAAGACGTCGATCCTGAAACCATAGGCGATAAACTGCATATGAAAGAGGGTGCAGTCATATTGGCAGCCGATGATTCCGGTGTGGCACGTAGTCTGATCGAGCAAGCACTGGGTGCGATCGGTGCGCCGTTTATTATGACTAAGACCGGTAAGGAAGCCTGGGATAAATTACAAGTCATTGCAGCAGCAGCCCAGAATGAAGGCAAACAATTGCGCGATAAAGTGGCGATGGTGCTGACTGATCTGGAAATGCCGGAAATGGATGGCTTCACGCTGACCCGAAAAATCAAACAGGATGAACGCTACAAACACCTGCCGGTGATCATCCACTCTTCTTTGTCTGGCACCACCAATGAAGAACATATCCGGACCGTAGGCGCTGACGCCTATGTCGCGAAATTTGTGGCAGAAGAACTTGCAGCGGCGATACGTAAGATACTCGCCAAGTAAATAGTTGTATTGTAAAGAAGGACGCTGGGTACAGTTTAGCCCAACGTCCTTTTTTTTGGCCGAAACGTTTTTATCTCAATTGAGCTTGGTGTATGAGCAGCAAATTCAGCTGTTTTGTTTGTGTTGTGTCAGGTAGCCAGCGCTTGCCTGGGGCGCTCCTGATCAGGGTGTGTTTATCCTTCGCCATTGCTTTGTGTTTGGGCTCAGTTGATATAGCCAGCGCTAAGCCATTCGATCTGGCCGATGCGGAGGCCAGGTTCAGCCATCTTGGTAAAATGAAACCCGGCGTTGAATATAATTTGGTTTCAGATCGCCCCTTGCTCGGTTCAGAGTCTGACTTTACGAACCGGAACGAATATGCCTTATACCAGCGTGTATGTTCGGCTGACTTTGTGGTTCGTGCCAGAAATCTTAATTCAATATCATTTTTTACTTCGGACCGGGGCCAGATACTGACCAGGTCAGAGTTTGTCATCAGTGAAGTGATGCGTGCCGACATGCCCATGTCAGCAGGCAGTCAGATAACGCTGGTGCAGTTCGGTGGCGAAGTGCGCGAACATGGCGTGCGTCTGGCAATGCGCAATGCCTCGGGCATCGATTTTCGCCCTAAGCAGGAATACCTGCTATTCCTGAATCGATCCGGCATTGCTTCTTCCGATAATTTTTACCCGGGCAAGCTCAGTATGAAGCTCTTGAATGGGCAGGTATTACGCCATAGCGGAGCGCTTCCTGCTGCCTATTCTGGAATTAGGTATAGCGATTAAAGGCTGAGCTGCAAAGACTGGAGCAATTGCATCCTTGCCCAGGTCAGACCGGGCAAAAAAAGATTTAGTTTTCTCTGCCGCCAGCAACTTTCTGCCAGCCGCCCGGACATTGTTTGATGGCGGGGTAGAAGCCGTCCGGCTCACGGCAATACAGCCATTCATTGGGGGCTGTGATAGGTGGCGCTGTGCGTATTTCATCCCTGTAGATGACAGTTGGCGCTGGTTCTATGCTGTAGCTGCTGGTGGAATACGTCGTAACCGGCTGGGTATATATTGTCCTGACCTCGACCGGAGCCGGGTACACAATATTGCGCGTGTACACAGGGCCATAATACACAGGTGCGACACCATAATAGGGCCGGTACCAGGGATGATGATGGTGGTGGCTGTAATGAACCGGCGTCAGATTGATGCGCAAGCCAGCGTGGACGCCAGCCTGTGCCTGTGTTGCTGCCCCTAAGCCGAGTAGCAGGGTGCCAGTGATCATCCAGGTTTTCATCATGCCTCCTATAGCCTTACTATTTTCCTGTGAATGGAAACTTATTGCGGGATTCGCAATCTGTGTACCTGTGCCAGAGATTCGAGTGTTTGGGCGGCCCAGGTTGCTGTATTTCTGCATCATAGCAGTAAATTGACACAGGGAATCAGCTTGCTGAAAGAGGCATCTGGTGTGCGCTATGGTGCTGTCTTCTGCTACTTTTTTGAGCGGGAAACAGAATTTTGTATAAATGGAAATGCCGGTTATCCGCGATCTCTGCGAAAATGAAAATAAATAAATAAGTTAACTTGGGAAACAATAATGAAAATAAACCTTAGCTTCAAATATAAGGTGCTCACGCTGGCACTGTTTGCAGTCACCCAGAGTTATGTCGGCCTGGCGCAAGCAGCAACATCTTCCGTTGTTGCCAACTCCGCTGCAGATGGCGCTGAAGCACCTGTCAATACAGTACGCGAACGCTACACCAAATACGAGTACCAGATTCCTATGCGCGACGGCATCAAGCTGTTTACTGTAGTGTATGTTCCAAAGGATAGTAGCCAGACTTACCCGTTTCTGATGCAGCGCACGCCTTACGGCTCCGGCGTGCATGCGGGTGGCGAGACGCACTATGGCGTTGATTTTTATCCCAACTCCCTCGGGCCGGGGCGTGATTTTGAGCAAAGTGGCTATATCTTCGTGAGCCAGGATGTACGTGGCCGTTACATGTCTGAGGGCGTCTGGCAGGAAATGACGCCACATGCCAAAGCCGCGCGCGCCGCTGGTGAGGGCATAGAGAGCCAGGATATGCACGATACGGTAGAGTGGCTGCTCAGGAATGTGCCAGGCAATAATGGCAAAGTCGGTATCTGGGGTATTTCTTATCCTGGCTTTTATACCTCGGCCAGCATTATCGATTCACATCCTGCGATTAAAGCGGCTTCGCCGCAGGCACCAGTGACCGATCTGTATATGGGGGATGATTCTTATCACGGCGGCGCTTTCATGCTGGCGGCTAATTTCGATTTCTATTCGAATTTCACTGTCGAAAAAAATCCGACGCCGCTGCCCAAGTCCTGGGGGCAGTTTGATTACGGTACCCACGATGGCTATCAGTATTTCCTCAAGCATCTGACGCTGGGAAATATCACTGCGCAACTCAGTGATAAGCAACGTGAGCTGCTGATGCCGACTATCGTGCACAGCACTTACGATGCTTTCTGGCAGGAGCGTAACATCGCGCCGCATCTCAAAAATATCCGTGCAGCAGTGCTGACGGTAGGTGGCTGGTACGATGCAGAAGATGTACAAGGGCCATTCACAACCTATCATGCGATACGCAAGCAGCAAGTCAAAAAAAATGGCGAACGTGCCCCGTTTAATGGTCTGGTAATCGGACCCTGGGTACACGGCGGCTGGGCTGGTGCGGATGGCAAATCACTGGGCCAGGTCAGCTTCGACAGCAAAACCGGCGAGTATTATCGCAAGCAGTTACTGTTCCCGTTTTTTGAACATCACCTGAAAGATGCCAAGATCAAATCCGTGGCGGAGGTGAATGCATTTGAAACCGGCACCAATATCTGGCGTCAGTATGCGAGCTGGCCGCCTGAGCAGGCGAAAGCAGCGACCTTGTATTTCGGTGCTGACGGCAAGCTCAGCTGGAAGCAGCCTGCTGCCGCAAATACTGCAAACGCCGCTAACACTGGTTTTGATGAATACATTGCTGATCCTAAAAAGCCGGTGCCGTTTATTTCTTACGTAGCGACCGGTGCGCCGCGTGAATACATGGTCAGCGACCAGCGCTTCGCCTCGGTACGGCCGGATGTGCTGGTGTATCAGACTGAGCCGCTGGAACAGGATGTGACCATCGCAGGTCCGATACAGCCACGCTTGTTTGTATCGACCACAGGCAGCGATGCGGACTGGGTGGTGAAACTGATCGACGTCTATCCTGATGACTATCCGGAACGCAGCGGTGGACGTGAACGTGGCAGTGATGTGCCGCCACCGTCAACGACGCTGGCCGGTTACCAGCAATTGGTACGCGGTGAGCCTTTCCGTGGCAAGTTCCGTGAGAGTTTTGAAAAGCCGCAGCCTTTTGTGCCAAATGAAGTCACGGAAGTGAAGTTCAGCATGCCCGACGTGTTGCATACTTTCCGGCGCGGTCATCGCATCATGGTGCAGGTGCAAAGTTCCTGGTTCCCGCTGACCGACCTCAATCCCCAGAAATTCATGGAAATACCACAGGCTAAACCTGAAGACTTCCAGAAAGCGACACAAAGGGTGTATCGTTTTGCCACCCAGGCTTCAGGTCTGGGCGTGCAGGTGATTACAAGCAATAAAAATCCTTTACCTCTGACACAATAAAAATAGCCAACTTATTTAGACTAATTCAGACTAATTCAGACCAAAAATGAAAACACCTTTACTCCGCTTAAAACGCAGTGCCCTGGCAGTGGCCTGTGGCTTGCTCAGCTTGTCCGCTGCAGCGCAGAGCCCCGCACAAAAGGCGACGCCTGCTGCGAGCAATGCCTTTGTGCTGGAAGCGCATACCATGGATTTGAAAGCCGATCCATGCACCAGTTTCTTTGAATATGCGAATGGCTTGTGGCTCAAAAATAATCCTATCCCGGCGGATCGTTCGCGTTACAGCGCGTACGATGAAGTGACTGAGCGTAATCTGCTCGCATTGAAAGAAATCGCAGAGCTGGCCGCTGCCAGCCAGTCACCGGATGCGCAACAGCGCCTGGTTGGTAATTTCTATGCAAGCGGCATGGATGAAGCCCGTATCGAGCGCGAAGGCGCCCAGCCTTTGCAGGCGCAGTTTAAGCTGATCGATGCCATCAGCGATAAAGCCGGTTTGATACGCGTCATCGCGCAATTGCACCAGCAAGGCGTGATGCCGTTGTTTGGTTTTTCCGTCGATCAGGATTTGAAAGACAGCAAGCGTTATATTCCGCAGCTGGGTCAGGGTGGTCTGGGTTTGCCAGACCGTGATTACTACCTGAAGAATGATGCGAAGACCAAGGAGATCCGCGCGCAATACCTGGCCTATATGAAGCAGATTTTTAGTTTGCTGGGTGAGGACGCGGCACAGTCTGCGCAGCATGCGGCACAAGTAATGGCACTGGAAACCCGGCTGGCGAAAGCCTCGCTGACCAAGGTGGAATTACGCGATCCGGCCGCCAGCTATCATCTGACCGATTTGGATGGTTTGCAAAAACAAGGTAAATCGGCTTACTGGAGCAGCTATTTCCAAACCATAGGACTGCAGCAGCCGGGGCAACTGAACCTCGCACATCCTAAATTCTTCAGCGAAGTCGATAAGATGCTGGATGCAGTTCCGCTCGCGCAATGGAAAACCTATCTGAAATGGGATGTCGCGAACAGTCGCGCCAATTTCCTGAGTCAGGCTTTTGTGAATGCGAATTTCGATTTCTATGGCAAAACCCTGGCCGGTACCAAGGAATTGCAACCACGCTGGAAGCGGGTGTTGGCCAATATCGATGCACAAGCAGGTGAAGCGCTGGGTCAGTTATATGTCGCGAAATTCTTTGGGCCAGAAGCCAAGGCGGGTGTGCAGGACATGGTGCGTAATATCCAGGCGGCGATGCGTGACAGCATAGGCAAGCTGGAGTGGATGTCCGAACAAACCAAACAGCAAGCCTACAAAAAACTCGACAGCATCGTCGTCAAGATCGGCTATCCGGATGTATGGCGCGATTATTCCAGCCTGCAAATCGATCGCGGCTCGTATGCGGATAATGTGGCACGCGCTTCGGCATTTGAATTTCAGCGTGTGCTGTCCCGTCTTGGCAAGCCGATAGACCGCAATGAATGGGGTATGACGCCACAGACCGTGAATGCCTATTACAACCCGACCATGAATGAAATGGTGTTCCCGGCGGGTATATTGCAACCGCCGCTATACCATGTGCAGGCGGACCCGGCAGCCAATTATGGCAATACCGGCGCAACCATAGGCCATGAGCTGACCCATGCATTTGATGACGAAGGGCGTCAGTTTGACGCGGCCGGTAATTTGAAAAGCTGGTGGACTGCACAGGATGAGAAAAAATTCCTGACCCGCGTTAAAGCGATAGAAACCCAGTTCAATGAATTCAATCCTATCGACAAATTGCATATTAATGGCAAGCTGACGGCAGGTGAAAACATTGCCGATCTGGGTGGCATGAAGATCGCCTTGCAGGCATTGCGTACTTCACTGCAGAAAAATCCTCAGCCAGCTTTGTTAGATGGCCTGACACCGGACCAGCGTTTCTTTATTGCTAATGCGCAAAGCTTCCGCAGCGCCATCCGTGATGAAATGTTACGTCTGAAAATCGCGACTGACCCACATTCTCCGGACAAGTACCGTGTGATTGCGCCACTTGCAAATATGCCGGAATTCTCGTCAGCCTTCAGCTGCCAGGGCGAACGTTCGCCCTTGCGTCAGGGGGCAAAGCGCGTAAACATCTGGTAACAGCGTATACTAGTGCTAAATTAGCGCTGAATTAACGCTGAGTTGTCTCTGCGATCAGACTGCAGCGGGGTGAAAATCATGATTTTTGCCCCGCTGTTTTATTGAAAGTTTGATACTTCATAGCGCAGCCCACAGCCAAACACCTTGTTATTTTGAGCCAGAACCATGATGGAAAACACCAAAGTCATCGAATTTGAACGCCCTCAGATGGAAGAGGGCAGCAGTTGTACCGCCAATGCCTGGGCACGTGTGCCGGAAGCACCAAGTGCTGAAGAAAAACAGGTACTGAAAGAAAAAATACGCCGCCTGCTCAAAGAAAAACAGGCCGTGCTGGTGGCGCATTACTACGTCGATGCAGAATTGCAGGACCTGGCTGAAGAAACTGGCGGCTGCGTATCCGATTCGCTGGAAATGGCACGTTTCGGACGCGACCATGCCGCCAAAACCCTGATTGTGGCCGGTGTGCGCTTCATGGGTGAAACCGCCAAAATCCTGAGCCCGGAAAAAACTATTTTGATGCCAGATCTGGATGCGACCTGTTCGCTTGATCTTGGGTGCGATGCCACCGAATTCGCCGCATTCTGCGATGCGCATCCTGACCGTACTGTAGTCGTCTATGCCAATACCAGCGCGGCAGTCAAAGCACGTGCCGACTGGATGGTAACTTCCAGCATAGGCCTCGATATCGTGGCACATCTGCATGCGCAGGGTAAGAAAATTTTATGGGCACCGGATAAACATCTGGGTGGCTATATTCAAAAGCAGACTGGTGCCGATATGCTGTTATGGCAGGGTTCCTGCCTGGTACATGATGAATTCAAAGGCATAGAGCTTGATGTGCTCAAGGCCGAATATCCGCATGCCAAGGTGCTGGTACATCCGGAATCCCCGGCTGCCGTGGTGGCACAGGCCGATGTGGTCGGCTCTACCTCGCAACTGATCCATGCCGCCCAGACGCTGGATGCACAGGAATTCATCGTCGCCACCGACAATGGCATCCTGCATAAGATGCAAATGGCCGCACCGGGTAAGCGTTTCATCGTTGCACCGACTGCGGGTAACAGCGCCACCTGTAAGAGCTGTGCGCATTGCCCGTGGATGGCAATGAATGGCTTGCGCAACTTGCTGGCTGTGCTGGAGCAGGGCAATAATGAAATTCAGGTTGAGCCTGCGACGGCGGAAAAAGCCAAGCTGTGCATTAACCGTATGCTGGATTTTGCGGCTGCGAAGAAAGCCAATGTACGTCCATCCGGCGACCTGGCTAAAGATGGTGCTCTGTTCCAGAACATAGGCCCGGCCTGATCCAGCGCCCGCCAGCAGACGGCAAACTAAGCACCCAATCAAACTGAAGACACTGAACAAGAACAGAATTCAATCATATGTCCAGCAATTTACAAAACAAACACTTCCCTTTTGATGCCGATTTACAGTCTGCGTTTGAGCGCAATGTGCGCGATGCGCTGGCTGAAGATGTGGGTGCTGCTGACCTGACCGGTTTGCTGGTGCCGACAGAACAAATGGTGCAGGCACAGGTTATCGTGCGTGAAGACGCGATACTGTGCGGAGCACCCTGGTTCGATGCGGTGATGCAGGCTTGCGATCAGCGCATACGCGTCGAATGGCAATATGCCGAGGGCGATGCAATGACTGCCAATTCCGTCGTTTGCAAAATCCAGGCACCTGCGCGTGCCTTGCTGACGGCTGAACGCTCGGCACTCAATTTCCTGCAAATGTTATCGGCGGTTGCGACAGCGACTGCGCATTATGTGGAACTGATTGCGGGTACCACGGCCTCCATTCTGGATACCCGCAAAACCCTGCCTGGTATGCGACTGGCGCAGA
Source organism: Cognatundibacterium curvum (assembly GCF_014284235.1). Classification (GTDB taxonomy): domain Bacteria; phylum Pseudomonadota; class Gammaproteobacteria; order Burkholderiales; family Burkholderiaceae_D; genus Undibacterium; species Undibacterium curvum. Next base: position 31,285 of record NZ_JACOGD010000001.1, read on the forward strand.
AATACGCAGTCCGTGTCGGTGGTGGTAAAAACCAGCGTCTGGCTTTGTATGATGGCATCCTGATTAAGGAAAACCATATCGCCGCCGCAGGCGGTATCGCACCTGCCATGCAGCATGCACTGGCGCTGAATGCGGGTGTCAGCATACAAATCGAAGTAGAAAACCTGGATGAGCTGCATGCCGCGCTGAATGCAGGTGCGACTTCTATTTTGCTCGATAACTTCAATACCGACATGATGCGCGAAGCTGTCAGCATCAATGCGGGCCGTGCCTTGCTCGAAGCTTCAGGCGGCGTCGATCAGCGCTCGGTACGTGCGATTGCTGAAACCGGTGTCGACCGTATTTCTATCGGCAGCCTGACCAAAGATATCAAAGCTACCGACTACTCACTGCGGGTACTGGCTTAATTGAGGCCGTCACTGCGCCTAACGTGCACTCCTGCTCAGCCTTGGTCTGTTTGTCTGAGCGGGCAGTGTGCAGATGGGCTCCCGTTTATCTGCTGTATCTACCACTTGAGCCAAAGCTGCTGCCACTGATCGCAGCGCGGATGTGATGCCTGTTTTGATTGTTTATGCTGTTCTCACTGACACCAGATTTCAATCACACTAAGGAGAACAGCATGAACACCACGAACGATACCAACAACACAAACAACACTAACAGTAACAAGGACAGCGCATCAAATCCGGTGCTGGACTTTTGCCTGAATCTGGGTGCTACCTTGCGTTACTTCTGGCAATCTTATGTGATCCGCGTTGCAGCGACCAGCTGGAAACGCTGTCTGGCTGCGTGTTTTCTGGCCTTGTTGTTGGGAGCAATGCTGGCTTTGCCTGGCCTGGTATTCATATTGGTACTCACGACGCTGCTGGTCAAATGCCTCGTTCCGCAAGCGGTAAAGGCGGTGGAAGTTATTGAACAGGATGGCAGGGAGTAAACACATGCAACCCAAAGATGACAATCCGGTATTGGATGCCGTACTGAATATGCTGGAAACGGTACGCATTCTGTGGTGGCGTTTTTTTGACTGGCTGGCCGTGGTGCCGTGGAAAAAACTGCTGTTGGTCTCGCTACTGGTGATGATCATAGGCGGCATGTTGGGATTAGGCGCTTTGCCACCGGTGCTGGTGTTGTCTTCGGTATTGATCAAGAGCCTGGCTGGTGGCAAGCGACGTGCCGAAATGGCCGCCACGGCAGCCGCCAGCCGCGCCGACCGTGAGGCGCTGGAACGGCGTGTAATAGAGGCTGAAATGGCTGCTTTGCAGGCGCAGATAGAGCCACACTTTCTGTTCAATACCCTGGCCCTGATCGGACAATTGATAGAAACCGATGCTGCGCGTGCTGCGCTGGTTCATGCCGACCTGATCCGCTATCTGCGTGCAGCACTGCCACAAATGCGCCAGCCCGGCATGGGCAGGCTGGGGCAGCAAATCGACTTGTCGCGCGCTTATCTGAACATTATGCAAGCCAGGATGCAGGAGCGCCTGAGTTATCAGATTGAGGTGCCTGAGGCTTTAGCGCAGGCGCAATTCCCTTCGATGATGATACAGACGCTGGTGGAAAATGCGATTAAACATGGCCTGGAGCCAAAGACTGATGGTGGCCACATACATATCCATGCCAGCAGCGATGCACACCATATCCTGCTGCGGGTCAGCGATAATGGTATCGGTCTGAATCCGCATGCCGAGGATGGGGTAGGGCTGAGTAATATCCGCGAACGGCTGCAGGCCTTATATGGTATCCGCGCCGCGCTGATCACTGAAATTCCTGAATCCGGCGGCGCCAGTTTTACGCTGCAGATTCCGCTGGAAGCCGCTTAGCAAAACACTGATGAATTTACTTCGGAGCGCATGATGCAAAGAACAGCAATGATCGTGGATGATGAAGCGCCTATGCGCGACCTGTTACGCAGCCGCTTGCGTACGGTCTGGCCGGACTTGCAGATAGTCGCTGAGGCAGCGAACGGAATTGCGGCGCTGGAACAGGCTGCGCTGAGTCAGCCTGACATCGTATTTCTGGATATACGCATGCCCGGTAAAAATGGCATAGAAGCAGCGGCGGAATTGGCTGGTAAGGCACAACTGGTGTTCGTGACAGCCTACAATGATTACGCGATTGCCGCTTTTGAGCGAGGAGCGATGGATTATCTGCTCAAGCCGGTTGAGACAGATCGTTTACAGCAAACCTGCGAGCGTTTGCAGCAGCGGCTGCAAGAGCGCGATGCCGCCAAAAGTGCAGCCAAGCCAGCAGATGCAGGTGCTGCGCCGCTTGTGACCGCTATCTCGGCCAAGGCGACGCAGGTCCAGGATTTACTGACCCAGCTGATGCAGCAGCAAGGCGCGAACAAAGAGTATCTGCGCTGGATACAGGCCAGTGTCGGCAATGCTTTGCGCATGATCAGCACCAAAGAAATTCTGTATTTTAAATCGGATGAAAAATACACCCTGGTGCAGACGGCACAGGCTGAATACCTGATCCGCAAATCGCTGAAAGAACTGGAAGATGAACTGGACCCGCAAGAATTCTGGCGCATCCATCGTTCGGCCATCGTGAGTGTGTCCGCGATTGCCGAAGTCAGCCGCGATTTTCGCGGCCGCTTGATGCTGAGCGTTAAAGGCCAGCCGGAAAAGCTGGAAGTCAGCCGCAACCACACGCATTTGTTTCAGCAGATGTAGTCTTCGACCTTAGACTTCAGATGGAGGTAGATAAAAAATGGTGAATCGCGTTTACGAAAGTCAAAAATGTAGTTTAAGGTTTTCAAAGAAAGACATCTCTAGAGCAGGGCATTCAATTAGGCATGGTTGCGTTGACGAAGAGCGCAGGCATGCTATTGAAAAAATTCAGAATTATCGCGAGATTCATTTGTACCCTTTGATGCTAATTAAGAATCATATTGATAGTGCAACAAAACGAGTATCAAAGAACGCAACTGTGGTGAGACGGTTGAAAATGCTTTCCACGATTATTCATAAATTAGAACGTCCAACTCTGGATGGGCAGAGGGAAAACGCGATTGATCTGACGCGAATGCAGGATATAGGTGGTTGTCGAGCAATAGTTGCAAACCTCCGGCAGTTGAATGAATTGCGCGAAAGGCTTGGTAAGAGTCGCTCAATACACAGAATAACAAAAACTTATGATTATTTAACTCCTAAAGAAAGCGGTTATGGTGGTGTGCATCTTGTGTACAGTTGTTTTTCTGGTGCAGAAATAGACAGTCAGTGGAAGAACACAAAAATAGAAGTGCAATTACGAACCGAACTTCAACATGCGTGGGCAACGTCATTAGAAATTATAGATACCCTTGAAAATTTTAATTTAAAGACTTCAGTTGATGGACACGTTGAATGGAGGCGATTTTTTAAAATTGCTGGGATTTTGGTGGCGCACAAAGAGGGGGCAGTTGTACTGGAGCAGAAACTACTCGATGAGAGTATTGATGAGTTAAGGCTTCTGGAAACTCAGCTAGAAGTTCGGAAAAGGCTTGCTAAATACAATGTAGCAATGCGGTTAACAACGGGTAACGCAAGTTTAACAATTAAAAAAGTTCGGCCTGATGACTTGTACTTAGTGAGATTGTTTAGGGTGGACGAATCTCGATTTAAAGGTACGGTGACACCATATCGGGCAAGAGATAAGAATGAGGCACTACAGAAACTCGCCGAAAGTGAATCTTCGAGTGACCTTGTGGCAGCGGTTATCGTTTCTGCCAAAAATGTTAAAAACTTAAAGAAAGCATATCCAAATTATTTGGGTTCAACAAAAGTGTTTAGGGATTTTTTAGTTTCATATCTTGATCCAAGATAACTTTGTTCAATGTTGGTAGCCCCATTCGGGAATGAAAGCAGCTTCGTATCTATAAATGGATTAAAGAAACTGTTTTCGGTTTTGGGAGCTAAATTCACTAATTGCAAAATAATTTAGTCACTGCGTAAAGCTGCAATCGGGTCCAGTTCCGCTGCTTTGCGCGCTGGGAATACGCCAAAACCCAGACCCACTGCGATACAGGCTGCGACCGCCGCGGCCAGGCTCAGTGGTGACCACGCGACTGACCAGCCTGCCAGTGCGGCGATGCTGTAAGCTGCGATGGCACCCAACAGCAGGCCGAGCAGGGCGCCGCTGCTGGCGATGACCAGTGCTTCGGCCAGAAACTGATCGATCACATCGCGCTTTCTCGCGCCCAGCGCGCGTTTCAGACCGATTTCTTTTTTGCGCTCCAGCACATTGGCCAGCATGATGTTCATGATGCCTATGCCACCGACCAGCAGCGACACAGCGGCGATGGAACTCATGACTATGGTGAACATTTTCTGGGTTTGCTGATTTTGCCGGTACAAGCCCATAGGTACAATCAGATTGGTGTCATCTGCACCCGCATGCCTGTCTTCCACCACTTGCTGTAACACGCGCGCAGCGGCTTCCGGTGCGACCTTGCCATCCAGTTGCAGGCTAATCGCGTCAGCTTCGTCATCTATCACCGGGAAGTGAAAGCGTGCCTGCGCCGCCGCCCAAGGCACGAACAGCCGTTCATCATCCAATCCCAGTTTGATGCCTTCGAATTCGGACTTGCTCAGGGTGCGGTCAGCCAGCACGCCCACCACCTCCAGCCAGGCATGATTGAGCTTGATTTTTTCACCTACAGCAGGCTGATCACCGAATAACTCTTTGGCTAATCTGGGGCCCAATACGCAGACCGCTGCCAGGCTGTTATTGTCTTCCTCGCTGAACCAGCGGCCTTTACCCATTTGCAGGCCGCTGTGCTGCATATACGTATTCGAGATCGCGTAGGCTCGCCCCTCAATGACGCGCGATTGGTAGACCAGCTGATCGACCTTGATTTCTTTGCGCAGCGCCACTGAGCGCGCGCCTGGGACTACGTTTAAGGCAGCCTGCGCATCTGCCTCACTCAAGCCTAATGAGCGGCTACGTAAATCTTTTTTGCGCTTGTAATCCATGGTCTTGCTTTCGACGATGATATTGTCGAGTCCCAGTTCAGCCACCAGCCGCAGCGCTTCGCGCTTGCTGCCTTCTCCGACAGCCAGCATGGCAACGATGGCGGCGACACCGAATACCATGCCGAGTAAGGTCAGGCCAGTGCGCAGCTTGCGGCGCTGCAGTTCTTCTACTGCTTCAAACAATAAAGCACGGTTCATGATTCGTCTTTTTCTTTGTTTTGTTTGTTATCTTTATTGTCTTTATTGGTTTTACTGTCGTCTTTCGGCAGTAAGATCACGCTGGCGCCTTTGTTCAGGCCCGAAAGTATCTCGCTGCGTGCGATGCCGCGTTGTCCTACCTGAACCGCTACCCGTCTTATCTGATTACTGTGCTGGATGTCGGCAAAGTATTTGCCACCTTGCTCAATCAGTGCAATATTCGGAATGCTGTGAGCTTTGGGTAAATCGATGAGATGGATGGTGCCGCGTATCGCTTGTCCCGGCCGGATGTGGTACTGGCTGATGCTGGCACTATCAAGCGCTGCTTCAACTTCTACATATTTCACCGGAGATTGTGCATGCTGGGCGCTGGCGGTGGTGCTGATTTTTGTGATCTGCAGCTTCACATCCTGTCCGCTGCCTGCCAGTCTGATGGTGAGTGGCAGACCGGTTTTGAGGCCAATTGCACGCGCTTCCGGAACGTTGAAGCTGGCCAGCAGTTTATCCATTTGCGGCAGCACGCCGAAATCGCTGCCCGGTGTCGTTGTCATACCCACCTGAGGCTTATTTCCATTCCAGGATTCAGCCAGTTTCAGCACGCCATCATGCGGTGCGCGCAACTCCAGTGCCGCCAGGCTTTTTTTCTGACGGTTGGCATTGGCTGCGATGGTTTCTACTTGCGACTTGAGTACGGCTTCATTGGCTAGCCGGCGCGTACTGACCTGAGTGTTTTTCCAATTGAGGAAGCGCTGTTTATTGTTCAGGAAAGTCTGATCCTGTATCGCATCCAGGACGCGGTTTTTAGAGAATAAGGCTTGCTCGGCACCGGCATAGCGTTCACTTAACAGCAGGTCGGCACTGACCTTGGACTGATCTGCGCTTAGCTCGGCCAGACTCTTGACTTCCATTGCCTGTAACTCTTGTTCGGCCAGTTCTTTGCGCAGCAGGTCAAACTCGGCCTGGCTCAGTTCCAGTCTGGAGTTGGGCGCGTCGAAGCGCGCAATCAGCTGATCTTTTTTAAGCAGACTGCCTTCTGCGACTATCTCGGTGATTACTCTGGTTTCCCAGCCTTCACCAGGAATCAGCAACTGGGTTTTTTCAGCGGCGCTGATTTCACCTTCTACGCTCAGGCTTTCCTGCCAGGGCTTTTCAGCAAATATTTCTGTCGCTGTTTGCGTCGCGCTCTGGTCGCTGCATGCTGCCAGAATCAGTGTCAGTACCAAAACGCTTGCGCTGATGTGGCTGGAGTTTTTCATGAGCCTTCCTTCGCGCTGCTTGTCGCATTACCTGGCACAGATGCCGCTTGCAACTGGATTTGCACCTGTACTGCGGAACCAGGCTTTAAGCTGGTCTGGCTGTTTTGTTCGAATTCCAGTTCGATATCGCGCACTATGCCCGGTTGGGTGGCAGATTTGCTGTGAAATACTTTGCCCAGCTGAGTGATGCGTGCGCGCAGTACCTGGTTCCCGCCTGGTACGCTGACTTTGGCTTCCTGACCTGTACGCAGGTAGACAGCCTGTGCCTCTGCAACCTGCGCATTCACAAACAATTGCTTAGGATCGGACAGGTTAGCAAGTGACTGGCCCATCCAGATTTTGCTACCCGAGCTAAATTTCTCTTCATTGAAATTATTTTTATAGATCAGGATGCCGGGCTGCTCTGCCTTGACCGTCATACGGGTCAGGCCCTGTTCCAGTATGTTGATTTTGTTCTGGCTTTGCATTAATTCAAATTCCAGTGCTTTTTTCTCAGCCAGTCGTGCGCGCTTGCGGGTCTCGTAGAGTTGTTTTTCGATGTCCAATAGCTTCAGCGATAATTCTTTATCGATCACCAGTTTGTCGTAATCCACTCTGCGGATTAACTCTTTAGGCATACTGGCTTTACGGGCCGCTTTATCCGCATTGGCTCTGGCTTCATCGACTGCCAGCGTGGCATTGCGTTCCGCTTCAGCCTGATCGAGTCTGAGTTTTTCCAGTGCACGCTGTTTTTCATTGAGTGTGCTCTTGTGTCTGGCTAAATGGGTCATGACCTCGGCTGCCTGAAACTGGGTAATCAGATCACCAGCTTTGAGCAGACTGCCCTCGGGCGCGAGCTGGGTGATGGTGTATTGCCAGATATGCGGAATCGCAGGCGGTACGACCGGCAAATTAACGCGTGACTGTACTTCGCCCTCAAGGGTGAGTTTGGCGGGTGCGATGACTTTATTGTTGCTGGCAGCCTTCTGATCTGCGGGCTGTATCAACACGCTCATGCCTGGTGCAGCCAATTGGCGGAACTGCTCAGGAACCGGGATATCTATCCTGAAATAACGTCCATTACCCCATTGGGCCTTGAGTTCCGGTGCCTGAGAAATTGTTTTGATTACGCTGTCTGCCTGTTGACCGGGCAGGGCGTCAAACTGCAGGCTGACGGCCATGTTTTCCCGTATATGCAGCCGGTCAGCTTCCAATACCCAGCCCTTCACTTCAATTTTCCCGGTTCCTATGATGGTGCCAGCCTGGGTGCCAGGATAGACGCTGGCGCCTTCGTCTATGCGTTCTTGCGGCCATTGATTGAAATTGTGGGTTACAAAGCCATCCTGGGTGGCGATGACTGAGGACAGAGCAATTTCCTGTTTGGTAAATTCAAGTTTGATGTGCTGCTTACGGATGTCCAGCTCACCATCCTGCTTCATGCGCAGCACCGCAGCCTGTGCGGTTTTAGCTGCAAGACGCCTGACTTCCAGATCGCGTATCGCTTTTTCTTTTTCAGTCTGGTTTTTGTCAAAGTCCAGTGCGCTAATCTGCGTCTTGGGCAAGGCTGCATCCACTTCAGCTTTGTCGCGTGCAGTCTGTGTGACAGCGAAGGCTTTGTCAGCTTCCAGTGCGGCCACTTCCAGTTTCGCCACTTCAGCATCTAGTTTGGCGCGCGTCTGTTCCAGCGTGGTCTGCAATTGCTCCAGTGTGCCTGCATTATGGGCTTCTATGCTCAATACCACATCGCCTTTGCGCACAAACTTTCCTTCACCCACAAATTTTCGTAATGAGACAGGTGAAGACTGGGATGGTGGAACAAAGATGAGTTGCGAATCTGCCGCGATCACTTCGCCTGTGATGAAGACTTTACGCTGTTTGACAGACGGTATCTTGCTTTGCGGATCAGCAGCCAGTGCTGGTGATAACAGTGCGAACAATAGGGCACTGTGGATATACGAAGTGAATTTCATGACTGTGCTGCCAAGATGCGTCCATCACTCAGATGAATCGTGGTTTGTGCCTGTTGCGCAATATGCGGATCGTGCGTGACCAGTACGATAGTTTGCCCGTCCTGATGGAGTTCTTTGAGCAGTGCGATCACATCCGCAGCGCTTTTGCTGTCCAGGTTCCCTGTGGGTTCATCGGCCAGTAACAGTGCGGGCTGATTTAGCAAGGCACGCGCAATCGCGGCGCGTTGCAATTGCCCGCCTGAGAGTTCTGTCGGCCTGTGATCAATACGATGCGACAGGCCTATGCGATTCAGCAGTGTGCGTGCTCTGGCTTCTGCTGCTTCCAAATCCGGCGTTTTGCTATAGCGCTGAGGCAGTAAGACGTTTTCCAGTACGGTCAGTCTGGGGAGTAAGTGAAACGACTGGAAAATAAAGCCAAGATAACGGTTGCGAATATCGGATGCGGCATCATCATCCATTTCGCTGACCGCTTGTCCAGATAAAATGTAGCGCCCGCGGCTGGGCCGGTCCAGCGCACCCAGTATGTTCAGCAGGGTTGATTTACCTGATCCGGAAGCGCCCATGATGGAGAGAAATTCACCGCTGCCTACCGTCAGGTCTATGCCATTCAGGGCATGGATTTCATTGCCGCCCTGGACATAGGTTTTATACAGTTGCTCTAGTCTGATCATGCTTTGCTTTTTTTCTGAAAGTCCGCTTCATCGTCTTTGTCGACGGAGGCGCAATACTACTTTGTGTAGAAAAAAAGTCAAATAATTTAGAGGCTAAACTCGGGTTTTGAAGTGTTGAATACGGCTTGGGCGGGCATAGAAAAAAGCCGGATCAGGTCCGGCTTCTTGCTTATCTGCGACAGGGTTTTATTTTTTTCGTTTAGGTGTGAGAACGGTAGGCAGTGCCTTCGGTAGTGTGTCCGGATAATCGCGGCTGAAATGCAGACCACGGCTTTCTCGGCGCGACAGTGCGCTGTTGACGATCAGTGAGGCGACTTCGACCAGATTGCGCAATTCCAGCAAATTATTCGATATGCGGAAGTTGGCATAGTATTCGTCGATTTCTTCTTTCAGCAAACGGATGCGGTGCTTGGCGCGCTCCAGGCGTTTGGTGGTGCGTACGATGCCTACATAATTCCACATGAAGCGGCGCAACTCATCCCAGTTGTGCGCGATCACGACTTCTTCATCGGCGTCAGAAACCCGGCTTTCATCCCAGTCTGGCAGAGCGATTGGTGTATCGCGGGTTTGCGATTCTATGTGGCCAGCAGCAGCTTTTCCTATCACCAGGCATTCGAGCAGCGAATTGCTGGCCAGGCGGTTAGCGCCGTGCAGACCGGTGTAAGCGGTTTCACCAACCGCGTATAAGCCAGGCAGATCGGTACGGCCAAAGTTGTCGGTGACGACGCCACCGCAAGTGAAGTGTACCGCCGGTACGACCGGTATCGCCTGCCTGGTAATATCGATGCCCAACTCAAGGCAGCGCGCATAGATAGTCGGGAAGTGTTCTTTCAGGAATTCCGGTGGCTGGTGACTAATGTCGAGTTCCACATAGTCCAGTCCGCGTTTTTTCATTTCAAAATCGATCGCACGTGCCACCACATCGCGCGGTGCGAGTTCCATACGTTCATCATGCTCAGCCATGAAGCGCTTGCCAGCGCTGGCGCCAGCTTCTGCCGGTAATTTCAGTACGCCGCCTTCGCCACGTACTGCCTCGGTAATCAGGAAAGACTTGGCATAAGGATGGTACAGGCAGGTAGGGTGGAACTGTATGAATTCCATATTGCCGACGCGGCAGCCTGCGCGCCATGCCATAGCGATGCCATCACCGGTCGCAGTGTCCGGATTCGTGGTGTACAGGTAGACTTTGCCCGCACCGCCAGTTGCCATCACGGTGTGCTGCGCCGCAAAGGTATCGACTTTTCCGGTCTTCACATTTTGCACATACAGACCCAGGCAGCGCGGCGTCGGAGAGCGGTCGCCCAGTTTGGCAGAGGTGATCAGATCGATCGCGTAATGGTGTTCAAACAGCGTGATATTGGGGTGGCTGCGGACTTTTTGTTCCAGCGTGACTTGCACCGCATGGCCGGTGGCGTCCGCTGCATGGATAATGCGGCGTTGACTATGACCGCCTTCGCGGGTCAGATGAAAGCCAAGTTCAGCGTCTTCATCGCGTGTGAACGGGACACCTTGTTCTATCAGCCAGTCTATCGCTTCCCGTCCGTGTTCGATAATGTAGCGGGTCGCACCTTCATCACACAGTCCGCCACCCGCGATCAGGGTGTCGGAAACGTGTTGCTCATGACTGTCATGCGAATCGAGTACTGCAGCAATACCGCCTTGCGCCCAGTTGCTGGCGCCATCGAGTAATTCGCGTTTGGAGATGATGGCGACTTTACGTGTCTGCGCCAGATGTAATGCGACGGAGAGTCCCGCCAGGCCGCTGCCGACGATGGCGACGTCAAAATTCTTCATTATGTCTGCTTCTCTGATCCGGCTACTGAGTCGGCTGCGCCGCTGTTCGCTCACAATTCTTTTGTTGTGCGCACCAGGCATATCGGGGTTTGTGACGCCGCAATACTGGCCGCTGAAATCTGTCCTGTGCTGATTATACTGAGTAATCTGCCGCTAAATGCAAACATTACATTGATTTTCCTGTAAAGCCCTTGACACAAGGCTTAGCGACTTGTTTTAATACCGGACGCAGATTTCCTGCTTGCCGTGATAGATGCACGACTTGGAAGATAATCGAATACATCGTCGCGAACTTCAAATTCTTGTGAGGGGGCTTTAAGTGAATAAAACTGAGTTGATCGATCATATTGCGAAAACAGCGGACATTTCTAAAGCGGCTTCGTCCCGCGCCCTGGACGCGCTGATCGGTGCGGTAAAAACAACTTTGAAGAAAAACGGTACTGTGACTCTGGTTGGCTTTGGTACGTTTTCTGTAGGCAAACGCGCAGCAAGAACAGGTCGTAATCCACGTACCGGTGAAGCAATCAAAATCAAATCTGCCAAGGTTCCTAAATTTAAACCTGGCAAAGCTTTGAAAGATGCTGTAAACTAATGCTCTTTCGCGACGCGTGACTGGCGTCGCGGAAGTTTATAAGGTGTGGGGCGCTTAGCTCAGTTGGTAGAGCGGAGCCCTTACAAGGCTTAGGTCGGGAGTTCGAGCCTCTCAGCGCCCACCAGATAAACTTCAGCAGTAATTGGAGCGGTAGTTCAGTTGGTTAGAATACCGGCCTGTCACGCCGGGGGTCGCGGGTTCGAGCCCCGTCCGCTCCGCCAGAAATCCAAAAAAGGCGAACGAAAGTTCGCCTTTTTTTATATTCGCAGTTTTGTGATTACTATTCTTAGTCATACGATCGGTTGAACATGTTTGAATATATTCGTACCCATCAGCGTTTAATGCAGTTCTTGTTATTGCTGATTATTTTCCCTTCCTTCGCTTTTTTTGGCATTGAGAGCTATACGCGTTCCCAGGCTGCTGCGGGTGCTAATGTGGCGACGGTTGCCGGGCATTCGATTACGCAGCAAGAGCTGGATAATGCCTTGCGCGAGCAGATGGATACCATGCGCCAGAATTATGGCCCACAGTTCGATCCTAAGATGTTCAATACGCCGGAAGTCAGACAAAATGTATTGGATGAACTGATCGCACGTAAGGCAGTGACTGAAGAAATCAGAAAGCAAAATGTGTCGATTGCTGATGCAACGCTGCAGCAGGAATTGCTCAGAGCGCCGGGTTTGCAGAACGCGAACGGTGCATTCGACAATGACAAATACAAGCAAGTTCTTGCCCAGCGTGGTATGACACCTGCGGTGTACGAGCAACGTATGCGTCAGAACATGGCGTTTGAGCAATTGCTGGGTTCAGTACAGAATACCGGCTTCCTGCCACGCGCTGTGGCTGAGCGCATTGCGCTGATCACAGAACAGGAACGTGAAGTGCAGGTACTGAATCTGAAAGCAGCCGATTTTGCCGCTCAGGTCAAAGTGACTGACGACATGATTAAGGCATACTACGATAAAAACGCTGCCTTGTTCGAAATTCCGGAAACGATGAAGGCGCAGTATGTCGTATTAAATGCTGAAGCCTTGGCGGCTCAGGTAACAGTCAGTGAAGACGATATCGCTGGTTTTTACAAAAGCAATACAAAAACTTACACCAGTGATGAACAACGCAAGGTCAGCCATATTCTGATCGGCTTTGCAAAAAACGCCAGCGACGATGTGAAGGCGAAAGCAAAAGCCAAGGCTGAAACACTGTTGGCTGAAGTGCGTAAAAATCCTGCGGTGTTTGCCAAGCTGGCCAAAGAAAATTCAGATGATCCAGGTTCCAAAGAGCAGGGTGGTGATCTGGGTGTGATGGTCAAAGATGCATTCGTCAAACCTTTCGAAGCAGCTGCACTGAAATTGAAGCAGGGTGAAATCAGTGAGCCTGTCCTGACTGATTATGGCTACCACATCATTTACCTGACGGAGTTGCGTGCTGCGGCTGTCAAGCCTTTAGATGAAGTGCGTGCACAAATCGCTGCGGACATTAAAAAACAGAAAGCTGCCAAGTCTTATTCTGAAGCAGCAGAAGCCTTTACCGATGCGGTCTATCAGCAGGCTGACAGTCTGCAAGCTGTGGCAGATAAGTGGAAGCTGAAACTGGAAGTTGCAGATGGTTTGAGTAAGCAAGGTAATCTAGGTGTGCCAGCGACTTCGCCGGTGAATAATCCTAAGTTCCTCAAGGCTTTGTTTAGCGATGAAGTCATCAAGAAAAAGCACAATACCGAAGCTGTAGAGATTGCGCCAAGTACGCTGATGGCAGGTCGTATGGTCGAATACAAGGCAGCGTCCAAGCGTCCTTTGGATGAAGTCAAGGCGGCGATTGTTGCGAAAATCACGCAGACAGAAGCAGAAGTGTTGGCCGAAAAAGAAGGTAAGGCCAAGCTGGCAGCACTGAAAGCTGCAGATGCGGTGGCAGGCTTCTCTGATGTGAAGGTGATTTCCCGCGCTAAGACAGAAGATGTCCCGCCACAGGCTTTCTCTGCCATCATGAAGGCCGATGTGCAAAAATTGCCTGCATTTGTTGGTGTGAATATGCCAGGTGCAGGTTACATGGTGTATCGCATCAGTAAAGTCAATGCTGGCAACCCGGATGCGGCGCGCCGTGCTTCGGATGCGCAGCAAATTGCGAATCTGGTGGCGCAACAGGAGCTGACGTCCTATATCGATTTATTGAAGAAAAAGGCGAAAGCCAGTGTCAATAAAGAGACATTGAAGGTAAGTCCTGAGACAAACTGATTCAACAAGTACGAATAAAAACGGCGCCCGGGTGGCGCCGTTTTTGTTTTGCAAAAACAAAGATTGAAGACTATTCTCAAGGGCGTTGCCTTTCGGAACATATCCATGTGGAATCTGGTAAGTTTTGATGTGAATCAATGTAGTTGTGCAGTGCGATTGTTATTCTGACGGTGTATTTTTACAACAAGTGTTACAACAGAGTGAGATCATGACGATAACTAAAGAAAACACATACAACTATAGGGTTGTGCGGCAATTTTCTGTCATGGCAGTGGTCTGGGGAATAGTTGGTATGCTGGTCGGCGTACTGATTGCAACTCAGCTTGCCTGGCCGGAATTCCTGGGCGGTATACCTTGGCTTAGCTACGGACGTTTGCGTCCTTTGCACACAAATGCGGTGATTTTTGCTTTTGGTGGCTGTGCCTTGTTTGCGACAGCTTACTACGTGGTTCAGCGTACTTCCAACGTCAGGTTGTTTTCTGATGGCCTGGCAGAATTTACTTTCTGGGGCTGGCAACTGGTCATCGTTGCAGCGGCCATTACTTTGCCGCTGGGTTATACCCAGGGTAAAGAATATGCGGAACTTGAGTGGCCTATCGATCTCCTGATCGCCGTGGTCTGGGTTGCGTTTGCAGTGGTGTTCTTCGGAACCCTGGTCAAGCGTAAGGTCGAGCATATCTACGTGGCGAACTGGTTCTACGGTGCCTTCATTATTGCGGTTGCAGTTCTGCATATCGTCAATAGCGCGGCGATGCCAGTATCGCTGTTCAAATCTTACTCTGCTTACTCAGGTGTGCAGGATGCGATGGTGCAATGGTGGTATGGCCATAATGCGGTTGGTTTCTTCCTGACTGCGGGCTTCCTGGGCATGATGTATTACTTCATTCCTAAGCAAATCGAACGGCCTGTTTATTCCTACCGTTTGTCCATCGTCCACTTCTGGGCACTGATTTTCACTTACATGTGGGCGGGTCCGCATCATCTGCATTACACCGCTTTGCCTGACTGGGCTCAATCGATCGGTATGCTGTTCTCCCTGATTCTGCTGGCTCCATCCTGGGGTGGTATGGTCAACGGTATCATGACCTTGTCCGGCGCCTGGAGCAAACTGCGTTCTGATCCTATCCTGCGCTTCCTGATCGTTTCTTTGTCCTTCTATGGTATGTCGACTTTTGAAGGTCCTATGATGGCGATCAAAACCGTGAACTCTTTGTCTCACTATACTGACTGGACAGTGGGTCACGTTCACTCCGGTGCTTTGGGCTGGGTTGGCTTCATCTCTATCGGTAGTTTGTATTACCTGATTCCGCGTCTGTTTGGTCAGACTCAGATGTATAGCAAACGCCTGATCGAGGTGCACTTCTGGGTTGCGACTATCGGTGTGGTTCTGTACATCGCTTCGATGTGGATCGCCGGTGTGATGCAAGGTCTGATGTGGCGTGCAGTGAATGAGGACGGTACATTGACTTACTCTTTCGTTGAGTCTGTAAAAGCGACCTTCCCGTACTACGTGATTCGTCTGACTGGTGGTGCGATGTATCTGAGTGGCATGCTGGTAATGGCCTACAACGTTGCGAAAACTTTGATGGGTGCTAAACCTGCCAACAATACTATTCCTGCTGTGCCTGCTGCGGCGCACGCCTGAATCAGAAAGTATTAAGGAGAAATTTGATGCGTAACTTTACACACGATCTGATTGAGCGGAATGTCGGTCTGTTGCTGGTGCTGGTCATTCTGACGATCAGTGTTGGTGGCCTGGTTGAAATCGTTCCTTTGTTCTTCCAGAAATCGACCACGCAGCCGGTACAAGGTCTGAAGCCTTATACACCACTGCAACTGGCGGGCCGTGACATTTATCTGCGTGAAGGCTGCTATGGCTGCCATTCCCAGATGATACGTCCATTCCGTGCTGAAACTGAGCGTTATGGTCACTACTCGGTGGCGGGTGAGTCTGTCTATGATCACCCATTCCAATGGGGTAGTAAGCGTACCGGCCCGGATCTGGCACGCGTGGGCGGTCGTTACAGCGACACCTGGCACCGTGATCATTTGAACGATCCGCGCTCTGTGGTGGTGGAGTCCAATATGCCTGCCTACCCGTGGCTGGCTAAGACTGCACTGGTACCGGAAAGTATCACGCCTAAGATGGCTGCCATGAAGACTCTGGGTGTGCCATATACCGATGCAGAAATCAAGGCTGGTCCGGACGAACTGAAGGACAAGTCCGAACTGGATGCCCTGATTGCCTACCTGCAGGTCCTGGGTACCGCAATTAAAAACAAAAACTAATAGAAGCCGCTCCTTGTTGGCGTGATATTTGGGAAGGAAAAAAGATGAATTTCACCATTTTGAGCAGTGTCGTGACGGTGATCAGCCTGGTCGTATTTCTGGGCATCGTGTACTGGGCATTCAGCTCTGGCAATAAGGAGCGCTTTGAAAAACTGGCTCGCTTGCCAATTGATAATGAGAATGGAAAATAGTCATGGCAGATTTTGTTAATGAATGGTGGGGCATAGGCATAGCCATCGTTGTCGCCATCAGCTTTGTCGCCTGTATTTTATTACTGTGGTCTCAATCCAAAGTGAAGGTGAAACTCGGTACTGACGGTAAGCCTTTACCGGCAGAAACCACTGGTCACGTTTGGGATGGTGACCTGATGGAGCAGAATAATCCACTGCCACAATGGTGGAAATGGTTGTTCTATCTGACCATCATATTCAGTATCGGCTACCTGGTGGTCTATCCTGGTTTTGGTGGTAATCAGGGTTCTTTCGGCTGGAGTCAGGTCGGTGCCTATGAGAAGGAAATGAAGGAAGGCGAAGCGCAGTATGGCCGTATCTTCAATAAGTACCTGGCGATGGATCTGAAAGATGTGGCAAAAGATCCGCAGGCGGTAGAAATTGGTCAGCGTCTGTTCCTGAATACTTGCGCTCAATGTCATGGCTCTGATGCGCAGGGCGGTAAAGGCTATCCGAATCTGACGGATAACGACTGGTTGTATGGTGGTGATCCGCAAGTGATCAAGACCACTATCACAGAAGGTCGCCATGGTCAGATGCCTCCTATGGGTGCTGCGGTCGGTACGGATGATGATGTACGCAATGTCGCTAACTACGTGTTGAGCTTATCGAATTCCGCCCACGATCCTATCAAGGCGGCATTAGGAAAGTCTAAGTTCGCAGCCTGTGCTGCCTGCCATGGTGCAGACGGTAAAGGTAATCAGGCATTGGGCGCGCCTAATCTGACGGATAAAATCTGGTTGTATGGTGGCAGCATAGACACGATTATGGAAACCATCAACAAAGGTCGCAATAATCAGATGCCAGCCCATAAAACCATACTGACTGAAGGCAAAATCCATTTGCTCGCGGCCTATGTATGGAGTTTGTCAAATAAAGGCGGCGCTCAGGTTTCTGATGCCGATGCCAATGCGATCAAACAGATCGCAGAAGTAAAGTAATTGCCCTGGTAATTGCTGTACTGATTGCTGTACTAAGTCCTGAATAGGCAACAGGAGCACTCCCGGTTTTCAATACGGGAGTGCTCTCACCCAAAGAAGATATTCGCAATGAAGCATATACCCATCGTCCCCGTTCCTATCGAAGAAACCGAACTTGCGCTGTTCGAGGAAAGAAAAAAAATATACCCGCGTTTTCAAAAGGGATGGTTTGCCTCCTGGCGGTGGACCTTGGTTGCATTGACACAGATTTTGTTTTACGGCACAGCCTGGCTCAATTGGAATGAGCGTCAGGCTGTTTTATTTGATCTGGTTGCCAGGAAGTTTTATATTTTCGGCTTCGTATTCTGGCCCCAGGATTTTATTTATCTGGCGGTCTTGCTGGTCATCTCCGCCTTATCCCTGTTCTTATTTACCGCAGTGGCTGGCCGCTTATTTTGTGGATATGCCTGCCCGCAGACGGTGTATACCGAGATATTTTTGTGGGTGGAGCACAAAGTCGAAGGCGACCGCAATGCGCGTCTTAAGCTGGATGCCGGCCCGCTCACAGCCAGAAAATTCTCGCTGAAATTTATTAAACATTTTATCTGGCTGGCCATAGGCTTATGGACTGGCTTTACCTTTGTCGGTTACTTCACGCCTATCCGCGAATTGTCCTTCTCGGTTGGCAATCTGACGCTGGGTCCCTGGGAAACCTTCTGGTTGCTGTTCTACGGCTTTGCCACCTATGGCAATGCAGGCTGGATGCGTGAGCAGGTCTGCAAATACATGTGTCCTTACGCACGCTTTCAGAGTGCGATGTTTGATAAAGACACGCTGATCGTTACCTATGATACCCAGCGCGGTGATCCGCGTGGTTCCCGCAATAAGAAGGTGGATTACAAAGCAAAAGGCCTGGGTGCCTGCGTCGATTGTGGTATCTGTGTACAAGTCTGTCCGACCGGGATAGATATCCGTAATGGTCTGCAGTACGAGTGTATCGCTTGCGGCCTGTGTGCAGATGGCTGCGATCAGGTGATGGATAAGATGGGTTATGAACGTGGCCTGATCCGCTACACCACGGAACATGCGGTCACACGCAAGCTGGACCGGGCTGCGATGTGGAAGCGCGTGTTCCGCCTCAGAACCTTGATCTACAGCGGTATTCTGGGCTTGATTATTCTGGCCAGCGCAGCTTCCCTGTATTACCACATGCCTCTGAAGGTGGATGTGATACGCGACCGGGGTATGCCGCGTGTGACCGAAACTGGCGAAATCGAAAATGTGTATCGCTTACAGGTCATGAATACCCAGGAATCTCCACGCCGCTTTAGCATTGCGATTCAGGGTGTAAATGGTGCGAGTATTGTCAATAATGCTGACATTGATGTGAAGTCAGCCACAACGAAGGCATTTCCGGTCAGAGTACGCGTACCTGCCAATGTATTGCCGACCGGATCAAATCGTATTCGCTTTGTCGTCAAAGATCTGGATAAGCCAGAAGTGAATGTGACAGAAAAAGCGGTTTTTATCGTCCCGAGATAGAGGTTGTTATGGAATCAGTATTAAAACCCCAAAAACGTCAGAGTGATAAATGGCATAAAGAACCTTGGCTATTGCTGGTCGTGGGTGGCCCTTTAATCGTCGTGGCTGCCAGCATATTTACCGGCTATGTCGCTTTCAGCGGTGCCGATAAAGTAGTCGCTGAAGACTACTACAAACAAGGCCTGATGATAAATAAAGACATACAGCGTGATGCCAAGGCGCGCGAGCTGCACTTGTCCGCAAACTTGAGTCTGCATGCGGCCCAAAGCCTGATACGGGTTGAGGTGACTGGTGCTGGCGAATTGCCTGAGCAGATACAGATGAGCTTAGCGAATGCTTCGCCCAATGCGGCCAAGGTCACGGAGATCGTGCACCGTATTCCTTTAATCCGGGTCGCACCTGGGGTGTACGAAGGTGAGTTAAAACAAACCTCGAATATTTCAGATAGTTCTGTTAAATTGTTCCATATCAAGCTGGAAACAACAGACTGGCGTCTGACTGGAGATTGGTTTGAGCCAGAACAAAAGGCAGCGCAGCTAAATGCATCAAAATAAATAGCGCTTCCTTGAGATTTCTTGACTTGGAGTTAGGGTCTGTTAACATTTAAATTGCACACGTAATTTAAATGTCAACAGGCCCTGGATAATCACTAGAGGGGAGACAAGAATGGAATACGCTGTTTCTGCACCAAGAAAAGTCTTACTCAGGCCCATGTTGATGATCGTACTGTGGCCTGCGTTTCTGATGGCTTGCGCTGCAACCGGTCTGGTTTTTAGTCTTGTCGACCCAATGGAGCTGATCGTATTGGATGACCGTCTGCAAATGCATTTGACGGGCGTTTATACCGTCGGCTTTTTTGCATTCTGGTTGCTAGGCATATTGTCGAGCGGACTGACTGCCTTACTCGTGCAAAAAGCACACTAACAGAAAAATATGATCACATCAGTTCCTGCAGCGTCGACGGAGTTGGATATTCCGGAGACGCTGATCCGTCGTTTTGATACGCTCGGACCACGTTATACTTCTTATCCGACTGCTGACCGTTTTCATACCGGTTTTACAGCGCAATCTTATGTCCAGTATTTGCAGCAACGTGCCGGTGCGCAGCAAAAACCGCCTTTGTCGCTGTACATCCATATCCCATTTTGTGCCTCATTGTGCTATTACTGCGCGTGCAACAAGGTGATCACTAAGGATCGCTCGCGTTCAGCCCGCTATCTGGCTTACCTGGAAAAAGAGCTAAAGCTGGTTTTGCAGCATTTGCCTGAGCGTGAGATAGTCAGCCAGTTGCATCTGGGTGGTGGTACGCCGACTTTTCTGAGTCACGATGAATTGCGCCAGCTGATGGCGATGCTGCGCGAGCACTTTGATTTTTCTGCGGATGCTGAAATTTCTATAGAAATTGATCCGCGTACTGTGAATGCAGAAACCCTGGCTTTATTGCAGCAACTGGGCTTTAACCGTACCAGTCTGGGTGTGCAGGATTTTGATGCCGATGTACAGAAGGCGGTGCACAGGATACAGGACTTTGCGATGGTGGAACGGACTATCCGTGAAAGCCGCGAGTTCGGATTTACCTCGATCAATTTTGATCTAATTTACGGCTTACCGAAACAAAATCTGGAGAGCTTTACCCGTACGCTGGATCAGGTGATCGAACTGGCGCCGGATCGCATCGCGCTCTACAACTATGCGCATTTGCCGACACGTTTCAAGCCGCAGCGCCGCATCGCGGAAGCCGATTTGCCGAGTGCCGAACAGCGCCTGCAGATTTTCCTGATGTCTTTGCGCCGCTTGCTTGAAGCCGGTTACGTGTATATAGGACTCGACCATTTTGCCAAGCCGGATGACAGCCTGGCGCGTGCGATGGCAGATGGCAGTCTGCACCGTAATTTCCAGGGTTACACCACCCGTTCAGACTGCGATCTGATCGCCTTGGGTTTGTCTTCTATCGGTAAGCTGGGGCAGTCTTATGTGCAAAACCTGAGAACGCTGGACGAGTATTATCAGGCGCTGGATGAAGGCGTGCTGCCGGTAGAGAAAGGTATTCATCTGATCGATGAAGACGTGCAGCGGCGCGAAATTATCATGGATCTCATGTGCAGTAATGGTTTGAATTATGCGCAACTGAGTCAGCGTTTTCAACTCGATTTCGAAAGCCACTTTGCGCAGGAATTACGCATGCTGCGCACTTATGAAGAATTCGGTTTGTTGAAGTTTGAACAGGATGGCGTACAGGTACTGCCCAAAGGACGTTTTTTTGTGCGCGCGTTTGCCATGATCTTTGATCAGTTCTTATCCGAGCAAACCACGGCAAAGTATTCCAAGCTGATCTGAGTATGCTGACCTTGCCACTCGTCATCGCAGCCCTGACCGCGGGACTGGCGGGTGGCGTGCATTGTATCGGTATGTGTGGCGGGATCACAGTGATGCTGAGCCAGCCCGCATCCAAAGACGAACGAGTTATTCCTATACACGCAGCTGCCGCCACAGTAGCACCGGCACAGCCCTCTGTCACCAGCGAAAATACAGCGTTGATGCGACGCGTCTGGCTGCATGCCGGACGTATTTCTGTTTATATGTTGGTTGGTGCGGTGTTTGGGCTGATGGGTGCGGCCGGGATGATGATACGGCCATCCGCATTACAGCATCAGATACTGTTCATGCTGGGTAATGCTGCGCTAATTCTGCTGGGTTTAAAACTGCTTGGCGTTGCGCTGCCTTTGCACAGACTGAGTGGCAAGATCGCTGTCTGGCAGCAAAGATTTTTCTCTTCGATACCGCTGTTGTCTGCGCCGCGTGCACATCCTTATGTGAAGGGGCTGATGTGGGGCTGTTTGCCCTGTGGTCTGCTATACAGCGTTGCGCCGTTTGCCTTATTTTCCGGCAGCGCCTGGTCTGGCGCGGTGTTGATGCTGGTGTTCGGCATCGCGGCCTTGCCGCATTTGTTGCTGGCGGAGGGATTGGCACAGTTTGCGCGCCGCTCTCAATTGACATCCTGGATCAGGTATGCAGGAGCAAGCGCATTGATCTTGATAGGTATGCTGGGAATCTGGTTTGCCGACATGAAAAACATGCCGGATTTTTTATGCGTACTTCCAGCCTGAGGCTTCAGGCCTTGGTGTTCACCAGCGTACCCAGCATTTCATCTGCAGTCTTGACCATCTTTGCATTTAAATCGAACGTAGCACGAAACTGCAGGCTATTTACCATCTCAGTCGCTGCATCAGTGCCACTTGCGGCCGCTTCAGGCTTGCCAGCAGTATCAATAGACTCAGCAGACTCAGCAGCCGTTGCCCTGACCGCAGTGCTGACACCACCGGTGCTGTTTTCGCTCTGTACGATTTGTTGAGGCTTAAAGCCCTGCGTATTCATATTGGCAATGTTGTGCGAAGAGACATCCAGCGCGGACTGAGCCGCACGCATGCCTGACAGGCCATTGTTGAGTGCATTGGTGATCATGTTTTATTCCATTTTTGCGCGAATTAGTGTTTCAGATCCTGCTGGATCAGCATAGTATGGAATTCACCGGTTTGCATTCTTTTTTCATGATCCGCATGGAGGCGCGGCAATTTTATGCTTAAGCAAGTCCCTTCGCCGGTATTGCTGTGGACGGTGAATGTCCCATGCATCGCTTTTACGCGTTCACGCATGCCGACCAGGCCGAACGAACGCGTTTTGCGGATATCTTCTTCCTCTATGCCGCGGCCATCGTCGCAAATAGTGAATTTCAGATGGGTTTCAGTTTCAGAAAACTCTATATGGACGGTTTCTGCCTGCGCATGGCGGGCGACATTGGTTAAAGACTCTTGCACTATCCTGAAAATGGCGGTGCTTTGTGCGTCATCCAGTATCAGTTGTTCTTCATCAGCGATCAGTTCACAATGGATCTGATGTCTTTGTGAGAATTCTTTTTGCAGGGTCTGCAAGGCAAAATACAAGCCGCCTTCATCCAGTGCGCGTGGCCTCAGGTCAGTTGCAATACGGCGTAAAGTGGTAATTGCACTCAGGATTAACTGATCCATGCTTTGTATCGTGGACTCATTCCTGGCAGTGAGCTGGTTGTCACGCTGCAGCAAGGACAGATCCATGCGTAAGGCAGCAAGTAGCTGGCCTAAGTCATCATGAAGTTCCCGCGCAATATGTTTGCGTTCTTCTTCACGGATGGATTGCAAAACGCCGGAAAGCTGGCTGAGTTCTTCGTGATAAGCCGCCATTTTTTCTTTGGCGATTTTACGGTCGGTGATGTCGCGGAAAATCACGGTATAGAAGCGCTTTCCATTCTCTAACTGATGCGCAATCGAGGCTTCTATCGGGAATTCCCCGCCATCGGCACGGCAGCCAGTGACATAAAAATCTTCGTAATGGGTGCCCATTTTCCTGCGGGTGACACCGGTTTCACCAAACTTTTTGACATGGCTGCCATGTGCGTGACGATGGCGCATAGGAATCAGGCGATCGAGTGAAGACCCCTCCAGTTGCCCGACTTCATAGCCAAAAATGCCTGCTGCAGCCGGATTGATCAGGATAATCTTTTGTTCTTCATTGACCGTGATAATGCCGTCGATCGCAGTATCTATCATACGGCTCAGGCGTTCACGCTCAATACGCAATTCTTCTGCTGATAATTCCAGCTGTTTACTGCTTTCCGCCAGTTGCGCATACGGGGTATGGATATTGACTGCCACCATACTGCGGTAAATCGCGATGGCCGCCATCAGTTGCATCAGATGACCAAGCACGATATTGACGTCATTGGTTTCGGTATAGATGCAGAAATAGACTTCAGACACTGCCAGCAACAGGCTCGCCAGAAACAAGGGCAGGCGGTTGATATGTAAATGCTCTGCCGAATTGCTCGTTTCCAGCTTACTTGCATGTTGATAGAACAGATAAGCTGACAGCAGGTTGATCCCTATCAGTCCCACTTCACAGGCGACTTTGAACCAGGTTTGACCCAGGTGTTCAACGTAAGTCAGCGGTATCATGTGCGGGAAAAAGAAAATCAGTCCAGCCCAGAGTGCGGTGCCGGTCAATGCGCTCAGTAAGATGGCGTAAGACTGACTTTGTGATATGTCAGCATCTTCAGGATCAAATGCCAGGCCTAGCAGGGTCGCTGCGACGATAGCCCGGCTCGCCAGCCAGGCGCTGAATGATTTGTGCATATCGATAGCCGTATCGAAGCCTGGCATGCCCATAAAACTGATGGCATGGGCAAAGCCGAGTATGGCAGTGCATAGAAAGGCGACAGCGAGAATGACACTGCTGATTTTTCGGGTGCTGCCAAAGGCATTCCAGCAAACGATGAACACCGAGGTAAAAATAATGATCGTGACGGTTTCCAGTAAGGTGTGTACCGGAAGCGGATTGCTGACTATAAATTGGGAAAGAAATGCCTGGTTCATCCAGCCTGCAAGCGAAAAGAAGATGAGTAATACAGCGAGCAGACGTGCCCGGTTCAAATTCGGGTGGTGTTTTCCTGAGCTGGACATGGGAATGCGGTTTGGACTAAAAGCAATATTTTAACTTGTCGCTAAGCCGCCCAGTTAATTTCCTGGTAATAAAAAAGCACCCTGATCCAGGGTGCTTCCAAGCTGCCATACTCCAAACAGAATTCAGAACCGCGCTGTGCCTGATCAATGGGACATAAATACAGGAACGGTCATGCTCTCCAGTATGGTTCTGGTCACGCCGCCCATGATCATTTCGCGGAAACGTGAATGCCCGTAACCACCCATCACCAGCAAGTCGCTGTCGAGATCATGGGACAGCGAAAGCAGCGCATTCCCGACATCGGTATGGGTAGTGTGCACAGAGACTTCCACTTTTACGCCATGCCTTGCGAGGTAAAGTGCAATATCAGCACCCGGCTGTTCGCCATGCGCACCTGGATTTTTCTTAGGGTTGAAGATGGCGACCTGTACCAGATCCGCCTGTTTTAACAGTGGCAGCGCATCGGTTACGGCGCGGGTTGCCTCGCGGCTCGCATCCCAGGAAATCAGCGGGCGTTTGCCTATAGAGGGAAAGTCGCCGGCATAAGGAATAATCACAGCCGGTCTGCCTGCATTCATGACTATGTATTCCGGGAAATCCGGTAAAACTGAGGGGGAGGGCTCGTCCGGATTGGTCTGGCCGATGACCACCAGATCACTGTAACGCGCTTGTAAGCCTATGCTGCCGCCTGCTTCATCGTTGGCGATAGAACTTTCGAAAGATTGCAGACTGGTCTGGCGCACTACGGTCTCAAAACTGGCAACCGCTTTTTCTGCACGCTCCCGCAAAAACTTCAGATGTATCATCAGATTAGGATCACTGGCGCTGATGTTCCCATCCTGGTAAATGAAGCGGGAAACACCAGTGACTGCAGTACCGATTAAATGCGCTTCTTCTTTCGTGGCAAGCTGGGCTGCAAACTTTACCCGTAAATCGGATCTTTCGGTTTCGTCTATGTGGACGAGTATCGTTTTATAAGTCATTGCAAGGCTCCTTGAAGTTCCCGGAGCTCATGGTTCCGGGAATGTTACTGGGAATTGCGAGGTTGCTAGAGTGCGAGAATGCTAGAGTGCGACTGAAGCCGGGCAGATGCCCGGCCCGTCGCTGACATTATGCGGCAACTGCGGCTTCGCCACTCCAGCTTGGCATTAATTTTTTACCTACCAGCGCAGATACTTTGTCTGTGACCTTGTTTCTTGCTTTTGCCGGTGGCAGGCGGCGCAAAGTTTTCAGTGAGCTCGGATCCAGCAGGGAAATTTCACGCTGATCCACGCTGATCAGTCCCATTTCATTGAAAGCCGACAAGGTACGGCTGACAGTTTCCAGTGTCAGGCCCAGATAGCTGCCAATTTCATGCCGTGTCATACGCAGATTAAACGACTTACCTGAGTAACCGAGTTGGCTGAAGCGTTCGCCCAGATTCGTCAGGAAACGAGCTACCTTGGCTTCTGCGCTCAATGCACTCAGCATGCCTATCATGCTTTGTTCGCGTACCAGTTCGCGGCTCATTACGCTGAACATTGCATGTTCCAGTTCTGCATAGCTGCGTCCCAGTGCGGCAAAGGTTTTGTAAGGCATCAGGATAATGTCGCAATCAGATAAGGCAACGGCTTCAGAAGCATGATGCAGCGAGTGTATGCCATCGATGCCGAGCAGATCGCCTTTCATCGGGAAACTCAGTACCTGTTCATTACCATATTCATCGATCAGCACTGTTTTCAGGAAACCGGAATTGACGATGTACAGGGTGTCGAAGTTCTGGCCTATGGTATGGATGCGCTGACCCGCTTTGAAGCGTACATGCTGGAACAGCACTTCTTCATCGGCACTCACAGCAGGAGCCGGGATATGCAACAGATCACACACCTCGCGCAAATTGGACCACAAATTACCGTGGCAGCGCCATCCGGCTTCCTGATTGCCATGGCTGGCCATTGCTCTCATTTTGGTGTTGGCTGACAGAGTGGACTGTGATTGAAATGCTGTTGTCATTTGAGGCTCCACGAGATAAATTGAAAAATTTGTAATTTTGAAATCTTGGTAAAATTCTTTTATTGCCATCGCAGCAAATAATCGGGAATCTGTGCAAAGTCTTTTGACTTATCCAGAAATCCATCTGCTCCTGCGCGCATTGCCTGAGTGCGATTGTCATCAGTTGAGTGATTTGTCAGCACAACCACCTTAATCGCCGGTAAATTCTCTTTCACTTCCTTTAGCAACTGCAGACCGTTCTGGTCGCCAAGTTGCAGGTCCAAAAGCATGGCATCGGTATCGGATGCTTTTACTTGTTGATAAGCCTCGTAGATATCACCGCAAACGCCAACGACATGGAAGCCTGGAATTTCTTCAATAAAGCGCACCAGTCGTTTCTGGATGAGTAGAGAATCTTCAACAATAAATAAATTCATAATTCCTTGATACCGGACAAAGCTTTGTTTGCATGTGTCCATTATCTCGAATTCAAAACTTGATTTACATCAGGCAATGCTGATTTGAAATGTCGGATTTAACCCTGGCTGACTAGGAATATTCCTACAAGTGCCAACGCTGTTGCTTGCCGCGTGCAGCAGTAATGGCGGACGGCACATAGCGGCGCTGACAGCTCTGTGTCAGGCCTGGAGCAACAAATTGAAGGGAGGGAAGTGCGGGGCGCCCAGGTCTGGCCTGAGCGCTAAACAGGGAGGGGACTTAGTTTTGCGGAACCAGTAAATGGTGGGTGATGGCGTATTGCACCATGTCAGAAAGATTGCTCATGTTCATTTTTTGCATGATGCGCATCTTATGCGTACTGACCGTTTTGACGCTCAGATGTAATAGCTCGCCAATTTCAGTAATCGATTTGCCTTTCACCAGATAGCTGAATACCTCGAATTCGCGGTCAGACAAGCTGGTGTGCGGCATGGTTTCATTGGCTGGCATCGCATTCATGGCCAATTGCTCGGCCACTTCTATGCTGATATACGGGCGGCCGGAAGCGACTTTTCTGAGAGCGGTGACCAATTGGGTGCCAGCGCTTTCTTTGGTCAGATAGCCGCGCGCGCCAGCACGGATAGCGCGCACCGCATACTGCTCTTCTTCATGCATGGTCAGTATCAATATCGGCAGCTTGGGGAATTCTTCCTTAATCTGGCGTATCAGATCGACACCACTGCGGCCCGGCATCGATAAATCCATCAACAGCACATCAAATTCGGTGGTCCTGACTTTTTCTAAGGTATCAAATCCATCCACAGCTTCGGCCACGACCTGGATGTCGTCTATGCCTTCCAGTATGCGTTTGAGTCCTTCGCGCATAATAGTGTGGTCGTCAGCGATGAGTATGCGTGTCATGGGTTGCTTCAATTGTTAGAAAATATTACAGGAAGCGCGCATTGTACTGCAGAAGACTGGTATTGAACGCGCAAAGTATAGTTAGCTGCTGCCTTTGCTGAATTGCAGTGATCGCAGTTGCGCCTTTGTCAGCGCAGGACTGGCAGTGATACGCAATGCGTCGCAGTCATGCCAGGCGCTGAATTCCGTGAATACTTGTAACAGGTCTGCACGCAAGCGCTCGCTCCAGGCAAAGCCAGGCTCGGCATGGAAGGCCTTGATCTCCATGACGCGGTCCGCACGGTGAGCCTTGGCATCGATGCGCGCGATGAATTTACCATTCCTGAGTACAGGCAGACAGAAATAACCATACTGCCTCTTAGGCTCAGGGGTATAGCATTCGAGCCTGTAATCAAAGTCAAAAAATTCCTTCAGGCGCTGTCTGTCCCAAACGACAGGATCAAACGGTGACAAAATCCGGCAGCCGCGTATCTGTGCTTCTGAATTTTGCAACTCGAGTGCCAGAGCTGCATGGTCAGGGTGGATGGTATAAGTGTCTGGCTGACCCTTGATATACGCTTGCAGTAACAAACCTTGTTCTGCCAGCTGCTCCGGCGTGTTAGAGGCTGCCAGTGGGCGCTGCCGGAAATAATCTCTTACCCAGGCTGATTTGCAAATACCCAGTGCCCGGATTGCGGTCAGCACCATTTCGCGCTCAGCCTGATGCGGTGTGCAAGGATTGCTCTCATCGCGCCAGTCCGGATGTACGCGTTCGGTCAGGTCGTAAATGCGCTGAAATTTATCGCGCCGCGCCACCATTAACTGCCCGCTGGTAAATAAAACTTCGAGCGAACGCTTTTCAGGCTTCCATTCCCACCAGCCCGATTTGCGTGCCTGATCTGACTGAAAATCGCGTGAGCCGGATGCGCCCTGAGCACGTATGCTGCTCATTACGTGAGAAACATTATCTGCCTGCTCCCTGAGCCATTTTTGATTGAACTTCCAGCCCAGATGCTGGGGTGACAGCATTTGATGGCGATACCAGGCGAACTGTTCGATAGGGAGAAAGCAGGCTTCGTGCGACCAGTATTCAAACAGCTGGCGCTCAGCTAATAATTCATCCAGCCATTGCGGCTGATAGTGACCTAAACGGCTCCATAGCACCAGATAAGGACTGCGTGCGACCACATGTATGGTGTCGATTTGCAGTGCACCCATCTGGCGTATGCACTGCAGAACGTTTTGTTTACTGGCTTCCCGCGCAGGCCGCTTCAACAAACCCTGGGCATGCAAGTGCAATTTGCGCGCCTGGGTCAGAGAAAGCTGTATGCCTGCGTTCATTGAAATTTCCCGCTGCTGAGCAGGCGGGCCGCTGTTAGCGTCCGCCTTACTGCCGTATCAGAAGTGTTTCAGGCCGATTGCTGCCTTCACTTCGTCGGTGGTTTTTGCTGCCACTTCACGTGCACGCATGGTGCCTTCTTTGAGCATTTGCAGAACCTGACCACGGTCCTTGGCAAATTCTTCGCGGCGTTCACGGATAGGTGCGAGCATGTCTTGCAATATGCCTTCCAGACGCGCTTTGACCACGCTGTCACCCAGACCGCCACGGACGTAGTGGTCTTTCATGGCTTGCAGGCCTTCTTTGTCTTCGTCAAATGCGTCCAGATAGGTGAATGCGACATTGCCTTCCAGATGGCCGGGATCACTCACCTTCAAATGCAAAGGATCAGTATAGACATTGCGTACGGCTGCTTTGATTTCTGCCGGTGTCGCGCCGAGGTTGATCACATTGCCCAGGGATTTACTCATTTTTGCTTTGCCGTCTATGCCGGGCAGGCGACCGATTTCCGGCACCAGGGCCTGGCATTCAACCAGGATGTCCTTGTTGACCAGGCGATTGAAGCGGCGCACGATTTCATTGGTTTGCTCTATCATCGGGATCTGATCTTCGCCTACCGGCACCAGGCTGGCTTTGAAGGCGGTGATGTCGGCAGCCTGGCTGACCGGATAGGTCAGGAAACCCGCTGGGATATCACGCTCAAAGTTGCGTAATACGATTTCCTGCTTGATGGTCGGATTGCGTTCGAGACGCGCGACGGAAACCAGGTTCAGATAATAGAAAGTCAGCTCAGTCAGTTCAGGAATCTGGGATTGGATAAAAATCGTCGATTTGGCTGGGTCTATGCCAACTGCCAGATAATCGAGCGCGACTTCCAGTACATTGTTATGTACCTTGACCGGATTATCCATATTGTCTGTCAGCGCCTGCGCATCGGCCAGCATAATGTATTGCTGATACTGATTCTGGTATTTGACGCGGTTACGCAGACTGCCCACAAAGTGGCCCAGATGCAGGGGGCCGGTCGGGCGGTCGCCGGTCAGGATTAAATGGTTTTTGTTTTCTGTTGTACTGGCTTGCATAAAGAATCCGTAGGTTGAAACATGCGTAAAAAAAGCCGCATTCAGTAGGGCGGCATTTCATTGTGGCGTTCTGATTTCGCTCTATGATGCAGCCTCAGCAGATTGTGTGTCAAGTTTGGCCTGAATGTGGCGTTCGTTGATACATTTCAACAGTCTGGCGCAAGGATACGCGTGCTCAAATGGTAAAATCCGGCACATTTCTCGCAATCTGGGCTGGATTAAATTTTTTGGTAAATCGGAAAGAACTTATTTTGAACGCGACATCTCCTCAAAAACTGATTATCGCCTCGCGCGAAAGCCGTCTCGCTATGTGGCAGGCGGAGCATGTACGTGACCGTCTGAAGGCGCTTTATCCTGAATGTGATGTACAAATTCTTGGTATGACCACGCGCGGCGATCAGATACTGGATAAGGCTTTATCGCAAGTGGGTGGTAAGGGTTTGTTCGTCAAGGAACTCGAAGTCGCGATGGCCGAAGGCCGTGCTGATCTGGCAGTACACTCGCTCAAGGATGTGCCTATGGATTTGCCAGAGGGCTTTGCGCTGGCAGCAGTCTTGGAGCGGGAAGATCCGAGAGATGCCTTCGTATCCTCAGTCTATGCCTCGCTGGATGAGCTGCCGGACGGTGCCGTGGTCGGTACCAGCAGCCTGCGGCGTCAGGCCTTGATTGCAGCACGTTTCCCGCATTTAGTGGTGCGACCTTTGCGCGGTAATCTTGATACACGTCTGAAAAAGCTGGATAACGGCGAATACGCGGCGATCATTTTGGCCGCAGCAGGTTTGAAGCGCCTGGGCCTGGCTGAACGCATACGTGCATTTCTGGAGCCGGAACAAAGTCTGCCTGCGGCCGGACAAGGTGCGATGGCGATAGAAATTCCAGCAGACAGACCAGAGCTGCAAGCCTGGCTGGCGCCTTTGAATCATGCATTGACTGCAGAAGCGGTACATGCCGAGCGCAAGGTGTCAAAGGCGTTTGGCGGCAGTTGCCAGATTCCGCTGGCTGCGTATGCTCAGCCATCTGATGGTCAGGTACGTTTCCGCGCCATGATAGCCAGCGTGGATGGGCAGCACATAGCACGCGCAGATCTGACTGCACCTGCGGGTCAGACTGACAAACTCAGTCAGGAAGTCATCGCCATATTGAAGCAGCAGAATGCCGAAGAAATACTCGCATTGTGCCGTAGCCAGGATGCCTGAATTGATGGCAACTGGCAGGCCGGTCGTCATTACCCGCCCCCTGAAACAAGGTGTGCTGTTTCAGCAGCGGCTTAGTCAGGCGGGCTTGTCGGGCGTGCTGTTTCCTTTATTGGATATTGCTGAGCTGCCGGATACTACTGCATTGCGTGCTTCACCAGCCTGCCTGGATGATTATGCGATGGTTGCGTTTGTGAGTCCGAATGCGATCGATCACTATTTCGAGCACCTTCAGTCATGGCCGCAGCAAGTCGATATTGCTGTGATGGGGGCGGGTGGTGTTGCGGCATTGCAGGCATATGCAGATAAACTGCGGGGTGTGCGCATTATCAGCCCAACTAATCCGCTGAAGACAGATTCTGAAACTTTGCTGGAAGAGCTGGATTTGCGGCGACTGGCTGGCAAGCGGGTATTGATCGTACGCGGACAAAGCGGACGAGAGTTCCTGGCTGATGCCTTGCGCTCTCATGGTGTGCAGGTGGATCAACTACCCGCTTATTTGCGTAG
Source organism: Cognatundibacterium curvum (assembly GCF_014284235.1). GTDB lineage: Bacteria > Pseudomonadota > Gammaproteobacteria > Burkholderiales > Burkholderiaceae_D > Undibacterium > Undibacterium curvum. The sequence goes on from NZ_JACOGD010000001.1 coordinate 62,832, forward strand.
TGAGCCTGCTTTTGATGCGCAACGACAACAGCAATTACATGAACTGATCAGGCAGCAGGCAATCTGGGTGATTACCAGTTCAGAGGCTTTACGGACTTTGGATCGCTGGATCAGACAGTCAGGTGAGGATATAATCGTGGCAAATATGCAAGGTCAGCATTTACTGGTGCCGCACCGCCGAATTGCTGAAACGGCGCAACAGCTTGGATTTCATTCAATTACTTTAACTGGCTCAGGCGACGAACAGTTGCTTGTCGCGTTACAATCGCAGATATGAACGAATCGCACAATAATCCAGGCGTTCCGCCTGTAGCTCAGGAGTCTGCAACTACGTCAGCCGTTGCAGATGGTCCGGCTTCCCGTCAAGAAGCGCCTAACTCTGGCTGGACTCAGCCGGCCTACCTGTTTTCGGGTGTGCTGGCACTGTTGCTGGCCGCCAACTGGTGGAGCTCGCAAAATCAGATCAGCAATCTGAAGGAAGAGGTCGCCAAACGTTTGCTGAACGCGGATGCATCCAGTACCGAAACCCGTTTGCTGGCAAAAAATTCCCAGGACATCACCAAGGAAATCCAGACTAAGGTAATTTTGCTGGAAGGTAAACAAACCGAGGCACAAAGCCAGCAACTGGCTTTGGAGCAGCTGTACCAGGATTTGTCTAAAAACCGCGATGAATGGGCGCTGGCGGAGATCGAACAGGTGCTCGCGACTGCGAGTCAGCAATTGCAATTAGCTGGCAATGTACAGGGTGCATTGATCGCATTGCAGAATGCTGATAGCCGCCTGGCAAAATCGGATAAGCCGCAATTCATTACCATCCGCCGCGCCATTGCCAAAGACATCGATAAGCTGAAGTCGCTGCCGGCGCTGGATCTGGCTGGTATTGCACTGCGACTCGACAGTGCGATTGCGCAAATCGACCACATTCCTTTGTGGTCTGACGAAAAATCAATTACGACGGCGACCCCACCCAAAGCCCCTTTGCGTGTATTACCAAAATCCAAGGCTGCAGATAAAGCGGGCAAGGAAAATAAGGATGAGGAACTGACCTGGACTATGCGCGCGCAGGATTCCTGGCAAAGTTTTTCTTCGGAGATGTGGGGTGAGGTGAAGCAATTGATACGGGTGCGTAATGTGGAGACGCCTGAAGCCTTGCTGCTGGCACCGAATCAGTCTTATTTCGCACGCGAAAATCTCAAACTCAGATTGCTGAACGCCAGACTGGCCTTGTTGTCGCGCAATGAAAGCGTATTCCGCAACGATATGATCCTTGCGCAGGATGGACTGTCTAAGTACTTCGATACCCGAGCCAAACAGACACAAACGGTACAGGCCTTGCTGCGCCAGATTCAGGGCAGTAATCTGTCGATAGAAATGCCTACTTTAGTGGAAAGCCTGAATGCTGTCCGTAACTACAAGGTGAAGCCATAAATGACGATTTTTATCCGGCTTCTTATTTTATTTGCACTGGCAGTCGGCCTTGCCATCGGAGCCCGCTTCAATCCGGGTAATGTCGTGCTGTTCTATCCGCCTTATCGGATAGATTTGTCACTGAATTTGTTCCTGGTTGGTTTGTTGTTGCTGTTTGTAGTTGGCTACCTGGTACTGGCTGCGATCAAAACGACGCGTGATATGCCAGCCAGGGTTGCCGCTTACCGCCAGGGCAAGCGTGAACGTGATGCCAATAAAGCCTTACGTGAATCCCTGAGAACTTTGTTTGAGGGCCGTTTTGGGTATGCAGAAAAGGCGGCGGCACGGGCAGCAGAGTTGCCTGAAAATGCAGGTGTGGCTGCCTTAATCGCTGCCAGAGCTGCACATCATATGGGGCAATTTGCGCGACGTGATAAATGGCTGTCCAGTGCAGAAGCTGATGCCAGCCATAAAGTTGCGCGCCTGGTCAGTGCGACCGAGCTGTACGTGGATCAGCATGAGTCAGATAAGGCATTGGAAGCAGTCAAAGAGCTGCATGCCAATGGCAGCCGCCATATTCAGGTGCTGCGCTGGGCCTTAAAAGCGAATCAGCAAGCAAGACGCTGGGCGGATGTGCTCAAATTAGTCCGTACTCTGGATAAACATCACGCGCTGCACCCGGCCTTGTCAAATCGCCTTAAAGAGTTGGCGTATGAGGATTTGCTGCGTGATCACGCGCATGATGCAGAATCTATCCGCCGCGTTTGGTATGAAATTCCAGCTGCCGACCGTAAATCGGTGACGGTTGCCTATCATGCGGCGCTGGCATTTAATGGACGTGGTTTGTTTGATGATGCGCGTGATATCGTCGAAAAAGCCTTGCAGACAGAGTGGGATGAGCGCTTGTTACGCGCTTACCGGGATGCCGCTGCCGCTGAGGGTTCCGCTGCTTTATTGTCACAAATTGAACATTGTGAAAAATGGCTGCTCGAACATCCTACCGATCCTGAACTGGCATTGAGCCTTGGCAGCTTGTGCTTCCGTCAGAAATTATGGGGCAAGGCGCAAAGGCATATGGAGCAGGCATTGTCTGACGCGATTTCGGCAAGTACCGTCAGAGAGGCCAATCTTAAACTGGCTCAGTTGCATGAAGCGCTGGGGCAGGATGAGGAAGCGGCTTATCACTATCGCCAATGTGCCATTGCGACCACCTTGTAAATTATCTGGTTTGATACCCTGGTGTTTTCTATATGCACTGCACAATTGGTGGCGGAAAGCCGATATAATTCTCACGAAATAATTTTCAAACTTCCTGATTTTTAATAGAAAGAGTGACATGAGCTTGAATAACGTTCCTGCAGGTCGTGATCTGCCAAATGATTTCAACGTAATTATTGAAATCCCTATGAATTCCGATCCGATCAAGTATGAAGTTGACAAAGATACCGGTGCTATTTTTGTTGATCGCTTCATGGGAACAGCAATGCATTACCCATGCAACTACGGCTATGTTCCTCAAACCATCGCTGGTGATGGCGATCCGGTCGACGTACTGGTGATCACACCATTCCCGCTGATTCCAGGTGTAGTTATCCGTTGCCGTGCAATTGGCGTACTGAAGATGACTGATGAAGCCGGTAACGATGCGAAGGTGTTGGCTGTTCCAGTTGATAAAATCCTGCCTATTTACGCAAACCTGCAAAAGCCTTCTGATTTGAATGAATTGCAATTGCGCCAGATCCAGCATTTCTTTGAACATTACAAAGATCTGGAAAAAGGCAAATGGGTCAAGGTTGAAGGTTGGGGCGATGTGGAAGAAGCACGCAAGGAAATCCTTGACGGCGTGGCAAATTTCCAAAAGGCCTGATACGTTTTTCCAATAAAAAATGCGACCTGAGGGTCGCATTTTTTATTGCTGCCAACCAGTCAGCGAGAAATTCAATGGCGCAAATTGTAGTAAACGGCACATATCAAAGCGAGACCAATCGCTGCGGCACTGATCCAGCTTATTCCGCTTTTTTCACCTGAGGTTCCCTTTTCAGCAAATTGTTCAGTCTTGCTTCTTGCACCTTTGCGCTTGAGCTTTTTATCGCGCTCCAGAAATTTTTGCAGTGCTTGCGACATTTCCTCCGCACTTTGGTAGCGGGCTGCCGTATCTTTGCTCATCGCTTTCATGACGATGCGGGATAAAGAATCCGGAATATTGGGGCTGATTTCAGATGGGGATTTCGGGGTTTTTTGTATGATCTGCTGCAGCAGCTTGTTGATGTCATTCGACTGGAATGGCTTTTGGCAGGTCAGCATTTCATACATGACTGCACCCAGCGAATACACATCAGTCAGTGCAGTGACAGGCTTACCCATCGCTTGTTCTGGCGACATGTAGTTGGGTGTACCGAGGATATTGTTATTAAACAGGGTAACGTCGCCGGTTTTGCCTTCTTCCAGAATACGGTTAGGCGCACGCGCAATGCCGAAATCCAGCACTTTTGGCTGTTGATTTGATGCAATGAAGATATTTCCGGGCTTGATGTCGCGATGTATCACACCGTTAGCATGGGCATAAGCCAGCGCATCTGCGATTTTTTGCATGACGGAGGCTGTCTCGATAATGTCGAATTGCCGTCCAGATGCCAGTTCGTCGCGCAAATCCTTGCCTGGCAGGAATTCCATTGCGATGAAAGTAGTGCCGCCTTCACTCGATGCATCAAATATGGTCACAATATTTGGATGTGATAAGCGTCCTGCGGCCCTTGCTTCATTAATAAACTGATGCTCACGCTGCTTTTTGTCTGCAAGCGTTGTGCTGGTGTTTAGTATTTTTATTGCAACATCCCGGTCTATAACTGGATCATGTCCCAGATAAACCGTGCCATTGGTGCCTGTGCCGAGTTTTTCTGTTAAGTAGAAGCGACCCACGCGTTTATTGAGTGGCGCGGCTGCCTGGGAACTTTCCTGGGGTGTTAAATTATTTTGCATTTGCGCAGAATGCCTTGAAGCATCAAAAAATTCAAGTTATTCCTCTTCCTGAGAGGGAAAATGGCGATATGCCTGATGCTGTAGCAGCACTTGCCGGTATTCCTGCATCTCGATTTCTTCTCTGTTCAGAAAATCCTGTATCGCATCACGAAAGCCCGGGTGGTGAATGTAATGCGCGGAATACGTCGTTTCTGGCTGAAATCCGCGTGCCAGCTTGTGTTCACCCTGGGCACCGCCTTCAAACCACTGTATGCCTTCGCGTATACACAAGTCCAGCCCCTGATAGTAAGCAGTTTCAAAGTGAAGACAGGGATGGTCTTCCACACAACCCCAGTAGCGACCATACAATCTGTGTTCAGATCGCAGAAAAAGTGCTGCTGCAACCGGCTGTCCTTCCAGGGAAGCAATGACCATATGCAAAGCGGCGGGGATCTCCGCGCCTAAACGTAAAAAGAAGTCCAGATTCAGATAGGGGCTGGAGTGATGATTGCGATAGGTCAGGTCATAACAGCGCTTAAAGAATAACCAGTGCGCTTCCTGTAATTCGTTCCCCTTCAGATGTTGAAACTGAAAGCCGCGTTCCTGAACTTTCTTACGCTCACTGCGTATGTTTTTTCTGCGCTTTTTATCGAGTGTGAGCAAGAAATCGTCAAAACTCTGGTAATCCTGATTTTTCCAATGAAACTGTATTCCCTGTCGGCACGAAAAGCCTGCTTGCGCCAGCGCTGCTTGCTGGCCTTCAGGCAGAAAAAGGACATGGCAGGACGAATAGTTGCCTGATTCGCATAAATGCCGTAACGCGGCCAGCAGCATGTGCAATGCTGGTTCATCTGTGGCAAGCAGGCGCGGTCCGGGAATCGGGGAGAATGGCACTGCGCTCAAGAGCTTGGGGTAGTAGGGGAGCTGGTGTTGCTGGTAGGCGCGCGCCCAGGCCCAGTCGAATACGTATTCACCATAAGAATGGCTTTTGCTATACATCAGGCAGGCCGCGACCAGCTCCTGCCCATCCCAGATCGTAAGATGCTGTTCCTGCCAGCCAGTCTCAGGTGTGGCGCTGCCGGATTGATGTAAGGCGTCCAGAAAGGCATATTGCAGGAAGGGATCGTCACATTTGGCTGCGAGTAACAGCCGGTTCCACACTTCTTTGCCGATATCAGAAAGTGAAGTGATGACGCGCATGCGATAATGTCGGTCTGTAGAAACACATTTCATATTGGCTTTACATCTGAATTAAACAAAAATGACGACCACAAAAATTGCAATAGTACAGATGAATAGTACTGTCGGGGATTTGGCTGGCAATGCCGCGCAAATAATGGCGTATGCTGCCCAGGCTGCCAGCCAGGGCGCGAATATTATGGTTACGCCAGAATTGTCTCTGGCCGGATATCCGCCCGAGGACTTATTGCTCAGACCAGGATTCTATCAACAGACAGCCCTTGTTTTGGAGAAACTCAAGCAAGACCTCATAGCTTATCCGGATTTGCATGTGCTGGTCGGACATCCACATGAAGAGCAGGGTGCTTATTACAATGCGGTTTCGGTGCTGTCAGACGGGCAAATCAAAGCGCGTTATTTCAAACACAATTTGCCAAACAATATGGTGTTTGACGAGTTGCGCTATTTCCAGGCCGGACAGGAGGCCTGCGTATTCGAACTCAATGGCACGATGTTTGGCATCAATATCTGTGAAGATACCTGGTTTAGTGCAGCGCCGGCCAAGGCAAAAGCTGCCGGTGCACAGGTCTTGCTGGTACCAAATGGTTCGCCTTACCACATGGGCAAGCAGGATCTGCGTTTGCAAGTTATGCGTGAACATGTGTCTTCGCAAGGTATGGCGCTGATCTATGCCAATTTAGTCGGCGGGCAGGATGAGTTGATTTTTGATGGTAACTCGTTTGCCTTAGACTCACAGGGTCAGCAAGTATTGAGCATGGAGCATTGCAAAGAAGAACTGGCAGTGTTGACGCTGGAGGACGGCGTATTGCGCGCAAATGCAATTCCAGCACCAATCTCACTGGAAGCGCAGATTTACGCTGCGCTGGTGCTGGGTGTACGTGATTATGTGAATAAAAACGGCTTCCCCGGGGTGTTGCTGGGCTTGTCGGGCGGGGTTGATTCCGCGCTGACTTTGGCGATTGCCTGTGATGCACTCGGCGCGGATAAGGTGCGCGCGATCATGATGCCTTCCCCTTACACAGCAGATATTTCCCTGACAGATTCGCGCGATATGGTGCAGCGTTTGGGTGTGCGCTATGATGAACTGTCTATCAGTCCTTGTTTTGATGCCTTCCGCGCTACTTTGCAACACGAGTTTCAGGGATTAAAAGAAGATACGACTGAAGAAAATATTCAGGCACGCATACGTGGCACGCTACTGATGGCCATGTCGAATAAGTACGGTTCGATTGTGTTGACGACAGGTAATAAGAGTGAAATGGCGGTTGGCTATTGCACCTTGTATGGTGATATGGCAGGGGGATTTGCAGTAATCAAGGATATCGCCAAGACGCTGGTGTATCGTCTTTGTGCTTACCGCAATCAGATTTCTGAGGTGATACCTGAGCGCATCATCACACGTCCACCTTCTGCAGAATTGCGCCCTGATCAAAAGGATCAGGATTCTTTACCACCCTATGAGATTTTGGATGGCATCATGCGTATGTACATGGAAGAGAATTGCTCGCGTGCTGACATTGTTGCTGCCGGTTATGCCTATGATGACGTGGAACGCATTACGCGCCTGATTAAACTGAACGAATATAAGCGCCGTCAGGCGCCAATTGGCATCCGCATCACTCACCGCGCATTTGGGCGCGATTGGCGGCATCCGATCACGTCGAAGTTCCGTGATTGAGTGCCTTTCATTTCGATTAACAAATTTTGTGTATCAACAGGAGTCATCATGAAACAAATTACCGCAATTATTAAGCCCTTTAAACTGGATGAAGTACGTGAGTCTTTGGCAGATGTGGGTGTTACCGGCCTGACGGTAACTGAAGTGAAGGGCTTTGGTCGTCAAAAAGGCCATACTGAGCTCTACCGTGGAGCCGAGTATGTCGTTGATTTTTTACCGAAAATCAAAGTGGAAGTGGTGGTAGATGACAAAATTGCTGAACATGTGGTGGACGCCATCATCAAAGCCGCCCATACTGGAAAAATTGGTGACGGGAAAATTTTTGTGCAAAATGTAGAACAGGTAATCCGGATACGTACTGGTGAGACAGGTCCGGATGCAGTGTAATCCTAAATAAGTGAAGGCATTTATGAGGGGCATTTTAGGCTTATTGTTTGCATTTCTATTGCTGACGTCTGCTACCGTGGTCTATGCCGATTCCGGTGTGACCGACAGCAAGATCCTCATCGGGCAATCGGCTGCATTTTCTGGTCCCGCTGCTCAGCTGGGAATACAAATGCATGCGGGTGCCAAGGCGTATTTCGACCATGTTAATGCCATTGGTGGTGTGTTTGGACGTAAGATCGAATTGATCAAGCGTGATGATCAATATGAGGCGGAATTGGCGGCTGCCAACACCAAGGCATTGATAGAGAAGGACGAAGTCTTTGCCTTGTTTGGTTATGTCGGTACGCCGACCAGTAATGCGGCACTCCCGATTTTTACTCAGGCCAAGGTTCCTTTTTTTGCGCCATTTTCCGGTGCGCAGTCTTTGCGTGAACCGTTCAATAAACTGATTTTTCACGTCAGAGCCAGTTATTTCGACGAAACCGAGCATCTTGTTGTTCAACTCATGAATACCGGGATTAAGCAAATTGCGGTGTTTTATCAGAATGATGCTTACGGAAAAAATGGTTTGAATGGGATGGAGCGTGCGCTGAAAAAATTCAATGCCACTGTGGTGGATACCGCAACGGTAGAACGTAATAGTCTGGACGTGACCAGGGCAGCGGATCGCCTGCTGGCGAAGCGTCCGGATGCAATCGTACAGGTCAGTGCTTATGCTTCCTGTGCTGCACTGATACGTGAAATGCGCAAGCGCGGCTATACCGGACAATTTTACAATTTGTCTTTCGTTGGCAGTCAGGCTTTGGCTGATACGCTGGGCAATGATGGGCCTGGCGTGATGATTTCGCAAGTGGTGCCTTTCCCATGGTCTCCCAGCCACGCACCTATCGTCGCGGAATACACGAAAATTATGGCTAAGGCAGGCGTGACTGAGTTGAATTTCTCCAGTCTGGAGGGTTTTATAGCGGCCAAAGTGTTCGTGGAAGGCTTACGTCGCGCTGGTCAGCATCTTACGCGGGAGAAACTGATCACGGCGTTAGAAACCATTAATTTGAAGTCTTATGATGCCGGCGGTTTCAATCTGCAGTTTTCAGCCACAAATCATAATGGCTCAAAATATGTGAATATGACCGTGATCGGCAAAGACCGTAAATTCAAGGATTGAGGTGCGCCTGCTTTCTGTCTGGTGCTGTCAGTACCGAAAAAAAACTCCGGCATGCCGGAGTTTTTTTATGTCGCTGAACAGGATTTCAGCAGCACTATTAAGGCGCCAGAGCCACCATCTGCAGCCGTGGCCTGGCTAAATGCCAGTACTTCCTCTTTCTGTATCAGCCAGTTGCGCACTTTTTGCTTCAGAACAGGCTCTTTGTTGACTGAGCCCAGCCCTTTGCCATGTATGATGCGCACGCAGCGTATGCCATTTTTGACGGATTTACGCAGGAATTCCCCCAGGCTGTCACGCGCCTGATCGCGCCTGAGTCCATGCAAATCCAGCTGCGCCTGAATGACCCAATGTCCCTTGCGCAGTTTGCTGGTGACATCTGCACCTATGCCCGGACGCGCATAGCTCAGATTTTCATCCGTTTCCAGCAAGGAAGCCGGATCGAACTCATCCGACAGCGATTCTTGCAACGCTGCCTGTTCATCAGCCAGATGCTGGAAAGGGATAGGGGCTGGTTTAGCAGGGGAGTGCAGGTGTTTGCTGTCCGTTTTGAGTGGCGCCACATCACCGATACTGTTGCGGAAAATATTCGCCTCAGCTTTGGCCTTTTTTTCCTGGGCCAGGCGTTCCGCTTCCGCACGTGCACGTGCTTCCTGCTCTTTTTTTAATTGCTGCCCCAGCGTACTCAGGTCAGCAAAGCTTTTCAGTGAAGACATAGAACTTCAGGCCGGTTCTGATTACTCTTCCAGATAACGCTGTGCATCCAGTGCCGCCATGCAACCGGTACCAGCGCTGGTAATTGCCTGACGGTAGACGTGATCCTGCACGTCACCGGCAGCAAATACACCGGCCACGCTGGTTGCGGTAGCCATACCTTCAGTCCCGGTGCGTGTCTTGATATAGCCGTTATGCATTTCTAACTGACCTTCGAAGATGCTGGTATTTGGCTTATGTCCGATCGCAATAAATACACCGTGCAGCGGGACTGAAGAAATGACGCCGTCAGCTGATTTGATGTTGATGCCGGTTACGCCGCTGTCATCACCTGTCACTTCATCCAGCGTATGGTTCCATTTGATTTCTACTTTGCCCTCAGCGACTTTAGCCATCAGACGGTCGATCAGAATCGCTTCAGCACGGAACTTGTCACGCCTATGGATGACGGTGACTTTGCTGGCGATATTAGACAGGTACAGCGCTTCTTCCACCGCTGTATTGCCGCCGCCGACTACGGCGACTTCTTTGCCACGATAGAAGAAACCATCGCAAGTCGCACAAGCGGAGACACCTTTGCCCATGAAGGCTTGTTCTGATGGCAGCCCCAGATACTGCGCCGACGCGCCGGTGGCGATAATCAGTGAGTCGCAAGTGTATTCCGCCTGGTCCCCGATCAAACGTATCGGTTTTTCATCCAGCTTGGTGGTGTGGATGTAATCAAAAATGATTTCTGTATTAAAGCGTTCTGCATGTTGCAGGAAGCGCTGCATCAGCTCAGGTCCCTGCACGCCCATCGGGTCGGCTGGCCAGTTTTCCACATCGGTGGTGGTCATCAGCTGACCGCCTTGTTCCACACCAGTGATCAACACTGGATTCAGATTGGCGCGTGCAGCGTAAATAGCTGCAGAATAGCCGGCTGGACCTGAGCCCAGAATTAATACTTTTGCGTGTTTAGTGGTAGTCATAGCAGACCTGCATAGAAAAATTGTTTTGATAAGCGCGGCGCAAGTGCTTGTGCCGCGCCGCTGTTTTCCTGCTTACAGATGGCGTTGATGCCGTGATTTGCAAGAGATTTTCTTGTTTTAAGGAAAGCTCAGCAAATGCATGGGGCGAATTATAGTTCATCCTTCCTAAAGTCGCTGTCGACACGGGTTTGGAGACTCAGGCTGATCATGCTATCTTGTCAGTCTTTGCTGTCTGGATGATGAATTTCCTGATTTATGACTACGAGTAACGAAGCCTACACGCGCAACAGTAAAGCGACACCGCCGCCTCCGCTGCCTGGTCGCATGGTTGTGCTGGTGATGGAAGCGCGCTGGATTATTTTCGCTGCCTTAAGCATATGCCTGATTTTGATACTGTTCAGCTACTCTAAGCTGGACCCAGGCTGGTCGCAGGCACGTGAGGTCGTTCATATACACAATCTGGGCGGGAAATTCGGTGCCTGGCTGGCGGATGTGCTGTTTTATGTATTTGGTTTCTCAGCCTGGTGGTGGTGCGTGGCCTCGTTCCGCCAGGTGTTTGCATCCTATCAGCGCCTGTCAGGGCGTCTCGCGGTACGTCCGGATAATAAAGAGGAGCAGGAAAACCTGACCCATATCGTCGGCCGTATGACGGGCTTTGGCTTGCTGCTGGCTGGTTCTATGGGTCTGGAATTTTTACGCATGTACAGCCTGAATGTACAACTGCCGCTGGCACCGGGTGGTGTGCTGGGCAATATCATCGGCAGTCTGGCATTTATGTCGCTGGGTTTTACCGGCGCGACCATGTTGCTGCTGTTATTCGTCGCGATAGGTATCAGTCTGTATTTTCAAGTGTCATGGCTGACGATAGCGGAAAAAGCCGGTGCGGCAATCGAGTGGATTTTTGTCTTCGCACTGGATAAATACGCTGCTGCCGAAGATCGCCGGGTCGGGCAAACTGCTGCCGTCAAACGTGAAGAGGCGGTGGTGCAGGAACGTGCCAAGATCGTTGAGGCGGCACCGGTGCGCATAGAGCCTCAGGTCGTGGCGGTACAGCGCTCTGAGCGGGTAGAGAAAGAAAAACAGGTTTCGCTGTTTAACGAGCTGCCAGATACCAATTTACCGCCCTTGTCCTTGCTGGACGATGCACCTCCAGTGCTGGAAACCGTCAGCGTACAAACCCTGGAATTCACCAGCCGCCTGATTGAGAAGAAGCTTTCTGACTTTGGCGTCGAAGCCAAAGTGGTCGCGGCCTATCCTGGCCCGGTAATTACCCGCTATGAAATTGAACCTGCGACTGGAGTCAAAGGCAGTCAGATTGTGAATCTGGCGCGTGATCTGGCGCGCTCGCTGTCACTGACTTCTATCCGTGTGGTCGAGACTATTCCGGGTAAAAATTTCATGGGTCTGGAGCTGCCCAACCCTAAACGTCAGATCGTACGTTTGACGGAAATCCTGAGTTCCAAGGTTTATAACGACAGTGCATCCAGCCTCACGGTTGCCTTGGGCAAGGACATTGCTGGTCATCCTGTCTGCGCTGATCTGGCAAAAATGCCGCATTTGCTGGTCGCAGGTACGACCGGCTCCGGTAAGTCGGTGGGGATTAATGCGACCATTTTGTCTCTGCTGTACAAGTCCGACCCTAACGATGTACGCATGATATTGATCGATCCTAAGATGCTGGAGATGTCGGTGTACGAAGGTATTCCGCATTTGCTGGCGCCGGTGGTGACCGATATGCGCCAGGCTGGACATGCGCTGAACTGGGCAGTCGCAGAGATGGAACGCCGCTACAAGCTGATGTCCAAGCTGGGCGTGCGTAACCTGGCCGGTTATAACGCCAAGATTGCCGAGGCCATCCGCAAAGAAGAGCTGATTCCTAATCCTTTCAGCCTGACGCCGGACGCGCCTGAGCCTTTGGATAAATTGCCGACCATCGTGATTATTATCGATGAGCTGGCCGATCTGATGATGGTGGTCGGTAAAAAGGTAGAAGAGCTGATCGCACGTATCGCGCAGAAAGCCCGTGCCGCTGGCATCCACTTAATCCTTGCCACGCAGCGTCCATCGGTCGATGTGATTACCGGTCTGATTAAGGCGAATATTCCTACCCGTATCGCGTTTCAGGTCAGCAGTAAAATCGACTCGCGCACCATTCTGGATCAGATGGGCGCGGAAACCCTGCTCGGTATGGGTGATATGCTGTATATGCCGCCGGGTACCGGTTTGCCGGTACGCGTACATGGCGCTTTCGTATCGGATGAAGAAGTCCATCGTGTGGTCGAACATTTGAAAGCACAGGGCGAACCGAATTACATTGAAGGCATCCTGGAAGGCGGTGTGCTGGAAGAGGGCGCAGAAGGTGCTGCTGCTGGCGAGGGTGCGGGCGGTGGCGAGGCGGATGCCTTGTATGATCAGGCGGTCGCTATCGTACTCAAAAACCGGCGCGCTTCGATTTCTCTGGTACAGCGCCACTTGCGGATTGGTTACAATCGCGCGGCACGCTTACTGGAACAAATGGAGCAAAGCGGCATCGTATCGACTATGCAGTCTAACGGTAACCGCGAGATTTTGGTCCCGGCCGGTAATGCCGCCGAATCCTGATTTTGATCCCATGTCTGATTGAAAGATTGAAAGTATCTGATGTTGAAAACCGAATTTTTATCGCGCCGGCGTTTGCTCGGTGTTGTGGCAGCGATGTGCTGTGCCTTGCCTGTCTGGGCACATGCGTCTGCCGTTGAGCAATTTAAGACCTTTGTCGCTAACAATAAAACTGCCAGAGGCGAGTTTGTACAGCAGCAGGTCAAAATGGTGGATGGCAATGCCAAAGTCGTTAAAACCTTCCAGGGCAATTTTGTCTTTTCCCGTCCTGGAAAATTTATCTGGAATTACACCAAGCCTTACGAGCAGCATTTGCAGGCCGATGGCGAGAAATTGTATATCTACGATAAGGATCTGAATCAGGTCACCATCAAGGCCTTAGGCAATGCCCTCGGTGCCAGCCCGGCTGCGATCCTGTTTGGCAGCGCAGCTGCGGCTGATCTGGACAAGAACTTCACGCTAAAAGAAGCGCCAGCGCAGAATGGTATGGAATGGCTGGAAGCCATCGCCAAAGCGAAAGACAGCCAGTTCGACCGCATAGGCATTGCGATGAAAGACGGCGTACCGCAGGTACTGGAATTGCGTGACAGTTTCGGTCAGGTCTCGCTGGTGACTTTCAAAAGTTTTGAAAAAAATCCGGCGCTCAAGCCGGATCAGTTTAAATTTACCATCCCGGCCGGGGCGGACGTATTCCGTCAGTGAGTCGTTTGTGAACATGCATAAATCCCGCCCAGTGCCGCTGGCAGAGCGCATGCGTCCGGCCACGCTGGCTGATGTGATTGGACAGCAGCATATTCTGGGTGAAGGCAAACCCCTGCGTCTGGCCTTTGCCTCCGGCGAACCGCATTCCATGATTTTATGGGGCCCGCCTGGCGTCGGCAAAACTACGCTGGCGCGCCTGATGGCGGATGCCTTTCATTGTGAATTTATCGCTTTATCGGCTGTACTGTCCGGTATTAAAGACATACGCGAAGCGGTGGAGCGTGCGCAGATATTGCAGGCGACTTCGCAGCGCCGCACGATATTATTTGTCGATGAAGTGCACCGGTTTAACAAGTCCCAGCAAGATGCTTTTCTGCCGCATGTAGAGAGTGGCTTATTCACCTTTATTGGCGCGACCACAGAAAATCCTTCCTTCGAAGTTAATAGCGCCTTACTGTCGCGCGCTGCGGTTTATGTGCTGAAGTCCTTGCAGGATGCGGATCTGGAGCAGATGGCCGTGCGCGCTTGCGAACGTGAGCTCGATGGTTTGCAACTGAGTGCGGAGGCTTTGGTCAGCCTGGTCGCCAGCGCGGATGGTGATGGCCGTAAGCTCCTGAATAATCTCGACATCGTCGCCCATGCGGCGGCGGCCAAGCAGGTGACTCAGGTCGATCAGGGCTTGTTATCGGAATGTCTGGGCGATGCACTCAGACGCTTTGATAAAGGTGGGGACGCCTTTTACGATCAGATTTCAGCATTGCATAAATCGGTCAGGGGATCTAATCCGGATGGCGCGTTGTACTGGCTGGTCAGGATGCTGGATGGCGGCGCCGATCCGCGTTATCTGGCGCGCCGCATCGTGCGCATGGCAGCCGAAGACATCGGTCTGGCCGACCCGCGTGCCTTGCGTATTACGCTGGATGCAGCAGAAACCTATGAGCGTTTAGGCTCGCCCGAGGGTGAGCTGGCGCTGGCTGAGGCGGTCGTATATCTGGCGTGCGCGGCTAAGTCGAATGCGGTCTACAAGGCGTATAACGCGGTGCGCGCTTTGGTGGCTAAAGATAAGAGCCGGGTTGTGCCTGAGCATCTGCGCAATGCGCCGACTAAACTCATGAAAGAACTCGGCTACGGCAAACTCTACCGCTATGCGCATGACGAACCAGATGCCTATGCGGCTGGCGAAACTTATTTGCCAGAAGGTTTGGAAGGCGAGTCCTGGTATCACCCGGTGCCGCGTGGACTGGAAATCAAGATAGCTGAGAAGCTGCGCTATTTGCAGCAACTCGATCAGGACGCTCTGAGCCGCAGCAAAAAATAAACTGCTCATCGCCACTTGCGCTGAACAAGCACCGGCGCAGGCGGTATGCAGCATGCAGCCGCCTTTAGTGCCCGGTTTCTAGGGATTTCCGCTTTCCCTTGCTACAATACCGGATTCGACCATTTTCTCCTCCTGGCAAGACACCATGATAGATATTCAACTTCTGCGTAAAGACATCGATACGGTGGCGGCACGGCTCGCTACCCGTAAATTCCAGCTCGACGTAGCGACTTTTAATGCGCTGGAAGCAGAGCGCAAACAAATTCAGTCACGCACTGAAGAATTGCAAGGCAAGCGCAATACCCTGTCCAAACAAATCGGTATGCTCAAGAGCAAAGGCGAAGATGCCTCTGCAGTAATGGCCGAGGTCGCTGCGATTCCTGAAGAAGTGAAAAAATCTGAAATTCGTCTGGCAGAAGTGCAGGCGCAGATGACGGCATTCCTGCAGGCGATTCCAAATCTGCCGCATGAATCCGTGGTGGTCGGTCAGGATGAAAGTGCCAACGTGGAAGTGCGTCGGGTTGGTACGCCACCAGCGTTTGACTTTGAAGTCAAAGACCATGTCGATATTGGTTCTGCACTGGGTCTGGATTTTGATACAGCAGTTAAACTGACAGGCTCACGCTTCTCGGTCATGAAAGGTGGTATCGCACGTCTGCATCGCGCACTGGCGCAATTCATGCTCGATACGCAAACTGTAGAGCACGGCTATACCGAGGTGTACACACCTTACATGGTGAACGCTGATTCCATGCGCGGTACCGGCCAGTTGCCTAAGTTTGAAGAAGACCTGTTTGCCGTGAAAAAAGGCGGCCAGGAAGGTGAGGGCGAAACCCTTTACCTGATCCCGACCTCTGAAGTGACTTTGACCAATACCGTGCGCGATGAAATTCTGGCTGCGGATGCCTTGCCAGTGAAGCTGACAGCACACACACCATGCTTCCGCTCAGAAGCAGGCAGCTATGGCCGTGACACACGCGGCATGATACGTCAGCATCAGTTTGATAAAGTCGAAATGGTGCAAATCGTTCATCCGGAAAAATCGATGGAAGCCCTCGATGAAATGGTCGGCCATGCAGAAGCTGTGTTGAAAAAACTCGGTCTGCCTTACCGTGTAGTCAGCCTGTGTACCGGTGATATGGGCTTTGGTGCGACCAAGACTTTTGATCTGGAAGTATGGCTGCCAGCTCAGAATACTTACCGTGAAATTTCCTCGGTGTCGAATATGGAAGCCTTCCAGGCACGCCGTATGCAGGCCCGCTTCCGCAATGCGCAAGGCAAGCCTGAAATGGTGCATACGCTGAATGGCTCTGGTCTGGCGGTAGGGCGTACACTGGTCGCCGTACTGGAAAACTTCCAGCAGGCGGATGGCTCGGTCATCATTCCTGAGGCACTGCGTCCTTACATGGGTGGCATAGAAAAATTGTCGCCAGCCGAAGCCTGAATTTTGCCAGTCGCGGTTTGAATGTGAAAACGCCTGATCGTAATCAGGCGTTTTTTTTTTATTACTGCTCAGGCTAACTGCGGTTTCTGCACAAACTCATTCAGAGCGTCGGTCTACAAACAGGCTGTTGCCGTGGATTTTCTTGGCTTGTTTTTTCGCATCCGAAGCCGCGAGTGAAATCTGATGGTGCGAATAAAATTGTCGGTCCTGCGCCTTGACCACACCCAGTGACAGGCTGACCAGCGGATAAAATACTTTTTTCCCCTGGCGGTCTTCGCTCAGATAGCCGCCGCGTTCGCGGTCTTCATTGCTGTAAAAATCCTGAATTTCCAGCGCAAAGCTGTCGAGGATGGCGCGGCAACGTGTTTCCCAGTCCGTGCTGCGAAACAGGATAATAAAGTCATCGCCACCGATATGACCGATGAAATCCTGCTTCAGATCACAGTGTTTTTTCAGTACCTCACTGGTCATTTGTATGATGTCGTCACCACGCCGGTAACCATACACATCGTTGAAGGGTTTGAAGTGATCAAGGTCGCAATAGCAGGCGCAGAATTTCTCCTGTTTTTCCAGTAATTGCTCAATATGCTCATTGATTGGGACGTTGCCCGGCAGCTGGGTCAGCGGATTGGCATAGCGTGCTGCATTAATCTGCATTTGCGTGATCTCGCGCATCAGATCCGGACCGGTGCAGATGCCTATGTACTTGCCATTTTCGGTCAGCATGATGCCATTGATCAGATGGTCAGGATTGGCCTGCACGATGATATGGCTGACTTCCTGCATGCTGGTGTGTTTGTCGACAATGATAGGATGCGCATCCATAAACACGCGGCACGATTTTTTACCATACAGCTCGCGCTGATATGGCCGCGCAAAGCTGTCTATCATGTGATAGCGGTTGATAATACCAACCGGCACACCGTCATCGACAACAGGCAGCATTTGCAGTTTTGGATTTTCCAAAAATATCGCATCGACCTGATTATTCAGCATCGATGATGGAATAGTCGGCGAGGTGCGTAAAATTTTTCCAACCGCTGATGAGGTTTCCATCTGTTGATGCTGACGCTTCCCGGAATGATAAGTATGTGCCGACAGGGTTTTAGCGACTTCAGCAGAAATAGAGCGGGTAGGTGAAGGATGCGGGCGCGCGATATGATAACCCTGGCCACAGGCGACGCCGATTTCTCTGACCGCCAGCAATTCAGCCTGAGTCTCTATGCCCTCAGCGATCACGCGCGTGCCTGACTTTTCCGCAATCGATTGAATAGAGCGTACAAATTGCGCCTTCACCGCATCATTATCTATGCCCTGAATGAAGTGCATGTCTATCTTCACATACTCAGGCTTCAGCTCTGACCATAATCTGAGACTGGAAAAACCTTCACCCAGATCATCAATCGCGATTTCAAAACCCATATTCCGGTAATGCAGCACCGCGTCTAATAACAGCGCGTAATCGTGGGTAGGCTGGTACTCGGTGAGTTCGATGATTACACGGTCAGGATTGATGCCGATCTGATGAATAAAATCCAGCGTCTCGCCATAGCGCGCATCTCTTTGCATCAGGCATTCCGGGCTCACATTCAGAAAGATTTTGCCCGGCAGTTTTTGCGCAGCGAATTGCTCGAGTACTACCTGTCGGCACAGGTGTTCAACTTGTACCGTCAGGTTATTTTCAGCTGCGGCTTTAAACAAATTGATAGGTGAATGCAATGCTGAATCAGACGGGCCGCGTATCAGGCCTTCATAGCCGAGTATGCTGCCATCGGACATTTCTATGATGGGTTGAAAACGCGCAGTCAGCAACCGCTTGCTGATGATGTTTTGTAGCTGAAAGCGTAACGCAGACAAATCCGCCTGGTCAAACTGGCTTGCGTGCAAAGCTGGAGAGGCATGCCCAGCGGCGGCGGACATGTTGCCCTCAAATATGACGCTTTCCATGGAAACAATTCCTAAAAAATCCTGGCCTGCCAGTGCGACATGTAAGTACAGCAGGCTTTATGTGTAAATTGCCCGCAAATATAGTCAGGAAATATGACCTCTTCATGTCATTATTGATTTTTGGAAATATTAACTGACCTTAAAGAGTGGCTTGAGTTGGCTTGCTCGGTTGTTTGGTGATCGGCTATTTGGCAACCCATTTCATTATTGCCAATTCCAGCGCCCAGCTTTAAAATCAGGTGTCAGTTTTTTAATCTGAGTGCGCTATACGACATTATCATTCGACAAATAAGTCTCGTCGTTGAAACAAATCGCAAGCTATATTCGATGAATTTACATTTGAGACAGTCAGGAGAATAGTCAGTGTCAAGTAATCGTAGGTCAGCTGCGCCAGACAGGGAGCACATTACCGTCGTTGGTGAGGCAAAGATTGACTTCGTGCCGACGGTGGTTGAAGTCAACGTCTCAATTTCCAGAACTGAGGAAACGGCTTCACTGGCCAAAGCCAACGTCGATCAGAGAGCAGCTCGGGTCATCACATTGGCAAAAGAGTTTGGTGTCGCTGCAACAGAAATCAGAGCATCAGACCTGTCAGTTTCTCCTCGTCGCGAGTATAGAAACGATGAATATCAGCACATCGGTTACTCTGCCGATTTACAAGTCGATATCAGGCTCCGTGAAATTAAAAGCTTCCCGAAACTTCTCGGAATGCTTATTGATGTTCCTGTTGACCGAATCCTTAGCATTACGCCTAAACTGGAAGATGAATCGGCAGCAAACCAGGCCGCACTTGCCACAGCCATTGAAGATGCAAAAGGCAAGGCGGCAACCATTGCTCAGCAATTCGGGGTTCAGCTGGGAAACGTATACTCTATAGTGGCACTTCCTAAAGAAGAACATTTTTACATAGGCGGGGCAGCCTCACGCGCCAGCCAGGAAGATGCCTGTTTTGAACCTGGAACCATCGCGGTTGAAGGTCGAATCGAGGTGACATTTTATCTGGCTGAGCCTGACCCACGTTGAGGCCAGCCGCAGCTATTGTAAATGTTTAGCTGGCCTGGAAGCCCTTTTGTGATTGGTTTGAAGTTGGTCCAAAACAGTTGTTATAGCTCATTCAATTCGAGTTGAAGTCGACGGAATACCATCGTAAAAGTGATATGGATGGTCTCTGGCGAGGGTGGGTGGGCACATAGCGTTACGATTGCGCCGTTGTTGCTCCATTCATGGTCTTTTTTTGCGAATAAGCCTGGACGAAGGGCTGCAATCAAACATGTAGCAGGCCGGAGCAGAAATCAAGATGATACGTTCCTCACACGCGGATCTATCCTCGCTTCAAGTGGGCCTACTTTCGGAAGGCTCCTATTACGTGCTTTAGGCGTTGCGACATGTTTACACGACTTATCAAACAGTGGTAGCTCATTGAGTCGCTGCTGGACATTTCAGCCGCTGAAATTTGTTCAGCCACATCGTTTCATCACTATCTCGAATTCATTGATCATAATGAATTCGAATTGGCCCTTGATGTTCTTGAAGACGTAGGTGTCGAGAACGGAGTCTCTGTTGAGTATTGGCGAAATCTTAAAATGGCGGCTGAAATAATGGGGCTGCAAGAGCGATACGCTCAATTGACCGCGTATATTCGCCTCGCCTTTGCGAGTGTTATCAACGCGAAGAAATCTGAGAAGTCATCATCTGTTTAGTCATGAATATAAATCCTTCTTTGCGCCAAACACCTGACCTGTCAGTAAGGGATTGAATGATACGACCTCTGAACACACACGCTAAACGCCCCATGCTCAAATCACATCATTCACCAATGTTAATTAAACGGTCTTTCTGGCTGGCCCTGTGTGTAGGGGGGCTTGCGCAATTTGCTTTGAAGCTTATCCTCCCATTCGTCGTTCTGTTTGGGATTCGCTTGTTCTCGCTGACAACGGAAAACAACTCTCTTTGGCTCGAGCATCCAAACAATAGTAGCCATCCAGTCTGGTATGTGCTGCAAGGCGCAGTTTTTCTTGGGGCATGCCTGGCGGGTTGGCTTGCAGCTTGGCTCTCCCCCGGGAAGTCGCGATTGCTGCCAATGGTCCTTATCCTGCTGAGTTTGATTGCTACTGGATTTGAGCAGTTTCCAATGCCTATGTCATCAATGGTGATGTTCATCTGGGCTGGTACACCATGTGCCGGACTTTTTCTCGGTTGGCTGCTGCCCCAGTTGCCTGGGCGCAGCAGCAATATGTAAATTGGTCAGGTGATCCTGTTCTTGATACGCATAAACGGCCGTTCGACTGCATACCAGCTGATGCTTCCTGCGATCACTGAAAGTATGAAGACGGTGATTATTGCCAGCGCCAGGTTTATATGTGGGTGGTACCACAGCACGATTTTATTGACAGGCCATGCGTACAGATAGGTGCCATAAGAGACATCGGGCAGGGTGTTGAAGCTATGCATCGCTTTTGCGTGCAGTGCAAAATACAAGATGGCATAGCTGCCAAAAAGGCTGAGGGCTGGTTCTGCCATTGTGTGCGAGAAAAACAAGCCGCTGCAAAGGGCAAGTGAAGCCCAGGCCAGCTTACTGTTCCAGCGCAGTTTGTCGTGGTATAGGCAGAAACATCCACCTGCCGAAAATGCCATCACCAGGCGCATATATATTTCAAACTTATGCGGCGCTCCATTCAGCTTGATCGCGACATACGCCAAAGTGCATGCAGTCCACAATAACAGCCAGCTCCAGCGCTTATTGAGTAAGCCCAGCATCCCGCAAAACAGCACAAGCAAATAGCATTTGAATTCATAGGGGATGCTCCACATCGAGCCATTAAGTGCCGGATACTGCGTATTGGGAAACACTTCTGGATGCCCGCCCAGACTTAGTTTCAACATGCCAGAGAAAAACTGCTGCACATTAAATTGTTGGAAGTAATCCGGCGTACTGAATAAAGGCCCGATGAGCAAAGCGCAGATCAGGCACGAGGCAATGAAGCCCGGATAAATTCTGAGCAGACGGCTGCTCAGGAAACTGACAAATGCCGGTCGCTTGAGCCAGCTTTTGACGATCAAAAAGCCACTCAGGATAAAAAAACAATCGACTGCCAGTTCGCCAAATGAAATCGTCCCAAAAATTTGCGTCAGAATTTCATGGCTGCGATTGCCATCCTGCAGTTCCGGAACATGAGACACAATGACCAGGCTGGCAAAGAGAAATCTAAGAAAATTGAAATTGTTTTGGAACTCAGGCTTATTCATAGAGAAGAGGTTGTCGCTCTGATTGTATAGGTTTGTCAGTTGCCAGGACGCGGGGTTGCCCCCTATGTCCGCAGTGGTCTGCGAAAAGCTTCGTTTGCATTTTTTATGTTTCGATTTAAAAAACGAAACAACCAAACAACGAAACAACTTGAGCATGATGTGCTCAAGACCCGGTTATTTTGGTCGGGCTGACAAAAAAGTTTTCCATCATATCTGCATCCGCATATGGATGCCAGTGCTGAGCAAATATTGGTAGATTTAAATGTCTGGTTTGTTTTGCTAATCGCTGGCTGGCTTCTGATCCCGCTTTCAGACTGTCGGGTGCCGCCAAAGCAGCGCGGTGCTTGTTTTGGGCGTGGAAAGCGATCCTGCACTTCGTCTGGCAGCCTGCCAGATCGTCCTCCTGATCAGTAGATTGACACGGCTTTCTCGCAGTCCCATCCCTGTCAGTTCAGCCTCGCATCTGGTATCATTCGGCATGAACAAGATTTCTTTCCATCCATTTGTAATTGGTGTCGCTGGCGGCAGCGGCAGTGGTAAGTCTACGGTATCCCAGCAAGTGCTCGCGTCGTTTGGCGCCGATATGGTCTCGGTGGTGATGCAGGACGATTACTACTGCGACCAATCCCATCTCAGCCCTGAAGAACGCCGCAGGCAGAACTACGATCACCCACAAGCTTTCGACTGGCCTCTGCTGGTGCAGCACGTCCAGGCCTTGCGCAATGGCGAAACCATCGCAATGCCTGAATACGACTTCACGATCGATAACCGCTCCAACCGCACCATCCCCGTGAAGCCCGCGCCTGTCATCGTGATCGAAGGCCTGTTTGCTTTGTATGATGCCGATTTACGCAATCTGATGTCGCTCAAGATTTTTGTCGATACCGCGTCTGATGTGCGTTTCATCCGCCGTATGCAAAGGGATATCACCGAGCGCGGCCGCAACGTAGAGAGCGTCGTCAGCCAGTACATGGAAACGGTACGCCCTATGCATCAGCAATTCATAGAACCAACCAAGCGCCACGCCAACGTCATCATTCCGCATGGTGCTAACGGCCCTGCAGTCGACGTGATTACCACCAAGGTAGCCAGCGTACTCGACCAGTTAAAGCAAAACTGATTGTCCGGCGTAAGCGTCAAATGATGCTTACGCCATACTCAGCACATTCCCGGCAATATACTTAAGCGCCACGCCTGCGTGTATTTACGCAGCGCAGTGGCGCTTTTTCTTGTGCGGATCAAGCCCGGAGCAATTGGTCACTCTTTGCTCTTGTGTGTAGAAAAATGGTACGGGTAAGAAAATAAAAAAGCCTATAAGGCTTATGCGCTTAAAGGCTCTGTGTCTTGGTGGAGGGGGGGGGCATGAGCCGTTTATATACAATGCTTTTAAAGCACGCTACCATGACTAATTGCATTATTTGTATTCTCCAGTATTCCCACGAGAATCAGTCAAAAAGCGGTTTCGAATTGAGGGGAATTATCCTTGCTTCAAATTAGTTTTCAATGTCACTCTCAATGAGTGTAGAAATCTTGTTTTTATGAAGGTTGAGCGTTTATTTGCTGCTTTCAACCCTGCAGCTGAACCCGGATGTAAAGCTGGATTGTCTCTTGCAATTCCCCCTGCCTTATCAGCGAATCAAATTACAACATGTTTTCCACCGAAGGAGTGATCTGTGAAATATATTTCATCCCCTTTGTTTTGCAGTAGTTTCACATTTACATTGGTATTGCTTTGGACATTCTGTATTCATCTGGGGCTTGTCTCTGCAGAAGGCGGACTATCGAATTTACATCTCAGTGAAATATTTAAATACTTTATCGTTGCTTTGCTTTTATCTGTGCTGATTTCAATCTATGGCGTTTCAAAAGGCGCATCTGAAAAAAGAGTGTTATGGATATATCGTGTTTGGGGTGGCTTGTTACTAGCCGTGGGCACTTTTATCTTCTTTTGTTTCTCGGTTTCTGGTTTGATCTTAGTGGGCCTTGCCCTTACTTTTGGATCTGGTCGTGCTGAAGAATAGGTGGTGTATTGACGATGCTTGCAATAGCGTCTGATCAAGCCGACATTAACCCGATTAGCGCCCTGCAATCTGTCTGGGGATATTTAAATCATAATCCACTCCACATTGTTTCATTTATGACTATTTTATTGGCATAATTGCTAAATATCTCGACAATTCTGATTTTTATATTTTTTTCCCGAATTTTGATTGCGGATCTATTTTTTTAACAAATAAGTTTTAGTTATTTGGAATGCTATTTGTATGAATATTAAGAAAGTATTGATTTTAAGTACGTTTTTATTTGTGAATTTTTCCATGGCGGGCGAATTGACTGGATATCAAAATACCAATCAATTCGTACATAAGAGTACCTTTAAAAAATCCACAAAAAGTTTTTTTGGAAGTTCACGTGGTACTTATACTTGGGAAAATGGACTGGTCTACGATCAGGTCATAATGGCCTTGTTGGGGCCGCCTGATGATATTAAAAAAATAGAAGGAACGGAGTTTTATCTTGCATCAGCGTGCCAGGTGCATAACTGTGGAGTAAAAGCGGCGGTAATCTTGAGTGATATTCAGAATCCTGTCGCATTTGCTATTATTCATACAGAAAAGTGCCCTGTTAAGCCTGTTCTTAGTGAATGCAACCGTTATGAAGAAGTGACAATTTTTACTAAACAAGTTGAAGCAGATTTTAAAATTAAAAGCTACCTCACAGAATGGGCTGAAAGTAAAGTTGGAAAGCTAAAATCTGTTAATGTAAAGGTAATTAAATAAAATAAATATTCAAGCACTTTTGTCGTTTATTTAATATTAAATATTAGTGGGGATGATGAAACGATACATGATGCATGACGGCACATTATTCGTGGGTGGAGGTGGAGTCCAGTATGCCGATGTACGCCGGCCGCAAATATTGGAAAGCTGAACAGAGCGCAACACGTTAAGAGACTGAGGCTAAGAATGATAAAACTTTCCAAATAGCATCATCTCTGGCAGCCAAGGCAAAGCAAGAAGCACGCACCTTTGTGCACGCTATCAATGGCATACTGAGTCGCATACCGATTACAGGAAAAAACAAAAAAGCCCTTGAATTTCAAGGGCTTTTTTACATTAACTTGGCGGAGAGGGGGGGATTCGAACCCCCGATACCTGTTACAGTACGCCTGATTTCGAGTCAGGTACATTCAACCACTCTGCCACCTCTCCGGCTTTGGTTGTTCGTCATAAACGAAGCGTGCGAGTATAGCAAAGAATCCTGATTTTTTCCAGTTCGTGTTGCGTATGCGTAAAGTATTTCTGTTCTGGCGTTCAGGGCAGGGGATATTCAGCGCGTTTCGTTCAGGTAGCGCTCCAGCAGTGTTGCTGCGGGCAGCTGCTGGATTTGTAGCTGGCTGCGATGGGTGGAGTGAAAGGCAATCGCCAGTTGTTGCATGCTCTGGCCGGATGCGCAGGTGTGCAGATGGAATTGCCAGCCGTTTAGCGGTATGCCTTCCGGGGCGCTGATCAGGCATGGGTGGTTCTGCCTCAGACTCAGACTGAATTGCAGCGGGTCTAAGCGGTAACCCATGCCCAGTGCTTTGAGTAAGGCTTCTTTGAGTGACCAGTAAGCGATGAAGCGTGAATCCGGGTCCGGGTGGGACAGGATGTCCTGGCGTTCTGCTGGGGTGCATACGGTAGCGCACAGGTGTTCCAGCTCAGGAAATGCCTGGACCACTTCGATATCCACGCCCAGCTTGCAGTCTGGCGCTAAGGCCTGGCGGCTGAGTGCGACCAGGATCTGATGTTCATTATGCGACAGGCTCAGATGGTAGTTGGTCTGGTTAAGCTGCAGGCTGGGTTTGCCGAGTTGATCCCTGACTATCCGGATCTGATGGATCTGCGAACAAGGGAGCTGAAACAATTGGGCTGCCAACAGTTTGCTCAGTGCGCGGCCTCCCAGAAAGCGCTGTTGATCGCCCAGATGCTGATACTGGTGCAGGCGCGAGGTTTCTTCCTGATCCAACAGATGCAGAAGCTGATTGCGATGCTGCGCCACTTCGGCGGTGGCGATCTGGCTCAGGTAAATACTGACTTGCAGAGGTTTTTTGTTCCATACCATCGCGCCTGGAAGTTGACTGAGCCAGAGTGACAGGCGCTGATTAAACATGTCCGGCTGCGCTGCTTGTTAACCCCGCGACTGGCTGTGCAGCGAGCTGATTCAAAACTTCGTACAAGACCTGGCGGTTGATTGGTTTTGTCAGGTAACCGTCCAGCCCGACTGCCATTGCTTCCTGCTGCTCGCTGGCCAGTGCAGAGGCGGTCAGCGCATAGATCGGTGTGCGTTGCCGCTCAGGTGACTGTTGTTCCAGTTGCCGTATCATTTTGCTGGCATCCAGTCCGCCCATGACTGGCATTTGCATGTCCATCAGGATCAGGTCAAAGCGGTCTTCTTTCCAGCGCTCGACGGCTTCCTGACCGTTATTGGCTAACACGGTCTGATGGCCTTGTTTAGCGATCAGGCTCAGGATCAGGGTCTGATTCACAGTATTGTCTTCGGCGATCAGGATTTTAAGCTGGCGTAATTCGTGCTGAGCCGGTGCGCTCGCGACTGCCTTTTTATCTGCGGAAGATTGACGCGGAAATACGGCAGGGATGGTCAGGCAAAATTCACTGCCCATGCCGGGCACGCTGTTGAGCGTAATGCTGCCGCCCATCAGTTGCGCCAGCCGGTTGCAGATGCTCAGGCCCAGACCGGTACCACCGAAGCGTCGCGTGGTCGAGGCATCTTGCTGCGAAAATGCGTCAAAGATACGACCTTGCTCGGACACGGGAATGCCTATGCCTGAATCTTTCACCATGAAGTGCAGATGCGCCGTATCTTCTGCGTGGGCTGGTGGAGTCAGTTTTGCGCGTAACACGACTTCGCCATGATCGGTAAACTTGAGCGCATTGCTGAGCAGATTGTTCAGTATCTGGTTCAGACGGGTAGGGTCGCCGAGTATGATTTGCGGGATGTCTGACGCAATTTCTGCGCGTAGCGGCAAATGTTTTTTCTGGGCGTTCAGTTCGTGATTGGGAAGTATGTCCTGCAGTAATTCCGGTAAGCGTATCTCTATCGCTTCCATCTCTATCTTATTCGCTTCGATTTTACTGAAATCGAGTATGTCATTGATGATGACCAGCAGATTATTCGCAGAGCGATGTGCCATTACCAGATAATTGATTTGTTCTTCGTTGAGCTGGGTATCTAAGGTCAGCTCCAGCATGCCTATGACACCGTTCATTGGTGTGCGGATTTCATGACTCATATTGGCCAGAAAACTGCTTTTCGCCTGGTTGGCGTTTTCTGCTGCGGTTTTTGCCAATTCCAGTGCGGACCTGGATTTTTCGCCTTCTTCCACCAGTTTGCTGATGGTGGCGATGACGGTGGCAATATTGTCGTCTTGCTCCATACGCTTGCGCGAATCCGGCACCAGGCTGATCAGGATCTGGCGTAAGGAGTTTAAGGTGCTTTCCCGCTCGCTGAGTTCAGCTCTGAGCTGGCTGGCGGTATTTTGCAGTGTCAGCAGTGTCTGCCTGAGTTCTATCGGTGCGTTTTGGATCAGGTGCTCATATTCGACGTCGCGACCTTCTGAGGTGCCGAGTTCCAGCATTTGGCTGGCTTGCAAGGTGCCCAGCCAGCGTTGTAGCGGAAACCAGATCAGTACCAGTCCGCCGATAAAACTGGCGAGTGTCATCAGTATCGCGACTTTGATCATCTGCCACATTTTCTGGGCGATTTCGAAGTTGTCAAAACTCAGACGCAATACGCCATAATCCTGGCCGCCAACGCGGATAATCCGGTTATCGTCGAACAGATGGCTGGCTACGCGGGCTGTGATCCAGTCGGGGATGTAGCCGCGCAGTTCGCTGGTTTTTTCGCGGCTGCTAATCAGACCGTTTTGCAGCGGGATGAATTTAGCGGATGAATAATTAGGACTATTCACCATACGGTCCAGCGTGCGTTTGATCGTGTCGTAATCGCCGATCACTGCACTGTCAGTGATGGTGTGGGCAGATACCTCCAGCATAGAAGCTGCGGATTCCTGCACATCTGATATCTCTTGGGTGAAGCGGGTCTCGTAGTAAACCGAAATAGCACCCAACATAAACACCAGCCAGGTCACGCTGTATAAAGCGTAGACCCGCAACACCAGTGATTGAGGCAGCAAATAGCGCAGAAAGGACACAAAGAACTCCGTTCAGTTAGCGCAGGCTGGCTGGCGCATTTTGATAAAAGCGCTTATAGCTCGCGTATTCGCTGTTATCGGCCGGAATGAAATAGTTATCGGTACTTAAGCCCACTTTTTGTGATACCTGGTGCAGGATTTCTCTGCCTTGCGGGTCGTTTTTCATATTGAAAAAAGCATTGGCGACAGCTTTGACTGTGCTGTCACTGACTTTGCCCGAGGCCATCAGTGCCAGATCATGATAGGGCTCGGACGACCACAAGATGCGGAATTTCTTTTTTTCACGCGTGGAGTAACTGTCGATCAGCTGGGAATTGCCACCTACCGCCTGCACCTTACCGGCAAACAGCTGGGCCAGTGCGCCATTTTGATTGCCGCCGAAAACGACATTCACGTCTATCCCCTTACTGATTAGCTGTGCCATAGGGACTTTGTAGCCTACCAGCGCTTCTGGTCCCGGGAAGGCGACACTTTTGTCTTTCAGTTGCTGTAACTCAGTGATGCCAGAGTCCGCCGGAACCACGATTTGTCCGGTCACTGAGGGTATATTCCTGCGACCAAAGACCTTCCATCCCAGCTTCTCCCGTTCGGGGGAAAATAAATGGTTGGTGAATGCAAATTCGACTTCCTGTGCCAGCACAAAGCTGGTGGTGTCAGCGCTGGTCCTGCCGATTTTGAGGCTGAGCTTAACGCCGCTTTTTTCGGAAATGTAATTAATGATGGGATTCCAGTAAGCGGCAGTCAGATTGATATCGTATTGATTGACTGGCGAGAAACGGTAAACCGTCTCTTCTGCACTGGCGACACTGGTCAAGAAAGCGTTGGATATCAGTACAGCAGCAGCCAGCTTAGGTATGGACAGGACGAGGCGCATCGTTAGTCTCCGGATAGCAGGAAAGTTGTTTTCATTATAGCGACATGATCGAAGGAAATATTAAAATGTTTCCGAAAGAGAACTCAACTTTGATCCAGTTAAACTAAATTGACGACATTTATGCCTCAATAAGATATTTTTTGTCGAAATTCCAGATCGTGAACAATTGTTAGTCATATCTTAGCGCCTAAATCTAGTCGCTAAATGCATACATTGCGCTGTAGCGCGACAGGATAGAGGCAGACCGGATACAATCCAGCTCTGCTGATTTGTATTGCTTTTACTATGACAACAAAAACAAACATGCTGAGTGTCGCGCAGGCGCTGGACCATATGCTGAGCCGTGTCCGTACCTTGAGCGCAACAGAAACAGTCGCAACGACGGATGCGCTGGGCCGCATACTGGCCAGCCCTCTGTATTCACAACTGCATGTGCCGCCGCAGGATAATACCCAGATGGATGGCTATGCCGTGCGTGCCGCCGACTGCGCGTCTGGCCATGCGCGTTTGCGTATCTCGCAACGCATCCCGGCTGGCATCGTAGGGCAGCCTTTGGAACCCGGCACCGCAGCCAGAATATTTACCGGCGCGCTGATACCGCAAGGAGCGGATGCCGTGGTGATGCAGGAGCAATGCGAGTCTGATGGCGATGCTGTTGTGATTCGCCATCAGCCAGCAGCCGGGGAGTGGGTACGACGTCAGGGTGAGGATATCCGCGCCGGGGCGACCATTTTAGAGGCTGGAACCGTGCTGCGTGCGCAGGAAATGGGACTGGCCGCCTCGGTAGGGTTGGCAAGCTTACCTGTGTTACGCCGTCCTAAAGTCGCGATTTTCTTTACCGGTGATGAACTCGCCATGCCCGGCGATACGCTGCGACCTGGTGCGATTTATAACTCTAACCGCTATACCCTGACTGGCTTACTGCAAGGTTTAGGCTGTGATATCACCGATCTGGGCATCGTCCCGGATAATCTGGCAGCAACCCGCGCCGCACTGCGCCAGGCGGCAGAAGGGCATGATCTGATCATCACCTCTGGCGGTGTGTCGGTGGGTGAGGAAGATCACGTCAAACCTGCGGTGGAAGCTGAAGGGCAGCTGGCGATGTGGCAGATTGCGATGAAGCCGGGTAAGCCCCTCGCCTTTGGTGAAGTCGGCAGCGCATTTTTCATCGGTCTGCCTGGCAATCCGGTGTCCAGTTTCGTGACTTTTCTGCTGTTTGTACGGCCGTTCCTGTTGCGTTTGCAGGGCGTAAGTCGAGTAGCACCTCAGACTTACAGTATGCGTGCCGATTTTGACTGGTCTAAGCCGGATCGTCGCAATGAATTCCTGCGTGCACGAATCAATGCAGACGGTGGGCTGGACCTGTTTCCGAATCAAAGCTCTGGCGTATTAAGCTCTGCAGTATGGGGAGATGGTTTAATTGATTTGCCCCCTTCGCAAACGGTAGTGCGCGGTCAGATGGTAAGTTTTATTCCTTTCAGTAGTCTGGGTGTCGTATGAAAATTCAGTGCCGTTTTTTTGCCAGTGTCAGAGAAGCTTTAGGTGCCTCCTTTGAGGAAATCGAGTTGCCGCCAGAAGTCACCACAGTCGCTGCCGTGCGTGCTTACCTGCGTCAGCGTGGTGGCGTGTGGGACGAGGTTTTGTCGGATAAAAACTTACTGCGCACTGCTTACAATCAGCAAATGTGCGCAGCGGATACCGTACTGACCGAACAATGTGAAGTGGCTTTTTTTCCGCCCGTGACCGGAGGCTGAGATGGTGGTCAGAATACAGACCGCAGATTTTGATGTGGGCGCAGAGCTCGCTGCGTTGCGCAGTGAGCAGCCCGCTATCGGTGCTGTCGTCAGTTTTGTCGGCCTGGTCAGAGACATCAATGAAGGTGCTGAGGTTAGTGGGCTGGAGCTCGAGCATTATCCCGGCATGACAGAGCAATCCTTGCAGGACATCCTGAGCCTGGCCGCGCAGCGCTGGCCTGTAATGCGCAGCCTGATCATCCATCGCGTCGGGCCCTTGTTACCGCTCGATCAGATCGTATTGGTGGCGGTCGCGACGCGCCATCGGGGTGATGCATTTGCCGCCTGCGAATTCATCATGGATTATCTGAAGACCCGCGCACCTTTCTGGAAAAAAGAGCAAACCCCGGACGGTGCACGCTGGGTGGATGCACGAGAAAGCGATGAGCTGGCCAGTCAACGCTGGCAGGATGCCGCTGCGGCTGCCACGCTGTCGCAACAGGGGGCACTATGAATGCGCTAGGGATACTGGCGGTCGGTATCGGTGCGGCGTTTGGCGCCTGGTTGCGCTGGCTGCTGGCACTCTGGGGCAATCAGGTCTGGGCGCAAGTCCCGCTGGGAACGCTGATTGCGAATCTGGGTGGTGGTTATCTGATCGGACTGGCGGTTGCATTCTTTAGCAGCTATCCCGATTTGTCACCCGCCTGGCGGCTGTTTGTGATTACCGGCTTTTTGGGTGGTTTGACGACTTTTTCGACCTTTTCTGCAGAGTCCATGCAATTACTGCAAAAGGGCGAAATTGTCTGGGCGCTGGCACATGCCAGTTTGCATTTACTGGGTTCGGTATTGTGTTGTTTCGCAGGTTTTCTGAGCTACCGCGCGCTCTCAGCTTGACTTGTCGCATGCAGGGCACCAGTCTGCATGGTATGATTGCATAACAATTTGATAGCTTTTGCCTGCTGTATGCATGTGTCAAGCCTGTCTCTTGCTTGATTCGTCTACATAATTTCATCCATTTTCTGACTCTTTGTTGCGCCAACAAATGATCACTTCAATTTCAGCCGCAGTACCGGAAAGCCAGCGTTTTTTCATGCAACTGGCCGGTTTTTCCGGTGCCGAGCAAGAGCTGCTGCAATCCACTTTCCGCCTCACCAGCCGCCGTACTTTTTTATATGAAGTCGCTGCCGTGGCCGATGTCAGACCCGATATCTACCTGATCAATGCCGATCATCCCGAACTGACACGTCTGCTCCATGAATGCGCACCCAATGTACATGCGCCAGCCATGCTGATCGGCAGCCCCGCAGTCTTACTCTCAGACTGGCCCTGTTTGCCTAAGCCTATACAGTGGATGCGCTTGTTCGAACAGCTCGATGAGCAAATGATGCTGGCGCTGGCTGAACGCAGCCGTCGTCAGCAGGATGCAGCCTGGGATGGTGCCAGCTTGCGGCGCGAAACGGACCGTGTGCTGTCTTTGTCTGAGGCCGTGCTGAGTCCACCGCCGATGGAGTCTGTGCTGGTGGTCGATGACAGTGCCACCGTGCGCGCAGTGATGCGTAAAAAGCTGGAACCCTTCCGCTTTGATGTGGATTTTGCTGAAAATGGCGAAGATGCCGTGTTGATGGCGATGAAAAAATCGTACACCTGTATTTTTCTCGACATCATGATGCCGGGCATAGATGGCTACGCAGTATGCAAGCAAATCAAAGGGCATCCGCGTACCAGTCAGACTGCAGTGGTGATGCTCAGCAGTAAGTCTTCTGCCTTTGATAAATTCCGTGGCAGTTGGGCTGGCTGTGATGCCTATCTGACCAAGAGTGTGGACGAGGATGAATTGCTGTCCACCATTGCGCGTTTCTTGCCCAGCGCCAGACAAGTGCTGCATGCCAGAACGGCCTGAATACAGGTGGGGCACCGCGCAGGCTGAGCTTGCGCGGCAAGTCCGGCAGCAGTTTTTCAGCAAATTCCAAAATGTAGAAAAAAAGTTCTAGACAAAATTTTCTAGAACATTTATTCTGCTTCCATTCTGACTCTATCCTGATGAATGGAACTGCATGTCTACCCCAATTTCCCGCACTGTCCCCAAACCTACCGCTGCCGAATTGAATCTGCTCAAGGTGTTGTGGCAACACGGCCCGCTAAGTGCCAAGCAAGTTCACGAAATCGCGCAGGCCGATAAGCCCGATCTGAATTACGCCACCGTATTGCGGCAATTGCAGATCATGCATGGTAAGGGTATTTTGACGCGCGATGAAAGCCTGCGTTCCCACGTCTATGCGCCCGCTCAGGAAGCCGATTCCCTGCAAACCAATTTGCTCAAAGACCTGATACAGAAAGTCTTTGCCGGTTCCGGCAAGGCACTGGTGCTGGCTGCTTTACGTGGCGGCCATGTCTCGGCTCAGGAACGTGCCGAAATCGAAAAAATCCTGAAAGAGGAAAAATAATCATGAGCGCCGCAATCAGTCAGTTTTCTTTTGAGCGGCTGACCCAGATACTGGGCTGGCCTTTGCTGGATTTCGTGTGGCAAGGTGTGTTGATCGCAGGTGTGGCAGCACTGTTGTTAAGCTTATGTCGTCACGCCAGGCCGCAGACCCGCTACCTGATTGCCTCAGGCGCAATGCTGTTATGCGCGCTGTTGCCTTTGGCTGGCATGTTGCTGCAAGCCTCGCGTCCACCAAGCCTGACACTGAGCGCAGCTTTGCAATTGCTTGCCGAAACGTCTGCCACGACCGAAGTGCAATGGCAGGACAGCAATCTGCTGCTCAGCATGCTGGCGCCAGTATTGCCTTTCCTGGTGACGCTATGGCTAAGTGGCGTCACGCTGATGCTGAGCCGTTATCTCCTGGGGCTGCTGTGGATCGCACGTCTTGGTAGTCAGGCCGGACAGGCAACTTACCTCAGCGCGATGGGCGACTGGCAGCATAGCGCACGCACTTTGCAAGCACGTTTTGGCATACGGCGTGAAGTCCGCTTGCTGTGGAAAACCGAGATACTGAGTCCGATGACGACAGGCTGCTGGCGCCCTGTGATACTGATGCCGGTATCGCTGCTGAGTGGCATGTCGCCGAGCATGATAGAAGCTTTGCTGGCGCATGAATTAGCGCATATCCGGCGCTGGGATTATCTGGTCAAGCTGCTGCAGAATCTGGTGCAGGCGCTGCTCTTCTATCATCCTGTGGTGTGGTGGCTGGGCCGTCAGATGGATAGCGAGCGTGAGCTGATCGCAGACCAGTTAGCGGTTGCTGCTACTGGTCAGTCACGTGAACTGGCGCTCGCATTGCAAAGCCTGGATCAGATGCAGATGCAACAGCAAGCGCTGGCGCTGGCCGCGCATGGCGGTGATTTACTGAGCCGTATACGCCAAATCCTGCGTCCCGGCCCGCAAGCCTGGCAATGGAAAATGGCATTGCCGGTCGTGTTGGCAGTCGTCAGTCTGATGCTGATTTTTCAGACCAAAGTCGATGCTGTTCCCGCCGCTGACCAGTTAGTGCTGAACCAGCAAGCGCACGAAGCCGCCTTGCCAGCTAAGCTGATGATCAACACCCATTCGCGGCATGTGATGGTGCTGGACGAGGCGAGTGGCGCCGTTTTGCTGCAAAAAAATGCGGATGTGGCGGTGCCGATTGCGTCGATTTCTAAGTTACTGACTGCGATGGTCACGCTCGATGCGCAGCTGGATATGCAGCAGGAATTGCAGTTGAGCCGACAGGACATGGTGGGTTCGCAGCAGGGCCTGACACTGCTTAAACCCGGTCTGTCAGTCACGCGTCAACAATTGTTGGAACTGATGCTGGTACCGTCCAGTAATACGGCGGCCAAAGCCCTGGGACGTACCTATCCGGGCGGTGAAGCTGCACTGATCGCAGCGATGCAGCGCAAACTCCAGGCTTTAGGTCTGCATCAGACCAGCATAGAGGAGCCGGTCGGGATCTCCGCCAATAACCGCTCCAGTGCTGCCGATCTGGCCCGTCTGGCGCGCATTGCAGCTGCTTATCCTGAACTGCAAAAGCTGAGCGGCAGCCCGGAAATGAAGTTGTCGCTGGCCGGTAAAACTGAGCGTCTGCCCAGCAGTAATCCTTTGGTGGGGCAGGCCAGCTGGGATATCTCGCTGACCAAAACCGGTTATTCCAAAGCAGCAGGGCGCTGCCTGTTACTGCGTACCAAAATCGCAGGCAAACACTGGATAGTCGTTTTACTCAATGCCGATCAATTCGCGATGCGTACTGAGGATGCAGAGCTGATACGTGATGCCATCAGTGGTGCTGTCAGTGCCTCAAGCAGTGCCTCAAGCAGCGCATCAATCCTCGATGGCAGCGCCGTCATGGCGCGCTGAGTCATGCTGAACTCTAGCCACATCAACTAAGCCAACTCAACTAAGCCAACTTTATTTATTAGCCTTCATAGCGCTGTTCCTGTAAGGACAGCGCGGGGGCTGTTGCGCACTTTTTTCTGAAAAATCATGCCATATCCGACTATTTATCTGCTTCCCAATGCTACGCATTATGGCGCTTACCGCACACTGTTTATGCTGCCTGCGCTTGGGCTGACACTGTGCTTCGCTGGGCCAGGTCAGACTGCCTATGCGCAGCAAACCGTACAACAAGTCGAGCTCAAAGCCAGCGCCGCAGCGCGCTCTGGCCGCGATGACACGGCGGCCAAAGTGCTGATTCCGCACGAAGAAATTGTCCGTTACGGTGATCATCAATTGCTGGATGTGCTCAGGCGTCAGCCCGGCATCACCATCGCTGAAGGCAAGGGCAAACAGCCGGAGTTGCGCCTGCGCGGACTCGGCAATGGCTATACCCAGATCCTGGTGAATGGTCAGGAAATGCCTGCCGGATTTCAGCTTGACAGCATTGCGCCTGAGCTGGTCGAGAGCATAGAAATTGTCCGGGTCGCCGGGGCTGATCTGACTGCAAGCAGTATGGCGGGCAGCATCCATATCAAACTCAGACAAAAAAAAGCGACCGCAGAATCCGAATGGCGTGCTTCTTCCTCACTGCAGGATGGCAGGCTGGGGTCGCAATTCTCCGTACAAAGTGGCGGCGCCTTAGCGTCCGCACCGGACTGGCGCTATTTGCTGGCTTTACAGCTCGATAGCAGTAGCGTGGAGCAAAATCAGTACAGCCAGCAGCTGGTGCAGAACCAGACGCAGAACGGCAATCAGGCATTTTGGCAGAACAGCACAGACAGCCGTCTGCAACTGCAGCAGCACAACCGGCGTGACAGCATCACACTGACGCCCTCGCTGCAATGGCAGCCAGATCAGCAGCGACAGTGGCGTTGGCAATTATTCTTGAATTACGCCAGACCGGAAAATACGAAGCAGGAAAGTGAGCAGGCTGGCGCGGGTATGCCTCTGACTTCAGAGTTTCCGCTGAATCACAGCATCTGGGCCGCGCATATTCTGACTGCACGTCAGGAATTACAATGGGAACAGCGCCTGAACGACAGCGCTAAACTCAGCATGCAATGGGGCTGGAATCATTTCGCACGTGATTCGCGCTTTCGCTTTTGGGGTAGCAATCCTGCGGCTGGACTCAGCGAGCAGCGCGTGGTGTTTGCCGATGCCAAAGAAAACAGCTGGCGCTGGGCTGGCAAATATCTGGCACCGTATTCGGAGCAGCATGTGCTCAGTCTGGGCTGGGATAGCAGCCTGGCACAACGCGAAGAAAGCCGCGATGAATGGGATACGCCTTCGCTCGGCCAGCCTCAGCAATCGGCACATCGCTATGACGCCAGCATGCGTAAGCTGGCGGGCTATATCCAGGATGAATGGACCCTGCATGCACAACTGTCTGCCTATCTGGGCTTACGTTGGGAGCAGTTCGTCGCACACAGCGAAGAAGCCGGGCAGTTTGATATCCGTCAGCAAAATGCAGTCTGGAGTCCGGTGCTGCAAACCTTGTGGAAAGCCGATGCGCAAACCCAGTGGCGCCTGGCAGTTAATCGCACGCTCAAACAGCCAGCGCTGGCGAAGCTGATACCACGCCGCTTCCGCGTCGATAATAACAATAATCCGTTTAATCCTGACCAGTTGGGTAATCCCGGCTTGCGCCCAGAACGCGCATGGGGGCTGGATCTGGGCTATGAGCGCGCATTGGGTGAGGATAGTCAAATCAGTGTGAGCTTCTATCGCAAATGGGTACAGGATTTAATGCTGGAACATCTGAGTCTGCAGCAGGGTATATGGGAAAGCCAGACGCAGAATCATGGTAAGGCGGTGATCGACGGGCTGGAGCTGGAAGGCAGGTTTGCCTTGAAAGAATTTTGGGAAAACAGTCCGGCAATCAGGCTCAGAAGCAGTCTGGCGTATAACTGGTCACGCTTATCGGCAGTCACAGGGCCGGATAACCGGCTGCCGGAGCAGGCGCGTCTGAGTGCCAAGCTGGGCTTGGATTACACGATCAGCCCGGCATGGAAAATGGGTGTTGATGCTGCCTATCAATCCAGCGAGCGTTATCGCGACACAGCCGGCATGCTGTCGCTGAGCGGGCCACGGCGCCATCTCGATGCGTATTTGAGTTTCAGCGCGCAGGCGCATAGCCAGTGGCGGCTTAGCGTGAATAATTTGCTGCAGCAGGATCAGCGCAGTGCAGATTATTTTCAGCTGACTGAGCGCCGCTGGAGTGAGCAAACGACGCAAGCCAGCAGTCGTCAGTGGCGTCTGAGCTGGGAGGGTAAATGGTAGTGGAACTTAGCCCGTCTGTCGATGCTACACATGGAGTTTGCCGTTTATAATGGGGCGCATTTTTCACGCCACTCTTCAGGTCTGACTATGAACGACAACAACACCCTGTACCCACCGATAGAACCGAATCGCAGCGGCATGTTAGCCGTCGATGATCTGCATACTTTGTATTGGGAAGAATGCGGCAATCCGAACGGCCAGCCGGTCTTGTATTTGCACGGTGGCCCGGGTGCGGGTTCATCGCCGCTGCAAAGGCGTTTCTTCGATCCTGCGCATTACCGCATCGTGTTGTTTGATCAGCGCGGCGCAGGCAAATCGACACCACTCGGTGAATACCGCCAAAACACCACGCAATTGCTGATTGAAGACATAGAAAAACTGCGTGTCATGCTGGGCATAGAACAGTGGCTGATTTTCGGCGGTTCCTGGGGCTCAACGCTGGCGCTGGCTTATGGCGAAGCCCATCCTGAGCGCTGCCTGGGCTTTGTGTTGCGCGGAATTTTCCTGTGCACCAAAGCCGAGGTGGAGTGGTTTGTGAATGGCATGAAATTCTTTTACCCTGAAATTCATGCGGCATTTGCTAACGCGATTCCTGAAGCGGAACGTGGCGACTTATTGCAAGCCTATGTCAGCCGTCTGTTCTGCGATGATCCTGCCGTCTACACCGAGGCTGCGCGTAACTGGAGTCGTTATGAGGGTTCCTGCCTGTTCCTGAAACCGCAGCCGGAAGCGATAGCCAGCTTTGAATCGGACGCCGTCAGTCTGGGTATAGGCAGGCTGGAAGCCCACTACATGCGTAATGGCGCGTTCATGGAAGATGATGCCTTAATCCGCAACATCGCTGCGATCCGTCATTTACCGGCAGTGATAGTGCAAGGCCGTTACGATGTGATTTGCCCGCCAGTGTCCGCCTACCGCCTGCATCAGGCCTGGCCGGAAGCGGCTTTCCATGTGATCGGTGATGCCGGACATTCTTCCATGGAGCCGGGAATTACAGCAGCACTGGTGCGGGCTTTAAACCAGTTTGCGGCTGGTCTGGCGTTTGACTGATTAGCGGCTTCAACCGGGCTGCACCTCTGCTGTCACCGCATCCTGTTCCGCTACAGCTGTAAAAGCAATGTGAGGCAAAGCCCCCAGCGCATAATGAAAGCGGAACTCGCCCACGCCTGGCGCCGGGCGCAGCCGCTGCGGCAAATTCAGGCTGCTTTCATGATCCCTGAGCCAGTGTGGACCAAACACCTGGATGCGGGTCAGCAGATAATACGCCTGATCCTTAGTGCTGACTTCAGCCAGGCTCAGGCTGTTTCCCGCTACGCGCATCGCTTCGGGATTGGTTGAGAGCAGGGTGGCGTGATCCAGGCTGAATACCCGGCCAAGCTCACGCAATTCGCGTGAATGTCCGAGTCCCAGATCGATATGCACTGCTTGCGGCACGGTCAGTGCAGCAGGTGCCTGCTGACACAGGTGACGCATGATGGCGAATTGCGGTTCTTTACTCAGTGCGACATTCATGGTTTCACTGATGATCAGATCCGGTTGCCGCTCAGACGGTATGGTGTAACGGGTCGCATCCACGCACAGGTGTAAGCCCACATGATCCGATAATCCCAGACCTGTCAGCAATTGCATCGCATATTCCAGCGAGCTGGCTGAGACATCCAGCAAATCCACCTGCACCTGGTCTGCGCTATGGGTCAGCAGGATAGGCAGCACCAGCAAGGCATATGGCCCGCAGCCCGCATACAGTATGCGTTTCGGCCCGCTGACCGGGCTTGGGCAGGCTTGCAGTGCTGCCAGACTGGCGCGCATGAAGGCGATGCTGCGCAAGGGTTCACGCGCGCAAAACGCTGCCTGTATCGGTGAAATTGCAATGCCATGCGCTAACTCCTGACGTCCCTCATGCATTGCATTCACACCGCCCGGCAATAAGTCAAGTTCAGACAATTCGTCCAGTATTTGTCGGAAGCGATCAATTTCCAGAATTCGGTCTGCGCTGTCTCCGTTTTCCTGTAACAGGCACTGACTCAAAGACCGTAATTCTGCTAACTGGGACGCGCTGGGCATTCGTCTTCCTTTCAATTCAGGTGGCTGCTGTTTTGTAAATTGTATCCTTAAAGAAATATTGTCTGTTAAGTATTTTATTCCCCTCTGAAAATTTGCGTTACACCATGTCTTACCACTCTGTATGGCGCCCTAAGCTATCCGGCTTTGACCTACAACAAGACTTCTGTTTTGTTTCGGTTCCAGACTGCTTGAAATCAGGACTGCTGCCCCAAATTGGGTGTTAATCAAATATTCAGGAGCACATCATGCGTCTCGACAAACTCACGACCAAATTGCAGGAAGCCCTGGCTGACGCACAAAGTCAGGCAGTGGGCAATGATCATCCGTATATCGAACCCTTACATTTGCTGCTGGCCTTAATACAGCAGGATGACGGCAGCAGCCGCTCGCTGTTGCAGCGCGCCGGTGTCAATGTGAATGCCTTGCAGAACGCGCTCAAAGCCGCCGCCGAGCGTCTGCCTAAGGTTTCCGGTAATGATGGCCAGGTGCAGGTCAGCCGCGAGCTGACTGGTTTGCTGAATATGGCCGATAAAGAAGCACAGAAACGCGGTGACCAATTCCTCGCCAGTGAAATGATCTTGCTGGCTTTAAGCGAAGATAAATCAGACGCCGGTAAGCTGGCACGCGAGCATGGACTGAACCGCAAATCGCTGGAAGCTGCGATTTCTGCGGTGCGTGGCGGTGGCAATGTTGATTCTCAGGACGCAGAAGGGCAGCGTGAAGCTTTGAAAAAATACACGCTGGATCTGACTGAGCGTGCCCGTCTGGGTAAGCTTGACCCGGTGATTGGTCGCGACGATGAAATCCGCCGTGCGATTCAGGTGTTACAGCGCCGCAGCAAGAACAATCCTGTGCTGATCGGTGAGCCTGGCGTGGGTAAAACCGCGATTGTGGAAGGCCTGGCGCAGCGTATTGTGAATGGCGAAGTACCGGACAGCCTGAAATCCAAGCGCGTGTTATCGCTCGATATGGCGGCCTTGCTGGCGGGTGCTAAATACCGTGGTGAGTTTGAAGAGAGGCTGAAAGCCGTACTCAAAGAAATCGCACTCGATGAAGGTCAGACCATCGTCTTTATCGACGAATTACACACCATGGTCGGTGCCGGTAAAGCGGAAGGTGCGATGGATGCCGGTAATATGCTCAAGCCTGCACTGGCACGCGGTGAATTGCATTGCGTTGGTGCTACCACGCTCGATGAATATCGTCAGTACATAGAAAAAGACGCGGCACTGGAGCGTCGTTTTCAGAAAATCATGGTGGATGAGCCTACGGTCGAAGCGACGATTGCGATTTTGCGCGGCTTGCAGGAAAAATACGAAGTCCATCACGGCGTGGACATTACCGATCCGGCCATCGTGGCTGCGGCAGAATTATCCAATCGCTACATCACTGACCGCTTTCTGCCGGATAAGGCGATTGATCTGATCGATGAAGCTGCTGCCAAGATCAAGATAGAAATCGACTCTAAACCCGAG
The DNA here is from genome assembly GCF_014284235.1 of Cognatundibacterium curvum. GTDB lineage: Bacteria > Pseudomonadota > Gammaproteobacteria > Burkholderiales > Burkholderiaceae_D > Undibacterium > Undibacterium curvum. The sequence continues at coordinate 103,612 of NZ_JACOGD010000001.1, forward strand.
GTGATGGATAAGCTGGACCGCCGCCTGATACAGCTTAAGATAGAACGTGAAGCCGTTAAACGTGAAAAAGACGAGGCCTCGCATAAGCGCTTGGGTCTGATTGAAGAAGAGATAGAAAAACTGTCTCGCGAATATGCGGATCTGGAAGAAATCTGGAAGGCAGAAAAAGCCAGCGTGCAGGGCAGCACCCATATCAAGGAAGAGATAGAGAAATTGCGCCTGCAAATGGAAGATGCCAAGCGTAAGGGCGACTGGCAAACCATGTCTGAGCTGCAGTATGGCCGTTTGCCTGAGCTCGAAGCACAATTGAAGCAGGCTGATGCAGCTTCTGCCAGCCAGCAGCCGGGATCAAAAAACAAGTTGCTGCGTACTCAGGTCGGTGCAGAAGAAATCGCCGAGATCGTCTCGCGTGCGACCGGCATCCCGGTGTCGCGCATGATGCAGGGTGAGCGCGAAAAACTGCTGCATATGGAAGATGCCTTGCATCAGCGTGTGGTTGGGCAGCATGAGGCTATCGTCGCGGTATCCGATGCGATTCGCCGTTCGCGTGCCGGGCTGGGTGATCCTGGCCGCCCGTATGGTTCTTTCCTGTTCCTCGGGCCTACCGGCGTCGGTAAAACTGAATTATGCAAGGCGCTGGCCAGCTTCCTGTTTGATACTGAGGATTCGCTGATCCGCATCGACATGAGCGAATTCATGGAAAAACACAGCGTGGCACGCCTGATCGGTGCGCCACCTGGTTATGTAGGCTATGAAGAAGGTGGTTACCTGACCGAAGCCGTACGCCGTAAGCCTTACAGCGTGATTTTGCTCGATGAAGTAGAGAAGGCGCATCACGATGTATTCAATGTCTTGTTGCAGGTGTTGGATGACGGACGCATGACGGATGGTCAGGGCAGAACCGTGGACTTTAAAAACACGGTGATCATCATGACCTCGAATCTGGGTTCACATCAGATTCAGGCCATGGAAGGCAGCGATCCTGAGTTGATTAAGCTCGCAGTGATGGGCGAAGTCAAAACCCATTTCCGTCCTGAATTCATCAACCGTATCGATGAAATCGTGGTGTTCCATGCGCTGGATGCGAAAAACATTGGTGCGATTGCCAAGATACAGCTCAAAACCCTGGAGCAGCGCCTGCTGCAGATGGATATGGGCTTGCAGGTCAGCGATGCCGCCTTACTCAAAATCGCAGAGGCCGGTTTCGATCCTGTGTATGGTGCAAGACCACTGAAACGCGCGATCCAGCAGCAGATAGAAAACTTGCTGTCTAAAGAGATATTGCAAGGAAAATTCGGCCCTAAAGATATTATTTTGGTCGATGTTGAAAATGGCGAGCTGGTATTTGAGAAAGTGTGATTTAATACGTTTAAGCAAGTTGGGGTGGTGCGTCAGCATCACCCTTTTTTTTAGGACTTACGCAAACCGCCCCAGCTGCGTTATGGCTCCTTGTCGTACTAAGCGTACTGCCTGCGTCGCCATGCCTTGCTGGGACATTTTTGCGTAAGCCCTATTTTAGGGCTATCTTCCTGATAACTATGTTCCGTATACTGTTACTGCTCATCGCTGGCGTCGTTGCTTATTATGCATATCGCATGCCGGAGTATGCTTACACCTATTCCAAGAATAAAAAAGAAGTCATTTCCATTTTTGGCACGCAAGGCAAGGCCAGTAGCAGTACAGACACGCTGGAACTGCGTGATGGCCGTGTTGTGCTGCTCAATCAGAAAATCATGTATCAGGCTGAAGGTATCCGTGCCGTGGAGCTGGAACAGCAGGCAGGTGTTTATACGCTCAAGGTAAATGGCAAGGCCGTGGTATTTCAAACAAATCCATGATGGCCGCGCTCATCAGGCAGCCTGTTCCGGTTTGCGTTTAAAAAAAGCGGTCGGTGAACTGCCCAGGGTTTTTCTGAACATCGCAGAAAACGCCGACTGGCTGGTATAGCCCAGCTCAGCCGCTACCTGTGACAGCGGCATGCCAGACGCGATCAGCGGCGTGGCGCGCGCCAGTCGCATTTGCTGGCGCCACAGACGAAAACTCATTCCCAGTTCTTTATCGAATAAGCGGCTCAGGGTGCGTGCTGACGCGCCGCTGTGCTGCGCCAGTTGTTCCAGGCTATCCTGATTGGCAGGCTGGTTCAGCATCAGCTCACACAGGGTTTTCAAGCGCTTATCCTGCGGCATGGGCAGATGGATAGGCAGCGGGGTGGCGGCGCGCAATTCATCAAATATGACCTTGAACAAATTGGATTCGCGTTCACACCCGGCATCAAACTGTGCAATGGCGGCGATCAGCTCGCGCAACAAGCCTGAGACTTCAAGGATTACACAACTGTCACCCGGAAAAGGATGGCAATCCCTGTGTATCTGCAGTACGCGCAAACGCGAGTCGGCCAGCGTGCGCACTTCATGCATCATATCCGGTGGTATCCAGACTGCGCGCATCGGTGGCACAAACCAGATTTGGCCATCGGCCAGTACCTGCAGCATGCCTTGCGGGGTATAGGTCAGCTGGCCCCAGCCATGCTGATGCGCTTCCAGATTCCTCGCGTTTTGCATATCTCTGGAAATCAAACGGATAGGACGTGCGAGGGTAGGGTGGCGTTCCGGCGGATGCGGCTGGTACTCGGTCAGTTGCGGGATGCGCATGATGAAATTCAATTTGGCGGGTTTGCGACAAAGAATGGCATTCTATCTTAAATCCGCCGCAGCGAATTTCCGTAGACTGAGTCCAGTTTCTACTTAAGGGAGTTTTTTATGGCTAACGCAGGATATGCCCCCGCCGCAACCCAGCCAGCTGCAGGCAAAACCGATGTACTGATCATTAGTCTGGTCGGCGTCGCGCATGGGATTTCGCATTTTTTTCACATGATACTGGCACCTTTATTCCCCTGGATTAAAGAGGCGTTTCAGCTATCGTATGCCGAACTGGGTTTGCTGATGACGGTGTTTTTTGTCATCTCGGGTATCGGTCAGGCCTTATCGGGTTTTGTGGTGGACCGTATCGGCGCCCGCGCGGTGCTGTTCTTTGGTATCAGCTGTCTGGCACTGGCTGCCTTGCTGTTATCGGTGGCCCCCAGCTATGGCTTCTTAATGCTGGGTGCGATGGTGGCCGGTGTGGGCAATAGCGTATTCCATCCGGCCGATTACACTTTGCTCAATCAAAAAGTCACGCCCGCCCGTCTCGGTTATGCGTTTTCTGTACACGGCATTACCGGTAATCTGGGCTGGGCAGCGGCACCGGTTTTTCTGGTCTCGATTGCGCAGTTCAGTGACTGGCGCACGGCATTATTATGTGCATCCGCCTTACCATTAGCCGTGCTGGCGCTGCTGGTCTGGCATAGAGATTTACTGCGTACTCATCAAGTCGTAAAGAATCCTGCAGCAGACAGTGGCAAACTCAATGCAAACAGCGCGCAGACAGAAGGTACACTGGACTTTTTGAAGATACCTGCGGTCTGGATGTGCTTTGCTTTTTTCTTTCTGATCGCTATGGGGCTCGGTGGCATACAAAACTTTTCTGCCACCAGTCTGCGTGATTTATATGGCATGTCGCTGGCTACGGCCACCAGTGCATACACCCTGTATATGCTGGCTTCGGCTGGCGGTATGTTGTGGGGTGGGATGCTGGCGGCAAAAGCCAAAAATCATGACCGCACTATCGCAATGGCGTTTGGCGCAGCTGGTATGTTTGCACTGTGCCTCGCTACCGGTTTGCCGGGTAGCGGGCTGGCGGTGGTCTTGATGGCGGCGATAGGTTTTGGCTCCGGCGTGGCTGGCCCATCTCGCGATTTGATGATACGCGCTGCCGCACCCAAGAACGCGACAGGCCGCGTGTATGGCATTGTGTATTCAGGATTAGACTCTGGCCTCGCTTGCTCGCCGCTGTTGTTTGGTGCGATCATGGACCGCCATCAGCCAGCCTTGGTATTTGTGTTGGTCTGTGTGTTCCAGGTGCTCGCTATCCTGACAGCGGTCAATGTCGGTGCCCGAACCCGTGCCCGCAATGCGAGTGTGAGTGCCTGAATTTGAACCGCAGCAGATGGCTTTTCTATATGCCTACTTGGAGGATATCGATGTCTGAAACTTCTGCTTCTTTGCTGACCTGCGATCTGTGTGATGCACACGAGCCCTTGCTGGCAAAGGGCAGTTTGCGTGTATTACCGCCTGTCTTTCTATCCTTTGGTGCCAAATCCCAGTTCGCTGGTCCGGCTGCCACACTGCGTTTGTTTGAAGATAATGGCATGGTGCGCAGCACCTTGGAAACAGCCGGGCAGGGACGGGTCTTGGTGATCGACGGCGGTGGCAGTTTGCGCTGCGCACTGGTTGGCGGCAATCTGGCGGTGCTGGCAGAAAAAAATGGCTGGGCTGGCATCATCGTGCATGGCTGTGTTCGGGATACCGCAGAAATCAATGCCTGCCAGATCGGCGTACGTGCGCTGGCTGCAATGCCGGTGCGCAGTGTCAAAAAAGGCGGGGGCGAAGCGGAAGTCACGATCACGATAGCCGGTGTACGCATCGTGCCGGGACAGTGGATTTACGCTGACGCCGATGGTGTGTTAGTGGCAGATCAGGCCTTGCATGCCTAACTTACCTGACTAAAGCCGCTTGAAGCGAAACCGGCATAGTAAGAAAGCCAGTTGATCTTTGTTGATCTGCTGGCTTTTTCATTTGTTATGGAGCTGAAGTCCAGCAATAACCCTACTGCCTTCCCTAGTTCAATCAAACGTTTGATTTGTGTGTTAGTATCCCACTTTCTTTACTGTGCCAGCTGTATCAAGGCACTGTTCCAGCCATGAAATCTCAAGACGCTCAGTCTCAGCCAGAACAACAGAACATTCACCCTGCAAGCAAGGCGCAAAAGTTGGAGCGCGGGCTCAGGACAGATGGTGCAGAAGCGCGCCTGCGTTTGTTAGACGCCGGTTTGCTGCTGTTTGCGAATCACGGATTTGCTAAAGCCTCCACGCGTGAAATTGCGCGTACAGCGGAGGTAAATATTTCCGCGATCAGTTATTACTTTGGCGACAAAATGGGTTTGTACCGTGCGGTTTTCCGTGACCCGCGCTACAACCCGGAAATTAAACCGGAAGTGTTTGAGGGCGATGATTTACGCGCCTCCATGACTGCGCTGGTACACGGCTTCACCGATGCGCTCAGGCAGGGCGAGAAAGCCGCTTTATTTATGAAGCTGTATTGCCGCGAAATGCTGGAGCCTACCGGTCTGTGGCAGGATGAAATTGAGACTGTGATCAAGCCCGCACATGCGGGATTGGCGCAATGCATCAGCCGTTATCTGGGCTTGCAAGAGCCGGATGCGGATGTGCAAAGGCTTGCATTTTCGGTATCCGGGTTGGCCTTGTCGCTGTTCGTCAATCTTGATGTGATTGAAGCGATACAGCCAGACCTGATTAATAGCCAGCCCGCGATCGATCAGTATGTGCAGCGGATTATCGATTTTGCGCTGGCGATGTGTGAAGCCGAGCTGCGTCGCCGCCAGACTGCCTGATAGCTTGTAAAGCGCCTCGCAAAGAATTGTAAGTATTGATTTGGATCTGAGATGGAGAAATCTTGAACATGAATACGAAATGCAGTCTGATTCCTATACTGCTGTTGAGCACCGCTTGCAGCAGTACAGTGCGCGCGCCGGCTGAACAACTGGCGGCCACGTCTGTGCAGACGCAGCAGGCCTTGCTACAGGCTCTGCCACCAACTACGCAGGCCGCCAGCTTGCAGCAATGGTGGCAGGCTCAGGGTGATCCCGCCTTGTTGCAACTGATTTCAGCGGCGCAAGCAGTCAGTCCCGGCATTGCCCAGGCTTGGGCCAATATCGAAACAGCACGTGCAGCGCGCGTGAGCAGTGGCGCAGCCTTGTTGCCCACGCTGGATGCGACAGCCAGTGCCAGCCGTGCACGCAGTCAGCCCGGCATGCCGGTCAGCAATTCGGGACAAGCCGGTGTGCAGACTTCCTGGGAAATAGATGTGTTTGGCGCTGGCCGCGCAAGTCGCGATGCCAGTCAGGCCAGCCTCGATGCGAGTCGCGCTTTGTGGCATGACGCCAGAATCTCGGTCGCTGCGGAAACGGCCACACAATACGTGAATGCACGCCAATGCCAACTGACACTGGCGTTGACCCGTAAAGACAGTGAGTCCAGGCAGGAAACCGCAAGGGTAACGGCGCTCAGCGTGAAAGCCGGTGTGGCTTCGCAAAACCAATTGGTGCTGTCTCAGGCGGCTGCTGCCGAGGGCAATAACCGTAGCTTGCAACAGCAGGCGGCCTGCGAAGTGGAGCGTAAGGCGCTGGTGGCGCTGACTGGCTTACCAGAAACCGAAGTCGCGACGCTTTTACAGCAAGCAGCCGCCCAGTCAGTCTGGCAGCCGGTCGGCATCAGCAGCCTGCCGGCCAGCGTGTTGAATCAGCGGCCCGATGTGTATGCAGCGGAACAGGAGATGACTGCGGCTTACGCGGAAATTTCAGCGGCTCAGGCCCAGCGTTATCCACGTCTGACGCTGACTGGTTTTGTCGGCCGCGCCAGACTCGACAGCGGTGCCACAGAACTGACTGGCCCAAGCTGGTCGTTGGGTCCTGTCAATCTGACTCTGCCTTTGTTCAACGGTGGCCGTCTGGCGGCAAACGTCGATGCGGCTGAGGCACGCTATCTGGCCAGTGCCAGCAACTACCAGGCTAAAGTGCGGCAGGCAGTACGCGAGGTGGAGGAAGCACTGGTGAATCTGCGCAGTGCTGAAGCCAGACAACAGGATGCCGCACTGGCAGCACGTTCCTATGCAGCGCATGCAGCGCAGACAGCGAGCCGTTATCAGCAAGGCATGGCCAGTCTGTTTGATCTGGAAGACGCACGCCGCAGCGCGTTTGCGGCCGAGCTCAATGAAAGCACGCTGCAATCCGAACGTCGCCGTGCCTGGATCGCGCTGTACCGCGCCGCCGGTTGTGGCTGGAGCACGCAGGCAGCATTACCTGCCGCAGCGGTTATGTCCGCTGGCTCCGCTACCTCCGCTACCTCCGCACAGAATTCACAATAATCCCCGCTTGCTTAAGAAAGCAGATGACTATGTTTACTCAAATTTCACAGCATTTTTCTTCACGTACTGCGCTTCGTCCCTCGTTTTGGGCGACTTCTTCGGTATTGGTCTTACTGGCCGCATTAGGTAGTTACAGCCTGTCTATGGCTGCTGACAGCAGTGCGTCGGCGCAGGCCAGTAGCAACGCCGCAAGCAACAGCAAACTCAAGCCTGCGCTGACCGTGACTACCACCCAGCCTACCATTGCAGACATACCGCTGCGGCTGGCGGCCAATGGCAATGTGCAGGCCTGGCAGGAAGCCATCATCGGTTCGGAAGCAAATGGCTTACGCATACAGGAATTGCACGTCAATATTGGTGATGTGGTTCAGCGCGGCCAGTTACTGGCCAGCTTTGTCAGTGAGACGGTGCAGACCGATCTGGCAGCTGCTCAGGCCAGCGTGGCAGAAGCGGCAGCCAATCTGGCTGAGGCACAGGCCAATGCCGAACGTGCACGCAATCTGCAAAACACAGGTGCACTCAGTGCCCAGCAAATCGGTCAGTATCTGAGTGCCGAAGCGACCGCCAAAGCCAGACTGGATGCAACTAAAGCAGCACTGGCGGCACAACAGCTCAGGATGAAACATACCCGTGTGTTGGCTCCCGATGCCGGTGTGATCAGCGCCCGTCCTGCGACATTTGGCGCGGTGGTGCAGAGCGGCGCGGAACTGTTCCGCATGATACGGCAGGGACGGCTGGAATGGCGCGCCGAACTGACGGCAGCAGAAATGGCGCGTATCAGCAATGGCAGCGAAGCCATCGTGACCGCACCCGGCGGTGCGCAATGGAAAGGCAAGGTGCGTATGGTAGCGCCAGTCCTGGATGCGCAAACCCGCAATGGTCTGGTGTATGTCGACTTGCTGCCGCCTAAGGAAACTAAGGACGCTAAGGACACTAAAGAGTCCAAGGCAGTCGCTGCCTTCAAACCCGGCATGTATGCCAAAGGCGAATTCCTGCTCGGTCATTCTGCCGGGCTGACGATACCGCAGCAGGCCATCGTGGTCAGGGATGGCTTTAGTTATGTCTTCCGTCTGAATAGCGATGGCAAAGTCACGCAAGTGAAGCTGCAGACCGGACGCCGGGTCAGCCAGCCACAAGGCGAAATGGTGGAAGTGCTGTCTGGCTTGCAGGCAGGCCAGACCGTGGTAGTCAGCGGCGCCGGTTTCCTCAATGATGGCGATCTGGTCAAAGTGGTGAGTCCGGCAACGGCTAAGCCAGCTGCTGCTAACGCTGCAACACAAAAATAAGGGGCGATTGTGAACTTTTCAGCGCTATCAATTAAAAACCCGATACCGGCGATCATGCTGTTTATCTTGCTGACGCTGGCTGGCCTGCTATCGTTCAAAGCGACGATAGTGCAGGATTTTCCGGATATAGAATTACCGATTGTGACTGTCAGCGCGACCTTACAGGGCGCGGCACCGGCTCAGCTGGAAACCGAAGTAGCACGTAAAATCGAAGACGCAGTCTCTTCAGTGCAAGGTGTCAAGAACGTCTACACCAAGGTGCTGGACGGCGATGTGTCGGTGACGGTGGAATTCATCCTCGAAAAACAAATCTCGGATGCTGTCAATGAAGTGCGCGATGCAGTCGCCACAGTCAGGGCGGATCTGCCCAGCGAAATGCGCGACCCGGTGGTGACCAAAGCCTCAACAGCGGGGCGGGTGGTGAGCACCTATACCGTGGAAGCCAAGGCAGATGCGGCTGACAGCAAGGATGGCCCGGAAAGCCGCATGGATATTCAGGATTTGAGCTGGTTCGTGGATAACACCGTGGCGAAGCGGCTGCGCAATATCCCCGGCGTGGGTGGCGTCAAACGGGTAGGCGGCGTTAACCGTGAAGTGAGGGTCGAGCTGAATGCCGATCAGATGGCTGCTTTGAATGTGTCCGCCGTCGATGTCTCGCGCCGTATCAAACTGGTACAGCAGGAAGCCCCCGGTGGTCGTGGTGATGTCAGCGGTGCCGAGCAATCGATACGCACCATCGCCACTGTCAAAACTGCCGCAGAACTGGCGCAATTGGATGTGCCGCTGCCAGATGGCCGCCACATACGGCTGGACCAGGTAGCGAAGGTCAGCGATACCATCGCCGAGCCGCGCTCAGTCGCGACGCTGGATGGCAAAGTGGTGGTGGGCTTTGAAGTATTCCGCACCAAGGGTGCCAGTGAAGTCGATGTGGCGCTGGCCAGCAAACAGGCGATAGAAGAAATGAAGGCGAGCTATCCCAAGCTGCATTTCTTTGAAGCGATAGATAATGCGCAGCCGGTAGAAGAAAACTTTGATGGCTCCATGCATTTGCTGTACGAAGGCGCATTGCTGGCGGTGCTGGTGGTCTGGTGGTTCCTGCGTGACTGGCGCGCCACCCTGGTCGCAGCGGCCGCTTTGCCTTTGTCGGTAATCCCGACTTTTCTGGGGCTGAAGTATTTCGGTTACACCCTCAATACCGTGACCTTGCTGTCACTGGCGCTGGTGGTTGGCGTCTTGGTTGATGACGCGATTGTGGAAATCGAAAATATCGCGCGCCATCTGCAAATGGGTAAAACCCCGATGCAAGCCGCGATGGAAGCAGCCGATGAAATCGGGATGGCGGTGATTGCCACGACCTTTGCATTGGTGGCTGTGTTTTTGCCGACTGCTTTCATGGGCGGAGTGCCGGGGCTATTCTTTAAACAGTTTGGCTGGACAGCGGTGATTGCGATTCTGGCTTCGCTGGTGGTGGCGCGTTTGCTCACTCCGATGATGGCCGCTTATCTGCTAAAGCCTGCCTCTGATGCGCATGTACAGGCACATGCGCATGGTGAATCGGCGGATGGCTGGATCATGCAGCGCTATATGCGCACCATGCAATGGTGTCTGCGCCATCGTCTGTTGACTATGCTGGCAGCGGGCGCATTCTTTGTTGGCTCTATCATGCTGGTCGGTTTGCTGCCTACCGGTTTCGTGCCCGCCTCTGATCGCGCCCAGACCCAGGTCAACATCGAACTGCCACCCGGCAGCACGCTGGCCGAGACCCGGGCATTAGCAGAGCAGGCACGCGTGCTGATCAAGGAAGATCGCAATGTGCTGAGTATCTTCAGCTCTGTCGGTGGCGGCTCCAGCGGTGATGCGTTTGCACCAGGTGCTGCGGCTGAAGCACGCCGTGCGGTGTTGACGATTACTACCACTCACCGCGACAACAGAAAGGCCAGCATGGCCGATATCGATGGCGCGATACGCGAGAAACTGGCGTCACTGCCAGGTGCCAAATTCACTGTTGGCCCACCGGATTCCGGCGTCAAAATGCAGTTAGTGCTGAAGAGTGAAGACCCGGTTGCGCTGGTGGAAGCAGCCAGAAGCGTAGAGCGTGAATTGCGCACCCTGAAAGGCGTCGGTAACGTCAGTTCCAGCGCTTCGCTGGTACGCCCGGAAATCATCGTCAGACCCGACATGGCACGTGCCGCCGAGCTGGGTGTGACTGCTGCCAGCATCGGTGAGACGGTGCGCGTGGCGACGGCAGGGGATTACGACACTATGCTGCCTAAGCTGAATCTGGCGCAGCGTCAGGTGCCTATCCGTATCAAACTGCCTGACCACTTCCGCGCCAGCCTGGCCGATATCGAGCGCCTGACGGTGCCGGGTAAAAATGGTCCGGTGATGTTGGCGACCGTCGCTAAAGTCACGATGGAATCCGGCCCGGCCCAGATCGACCGCCTGAACCGCAGCCGCAATGTCACGCTGGATGTGGAATTGGGCAATCGCCAACTGGGTGAAGTCAATGAAGAAGCACGCGCACTGCCTAGCATGAAAAATCTGCCTGCCGCAGTCAGCATCGCAGAACTGGGCGACGCGCAGGAAATGCAGGCGCTGTTCGCCAGCTTCGGTATCGCGATGCTGATCGGTATCCTGTGTATCTATGGCGTGCTGGTCTTGCTGTTCAAAGACTTCCTGCAGCCGGTAACGATTCTGGCCGCACTGCCGCTGAGTATAGGCGGTGCCTTCGTTGCCTTGCTGGTGACCGGTCAGGCCTTATCCATGCCGTCCATGATAGGCCTGATTATGTTGATGGGGATCGTGACCAAGAACTCGATTCTGCTGGTTGATTATGCGGTGCTGGCACGCGCAGAAGGCATGAGCCGTTTTGATGCGCTGGTCGATGCCTGCCATAAACGCAGCCGTCCTATCATCATGACCACCATCGCCATGGGCGCGGGTATGATGCCGCTGGCTCTGGGCTGGGGCGCCGACCCCAGCTTCCGCTCACCAATGGCGATTGCCGTGATCGGCGGCCTGATCACCTCGACCTTACTGAGCCTGCTGGTGGTCCCCGCCGTGTTCACCTACATCGACGACTTCGAACACCTGCTGGGCCGCCTGCGCGGCAAGAAAGCAGCGCAGGCTGTGAGTTAAGGTCAGGTATTTTCTGCTATCCCGCCAGTTTTGCCGGCACCGCCTTTATGGGGTGCTGGTGGTGGGTAGCGTCAAGCAGCTCTCTGTTCGCATGAGAAGAACAGGTGGCGTTTAGAAAAAATCAGATTTTTCGTCAGTGTGTATGTTGCGTGATCGCTTAGGCAGCATCTCCGCTGCTTCGAGCAGACCTGTTTCTGTTACCCAATTGTCGTTCGTAACTAGCCAAAGCGAATGATGCAACACACTGAAGAATGCCGGGTTTCATTCCGACCGCATTCAGCAAGACCAGACCCAGGCACACACCAAAACCTGCGCCAAAAACAAGTTGATCCCGGCCCGACCAGGAAAGAGGAAAAACGATGGTGCACAACATGGCTATGTTGTAGACGATTGCTAACAAGAGCGCACTCGTATTTACTTGTCCACCAGGTAGCAGCCAGTCGATGGCCGCAACAGACCAGATGGCTGTAGTTTTCAAATAGGTCAATACGCAGATAAGCAGCGTGATGAAGTGGCAGATGATGACTGTGCGTTTCATGTGATTTTTTTCTGGGTTAAGCTGCACTTAGAAATAAAATACTTGTAGCTTCGTCCTTAAATGTTATGTTGGCTATTCACTTATATGTAGAAGTGAGTACCTCGGGGCCATTGTCACCAATCAGCACAACATGACTAAAGACCGCTGACGGAAGCCGCTCTTTGTCAATCACCGTCCAGTTATCCGCAGCTAGTTTTTCATGCGGTTGTGCTGTATGTCCCAACGCTAGTAAAGAAAACATCGTTCCTGTCGAAAGGGTATGATCTTCGCCTATAAGTCCCTTTGGTAAAACAAATTGTGGAAGCATGATTGGTTCCCGGCCTATCAGGTGACCAGAAAACTTCTTAGATAAAACCATTTTTTCCGCCAGAGCGACTTCATGCAATGCAGTCACGATGCTTGAGATCTTCGCATTTGGTACGCAAATCTGAATTGCTTTTTCCAGGCATTTCATTGTGGATGACATTATATGGATTTTTGCTGGCGAAGCTTTTTCTTCCCCTGCAAGCACGGTCCAGTTCTGACTGCAAAGCGCACTCATAGCGTCATTCGTTCCGAGTGATATCTTGATCAAATCACCTGCTTCAATAAGCGTGTTATGTTTTGGTATTCCATTCATTATTTCGTGGTTACGGCAAATGGAAATATCTTCTGGAAATGAAAACTGCTTGCGAAATGAAAATTCAACTCCGGTTTCTTTCGCTGCTGCACGCGCTATGTCCGCCAGGTCTGCCGTTGTTCTGCCTGGAACGATGCTACTCAGGATTTGATCGAAAATGAAATTTTGCTTTTTTGCGAGTACTTTTATCCGCTCAATAGTTACTTGATCGTTTGCTTGGGTCGGAATTAGTTTTGTATAGAGCGGCATGTGATGATTGAAAAGTGGAATATTTTTCGTACGGCCAGACGATGGTTCGCTAACTTGTTTTAATGAAGAAAACGCATTTAGCCTTGGAATGCTGGCATGAGCACAAAACCTAGGCACAAGCAATGTTTCGCAATCAACGCTAATGCCTGGTTGTCTTGTGTGCGAAGTGAATCGTCCCGACTTTGGTAGGCAGCTCTGAACTTATAGTTTAGCCCAACAGGGGGCAATATGAGCTTGTGAGTGTCATACAAAACAATTTAAGATTGAAGTCACGGATCGCGGCCGCCCGGTCACTGAACTGGAAGAACGACTCTGTTCACTTTTTCATTTTACCTTCCCTGCAAATTGAGCCCGAACGCATACCTTGTATTTATCATCCCGTTGAGAATTTTCTTTAAAACATGTGGATAAGGCGTTAATGTCGATTTGGGGAGTGGTCAAAATATCCAGGTTTTGTTCGCATAAGCTTTGAAAATATTCTTGAAAGATTAGTAAATCCACGCGCCAATCTTCCGAGAAATTGTTTTTTTCAATAAATTTTACAGTGGCGACAATATGCTCTTTATCATCACCTAGCTTTTGATATTCATCTCCACCTAGATAAATCATATGACGCCAAACCTCTGCCATTGGGCCTGACATTGGATTTTTCTTTAAAGACTCAATTGTCGTTTTTTTTGTTATCACCATAGTCCCGGCAAGATTGCCACGTTCAATGCACTTTTCCGCTGCAAAAACAAAATGGCTGAAGAAAAGTATGAGTAATCCAACGATAAATTTCATATATAGGCACATGCTTGAATGATTGTTTGTGTGGGTACGTTTCCGAATTTTCGCATTCTTATTCTTGAACTAAGCTAATCAAGTTCAGATTATTTTTTATAAGCCAAACCGCCTGCCAATTGCCAACATGAGTGATGAAGTATCTTCGCTAGTTTTGAACATCATTCTGCACTATGTGGTTCGTCGAATCGTCCTTTGATGGCAAACTGAGTGGTAAATTGCTACTCTCTTTATTCATACAGCCTATTGGCACATCCGTGGCAAACATTTTCGAGGTAGGCAAGTGCTTGCCTGGATTTATTAGTGCCAGCAATTATGGGTGCTATTTCTTCTTGATACATGTGCAGCCGCCCATGGTTTGGCAACTGTCTTTGTATTGCCTAAAAGCGATGTTAGCGTCTGTCACACTTTCAGTGTAAAGAATTTTCTCAAATTCTACGTCATAGATAATGTCGGACCCACCGGTTCTACCCCACCATACGCGGATAAAAATGAGTTTTTCGTTGATCCACTTTACACCGGAGAGGCCGAAAATGTTTGTGAAACTAATGTCTGTCAGATTGGGTTTTTCTGAATAAACCGTGATGTGACCACGAGGCCGACTATTTTTTTAATAAACAGGTAAGCCTTGTTTGGAGATATTTCACCCTGTGATGGCTTTTCGGCAGCCCGGTTTGTGATTTTTATGTTTTGCTCAATGAGTGAGTGAAAATCATCATATGAATGGACATTTCTCGACTCTCGCCAACAATCTGGAGGTGAGCCAGGCCACATTTTTTCTTCTGCAAGTGCAGTATTTGAGAGAAATGAAATAATCATGCAAAGAATGAACTTCATTCTGGGCTCCCCAAACGTTTGACAAGTGCTGTTCGCCTAATGCGGGACGAATGGATGGAATGATTAGACTTCATTTCAGTTCAAATGCGGAAATTACACTCGATAACATTTAAGCTTGATGTCATTGATATGTGCTTACAAGATTTTCCGTCTCAATAAGCGAAAAACTTACTCCTGAACAGAGAATGACGCATGCCCGCCTATCCCCTACTCACCCCAAACCCAGTACTCATCTCAACAAATCCGTACCCGGCAACATCTCTAATTCACCCTGCTTTTGCACCACCACATTCAACGGCATATAGCCTTTGGTTCGCGGGCAGTTTTCGAAGTCGGTGACATCAACTTTGTACGGCCCGTACCACTTGTAGGCGCCGGAAAAGCCGCCGTATTGGTAGACCCAGGCTTGCTGCGCATTGCGATCGATCAGTGCGGCGTACAGAAACTGGTCGGTGGTGCCTACGGGTTCATGCAGGGATATGGTGCGTAGTGCCTTGCTGTCTCCGGTGGAGAGGGTGGGGGCTTCGACAGCCTCTGACAAGACGATTGCGGGCGGCGTCAAGGCAGTGAGTTTGCACACAGGCTGGGTTTCTGTGGCGTAGGCAGAAGCAGTGCTTGCAGCGGCGATGAAAAGTGTCAGCAGGGCTTGCATGATGTGTCCTTGATTGCGTAAGAAATATGGCGAACCCGGATGCGGGATACCGGGTATTGCCTGACGAATCTCAATGATCGCGTTTGTAAAGCCAGACACCGAGCGGTAAGGCAAACAGTGGCAAGACCAGGGCAGCGATGGAAGACCATACAGGGACAGGCAGATCATGGGGCAGGCGTTGCACCCAGACGCATAAACCAGCTGCGAACAGACTGGCCAGCAGTGTGTTGCGCGTAAGTCCTGATGCACTGAGTTTGACTACCCAGCCGCCGCCAGCTAACGGACCTATCAGGCTTAACAGGTGAGCGCCGATCAGTGTGAGTGTGAACGCGAGTGTGCTGACATCCGATGCTGTGGCTGGTACGCCAGGGGTGTTGTGTAGCCAGAAATATCCCGATGTGACGGCAAATACAATAGCGTTGCTGAGGCCGCAGCTCACCATTGCACCAAACAAGACAGCAGCGCAGTTACGGACAGAATCAGGAGTGGCAAGCAGTTGTTGGGTATTCATGTTGCATGTTGTTATAAATTAATTCTTTGACTTTAGCATAGTCGTGTTCATTTTGATATTTAATTGAATCAATAAAGCTTACGTCACATCGCGCTGTTGCGGCTGTTGCCTGCAAAGCGTTTCGGCAGTTATTTTGTTAAAAATCCAGCCAAAAACTGAGCAATACTGACTAGGCTTCAACGTCTTTTCGCAAACGGCTTAGTCTGGTCTGCGCCGCACGCAGTAAAGCTTTGCTGTATATGTGATGAAAACCGGATAGCAGGTGGAAAACAAATCCAAAAGATGCGCTGCCATCCGCTGCGCGTGATTTGGGGACAACCACGCTGCCAAAGTAAAGCCGGGTTGTATGGTGTTGCTGCGTATTCAGTGCCTCCACCATGAGCCAGGAGCGTGTGCGTCTGGTGGCATCGCGCAGCAGGATTTGCCTGGCATTGCGCTGTTCCACATCCCAGATCGCAAATTGGCGGGTTTGATTCAGCGCCAGTTGTTCTGCATCGTGTTCAGTTGACGGGCGCCTGGCGAGCCATCTCAGCAGGAAGCGTTCTATCCTAAACAGTGGTGTGGTGTAGAAGGCATATACGTAATCGCTGAGCGTAATTTCATGCGCCAGATCGATGTAATAACAATCGGCATAGGCACCGGACTTGCCATAGCTAGCTGATAAAGCGAGGTCCGGTAGTGTGCATTGATGTATGGTCTGCATGGTGTTTTAAAAACTGACTGGCTTGCTATAGCTTTGTCGACGCCGCCTCAACAGGCCGCGCCGACTGAGTAGTTTTAACTTATATGACCGAGCACTGCTGCACCGTGAGTGCTGTAATCATTGCGCCGGCTTGTTCTTTGAAACGTGCCAGACTGCTGCCCTGATCGTGTGCTTGATAGGCTTCCTGGTTGGCGTATAACTCAAAGATCATGATGGTATTGCTGAGTTCATCAGGCTGCAGTAATTCAAATTGCAGCGTGCCTGCTTCGGTTTGCAGACTGCGTTGCTGATGGTCACTGAGTGCTTGTAAAAATGCCGCTTTGGATTCTTCTTGATAAGAGATGGAGACAACGAGCGCTACTTTTTTCATGCTGAACTTTCAGGTGGGTGTGAGCAGGGTTAAGGCTAAACAGATCAGCCTAAGCAAATCAGCGAAAAACAAATGCTGGGTGTAAATGTAGCATTTCTATTAATAATGTGCCGGACTATCCCTGGTTTGCTTTTCCACTGCCTGGCTTTGCTCAGCGATGTGCGCGGCTCATTTTGCCTTGCCCGGCAATCTTCTGAAACCGGTAAATTCTGCCGGTTCCCATTCACGGCTGGCCAGCAGCAGGCCAA
Source organism: Cognatundibacterium curvum (assembly GCF_014284235.1). Classification (GTDB taxonomy): domain Bacteria; phylum Pseudomonadota; class Gammaproteobacteria; order Burkholderiales; family Burkholderiaceae_D; genus Undibacterium; species Undibacterium curvum. The sequence goes on from NZ_JACOGD010000001.1 coordinate 120,586, forward strand.
CGCCACGCCGTTTTTTGAGCGGGGCGGCCAGACTTTCCTGATGCAGGTCGGCGAATTTGCGTTTGAGCTGGCGCAGTTCGCTATGTAGCTTGCTGATGGCGGCTTCGGTCAGCATGCCATGGCTGAAGCTCAGCGTTTGCTCGTCGTCGTGGAAGTGGGAATCCAGAAAATCATGTAAGCCGGATTGCTGAAAATACTGGCGTATCGGGCCAGCGGGCAGCCATTCGAAATCGCGTGTGATGTTGAGACGGATGCGGTTGCCGGGTAAGAGTGTGATCAGCCCCAGCTTATCGAGCTTGAGCAGGTAGTGCAGGCATTCCGGTTCGGTATAGCGATAAACTTGCATGATCTCTTCCATACTCCAGTGATTGATAGCGCAGACTGCAACCAGCAACAGGCGTTTATCGGCGACCAGTTCTTTTTCCTGATTCTGGTTCAGCGTGGGCAGACGGTTGCCCTGATGATTGGCTTCCTGCGTCAGTTCCATCAAGGTCAAGCCGAGAAAATGTGCGATTTGCAGTATGCGTTCCAGACTCAGATTTACGGCGTTCTCTTCGCGCAGTATGCGCTTCACACTGGCCTCTGACAGCGCCAGCGCTTCCGCTACATCACGATAGGTTTTCCCTTGCAGCTTGAGCTGGCTTTTGATGGTGCGCATGATTTGCCGGATTTCATTCATGGTTTGCCTTGCCTCTGTGTTTATTCTGCCAGCTCGCTGAACGGGCCTGTTGATTTCGATGAAGTTGCACTATGGTAGCGATTTCAGCTACTTTTCTTGCGATAACAACTGACTTTTTCCTGCATGGTTTCATTATTTGCCTTGCTTTGGCAAGCTCTGCGCTGGTTTTTTGGTCAAATAACGTCACTAACAAGCTGCCTCTGGGCAGTCTGTTAGTCAGTGATGTCGATATGGAGGAAAACAATGCGTATATCAATGAAGTGGCTGCCGACAGCGATAGTATTCATCAGTATGTGTGCGATGTTATGGCATGGACCGGTCTTGCAATTGGCCCATTATCATGAATTTGCCGATCAGGGTGTCTGGCTGGGTATTCCGCATGCTGCCGATGTATTGAGTAATCTGGGCTTCGCGTTCGTTGCTGCGCTGGCGGGTTATCAGCTGTTTGTGCAGCAGCGTTACGCACGTTCAGCGTCGGCGCTGCCTGCGTTTGGCTTATTGTGTGTGACCGTATTCCTGACCGCAGCTGCATCGGCTTACTATCATCTGGCGCCGGATGATGCGCGTTTGTTTTGGGACAGGATGGCGATTGCCATTGCATCCGTTTGCCTGATCTGCGGCTTACGTGCCGATGCTAAGCCGGGCATGACGCCGTATCGCGCCTTACTTGAGTTAATGCTGGGCCTGATGCTGGCAGTCGCCAGCGTGATTTGGTGGCGCTACAGCGCAGACTTGCGTCCCTATCTGTTGCTGCAGTTATGGACAGTGCTGCTGGTCATAGTGTGGCAAGGTATCTGGCAAGTCGATCACCGGGTTCGTCGCTGGTTTAATGCCGCCATCGCCTGTTATGTACTGGCTAAGCTGGCTGAAATGGCGGACCACCGCATCCTGAGCCTGACCGCTTGCGTTAGTGGCCACAGTCTGAAACATCTGATCGCAGCAGGTGCCGCAGCCTGTGTTTTTTATGGTTTGCGGCAAGCTTGTGCGAATCCGGTGAGGTGAACCGCCGCCACGCTAACTTCCGCTTGGCGTCATAAGCAGAATTCCCGCATAATCGGCGCATTAGTAGCCAATTTGCAAAGTGAACAGGTATGTGGATAGATACGCATTGTCATCTCGATGCGAGCGAGTTTGGCGGGACTTCGCTGCAGCTTGCACAGCAGGCGGTGGCGGCAGGGGTGAGTCAGATTGTGGTACCAGCGGTGCATCTGAACTTGTTCAATCAGGTGCAGCAACTGGCGCAGCAGCATGCGGCATGCGTGTATGGGCTGGGCATCCATCCCATGTATGTGCCGACTTCGGATGAAAGTCATTTGCAGATTTTACGTCAGCGTATAGAGCAGGTGCTGAGCAGTGAACACGCGCATCAGCTGGTTGCGGTCGGTGAGATAGGCTTGGATTATTTTGTACCTGCGCTGACCCAAAGTCCTTTGCTGGAAAAGCAGGAATTTTTTTATACCGAGCAGTTAAAAATCGCCAGGGATTTTGATTTGCCGGTCTTGCTGCATGTACGGCGTTCGCAAGACAAAGTACTCAAGCATTTGCGCCGCATCCGGGTTCGGGGCGGAATCGCGCATGCCTTCAATGGCAGTGTGCAGCAAGCCGGGCATTTTCTGGATCTGGGTTGTAAGCTGGGCTTTGGTGGCGCGATGACGTTTACGCGCGCTTTGCAAATCCGCCGACTGGCAGCGGAACTGCCACTCGATGCGCTGGTGCTGGAAACCGATGCGCCTGATATACCGCCCAGCTGGATCAGGGAAGGCTATAACCGGCCGGATCAGATACCGGCGATAGGCGCAGTGCTGGCGCAGTTGCGCGCGATGGATGTCGCTGACATCGCAGCGGCCAGTTCACGCAATGCGCGCGAGGTGTTGCCGCGCCTTTTACTCAATTGAGGTAATAGCGTCATGCGCAGCTTTGCTATCGCACTGACGCTGGGTATCTTGTGGCTGCAACAGCAAGCCAGCCTGCTGACATCAACGACGCTGATCGCTGTGCTTGTTGCCGCAGGCGGCTTATGGCTGTGCGTGTTCAAACTGCATTTGCCTTATGTGCGCAGAGCGGCTGCATTGCTGGCTGCTGCGCTGATAGGAATAGCCTGGGCTGACTGGCGCGCAGAGCTGGCTTTGCAAACCGCCTTGCCAGAGGCCTTGGAAGGACGCGATTTACTGGTGACTGGCGTGGTAGCCAGCTTGCCGGGCGTGAATGTGAATGGCAGCAGCTTTCAACTGGACGTTGAGACTCTGAGCGAATTCAAAGCTGCGCAAACAAGCGCAGCGCAAGCCCCACTGCCGGGTCAAGACCGGCTTCCCTCCCGTATCAGTTTATTCTGGCCAGCCAGAGCTGGTGAGGCGCCAAGCCTCAAAGCAGGTCAGCGCTGGCGCTTGCCGGTACGTCTGAAACGTCCGCATGGCAATCAGAATCCTGGCGGTTTTGATGCCGAATTGTGGATGCTGGAACAGGGTGTACGCGCTACCGGCACGATACAAACCGCACAGTCAGCCGCAATTCAGCCGCTACAGGACTTTGTGCCGGGTGTGCTGTATGCGGTAGACCGTTGTCGCGGCTGGTTGCGCGAACGTATCCATGCAGCCTTGCTTGGTAAGCCCTATGCAGCAGTGGTGGTGGCGCTGGTGATCGGCGATCAGCGCGAAATCCGTCAGGCGGAATGGAATATTTTTCAGCGTTCCGGCATCGGTCATCTGATCAGCATTTCTGGTTTGCACATCACCATGCTGGCGGGTTTTTTTGCGGTGTTGATGGGTGCTTTGTGGCGACGTTCATTCTTCATATTCCATACACGGCCTTTGCCATTAAGGCTGCCGGCGCAAAAGGTGATGGCGGCGACGGCTGCTGCAGTCGCTGTGCTGTATGTGGCACTGGCAGGGTTTGGTGTGCCTGCGCAAAGAACGATGTATATGCTGCTTACGGTTGCAGTAGCGATTTGGAGCGGGCGTTTTAATCAATTTTCTTCTGTGCTTGCACTGGCGCTGTGTGTGGTGCTGGTGATTGATCCCTGGGCTCTGATGTGGCCGGGATTCTGGCTGTCCTTTGTGGCGGTTGCAGTGATTTTGTATGTGGCCAGAGATGAAGCTATTGGCAGCCTCAATGCAGACAGTGACTGGCGGGTGCGTCTGCGCCGCAACTGGCATGCCGCATTGCGTACCCAGTATGGCATCACGCTGGGTTTGCTGCCACTGACCATGCTGCTGTTTGCGCAGATTTCGCTGATTAGTCCGCTGGCGAATGCGTTTGCGATACCGCTGGTGAGTTTTCTGATTACCCCGCTGGTCTTGTCTGGTGTCTTCCTGCCTGAGCCTTTCTGTGGCTGGCTGCTGAGTCTGGCGCATGCCGGTATTGCGCTGATGGCGGAGTTGCTGGCCTGGCTCAGTGCGCCGGACTGGGTGATCTGGACTGCGCCACAACCATCCTTGCCGATGTTTTTGCTGGCGATGCTAGGGGTGTTGTGGCTGCTGGGGCCGCGTGCTTTGCCGATGCGCTGGTTGGGGTTGGTCTGCTTGCTGCCTGTGCTGATGCCGCATCCACCCGCAATAGCTGAGGCAGGCTTTCGCGCCACGGTGCTGGATGTGGGGCAGGGTACCGCTGTGCTGATACAGACCCGGCAGCATACGCTGTTATATGACACTGGTCCGGCTTACGGCCAAGATAGCGATGCGGGTAGCCGCGTGATTTTGCCGTTTTTACGGGCTCAGGGCATACGCAAACTCGATCGTTTGCTGATTTCACATCAGGACACCGATCACTCAGGCGGTGCTGCCAGCATACTGGCGCAAATGGCAGTAGATGGCGTGATCAGCTCCCTGCCTGATCAGCATGCCCTGCGTCAGTCTGCACGCCCGCACAGCGCCTGCGTTGCAGGCCAGTCCTGGCAATGGGATGGTGTCACATTTGAGATGCTGCAGCCGACTGCAGCCAGCTATGCGAGCGATAAATGGAAGCCCAATGCGCGCAGCTGTACCCTGAAAATTTCGACGCCGCAGTTATCTATGCTGTTACCAGGCGACGCAGAAGCGATACAGGAAGACGAGATGCTGCATATGCTGCCTGAGAAACTGCCAGCTACCGTTTTGCTGGCGCCGCACCACGGCAGCGGCACTTCATCTACGGCGGCATTTCTGCAAGCGGTGCATCCTGAACTGATTGTGATCCAGTCTGGCTACCTGAATCGCTACCACCACCCCAAGCCTGTGGTGCTGGAACGCTATCAGGCATTTGGAATAAACCATCTAAGAACCGATGAGGCAGGTGCTATTCAACTTGATTTTGAAGCATCATTGCATATTTCCGAATATAGAAAACAACACGCGCGTTACTGGTATGGGCAATAAGCCCAAAAACAGGGAAAAAACATAAACACAGTCAGTCTGCAGGTACGCGCGCAAACAGGAAGATGAAGGCAGGGGACATGCAAACAAATATTCATTTCGTACACGGTAATGGCTTCCCATCTGGCAGCTACCGTGTTTTTCTCGATCACTTGCGGCAGGAGTATGAGGTACAAGTGACGGAAAAAATCGGCCACCAGGCGAATTATCCAGTCACTGATGGCTGGCCGCATCTGGTGCAGGAGTTAATCGATACGCTGGAAAGCCGCTATCGGCAGCCAGTGATTTTAGTCGGGCATTCGCTGGGTGGCTTGCTGTCGCTGATGACCGCGCAGCAGCGACCGGATCTGGTCAAGGCAGTAGTGGTGATCGATTCGCCAGTAGTGGCGGGCTGGCGCGCGATGCTGTTGCGGGTCAGTAAGTGGCTGGGCATCGATAAGAAGTTTTCACCGGCAGCCGCTTCTGAAAACCGGCGTCATCTGTGGCCTGATCAGGACGCTGCGTATCAGCATTACGCCGCCAAAGAGATTTTTGCAATCTGGCCGCCGGAAGTATTGTGGGATTATGTGCGCGCCGGTACCATGCCGTGCGAACAAGGCGTGACGCTGAGTTTTGACCGCGCCATAGAAACTGCGATTTACCGCACGCTGCCGCATACTTTGGGCAAGTTGTTGCGCAAGCGGCCGCAAGTGCCAGTCGGTTTCGTGGGTGGTAATGAGTCGTTGGAATGCCGTCAGGCCGGTGATTACTACACCCGTAAATTAATGGGTAAGCATTATCAACTGATACAAGGCGGGCATTTGATTCCTATGGAGGCGCCGGCACAAACCGCGACGGCGGTACTGGCGATGTTGAATGCAATGCGCAGTGAAGAAAGAGGTCTATGAATAGGTCTATGAAGAGGTCTATGAGTAAAGCTAAGCAAAATGCCGATGGCGTACTGAATAAAAAGCTGAGCTGCTTTAACGGGCTGGCAACGATGGCTGCACTTTCACTGCTGACTTTGGCGCCGCTGGTGGCGCAGGCACAAGTGCTGGCTGATGCGCCTGACTGGCAGGAAATGCAGCAGGTAGTGCGTGCTGGTAAGCAGCAACTGCAACTGAATATAGAAAATGACAGCCTGTTGCTGAATCGTGATGATCGCTTCTATACCAGCGGCATTCATCTTCAGAAGTCGTTTGCTGTGGCTGATCAGTTACGCCAGACGGAGTACGGCTGGCGCGTAGGGCAGGATTTGTACACTGCCTCTGATATCAAACTCACACCTGCGCAAATTCCTGTGCCTGATCACCCCTATGCGGGCTGGCTGTATGGCGGCTTTTTTAAGACCAGTGCTTATGCTACCGGGCGCAGTATCAGTTATGGGCTGGATTTCGGTTGCCTGGGGCCTTGCGCCGGGGGTAAATGGACCCAGGAGCAGCTACACCACGTGATTAAGCAGCCGCAACCGCAAGGCTGGAGTACCCAGCTGAAGAACGAGTTTGGCCTGATGCTGCATGCGGCTTATGCGCCGGGCCGTATGCTGCCGTGGTCGGGCATGGATCTGACTCCGGCTGTGAAGGGGCGCTTCGGCAATATCATGACCGATGTATCGGCCCAGCTGGAATGGCGCATAGGGCAGTTGAATTTGCTGCCCGCGCAGGATGCCAGCTATGGCTTTGCACGCGCAGAGCCTAAGTACACGGCTTACAATGCGACCGTGCAGGGTGGCTACTTTGCGCATCAGGCGAATGCCTTACATGCTAAGCGCTGGGGTGGTGAGCTGGAGCTGGGCTATCGCTGGCAAAAAAATGGCTCAGGCGTGCTGGTTTCGCTGGTGCGTCGTGCTAACGAGATAGAAGAGATTTCCAATGCTTATGGCGCGCAGAATTTCGTGAAATTGCAATTTAATTACGCGCTTAAGTAAGTCAGCTTCGCCACTGTTAATTAGCAAGAATGTGCAAGTTGATAGCCAGCCCTATTCTTCAAGGCTGGCTGCTTGCCGCGCGTTTGCCGGCTTAGGCGGCAATGGTGCTGAACCTGTGACTTAAGCAAGGGCAGTCTGAATAAAAAAGCGGCAGGATTCACGCGGGACTCGTCTACATGAACAAGAGTGATGTATAATTCGAATTTCCCGCTTGTGCCATCGGGCACCTTCTGCAATGACAAAGTTCGTATTCGTTACGGGGGGCGTAGTCTCCTCACTAGGCAAAGGCATTGCTGCCGCCTCTCTCGCCGCTATTCTTGAATCCCGCGGTCTCAAAGTCACTATGCTCAAACTCGATCCATATATCAATGTGGACCCGGGTACCATGAGCCCTTTCCAGCATGGCGAAGTGTTTGTTACCGATGACGGTGCAGAGACCGATCTGGATCTGGGTCACTATGAGCGTTTCATCAGCTCCAAGATGAAAAAAGTGAATAACTTCACCACTGGTCAGATCTATGAATCCGTCATTCGCAAAGAGCGTCGTGGCGAATATCTGGGTAAGACAGTGCAGGTTATTCCGCACATCACCAATGAAATTCAGGAATTCATCCACCGCGGTGCGGCTGGTGCCGATGTGGCGCTGGTTGAAATCGGCGGTACTGTCGGTGATATCGAGTCTTTGCCCTTCCTCGAAGCAGCACGTCAGCTCAGTCTGCGCGCAGGTCGCAATGCAGCAGCCTTCGTGCATCTGACACTGGTGCCTTACGTGGCAGCGGCTGGTGAACTGAAAACCAAGCCTACCCAGCACAGCGTTCAGAAGCTGCGTGAAATCGGTATTTTCCCGGATGCTTTGCTGTGCCGCGCTGACCGCCGCATTCCGGATGATGAACGCGCTAAAATCTCCCTGTTCGCGAACATTCCTGAAGAAGGCGTGATCTCGGTCTGGGATGCAGACACCATCTACAAAATTCCTCAGATGCTGCATGATCAGGGTCTGGACAAAATCGTGTGTGACGCGCTGGGACTCAATCCTAAGCCAGCAGATCTGTCCATGTGGGACAAACTGATTTTTGCGCTGGAAAATCCTAAGGCAGAAGTCACTATCGGTATGGTCGGTAAGTATGTCGACCTGACTGAATCCTACAAATCCCTGACCGAAGCGCTGCGTCATGCAGGTATTCATACCGAAAGCCGCGTCAATATCGAATACGTGGATTCAGAAGAAATCGAAGCGCACGGTACTAAATCGCTGGAAAAATACGATGCGATCCTGGTGCCTGGCGGTTTCGGCAAGCGCGGTGTAGAAGGAAAAATCCTGGCTGCCCGCTTTGCACGTGAACACAAAGTACCTTACCTCGGTATCTGCCTCGGTATGCAAGTGGCGCTGATTGAATACGCGCGTAACATGGCTGGTCTGAAAATGGCGAATTCCACAGAATTCGATCCTGAAACAGAACAGCCAGTTGTTGCGCTGATCGATGAATGGCAAAACGCCGACGGTAAAGTTGAAAAGCGTGACGAGAATTCTGATCTGGGCGGCACTATGCGTCTGGGCGCGCAGACTTGTGCCATCAAGCCGGATACGCTGGCAGCAGAAATCTATGGCACGGTTGTGACTGAGCGTCACCGTCATCGCTACGAAGCAAACAATCATTACCTGGAACGCATAGAAGCAGCCGGTCTGGTGGTGTCTTCCCGCACTGCCTCCGAAGATCTGTGCGAGATCATGGAATTGCCACGTGATGTACATCCTTTCTACATCGGCGTGCAATACCATCCTGAGTTCAAATCCACGCCACGTGATGGACATCCGCTGTTCATCGCATTTGCAAAAGCGGCGTTAGCCCATAAAAAGGCATAAGGAATCAAGCATGAAATTATGTGGATATGATGTCGGTCTGGATCAGCCATTTTTTCTGATCGCCGGTCCTTGCGTGATCGAATCAGAACAAATGGCGCTCGATACCGCAGGAATTCTGCGCGATATGACCAAGGAACTCGGTATTCCTTTCATTTACAAATCCTCTTTCGATAAGGCGAACCGTTCTTCCGGTTCTTCTTTCCGTGGTCTGGGGATGGAAAAGGGTCTGGAAATACTCGCCACAGTCAAACGCGAAATCGGCGTGCCAGTACTGACGGATATCCACTCGATAGATGAGATCGCGCCGGTTGCGGCTGTGGTTGACGTGTTGCAGACGCCAGCTTTCCTGTCGCGTCAGACGGACTTTATCGAGGCCTGTGGCCGTGCCGGTAAGCCGGTCAATATCAAAAAAGGCCAGTTCCTGGCACCGCATGACATGGTCAATGTGATCGCCAAGGCACGCGCTGCGGCACGTGCAGCAGGCTTGAATGAAGATAACTTCATGGCTTGTGAGCGTGGTGCTTCATTTGGTTATGGCAATCTGGTTTCTGACATGCGTTCACTCGCGATTATGCGTGAAACCAATTGCCCGGTCGTGTTTGATGCGACCCATTCCGTGCAATTGCCGGGCGGGCAGGGTACGTCTTCCGGTGGTGAGCGTCAGTTTGTTCCAGTGCTGGCGCGTGCCGCAGTCGCGGTCGGTGTGGCTGGTCTGTTCATGGAAACGCATCCTGATCCGGCCAAGGCTTTGTGTGATGGCCCGAATGCCGTACCGCTGAACCGCATGAAAGAATTGCTGTCCACCCTGACGGATCTCGATCGTATCGTCAAGAAGAATGGATTCCTCGAATCCAGCTTTGCTTAATCATTGATTGGTGACACTCACTGCTGTCGCTGATCCTTGCGGCAGCAGTGAGATGGTCGTCTTGCTTCTGCTGCGTTAGTCTCCTGATGGCTTGCCTGTGCTTGGTTGGCTATGAATCTCAAGACCGCAATCCCGGATGCAAAACTTTTTATTTTGTACGCAATTTTGATCGTTTAGGAGATATAAATGAGTGCTATCGTTGACATTATCGGTCGTGAAGTGATTGATTCACGCGGTAACCCAACCGTGGAATGTGACGTTTTGCTGGAATCCGGCGTCATGGGCCGTGCTGCTGTTCCTTCCGGTGCATCGACCGGTTCCCGTGAAGCTATTGAATTGCGTGATGGCGATAAATCCCGTTATCTGGGCAAGGGCGTACTGAAAGCCTGCGAAAACATCAACACAGAAATCGCAGAAGCGATCATGGGTCTGGATGCGAATGAACAGGCTTTCCTGGATCGCACTCTGATCGATCTGGATGGTACAGAAAACAAAGGCCGTCTGGGCGCGAATGCGATGCTGGCGGTTTCTATGGCGGTTGCTAAAGCAGCGGCGGAAGAAGCTGGTCTGCCACTGTACCGTTACTTCGGCGGTTCAGGCGCAATGCAATTACCTGTGCCTATGATGAACGTGATCAACGGCGGAGCACATGCTGATAACAACCTGGACATCCAGGAATTCATGATTATTCCGGTTGGTGCTCCTTCCTTCCGTGAAGCAGTCCGTTACGGCGCTGAAGTATTCCATGCACTCAAAAAAATTCTGCACGACAAAGGTCTGACCACAGCCGTTGGTGACGAAGGCGGTTTTGCACCTTCCGTTGATAACCACGAATCCGCGATTAAACTGATCATTCAGGCGATAGAAGCGGCTGGTTACGAGCCAGGCACACAGATCGCTCTGGGTCTGGATTGCGCAGCATCTGAATTCTACAAAGACGGCAAATATCACCTCGAAGGTGAAGGCCTGACTTTGTCTTCCACCGATTTCACTAACCTGCTGGCGACTTGGGTCGACAAATATCCTATCATCTCGATTGAAGATGCGATGGCAGAGGGCGACTGGGATGGCTGGAAAATCCTGACTGAAAAACTGGGCAAAAAAGTACAGTTAGTCGGTGATGATCTGTTCGTGACCAACACCAAGATCCTGAAAGAAGGCATACAAAAAGATATCGCCAACTCTATCCTGATCAAGATCAATCAGATCGGTACTCTGACTGAAACTTTCGCAGCGATAGAAATGGCAAAACGTGCTGGTTACACCGCTGTTATTTCTCACCGTTCCGGCGAAACAGAAGACAGCACCATCGCTGATATCGCAGTTGGTATGAATGCGCTGCAGATCAAAACTGGCTCTATGTCCCGTTCTGACCGTACAGCAAAATACAATCAATTGCTGCGTATCGAAGAGGATCTGGGTGAAGTTGCCAGCTATCCAGGCCGTGATGCATTTTACAACCTGAAGTAATCTGCTATAGTCGGCCAGTTAGTCAGACTTTGTCAGTGTGGCCGTGAATTTGCGGCCCGGCACTGACAACTGCTGAATATGGCCATAGGGGGAACCTGGTTCCCCTTTTTTCTTCTGTTCATTGTTAGTGAGTTGCTGTGCGTCTGATCGCAGTCGTTTTCCTGTTGTTACTGGCCGTCATACAGTACCCGCTCTGGTTGGGTAAGGGGGGGTGGTTGCGTGTATGGGAGCTGGAACGTCAGCTGACCCAGGCACAGGGACGCAATGACAAATTGAAAGAACGTAACAGCAAGCTGGAATCCGAAGTCATGGATCTCAAAACCGGTACCGATTCCGTTGAGGAGAGGGCGCGTTTTGAGTTGGGCATGATACGAAAAGATGAAATTTTTGTTCAGGTGCTGGATCCTAACAGCACACTGCCAGCACCTCCCATACCGGCTGCACCAGCTGTATCGACGAAAGCAGCGGTGCCAGTCAAAACTCCAGCCACAACACCGGCTAAGAAAAACCACTGATTGTTCTTTCTCGTCACCGGTTAAGCTTAGTGCACCTGTCTGATCCTGCATCGCCCGTTGTTCCACTGCCTCATCAATAAGAAAAAATCGCTTTACCTAAATTTATTTTAGGTTTAAAGTAATTTGGCTGTGTATTTTATGCAGCACATCTTTGAATGATGGAGGGGCTATGGCAGATATCAGTGCACATCAGGCATTACATCAGACTGCGCATCTGGATACATTTACGCATGCGCATTTACCGCCTGCCGAGTTTTGGCCTGAGCGCAGTTTTGCGCTGCCTGAACTGAAATACCCGGAACAATTCAACTGTGTCGATGCGTTTTTAGACAAGGCGCACGATGCGCAATTTGCTAATAAGCCCGCTATCCTGAGTGCAGAGCTGCAATGGACGTATGCAGAATTACTGGCACAGGTAAATCGCATTGCGCATGTGCTGACCCAGGATATGGGCGTAATTCCGGGTAACCGTGTGCTATTGCGGGGTACTAACCATGCGATGCTGGCTGCCAGCTTTTTAGCGGTGCTGAAAGTTGGCGCGGTTGCTGTCCCCACCATGCCCTTGCTACGCGCTAAAGAGCTGGGTGTAATGATAGATAAAGCGCGCATCAGTCACGCGATTTGCGATTTTCATCTGAAAGCTGAAATGGAAGAGGCCCAGGCCACCCACCCAGAATTACGTCAGCTGATTTTTTACCGTGGCGGTGAAAACAGTCTGGAAAGCCGCATGGCAGCGATGCCTGCAGAATTCACCAGTTTCGCCAGCTATGCTGATGATGTGTGTCTGATCGGGTTCACCTCTGGCACTACCGGCACGCCTAAGGCCACCATGCATTTTCATCGCGATATGCTGGCCATCTGTGATTGCTTTCCACGCTCAATATTAAAAGTCAGGGAAAGCGATATTTTTATCGGTACGCCGCCGCTGGCATTTACTTTTGGGCTGGGTGGTTTGCTGTTATTCCCTTTGCGTTACGGCGCGACCACAGTGCTGTCAGAAAAAATGACGCCTGACGCCTTACTGCAAGCGATAGTGCGCTATCAGGCCACGGTCTGTTTTACCGCGCCGACTTTCTATCGTCAGATGGCGCTGCTGGCGAAAGGCATGGACTTGCGCTGTCTGCGCGAAACCGTGTCAGCCGGTGAAATGCTGCCGATTTCCACACGTCAGGCCTGGCAGGAAGCGACAGGATTGCGCATGATAGATGGTATCGGTGCGACCGAGATGCTGCATATTTTTATCTCCGCTGCTGGCGATCAGGTCAGGCCGGGCGCGACCGGTAAGCCTGTGCCCGGTTATCAGGCCTGCATACTGGACGCTGATGGGCAGCCAGCGCCTCCGGGTGTGGTGGGGCGGCTGGCGGTTAAAGGGCCGACTGGTTGCCGTTATCTGGCTGACGAGCGTCAGCTTAATTACGTGCATCAGGGCTGGAACCTGACCGGTGACGCCTATGAAATGGATAACGATGGCTATTTTTATTACCGTGCCCGCACCGACGATATGATCATCTCGGCCGGATATAACATCGCTGGCCCCGAAGTGGAGGATGCGATTCTGCTGCATCCTGCTGTGGCTGAATGCGCGGTGATCGGCATTGCTGACGAACAGCGTGGCCAACTGGTCAAAGCCTTTGTCGTACTGCGCGCCGGACAGGAAGCCTCTGAACAGATGGTCAAGGCGATCCAGGACTTTGTCAAACAGTCGATTGCACCTTACAAGTATCCGCGTGCCATCGAATTCCGCAGCAGCCTGCCTCGTACCGAAACCGGTAAATTACAGCGTTTCCGCTTGCGCGAAGCCAGCACAACGCCCCCGCCTGCAGCGCATCCATCAGCTCAGTGAAAGGATAAGAACATGAATATTCTGTGTATAGGTGGCGGCCCTGCCGGTTTGTATTTCGCACTGCTGATGAAGAAGCAAAGACCTGAGGCCACGATCACCGTCTTGGAGCGCAATCAGCCTTACGATACCTTTGGCTGGGGCGTGGTATTTTCTGACCAGACCCTGGGTAATCTGGAGCAGGCAGATGCAAAGACCGCCGCGCAGATACTGGCAGCCTTTAATCACTGGGATGACATAGATGTGCATTTCAAAGGACAGCTGGTCAGCTTCGGTGGTCATGGGTTTTGCGGCATAGGCCGTCAGCGTCTGCTCAACATTTTGCAGCATCGCTGTGAAGAGCTGGGCGTGCAACTGGTGTTTAATCAAGACGTTGAGGATGAGCAGGCGCTGGTACTGCAGTATCAGCCTGACCTGATCATCGCAGCAGATGGTTTGAACAGCCGCCTGCGCAGTAAATATGCGGCAGTTTTTCAGCCTGACATTGATACCCGGCGCTGCCGTTTTGTCTGGCTGGGTACTAAGCAGCGTTTTCCGGCTTTTACTTTTGCGTTTGAAGAGACAGAATTCGGCTGGTTCCAGGCACATGCCTATCAATACGATGGCGAGACGTCGACCTTTATCGTGGAGACGCCGGAAGAAGTCTGGCTGCGTGCCGGGCTGGATCAGATGAGCCAGGAGCAGGCGATACAGTTTTGTGAAAAGCTGTTTGCGCGCTATTTGAATGGACATGCACTGATGTCGAATGCGCGTCATTTGCGTGGCTCTGCTAACTGGATCAAGTTTCCACGCATCTTGTGTCAGCGCTGGGTACATCATTTGCAGGTTGCACAAAAATCTGTACCGCTGGTATTGATGGGCGACGCCGCACATACCGCGCATTTCTCTATCGGTTCCGGTACCAAACTGGCACTGGAAGATGCGATAGAACTGGCGCAGAGCTTTGCAGCACAAGGCAATGCTGATCTGCATTCGGTGTTGACTCAGTATGAAAGCAAGCGCTCGGTGGAAGTGCTGAAGATACAAAGTGCGGCGCGCAATTCCATGGAATGGTTTGAAAGCGTGAGCCGCTATTCGCAACTGCAAGCACCACAATTTGCGTATTCCATGCTGACCCGCAGCCAGCGTCTGTCGCATGAAAACCTGCGTCTGCGTGATCCCGCCTATATCGCCGGACTTGAACAGAATCTGTCACAGCAAGCCTTTGCCGCAGCGGGCCTGCCATTGCCAGTGACAGAACGGCCAGTGCCGCCTATGTTGACGCCGTTCCGCTTGCGCGAGCTGGTACTGCCTAACCGCATCGTGGTTTCGCCTATGGCGCAATATTCGGCACAGGATGGCGTGGTCGGTGATTATCATCTGGTGCATCTGGGCAGCCGTGCGATGGGCGGTGCCGGACTGGTGATGGCAGAGATGACTTGCGTATCGGCCGATGCGCGTATCACACCGGCTTGCCCGGGGCTGTATGCCGATGCGCATATCCCGGCCTGGCAACGCGTAGTCGAATTTGTGCATACCCGGAGCAGTGCAAAAATCGGTGTGCAGCTTGGTCATGCCGGTGCCAAGGGCGCGACCCGGGTCGCGTGGGAAGGCATAGATCAGCCGCTGGCGGAAGGTGGATGGCCTTTGATCTCGGCTTCGGAACAGCAGTATCTGCCTGGTATATCAGCCCTCGCTAAGTCAGCGACGGCAGCGCAGTTACAGCAGGTCTTAAACGACTTTGTTTCCGCCACCCGGCGTGCCGATGCAGCCGGATTCGACTGGCTGGAATTACATTGTGCACACGGTTATTTCTTATCCAGTTTTATTTCACCGCTGACCAATCAGCGCAGCGACCAGTATGGCGGCAGTCTGGAGAATCGCTGTCGCTACCCGCTGGAGGTATTCGCTGCCATGCGTGCGGTCTGGCCCGCTTCTAAACCACTGTCGGTGCGTATCAGTGCGCATGACTGGGTGCAGGGCGGAATCACACCGGATGATGCGGTACAGATTGCCCGCTTGTTCAAAGCGGCAGGCGCCGATCTGATCGATTGCTCTTCCGGTCAGGTCAGTAAGGCAGAAAAGCCCGTATTTGGCCGCATGTACCAAACCCCATTTGCAGACCGCATTCGCAATGAGGCCGGTATCGCTACTATGGCGGTTGGTGCAATTACAGAAGCGGATCATGCCAACAGTATCATCGCAGCCGGTCGTGCGGATTTGTGTGCAATCGGTCGTCCACACCTCACAGATCCGGCCTGGACCTTGCATGAAGCCGCCAAAATGGGATTCCGTGACATCGCCTGGCCGCGTCAGTATCTGGCCGGAAAAGCCCAGTTGGAGCGCAATTTGCAACGTGAGCGCGCGGTCGAAGCGCCGGAGGCACGTATCGTATGAAGTCTGTTGACTTGACTACAGCTGGCAGTCTGGCTGGCAAACACGCGCTGATTACCGGTGGTAGCCGTGGCATAGGTCGCGCCATCAGTCTGGCCCTGGCGCAGGCTGGTGTACGTGTGACTATCGCTGCCAGAAATGACGCAGGCTTACAGCAATGCGCCTCGGATATTGCGGCGTTGACTGGACAAACCGTGTACACGGTGCAGATGGATGTTTGCAGTGCCGAATCGGTGGTCGCTGGCTTTGATGCAGCGGTTAAAGCGCAGGGTGCTGTCGATATCCTCATCAATAATGCAGGACAAGCTGCTTCCGCGCCTGTGCTGGCGACGGATCAGCATTTGTGGCAGCAAATGCTTAATGTGAATCTGAGCAGTGCCTTTCTGTGTACCCAGCAAGTCTTACCCGGCATGATGGAAAGGCGCTGGGGGCGTATCGTCAACATCGCCAGTACTGCCGGATTGAAGGCTTATCCTTATGTCAGTGCCTATGTCGCAGCCAAGCATGGACTGATCGGCTATACCCGTGCAGTGGCACTAGAAATCGCACGTTCCGGTATCACGGTCAATGCAGTTTGTCCCGGCTTCACGGATACTGCAATCGTCGATGAGGCAATACACAATATCGTAGAAAAAACTGGCCGCAGCGCAGAGCAGGCGCGCGACAGTCTGGCGCAACATAATCCGCAGCGTCGCCTGATCCAGCCCGAAGAAGTCGCGCGCTGCGTGCTGTGGTTGTGCGAACCTGCTGCTTCAGCGATGACAGGGCAGGCGATCACCGTCGCCGGTGGTGAATGGATGTAGTTACTGAAAAAAATGCGTGAACTTGCACTGGGCATTACGGTCCGTGCGAGACAGTGGTATGGTGACTGACTGTGAAGGTCAGTGAGCATCAGTGAGCATCAGTGTAAAAGGAAATTAATGAGTGAGAGTCAGCAAGCAGTGACCGATATGGAAACCCGACTGACAGCGGATGATCATCAGTCCCTACGTCTGTGGTTACGTATGCTGTCCTGCAGTAACCGCATAGAAAACGAAATTCGCAGCCGGCTGCGCGCCGAATTTGGCATTACCTTGCCGCGCTTTGATTTGATGGCACAGCTGGAGCGTTATCCCGATGGTCTGCGTATGGGCGAACTGTCGCGCCGTATGATGGTCACTGGCGGTAATGTGACTGGCATTACCGATCAGCTGGAGCAGGAAGGATTAGTGCAGCGGGTGATTGATACCAATGACAGGCGCGCTTACAGCGTGCGCCTGACACCGGCCGGGCGTAAGGGATTCAGCAAGATGGCCGCAGTGCATGAAGAGTGGATCGCTGAGTTACTGGGCGGTCTGCCCGCGCCAGACAAGAGTCAGCTGTACAGCTTACTGTCACGCCTGAAGCAGCAACTGCCGTCCTGATCGTCATGAACACAATACGATTGCAATACGATCACAACAAGATGGCTAATAACTGCTGCAGCTGAAACGCAGCAGCCTGGATTTAAAGAAGGATAAGCATGAAATATTTACCCGGCCATCCCCATCAGTTACCCGCAGGCCGCAGCCAGCTGGCCGATTATGAGGCTACTCATTTCTACTTTGAAGTGGCAGAGCAGGTTGCGACTATCATTCTGAACCGGCCTGAACGCAAGAACCCGCTGACCTTTGAGTCTTATGCTGAACTGCGCGATTTGTTCCGCGCTTTGGCCTATGCCGATGATGTGAAAGCGGTGGTGCTGACCGGTGCCGGACATAATTTTTGTTCCGGCGGCGATGTGCATGAAATCATAGGCCCGCTCACAGAATTAGACATGCCGGGCTTGCTGGCGTTTACACGCATGACTGGCGATCTGGTCAAAGCCATCCGTGCCTGCCCTCAGCCTGTGATCGCTGCGGTTGACGGTGTCTGTGCTGGTGCAGGCGCGATACTCGCGATGTGTTCCGATATCCGTTTCTCTACCAGCCGTAGCAAGACCGCGTTTTTATTCACCCGCGTCGGACTGGCTGGTTGCGATATGGGAGCCTGTTCTATCCTGCCTCGTTTAATCGGTCAGGGAAGAGCCGCAGATTTATTGTATAGCGGCCGCGTGATGACGGCGGAAGAAGGCGAGCGCTGGGGCTTTTATAATCGCCTGGTAGCGGAAGATGACTTACTCATTGAGGCACAAGGCTATGCGCGAATGCTGGCCAGCGGGCCTTCGTTTGCACATAGCATGACGAAAAACATGCTGCAGCAAGAATGGAATATGAGTATCGATCAGGCGATAGAAGCGGAAGCGCAGGCGCAGGCGATTTGCATGATGACCAATGATTTTCATCGCGCTTATCACGCCTTTGTCGCCAAACAAAAACCGGAATTCGAAGGGGATTGAAGTCATGAGTCAAACCAACAGGACGACGCTGTTACAGGATAGCGCCTATCTGGAATGGCCTTTTTTTGAAACCAGGCATGCACAGTTGCAGCAAGCGCTGGATAGCTGGGCGGCGCAACACCTGCTGCATCCTGCGCATGACCCGGTGCAGGTGGGGGCCAGTTGTCGGGCATTGGTCAGTCAGTTGGGACAGGCAGGCTGGTTGCGGCATGCAGTCGGAGGCAAGCAATGGGGCGGGCTGCAGGATGTGATCGATACCCGTGCAATTTGCCTGATACGCGAAACCCTGGCCCGCCACGAAGGCCTGGCCGATTTCGCATTTGCCATGCAAGGCCTGGGTTCCGGCGCAATCAGCCTGTTTGGCAGCGCAGAGCAACAGGCGCGTTATCTGCCACGCGTGGTCAGTGGCGCTGCGATTGCTGCTTTTGCCTTGTCCGAGCCTGAGGCTGGCTCCGATGTCGCTGCCATGCAGTGCAGCGCCGTGCGCGATGGCGCGGACTATGTGCTGAATGGCGAGAAAACCTGGATCTCGAATGGTGGCATCGCTGACTTTTACACCGTGTTTGTCCGAACCGGTGAAGCGCCCGGTGCGCGTGGTATCAGTGCCTTTATCGTCGATGCCGATACGCCGGGTTTTTCTGTGGTTGAACAAATAGATGTGATCGCACCACATCCACTGGCACGCATCCGTTTTGAGAATTGCCGCATTCCGGCCAGTCAGCGTATAGGTGAAGCCGCGCAGGGCTTTAAGGTCGCGATGGCCACACTGGATGTATTCCGCACTTCGGTTGCTGCAGCCGCGCTGGGCTTTGCGCGCTGCGCATTGCAGGAGGCCCTGCAACGCAGTACTACACGTAAGATGTTTGGCCAGACGCTGGCGGATTTTCAGCTCACGCAAGCCAAACTGGCGCAGATGGCGATGGCGATAGACAGTTCCGCCTTGTTGATTTACCGCGCCGCCTGGCAACGTGATCAGGGGAAAAAAGTCACGAAAGAAGCGGCGATGGCAAAGTATGTCGCGACTGAATCGGCGCAGCAGGTCATCGATATGGCGGTGCAGATGTTTGGCGGCATGGGTGTGGTCAGTCAGGTTAAGGTAGAAAGTCTGTACCGCGAAATCCGCGCGCTGCGCATTTACGAAGGCGCAAGCGAAGTGCAGCAACTGATCATCGCACGTGAAATGCTCAAAGAATTCAGCGCCGCACAGTCAGCAACGGAACAACAAGCAAGGCAGGAGGCATAATGGAAATACTGCAACCACCGGATTGGGCCAGACCACGCGGTTATGCCAATGGCATTGCTGCCAGCGGCAGACTGGTTTTTGTGAGTGGCATGATAGGCTGGGATCGGCAGGGCGTCTTCCATACCGATGACTTTGCGGGGCAGGTCAGGCAGGCCCTGGCCAACATCGTCGCCGTGCTGGCAGAGGCCAAAGCCCGCCCTGAACACATCGTCCGCATGACCTGGTATGTGGTCGACAAAGCAGAGTATGTGGCGGCCTATAAAGAAATCGGTGTGGTGTATCGCGAGCTGATCGGCAGTCATTTTCCCGCCATGACTGCGGTACAGGTGGCAGCCTTAATCGAAGACCGCGCCAAAGTCGAAATCGAAGTCACCGCTGTGGTTCCCGAATAAATTCCGGTATTTGGGGCTGAAATCCATCAGATATCCGTCACTTATCGCCACTTTGCAGGCGGGGAAAATGCGCGCTTGGCTTATACTATGGGCTTTTCCGGAAAGTCTGCATCAGCAAGGTGCTAAGCCAAGTGGTATTGCATGACTGAATGCGTGACTGAAGGAAAAAAGCTTCACGTCTGCACCGCAAACGTGAATCTGCAGCGATCTGTAGCCTAAGGATCGCATGCTGTTTTCTATAAAAATGATCAGGAGATTTTGATGGCCAAGGCTGTATTTAACTGGGAAGACCCGTTGTTATTGTCGTCGCAATTGAGCGAAGAAGAGCGCATGGTGCAGGAAGCGGCACGTGCTTATTGCGAAGAGCGCCTGGCGCCACGCGTGTTGGAAGCATTCCGCAATGAAAAAACGGATACCGCGATCTTCCGCGAAATGGGCGAACTGGGTTTGCTGGGCTCCACGATACCGGTTGAATACGGCGGCGCTGGCCTGAATTATGTCTGCTACGGACTGGTCGCACGCGAAGTCGAACGTGTCGATTCCGGCTACCGTTCTATGATGAGCGTACAGAGTTCATTAGTGATGGTGCCGATTAATGAATTCGGCAGCGAAGCGCAAAAACAAAAATACCTGCCTAAACTCGCCACCGGCGAATGGATAGGCTGCTTTGGCCTGACCGAACCGAATCACGGGTCCGACCCGGGCAGCATGGTGACCCGCGCTAAAGCTGTACCAGGCGGTTACTCGCTGAGCGGTTCTAAAATGTGGATCACCAACAGCCCGATCGCCGATGTGTTCGTGGTCTGGGCTAAAACCGAAGACGGCCGCATCCGTGGCTTCATTCTGGAAAAAGGCTGGAAAGGCCTGAGCGCACCGGCTATTCACGGCAAAGTCGGCCTGCGTGCTTCGATCACCGGCGAAATCGTCATGGATGAAGTGTTCGTCCCTGAAGAAAACCTGATGCCAGGCGTAGAAGGTCTGAAAGGCCCATTCACCTGCCTGAACTCTGCCCGTTACGGTATCGCCTGGGGTGCGCTGGGTGCCGCCGAATTCTGCTGGCACCTGGCGCGCCAATACACCATGGACCGTATGCAATTCGGCAAACCACTGGCCGCTAACCAGCTGGTACAGAAAAAGCTGGCCGACATGCAAACCGAAATCACATTGGCACTGCAAGGCTGCCTGCGTTTAGGTCGCATGAAAGACGAAGGCACAGCCGCTGTAGAAATCACCTCCATCATGAAACGCAATTCCTGCGGCAAAGCACTGGACATCGCCCGTGTCGCCCGCGATATGCTGGGCGGTAACGGCATCTCCGATGAATTCGGCATCGCACGTCACCTGGTCAATCTGGAAGTCGTGAACACCTACGAAGGTACCCACGACATCCACGCCCTGATCCTGGGCCGCGCCCAAACCGGAATCGCTGCATTCTGATTGTTGATCGCGCTGTTATTGGTGTAAAGCGATTTGTGAGTATGAAAAAAAACCGCACTGGGTAGTGCGGTTTTTTGTTTTTGGACAGGAGAATTTTGCGTGCTTGGTCTGTTTGTCTTAGATTGGCATAGCAAGATCTCGTATTCCTGCTTTGCGTTTTGACAGAACAGACCATGCACCTGAACTCAAGCATCAACAGCCAAACGCTTTAGAACCAGGTGCTGCGGATTACTGGCCACACCCATTCAAAAAACAGCAAGGCCGTTCTTAATAAAACTACTTTTTACCTGCAGGCCGAATTAACATAGCGCGCGTTTTAGCCAATTCTAACTCTTCACGCATAGTTAAGGCCTTAATCTGGGGGCTACTTGCATTTTGTGCCGACCAATAAATTTTTCCTCTCAGTGCTGCAGGTCCGCGCTCACAATGCTGCTCAAATCGAAGCTCCAGTTCATTAAGTATGCCATTCACATATTTCACGTTATCTACAGCAAACCAACCTGACAATTCATTGCAACCTCGTCCATACCCACTCCAGTCCAACCCACCCTTTACCGGATTATGAAATGGATATCTTCTTAAATCAGGATAGTAGCCCACCGTTAACTGCGGCAATGAATTCATTCTCATAAAATTCCCATACCAGTTACCAGTAACGACCCTGATCGAAGATCCGTCCAGGACTTGTATCCGGTCTGTTGCGCCCTGATACAAATATTCTCTACCCCCACCAATATAGTCGCCAACATCACTCTGCAAATACACATAGTTTCCAGTGGCAGGTATTTTGGTTTGCGCTGGTTTCCACAGATTGTCAGGAATCGGATTAACAGGGCCTTTTATTTTTGTAGAATCAAATTTGTTATAAACAATTGCGCCATGAAGAGACGATGTTCCATTTTCACAGTACTGGTCAAACTTGAGGTCAATATAGGACAGGTCATTTCCGATGTATCTAACATTTTTAATCACTACGTTCGTTGTTGAGTTATTACATCCGCGTCCCTCACCATACCAGGTAAACCCCCCAACACTCGCTGAGTTAAACGGGTATCGAACAAAACCTGTGTAAGTTCCTTCAATAAATTTAGTAAACGTATTTGGCAACACCAGGTTAGCGTCCCAGTATTCGTCACCATTTACCTTGACGCTTAATGATGCTCCATTCGCGGAAATACTCAGTAAGGTATTACTTTTGTCATATGCGTAACTTCTTCCGGCTCCGATATAGTCGCCGGCATCACTTTGTAATGTGATGCTGCTTGGGCCTGAAACAGACACCGTGTAGGTTCGGTTTGAGCCATCCTCCGCAGTAACGACATACTTAAGCTCTTTAGTGAAGTTCTGAACATTTTTTTCACTTTGCTGAGGAACATTATTCACGCTCACCACCACGCCTGTCGTGACAAATCTGGGGGTTAACTGGCTCACATCTGTATTTGCAGGTACAAGCACGGAGATGATGCTCATATCATTATCAATGGTGCCAGATACGCCAAGTGAAGGGATGGAAAATGAACTTATCTCTTTGGCAGACGATAAGACTAGGCGTGAAATCAGAACGATGTACAGTTGTGATGTGCCGTCTTCTGCCATCACCTTGTAGCTGACAGGCCCCGAAAAATCAATCGGTGAAACATCACTGACTTGTTTAACACCATTGACACTGACATCGACTCCATTTGTTTCAAAGCGAGCCTTAAGCGATGCTAAATTTGCGTTCGCTGGCAGAGTTGCGGTGATGATCTTTTTACTTTCATCAATCACTGCACTGGTCTGATAATCAGGAAACGAGAATGCAGTAATAGCTTTATTTGAAGATTTCACTAGCACAATCACTTCTACCCTATAGGTTTCTGTGCTTCCGTCTTCTGCTACCACTGTATAGTTCACCGGTCTCGAAAAATCATTAACAGTCGTTCCGCTTACCTGAGTTATTTCACCGATCTTTACCGATACACCTGTCGTGGAAAATTTTGCTACCAGTTTTTTTACATCCACAGACTCAGTAATGTTTATTGTAATAAGTTTGCTAGCTTCATTAATTATCCCTTGCGTGTTTGGGGTAACAATCGAGAAACTTGCCAATGTCTTGGC
Organism: Cognatundibacterium curvum; assembly: GCF_014284235.1. GTDB lineage: Bacteria > Pseudomonadota > Gammaproteobacteria > Burkholderiales > Burkholderiaceae_D > Undibacterium > Undibacterium curvum. The sequence goes on from NZ_JACOGD010000001.1 coordinate 143,969, forward strand.
CGCCGACTTATTTGGAGATGCAGGTGTCGTAGAGTTGCCTCCTCCGCCGCCGCCACACGCCGTGACCAATGCCATACAAAACAGCATCAGCCAGAGTGATTTAATGTACCTGAGCATTACAAATTCCCTCTTGGTGTAAAAAAATATAATATTGTATTTGAATTAATGCACACATCGCAATCACTTAGCCTCTCAGTTCTCCTCGAAATCCAGCGCTACTCAAAAATTTGGTGAGAACAATCCATGGACATGTTGGATCTTGCGCATGCTGCGAGCGCAAATGTCCCATGTAAAGATCAGATCATGAGCACGATCGACATGGACAGGGCCTCAGACTTCGGAAAGAACTAGGTTCAAAAAAAAAGCTGGCCGATTTGCACACCGAAATTACCTCCATCATGAAACGCAATTCCTGCGGCAAAGCACTGGACATCCCCCGTGTCGCCCGCGATATGCTGGGCGGTAACGGCATCTCCGACGAATTCGGCATCGCGCGTCACCTGGTCAATCTGGAAGTCGTGAACACCTACGAAGGTACCCACGACATCCACGCCCTGATCCTGGGCCGCGCCCAAACCGGCATCGCTGCATTCTGATTGTTGATTGCGCTGTTGTTGGTACAAAGCGATTTATGAGTATGAAAAAAACCGCACTGGGAAGTGCGGTTTTTTGTTTTTGGCATGGGTGTTTTGTGTGGGGGCTATGGATGTAATATTTAATGAGACAGCGTAGTGAAAGAATGGTTGTGAATAAAAAGGTTTATAAAAGATGATTTGCCATGCTTCTTTTTGAACTCACTGGAACAAGGTTGAGTCCATTGCTCCATTGTGTTAATGTCATTCTTTACTTTAATTTAAGTCATAACCCATATGCAGCAGCCTCCTTGGATGTCAGTTGCCTTTGCAGAAGTCGGCGTCCGTACGTTTCCGCTTGGACAAAGCAATCCGCGAGTCACCGAGTACCATGAATATACAAACATACGCGGCTACGATGACAAGGCTGCCTGGTGTTCCTCATTTGTCAACTGGTCACTCGCTCAGGTGGGAATCGTTGGTACAAATTCGGCTCTCGCAAGATCATGGCTTGAGTGGGGTGAGGCTTTGAGTGAGCCGCTTCCGGGGTGCATCGTAGTCTTGTCTCGCGAAAATCCAAAGGGCTGGAAGGGACACGTTGGATTTTTCCTAAGCCTTGACCAAGAGCACATACATTTGCTTGGTGGGAATCAATTGGACCAGGTACGAGAACATTCCTATACAAGGGACTCGGTGTTGGGCTATCGCTGGCCACCGAAGAGTATTTGACTTGAATTAAGCAGTTCCTGTTCTGGTTTTGCTTAACTAGGATCTAAGATTCGATGAAGACTAAAGACATATTAGGAATACTCTTCTGCAGCGCCGCTGCCACGATCGGCACGATAGGTTATAGGCTGTTGGGTTTGGAGTGGTATTTTGGCGCATGTGTTTTATTGTTCATCGGAGGTAGGCTAATTTGGGATGCCGCACGTGATCGAAAATTACGCAAAGCAATGGATGAAGTACCTGGCGATTCGGGCGACAGACATTACATTTCGGGCGCAAGTGCCACTGATAGTTTTGATGATGTTGGAGATCATAGCGATGCGTCTTAACTTAGCACTCAGTATGGAATCAACGATACAGACCATTATTCGTTTAGCCTGATCTTTGCCGAAAAAACTTCACTCAACCCCCACACCAGAAAGGCAAACCCATGAACAAACAAATCTACCTCAATCTGCCGGTTGCTGATCTGCCTAAGTCGATTGCGTTTTTCAAGGCACTCGGGTTTGCGGATAACCCTCAGTTCGCCAGTGATGCAGGGGCCTGTGTGGTGCTCAGCGATACGATTTTTGTGATGCTGTGTACGCGTGACCGGTTTCGTGACTTCACGCCTAAAGCGATTTGCGATACCAGTGTGGCAGTGGAAATGCTGATCAATTTGCATTGTGACAGTCGTGAAGAAGTCGATAGCCTGGTCGCCAGGGCGCTTGCTGCGGGTGGCTCAAGTTACGATCAGCCTGAGGACTTAGGCTTCATGTATTCACATAGTTTTGTCGACCCCGATGGTCATGGCTGGGGGCTGTTCCACATGAATGCCGCTCGGGCTCAGGGCTGAACCCTGAGTGAGATCCACACGGCTCACACCTGACACTGATGACTATTCCCAAATTTTTTCACCTCGGTGTTTTCACAAAGTGTCCAGCTATAGCCTTAGTGAGGCATGGCTGAGCAAAGATTCGGCCTAATATACAATCAAGCTTGAGGTGCATGGGTGACAGAGCAAAGCGATGTTTTTGCGTATTTCTGGGTTAAGGCGAGCAACTGCCCGGTAGAGGCCATCACTGCACAGCTACAGACTGAGCCAACGGAAGTGACGGTTATCGGAGCATCCAGGTCAGGTGACTTTCCGAAGATAAAACTGTGGCGCTTACTGAGCCCAATTCCACGTGGCGATGGTTTTTTGCAGGACTATATTGACGCACTATTGGCTCGCCTTGAAACGCGCGCAGACGCAGTTGTCGACTTAGGATCGAACTGCGAAATGGGTATTAGCTGCGTAGGCTACTACTATGGATCAAGTCCGGGTTTGCATCTTTCTGCTACCCTGATTCAAAGGCTGGCAGCACTGCGACTTGCGGTTGATTTTGACTTGTATAACTTCGCAGGCGAAGACAATTGAGTATGACAAAAGAATTAGCCGCCTGTTGACTTAATCCATGCAAAGCACGGGCTGTAATTTCTTTAAATTAGCTAAAGGCGCTAATCGGTCTGTTGCGCGCGACACTCCAGCCACTGGTATGCTGGTCTGCTAAGGTCACATCATTGGACTGCGCAGAGTATGTCCATAAAATTTCAGTGAAGCAGAGTTTGAACTGCTCAGTCGGCATATCATCCGGATTCGATTGGAGTTGAATCTCGCTGATGATGGCATCTCTTAACTGTATCGTGATGATGTTACTCAGTGCATCGCCGGAATTGCGTAGCAAGTAAATGAACGTCGGTGCGGCTGCCCCTTGACCCAGCGGTATGGCGCGCAGGCAGTAGTCATACAATTTGACGGAAGCTGCATCGACATACTTGACACATGTAATTTCGCTAATCACCGGACGACCTGAAGTACGTGCCTGATTACTGGCATCTGTGGTGATTGGCTGCTTCATACCTTGATGAATCGAGATTAGTTCCAGGCAGGGATTTTTATTGGCGGGGTTGAAGGCGTTGGCAGTATTAGTCAGTGGCCAGCCTTCCTGAGTCACACTGCCTGTCCCCGCGCTTAATACACCTGCGTCGCCAGGCTGAAATAAAATTAAATCCATGTTAGCTCCATTAATGATTAAAGGGATGGTGAATGCGACTCCATGTTAGCCCGGCAAATCCGTGATCAGCCGAATTGAAGTGCTCAATTCTTCTAACTGGAAATGCGGTTTTAAAAAGATGGTCGCACGATAGGTGCCGGGTTCGCCAGGCACATCGCTTACCGTGACGGATGCTTCGCGCAAGGGATACGCTGCCTCTGCTTCTTGCGAGGCATCGTCATCAAGCAAGACGTAGTTGGCGATCCAGTTATTTAAAAAAGATTCGACGTTAGAACGCGTCATGAAGCTGCCTATCCTGTCGCGCATGATGACTTTGATGTAGTGCATAAAGCGCGACTCAGCTAAGACGTAAGGCAACATCGCTGTAATTTTTGCCTGGGCGTTGGCATCATCGGAAAAGTGTTTTTTAGGAAGATGGGTTGTTTTCCCGCCGAAGATGGCAGCACGACCAGTCGCTTTACAACAAGACAGAGCGATGAAGCCCAGCTCGCTCAGTTCTTTGTCGCGTCGCTCGCTGATTGAGACTTCGATCGCGCCTATCATTTCCTGGCTGCCGGCATGGTTGGTATAGCGGTAGGAGGGCAAGCCTTCAATCAGTCCACCACCATGTACACCACGGATTGCGGCTGGCCAGCCATACAGCGCTTGGGCATTGGTAATGCGCTCAGCCAATACGTAGGCGGCATTGCCCCAGAGCAGATTTGGATGATCTGGTTTTGCATAGCCAATCAGATTGCCTGCAGCAGACAAATACCGGGTCGGGTCGTCGCTGCAGATATTTTCTTCGAAATCCCATCCCTCGCAAGCTATCGTAGTGCGCTTATCCGGATTGCCGTAAGGCGGACGCAGTAAAACGCGTGGCATCACCAGCGAGACGTAACGTGCATCTTCCGTTTCACGGAATTCACGCCAGGCTGTGAGGTCGGCATTTTCAAATATTTTTGCCAGCTCACGCGGTTTGTGGAGTTGCTCAAATCCGTTTAAGCCAAACAGACTGCTCGATGCCGCAGCGAGAAACGGTGCATGCGCGACAGCGGCAATTGCTGAAATTTTCTTTAAAAAGTCGATATCTGCTGCATCTGCCCCAATCTCATAAGCGCCAATCAGCAAGCTATAGGGGAAGCCGCCATAAGTACCATATTCTGCTTCGTAGATCAGTTTAAACAAGGCGCTTTGGTCAAATTCAACGGCCTTCACCAAGTCCATGCTCAGTTCTGCCTGCCGGGCATTAAAAACACGCAGTTTTAGCAGAGTGCTGGTGTCGGTGTTAAAGACCAGGTGCGCTAAGCCGCGCCAGGCCGCTTCCACCTGTTTAAAGCCTGGGCAGTGCAAAATGGCGTTTAAGGCGCTGCTCAGTTGTTGATCGCAATGTACAATAAGTTCATCAATGACTGCAACAGCACTGTGTTTCTGAATATATAGCTGGCGATTGATATCCTGATTTTTTTCTAAGTAAGAATCTAACTGTAAAGATAAATGAGAGAGACAGCGTAAAGTCGTATCCACATCGGTTTCAGCCTTATCTGCAGCATGCATTTCCATGAAGGCTACCCTTAGCCGGGATTGGAGCTGGTCTGTAGCGGTCGGAATTTCGCCCGGTATTGATGCGTCTTTATTTAGTACGAATACACTGACCAGCTGAGCAAAGTCATCGTCGCCTGCACAACGTGTCTGCATGCTGCGGATAAGCCCGCGTGATTCATACAAGGAGTGCAAACCTGGCAGTTTTTGAATGATGCGCATCGGTTCGAAATCAGCGATGTTTTCGAGTATAAGTTGCTGATCATCCGGCGTGGACAGCAGTGCCGCAATCGTTGTTGAAGATTGTGTGATCTCAAGCAGATCAACCCGTGGACGGATACTTTTCATGACATCGTTGAAATTATTACGATCGATGTCTGTCATTTTTCGTTCTTTTAAGGGCGTCGTCACCTGATCTGTAGCGAGATCCCCCGATAAGTCCGCCAGTATGCCGACGATAAACGGAAGCTCACGGTGTTCAATGTTGCCGCCTGTTTCAATATCGTAGGTAATTCTGACTCGGGGTGGCCGGATACGTAAGCGTTTTTTTTGTATGCTTTCAGTCATCTTTTTGTCTCAGGTTCGCTGAAATGTTAATTTATAAATTACCCGTAATATATCTGTATAAAGGCTGGATAGCACAGAAAGAATAAAATTGTTCCAGTCCGCTCAAACAGTGAGAAAAATCCAGATGTTACCTGGCCAGATATGGAGAGCTATTCCGCTTGTCGCCTTTGCTGACGGGCGGGACTGTACTGGTTATCTTTAATCCCGGCCTGCTAGCCTCAAGATCCAAACGAAACACCGGCGCATCTTCCTGTCGGTATTTCCGTTTCCCTATTTCTGCGCCTGCAGTGCTATTCAAAATTCCCTGTCCTGTTTAATACCAGTTACATGTTTAAGCCTGGTTTGAATATGTGTTCTCTGGGCAAGTATTTAACGAAATACGAAATTGTAAGCGTAGACAAAAACCACTTGCAGGCCTGCTGTTCTCTTCTAGACTGGACTTGCTCATCTAGTACCAGATTAATACCAAAATAAGTCACTAAATTAGTCACCAAGAGCGCGCAAAAATTGCGCTGTTCTGGTCTGCGTCAGCATGGGCGAGGAGGGTGTAGGTCGTCGCAGCAGCAGGTGTGAATACGCTGCTGTCGCGTCATATGCCTTAACGAAAATTCGGTGAGCAGGCAATGGGCCTGAGCAAATGGATGATCACTTGGGGGAGACATGAAACAACAACTTACTATGCGCTGCGCGCAGCTGTTAGGACTCAGTTTGTGTGCGGTCGTGACGATGGAGGCTCAGGCTGCCTGCAGTTCGCCAGCCTGGGATGCAGCCAAGGCTTATAACGGTGGTGCCAAGGTGTCGTATCAGGATCAGGAATGGAGTGCGAAGTGGTGGACGCAGGCGAATCCGCCTAAAAATGATGCGGATGGTCCCTGGAAGTTTGTCGCGAATTGCAATGGTGGCAGTGGGGGAGGCGGTGGCGGTGGTGGCGGATCGTCAGATCCTGTGCTGGTTACGCCATCATTGCCACCGGGTAGTGCGCTGTGCCGGCCTGATGGGATGGCAGTGACTGCGGGTGTAAATGCGCCTTACTGTCAGGCTTACGATAGCAATGGCCGTGAAAAACTGGGTAAGCTGCAGCGCCGTGTGATCGGCTATTTCACCAGCTGGCGCACCGGTAAAGATGGTAGCCCGGCTTATCTGGCGCATCAGATTCCCTGGGATAAGCTCAGCCATATCAATTATGCGTTTGCGCATGTGGACAGCCAAAACCGCATCTCTGTCGGTGATGTCAGTGACCCTAAAAATGCCGCGACCAGCCTGCAATGGCCAGGCGTAGCGGGTGCGGAAATGGACCCAGGCTATGCGTATAAAGGGCACTTCAATCTGCTCAATAAATTCAAGAAACAAAACCCGCAAGTGAAGACCCTGATCTCGGTTGGCGGATGGGCGGAGACTGGCGGCTATTTCGACAGTACCGGCAAGCGCGTCAATAGCGGTGGCTTTTATGCGATGACGACCAATGCTGACAATAGTGTGAATCAGGCCGGTATCAATACCTTTGCGGATTCTGTGGTGGCGTTTTTACGCCAATACAATTTCGATGGCGTCGATATCGATTATGAGTATCCGACTTCGATGAAAGATGCGGGTAATCCACTCGACTTTAACATCGCCAATGCGCGCCGTCCCGGTCTCATGAAAAGCTATTCGGCCTTGATGAAAACCCTGCGTGAAAAGCTGGATGCAGCGGCGGCGCAGGATAATCGCTATTACTTTTTGACGATTGCCGCTCCGGCTTCGGCCTATCTGTTGCGTGGTATGGAAAACTCACCGGCACTGGCTTATCTGGATTTTGCCAATCTGATGTCTTATGACTTGCATGGTGCCTGGAACGAGTTTGTCGGGCCGAATGCCGCTTTGTTTGATGATGGTAAAGACGCAGAACTGGCGCGCTGGAGTGTGTACAGCTCTGCACAATATGGCGGTATCGGCTATCTGAATACCGACTGGGCGTATCACTATTTGCGTGGCGCGATGCAATCGGGTCGTATCAATATCGGTGTGCCGTATTACACCCGTGGCTGGCGTAATGTGAGCGGTGGAACCAATGGGCTGTGGGGCAAATCGCTGGGCAGCAATTGCCCGCCCGGGACCACGGTGTGCGGCGCGGGTGCGATTGGTATCGACAATCTGTGGCGTGACTTGGATGCACAGGGCAAGGAAGTACCTGCCGGTGGTAATCCTATGTGGCATGCGAAAAACCTGGAACGTGGTGTAGCCGGTTCTTATCTGGCCAGCTATGGCCTCAATCCGGCCAGCAATCCGGATGACAGACTGGTGGGCAGCTATGTGCGCAATTACGATGCGACGCTGGTAGCGCCTTGGTTGTGGAATGCACAGAAAAACGTGTTTCTGTCGACGGAAGATGAAGCATCGGTACAAAGAAAAGCGCAGTGGATCATCGCGCAGGGCATAGGCGGGGTGATGTTCTGGGAGTTGGCTGGTGACTATGACTGGAATGCCACGCGCGGTGAGTATTTTATGGGCAGCAGTTTAACGCGCAGTTTTTATCAAGCCTTTAGCACGGCCACCCCTTATGGCAATCTGCGTTCTAAGCAGGCTGCGCCAACGGCTGCCATCGATTTACTGGTCGAAGTCTCAGGCTATAAATTAGGCGATGCTAATTATCCGATTAACCCCACGCTGAAAATCACTAACCGCTCCGGTTTTACGCTGGCAGGAGGTACAGAAATCCAGTTCGATTTGCCGACTTCCACACCGGATAACACCAGCGATCAGTCTGGCATGGGCCTGCGCGTGCTGAGTAGCGGACACAGTGGAAATAACATCGGTGGCCTGAAGGGGGATTTGCATCGCATGTCCTTTAAGTTGCCAGCCTGGTCGAGTTTGCCACCAAACGCCAGCACCAGCATGACGCTGAATTACTTCCTGCCAGTTGCCGGGCCAGCTAACTTCAGCGTCATCATCAATGGCAAAGCCTATGCCCTGCGTAGCGAACAGCCCTATCTGCCCTATATCAAATGAGGTCGGCGATGAAGCTCAAATTAATCAGTCTGTTATTCGCGTTTGCACCTGCGGCCTATGCTGCGACACCGGTGTGTTCACCCTGGCAAGCCAGCAAAGTCTATGTGAAGGGGGATTATGTCCAGGTGCAGAGCAAAGTCTGGCGCGCCAAATGGTGGAGCCAGAATAATCAGCCGGGTGCAGCCGATGTATGGGAAGCGCGCTTGCCGGGAGAGTGTACGCCGGATAGCAGTAATCCCGGCAATCCCGGCGACGCTGGCAATCCTGCGGGCAGTCCGGCTGTCCCCAGCCGCAAAGAGGCCGAGACAGAAGAAGCAAAAAAAACCGATAACTCGCTGTTTAAACGTATCCAGGCCAGCGTGCGGACTTTGGATAGCGCAGCGGTCGATGCGGTGCAGCCTGGGCGTAGCGCCAATCCTTTGAATGTGAAACGGGTGGAACGCATACTGAGTGCGGCTGATTGGCAAACGCTGTTCCCTTTGCGTGATGCGAGTTATAGCTATACGCGTTTTTTGCAAGCCATCGCCAAGTTTCCTGCGGTGTGTGACGACTATAGCGATGGCCGCAATGCCGAGGCGATTTGTCGTAAGACGCTGGCCACTATGTTCGCCCACTTTGCTCAGGAAACCGGCGCACACGATCCGAATTCCAGTGTGCCGCAATGGCGTCAGGGCCTGTATTTTTTGCGTGAAGCGGGCTGCTCGGATAACGATACCAGCTGCGGCTATAACGCGGAATGTGAACCATCGACCTGGCAAGGGCAAACCTGGCCTTGCGGTAAAGATGCCAGTGGACGCTGGAAGAAATACTATGGCCGTGGTGCGAAGCAGCTTTCGTACAACTACAACTATGGACCATTTTCTGACGCCATGTTCGGCACTGTGCGCACCTTGCTGGATAAGCCAGAGCTGGTGGCTGATACCTGGCTCAACCTGGCTTCGGCGATTTTCTTCTTCGTCTATCCGCAACCGCCCAAGCCATCCATGCTGCATGTGGTTGATGGCAGCTGGCAAATCAATGATGCTGATCGTCAGGCTCAGCTTATCCCCGGCTTTGGCGCAACCATACACATCATCAATGGCGGGATTGAATGTGGTCAGGGTTACGACAAACCGCAGGCACAAAACCGTATCAGCTATTACCAAAGTCTGGCCGCATATTTTGCGGTACCGATTGCAGCGGGTGAGGCACTTAGTTGCGCCAATATGAAAGCCTTTCCCGCTGGCGGGGCAGGTGCCCAATTGCTGTACTGGGAGCAGGACTGGAGTTATGACCCACGTCGTCCGGATGGCAAAAGCTATGCCTGCAAACTGGTGTCTTACCAAACCCCGCATTACGCATTAAAGGCGGGCGATTATGTGCGTTGTGTTGAGCATCATTTTAAAGTCGTACTGAAATAAACCCTGGAGCTGACGCAAATTTGAACGCGAAGCACGGCTCATAGTGGCAGCTTATCGGGACATTTTTTTGCATCAGCCTACATATCAGACTACATCCCCAAACGGAGGAAATTATGTATGCAATGAAATCGGTATTTTATGGCGTCGCCTTGTGTGCCGCCATGAGCTTCAGTATGAATGCACAGGCTGCAGCAGCTTGTGATTCCTGGTCGGCGGCGACCGTATACACCCAGGGCAAATACGCAACGTATCAGGGTAAAGCCTGGCGCGCAAAATGGTACACCCAGAATGAAACACCCGGTGCGCAATGGGGACCTTGGGAAGAAAGACCTGCTTCCGAATGCTCGGCGACTCCAGCACCGGGCGGTGACGGTAGCGGCATCCCGGAACCCAGCCCTACAGTAGGCATGCATCATGGCTCATATTTTGCGCAATGGGGAATTTACGGACGTAACTACAAACTGCGCAATCTGGTGGATGCGGGCGGCGATAAAAAGCTGACCTTCCTGAACTATGCGTTTGGTAATGTGTATGCGAATGGCGAATGCAATATCGTGACCCGTACTGAAACTGGCAATGGTGACGGTGGTGACGGCTGGGCCGATTATCAGCGCGGCTTCGCAGCCAATGAATCGGTCGATGGTGTCGGCGATAACTGGGACGATAAACTCAAAGGCAATTTCAATCAGCTCAAAAAGCTGAAGCTGAAAAATCCAGGTTTGAAGGTCATGATTTCCTTAGGTGGCTGGACCTGGTCGAAAAACTTTAGTAAGGCAGCGGCGACTGATGCCAGCCGTAAGGCGCTGGTCAGCTCCTGCATTAATCTCTACATCAAAGGTAATCTGCCAGTGGCAGAAGGAACGGGTGGTACCGGCGTCGCCAAAGGCGTGTTTGACGGCATCGATATTGACTGGGAATATCCGGTCGCTGGTGGCTTGGCCAGCAATGGCTATAGCGCTGCCGATAAGCAGAATTTTACGCTGTTGCTGGCAGAATTCCGCAGTCAGCTGAATGCATTGAGTGCCACCAATAAACGCCGTTATTACCTGACTGCCGCGATCGGTTCCGGTGTCGATAAAATTCGCAATACCGAACCTGCCTTGTACTCGGCTTATCTCGATTGGGTGAACGTGATGAGCTACGATTATCACGGTGGCTGGGATGCGACTGGGCCGACCAATTTCCAATCCAATTTGTATGCTGATCCTGCCGCACCGGGCACGGGCGACATCCTGAAATACAATATCCACGATACGGTGCAGGCGCTGACCGCTGCGGGTATGCCTAAAGCGAAGATCGTACTGGGTATACCTTTCTATGGCCGTGGCTGGCGTGGTGTGGCTGCGGGACCAGATAAAAATGGCCTGTACCAAAGTGCCAGCAATGCAGCACCCGGCACCTTTGAAGCAGGGATCGATGATTACAAAGTGCTCAAGCTCAAGCGCTCCACCAGCTACGTGCATCCGGTTACCAAACAGCTCTGGATTTACGATGGCAATGAATTCTGGAGTTACGATGATCCGGCTGTGATTGCCACCAAGATCGCCTACGCCAAAGAAAAAGGTTTGGGCGGCCTGTTCTCCTGGTCGTTGGATGGCGACGATGCGAATGCGACGCTGTTAAAAGCCACAGGGGGCATACGACCATAAACCTGTTGCATGCAGGCCGGCTTTCTGACACTGCGTTGAGTGTGGAAGTGCGGCCTGCATAGCTCACCTATTTGACGTGCCATTTGACATAAGTCTTTAGCTTCCGCCAGCAAGCACCTCATCGGGATTCAGATAGTAGATTTGTCTCCAGCCTTGCGTAGCCTGACTATAGCGCCAGGGCAGGGGAATCACAGACAGAATCGCGTAGTGCAGATGCGGTGCTTTGCCAGCAGCGTTACCACTGGTACCCACAGATCCTATGCGCTCGCCAGATGCCACGAACCAAGGCGCAGCTGTCGGTTCGGCCAGGTGTGCGTAATAGTGTATGCGCCATTTCGGACCCAGTATGGCGATCACGTTTCCACCAATGCCTAATTGTCCTTGATAGATGACGATACCTGAGCTTGCTGCGATAACAGGCTGACCCTGCTTCGCAAAAATATCGATCCCCTTGTGTACACCCGACTGGCCCCAGGGTTCAAACCAAAAGGAAGAACGATTCCAGTCTTTTTTAGAGGCCGCCTGAACCGGAATGACAGTTTTGTCCGGAATAAGGTAGCCCGTGACGACGATGGCGAGTAAGAAAAGCAGGATCTGAATGGAACGATGGCGCATGCGCTTGCTGGCAGATGGGTAAGGGGACACGGCCTCGTGTCCCCGGACTTGAGTGCAGTTAGTTGCTGACTGCAGTGTTGTTCAACGCAGTGTTGATAACCACAGTTCCAGCTAAAAAATCATGTGCCGCTCTGCGTTTTTTATTAAAAAGCATGGTGAAGAATTCTCCCCAGACCCAGATGTTCATGAGGATGATGTTGATGCCATACCAGGAAGGAGCCAATTCTTCCAATTTTTCAGCTTGCTGCATGTAAGTTAATGACAAATACTCTGCATCACTGAGCTGCAAACAAGCATAAACCATGGCAATCGAGGATAGCGTCGAAAATATAAACAAAACAGAATGTCGTACTATCGCTGCTTTTGCCGTGACGGGGGAGCCATCGACCATTGCGATTCTGGTTTTCAACAATAATTTACCTGGTGTTCCACCATATTTATAAACCAAATACACAGAAAACCAAACGCCTATGATCAGTTCAGGTAAAAACCAATACAGGTAAAACAAGCGAAAGTGCGAACCCAAATAATAGTTAATTCCAATCAATGGAAGTAAGCACACTAAATCAACCAGATAAGCGCCAAGTCTGCGCCAGAAACCTGCATAGTCCAAAATTTTTCCTTTGTTGTTGAATTTTGAAGCAAGCAATCTAACATGTTCGTATCATAAAGGCAATTTTTGCATGCCTACATGCGCGGATGTGATGATGCCGGATAAAGACGGCTATGAAGTGTGTCGTATGCTGAAAGAAAATCCGGTCACTAAAAACATACCCATTATTTTTATCACTGCGATGAATGAAATCCAGAACGGGCAAAAGGGATTGGCGCTCGGCGCGGTGGACTACATTACAAAGCCGATTAGCGCACCTATCGTTTTATCACGTATCCGTACCCATCTCGCGCTGTATCAGCAAAATATAGAATTGGAACGTAAAGTGCAGGAGCGCACGCTGGAGCTACAGAAAACCAATCTGGCAGTGATACAAAGACTGGCACGTGCGGGTGAGTTTAAGGACAATGAAACTGGCCGCCATGTGATACGCATGACTTATTATTCGCGTCTGATCGCCAGCAAAATTACGCAGGATGAAAGTTGGATAGAGTTGGTATTCCATTCTTCAGCCATGCATGACATAGGAAAAATAGGTGTGCCGGATAAAATTCTGCTGAAAAACGGCAAACTGGATACCGAGGAATGGAGTGTAATGATTTCCCACCCTATGATGGGTGCGCAGATTATCGGCGAACATGCTTCAGATTTGTTAACCATGGCCAGAGAAATTGCGCAATCTCACCATGAAAAATGGGATGGCAGCGGCTATTCGTTCAAGTTCAAAGTGGAGCAGATTCCTCTGGCAGGCCGCATTGTCGCGGTGGCTGATGTGTTTGATGCGCTGACTTCAGAGCGGCCTTATAAAAAAGCCTGGCCGATAGAAGAGGCTTATGCGCATTTGCTGGATCAGTCCGGGAAGCATTTTGATCCTAAGCTGGTGGAAGTTTTTATTGCGTCAAAACCTGAGGTGGAAGAGATCATGCATAAATATGCAGAAGTCCGGCTCAGTGACGATGATAAAAAAAACTGCGCACTTATTCGTAAATCAGCGCCCCGTCGCCGGAACGCCGATTTCACTGGACATTAGTGTTTGATCTCTGCCGGCGCTACTGTACCTTCGGCCAGGGTATTCGTGACGAATAACTGCGCACAGTCGACTGGATCAAAGCCATAGTGCTGGCCGCAGAAGTCGCAGTTGATGTCTATGCGTCCTGCTTCAGCAATAGCGCTTTCGATTTCGGCAGCACCCAGCATTTTCAGCATATCGCCGACTTTTTCACGGGTGCAGCTGCAATGAAATTCAGGATGCAGAGGTTCAAACACGCGCAGGGTCTTCTCCCAGAACAGACGGTGCATCAGGGTTTCTGCACTGTGTTCCAGCATTTCGTCTTTTTTGAGGGTGTCACCCAGCATCACTGCATGGTTCCAGGCCTCTGCTTCATCTTCGACTTTGGATTCGCTGCCGCCGATTTTCGGCAGTTTTTGCAATAGCATGCCGCGTGTTACTTTGTCGTTGGCCGCCAGCCAGAGCTTGGTATCGAGCTGCTCAGAACGCAGCATATAGTTTTCGATGACGGTGGCGATATCATCACCATCAAGCGGCACGATGCCCTGATACGCCTGCTGGCCTGGCATTTTATCGTTAGGATCGAGCGTGATCACAAAGCGGCCTTGTCCGTGCGCATGCACCAGGTCTTTCAGGCTTTCATTGTCTTCGATCACGGCATCATCGGCCAGTTTGGCGGTCGCGCGCAAACGCAGATTGGCATCACATTCGACCACCATCAGCTTGACCGGGCCATCACCGTGTATTTGCATGATCATAGTGCCGTTAAATTTCAGGTTGGCAGAGAGCAGGGCGGCGGCGGCCATCAGTTCGCCCAGTAAAGTCTGTACCGCCTTAGGATAGCTGCGGTGGGACTGCATTTGCTGCCAGGATTGCTCCAGTTCGACCAGTTCGCCGCGTACGCCGGCATGTTCAAACATAAATTTTTGCAGTGTATCTGTTTTCATAAGTTCAAATTGAAGCTGAGTGTTAAGCTGCACAACACTGTCCCAGCCAGCTGTCTTCAGCTGCGTGAGACATGTTGCGGCAGTTGATTAATCTATGCGTTTAAGCTCAGTTTTATAGAGCTGGCCGCGCTGCGCATAATTGGCGGTGTTTCTGTGCATGCCCGCGATGTCCTGTTCCGTCAGCTGGCGCACAGCCTTGGCGGGCGAGCCTATGATCAGTGAGTTGTCCGGAAATTCCTTGCCCTCTGTGACCAGTGCACCGGCACCGACCAGACAATTTTTACCTATTTTTGCACCGTTCAGTACGACTGCCTGGATACCGATCAGCGAACCTTCACCTATGGTGCAACCATGCAGCATGGCCTGATGACCGATGGTGACATTGCTGGCGACAGTCAGCGGATAGCCGGGATCGGTATGCAGGATGCAGCCTTCCTGCACATTGCTGTTTTCACCGATGTGGATGAGTTCATTGTCGCCGCGCAGGGTGACATCAAACCAGATGCTGGCTTGGGCATCGATTTTGACTTTACCTATGATTTTCGCGGTATCCGTGATGTAGGCGGAAGCATCGATATCGGGCGTTTGATCGCCTAATTGGTAGATGGGCATGGTTTTTCCGTAAAATAGCGGGACATGAACAGAATCAGCGTAAGACGCTTTGCGATTTAAGAGTGACGTATGCACGAAGCATATGCTGTCTTTTTACGCTGATAGGATGCAAACCCCGTATTTTAGCGCTCCGCGCATGATATTGCCGGACTCTTTCAAAAACATGAATCTATTTCCCAGCCAAGCCCCTGAGTTAAAAGCAACTGCCTTACACGTATTGTTGCAGACTGATCCACAAGAAAAATGTCGCCTTGCTTTGTCTATCCCCGATGATGTGAGGCTGGACAACGCGATCCAGATCCATGAGCCGGATGGCATCCCTGGCCGGCCGCTGCGTCCAGAACTGGTACCGCCTGGTCAGGTTGGACGACGCGCCATGCATACGGTGGAGGGCAGGGCGGTACTGATCCACGCGCTGGCTCATATAGAAATGAACGCGATTAACCTGGCGGCCGACATTCTGTGGCGCTTCGCCGGTTTGCCGGAACAGTTTTATCGTGACTGGTTACGCGTGATGAAGGAAGAAGCCTACCACTTTCAGTTACTTAGTGATCATTTGCAGCAGCAGGGTTATCGCTATGGCGACTTCACCGCGCATAACAGTCTGTGGGAAATGGCGGCCAAGACCAGACAGGATCTGATTGCGCGGCTGGCGCTGGTGCCACGCACGCTGGAGGCGCGCGGGCTGGATGTCACACCTGGCGTGGCAGTCAAGCTGGCGCAGGCCGGTGACGCACGTGGTGCTGAGATACTGATGATTATTTATCGTGATGAAATCGGCCATGTCGCGATTGGTAATCACTGGTATCTGCACTTTTGTACCGAACAGGGACTGGACCCGGTCGCTTTATATCCGCAGCTGGCGCTGCAATATAAAGCGCCACGTTTGCGCGGCCCCTTTAATCTGGAAGCGCGGCGTACTGCTGGTTTCAGTGATGAGGAATTGCAACTGATGCTGCAAGCGGATCAGCCGCAGAATCAAGCACAGACGCAGCCCAGGGTTTAACTGAGGCTGAAGAGTGCGATAAAAAAGCCCTGAAGGCTGCTCGCACAGCTATTCAGGGCAAAACCTCTCTTGTTTAAAGGCAGGAGAAAACTGTAGTCTGGCTTAGTCACCAGCCTTGATGCTGCCGATACCATCAACCGATTTGCTCAGATTGCGCGGATGTCCGTAATAGGTCAGGGAGCCTATGCCTTGCACGGAGGCGCTGAGTTTTTCTTTGGCATGCACTGAAACCGAGCCTATGCCTTCCACGCTGACATCGGCGCGTTCAGTCAACAAGTCCTTGGTTTCTACCATGCCCACACCTTGGGCTTTCAGGCGCAGATTTTTTACCTTGCCGGCGGCAGTCAGCATGCCTGCACCTTCATAAGAAATTTCTACGTCGTCGCTGTTAATGTTATTAATCCTGGCGACACCTGCGCCTTCCATTCTGAAACGGCTCAGGCTGGGAAGGGTAACGATGACTTGTGCGTCATCCTTGATTTTGATGGAGTTTTTGTCTTTGTAGGAGATAATCAGTTCATTGCCCGCGACTTCGGTGAGGACTTTGGCATTGAATTTGTCATCGCCTTTGAGTGTGATAGATTGCGTTTTTCCTACTTCTACACTGAGGTTAAACGCGCAACGGCATTTGATTGCAGTAAAAGCCGGTACTTCTCTTGTATTGCTTTCTGCATGTGCCATGCCTGCAATGAGTAAGCTTCCCAGTATCCATAATTTGCGCATCGTGATCTCCATCAGTTCTTGTTTATAGGTGAGGAAGTAATTGCCTTCCTGCGTCTTGTTTTTACTTGTTACTGCTTGATGGCTGCAGTATCCGGTAAGTTCGCGTCCTAAGCTAAGACTTTGCGACAGGCTGCAAAATCGGAAGGGTGAAATGCGCTATGTCCGGTCTTGATGATGCGATTTGGCACCTGGCGGTTTACTGCTTTAGCTGGTAATCAGCGCATCAGAAGCAAGTCGCTCAAAATGCAGCATATCCATCCAAACCTCATGCCTGAGTACGGCGGAGCGTGCGTGTCCATATTGTTGGAAGCCACATTTTTTCATCACTGCACGGGAGGGCTGATTATCGATGATCACGACCGCTTCCAGCCGGTGTAAACCCAGCTCTTGAAAAGCCTGTGCACAGACCAGATTGACTGCCTGGCTGGCATAGCCATGGCCGCCATGTCTGGCACTGAAGCGATAGCCGACCGAGGCCTTGTGATAATGATCACGTTCTATGCCGCGCAAGGTCACCCGTCCTATGATTTCTTCTCCCAGCCAGGCCAGGTAGTGGTACTCACGGCCGGCGCTCGCCATCCATTGCGCCTGCTCCAGACTGCTGCGTACCTGCTCGCTTCGGTAGTAGCTATCGCCCCGGCTCGCTATCCATTGCTCGAAATGCTGACGATTCTCCAGTTCGAAGTCCAGTAGTGCCTGAGTATGAGATGTATGGGCAAGGGTAAGTTTCATATAGGCGCAACCTGATAGTTTCAGAGATGGAAGGATGTTGTGATTAAAGTGTAACTAAATTGTAAAATATGCATACATTTTCGATTTGATTCATGAATCCTGAACAGATGTCGTTACTATATCAAATCATCTACTTGCAGGAGGCTGTATGTCTGCGTCCAATTCGGGATTCACACGATTTTCTCTGATTTTTCGTCAACACCTAAAGTCTTATTTGGGCTGTGTTTTGTACTTGCTCTGCTTTAGTCAGGCAAAGGCTGATACACAGATACAAGCGATGTTTCCCGCACGTGATGCGGACCGCAGTGTTTTATTGACTGGCTTTGCCGTCAATAAACCAGCCCAACTGTCGGATGTGGATGATATTGCCCAGGGATTCCCGCGTGAAGTGGCGCGTGTGCTTGAACAGAGTCAGCAGTTTGGTGTGCGCACGATCCCTGATTTGCTGTCGCTGGACTGGCAAATAAATCCGCCGACACCGGGGTTTCTGGCCCAGGTCGCCAAAAATTTTGATGTGCGCTACGTGATATCCGGCGACATCCGTAATGCAGGCATACGTAATACTCCGGTGTTGTTTGGTTTGTGGATTAAAAAGACACGTGCGATCGAAGTTGATCTCAATGTATTTGATGCGAAAGCCGGTGTGCTGGTCGCCAAATACCGGTTGACCGGAACCGCTGAAGGCGATGTGATGGTAGGACGTCAGCATGTGTTCGCCGGCGAGGGTTTTGCTGCAACCGGCTATGGCAAGGCGATACTCGATGTGGCGCAAAAAGCTGCACAATCGATCACCGTTCAGTTGGCCCCGCGCTAGCGCTTGTGCAATCTTGTCGGCTACAGGTCTTCGTTACTTATCCTTGTCACTGCGTTTCGCGCGCTCAATTTCCTGCAAACGTAATACCCGGCGCTGTACCTTGCCGGTAGTCGTCATCGGCAAGGCATCCAGGAATTCAATTTCTTTCGGATATTCGTAGGGTGCCAGCAGTTTTTTGACAAATTGCTGCAATTCGCTGATCAGCCCATTATTTGCGCTATATCCAGGGCTGACTACGATATATGCCTTGACCAGGTTGCCGCGCTCTTTATCCGGTTTGGGAACTACCGCAGCATTGGTGACCGACGGATGCTTGAGCAGACAGTTTTCAATTTCAGCGGGGCCTATGCGGTAGCCCGCCGATTTAAACATATCATCGCTACGTCCCTGATACCACAAATAACCATCTTCATCCATCACCGCCAGATCACCGGTGCGACACCATTCACCGCTGTATTTCTGACGGGTGGCCGCTTCATTTTTCCAATATCCGAGAAAAAATACCGGATCAGGCTCGCCCTGGATATCACGCCTGTGAACGGCTATTTCACCCGGCGAGCCGGTGGGAACCTGCTGGCCATCTTCATCGATCAGTGCGACCCTGTGACCGGGGTAGGGGCGGCCTATACTGCCGGGACGGGCGGGCCAGCGCTGATGGGAATTTCCGACGATGTAATTCATCTCAGTCTGCCCATACATTTCATTTGGTGTGATGCCCAGCGCCTGCTGGCACCAATGAAATACCGTTTCTCCCAGCGGCTCACCGGCACACATCAGTGCGCGCAGACGCAGCCGGAACTGAGTGCGTGGCTGCGGAAAGGTTTTCATCATTTGTTTGAGTGCAGTCGGGAATAAAAAGGTATTCGTAACGCGATATTTTTCCAGCAACTGAAAGGCTTTTTTCGCAGAAAAGCGACCCTGCCAGGCGACGATGGTTTTGCCGAAATACAGGGTCGGTAACAAGGCATCCATCAGACCGCCAGTCCAGGCCCAGTCTGCCGGTGACCAGAAGACATCGCGCTTTTGAGGAAACCAGTTTTGCGAAGCGACGAAACCAGGAAGATTACCGATCAGCGCGGAATGCGGCAGCAATGCGCCTTTGGGATCGCCGGTGGTGCCGCTGGTGTAAATCAGGATGGCGGGATCGCTGGAGCAGGTATCCGTCTGTTCGAATTCGCCCGGCATTTCCGGTACATAGTGGGTCCAGCCGAGTGCAGGCAAGTCTTCATCCAGGTCTTCATGATCGACGCAGATACAGGTTTTCAAATCCCGGCAATGTTCAGCTATTCCGGCAAACTGATCCCAGACCGAGCGGTCGATAATGATGGCTCTGGCCTGGCTATGCTGTAGCCGGTATTCGAGCGCATCCGGGCCAAACAATTGCGACAGCGGCATCGCAATCGCTCCCATTTGCAGGATGGCGATCAGCGTAATGGCAGCTTCTGGTCGCTGAGGTAATACATAAGCCACTACATCGCCACGCTGTATGCCTTGCAGACTCAGCAGGTTGGAGAGCTGATTGGCCTGAGTCTGCAATTCGGTGTAGGACAGCGTGCGGGTAAGGCCAGCTTCATCCTCATGCCGGATCGCGATCTGGTTCGGGTTTGCTGCCCAGCGTCGGGCACAGACCTCGGCGATATTGAAACGCTCTGGAACAGACCAGTTAAATTCCTGATACAACTGCGCATAGTCATCACAATCAGGGAGTTTTTTTGCGGCTTTCTGCATACGACTTCAGTCTCCGTTATAATTATCGAACGATCGTTCTATTATTTTAAGTCTGCGCTGCCTGATTGCTCCTTAGTGTCGCTCTGGTGCGCTCCTTTTCAGACATGCTACTGTAAATTGATCAGGACTTACCTGTCTGAACTGCTATTCCTTGATGAAAAAAATTAATCCTATGAGTTTGCCTGACCAAACACCGCGCCGCGCTTCCCGTACCGAGATGATACAACTGCGTGGCATTGCCTACCATGTACGTCACTGGGGCAATGAAGATGCGCCGAAAATTTTTATGATGCATGGCTGGATGGATGTGTCAGCTTCATTCCAGTTTGTGGTCGATCAGTTGCAGGCTGACTGGCATGTGATAGCACCTGACTGGCGTGGTTTTGGTCTGACCGAGGCACCGGGTACCGATACTTATTGGTTTCCCGATTATCTGGGTGATCTGGATGCCATGCTCGCGCATTACTCACCCGATGAACCTGTGAATTTGCTGGGGCATAGTATGGGCGGTAATGTGGTGGGTCTGTATGCTGGCGCACGGCCGGAGCGGGTCAGGCGCCTGATCGATCTGGAAGGTTTTGGCTTGCCTGCTACTACGCCCGGGCAAGCCCCGGGACGCTATCGCAAATGGCTGGAGGAATTGCGTACCCCGCCTGTGCTGAAAACCTATGCCAGTCTGGCTGAAGTGGCAGCACGCTTGCAAAAAACCAATCCACGTCTGAACGATGAAAAAGCCGCGTTCCTGTCTCAGCACTGGGCCAGGGAAAATGTGCAGGGACGCTGGGAGATTCTCGGTGATCCGGCGCATAAACAGACTAGTCCGCTGCTGTTCCGGGTCGAGGAAATGATGGCATGCTGGGCTAATATCAGTGCACCGGTGTTGTGGATGGAAGCAGAGGATACCGATATCTGGAGCTGGATGGGTCCTAAGGAACAGGCGCGACCTGAGATAGACCGCCGCCTGACTTATTTCCGTCAACTGGAAAAACATATGATCGCCGATGCGGGCCATATGTTGCATCACGATCAGCCTGCTTTGCTGGCGCAGATTATTGAAGAGTTTTTGCTGAAGCCTTGATACGGCTACAGCAGCCAGTCCCGAGGCTCCTGGCGCGATCTTGATCTTACTCACCCTTGCAATTTTTTACAAAATATCCGGCCCCTGCTCAGCACGGAGTTTGTCTTGTCGAGATTATAATCAGAGATGTCCATTGAACATCGTCAGCAAAATCCACTTTGCTGACGATCTGGATAGCCTGTCCACGGCTTGGACCCCATCTCTGATTTTCATGCATTTAATTTCACTGTCTTCCCTTGCTATCGCAACGCTGGGTATCTACAGCTTTTTGCTACTCGCCACACTAGCGACGGC
Organism: Cognatundibacterium curvum; assembly: GCF_014284235.1. Classification (GTDB taxonomy): domain Bacteria; phylum Pseudomonadota; class Gammaproteobacteria; order Burkholderiales; family Burkholderiaceae_D; genus Undibacterium; species Undibacterium curvum. The sequence goes on from NZ_JACOGD010000001.1 coordinate 165,599, forward strand.
GATCACAACCCGCGGCCAGCCTGATTCGGGACTGCGGCCACGGGTATATGCCTGGTGGATCATCGCACCGGTAATCACCGCCTCACTATTGGCCTATCCTTTCGGCGTGCTGGCTTTGGCGCTGTTGATCGCTGGACTGGCATTGAAGGATATTTGTCGCCTGAGCGCGAAACTCGCACAAACTTTGTGCTGCGCGGCTTTGATCGCGATGACGCTTGCGCTGGTCGTTATGCACCAGTCTGCGCAGGCTGCCCTTGTGCTCGGCTGCGTGTATTTGTCGGCTTATCTGTTTTTTTTAATGAGCAAGCACAGGCAAGCCAGTTTACTGATCGCCTGGTGCTGGACTTGTTGCGGGCTGGGCTTTTTGTATTTGCTGACGGCCGATGCTGTAATAGGGACTGCTTCGCGACTGCCTTGGTTGTTTTTTCTGATCGTGAGCACCTGTCTGAATGATGTGGCTCAATACCTCACAGGTACACAGTTCGGCAAACACAGGGTGGTGGCCAGCATCAGTCCGAATAAAACTGCGCAAGGCCTGATCGGCGGCATGCTTTTTTCTGCGGTGTTTTGTATGCTGCTGGGGTCTTACCTGCAACTGGCCAGCCTGCCATGGTTGTGCGCAATCGGTATCTGGCTTGCGCTTGCGGGCTTTTGTGGCGACTTGCTGTTTTCTGCTGTCAAACGTCGTTTAGGTATTAAGGATTTTTCAAACCTGATTCCCGGCCATGGCGGCATACTGGACCGGGCTGACAGCCTGATGCTGACTGCACCTGCTTTGTATGTGGCGCTCCGCATTTTGCAATGATGCGCGCAAAGATGCGTGCTGCTGAGTTTCTTTTTAAGAATGGAATAAGATGACTACTAACTTGCCTGTCACCCGGCTTGCTGAAGAAAGCGGTTTCGTTTCACATGACGGCACCCGCCTGTTTTTTCGCCACTGGCCTGCGCTGAGCGGCGCACCGGATAATGCGAAGAAGGCGCTGGTCTTTCTGCACCGTGGGCATGAGCATTCTGGCCGTGTGCAGCAACTGGTCGAAGAATTCACGCCCGCTGACACCACAGCCTTTGCCTGGGATGCACGCGGACATGGTCATTCGCCTGGTGAGCGCGGTGATGCGCCGGATTTCATGTGTCTGGTCAGGGATTTTGAAGCCTTCATGCAGCATTTATCTGCGCATTGTGGCTACGCTGCGGAGCAAATTGTGGTGATCGCCAATAGTGTCGGTGCCGTGATCGCTGCGACCTGGGTGCATGACTATGCGCCGCCATTGCGCGGCCTGGCGATGGCTGCAGCGGCATTTGATATCAATCTGTATGTGCCGCTGGCTAAGCCTGCACTCAGGCTGGCGACGTGTTTTCAGCCTGACTTATTTGTGACCAGTTATATCCGGCCCGGTATGCTGACCCATTCGGCGCAGCAAGCCAGTTCCTATGCCTCGGATAAGCTGATCACGAAAAATATCTCAGCCCGCGTCTTGTTAGATCTGGCCGATACCGCACAAAGGATAGTAGCGGATGCGGCGGCGCTGGATGTGCCAGTGCTGATGCTGGTTGCGGGCAGGGATTATGTGGTCAAAGAAAAGCCGCAGCACTTATTTTTTGAACGTATCAGCTCGCTACACAAAAAATATGTGCGTATTCCGGATGCCTTTCATGCGCTGTTATACGAGCAGGATACGCAGCTTGCGTATCAGGAAGTGCGTGAGTTTGTGCAGCACTGCTTTGCGTTGCCGCTGCCGGATGCACGGCCTTATCTGACGTTGGACCGCAATGGGCAGTCAGCGCGTGCTTATCAGGCCTTGAGCAATGGTCAGAGCATAAGCACACTGCAAAAACTGAATTTCGCCATTCAAAAGCGCATGCTCCATAGTCTGGGACGCCTGAGTGATGGCATGCGCATCGGTTTGGAAACCGGCTTTGATTCCGGCAGCTCGCTCGATTATGTGTATAAAAATCAGGCAGCAGGACGCTGGGGCATAGGTAAAGTTCTGGACCGTGGCTATCTGGATGCGGTGGGCTGGCGCGGTATCCGTGAGCGCCGCGTCCATTTACAGCAAATCTTATCGGAGGCAATACAGGCTGTGCCCGCTGGCCAGACTGTGCGCATCCTGGATCTGGCAGCAGGTGGCGGACGTTATTTGCTGGAGACAGTGAAACGCTTTGGCGAGCGCAAGTTCGCACTGTGCTTACGCGATTATGCAGAGGCCAATCTGCAGGCCGCACAGCGCCTGGCGACTGAGCTGGGTCTGGCAGACAGTGCCCGTTTCGAGCAATGTGATGCGTTTGATGCAGCCAGTTATCAGGGCGATGCGCAATACGATATTGTGATTGTGTCCGGTTTGTTTGAACTGTTTGCTGATAATGCTCTGATACTCAATGCGGTGCGGGGCATCACGCGCGTGCTGGCAGAGCAGGGCTGTGTCATTTACACCGGGCAGCCCTGGCATCCGCAGTTAGCGATGATTGCTGGCACGCTCAATAATCATCAGGGCCAGCCCTGGGTGATGCGGCCGCGTTCACAGGCGGAGCTGGATGCGCTGTTGGCCGAAACCGGCTGCCGTAAAGTCCGCTCCCTGATTGGGCTGCAGGGCATATTCAGCGTGAGTCTGGCGCGCCGTCTTGTGCCTTGTCCTGCGGCTTAAGCGCAGCGCTCAGCCGGTTCCAGACCGTACACACAGACAGCAGGATGGCCAGTGCCAGCAGCGCACTGATCCAGCTGGCTGGCGCTGCGCATACACCGGCCAGACTCAGTAGCCCAAACAGCACGGCACGGTCGCTTTTCCCCATCGGCCCCTGAAAGCCACGTGCCGCGCCTACGCTGAGGCCCAGCACCCCGGCAAATTCGCTGAGCATAGCCAGCATCAGCACAGCGACGATCCAGGCCGGATGCACAGGTAATAAGAGGATCAGCGGCAGATACAGCGCGAGGTCTGAAATCACATCGCAAATTTCATTGAGCAGTGCACCGAGCCGGGTTTTCATGCCGCTGGCATTGGCATACATGCCGTCGATTGCATTCAGCGCCATCCTGAGCAGCATGGCAAACGGATAGAACCACCATAAAACCTTGTTATCGGCGAACATCGCCAGCGCGCCGCCATACAGCAGGCACAGCGTCATGCTGAACAATGTAATTTGATTCGGCGTGATGCCGCTGCCTTGCAGCGCGCTTAACAGCGGGCTCAGCAAGCGTTGGAATTGGGGTTTTAACTGGTAGACAGAGATTTTCATAAATTGGAAGTCAGGTAGCGTGCAATATGGCGGCAGCGATGAAAGCCCATCGCACAATGCAAATATACCGGCGTACCAGCCTTCAGCAAGGGCAGGATCAGCGCGGCTAATTCCTGCATTTGCTGCGGCGTGGGTGGCAGGATGTCGAGCAAGGGATAATGCAGATAGCGTTTCGTCGATCCAGCCAGCGGGCCGCATAGCGCCGGATGTTCCGGTATTTCTGCACTCAGATCGATGACGACGCCAGCCGCATGCAGCTGGCTGATTTCTGCACTCAGCAAACGGGGGCCTATAGCCAGCAATGGCGTGATCTGCTGAATGCGGATGGAGGGCTGTAGCAGATAACGTTGCAGCAGCCAGCTCAGCCTGTAGCCCGCCAGATAAGGTGCATACAACAGCCTGACCCAGACAGGATGCTGTCCCTGATGTTTATGCAGGAAGTGACGGTCACCACGCGCATAGGCAAGCGCCACCAGCAGCAGACAGGGCAGGGTCGCAGCCGTCAGCAGGAATAGCCACAGCTGTTGAAAGTACAGCGCCAACGCTGCCAGCCAGGCGGCAGCAATCCGGTAATAGGCCGCGACTGGCGGTACATCATGTGGCTTGCATCGCCAGATACACAGCCAGCCCAGCGCAGCACCGGCAATCACATCTGCCAGATGATGTTGATGCGTGAACAGCGTGGATGCAATCAGCAAGGTAATCCCTGTATGCAGCAATAGCCGCGCAAGCAGCGTGTGCATAGCCAGACGCAAATGAAACCAGAAAATAGCGGCATACGCCACATGCAAAGACGGTAGCTGGTTATAGCGCTGATCCATCAGATACAGGGATTGATACGCATAGCCCAGCCAGCCTTCAGGCAGCACGGCAGCATGTTGCTGTCTGAATGGCATCAGCAGAAAGCACATTCCCGCCAGATGTGTGGCCGTGAAAATTTGTAAGCTATACTGCCGGCATTGTTGCTGTGTGCCGCAATGATAAAAAATGAAAATAAACAGCACAAGCGAGCTGCTGTAAGGAATAATCATCCACGGTATCAGCGGTATGACAGCATCGGCGGCCAGCATCAGATGCTGGCTGACCTGATGCGCCGCAGCCAGCCAATTGGTCGTCAGATAAATCAGCGTAAAACTTAGCGCATTGAGCACCAGCAGCCTGATCGTCAAAGAAGGCGTGCTGGCGCGCTCAGGCGTTTGCAGACTGGCAGCAGAAATTTCAGTGAATTCAGACAAAGCAGGCTATGCAGCAAAAAATAAAAAAAGACAGCGCAAGGGCTGAGCATCTTAGCATGAGCACGATGGCGCAAACCACTGCGGCCAAGCCTTACCAGCGTTGTCTGGTGATGGCGGGTGGCGGTTTTCGCTTTGGCTATTATCTGGGCATGATGGCGGCATTCGAGCAGCATCAGCGTGCGCCGGATGTGCTGGTGGCCAGTTGTGGTGCGGCGATTGCAGCTGCGGTCATTCAGGGCTTGCCAGATAATGCATCCAGACTCGAATTCCTGAGTTCACCGCAAATGTATGCATACTGGTGCGGCCTGGGTTCGAATCCGCAAAAAAAACTGAGTACCACTTTAAAGGATCTGGGGCAGCGTGCCTTGTGGTCGCGCTTTATGCAGACTGCGCCCGATCTGTATCAGGATTACTTGTTTGAAGTCCCGCCGCTGCTGCCTTTGCCTGAGCCGCAGTCCTATGCGGGCGCACCAGATCTCGCGATCATTGCAGGCCGTGTGCTGTATCCGTCTGCAGCAGCTGGCAGTCGCATAGGCGGGCCCTGGTTTGAAGAAACCGTGTTTGCAGAGGGCGCGCTGGCAGCGGCCTTAAGCGGCATGGTGTCGCCTCTGGCGCCTGTGCATTTTCCCGGCTCGCGTATCGCGCCGCAGATCAGCGTGCAAAGCGGCGTGGCGCTGAAGGATGCAGTACGCGCCTCCATTTCAGATATGTATTATTTCCGCTGCCATGAAGTCGCAGGGCAGGCTTATATAGGCGGTGTGGTGGATTTATTCCCGATAGAAATCGCGAATCGGCTGGCCAGCCAGGTCGTGATGGAGCGCAAAGCCCCATATGATCGCTTACTGGGTTTGCCTGCTGTGAGGGCAGTGCTTGGGTTTGATGGCAATCAGCGTATCCGCCAGGTGAATCAACAGTTTGCCGATTACTGGGTCGATACCGCCGATATGACGAGTGCTTTGACAAAACACCAGATAGGCAAACGCATTAACTGGCGCGCCAACCGCATCGAGCTGGTGATGCCTGCCACCTACCCGCAATTCCGGCAAATGCTGCAATTGCAGTGGGATTACGGCTATCAGCGCGCATGTCAGGCACTGGGTGTCGGGGTCAGCCTGAATGCCGCATGAGGGTTGATCAGATGAGCGAGCACAGTCAACAGATACTGATTATTGGCGGGACTTCAGGCATAGGCTGGGCGCTGGCACAAAGCTATTTGCAGGCTGGTCATCAGGTCACGGTGGCGGGCAGGCACCCTGAACGGCTGGACCCGCAGGCATTGCAGCAGTATCGGAGTTTACAGTATCTGCAGATGGATATTGCGGATGCGGCGGCAGTACGTGCTGCGATCAGCGGGTTTGCTGCAACCGGGTTGGATCTGCTGATTGTCAGCGCCGGTAGCTACGTCAATTCACGGCGAGAGGCGCTCAGCCTGGAACAGACTGAACACATGCTGGCCACCAATGTCAGCGGCCTGGTGCATGCATTTCAGGCAGCGTCTGAGCTGATGCTGCGCCAGGGACGCGGGCAACTGGTGGCAATCGCCTCGATTGCGGGGCTGATGCAAGACTATCCGGGGGCTTCGGTGTATGCCGCGACCAAACGCAGTGTGATACAGCTGGCCGATACTTACCGCCGTGCCTGTGCACCATTCGGTGTGCACGTGACGACCATCATCCCCGGTTATGTCGATACCCAGAAATTGCGCGATCTGAATCAGGGCGATGCCAGTCATAAGCCTTTTCTGAGCTCAGAGCAGCAAGCCGCCAGCCGCATACTGCAAGCGATAGCCAGTAAACAGGCGACACTGATCTTTCCAAGACGCCTGGCCTGGCTGGTGCGGCTGCTGAATTGCCTGCCCGCCTTTGTTTTGCGCTTTCGACCTGATTAAAGTCAGTGCACAGGCGGAACAAGACCAAAAGTGCTGCGCCATCCTGGGGCGGAATAGTAAGGGGCAGGGCAATGCGGTACACTGCACGCTTGAAACACCGCTTTTATGCCGTTTGCTGCACGCGCTGTGTAGTCTGACGGCTCAAATCAACGCCGACCGCAAACCAAACAGAGTCAAGAATGAGCAATCTAGCCAATTACGGATTTACCACCACCATCCTGCATAACGACAGACAAAAAAGCATAGAGCACGGCTCAGTGCATAAGCCAGTACATAACGCCGTCATGTATGGCTATAGCGATGCGCGTGAACTGGCCGCTGTGTTTCAAGGTAAGCAGTCTGGTTATCGCTATGGCCGTCAGGGTAATCCTACGGTCGCTGCCTTAGAAGAAAAAATCAGTAAGATGGAAGATGCGGTATCCAGCATTTGCTTCGCGACTGGCATGGCAGCTATCGGCGCGGTGTTCCAGGCTTTATTGCGTCAGGGCGACCATGTGGTGTCATCGGTTTTCCTGTTTGGGAATACCAATAGCGTATGGCAAACCACGGCCCAGCAAGGCATACAGGTTTCCATGGTGGATGCGACCGATGTCGCGCAGGTCGAAGCTGCTTTACGTCCTGAAACCCGCATGGTGTTTGTCGAAACCATCGCCAATCCACGCACCCAGATTGCTGACTTGCGCCGCATCGGTGAATTGTGCCGTGCGCGTGGCATCCTGTTCGTGGTCGATAACACCATGACCTCACCGTATTTATTCCGTCCCAAAGCGGTGGGTGCCGGGCTGGTGATTAACTCGCTCACCAAGTCTATCGCTGGACATGGCAATGTACTGGGTGGTGCGATCAGTGATACCGGTCTGTTTGACTGGGCCAGCTATCCGAATATTGCCGATAATTTCCGCCAGCAGGCATCCGCCATGCAGGGCATGTCGCAAATCCGCGCCAAGGCCTTGCGTGATTTTGGTGCCAGCCTGTCACCGGATGCGGCGCATCAGATCGCAGTCGGTGCAGAAACCCTGGCCTTGCGCATGGAGCGTGAATCGGCCAATGCACTGGCGCTGGCGACCTTGCTGCACGAAGATGAGCGGGTCGCGGTGGTGCACTATCCTGGTCTGCCCAGCCATCCCCAGCATGCGCTGGCCACTGAATTGTTCCGTGCTTATGGCGCTTTACTCAGTTTCGAACTGAAGCCAGAAATCGACTGCTTCGATTTCCTGCAGCATTTGAAACTGGCTATCCATGCCACCCATTTAGGCGATACCCGCAGCTTGATAATTGCGGTAGCACACACCATTTTCTTTGAAATGGGTCCGGCCCGCCGTGCAGAAATGGGCATTGCCGATTCACTGATCCGTGTTTCGGTCGGTATCGAGGATCGTGATGATTTGCTGGCGGACTTCAGCCAGGCGCTCAACGCATTTTAAAGCCGTGCAGCCTGTGCACAGGCTGTGTTCAGCCTTGTTCGCTGAGTTCGCTTAGTCCATGTAGGAAACAGATAGGAAACTGGTATGTGGTTGATCTCCTGGCGTATGACTTTACGCGACTGGCGTGCGGGCGAATTGCGCTTCTTGCTGGTGGCTTTGATGATCGCGGTTGGTGCGCTGAGTGCCGTCGGTTTTTTCACTGACCGCATGCGCAATGGCCTGGCCAGAGATGCGCATCAGTTGCTGGGTGCGGATTTACTGGTCAGCGCTGATCAGCCCGTCCCGGCCAGCTGGAAGGCGGAAGCCAGTCAGCAAGGTTTACAGCTGGCTGAAACCGTAGTATTTCCAAGTATGGCGATCAGCGGCCAGGGTGATCAACTCGCGACGCGCCTGGTGTCGCTCAAGGCGGTCAGCGCTGGCTATCCCTTGCGTGGGCAGATGAAGTTACTTCAGGGCGAGCGCGAAGTCGCGACCATCACCATTCCGGCCGCCGGGACCGTTTGGATAGATCCTGCCGTGCAGGCCGCGCTGCGTGTGCAGCCCGGATCCTTGCTGCGACTGGGTGAAAAGGAATTCAAGGTAGCAAATCTGATTGGCGATGAACCTGATCGTGGCGCCGGTTTCATGAATTTTGCGCCGCGCGTGATGATCGCCTTACCTGATCTGGTGGCCACCGGCCTGATCCAGGATGGCTCGCGCGTGACCTATCGTTTGCTGCTGGCGGGTGACAAAGCGGTCATCCAGGCTTTTCAGCAAACATTAAAAAACCGCATAGAACAGCAGGCACTCAAAGGCATACGGCTGGAATCGCTGGACAGCGGACGTCCCGAAATGCGCGCGACGCTGGATCGTGCCGAACAGTTTTTATCGCTGGTCAGTCTTTTGTCTGCCATGCTGGCGGCGGTGGCAATTGCGATGGCAGCACGCCGCTTTATGTTGCGTCATTTGGATGCCTGCGCCATGCTGCGTTGTCTGGGACTGACCCAGAGCCAGGTGACCTGGCTGTATTTGATTGAGTTTTTATTAGTCGGTATTGCCGGTAGTCTGGCCGGTATTTTGCTCGGCTTCCTGAGTCACTATGTATTGCTGGAGTGGCTGGGTGCACTGGTCGCGAAAAATCTGCCAGCAGCCAGTTTGCTGCCAGCCGTGCAGGGCGTCGCGACCGGGCTGGTGTTGTTGCTGGGCTTTGCTTTGCCGCCGGTACTGCAATTGCGGAATATCCCGCATAACCGCGTGATACGGCGCGATCAGGATGCGCCGCAGCCTGTGACCTGGTTCAGTTATCTGTGTGGTCTGCTCATGTTTGTCGGCTTATTGCTGTGGCAGACTGGCGATATCAAGCTGGGTTTGCTGACCAGCGCCGGTTATGCGATAGGCCTGGCGCTGTTTGCGCTGATTGCCTGGGGCAGCGTGAGCGCATTAAAGCCTGCACGCAATCTGTTTAGCTCAGCTTCCTGGCGCTTTGCCGTGAGCGCCTTGCAGCGCCGCCCGGGTGCCAGCGTGATTCAGGTGGTGGCATTGGCACTGGGGCTGATGGCCTTGTTATTGCTGACCGTGATACGCTCAGATCTGGTCTCTGCCTGGAAAAAATCCACACCGGCTGACGCACCGAATCAATTCGTGATCAATATCCAGCCGGATCAGCGCGAGCCTGTCGCCGCCTTGCTGCAGCCTTACTCGGCACCGCGTTTTTATCCCATGATACGCGGCCGCTTAGTCGCGATTAACCAACAGGCAGTCACCGCTGAAACCTTTGAGCAGGATCAGGCCAAACGCCTGGTAGACAGAGAGTTTAATTTGTCGACCATGGATGATCTGCCGGAACTCAATAAGATCACGGCGGGTCAGTGGTTTGATGCATCTAAAGCGAATGTCGCAGAAGCCTCGGTTGAAGAAGGCATAGCAAAAACTCTGAGTCTGAAACTCGGCGATCAGCTGAGCTTTGATGTGGCAGGTCAGCAAACCACCGTGACCGTGACCAGCCTGCGCAAGCTGGACTGGGGTTCGATGCGGGTCAACTTTTTCGTCATCATCAATCCGGCTGCTATGCAGGATATGCCGCAGACCTGGATTACCGCTTTTCATTTGCCAGCTTCCGACCAAAGCCTGATACAGAAAATGACGGCGCAATTCCCGAATCTGACAATCGTCGATGTGGGCGCCATGATACGGCAATTGCAGGCTGTGCTTGATCAGGTGGTGACAGCCGTGGAATTCCTGTTTGCCTTCACCTTGTTGGCAGGCGTACTGGTTTTGTATGCCGCCTTAGCCGGTACTCAGGATGTACGTATGCGCGAAGCTGCTTTACTGCGTGCTTTGGGGGCGACGCGCCAGCAATTGTCACGCGCGCAGTGGATAGAGTTCTTACTCATCGGTAGTCTGGCCGGGGTGTTGGCGGCCGCTGGAGCGACGGCGATAGGCTGGACGCTGGCCACCTATAGTTTTCAGTTTGAGTGGCAATTCTCGCCCTGGGTCTGGCTGGCCGGTGCTGCCTTAGGTGCGGGCTGCGCTGTGACTGGCGGCTGGCTGGGCCTACGGCATGTGCTCAGACAGGCCCCCATCATCAGCTTGCGTGAATCCTGAACCGAATCGCAAAGAATCAACGTTTAAAAATTAGCAGGAAAGTCAAAAAAAGAAGTATGACAACAGAACAAAACAGTCATCAGCAAAATGATGGGCAAGGTGATGTGCAAGAAGAACAGACCGTCACCCTGTATCAACGCATAGGCGGTGCTGAGCCGCTGCGGCAAATGGTCGATCGCTTTTATGACCTGATGGAGCTGGAGCCGGAATTTGCAGGCATACGCGCCATGCATCCGACTCCGACCGATGGTTCGCGTGACAAATTATTCTGGTTCTTGTCGGGCTGGATGGGTGGCCCGGATTTGTATATCAGTCAGTTTGGTCATCCGCGTTTGCGTGCGCGCCATTTGCCATTCGCTATCGGCGTCAGTGAGCGTGATCAATGGCTGCGTTGTATGGCCTGGGCGATGCAGGATGTGGGCATCGCTGAAGAGCTGCAACTGCACTTGATGAATTCCTTCTTTCAAACCGCCGACTGGATGCGGAATACACCCGGATAAGGCCTATGACAACAATGGTGTGGATGGATTGGGCGCTCTTACTCGGCTTGTTATGCGTGCTGGGCTTGTTAATTCTGCTCTTGCTCAGACAAGGCAAGGCTGGTAATGCAACGTTGGGCACGGAGCTGCAAGCTTTGCAGGCTTATTTGCAGCAGGCACAATTACAGCAGTTGCAAAGTCAGGAAAGAACAGAACGCTCACTGCGTGAGCAATTGCAGTCCACTGCGCTGGCGGGACGTCAGGAAATGGGCAGTAATCTGGCCCGGCTGCAGCAGGCTTTGGTACAGCAACTGGCCCAGGGCGCGGGTTTGCAAAAAGGGCAGCTGGACAGCTTCGCGCAACAACTGGAGCAATTACGTCAAACCATGCTGCTGCAAAGCCAGGGCGGACGCGAAGAACAGACCGCCAGCCTGAAGCAGATGGCCGATACCCTGGCGCAGCGCATCGATCAGCTGACCGAATCTAACGCACAGCGCATGCAGGAAATCCGCAGCACGCTGGAACAAAAGATACAGCAACTACAGGCTGAAAACAGCAGCAAACTCGAAGAGATGCGCAAAACCGTGGATGAGAAACTGCATGCCACGCTGGAGCAGCGGCTGGGTGAATCGTTTAAGCTGGTTTCTGATCGTCTGGAAAAAGTGCATCAGGGTCTGGGCGAAATGCAGCAACTGGCAATCGGTGTGGGTGACCTGAAGCGGGTGCTGACCAATGTCAAAACCCGTGGTACCTGGGGCGAAGTGCAGCTGGAAATGGTGCTGGAACAGATGCTGACACCCGATCAGTATGCAAAGAATGTAGAAACCGTGCCGGGTTCCGGCGAGCGGGTTGAATTTGCCGTCAAGCTGCCCGGCAAAGAAGAAGGCAGGGCGCCGGTATGGATGCCTATCGATGCCAAATTCCCTAAAGAGCAATACGAGCGTCTGTTAGATGCCGCCGAACGGGCCGATGCAGAAGGTGTGGCGCTGGCTGGCAAAGAGCTGGAGCGCAGCATACGCATTGAAGCTAAGACCATTGCTGAGAAATACGTATCCCCCCCTTTGACAACCGATTTCGCCATCCTGTTTTTACCGACCGAAGGCTTGTATGCCGAAGTCATGCGCCGCCCCGGACTGGCTGATGATTTGCAGCGCAGTTTCCGCGTTTCCGTGGCCGGACCCTCGACTTTATCCGCTTTGCTGAACAGCCTGCAGATGGGCTTCCGCACATTGATACTGGAAAAACGTTCTTCCGAAGTATGGCAAGTGCTGGGTGCCGTCAAAACGGAATTCGGTAAATTCGGTGAAGTGCTGGCAGCGACGAAGTCAACACTGGAGCGCGCCGCCAAAAATATCGACCAGGCCGAAGTCAGAACCCGTCAGATGACCCGCAAGCTCAAGCAAGTCGAGCAAATGCCTGAACTGCAGGCACAAATGCTGATCGACAGTGCGAGTGGGGCGGGTGAGGATGGCAGCGAATAAAGCTCGGGGCAGGTGGCTTACCAATACCCGCAAAGGTAGGGCGCATCGCGATGTGCCGCATGGGCTTACTTCAATCAATGGCCGATGAGTATCGCGTATATGTTTTGCGAAGTGTTTTTAGAAAATGAAACAACCGATAGGAAAGTAACATGCTTAATTTTCAGCCTATTCGACGCCATCTCGTTGGTCTGTTGCTACTGATAGGAATGTTGATGACTGTCCAAAGCGTTGACGCTACTAAACCTGTATCCAGGAAAACCATTTTTAAAGGGATAGAGTTCAATGAATTGCAAACGACAATCATTGAAGAATATCGTAAGCTTGGTTTTGAGTTTAAGAGTAGTAAGAAAACGGAAATTCCATTCGGCTTCGTTTTGGAAGTTTATTTCGACTATTTACCAAGAATAACAAAGGATGACCAGGGGGGGACATTCTGTCGGGTGGTAATTTTAAAACAGATACAAGGAGATGAGATTTTATATTATGTCAATCTACACGGTTTTCAATTTAATGATTCAATTATTATATCGGATGATGCAGATCAAGTTCGTCGTGTCAAAGCATTTAGTGATCAGAAACTTGGGTTATCCAATGTAAAAATCAGACTTGACAAATATTTAGTCCCAGATAGGTGGTAGCTAAAGTACAGGTAGGGCGCATCGCGATGCGCCGCATGGGCTTACTTCAATCAATGGCCTATGAGTATCGCGTATATGTTTTGCGAGGTGTTTTTAGAAAATGAAACAACCGATAGGAAAGTAACATGCTTAATTTTCTGCCTATTCGACGTCATCTCGTTGGTCTGTTGCTACTGATAGGAATGTTGATGACTGTCCAAAGCGTTGACGCTACTAAACCTGTATCCAGGAAAACCATTTTTACGGGGATCGAGTTCAATGAATTGCTAACGACAGTTATTGAAGAATATCGTAAGCTTGGTTTTGAGTTTAAGAGTAGTAAGAAAACAGAAATTCTATCCGGCTTTCGTTTGGAAATGGATTTTGTTTATTTGCCAAAAATAACAAAGGATGACAAGGGAGGTACCATTGGTGGGGTCGTAATTGCAAAACAAACTCGAGAAACTGAAGATGAATATCATGTCTTCCTATACGGTATTCTTTTTGATAAATCAATTATCTTAACTGATGATGCAGATCGAATTCGTCGTGAAAAAGCATTTAGCGATCACGAACTTGGTTTATCCAATGTAAAAATCAGACTTAAGAAATATTTAGTCGAAGATAACTAGCAGGTGCGACAGGCAGAATCCTGTTGGCAATTGTGCACTGGGGCGATGATGTGCAACTGAACGTCGAAGGCACAACGGTACTTGGTCAAAAGACCGTAAGGCGGAACGAATTGTAGCCAGTAGGGCGCATCGCGATGCGCCGTATGGAATCGCAAATATCATCAAGACTGATCAAAACGCCTGCTGTCCAATGGTGAGGATAAAAGCTTGCTTCTGCCAAGCGATGCATGGTCCAGCAAGAACAATCTGAGACCCGATTGAAGAAGCTATACCGGACGGTCGCTATGCCAAACAGTCAAATGCGGCGCATCGCGATGCGCCCTTCGGCGGCGCCTTTGAGAGAGAATAAAGCAAGGACTCAGCCATGGCAGAAATAGAAAACAAATCCAGCCGAAATTCCATACCCTATAGCTCAATTGCAAGATTTGAAGACGACATTCATCGTGTATTCCCCAAACACGCAATACCTGACATTCAAGACATGGGTGGCACCAGTTTTGAAAGTGGAGTTCGGGTGTTGTGCAAGGGGAAAATATGGAGCGATGTTATCGGAAAACGTTTAAACGTCGATGAATTGAATTCGACTTTCATGTCTTGGGTGTGTTATGTACCGTTAAATATCCTTAAGTATTATTTTCCTGCTCATTTGATGTATGCTGCAATCCTGCTTTCGGGAGGTTCCATCATAAATTATCCGATGGACATCGCAGATGCCTTGGTGTTACCACCGTCATTGGACCCGGATATCCTGAAGGATATTGATCACGAGCTTTTAATGACCTGCGGCGACTTAAGTGAGCGTTGGGAGCCTAGAGTTGAATTCTATAAATGTATGAACCCAGAGGAGCGCCGCTGCGTTGCCTGGTTTTTGGAAATTTATGGACAGTGCAGGGCTTCCGATTTCACGCCGCGTGGTTTGGAATACTTTAAGCAGAATATCGAGTTCTGGAAAAACTCATCGCTACCGCTCTCTCTGTTTTCGAAACAAGAGTAGATTGTGTTATGGCCCCGAGGCCGAACAAATTGTGGGTGCAATGTGCGCCATCTATTGCGCCGTGCGAAGCAGCGGTAGCACAGGTTGGGCGCATCGCGATGCGCCTTACGGGGTAAACCTTTCGGCCTTATTGACAGTACATCTCAGTGGTGTTGTCCTTTGTGGCGACGCTGAGTATTGCTTGAACCAATTCGAGATAGACATAGAGTGGTGTGACCAAAATTTCCACGGGGGAGACAATGTTGATTGCCACATTTGGGCCGACAACGGGCTATAACCTTGCAATGCGGGCCCTCCCGTTAACTGTTTAAATGCTGAGGTGGAGCCATGCTTTTTTCAGAAGATATTCACTATCGCGCTTACGGCGCTCATATAGCAGCGCGCGATTACCCTGCTGCGAGATCAGATTTGCAGGCGTGCATGCTGAATCCTTCCATCGTTCCGACGCAAATAGCCATGCTTCTTCAATTTATAGGTAAGACCTATTTTTTTGAACAAAACATCGAACAGGCTTTGCATTACTATGAAATGGGTGAGCAAGCTGGCGTGGGGATGTTGAGGCCCTACTTAAGCACTGCTCAATTTTTGGCCGAGTGGATGAAAGATTATGAACGGACGATTGCCAAATGCGATGAAATCATTCGTCTGGCAACATCATCACCATTCGAAAAAACGGAAGATGATCACGGTAGCGACTATTACCTTTCAAAAGCTGAAGACCTGAAGCATTTTTGTTATGCGCAGAAAGCAGGAAAGTAATGCTCTGCAATTACTCGTCCAGTACAGTAAGGCGGAACGAATTGTAGAGCGGGTGGCGCATCGCGATGCGCCCTACGGGGTGTGCCTTTGAGAGAGAATAAAGCAAGGAATCAGCAATGTCAGAAATAGAAAAAAAAATTTACACGACTACCGGACTCTATTCTTCAATTCTAAGATTTGAAGACCATGTTCATCGCGTTTTCCCTAACTATCCGATACCCGACATTCCAGGCATGCGTGATAGTAGTTTTGAAAGTGAATTTCGTGTGTTATGCAAGGGAAAAATATGGAGCGAAGTTATTGGAAAACGCTTAAATTCCGCTGAATTGAATATGTCTTTTATTCTTTGGGTGCGCTACATACCCTTAAATATTCTTAAGTATTATTTTCCTGCTCATTTAAAGTATGCAACAATCCTGCTTTCCGAGGGAGTCGGGGAAAATTATACGATGGACATTGCAGATGTCTTAATTTTACCACCGTCATTGGACCAGAATATCCTGGTGGATATCGGTCGTGAACTTTTTATGTGCAGCGGCGACTTTAGTGAAGGTTGGGAACCCAGAGTTGAATTCTATAAATGTATGAACCCGGAGGAGCGCCGCTGCGTTGCCTGGTTTTTGGAAATTTATGGACAGTGCAGGGCTTCCGATTTCACGCCGCGTGGTTTGGAATACTTTAAGCAGAATATCGAGTTCTGGAAAAACTCATCGCTACCGCTCTCTCTGTTTTCGTAACAAGAGTAGAGCCAGTAGGGCGCATCTCGATGCGCCCTACACAGCTTAAACACATGAACGTGTTGGACGGCTGATCAGAAAACCTCATCTTCACGCAGATAGCGCCATTGGCCTTCAGGTAATTTGCCGAGTTTGACTTTACCTATGCGTACCCGTTTCAGACCCAATACACGCAGACCGACCATTTCGCACATGCGGCGGATCTGGCGTTTTTTGCCTTCTTTCAGGATGAAATTGAGCTGATCTTCATTTTGCCAGCTGACTTTGGCGGGTAACAGCTTTTTACCGTCCAGCGACAAGCCATGGTTCAGGCGTTTCAGGTCTTCGGCTGGCAGGCGACCCGGTTTGCTGTACTGTACGCGTACCAGGTATTCTTTTTCCACAACCGTGGTTTCACCGATCAGGTGTTTGGCGATACGGCCGTCCTGCGTCAATACCAGTAAGCCCACGGAGTCGATATCCAGGCGGCCGGCAGGCACCAGGCTGCGTAGCTGAGTAGGGTGGAACACGGTGTCGACCGTGTCTTCGGACCAGCGGTTTTCTGGCTTGATCAGCCCGACTGCAGGCGTGTAGCCGTCTTCGGCCTGGCCACTGACATAGCCTACCGGCTTATTGATTAAGATGGTGACGCGCTTGGATTGTTCGGCGGCGGCCTGGCGTTCTACGCTGACTTTTTGATGGGGTAAAACTTTGCTGCCGAGTTCGGACACAATTTTGCCATCGACCCGGACCCAGCCCTTGGCGATCCATTCATCGGCTTCGCGGCGTGAACAAAGTCCGAGTTCGGACATGCGTTTTGATAATCTGATTAAGTCTGTCATGTGTTGCTTATAGTGGCTGGTAGTTACTTATATTTGTTTGCATTAGCTGGTCGTGGCTTGTCGTGGCTTGTTTTGGCTCAGTTTGGCTAATGGATTTGCTGAAATGCGTCAGGTCCGCATTGTAACGGAGTGCCGCGTCGATCAGGCTGTAAAACCTCAGATGCGTAATGCATCGAGCAACTCCGCTTCAAACTGAATCTGGGTTCTGGCGCCTTGTAAAGCAGCGCCGTCAACGATGAATACGTCTTCCACGCGTTCGCCCAGGGTCATGATCTTGGCGGTATGCAGATTGATTTTGTACTTGGTGAGTACATTCGCAATCGCGTACAACAGACCATTTCTGTCATTCGCCGATATCGATAACAGGTAATACTGCCCCTTATCATCGGGGCGTAAATCCACGCTGGGTGTGATCGGGAAGTTGCGCGACATTCTCGACAGGCGTCCGCGGTTCGGCGCTGACAGCGGGGTCTGATGGGTCAGGATTTCACTGAGTTCATGCTCGATGAGGTTAATGATGTCGCGGTATTGATTGGCAAAGCTGGGTTCGATGACCAGGAAGGTATCGAGCGCATAGCCATTGCTGCAGGTATGAATTTTGGCATCCAGAATGCCGAAATTTTTACCGTCAAAATAATTGCAGATGCGCGCAAACAAATCCGCCTGGTCCTTGACATAGACTGTGACCTGCAAGCCTTCGCCTATCGGTGATAATCTGCATTTGACGACGGGATGGCTGGCATGGGTTTTATCATGCAGGACCCGGGTTTGCCAGGCGATGTCTGAGGCGTCATGGCGCAGGAAATAGGCGACATCGAGCTGCTTCCAGAATTCCTCGTGTGCGTTCGGTGCGATACCGGCCAGGCGTAAGGCTTTGAGCGCATCTTCCTGGCGGTTTTTGAGTTCGCGGTCTTTGGACGGCATTTCCCCACCCAATACGCGCAGGGTCATTTTGTATAAGTCTTCCAGCAGCTTGCCTTTCCAGGCATTCCACACTTTCGGGCTGGTGCCACGGATATCGCAGACTGTCAGCAAATACAGTGCGGTCAGATGGCGCTCATCCTTGACCAGGCTGGCGAAATGCTGCACCACGTCGGGATCGGATAAGTCCTGTTTTTGCGCGACCTGAGACATGGTCAGATGGTTTTGCACCAGGAAGACCACCAGCTCGGTATTGGCACGCGTCAAACCATGGTCGTAACAGAATTTCTTGGCATCAGCCATTCCCAGCACCGAGTGATCGCCGCCGCGTCCCTTGGCAATATCATGGAACAGAGCGGCGATGTAGAGTACCCAGGGTTCATTGAAATTCGCCATTAACTGGCTGCAGAACGGATATTCATGCGCATGTTCAGGCATGGTGAAGCGGCGCAGATTGCGTACCACCATCAGGATGTGCTGATCTACGGTATAGGCATGGAATAAGTCATGCTGCATCTGGCCTATGATGCGGCGGAAATTGGGCAGGTAACGGCCCAATATGCTCATCTGATTCATGCGGCGCAGCGCATGGGTGATGCCGCGCGGCGATTGCAGTATCTGTAAAAACAGCGCACGGTTGAAAATATTATGGCGGAATTCAGCATCCATCAGCAGGCGCGCATGCCATAGCGCACGCAGGGTGCGCGCAGTCATGCCCTTGAGTTCGCTATGCTGGGCCAGTACCAAAAACACTTCCAGCACCGCAGAGGGATGCGATTCAAAGGTGTCGTCCGCTGCGATATCGATGAAGCCATTGACTTCATTAAAGCGCGCATGGATGGGCCTTGCTGTACTGTCTTGTGGGAACAGCACGGCTTCTATGTTTTGCAGCAAAATCTGGTTCAGTTGTGTGACTGCCTTGGCCGCCCAGTAGTAACGCTGCATCAGGTATTCGCTGGCGCGGCGTGATTCCGTGGTTTTAAAGCCAAAGCTTTCCGCGATCGGTGCCTGTATATCGAAAATCAGGCGGTCTTCGCGCCGTTTGGCGTGCAAATGCAGGCGTATGCGTATGTCTTTGAAGGCGCGTTCATTGCGCTTCAACTGACGTGCTTCGGTATCGGTAATCAGTCCGCGCTTAGCCAGTTCATGCCAGGAATTACCCAGATTGGCAGCCTTTGCCACCCAAAGTATGACCTGCAAATCACGCAGGCCGCCCGGGCTTTCCTTGCAGTTTGGTTCCAGACTGTAAGGCGTGTCTTCATACTTCACGTGGCGCTGCTGCAGTTCCAGCAGTTTGGCCTGGAAAAATTTTTGCGGCTGCATCGCCGCCAGATAATCCTGCTGTAATTCGCGAAATAATTTCCGGCTGCCGGTCACCAGTCTGGCTTCCAGCAGGCTGGTCTGGACGGTGATATCGGCGGCTGACTCTTGCAGGCATTCTTCGACGGTACGTATGCTGTGTCCTATATCCAGGCCTATGTCCCACAGCAATTGCACCAGGTTTTCCAGTTTCTCTTTGAGTGCACTGTCGGGCTGGGTTTGCAGCAGTATCAGTACATCCACATCGGAGTAGGGGAACAGTTCACCACGGCCATAACCGCCGACGGCGACTAATGAGCATTCCTTGGGCAGGGCAAAATGACGCCAGATTTCAGTCAGGGTCTGGTCCACGTTTTTACACAGATCCTGTAGTAGCTGCTCTGCTTTTTCCTGTTCTTTAAAGCGCTGTATGACTTCCGCCTGCGCACTTTTCAGTTTGTCCTTGAATGCCAGCATAGGAGTGCTCATCGTCGGGATCTCAGGCCAGTTTGATGAAATCCGGCAGCGCTGGATAGCCTTCAGACATAGTCAGTACTTCAAAGCCGGTTTCGGTGACCAGTATGGTGTGTTCCCATTGTGCTGACAGGCTGCGATCCTTGGTTTTGATTGTCCAGCCGTCTGGCATGACCTTGATTTCTTTTTTGCCCGCATTAATCATCGGTTCTATCGTGAAGATCATGCCGGCTTCCAGTTTTTCCATGGTGCCCGGTTTGCCATAGTGCATAACTTGCGGCGCTTCATGGAAGACCTTGCCTATGCCGTGGCCGCAGAATTCACGGACTACGCTGTAGCCGGCTTTTTCTGCGTGCTGCTGTATCGCATAGCCGATATCGCCCAGATGAACGCCGGGTTTGACCTTGGCGATGCCTATCCACAGGCATTCATAGGTGATCTGTGACAGGCGGCGCGCCAGGATGGAGGGTTCGCCGATAAAAAACATGCGGCTGGTATCGCCGTGATAGCCGTCCTTGATGACAGTGATGTCAAGATTGACCACGTCGCCGTTTTTGAGTGCCTTGGCATTTGGGATGCCGTGGCAAATCACGTCATTGACCGAGGTGCAGATCGCTTTTGGGTAAGGTGTGTAACCAGGCGGGCAGTAGTTCAGCGGCGCCGGGATAGTGCCCTGCACATTCACCATATATTCATGGCAAAGGCGGTCTAATTCCTCAGTGGTCACGCCGGGTTTAACGAAAGGCGTAATGTAATCCAGTACTTCGGAGGCTAATTTGCCTGCAATGCGCATGCCTGCGATATCTTCGGCGGATTTAATAGAAATGGAGTCCATACGGATTTTTGTTATTTTGAAAAAGTGTTGGGATTGCTGCGCTCTGGAAATGTTCTTAAAACATTCCTCGGAGAAAGCATTGGGGCTTCATTATAGACGAGCTGCGCCCCTGTCGTCCTGTTTGCGATGACAGGATGCTTGAGGAAAGCAATGTTTTCATAGTAGAATAGATGGTTAGCTTGTATTGGCATTAAAAAATCTGTGCAAGTTAATCATTTTTTATTAATCGAATCCGGTCTGAAAGGGTGTTCAGGTATTACCTGGATCACTGACTGGATTCAAGACCTAACCCTGGAGTTATTATGTCCGTAACAATGCGTGAAATGCTGGAAGCTGGTGTGCACTTTGGTCACCAAACCCGTTTTTGGAACCCAAAAATGGCACCGTTCATTTTCGGCCATCGCAACAAGATTCATATCGTCAACCTGGAAAAGACTCTGTCTATGTACCAGGAAGCGATGAAGTACATCCGTCAATTGTCCGCTAACCGCGGCACAATTCTGCTGGTTGGTACTAAGCGTCAATCGCGTGAAATCATCGCGGCTGAAGCGCAGCGCGCAGGTATGCCTTTCGTTGACCAGCGTTGGTTGGGCGGTATGTTGACAAACTTCAAAACTGTCAAAACCTCCATCAAGCGTCTGAAAGAAATGGAAGTAGCTATCGAAGACGGCTCCGTAGAAAAGCTGTCTAAAAAAGAAGCTCTGATGTTCCAGCGTGAAATGATCAAGCTGCAAAAATCCATCGGCGGTATCAAGGATATGGGCGGCATCCCTGACGCAATTTTCGTGGTTGACGTTGGTTACCACAAAGGCGCGATCACTGAAGCAGCTAAACTGGGTATCCCAGTTATCGGCGTGGTTGATACTAACCACTCCCCAGAAGGCGTAACTTATGTTATCCCTGGTAACGATGACTCTTCCAAAGCAATCGCTCTGTACGCTCGTGGCGTTGCAGATGCAATCCTGGAAGGCCGTGCAAACGCAGTTAACGAAGTTCTGGAAGCTGTTAAACCAGGTTCTGACGAGTTCGTAGAAGTAGAACAAGCGTAATTTTGTTCAGCTGAATCACCCTGATCTGTTGCGGCAGATCAGGGAAAAAATGGGGCAACGATCGTTCGCCCTTTTTTTTAAACTAAATTTGATGATCAGTGTCCGTTGGCACTAATGAATTAGGAGAATGACATGGCAGCGATTACAGCAGCGATGGTTGGCGCACTGCGCGCAAAGACTGATGCCCCTATGATGGAATGCAAAAAAGCATTGACAGAGGCTGATGGTGATATGGACCGTGCGGAAGAGATTCTGCGTGTAAAACTGGGTAGCAAAGCTTCTAAAGCTTCTTCCCGTATTACTGCAGAAGGCGTTGTTGCTTCCTATATCTCCGGTAATGTTGGCGCGTTGATCGAAATCAACTGCGAAACTGACTTCGTGACTAAGAACGATGACTTCATCGCTCTGGCAAACACTTGCGTCAAACTGGTTGCAGAACACAACCCAGCAGACGTTGCAGCATTGGGCGCATTGCCACTCGACGGCAAAACAGTGGAAGAAGTACGTGCAGCACTGGTTGGTAAAATCGGTGAAAACATGTCTATCCGCCGTTTCGTTCGTTTCGAAACTCAGTCCAAACTGACTTCTTACCTGCACGGCACACGTATTGGTGTTGTAGTTGAGTTTGACGCAGCAGAAGAGCAAATCGGTAAAGACGTAGCGATGCACATCGCTGCGATGAAACCAGTTTCCCTGTCTACAGAACAGGTTCCTGCAGAACTGATCGAAAAAGAGCGTTCAGTTGCAGAACAAAAAGCAGCAGAATCTGGCAAGCCAGCGGATATCGCAGCGAAAATGGTAGAAGGTTCTGTACAGAAGTTCCTGAAAGAAGTATCTCTGTTGAACCAGCCTTTCGTTAAAAACGACAAGCAAACCGTTGAACAGATGCTCAAAGCATCCGGCGCATCTGTCAAAGCATTTACCATGTTTGTTGTTGGTGAAGGCATTGAAAAGAAAGTCGACGATTTCGCAGCTGAAGTTGCAGCGCAAGTTGCAGCAGCAAAACAAGCGTAATCTGGCATTAAAGAAAACGGGCCGAAAGGCCCGTTTTTTTAAGCTCAGCAATTATGCAGGTCAGACAGGCTAATTTGCCTTGTACATCTTGATAGCTCAGGTGTTACCCGGTGTTCAAAGCAAATCAGCAAGTTTATTTTTGTTTTTATTTTTTAATATTTGAAGGAGTCCTGTCATGACAAAACCTGCGTATAAGCGTGTGCTCTTGAAGCTCTCCGGCGAAGCCCTGATGGGCGATGATCCATTTGGCATCAATCGTGCAACGATAGAACGTATGGTGGCAGACGTTGCTGAAGTGTCCCGCATGGGCGTGGAGCTGGCGATTGTGATTGGTGGCGGCAATATTTTCCGTGGTGTGGCACCTGGTGCACAAGGCATGGATCGCGCGACAGCAGACTACATGGGTATGCTGGCAACCGTCATGAATTCTCTGGCGCTGGCTGACGCGATGCGTCAGGTTGGCCTGACTGCTCGCGTGATGTCTGCGATTGGTATCGAGCAGGTAGTAGAGCCTTATGTGCGCCCTAAAGCACTGCAATACCTGGAAGAAGGTAAAGTCGTCGTGTTCGCGGCCGGTACCGGTAATCCTTTCTTCACCACAGATACCGCGGCAGCACTGCGTGGCTCTGAAATCGGTGCAGAAATCGTGTTGAAAGCGACTAAAGTAGACGGTGTTTACACTGCTGATCCGAAGAAAGATCCGAATGCGACCCGTTTTTCTACTATTTCTTTTGATGAGGCTATCTCCCGTCATCTGCAGGTGATGGATGCGACTGCATTCGCACTGTGCCGCGACCAGAAGCTGCCGATCAAAGTGTTTTCTATCGTGAAACCAGGCGCATTAAAGAATGTGATCCTGGGTGCAGACGAAGGCACATTAGTACACGTATAATTCTGGCTTTTGCATTAATCAATTTCCTGTGCGGGATGACAAATGATTCCCGCACTGATGTTTGGAGGTAAGTATGTCCGTAGCAGATATTAAAAAAAATACCGATCAAAGGATGCAGAAGTCGATAGAGACTCTCAAAGCAGATCTGGGTAAGGTGCGTACTGGTCGTGCGCACACAGGTATTCTCGATCACGTCATGGTGGACTATTATGGTTCCCCGACGAATATTACCCAGGTTGCCAATGTGACGCTGATTGATGCGCGTACCATCGGTGTGCAGCCTTGGGAAAAGAAGATGCTGAGCACGATAGAAAAAGCGATTCGTGATTCCGATCTGGGTCTGAACCCATCCAGCCAGGGCGACATGATCCGTGTACCTACGCCGCCTCTGACTGAAGAGCGTCGTAAAGAAATGGTCAAGCTGGTCAAGACCGAAGGCGAAGGCGCGAAAATTGCGATTCGTAATATCCGTCGCGATGCCAATGAATCCCTGAAAAAAATGCTCAAGGAAAAAGAGTGCTCGGAAGATGATGAGCGCCGCTCACAGGATGATATCCAGAAGCTGACAGATAAATTTGTCGCTGAAGTGGATAAACTGCTGGCAGACAAAGAAAAAGAAGTACTGACGGTATAAATCTGCCTTTGCATGTCAAAGCGTAATTTGTACTTGTCGATGTAAACCGGAATCGTGACGGATTGGCCTGATTTTCCAGCCTAGCTCTGAAAACAGGCCAATCCGTCACTTTTCTTTTTGTGCGTCTTATTTTCCCGTGCTGCAGATCGATGTTGTGCCTGATCGCAGCGATGCATGCTAACGAAGATCACTATGTTAAAAACCCGGATTATCACTGCACTGGTCTTGTTGGCCATTTTGATTCCTACCTTATTTTTAGGTAATCCCATTTTATTTGCAGTCGTAATTTCTGCATTTTTTGCAGCTGCCATCTGGGAGTGCCAGCGCCTGTTTAAAAAACCGCTGCCGATTCCGATGAGCGTGGTCTGGACGGCTTTTTTTGCCTATATTCTGTTTCATCTGCGCGATTTTTCCACTGTGCTGCTGTTTGCCCTGTGTGTCGCATTCTGGGTGCTGCGCCTGCTGCCTTTGCTGTACAAAGGTCTCCCTAAAGATTTCGGCTATTCAAATGGCATACTGAGTACCCTGTATGGCATCGTTGTGTTCGGCTGCTTTGTCGCAATTGCGGTGTTATATCAACGCTCTGCCTTATTTTTGTTGTCGGTAATGGCGATCGTCTGGATCGCAGATATCGGCGCCTATTTCGCAGGTAAGGCTTTCGGTAAGCGCAAACTCGCTCCGACTATCTCGCCAGGTAAATCCTGGGAGGGTGCGATAGGCGGTGCGATTGCGGTGGTCGTGCTGACAGCTGCATCGACTTTTGTACCCGCATTGCAGGATACCTTTGCGACGCAATTAATGCAGGCGAAAGGCGTGCCTGTCTTTGTAGTCGTGATGTTGTTGATTTCTGCCGCCAGCGTGGTGGGTGACTTGTTTGAATCTATGCTCAAGCGCCGTGCCGGCATGAAAGATAGCAGCCAGCTCCTACCTGGTCACGGTGGCGTGCTGGATCGCGTCGATGCGCTGATTCCGGTACTGCCTTTGGTGGCGCTGATTTGCGCTTACCTGAATATTACTCACTGATTTCGTTTTATATTGCTTATTGCTTGATATGGCTACTCCTCAAAAAATTTGTGTGCTGGGCTCTACCGGTTCCATCGGTGTCTCAACCCTGGATGTCGTTGCACGTCATCCGGAACGTTATGCAGTCCATGCGCTGACCGCACATAGCCAGGTCGATAAGCTGCTGGAGCAATGCCGCGTATTTCAACCGGCGCTGGCTATCGTGGGTACAGCGGCGGCAGCAGATGCCTTGCATCAGGGTTTGCTGGCGGCCGGTTTAAGCGGCATACAGGTTGAATTCGGGCCGGAAGCCTTATGCCGTGCGGCCTCAGCACCTGAAGTGGATATGGTGATGGCGGCCATCGTCGGTGCTGCTGGCTTGCCGCCATCGCTGGCAGCGGCGCGCGCAGGGAAGAAGGTTTTACTCGCCAATAAAGAGGCGCTGGTCATGTCCGGCCAGCTGTTTATGGATGCGATTGCGCAGTCCGGTGCCAGCCTGCTGCCTATAGACAGTGAGCACAATGCGATTTTTCAATGCTTGCCGCGCCAGTATCAGGGCAATATGCAGCAACATGGCGTACGTAAAATTGTATTGACGGCGTCTGGCGGTCCTTTCCTGCATCGTGCCGTCGAGACCCTGAACGACGTGACGCCGGAACAGGCGGTGGCGCATCCTAACTGGGTCATGGGACGCAAGATCTCGGTTGATTCCGCGACTATGATGAATAAGGGCCTGGAGGTGATTGAGGCACACTGGCTGTTTAATGCACCGGCTGAAGATATTGAGGTGGTGATCCATCCGCAAAGCGTGATCCATTCCATGGTGTCTTACAACGATGGCTCAGTGCTGGCGCAAATGGGGAATCCTGATATGCGCACGCCGATTGCTTACGGTCTTGCCTATCCTGAGCGTATCGACTCTGGCGTAGCGCCGCTGGATCTGGTGAAGGTCGCGAAGCTGCATTTTGAACAAGCGGATTTCCAGCGTTTCCCTTGCCTGGCACTCGCGTATCAGGCCTTGCGTGCTGGCGGCTCTGCACCCGCAGTGCTGAATGCAGCCAATGAAATTGCCGTGCAAGCCTTCCTCGATAAGAAAACCGGCTTCCGCGATATCGACCGGATCATCGCTAAAACCATGGATGCGATAGAAGTCAGTCAGTGTCAGGATCTGGCGGCGATTCTTGAGGTGGATGCGAAAGCGCGCCAGTTTGCCGCTGGGTTGGTGAACTGATGATTTTTTCTCAAAATGCGCTGGCATTTCTGATCACCATAGGTTGCCTGGTGACCTTTCATGAGCTGGGGCACTATCTGGCCGCACGTCTGTGTGGTGTGAAGGTCTTGCGGTTCTCGTTTGGCTTCGGACGCGTGCTGTTCTCGCGCCGTTTTGGCCCGGATCAGACCGAGTGGGCAATTTCCATGATACCGCTAGGTGGTTATGTGAGTATGCTCGATAGCAGTAATCCGGACGAGTCGCAGGCTGGCGCATCGGAGCAAGACAGTCAGCGGGATTATTCCCGTCAGCCGGTCTGGAAGCGCATGATTATCGCTGCAGCAGGTCCGGCAGCGAACTTTGTGTTGGCACTGTTGCTGTATTTTGGTTTGTTTGTACATGGTACGCCAGAGCCACAAGCACATCTGCGTATCGCGAATGCAGGCTCGATTGCAGCGCAATCGGGTTTGCGCCATGCAGATCAGGTGCTCGCGATTAATGGCAAAGCCGTGCAGAGCTGGAATGACGTGCACTGGCTGATTTTGCAGGCTGCCGTTGCAAAACAAGATGCGAGCGTTGAGGTGCAGCGTGTTGAAGCTGGTGGCGCCACAGCGCGTTACCGTCTGCATCTGCCTTTGTATTCACTGAAAGCGGACGACCTGGAGCAGGATTTTCTGGCTAAATTGGGTATGGCGGTGGCAAGGCCGCCAGCCATATTGACTCAGGTGCTCAATGATGGTCCGGGTTTTGCGGCGGGCTTGAAGGAGGGGGACCGCATCCTCAGTGTGAATGGGCGGCCTTTGCTGGATGGTGTCGATTTTGTTGAGCGTGTTAACCAAAGCCCGGATCAGGCGCTGCAGCTGAGCGTCTTGCGTGAGCAGACTGTATTGACGCTGAGTGCGACACCAGTGGCCGACGAAGTGAATGGTCGTCGTATCGGGCGCCTGAAAGTGCAGTTGAATCTTGCGCCAGAAATGAAGGAAATCAGTTTGCCTGTGCTAGCAGCGATTCCTAAGAGCCTGGAAAAAACCTTCGATACGGCCTGGCTGAACTTAAAAATGATAGGCAAGCTGCTCACCGGACAGGCCTCGCTCAGTAATGTGACTGGGCCGATTACGATTGCTGATTACGCGGGACAGACCGCACGTATCAGCATAGTGACCTATATTTCGTTCCTGGCGGCGGTAAGTATCAGTCTGGGTGTGATGAATTTACTGCCTGTACCGATGCTGGACGGTGGTCATTTGTTGTATTATTCGCTGGAACTTATCAGAGGTAAGCCTTTATCTGTGCGCGCAGTCGAAATTTCCAAGACGATTGGTATCGCTTTGCTGGGCGCGATGATGGCATTAGCTTTTTTTAATGATTTTCGGCGACTTGGTGGCATAATAGCCCGCCTGATATAAGTGATGTGTCCTGGATAGCAATATTGAGAGTATTAAGGGCTGAAGTGACTGAAGCATTTGCTGGCTGAATTCCTGACCAGAATGGATGAAATCGGTTTTACCTGAGTCCTAGTATTGAAAGAACTTTATACCCAATGAAATTACATATAGAGCATTTTACTTTGCCACATTTTCGTCGTCGTTCACTGGCTCTCGCAGCCTTAGCACTTTGCTCCGGTAGTGCATTCGCCATCCAGCCATTCACCGTCAAGGACATCCGGGTTGAAGGCTTGCAAAGAACAGAGGCAGGAACTGTTTTCAGTTATCTGCCAGTCAAAGTCGGTGATGTATTTGATGATGCCAAGAGCACCACGGCAATCAAGTCTTTATATGCAACCGGATTTTTCAAAGACATCCAGATCGAAGAGCAGGATGGGGTGCTGGTTGTTTTGCTGGAAGAGCGTCCTACCATTGCCGGTGTAGAGTTCACCGGTACTAAGGAATTTGAAAAAGACGCATTGGTTAAAGCGCTTAAGGATATCGGCATCGGTGAATCCCGGATTTTCGATAAAGCGACTGTGGACCGCGCCGAGCAGGAATTGAAACGCCAATACTTGTCTAAAGGCTTGTATGGCATGCAAATCACGACCACCATTACACCTATTGAACGTAACCGTGTGCGTGTAACGTTTGCGGTGGATGAGGGTGAGATCGCGCGTATTGCGGAAATTAAAATCACCGGCAATAAAGCATTTTCCGATGGTGAATTACGCGATCTGATGGCCTTGAACACGCCTACCTGGTTCTCCTGGTACACCAAGGCTGATCAGTATTCCAAGCAAAAACTGTCCGGTGATATTGAGAGCCTGATTTCCTTCTACCAGAACCGTGGTTATCTGGAAATGCAGATTTTATCCACCCAGATTTCTATCAGTCCGGATAAAAAGAATATCTATATAGCGATCAATCTGACCGAAGGCGACAAATACACAGTCTCTGATGTGAAGCTGGAAGGCGATATGTTTGGCCGCGAAGAAGAGCTGAAATCCCTGATGTTGCTCAATAAAGGCAATGTCTACAATGCGGCGCGCCTGACTGAGAGCACGAAGCGTATTTCGGAACGCATGGGGAATTTTGGTTATGCGTTTGCGAACGTGAATGCGATTCCGCAGCTGGATAAAGAGAAAAAAGAAGTGGCGTTCAATATTGCTGTCGATGCCGGCAAGCGCGTGTATGTGCGCCGTATCAACCTGGCGGGTAATACCCGTACCAGGGATGAAGTCATACGCCGTGAATTCCGCCAGTTTGAAAGCAGCTGGTACGATGGTGCCAAGATTAAAGCTTCACGTGACCGCGTTGAACGCCTTGGCTACTTTGAAGATGTGAAACTGGAAACGCCGGAAGTGGCGACCAGCGCCGATCAGGTTGATATCAATCTGAGCATTAAAGAAAAACCGACCGGTAACCTGATGTTCGGTGCCGGTTACTCCAGTGCGGAACGCCTGACCTTATCCGGTTCGGTCAGCCAGGCGAATGCCTTTGGTAGCGGTGATACGATAGGTCTGGAAATTAATACCAGCCGCCAGAACCGCACTATTGTGCTGGCACATACCGACCCTTACTTCACCGATGATGGTATTAGCCGCAGTGTCGATGGCTTCCTGCGTACCACTAATCCTATTCTGGGTTCTTATTCTTACTATAAGATCCAGTCGGTCGGCGGTAACTTGCGTTTCGGTGTGCCTTTCTCTGAAGTTGATACCGTATTCTTTGGTATTGGCGTAGAGCGTACTAAAGTGCAGACTGACTACACCAGTCCTGGTCTGTATAAGACCTATGTTGCGAACTTTGGTGATGGCGGTAAAGACATCACGGATCAGACAACGTACGGTATTGGTACCGCGACCACCAGTTCTTATCCGCTGACTGTGGCCTGGCAGCGCGATAGCCGTGACAGTGTATTGACGCCGACGATTGGTCGCTACCAGCGTGCCAATCTGGAATTGGCAGCCCTTGGTAACTACCGCTATTATCGTGCGATTTATCAGGCGCAGTACTTCCAGCCAATCTATCGTTCCGTCACGCTGGCACTGAACGGTGAATTCGATTATGGTCATGGTTTGGGTGGCAATCCTTACCCGGTATTTAAAAACTTCTATGCCGGTGGTATCGGTTCGGTACGTGGTTACGAGCCTTCATCGCTGGGTACCAAGACCCCGCAGGGCGATTCCCAAGGGGGTGCTAAACGGGTCTTAGGTAATGTAGAATTGCAGGTGCCATTCCCGGGCGCTGACAAGTCCTTGCGCTGGTTTACCTTCCTGGATGCAGGCCAGGTATTTGACGAAGGTCAACGTATACGTTACAGCGACTTACGTTTAGGCGCAGGTATCGGTATAAGCTGGATATCGCCGGTTGGTCCTTTGAAACTGAGCTTTGGCCGCGCGCTGAATGCGAAGGAAGGCGATAAGAAGCAGGGCTTCCAGTTCCAGATGGGTACCGGGTTCTGATTTGCGTGGCTATGTTTGCTTTATGTGTTTGCTGTGCTTAGTGTTATGGAGATTATTTTGAGTCAACTGATTACACCGTCCAAATTGTTCCAACGCTTGATGATTTGTGCGGCTTGCTTGGTGAGCGTCTCTCAAGTGCATGCACAGGATTCTAAAGTTGCTATTTTTGATTCGCAGCGCGTGATTCGTGAATCTGCGCCTGCGAAAGCAGCAGAAATTAAGATAGAACAGGAATTTTCCAAACGCAGTAAAGATCTGCAGGATATGGCAAACAAATTCCGTATCCTGGCAGAGAAGTTTGATAAAGACGCGCCGGTATTGGGGGAGTCTGACCGTATCAAGCGTCAGCGTGAACTGGCTGACCTGGATCAGGATATTAAGCGCAAGCAACGTGTGTTCAGCGAAGATCTGAATCAACGTAAAAACGAAGAAATTGCGGCCTTGCTGGAGCGTGCATCCAAGATCGTGAAGCAGATCGCTGAAGCTGAAAAATACGATCTGGTATTGCAGGACGCGGTGTACCACAATCCACGTATTGACATCACCGACAAGGTTCTTAAAGCACTCACTAAATAATCATGACCACCAAAAGCATTCGGCTGGGAGAATTGGTCGATCGCTTCGGTGGTCAATTGATAGGCTCTCCTGATTTGAGCGTGACTGGTATTGCTCCTTTGAGTGATGCCGATGCCAGTCAGCTCACATTTCTCTCCAATTCAAAATTAAAACAGCAGGCGGCCAGCACGAAAGCGGCTGCGCTGATCGTGACTGAAGCTGACTATGAACATGTTCGCAGCAGTTATCAGGGCGCCTGCATCGTGTTTGCCAATCCCTACGTTTATTTTGCGCGTACTGCACAGTTGTTTGCGGAGCTCAATAAGATCCCTGCTGTGACTGGCATACATCCGACAGCCTGGGTCAGCCCGGCGGCGGTAGTCCACGAGACTGCCAGCATCGGTCCGCATGTGAGCATAGAAGCAGAAGCTGTGATTGGTGAACACGCAGTGCTGGAAGCCGGTGTGGTGATAGGTCGTGGTGTGGAAATCGGCGCGCACACGCTGATACATGCCAATGCAACGGTGTACGACTATTGCGTCATCGGCACGCAAGGCATCATCCATTCGGGCGCGGTAATCGGTGCCGATGGATTTGGTTTTGCCAATGAAAAAGGGCGCTGGATTAAGATACCGCAAACCGGTCGCGTGGTGATCGGTAACGACGTGGAAATCGGTGCTAACACCAGCATAGACCGTGGGGCTTTGGCTGATACTATCATTGAAGATGGTGTGAAGCTGGATAATCAGATTCAAATTGGACATAACTGCCATATAGGAGCGCATACAGCGATGGCAGGATGTGTCGGCGTTGCCGGTAGTGCAAAAATCGGCAAACACTGTACATTTGGCGGCGCAGCGATGGTGCTTGGGCATCTGACCATCGTCGACAATGTACATATTTCGTCCGGTAGTATGGTTTCGCGCTCGATCTTGGAGCCGGGGCAATACACTGGTTTTTACCCTTTAGCGAAAAATGCGGATTGGGAAAAGAGTGCGGTCATCGTGCGTAATCTTCCTTCCATGCGTGAAAAAGTTCGCGAATTAGAAAAAACAATTAAAGTTTTAGCAGACAAATCATGAATTCTCTCGACATTAACCAGATCAAAGAATATTTACCTCACCGCTACCCGATGTTACTGGTAGATCGCGTATTGGATTGGGAAAGCGGTAAGCGTATCACTGCGATTAAAAATGTCACGGCGAATGAAGAATTTTTTAACGGGCATTTCCCGAACAAGCCTGTCATGCCTGGCGTGCTGATGATAGAGGCGATGGCGCAAACCGCCGCGATATTGTCCTTCCTGACCATGGGTAAAAAACCGGATGAAAAAACCCTGGTGTATTTCCTGGGTATTGATGGTGCGCGTTTTAAACGTCCGGTTGAACCTGGCGATCAGTTAAAAATGGAAGTGGAAATCACCAAAGTGGCACGCGGTATCTGGAAATATCAGGCCCGCGCAACGGTAGATGGTCAGTTGGCAGTAGAAGGCGAACTGATGTGCACCATGCGTTCCACCGACGACTCAGCGGAGAAGTAATGTCTATTCATCCCACAGCACTGATTGATCCGAACGCCCAGCTCGACAGTACTGTAGAGGTGGGGCCGTATTCCATCATAGGTCCGCATGTCAAGATTGGTGCCAGAACCAAGATAGGCCCGCATGTCGTGATCGATGGGCATACCACCATAGGCAGTGATAATCACTTCCATGCGTATTCATCCATTGGTGGTCCACCGCAGGATAAAAAGTATGGCGGTGAAGTCACTTATCTGGAAATCGGTGACCGTAATCTGATCCGTGAATTCTGTACCTTCAATTGCGGTACAGTTCAGGACAAAGGAATTACCCGTATCGGCAGTGATAACTGGTTCCTCGCTTATGTGCATATTGCGCATGATTGCGTGGTCGGAAATCACACCATATTTTCCAATAATGCTGCATTGGCGGGTCATGTGCATGTCGGTGACTGGGTGATTATGAGCGGCTTTTCAGCGGTTCATCAGTTCTGTCAGATTGGTGCCCATGCTTTTGTCGGCATGAATACCAGCCTGACGCAGGACGTGCCACCGTTCGTGTTGTTATCGGGTAATCCGGCGCAGGCACACGGTGTCAATCTGGAAGGCTTGAAACGCCGTGGCTACACACGCGAGCAATTGAATGCGATCCGCCATGCATACAAGCTGATTTACAAATCCGGTTTGACGCTGGACGAAGCCAAGCAAAGTCTGGATGCCTATGTGGCTGAACTGAGTGCAGAGGCGCAGCTGCCTGTACAGCAAATGCGCAGCTTCCTCGATGTGTCCACGCGCGGCATCGTGCGCTGAAACAGGATAGTGTTGTGACTCGTCCTATCATTTCTATGGTCGCCGGTGAGACTTCCGGCGATATGCTGGCGGCCCGCATGTTGTCCGGTTTGCGCCCCAGATTGCCTGATTCGCTGATGCATGGCATAGGCGGCCCACGGATGGCGGAACATGGCTTTGTCAATGACTGGCCTATGGATAAGCTGTCGGTACGCGGTTTGTTTGAAGTGCTTGCGCATTACCGCGAAATCAGCGGCATTCGCAAACAATTGAAACAGCGCTTGCTGGATGAGCGGCCAGATGTATTTATCGGGGTCGATGCGCCAGACTTCAATCTGGATCTGGAAATTCAGCTCAAGCAGGCTGGTATCCCGACCATGCATTACATCAGCCCTTCCATCTGGGCCTGGCGTGCTGGCCGCATCAAAAAAATCGCGGAAGCCGTTTCACACATGCTGGTGGTCTTCCCGTTTGAAGAGCAGGTTTATCAGCAAGCCGGTATCCCTGTGACTTATGTTGGCCATCCGCTGGCACAAGTCATCCCTGTTGATATCGACACTGCGGCTGCTCGGGATGAACTGGGGCTGGACCCGCGCTTCAAAGTGGTCGCGATTTTACCAGGCAGCCGTATTTCAGAAATTAAATACAATACTGAAGCCTTTATCCGTGCCGCTAAAATTCTGACCGACCGCGATCCGAATTTGCAGATCGTGGTGCCGATGGCAGGTAATAAGCAAAGAGCGTATTACATCAAGCTGGTGGTGGCCGCAGGTCTGGAAGGCGTGCCGGTTTTGCTGGTGGATGGACGTTCGCACACCGTGATGGCTGCAGCGGATGCAGTGCTGGTCGCATCGGGAACCGCCTCGCTGGAAGTAGCTTTGTACAAAAAGCCTATGGTGATTGCCTATAAGATGATGGAAGCTTCCTGGCAGATTTTGCGTCATATGGGCTATCAACCCTGGATAGGTTTGCCGAATATTCTGGAAAAAGAATTTGTGGTACCGGAATTCCTGCAATCTGCGGCTACACCACAGGCATTGGCAGAGGCGATCTGGCAGCAATTGAATGACGATGCCTTGCAGCAGCGCCTCAAACAACGCTTCACGGATATGCATCACAGTCTGTTGCGCGATACCGCCAATCTCTCAGCGCAGGCAGTGCAGGATGTGATTCAGGCACACAAATAAGCCACACAAATCAGCCGTACCAATCAGTCTTAAGATGCCGCGCACTACGCGGCATTTTTTTGGGCTGCCCCCAAACAGCTACAGCGCCATCTTGTGCCTTAACGTACACTAGGGTCTGTTGACTTAAATACCGTTTTTTTTTGATTATCCATGTACATCGATTCACATTGCCATATCAATTTTCCTGAGCTTGCCGCTAAACTGCCTGAGCTGATGCAGAACATGCAAAACAACGGGGTCACCCATGCCTTATGTGTGTCGGTGGATTTGCCGGACTTCCCGCAAGTATTGGCCTTGGCTGAGCAGTATCCGCATATCTACGCCTCAGTCGGTGTGCATCCGGATTATGAAGACACGCCTGAGCCCAGTGCACAGCAGTTAGTGGAGCTGGCCCAGCATCCTAAAATCATCGCCATCGGCGAAACCGGCCTTGATTACTTCCGCTTGCAAGGCGATCTGGAATGGCAGCGTGAGCGCTTCCGTCAGCATATACGCGCCTCTCGCCTGAGCCGTAAGCCGCTGATTATCCATACCAGAGCGGCGTCAGCAGACACGATACGGATTATGCGAGAAGAGGGCGCCGGTACCGATCAGGGCGGCGTGGCAGGCGTCATGCATTGCTTTACTGAGTCGCTGGAAGTCGCGCAGGCGGCGGTGGAAATGGGCTTTTATATTTCTTTTTCCGGCATCCTTAGCTTTAAAAGCGCTAAAGACTTGCAGGCAGTCGCCAAAGCCTTGCCGCTGGATCGCATACTGATCGAAACTGATTCGCCGTATCTGGCACCGGTACCTTTCCGTGGCAAGATGAATGAGCCAGCCTATGTCAAACACGTGGGTGAGTTTTTAGCGGATTTGCGCGGCATTTCCGTGCTCGAGGTACAGCAAGCCACCACCGAGAATTTTTTCCGTCTGTTTCAATTTGCCAGGGAAGCTTAACGCATGCTGACACTGCCGTCTGTACGCACACTGTGCGCTGCTGCATTGCTGACCGCTACACTGGCTGTGCAGGCGGCAGAGATCGATGATTTATTTTTTGCCGTCAGATTTAATGATGTGGGAACCATGCAAGACTTATTTCGCAAGGGTCAGGATCTGAATGCGAAAGAGCAGCATCGTGGCGAAAGTCTGCTGATGATGGCAATCCGCGAAAAATCGCTCAAGGTGGTGGACGCACTCATCAATACGCCGGGCATACAGCTGGAAGCCCATGCCAATAACGGCGACACCGCACTGATGATGGCCAGCTATCTGGGACAGACCGAAGTCGCGCAAAAGCTGATTGCCAAAGGCGCTGAAGTCAATCAGCCTGGCTGGACGGCATTGCACTATGCTGCAGCCAGCGGTAAGACCGAGCTGGTGGCTTTGCTGTTAGAGCACCATGCGTACATCGATACCGAATCGCCCAATAAAACCACGCCCTTGATGATGGCGGTACAGTTTGGCAAAAAAGCAGTTGTTAAATTATTGCTGGAAGAGGGCGCGGATGCCAGTTTAAAAAACGCAGCTGGTCAGACTGCCCGGGATTTTGCCAAAGCCAACCGGCGTGACGATATCCTGGAAATTTTTGCGGAATTCGCCAGTCAGCAAAAGAAATAGACAGAAGAAACAAGCAGAAGATATAAGCAGTTCAGCACGCTGCCTGACTGCGTCCGCATATCTGCCTGCTTAGCATCACAGCCTCTGCGGGGGAGGCCGCTTTTACAATCAGCAAGCGCTATACCGGGATAGCGTCATCCCTGCGCAGGCAGGGATCCAGCGTCTTTCTGTCTCGTACCATAGCCAGCATAGACAACTGTGCGATTGCTGCCATCCGCCTTCCTGTCACCGCAAATCCGACAGCGACGCTGATACAAAAAAATACGTTCATTCCTTGCATTTTGCGTCGCAACATATTGCTTCTGTTTTTGCTCCCGTGTTACATTGCGGACTTCATCATTTCGGAGCTCATTCTGTGGATAGTTATAGTTGTCGCTGCTGCGACTTCACCATGGCAATGTAAGCAGTCCTAACGCTGCTACCTTGCCATCAGGCGGGTAGTGGATCTGCGCTCAGGCGCGCCTTCTCTCACCCACAATTTCAATTGATTTCACGTCGTCACGCTGACCTCTCAAGGCTGCGTTTCTCGGCGTACGTGCAAATTTGTATGGCTTCAGATACTTGATCTGAGGCCGGGGAGTACGCATGTTTTTCTACATCCTAAGCTGTCGCCTCAATGGAGGCGCCTGTGTTTAATCTGTTTTCTCTGCGATCCGGATCGGATAGCGCAGCGCAACGCGGGCCCAATAAATGGGACTGGATTTTATTGCCGGTTTTTCTGGCATTGCTGGGTTTGCTGACCTTTGCTGCGCTGCAAATGAGCCGGCCATTTGCGGTCGGGGATGTGCTGCCAGTATCGCTCGATCCCTGGTATCTGCCGTATTACCTGCTGCGCACTATCTTGCGCATGTTCACGGCGCTGACTTTTTCTCTGCTGTTCAGTCTGATTTTTGCCGCAATAGCAGCAAAATATCTGACCGCTGAAAAAGTCATGATACCGGCGCTGGATATCCTGCAATCGGTACCTATCCTGGGTTTTCAGGCGATTGCGATTGCGCCGTTCATCGCCTTCTTCCCGGGTAATTTGCTCGGTGTGGAGTGTGCAGCGATTTTCGCGATCTTCACCTCGCAAGCCTGGAATATGGCTTTCAGCCTGTATCAATCCATGCGCACCATACCGCCTGAATTACAGGAAGCCGCCAGCGTATTCCGGCTCTCGCCCTGGCAGCGTTTCTGGCGTCTGGATTTGCCATTCGCGATACCGGGTTTGTTATGGAATATGATGATGTCCATGTCTGGCGGCTGGTTCTTCCTGGTCGCAGCAGAAGCGATTTCTGTGGCTGGACAAGACATACGCTTACCCGGCATAGGTTCGTATATCGCCGTCGCGATTGATGCGCGTGATGGCACTGCTATCGTCTGGGCCATCCTGGCGATGATGACAGGCATCCTGGTCTACGATCAGTTATTTTTCCGGCCTTTGCTGGCCTGGGCCGATAAATTCCGCTTTGAAGAAAACCCTGGTGAAATTCCTCCTGATTCCTGGGTCTTGCGCTGGATGCGTAACAGCCATTGGGTCAGGCGTCTGAGCATGGCGATGTGGCGCAGGCTGGCGGTGATGATAGGCTGGTTCCGCCTGCAGCCAGATACCGTGCCACGGCCTAAACGGCGCATCATGCAGTTGCCCTGGTTGGCCAGAGCCTTTGATATCGCGCTGGTTTGCGCCATGCTGGTCGCAACGCTGCAATTGCTGCAGTTCATACATAGTGTGGTCGGTTGGCGCGAAGTCGCCCATGTGGTCGGTTTAGGCGCACTGACGCTGTTGCGTGTAATGCTGCTGATTGCCATTGCCTCGCTGTTCTGGGTGCCGGTCGCTATCTGGATAGGCTTGCGGCCTAAGTATTCTCAAGGGGTGCAGGCGATTGCCCAATTTCTCGCCGCATTTCCGGTCAATCTGATGTTCCCGCTGGTGGTATTGGTGATGGTGAAGCTGGATTTAACGCCGAATATCTGGCTCAGTCCGCTGATGGTATTTGGTACCCAGTGGTACATCCTGTTTAACGTGATTGCCGGTGCCGCTGCGATTCCAAATGAGTTAAGGCTGGCTGCGGATAATCTGGGTCTCAAAGGCTGGCTCAAGTGGAAACGGGTGTATTTACCCGCTGTATTTCCCAGCTATATCACCGGTGCGATTACGGCCAGCGGCGGTTCCTGGAATGCGAGTATCGTGGCTGAATACGTGACCTGGGGCGATACCACGCTGATGGCTGATGGGCTGGGCAGCTATATCAAGCAAATGACGGAAGCGGGCGATTTTCATCGTATTGCGCTCGGCATCGGTGTGATGTGCGTATTTGTGATGCTGCTGAATCGCTTTTTCTGGCGCAAATTATATGTGCTGGCCGATCAGCACCTGCGCTAAAGCACAGCGACAACAGCGCATAGACCAAGCAAACTATCGCCAGCGGCAAGGCCCGGCGATGAATACCGACGAACAAATAAACATACAGACCGGCAGTGGCTGCAAGAGGCAGGCACTGCACAAGGAGTAAGTCATGATGCAAAAAAATTTACTGGATTTACAGCGTGTCGCAAAATCTTTCACTGCCTCAGACGGGCAGGCCAGAGTGATCCTGGATAAAGTCGATTTTCAGTTAAAAGAAGGTGAAATCGTCGCCTTGTTAGGGAAGTCTGGTTCCGGCAAATCCACCTTATTGCGGATTATGGCAGGCCTGATCAGTGCCGATCATGGCGAGGTCAAATACCGCGAACGTGAAATCAATCAGCCGGTCTCCGGCATCGCAATGGTGTTTCAATCCTTCGCGTTATTCCCCTGGCTGACGGTACAACAGAATGTAGAACTGGGTCTGGAGGCGCAGGGCATGCCGCAGGCTGAACGTACCGTACGTGCCGATGCGGTGCTGGAATTGATCGGCTTGTCCGGCTTTGGTGGTGCTTTGCCACGCGAACTGTCGGGCGGCATGAAACAGCGCGTCGGCATTGCGCGTGCGCTGGTCACCAATCCCGATATTTTGTTGATGGATGAGGCTTTCTCCGCACTCGATGTGCTGACCGGTGAGACCCTGCGCAATGATATGCTGGAATTGTGGGAGCAGAAAAAAATCCCGACCAAGGGCATCCTGATCGTCTCGCATAATATCGAAGAAGCCGTCATGATGGCCGACCGCATCGTATTGCTGACCAGCGATCCTGGCACCGTACGTTGTGAAATTCCGGTCGATCTGCCGCGTCCGCGTGATCCGGATTCGCTGGAAGTCAGGGCGCTGATCGATGAGGTCTATGGCCTGATGACCATGCGCGCACAAAGCGACAGCCATCCTGAATCGGCAGCGCGTCATCTGGGTTACCGCTTACCGGAAACCACCATCAGCCGCATCGAAGGCATCCTCGATATGCTGGCCGAAGCACCTTTCCTGGGTCGTGCTGATTTGCCGGAACTGGCGGAAGAAGCTGAATTGTCAGACGAGGATTTATTCCCGACTTACGAGGCGCTGAGCATGCTGGGTCTGGCCAGTCTGGAAAAAGGCGACATATTGCTGACCGCATTGGGCCAGCAATATGTACACGCAGAGCAATCGCTGAAGCAGGACATCTTTGGCCAGCAATGCCTGACCCATGTACCGCTGGTCGCCCACATCCGGCGCGAACTGGAACGTGACCCCAGCGGCAGTGTGGCTGAGCAGCCGGTATTGGATCTGCTGCAGGAATTCCTCAAAGAGAAAGAAGCCAAACGCGTACTCGAAGTCGCCATCGAATGGGGCCGCTACGGTGAAGTCTACGAATACGACTACCACACCGGCCGCCTGACTTTGCCGGGCAGCGCAGAGGATTAATCTCACCAATACCAGCGTCAGGCCGCGCTTCAGTGCAATGGACTTTGCACAGAAGCCTGGCCTCAAACGGCATGACAGGGCGCATCGCGATGCGCCCTGTCTGAGTCCATTACTGCAGCACTGATATTTTTAATCAATATTATTGGTAGATAAAAAATATGTCGAATGTATGCAAATCGATCATCATTTTTATTTTTGTCACGTTCTATTTTGCGGCAACGTCTAATGCGCAAGTCACATCGTCAAAAATAACTAAAGTGGAAGATGCTAATTCAGTTCAAGTCACACAAAGCGTGGAGGTAGCTGAGAATTCGATCATCGTAACCATTCATTATGAAAATGTCTCGAATGAACCTATTTTGATTATGGAGGGGGTATGGGGTATTGCAGTGAGAGGAAGGCCTAAGCAGATCTATTCGTTGGCTGAGCCGGAATTCGTGGTCAAAGTCGATGGAGTACAATTGGATTATATCGGCCCGATGGTGAAACGATACGCGTTCACGAAAGCCCTTTTTGTCATGTTTCAACCAAAGGAACAAAGTACGGTTTTTTTACAAATTGCTGATAGCTTCAGATTTTTATCCGGCAAGCATGAATACGAAATTGTGCACCACCACCTTCAATTCAATGACATCACTGATCGAATTAATGTAGTTCAATCTGCGCCGGTCAAGTTTATCTATGATTCGAGAAAATTGAATTAAAAGATTTTTATTTGTGAACGAGGCAAGTTGCAATTTTGAGGAAAAGCGGTAAGGCACAAGCCCTCGCAGGGCGCATCGTGATGCGCAGCATAGAATGTGGTGAAGACCATGCCAAATGTTAAACATTAAATGTAAACACTGAGGTAGCTGCATGAAATTTTTAAAAACCATACTGCTGTCGGTAAGCCTGATTTTTGCCTCGTCAGTAAATGCTGAAAACATAGACAGGGTTGTCGAAATTAATAAGCTCTATCAGGTTGATCAAAAAACTCGTTCGCTATTTAAACGAGGCGATGTCTATGATAGGGCGACCGAGTTAAAGTCAGATGCCGCCAATCGGATACGCCTGTTTGAGATGATGGTAGACGATTTGCCTTGGACTGCATTGGAATTTACTTTGGCGTCGCGTATTTTTCAACATACAAATACTGGCTCAGAATCTGAAGAAAATGAGAGTTGGCGCT
Organism: Cognatundibacterium curvum; assembly: GCF_014284235.1. Lineage (GTDB taxonomy): Bacteria > Pseudomonadota > Gammaproteobacteria > Burkholderiales > Burkholderiaceae_D > Undibacterium > Undibacterium curvum. The sequence goes on from NZ_JACOGD010000001.1 coordinate 206,309, forward strand.
CCCAGGAAAACCACTTGATCGGATTTTTCTTATCACGCAAGGCGGTCAGACTTGGTTCGTTGAATGAGACAGGAAGTATGGTTGATCGTGTCAACAGGTATCTCAAAGCCAGTGGAATATCTAAAGAATATGGATTGGAATTAGTTTCAAGAGCACCTATTAAGGTTTGCCCGATTAATCCTGCGATAACTGACGAACAAAGGCTAGATGCAGGACTCCCGCTGAGACTCAATGAAATCATGAAAGAATTTTGTCATTGATTTGTGAAATACTGACGAGGAGGCTGTATGACACAATCCTCCGTAGGACATATCGTGATACCCCGCATGGAATCGCTTAAGCCGAAACTGGCAACCTCTCATCCGGCGTGATTGCAGCCTTGATGCGATCATTTGGAAGATGAGACTTTCTGTGCACGCACTTGAAGATACTAACTTTCCTATGCACGCGGTCAGGGCTTATCAGCTTATTGGTAATACTTATTTTTAAGAGAACATCGAACAGGCTTTGCGGTACCATGAAATGGCTGAGCCAGTTGAGGTGAGCACGTTGAGACCCTGTCAAGCACAAGCCAATTTATTCTCGAGTGGATCAATGACTACGAACGGGCAATTCCCGGATGCGATGAAATGATTTTGATGGCAATCTCATCACCATTCGAAAAAACGCAAGACGATCACGATAGCGACGATGACATATTAAAAGCCGAAGAACTTAAGCGATTTTGTGAGGAGCAAAACGCTGGAGAGCAAAGGCGACGACCTGGAGTTTGCGTCGTGTGCGACCATCTGTTTTTTTTTCGTGTAGCTTCTACGTTTTCAGTTCACGCCATTATTGCGCTGTCTCGCGACAAATTTTCGGGCACTGATCACTCATTGATTTCTCAAAACTGGTCAAGGGCTTAGACTCCCCACTCTTACTGATTTTCCTGGCTTAAGCGAGATAAACCAAATGAGTATACTTGTCGCCTTTCTTCACCACCTGGCTGCCTTTACACTGGTCAGTGCCTTGCTTGCAGAAGCAGTATTCATCGCCCAGCCCATCACCATGTCTTCCGCCAGATCGCTGCGCTTTCTGGATGCCCTTTATGGAATGAGTGCCACACTCATATTGGTAATAGGTGTACTACGCGTGATGTATTTTGAAAAAGGAGCTGATTATTATCTGCACAGTCATGCCTTCCTGTTCAAAATGGCGGTGTTTGCTGTTGTTGGCCTGATTTCAATTTATCCGACGGTGGTATTTCTGCGCTGGGGTAAAACCATTAAACAAAATAGAATCCCGGCGCTCAGCGGGACTGAATTAAAAAACATACGTAGAGTAATAAGGCTGGAATTGTGCGGTATCGTGCTCATCATCCTGAATGCTGTGCTGATGGCAAAAGGAACCGGCTTTTCTGGCTAGACACGTTCAACGTGGACTCCTCTTTTCGTTTTTCACTAGCCAGCCTGTCTGACATGCCCTGCGCATTATGATGTCGTTGCTGAGAAGCGGAGTTCATTTGATTGAGGTGTAATCCCGACCTGCTGCGCATCGTGATGCAAATTTTAATACTGATTTTCGCGAATCTAAGGCGTTCAGAAATGGGCATATCAAAGTTATTGAAGACGGTAAGACATTCACTCTACAGGGGACTGCGAGTTTATTTGGTGAGGATCTTGATTTCCTTAAACAGAGAGTCAACGCATCTTGGGGAGCGCCTGATCAAGTGTACACAGAGAAAGGTATCACCTATAAGATTGCACCAGTAAAGTTTATACAAGCTGAAAAATGGCAAGATGTCGAACGCACAAACGGGAGCCAATGACTTAACTGACAGTGCGCAGTTACCAAGAGTTGAACTAACTAACGATGTAACTTTACCGGATAAACAAAAGCTTACTTCTGAAAATGCTGTTTTCGAGGGGCGTGATTGGCAAATAAAAATACGCAATGATTTGCTGACCCGAGCGTCTTTATCCTCCAGGGAGGCTGAACAATTTGCGGAAACATTATTCCACGAAGTGCGCCATTCTGAGCAAACCGACGACATGCTGCGCTATAAAGAGCCAACTGGCTGGCGGTTTCCATTGAGCGATTTCAAGGATGATGTGGTTAAAATGGCCCGTGCCAATCCGCTCGACGCTCGTACCGTCGATGGTATGGCCGCCAAGGGATACTAAGAAAGCATGTATGGTCTTGGTCGCACTGAAAGGATGCAAACCTTTACTGCATTAGCAAAAGCAGAGATGTATAACTTGCCGTGGAGGAGGTAAGAATGGCTTTAGAGTTTGAAGAAAGCACACAAGATGGACAAGTCATTCAGGCTTGGCTCGACGATTCATCGAGTCCCGGTTGGACGGGCGACTGGACTAAACTCCGAATGCGTTACAGCGCTGATGGTGGAGAGACATGGCAAGACTTGTCTATGCGATTGGCACTTATTTCCAGAATTCTGACAATATGGCGTGCAAGCTCGCCTCATTGGCCTCCTACTTGGGTGACCGCAATTGGTATTGCTAACGGTGTGCCTTGGTTTGAATATAAAGATGAAATGTATGATTGGAGAACTACTTTTAAACCAGCTCTCTGGCGCGCGGAGTTTGTGCCAACACACCAGCATTGGCGAATTCGGAAATTAGTCTTGCTTAATTCTGATCACGAAGTTCCCTCTGAATTTGCCTCCTCGCACGAACAGAATCAAAAATCTTATTAATATTTGATAATACATTTGGCAATGCGTTGGGGTCTAGCCTGGCTGAGGCGAGTTCAAGCGTCGAAGAAAAGAAACCACAGAATAGTTTTAGTGAGCAAGTTAAATACAATCTGGCGCGTAATACGCTGAATGGTTTAAACTTTACCGTGCAGAAAATGGCAGCCTTAATGCAGGTGATCAAGCCGCTTATGACCGTAATGCACGCTTTTACCGAACTGTCGGGTCTGGTGACGAATCCGTGGCGTAGCAGGCACTGAATCAAACTGTACTACGACAAATCAATATGCCTGAGCTTGGTTCTCTGACCGCTGTGCCGATGCTCGGAACCAGTGGATTTGGGATGTCGCGCGGGGGTGGAAGCTGCGCTTGGTATGAATGGTTCACTTCCCGTCGTTGAAAAGCTTCCCGCGACCGTCAGGCTTACAGAAAACTTGAAGGAGCTAGGGGTGAACCTTGGCGATCATTATGGTTTACCTGAAGGGAAACTTCCTTCGACTGTGGGCGGTATTCCCGGTTCTATGTGGGGCGACTACGGTAACCGCGTGAATATATACCTCGATACAACTCGATAAAATCTGGTTGGAATTCCGTGACAAACTGGTTTAAGAGGAAATGAACATGGTGGATGACGCGCTGATATTCGATATATTGGAAAGACCTGCGATACGCTTCGGCAGGAAGCTTGCTCTGTTGGTGCCAGACGTCGGGGTCAAGGCTATAGATTTCGGTGTCTATCCTTACTGTCTTCAGAGTCTATCGCCGACCCCTTGGAAACGTGCTTGGGCGAGTCGGGGGCGGCTTTGGTATCACCTGAACAAGTCTAATTTACAATGTCAGGTGATTGATGAGTCTGATCTGCCGGTGTATAGGGACAGCGGATCAGTCTATCCCGGTACGTGGCTGATTGAAGAGCGTGACGACGGCGCTATTCTCGGTGCGAACGCGTTAGGGGGCGCGCACCCGCAGCTAGGCGTCGCCAGTAAGTCGGGTTTCCATCTCTATTACCTTCGGAACCAACGCCTGGAACTGGTCAACCTGGAACCGATTCCTTATCTGGTCTGGTCTGCGTGGCGCGAAGGTGATTTCCTTATTCTTGCAGGCATGACTCAGCGAAGTATCAGTGATTGGTCTGATCAAACCGATCCGGACGTGTCGCTTGGTCGCCCGGCATTGATACGATGCAGTTTGACGGGGGATCGCTGGGAAGAGATCAGTTTAATGGGAACACTTAGCAGCGATGCAAATATCTTAGGTCAGTGTTTTGATAAGACTGGTCTAGACCGTATCTTGCAGTTTGAAACTTGGGGAGGCAGCGCACATGTTGAGGGGCATGGTCGAATTATGCTTGCAATGTTCGCGAGAAAAAATACCTCATTCTTCGATAGCCAAGATGCGATTCCTGTTCAGCCCTTGGCAAGTGACTATTCTGCGCTGGCCTTTGTTTCTCGTGAAAGCGGTGAAGTCATTCATGTCGAGGCTTCCGCACGGTTGATCCTGACCCTGTATACGCCGCAAAAGAATCTTTTTGTCATATGCCGCAAACTTGCACAGGGAGCGCGGATAGTGGAAGGGCTGCACATTCTCGATCTAGAGTCCCATGGGCTATTGGTTCGGGAGATGCATATTGAAGGTTTGGATACACTCACCCCCTTTACAAGTCTGTCAGCGGCTTATTTTGGTGAAGAAGGTTTTTTCGGTGCCTTGGCATGCGAGGAAGACACCGTCTTCATTCATAGCCGGAACGGTGTGAATTGGACGGTATTAGAAGTCTCATCGAAGATCGATTGCTGGTTAGACTCGGATTTCAACGAAGCTGATCGGTTGCCACGTATGTAGTTAACAGCACAGATGCATTTGGCAATGCGTTGGGGTCTTCCCTGGCGGAGGCTAATTCTGGTACAAAATCCAATGATTCAACACAACCAGAAACGGTCGATGTCGATTTTGAAGAGGCCAAAGTCGGCAATAAAACCGATCCGGCATTTAAACGTAAATTGAGTACTCTGGGATCACTCTGGTCTCGTGCTAAAAATACGCAAGATATTTTAGAAAAATTCAAAGGTGACGACACTTGTTTTAATGGTGTTGTCAGTGACATCCGAGAAAAAGGCTACGATTCTGAATATGCTGCGGTGTTGGGCGTCGCACTAAAAACGGATGACAAAGACTTTCTTGCTCGTGCAGTTGCCAGTCAAAGAGATAAAGCATATGACTCGGGAATGAGTCGTGCGACGCTACTAGAAGCAGTTGCAACACACGGATTAGCTGATCTTGGATTTACTGATGTTGCCGTTGTAAATCATCTCAAGTTTGGCAATCTCACTAAAGAAACTTTAGATTTCTTCAGCGACCCGACTTCAGCCAAAGGAATAACACGTAACGCATGGGTGGGAATGTATGAAGCTGGAATAACGGATTTCCGCACATTTGAACAAGTTGGTTACGCTGCATTTGAGCGTAAAGCTGGACAAGCCGAAACGATTGCTGGTGCCGCTTGGCTTGGCGCAGATGTTTTAATGGACCCTAAAAAATACCTGAACATAATTCGAGGAGTGGGTGCTGAATTGTCGGGAATTGCGGGTGCTTCGGCGCAGCGTTTAGGTAGATTACAAAGTTTCCTTTCTGGGAAAATGGATACCTTGTATTCCAATTTAGCCCGACCAGGTTTGGATAGTACGTTTGCTCGCATTGAGCCACAGATCGCCAAGCAAGGCTTCGAAACTGGTGTTGTAGTGGATGATGCAGGGCGAGTCTTGGTAAGACGTGATGCGAAAATTGGTCAGGATTCTGCCATCATGTTTACCCAAGAAGAAAGAAATCTTATATCGGGTAATACCTTTACTCATAATCACCCGAATGGTTCGCCTTTTTCTATTGCTGATATTAGAAGTGGATTGGCTTATTAAGCAAAATCTATTAGGGCTGTAACTGATGATCTTACCTATGTGATGGAAATCGACAGATCGGCGGCAGGATTCCCACTTGAACAAATACAAGGGAATGCATCATCGTTTGTGGCAAAACAGTATGCAAAAGCACAGCAGATAACGTCGAATCAATTCGGTGCAGGTATTTTGAGAACATCTGCGGAAGTGACCACGAAAAAATTCGATATATGGTTTAAGAACGAGGTTTGGCATAATTTTGCAAAAAATACGCCAGGTATTTCGTACAAAGTTCTTCCAACTAGATAAGAGGAGTAGCTCATGAATTGGCCTGTGACGTTTGATGATGCCGTTTCAGATTTTTTAAAAAATTTGTCCGACTCTCAGAAATTATATTTGCGGACAAAAACAAATTTGGTTGATTGGGATGTAGGAGAGCATATTAATTTCATCGTAGAAGAATACGGTCTAGCAGGAGAGCAAAACATGGTTTTGTTGCGAGATATTAAAGCAGCGAATCCAGAAGGCTTGTATAACGAGCTTCTGTATAAAGATCATGCAGATGCAAGGAATGGTGCGATGTTGATTATTTATGCTGTGCAAGAAAAACTAAAACAGGAACCGTTGGGGTAATGTGCTGTCCATCAGTGACGCACGTTCATCGGCTTGGGTAACTACCTATACTTACAATGCCAATGACCAAGTCATTGAAACCAAGCTGCTAGGCTACACGGATGCAACGAATGTATCCCGCTTGCCGACAACTCGAATCGGCTACGGCGAGTCGGGTCGCCAAGGCCGTAAGGCGTAACCCGGTAAGGCGCATCAAGATGCGCCGCATGGAGGCCTGATTAATATGAAGGACGGCTAAATTCCCGCTACTCTTCTTTATTTCTAAAACTAAAAAAGCCTCATCTAATCCCTGTAGTTGCAAGGGGTAGTTGAGGCTTCTTTTTTTTGCTGCTGTCAGCGGTTAAGTAAACCTGGTCCTACGACGCCAATGGTCACGCTACGGAGATTCATGACGTCAACGGTACAGACCGGACCATACAGGTTGACACCGCAGGCCACATCCTGCGTATGCAGCAAGGATCCGACACGGTCTACAGCCTCCTCATTAACGACGAAGTGATTGGCAGCAGTAATACCAAAGATCCGGGTAAAGACAGCATCAACCAAAGCTACCAGTCCGCCATGGCACTGGGAGCAGGCACGACGAACAGCACCTATGTCATTCGTCAGGGAGACAGCTTCGCCGGCATCGCCAAAGCAGTCTGGGGAGACAGCAGCCTGTGGTACCTGATTGCAGATGCCAATCACCTGCAAGACGACAGTCTTAAAGTCGGTACCGTCTTCTTGTCATGCGCCACAAAGCCGATAGGCCGCTTCTTGGTCGCAGGTTCCGGCGGCTAACTCAATTCCCGGGTCGCTTCAAACACCTGTTTCAATTGAAGACGTGTATTGCGCTCAAAATTATCGTGCTTGACCTCAATCAAATCCGCCTTACTCTCCAATTGATCGAGCTTATGCGCCAGATCACGGTGAGCAATTCGAAAGACACCCACTCCAAAAAGCAAGAAATTACTATTTTTTCCTTTTGAATATTGTTAACCTAAGCTAAAGCCACTGTATTTTCTCCTAAAACGAAGTAGGCGGCTGATGCCTATGGCGCGTAGTCGTTATATCTCACTCGAAGTCTCGAGCTGAATTTCGTACTCAATGTTAAGTAAATGCAATAATGCTATCTACTTGATCCATTAGAGGGGGAGAGTATGCTTGTTTCGTGATACTGAGCTACTGATTACATGCGCCTTATGCGCCGCGATCCAGGCAAGCATTCAGACGGCGGACATTCCTTCCAGGGCGCGCGCTGCCGCGAGAATGCCACCGAGAATTCGGTCAGCGACCTTTTCAGAGAACCCGGCTGGCAGCTGCGCGCGGACCTTATCTATAACTGCAGGTGTTCGGGTAATGAAATCCTGGATGAGGGGTTCCGCGCTGTTGCCGTAACCTACTTTTTTTGCAGTATTGTTGAAGTGGCGTCGCGTGATTTTATGCGCCAGGTAGTGCTTGCTTTTTCCGAACAGTGCCATAGCCATTTTGATGTCCTGTTCTGCCCACTGATTTGGACCATTGCCCATAGCAGGGTAGGCGGACATTACGTCATAGAGGGGCGTCATCTTGAAGCGCTGTTCACCAGCGAGTAGCTGGATGCTGAAGTTCTTGGCGTGACCATCTGGCGCCCGTAGTATCCAGAACAGTAGTTGCGCAGCCAACAGTGTGTGCATGTCTGCGACCGCTTGTTGTGACTGTTGCAGCAAGGTGAATATCTGCCGCAGGCCCGGGCCTCCCTCGTTTTCGTATTTTATTAGTGGCGAGGTCCCGGTCGCTTGACAAAAATCTTCTTGAACCAGTCGGAACAGCTGCTTACCATCTTGCGACAGCGTCCGGTCAAAACGCTCGACGACGAGCACCCGTTGTGTACCGAAAGTCATAATCTCAGCATTTGCCGTTGGCAATCCGTACTCTCTGAGCAGACGCAGGCACAACCACTCGTTGTCGACCGACGTAGTGAAGTCTGCTTTTTTTCCGCCAATTAGTCCGATCCGGAGCTTGAAGATGTGTGTCGTCGGTGTTGCGCCACGCGGTTTCATCCATTTTCCGTTCCACCATAGGAACGCGTCCTTCTCTTGCGCGCCGGCCAGCGAAATTCTGAAGTCGTCATCAGGGTCTTGCATGGAGCCGTATTGGCCCGGATTAATCACGTCCAGCAAGTGTCGCTCTATATCCTCATCTTCAACGACGATGCCGTCAACCTTTCCTTGCCCTTGTGGGGTGATGCCCTCAGGCAGAAGCTGCAAAGCACCAACACAGTCCCGGCCAACAGCCGCGAGCAGGTCGAATGCTTCGATCGAACCTGTCTTGAAGCGGGCTGCGACCCGTCTGCGAATGGCGTCGCTATCTGGCAACAATCCATCAAAGTAGTATAAAACGCGGTTTCCCTTTAACGGTTCGTTATGAAGATTAAATGGAAGGGATAGTGAGATCGGACGCCCACGTGGGGAATTGTGCCAGGCCGCGTCGTATTGCAGTTCGGATTCTCCCGAAGCTTTGACCGTCCAGCGCCCGACGTAGTCCCCATTTGCCCAGAGATTGAGTGTTTGGCTATGCGCGCGGCGGCCCATGATTACCACTCCGCAGAGCTGCCAGGCTCACCCTCAATTGGTTCGCTGATCCTCAGCTCCAACCCGATTACAGCGCACCAACTAAGCAACTGCTTTAGGCTGATTTCATCCGGATGTTGTTCCAAGTGTGAAATACGGTTTTGACTTAAGCCAAGGCGATGCGCTACCGCGGTCTGCGTGAGCTTACGCCGCTTGCGTGTAGACAGCAGCAGTTGACCTAGCTGTGGTGTGGTGATAACAAGCTGGGATGCGGGCACGGTTGACATAAAAAATATCCATTACTCAGATAAAACCAATATATCCGATATTCGGATAAAGTCAATATAGCTGAATAACGGATAAATCTAAAATCTAAATTGTCAGAATTTAGGATAACTCTTTGTTGATTATGAATAATAAGTGGCAGCTGATTGAGAGCTTCCCCTGAAATTTAGTTCCCCAAAGGTGACGTAAAATCAACGACACTTTGGAAAGACAAATGGTGAACAGAATACCAAAAGCAGCTTACACGACCGAGTTTAAAGAGCTGGCCGTTAAACGTGTTTCAGATGGTGAAGCCATCTCTGTAGTCCTCAAGGAGCTGGGCTTAAGTGGTCAAACGCTGCGCAACTGGATCAAGGCTGCGTCGGAAGGAAAACTGAAAGGTACAGGCACGAAAGCCGTCACACCAGAAGCCATGGAGCTATCCCGTTTAAGAGCAGAAGTGGCCAGACTGAAAAGGGAGCATGAAATCATAAAAAGGCGGCGGCATACTTCACGAAAGATGTTCTGTGAAGTATGCATGGATCGCAGCCAACAGCAAAACCTATTCTTTAGCAGAGATGTGCACCGTTTTTGAAGTCAGCGTGAGTGGCTATCGTACCTGGCAACGCGACGTAATTCCTGGCCGAGAGCGCTTAACAGACGCCCAGAGCCGACCGGCAGCCGGGGCCATGCATCATTCAGATCGTGGCAGTCAATATGCCAGTCAAGCGTTTCAGGGCAAGCTCAAGGAGTTTGAGTATGATTTGCTCCATGAGTCGCAAGGGAAATTGCTGGGATAATACACCGACCGAGAGCTGGTTTAACAGCGTCAAGAATGCGCGTTATCATGGAATTCGCTATGCAAGCCATGATGCAATGAAAGCTGCGAGCTTTGAATATATTGAGGTGTTTTATAATCGAACGCGGCAGCATTCCACATTAGGTTACCGCTCGCCGGTTCAATATCTGGAAGACTGGGTAAAGAAACAAAATCAAGAGAATCTCGCTGCATGACATTCACCTGATGGTGAACTCATTGTCGAGGGAAGGTCAAATACCGCTCACTCTTGTAAGTGAGTGTCTGGTTGGATTTGAGATTCTGTTCATTCATAAGAAACGAAATTAACTCAGTCTGAAGGAAACTGTAATGATCGTTATTTGGGTATATTCGTCCACTGTAGTTCTTTGTTTAGGTTTGGTTCCTTCTTTGCTACCAAAAATTTTTGGTGGGATATCGAAGGAATATAGAGATTATTACTCGAGGCTATTTTTATTTGTTTCTACGATTGGTTTGTTAAAAATGGCATTCGGTTTGTCGCTGGATGTATTTGGTTATTTGCTGTGGGGGACGGTTATATTTTGTATCGGGCTGACTTGGCGAGAGTCGAGAGCTTGTAGTCCTCTAAAGTGGATAGCTTGGCTGCAGATAACATTCGGTGTGATTGCGAATATTTCTTATTTCTCTAAGAGTATGTTTGCATTTTTGGCGCATTAAAAAGCCTAAGGGGTGGCGCAATTCAGACCACCACTTAGGCTACGATCTAAAGAAAAAATGTCAGGCTACGCCCGATTCCAAACTCTATCCATGAACAAATGCTGCGAGGCAAGGACTCGGCTTTGCAAGGCCTCATCGTTATGTAGGCGCGAAGCAGTGTTTCGCTGTTTTCCTATTCCACCGCCCATTACCCTCCCTGCCACCCCTAACGCAGCAGACTTGGCCGCCACCGAAGACATTCAACTCACCCCCCCGCGGTCAAAGCCCAGGAACTCAACAACAACCCGGTACAAATCTATAACTGGGTCAGAAACAACATCAGCTTCATCCCCAGCTATGGCTCTATCCAGGGCAGTGAACTCACGCTACAAAACAAACGCGGCAACGCCTTCGACACCGCGAGTCTACTGATTGCTCTGTACCGTGCAGCAGATATTCCAGCCAGATACGTCTAAGGCACAATTGATGTGCCAGCCGACAAAGTCATGAACTGGGTCGGAGGCGTCACCAAAGTCGAAGCGGCACAAAGTTTAGTCGAGGAAGTTAAATCTTGAAAGAAAAAATGAGAGCTAATCCGGTTGTACCCTACGGGTCTGGCCTTGAGCAATTCGACATTTCACATCGGCGGCATTATTCGGAGTGTAGGCCGCAGCATGCTGCCGTCTGATTTAATGCACTGTATCTGAGCGCTGTACAGCCGGCGGAATATCCTGCAGCTGAGTATTGCCAGGGGCGCCGGTGGCTATAGGCGTTTGCTCTGATCTGCTCAGTATATAAATCAGCGAAAAGCTTAATTTAAAAATCCGCTCAAAGCCAAACCAGCAAAACAGATAAATAATTTGTGTCGCCGAGAACAGCTCTGCGTCGTAGGGGGAGAGGTGGGCGCGCGAAAACAGCAAATTGGTACACAACAGGGCGATTAAGGTGATGAGCATGCTAAACCAAAGTTTATTTTCTATCGCTGATTTCATATGTGTTCCATGTTTTAAAAAATTCAGGAAGCAGCCAGACAGCAGTTTTCCTGAGTGTGGGTAAGTGGGGCAGCTAGCGCCACCATGTTACTGCTTGATGTGTTTTTTGCATACTATCATTGGCAATAAAATTTTCATTAAGATTGACGCAGAATTGTCCCGGCAAGACTGGAACCCCCTTTGCTGCTGTGAGAAATATCACTGATATGCGATGTCCGTTAGACCAGCAGGCAACATCTTGCCTGAAACCCTGGCTACACCCGCGGTACGGCAAGGAAGCATCACGCCACTGGGGCGGTTTTGGGTAGGTTCTATGCGTAACATTTTTTTGAATATTTTGAGTATTCTTTTGCAGGTAAATCGTCCGGGCACAAGCTGAACGCAGGTCCAAACCCAATTGGGTATGCCAGTTGAACAGACTTTTGCTAAATGGTCGACGCGGATACACAGGGCAGGATGATACCGGTCAGAGTCTTCATCTGATACAAGTAACGAGAAACGATGCAGCTCTGGTTGAATGTGGCGCTTTATGCGGGCAATCTGCAATTTATGCGATACTTGACGGTTTCTGTGTATGAACATTTTGCAGGCAGTCTGCACAGACTGTCTGCCTATAACTGTCGGGGAAAGTATGCGTGGTTTTCGCTGGATGTTTTTAGCTTGCACTCTGTGGGCCGGTGTGGTGTCGGCTTCACCGCCGAATCCGGTACGTGGTGCAGAGTTTCAGGTATTGGGTAATCCTATGCCGGTACGGGCGGCTGAGAAAAAAGTCGAGGTAATCGAGTTTTTCATGTACCACTGCCCGGCCTGTAATGCGCTGGAGCCTGCGCTGCAGGACTGGTTGAAGAAAATGGGCGATAAAGTCGAATTCCGTCGCATCCATTTGCCGTATTACGGAGAAACCGACCCTGAAGCGCGCATGTTCCTGACGCTGGAAGCGCTCGGTATGGATAAGGAAATGCATGCGCGTTTGCTGATTACCTGGCATGTTCAGCGTAAGCGTTTGCGCAGCGATCAGGATAATCTGAGCTGGGCGGTGACACATGGCATAGATCAAAAGACCTTTTTGGATGCGTATAACTCGTTTTCTGTGCTGAGTATGATGAAGCGCCTGCCGCGTCTGGTGGAAAATTATGGTGTCACGTCAACTCCGACTTTTGTGATTGATGGCCGGTATGTGACGCAGACATCGATGGTGGTTGAGGCCAATCCTAAGCTCACCAATGATGAAGTCCTGCCTGCTGCTTTTCAGGTAATGGAAGTGCTGGTAGAGCGCGTCGCTAAAGAAAAACAGAGCAAACAAAAATAAACGCTGCGGCGCAGGCCAGACAGGGAAAGTATAGCAATGAAAATCGGGATAGTCGGTGCCGGGCATGTAGGCAGTACTGCTGCGTATACGCTGGTTTTACAAGGCATAGGCAGTGAGCTGGTGCTGGTCGATCAGCAGCCAGCGCTGGCACAGGCGCAGGTGATGGATATTCTGCATGCCACGCCGTTTTCTCACCCTGTGCATCTCCGTGCCGGGCAGTATGCCGACTTGCAGGATGCTGCGCTGGTGATTGTGGCGGCGGGTGTCAGTCAGCAAGCCGGAGAAAGCCGGCTGGCTTTATTGCAGCGTAATGCGGATATTTTTGCGCACATTATTCCCGCTATCCTGCGCTACGCACCGGATGCAGTGCTGCTGATTGCGACTAATCCGCTTGATATCATGACCCAGGTGGCGACCCGGATTGCCGTGGCGGCGGGGGCGGATGCACGCCGTGTGCTGGGTACAGGCACCATGCTTGATACCGCCCGTTTCCGCGCTTTGCTGGGGCAACACTGTGGTGTCGCGCCGGGTTCTGTGCATGCCTATGTATTGGGCGAGCATGGCGATAGTGAAGTGCTGCTTTGGTCCAGTGCCAGCGTGGCTGGTGTTCCTTTAAGCCAGTTTGCGGCTGACCGTGGCTGCAAGCTGGATGCAGCTGTGATGGCACACACCGATCAGGCGGTGCGCCGTGCCGCCTATCAAATCATTGCTGGTAAAGGCGCCACGTATTATGGCATCGGCGCAGCGATTGCCTTGCTGAGCCGCTGCATCCTGTTTGATGAGCGTCAGGTTTTGACGGTTTCTTCCGTGCAGGATCAGGTGCAGGGCGTGCGCGATGTGGCTTTGTCGCTGCCGCAGGTAGTCGGGCGGGCTGGCATCCTGCAGACCTTGCATCCGCCACTCGACAGCGCAGAACAACAGGCACTGGCGGCCAGTGCGCAAATCATCTCTGAGCATGTAGCTGGTCTGGTGCTGAACTGATTTTCCGGGCTGGATGCCTGGGTTTGCCAACTGGTCTCTCCGGTTGCACGACTTGATACACCGGCATTTTTTATGTGTGAGCTGGCTGGCTTGCCGCATACTGCGCAGACTTCAGTGTCTGGCATCAGACTGTCAATGACTGGCAGACACCTTTAATCATTCATCTGTTCCGGAGCGCCATCATGCCTTCTCGATCTCTTTCTGTCTTTTTAGGTGGCGCGCTGTTAGCCAGCTGTTTCAGCATCGCCAGTGTGCACGCAGCGGAGCTTGCTGCCGATAGCATGGCCAGCAAAGTAGTGACTATCGCTGCCGGTGAGCCGGGTGCGGCGACCAGCTTGAGCGGCGCTCAACTGGCAGAGCTGCAATACCACGCAGGTATGCTGTTCAATAATGGCATTGCCGGTGCTAAGAAAGACCCGGCGCAAGCCTTGTTCTGGTTTCAGAAATCCGCAGCAGCGGGTCATCCTTTAGGTGCTTATAAGCTGGGTTGCTATTATGCGGGCCAGTTTCCGGGTGTGATCGCGACCGATGATGCTCAGGCCTTACATTTTAAGGGTATCGCTGCTGAAGCCGGTTATTCACTCGCCCAACATGATGTCGCGCTGCTATATCAAAAGCAGGGCGACTGGCAGCGCGCCCTGAGCTGGTACAAGAAAGCAGCAGATCAGGGTCTTTTCCCAGCGGTGATCAGAATGGCCTGGCTCGCTTACTCTCAGCCTGAAGCAGACAAACAACTGGCTTATCAATATTTCTTGATTGCGCAAAGTCTGCAGTCAGACCAGACCAAGGCTAAGCCTGAGTTGATGCAAGCCCTTGATGACTTGCAGGCGCGCTTATCCGACAGTCAGAAAGCAGCGGCGCAGCAGGCTGCCCGGCAATGGCGTGCTGCGCCTGCCGCACTCAGCGTAGAGGCAGCGCAGGGCGTGCAGCGCTTATCGGCGCTGATGCGCTCAGCTGGTCAGTCTTAATGCTGATCCGACTTTACGTCTAACAAAAATCCCGGCTGTGGGTGCTCAGGGCACCGATCAAATGACTCATGTCGACCAGGCGTTTGGCGATCAGGTGCTGTACTCCCTGTTCGTTTTGCCAGATACCATAGACGCCCAACAGCCGGGCACTCAGTATTTCACGTCTTTGTTGTTCGACCAGAGAGGGCCAGATGATCACATTGACTGGCCCGCTTTCATCTTCCAGCGTCAGGAATAACACACCTTTGGCAGTGCCGGGCCGTTGTCTGACGGTGACCAGTCCACAGGCGCGTGCAAACTGACCGGACTGAAACGTTGCGAGCAGCCGTGCTGGCAGAAAACGCTGCTTCAGTAACTGTGCCCGTAACAGTGCGACTGGGTGTCGTCGCAATGTAAGGCCGGTACTCTGATAGTCACTCAGTATTTGTTGTCCTTCGCCGGGTGCCGTTAATTCCGGTGTGCTTTCTGCGACACGGGTTGGCTGCAGCAAATCCTTATCGGCGACTGCGGCTACCGCCTGCCACAAGGCCTGACGCCGGTGTCCGGCTAACTGGATGAGCGCATTGGCGGCTGCCAGGGTTTCCAGTTCATGCCGGTTCAGTCCGGCGCGGCGTGCCAGATCAGCCGTATCCTGAAATGGGCCAAGGGCTCTGGCTTGCATGATGCGTTGTGCGGTCGCTTCAGACAGGCCCCTGATCAGCGACATGCCCAGTCTGACTGCGGCTTGTGGCGTGTTGGTATAGCGATTGTGAAACCAGTCATTACTGAGCGTGCTGTCCCAGTCACTGTGGCAAACGTCGATTGCCTGTACCTGTACATCATGCCGTCTTGCATCCTGTATCAGTTGTGAGGGCGTGTAAAATCCCATAGGTTGTGAATTCAGCAGCGCGCACAGAAAGACGGCGGGTTCATGGCATTTGATCCAGCTGCTGATGTAGGCCAGTATCGCAAAGCTGGCAGAATGACTTTCGGGGAAACCGTATTCACCAAAGCCCTTTATCTGTTCCACAATTCTTTCTGCATAAGCCTGCTCGTAACCATTGGCCTGCATGCCACTGATGATGCGCGACTGGTAAGCTTCCAGACCGCCTTTACGCTTCCAGGCCGCCATGGCGCGGCGCAGATTATCGGCTTCACCGGCGGTGAAACCCGCAGCCAGCATAGCGATCTGCATCACTTGCTCCTGAAAAATCGGTACTCCCAGCGTGCGCCCCAGCGCTTTCTGCATGGCGGCATCATGATGCTGCTCTACCGGTTCCAGCCCCTGACGGCGGCGCAGATAGGGATGCACCATGCCACCTTGTATCGGGCCCGGCCTGACGATGGCGACCTGTACCACCAGATCGTAGAATTCGCGCGGTTGCAGTCGTGGCAGCATACTCATCTGGGCGCGCGATTCGATCTGAAAAACGCCGATGGTATCGGCCTGGCAAATCATGTCGTAAGTCAGCGGGTCTTCGCGCGGGATGTCTTGCAAGCGGGCTGGTTTGCCGGGGATGTTTGCCAGCAGATCGAGTGCGCGCCGTATCGCTGACAGCATGCCCAGTGCCAGCACATCGACTTTTAATAAGCCCAGCGATTCCAGATCATCTTTATCCCACTGGATCACGCAGCGCTCTTTCATGGCAGCGTTTTCTATCGGTACCAGCCGCGATAGTTTTCCTTTGGCGATCACAAAGCCGCCGCTGTGCTGTGATAAGTGGCGCGGAAAGCGTAATAACTGAGTCGCCAGAGCCGCCCATTGTTGTGCGATGGCCGAGCTGGTATCGAGTCCACATTCGGCGAAGCGTGCCAGCAGATCCTGTTTGCTATCGAACCAGCGATGGGATTTGGCCACCGCATCGACGATATCCTGATCGATGCCTAAGGCTTTTCCGGTTTCACGCAAGGCACCGCGTGGCCGGTAGGTGTGGACGGCGGCGGCCAGCGCAGCGCGTTCGCGTCCATATTTGCGGTAAATATACTGCATGACTTCTTCGCGCCGCTGATGTTCGAAATCGACATCGATATCAGGCGGTTCGGCACGCTCTTTGGAGATGAAACGTTCGAACAGCAGGGTGTTCACTTCCGGATTGACTTCGGTGATATGCAGGCAGTAGCACACCACAGAATTCGCGGCAGAGCCGCGCCCCTGACACAATATGCCTTGCTGACGCGCGAAGCGCACGATGTCGTGCACGGTCAGAAAATAGGGTTCATAAGCGAGATCATTAATCAGATGCAGCTCGTGTTCTATGCGCTGTATCAGGCTGTCGCTGATACCATTGGGATAGCGGCGCTGCGCACCCCGGTACACTTGCTGCCGCAGATAACTGGCCGGGGTATAACCAGGCGGGACGATTTCATCCGGATATTCATAGCGTAATTCATCGAGTGAAAACTGACAGGATTGCGCAATGCGTATGGTGGCAGCCAGCGTTGCAGGCGGATACAGCCTGGCCAGTCGCAGCCGCGAACGCAGATGCTGCTCGGCATTCGGAGCCAGCGCATAGCCGCATTCCGTGAGTGTTTTACCCAGTCGTATCGCTGTCAGCGTATCCTGCAAGGGCTTGCGGGAACGTACATGCATGGTCACCTGACCCAGCGCCACCACCGGCAAGCCATAGCTGGCGGCGCTGTGCAGCACGTGTTGCTGTTGATAGTCGTCGGCAGCCTGCAGTAATAAAGTCAGTCCCAGCCAGCCGCTATGCTGACCTGAACGGTGAAAATACTGAGCAAACCACTGCAATTGCTGATCCAGTATCGCCGGCCGCAGCGGATATTCCGGCAGCAGTATTACGCAACAACCGGGCAGACCGGCGAGGTGGGCGTAAGCGCTGTCGTTGGGCTGCAGATCTTCGGGTTTGAGCAGGTAATTGCCTTTACTACAGCGGCTGCGTGCCAGCGTAATCAGCTCCGACAAATTGCCATAGCCCTCGCGGTTTTGTGCAATCACCAGCAGTCGCAGGCAGGATAGCGCATCGCTGTCATGGCTGAGTGCGAACCAGCTACCAATCAGCAGTGGCAATTGCTGTGCCTTGGCTTCGTCATGCGCACGTACCACACCGGCCAGCGAGCATTCGTCAGTGATCGCCAAGGCCTGATAGCCTAGCCTGGCGGCACGTTTGACCAGTTCTTCGGCATGGGAGGCACCATGTAAAAAACTGAAATTGGACATGCAGAGCAGCTCTGCATAATCGGGCAAATTGTGCCCGTAAGCCGCATCTGCATTGGGTGTTCCATTTTTGGATATTCCATTTTCGCCCGGCTTACTCATCCGAAAATCCCGTGTAAAAACCAACTGAGCGCTATCGCATCGCCGTCGGTTTGCGTCACGTTGCGCTCACGGTAGATCCAGTACAGCTGATGCCTGGCATGACTGGCAATGAAGTAATCCCTGACCTGTGTGCTGTCGCTCCACCAGCCTGCCTCTATGCGTTCGGCCGGTGAAATGATGGTCAGCACCGATCCGGCATACCAGGGTTGATGCTGACGCAGTGTCAGCGCCAGCGGCTGGGCCAGCAGCCAGACCGGGCGCAGCAAGGCATGGGCTGCGCTGGTGGCAACATGGGCTTGCGCTGATTTTTTATGCAGTACGGAGACCCATTGATTCGCAATGTCCGGCCGGAAATCCGCCTGCGGTGCGGCCTGCAATACCTGATGTTCGCCCAGCCTGGCCACCAGCAGTGAGAGCAGACGCTGATGATCCTCTGGTTTGCCGCCCGGTTCGGGAAATAAATCCTCGCTGTGTAACTGGCGGCTTGCGGTTTCGGTGGCTTCCAGCTCCAGCGCAATCACAGGACCGCTCAGACCCAGTTGCTGCAGACGTTCACGCAGCAGCAGTTGTAAGTGTGCTTCTTGCCAGCCGGGCTCGGCCAGCATGATGTTGAGCTGGCTGGGGGCGATCGCGCTACGGCCGCGCTCATGGTGTAAGCACAGGCGTAACTGACTCAGGGCCAGCTGTTGCAGCCGCAGCCAGCTGCACAGCTGGGTCAGCAAGGCCTGCACATACGGCAGTAACTGATCGCTGCGTTCCAGGCGGCCAGCCAGCTCGCGTTTAATATGGAAGGTTTCACTGGCGACGACCCAGAGATGCAGCGCAGTTTCTTTGCCATAGGCCTGATCCAGTTCCTGTAACAAGGCGGCACCACAGCGTCGTTGTAAACCGGCGCGCGGCAGCTTTTGCAAATCTTTGAGCTGATGGCAGGCCAGTCCTTCAAGCAGATCGAGATAGGCTTGCGCCTGACTCAGGGTATGCACCGGTAGCTGATCCATGACAGTAGCCAGCTTGCGCGGTGACAGACAATAGCAGGCGGCTTTGGCGCGCTCTGCAGCATACAGCGCGAGCAAGGCTGCTGCTTTAGAAAACGGCGCACAGGCCAGGCTGACGCTGAGCCCCAGCGCCTGCACAGTCAGGCGTATGCGCTGACGCAGACGGCGTATGCCACCGAACAGACGCAGGCTGCTGCTGACTTCAAGCACAATGCCAGCTGCGCCATGCAGCGCGACCGATGGGGTGTACTGCAACAATGCCAGCGCGGCGGCTTGTAATAAGTCTTGTTGTTTGCGGCTGTCACAGGGGAAAAAACTGGCGTCGGGCAGCAGCATTTGCACCCCGCCACGACGCATGCCTGTGCGTACCCCAGCCGTGCGCGCCGCCGGGCTCATCGCCAGCACACGTTGCTGCTGCAGGATGACACTGCCCTGATCATGCTGCTGCCATTCCCAGCGTGGAATAAAGGCTTCCAGCGCCAGATGCGGAAAGTGCAGCGCCACCCATAGTGCGGGTTTGCGTTCTGCTACAGCCTGTGCCGGATTTGGGTTGGAACTGGGGGACATGAGTGCTGCCTGTGGTGTCGGGGGCTGGTATCGCCGTTGTCATGCAATCAGGACTGCAGGATGTCGCGCGCCACCTGGCTGCTGCGTGCCACATCCTGCGGCAAACCTTGCGCACGATCATGACTTAAGCCAGCCAGATAAGGATGTTGCGGCAGGTACAGCGGCAAGGAAGCGACAGACTGTGCGCCGCGCCGTTTCAGTATCTGCACTTGTAAGCCATAGGACACGCTGTGTACCTGTACCCGCAGCAAGGCGGGGGAGGGATTGCTGGCGACGTTTGCCGGCCGCAGCATAAAAAATGCCATTTGCGTCTGCTGTGCCAGCAAATGCAGGCGGCGTAAGGCTTCCGGGCGTATCGCTGTCTGCCAGAATAAGAGCGCGGCACAACTGCCATGGCGGATGATTTGCTCTGCCGCCCACAAGCTGTCCTGATGTTTTTGCGTCGGCAGCCAGAGCAAGCGCTGAGCCGGGATCTGTTGCGCAGTAAAGGCTGCTATCTGCGGTATATGCGGTGGATTCAGTAAGGCAATCGGGCCGGAGCGTATCTGACTTAAGGCGGGCAGTAAGAGCCGCATTTCTGCAGCGCTCCCCGGTTCGCTCAGGATTTCCGTCATGCGCCCTAATGGCCAGCCGCCGCCCGGCAATTCTGTGCGCAGCACGGCATAACCGGTGTCGGTAGTCGCCAGATCGCTATGCGCCAGCTGATTGGCGCGCCAGAGCGCAGGATGAAGGTGTTCAAGAGTAGACATGATAGCGGCTGAAAAGCAGGGCGCTTTTCAGCGCTCCGGGATAATATACTGATTAAATATACAGTATATTATCCCGGAGCGGACTTTTCAAACTTTTCTGGCTTTTTATCTGACTGTGGCCAGCGCTATGCGTCGCTGTGAATAGTGACTTCAGGCAGGTTCAGGCTCAGGAGGGCGAGAAATGATGGCTATTCCTGCCGCTCTTTTTCACGGTGTACAAGGCTTCATCTGCTCTTTCTATCAGGCTGGCAGGCGCGAATTCCTGGTTACGGGTGAAGCTGATACCGATGCTGGCACCGATGATGACTTGTTCATTGTCGGAAATAGAAATCGGTTGCTGAGTCAGCTGGATGATTTTGTCGGCAATTCTTTGTGCTGTCTCTAATTCACTCACACCTCTGAGCAAAACCACAAACTCATCGCCACCCAGGCGCGCGATAAAGTCAGTTTTTCGTAAGGTAGCGCTCAAAATGGCGGAAAAATGCATGAGTACCTTGTCACCGGCGGCATGTCCATAGCTGTCATTCACTTCTTTGAACTTATCCAGGTCGATCAGCAGCAGGAAAAAATCACAGCCTGCATGACGTGCATTTTCTTTCGCCAGGCGGCTCATTTCCCGCTCAAAACCCAGCCGGTTATGGATATTGGTTAAATGGTCGGTGACCGCCAGACGATTCGCCTGTTCTTCACTGAGTTTGCGCTCGGTGATGTCATTCATCAGGCCTTGCAGCACACCGTTTTCAGCCGAATGTATCACCAGATGTATCCATTTCTTTTGACGTAAGCCCTGACCGGTTTCTATCAGGAAGTCTTCGGACGCGGGCTGCGCGGTTTGTGTCGTCTGATCTATCATCAGGTGTAATCTCAACTCTTGCCCCTCCAGCGCTTGTAACAGCATGGCGTCATTTTCTGCGATGCTGCTGATACCGAGCATGCGCAACAAGGCCTGATTACAGGACAGCAGCAGTCCTTCCGGATTGATCTGAAAAATGCCAGTTTCTGCATTATCAAACAGTGTCTGGTATTTCCTCTCTCCTAAGGCATGCTGAATGCGCAGCCGACGTTCTTCATCCAGCGTATTGACCAGATTGCCTATCAGCTGATTCACATCGCTGACCAGCGTGCCCAGCTCGTCCGATCCATGATAGGACAGTGATTGCAACAGCTCACCTTTTTCCGGCCTTAAACGGTGCAGGCGGGAGGAAATACTCATAATCGGACGGGTGATCAGCACCAGTATCAACGCGGCTACGATGAGCGCGATCGCAATCGCTTGCAGCAGCAACAGGTAAGCAATGAAGCTGGCTTTTTCCGAACTTTGTGCGCGTATCGCAAGCTGATCAGTTTCCATCGCTACGGTACAGACTTGTTCGGTGGCGTTGAACGGAGAATGAATATTTCTTTGTATGCCGTTGGTGTTTGCGGTGGCTGACAGGATTTTATCGATGGGGCTGGGGTTTCCATCCGGGTCGCGCCGGAAGCTGGCCAGTACGTGTTCTTTTTGATAAATCACAATCTGACGGATGTCGTGATTTTTACTTAATCCCTGCACTAATTCTTTGGCCAGATTGGCATCGGATAAATAACAGGCTATCTGTGCGGTATTTTCAACAGAATTCAGCAAGTCATGCATAATTTGCACCGCCTGCTTCTGTTCCGCACGCAGAAAATACAGGTAACTGACGGTAGAAAATAATCCACCGATCAATAGCGTAATGCCCAGCACGATGCTGGTACTCCGGAACACGATACTGGTTCTGAATAGTTCTCGCATAATCGCCGATAGAAGCAGGGTGCACTGCATTGTTCGCACAGAGTCTGCTGACATAGGGTCAGCAAGCCGGCTCTCCGATGTACCGCATACAGAGATGAATGACTCATGTTCAGACGCATCTAACTGTCCGGATCCGTCGCTTTACCATTTTAAAACAGAGCTCTATTCGAAAACATAAATCAGCCTGACCCGTTTATCCAGCTTTTTTTTATCGACATAGCCGATGGCGGCTTTGTTTTCAGCAACAATGCGTACTACTTCTTCCATCGATTCTGCCTGCAAAGGTGGTGAACCCTGGCCAGAAAAACGTAATCTTGCCCAATAAGAGTTAATTTCCGCGACTTCTTTTCCGACTAACAGCGCATAAAACTGGGCTTTTTCATGCTCAGCATTTTTTAAGTCTATAGGCAAGGCACTCAGACCATTTGCAAATTTACGGGTTCTGCCCATATACAAATTAATGACCTCGTCTTTGCTCAGTTTGTCGATGCCGCTATATGGATTAGCGATGACGACTAATTCTGCATGCGCTCTTCCACAGAGTAGCAACAGGCTGAACAGAATAAGAAACAGGCGCGCTTTAAACATGACTAAAACACAAAGTTATAGCTTGCACTCAGCAGCATCGTCTGCCCATTCCAGTCTGGTGCCTCCTTACGCACCAGAAATTTCTCCCTGCTGTGGATACGGTCAATTTGCAATTTCAAATTCGATGCATCACTGAGGTCATAGCGCAGTCCCAGGCTTAGCGTAGACTGCCGGTTACGCTGGCTATGTATGCCATCGTTGAGATCCTTGTATAACTGAACGAGTTCGGCAGGTGCGTTGGCCGGAGGCTGTAGTGGTATCTGTGCTGAAACCGGGCGTGAAGCGGACAGCGTGGCATATGGGGTCCATTTCCCCATTCTGTAGCTGGCCGACAGGAAGGCAGCATAACTGTCGGGAAAATTCAGGCTATTTGTACTGGTCTGGCTAAACATCGCTTGAACCTGCAGCGGCCCTGCATCATAGACAAGGCCCGCTGACAGGTAACGGATACGCTTGTTTTGCATGCCGAGCTCAGCACTGAGTTGTGCTGCATCCGGGATCAGTGTAGCCAAAGGCGCGGTATGAAAGGCGTCGAGCACAGGAACTAAAGATGAATACTCATTCTTGACCAGCAACTGGCTATAGCCCAGCCTGGCGCTCCAGGCACCGCGCTGATAAGCCAGGTGACCACCAAGTATTCTTGAACCATCCAATGAAAAATCATAGTCTGCATGGCCGGTATAGCTTTTCCCGCGCGCAAAACCGGCATATAACTTCACCTGATAATTTCCCTGCTGCGCATCCTGAAAAGACAGGACTGCATCTGCCCCATCAAAATAAGAAACGATCAGACTGCCAAAAAAATCGACGGGTGGCCGCACCCAGGTATAGGAGTAAGCGACCTGACGCGAGTCAGCCAGCATATAGGCGTCGAAGCCTACCCGGCCCAGCCTTAGCTTGAGTCTGTCATTCGGGGTATAGGCGGCGTACAGCCAGGTCAGTTCTGGGACAAAGTCTTTATCTGCTTTTCTGGCTAAGAGTTGAATTGCCGCGTCGGTATTTTCATTAATACGCTGATCCAGCTGCAGACCGAAATTACTGTCCAGCGCCAGGCTGGTACGGCCACTGGCGCCAACACCACTGCGTTGGGACAGGTCGCGGACGATATCTGCCTGGCTGGTGGTACTGTGCGCAATGCCCAATGTACCGAAACCGGTCACTTGGGTTGTAGCGGAATGCAGCTCATCCGTATGATCCTCTGCATAAGCACAGGTACTGATGAGTAAGATCAGTGTAGAAATAAAGGAGAGGGGAAAATACGTACGCAACATAGTTCACACTAGTGGGAAGTACGCCCTGGAAGAGTAACCTGAGAATAGAGTTATCTGGCGGCAATATCAGTATAAACGCCATTGCCAGGTTACAAATCAAATTATTTCTTTTCAGTTGTTTTTTGTTTGGCGATGATCAGATCTTTAATGCCGTTATACACATCTTCAGGAATAATTTTTTTGCTGAGCAGCTCGTCTTTGCCACGATAAGGGCGGCCTTTGATGATTGCATCAGAGCGTACATCGCCGATTTTAGGCAAACCGGATAAGTCTTTTTTGCTGGCGCTGTTGATGTCCAGTAACTCAGTTTTAGCACTGGCTGCCGACGCTGAAGCGGCAGCTGCGCTCTTAGGTGTGTCCTTCGCCTGTACCGCTGAGGCCATGAGCAAGACAGCACACAGACCGGATAACAACTTTGCATACTTTGTTTTCACTGCGATTCTCCTTGGATGACAGCCCGGTATGGGCCAATACTAAAACTGAATTAAGCACGCATTACTGCGTTTGCGCGGCAGAGGTAATCAGCACAGGAGTCACTGGCACATTGCTTAAGCCACCCTGGGTAGAAACCGGAACAGCACGGATTGCATCCATGATTTCTATCCCGGTAATAATCTTACCGAAAACTGCATAGCCTGAGTTTGTTGCTGAGTAATCAAAGGCTGCGCTGTTATCTTTTACATTAAAGTAAAACTGGGAAGTGGCAGAATTCAGATCGCTGGTGCGTGCCATTCCTATCGTGCCACGTACATTGCTCAGACCATTTTTGGATTCCAGCACGATGGCTGCCGATGTGCTGGCCAGTTGCAGGTCTTTAGTATAACCACCACCTTGTATCACCAGATCTTTTTCTACACGGTGGAAAATTTTACTGACATAAAAGCCGCTTTCCACATAATTGAGGAAGTTATCGACCGATACCGGTGCCTTGCCAGGATTGAGCTCAATCACGATATTTCCCATGGACGTACCCAGTGTTACCTGAGGCTGCGCAGTCAGCACAGACGTCATGGTCGCCTGATAGGCCAATACATTATTGGCGTTAACCACACTCGTGGTAACACTGCCTACAGTAATGATTTTGCAGGTGAAAGTGCGTTGCGTGGCGGTGCCGCCAGCTGATTCTGAGACAGCAGCACAGCCGGTGCTTGATACGGTAATGCCTTTATCGAGATTCTGACCTTGCACCTTGATGGTGGCAGTTTTGCGGTACGCAACCTGATCTATGCTGACGCTGCTGACTGTTGCCAGCACAGTCGGTGTCGAACTGCTTTTCCCGCCACAGGCGCTCAATAAACCTAAGGATGCCAATGTGGCGAATACCCATGTTGTTGCTTTCAATCTGATCTCCATAAAATAAATGAATAATAAAACT
Organism: Cognatundibacterium curvum; assembly: GCF_014284235.1. GTDB lineage: Bacteria > Pseudomonadota > Gammaproteobacteria > Burkholderiales > Burkholderiaceae_D > Undibacterium > Undibacterium curvum. Next base: position 231,616 of record NZ_JACOGD010000001.1, read on the forward strand.
GCCCTTAGCTGGAACCTGAGGGGGTGATTAAATCAGCCCTTCGAATAGGGCGACATCAACCACTTCACCAGCCTGGACCTGATCCTGATGATGATGTAAAACGATCATGCAATTCGCTTCAGACATAGAGCGCAATATACCCGAACCTTGTGTACCTGTGACGGAAACTTCTAACTGGCCGCGTAAATTTCTTTTCAAAATTCCACGCTGAAATTCTGTTCTGCCCGATTTTTTATCCAGTTGAGTCGTCGTCACAGCCGGAATCAGCAAGGGTTCAGTCAGCTCAGCTCCCATCATTTTCAGCAGAGCAGGGCGTACCAGAAAGTAGAAACTGGTCATCACAGCAACCGGGTTGCCAGGTAGCCCGAACAACAGCGCAGATTGCGTGTCATCGTGTATCTTGCCGAAAGCCATAGGGCGGCCCGGCCGCATAGCAATTTGCCAGAAGGCGATATCACCGAGCTTGCTCATGGTGAGCCGGGTCAGATCGGCACTGCCTTGCGATACGCCGCCTGAAGTAATGATCACATCGGCTTGCTGACACGCGGCACGAAAGGCAGATTCCAGCTGTGCCGCATCATCCGGGATGATGCCCAAATCGATTGCGATACAGTCCAGCCGGTTCAGCATGCCGAGCAGGGTGTAGCGGTTACTGTCATACACGCAGCCATGCTCACTCGCTTCACCTTGAGCGAGAATTTCATCACCGGTAGAAAAGAAAGCGACGCGTAATCGGGTTTCTACTCTTATTTCTGTGAGTCCCAGTGAGGCCAGTAAACCCAGATCCGCCGGTGTAAGTATGCGTCCTTTTTTAAGTGCGATACAGCCACACTGTAAATCTTCACCGCGCAGACGCCGATGTGCGCCAGGATGACCGACATGAACAGGCAGAGTGATATGCGTGTCGGTCTGTAGTGACAGCTGCTCATATGGGATCACACTGTCGCAGCCGCTGGGCATCACTGCGCCAGTCATGATCCGTATGCATTCCCCATTATTGACCTGTCCGTGAAACGGCGCACCAGCCAGGGCAGAACCGATAATCCTGAGTGTGGTTTCATCTGTGGCGCTGGCTGCGGATGATGCAAACGCATAGCCATCCATCGCCGCATTATCATGCGCAGGTACGTCTATCGGCGAAATCAGATCTTGCGCTAACACTCTGCCTAAGGCGGCCGTCAGCGCTAATGTTTCATGGGCAGATTTGCGTCTGCTCAGACTGGCGATTTTTTCCTTTGCCTCATTCAGGCTGTGCAGCGCTGTCTCGTCAGCCTTGACACTTGAGGCGCAGGAGGAGGTATGGACTGGATGGGGGCCGCTATGCATCATATTTTTCAGCAAGGATTAATTCATGCTCGGTATTAATATTGGTGAAGGCCCGCGTCTCAGGAAAATAGCTCAGCGCCAGACGGTGCCGTTCCATCCATAGTCTGGCTTTACTTTGCCCACTCTCCAGATACAGGCTTAAATCAGCTGCCAAGTGCTTGCGTACCAGCGCAAATACCGGTTGCGGCTGCAATGCGGTTTTGCCGGACTCACGGGTGGCAGCAATCGCAATATCTGCAGCTTGCGCCGACAGTGTCGCATATAAGCGTGCAGCAAGGTCCAGCGGGATGAAAGGCGAGTCACAAGCTACGCTGAGTACAAATTCTGTGTCTGCTTGCAGTAAGCCTGCATGCAGTCCTGCCAGTGGCCCGGCAAAGCCGCTAATCTGATCGCTGCAGACGGCATGGCCAAACTGCGCATACTGATCCAGATTCCGGTTCGCGTTAATGAGTACAGTCGCCACTTGTGGCTGCAGCCGTTCGCATACCCAGGCTGCCAGCGGGCGACCGCGAAACAGATGCAAGCCTTTATCGCAATTTCCCAAGCGCGATCCGCGCCCACCCGCCAGCAGCAAGCCAGTTACGGAGTGTAACGGATAGTCAGGCGAGGGCTGCATAGTCGGTCTCCTGGAATAATGAAGCGGGGCATACTGGACAGTGCTGGTGGATATTGGACTGTCAGGCAGTCGGGTTTCAGCCGCCTATATAAGACATTTCTATCTTTTTATCGGCAGAAGTCGGCGTTGACAGACCAGAACTTCTGAGCTCCGAGTAGCGGTCGTCGCGCTGTTGCCAGACGCCAGCTATACCGTTAGCGAGTTCCTGGTCGCTGCTGACTCTGGCTGCGCGTAACAGTGGGCGCAGGTCATAGCCACGGGTCGCAAACAGGCAAGTGTACAACTGCCCCTCAGTCGATAAGCGTATGCGGGAACAATCGCCGCAAAAGGCTTGCGTCACACTCGATATGATGCCGATTTCACCCGCGTATTGCTGATGCTTCCAGCGTCTCGCGGTCTCGCCCGCATAATTGGCATCGAGCGCGGTCAATAGCATTCCTGCCTGTTGCAAGCGTTGCAGTATCTGATCCGCAGTGACTACCTCGCCCATACGCCAGCCGTTTGATGCGCCGACATCCATGTATTCGATGAAGCGCAGGATATGCGCAGAGTGTTTGAAATACTCCGCCATAGGAACAATCTGGCTGTCATTGATACCGGCCTTCACCACCATATTCACTTTAACCGGCCCCAGTCCTGCCGCTTCTGCCGCAGCGATACCAGCCAATACCTGATCCACGCTGTAATCAACGTCGTTCATACGCTTGAATATCTCATCGCTGATCGCATCGAGTGAAACTGTGACCCGGCCTAAGCCTGCATTCTTAAGGCTGACGGCTTTCTTTGCCAGCAGCGATCCATTCGTGGTCAGACTCAGATCAATGGGTGAGCCATCCTGAGTACGCAGGCCGGACAGCATACTGATCAGTTGCTCTATATTTTTTCGGAGTAAAGGTTCGCCACCAGTGAGGCGGATTTTTTTTACGCCATGTGCGACAAAAATACGCGCAAGCCGGGTGATCTCTTCAAAACTCAGCAAATCCGCATGTGGCAGATAGCGGTAATTTTGATCGAAAATTTCCTTGGGCATGCAATAGACGCAGCGGAAATTGCAGCGGTCAGTGACTGAAATCCGCAAATCGCGTAAAGGACGTTGCAAGCTATCCAGCAGTTGTCCAGTGACAGTCTGCTCCAGCTCTGCAGTTGGCAGCGGGGCGGCCTGATGCCGGACATCAGTGATAGGGATAAATTTTTCCGTCATAAACTGCGGTGATCCGGTAGCGAGGAGGGCGCTGCGGCTGCGTTCAGCGCGAAGCAGCAGCGCAGCCCATAGTGCGTGCGGCGAACAACAGGTCTGTGTAACGCATCGCCATTAGCCACGCTCACGTAAAATACGATGTACACCGTTGAGGTGTTTGATGCTGCGCATGATTTTGGCAAGATGCGCGCGGCTGTCCACCTGTATCGTGAAGTGAATATGCGTCATATCGTTGGCATCGCCATCTTCCATATTGACGTGGCTGATATTGACATCGGCTTCACCGATTTCAGCAGCGATTCGGGCCAGTGCACCACGTTCGTTTTTGATCGTGACCGCGATTCTGGTATCGAAGCGACGATTCAGTTCTTCGCCCCAGGTGACATCGATCCAGCGATCCGGTTCTTTGGCATGCAGGCGTTTGGCATGCTCGCAATCATCGGTATGCACCACTAAACCCTGATCCCGTTTCAATTGACCAACAATGCCGTCTCCCGGTATCGGCAGGCAGCAGGGTGCCAGTTGTACAGACAGACCTTCACTGCCGTAAATGATCACGGGCGCATGGCGATAGCCAGAGCGTTCGCCAAACTGTTGGAAAGGAATATTCGGCGAGTCATCTTCAACCAGATCAAGGATGTGGCGCGCAACCAGCGCCGCCATGCGTTTTCCTATGCCGATATCGGTATAAATCTCTTCCATCGATTTCGCGCTGGACTCATTGAGCAGCTTATCGATCAGGCTGGCCGGCAGGTCTGGATTCAGATGCACAGCAACCAGGGCCTGAGCCAGCAACTGGCGTCCCAGTTCGGTCGACTCATTCAGATTGATGGTGCGTAGATAGTGGCGTATTGCCGAACGCGCTTTACCGGTACGCACATACGTCAGCCAGTTCGGCGTAGGACGGGAATTCGGTGAAGTAATGATCTCGACGATATCACCGTTTTTCAATTCAGAACGCAGTGGTACCGGCTCATGGTTGATGCGGGTAGCAATCGCCTGATCACCAATGTCAGTATGAATGTTGTACGCAAAATCGAGTGCGGTGGCGCCACGCGGCAAAGCGATGATTTTCGACTTAGGCGTAAATACATAAACCGAGTCAGGAAATAGATCGACCTTGACATGCTCCAGGAATTCAGCCGAATCCCCGGTTTGTTTCTGAATATCGAGCAAAGACTGCAGCCAGGCATGGGTGCGTTGCTGCAGATCGGTCAGGCTGCCTTCATCATTTTTATACAGCCAGTGCGCTGCCACGCCGGATTCTGCCACTCTGTGCATTTCCTGGGTACGGATCTGGAACTCCACTGGCGTGCCGTAAGGGCCGATCAATGTGGTATGCAGGGATTGATAGCCATTCGTTTTCGGGATGGCGATATAGTCCTTAAATTTGCCTGGCATAGGCTTGTACAGCGCATGCAGGGTGCCCAGCGCGTAATAGCTTTCGCGGAAGTCTTTGACGACGATACGGAAACCATACACATCCAGCACCTGAGAAAATGACAGATGTTTGTCATGCATTTTCCGGTAGATGCCGTACAGGGTTTTTTCACGACCATACACTTCTGCCTGCAGCTCCGCTGTTTTCAGCGCGTCATTTACCGCATCCAGAATCTTGTTAACCACTTCACGCCGGTTGCCGCGCGCAGCCTTGACTGCTTTGGACAGCGTGCGGTAACGCATGGGATACAAATGCGAGAACGCCAGATCCTGCAGTTCGCGGTAAATATTATTGAGACCAAGACGGTGCGCGATCGGCACATATACGTCCATGGTTTCGCGTGAAATCCTGCGCTTCTTCTCAGGCGACATCACGCCCAGGGTACGCATATTGTGCAAACGGTCTGCCAGTTTGACCAGGATCACGCGTACGTCGCGTGCCATCGCCAGCAGCATTTTGCGGAAATTTTCCGCCTGTGCTTCAATCTGGCTTTGAAACTCGATTTTTTCCAGTTTGGACAGACCATCGACCAGAGTCGCCACCGGTGCGCCGAAGCGTTCTATCAGTTCTTCTTTTTGAACATCCTGATCTTCCATCACATCATGCAGCAGGGCAGCCATAATGGCTTGCACATCCAGCTTCCATTCAGCGCAGATTTCAGCCACTGCGATAGGATGGGAAATATAGGGCTCACCGGATTTTCTGACCTGACCCAGATGCATTTCGTCAGAAAAGCGATAGGCTTCCTTGACCTGCTTTAAGTCAGCTGCGGACATGTATTCCGACAGCCGTGCACTTAAGGCACTGGTCGAAGCGACGCCGGTATGTGTGGGTTCGGTCGGTTTGGCAGACGCATCATTAGATGCCGCGATATTTTTTTTATCTTGCAACGGACGAAGATTTTCTGAAGGCGGAACGGAAATGGATTCGGCCGGGATGGTAAGCAGAGATGAATTAATATCATTAATGTTCATTCTGTTACTCCCGGCCGAATTCGTGTAAAGCGGTCAGTGCAGGTGCTGCGACTTACACAGGAACTTTTTTCAGCATTTCGATGCCGACTTTACCTTGAGCGATTTCGCGCAGCGCTACAACAGTAGGCTTGTCCTTGGATTCCACTTTCGGTGTATGGCCTTGCAGCAGCTGACGTGCACGATAGGTTGCGCACAGGGTTAACTGAAAGCGGTTAGGAATCTGTTTCAAAGAATCTTCAATGGTGATACGTGCCATGGTATTTCCTTAATGCGGTAGGTACTGGAATTAGTTGGGGTTGGCATGAATGCCAAGCTGAGCAAAAAGCTCAATGTTGCGGGCTGCTTGCTGCGTGAAACGGCAACGTGTCGCTTTAACGATCGCAACCAGTTCAGACAAAGCAGTGGCAAAGTCCTGATTGATAATAACATATTCGAACTCAGGAGAGTGCGCCATTTCACCGCCTGCCGCCAAAATCCGGCGTGTGATCACATGTGGTTCATCCTGGCCGCGCTTTTTCAGTCTTTCTTCAAGCGCCGGAATCGATGGTGGCAATATGAAAATACCAACTGCACCCGGAAATTGTTTGCGTACCTGTTGAGCACCTTGCCAGTCTATCTCCAGCAATACGTCAGTGCCGGCGCGCATTTGCTGTTCTATCAGTATGCGTGACGTGCCGTAGTAATTGCCATGCACCTCGGCTGATTCCAGGAATTCGCCACGTGCTTTTCTTTCCAGGAAGTCCTCTGCCGTCGTGAAGTGGTACTCGCGACCATCCTGTTCGCCCGGACGTGGCTGTCTGGTGGTGAACGAAATGGATAGCTTGATTTGTGGCTCTTGCGCTAGCAAGGCATTGACCAGGGTGGATTTTCCCGCGCCAGACGGGGCAGCGACGATAAATAAACTGCCTGCGGTAGAAGTGGTGGGTAGCATGTGTGCTCTCTGCTAGGATGAGGCTTGCCGCCCGGCGCATACTGTACTTGAATAAGTGACGGTCAGGGCAGGGCAGCAGGCGTTAAAAAATGTGGCGGGAGTATAAGCAAATGCCCGTGCTTATTCAAGGTTCTGCACTTGTTCCCGCATCTGTTCTATCAACAATTTTAAATCCATAGAGGCATCGGCCAATTCCTTGAGTGCGGCCTTAGAGCCCAGCGTATTGGCTTCGCGATTAAGTTCCTGCATCATGAAATCAAGGCGTTTACCCAGCTGGCCACCTTTTTTCAACAAGTGTCGGGTCTCAGTCAGGTGGGCTGATAAACGTGCTAATTCTTCGGCCACATCGACACGGATGCCATACACGGTGACTTCCTGACGGATGCGGTCCAGTGCCTCTTCGCGTGTAATGGTCTGGGTCGTACTGGCCTGACTGGCGGAATTGCCAGAATTTGCACCGGCAAGGCCCAGTGCTTCTTCCAGCCGTGCTGTCGCTTTTTGCTGGAATTGCTGCAAAATCTGCGGCATCAGTGGCGTAATCCGCGTGACGATTTCTTCCATCGCCGTGATTTTGCTCAGCAATACCTGACCCAATGCTGCACCTTCACGCTCACGGCTCACAACAAAGGCATCCAGCGTTTGCTGCATCGTGGCTTGGATCGCAGCTTGTAAATGTTCAGCATTGATTTCAGACTCTTCGATGACGCCGGGCCAACGTAATATCTCTGCGCTGGTTAACGCACTCGCATTCGGAAAGCGGGCGCTGATTGCCGCCTGAAATTCTTCCAGCTGTTGTAAAACGCCAGAATTCAGCGATTTTTGCTGCGTATCGGTTGTTTTTTTTCCAAAGCTGAAGCGACACTCTACTTTTCCGCGTGTAATCCGTTTGGAAATGGCTTCTCTGAAATGGCTCTCCAGTGCACGGAACTCGTCATTTATACGGAATTGCAGGTCTAAAAAGCGTGAATTAACGCTTTTTATTTCAATTGTGATAGTTCCTGCTTCAGTTTCCTGTGTGCTGGTCGCGTAGCCAGTCATGCTGTAAATGCTCAAATTTTTTCCTCTTCTTAATTTATTGCTCACTGGAAATAAGTTTTCAGTTGCCGCTGCTAGTTGTTCTAAAGCAGGATATTCTTTACAAAACCCGCAATAGTCAACACAATCGCTGCTGTAAACAGGATTGGATGATCAATGGCTGCACAAAATAATGCCCCACTGCCCGATGGCTTGGAAATTGCCGGATACCGCATTGTAAAGAAAATCGCCTCCGGCGGCTTCAGTATTGTATATCTCGCGTCTGATGAAGATGGTAATGCTGTCGCAATCAAAGAATATCTGCCCAGCTCGCTTGCTTTAAGACAGCAGGGCGAACTGGTGCCTGCGATTTCAAATGAAAATTTACCTATTTATCGCATCGGTTTGAAATGTTTTTTTGAAGAAGGGCGTGCACTGGCACGTATCTCGCACCCGAATGTGGTCAGCGTGGTCAATTTCTTCCGTGCCAATGAGACTGTGTATATGGTGATGGCTTATGAGTCTGGCCGCTCCTTGCAGGAACATATTTTACGGCGCCGTGATAAGGGTGAAAAACCGCTGGTGTCCGAGCGCTTTATCCGCCGCATGTTTAATCAGGTGATGAATGGTTTGCGTGAGGTACATACGAATAAGCTGCTGCATCTGGATTTGAAACCAGCCAATATTTATCTGCGCCTGGATGGGACGCCGATCTTGTTGGACTTTGGCGCAGCAAGGCAAACCCTGAAGACTGATATACCTAAGTTGTATCCGATGTATACACCTGGATTTGCCGGGCCTGAGCTGTATCAGAAGAATGGCAACCTCGGACCCTGGACCGATATTTACAGTATCGGCGCTTCGATTTTTGCCTGCATGATAGGCGCGCCGCCACAGCCAGCGGATCAGCGCAAGACGAATGACAAAATGGAATCGCATTACCGTAAGCTGGAAGGTATGTATTCGCCGGAGTTAATCGAGGTAGTGCGCTGGTGCCTGAAGCTGGATCCTCTGGAGCGCCCGCAAAGTGTATTTGCGTTGCAAAAAGCATTGGCGATGAAGGCGCAGCCGCAACCTGAGCCGGGCTTACTGGATAAGGCCAGACTGAAAATTGCCGGACTTTTCGGCAAGAAAAAGAAAAAAGATGACAGCGATCACACGACGATACAGGAAAGTACCCTGAATTAATGTCGTCATCCTTATTGGCTGTTTTTTACTTACATTTTTAAACCTTAATCTACATGCGCTTTTCCGTTTATCAAGAAAGTCATATAGGCGGCCGCAAGGTCAATCAGGATCGCATGGGTTACAGCTTTACCCGTGATGCGATCCTGCTTTTGCTTGCAGATGGCATGGGTGGTCACATCATGGGTGAAATGGCGGCAGCCATCGCGATGCAGACCATAGGCAGTTTATTCCAGCAACAGGCGCAGCCTATGATAGGTCGCCCTGAACGTTTTCTGGAAGATAGTTTCCTGGCCGCGCATCAGGAAATTCATCGCTACCGCATCATGAATAATCTGCCTGAAACGCCACGCACCACCATCGTCGCCTGTCTGATACAGAATGGTTACGCCTACTGGGCACATTGCGGCGATTCACGTCTGTACTGGTTGCGTCAGGGGCAGATCCTGTTGCGCACCAAAGATCATTCCAGACTGGAGACCCTGATCGCGCAGGGCAAGGTTGATCCGGCTGAGCGCCATAGTCATCCTGACCGCAATAAATTGTTTAACTGCCTCGGTGCGCCGAATTCACCTATCGTTGAACTGTCGCGCAGAGCTGTGCTGCAGCCTGGCGACCTGATCTTGCTGTGCTCGGATGGCTTCTGGTCTATGCTGCCCGATCATCTGCTGGCTCAGCGCCTGCATGAGCACACCATAGTACGCGCTATCCCTGAACTGATCCGTTCCGCTGTCAGCATCGCTGGCAAGCACAGTGATAACACCACGGCGCTGGCCTTAATGTGGGAAGGCGATGACAGACTGGATGATACTTCCGTCATCTCGACCAATACCTTGCCGATAGGCTCGGTCACGACCACGATACAGGCACCGATAGATCCTGAGCTGGTCAAAGAACATGGCGAGCAGGATATTTTTAACGATGCGGAGATAGAAAAAGCGATTGCAGAGATACGCAATGCGATTCATAAATCTTCCAAAATCACGAACAAACCTTAATTTATGTCTACCAATTTCCGTCCCAGCGGGCGTGCCGCCGACGCCCTGCGTCCTGTCGTCATCAGCCGTCATTTCACCCGTCATGCAGAAGGTTCGGTGCTGATCGAATTCGGTGATACCCGCGTTATTTGTACGGCGAGTATAGAAAACAAAGTACCTGGTTTTCTGAAGGGTAAAGGGCAGGGCTGGCTGACGGCAGAGTACGGTATGTTGCCACGCTCCACCCACACGCGCATGGATCGCGAGGCTGCTAAAGGCAAACAGTCTGGCCGTACCCAGGAAATCCAACGTCTGATTGGCCGCTCCCTGCGCGCAGCGTTCGACCTGGAAGCCTTCGGTGAGCGCACCCTGCATATTGATTGCGACGTGATTCAGGCCGATGGAGGCACCCGCACAGCAGCGATTTCCGGCGCTATGGTCGCCGCCTACGATGCGATGTCTACGCTGGTAGCGCAAGGCTTGATTCCGGCGGTACCGCTGAAGCATTTCGTGGCAGCGATTTCTGTCGGTGTGTATCGTGGCATTCCTGTGCTGGATCTGGATTATCCGGAAGATTCTGATTGCGATACCGATATGAATGTGGTCATGACCGATGCGGGCAGCTTCATTGAAGTGCAGGGCACAGCAGAAGGCGCTGCATTTGATCGCCAGACCATGAATACCTTACTGGAATTGGCTGAGAGTGGCATTTCTGATCTGATTGCGCTGCAAAAGCAAGTGCTGGGTCTGTTAGACGCCTGATAGCCGCGAAATCGCATAGTAAACGCGATAATGACGGTGTCACACTCGCGTTATATAAAGTAAATGAAGTAAATGCATAGCAAATCAGAGCAGATAGTATGAGTAAAAAGATCGTGTTAGCCTCTAACAATCAGGGCAAACTCAAAGAGTTTCATCAAATCCTGGCTCCACTGGGCATAGAGTTGCTGCCGCAAGCGGCATTGGCGGTACCGGAAACGGATGAGCCCTTTTTTACTTTCGTCGAAAATGCACTCAGAAAAGCCAGACATGCTGCTGCAATGACTGGCTTACCCGCCTTGGCAGACGATTCCGGTATCTGTGTGCCCGCATTGGGTGGCGCACCCGGCGTACTGTCTGCACGTTATGCAGGTGAACCAAAATCTGATGCGCGCAATAATCAGAAACTGATGAGTGACTTGCAAAATCACACTGATCACTCGGCTTATTATTACTGTGTTCTGGTGTATGTGCGCAGTGCAGACGATCCACAACCGGTGATTGCAGATGGTGCCTGGCATGGCAGTTTGCTGGCTGAGCCACGCGGTGATGCGGGTTTCGGTTATGATCCTCACTTTTTGATTCCAGAGTTGCAGCAAACTGTAGCCGAATTATCGCCAGAGCAAAAAAACCGCTTATCGCATCGCGGTCAGGCCTTACGCAGTTTGTTTGAAAAGTTAAAATGATTCCAATTAAACCAGTCGGACCAGCTTCTGCGCCTAAGAAAAGTGCTGAACTGTCCGATATCCCTCAGGATGTTTTTGCCCAATACCTGACACCGGGCGCATTGCACCTGACGGCACTTCCGCCATTATCCCTGTATGTGCATTTCCCCTGGTGTGTCAGAAAGTGCCCTTATTGCGACTTTAATTCGCATGAAGTAAAAGGCAGCTTCGATGAGCAAGCCTATCTGCAGGCGCTGCGTACCGATCTGGAGATGTCCTTGCCCATGATCTGGGGACGCCGTATCCATACAGTGTTTATCGGCGGTGGCACCCCCAGCCTGATGTCGGCAGCCGGGGTCGATCGCTTATTATCGGATATCCGCACTTTACTGCCGCTGGATGCCGATGCAGAGATCACGCTGGAAGCCAATCCGGGCACCTTTGAAACCGAAAAGTTTAAGTCTTTCCGCGCCAGTGGCATTAATCGTCTGTCGATAGGCATACAAAGTTTTCATTCTGGCCATCTGCAGGCCCTGGGCCGCATCCACAATGGGGATGAAGCCAGGAAGGCGATAGATATCGCTGGCAGCTACTTTGATAATTTCAATCTGGATCTGATGTTTGCTTTGCCGTCACAAACTTTGGCGGAGTCGGCACAGGATCTGGAAACCGCGCTGTCGTTTGCGCCGCGTCACTTGTCTTTGTATCACCTGACGATGGAGCCAAACACGTACTTTGCTAAATTTCCGCCAGCTTTGCCAGATGAAGACAGCAGTGCAGAAATGCAGGAACAGATACATGCGCGCATGGAAAGCGCGGGCTACCGCAATTATGAAGTGTCCGCCTATGCATTGCCAGGACATGAGTCCAGGCATAATCTGAATTACTGGAATTTCGGTGACTATCTGGGCATAGGTGCAGGTGCGCACAGTAAGCTGTCATTTCCTCACCGTGTAGTGCGCCAGGCCAGATATAAACAGCCTAAAGCTTATATGGATGCAGTCCGTGCGGGCAATCCGGCGCAGGAAGCAAATGAAATCGCCGTCAGTGATTTGCCGTTTGAATTCATGCTCAACGCACTGCGCTTGCAAGCCGGTTTTCCTGTTTCATTATTTCAGGAACGCACAGGCTTGTTGTTAAACCGCATAGAAAAAGAACTGCAACAAGCAGAGGCAAAAGGCTTGATATACCGCGATCATGCATTGATTATGCCGACTGAAAAAGGTAAGTTATTCCTGAATGATCTGCAGGAACTCTTTCTCCCCTAAGCTTAAAATATGAAGCGACCACGCGCTGCCAGTCTTCAGGTGTAGCGGCGGTCCAGAGCGGTATTTAGCGGCCCTGGCCGCTTTGACCATAGTAATAATCATTAGCTAAGCCTAAACAAAAGCTAAAACAAGCTAAACAGAAGTAGCTTTATTTATGACGCAATCCACGGTAATCACCACATTTCTACCCGTATTTAATCAGCAGCAGCAACTGCTTGCGCTAAGTCCTGATTTAGCAGCTTTGGATCAGGATGCAGCGATTGCAGCCTTGCAGCATTGGAAGCAACTGGAACTATTTGAACAATTACCGACACTAAACTGGATGGTGTATGTCCGCGACTTGAATCAATTGCCGACTGATCTGCATCAGCGCCTTCCGGCAAACAAAATCATGTTGTGTATTCCTGAGCAGGTATGTCAGGAGCAGGAATTGCAAACCCGCCTTAAACATTTTGCGCGTTCAGGATTCCGTATCTATACCGATGACTTTCAGTCCGTCTCAGATCTGGCCTGGAGCGATACCAAAGATATCGTGATCGACGGCCAGGCGGGCGTGCCGTTCTCCGCTAAGCTGTGGATGCTGCGCCTGCCTCAAGGTCAGCATTGGGCGAAAAACGTTGATACAGCTGCTGTGCTTGAACAGGCGGTGGCAACAGGGTTTAAGCTGTTTTCTGGCGACTATGCGTTTCACCCGGCAAAGAACAATAGCACAGCCGACGGCTCTGCTAAAACCCGTTTGCTCAAGTTGCTGGGTTTGGTCGCACGTGATGCCGACTCTAAGGAATTGGAAGACTTGTTTAAACAAGATGCCAATTTGTCCTATTTACTGTTCCGGCTGGTCAGTTCGGCTGCATTTGCACAAACCGTTAAAGTCAGTAATTTCGGACAGGCGATCAATTTGCTCGGACGCAGGCAATTGCAGCGCTGGCTACAGCTTTTGCTGTATGCCAAACAATCTGATCAGGGGGGGGCGCTCAATCCACTGATGGCGCGTGCTGCATTTCGCGCGGCAATGATGGAGGCCTTGGCTCTGCGTATGGGTTTCAATCGGGATATGTCCGACGGCGCATTTATGGTTGGTATGTTTTCTTTGCTGGACACTTTATTCGCCAGTACATTAGCGGAAGTCCTGCAGCCACTAAATCTGCAAGAAGATTACATTGCAGCATTATTGCAGCGTAGCGGGCCGTTGGGGCGTTGCTTGCAACTGACAGAAATGGCCGACAGGTACTATCAACCCACATTACGCGGTATGCTTACCGAATTGGCATTGTCTGAAGATGACTATTTGTTGAGTGTGACGCATGCATTTGCATGGGTTAATCAGGTATGTAAGGATATGTAGCATGACATCCCCATCTGTTGAGGATCTGACTGTTGCGATCACCTTGAATGAGGTGGTACTGATCTTGCCAGATGATGAGCTGGAGGCTGGCATTAATCGGGTGACCACGGGACTTTTTTCAGATGCACAGATTCAGTTTGTTTTGGGCAATCCAGAACTCAATGCGGTGAATGAAGATCACCATGTCTGTAGTCCTGTCACGCCCGAGTGTTTTTATTTGCTCTCGGGTCGTTATGGAAAATACAGTGAAGCGGACCTCAAAAAATTGCATGTGCTGACCGCGCTCACAGCCCGTCTGCTGGCGACCAGAAAAGAACTGCTGGAACAAAAAAATAAGTGGCACAACTGCCAGTTGCTGCACACGCAGATACTCGACCATTTACACGACTCCGTGATCACGATGGATCTGGCTGGCTTTATCCTGAGCTGGAATCGCGGTGCTGAAAATTTATTCGGTTACAGTGCACAAGAGGCACTGGGTAAAAACATCATTTTTTTATACGACCAGGAAGGCCGGGAAGATGACATCCGTTACGATCATTTTCTGGAACATGGCGGCAGCACCATGGAAGTCAGGCGTAAAAAGAAATCGGGAGAAGTATTCTGGGCCAGCCTCACACTGAATACCTTAAAAGATAAAAATGGTTCCCCAATTGCGTTGGTCGGTTATCTGCGTGATATCACGCAGCGAAAACAAACAGAAGAGCAATTAAATCACCTCGCCTATTTTGATCCGTTGACCAATCTGCCAAACCGTATCTTTTTTAAAAAACTGGTCGATCAGCGCTTACAACTGGCACAGCGTAAGCATCAGCGTTGCGCAGTGTTATTTGTTGATTTAAACCGCTTTAAAGCGGTCAATGATACGTTGGGCCATGAAATAGGGAATGCATTGCTGCAGCAGGTGGCACAACGTTTTCGCCAGGTGTTGCGGGACGAAGATATCGTGGCACGCCTGGGCAGCGATGAGTTTGCGATTGCCATTGCTGATATCGCGAGTCAGACGCATGTGGGTCTGGTGGTGGAAAAATTGCTGGGCAGCCTGGATGCGCCATTTCTGGTCGATAGCTTCGATCTTGGTATCGGTGCCAGCGTGGGTATCGCCATGTTCCCTGATGATGGCATCAATGCTGATGCTTTGTTACAGTGCGCTGATATCGCCATGTACAAAGTGAAGCGCGATGCTTCCGTGTTTTCGGGTGACTACGCTTACTACAATCAGGAAATGAATGCCCATGTTGCAGATCGTCTGTACCTGGAGACTGATTTACGTAAAGCACTGGAATTGCAACAGTTTTTCTTGCTATACCAGCCCAAATTCGCCATCGCAACCGGTGAATTCCTGTCCGTAGAAGCCCTGGTACGCTGGCAG
Organism: Cognatundibacterium curvum; assembly: GCF_014284235.1. Classification (GTDB taxonomy): domain Bacteria; phylum Pseudomonadota; class Gammaproteobacteria; order Burkholderiales; family Burkholderiaceae_D; genus Undibacterium; species Undibacterium curvum. Next base: position 246,687 of record NZ_JACOGD010000001.1, read on the forward strand.
CACCCGGAACGCGGCATGGTCTCGCCTGCTGACTTCATACAGATAGCGGAAGATACTGGCCTCATTATTGAATTGGGAAATTGGGTGCTGCATTCCGCTTGCAGGCAGGCACGCATTTGGCAGGATGCCGGGATAGCGCCATTCCTGATTGGCGTCAATGTTTCTGCACGTGAGTTCAGCGATGCGCTGCCCGGAAAAGTCGCGACAGCGCTAAAAGTGTACGGCATTGCGCCTCAATGGTTGCAACTGGAAATCACGGAAAGCATGCTGATGCAAGGCGCAGAGGAGGTGATACGGATTATGAACCAGCTGGTCGCGCTTGGTATAGGCCTGGCTTTAGATGATTTTGGGACCGGCTATTCCAGCCTTTCGTATCTGAAACGCTTTCCTGTTGCTACCCTAAAAATCGATCAGTCGTTTGTACATGGTATTCCATCTGATAGCAATGATTGTGCCATTGCCAGCGCCATTATCGTGATGGCACATCAACTTAACTTAGAGGTTGTCGCCGAGGGGGTCGAGACCATAGAGCAATTTGAATTTTTAGGAGAGGCCGGCTGCAACCAGGCGCAGGGTTATTTACTGTCACAACCAGTCAGTGCCGAAAAAATCGCAAGCCTGTATTTAGGTAAATGAAGCACAGATCTTGTCAATGTGATCCCGGCAGGATATAATAAAAGGCTTGGAAGGTTGGCAGAGCGGTTGAATGCACCAGTCTTGAAAACTGGCGAGGTGTTAAAGCCTTCGTGAGTTCGAATCTCACACCTTCCGCCAAAAAATTTTGAAAAAGCCCTTGTAAATCAAGGGCTTTTTTGTTTTTGCTAGCTTAGTTATACCATTTGGTATGCCATCAAATCGCATTACTCTTCAAAATATTTGAGCAATTTTGCTTACTCTTGCCTGGCTGGCTTATTCCTGAAGCGATAGCAAGCTAGCTACTTTGTGATGACTTCCCAGTTTATTATAAAATCAGTTCAATCCGATTTTGTGACAAATACCTGTCTCTGATAACTTCAGTGACGTGTATTTCATGCACATCGAAAACACAAAAATTGAGCGTATATTTTTAAATATTTCGCTCGTGCTTATTTGGTCACGATTGCAAATGTCCCCGGTGCTTTATCGATCAGACTAAAAAAGCGAACCAGGTCAATGCGACTGCCATCGACACGCAGATCCTCACTCAGCAAGGTATCTTTCACGCCTGCGGTATTGGTCATCATCTTTAAAAACAGCGGCTTGGTTAATGTGAGTGTGGCATTGGCATCCTTTGCCGCTACTGCCCGCTTGTGATGTAGCACGGCATTTTCTATCCACAATACATACGACTCTTTACTATCGCTGAGCACCAGATTGATTTTCAAATTTTTGTTTTCAGCAGACTCGCCATTCAAACTGGCTGCCATCGCTTCCAGAAATTTTTCTGTCGGCGTCTGCGCCAGCATATCGATCAGAAATGCACGGTTAATGCCCTTTTTCGGCGGGCCATTTCTTAACTCGTCGACGGCAGTCAGATAGCTGTTACGCCAGGTTGCCGATTCTGCTGCATAGCCCATTTGTTCATAGGTTTTTGCCAGCAGTTCTTTCGCTGCCTGATTGCCGCTATCGGCAAATACCAGATGATTCAAGAGTTCTGCCACCCAACGATAATCCCCCTTATCGTAAGCTGCCTGCGCATTGGCGAGCGCCTTGTCTGCACCGCCAGCGAGTTCAATAATACGTTTGGCCGAGTCTTGCGGTGCGAGCGGGTTCAGGTGTGCCGGGTTGCCATCGTAAGCGCCGAGGTAAAACTGATAGATCGCTTTGACATTGTGGCGCAGGTCGCCGTAATAGCCACGTGCTGCAAAAAAATTGGCCAGTGTCTTTGGCAATTTGATCTGATCGGCGATCTCATATGGTGTCAGTCCGGCATTCATCAGGCGAACGGTTTGATCATGCATGTATTGATAGCTGTCACGTTGTTTGCTAATGAACTCAGCAATGCGGGCATGCCCCCAGACCGGCCAGTTATGCTGGCCAAAATACACCTCTGCACTGGCACTGTGTTCCAGCGCCTGATCGAGATAGGCAGACCAATGCTGGGCGTCGCGCACCTTTGCACCGCGGATAGGCAGCAGGTTATGCATGGTTTGCGCGAGAATTTCGGCGCCGGCATAGGCCTTCTTTTCCGGAAGTAAAAACGTCAATTCTGCTGGCGCCTCCGCCCCGGGCACATTATAAAAAACGAAGCGTAAACCATCGATGCTGAGTTCCTGGCTTGCCTGCGTGATCTGCTGAGTTGGCGCGAGTATGCCTATGCTGCCGTAGACAACGCCTTTGCCAAGTCCGGTATCGACATTGCCTTTGACTGAGCGTGCTAAGTCTTTCCCAAACTGGTAAGCTGAACGACGTGCCATTGCGGTGCCGACCAGAATATTTTCGCTGGTGGCTTCTTCCATAAAACCGTCAGGCGCAATCACAGGGATTTTTCTTGCCAAGGCATCTTCGGAACTCACTACCCCCAGCACGCCTCCAAAATGGTCAGCATGGCTGTGCGTGAAAATCACCGCAGATACGGGCTTATTGCCCAGATGCTCGCGAGCGAAAGCAATCGCAGCTGCCGCGCTTTCTTTGGCAGTCAGCGGATCGACGACGATAAACCCGGTTTTACCTTCAATCAGCGTCATATTGGCAATATCGAAGCCGCGTAGCTGGTAAATTCCATCGGTAACTTTAAACAAGCCGATTTGCGCATTCAGCCTGGCATGTCGCCACAGACTGGGATTGACCGTAGCCGGTGCCGGGCCATCGACGAAGCGAAACGCATCAAAATCAACCAGTACATCGCCAGCCGTGTTTGTAATTTTGCCGGTGGGACGTGCAATCCAGCCCCGCTTAGCATCCTCAAAGTCTTGCTGATCATCGAGCGCGAGACTGGCTGCCATGTCAGCATTCGCTTTGATCGTGGTTGCGCTGACCTCGCCGTTGCTGTCGGCCGGAACCGGTTTTCCACACGCAGCCAACAACATACAGGCACTGACGATAAGGCTAGAGGAAGCAAGCTGACGCATGGTGACTCCTAAAGGAAAAGATCAATGGATTTATGGATTTGATAAGGCCATGACAGAGACGATCAGATAGCCGGGCAAAATAATTTTCGGTATGGATAAAAAAAGCAAAAAAATAAAACCGAAGTAAAGCGGTGAAACCATGCTGCTAAGTGTAGGAGCGAGTTCCTTATGCAGTCCAATGCAAATTTAAGATAAGATCAATGCATTCAATGCATAGCCTGATGGACGGAACTCATGGAATTAAAACGACTGCGACACCTGATTGCACTGGCCGATGAACGCAACTTCATCCGTGCTGCACAGCGCGTCCATTTATCGCAATCCGCATTGAGCCGCAGCATACAGGCAGCAGAAAACGAATTTGGTGTGCGCCTGTTCGACCGTGGCACGACAGACGTCAGTACTACACGTGCCGGTGAGTTTGTGATTGAGCGCGCCCGTAAATTGTTATTCGACAGCCGTTGTCTTGATCGTGATATGGATTTGTTTCGACAAAAACAAATCGGGGAGCTGGCTTTTGGCAGCGGACCGTTTCCTGCAGCGACTATGCTACCCAGGTTGATACCGGAATTACGACAACATCATCCTGAGGTGCGCTTGCGTGTTGAAGTGAATAATTGGGCCTATCTGACACAACATTTACGGGCTGAAGAGCTGGACTTTTTTATTGCGGACATCCGTGATTTGCCAGCGGAAAAAGACTTGGAAATACGGCGATTCACCCAACAACCCGGCGGATTTTATGTGCGGGCCCAACACCCGCTTGCTGGCTCAAAAACAATCACGGCAGCGCAGATCCGGGAATATGGAATTGCCAGTGTCAGATTGCCGCAGTCAATACGTGAACAGCTTGCCAGGCTATTAGGCATTGCTGATCCGGCACAGCTTCCGCTTGCATTGGAATGTGATGACGTCGCGATTCTCAAGCGCACAGTGCTGTGGTCGGATACCGTACTGGCGGCGATAGCCGCTGCCGTCAGCGATGAGCTGCAGAACAGCCAATTACGCGCCATCCAATTGCGCGATGCACCAGTCCTGTATTCAGAGGTAGGCATTGTATCGCTTGCAGGGCGCAGTCACTCCCCGTTTGCTACCTTGGTCATTCAACGCTTAAAGGACATTGCCCTGGAGTTGGTGGTATTGGAGTAGATCATCCCGGAATGCGCGCCTAGGGAGCGTATTGTCGGTCTTAGCATTCAATGCGCCGCTCGTCAGCATGTTAAATAAATCGCAGTAGCCGGGTCGTTTAACTGTACGACGTGAAGCGGGATGCATGCGCAAGCATCACGCTTTGTTTTCTGTCCAGTATTCTTTGTGAGGCAAATTGTCAACTCTGTTGAAATTCCAACCAATTAACAAAAATCAACTTTTTATCTGTGATATCTGCTGATATTGTTTCTTCATGGAAAGTAATAAGTCACATCGCGCCAGTTCAAGCAATTCTTTACCCGGGATTCTTGAACTTAACTTGCTTTATATCGGATGCTTACCTACTCTGTAACACTGTGTAATGCAAAGTTTTCGATATGAAAAAGACATTGAGCAGTATCTGATTTGTGTTGCTTTCCCCGTGTCAGCGTCATTTTGGTCGTTTCTGGCATTGCGGTTTATCTGTCATGTGAGGAGTCTGCAAATGAAGATCTCAAACCTTAAAATTGGCCCACGTCTGGGGCTAGGCTTTGGATTCATCCTGTTGCTGCTGGTTAGTGTCGCTGCAATGGGCATCTACAGCATGGCAAAAAGCGATGCCGCTCTGCACCACATTGTCGAGGTGAATGTCAAAAAATTGGCTTATCTGGAAAAAATGGAGAACTCTGTGCATGTGGTGTCGCGCGTGATACGGACCATCGCTTTGTTATCTGATGAGAATGCCGCCAATGTACAGCGACAAAAAATTCTCGACGTACGCAAGACTTACAATGAGGCTTTCGACGCCCTGGAAAAAATGCCCTTAGACGAGGCTGGCAAGGGGCACGTCGCCAGGATCAAAGAGTTCCAGCTTGCGGCACGCGCGCTGAACGAAAAATTCATCGAATTAGCGAAGACGGATAAAGACGCTGCAGTGCAGTTTCTGTTGAAGGAGGTGGTGCCAGCCAATAATCACTGGCAGGAAGCGATGCACCAATTCGGCGAATTACAGCGACAAAAAAATAAGCAAGACGAAGAGTCGGCAGTAGAAAATTATAAGGCTGCACGGCTTGTCATGCTGGTGCTCACCACGCTCGCTGTGCTGACGGGTGGCCTGTTTGGCTGGTTAATTTCCCGCTCAATCACACAGCCAATTGGCGCTGCAGTCAAGATTGCACAGACCGTCGCTGTGGGTGATTTGACCGGCCAGATTGAGGTCAATTCCCAGGATGAAGTTGGTGAGTTGTTGCAGGCATTGAAAGAGATGACGGTTTCGTTGCAAAGCATAGTCAGTCAGGTGCGTGCCGGGACGGAATCGATCTCTGCTGCTTCAACCCAAATCGCCAGCGGAAATATGGACTTGTCTTCGCGTACAGAACAGCAGGCCGGCTCACTGGAGGAAACTGCCTCGTCGATGGAGGAACTGACTTCTACAGTTGAGCAAAATGCGGATAATGCGCGTCAAGCCAGTAGCCTGGCGAAAACTGCATCGGAAGTGGCTGGCAGGGGTGGTGCGGTGGTGTCGGAAGTAGTCGATACCATGACGTCAATCAATGAATCCTCACGCAAAATTGTGGACATCATCAGTGTGATAGATGGCATCGCCTTTCAAACCAATATCCTGGCCTTGAATGCGGCAGTCGAAGCAGCGCGCGCTGGTGAGCAGGGCCGCGGCTTTGCTGTGGTTGCTTCAGAAGTGCGTAATCTCGCACAGCGCAGTGCCAGTGCGGCCAAGGAAATCAAAGCCTTAATCAGTGATTCTGTGGAAAAAGTGGATGCTGGCAGCCGCCTGGTGGAGCGCGCTGGTAGCACCATGAATGAGGTCGTAGTCAGCGTCAAGCGTATGACGGATGTGGTGGCTGAAATTGCAGCCGCAACACAAGAGCAAACGACAGGTATTTCTCAGATTAATATCGCTGTCACTGAAATGGATAATGTGACACAAAAGAACGCCGCCCTGGTGGAAGAGGCTGCGGCTGCGGCAGGTGCGATGCAGGAACAGGCCAGCGCTTTGGCTCGGGTTGTGAGCACATTTATCATCGATGGCGCACAGAATCTGGCTGCTGCACCTGTGGCGACTGCCCGTTCTGCCACACGTATTCACGCCACTCAGGCTAAGCCTTCTCTGCGAAAAGCCGGTGCGCAACTCAGGCTGTCGACCTGAGGCATTCCCAGGACGGATTTGTCCCGCAGCTAGGGCTGGGCGATTCGGCTAACCCTTAACGGCAGTTGATATCAGCCCCGCTATCAGCGGGGCTTTTTCATGCGCTGCTGGTCTGATGCAGATGGCGTCGCCGTTCGGTCTGAGCAGTTGTCGTGTTAACCCTCAGCTTTTCTTGCGTGCTCAGGCGCGCGCAGTGGGATCAGGATGTCGAAACGTGCACCTTGTCCTGGTTCAGAGAACACACTTAGCCTGCCGCCCAAAATCGCCTCCACCAAATTGTGGCAGATATGCAAACCCAGACCTGAGCCGCCTTGCCCGAATTTAGTGGTGAAAAATGGGTCAAAAATTTTGCTCAGATGTTGCGCCGGTATGCCAGATCCATTGTCAGAAAAGCTGATTAAGACATGGCTTTGTGTGGCCCCGTGTAAGCTTGCGCTGATACGTATCACGCCGGGCTTGCCGTCTTCAAATGCATGTAACAGCGCATTGTTGAACAGATTGAAGATGACTTGGGTCAGTGGCCCGGGAAAGCTGTCCAGCTGTATCTGATCTGCGACCTCAGTGTCCAGGCTGACTTTGCTGTGTTTGAGTTGCACACGTAAAGTCAGCTCCAGTTCCGCTATCAGTTTTTTTAAATCGAATTTTCTGCGTAATTCGCTGGTCTGATCAACCGCAATGGTCTTAAAGCTCATGATCAGATCGGATGCACGCAAAATATTTGTGGTCAGTAAATAGCCCGCTTCATTGAGGGTATTGAAGTGGCTTTCCAGTAAAGATTTTTTGAGTTGTCCCGCTTCGAAGGCTTGTTGGGTTAGCTGTACCTTATCCGTCATCGCTGTTGCCACGGTTAAGGCATTGCCTATCGGCGTGTTAAGTTCATGCGCAACGCCCGCCACCAGTGAGCCTAAGCTCGATAATTTTTCTGAATTCACCAGCTGTGTCTGGGTGTTTTTCAAATGCTGTAAATTATCCGACAGCAGGCGATTCGATGATTCCAGTTCCGCCGTACGTTGTGCCACCCTGAGTTCCAGGGTTTGATTTAAGACGGTGATCTCTTTGATTTTTTTATTAATCTCAAATGCCATGAGATTAAAGTCATTACCCAACGCGGCTAACTCATCCCGTCCTGAAATATCGATTTTCTGTTCATAGTTACCGGCGACGATAGCCTGACTGGCCAGCGCCATCTCTTTGAGACGGTGCGAAATACGCCAGCCCAGCAGTAAGATCACCAGCAAGGTGGCCAGCATGATGGCACTGGTGCGTAACAAAGACTGTTGTTGTTCCCTGGCGGTAGCATCGATCAGGCTTTTGGTGGAAATGCCATATTGCAGGAAACCGATTTCCCTGTGCGCCAGGAGCAAGGGATTGCGTACATGGACTTCGCCTGTTTTCAGCGCAGCCTGTTCGAAGCCGGTTTCTGATGTGGGCTCTGCTAACTTTTCACCCGCAGCCAGTGTGCTGAGTAATAAAGTGCCATGTGCGTCCCCAATGACGACATAGATCAAACCATTTTCCGCATGTTCATTGAGCATTTCACTGAAAAAGATCTTCACGGTATTCAGATCGTTTTTGAGTACATAGGTCGATACTGTCATATTCAGTATCTGTGAAGTCTGGCTGATACCGGAGAGTACGTTTTCCAAAACGGCTGTTTTCAGGGTGCGGTTGCCGTCGTAAAAGACGCCCGCTATCAGCAAAGAAAAGGATAAGGCTGCAGTTATCGCAAAATAACCGATCAGGGAGTGGAAGAAGCGACTCAGTTTGATAATCATGTATCAAGAGGTAGTAAGAAATGTAGAACATTCCTAGATGCAATTACTTGGTACAGTATAGTGCAGACTTGCAATCTTCTGTTTGAGCAAGGTCGAAAGCATGCATGTTAAGTTGTGCCTGTACCACCAGTTCAGGCGCGCTTGGGCGTATGGGTGCAGAGGCAGAGCTGAGCAACTCGGGCCTATGCAGATATGTTGAAACAGGGTGGATTAGCTAATTTTTGACATTCGTGCGCAGGAAAAATTCCTGTTCCCAGCATTGCTGCAAGCACGAACCCAACTGCGCCGGATCGCTGACGTTGCCAGCTTGTTCTGCATAACGCGCTATGCTCAGGCCGGGTTGTTGCAGCGCCTTCAGGAAATGTGCTTCTTGCGGCTCCAGGCTGCAAAAGTGCGGCTGTAAGCCTTTACGCCATACTGCAAGGCTGAGCGGCTGTTCACTATAGCTGGCCTCAGGCACTTCGCGGTCATCTGCGATCGCGCGCCAGATCTGCAGGGCATTCGAGTACTGACTCAAAAAGCGCAAGGTGGGATGCAATATCGGCCATTGCTGCAGGCAGCTGTCTGCGCCACCAGCCAGGATGGCGCTACTGTCCCAGGCGGAATGATCTGCCGCATCAAACACTGAGCGTAAAGCCCATTCCAGTTCGGCTAATTCGTACAGCACCGGATGTTCCGGATAGCACAAGGCCAGATGCGCCGCAAAATGCTCACCGTAACGGCCTAAATGTTCACCCCGTGGCGGATGTTGTTCTGCATATGCACGCGCCAGCTCGTCAAAGTGCTCGCTGCCTACATACAGCAGGGTTTTAGGGAAATGATCGGCCAATACTTCGCTCAAACGCGCACGGTAGGCATTGTGATAAATTTCCAGCCCACGATGACCGGGCAAAGGGCCACCTGCATCTAACAGACGGGGCAGCTCCTGATGGCTCGCGATGCAGACTGGTGCCAGAACCAGCTCGCTCAGCAGGCTTTGCGTGATGGCGAGGGCAGTCTGCACAGCATGTACATGCTGGACTGGTGTATCGCTGAACTGTATGCCAGTGGCTAGCTTGGGACGATTTGCGTCAGCCAGCGGCTGCGATGTGCTGCTGGCTGCGATATCGCGCACCCGCTGCAACTCAGCCAGCAGCTCAGGCAGCGGCGGGATGTGATCATCTCTTTCTATCATGGTCGCAGTAGGCCCAAACAACACGCACGCTTGTGCGTACAGTGCAAACACTTCATCACGGATAGGGTGGTCATGGGTATCGATGATGAAGTCGCCATTCATGGAATGTCCGGCCAGATGGATCTGACGCACCCGATCAGCGGGCAGGGCCTGCAGATAGGCCAGCGCATCAAAGCCGTGGTTGACGCTGCTGACGTAGATATTGTTGACATCGACCAGTAATTCGCAATCGGCTTCATTGGCGACATAGCTCAGAAACTCCCACTCTGTGCGACCCGAAGCCGGAAAACGCAGATAGCTGGAGACGTTTTCGACGACTAAGCGTCTTTGCAATACGTCCTGCGCCTGGTGAATATGGCTGATGACAAGTTGAGCCGCTTCTTCGGTATAGGGCAGGGGATACAGATCGTGTAAGGCATGTGTGGCGGTGCCGGTCCAGCACAGATGGTCAGACACCCAAAGTGCTTCTATGCGTTCAGCCAGCTGCCGTACTTTTTTCAGGTAATCCGTATTCAGTCCATGTGCGGCGCCAATCGACATCGCCACCCCGTGTAAGGCAATAGGATAATCTTGGCGGAAGCGTTCCAGCATCATCAGTGGCTTACCACCCGCCACCAGAAAATTATCGGTAATCACCTCCAGCCAGTCGACCGGCTGCAAGCTGGCAAGGAAATCCTGATAGTGCACAGTGCGCAAACCCAGTCCAAAACCAGGTGAGCTGCGTTGTGGGCCAGTGCCAGGCAAAGTGCGGGTGTTGGACATAGCGGAGAGAATAAAAGTTAAAGATGGATCTGGCGTTGCAGCCAGATCCGGGAAACGCTAAAAACGCTGGAAAAGACTGGGAAAATGGTGATCAGAGATCGCCGATTACGCCTTTTTTGTCGAAGCAAGCTTTAGCGCTGACCGCTTTAAAGCCATGACCTTTGCATTCATTTTGACCCTTGCACGCATGTTCAGCAGTTTTACAATCGCTGTTTCCTTTGCAGTCGTGGATGTTGTAGCAATGCACGGTGTCGTTGGCAGCTATAGCTTTGCCTGATGCGCCCTTAGGTGCATCAGCGGCGCCGGCAACACCGGCTAAAGCGAAGGCAGTGGCAGCGAGCAAGAAAGCGGAAGAGGTCTTAACGGACATGTGAGTCTCCTAAAATAGTCAGTAGCAACGGCACCATGCCATCACTTACTGCTTCTTTAGTCGCGCCAGGCGGCAGTTACTTACACCCAAAATAAAAATATGTGAGAAAAATTTCAAATAAGATTTTTAAAGCATTTTTCCGGATATGGAACACAAACCTTTCTTTGGAGAAGTTGAGAAGTCCAGAGGTGGCCTTGATAGTAACAGCACAGGAACAAGTCCACCTCAAACAGCTGAGCGATCAAAAATTAGCGCGAGTAGGGCAAATTGATATTCAAAGGAGTTGCTTTGATTTTGCTTACGATGCCCAGGAATTTGCGATCCATAGAGGTGTAAATCAAGGTGTAGATGCTGAGTGCCGATCCGTCCGCAAATGTGCAAAGATCGTTCTGCGCGCCATGCTTGCTGGTCACCCAGCCGCCACTTGCACTCATTTCTATACCGTTCAGCAAGGCGCAGAATTGATGGCTGGGCGTTGCCCATTTGTTTGGATCAAAGGGCGGCAATTTCTCTACTGCGACACCACGCGATAAGTAGGTTGCGGCTATCGACGGATCCTTGGAAAAGAATATCCCGGCATCGACCAAACCCATGTTATCTCCATTAGTGATTTGGCACATGCGTCTTGGTACACCATTCATGAGTGTGCCTTCTGCATATTCGAACCATAAATTCTTGACGATACCTTTGTTCGTTCTGTCCTTGATGCAGTAGCTGCCGATTCCAGAGCCAGCGCTGGTCTCGTCTGTAGTAGTTTGCGCGTATGCGCAGGAAAATGCGGTCGAAGTAATCAGCAACAGAGCGGCGTTTTGCAGGATATTCATTTCATGTCTCCTAAAGAATTTCTGTTATGAGTTGCAACCTTAACTGGAGAGAGGCTGCCGCTTTAGAAGCTAACCTGATCGTATGTGCAAGTCAAAGGGTAAACCGCGTTATGTTGTTTATTGGATTAAGTTTAAAGTAACAGTGTTTCCGTATAAAATTTATTTATGTATGCCAACGGTAAAGCGTGTGCGCCTGGCAGGATGAAGGCAATTAGAAATCTGTGTTGTTTGTTTTCAGTCAGACAGAAAAGAGATCGCCTGCATAGTTTGTGTTGGCATAAGCCTTCAGAGCGAAAGCCGGCCTTTCCATTCTGGTTATAAGAAAAAGGCAGCTTGAAGGCCGGGCGTTTGCCAACCTGCTTCATCAGCATAAGTTTGCAGCGCACTGCCAGATCCGAGCGTATTTGTTTTAGCTGAACTGGAAATGCAAGAGGGAAAAGGCTGGCAAGCGACGTAGGCCTGGCAGCCGGATAGTCTCTGGGAATCTGCATGCCTGGCACCAAGCTTGCGTGTTACCCATACGAGTTTTTTATACATAAAGCAGCTTGACAAGCATAAATTCCGGGATTATTATGCCTACCAACTAGTCGGACGAATGGCTAATGAAAAGTAATGCGTATTAAAGAAATGCATATTGCTTAGATGTGGGCTGCACTCTGGCTGTCATCGGGCTGTATTTGTACTGTGTTTGTGTTGTGTATCGCCTGTCCTTCTGGGCAAATCCTGCGCTGTTTAGCCGTTCTGTCAGACAAATTGATAGTCTGAATCGGGTGATAGTTCAGGCTCAAGCTCAGATTAGCTTGCGGTGAAACAAGTATTTCGATAACGCGAAATTTTTTTATTATAGAATCGACCGATTAGTTGGTAAAGCAAGGTCTTGTGGCGAGCTGTTACTGACTTCTGCTCTTAATTATTTCAATTTTCAAAAGGAAATACCATGAAAGCAACTGGAAACAAACAAAAGCGTGTACTGCTGGTGATGAGCTCACTCGACGAAATGGGCATCAGCGGTAAGCATACCGGTACCTGGTTCACTGAACTGGCCGCACCTTATTACATCCTGACAGAAGCTGGCTATGAAGTGGTGCTGGCATCTCCTGAAGGTGGCGAAGCGCCTATCGATCTGCTCAGCCATAAGGTTCCTTTCACCACGGAATACACAGAACGCTTCCTGAAAGATCCGGTCGCGCTGTATGCCGCCCGCAATACCCGCAAATTGCGCAATATCGATTACGACGGCTTCGATGCGCTGTTTGTTCCGGGTGGTTATGGCCTGCTGTGGGATCTGGCATCGGATTCGCATTTGATCAAGATGATCAAGGAATTCCATGCTGAACAACGTCCTATCGCGATGGTCTGCCACGCACCGGCGATTCTGCGTGATGTGAAGAAAGACAATGGCGAGTACCTGGTGAAGGGTGTGAGTCTGACTGGCTTCAAAAACGCCGAAGATGCGGAAATTGAGCTCGACAAGCACTTGCTGTTCTCGCTGGAAGATGAGCTGAAAAACCGTGGTGCGAACTATGTGAGCAAGGCGAACTGGGAGCCTAACGTGGTAGTGGATGGCCCGTTGATGACTGGCCAGAGCCCGGCTTCTGCGGCACCTTTGGCACAGGCACTGGCTGAGCGTCTGAAAGCTTAAGCGCATCACTGACTCACAGTAAGACTGATCCCGGATCTTGGTTTCGACCATGTTCCGGGATTCGGGCAGATACCACAATCCAGATTGATCTGACAGAGGACGCATCATGCATACCAGCCAGCAGCCTGAACAGCACAAGCAGACTTCGCTGAACATCCGTGTTGAAACAAGTGAGCAGGTTCCTACTTTACCGGTCGCATATTTCGGTATGGCGGTGGGTACTTTGGCATTTAGCCAGACCTGGCGTGTCGCTGAGCGCGGAATCCGCTTTCCTTGGGCGTTCTCTGCCTATCTGGGTGCAATCGGGCTTGCTATCTGGTCCGTGCTGTTGCTCGCATATGTCGGTAAATGGCTGTTCCGTACCGATTTGGCTAAACAGGAAATGCAGCATCCTTTGCAATCTTCTTTAGCAGCACTGGGGCCAATTTCCAGTCTGCTGGCAGCCATCGTGGTGCAACCGTGGTCCAGAACGCTGGGTTTGCCGATTCTGTTGTTTGCATTGGCATGGCAAACCTTGTTGGGTTTCTGGATTTATGGACGATTCTGGAAGGGCGGCAGGGTGCCAGACAGTATCTCTGCTGCCATTTATCTGCCAGCGGTTGCGCAGAATTTCGTGGCGGACTTAGCGGTAACTGCATACGGATGGCAAGAGTTAGGCAGTCTGTTGTTCGGGGCCGGTTTTTTCTCCTGGCTGGCATTGGAATCCATGATAGTCAGCCGGGCCGCACTGCATGCACCTATCGCGAGTGAACAACGGCCATTGCTGGGCATACAGATGGCACCGGCGGTCGTGGCAGGGTTGACGTACACCAGCCTGCGCCCGGAAAACGCAGACATGTTCGCGCTGATGTTACTGGGCTATGGCTTATATCAGTTTGCTTTGTTACTGCGGCTGCTGCCTTGGGTTTTGCACCAGGCGTTTGCTCTGTCTTACTGGTCATTCAGCTTTGGTATTGCAGCCTTGGCCAATCTCGCTTTACGTATCGCAGAACATACACAAACTGAGCTGATGCGCATGTTGTCGTATGGATTGCTCACGATAGCAAGCGTGGTGATTCTGAGCCTCTTATCCGGCACGGCCTGCCTGATCTGGCAGCGCAAATTTGTGGTGTTCGTGCACTACGTTCCTCAACAAAAATCTCATTAAATTTGTATCTTCTTAAAGGAGTAAATGATGTCGGTCTTAACTAGAGTTACAACAACTTCAGCAGCCAAAAAATTAGTCACTGCACTCATGGGTGCCTTAGTCATGACAACAGCCAGTGCCGCAACTGCTGCATCCGGCGACATGTTGATCAAGCCGTTTGAGCAATTGCAATTCTCTGAAAAAGTGCCAGGCAATCCGCAGATTTCACCGGTCAAGGGCATTCCCGAAACCCAGCCGTCTTCGATCGTAATGAAAATGGGGCGTGGTGCTTTTCCTCTGCATACGCATACTGCGAATTATCAGCTGGTCGTGATTAAAGGCATCATGAAACACTGGGATGAAAAAGGCAGTCAGAAATCTGCACCGAAAATGGGGCCGGGCAGTTACTGGTACCAGCCGGCGGGTCAGGTGCATGGTGATGCATGTGAGAGTAACGAGTGCGTCTGGTTTATTACATTTGACGGACCAAGGGACTTCGCTGTTCAGCAGTAACTATCAGTCAGGATGTCGGGAAGAATGCAGCAGATTTCCCGACATCCGGATACCAATCTTCATTGATGGCAGACATATCATGGACACAAAAAAAACTGAGCAGACGCTTGCCGATAAGCCGCGCAGTATCCTGATCGCAGGTTACAGCGCAGGCTTAGGCAGCGCTCTGGAACGCCGCTTTGCACAAGCGGGTTATGAAATCATTACCGTAGCACGTCAGCATGGGGCAACAATACATTGCGATCTGACTGATGCCGAAGCAAGTGCAGAATTATTTGCCAGACTGGATCAGACATCCGCGCCTTTAGCCGGTGTGATCCATAATGCGATGGAATTTTTACGCCTGCCATTGCTGGAGACTTCAACACAGCAGATGGAGTCGGTCTGGCGTTCCATGGTCTTGACTGCTTTTAATCTGACACAACAGGCGGTACCCCGTCTGATACAGCAAGGTGGTGGCAGTATGCTGTTTTCAGGAGCCTCCGGAAGCTTGCGTGCTGGAGCAGGATTTGCCGCATTCAGTTCAGCTAAATTTGCCTTACGCGGCCTGGTGCAGGCCTTGGCGCGCGAACATGGACAGGACGGCATACATGCAGCCCATATCGTGATCGATGGCCTGATACGGACAGAAAAAACAGCGATCCGGTTTGCTGATGCCAGGCCCGCCAGCATGATAGATCCGGATGCACTGGCAGACCAGTATTTTCAACTGTTTCATCAGGCGCCCAGTGTGTGGTCTCAGGAAATTGATATACGGCCACAAGACACAAGACAGCAACAGGGAGTACGGTCATGAATCAGCCTGTCGTGATTATTGGTGCTGGCCTTAGTGGCTTATACGCAGCACGCCAGCTCTCTGCAGCAGGGCGAGAAGTGATCCTGGTCGAAGCGCGTGACCGTCTTGGCGGGCGTGTGCTATCAGGGAAAAGTGATGAGTCAGCAGCATGCTGTGATCTTGGGCCGACCTGGTTCTGGCCACAATGGAATCCCCGTATCAATGCTTTGATACGGGAATCGGGTATCGCGACTTTTCCGCAATATCAGACGGGTGCCGATACGATAGAGTTGCGTAACGGTGAGGTATTTCAGCAAAAAAAAGATCCGCGTTATGCCGTCGACTCGAAGCGCGTGCGCGGAGGGATGGCAGCCTTGATTCAATACCTGAGCAGCGGCTTGCATGATGTCTCTGTGTTGCTCAACTCCTCTGTCACTGCCATGCACTTGCAAGAGGATGCCAGCATTGTTCTGACACTGGATCAACACGGAATTTCTGCTCAGCTGACTGCTGCGGAGGTAATCAGTACCATACCGCCAAGGTTGTTGGCACAATCTGTCAATGCTGACCCACCCTGGCCAGCCACGACGGTCAGCGCCTGGAAACATACGCCAACCTGGATGGCGCCGCATGCTAAATTTGTCGCTTGCTATGCGCAGCCATTTTGGCGTGAGGCCGGATTGTCAGGCGATGCGATGAGTGAAATCGGGCCGCTGAGCGAGATGCATGATGCTTCTGACAGCACTTATGCCTTATTTGGTTTTATCGGCTTGTCCATTTTTCAGCGCGCCAGACTGGGTGAGCAACAACTGAGCAATCTGGCTTTACAGCAACTGGCACGCATTTATGGTGAGGCAGCCTTAAAGCCAAGCGCCACCTACCTTAAGGATTGGACAGCGGATGTATGGACGGCGACGCCATTAGATGCCACGGCTTTGCGTTCACATCCGGTCTACCAGAGCCCGGAATTGCCGGCTCCCTGGCAAA
Source organism: Cognatundibacterium curvum (assembly GCF_014284235.1). Classification (GTDB taxonomy): domain Bacteria; phylum Pseudomonadota; class Gammaproteobacteria; order Burkholderiales; family Burkholderiaceae_D; genus Undibacterium; species Undibacterium curvum. Next base: position 262,977 of record NZ_JACOGD010000001.1, read on the forward strand.
ATCGCTTATTCCTGGCGGGTGCAGAATTTGCGCCTACCCATGGTGGATTTTTGGAGGGAGCGCTGGAATCGGCCGAAAATGCAGTCGCTCAACTGCTCATCAAAAACATGAACTATACCCAGACCGTGATCGTTTAAAACTGTCGATGAAGAGTTGTCCGGGTGCAAAAAGCGCCGTTTTTTTTTAATCTATATAACTACCGATTACTTGGTATAATTGACTTATTATGAAATTACATGCTGATCTTTCTATTCGTGCAGTAGTGCAAACTGCGCTTCTGCCCTGGGTCGACTCCCCGGTCAACGGCGTACAGCGTAAGCTGATTGAACGTGACGGGGAAGAGGTCGCACGTGCCACCAGCCTGGTCAGATACGCCGCTGGTATGCAGTTTTTCAGCCACGACCATGAGCTGGGCGAGGAGTTTCTGGTGCTGGAAGGCGACTTTAACGATGAATACGGCAGCTACGGGCCAGGTACCTACGTTAAGAATCCTCCTGGCTCCAGACACACGCCGTACACGGTGAATGGCTGCACTATTCTGGTTAAATTGCGTCATATGGATAAGCGGGACTTGATACGTACCGTGATCGATACCACGACCGCTGCCTGGCATGCTGGTACTGTCCCCGGTCTGTCGGTCTTGCCTTTGTCTGAATTTGAAACGACGCATACTGCCTTGGTACGTTGGGCACCTGGCACCCAATTCAAACCACACCGTCATTTCGGTGGGGAAGAGATCTTCGTACTGGAAGGCGTATTTCAGGATGAGTCCGGAGATTATCCGGCCGGAACCTGGATCAGAAGTCCTCATTTAAGTACACACACACCTTACAGCGAACAAGGTTGTCTGATTCTGGTTAAAATCGGACACTTGTCAGCGACAGATAACCCTTAAAATTCTATGAAACATTTTTCAGAAATTTCGGCGACTGCCGAGCGTGTGGTGGATGCAGCCGAAGGGCTGATCCAGGCACGTGGCTATAACGGATTTTCTTATGACGACGTAGCCCGGCTGGTCGGTATTAAAAAGCCCAGCATACATCATCACTTTGCAACCAAAAGCGAGCTGGCAGCCGTCGTCGCACAACGTTATACACATCGGTTTAAAGAGCTATTGCTGCAGATAGAAGGGAGCAGCGTCAAGGCTGCTGAACGCTTGTCCGCCTATGCCGCATTGTTTGAAAAAACGTTTAGCACAGACAAGCATTTATGCGTTTGTGGCATGCTGGGCGCCGAGTCCAGTTCTTTGCCCGAGATTGTGAATCATGAGGTGCAACGGTTTTTCGATGCGAATCTGGACTGGCTGACGCAGATTGCTGATGATGGTCAGCGTGCCGGTCAACTGACGTCTAAGCTCAGCCCGCAAAGCATTGCTGAGACTTATCTCTCATTGCTCGAAGGGGCGATGGTGGTCGGCCGTGGCATGCAAAAAGCAAGTGGGCCCGCCATTGTTGCCGATCATTTCCTGAAAACTCTGACCGTCAATTAATTACGCAGTGAATCGTCACATAAGTTTGTAGGGATTTGTATAGGCGACTATACAGACCCTACGCAAAGCCGGGTATCTGAGTGATGCCCGACTTCGCTTATGGCGCAACAGCTGAATTTGTAAATATGTGGATGCTGTCAAATTGCAGATGGTGCATGAATTCGCGCAGTATCAGCAAACGCATGGCAAAGGCATTGCCTTCAGGTATACCCTCAGCACTGGCCGGTTTTCCTTGTATTACTGCAGCCAAGCGGCTGAATACACGCTCCATCACATCGATAGGCAACAGCATGTGTTTGCTGTCCGGAATACCTGCAAGCAGTGCAATAGCTTTCAATTCAGGATTATCAGTGACTAACACACTGTTCTTGTCGATCAAACGGTGCTTACTTATGATTTCGTCCTCGATAGGTTCTATCGCCATTTCAAATTCACTGCGTCGTGGCGGCGTATGGCGTAGCAGTTCCCGGGCGGAACGTTCTGCACCGATCTCCAGCTGCAAGAGCATTGTTTCCGGCTTTGCAGTCGCGACCAGCGTTTGTTCCGCTTGTATGTCGAGCAAAGTCAGTGCAGCAACTTGTTGCAATTGCGTGTGAATTGCCGTGATACGTGTGCGGTAGCTTTCCATTAAATTGTTCATAAATATCCCATTCTTCGTTCAGCTTAGTGTACTGTTCAGGGTGAATTGATGCAGCCCGACTAGTAGGTAGGATAACTTCGGTGGGTACCGCTGTCAAGGTTTTTTTGGCTAAGCCTAAATGCCAGCTTTACTCAGGTAGTCGTTTGTGCTTTCAAGTTAAGACGGCATAAGCAAAGCAGGGTGGTTCAGGTAGCGATCCGGCGTGGCAGTAGCCGCTCATATTCTTTTTTGACGACCATATAGCATTCACAGGTACGCTTTTCTAAGCCCGGACGGTCAATTACGGTGATGTGGCCACGGCTATAGCGTATCAGGCCTGCAGTCTGTAATTTCAATGCAGCTTCAGTCACCCCCTCACGCCTGACGCCCAGCATGTTGGCAATCAGTTCTTGCGTCATATTCAGATTCACGCTGGACAAGCGATCCAGACTGAGTAATAGCCAGCGGCATAATTGCTTATCCAATGTGTGGTGACGGTTGCAGACAGCAGTCTGTGCCATCTGCGTAATCAGGGCTTGCGTATACCTTAACAACAGATGTTGCACCGGACCCGCTTTATTGAATGCTTCTTTGATACAACTGGCTGGCAAACGATAACCATAGCCTGCACTTTGGACCACGGCACGGCTGGGCGTGGTCTCTCCCCCCATAAATAAAGAGATGCCCACCACGCCTTCATTACCGACCACGGCTATTTCTGCTGAGCCGCCGTCCTCCAGTACATACAACAGCGAAACGATAGAAGTAATGGGAAAATACACAAAATTCTGAGTTCCCCCAGATTCGTAGAGCACCCGCCCCAGCGTCATGTCAAAGTAATCCAGCTTCGGCAGCAAGGTTTCCAATATGGCTGTAGGTATGCAAGCCAATAAGTGATTTTTTTGGATGTCACTCAGTGTTTTCATGGTTTTCCTCAGGCTCAGGCTAGCTTCTGATTTAAAGTGAACGCCTCCATGAAATCAGAAAATGAACGGAAAGGAGCCTGTCGTATTATGCAACTAACCTGGCGATTTATATGTTGGTTAACGCACATAGGACAAGAATTTCATGTGTACTCAGCTTATTCACAATGCCGGTTGCGCTCGGCCTGGGCCTGGGATTCAGAGCTTAGCTCCTATGCCTGATGGCTATCGTTAAGCGTTCATATTCATTTTGGATGATACGATGGCAATCACAGGCTAGTTTTTCCAAACCAGGCTGATCGGTGATGGTCAGTTTGCCACGGCTGTATTCGATTAGCCCTGAGCGCTGTAAATACCCGGCGATGGCAGTCACCCGCTCCCGCCGTGTGCCCAGGGTAGTGGCCATGTATTGTTGCGTCACTAATTGTTCTGAAGATCCGCTGTGGCGGCTGTTTTCCAGCAGATAGCGGCATAATTGCTGAAGTAAACTGTGATGGATAGTGCAGATGGAGAGTTGTGCCAGCTGCATAATCAGGGTTTGTGTGTAGTGCAATAGTAAGTGCATCAAAGCACCTTGACGATGGAATTCATGCTTCAGCCGGTCGCCGGGAATACGGTAGGCATAGCCGCAGCATTGCACCTGGGCCGAACACGGAGCGATGTTATCGGCCAGTACCAGTGAGATACCCAGCATGCCTTCGGCCCCGATAGTGATGACTTCAGAAAACGCTGGCCCTTTGTTGCTATACATCAAAGCAATGATCGCTGTTGTTGGAAAGTAGGCATAACGTTCCATTTGACCGCTTTCATAAATCATTTCACCGGGCTCCAGTTTTTTCAGTTCAGCCTGCGCGGTGATACGTATTAACTCATGTTGGGGAAGCGTCTTCAGTAGCCGGTTTTTGATGGAGGATTGCATAGCTGTGACCCACATGAGTAAGGATGTGCTGGCGAACTACAGACGATCGCTGAGTGCCATGAAAATCAGAATAATTAAAATGACGCTCACGAGCCCACTGGGCCGATAACCCCATTGGCGGCTGTGAGGCCAGATCGGGACTGTGCCCAGAAGCAGCAGCAATAAGACCAGTAGCAGGATGCCCATCATTTTTCCTCTTTCGTTGCTTGGTGAGATTTTAATTCCGTTTTGAAGTAGTGCAGTGAAGCCACCAAGGCATGGTGCAGCGCCTCTGTGCCATCTGCCAATTGCTCCCAGCCTGCTTCGGTTGCGACGCGCATTTCATTGAGCTTGTCATGTATCTGCTCAGCTTGTGCGTTCAGTTTGCTTTTTTCTTCGAGGAATTTGACTTGCACCAGTTGCGCTTTCTTTTCGGCCTGATCTTCGAATTCAGTGATCATTTGGTTGAGATGGTCCAGTTTTTCCTGCATCTTTAATACATATTCGTCGCGGCGTTTCATGGCTTTCTCCTGGTGCTCTGGCCTGAGCTAGTGGGTGGCTAAAAGTGTTGCCTTAGGTTGGATTTCGGTGCTCATGACTACGCTGTATCAGATCTGGCTATATTGCCCTTGCGCTCGTTTCCATTGCTGTATCTGATCCACCGAACCGAATTCCCTACTGAAGCTGTCGTCTTCGTTCTTGCACCCGGTTTCGCTGCTCAGCGTGTATTCAAAGCGGCGCATTGCCAGACTATGCAGTGCAAGTCCCAGCGAGCCGCCGGTCAGCATGCCGGTGATCGCGCCGGACAGCACACCAAAGACAGCCGCATGCAGCACTGGCAGAACTAAGTCCGTTGCGTTGAAATACATCCTGGCTAGCGCTGAAAGTACCAGGCCGGAGCAGGCGCCGACCGCGCATGCGCTGAGCACGATCAGATGTTTTGCCGGGTAATCCGACATCTCAAATTGACTTAATGCAGTGATCTCTTGCTGCAATTCATCAGGTGATTCCGACTGCTGAATACCATCAGGGTATTCAACGCTTGCCTGCTGCACAGTGAATTTACACAGAGCTTGCTGTTTTGCTTGAGGGATGGTTTTCATTTCGGCCTTTCTTCGTTAAGACCGTGCAGAGTGTGCGGACAAGTAGCATCCCAGACTGTGCGCCGCCACACATGGAACACAATTTAGTCATCAGAAAATCTGACGTCATCCCCTTGTTTTGTTCGTTATCGGACAGATTCAATTTCTGTAAAAGATAAAGCTGGTGCTTCGCGGCCAGTTGGTATTGACTGTGCTGACCGCATAAAGACGCAGGAAAGTTGCTGCGTTGTCGAAAACGAGGAGTCTGAAAAATGAGTAGTAAAAAACATATTGATGCCGAGGGCAAACACGTGATCATATCCGCCTCCATCACTACAGAAGACGTGCTGGTCCGGTCTAAGACTGGATATATCCCTCAATACCTGACAGATACTTACGGTAAAACCGACAGGGTTTGCAAAGATGTGACGCTGCTAAAGCTGGTTAATCTTTCATTGAAAGACTTTCCCGGCTATGAATTGGTCAGTTTGGGAACACCAGTCAACTTTGATGTGGCACCCACTCATCTGACACGTGTTGAAATGCATTTCAATGACAAAGATCAAGTGGAAAAGTGTCTTAAGGAGATCAATACCTCCGACATGATGATACGTTTGCGTGTACAACCAGCCTGGGATTGGCAAGCCATTATTCGCAATGGACATGATGATGTCGTGCTGCATGTAGGCTGGTATGACACCGTCTATTTTTTGCAATTTAAAGATGTATTTCTTGGCGACTTGCATTGCCGTTATTCCGCCAAATTTGGCTTCGATCCCAAGGATGCAAAAATCACCCATTTCCGTTATGACGAGCGCGGACATCTGGATATGATTGAATCGCTTAATGAAAATGAGCGTAAGGCCGATGCGATGAAAGATCAGGTTGAATTCTTGCGTGTTTTCCGTGATGGCTCGGTTGAAACCACCTGATCACTTAATCCCCCGTTTCGAATATCCAAGCTTTATCTGGGAGCCCATCATGCAAAATCACATGCAGGCAGCGGTGGCAGAACAATTTAGTCAACCACTGGTGATACAACAATTACCGATACCCGTACCTGGCGCGGGTCAGATATTGGTCAAAACAGAGGCCTGCGGTGTTGGTCACACTGACCTGCATGCGGCGCATGGTGACTGGGCTATCAAGCCTGATATCGCAATGGCTGTGGCAGGCATAAGTTTGATCTGGTTTGAATTGATCAAAAATCTACGTGTGCATTACCTGGTGGAGAGCCAGCAAGGCATGCAAGAAGGATGTTCCTGCTCTAAGCCAGCGTAGCTGGCTGCCTTAGAGAACGATTAGAATGGCGCTGTTATTAGTCTTTATAACAGCGCCATCGTGTTTTATGTCAATAAGTGAAAGTGTCTGACCAGAAACAATAAGATCATGGCACCGATCACAGACATGATCAGACCGGCAGGATGCAGTAAGCTGCCATCTGCTGGCTTACTGAACAGGCCGCTGATCATGCCACCGATGAATGAACCTGCGATACCGATCAGTCCAGTCATGAGTAACCCCATGTGATCCGCACCCGGCATCAGAAAACGAGCCAGCAGTCCGGTAAAAATACCAACGATAAACATCCAGATATATTGCATAGCGACTCCCTAAATTTTTCCGGCACCATTGCCGGAAGCTGAGCGGGAAGAATAGCTATTTTTGGGGTGCTTGAATGCGGAGCGTCTGGGCGATTTTGTGAAAAATTGTTTTATTTTTATGTGAATTTACAAAATGTAATGCAATTAGTTTTGTATGGAAACTTTGTGTCTGTTTGCGCTATAAATTATCCAGATTTTTTTGGGAGGGGCAGCACCGGCTTGCTGCTCAGAGAGAGAAAAGTGCGGGCTTGTCGGGGACTGATCGGAGGCTGGCTGGAGGTTTATTGCGAACGATTCCAGCGCAGCAGGCGTTCGTCTGAGGCTTCTTTTAATAAATGACGGGCACGCTGGCGGTCGGTATGCTGAGTATTGTCGGTTTCTAACAGCAGGGCCAGTGCATGGATAGCCGGGGGAAATTCACCTTCGGCGGATTGTTCCAGCCAGTCGCGGGCTTTTTCTTTATCTTGTTTGACGCCATCACCGCTTTCGTAGGCATTGGATAGCAAGAACATCGCTTGCGCATGGCCGAGTTCACTGGCTTTCAATAGCCAGGCAACTGAGCCTTCTGCACTGGCCCGTGTGCCTTCGCCATATTTCGACATACGAGCCAGCATGAATGCGGCTTTGGCATTGTTTTGCAGTGCTGCTGCCTGATACCAGACTTTTGCTTCTGCATTATTCTTCTCGATTCCAAGCTGGGCTTTGTAGTTAGCTTCCGCCAGCGCAAACTGCGCTTCAATGTCGCCGGCCTGTGCAGCAGCTTTCAGCCATTTCAGCGCTTCTGCATAGCTTGCCGGATCAGCAGAACGCGCCAGGGCCAGCTCACGCTGGGCTTTGACGACGCCAGCTTGGGCCCATTTTTCTAAATAACGAAACGCTTCAGCCTGCTTTCCCTGCAAAGCTTGCATGCCGGCCATTTCTATTTCCGCCGCGGCTGGAATTTTGCTCTGACTGACGGAACACGCAGCTAAGCTTGTCACCAGGCTTGCCGATAAAACTGTCATCGCGAATCTACGCATCATTCATCATCCATCTATTGTGCCAGTGGATCTGCGCATAAAAAGATTGCACAGAGTTGGCAGACCCACTGGCGAATTACTTAGTTTTTTAGGTTTTACTCAGCCGTCAACAGCGCTGCTGTGGCTGAAATTACTTCGACAAGTCGATTGCATACTTTGCGTAGCCCGATGCATCCAGTGCACCTTCGCTCACAACCTGTGGCAGACCCAGGTTAGCGGCAACAGAGAATTTACCAGGTGCTGAGCGCAGAATGACCGGACCTTGTGTGCTGACTTTGACAAAGCTCCAGCTACGGCCTGAGCCATTCTTGGCGAATGTCACAGTGCCTTGCTTTTTCACGAAATCACTGACCACAGCCTGATTAGCATCCGGGGATTTGATGATGGTTTTACTGCCATCGATGCCCGGCACACTGCCACCGCCACTGGCGCGGTAATCATTAGTCGCGACAATGAAATCATCACTATCTGCCACTGCTTTACCCGCATATTGCAGATTGCTGATGCGGCTGCCAACAGGCTTGGTTACATCGATCTGATAACGCAGTGCGTTATTGTCTGCATAGAAAACGTCATAGTTGTAGATGGTCGAGTAATCCGGTACCAGGTCTTGTTCAGTCTTTAATGCAGGATTGATTTGTGCGAATTGCTTAGCCGCGGTTTCCAGCCAGTTTTTCAAATCACTGCCCTTGATTTTGACTGCCTGTACATTGTTATTGCCGTACAGGTAAAGATCGCCAGGGTTTCTGACTTGTAAAGTCACTGGATTGGCAACAGTAGCAGTTGGTGCGACATCGGTAAAATCGGTAGCGCCATTACGGCCTGCCTTAAACGGCGCGCTGCATGAAATAACCGGGATAGCTTTGTAACTGGCGATGACGGGATCCGTTGAATTGGCAATGAAGTTTTTGACATACTCGATTTGTGCCTGATTCACGATCTGAATCGCGCTGACATCGCCGACCAGAGAGAAAAAGGCGGACATGCCGAAATCGGTGCTGGTACCCAGGGATTGTGCCGCATAGGCGAGGGTTGCTTTATGCTCGGTATCAACCAGCGGTGCGATCGACGCGTCGGCATCAATATTCGTGACGCCGTCCTTATACTTAAATCCACGCGCTTCCACGTTTGTCAGATCTTTTTGCACTACCCATTTGCCCGACTGGTATTTGAGCGTGAGCTGAATGATGCCGAGGCGGCGGCCCCAGCTTTGTGCCATGACCGCAGGTACACCATTGACTAAACCCTTGATTGTATCGACTTTATCGGCCGGCAATGCTGCCAGGGAAGCATCAAGTTTAGGGCCATTTTTTTCTTTGGCTGCCGGGAAAATTAAATGAGAATGGCCTAACATCAGCGCATCGATGCCGGTGGTGGTCAGATGATAGCTGCCGTTTTCCATTTTTGGGCTGTAGGGTGATGCATCCAGACCACCATGTGACAAGGCAACCACCAGATCCGCACCTTTGGAACGCATTTCCGGCACGTATTTCTGAGCGGATTCGACTACGCCATTGACCATCACTTTACCAGCCAGGTTTTTTTGATCCCAATCCATAATCTGTGGCGGTACAAAGCCAATGATGCCGACATTAACCGGAACCACCATGCTGCTGCCATCGGGTTTAGTGCCGACAAAACGTTTATAGATGATGGAGTAGGGATTGAAGATAGGCTGCTGGCTGGCGACGCCAACGACGTTGGACAGCACGACCGGGAAGCCCGGCGAGCCACAGTTATTTGGTTTATTTACACCAGCAATGCCAAAATCTTTATTAGTGATCTGGCTCAGAAAATTCAAGCCATAATTGAATTCATGGTTGCCAACACCGGCGCCATCGAATTTCAAGGCATTCATTGCTTTGTGTATCGCCAGTGTACCGGCGCAGGTGACAGGGGCGGCGACAGCTTGCTGGTCACCCAGTAAAGTACCCTGAATCACATCGCCATCATCCAGCAATACTGTATTCGGATTTTCAGCACGTGCTGACTGAATCAGGGCGGCGGTACGTTCCAGTCCTATGCTGGTGTCGGCTTTCAAGCCGTAGTAATCATAGCTCAGGATATTCTGGTGTAAGTCTGTAGTTTCCAGCAAAGAAACCTTCACGATCGTTCCTTCAGGAATCGTTTCAGCCTCAGTAGTAGCTGAGCTGGAATTATTGTTGGCACAGCCACTCAGGATCAGGCCAGGAAACAGGGCAGGGATCAATGTGGCCCAATAAGTTTTTTTCATATTTTCTCCGGAGTAGGGAAGCAAACGATTGCGTTTTAAATTTTTTAAGACGCAATCGTTTGCTAAATTATTTTCACTTTGATGCAAATATTGCCTCACGCGCAGTCGGCGGCCAGATTATCTGTGAATATTGTGTCAGTAGCATGACTTCTTGTAATGCATTTTGCTACTTTTCAAGCGAGTCTGCCACACTGAGAGTCGGGGATGTTGATGTCTTTGTTGTCAGCATACTCGTATAATTGCCGTTTCGGCTGAGGTCATGTGTCGTGCAGATCACCGGAATCATGTTTATTTTTTGAAGATGAGATGAAATTGAATTTTTCCATACAAAGTAAAACGGTTGTTTCAGGTCTGGGCTGCGCGATGCTGGCATTTGCATTGAGTGCCTGCGTCACCTCTGCTCCAGTGCAAACGCCTGTTGTACCAGCAGTCGCCACAGTGACAACACCGAAAGTGGTACGTCCGGTCAAAATTGGCCTGGCCCTTGGTGGTGGTGCGGCCCGCGGATTCGCGCATATTGGTGTGATTAAGGCTTTAGAGTCACAAGGCATCGTTGCTGATGTTGTGGTGGGTACCAGCGCGGGTAGTGTCGTAGGTGCGATGTATGCAGCCGGGAATAATGGATTCACTTTGCAAAAGATGGCGCTGGAAATGGATGAGGCAACGATCTCTGACTGGTCGCTGCCTTTGTTTTCCAAATCCAGTGGCGTACTCAAAGGAGACGCGCTGCAAGCCTATGTGAATCGCATGGTCGGACAAACGCCGATTGAGCGTTTGAAAAAGCCCTTCGGTGCGGTCGCAACTGACCTTGCAACCGGTCAGGCTGTGTTATTTCAGCGCGGTAATACCGGTACGGCGGTACGCGCATCGTCTGCTGTGCCGGCGGTGTTCCAGCCTGTGCGCATCAATGACAAGCAATATGTGGATGGCGGTCTGGTGGCGCCGGTGCCGGTTCGGTTTGCGCGTGACATGGGTGCCGATCTGGTGATTGCTGTGAATATTTCTCAGGCAGTCGATGGGCAAAGCGGCACTGGAACGATAGACATCTTGCTTCAAACGGTCAGTATCATGGGGCAAAGCATTAATCAGTTTGAGTTGAAACAGGCGGATGTAGTGATACGTCCGGATTTGCCATCGATGAAAGGCAGTGATTTCGCGGGCCGCAATCTGGCGATACTGGCGGGCGAAAAAGCGGCGATGTTAGCCATGCCAGAAATCAAGCAAAAACTCAAAGCCATGCAGGAACGCTGAGTTGACTGAACTTTACATAACCGTCGGAGCAAGTCGTTTGTGCAGAGAGGTACAATGAAAAAAGGGAGCGCAGGCTCCCTTTTCTTTTGTATGCTTCATTAAGTTTTCTAAACACATTTCTGCGCTGAACTGAGTTGAGCTTAGTCAGCTGTGTTACTTCGCTTCATCTTCATTGATGCGGCGCGCGCCATTGAAGCGCTTTTTCCAGTAAGCCAAATCCATACTTTCTATCCTGACCTGACCACCTGCCGAAGGCGAGTGGATGAATTTATTGTCACCCAGGTAAATGCCTACATGCGAAAAACCACGACGCAGGGTATTGTAAAAAACAAGATCGCCGGGCTGCAGATCTTTCTGCTCAATTTTTTCGCCGACACGGCTGATTTCTGCGGAGGTGCGAGGCAGTTCAGCGCCAAGTGCATCCTTAAATACCAGGCGCACAAAACCACTGCAATCCAGGCCATTTTCCGGTGTATTGCCACCGCGCTTGTAGTGGATGCCGATGAAATCCATGGCCTTGACTGTCAGGTCTGAGGCTCTTTGTTTTAATTCTTGTAATTTGAGGTAGGCGGTGGAGGATTCGGGGAAAGTTGTATCTGCCGCTATGGAGGCGTTGATCACACAAGTTTGCAGGCATGCCGCAACGAGCACTAATTTTGCATTTCTGAGTATTCTGGAAACGTTTATTAGCATCTTTACACCTGTTGAAAAAAACCGCTCAACTTTAAGTCAGTTTTTGAACAATGTAAACCGTTTGCTGGATTTTTCTGCTCATATCTTGTTAAGGCTTAAATATAAGTTGAGAGCCTCGGTACCCTTGGGTCTGACATCATGTCCGCTATTTGGGCGGGGTATTTGCGAAAATCAATTTAATTGTTTTCATCGCAAAAACAGTGATGCTGGTTTGCAACTTGGCTTACAATCAACACATATTTTTTAGGAGAAATTTATGCAATCCAAGCCTTATCTGGTCTTAGAAGATGTCAAAAAAATCGCAGCTGCTGCGGAACAGGAAGCCATCTCAAATGGCTGGGCGGTCGTGATCGCTATTGTGGACGATGGCGGACATTTGATCTGGTTGCAGCGTCTGGATGGTGTGGCACCGATTTCCACGCATCTGGCGCCTGCTAAGGCAAAGACAGCGGCAATGGGTAAGCGTGATTCAAAAATCTATGAAGACTTAATCAATAATGGACGCTACTCCTTTTTGAGTGCACCGCTGGTCGAAGGTATGCTTGAGGGTGGGGTGCCGATTATGGTTGATGGTTATTGTGTTGGAGCGGTCGGCGTTTCTGGTGTGAAGTCAGCGGAAGATGCGCAGGTCGCACGCGCTGGTATTGCTGCGCTGGGTCTGAACTGAGTGCAGCAGTTCGCCGCGCATCCTTGATGCAGCATCCAGGCAGCGGTGGATACTGAGGATTTGCCAGTGAATTCGGGGTTTTGGGCTTGGCAAAAGGCGGTTTTCGGGCTATAATTCGAGGGTTTAACTAATCCGAAATCTCGCCGTAGCGCCTACCCAAATTCACATTGCTCCATACTTATTTTCAGGCCGTACGGATAGATAGTCCGGTCTGGGATAACGTCAATTTGGGGCATCGCAGCGGCGGTAACAATACAGGAGTTGCCCTTGCTGCCCATTCCGCAGTCCCTTCTTCGTTCCGGCCAGGACACCGCAATACTTGCTCTTGCTGATGGAACCATTTTTACTGGTTATTCTATTGGTGCTGCAGGTCATACGATAGGTGAAGTTGTTTTCAATACCTCGATGACCGGTTATCAGGAAATCCTCACTGATCCTAGTTACAGCTCCCAAATAGTCACCCTGACTTACCCCCATATTGGCAATACCGGCGTGAATGCTGAAGACGTCGAGTCTGAAAAAATTCATGCAGCAGGTCTGATCATTAAAGACCTTCCTATGCTGGTCTCCAATTTCCGCTCTGAATCCTCCCTTTCTGATTACCTCAAATCCCAAAACATAGTCGCTATTGCCGGTATTGATACGCGCAAGCTGACCCGTATTTTGCGTGAAAAAGGTGCGCAGGGCGGTGCGATACTGGTGGGTGCTGACGCTGAGAAAGCAATCGCACTGGCAAAATCTTTCCCAGGCTTGTCTGGCATGGATCTGGCGAAAGTCGTTTCAGTCAAACAGTCTTATGTCTGGACTGAGTCTGAATGGGTCCTGGGTCAAGGTTATGGCCAGCAAAACGCACCGCAATTCCATGTGGTTGCATTTGATTTTGGCGTGAAACGCAATATCCTGCGTATGCTCGCAGAACGTGGTTGTAAGGTCACTGTGCTGCCTGCGCAGTCCTCCGCTGCTGATGTGCTGGCATTGAATCCGGATGGCGTATTCCTGTCGAATGGTCCTGGCGATCCTGAGCCTTGCGACTATGCGATTGCAGCAGCCAAAGAACTGATAGAAAAAGGTGTACCAACTTTCGGTATTTGCCTTGGCCATCAAATCATGGCGCTGGCTTCAGGTGCCAAGACCTTGAAGATGAAGTTTGGTCACCATGGTGCGAATCATCCGGTACAGGATCTCGATAGCAAACAAGTGCTGATTACTTCGCAAAATCATGGTTTTGCTGTGGATGCAGCTTCCTTGCCTGCAAATTGCCGCGTCACACACGTATCCCTGTTTGACGGCTCCCTGCAAGGTTTTGCCCGTACCGATAAACCCGCATTCTGCTTCCAGGGACATCCGGAAGCATCACCAGGTCCGCACGATATTGCCTACCTGTTTGATCGCTTCATACAATTGATGGCCACGGCAAAGACAGGAGAATAATAAAAATGCCAAAACGTACCGACATAAAAAGCATACTGATTATCGGCGCTGGCCCAATTATCATTGGTCAGGCCTGTGAATTCGATTACTCTGGCGCGCAGGCATGTAAGGCTTTGCGCGAAGAAGGTTATCGCGTCATTCTGGTCAACAGCAATCCTGCGACCATCATGACCGACCCGGAAATGGCTGATGTGACTTATATCGAGCCTATCACCTGGCAGGTTGTAGAGCGCATCATTGCTAAAGAAAAACCGGACGCGATTCTGCCGACGATGGGTGGACAGACTGCGCTGAACTGCGCACTCGATCTGCATCGCAATGGTGTTTTGGTCAAATACGGTTGCGAACTGATCGGCGCTTCGCCAGAAGCGATCGACAAGGCCGAAGACCGCTTGAAATTCAAGAACGCCATGACCAAGATCGGCCTGGGTTCTGCGCGTTCCGGCGTTGCGCACTCCATGGAAGAAGCCTGGACTGTGCAAAAAGACGTCGGCTTCCCGGTCATTATCCGTCCATCGTTCACGATGGGTGGTACCGGTGGCGGTATCGCGTATAACTCCGAAGAATTTGAGACTATCTGTAAGCGTGGTCTGGAAGCTTCACCGACCAATGAATTGCTGATTGAAGAATCGCTGATAGGCTGGAAAGAATACGAAATGGAAGTGGTGCGCGACAAAGCGGACAACTGCATTATCGTTTGCTCGATTGAAAATCTGGACCCTATGGGTGTACATACCGGTGACTCGATCACGGTAGCACCAGCGCAGACACTGACTGACAAAGAATACCAGATCATGCGTAATGCATCGCTGGCAGTATTGCGTGAAATCGGTGTCGATACCGGTGGCTCTAACGTACAGTTCTCTGTCAATCCAGCCGATGGCCGTATGATCGTCATCGAGATGAATCCGCGCGTATCCCGTTCTTCTGCGCTGGCTTCAAAAGCAACCGGCTTCCCGATCGCGAAAATCGCTGCAAAGCTTGCGGTTGGTTTCACTTTGGACGAACTGCGCAATGAGATTACCGGCGGTGCTACACCGGCATCGTTTGAGCCGTCTATCGATTACGTGGTTACCAAGATTCCACGTTTCGCCTTCGAGAAATTCCCGACTGCCGACAACCGCCTGACGACACAGATGAAATCTGTGGGTGAAGTGATGGCAATCGGTCGCACCTTCCAGGAATCCTTCCAAAAAGCCCTGCGTGGCCTGGAAGTGGGCGTGGATGGTATGAATGAAAAAACCCAGGATCGCGAATTGCTGGAAAAAGAACTGGGCGAACCGGGCCCGGATCGTATTTGGTACGTAGGCGATGCATTTGCTCAAGGCTTTACGCTGGAAGAAGTGCATCAGCTCACGCATATCGACCCTTGGTTCCTGGTGCAGATTAAGGATATCGTCGACATCGAGCTGTGGCTGGATGAACAAACGCTCGAAAGTATCGATCAGGCCATGATGCTGAAGCTGAAGCAAAAAGGCTTCTCTGACCGTCGTCTGGCGAAATTACTCAAGACTACAGACACTGCTATCCGCGAAAAGCGCCGTGCATTGAATGTGCGTCCGGTCTACAAACGCGTCGATACCTGTGCCGGTGAGTTTGCGACTAACACCGCGTATATGTACTCGACCTATGAAGAAGAGTGCGAGTCCAACCCGACGGACAAGAAGAAAATCATGGTGCTCGGCGGTGGTCCTAACCGCATCGGCCAGGGCATAGAATTCGATTATTGCTGCGTTCATGCTGCATTCGCTATGCGTGAAGATGGTTACGAAACGATTATGGTTAACTGTAATCCGGAAACTGTCTCTACCGATTACGACACTTCCGACCGCCTCTACTTTGAGCCATTGACGTTGGAAGACGTATTGGAAATCGTCGATAAAGAAAAACCGGTAGGTGTGATCGTGCAGTATGGTGGTCAGACACCACTCAAACTGGCATTGGATCTGGAAGCGAATGGTGTGCCTATCGTTGGTACTTCGCCAGACATGATTGATGCAGCAGAAGACCGTGAGCGCTTCCAGAAAATGTTGCAGGAGCTGGGCTTGCGTCAGCCGCCTAATCGTACAGCACGTACTGAAACTGAAGCTCTGGCGCTGGCACAGGAAATTGGCTATCCGCTGGTAGTGCGTCCATCCTATGTCTTAGGTGGCCGTGCGATGGAAATCGTGCATGAACAGCGCGATCTTGAGCGCTATATGCGTGAAGCCGTCAAGGTGTCGCATGACTCTCCGGTATTGCTGGACCGCTTCCTGAATGATGCGATTGAAGTCGACGTGGATTGCTTGTCAGATGGCGAGCGCACCTTTATCGGCGGTGTGATGGAGCATATTGAGCAGGCCGGTGTGCACTCGGGTGATTCTGCGTGTTCTTTGCCACCGTACTCCCTGTCGCAGGAAACTATCGCCGAACTCAAGCGCCAGACTTCGCTGATGGCTAAGGGCTTGAATGTGGTTGGTCTGATGAATGTGCAATTCGCGATTCAGCAAAAAGAGGGACAGGATGTCGTGTTTGTGCTGGAAGTGAATCCACGCGCATCGCGTACTGTTCCTTATGTGTCGAAAGCGACTGGCT
Source organism: Cognatundibacterium curvum (assembly GCF_014284235.1). Lineage (GTDB taxonomy): Bacteria > Pseudomonadota > Gammaproteobacteria > Burkholderiales > Burkholderiaceae_D > Undibacterium > Undibacterium curvum. Next base: position 279,460 of record NZ_JACOGD010000001.1, read on the forward strand.
TGCAGCTGGCGAAAATCGCAGCACGTTGCATGGTTGGGCAGTCGCTGGATTCTCAGGGCATAGGCGCGGAAGTGGTGCCTCCTTACTTCAGCGTTAAAGAAGCGGTCTTCCCATTCGTTAAATTCCCTGGTGTGGATACTATCCTGGGACCGGAAATGAAATCGACCGGTGAAGTGATGGGTGTTGGTAAAACCTTCGGTGAAGCTTTCGTCAAATCCCAGCTTGGTGCAGGTGTGAAGCTGCCAACCTCAGGTAAGGTATTCCTGAGTATCAAAAACAGCGATAAGCCGCGTGCAGTCAAGGTGGCAAAGGATCTGGTTGAGCTGGGCTTCTCGGTGGTTGCAACGCGTGGTACTGCGGCTGCGATTACTGAGGCGGGTATTCCGGTTGCTATCGTGAATAAAGTTGTTGAGGGTCGTCCACACGTGGTGGATATGATCAAGAATAACGAAATTGCGATGGTGATTAATACCGTTGAAGAAAAGCGTAATGCGATTTCTGATTCCCGCGCCATCCGTACCTCAGCGCTGATCGCACGTGCAACTACGTTCACCACCATCGCCGGTGCGGAAGCAGCAGTTGAAGGTATGCGTCACCTGAATGAATTGCATGTTTATGATTTACAAGGTTTGCATAAGTCATTAAACTGAGCAAAATCCCAGTGCTGCTGAAAAGTTAGCACTGCACCTTTGATACAGAGGTCGCAAAAAACATCGCAGATGTTGCTTGCCCTCTGTATTTTTACTTTTATAAGCGTAAATGACATGAGTACAGTACCTATCACCAAATTCGGCGCAGAATTGTTGAAGCAAGAATTACACACCCTGAAAACAAAAGAGCGTCCAGCTGTGATTAATGCCATTGCAGAAGCACGTGCTCAGGGTGATCTGTCTGAAAATGCAGAATACGATGCAGCGAAAGAGCGTCAGGCTTTCATTGAGGGCCGCATTGCAGAATTAGAGGGTAAGCTGGGTTCTGCACAGATCATTGACCCATCCACGCTGGATGCAGAAGGCCGCGTGGTGTTCGGCTCTACCGTGCATCTGGAAGATCTGGAAACGTCGCAGAAAGTGACTTACCAGATCGTTGGTGAAGATGAGGCGGATATTAAAGTCAGCAAGGTATCCATTACATCGCCTATCGCGCGTGCTTTGATCGGCAAGTATGCGGGTGATGTGGTTGGCGTTCAGGCACCGGCTGGTATCCGTGAATACGAAGTGCTGGACGTGTCTTACGTTTGATTAGTTTTTGTTGTACCAGAGCGCAGCACTTAACTGAGTGCTGCCTGCCGGTTGAGCAGAGCAGTAAAAAATAACCCGGCACCAGGCCGGGTTATTTGATGCAAAGACCTTGACGATCAGCCAAGTGCATTCTTTTTCTTACTGGACTGACGTGGTTTTGCACGTTTGATATTGCCGCCTTGAGTGACGCGCTCGTTTCCTTTTACCAGTACTTTGGAAACAGTTGGCTTTTTCGTTCCACTTGGGCTAGGCTTCACGATAGTAACTTCTCTCAGGCCTCTGCCTTTTTTAACCAGTTTATTTTCTTTTACACCCTCGAGTTTCGGGCGATAGATCACCAGCAGTTTGCCGATGTGCTGCACAGGCGCTGCATCGAGTTCGCCGCAAATGGTGTCGTACATAGCAATACGTGCTTCACGGTCGTCGCCGAAAACGCGTACTTTGATCAGTCCATGTGCATCCAGGCCAGCGTCAATTTCTTTTTTGACGGCTGGAGTCAGGCCAGCTTCACCGATCAATACGATAGGTTTCAGGCCATGTGCCTCGGATCTGAGTTCGCTTCGTTCAGCGGGTGTGAGTTTTAACATAGTAATTCCTTTAAAAGCAGTATTTTACGCGAATGGCAAAGAATAAATTCAATCAAAATTGGGTTCACGATCATATAAATGATCCATATGTGAAACTTGCACAAAAAGAAGGCTATCGTGCGCGTGCCGTCTATAAGTTGAAAGAGATCGATGAGGTTGAGAAATTAATCCGTCCTGGTCAGGTCATTGTTGACCTGGGCGCTACACCTGGCAGCTGGTCCCAGTATGTACGGAATAAACTGGCAGGCAAAGAAGGCGGCGGCATATTGGGCGAGATTTACGCGCTGGATTTGCTGCCTATGGAGCCGATTGCAGATGTTCAGTTTATTCAGGGCGATTTCCGTGAGGATGAAGTGCTGGATAAATTAGAAGCATGCCTGTCAGGAAGAAAAGTAGATCTTGTTCTGTCTGATATGGCACCCAATCTCTCCGGCAATTCCACAGTCGATGCCGCAAGGGTGGAGTATATCATTGAGTTAGCTATTTCTTTCGCGAAAGCTCACTTAAAACCTGGTGGTGCCTTGTTGGTTAAGTGTTTTCACGGGCCGAGTTATAATAATATTGTCAATATGTTCAAGGACGAATTTAAAGTTGTCCAGAACAAGAAGCCGAAAGCAAGTAAGGATAAATCATCAGAAATCTTCCTTCTGGGTAAAGGATTGAAAAATCCTGAGTAATTTTTCTCTTGATTATCGTCAATACAGGCATCATATGTTGGCTAGCAAGCTCTGCCTATTGCGGGTAGAATGAACAATTACAGTATCAGAAAAATAGCGCAACCTGCGTTCAAGGAGTTCTCGTGAATAATATGTTTTCAAAAGCAGCGATATGGGTGGTGGTTGCCCTGGTGCTTTTTACCCTGTTCAAACAATTTGAAGGGAAAAGCGGCAGCATTGGCGTTACTTCCGTACCCTATTCAGAATTTCTGGAAGAGGTGAAGGCTAAGCATATTAAAGAAGCCACCATCGATGATGCGAACCGCACAGTCACAGCGGTGACAACTGATGGTAAGAAGATTAAGTCGCAACTCACGATTTTTGATCGCGGTCTGGTTGGTGACCTGGTCAATAATGGCATTAAATTTGATAATAAACCGCCGGAAGAGCAATCTTTCCTGCAGCAGGTATTTATTTCCTGGTTCCCCATGTTGTTGTTGATCGGTGTATGGATCTTCTTCATGCGTCAAATGCAGGGTGGTGGTAAAGGGGGCGCTTTTTCTTTCGGTAAGTCGAAGGCAAGAATGCTGGATGACACTAACAATAACGTTACATTTGCCGATGTGGCTGGTTGCGACGAAGCAAAAGAAGAAGTCACAGAAGTGGTGGACTTCCTCAGAGATCCGACCAAATTCCAAAAGCTGGGTGGTCGTATTCCACGTGGTATCCTGATGGTAGGTCCACCAGGTACCGGTAAAACTTTGCTGGCACGTGCAATCGCTGGTGAAGCCAAAGTGCCATTTTTTACTATCTCCGGTTCAGATTTCGTAGAAATGTTCGTTGGTGTTGGTGCTTCCCGCGTACGCGACATGTTCGATACGGCGAAAAAACATGCGCCTTGCATTATTTTCATTGATGAGATTGATGCAGTTGGCCGTCACCGTGGTGCCGGTATGGGTGGTGGTAATGATGAGCGTGAACAGACACTGAACCAGATGCTGGTTGAGATGGATGGCTTTGAAGCGAACTCTGGTGTGATCGTCATCGCTGCAACTAACCGTGCCGATGTATTGGATAAGGCTTTGTTGCGTCCGGGTCGTTTCGATCGTCAGGTTTCCGTAGGCTTGCCGGATATTCGTGGCCGTGAACAGATCTTGAACGTGCATATGCGTAAAGTACCAGTGTCTTCCGATGTCCGTGCTGATATCCTGGCACGCGGCACACCTGGTTTCTCAGGCGCTGATCTGGCTAACCTGGTCAATGAAGCTGCATTGTTTGCTGCACGCAGAAATAAACGTCTGGTTGAAATGCTGGATTTCGAGGATGCCAAAGATAAGATTTACATGGGCCCTGAGCGTAAATCTATGGTCATGCGTGAAGATGAACGTCGCAATACCGCCTACCATGAGTCTGGTCACGCAGTCGTCGCTAAATTGTTGCCTAAGGCTGATCCTGTGCATAAGGTTACTATCATGCCGCGTGGTTACGCCCTGGGTTTGACCTGGCAGTTACCTGAGCACGATCAGATCAGTGGCTACAAAGATAAAATGCTGGAAGAGATTTCTATCCTGTTCGGCGGTCGTATTGCTGAAGAAATTTTTGTCGGCCAAATGTCTACCGGCGCATCGAATGATTTCTCACGCGCGACGAAATTGGCACGCTCTATGGTGACACGCTTCGGTATGTCGGACAGTATGGGTGTCATGGTCTACGAAGACAGTCAGCAGGAAGGTTATTTCGGTATGTCTTCCAAAACGATTTCGGAAGCGACTCAGCAAAAAGTAGATGCTGAAATCCGCTCGATTTTGGATACGCAATATGCTTTGGCGCGTAAGCTGTTAGAAGAAAACCGCGATAAAGTAGAAGCCATGACTAAGGCCTTGCTCGATTGGGAAACGATCGATGCGGATCAGGTCAACGATATCATGAACGGTGTTGATCCACGCCCACCTAAAGCAGGTCAGTCTACCGGACGCGGCTCTTCCGGCAATGCATCTGGCGGCGTTTCCCCGAACGCTACTGCACCAGCCTGATTAACTATTTTTCAGACGGAAAGGTGAGGTCATAACCTCGCCTTTTTGCTTTTATGAAGAAAAACTTTCAATGTGGCCGTTTTCGCTTTCCTTTGAATGCGAAAGGCTTTCGACCCTTAGTCATGGGTATCTTGAATGTCACGCCGGATTCATTTTCTGATGGCGGAAAATTTACTGATCTTGATGCCGCGCTGGCTCAGGTAGATGCCATGCTCAGAGATGGTGTCGACATCATCGACATCGGTGCAGAATCCAGTCGTCCAGGTGCTACGCCACTCTCCCTGCAGCAGGAGCTCGATAGGCTCATGCCTTTGGTATTTGCCATCCGCGATTGCGGTAAGGCCATCTCCGTTGATACCTATAAACCAGCTGTCATGAAGGAAGTGTTACTGGCTGGAGTGGATATGATCAATGACATTTCCGGCTTCTGCAGCGCTGAGTCTGTCGCAGCGGTGGCATCATCCGATGCGGGCTTGTGTGCCATGCATATGCAACAGCAACCGCAGACTATGCAGCAGGCGCCGGCCTATGATGATGTAGTCAACGAAGTCGCCAGTTTTTTGCAACACCGTAAGCAAGCACTGATTGCAGCGGGTGTGGAAGAGGAGAGAATTTGCCTGGATCCGGGATTTGGATTTGGTAAAACATTGGCGCATAATGTGGCATTGTTCAAAAATACACGTCATTTGATTGCTATGCTGGATAGCCCTTTGTTGATTGGCGTCTCCAGGAAATCGATGATAGGTGCTTTAACTGACAGAGAAATCGAGCACAGGCTGGCGGGAAGCCTGAGTGCAGCGCTCGCAGCAGCGCATCAAGGGGCCGCGATATTACGTGTTCATGATGTCAAAGAGACCGTGGACGCGCTCAAAGTTTGGAATAATCTTAGTGATACGGAGTGGAATTTCAATGTCTAGAAAATATTTTGGTACTGACGGTATACGTGGACGTGTCGGTGTCGCACCGATTACACCTGACTTTGTAATGCGCTTAGGATATGCCGCCGGAAAAGTTTTGGCACAGGCTGGCCACGTGGGCGAGGGACGTCCCACCGTACTCATCGGTAAAGATACACGTATTTCTGGTTATATGCTCGAAGCCTCTTTAGAAGCAGGCTTTGCAGCGGCAGGTGTCGATGTCATGTTATCAGGTCCGATGCCGACCCCGGCCGTCGCCTATCTGACACGTGCCTTGCGTCTTGCTGCCGGTGTTGTGATTTCAGCTTCGCATAATCCTTATGATGACAACGGGATTAAATTTTTCTCGGCACAAGGGAATAAATTGCCGGATGAAGTAGAGCTCGCGATCGAAGCTGAGCTGGAAAAAGAAATGCTGTGCGTGAGTTCTGAGCACTTAGGTAAAGCACATCGTTTGCGTGATGCGAATGGCCGTTACATCGAATTCTGCAAAGGGACTTTCCCTACCGAGCTGGATTTGCGCGGCATGAAAATTGTCGTGGATTGCGCACACGGTGCGGCTTACGATATTGCGCCGCATGTATTCCATGAGCTGGGTGCCGAAGTAATCGCGATTGGCAATACGCCGAATGGGCTCAATATCAATGACAAAGTCGGTGCGACAGCGCCCGATGCACTCGCATTAGCAGTACGTGCAAACCATGCAGATTTGGGTATTGCCCTTGATGGTGATGCTGATCGCCTGGTCATGGTGGATCGTCACGGGAAAATTTATAACGGCGATCAGTTGTTGTATCTGATGGTATTGGACCGTCTCGCGACTGGCCCGGTAGCTGGCGTGGTTGGTACTTTGATGACCAATATGGCAGTCGAGGTCGCCCTGCAAAAACTGAATGTTGGCTTTTCACGCGCCAAGGTCGGCGATCGCTATGTACTGGAGCAACTACACGAACGTGGCTGGCTACTCGGTGGTGAAGGCTCTGGTCATTTGCTGTGCCTGGATAAGCATTCTACGGGCGATGGTATTGTCTCTGCCTTGCAGGTCTTGTCCGCATTAAAACGCAGCGGTAAAACACTGGACGAATGTATTTCTGGTTTAGTGCTGTATCCGCAGACCTTATTAAATGTGCGTGTCACACCCGGTTTTAACTGGCAAGACAATGCTGCGCTGGTCGCAGAAAAAGCCAAAGTCGAAGCTGAACTTGGCAATCGTGGGCGTGTGCTGATACGTGCATCCGGTACTGAACCGCTGATACGCGTGATGGTGGAAGCGGATGATGCAGACTTGGCAGCAAGTTCTGCGCGCCGTTTGGTGGATTGCATTAAATAATGCCATGCAGGCGGCTTTCGGGCCGTCTGAATATTGAAAGTATTGGCAATTACATGTAGTATTCAGCCTTCAGTTTTTTAGCGCGATTGTGCTGAAATCTAAACTGTCCATAGCTCAGTTGGATAGAGCACGAGCCTTCTAAGCTCGGGGTCGTAGGTTCGATTCCTACTGGGCAGGCCAGAATATAAAGCCCAGCTTGTAGCTGGGCTTTTTTGTTTCTGATTGCGCAGAATTCGTAGGCGGGGCAGGGGCTGTTTTTTTCAGCCCCTGTCTGCTTACCAGATCGTGACGCGCTCTGCCGGTGGCAGATACATCTTGTTGGCTTCTTTAACGCCAAATGACTGATAGAACGGTGTCATATTGCGCAGCGTGCCGTTAGCACGGAATTCGCCAGGGGAGTGCGGATCCGTTTTTATACGGATAATCGCTTCCTGTTCACGCAACTTACCACGCCAAACCTGAGCAAAGCCCATGAAGAAACGCTGATCACCAGTGAGGCCTCCAATCACAGGAGCAGGTTTGCCGCCCAGCGATAATTTATAGGCTTTGTAAGCGATGGCCAGACCGGAATTATCAGCAATGTTTTCGCCCAGAGTCAGCTCACCATTCACGTGATAGCCGGACACGGGTGAAAACGCATTGTATTGCTTTACCAGCGCAGCAGTTTTTGCCGCAAATTTTTCGTGGTCTTCTTTCGTCCACCAGTCACGCAGATTACCCAAGCCGTCATACTGTGCGCCCTGATCATCGAAACCATGGCTGATTTCATGGCCAATCACCGCGCCTATGCCGCCGTAGTTAACCGCATCATCGGCTTTCGGATTGAAGAATGGTGCCTGCAAAATAGCTGCCGGGAACACGATTTCATTCATCTCCGGATTGTAGTAAGCATTGACCGTTTGTGGTGTCATGCCCCACTCATCACGATCGATGGGCTTACCTAATTTATTCAGTTCAGTTTGTGCTGCAAACTGGCGAATCGCACGCAGATTACCTACTGCATCACCTTTGACTATCTTCAGCTCAGAATAATCTTTCCATTTATTTGGATAGCCGATCTTAGGCATAAAGGTAGCGAGCTTAGCCTGCGCTTCTTTTTTGGTCGCATCACTCATCCAGTCCAGCGTGTCCACGCTTTGCTTGTAAGCGAGCAGCAGATTATTCACGAGTTGCTCCATCTTGGCTTTGCTATCAGCAGGGAAGTGCTTTTCAACGTAGAGTTTGCCCAGACTTTCACCCATGCCGCTGTCGACCAGACGTACGCCACGTTTCCAGCGCACTTCCTGACTAGGAACGCCACGCAGGGTTTTGCTGAAGAAGGCAAAGCTTTCATCCGCAAACTGTTTTGGTAATTGCGATGCAGCAGAGCTGAAGGTGTGCCATTTCAGGTAAGCCTTGATGGTGTCCAGCGGTGTTTCTGCCAACACTTTGCTCATTCCTGAGATATAGCTAGGCTGGGCCACGATCACATAGTCTATCTTACCGCTCACGCCCAATTCTTTCAGGTAGGCATTCCAGTCATTGCCTGCACCCAGCTTGCCGAGTTCATTCAAAGGAATTTTGTTGTAGGCTTTGATCGGATCGCGCAATTCAACTTTGGTCCATTGCACCTTGGCCAGCTCGGTTTCCAGCGCCAGAATCGCGGCTGCTTTTTTAGCGGCGTCTTTATCACCCGCCAGGCTCAGCATTTTCTCTATATGCTGCAGGTATTTTTCGCGGGTAGCTTTGAGTTTGGCGTCGTCATCTTTCAGATAGTAATCACGATCTGGCAGTGCCAGGCCGGATTGACCGATGTCGAGTACGTATTTGGTGGAGTCTTTATTGTCCTGATGTACCTGCACATCAAAAGGTGCGGTAACGCTGATACGGTTCAGCCATGCAAAAGTAGCTGGTAACTGATTTTTGTCGGAGATAGCATCAATCTTCGCAAAGTCGGCTTGCAAAGGCTTGAGGCCTGCGGCTTCGATGGCCTTGGTGTCCATGAAGCTGGCAAATAAATCGGCGATCTTTTGCGCATCGCTGCCTTGTGCATTCTGGCCTTTGGACAGGCCTTGAATAATTGTGTGCAAACGTGGCACTACAGCTTCACGCAAATCCATAAACGCACCAGCTGAAGAGCGGTCAGACGGGATCTGTGCATTTTTGAGCCAGGCGCCATTCACATGGCGATAAAAATCTTCTTGTGGCGCAACAGATTTGTCCTGGAATTTGGTGTCTATACCGGACAGCAATACGGAGGGCGACGCCGCTTTGGCAGGTTCCGCGGCATAACTGGTGGCAGTGCTGGTTGTGCCAGCGATGAGCAGCGCGATAACGCTGATAACTTGGGCTTTCACGTAAGGTTACTCCTCTTTAGTAGCGGGTCACAGATCTGGCTTTGTTGTATTCGTGACCTGATTATCGATATGGGTATGACAAAGTACGGCTGAAGTGTTTACTTCGACGTCAGAAAACACGTAAAGTTCAGCGTCAGCCTGATATTGACTGCACGCGCAAGCGTTTGCCAAATTGCAGGCATATTCACTGACGCACAGCAGTGTAACTGTATTGAGCATGAACACAATAAGCAAGGTGTCTGGTTTGGAAAAAAATGAGATAAAGCGTGCATATACGCTCGATTTGCCAGCAGGAAGCGGCCCCTTTCCCTGTCTGGTGTTGGCTCCCGGTTTGCGTTATGGGATGCAAAGAGAACTTTTCCTGGCTATCTCAACCGGGTTAACCCGCGCTGGGATAGCGGTCGCCAGATTTGACTGGGATTTTTTTCAAAAAAATCCTAAAGAAGGCCAACCTTCAGCAGATCTTTCAGCTGAAAGCAGGCAGCTACGCGAAGTAGTGCGCCAATTGCGGCTGGATGACAATATCCATTTTCAGCAGATTGCTCTGGCCGGGAAGTCTTTTGGTTCCGTGGTGGCCTGGCGTGTTTTATGTGAAGACGCCAAGTTTAAAGCAGGCATTTTTCTGACGCCCTTATTTGATGAAAAAAAAGATGGGCCAGAAGCCAGCTATGTCGCAGCGCGCTATTATCCGTATGCGTCTTCTTTGCGCTTGCCGCTCATGATGATTACCGGTGATCAGGATGCGCATTGTTCAGCGCGTAGTTTATATCGCTTTGCATTTGAAAATACCAGCGCGATCCGTATCGCCGTCGTTAGCGGCGACCATGGATTTAGTCAGGCTGCAGATGCGAAAATAAGTGAGAACAGCCATCCATTGGTGGCTGCCCATATACTGGATTTTCTGCGTCACACCGCTTTTGCCTGAACACAGCCAAACTTAGGTATCGATGTGTTCAACCAAGAGCTGTACCTTGGTCACGCCATTGTATTCATTCGCATCCAGGCGGAAAGCGACATTGACGACTTCATCCAATTCATCGGTATGTCCGAACCAGATCGCATCAAAACGCTGGCCATTTTTTTCCAGCACCAGCTTCAGATGACGTTCTTTCAGTATGCGTTGAGAAATCAGCCGGAACTGATCGCAAAACACGGGAGGAGGGAAGTGCTGCCCCCAGACTTGCTGGTCCAGTAGCTGAATAAAATCAATGCTGAAATACGCATCCTCCAGTGCGCCATCGGTTTCTATGATGCGCTCCAGCTGGTGCTTTTCCAGCCAGGATTGCCCGACTGCCTCAAAGGCTGCCTGAAACACGGCTAAGTCCTCATGCGCCAGACTGAGTCCTGCTGCCATCGCGTGGCCACCAAATTTGTGTATGACGCCGGGGATTTGCTTAGACACCAAATCTAATGCATCGCGCAAATGAAAGCCAGGGATAGAACGGCCTGAACCTTTGATCAGGCCATCGCCAGCCGGGGCAAAGGTAATGGTAGGGCGGTAAAATTTATCCTTGAGGCGGGAAGCCACTATCCCGATCACGCCCTGGTGCCAGCTCTCATCATAGACGCTGATGGTGTGGCTGTCTGCCACCTGCAAGTCATCCAGATGCAGTAGCGCGATGTCCTGCATCTCGCGCTCTATATCTTTACGATCGCTGTTGATCGCCTGCAGTTGCTGCGCAATGTGCCAGGCATGGGCCTCATCATCGGTCGTCAGGCAAGCGATGCCGAGTGCCATGTCCGCCAGTCTGCCTGCGGCATTCAGACGTGGCCCCAGGGCAAAGCCCAGATCAAATGGACTGGCTTTCTGCGCCTCACGTCCGGCGACACGAAACAGCGCGGCAATACCGGCACACATGCGCCCAGCACGCATACGTTTCAGGCCTTGCGCCACCAATACCCGGTTATTCGCATCCAGACTCACCACGTCTGCCACGGTGCCGAGTGCAACCAGATCCAGCAAGCTATCCAGCTTAGGCTGGGTTTGCTGATCAAACAGTCCGCGCTGGCGCATCTCAGCGCGCAAGGCCAGCAAGACATAAAACATCACACCTACACCGGCCAGGTTTTTACTTAAAAAGGTGCAGCCCGGCTGATTCGGGTTGACGATCACCGCGGCGTCCGGTAATTCTTGTCCGGGCAAATGGTGATCCGTGACCACCACCTCCACCCCCAGCTCTTTCGCACGTTTGACGCCATCGACACTGGCGATGCCATTGTCAACCGTGATAATGATGTCGGGTTGTTTTTCCCTGACCGTCAGTTCCACGATTTCCGGCGTCAGGCCATAGCCATATTCAAAGCGATTCGGCACGATGAAATCGACTCGCGCACCCAGCATACGTAAGCCACGGATACCAACTGCGCAAGCGGTGGCGCCGTCGCAATCGTAATCTGCCACAATAGTCATGATTTTGTGGCTGGCGATTGCATCGGCCAAAAAGCAGGCGGCTTCTTTGATGCCCTTCATTTCTGCCGGAGCATGCAGTCCAGACAGTTCAGTCGATAAATCTTTTTCAGTCGTCGCATGGCGTGCCGCATACAGTCGGGCTAACACCGGATGCATGCCGCGCTGACGCAAGAGTTCGGCTTCACGGAAGGCGTAGGGACGGGTCGCAATTCTGGTCATGCTGCGAGCCCTTCAAACAGAGGTGACAAGCTGGGCTTTTTCCAGAATTTCCACTTGCTGCTGCGCCGGATATGAAATTCAACGCAGCGCCGTGTATCTGTGCAAATTAAACGCAGGCTGTCGATTTCGCCGCTATTCAGGGCATCCAATGCAGGCTGCATAAGGTGCTGTTCCATTGCGTGGAAATGATCCAGCCAGCTGGCCCAGTCGCTATTGAGTGCGGTACTGATCAGCGCATCGTAATGCCACAATCCACTTTGCGTGGGCTGGCAGTGCGCACTCAGCCAGTGCGGCACATCCGTCTCTGTCACTGTGGATGCATTCAGATTTTCCGGCGTCGTGCCGCCATATAACCAAAGTGAGTTAACCGGCTTCAGGCCGCTCAGCTCGCGGCGTTGGTTGACTTCGTGCTCAAACCATTGCATCTGTACTTCATTTTGAAATTTGCGCCAGGCGCGCGCTGACTCGCCTTGCGGCATCCAGACGTCAATATTGTGACCGCAAGCCGCATCCGGCGTCGCCGTTTTCAGGTCGCGCCATTGATCGGCACGCAAAAACCAGTGGCTGCTATCATGCGCCAGCAATTCCAGCCCATATTCTTGCGCGGTCTTACTGGCGATTGCAAACAGTTGCGATGAATGCTCATCTGTCAGTGCCAGCTGGCGAAGATCGGTCAGTACCAGATGATCACGTGCGATATGGATGTGTACCGGTTGAAGGCTAAACCAGTAGCCCTCACGCAGAGCAGAGTGGGCTTGCAAGTGTTGAGGTGTAATGTAAGAAGGGCTCTGCAGCGTGCTTTCAGGCGGAAAACGGCCTGTCAGCCAGTATTCATGCGGTAAAGCACGCGCAAATGCATCCAGATCCGGGTGGCGCTGGCGCTCTGCCCAGCCTAGCAAGCTTGCTGTCGCGGGGGTGTTCAGATTGCGCAGCAAGTCTTTTTCAAGTCCGGAAGGCGGTATGCTGAAGGGAATAATCAATGCTAAATTTTTCATATTGAGTATTGTATGGCAAACTGACGCCACCTTAATTGATAACCCCAGATTTGCAGTGAAAAATCTCTCTTTTGAATGGCTGGTCGGACTACGCTATACCCGTGCCGGTAAACGCAGTGGCCGCAATGGCTTTATTTCCTTTATTTCTATGATTTCCATGTTTGGCATCGGTCTCGGGGTAGCAGCCCTGATCATCGTGCTGTCTGTGATGAATGGTTTTCAAAAAGAAGTACGCGACCGCATGTTGTCGGTGATCGCGCATGTGGAAATTTTTGATGCCACCGGCGCAATCCCCGATTGGCAGCAAACTGCTGCTGAAGTGCAGAAAAATCCGGCTGTGCTGGCTACGGCACCCTATGTAGACGGGCAATCCATGATCATCCATGACGAGGTGATGCGCGGCGTGATTATCCGTGGCGTATTGCCGGAACTGGAGCCTAAAGTCTCGGAAGTGGCTGACAAAATGAAAAGCGGCCATTGGCAGGATTTACGCTCAGGAGAATTCAATATCATTCTGGGCTCCGCACTGGCTGCCGGTTTGCGGGTGCAAGTCGGCGATAAAGTCACGCTGGCTGCGCCGGAAGGGCAAATGACGCCAGCCGGCATGGTGCCACGTCTGAAGGCTTATACGGTAGTGGGTATTTTTGAGGCTGGCCATTATGAATATGATTCTGGTATGGCTTTCATGCATGTCGATGACGCACAAAAGTTTTTCCGCCTCGCCAGTCCTTCTGGCCTGCGTGTCAAAATCAAGGATATGTTAAAAGCACCGCTGATTGCGCTGGAATTGTCGCGCAGTCTGAGCGGTGACTTGCTGATCCGCGATTGGTCACAACAAAATAAAAACTACTTCGCTGCGGTAAAGACAGAAAAAACCATGATGTTCATCATCCTGACGTTAATCGTAGCGGTGGCAGCATTTAATCTGGTCTCCACGCTGGTGATGACGGTGACGGATAAGCAGGCGGATATCGCGATTTTGCGTACTCTGGGTGCTTCTCCGGCTTCAATTATGAAGATTTTTATGATACAGGGCGGTATTACCGGCCTGGTTGGTACCGGGCTCGGTGTCTTGTTCGGGGTGCTGGTTGCGCATAATATCGACGTCATCGTGCCGTGGATAGAGCATACGATGGGCGTCGCTTTCCTGCCTAAGGAACTGTACTTTATCACCACTTTACCTTCCGATCTGCGTTCTGCCGATGTACTGCAAATCAGTGCTATCGCTGTCGTTCTGGCCTTCGTTGCCACCCTTTATCCGAGCTGGCGCGCTGCCCGTGTCAAACCAGCTGAGGCTTTACGTTATGAGTAATCGTTCTATGGAATCCCCAGTCGTGCTGTCCTGCCATCAGTTGAGCAAAAGCTTTAACGAGGGCAGCGATGCTGTTCATGTATTGAGCAATATTTCCTTTAGTGTCAGAGCAGGTGAAAGGGTCGCGATTATCGGCGCCTCCGGCTCAGGCAAATCCACGCTGTTGCATTTGCTGGGCGGGCTGGATACACCCAATAGCGGCAGTGTGAAATTGCTGGATAAAGAGCTGGCGACGCTGAGCGAAGCTGAGCGCGGCAAAATGCGCAATCAGTCGCTGGGTTTTGTGTATCAGTTCCATCATTTGCTGCCTGAATTTTCTGCACTCGATAATGTCGCCATGCCACTCATGATCAGACGCGTGCCACGCGCTGAGGCACAGCAAGCCGCGCAGCGCATACTGGAGCGTGTCGGTCTGGGAGAGCGCGTTAAGCATGTGCCGGGTGAGTTGTCCGGTGGTGAGCGGCAGCGGGTGGCACTGGCGCGTGCGCTGGTGGCGAATCCGGCCTGTGTACTGGCTGATGAACCAACCGGCAACTTGGACAGCGATACCGCGCAAAAGATATTTGCCCTCATGCTGGAGTTATCGCAAACCCTGGGCACTGCTTTTGTGATCGTGACCCATGATGCAGAACTGGCCGGGCGTTGTGACCGGGTTTTACGACTCAACCGGGATGGCTTGCTGCCAGCCTGAACCTATGATGAAGACCAACAAATATCTGCCTCAATTAGTCTGTGTGCTGGCCGTATTACCATGTCTGCCTGCCTCTGCGGCCAATGAATTGGTGCTGCAACTGGAGACTGCGCTGACCCGCGACACCAATCCTTTGCGTTTCACGGATCAGGCAAACACCGACCCTGGTCTTGTCAGCTCTGCGCAAAAACAGGCAGATACTGTGGCTGCTGCGGATTTGCGCTTTGGTGCTATCGTGCCAGTGCTATCCGATCAAACCAGACTGGTGCTGACCGGCTCGCTTGGTAATCGTCACTATAAAAACTATAGCCAGCTGGACCACCAGACAGGCGGTGCAGATCTCGCATTTGACTGGGTGGCAGGACACGCACTGTCGGGGCGCATCAGTGCTGGCAAGTCAAAACGCCTGTTCCAGTACATCAATGGCAGTCTGACTGAGCGTGATTTGTCGCATGAGCAGCGTGCAGGCAGCGATTGGCGACTGAGAATTAATAATGATTTCCTGCTGGCGGCCAGTCTGAGCCGGTCTGGTCTGGATTATGATTTGCCTGTGAATCAGCTATACAACTTCCGCGAACACAGCAAACAAGCGGGTCTCAGGTACACATCCACCACCGGCTCTATGCTGGAAGGCGGGCTGCGCTGGTCGGATACCGAATTCCCACAACGCACTGAGGCACAAATTACCCAGCTGGACCGCGCATACAAAGAGCGTGAAGCCTATCTGGATGCAGAATGGAATTACAGCGTCAAAACCGTATTCAGTACCCATCTGGGTTTGATCAAACGTAGCTATGAAACCCTGAGCGAGCGCGATACCAATTTGCTCAACACCATCGTTCGTGGCACCTACCTGTATTCACCGCAGCTTAGATTTGATCTGCAACTGTTTGACCGTCCGTTTTCCATCGTCGATCCTGCCATCCTGTATGTGCAGACTAAGGGGATAAGACTCGACAGTAGCTGGAAATACAGCCCTAAGTTGCAATGGAATGCCTCAGTGCTATGGCAGGACAGTGATCAAAAACTGATACCGCGTTTTGATACCGCTGCGGCGCTGCAATCGCGTAAAGAGAAGCTGCAACGACTAGGATTCGGTGGCAGCTATCTGATCGACCGTGGTTTCAGGCTGTTCCTGGACAGTGCTTATGAGCGCACGCAGCGTGAAGCCGATGGTGTGCAGCTAAAGCAGGCCATCATCAAGCTTGGTTTTGAATATACCTATGAAAACATCGCCGGTTCCGCAGCACGTATGGGCTTGAACCGCTACCAGCAATTCTATAGCGCTACTGAGGCCACTAAATGAGTGTCAGGACGCATTCCTTGATGCGCAAAGCCAGTCGTTTTGCGGCCAGGCATACGCTGCAGCGCTGGCTGCCACTTAGGCGTCAACGCGCAGTGATCAGCTTTTCATTTGATGATGTCGCACTCAGTGCCTGCACCACAGGCGCAGCGCTGCTGCAGGAATATCAGGCCAGAGCAACGTTTTTTGTCTGCGGCGGATTGGAGAATCAACTGGAGCAGGGACAACTCTGCCACCATGGCGCACAACTGCAACAACTGCACAGCGACGGACATGAAATCGCCTGTCACACCTATTCGCATTTGAATTGCGAGCTACAGCCGCTGTCTGTACTGCAGGCTGACTGGGATAGAAACCGCCAGTATTTGGCGGAACTGGGCATACCGGCCTCGGGTTTTGCTTTCCCGTTTGGTGCCTACGATCTGGGCAGTAAACATGCAGCGGCTCAGCGCTTCAGCTATAGCCGGATTACCGGCGGCGGCATGCAGCAGGGCAGGGCAGATTTGCATGCTTTGCGCGCGCAGGCTTTATACGCGGGTAAAACCACTGATGAGGAAATTAGTCATTTGATTGCGGAGGCCGCGGCACAAGGTGCCTGGCTGATTTTTTACTCACATGAAGTCAGCGATCAGCCTGGCCCCTGGGGGACCACGCCGGCACAGCTGCGTTTCGCGCTGCAGACCGCGCGCGATGCAGGTTGTGAATTGCTGAACATCCGCGATGCGATTCAAGCCTATCAGGCTTTTTCTGCGTGAAATGACTGCGGATGTTACAGATATTTACTGTATAAAAAAATAATTAAGTTAAACTCTGGGACTTACGAAAAATTGTTCAGGCAAGGCTTGGCGACGCAGGCAGTACGCAGTGTACAGGCTGTGCAACCTGGAGCCATAACGCCGCTGGGGCGTTTTTGCGTAAGTCCCTAACTCCCATTGTTTCGTAGATAGGATATGTAATGAGTCAACAAAGTCAGTTTGCCCTGATGACCCAGCGTCGCTTTGCGCCGTTTTTCTGGACTCAGTTTCTCGGCGCTTTTAACGACAATGTATTTAAGACTGCTTTACTGACCATATTGACTTTTGATGCACTCAGCTGGACCACGCTGGATGTTGGCTTGCTCAATCAGTTGATACCGGGCTTGTTCATCTTGCCGTTTGTGCTGTTTTCTGCGACTTCTGGTCAGTTTGCCGATAAATTTGAAAAAGCCGGGCTCGCCAGAAAAGTCAAACTGCTGGAAATCGCCATCATGAGCATGGCTGCATTTGGCTGGATGACGCATAACCTGTGGGTCCTGGTCGCTGCAGTCGCTGGCATGGGTATTCATTCCACTTTATTTGGCCCGGTCAAATACGCTTATCTGCCTCAGCATCTGAAAACCGATGAGCTGGTCGGTGGCAACGGACTGATAGAAATGGGTACCTTCGTCGGTATCCTGATCGGTGAAATTCTGGGGGCTATGCTGGTGGTCCATCAGCCTTGGGGGGGACAGCTGGTGGCTTTCGGTGCGATTGCGATTGCGGTGCTGGGTTATCTGACCAGCCTGAAAATTCCAGTCTCGCCAGCACCTGAGCCTGAACTGAAAATCAACTGGAATCCAGTCAGCGAGACCATACGCAATATCAGTTTCAGTCAGCAAAATCGCCCGGTCTTCCTGTCTTTGCTCGGCAATTCCTGGTTTTGGTTCTATGGTGCGATCGTACTCGCACAGTTCCCGCTGTATGCCAAGAATTATCTGCATGGTGATCACAGCGTATTTGTGTTGTTACTGACGGTATTCTCGTTCGGCATCGGTGCTGGCTCACTATTGTGTGAAAAATTATCGGGTCATAAGGTAGAGATAGGCCTGGTTCCTTTCGGTGCCATCGGTCTGTCTTTGTTTGGTCTGGATTTGTATTTTTCCAGTGTGTCTTACACCAATACCTTGACGGTTGGCGCGCTGGATTTTGTGCGCCAAACCGGTAGTCTGCGCATATTGGCGGATATCGTTTTACTCGGTATTTTTGGCGGTCTGTATATCGTGCCGCTGTTCGCCTTGATACAGACCCGTTGCGATCCTAAGCATCTGTCGCGCACCATCGCTGGTATGAACATCCTCAATGCATTGTTCATGGTGGTGGCTTCACTGGCCGCTTCCGTCATGCTGCTCAAGGGTTTCACTATTCCGCAAATCTTTATGGCGACCGCTATTCTGAATGCACTGGTTGCAGTCTACATCTTCAGCCTGGTGCCCGAATTCCTGATGCGCTTTATCGCCTGGTTACTGATACACACCGTTTATAAAGTCAGAACCGTGAATGCAGACAGCCTGCCTGCTGAAGGTGCAGGGGTGATGGTCTGTAATCATGTCAGCTATATGGATGCGATCGTGATCGTGGCTTGTAGCCCACGTCCTATCCGTTTCGTGATGGATCACAGAATATTCAACATACCTTTCCTGTCCTGGGTATTCCGTACAGCGAAAGCAATTCCGATTGCACCTGCCAAAGAAGATCCATGGCTGATGGAAAAAGCCTATGTCGACATCGCCCAGGCTTTGCACGAAGGTGAGCTGGTCTGTATTTTCCCTGAAGGGAAACTCACAGCGACTGGCGAATTGAATGAGTTCAAAGGCGGTGTCATGAAGATTCTGGAACGCACCCCGGTGCCGGTCTATCCTATGGCCTTACGCGGCCTGTGGGGCAGCTTTTTCTCACGTGATAAAACCAATCCGTTTGAGCGCGCGTTCAGACGCGGCCCGTTTTCCAAACTGGAACTGATCGTCGGTGATGTGATGTTGCCGACAGAAGTGACACCGGAAGTATTGCAAAAAGAAGTCAAATCCCTGCGCGGTGACTGGAGATAAAAAATGAAGAAGCATGTCGCAACTGTGTTGACCGGACTTACACTCTGTCTGCTGAGTGCCAGCGGGCTTGCTGCCAGTATTAGCAGCTTTTCGCCGCAGGGGGAAATCGCCAGCGTCCGGCAGGTCAGAGCGACATTTTCTGAGCCAGCGATTGCCTTTGGCGATCCCAAGGCCGACAGTCCTTTTGAGATTAAGTGCAGTGCGGCAGGCAGTGGTCGCTGGGCCGATGAAAAAAACTGGATCTATGATTTTAATCAGGATCTGGGGCCGGGCAGCAAATGCAGCTTTCAGCTGAAACCAGGATTCAAACTCAAGTCTGGTGCTGCGGTAACTGGCAAGACCCAGTTTCAATTCAATACCGGTGGCCCTTCCGTCAGCCGCGTACTGCCTTACACTGGCAGCGGCATCGAAGAAGATCAGGTCTTTATGCTGTTCCAGACCGGTGCCGCAACTGAGGCCAGCATTAAACAGCATACGTATTGTGAAATCTCCGGTGTGCAGGAACGCGTGCCGGTCAAGCTGATCAGCGGTGATGTACGTAAAAAACTACTGGAAAATTTCGCCAAAGGCAGCACGGCTGAGGCCGTCACGACCCTGCAGTGCCAGCAGAAATTTCCCGCTGAAGCGGATGTGAGACTGGTCTGGGACAAAGGTATAGCGACCACCAGCGGCATAGTCACCTCATCGAAACAGGAATTCAGTTTCAAAGTCAGAAGAGACTTCACTGCCAGCATGTCCTGTCAGCGCGAAAACGCCAATGCAGCGTGTACGCCTATTTTGCCGATACAGTTGTATTTCAGTGAAGGCATCAGTCGTAAACTGGCTGAGAAAATCGTACTGAAAAGTTCGAAAGGCAGCGTCAAACCTGACTTGCCGAAAGCCGAAGATAATCAACAAATTCAAAGCCTGAGTTTTACCGGTCCTTTCCCGGAAAAAACGGAATTGAGCATAGAGCTGCCTTCTGATCTCAAAGATGAAAGCGGACGTGCACTCGCGAACGCAGGGCAATTCCCGAAAAAATTCATGACGGCTGATTTCCCGCCACTGGCAAAATTTCCTGCCGCGCCATTTGGTATCGTGGAATTGAATGCAGATGCGACGCTGGCCGTCACGCTGCGCAATGTTGAAAACGATATCTTGATGAAGTCAGCCGATGGTAAACAGCCACCGGTCAAGCTCGCGAATTTGAAACTGGCGGAAGATGCATCCATCATCGAGTGGATCGCGAAACTCAATAATTATCACGAAACCAGTATCTACATTAACAAGGAAGCGGTTGAAACCCGCAGTCTGTCCTTGCTCAAAAACGAGACTAAGGCAGTCAAGCTGAATTTACCTTCGGTCGAGAAAAAGAGCGAACGCCCGTTTGAAGTGGTGGGTATACCGTTTAAAGACCCTGGCTTTTATGTGCTGGAACTGGAGTCTCTGAAGCTGGGCAGCTCTTTATTGGGCAAAGCTGCGCCTATGTATGTGCGTACCAGCGCCTTAGTCACCAATCTTGCTGTGCATATTAAGACTGGCCGTGAAAATGGCGCGGTCTGGGTTACCCAGCTGGATAACGGCAAAGTTGTTCCCGATGCGGCGATCCAGGTCTCTGACTGCAGTGGCGAACTGCTGTGGAAGGGTAAAACCGATAGCAAGGGTATCGCCATGCTGCCAGCAGGTTTGAATACCCGTTGCGAGGAAAGCAGCGGCCGTGCTGGTAAACGTAAGGTCTCGAAAATTAACGGTTATTTTGTCAGCGCGCGCAAGCAGGATGCGCAAGGCAGAATGGATATGGCATTTGCCTTATCGTCCTGGAATAATGGCATAGAAAGCTTCCGTTTTAATTTGCCGACTGATTTCAGTCCGGCATCCACGCTTAAGGCGCACACCATACTCGATCGCAGCCTGTTCCGCGCTGGTGAGACGGTATCGATGAAACACGTATTCCGTGCCGAGAACATGAAGGGCATGGCCTTCGCGAACGATACGGATTTACCTAAGCGTGTCAGGATCATACATCAGGGTAGTGGTCAGGAATTTCAGTTCCCGCTGAGCTGGCGCAAAGGTGGCGTGGCGGATAACCGCTTCGCAATTCCTGCCCAGGCCAAGCTAGGTCAATACGATATTTTGCTCGACCATGGCACGGCAAAAACGAATACGACTGAGAATGAAGGGGGTGAAAATGCCCCCATGTATGGCAGCCGCACTTATAGTTCGGGCAGCTTCCGGGTCGAGGAATTCCGCTTGCCACTGATGCAGGGCAAGCTGATACCGCCTAAAGGACCACACATCAGCCCGAAAGAATTACCACTCGGATTACAGCTGAATTACATCAATGGCGGCGGCGCTGCTTTACCGGTGCAAGTGACCAGCCTGCTCAGAAATAAATTCCTGCAATTTTCAGGCTACGAACAATTCACTTTCAATCATGTTGAGACGGAAGAAGACAGCCAAAAGATCGTGGCTAATAAACTGGCCGTCACACTGGATAAAAACGGCAGCGGTAAAACAGTGATAGGCAGTTTGCCTGCGATTACCCAGCCTCAGGAATTGCTGACTGAAATGACTTATGCCGACCCTAACGGCGAGGTACAGACCATTTCCAATGTGACTGCTCTATGGCCAGCCGGCGTGGTCGTCGGTATTAAGAGTGAAGACTGGGTTTCGGCCAAAAATAAAACCCGCTTTATTCTGGTGGCGCTGGATACCGCTGGCAAACCCTTAGCGGACGTGCCTTTGCAGGTCAATGGCACGCTGCGTCTGAATAACTCGCACAGAAAACGCATAGTCGGTGGTTTTTATGCCTATGAAAATGCAGAGTCGTCCAAAGACTTAGGTCAGTTATGTGCAGGTAAATCGGATCAGCGTGGCTTACTGCTGTGTGAAATTGAGCTTAAAGAGTCGGGCAATGTTGAGTTACTGGCTAAAGCCAAAGACGCCAACGGCAAAGTTGCGTCTGCCAAAAGCTCGATCTGGGCTACAGGTAAAGGCGAAGTCTGGTTCGATGGCGAAAATCAGGACAGAATGGATGTGCTGCCTGAGAAAAAACACTATAAGGCTGGTGAAGTGGCTAAATTCCAGGTGCGCATGCCTTTCCGCAGCGCGACCGCCCTGGTTGCGATAGAACGTGAAGGCGTGATCGAAACCATCATCGCAGAATTGCGTGGCAGTGATCCAAGTATCTCGGTGCCGATCAAAGCAGAGTATGGCCCGAATGTGTTTGTATCTGTGCTGGCTGTACGTGGCCGTATGCGTGAAGTGCCTTGGTATTCATTTTTCAGCTGGGGCTGGAAAGAACCGGTCAACTGGTGGCATGAATTCCGTGAATATCAGGCTCCGACTGCAACTGTCGATCTGGCTAAACCGGCCTATAAATTCGGTATTGCTGAAATTCAGGTCGGAACCGAAGGCAATCAGCTGAAAGTCAATGTCAGCGCCGATAAACAGCAATATCCTATCCGTGCCGTGTCTAAGGTGAAGGTCTCAGTCACCTTGCCGGATGGACGGCCAGCCGCAGGTGCAGAGGTCGCCATTGCGGCAGTCGATGAGGCTTTGCTGGAACTGCAGCCTAACGAGAGCTGGAATGTATTGAGCGCCATGATACAAAGACGCAGCTATGGCATAGAAACTGCGACTGCACAAATGCAGGTGATCGGTAAGCGCCATTATGGCCGCAAAGCGGTTGCTGCCGGTGGTGGTGGCGGCAAGGCGCCGACCCGGGAATTGCTCGATACCCTGTTGTTATGGAAGCCGGATCTGGTGCTGGATGCCAATGGCCAGGCCAGTATCGACGTGCCGCTGAATGATGCCTTGACCAGCTTCCGTATCGTTGCGGTCGCACAGTCTGGTGCTTCGCAATTCGGAACCGGCACCACTGCTATCAAGGCAACACAGGATTTGCAAATCATTCCAGGTTTGCCACCCGTGGTCAGAGAGGGCGACAGTTACCAGGCGATGGTGACAGTCCGTAACTCCAGTGCACGCACGATGGAAGTGCTGGTACAAGGGAAAATCCTGACCGCCAGTTCGCTGCCGGATCAGAAAATTAAACTGGCCGCCGGTGAATCGCGTGAGCTGAGCTGGACTGTGCAGGCGCCTGAACTGACGGCAGATGTGCTCAGTCAGCAGTTACAGTGGGAGTTGTCCGCGAAAGAAACGGCGCCACCGCAGGGTCAGGCCGCTGTGGCAGATGCGATTAAATGGAGCCAGAAATTGCTGCCAGCTACGCCAGTCACGGTGCAGCAGGCGACGATGCTGCAACTGGATCGCAGCATGAGTTTGCCAGTTGCACAGCCTGCCGACAGTCTGCCTGGTCGTGGTGGTTTGCAATTACATCTGTTGCCGAGTTTGCTCAACAGCGGAGAAGGCTTGAAACGTTATTTTGAAAGCTATCCTTACAGCTGTCTGGAACAAAAAACCTCCAAGGCGATAGGTTTGCACGACAATTCGATGTGGCAGAAAATCGTGAATGATTTGCCGGCTTATCTGGATGCAGATGGGCTTGCTTACTACTATCCACCTTCAGACAGTGCTGCGCGTCTGGGTAGTGATACGCTGACCAGCTATCTGATTTCAGTCACGCACGAAGCAGGGCTGAGCCTGCCGGACAGCGCCAGACAAAAAATGCTGGCCGCTTTGTCTGCTTTCGTGGAAGGCAAAATCACGCGTGATTTCTGGTCGCCACGCAAAGATCTGGAAACCCGTAAGCTGGCCGCATTGGAAGCCTTGTCACGCTATGGCATGGTACAGCCGCGTATGCTGGGTTCCATACAGATCACCCCAAATCTGTGGACGACCAGCGCCATTCTCGATTGGTATGCGATCCTGAAACGTACTGCAGCGATACCGAATCGTGATGCGGCTTTGAAAGAGGCAGATCAGATTCTGCGCAGCCGCCTGAATTACCAGGGAACACGGCTGGGCTTTTCGACAGAAAAAGACGATTACTGGTGGTGGCTGATGAGTAATACCGACGTCAATGCCAATCGCCTGTTACTGACGATGATAGACAATCCAGCCTGGAAAGAAGACTTGCCTAAATTAGTCAACGGCAGCATACAGCGGCAACACAATGGCGTCTGGATGACCACGAATGCCAATGTCTGGGGCTTGCTGGCACTGGAAAAATTCGCGCGTCAGTTTGAAACAGAAAAAGTGGCTGGTACATCTAAAGCCATGCTGCTGCAAACTGCCACAGCGACTCCGGTTCCTCCACTAAGCTTTAACTGGCCAGTCAGTGGCGGTGGCAAGCTGAATCTGCCTTGGCCAGCCAAAGCTGCTGCGGATGATAAGCTGAGTCTGAGCCACGAAGGCAAAGGCAAGCCTTGGATAGTGCTGCAAAGTCTGGCTGCAGTACCTTTAAAGACGGCATTCTCCAGTGGCTATCGCATCAAAAAAACCATCACGCCGGTAGAGCAAAAAGACAGCAAGCTGATGCAGCGCGGTGATGTCTTCCGGATTACGCTGGAAATTGATGCGCAGACCGATATGACCTGGGTGGCCTTGACTGATCCGGTACCAGCGGGAGCCAGCGTGCTGGGCTCAGGCTTAGGTCGTGATTCTGCCATCGCTGCCAAAGAGGATAGCAATGAGCAGGGCGGTGCCTGGCTGGCCTATGAAGAGCGTAGCTTTGAGGCCTATCGTGCGTATTACCAATTTGTCCCGAAAGGCAAATTTGTGAAGTCTTACACCATACGTCTGAATAATGCAGGCCAGTTTAAGCTGCCACCGACGCGGGTAGAAGCGATGTATGCGCCCGAGATGTTTGGCGAGTCACCTAACGCCGCAATACAGGTGAAGTAAGACGTGATTTCTGCTTTATGGCGGCAAGCGGCGCTTGCCTGTATCTGTAGTCAGCTGTGTAGTCTGCTGCCATATGCCGTCAATCCGGCATATGGCAGCGAACTCAGCGATTTTGCACGCTTCAAAGCGGCCTCTTTGTCTTCAGACGCGACGCTATACGATAGAAATGGCCAGGTTTTACAGCGTCTGCGGGTCGATATGCAGGAACGCAAGCTGGCCTGGGTCCGGCTGGAGGATATCTCTCCGGCCGTCAGAAATGCGCTGATCGCCTCGGAAGATAAGCGTTTTTATGAGCACTCTGGGGTGGACTGGAGTGCCGTTGCTGCATCGGCCTGGGGGAATCTGTGGAATACCCGCACCCGCGGTGCATCCACCATCACCATGCAATTGGCTGGCCTGCTGGAGCAGGATTTACGCCGCAAAGCTGGCAGCCGTAGTCTGGCACAGAAAGTGAATCAGGCCTGGGTCGCACAAACCCTGGAACGCAACTGGAAGAAAGACCAGATATTGGAAGCTTATCTGAATCTGGTGCCATTTCGCGGCGAACTGGTGGGTATTCATGCGCTATCTCAAGTCATGTTTCAGAAGCACCCCAGCGGACTCGACTATATCGAAGCCGCAATCGCCGTAGCCTTATTGCGCGGACCGAACGCAACTGAAGCCAAAGTCACTGAGCGTGCCTGTCTGATTTTGCGTGAACAAAAACAGCCCGGCTTATGCACCAATCTTGAAGGCCAGATCAGGCTCGCATTTGCTCAGCTGAGTCGTGGGCTTGCGGTAGCAGGCAACTTCAGCAACGAAACGGCGGTCGCCAATCTGGCGCCGCATTTTGCGCGTAAGGTCTTAAGTCTGCAACAACGCGAATTCCGCTCCAGTTTGTCGCGTCCTTTGCAGGTTTATGCCAGAGACAGCCTGGTCCGACATTTATCAGCGCTGGTCGAGCGCAATGTCGAAGATGGCGCGGTGCTGGTGCTCGATAATGCGACCGGAGAAATCCTGGCCTGGGTTGGCTCCAGCGGGCAATTATCGGATGCCAGTCAGGTCGATGGCGTGCAGGCTTTGCGCCAGGCCGGATCGACGCTGAAACCGTTTTTATTTGAAATGGCGATAGAAAACCGTTTGATTACGGCGGCCTCGGTGCTGGATGACACGCCAGTCAATCTGAGTACCAGTAATGGGCTGTACATCCCGCAGAATTACGATAAGCATTTCAAGGGCCTGGTCAGTGCGCGTACTGCATTGGCTTCTTCACTGAATATACCCGCAGTGCGCTTATTGGTATCGCTGCAGCCGGAAGCTTTTTTCCAGCGTTTGCGTGCGCTGGGCATGGATTTGCGTGAATCTGGAAATTACTATGGCTATAGCCTGGCTTTAGGCAGTGCTGATATCAGTTTGCTACAACTGACCAATGCCTATCGTGCGCTGGCCAATCAGGGTAGCTATACACCGGTCAAATGGTCAGTCGCAGAGCAGGAGACTACTGCTAAACAAGTGATGCAGGCCGGAGCCAGTTACATCATCAGCGATATCCTGAGCGACCGGGCAGCACGCTCTGTGACGTTTGGATTGGAGAATGCTCTGTCTACCCGGATATGGACCGCAGTCAAAACCGGTACCTCCAAGGATATGCGCGACAACTGGTGTATCGGTTATTCCGACCGCTATACAGTCGGCGTCTGGGTGGGCAATGCATCCGGCGCACCGATGTGGGATGTATCTGGTGTGACCGGTGCGGCACCCGTGTGGCAGGACGTGATGCATTATCTGCACCGCTCACGTCCACAGCGCGCCATTGCGCCACCGAATGGCCTGGTCAGACAAACGATACGCTATGACAATGCGCTGGAAGCAGAGCGCAGCGAATGGTTTTTAGCGGGCACTGCGCAAAGCCAGATACAGTTAGGTACATCAAACCAGATACAGCCACACATCCTGTATCCCAAAGCCGGCATGATCGCCGCGCTGGACCCCGATATCCCGCTCGAACGCCAGCGCATACGCATCGCTGCCTATAGTGAACGCGGCATGCTGGTATTGGATGGAAAAAAGCTGACTGCCAGCCTGAATCCGAAAAAAGAACTGAGCTACGACTGGTTCCCATTCCCGGGGCGACATATGTTGAGCCTGCTCGATGCAGAAGGCCATCTGCAAGATCAGATTATGTTTGAAGTGCGTGGCGCGCAAATGAAGGCGCCACGCTAAGCACTGTTAATGCGCACCACCCGCATCAACCGGCGCAGAAGATTTTTTTGGTCTGGTGAGCCAGACAAAGCCGATCAATACCAGGAAAATCATCGCTGCCATATAAAAGATATCGGTTGCCGCCATGGTACTGGCTTGCACGCTGATGCTACGGTCCAGCACGGCATATGCAGCCTGATCCGGCAATCCCGCTTGCTGCATGGTTTGCATATTCTGCACAAATGCAGGTGAGGCATAACCGGTGGCTTCGGTCAGTCTCGCATGGTGCAGGGTGCTGCGATCATCCCACATGGTGGTCATGATAGAGGCCCCCATGCCGCCACACATAATCCTGACAAAATTGGACAGACCCGATGCCGCAGGAATTTTTTCCGGTGCCTGACCAGACAGAATGATAGAGGTCAGCGGAATAAAGAACATAGACATAGCCGCACCTTGTATCAGGGTGGGGATCAGCAAACTGACGGTATCGACCTCGGTATTGAAGCGTGCACGCATAAAGAACACCAGCGCAAAACCGAGGAAGGCAAGCGAGGCGATGCGGCGTGCGTCAACTTTAGGCAGGATCTTGCCTATGATGGGTGACAAGATAATCGCAAACACACCAACCGGCGCCATCACTTTACCGGCTTCGGTTGCAGTGTAGCCAAGCTGAGTCTGCAGCCACAGAGGCATGATCACCAGACTGCCAAAGAACAGGCCATAGCCAACTGAAATCGCAAGCACCCCGGCGGAGAAATTTCTGCCTTTGAACAGCGAGAGATCGACCACAGGATGATCCTGACCGTTTTCCCAAACAATGAAATAGATCAGACCAACGACAGCGATCACGGTCAGCAGAATAATTTCGCCGGAATTAAACCAGTCCAGTTCCTTTCCTTTGTCCAGCATCAGCTGCAGGGCACCGACCCAGATTACCAGCAGTACCAGACCGATTTTATCTATCGGAATCGCGCGCGTGACAGATTCCCGTTTTGCATAGATGGACCAGGTGGCCCAGGCGGTAAAGAGTCCGACCGGAATATTGATATAAAAAATCCAGGGCCAGGAATAATTATCTGAAATCCAGCCCCCCAGCAGTGGCCCCATAATCGGTGCCACCAGCGTCGTCATACCCCATAGCGCGAGCGCCATCGAGCTCTTTGCGGGCGGATAGCTGCCCAGCAGCAGGGCCTGGGATAAGGGGATCATCGGTCCTGCGACTGCGCCTTGCAAGATACGCGCGGCAATCAGTGTTTCTATATTCGGTGCCATGCCACACAGCCAGGACGACAGTACGAACAACAGGATGGATGCCATAAACAGTCTGACCTGACCGAACTGCATGGTCAGCCAGCCTGTCAGCGGTACCGAAATCGCGTTCGCCACCGCGAATGAGGTAATGACCCAGGTACCCTGTTGTGGCGAGACGCCGAGGTTACCGGAAATGGCTGGAATCGAGACATTCGCAATCGACGAGTCCAGCACATTCATAAACACTGCCAGTGACAACGCCAGCGTGCCCATGGCCAGCTGGCTGCCTTGCAAAGGCGGATGGGGAATGCGGGCAGCTGCGCTCATTACTTCGCCTTTGTGCTATGGGATGCCAGATTGGCCTGGATGATGTCAGCGATACGGCGATCGGCATCCTGTGCGCTTTGTTCAAAGACGCGGGTCTGGAATGCCGGAATACTGCGTGCAGCCGGAGCAGCACTCAATGCCTGTCCTTGCTGTTGTGAGATATCGACTTTGACCTGCATAGAGACGCCTACGCGCAAAGGATGGGCAGCCAGTTCTTTCGGGTCCAATGAAATTCTCACCGGTACACGCTGTACCACTTTGATCCAGTTGCCGGTTGCATTCTGTGCTGGCAATAAGGCGAAGGCGGAACCGGTACCAGCTGACACACCCACGACCTTACCGTGAAATTCCACGTCGCTGCCATACACATCAGAATGCAGAACCACATCCTGACCGATGCGCATTTTAGCCAGTTGTACTTCTTTGAAATTGGCATCCACCCACAGACTGTTCAGCGGGACGATAGACATTAAAGGACTGCCAGCTGCGACGCGTTGACCGATCTGCACCGCACGCTTGGCGACATAACCGGAAATGGGCGCTGGTAAGCTGGTGCGGCTTTCGGCGATCATCGCTTCTTTCAGACGCGCAGCAGCGCGCAGCACGTTAGGATGCTGTTCTATGCTGGTGTTTTCGGTCAATACTTTATTGGAAGCGAGCTGCTCTTTGGCAGTGTTCAATGCTGCTTCGCTTTGTTTGACTGCATTGCGTGCGTGTTCGATTTCTTCGACTGACACCGCGCCGCTGTTACCGGCTGCCATGCGGCGCGCCAGATCTGCTTTTGCACGTTCCAGCTCTACACTGCGCATATCGGCCATTGCTTGCAGGCTGTTGTTATTGGCAAAGGTCAGACGAACTTCCCTGACGGTTTGCGCCAGTTGAGCTGCAGCCTGAGTGCTGCTGACTTTCGCATCGGTGTTATCGAGTGCAATCAGGGTTTTGCCAGCATCCACCAGGTCGGTGTCATCAGCATGGATGGCAACCACGGTACCGGCGACCTGCGAAGTCAGCTGCACCAGATTACCCGCCGCATAGGCATCTTCGGTGTGCTCGAAATTCTTCAGCACGGTCAGCCAGTAATAGCCGTAAGCTGCAGCGGCGATGAGCAGGATGATACTGATGATGATCAGGCGGGATTTGCGTTTAGCCGGTGCAGCTTCTGGTGCGACAGTCGCATTCTGTGTGTTTGCTGCGTCTTTATTTGTGGTGTTCATGAGGTTCTGAATTAAAGTTTAATTTGGCCGTTGGCTTGCGCTAACAGCGATTACTTGAATTATTCGCAGGACTTACGCAAATTGTCCCAACAAGGCATGGCGACGCAGGCAGTAGCTGTGTACGACAAGGAGCCATAACGCCGCTGGGGCGGTTTTGCGTAAGTCCTAATTCGTTTGAGTCTGGCTGAATTTACTGCTGGGCTGCCGGGTAAGCGCCACCAAGCGCTTTGATCAGATTCACACGCGCATCAAGCTGACGGGCGCTGAGTTCAGCCATGTTTTTCTGCTGACTGATGAGCGCTAATTCAGCACTGATGACAGGCAGACGGTTACTGGTGCCGGTCTCGAAGCGCTGACGGTTGATGGTCAGCACTTGTTGCGCAGCCTGTTGCGCCTGCTCCTGTTGCGCGATCTGTAATGAGGTGCTTTGCAGCGTCTGTAACTGTTCCGCTGCGTCCTTAAGGGCGTTCAGCACAGCCTGGTTATACTGTAAAACTGCGCTGTCAGTGTCTGCCACTTTGCCTGCTAACTGAGCACGCAGCCTGCCACCTTCGAACAGTGGTAAATGAATGGCTGGTCCGGCACCAATGATGGCGCTGTCGGATTTGAGTAGTTTATCCAGACCCAGACTGGATAAGCCCGCAAAGCCGACCAGATTGATATTCGGATAAAAACGATTTTTCGCGAGATCAACTTCGCCACGCAAGGCTTCTATGCGCCATTTTGCAGCGATGATTTCTGGCTTACGGCCTATCAGATCGAGTGGCAATTCGGCAGGTAGATAAAAATCCACTTTACGGGAGGTAGCAGGCGTCGCAATGCTGTTGGCAAATTCCGGTGTTTGTCCGGCCAGCAAAGCCAGTTGCAGTTTGGTCTGCGCGATGGCTTCGCGCCAGCTCAGCGCTTCCGCTTGCAGGTTGGCGACCGAAACCAGATTTTGCTGTAACTCAGAACGGTTATCCAAACCTGCTTTCAGACGTTGCTGACTCAGGCTATCCCAGTCTTTTCTGAGTTTTAGTTGCTGCTCTGTGAGTGCAAGCTGGCCAGCCTGTTTCTGTAACTGCACCCATTGCCGTGCAATCGCATTGGAGAGCAGTAATTTGGCACTCTCGGTTTCAGCTCTGGCCGCCTGTTCGGTAGACAGGCCTACGCGAGACTGGGCTTGATGCTTACCCCAGAAGTCGAGTTCATAACTCAGATTTACCGTCATCTGGTTATTCGATTCAGAACTGCCAGCCAAAGGTGGTGGCACCATGCCATTCTTAGTGAAACGCTGATACGTGCTTTCGGCGTTCCCGGTCAGGCTCATCTGACTGTCTGCGGCTAACTGATCTTGCAAAGCCCGGGCATTCGCTATACGCGTGGCAGCAATCTGTACGCCGGGATTGTGCGTCAGCGCAGTCTCAATTAACTGACTCAGCTGGGTGCCGCCCAGCTCCGCACTCCAGTTGGTATCCGGCCAGCGCACGGTATCTGCCTTGCCCGATTGACTGACTTTGAGTTCTGTTGCCTGCTCTTTAATGCCTGAGAAGTCAGCGCAGGCGGATAACAGCAATGCCGCGCTCAGGCTGGTCGCGATCAGACTGAGTCTGGCCGGACTGGTATTGGAAGTTTGCTTCATAGGATAAGTGATATTGAGATTATTGATTGCCTGAGCAATTAATTTGATAGGTATCGAGTTTGTCGCGATTAGCGAGTAATTTGCGTAGCAGGCACTTTAGAAAGCCCAGCTCTTCCTGCGTAAAGCCAGTCAGGGCCACATCCATCACCTCGCGGAATATCGGCGGCAGCTGTACTGCGAGTTGCTGACCTGCCTCAGTCAACTCCAGCCGGAACAGACGCTTGTCGGATAGATCTGCAACCCGCGTTATCCAGCCTTTTTCAGCCATCTTATCCAGTGTGCGCTTCATGGCTGCTGAGTCGATGAACAGGTCGCGTGCTAATTCGGCTGCAGTTGAGCATTTCTGCATATGCAGCATCATGAACACGCTGCCCTGAGCATGGGTGACGCCGAGGCGACTCAATGCTGCGTCGATAGAGCGCGACACCATGGTGCGTGAACGTGACATTAAATAGCCGACGCTATCCTCAATCTGGGTTACGTCGAACTGCAAAGGAGTGGGGGTGTCGTGCATATTTCCTCAAGTTAAATCATTGCCTAGGCAATAGTATAGTGCATCTGAAAATTTTCTGCAGGACATAAAAAAAGCACCGCGTACGGTGCTTTTTAAAGAGACTGGAAAGTACTCAGAGGATTTCACTAGCATGATCCGCCAGCCTGGAGCGTTCACCCCGGGCCAGCGTGACATGGCCGCTATGGGCCCAGCCCTTGAAACGATCTACAACATAAGTCAGACCACTCGAACCTTCGGTCAGGTAAGGCGTATCAATCTGCGCGATATTGCCGAGGCAAACGATCTTAGTGCCAGGACCGGCACGCGTGACCAGCGTCTTAACCTGTTTTGGGGTCAGATTCTGAGCTTCATCGATAATCAGGAACTTATTGACGAAGGTACGGCCACGCATGAAGTTAAGCGATTTGATCTTAATCTTGGAACGGATCAGATCCTGGGTCGCAGCACGGCCCCAGTCGCCGGCATCGTTATCGGATTTATTCAATACTTCCAGATTGTCGTCAAATGCGCCCATCCATGGTGACATCTTCTCTTCTTCTGTGCCTGGCAGGAAGCCGATATCTTCACCCACCGGTACAGTCACACGGGTCACGATAATCTCGTTATAGGTCTTGGTTTCCAATACCTGCGCCAGGCCAGAAGCCAATGCAAGTAAGGTTTTGCCAGTACCAGCCTGACCCAGCAGGGTAACAAAATCGCATTCCGGATCCATCAGCAGATTCAGTGCGAAATTCTGTTCACGATTGCGTGAGGTGACACCCCATACGCTGTGTTTCACATGCCCATAATCGCGCAGGGTTTGCAAGACTGCGGTTTTGCCATTGATCTGTCTGACCTGACCATAGAAAGAGGCTTCGCCGTTTTTAGGTTCCAGATAGACAAACTGATTGACCAGCAGGCTGGGAATCACAGGGCCGGTAATGCGGTAGAAGGTGGTGCTGATACCGTTTTTATTTTCCTGCCAGGTCTCTATGCCCTTGCCATGTTTATTCCAGAAATCGTCAGGTAACTGCACGATGCCGGTGTACAGCAAATCCGAGTCTTCCAGCACATGATCGTTGAAGTAATCTTCAGCAGGCAAGCCCATCGCACGCGCTTTAATGCGCATGTTGATGTCTTTGGAGACCAGTACGATAGGGCGGCCCGGGAATTCTTTTTCCAGTGCCTGAACCACACCCAGTATCTGGTTGTCGGCTTTACCTTGTGGCAGACCACGCGGCAGATCGATATTCTGTAATTTGGTCTGGAAGTAGAGGTGGCCGCCTGCATCCTTATTGCCAAGCTTGGACAGCGGGATGCCATGCTCGATTGCGTCATGGCTGATGTCTGCCACCAGGCCATCTAAAGTACGTGAAACCTGGCGTGCATTGCGTGCGACTTCAGACATGCCTTTTTTATGATCGTCCAGCTCTTCCAGTGTGATCATGGGCAGGTAGACATCATGTTCCTCAAAGCGGAACAGGCAAGTCGGGTCATGCATGAGCACATTGGTATCGAGTACGAACATTTTGCTGATACCGGATTTGTCCGCCGCGCGGCTGATGCCGGATTTCGCTTTATTTTGCGGATTTTTGGCTTTGACAGCAGCCACCTGTTGGGTCGCTTCACGCGCGTTCTGCGCAGGTGCTGCCGCTACCGCAGCAGGCGCCGGGCTGACGGCTGGTTTAGCTGGGGCCGCTGGTTTCGCGGCGGGCTTTTTAGCGATAGCTTCAGTTTTAAATACGGTTTTTTCCTTCTCTACAGCGACTTTTGCTGTTTTGCCTGTTTTCGCCTTCTCTGCGGTCGGATAGTCCTTAGGCGAGAGCAGGGCAGCTGGTTTTGTCGGCATTTTGGGCAATGGCATGAAAACCTCAATCAAAAAGTGAGAGCAGAAAAAATCAAAGCCACAGCGGCAAGCTCCTGTTGCTTCAGGGGCTTAGCCGTTGTGGCCTGAATAGATGAGAAAGCGAAGGAGTTCAATTAATTAGGGGCACTCACAAATTTAAGTACTTCATCGACGTGACCTGCAACTTTCACGCCTCTCCATTCTTTCACCAACTTACCTGTTGCGTCAATCACAAATGTGCTGCGTTCGACACCGCGCACCTGTTTGCCATACATGTTTTTGAGCTTCATCACATTAAACATGGTACACAGCGCTTCGTCAGGGTCAGAGATTAATTCAAACGGTAAGGCGAGTTTATTTTTGAAGCCTTCGTGTGAGCGCAGGCTGTCACGGCTGATGCCGAATACAACGGCGTTATGCGCTTCAAATTCGGCATGCAGATCACGGAAAGCGATGCTCTCCGTGGTGCAGCCCGGGGTATTGTCTTTCGGGTAAAAATACAGCACCAGGGTTTTTCCACTGTAGTCATTCAGGTCAAAAGGCTTCTGACCGGTCATGGCGGCGCTAAAGTGGGGAACCTGGCAATTTAGTGCAGAGGGGGTGTCAGCCACTGTCATCTCCTGAGTAATTGAAAGGAGACTGTTGCTGCCACCTCAGATGACAGCGACCAGATCTCCGGAACGTCCTGGTAAGCTTGCCCAAGTTAAGGGCTTAATTGGTAGTGCATCTGCTTTCAGGCCGGCAGAATAGTCAGCCATCGATATGCAACGGTATCCCAGCTGCTTCCAGCCAGTTAGCAATTGCTCGAATATGGGGGCAAGTTTCTGACCTTCAAGCTCGGCATGTAAAGTAAATACATGATCGCGCTGATCGCGGCATAAATCCAGAATGCAGGTGGCGATGTTCGAGGTCGTGATTTCTTTGCCTTTGATTTCACGTCCCAGCAATTCATCCAGCGTCGGCAAAGTGGTCGGCATTTGTATGCATTGCTGCAGCTTGCCATTCACTTGCAGCCGGTAAGGGCCTGCGGCTGGATCAGTCAGGCTGCCATCTTCATTGAGCATCGCTCTGCCATCAGACGCATACTGCATGCCAAATGCATCGAGTTTATCGAAGGCATACGGATTCATTTGCCAGCCTGCCGCTCCATGAGTGCGTGGCGCAGAGCCAAAGATGGAACTGAAACGTGCATATGCTGCATCCAGCTGACGCTCGGTCCAGGCACGGTCTTTGGTTCTGACATTATCCTGCCACACCACATGATCCCAGGTATGGATGCCGCATTCAAAACCGGCCTGCTGAACTGCGCGCATTTCAGTGACACAGGCACCGATATCGGGCGCCGGCAAAAAGACTCCATACATCAGGGTCTTGATGCCGTAATGTTCGACTACCGAAGTGCGCGACACTTTTTGGAAAAAACCCGGCCGGAACGCGCGCCTTAAGGCCCAGCCGGTATGGTCTTTACCCAGCGAGAACAGAAAGGTCGCGCCAGCCTGATGCTGGCTCAGAAGGCGTACCAGATTCGGTACGCCTTCTTTCGTGCCGCGATAGGTGTCTACGTCAATTTTAAGAACGATACTAGGCATGCGTTGCGACATCAGTCCATCAATGCGCGTGCTTCCGCAACCTGGGAACGGTATGCGTCGAAAATATTACGCATAGTGTCCTGCATGGTTGTCACTGGCTTCCAGCCCAGTTCTTCGCAAGTATTGGTGATTTTCGGCACGCGGTTTTGTACGTCCTGATAGCCTTTGCCATAGTAAGCAGCCGATGTGGTTTCGGTCAGCTCTACTTTTTTCGCGGTTTCAGCGTATTCAGGATATTCCGCAGCCAGATCCAGCATCATGTGCGCCAGTTCACGGATTGAGTAGTTGTTAGTCGGATTGCCGATGTTGTAAATCTTGCCGCTGGCGACACCATCTTTGTTATCGATGATACGCATCAGTGCGTCAATGCCGTCATCGATGTAAGTGAACGCACGTTTTTGCGCGCCGCCATCGACCAGAGAGATATTTTCGCCGCGTACGATATGACCAAAGAATTGGGTCACTACGCGTGAGCTGCCTTCTTTCGGTGTATGGATATTATCCAGCCCGGCGCCGATCCAGTTGAAAGGACGGAACAAAGTGAAGTTCAGGCCTTCCATGCCGTAGCCCCAGATCACGCGATCCATCAGCTGTTTAGCGCAAGAGTAAATCCAGCGTGGTTTGTTGATAGGGCCGCAGATCAGTTCAGATTCTTCCGGATCAAACTCTTCATCGTGGCACATGCCATACACTTCGGAAGTGGATGGGAATACCAGATGCTTACCGTATTTAGCTGCCGAACGTACGATAGGCAGATTGGCTTCAAAGTCCAGCTCAAACACGCGCAAAGGCTGTTTGACGTAAGTGGAAGGGGTTGCGATCGCTACCAATGGCAAAATGACGTCGCATTTTTTAACGTGATATTCCACCCATTCTTTATTGATGGTGATGTCACCTTCAAAAAAGTGCATACGCGGGTGATTGATCAAGTCGCCCAGACGTTCGGTCTGCATATCCATGCCGTAGACTTCCCAGTCTGTCGTTTCGAGGATGCGCTTGGACAGATGGTGACCGATAAAACCGTTCACACCGAGAATGAGGACTTTTTTCATAATGGTTTCTTCTTTAAAAAGGATGATTGCTATGTTTTTTATGTTGCTGCTTCAAGGGCCTGACTGTTTGAAATAGTCAGTAGCTTTAAGAAGCCAGCATGTCACGCAATTCTTGCGCTGTAAGGGCACGTGGTCCATTCAGCAATTCTAGTATTTTCACTGCACGGCCATCGCCGCACACGCCAAATATCATATTATCTAACACATGTAAGCCAATCGCCAAATTTCCGACTTCCCGGTCAGTTAATCTTGCCTTTCCAATCACGAAACGATGGCCGTTCTGATCAAAAAAGGCACCAGGGTAGGGCGGAGCGACAGCGCGATGCAGATTGTAGACCTGTTGCGCGGTTTGGGACCAGTCTATACGACCATCTTCCGGTTTGCGACCACCAAAATAACTGCCTTGTTCCAGCTGGTTAGGCAAGGGATGAACTCGTCCACTCAGCAAACCCGGCAAAGCCTGCCATAAAGTCTGTTCTGCCGCGACGGTCAGCTTGCCGAATACTTCATAAGCGGTATCGTCGGACAAAATAGGCACAGCAACTTGCGCGATGATCGCACCCGCATCCGGCTTGGCCGCCATTTCATGCAGGGTCGCGCCGGTTTCAGTTTCACCATGCAGTACCGCCCAGTTAACCGGGACGCGTCCGCGATACTTAGGCAGCAGGGAACCATGCAGGTTGTACGCACCGCGTTTTGCGAGTGCCAGCAAATTCACTGGCAGCATGTGGCGGTAGTAAAAGCTGAAAATAAAGTCGGGCGCGATGGCCGCGACTTGCGCATACAAGTCTTCAGACTTGGGGTCTGCTGGCGTGATGCTGGGTATGCCATGTTCTGCACACAGTGCTGCGACCGACTCAAACCAAATGGTTTCAGCCGGATTATCTTCATGGGTAACCACCAAAGCGATATCTATGCCTTTGGCGAGCAGGGTTTTAATGCTGCGTACGCCAACATTGTGATAGGCAAAGACAACGGCTTTTGCGTTTGTAGTCGTCAATTCAGTTTCCTTCTTTTTCATTCAGCGCATTATCTTGCAGGATAGTCTGCACCACATAGCGTGGACGACCTCTGACTTGCTGGTAAATCCTGCCTACGTATTCACCGAGCAAACCGATGCCGAACAGGATTACGCCCATCAGGAAAAAGGCGATTGCAAATAAAGTGAACAGACCTTCAGCCTCAGCACCAAAGACAAAGCGGCGTATCAGCAATAAACTGACCAGACCGCCGGACAATAGCGAAAGCATCATCCCCAGCATAGAGAACCATTGCAAAGGCATGATAGAGAAGCCAGTCATGAGATCAAAATTAAGCCGTATCAGACTGTACAGCGAATACTTCGATTCACCGGCGGACCGCTCCTCATGCTCCACCGTGATTTCGGTGGGTTTGCGTGCAAAGGTATAGGCAAGTGCAGGCACAAAGGTATTCACTTCACTGCACTGATTGATCAGGTCGATCACATTGCGGCCATAGGCGCGCAGCATATTGCCTTGATCTGTGATTTTGATACGGGTGATTTTTTCGCGCAGGCGGTTCATCGCCTTCGAGGCATAAGTACGCCAGGCAGAATCCTGACGTTTGCGGCGGATAGAACCGACATAGTCATAACCCTCGCGCATTTTATCGACCAGTGCACCGATTTCTTCCGGTGGATTCTGCAAGTCGGCGTCGAGTGTGACCACGATGTCGCCACGGGTGGCTTCAAAGCCAGCCAGTATCGCCATGTGCTGACCATAATTCCCGTTAAATAGCACCACCCGCGTCACATCAGGACGGGCGCGGAACTGATCGGCCAGGATCAGTGCCGTATTGTCGCGACTGCCATCATTGACAAAGATGATCTCGTAGCTCACGCCACGTGTCGCCAGCTGATCCAGTGCAGGATACAAACGGGCGAACAGATGGGCGAGGCCAGCTTCTTCGTTATAAACGGGAATAACAACGGAAAGTTCAGGTTTCATCGTGGTCGTAACTTAGGGCAAATTCAAAGAAGGCAGGATTTTACCGCAGACACCACTCTTTCGACATCTGCATTTGTCATCGCCGGGAATAAAGGCAGCGTCACGATCTGTTTGCCTACCCGCTCCGCGATAGGGAACATGCCTTCTTTGAAGCCGCGCTCACGGTAAAGTGTGAACAAATGGATGGCGCGATAGTGGTAACCCAGGCCGATTTTCACATCCAGCATTTTCTGCATGAATTCGCCACGATTCACAGTTTCCGGCAACACCACATGGAACATATGCCAGTTAGAGTTTTCAAAATCAGCCACCGGTAACTCAGCACCGCTCAGGGCTTCAAAGTCAGCACCGAAAGTGTCGAAATAATGCTGTGCCAGCGCTTTACGCTTGCCATTGAATTCTTCCAGGCGCTTTAGTTGTCCGAGACCGATTGCTGCCGCCATATCGGTCATATTGTATTTACCGCCCAGCACATCGACATCGATACCATCCAGACCCTGGCGTGACACGCCTTGCAGGCGGTATTTTTCTGCCAGTCTGGCTTCTTCCGCATTGTTAAGAACCAGGCAGCCACCTTCGCCTGTCATGATGTTTTTATTGACCTGGAAACTGAAAGAAGCAAAGTCGCCGAAAGAGCCGATACGCTTGCCTTTCCAGGTCGAGCCTATGGCCTGGGCCGCATCTTCAATTACGCGCAGCTTGTATTTCTCAGCAATGGCATATAAGTGATCCATGTCACAAGGCAGGCCACACATATGAACTGGAATCACCGCTTTGGTTCTTGGCGTGATGGCTGCTTCCAGCATATTGAGGTCGATATTATGCGTTTTTGGATCGATGTCCGCGAACACTGGCGTTGCGCCGACTTCGATAATCACATTCGCGGTCGCGACCCAGGAATTCGGCGTTGTGATGACTTCGTCGCCCGGGCCTATGCCCGCGATACGCAAGGCGATTTCCATGGTGCAGGTGCCTGAATTAAAAGTACGAACCGGACGGCCACCAAAAAATTCAGACAGCTTAGCTTCCAGTTCCTGTACTTTCGGTCCGCTGGTCAGCCAGCCTGAGCGCATCACATCGGCCACAGCGGCGATCATCTCTTCGTCAATAGTCGGTTTGGTAAAAGGCAGAAAAGCCAGTTCATTACTCATGATTTTCCTTTCAGGTCTGCGCAGGCGCAGGAATTTTTTATTGTTTGATGGGTAGTATTTTTCTTGACGCTTCCTGGAATCAGCTTTTCACCAGCAGTGCCACGCCGATGATAATGATGCCGATGGCCAGCATACGCTGCAGGGACATCACTTCACCAAGAAAATACCAGGCACCGATGGCGTTCACGATATAGCCTATGGACAGTAAAGGGTAGGCGATAGTCACATCGACGCGGGACAAGCCAATAATCCACACCACCACGGAAATGACGTAGCAACTCAGACCGCCTATGATCGGTAACTGAGTCGCCAGTTGCAGGCCGGTAGACAACCAGTTTTCTGCATTCAGATGGATAGCACCCACTGCATTGGTGCCTTTTTTTAGTAATAACTGAGCGACCGCATTGAGCAGAATGCCGGTCAGGATAAAGCCGAAAGTTTGGATATTCATTATTTAGTTTGGTCGATATTGAGTCTTATTTCGCAAGCGGAACTGCCACGATAATACGTTTAGGATCCTGAGCGATGACGCGCATAGCGACACCAGCTTTGTTCAGGTCGTCATACACATCATCACGCATGATGGCGACCGCAGGTTCGCCCGCTTGCTGATGGGCCTGCCATTTTGCGACAAAATCTTCGCGCTTTGGTATCCACAATTCAGGCTGCTGTTGTAAGCCGAATTGCATCTCGTCCGGGAATTCAACCAAAATCACTGTGCGTTGCAAATAGAAGGGTAAGGCTTGTTCATAGCGACCGACCGCATAAATCGGCGTTGTGGCGCTGACTAATTCTTTTTGTATCGCCGGGATGTGCGCGCTGCCTGCGATATACCGTCCCCAAGGCTCGTGACCCAGGAAAGCGATCTGGCCGAGCAGATAGCCGGACGTCGCCAGCACGATAATGGCCCAGTCTTTGCCGTTGCCAGGCTTACGCGCCAGCAGCCAGCTCACAGCACCGCCCAGCAAGGCCAGTGCAGCGACGACATACAGCCAGTTGGCATAAGCAGCACTTAAAGCCTGTTCCAGCGCCGGTTTATTTTTACTGATGTCGATTGCTTTGCCTACGCCCAGCAATCCGCCCAGTCCTAACAACACCATTAAGATGGCAGCCACTTGCAGGCTGCGGCTGCCACTTTGCTCAAGCTGCACTGCTATCAGCAGGGCGAGAGCAGGGAAGATAGGC
Organism: Cognatundibacterium curvum; assembly: GCF_014284235.1. Lineage (GTDB taxonomy): Bacteria > Pseudomonadota > Gammaproteobacteria > Burkholderiales > Burkholderiaceae_D > Undibacterium > Undibacterium curvum. The sequence continues at coordinate 319,999 of NZ_JACOGD010000001.1, forward strand.
AGGATATAGCCTGGTAATTTGGAACCGGAAATACTGAAAAAGAAAAAGAAGAACACTGCCCAGATCAATAGCATCAGCGAAGGTTGAAAGCGTGTTGGCGTTTTTTTCATCCCGCTCAGCAAGCCTTGTATCAGTGCGCCCAGCCAAGGAATGATGCCCAGTGCCAGCAAAGGGAAAAAGTAATGCCAGGCGCCGCCGCGCTTATGCACGCCGCTGGTGAAACGGTCAAAGTGCTCGTGGATGAAGAAAAAGTGCGGATGCTCAGGATTTTTCAGCGCAATCAATATGAACCAGGGCGCAGTGATGGCGAAAAACAGCAGCAGTCCTTTGCCAAAATGCAGCCGTGTCCACAAACGCCAGTCACGGGTAATCAAGGTGTATAGGATCAATACCGTGCCCGGCAACACAAAACCTATCAGGCCTTTAGACATGGTTGCCAGCGCCATACCGGCCCAGCAAATCAGCATCGCATTTCTTTGTTCAGTCGCGCTGACGCCGTCACGTTGCCCCAGCAGCAGACCGCACATGGTCAGTGTCATCATGCCCGACAAGCCCATGTCCAGCGAATTCACATGCCCCATGCCGGCCCAGTAAAAGCTGGAGCCCAGCACCAGAGCGGCAATCACACCAACCCGGGCAGAATATACGCGCTTGCCGGTCAGCCAGACTGCAGCCACACCGATCAAACCGCACAATCCGGTCCACAGGCGCGCCTGCCAGTCACCCAGGCCAAACAACGCAAAGCTGATTGCATTCATCCAGTTTTGCAGCGGTGGTTTTTCGAAATATTTAATGCCATTCAGGCGCAGCGTGATCCAGTCTCCGCTGGCCAGCATCTCCCGTCCCATTTCGGCATAGCGACCTTCATCAGTAGGCACTAAGGTACGGGCACCCAGCATATAGAACCAGATGATCAAAAAACTGATGGCTAAGGCCCATAGCGTACGCGTTGATTCCAATGGTGATTTGTGCCGTGACTTAAGCGTTGTGTGACTCATGCCTGCTCCATAATCAGCGCCAGTGCCACTTTGCGGCCTTCTGCCATCAGAATATTATAGGTGCGGCAGGCTGCCTGACTATCCATGCTCTCTACGCCTATACGTTTAGCGGTAAGCGCCTGTATAAGACGCGGATGGACAAACTGCTGTTTTGCACCGGTACCGAGGATGACCACATCTGGCTGGTGTGCCAACACCTGTTCAAAACTGGCCTCAGTTAACTCTGCAAAGCGATTGACCGGCCAACTGACGGGTTTAATTTCCGGCAGCACGATCAGGCTGTGTTGGTAGACGATAGCGTTAATTTCAACACTGTCCGTTTCGTACCCGGTAATGGTCTGGTACTGTTGTGTAGGCGTTGTGTGCAGCTTCATAGTGTTGCGGTATTCCAGCTTAGTTGACCGGTTGTTCCGGAAAGTGCGGCATTGTAACTTTTTTTCAGCCCAACGAAAGCGGCATTCATCATGCGAATCGTTTCCGCTTTCCTGATGCACGGACTTATTGCAAACAGGCATGGCGGGCGTTAACAGAAAAAGCAAACGATTTCCTAGGTAAAAACGACATAAGCTTATATGGATTTGGAATTAAATTCGGTGAAAATGCAATTTAAGTTTATCTAAATGCAGAAAACGAATTGATTTAAGTGCTTACCTTGGGCAAAATGCATCGTTCGGCAGTGCAGCAAATTCGCTTGATCCTTGCGGCCACAGACAGTGTTTGCGTCGTGGTGTCATCTTGGTGGCGGCAGCTAAGCTTGCACGCAATACTCGTATTGAATCTCGTGTTGCGTCTCTGGTGGAGATAGTCAACTGAAAGTTAAAAGGAATTCTGAGTGCGTCCTATTCAAAAATCACAAAAATTAGCCGATGTCTGTTACGACATACGCGGACCAGTTCTGGAAAAAGCCAAACAAATGGAAGATGAAGGGCATAAGATCATTAAGCTCAACATCGGCAATCTGGCGGTCTTTAACTTTGATCCGCCAGATGAAATCGTGCAGGACATGATACGGAATATGCACGGCGCTGCGGGCTACACGGATTCCAAGGGCATGTTTGCGCCGCGTAAAGCAATCATGCATTACACCCAGCAAAAGCATATCCATGGCGTGACGATAGAAGATGTGTATATCGGCAATGGCGCGTCTGAGCTGATCGTGATGGGCATGAATGCCTTACTCAATAGCGGCGATGAAGTGCTGGTGCCTGCGCCTGATTATCCATTGTGGACTGCAGCCGTCAGCCTGTCTGGCGGTAAGCCTGTGCACTATGTGTGTGATGAAAGTGCAGACTGGATGCCGGACATCGACGACATCAAGAAAAAAATCACACCGAATACCAAGGCTATCGTCGTCATCAACCCCAATAATCCTACCGGTGCGCTGTATCCGGTCGAGGTGCTGCAGCAAATCGTCGACGTCGCACGTGAACATCAGCTGATCGTGTTTGCTGACGAGATTTACGATAAGACCTTGTATGACGGCGAAGTACATACCTCGATCGCCTCGCTGGCGGACGATGTCTTATTCCTGACCCTGAACGGCCTGTCTAAGAACTACCGCTCCTGCGGTTATCGTGCTGGCTGGATGGTGGTGTCCGGTGAAAAGCGTCACGCCAAGGATTACATCGAAGGTTTGAATATGCTGGCTTCCATGCGGCTGTGCGCTAATGCGCCCGGTCAGTTTGCGATTCAGACAGCATTAGGTGGCTACCAGAGTATCGATGACCTGGTGGGCCCCGGAGGTCGTTTGCTCAAGCAGCGCGATCTAGCCCATAAACTGCTGACGGAAATACCCGGCGTAAGCTGTGTAAAACCGAAAGCAGCTTTGTATATGTTTCCGAAACTGGACCCCGAGATTTACCCGATCAAGGATGACCAGGAATTCATACACGAATTGCTGACTGAGCAGCGCGTGTTGTTAGTGCAGGGCACAGGTTTTAACTGGATCAAACCGGATCATTTCCGGGTTGTGTTCCTGCCAAATACGGATGATTTAACTGAGGCGTTCGGCAGAATTTCTCTTTTCCTCGAATCTTACCGAAAACGTCACGGTACTTATTAATTTTTTTTAGTCAGAGCTCATATGAAACCCATCAAAGTTGGTCTGTTAGGTATAGGAACCGTTGGTTCCGGCACATTCAATGTCTTAAAGCGCAATCAGCAGGAAATTATGCGTCGCGCTGGCCGTTCGATTGAAATTACCATGATTGCAGACCTCAACACTGAGCGGGCACGTGAGCTGGCTGGCGACAGTTGTGAAGTGGTGAATGACGGCAATCTGGTGGTCACGCATCCTGATATCGATATCGTGATCGAGCTGATAGGTGGCTATGGCATTGCCAAGGATCTGGTGTTAAAGGCCATCGCAAATGGCAAGCATGTGGTGACCGCCAATAAAGCCTTGCTGGCTACCCACGGCAATGAGATTTTTAAAGCCGCGCAAGAAAAAGGTGTGATGGTGGCCTTTGAAGCAGCTGTCGCTGGGGGCATCCCTATCATTAAGGCACTGCGTGAAGGCCTGACCGCCAACCGCATCGAATGGATAGCTGGCATCATCAATGGCACTACCAATTTCATTTTGTCTGAGATGCGTGATAAAGGGCTGGATTTCGCGACTGTGCTCAAGCAGGCCCAGGCTTTAGGATATGCCGAAGCAGATCCGACTTTCGATATTGAAGGTGTAGATGCAGCGCATAAAGCCACCATCATGGCTTCGATTGCGTATGGCATACCGATGCAGTTCGATAAGGCCTATGTGGAAGGCATCACCAAACTGGAAGCCAGCGATATCCGCTATGCTGAAGAATTAGGCTATCGCATCAAGCTGCTGGGTATTACCAAACGCACACCGGATGGCATAGAATTGCGCGTTCATCCTACCCTGATCCCGGAAAAACGCCTGATCGCCAATGTAGAAGGCGCGATGAATGCGGTACTGGTACAAGGTGATGCGGTCGGCGCGACACTGTATTACGGTAAAGGCGCAGGCTCTGAGCCAACCGCATCAGCCGTGATTGCTGATCTGGTCGACATTACGCGTCTGGCGACGGCTGATCCGGAACACCGTGTGCCGCATCTGGCTTTCCAGCCCGACGCGCTGAGCAATCTGCCTATTCTGCCTATGTCAGAAATCGTGACCAGCTACTACCTGCGTATGCATGTGGAAGATCGTCCTGGTGTATTGGCTGATGTAACGCGCATATTGGCTGATTTGACGATCTCTATTGATGCGATGCTACAGAAGGAGCCAGGCGATGGTGAAACCCGTACTGACATCATCATCCTCACGCATCAGACGAAAGAAAAAAATATCGTCGCTGCGATAGAGAAAATCGAGCAGTTGCAAACTGTGTTCGGTGCAGTCACTAAGTTACGCCTGGAAGAGTTGAGCTGAGTCCAGCTGCCGCTCCGTGGCAGCTTCTGACAAAAAAACGCGCCCATGGCATCATGGACGCGTTTTTTTATTTCTTCCACTCATGAGCCAATTACCCAACTGTGATGTAGCTGTGCTGAGCCGCTGGCAAATTCTGGCCTATGCCTTGTTTGCGTATCCGCTCGCCATCCTGGCCTTGCCAGTGTATGTCTATCTGCCGCAGTTTTACTCAGAACAGTTTGGCCTGAGTCTGTCGCTGATAGGCAGTATCTTGCTGGTATCACGTATGCTGGATGCTTTTTTTGATACGCTGGCCGGACAGTATATCGATCGCTATTCACCACAAGTTGGATTCCGCCGCTTTTTACTGCTTGCAGTGCCAGCTTTGCTCACAGGTTTTCATGCCTTATTCCATCCACCAACCTGGTCTGGCACGGCTTTACTGAGCTGGCTATGTGGCTCACTCTTGCTGGTGTACGCTGGATTTAGTCTGGCCAGCATCGCTTATCAAAGCTGGGGCGCAACGCTGAGTGCTGATCCGGCATGGCGTACCAGACTCACCGCAAGCAGAGAGTTTGTTGGTTTGCTGGGGGTCATTTCGGCCGCCTTATTCGTACAGTTTGCACCGGTTCAGCATCTGTCCTGGCTGCTGCTGATCAGCAGCGCGATCGCGCTCAGCAGTCTGTTGCGCTGGACCCCGGATCGCCGTCAGTCATCAACACCCGCTGCAGCCAGGAACAATGCGCTGTCTTTGCGCCAGCTATTTGCCGGGCGCGACTTCCGCAAACTGTTTTTGGTCTTTGTACTCAATGGGATAGCCGCAGCAATTCCGGCCACCTTATTTCTGTTTTTCGTGAAAGATAAATTAAGGCTGGAACAAAGCGCAGGGCTGTTATTGCTGGCCTATTTCTTAAGTGCTGCTATTTCTATGCCCGTCTGGAGCTGGCTGGCCGCGCGTATCCATGAGAGCCGCGCCTGGGCGCTGGCCATGCTGCTTGCGATCAGCAGCTTTGTCTGGGCTACGCTATTGTCTGCGGGCGATCTGACTGCATTTGCAGTGATTTGTGTGCTGTCCGGTTTCGCACTTGGCGCAGATCTGGCATTGCCACCAGCCTTGCTTGCGGGTGTGATACAGGCAGCCGGACATCATGATCAATACGAGGGCAGCTATTTCGGTGTCTGGAACTGGGCAAACAAAATGAATCTGGCACTGGCGGCAGGCTTGGTTTTGCCCGCGCTGGAATGGTCGGGTTATACACCGAATACAGTCTCAGGCAGCGTACAAGGTTTGAGTGCTTTGACGATTATGTATGCGGTCGTGCCGAGCATCCTGAAAGCAGCCGCACTGGCCGTACTGATGCGCGCAAAGCTGGATAAGGTTTAAGGCAAACACTTTAATCCAGCGCGAGAGATTCGCACTCAGCGCAAAGTTTTTTCCATAAATTCTGTGCTGCCATCGTGGTGAATTCTGAGCAGGGTTGAAACCCGGGTGCCATAGTCTTGCGACACGATGCAGGGGGAGGACAACAGGCGCTCGCGTTCGAAAGAAATGCCAGTATCGGGTAAACGGCAATCCGGAGCCTGCGTGGTATTTGACAGCATTTCAAAAAATGCGTCTTGCGGTGCCAGCTGACAAATCAGGCTCGCGAATTCTGCCTTAGTGCGGACTACTTTATGCCAGCAAGTATCGAGTGCAGCATTCGACACGCCATAAATGCCCGGTGCTAAAGCAATGCCATTCTTGGCATTGTCGCGGTGACGATTGGAATACCAGATCATGTCCTGACCATCATTGACCAATAGATTGTAGCCATTGTATTCATCATCAAAGGCCGCAATCTGACGCACGTATTCAGCCGCAGAGATGTCATTTTCGAGGAAGCGGCTGACCAGTTCTCCGCGGCTGCGTGCCGATTCTTTCGATTCAGAAGGCGCACGCACATTGGTTACGGCGGCAAACTTAGTCGCCTGCAGCGCATCCTGACTCAGGCTGCGTATGCCCAGCCAAGTGCCATGAGACTGTAAATCGCGACCAGCGAAAATACCCGGTTTATCTTGCCAGTGATGCGCCTCACTGGCGGCGCGGGCGTAATACTCATCGCGGTTGGCCGCAACAACCAGCGGTGTATCGGGGAGTAACTTCCAGGCAAAAACAATCAGGCACATACCACTACATCCACAAAATATTCAGCGTGACGCTCAGCATACTGCAACTCAGGAAAATCCACATGTTGCAATGCGGAGCGCAATTGCGCTTCAAAGTTGTCCGGCACCTCACGGTAAATTTCCATCCAGGTGATCAGTCCCTGCTTTAAATCGGGGCGGCGCTGCAATGCCATTCCTGTTTGCTGCAGTTCAGGAGACAGTGCGCGCAGACGCTGCTGCAGCAGCGCGACTTCCGCAATGACTGCAACGGCCTTTGCGTCCGGCATCTTAAAGTAAATATAGCAATCCATACTGATCTCTCGCTTTGCCCTGAAGTTCAGCGCATCATTAAGCTCAATCGCGCGTAACATCCACAATCGCGTAGGGCAGAGGCATCAGACTGATGACTGGGCCATCTGGGCTGCCTGCATGCAGTATGCCTGCTTCCTGATCAGCCAGCGTGGACTCGAATAAAATCAGACTGCTATCAGCGCCCGCATTTTCCGCGTTCACGATGGTGCCGCAGGCTTGCTCAGGGTGGTCTGCGTGATACACATCCATGCCAGCCGCCAGATCCGGCGTCGCTACCTGTCCCAATGCCATACGACGTTTTAATTTGCCCAGATACTGGCTGCGCGCCACGATTTCCTGGCCCGGATAGCAGCCTTTTCTGAAATTCACACCGCCGACTAATTCGAAATTAATCATTTGCGGGACAAATTTTTCTTGTGTCGCCGCCTGTATATGCGGGATGCCAGCCAGGATATTACTCAGATACCAGTCACTCGAATTACAGACCGCCAATTGCGCTGATAACTCAGTCCAGGCCTGATCCGCCAGCGCGACCGGGCATATCCAGATCAGGCGCAGCAAACCTTGCACGCCGTCCTGTCGTATCAGAGTGCCAGCCGCATTGCTGCGCTGTTCACCATCTGCTGGCAACTCCGGAAACCAGCTTTGTACCGCTGCGTGTGCCTGAGCTCCGCCAAGGGCGATGCTGACATACTGCTCGTTACAGTCAGCCAGCTTGGCTTTTGCACGCAGTACAAACATTTGCAAACGCTTTTGGGTACTGGCCTGTAAGTCACGCGCCATTTGCAGCATGATGCCTTGTTCGGTTTTCCAATACAAAACACTGGCCAGCATACGGCCCTTGGCTGTGCAATAGGCGGCGCGGCGCACGGCGTTTTGCGGCAAGCGCTCGACATCATTGCTGATCTGCCCGTGCAGAAAGCTGGCAGCATCGTCGCCGCTGATCAGTGTCAATCCCTGATCAGCCAGCAGGCTCACAAATCCTTGCTGAAATGCGGGCTGATTCCAGGCCGGTGGATAGCCATGAAGACGGTTTTCTGAAAATGTTAATTGGTGGCGGGCAGCGAATTCTTGCGACATAGTGAAGCGTAACCTTATAAAACAATTCGATATAGGGCGATATATATCATAATTGCTCAATTCGTGTATGACTGCGGGTTCTGCGCCCGCAGTGAAGCAATAAAATTTACAGCGATCCGCGCTCGATAAGCTCAACTTCGCAAGCGACATGCGGTAAACTACGCGCCTTACAAAATCCCGTTCTGCCACCCCCTGTTTGAGACTGATAAGACTGATGAGACTGATCAAAAACCTGATCGTGCTGTGTTTTTTAATCGCTGCCAGCGCAGCCGGCGGCTTCTATTACTGGTCTCAGCTGGCTATGGACATGGATAGCGCAAAAAAAGAATTCACGATACAACCCGGTAGCAGTGTGCGTGCTGCTGCACGTCAGATCGAGGCCGCAGGTGTGCCAGCGCCAGCATTGTTATTCGAGGCATTGGCACGTTGGTCAGGCAAAGCTAACCGGCTCAAGGCTGGCTCTTATGAAATTGAATCAGGCAGCACACCATTGGCACTGTTGGACAAGCTGGTACGCGGTGATTTTTCACAAGCGAGCGTGGCGATCATTGAAGGCTGGACTTTTGCTCAGATGCGCAAGCTGATTGATGCACATCCCGGCCTGCGTCACGATACCAGCCAGTTAAGCGAAGCCGAACTGATTCGCAAAATCAATCCTGAACTCAGCTATGCCGAAGGCATGTTTTATCCGGATACCTATCTGTTTGCCAAAGGTAGCAGCGACTTACAGGTGTATCAGCAAGCCTATGCATTGCAAATGAAAAAACTGGATGAGGCCTGGCAGGCGCGCGCCAATGGACTGCCTTATAAAAACAAGCAGGAAGCATTGATTATGGCTTCCATCATAGAAAAAGAAACCGGGCAACAAGCCGAGCGGCCCTTAATCGCTGCTGTGTTTGTCAATCGCCTTAAAACCGGCATGCTGTTACAGACAGATCCGACCGTGATCTACGGCATGGGCGCTAAGTATCAGGGTAAGATTTACAAAAAAGATTTGTTGACTGACACTCCCTATAACACTTACACACGGCCAGGCTTGCCACCCAGTCCTATCGCTTTGCCGGGGCTGGCATCCATTACGGCAGCTTTAAACCCGGCCAGCAGCGATGCGCTGTATTTCGTGGCGCGCGGCGATGGAACCAGCCATTTCTCGACCAATCTGAGCGAACATAACCGCGCCGTGAATCAGTATCAACGTTAAGGAATTAAGTATGCGTGGAAAATTTATCAGCTTTGAAGGTATCGATGGCGCCGGAAAATCGACCCATATCCGCTATGTGGCGGACTACCTGCAGCAGCGCTTGCAAGCATATGATCATCAGGTGATTTGCAGCCGCGAACCTGGCGGCACGCCGCTGGGCGAGCAATTGCGTGACATACTGCTCAAACAAAGCATGCATCTGGAAACCGAAGCCTTGCTGATGTTTGCGGTCAGGCGTGAACACATCGCTCAAGTCATACAACCTGCACTGGAGCGCGGTGACTGGGTAATTTCAGATCGCTTTACCGATGCCAGTTTTGCCTATCAGGGCGGGGGGCGTCATCTGTCGCTGGATAAACTGAATCAACTGGAACAATGGGTGCATCCTGATCTGCAGCCTGACATTACTTTTTTGTTTGATGTGCCCTTGGAAGTGGCGCGTGCCAGACTGGATGCGACACGTGAGCTGGATAAATTCGAACAGGAAAAGGCTCAGTTTTTTGCGGATACCAGAAATGAATACCTGCGCCGCGCCGCGCAATTCCCGCAGCGTTTCCGGATTATTGATTCCACCCGCAGTATTCCTGAGATTCAGCAAGAGTTAGCTGTTATCCTCGATCTGTTACTGCAGCAGGCAGAGTAAGTCTATGAATCCTTTATACAGCTGGCAATCCGGCTCCTGGCAGTATTTTCAGGGCTTGCGTGAGCGTTTGCCACATGCCTTCCTGCTCTATGGTCCGCAAGGCATAGGCAAAACCCGCTTTGCCGAGCAGATGGCGCAATCCCTGTTATGCGAAACGCCGGATAGTGCCGGCCACGCCTGCCAGCAATGTGCTTCCTGCGGCTGGTTTAGCCAATACAGTCATCCTGATTACCGCCGTGTGCGTCCGGAATTGCTGGATGAAGAAGAGGCTGCTGCGCAAGATGTGGAAGCTGACAGCAGTACCAAGTCAGCGAAAGCCAGTAAAACGCCATCCAAAGAAATCGTAATCCATCAAATCCGCGCCTTGTCGGATTTCATGAATATTTCCACCCACAGGCAAGGACGGCGTGTGATTGTGCTTTACCCGGCGGAAGCGCTGAATATTCCAGCAGCTAATGCCTTACTGAAATCCCTGGAGGAACCAGCCAAAGACACCGTCTTTATTTTGGTTTGCCACAGCATCGATAAGCTGTTGCCGACTATCCTGTCGCGCTGCCATAAATTTCCCATGAGTTTGCCTGAGCACACTCTGGCGCTGGACTGGCTCAAACAACAAGGCGTCGCCGACGCTGATGTCTGGCTTGCGCAACAAGGCGGTGCGCCGCTGGCGGCCATGGAGATGGCGCAGTCCGAAACCCGGGACGCAATGCAGGATTTTTTAAATCACATTGCGCAACCGGGTAGCGATATGGCCTTAAAACTGGCCGACAAAATGCAGAAAATGGATATACCAACCACGATCGCATGGATGCAACGTTGGTTATATGACCTGTTTTCTTACAAACAGAGCGCCAGAATCCGGTATTATCCGCGATATGAAAAAGAAATTGCTGGCCTCGCATTGCGCGTCAATATTGATCGTCTGATGCAAATGATCAAGGCTAACAATGAAAGACAAGCGATTGCCACCCATCCTTTGTCGCCCAAATTATTTCTCGAAGATATGTTGCTGGAATACGCAGCAGCCTTCGCTTAACATCAGGATATTCAGCTATGTCAGATATGTCGAATGATAGTGCCGCCGTCAGCGCACCTAACCGTCCCTCTGTTTTATCGCTCGCTATTAAGGAAAAGGCGGCGCTGTTCGCAGCTTACATGCCATTCCTCAAAAATGGCGGCATCTTTGTGCCGACCAATAAAAATTACCGTATTGGTGAAGAAATCTATTTGATTCTGACCTTGCTGGATGACCCGGCAAAATATCCGATAGCAGGCAAAGTCGCCTGGATCACACCAGCCGGAGCCGGTAACAATAAATCGCAAGGCATAGGTGTGCATTTCCCGCCGGATGAAACCGGTACCCGTATCCGTTTGCGCATAGAAGAGGCTTTAGGCGCAGCGATACGCTCCAGTCGTGCCACCCACACTATCTGATCACGAAAGTAGTTTGATGAGTTCCTGTTTCCATTATCGTCTGGCCCAGCATAGCGATTTACCTGCGATAGTTGCTATCTATAATTCCACTATTGCGTCCCGCCAGGTAACAGCAGACACGGAAGAAATTACAGTTGCCTCCCGTGAAAGCTGGTTTGCTGAGCATACGCCGGACCGCAGACCCTTATGGGTAAGTGAGGAAGATGGTAAAATCACAGGCTGGCTTTCGTTTTCCAATTTTTATGGACGTCCGGCTTACTCCGGAACAGCGGAGCTGTCTATTTATCTGCATGAAGACGCGCGCGGCCGCGGTTTGGGAAAAAAATTCCTGCAACTGGCTATAGCGCACGCCCCAACTATTCAGGTTCATACCTTATTAGGCTTTATTTTTGGACATAATCAGCCTAGTCTGGAATTATTTAAACGCTTCGGTTTCGACACCTGGGCCAATATGCCGCGCGTTGCCAATTTGGATGGCATAGAACGGGACTTACTGATACTGGGTAAGCGCATCGCCTGATCAGGTCCTCGACAGGCTACATCGCTGACGCTATCCGGATTCAGCAAACTTAAGCGAACTACGGCAATCTGCTTTGCAGCTTGCCTTTCATTTTTTATAGGAATACCAATCATGTTCAGCTATCGCCACGGCTTTCATGCTGGCAATCATGCCGACGTGTTAAAGCATTTTGTTCTGGTTCAGTTAATTCAATACCTGAATCAAAAAGATACCGCCTACACGTATGTTGACACCCATGCCGGTGCCGGCCTGTATGCCTTAGACAGCGGCTATGCCACCAAAAATGCTGAATTCGAGACTGGCATCGGCCCGCTGTGGGGTAAAACTGATTTACCGCCAGCCTTGGCAGAGTACATGAATCTGATCAAGGAAATGAACCCGAGCGGCAAGCTGCGTTATTACCCGGGTTCGCCATTTTGTGCGGAGAAAATACTGCGCGAGCAAGACAGGCTGCGTCTGTTTGAATTGCATCCCAGCGAAATCAAAGTGCTCAGCGAGAATTTCCGCAAGCTGGACGCGCACCAGGCAGAGCAGGGCAAGCGTCCTACCGTACGTGGCAAGCGGATTATCATCTCCGATACGGACGGTTTCGACAGTCTGAAATCCCTTTTGCCACCGCCATCACGTCGCGCATTGGTACTGATCGATCCACCTTACGAAGTCAAAGATGATTATCGTCGCGTTAAATCAGCGCTGGATGAAGCGGTCAAACGCTTCCCTAGTGGTACTTATGCAGTCTGGTACCCCATCTTGCAGCGTATGGAATCGCGTGAACTGCCAGAAAAGCTGAAACGGGTTGAGTGCAAGGAATGGCTGAATGTGAGTTTATCGATCAGCGGTCCGGCACCAGACGGCTTTGGCCTGCATAGCAGCGGTATGTTCATCCTGAATCCGCCCTGGACGCTGGTGGCAACATTAAAAGAAGTCATGCCTTACCTGGTTGCCGTATTGGGGAAAGACAAACAAGCTAAGTTTGAAATCCAAACCGGTACGCCTTTAACGGGGCAAAATCCACGCTTTAAGAAGCCCGGAGCCGTAGCCTGATTCCAGCACATACAAAACCGTAGCGTAAGCTGCGGTTTTTTTTTGCATTTTGTCGGTCAAATAAGGTACAAAAATAGCACGTAGATAAAGCATTAAATTTCGAAAGAAACAGTTGCTGCATTGCAAAATGAATAAAGATTGACCTTTCCGCACGGTCGTACAAAAATCTGCCATGAATTTAATTTAGTCTTTTCGCTCTAAAACCAACAAAACACTAACCAACCAGAATTCATACGAGGAGAACAGATGTCAGCCTACCCTAAGAGTCCTTTAATGGGTCAAATGATGGAAAAACCGATGCTGATTTCCAGCATTATTGAGCATGCTGACCGTTATTTTGGTACGAGTGAAATCGTCTCCCGCCGGGTAGAGGGAGATATTCATCGCTATAACTATAGCCAATGTCATCAACGCAGTAAGCAACTGGCCAATGCACTGACCCAGCTTGGGGTAAAGCTAGGAGATCGCGTGGCGACTATCGCCTGGAATGGCTACCGCCACCTGGAGGCCTATTATGCGGTGTCGGGCTCAGGCGCTGTATTGCATACGATTAATCCGCGTCTTCATCCGGAACAAATCGTCTACATGATCAACCATGCGGAAGACCAGTACCTGTTTTTCGACATCACTTTTCTGCCCATCGTGGAAGGGATTGCCGCCCACTGCCCAAGGGTGAAGGGCTTTGTCATGATGTGCGACAGATCCCATATGCCTGCAGACAGCAAACTCAGCAACTTGCTGTGCTACGAAGAGCTACTGGCGGCACAAAGCAGCGACTATCACTGGCCTTTGTTTGATGAAAACTCTGCGTCCAGCCTGTGTTACACCTCTGGCACAACCGGGCATCCGAAAGGCGCCCTGTATTCACACCGTTCCACCATCTTGCATTCCTATGCATCCGCCATGCCGGATGGCTTGAACGTATCGGCACGCGATACGGTATTGCCCGTCGTTCCTATGTTTCATGTCAATGCCTGGGGCTTACCTTATTCGGCACCACTGACCGGCGCGAAACTGGTGTTTCCGGGACCATTTCTGGATGGCAAATCTTTATACGAACTGTTTGAGCAGGAGCAGGTCACTTTCTCAGCTGGTGTACCTACCGTCTGGTTGGGGTTGTTAAACCATGTTAGCCAGCATGGCCTGCGTTTCTCCAGCTTTAAACGCACAGTGATAGGCGGTTCTGCCTGTCCACCTGCGATGATGCATACACTGCGGCACACCTACGGTGTCGAAGTGGTGCACGCATGGGGCATGACTGAAATGTCGCCTTTGGGTACATCCTGCACCTTACTTGCCAAGCATGCGGGATTGCCTGAAAGTGAAAAAGAAGCGGTTCTCACAAAACAAGGCCATGTACTGTACGGCGTAGAGATGAAGATCGTTGATGATGCAGGTGAGGAACTGGCATGGGATGGCAAGACGTACGGCAATTTGATGGTCAGAGGACCATGGATAATTCGCTCCTACTACAAAGCAGAGGGCGGTAATGTGCTGCAAGACGGCTGGTTTGCGACGGGGGATGTTGCAACTATAGACGCTGATGGTTTTATGCAAATCACTGATCGCAGCAAAGATGTGATCAAATCAGGCGGCGAATGGATAGGCAGTATTGATCTGGAAAACGTCGCGATGGGCCATCCGGCAGTCATGCAGGCGGCTTGCATAGGCGTATTTCATCCGAAATGGGATGAGCGCCCACTGTTGTTGGTTGTAAAAAAACAGGGCACTGAGGTTACAAAAGAAGAGCTTTTACATTTTTTTGAGGGTAAAGTGGCCAAATGGTGGATACCGGATGACATTGCTTTCATCGAAGCATTGCCGCTGGGGGCAACTGGCAAAATCCTGAAAAATAAGCTGCGTGAACAATTTAAAGAACATCAGTTACCGACCATCTGAATTTCTGTGAACAGGATCAGGCCAGACCTCAGTCTGTTCAGTGCAGACTGAGTAAGTTGCTGCTGGCAAACCGATAAAGACGCAAATTAAGAAAGAGTAGCAACATAGTTTCATGCAAGGCTGTACCCGTTTTCATGTAGTCCTTTCAGACCATCATACCGGAGAGTGAGCATATGAAATATAGCAATCCTGCAGTACACATCGCATTGGGCACATTGTTTTGCGCCAGCGCTTCCCTGAGTCAGGCCGAAACTATCAAAATCGCCTATATCGATCCTCTCTCTGGTCCATTCGCGCCAGTCGGACAAAACATTCTTAACTCCTTCCAGTACGTGGCCGACAAGGCAAACGCCGAAAAATGGGCGGGCGAACATAAGCTGGAGGTAGTTGGCTTCGACAACAAAGGCAGTCCTCAGGAATCGCTGAATGTACTGAAAACCGTGATAGATAAAGGCTTTCGCTATGTCACCCAGGGCAATGGCTCTGGCGTTGGGATGGCCTTGCTGGATGCTATTAACAAACACAATGAGCGTAATCCCGGTAAAGAAATTGTTTACCTTAACCATGCCGCAGTCGATCCGGATATGACCAATAGCAAGTGCAGCTTCTGGCACTTCCGCTTTGATTCGAATTCCGACATGAAGATGGAAGCCCTGACCACTTATATGGCGGCAGATAAGAACATCAAAAAAATCTACATCATCGGTCAGAATTATTCCTTCGGCCAACAAGTCACCCGCGCCGCCAAAGAGTATCTGGCCCGCAAACGTCCCGATATCCAGATAGTCGGTGATGATTTGCATCCTATCGGTCAGGTCAAGGATTTTGCTCCATATATCGCGAAAATCAAGGCAGCCGGTGCGGATACCGTCATTACCGGTAACTGGGGTGCGGATCTGGCACTTCTGATTAAGGCTGCTAAAGACGCAGATCTGAAAGCGAACTTCTATACCTACTACGCATCCACCACAGGTGTGCCGACCGCGATGGGCGCGGCCGGTATCGATCATGTGAAATATGTGGCCTATTGGAATCCGAATAACGAGACTTTCTCCGGTAAAGATATCGTGGAAGGATTCAAAGCGAAGTACAAAGACGACTATTATTCGATTGCGACTTATTCCGTGCTGTTAGGGCTGTCGAACGCGATGAAACAGGCCAAATCTACCGATCCGGTGAAGGTTGCTTTCGCGCTGGAGGGACTGAGCTTCCGCAGTCTGAACGGGGAAGTCACCATGCGTAAAACCGACCATCAGTTGCAGCAGCCCCTGTATATCGCCACCTGGGTAAAAACCAATGGTAAAGACGTCAAATACGACCAGGAAAATACCGGGCTGGGCTGGAAAACTAATCAGAAAATCGACGCTTTTGTCGCCTCCCAGCCATCTTCCTGCCAGATGAAACGGCCATCGTAAGCAAATCTGAAAGAGAGCCGCACTGCAGTGCCGGCTCTCTTTTTTTGCCTGTATTTGTCTGAAATCTGCCATTCGCGAAGAGTTAAGTACGCATACCAGTAGTTGGAAAGGATGTGTTGTGGAATTTATTTTGATTAGCCTGCTTAATGGCGTCAGCTACGGGCTGCTGCTGTTCATGCTGTCTTCGGGTCTGACTTTGATTTTCAGCATGATGGGGGTGCTGAATTTTGCGCATGCCAGCTTCTACATGCTGGGCGCATATTTCGCCTATATGCTGAGTAGTCGTTTCGGCTTTTGGCCTGCTTTTTTTCTGGCACCCTTGCTGGTTGGTGTATTGGGCGCGTTGGTGGAGAAGTACGGTCTGCGCCATGTCCATCGCTATGGCCATATTCCCGAATTGCTGTTCACCTTCGGTTTGTCTTATGTAATTGTGGAGCTGGTACAACTGATCTGGGGCAGATCCAATGTGCCCTATGTGATCCCGACCTCGCTGGAAGGTCCCTTGTTCACCATTTACACCACCACTTTTCCGGTCTACCGTGGCTTTATGATGCTGGTCGCGCTGGCGATGCTGCTAGCGATTTATCTGCTGCTGACCAGAACCCGCATCGGCCTGGTGATACAGGCGGCGCTGACCCATCCTGACGCTGTTGAAGCGCTCGGCCACAATGTGCCACGCGTATTCATGCTGGTATTTGGCGGTGGCTGTGCACTGGCCGGGCTGGCGGGGGTTGTGGGTGGAAATGCTTTCGTGACTGAGCCTGGCATGGCAGCCACACTGGGCAGTATTATCTTTGTGGTGGTCGTGGTCGGTGGCATGGGTTCGCTGGCAGGTGCGTTTGTCGCCTCACTGCTGATAGGCATCGTGCAGACCTTTGCGGTCGCCATGGATTATTCGCTTGCCAGCGTTCTGCTCAAAGCCGGTATGCCGTTGACGCCGGATTTGCCCGGCTATGCCTTAGCCCAGGTCACCATCTCTCAGGCTGCTCCGGTCATGCCGTATTTGCTGCTGGTGTTAATACTGATCTTCAGGCCACGCGGCTTGCTGGGTAACAGAGAGGGCTAAACGATGTTGACAACAATAAGATATAAGCCTTTGAATCTGGCACGCTGGCTGATCTGGAGCAGTTTCGCGCTGCTGTTACTGGCCGCCCCTAAGCTGTTCACGCATGGCGCTGCGCTCTCGCTGCTGTCACAGATAGGTACCCTGATGATTTTCGGCCTGTCTTTCAATATGCTGCTGGGGCAGGGTGGCATGCTGTCTTTCGGACATGCGGTGTATTCCGGACTCGGTGCTTTCTTTGCGATTCACGCCATGAATCTGGCCAGTGCCGGCCAAATCCCAGTGCCGCTGCCCCTGATACCTTTGATAGGTGGCCTGGCAGGTATGGCTTTTGGCATTTTATTTGGATATGTGACGACCAAAAAATCCGGCACCACTTTTTCCATGATCACGCTGGGAATGGTGGAACTGGTATTTGCCTGTTCGCTGATGTTTCCTAAATTCTTTGGTGGCGAAGGCGGCATCTCGTCTAACCGGGTGTATGGCGAAGCCTTATTCGGCATCAATTTTGGTCCCCAGATACAGGTGTATTACCTGATTGCGGTCTGGTTGTTTATCTCTACCGTCGCCATGTTTGCGTTCACCCATACCCCGCTGGGCCGCATCTGTAATGCCGTGCGCGACAACCCGGAACGTGCCGAATTTGTTGGCTATAACACGCAATGGGTACGCTATCTGACGCTGATTGTGTCGGCTTTTTTTGCCGGCGTATCGGGTGGCTTATCAGCGATCAATTTTGAAATCGTCACTGCTGAAAATGTGAGTGCCGTTCGCTCAGGTGCGGTGCTGCTGTTCACTTTCATCGGTGGTATTGGTTTTTTCTTTGGGCCAATGATAGGTGCTGTGATAGGCGTCTTCCTGACGGTGATGTTGTCCGATCTGACCAAGGCCTGGCAATTGTATCTTGGCTTGTTTTTCATCTTGATCGTGATGTTTGCTCCCGGCGGTATCGCCAGCCTGATCATGTTGCAGTTACGTGTGATGGCGCATGGCATGCTGCGTCGTATTGCCTTGCCTTTACTAAAAGTCAGCCTGAGTTGTGTATTGGCTTTTTGCGGCTTAGTCATGCTGATAGAAATGCTGTATCAACGCTCGCTGGAGCAGGCTGCAGAACCGGTATTGCATTTACTCGGGATCACACTCTCAGTACAAAGCTGGCAGGACTGGACACTGGCCATGCTGGTATTGCTAAGCGGTGCGGCTGGTTTCTTTTTCTTTAGCAAACCCTATATGCAAGTCTGGAGCCTCGTTAACACCGAAATAGAAGAAAAAATCAGGAGATCGCAGGCATGAGCTTCGCTTTGGAATTACAGGATGTCAGAAAAAGCTTTGGGCAAGCCGAAATTATCCGGGGTGCCAGTCTGCAGGTTCCGGCTGGCCAGAGGTTTGCCATCATCGGCCCGAATGGCGCTGGGAAATCGACTTTATTCAATCTGATTTCGGGGCGCTTTGGTATCAGTAGTGGCGATATACGCTTAAATGGCGAGAGCATCGCAAACCTGGCGCCATATCAAATCAACCGGCGCGGTCTGTCACGCAGCTTTCAGATCACCAATATCTTTCACAGGCTCAGCGTATTTGAAAATCTGCGCTGTGCCGTTTTATGGTCCTTAGGTTACCGCTATTCGTTCTGGCACCGTCTGAATGCCTTGAATAAGGTCCGCGACCAGGCGGAGCAAGTGCTGGAAGAAATAGGTCTGAAACGCAGGCGCGACGTGATCGCCGGGTCACTGACCTATGCGGAGCAACGCGCACTGGAAATCGGCATCACAATCGCAGGTGGCGCGCAGGTTATCCTGCTCGATGAACCGACAGCTGGTATGAGCCGCTCAGAGTCGGATGCGGCGGTCGAGCTGATCCGTCGTGTCACGGTTGGTAAAACCCTGCTCATGGTGGAGCACGATATGAGTGTAGTGTTTGGTCTGGCAGATCAGATCGCAGTGGTGGTGTATGGGCAGGTGATCGCCTGCGATACACCTCACAATATTCGTAACAATCCCCAGGTGAAAGAAGCCTACCTGGGCGGCCATGCCCACACAGGAGAACAGGTATGAGCCATTTACTTGAACTCCGCGATGTGCATGCGTTTTACGGCAAAAGTCATGTGCTGCACGGCGTGAATCTGCATGTTGACGCGGGCGAGATTGTCAGTCTGCTCGGACGCAATGGCGTCGGGCGCTCCACTACCGTTAAAGCAGCCATGGGCCTGGTCGATGCGCGCGGTTCGGTACTGTTTAAAGGCCAGCAGTTGTTAGGCTTGAAGGCATTTGAGATTGCGCATAAGGGTTTGGGCTATGTACCAGAAAACCGCGATATTTTCCCTACATTGACGGTAGAGCAGAATCTGCGCTTAGGTGAAAAATCGGGCAAAACTGCTTCCTCGCGCTGGCAGATCGATGACATGTATCAAATGTTCCCGCGACTGAAGGAGCGCCAGCATACTCAGGCTGGTGTGATGTCGGGCGGCGAACAGCAAATGCTGACCTTGTGCCGCACCCTGATGGGGGACCCGGACCTGATCATGATCGATGAACCCACAGAAGGACTGGCGCCGAAAATTGTCGATCTGGTGGCCGAATATCTGATGACATTGCGTCAAAAAGGCATATCCGTGCTGTTGGTGGAACAAAAGCTGGCGATTGCACTCGACATTTCACAACGTGTGTATGTGATGGGACACGGCAGCATCGTATTTGAAGGCAGCCCGTCAGACTTAAAGCAAGACCAGCGCATACGTCAGGAATGGCTGGAAGTGTGAAATGCAATTTCTGTGTATTCACCGTCCGAAAATTTTTCTTCGATTAAAAACAATAAATAATACGATCGTACTATTTTTAAGGTATAGTCAGACCCAGACCGGAAAATACATTGCTGGCATAACGCTTATATGCTGCCAACAATAACCATAGAATGACCGGCATGTAGATCTGAGCTAACACATCCCATCTATCCAACAAAGCTGAGGAAGAGACATGAGCGCTGAATATCAAGTACAGGGCAATCTGGCTGTCATTACCCTGAATAATCCACCGGTCAATGGTCTGGGTCACGCGACCCGCCAGGCCATCGTGCAAGGCATCAGCCGTGCGCAGGAAGATGCGGCCGTCACCGCCATCATCATTACTGGCGCAGGCAAAGCGTTTTCGGGTGGCGCGGATATCAAAGAATTCAATTCACCAAAAGCCTTCGCAGAACCCAGCCTGCATACCGTGATCAGCGTGCTGGAAGAAGCAGAGAAACCAGTCATCGCGGCCATCCACAGCGTGTGCATGGGTGGCGGACTGGAGCTGGCGCTGGGCTGTCATTACCGCATTGCGAGCCCGGGAGCGCAGATTGCACTGCCGGAAGTGAAGCTCGGCATCTTGCCTGGCGCCGGTGGCACGCAGCGCCTGCCACGTGTAGTCGGGCTTGAGACAGCCTTGAATATGATCGTTTCCGGCAATCCTGTGAGCTCAGAAAAGCTGGCGCAGACAGCGCTGTTTAATCAAATCGCCGAAGGGGATTTGATGACTGCCGCTACCGCCTTTGCTAATCAGGTGGCTGCCGTCCGTCCTTTGCCTAAAGTGCGCGATATCCGCATTGACTACCCCAACTACGAAGCTTTCCTGCAGTTTTCCCGAAACACCGTCAAAGCCATGTCCGGCCCATTCCCTGCGCCTCTGGCTTGCGTAGAGGCAGTCGCTGCAGCGGTCAGCAAGAAATTTGACGATGGCATACAGTTTGAACGCGAGTTATTCCTGAAACTGGTGCAAACCACAGAATCGAAGGCATTACGTCACGCGTTTTTCGCAGAACGTGCGGCCAGCAAGCTGCCTGACGTGCCAGACGATACCCCGGTACGCACCATTAAATCGGTGGCCGTGGTTGGCGCCGGTACCATGGGCGGCGGCATTGCAATGAATTTTGCTAACGCCGGCATACCGGTACGCATCCTCGAAATGAAGCAGGAAGCGCTGGACAAGGGCCTGGCGACTATCCGTAAGAATTACGAGAACACGCTCAAAAAAGGCAAACTGACGCAAGAGAAGTTTGAGCAGCGTGTGGCGCTGATCAGTGGCACGCTGGATTATCAGGAAATCGCTCAGGCAGATATCGTGATTGAAGCCGTATTTGAAGACATGTCGGTGAAGCAGCAAGTGTTTCAGCAACTGGATGCAGTCATGAAGCCCGGAGCGATACTGGCGTCCAATACATCCACGCTGGATGTGGATCAGATCGCCGCCTTTACCCAGCGTCCGCAGGATGTGATCGGCACGCATTTCTTCAGCCCGGCCAATGTGATGAAGTTGCTGGAGATCGTCAGAGGCAAGCTGACTGCGAAAGATGTACTGGCGACGGTTATGGCTTTATCGAAGAAAATCCGTAAAACCGGCGTGGTATCCGGCGTCTGCGATGGTTTCATTGGTAACCGCATGATAGAACAGTACAGCCGCCAGGCAGGATATTTACTGGAAGAGGGCTGCACACCTGAGCAAGTCGATAAGGCCGTTGAAAAACTGGGCTTCGCGATGGGCCCGTTCCGCATGGGCGATCTGGCTGGTAACGACATAGGCTGGTATATCCGCAAACGCCGTTATGTGGAGAAACCACACATCATCTATTCGAAAACCGCTGATCTCTTGTGTGAAATGGGACGCTTCGGTCAGAAAACCGGCGCTGGCTGGTATGACTATAAACCGGGTGATCGCAAGCCTTATCCATCGACAGTGGTCAATGACATGATCGTTAAGCACTCTGCGGATATTGGTGTGGAGCGCAGAAAAATCAGCGACCAGGAAATCACGGAACGCCTGATTTATGCGCTAGTTAACGAAGCTGCCTATATCCTTGAAGAAGGCATCGCTAACCGTGCTTCCGACATCGACATGGTTTACCTGACTGGCTATGGCTTCCCGCTGCATACCGGCGGCCCTATGTTTTATGCCGACACTGTAGGTCTGAGTAATGTGGTCAGAGCGATGGAAAAATACGCCAAGGGTCGCCACGGCGAAGCCTGGAAACCCGCGCCATTACTGGCTAAACTCGCAGCGGACGGTAAAACCTTTAACTGAAGCCGGGTCAGCATCAGAAGCTGATTTACAGACTGGCCTCCTGCAAAATTGCAGGGGGCTTTTTTATGTGGCCGATTTATCTGCCCGGCAATATCTGAGTATTTCTGCTAGACTCGGCCGAATTCTACTGACATCGATCAATTAAATTTGCACTATGAACCTGAGCACTTATATAGAACGCAGCGGCCTTCAGCAATATGCAGCTAACCCGGAATTTGAACAACAAGTTGCGGCTTACGCTGCAGAGCTAAAGCTGACATTGGCACAAAGTGGAGCTGCCGAAGTGCAATGGCAGTATCAGGTGCCCGAGCTGGGTGAGGGCGGAGCCTGTTCTTTGTTTGGGCAATTAGCGGCGCAGCCCTTTGATCTGGCCAGCGCACTGGGCGGTGTCAATGCGCAAAACACGCAGATGCTGCAGCAAGTCACTGCGCTGGTCGCCTTTTATCAGGCCCGCAGCGCCAGTCATTGGTTTGGTGTGTACCGCAAACAGGAACGTGCAGGTGCTGACGCGGTCTTGATGAAGCTGGCTTACTTCGGCGCTGCATCCCGCGCAGAATTTCCATTGACCCCCGAATTTGCAGCGATCAGTAACAACAGCACCGTGGGCTTATCGGGGAAGGGCAGGATTATCAATGATGTCGCGAGCTATGTCGCAGGCGGTGGCGAATACTATACCTGTGACCCGAAAGTAAAAGCGGAAGCCTGCCTGCCTTTGCTCGATGAACAGGGCGAAGTAGTCGGCATTATCGACTCTGAAGCTTTTGAACAAAACCTGTTCAATGGGCAAGAATTGGCCTTATTGCTGGCGGTGGTACTCGCATTGCCTGAGATACTGCAAGCCTGAGCCTGCTTGCCTGCGCCAATCAGCAGGCAGAATCAAATACTAAAGACGGGGAGTCCATGCTGGCCCCCGTCTTTTTGCCATATGACACCCGCAAGCGATGTTATAATGCAAGGTTAAATCCCATTCGTAATTGCTTTGTATCCTACAGATCACGCGGCTCTATGCAGCGCCTGATGGAGACAAACCGGTTCACTTTCTATTGCAAAAGGTTCTTCAGTGCTCTCAACAGCTAATATCACCATGCAGTTTGGCCCCAAGCCACTGTTTGAAAACATCTCAGTTAAGTTTGGCGAAGGCAATCGTTATGGTCTGATTGGCGCCAACGGCTGCGGCAAGTCTACTTTCATGAAAATCCTGGGTGGCGATCTGGAACAGTCCTCCGGTACCGTCATGCTGGATCAGAATGAGCGTCTGGGTAAGTTACGCCAGGATCAGTTTGCATACGAAGAAATGCGCGTACTCGATGTGGTCATGATGGGCCATACCGAGATGTGGGCTGCAATGTCTGAACGCGATGCGATCTACGCGAATCCGGAAGCAACGGATGAAGACTACATGAAAGCGGCTGATCTGGAAGCCAAGTTTGCTGAGTACGATGGCTATACGGCTGAGGCGCGCGCCGGTGAGTTGCTGTTGGGCGTAGGCATCCCTATCGATCAGCATCAGGGACCGATGAGTGCGGTTGCCCCAGGCTGGAAGCTGCGTGTGTTGCTGGCTCAGGCACTGTTCTCCAATCCTGACATCCTGCTGCTGGACGAACCAACCAATAATCTGGACATCAACACCATTCGCTGGCTGGAAGAAGTGCTGAATCAGCGCAACTGCACCATGATCATCATTTCCCATGATCGCCACTTCCTGAATCAGGTCTGCACCCACATGGCGGATATGGATTACGGCACGCTGAAAATCTATCCTGGCAATTACGATGACTACATGCTGGCATCGTCCCAGGCACGCGCGCAGCAACTGGCGAACAATGCCAAAGCCAAAGAGAAAGTCGCTGAATTGCAGGACTTCGTACGTCGTTTCTCGGCCAACAAATCCAAGGCGCGTCAGGCTACTTCACGTGCTAAGCAGATCGACAAGATCAAAATCGAAGAATTCAAACCTTCCAGCCGCCAGAATCCTTTCATCCGCTTTGACGGTGAAAAGAAATTGCATCGTCTGGCGGTAGAAGTTCAGGGCCTGACCAAAAAATACGATCGCACGCTGTTCAGCGGCTTTGATCTGATGGTCGAAGCCGGTGAGAAAATCGCGATTATCGGTGCCAACGGCGCAGGTAAAACGACGCTGCTGCGCTGCATAGGCGGCACAGACATCGCCGGTCTGGAGGCAGATCATGGCGTAGCAAAATGGGCTGAAAACGCCAATGTCGGCTATATGCCTCAGGATCCTACTGAAGAATTCGCGGTCGATAAAAACCTGACTGACTGGATAGGTGAGTGGACCCAGGAAGGCGACGATGATCAGGCGGTACGCTCCATCCTTGGCCGTTTGCTGTTCGGTGGTGATGATGTGAAAAAGTCGGTCAAAGTGCTGTCCGGTGGTGAAAAAGGACGCATGATGTACGGCAAGCTGATGCTGGGCCGTCATAATGTCTTGCTGATGGATGAGCCGACCAATCACATGGACATGGAATCCATCGAGTCACTCAACGTGGCTTTGGAAAAATATGCAGGCACACTGATTTTCGTATCGCATGACCGTGAATTTGTCTCTTCGCTGGCGACCCGCATTCTGGAAATCAAAGATAAAGAAATTATCGACTTCCATGGCACCTATGAAGAGTATCTGAACAGCCAGGGCATCGAGTCTTAATGGCTTAAGTTTCTGCCCCATAAAAAAAGCCAGGTTCGCCTGGCTTTTTTGTTTTTGTGACCTGTGTACTTGACCGCTTAGTGTTCAGCTGGCGCAAACACGCGCAAGCGATGGCCATCCGGATCCAGTGCCACAAAGGTATAGCCAAAATCCATCTGCGTCGGTGTTTGAGCAATCGTCAACCCGCGTGTGCACCAGCTCGCATACAGTTCATCCACTTCCTGATCGCTGCCGATTGCAAACGCTAATTCGCCGCCAAGCCCGTGCGCAGGTACCGATGGCTCTACAGTATGGCGACTCCATAAGCCCAGCATCATGCCGGAAGAAAGCGCAAACATTGCAAAAGTAGGGGAGGATTCTATCGGTGACTTACCCATTAAATCGGTATAGAAACGGGCGCTGGTTTCCGGGTTGTTGACGTACAAAAGAATGAAGTTAGGATCGATCAAGATAGTCTCCGCAATGGTGAGGTGAGTAATGAATAGGAATACGGGGTTAGCTGCCCGGTATTCAGCATCATAAGACTGGCTACTGTCAGTTTTTGTCAGTAGTCGTCACTACCCTTATTGCAGAGGAAGGCCCTCAGTTTCACGCCAGGCTTTGAGCAAGGCCTGGCGACGGCGTGGATAGCGCTGTTCTGTGACCCGCAGCGATACAATTCTATCGGTGCGAAAATGCCGGAAGCCTTCGCGTATTTCGCACCAGCCAACCAGGACTTGCGCCTGATCAAAATAGCCCAATGCAAATGGCCAAATGGTGCGCAACGTGGCCTTGCCTTTGAGGTCGCGATAATGCAGCTCTAATTTGCGTTCAGAGCGTATCGCATGACGGATTTGTTGCAGCGCTTCGTCGCTGTGGGGATGGCCGGTAGCAGGGCCTATCAGTAAGGCGGAAGCATCGAGTATATGCCTGAGTTCATCCGGCAACACGGCTGCAATCTTGGTGAGAGCATTTTTCGCTGCGGCAGCCAGCCTGTCATCTGTGCGTTGTGCGACCCAGCGCGAGCCCAGCACCAGTGCTTCTATTTCGTCTTCAGAAAACATCAGCGGCGGCAACACGAAACCGGGCCGCAAGACATAACCTAATCCGGGTTCGCCCGCGATATCGGCGCCTTGCTGCTGCAGGGTGGCAATATCGCGATACAGCGTGCGCAGGCTGATACCAAGCTGCTTCGCCAGCTCGGTGCCGGTCACCGGAAAACGATGGCCGCGCAGAATCTGAATCAGATCAAGCAGGCGTTGGGCACGTGACATGCGGTAAGAGGGCGCTATGTTGTAGATTGTAAAATCAGTTCGATCGCCTATTCGTCGTCCAGCACGGTGTGTCCGTGTATCTGGCGGCCCTGATACAACAAGATATCGAGCTGATCGCGCAAGTTGCGCGCAAAATCACGCCCTTTTGCCTTCATGACCGCTTCCAGAAAAGGAATGCGTAAGTATTCAAAGTCTTCCAGATTGCCAGCACGCTCCACCTTAAGCTGCAATGCAAAGCCTCGAAAGCCCAGATTGGCTTTTATCGTTTCATTGAAAAACCGGTAGACCGCCTGAAATTGTTCAGCACCAGATAATTCTGGTAATGGGACATCAGAAACCGAAGTCGATACGGTGGAAGGATCAGGCGAGCCCTGCTGATGCTGCACAGGCTCAAGCGCGTCGGGCGTAACTGGAAGGGTAGTCACAACTTCAACGCTGTCTTTTATCGGAGAAATGAAATCCCCATCGATCAGTTCCTGTACGCTATTTTCATCCAGACCCAAAGCCTGAACTTTGCGTAACAATTCAGCAGCACTTTGTTTGCCATCCACCATCACCAGTAGCGTACGTAAACGGTTTTGCAACTGGAATTGCCGGGTGGCGATTTCTTGTCGCCCTTTGTCAGTCTTATCGTAAATACTTGCGAACATGCAACAACGTCTCCATCAGTTTTTCATTCTTTTAACTTTCAGAATGATAATTTCAGGAAAGCATACCCGAGAGCATTAAGTTTGGCTATGTATCGTGGGGAATAGCAGGAAATTTCGTTGGTTACAGGCTATTGCTTTTTCAGATAAATCACTGTTTTCCCCTGCAATCTTGAGTCAATATCAGCTGAAACTGCTTTGACCTCCGATGAAGCGCAACCACCGCAACCTGATGAGCAGCTGTCGCCGCAAGTACGGGACAGTGCACGGAAGCGGCGGGCCGATGCAGGAGATATCTTTTGCAGACGCAGGTGTAAACGCGTCGCCCATGGCCCTGGCAACCACTTCAGCAACAAATACGCGGCAGCCATAAAAACCAGAGAAATCGTAATAATGGTCTGCAGCATTTTAGCTTCCCAATAAATAACGCGACACCTGATAAGTGATAAATGAAGCGGTGTATGCCAGACCGAACAGGTAAGCTGCCATCAGCAGTGGATAGCGCAGAGTATTGGTCTCACGTCTGACCACACTCAGGGTCGCGATACATTGCGGTGCAAACACGTACCAGGCAAGCAAGGACAATGCGGTTGGCAAGCTCCAGGATTGGGCGATCAGCGGCTCCAGCGAGTGCGCCAGTTCCTCACCGTTCTGGGATAATGCATACACCGTACCCAGTGCGGCGACAGCAACTTCACGCGCTGCCAGTCCGGGAACCAGTGCAATACAAATTTGCCAGTTAAAGCCAATAGGCGCAAACACTACTTCCAGCATGCGGCCAAGGTAGCCAGCAATACTGTAGTAAATCGCAGGCTGAGTTGCATTGTCCGGTGCACCCGGGAAGCTGCTCAGGAACCAGAGCAAGACCATGAGCGCAAGAATAATCGTGCCAACGCGGGTCGTGAAAATTTTCACGCGCTCCCACAAGCCCAGTAACAGGTTGCGGCCATTTGGCAGGCGGTAGTCAGGCAATTCCAGCATCAGCGGATGCTTCTCAGAGCTACCCCATTTTTTCTTGAAGACCAGTGCCACTAACATCGCTGAAACGATGCCAGCCAGATACAGACCAAACAGCACCAGACCTTGCAAGCTGAGTACACCCAACACTTCACGCTCAGGGATGAAGGCGGCAATGATTAAGGCATACACCGGCAGACGGGCAGAGCAAGTCATCAGCGGAGCAATCATGATGGTAACCAGACGATCACGCGGATTTTGTATGGTGCGGGTTGCCATCACACCCGGAATAGCACAGGCAAAGCTGGACAGCAGGGGAATAAAGGCACGGCCAGACAAACCGACCTTACCCATCACTCTGTCCAACAAAAACGCAGCACGTGGCAAGTAACCGGAATCTTCCATTACCAGGATGAAGAAGAACAGGATGATAATTTGCGGCAAGAACACCAGCACGCTACCGGCACCGCCTATCACACCCTTGACCAGCAAGCCCTGCAGCATACCTTCAGGCATATGGGTTTCTACCAGTGTACCAAAGGCTTCCATACTGGACTTGATGAACTCCATAGGAATCTGGGCCCAGGCAAATACCGCCTGGAATACCAGGAACATCAGCAGTGCAAAAATAAAGGGACCGATTATGGGATTCAATACCCACTGATCGACGCGGAAACTGAGTCTGTGCAATTCTGCCTGTTGCGCTGCCGGGCTGCGCACGCATTTTTCGAGCACTGCATTGACTTGTGCCTGTATCGCCTCTGGTGTCTGCTTATCCAATGCCAGTGGCAATTCGCGCTGCACAACGCTTAGCTGCTTTGCCAGCACTTCGAGTTCACCAAGCAAACTATCTATGCCATGATTGTCAACTGCGACTGTTTCCACGACTGGGATGCCAAGCTCTGTTTGCAGGCCAGCCACATCAATTTCCAGGTGGTGGCGGCGCGCTACGTCCATCATATTGACGGCCAGGATGCAGGGTAGATTCAGGCTTTTTAATTCAAACACCAAACGTAAGCCGCGCTTGAGGTTGCTCGCATCCACCACGCACAGCACAGCATCCGGCAGCGCTTCATTGGCGCGCTGCCCGGTAATGACTTCTTCGGTGATTTTTTCGTCCGGCGTAATCGCATGCAGACTGTAAGTGCCTGGTAAATCCAAGACCTGCCAGTGGCGACCGGAAGGAGAAGTAAACTTACCTTCTTTTCTTTCTATGGTGACACCGGCGTAATTGGCGACCTTTTGGCGTGCACCAGTCAGGCGGTTAAATAATGCAGTTTTCCCACAGTTTGGATTTCCTACCAGGGCAATACGGGGTGAGGCGAGGGTGGAACTTGTCATTAGCAGCTACCAGGCAGGGCTACACCTATCAGTGCAGCTTCAAAATGTCGTAAAGCAAAAGTGGATTGACCAACGCGGACAGCCAGCGGCTCACCACCAAAATATCCCTTGTGCAAAATCTGCACCATTTCACCGCTGACAAAGCCCAGTTCTTTCAAGCGTCGGGCAATTTCAGTATGGTTTCCCGGCTGATCATGCTGCTGACTGCTGACATCGGTCACAACTGCCTGGGTGCCAACACGCAAGCGATCCAGCGTAGTGGGAACGCCATTCAAAAAAGCTTTCATAGAGAGCCATTCCAAAGTAGGGTGAGGGAAGTGGATCACAACTTGATTGCCATGTGAACAAGAAACAACAGGCCCGGCACACAGGCGTCAAATTACTGGTCTTTTCCACTTCTAAATGATAATGAGAATATATCTCAATATCACTCAGTGTACAACACTTCTATATCGCATACTGGACGTGTCGGCCTGATCGCCCCAAAGAATGATCTGTATCAATAAAGAGGGGTGGCAAAGCGCCAGATGAATTATTCGCTTTGAAGCTTGCCAGCAAGTCTGGCTGCCGCAACGGATATTTCCCTTTGCATTTCCTGCGTCAGCTTCAACAGGCTGGCTTCGTATTGACGTCTTTCTGCTTCATGCAATTCACGCATTTCCAGTTGTTCAAGCTCTAATTTGCGACACTGTTTCTCCTGCTGTACATGCATGTGGCGCGTTATTTGCAGCTCATCATGCAATTGCTGGCGTTTTTGCTCACTGAGCGCCGTCTTGTCCGCCATTCCGGCCAATTCCTGATCGCGCAGCCGTATCGTGAACTGCAACTCTTGCAAGCTGAGCTTATCTTGCTCTGCGCTGAGTTTCAGTTGCTGATGGCTATTCAATAGTGCTTCATACAATTGCATCAGACTGGATTGTTCCGAGCTTTGACGCGCAAATTGCTCTTGCAGTGCCTGCTGTTGCTGGCGGGCTTGCTGCAGTTGTGCTTCTAATTGTGATGACCTGGCTTCAAAGCTTGCTCTTTCTTCCTGGCGCTGGGTCAGTGCGGCTTGTTGCAAATGCTCGAATTGCCTGATTTGCTGCGTATTTTGCTGCTTCAATTCAGTCACTTGCTGTTCCTTGTCAGTGAAACGCTGCATTAGCGCCTGATGCTCGGCCTGCAGTTGTTGCAATGACTTTGACATGTGCGCGCATTGCTTTTCTGTATCTCTGGCGGATTGCCGCCATTCCGCCAGCTCTGTACGCAATTGTTCATTTGTTGCGTGCAATTGCTGCTGCTCGGCCTGCCATGCGGCGCGTTGCGACGCAAAGTCAGTTTCTTTCTCTGCAAATTCCGCCTCCTGTGCCTGCATATTCAGCGCTGCGTCTTCTTTCAATGTTGCATACAAGGCCTTGACCTGATTCAGCAAGCCCTCGGGCAGGCTGGATTGCTGTAAGCGCGCTTCGCCTTCCTGGCTTTCTTTCCATTGTTTCAGATAGGGCGCAATCGTACTTTTGCTGCCGGTATCACCCATGGCTTTTCGCACATTGTCGACCGTCACCGTTTTTCCCGCCGCCAACAATTCGCTCGCTGCGCGGACTACATCTGAATACAGTATGCCAGCTCTCGCCATGATATCCTCAAATAAGATGCGTTATTACGTAATACGTAATAGTACATTAATTATTCATAAAAATTCGGTTTCTCAAAACAAAATGTAACACGCGATAATGTATATTATCGCGTGTTATAATCGAATAAGAAGTAAATTCAGGTGTAACGCCCGGCTACAGAAAAACAAAACCCCACATTCGGAATTTTCTCCACCAAATGAAGCTCACGCCCCAATCAAAACAGGAAAATGCCATCCATCCCGAGGAGGAGAAGGGTGTAACGATCGCAAATGGCAGGGCAGGGGAGTTGGTTTTGCGTCAGGCCGCTTATATCCAGGCAGCCAGTTCAGACAACACCAGGCGTACCTATCAGTCTGCGGTGCGTCACTTCTTGAAGTGGGGCGGCGTATTGCCTGCGAGTGAAAATCAACTACGGAATTACCTGCTTGCGCATGCTGAACAGCTGAATCCGCGCACCCTGGCATTACGATTGACGGCACTTTCGCAATGGCATCACCATCAAGGCTTTGCCGATCCGACCGCGCATAGCGGGCTGCGTAAATTACTGACTGGCATACAGCGCGTCAGCGGCAAGCCTAAAAAGAAAGCCAAGGCCTTAGAGCTTGAGCAATTAGAAGTACTGGTCACTTATCTGGACAGTCGGGATGAACTCAGCGCGCGGCGTGACAGCGCTTTGCTGCAGCTAGGCTTTTTCGGCGGCTTCCGGCGTTCTGAGCTGGTGAGTTTGCGAGTCGAACACATACAGTGGGAAAAAGCCGGTATACGCATCCTGTTACCACGTTCTAAGACTGATCAAAGCGGGGAGGGGATAAGCAAAGCCATCCCCTATGGTGAACATATTTGTTGTGCCGCGCGCGCCTTGAAAGTCTGGCTGGCCGCCGCCGGTATTACGCAAGGCCTGATTTTTCGCGGGATTAATCAATGGCAGCAAGTCGCAGAAGCAGGCCTGCATCCGGCCAGCATGAATACCATCTTAAAAAAACATGCAGGCAATTGCGGTCTGGGCGAGACAACTGGCTTCAGCAGTCATAGTCTGCGACGCGGCATGGCGACCAGTGCTTATCGCGCCGGGGCCAGTTTCCGCGACATCAAACGCCAGGGCGGCTGGCGTTTTGATGGCACGGTACATGGTTATATCGAAGAGGCGGATTTGTTTGAGGAAAATGCGATGATGAGTCTGCTCAGTCTATCCGCAGCAGGAAAAACTGAGCGCAAGAAATAAGTGCTGAGTTGCATCTATTTAGCGTCACCTTAGCACTTGTGTTTGACTCAGCCCGACAAGCGCTCTGAAAAGAAGAGCCCTTTGAGCCGTTTTCTGAAAATCGCCGTCAGCAAAGCCAGGCTGAAAAAGACCATATTAAAACCGAGTATCTTACTGCCACCATAATCCACAAATGGCACAGAATTCGACGGCATGGTCGCCGCGTTTAAGCCATGATCGTAACTTGCACCAATAACCTGGCCCTGATTATTTATCGCATTTGTCAGATACAGGCTTTTACCACTTGGATGCAAAATCATTTTGTTATCACGCCAGACAAAGGCGAGGCGCATGTCCGGCACATCGACAATACCAACCACATGCCCTTGATTATTAATGCCGGTCGCAAAGCTATCGCCAAATCCGATTTTTGCACCCAGGTCTATCATGCGCGTGCCATCGTGAATGAAAGCATGCCAGCGTCTGTCTTTAGTGAGGGAAGAGCCGACGACGACGCCATGGTCGTTCAGTGCAGTGGCGGAGCTGAGTTGTCCGCCCAGAGTGCCCAGGTCGCGCATCCCCGTCGCTTCGTCATACAAAAAAGCGTGACGATAACCATCATTGTCCATCGCCGTACCGACAACCTGATCACGGGCATTGACACTGCTGGCATAACTGACCTTGCCACCCAGTGTCCCCAGGTCTTTCACCGCTTGTCCATCTTTCTGGATAAAGGCATGCCAGTCACCGTCTGGTGTATCAGAAAAACCCACTGCAGTACCACTATTATTTAATGCAGCGCCATAGCTGTGACGGCCGCCGAGGCTGTCAATTTCTCGTCTGCCATTGGCATTGCTGTAGATGAATGCACGCCAAATTCCATCGCGCTTAGCCGAACCGATGATGTCGCCTTTTTCATTGATGCGCTTCGCTTCACTTTCTGAGACGTCATCTGCTTCCAAACGTGTCAGCTTGCCTTTATCGAGGACAACGGCGTGCGAAATGCCGTTTTTCTCCTTAATGACAGCGGCTACCTGACCGGACGCATTCATATCGTAGGCAATTGATTCGCCATAGATTTTGCGTTGTATGCCGAGTGAGTTCGTTGTAGCCAGTGCTTCAGCGCATAGGACGCTGAGCATCAAAATGAGCAGGGCGGGGCGGTAAGTGTAGCAGCGCATAACATCATCCTAAATCAGCGAAGTGAATCAATGAGTGACGGTGAATTGCTTCGTGCCAAATAATTTGGCAGTCTTACAAATATAAAGCGTTTTTCCTTAATGGCAAGAATTATTCTGTCATTAGTTGTATGTCTGATACGGATAATGTTGATCTTAATCTGGCGCAGATGCTGATTTTTATTGTATTTATCAGACTAAAGCGAAGGGCAATTGCCAGAAATCCTCAGCACTGGCTGGCCTTCAAAACGCTGTGCCAGCTGCAAGGGATCGATGGCACAGCCATCTTTTCATACAGCTGGATTTGTTAATGGAGAACGCAGCAAGTGGTCCGATACGAATTCATTGCTTTGCACCGGAGACCTGCTCGTGCTCCCCGGGCTTATTGCAGGGCCTCTGCCGGGCCGAAAAATTCATAACGGCGATTTTCCTCAGGCACGCCAAGCGTCTTCAGAACCTGATGAATAGCTCGCATGAAAGGCTTAGGGCCCAGAAAATAAGCATGGGACTGCGCCGGTATCCAATGCTTTAAGTGCGTCAGCGAAGGGCGGCCGGCAACTACATCATCCGTGCCATCTTCCAGCACAATATATTTCCGGAACTGCGGATATTCTCGCTCCCATTGCGACAAAGTAGCACTGAAAGCCTGCACTTCTGCATTGCGCGCATAATGGATGAACACGACTTCGCGATCTCCTGCCAACAAGGCCGCCTCACTCATTGCCAGCGTGGGCGTAATGCCGACGCCGCCAGAAATCAACACTAGGGGCGCAGTACCAGCTTTCAATACAAACTCACCAGCAGGCGGAAAAACCTCCAACACCTGACCAATCGCGACCTGATCGTGCAGATAGTTAGACACGATGCCACCGGCTTCACGTTTGACACTGATGCGTAAAGAACGACCATCAGCGTGCTGCGATAAAGAATAATTACGGCGCACTTCCTGTCCGTCTATCAATAATTTCAGTCCCAGATATTGACCCGGCTGATATCGAATCACCGCTGCACCATCCAAAGGCTCCAGATAAAACGAGGTGATTTCGCTGCTTTCTGGCTGCTTAGCGGCTACTTTGAACTGACGGGCACCACGCCAGCCGCCGGGGGCTGAAGCGAGTTTTTCATATTCACCCGTTTCAGCCGCAATCAGGATATTCGCCAATTGCCAATACGCTGCACCCCAGGCATCGATTACAGCATCCGTGGCGACTTCCGCGCCTAACACTTCGCGAATCGCACGTAACAGACAGGTGCCAACGATAGGATAGTGCTCAGGCAAAATCTGCAAAGCCACATGTTTTTGTATGATCAGCGCTGGCAAGTTTCCCATTGCACCCAGATTGTCGATGCAGCGTGCATAGCGCAAAATTGCGTTTGCCAAAGCTCTGGCCTGAGTTCCCTGTTGCTGATGGGCCTGGTTGAATAAAGAGCGGACTTCCGGATAGTCGCTCAACATGATTTTGTAGAAGTGTGTGGTCAGCGCCTCACCACCGGTTTCCAAAATCGGTACTGTGGCTTGAATAATAGAGATTTGTTCAGGTGACATCATCGTTGGCTCTTTTCTTAATAAAAGGAATAAGGGAAAGGGATTAAAGGGATTTGCTGGCGTTGCAGGCGCGGGCAGGGCGGGGATCGCTGTGATAAAACTCCACACAGACACTGACCTTGCCTAAGGGCTCAACAAAGTGATCTTGCTGCGGGGCCAGGTAGCCGGGATTGCTCGCATCAAGTACTTGTTCGGAATGGGGTTCCAAAAAGGTCAGCTTCAACTGCCCCTGTTTCACCCGGACCACACCCCATACGCCACTGGCCGTGTTATGGCGTCGTTTCAAAGCAGCCGGTAAGGTCGTTTCATTGAAATCAGCGGTCTTACGGTAGGGCGTGATAGCTGGTTTTTCAATTTCCAGCGTAGATGCATGCCAGGGGTAGGGCGCCAAATCTGGGCTGAGATCGAGGTCGACTGCGTGATCGCCCAACTGCGCTGCAAAGCCGTGATTCACATCGCGATGATGTGCCTCATCTGCCCTGACCACTAAAACCACATCGCGCAAAGTCGCATTGGCAGGCAAGCCCCAATACTGCAGCGCGATTGCCGGTGCCGGTACATTGGCACTGCGACCAGCATCGATTTCATTCAAATAGTGGGTATAACTGATGACCGCTTCCTCTTCGAAATAGCCAACCAGCCTGTGCGCGGTACGTGCACTGAACAAATACAAAACAAAGAAGCCGATATAAAACAGCCATTGCACCAACAAGATCAGCCAGCGCTCAAACAGCGTAGGCTGAGCGACGGCGACAAAGGTCATCAAGTGCATGCGCTCGTTTTCCGCTTCCTCCATTAAGGTACGGATCCAGCCCCGGTCCGCTTCCAGCTTGCGCAAACAGCGCAAATGGGTCAGCGTTGCGCCTACCATGCCTGGTACCGCAGCCACCGTTTCTAATACGATCGCTCTATGTCCATAGCGTTTCGCAAAAAAGGTATCCGCACACCAGCGCAACAGCTTGGTCACGCTCAATGCAAAGCGGTCAGACATATCGCCAGGTTGATGATGTACGCTCAAATCAACCACAGGAATAGTGGGGGTGTTATCTCGTTTCATGATCTTGTCCTCTTCAATTATTCAATGAATTCCTGATGCCAGATTTACCGATGCCGGCGAATTGGTGGCAGAACGTGGAATGTCCTGGTAAATACCGAACAGCGAAAATTGCAGGCTCTTGGCGATGTTCTCAGCCTTACTCAGCATTGCCTCAGCCAAGTCCGGCACCAGCAGTTCAGTACAGGTTTGCGACCATAGCCCCAGCCAACTGATAAACATTTCCGGCTGTATCGACTCAAGGTGACGCATATGCACCTGCATAGGTTTGCCGTGATAACGCCCGCGGCCCAGCATGATGGAAGACCAGAAGTCAACCATCAGCGCCAGATGTTGCGGCCATTTAGCCGCAGGAATAGCTGCAGCGAACACCGTCGATAATTCCTTATCCTGCAGCACCCGCTCATAGAAACGGTGAACAAGCTGAGTAATCTGTTCTTCGCTCACAACCTTAGCAGCTTCATTACTTTCAAATGCCATCATTACCTCCATGAAATTCAAAAACATTCATTTAAAATGAATTTTAATGCGAAAAAGAATTAGGTGCAAATTAAATGAATCTTTATATGCAGGAGTCTGGAACCTGAATATTGATTATTGGAAACTGGTATTTCAGCTTATACGCAAAAGTTCGTTGAAAATTAGTGCTTTACGCTAGTTTTCTGGAAGTCAGTTTATTAGAATCGAGCGATGATATAAGAACAATAATTATTAAGAACAGACCCGATAGTCGAGGTATCTATGCTGAACCTCAAATATCTATTCATTCCAGAGGTACATCGATGAATTTAGAGCAATGTTTTAAACAGCCTGAAAATGAACGTAAGGGATGCGTAGACTTGGAGCTAAATAACATCAAAGTACGTGCAGAGATTCAGGAAATTTATGCTAAGAAGGGACTTGTCTGGCAAAAATATTTCACCGTATATGAGGCCGCTCCAACTTTTGAATTTAATTATTTTTACTTTGATGGACGTATTTTCTTTGATTTTTATTCTGCTGCATTTGTTCACGTTAAATTGCCACAAGAATTGGTCACGGAGTCACCAAAAATACCGCCATATATTTCGGGCATCGAGCAATTATGCGGAGTTGCAGCACTATCAGTGATGCTGATTACTTCCGCGCTGATAGCGACATATAAGCGATATACGTCCCAGACTGGAGCGAATGCTAAAGACAAGGTAAGTCTACCT
Organism: Cognatundibacterium curvum; assembly: GCF_014284235.1. Lineage (GTDB taxonomy): Bacteria > Pseudomonadota > Gammaproteobacteria > Burkholderiales > Burkholderiaceae_D > Undibacterium > Undibacterium curvum. The sequence continues at coordinate 356,831 of NZ_JACOGD010000001.1, forward strand.
GGTGCCGAAACATGAGTATGCGTTTAAAAAAAGAGATTGCTGATCTTTCAGCGCCAAGCAGGATTAGCCCTTGCGTAGGCAAGCGCAGCTCAAACTGCATTTAACAATCCAGAGCCGTTTCCTGATGTAATTTACTGTAGTTAGTCAATAACGCATTTTACATAATATAAATTATGCGAAATCTACTACCTTGTAAAAATTTACCTCTTGTCAAAATGTTTTTCTCAGGCCGGACTAGAATCCGGCCTTTTCATTATCAATAGGACATTATGAAGTATCCAAACCTGCGCTACGGTGACGCTGAACAATTCCGCTATTTCCTGCAGTTTTCCACCGTCACGGCGATGGCTAAACGCCTAAGGCGATCTGAGAAAATCATCAGATTGTGGTCAACCGGAAAGCAGCCTGTCCCTTGGTGGGTAATCGAAATTTTGCGCCTGCAGGAACAGGAACATGCAGCCCGCATGCGTCTGATGACTGGCGTAAAGCACCATCAGCGCCTGGGTGTCGTTTCCGGCTCTGTTATTGAGTTCCCTAACATTTACCAGATTCAGGCGCGATCAGCAGAACGCAAACGCAAAGAGACTACCATCAGTGAAATCATTACAGAAATCAGTCAGCCCCTGCAGGCATAAAAAAAGCCCGCGATCTTGCGGGCTTTCCTCATTTCGTCATTGCTTTGGCTTCCACAATGGAATTTTGAATTTTTCTGCCTTTTTCACTAAATCTACGTCTATTGCTGCAATCGGAACATCCAGCTTTGCCGCTAAGTCAAAATAAGTCGCATCATATGCTTTCAGTTCCCACTTCAGCGCCTTCTGGATATTTTCCTCAATGCTCAGATTTGACGGTACAACGTCCGCCGTCACTAAATCAATAAATCGTGCCGCTTGATTTAATGTCGTCTGAGAAATTTTATTTTTATTGAATGCCTTCATTAGGACATATGGCACCTCAACAAAAAAAATATCCGGTACGATAAAACTTACTTTGTTCTTTTTTACAGCTTCCAGCAATGCTGCTGCGTATTCCTGCCGCTCGCCTATTGGATCAATAAACCATGCCAGCGCGACTCCCGCATCTAACACAACGACTTCAGCCACGCTCATTCCTTGCGTCTTCAAGAATTTCCCGTGAGTTCAGTCCTGTCTTTCGATTATTTGATTCCACCAATATTTCAGCCGCCATTTTCCTAGCTTCAGCCAGATTGCTTCTACGGTGAATAATTAAAATATCACCATTCGCAACGTTGATATTACGCATGCTTTTACCCGATTCGGCTGCGGTATTTTTTATACGTCTTTCTGTCACCATGACCATGATGCACCTCCATTTGTTAGCACTGATTATATATCATGAAAAGATCTCCGGAATATAAAGAAACAGCCGCTACTACTACGGCGGCTGTCATGGTTTTTTAATCATTTGCTTGGCTCCTTTTCGAAAAGAGTGCAAATCTTAGATTGCTATTGCAATTTAGTCAGCAAGTATCGGCTGAACACCCATGCACCGACTGCAGCAATTGCTGCATATTTGATGTATCTCATTTTGTCCGCCTGGCTTCCAGCGCCCTCAGGCGCACTTCGACACTGACACCCCATTTCATTACCCCTATTCCACCGGTGAACACACCCAACGATGACAGCAACTGCAACACTTCGATAAATGACATGCCGCCCATTTTAAGCCCCACTATCTACCGGAAAGCCCATCGGGTCACGTGGAAAGAACGGCAGCGCCACATCATTACCACCGGTCAGCAACTGCTTGAAACCTGGCTGCACAATTCCTGTATTCACGGTATCAACCGGAAATCCCATCGGGTCACGCGGTTCACGTGGAAAGAACGGCAGTGCCACATCAGTGCCACCGGTCAGCAACTGTTTTAAGCCCTGCGGCACAATGCCGGCATTCACGGCCTCTACCGGTTTTTGCACAATCGTAGTTGCGCCGGTCGTAATTGGCACTGTTCGTTTTTTCCAGATCACGGCAATTGCGACCAGCGCGCCGATCAGCATCAGGTTTTGCTTATTCATGCGCCTGTGACTCCCGAAGTACCATTGCCAACCCACCGCAGGCCACCGACAGACCATCGAACACAAGTGCCATAGTTGGCACTGCCACTTTCAAACCCTGCAGCACTGCTGCCAGCCCTGCCCATGTGCTGGGCTCTTTCAGTTGCTTCATCTGTTCCCCTTAGAAAATTGTATTTCCTGCTTGGTCTTTGACCGTCAGCGAGTTGGATTCGACAAACTTTTTGGCCTGAGGCCAGCGCGAAATGATGAACGCTGCCAGCAGGATGCCGCCCAATGTAATCAGCCCCTCGCGCACTATGGAAGTCGCAGGAGGCATCACGTTTTTAATATTCATAACTTCGAACCTCTCCAATCGCCCACCGCTGGCGCGACCACATTGCCTTTTTTGTCTGTTTCTGCCTTGAACGGGTCATAACCTGGCTGGCCTGCAATATTGGTTCCCAAGCCAGACATATCCGGATGCAGCCAGTCATATAAATCCGTTCCTATTGTCCCTTTGCTGCCCGTTACCTTCTGGTACAAGTCAATGGCTCCCGTGTTAATCACATTGTCATCATTCAGCGGATTGATCGCGTTGAGCGCCTCCCCTGCAGTGTCGATTACGTCACCAGCAATACCCGTTACACGCTGGTAAGCGTAATAGGCCACGCCGATAACGGCGATTCCGGCCACGGCATAACCAACTAAGCGAATATTCAAGGCGCACTCCAGATCAGTTTGCCGTTCAGGTAGTAATTGCCCTTAGGGTCAATCTCTGTGCCGTCCGAGAATACCTGCCAGCCCTTTTTACCTGTTTCAATTTCTACGGGCTTATCAGTGCTATCGCGCCAGAAAAACCACCATGCCGCACCGCCTACCGCTGCCAGTGTCAGCCCCAACATAATCAGTTCACCCTGTTTCATGCAATATCTGCGCGGATTTCTGCCGCCTTGATATGGCCTGTGTGATGCACCCACATACGTTTGATGAGGCCACCTGCCTGACCGTTAGGCAAGATCAGATCATTTTCACCGATGAAGGACAGCGCCTGCGTCATGCACTGGCGGCGCATGATGAAAGGGTTTTGAGTTGGACCACGGTAGTCACACTCAGCAATGATTGCACCAGCTTGCGCAACTGTCAGACTAGCATCCAGCGTGATTTCAAACTTTAACGTTTTCATCAGGTTAGCTGGCAACGAAGTCAGATACTGTTCAGGCGCACCACCGCGAGCACCTGGCTCTGTGAAGTCCAGCGTAATCACCTGAGGATCCACAAACGAGCCATTACCGGACAGGTAATTGTCACGCACGGTGACGTTATCGCCTGTGTCTTCGAAGAAGCGGCGATCATTGATCTTGCCTTCAATGCGGGTGATCTTGTTTTTGGTCACACCTGCAGGCAGTCGCAAGTGGATTTTGTCCACTGTACGATTTGGTGGAATAGTCAGAACCGCCACTGCACCTGGCGCACGGTTCTGAAAATCATTTAATTTATCAAACATGGCTTTTCCCTGTTCTTGATTGGTTTAACTTCGACTTCGCTCAGGCAGGCTTAGGCTGCTTTTTTAGCGCCTGGCAGGAATTCACCTACGACAGGTATCGTCATTACGTTTGCCTGAAAAAATGCGACAGCAGCAATGGCAGCTACGGCGATCAGGGCAGTGTGTAAAACTTGCTTATTCATGGTCACGACCTCAAAAAAATTAATGGATTTAATCCGACTGAAAACGCCCCCACTGTGCAACATCAGCCCGCCCCTGAAAATGCCCTGTATCGGTAACTAATCCGTTACCGTTACCGTTACAGGGATTTATTGACGCCGCGCCCGACCGTCAGATCTGGGTTTTTGTGGAAAAAATTAAAATTCGGCAGGTCTCGCAGTTGCTTTTGTGGGCGAATTGCGACAGCCGCGCCCTTTTTGCCGCTTCCGTAATCGGTCTGCAGGCCAAGCGCATCAGCCATTACCTTTGCGTCCGTGTCGTAGTTCACGCGGTAGCATCGTATTTCTGTGCAGTTGCCCAAAAAATCCTTGTCAATGTTCGCAGGCCGCTGACTGGTCCCGATCAACGTCAGGCCACGATGCCGCCCCGCTGTAGATAGGTTTTTCCATGCAGGCGGAGCCCATGACGCCATCGTGACGCGGCTCAACTCTTCTACCAGCACATGCGCCCCGTCGACTTCCCAGACGCATCGGCAGAATCGGTCAAACTGCGTCTTTACTTCCTTGTCAGACCCCTTCGGGAAATAGACAATTGACTTTGTTCCGGCTTTTATCTGCGCAATCAGATCAGTGATTTTTTTGACGACCACGCCCCCGCAAAAGCTGGCGTAATTGTCCGTTTCTTCCAATGGCGACCAGATCAGCAAACGGCTGTAGCGCTTCAGCAATTCGCCCTTGATGTACGAGCTTTTGCCCGTGCCTGACGCGCCAATCACCGCAATGATTGACGCCTTATTCATCGTTCCCTTAGCCTGCTGATTCACCGAAGCCCCCTACTGGCTGTGCCTCAGGTTCCGGCTGTTTGGTCAGTTCCGGCGCTTTCTTGGGCTGGTCTTCTTTTTTTGCATCCTTGCGCGCTTTGATTGCGTGATAGACAGGCACCGCCATCGGCAGAGTTGCTATACCCAGCGCAATTTCTGGTGCCCACTTCGCCATCGTGTCTTCAGCGGACCAGCCGTATTTATCAGATACCAAGGCCATCGCAGACCCCCAGCGGGTGCAGGCTGCTGGCGTAAATACTGCGTTCAGTTCCGGCATGACACTACCCAGAAACATGCCGATACTCATTGGTATCTGCGCCCATGCGTCTGCCGCTGGCATGCCTGGCGGTGTGTCATCCTGTGGGTTTAATATCGCATCTTGCGCGGCCTGTGCCGCCGCTTCGTCCCGCATGGCTTCCATGCCGATCATGTCCAGCGCGTCAAGCGTCTGGTCTGTGTTTTGTTGGTCTTCGCTCATCACGCCCCCAGAATTGGCTGGAACCAAGAGGATTTTTTAACAGGCTCAGGCTTCACAGGCAGCGCGTCAGGCTGTTTTTTTTGTACGGCTGGCACTTTGTCTGCTGCCGCTGGTTTTTTGTCCTGTGCGGGCTGTATTGGCTTTTCTGGCTGTTCCGGCTGTTTTGTCTGTTCCTGTACCGTTACCGTAACAGGGCGAATGTGTCCCATCAGAAGTTTATGGCGGTGCTCATTTCGAGTGAAAGTCTGCGCCGCGCAATCAGGGCAAAATATGAAGGCATGCCCGTTTTTATCCGGCTTTACTTCTGCGTCCGCATGTCTGCAGATTGGGCATGCTGTATGCCCTAAGATTTCTTTTTTCAATGGTTTCTCCCGTTTGGCGCGACCCGGTAAGGCCGCGCCTATGGTGTCTCTGCGCCCCTTATGAGGACGGTTCGACCTGGTAAAACTTACTTGATGAACTCTTCGATCTTTTTCAGGCGATCAGACAGACTGACGACCTCCTGAGCCATATCGATCAGGCCATCTTTCAAGTGCATCTTGTCCTGACTGGTAAAGTATTTTTCGATACGTTCCACCAGTTCCGGCTTTTGTTCGCCCACTACTTCGGCTTGTTCACTCATCGTTGCAACTCCTTTTTAAGGTTTTCCCACTTGTTAAAATCCGCGACATCGCGGAAAAATTTTTTTGTCTCTGGTTTCAAGGACAAAAAAAACCGGTTTTCGCGCCATAGTCGTATGGCCTCCTGCTCTAACTCTTCCGAACTTGACATTTTCTCGCTACCTCCAATAACCACACTGCAAAATCATCTGGTGTTGCTTCCCGCTCTCTTTTTGTAATCTCTGGCCGGCGCTTACTTCTGGTTCCATCTTTCCGGCGGCCGGCACTTGCCACGACACACGGTGCCTCACCCATCACGAACGGTATTTCTGGCAGTTCGCAAGGTTCAATGCCCACTATGTACAAAATCGTTTTTTTCTCAGCGCGGTGCCCCCACCAATGCTGATTCACTACTATTGAAAATCCGCCGAATTCATCGCGTTCACCTGGTTGAGGCAATCCCGCAGCTGCCCACAGCCTTGACTTTGCCGGGTGCTCAAGCACCCCCCCCACTTCACGGATTTTTTTAACTGCAAACAGTGCCAACTCTTTTTCATCAGGCCGTGGCTTTGCCATGTGCGCCAGCTGACCCCATGCCCGGCATGGCGGATGCGCTACTACTGCGCCGGTCGCTGCATACTTTCTCGCGTCGCGCTCAATGTCGTAACAGTCAACACCTGGCAAACGCTTGTAAATTGAGTCCTTCCGGACGAACAGAGCACCAATCATTTTCTATTCTTCCAATCCCTTACGAATTCCTCAATTGTTTGACTATGGCACTGGATTTTTATAGCCCCAGACCTCACACCTTTTGCGCGTTCACTCACTTTTTCAATGAACTCCTGCACATCTGGACCACCTGACTGCGTACAGTTATTTACACCAGTCCGAGGCAGGTCAAAGGCAACCCCGCCCTTTTTTAAAACTGTCCACTGATAGCGGATAGATTCGTACACAGCATCAGGCTGACTGACGCAATAAACCCCGCACGGCTTAGGCTCTGTGTAAGTCGCATACTTACCAGTAACTTCCGTGTCACGCCGTGCGATCTTGACCGCATAGCCACGGCCAACAGTTGCCCCGCCCTGAGCGCGGATATAGTCGGCAAAACATGCAAGAGATTCACCGTTTCTCTGTGCGGCAGACCAAGCCTGCTTAACTGCCGCTGGAGCCTGCAGCACAGCATCGTATTTAATCCTGCGCAGCTCACGCCACACAGAAACAGGAGCTCCGCCAATTTGCTGAAACTGTCTAATGCCATGAACCTGACTCCAGAGTGTTACGCGCTGGCTTGGCGTAATTTCTTGATTGCCCAACATATCCGGCGCGACTATCCAGCCGTCCGCCGTCTTATGGTCGCCCACGTGAGCGCCGTCAATATTCTTCGCAACGTACTTGGCGATATAGCCCGCCGCGCTGCCCTTCCCTGCTTCGATTTTGACCAGCTTGACGCGGTTTTCTGCCGCGCCCGCTTCTGTGCCGTCTTCGCGTAATGCGTAATCCCGAATGATCTGTTCCATGGCCTGCGCCTGTTCCGGCGCGACAAATAACAACATGTGCCAATGCGGACAGCCATCGTGATGCGGTTCCGCTATCCTGAAGCCATACGGGGCAATGCCGCACCGCTTAAACTTTGCACGTATCCGTTGCCATACTTTGCACAGGTAGTCCTGCGCCTCACGTGGTGAAAGGTTTTGATACTTCGGGTTCGACTCACCGGACTTTGCCAGCGAGCCATGAAATTTTGAGGGGCATGTAATTGTCCAGAACATGCCTACGTGTGACAGTTCTTTTGCTATCTCTTCCATTCCACGAATCCGCGTCATCATTTCACCACGGCGATTGGCGTTGTTTGACACACTCGTTTTTGATAACTCTTCCAGTGTGTAAATCTGCCCGTTTTCGTTCTGTACCTGAGTTTTCGCCAGCAAGGCCGCATTTTCTGCATTGCGCTTCATCTGCCTGACCGCGGATTCATTCGACAGATATACGCCTGCTTTGTAGGACACAAAGCCCAATTGAATAGCCACGTTCTCAAAGCGCCGAGCGTGTTCTTTTCTGAGGCCACGAATCCACCAACCACGATCAAGCGCCCGCGCCACCATTTCAGGGTAAGCATTGCCCTGCGGTGCTGCTATGCCCAACTGCCTGCACAGCATCGCAATGCCGTCAACGATCAGGGTATTACTCTGGTATTTCGCTGCATACGCGTAGACGCGCTTGACCATTTCGTCAGCACATTGATAGATCGCCGCATCACCAGCATCCAACGGGATACGCCCTGCATCTGCCTGGCGCTGTGCGGTGTACACCGCGTCACGCTTGCGCGGTTCGCAGTGATTCCATACGCGCACCATTTCCGCGCTGAATCTGCGCGGAATGCCTGGGATAAATCCAATGTCTTGCATATATCAGTGCGTATATTCGCCAGATGCAGCAGGCAACGAACCACCCTGCATGCAGCGGCCTATTTCTTCCAACTGCTTCAGCAATCGCTGCACTGAGATATTGATTTTTCCGCGCTCTAAGGCGTCGAACTTGTTTAGGGTGTCGTCTGCGCGTTCTTTCGGCAGATTGGCGGACATGACGGCAATACGGCGAACTGCAATCGGTAGCCGGTTCCAATGCGCGGCACGGACGGCCTCGCGGTCTGTTTTCAAAAGCGCAAGCGCCGCATCTATTGCGGCATTGCCGTTCGCATGGCTGAGCGCGTCTTGCTCAATGTTGTCTGTTTTCATGGTGTTACACTATTAATTTCATATTTAATTACGTAGTGCATCGACATAGGAGAAACGACATGCAGACCGTCTTGATCGCTGATAAACAAGTATCTAATTTCGACAGGCAAATCACGAGTGAGCTTGTTTTGGTAGTTGGCACCGAAAAAACCGTCCAACTTGAGCGCATGCAAATTGGCATACGAAACGAAAATGGAGATATCTACCGCGCCATCGGCATAACTGGCCTTGACCAGTTTCTCGATGCTATCGGCAAGCTGGTCAAGATTGGACTCGTTGACGAGCTCGAGCACGAACACAGCTCTAGATATGGCTACGACGCTATTTTCAAGCTGAGGAATTGAAGTTTTTTGATTGCTACTTTTAATCGCTTTCATGACACCCTCTCCTAAGGATTTCCCCGCCCTAAAGTTGCAAAATTAATACGGGGCGGGCTATGTTGCAGTACCTTAGGAGGGTTGATTGATCCCCGCCCCGATGCGAAATATAGTTCATCACTAACGAACGTGTCAACATGTAACGAACGTTCACAATCAACATATCTTGAACGTTCCCAGCCGTTAAACTACTATTCGGCTACAAACTACCTATAGGAGGGTAAAAAATGAACACCGTAGAATACTTAAACCATGCAAAAGAAAAGCTTGGCATTACATCTGACTATGCACTTGCAAAGTCCCTTGAGATGAGTCGCAGTGGCATGAGCGCACTTATTAACGGTAAGGTGACAATGAGCGATGAGACAGCAATGAAAGTCGCCGAAATTCTGGGAAAACATCCGGCAATAGTCCTTGCTGATATGCATGCAGAACGCGAAAAGAACCCAGCTATTCAAGCCGTTTGGCATGGAATAATGGAAAAGTTTTCCTTGGGTTTTGATGTCCTCATATCATGCGCTACCCCGCGCCGTTGCTCACTCTCGGCGTGATGATATGAGGTAAAGGGTAGTAGATACGCAATATAAATTATGCGAAATTAATGTAATTCCCGATGTGTTGCGTCTTTTGGCTTGCGCAACAGCTCACTCATCACTAGGACTTACGTAAAATCGACCCAGCGGCGTTATGGCTCCTTGCCGTACAAATGTAATGACTGCGTCACCAGCCTTGCCGGGATAATTATGCGTAAGTCCTAAATCTATGGGCGATTTAGGCGATACCATCGGCGAATCGTTCACGCAACACCTGGCCACGCTCATGGGTATATCTATGTCGAGGGAGTTGCGTACACGTGCTCAATCCTCGCAACAGTAGAAATGCTCTATTTGTGTGAAGTGCCTTTATTACTGGCGGTTCAGGCGCAGCAGTGAACCAAAACAACCAAGAATGTGAATTAAACTCATTAGAGAACATAGTTAAAATCGTGCACAAAGTTAATCACAAACGCCACCACTACAAATGCCGCCGGATAATCCTGGCCAGTACATCAAATGCTGGTGCGATGTTGGCGTCGTTGACGCAAGCGTAGCCTAGTACCAGCCCTGCGTTCCGGCTATCGGGAACATGGTAATAGGATGAAAGTGGCCTGACGATTACCCCTTGCTCCCTGGCCTGGCCGGCGATGAGTTGATCGTCGCATTTCTCTGGCAGGCGCAGTGCCAGATGGAGGCCGGCGTCGGTGCCGACAACTTGTACATCATCCGCAAAATGCCTTGCTATTTCTTGCTGTAGGATTTCCAGTCTGGCGCCGTACAGCAGACGCATCTTGCGAATGTGAGAACTGAAATGGCCTTGTATCATAAATTCGGCCATCGTCGCCTGTAACGGTGCCTGCCCGGAACGGTGCAACTCTTCCATTCCTGTGACAAAGGGTTGTTTTAGAGATGGCGGCAATACCAGGTAACCGAGTCGCAACCCAGGAAACATCGTCTTACTGAAGGTGCCCATGTACAGCACGCGCTCATCGCTATCCATCCCTTGCAACGATGCCAGTGGTCGTCCGTTATAGCGGAATTCGCTGTCATAGTCGTCTTCGATGATCCAGCATCCGTGAGTCTTCGCATATTCGAGCAAACTGCGGCGCCGAGCCAGACTCATCACCATACCAAGTGGATATTGATGCGACGGGGTGACAAAAATAAAGCGTGGTACCACAGCAAGATCGGCGTGGTCCGGGCATATGCCTTCCGGATCGACGCGTATCGGGCGTATGGTGATGCCGGATGCCGTGAGCAGGTTGCGCGCGCCCCAGTAACAAGGGTCTTCGACCCACGCGACATCACCTGGGTCGCTCAGTAAACGCAAACATAAATCTATCGATTGGTGGATACCATTGGTAATCACCACCTGCCCTGCCTCGCAATCTACCGAGCGCGAGCCTTTGAGGTATTCAGCAACCACTTCACGCAAGGGCTGATAACCGCCGCCGCCGCCATACGTTAGCGTGGCAACTGCAGGGTTACGCCATATTTTGCTTTGTAAGCTACTCCATATCTTGTGTGGGAACCGGGTCACATCCGGGACACCAGGCACGAATGCGCCCCATTGTTGCGGCGACGCGCCGGCATGCGCGACAAGGCGATGGCCGCGCTGTGATAATTGCGCCCAATCTGACACCGCAGCATTACTACCCCTTGGCGTCGGAGGCATAAACACGGTATCCGGAACGGTGTCTGCGACATAGGTTCCGCTGCCTGCACGCGCTTCAACATAGCCCTCGGCCAGTAATTGCTCATAGGCGTACAACACGGTATTGCGGGATATCTGTAACTCATTCGCCAAATCACGACTGGAAGGCAAGCGTGTGTCCGGGGGTAAAACACGATCCAGTATGGCTTGACGCATTAAGCGGTAAAGTTGTCGGTTACGTGGCGTATCGGACGTCTTATCGAGATATTGCAGTAAATAGTCGGAAAGATTAAACGTACGCATGCATCACCATGAATGGGATAGAAGACGATCCATTATAAATACATTAGCTTAATTGGCACCATCAAAATATCATAACCGGCACTATTTAATAGAGCCAAATCGAGGCACCATCCTTGTGCTTACTCAATCAACAGACAAGGAAAATCATGAGCTCGAATCTTGAATGGAAAGCACGCAAGGACAAGGCAACGCCACGCGGCGTCGGCGTGATGGCGAATTTTTATGCTGCACGGGCAGAGAATGCTGAAATCTGGGATGTTGAGGGCAAGCGTTACATCGATTTTGCAGCGGGAATCGCGGTGTTAAATACGGGTCATTGCCATCCGAAAATTATCGCCGCCATCATTGATCAATTGCAGCATTTCACGCATACCTGTTATCAGGTGGTTCCTTACGGTAGTTATGTAGCGTTGGCAGAAAAAATCAATTGTCTGATGCCAGGCATTCATGCCAAGAAAACGACTTTTTTCAGCACTGGTGCCGAAGCGGTAGAAAACGCGATAAAAATTGCACGTGCTGCCACCGGACGGCCGGGCGTGATCGCGTTTTCTGGCGCATTTCATGGGCGTACCATGATGGGGATGGCGCTGACAGGCAAAGTGGACCCGTATAAGCTGCATTATGGCCCCTTCCCCGGCGAAATCTATCACGTCCCATTTCCCAATGCACTACATGGCGTCTCTGTCGACGACGCGCTGGATGCGATACAGGTGCTGTTCAAAGCCAGCATAGATCCTAAGCGCGTTGCCGCCATCATTATCGAACCGATACAGGGTGAAGGTGGCTTCGTGGTCGCACCGCAAGCATTGATGCGGGCACTGCGTGCTATTTGTGATCTGCACGGCATTTTATTGATCGCCGATGAAATCCAGACCGGCTTTGCACGTACCGGTAAGCTCTTTGCAATGGAACATTACGATGTGCAGGCGGACCTGACTACCATGGCTAAGAGCCTGGCTGGAGGCCTGCCGCTGTCCGGCGTTTGTGGCCGCGCTGAGATCATGGATGCGCCCTCACCTGGCGGACTGGGCGGCACCTATGCCGGAAACCCGCTCGCAATTGCATCGGCATTGGCTGTGCTGGAGGTGATCGCAGAAGAAAATCTTTGCGAGCGTGCTAATACCTTGGGGCAAAGACTCGCAACACGCTTACAGCTAGTGCAAAAAGATGTGCCGCAGATAGCAGAAATTCGCGGCTTGGGCGGCATGCTGGCAGTCGAATTCAGGCATGCCGACACGGGCAAGCCAAATCCCGAATTTGCCAAAAAAGTGCAAGCCCACGCACTGGCTCAAGGCCTGCTGTTGCTGACTTGCGGCGTGTACGGCAACGTGATTCGCTTCCTGTTTCCAATCACGATTTCAGACGCAGTGATGAGCGAGGCGCTAGATATACTCGATGCAGCATTGCGTGCCTGAGGCGCTGCCTAATTCCAGCGTCACATAAAAACTCAACACCCAAAGACTGAACACTCATACCAAAGAACAAACAGGAGACTGCTGTGCTGAAACTAGAAGACCCCGAATTATTCCGGCAACAAGCATTCATCAATGGTATTTGGTGCGATGCCGATGATGGCGGCACGATCACTGTTAGCAATCCTGCGACTGGCGAGGCGCTGGGACAAGTTCCCAGAATGGGTGCCGCAGAAGCCAGCCGCACAATCAATTATGCCAATGCCGCGTGGAAGGTATGGCGCAATTTACTGGCGAAAGAGCGTGGTGCCATACTGCGCCGTTGGCATGATCTGATCATCCGGCACAGCGAAGATCTGGCACGCATTATGACTGCCGAACAAGGCAAATCCTTGGCGGAAGCGCGCGCTGAGATTGCCTATGGCGCGTCTTATATCGAATGGTTTGCAGAAGAAGGCAAACGCCTGTATGGCGATACGATACCGGCCACCTTACCGGGCCGGCGTATTATGGTGACTAAGGAACCGGTCGGTGTATGTGCTGCTATCACACCATGGAACTTCCCATCCGCCATGATTACCCGCAAAGCGGGCCCAGCCTTAGCCTCAGGCTGCCCGCTGATTGTCAAACCGTCTGAGCTGACGCCTTTTTCAGCACTTGCACTGGCTGAATTGGCGCAGCGTGCCGGTATGCCGGCAGGTATATTTAACGTCCTGACCGGGAACCCGGAGAGCATAGGAGCAGAATTCACCTCGAATTCTATCGTCCGGAAACTGAGTTTTACTGGATCAACCGCAGTTGGCCGTTTATTAATGCAACAATCCGCCAGTAGCATCAAGAAACTGTCCTTAGAACTCGGCGGTAATGCGCCATTCATTGTTTTTGATGATGCCGACCTGGATGCTGCTGTAGAAGGCGCTCTCGCCTCAAAGTATCGCAACTCAGGGCAAACCTGCGTCTGCGCAAATCGCATCTATGTGCAAGATGCCGTGTATGAACAATTTGCCGATAAACTGGCAGCAGCCGTGCATGCAAGCCTGGTCGTTGGAAATGGTGCCGACGCTGGCGTCAATCAGGGACCATTAATCAACGAACAAGCGGTACAAAAAGTAGAAAGCCATATTGCTGATGCGTTTGCCAAAGGTGCCCGTGTCTTGGCGGGTGGCAAACGACATGCTTTAGGACGGACTTTTTTTGAGCCCACGATACTGGCCGATGTCACGCAAGATATGTGCATCGCACGCGAAGAAACCTTTGGCCCTGTCGCCCCGCTATTCCGCTTTAAGACCGACGGCGACGTCATCGCTATGGCAAACGACACAGAATTTGGCCTGGCCTCTTATTTCTATAGCCGCGATATTGGGCGTATCTGGCGCGTCGCTGAACAGCTCGAGTACGGCATGGTCGGGATCAATACCGGCATTTTGTCGACTGAAGTGGCACCGTTTGGCGGCGTCAAACAATCCGGGCTGGGACGGGAAGGCTCAAAGTATGGAATCGACGATTATCTGGTCATTAAATACTGGTGCCTCGCCGGACTCTGAACCGGTCAGCAGCGGCCTTTGGGTCGCCAGGCAAACCCGCATCATGCGCTATTGAGTCAAGGTCAACTATGTCGAACTGTACAACAAAATCCCCCCTTCGCAAGCCTGTCGTTCTGATGCCTATGGGAGCGCAAGAACGTGCTGGTCATGACTATCAGGTGATGACCAAAAAATATATGCGCCCGCTGGTTGAGCATGCCTGCTGCACACCGGTTTTAGTTCCCAGCTGTTTTGGCAGCGACGATATTGAGCAATATTTGTCTATGGCGGATGGCATTTACCTCACTGGTGCAGGGAGTAACATAGACCCTGCCCTGTATGGACAAGACAATCTCACCCCTGAAAAAACTCAGGATCAGGACCGCGACCGGTTTGACCTGCCTTTGATCCATGCCGCTTTGGGATTGGGTTTGCCTTTATTTGTGATTTGCCGTGGCATGCAAGAATTGAATGTGGCACTGGGTGGCGATTTGCATCAAAAATTGTATGCCATACCCGATATGCTGGAACACCGGGAAGACTATGGTGCCAGCGTAGAACAGCAATACGCCGACGTACATAAGGTAAAGATAGTGCCGGGTACCTGGTTTGCCGGGCTGATGCAGGCCACTGAAATTTCCGTCAACTCCCTGCATGGTCAGGGCATCAAAACGCTGGGGTGTGGGCTGGAAGCGCTGGCACACGCTGAAGATGGTTTAATCGAAGCGCTGCATCTGCCACATTACAAACAATTTAGCCTGGGCGTGCAATGGCATCCAGAGTGGCAAGCAGCGCACAACCCCTATTCGATACGCATGTTCTCTGCATTCGGAGATGCGTGCCGACAGCGGCTTGCAGGCAGTTTGCAGCGCCAGAATAAGTTCTGATGGAATACTCACACTGCTTGTACCAGATGCTGAAATCAGCACCCTTGCTTATGCTCCTCCCTTTCATCCCTAGAAAATAAGGTAGTTTATGTCTTCCACGACTTCCAGTGACGCACATGCGCCCTCTTATTATGCGGCTTCCGCCAGCGTCAGCCCAGCTCGTCCGCCTTTACGTGGCGCAGTTGAAACGGATATCTGCATCATCGGTGCCGGGTATACCGGTCTGAGTTCTGCCCTTCATCTGGCGGAAGCCGGATTCAAAGTGGTGCTACTGGAACAGGCAAGAGTCGGCTGGGGAGCATCCGGACGAAATGGCGGCCAGATTGTGCATAGCTACTCACGGGATATCGACGTCATCGAATCGAGTTATGGTCATGACGTAGCAAAACCTTTAGCCGCGATGATGTTTGAAGGTGCACAAATCATCCGTGAACGCGTGGCGACTTACCAGATTGATTGCGATTTAAAAGATGGCGGTGTGTATGCCGCATTGACCCCTAAAAAAGTGTATGCGCTGGAAGAACAAAAGGAGTTATGGGAAAAGTGGGGTCATCAACATCTGACGCTGATCGACAACGCGGCTGAGATCAAAAAAGTCGTGCACACCGATCACTATCAGGCTATCCTGGTCGACAAAACCGGTGGCCATTTTCATCCGCTCAATCTCGCACTGGGTGAGGCCGCCGCAGTTGAGCACAATGGCGGGGTGATCTACGAACACAGTGCAGTGACCAAAATAGTACGAGGTGCAAACCCCGTGATTCATACTGCGGATGGTCAGGTGAAAGCCAAATTCGTCATCGTGGCCTGCAATGCCTATATAGGTGATCTGGAGCCAAAACTCGCTAAAAAGTCTATGCCTTGCGGAACTCAGGTGATTACCACTGCCCCATTAGGCCAGTTGGCGGATCAGCTCATTCCGTCTGACTACTGCGTTGAGGACAATAATTTTTTACTCGATTATTATCGTCTATCGGCAGATAAACGCATGATATTTGGTGGCGGTGTGAATTATGGTGCTCGCGATCCTGCGCATATCGAGTCCATCGTTGTTCCCAATATGTGTAAAGTTTTTCCTCAACTCAAAAAGGCTAAGATCGATTATGCATGGACCGGAAACTTCTTACTGACCTTGTCACGCTTGCCGGAAGTCGGTCAGTTAACTGACAACATTTATTATTCACAAGGCTGCTCTGGCCATGGCATCACCTTTACCCATTTGATAGGGCGATTACTGGCCGAAGCGATCAAAGGACAAGCGGAGCGCTTTTCTGCATTCGCCTGCCTGCCGCATTATCCCTTCCCCGGTGGCCGTCTGCTGAGAGTGCCGTTAACCGCCATGGGCGCAGCGTGGTATGACCTACGAGACCGCTTAGGGGTCTGATAACCATCGGTCATCACTGCACTGATAGCTGCTGCCGCCTTTGCTTAGCCGAAGATCAGGCAGCAGCCTAAGGCAAACTCAGGCGATCAGCTCAGGCCGGACTGAATCACAGAAGCAAGGATTTTTCCGTAATAAACAATCTTATCCGGAGTGACATAGGCATAGCCAACCAGCAGGCCGCGCCGCACTGGTAGTGAAAGATAGTAGGCCGAAAGTGCCCTCACCTCTATGCCCGATTCCGCCGCCAGTTTTTCCAGCGCGACATCATCGACGTGATCAGGCACTTCTATGAGCAGGTGCAGGCCTGACTCCTCATGGGAAATTCTGACTTGCTGATTCAACTGAGAACCAAATTCCCCAGCCAGGGTTTTACGCAGCAATTCGCGCCGTGATCCATAAATTTGACGGATTTTACGGATATGCGTTGCAAAGTGCCCAAGTGAAATGAAATCTGCCAATGCCGCTTGCACCATCAACTGACCAGGCCGCTGTAAGTCATATAAAGCACTCTTAAACGCGTCTGCCAAAGCGGCAGGAACCACCATATAGCCGACCTTGATGCCGGGATAAAGCACTTTCGAAAAAGTCCCCAGATACACTACGCGCTCATCCTTATCCAGCCCCTGCAATGACGCCAGTGGACGGCCTGTGTAGCGAAATTCACTGTCATAATCATCTTCCAGTATCCATGCATTTTTACGCACAGCGACATCCAGTAACTCACGTCGGCGGGCCAGGCTCATAATGGCACCGGTTGGATATTGATGCGATGGTGTGACGTAAATCAGACGCGGATCACATGCCAGATCGGCCGGCTTCAATGCCATTCCCTCACCGTCCACTGTAATTGGATGTAAATTCAGGTCGCAGGCTTCAAACACGCGTCTGGCACCCCAATAACAAGGATCTTCCACCCAGGCAGTGTCACCTACATCAGCCAGCAATTGTGCACACAGATCCAGCGATTGCTGCGTGCCAGAGGTAATGAGTATATTATGAGCCGTAGCCTTCACAGATCGCGATGCGGCGACGTATTCCGCGATCGCCTGGCGTAAGGGCAAATACCCGCCTGCACGCCCATAATCCAGCAAATCAGGGTGTATGTCACGCCAAACCCGGTTTTGCAAACGCTGCCACACCTTGAATGGAAAACTGCTGAAGTCATCGTCCGCCGGCACAAATGGAAAAATCTCGAAGCGCTCCCCTGCCCCAAACGCCGTGATATGCGCGCCACGCCGCGATAAAAGTGTGGTCTCAGCACCTGGAACCTCAGAGGCAAGTGGCGCTGGCATGACTTGCGCCGCCAGCTTCAATTCAGTCAGATTTGCAACATAGGTACCGCTGCCCTGGGCACTGGTGACATAGCCTTCCGCCATCAATTGCTCGAAGGCCGCGATGACAGTGTTGCGTGCCATTCCCAGATCGCGCGCCAGTTCCCGACTTGAAGGCAACTTACTTCCCGCACTCAGTTGTCCAAGATGAATGCTCACTTTTGCTACTTCATAAAGTCGCTTTTGCTGCGGCAACCTGGGGAAAAAATCAGGTTGAACCAATAATTTGGAAAATAAATCAGATGTGGCAGACATAAGCTGTAAGTGGTTCTATTAAAATCAATAAAGTGGAGCTAACAACAATACCAAATTCCCTATAAACTAATTTTCATATTGCAAAATCAACATAAAACATATTTTCCACATTGTAATTGGTGCAAAGCAGAACAATTAAAGATTTATAAGTGGATCTATTAAGGCTATTATTTTATTTATTATTATAAACCAATATATTTTTTCAAAGCAAAAATATAATCAAAATCATGCATAAGCCCATCGTCATAGTTCCAGCTTGCACGGCACAGATTGGTGCCCATGCGTTTCACGTTGCGCAGGCGAAGTATTTGGAAGCGGTGCAATTTGGAGCCGATTGCCTGCCTCTGATTTTGCCAGCTTTTGGCACAGCGACGGATCTGGACTCGGTGCTTGCCAGTGCTGACGGGATTATGCTGACAGGTGCCTACTCCAATGTACATCCCAGCCATTACGAGCAATCAGTCATCAATCCATCTCTTCCACAAGACTTGGCACGCGATGCGACTACGCTTCCTTTGATACGCGCCGCTCATGAGCGTGGCTTGCCATTTTTTGCAATATGCCGCGGTTTTCAGGAGGTCAATGTTGCACTGGGTGGCAGCTTGTACCAGGCAGTACAGCAAGTCGACGGTAAATTTGATCATAGAGAAGACAAAACACGACCTCAAGAGCAACAGTACGCGCCAGCCCATCTGGTCAGGCTCTCAGCCAACGGTGAACTAGCGCAAATACTGGATGGCGCATCCGAATTAATGGTCAATTCTTTGCATGGCCAGGGCATAGACAGGCTTGCCGCAGGTTTGCGCATAGAAGCCCGTGCAGACGATGGCCTGATTGAAGCCTACAGCTTTGGCAAAGAAGCTGGGTTTGCGATGGCTGTGCAATGGCATCCGGAATGGAATCTGGTCAACAACCCAGAGTCACTCAAACTGTTCCGGGCGTTTGGCCGTGCCTGCCGTGATTATCAAACCAAACGCGGACGGCAGCCATGAGAACTGATGAATTATGGGCGCGTGGCGTTCCTAAGCGCATCGTCAGCTAGCCTACGCAGCCCGCAATTGATGCACAACATAACGCCATCAGCGCCAGACATAAAAACAATATACAGAATTCAGAGAGACGATTATGGGAATACGCGACAACTTTACATATACCGACATGGACTTGTGGCTCAACGAAAACAGAGTCACTGAAATTGAATGCCTGGTACCTGATTTAACCGGCGTTGCGCGTGGAAAGATACTGCCGCGTGGAAAATTTACCCAAGAACGCGGCATGCGGATCCCCGAAGCAGTATTGGGTATGACAGTCACCGGCAACTATCCGACAGAAGATGAAGCTTATGACAGAGCCATATCTTCAACTGACCGCGACATGATTTTAAAAGCCGACCCCAGCACCATCACGATGGTGCCATGGGCCTGCGACCCAACCGCACAAGTGATCCATGACTGTTATTTTGCAGACGGCAAACTGGTGGATTTTGCGCCACGTTCGGTACTGCGTCGTGTGCTCAAGCTGTACGCAGATAAAGGCTGGAAGCCGGTGGTTGCCCCTGAACTTGAATTTTATCTGACTGCAAAAAATACCGACCCCGATTTACCTTTGAAACCGCCTATCGGGCGCAGCGGTCGCGCAGAAACCAGCCGCCAGGTGTACAGCATAGATGCAGTCAATGAGTTTGATCCTCTGTTTGAAGATATTTACGATTACTGCGAATTAATGAACCTCGATGTCGACACCTTGATACACGAGATCGGTGCTGGCCAGATGGAAATTAATTTTTTGCATGGCGACCCGCTCAGTCTGGCTGACAAAGTATTTTTCTTTAAACGTACTTTGCGCGAAGCCGCACTCAAGCATGATATGTACGCGACTTTTATGGCGAAGCCCATGGCTGGTGAACCTGGTTCAGCCATGCATGTGCATCAAAGTGTCGTCGACTGTAAATCCGGCCTGAACATTTTCAGCAATACGGATGGCTCGCCGGCACCTATATTCAAACACTACATAGGCGGACTGCAACGCTATATGCCTGCAGCGATGGCTATCGTCGCCCCCTATGTCAATTCTTACCGGCGCATTGTGCGTCACACCGCAGCGCCTATCAATATTCAATGGGGCATGGATAACCGTACTGTCGGTTTCCGCTTGCCTGAGTCTGGCGTACAAGACCGACGCGTCGAAAACCGCATCATCGGCGCTGATGCCAATCCCTATCTGGCTTTGGCCGTCACCCTTGCGTGTGGCTATCTGGGGATGGTGGAGCAATTAGAGCCCACCCCGATGACAGTCAACAGTGCCTATGACTTGAAGTTTGAATTGCCGCAAGGCTTGCCGGAGGCACTGCAACTGCTGCGTGCAGAAGACAAGTTGCGCAGCGTGTTAGGAGAACGCTTCATTGATGTGTATGCAGCCATCAAGGATCTGGAACACCAGGAGTTCATGACCGTCATCAGCCCCTGGGAACGCGATCACTTGCTGCTCCATGTGTAAGCGACACCGTTAGCTGAAAATTGCTTAAAGATTTTCGTATGAATGACAGAATTTAAAATTCAGGATTCCCATGCACTCTTTAAAACCAGGTTTTTCTGCAATCGCCAATCTAAATCAGGTGACTGAACCAGCTCAGACTTTCGATACAAAAGCGATACAGGCACTCGACACTGCGCACTATCTGCATCCTTTTACTGATTTCAAAGACTTGAATCAAAAAGGTGCCCGGGTCATGGTCAAAGGGGATGGTATCTATATTTGGGATTCGGAAGGAAAAAAAATACTGGATGCTATGTCAGGCTTATGGTGCGTCAATGTGGGCTATGGTCGCAACAGCATTTCAGCAGCCGTGTATCAACAAATGGAAACCCTGCCTTTCTATAACAGTTTCTTCAACACGACCAATGTGCCAGCCGCACAGCTGGCTGCCAAACTGGTAGAGATTTCTCCGCCTCAGTTCAGTCATGTATTTTTCACCAGTTCCGGTTCAGAAGGTAATGACACCAATCTGCGTATGGTCAGGCGCTACTGGGATTTGCTTGGATATAAAGACCGACATGTGATCATTAGTCGTCATAACGCCTATCACGGCAGCACCGTGGCTGGTGCCTCGCTAGGCGGCATGCGTGCAATGCATGCACAGGCTGGCCTGCCTATTCCCGGCATAGAACACATAGGGCAGCCAAATTACTTAGAGAGCGGCCGCGGTATGACTGAAGCCGAGTTTGGCATCAAAGCGGCGTCCTGGCTGGAAGACAAAATCCTTGAAACAGGACCCGAAAAAGTCGCTGCCTTCATCGGCGAACCAATACAAGGAGCCGGCGGCGTCGTGATTCCACCAGCGACCTATTGGCCTGAAATTCAACGTATCTGCGACAAATATGGAATTTTACTCATCGCCGATGAGGTCATTTGTGGATTTGGTCGTCTTGGCACCTGGTTTGGCTCAGAGCGCATGGGTATCAGGCCAGATTTAATGACCTTCGCCAAAGGCGTCACCTCTGGTTATATCCCTCTAGGCGGGGTCATGGTCAGTGATCGTGTTGCGGATATCTTGATCGAAAAAGGCGGTGATTTCAATCATGGCTTTACCTATTCCGGGCATCCGGTTGCATGCGCAGCCGCATTGGAAAACATCCGCATTCTCGAGCAGGAAAAATTAATCGGGCAAGTTGCAAACCAAACTGGTCCCTATCTGCAGCAAGCATTCGCGCAATTGGCCAGTCATCCCCTGGTTGGCTTTGCCAATAGCTGTGGGCTGGTCGCGGGTCTGAATCTGGTCAGGCAAAAAGCAGAGCTGCAACATGATTGTGTCTTATTCGGGACTGAACAAAACGTGGGAATGATTTGTCGTGGCTATATGTTCAGCCAGGGCATCATCATGCGCGCTGTTGGCGACAGGATGATCATCGCTCCCCCTCTGTGTATTAGTGTGATGCAAATCGATGAAATGACAGGACTGATCCGCTCTGCTTTGGATCAGACGCTAGAGGATTTACAAGCCCGTGGATGGGTCTAGTTGTTATGTAAAGAGCCGGACAGCTGCCAGTTAAGAGGCGCTGTCAATAATGGAAACGCATAGTAAGCATTTAAATTCATAAATTCATAAATTCAAATTAAAAAGACAGGAGACAAGCATGTGGACTTCTTTTAAAGATTTACGATTTACCCGACAGATGATGCGCAGCGTATCAAACGCTCTGGCAGCCAGCGCAGTCAGCTTTATCACACTCTCCACAGCGTACGCGCAAGAAGAAAAGGTACTCAATATCTACAACTGGTCAGACTATATTGCCGAAGATACGATTAAAAATTTTGAAAAGGAGACGGGTATCAAAGTACGTTATGATTTATTTGATACCAATGAAATTCTGCATGCAAAATTAGTCGCTGGTAAAACAGGTTATGACATCGTCGTCCCCTCTGCAAATTGGGCCAATTTGCAAATTCAAGGCGGCTTGCTGACTAAGCTCGACAAGAGCAAGTTACCTAACCTGGCCAATCTGGATCCCATCATCCAGGCTTCGCTGGCGAAGCTCGATCCCAACAACGAACACGTAATCGACTGGCTCTGGGGTTTTACCACGATAGGCATCAATGTTCAGAAGGTCAAAGCTGCCCTGGGTGATTTAACTATGCCCGCCAATGCATGGGATTTGGTCTTTGATCCCAAATACATCTCAAAATTAAAATCCTGTGGCGTCTCCGTCCTCGACTCTCCTTCCGAAATCATTCCGCCAGCTATGCAATATTTAGGGAAAAATCCTTTCTCAAAAACAGCGGGCGAGTATCAGGAAGCTGCCGCTTTGTTGAAGAAAATCCGCCCCTATATCAGCTTATTCAGTTCATCGGGTTACATTAATGATCTGGCAAATGGCTCAATCTGCGTCGCACTCGGCTGGTCGGGCGATATCAACATTGCCCGTCAACGCGCGATTGATGCCAAAAATGGTAATGAAATCCAGGCTTTAATCCCAAGCACGCATGCCATCCTGTTTTTTGATGTCATGGCGATCCCGGCAGATGCCCCCCATCCCAACAATGCCTATCTGTGGATGAACTACATCATGCGCCCTGAAGTTCATGCAAGTCTGAGCAATAAAGTTTTTTACGCCAACCCCAACCTAGCCGCAACCAAGTTCGTCAAGAAAGACATCACGGAAAACAAAACTGTGTATCTGAGCGATGCTGACAAGAAGAAAATGATTGCGCCCGAAGCAGTCAGTTCCGACATACGTCGTTTAATCACCAGAATTTACACACAGTTCAAGACCGGCATGTAACTGGGACAGTCGTCCGAACCGGCGGACGACCAGATTCTGAAAGAAAGTGCTGAACAGTCATTGGTTACAACGACTGCGGCTGAACTCAAGCTTTTTTAATGAAGGTAACTTATGGCGTCATCTTCTCATGGCGAAACAGCCACTCAAACAACGCCAACATCGTCGGCAAATGCAGGCAATCGTAACGGCCAGGCTTTTTTGCAAATAAACAATCTGATGAAAGAATTCGGCGATGTGCGTGCCGTGGATAACGTGTCCATCGCTATCGATAAAGGCGAAATTTTTGCGCTGCTCGGCAGTTCTGGTTGCGGCAAATCGACGCTGCTCAGAATGCTGGCGGGGTTTGAGTCGCCAACTTCAGGTCAGATTTTACTGGATGGTAAAGATATCGTTGGTGTTGCGCCCTACCATCGCCCGATTAATATGATGTTCCAGTCCTATGCACTATTCCCGCATTTATCAGTCTGGGACAATATCGCCTTTGGTTTGCGCAGAGACGGCATGCCCAGGGACGAGATTGCAGCTCGCGTAGAGAAAATGTTGGCGCTGGTACAGCTAAGCGCCTTTGGCAAGCGTAAGCCACATCAACTCTCTGGTGGTCAGCAACAACGCGTGGCGCTGGCGCGCAGCCTGGCCAAGCGCCCGCAGCTGTTATTGCTCGATGAACCGCTGGCAGCTTTGGACAAAAAACTGCGTGAGCGTACCCAGCTCGAATTGGTCAATATCATCGAACAAGTCGGCGTAACTTGTGTGATGGTCACTCACGACCAGGAAGAAGCCATGACCATGGCGTCGCGCATTGCGGTCATGAGCGAAGGGGTAATCCGCCAGACCGGACGTCCAAATGATATCTACGAAACACCGAATTGCCGCTTTGTCGCGGACTTTATCGGCAGTGTCAACATGTTTTCCGGAACCGTCACTGTGGATGAGCCTGATCACGTCATCATCGACTCGCCGGAATGCCAGCACTACGTTGCACACGGCATTACCGGAACCATCGATATGCCTGTCTCTATCGCCGTGCGCCCTGAAAAAATCACGATCAGTGCGGAAGCACCCGAGCAAAGCCATAACCTGGTGTTCGGCGAAATTGTGGAAATGGCGTATCTGGGCAGCTATACGGTGTATCACTTAAAGCTTGCCAGCGGCATGTTACTGAAAGCAACCATCAGCAACACCTTGCGCCATGGCGCCTTCGACCCCAAATGGGGCGATCAGGTGTATGCAAGCTGGTCCGATATTTCCATGGTGGTATTAACCCAATAACGGAAGTCATTGTGAAAAATACGCTGAAACACCTCAAACAATTTAGCTGGCTGCGCGGCAGTACCATAGTCATAGGCATCCCCTATCTGTGGCTGCTCGCCTGCTCGCTGGTTCCTTTCATCATTATCTTGAAAATCAGCCTGGTAGAAATGGAGATCAATAATCCATTTGGCACACTGTTCAGCTATGCAGACGGCATCGTGTCATTAAAGATCAAGATCAGCAATTATCTGTTCATTGCAGATGACAATTTGTACGTGCTGACCTATCTGAGCTCGATAAAATTTGCAGCCATCACGACCATGTATTGCCTGATCATCGGCTATCCGTTTGCCTATTTCATGGCGCGGGCCAGGGCCGCAATACGTCCGACACTGATGATGCTGGTCATGCTGCCATTCTGGACCTCGTTTTTGCTACGCATATATGCCTGGAAAGGGATGTTGGCAAATAACGGTGTAATCAACTATTTCCTGATGTCTGCGGGAGTGATTGATAGCCCGCTGCACATGATGAACACACAGTTTTCTTTGCTGGTAGGGATGGTCTACACCTACCTGCCATTCATGATACTGCCGCTGTACACCAACCTGTCGAAAATGGATGCGCGCTTTATCGAAGCTGCTGCCGATTTGGGGTCGACGCCCTGGAGCACGTTCTGGCGCATCACGGTACCGCTGTCTAAGTCCGGCATTATCGCCGGCTCTATGCTGGTGTTCATCCCCTGCGTTGGCGAATACGTCATCCCGGAATTACTGGGTGGCCCGGAGACCCTGATGATAGGACATGTGCTGTGGGATGAATTCTTCAGCAATAACGATTGGCCCATGGCATCTGCAGTCACTATCGTCGTAATCTTGCTGATACTGGTACCGATGGGCGTCTTCACCAAATATCAACAAACAAAATGAGGGAGCCGACATGAATGTATATCGCTGGTTTGGACGTGCCTGGCTCTCTGTGGGATATCTGTTCTTATATATTCCTATTCTGATGCTGATCGTTTTTTCCTTTAATAGCTCGCGCCAGGACATGATCTGGAGTGGATTTACGCTTAACTGGTACTCGGCACTGACAAAAGATCAGGAAATCATTTCCGGATTTATGCTGTCGCTGAAAATTGCCTTGTTAGCGGCAAGCGCGTCAGTAATTCTTGGGACCTTTGCTGCGTTCAGCTTGAACAATTACCGCAAATTTTCCGGACGCGCACTGTTCAAAGGCATGGTCAGTTCCCCATTGGTCATGCCAGAAGTCATCATAGGCTTGTCGCTACTACTGATGTTCGTTTCATTTGAAAAAATGTTCGGCTTTCCGCAGCGGGGCATGTTCACGATTTTGTTTGGCCACACCGTACTTGGCATGGCATATGCGACCGTCGTGATTGAATCCCGCCTGCAGGAAATGAGCAAATCCCTGTCTGAAGCAGCAATGGACCTGGGTTGTAAGCCATTTCAGGTATTTACGCTGGTGACTCTGCCCAATATTACTCAGGCACTTGCATCGGCCTGGTTACTGACCTTCACGCTCTCGCTGGACGATGTCGTACTGTCTGCTTTTCTGACCGGGCCAGGCTATTCCACCATGCCTATCATTATCTTTTCCCGTGCCCGGCTTGGCCTTGATCCAAGGGTAAATGTCATCGCGACTCTGACCATTTTGGCCGTGAGTATAGGTGTCATCTTCTCAAGCTGGCAGATAGTCAGAGCAGAACGTTTGCGCCAGAAACAAATATCTGCTGCATTTCAAGCGGACACATCCAAGTAAAAAAAGACGTAATTTCGAATCATACCGAGGAGTCACCATGCATATTCTGAAAAAGTCCGTCATTGCCATCGCGCTTGCAATTCCAGCGTTCGCCATGGCCCAAAGTGCGCAGGAAGTGAAAGCTGAGCTTGACGCCATGAAAACGAAAATCAAGCAACTTGAATCCATGATGGAGGCGATGAATGCCAAGTCGGCTGAAGCAGCAGCAACAGAGGCGGAGAAACGTGCCGAATTTAATCGCATGAAGATCAAGACCGAGGCGATGGAAGACCAGATCGAGGTGGCCGGATTCAAAGGCTTCAGGATTTCCGGCTTTATCGACCCGACTTATATCTATAACCAGCGGCAGAACACTGCCAGCGTGGTATTCATGAAGAATTTCTCTGACGTGAACGGGACAGGCACACATACCAGTCAGCGCGCCAGCTATGCCTATGACAATGCATTCTTTGGAACTGCTGCACTGCGTTTCGAAAAAGAGATGGAAGGTGGTACCAAATGGTTACTGGAACTGATGCCACACAAAAGCTATGGTGATGGCGGCGGCTATAACCTGGGTTCGCTTGTGAATCAGGCAACGGTATCAATTCCGGTAGACGGCTTAAACAACCGCTTTTTGGCTGGACAGTTTGGTTCTTTCCCGGGCTACGAATATCAATTGCCGGCAGGACTGCAAGCCAAAAAAACCATTACCAATGGTTTGTTATTTGATTTCACCGAGCCCTCCTTCTTTACTGGTTTTGGCTATGAACACCTAGAGGGAAAATGGGACATGAAGGCCTTGGTCGGCAATCCAAACAATGGACGTGTCACTGACCGCCGCTCCCCTGCTTTGCATTGGCGTGTCGACTATGCCAAAGGTGAGTTTAATGGTTGGGGCGCTTCCGGCCTGCATGGCAAAACATCCGGCAATACCTCAATAAACTATCTGGAAACTGATGCGTATTTTATCCGTGGTGATTGGACCTTACAGGGACAGTTAGAGAGCGGGCAAATTAAGAACGGCGCATTTAATGGTGGTGATGCGAGGTGGACAGGCTTGTCTACCCTGGCGGCTTACAAGTTCACGCCCAGAGTAGAAGGCATCGCACGTTTTGATTACATCAAGAACAGTGCTAACGGCGGCGGTGTGCCCAGCATCACCTTCGGCAGCGGTTGCAGAGCGCAGGATCTGGATGCCGATCCCAGCGGCGCAAAACCTATGGCCTCGTCCTGCGGCGATTACCGTAACGGGTTTGGCCCAGGCATAGACAACGTAACTGGCTTGATCAATGACCCGAACAAAGGGGCGAACCGCTATGCCTTGACGTTTGGGCTTAATTTTATCCTGACACCGAATGCCGTACTGAAATTTGAATTGCGGCGCGACGGTGCGTCAGAAAACACCTTCTATGACGTGAATTCCAAGACCTACAAAAAAGATAATTTAATGTTCGGCGCATCGACGGTGGTCAGTTTTTAAACATATCTGAATATAAATTCTGGCTGGTTATCAAAACTTCATCACTGAAGTCTTGTCACTCAACTGTGCACAATGAGTTCAAGCAGCAAGGCAGCGTTGATGTGGTGGTCTTGTTGGCAACAGGTCTATATCAGCAACTGCAATCAAATCCAGTATTTGTTTTGAGAACAAACAATTAAAACGCGCATCAAGAACAAGGAAGCATGATGAAAAACCGACTTTGGCATGACCGGGCTGCGACACTGAATTTCGATGGAAGAGCATTTATTGATGGGCATCGAAAATGGGCGCTGTCAGAAAAGACGTTCGACAATCAATCGCCAGTCGACGGTCGTCGTTTAGGGAAAATAGCACGCTGCGAAGCTGCAGATATCGATCTGGCTGTGGCCGCAGCACGTCGCGCATTAAACGATGGCCGCTGGGCGGGATTGGCTCCGGCAGCACGCAAACGGGTATTAATTCGGTTTGCTGATCTGGTACAGAAATATGGTGAGGAACTCGCCCTGCTCGAAACCCTGGACATGGGTAAACCGATCAAGTACAGCCTCAGCGTTGATGTCAACGCGACCGCAAATTGCCTGCGCTGGTATGGCGAAGCAATAGACAAAATCTACGATGAAATCGCACCGACAGCCGCAGATAGCCTGGCCTTGATCACCCGTGAGCCAGTTGGTGTGGTCGGCGCGATTGTGCCATGGAATTACCCTATGATTATGGCGGCATGGAAAATCGCGCCAGCGCTGGCTGCGGGTAATAGCGTGATTTTAAAGCCGTCAGAAAAGTCGCCCTTGACTGCAATGCGTCTGGCAGACATCGCTTTGGAAGCAGGGATTCCTTCTGGCGTGTTCAATGTCGTGCCAGGTTTTGGTCATGAAGCTGGCGCAGCACTGGCTTTGCATATGGACGTAGATTGCATAGGGTTTACCGGCTCGACGAAGATAGGCAAACAGATACTGCAAATGGCCGGGATGTCGAATCTCAAACGGGCATGGACAGAATTAGGAGGCAAATCCGCGAATATAGTCTGCGCCGATTGCCCTGATCTGGATGCTGCGGTGGCCGCTGCCATCGGCTCCATCTACTTTAATCAGGGGGAAAGCTGTAATGCGCCTTCGCGCCTGTTTGTCGAATCCTCTGTCAAAGACCGCTTCCTGGAAAAAGCACTGGCAATGATACCGCTTTTTCAACCGGGTGATCCACTGGATGAAGACAGCATTATGGGCGCTATCGTCGATGCCACCCAACTCAACTCTGTCATGGCCTATATAAGCGCAGGCACCAGGGAAGGTGCAAAGCTGTTAGCCGGTGGCATACAGCTGAAAGCGGAATCCGGCGGATACTATATTGCACCGACCTTGTTTGATGAGGTTAACAACGAGATGAAAATCGCACGCGAAGAAATTTTTGGCCCGGTACTGTCGGTCATCGGTTTTACCGATATCAATGACGCAATCCGCCAGGCCAATGACACGCCTTACGGTTTACAGGCGGCGATATGGACCGCAGATTTGAGTCGTGCCATCAACATTTCGCGCGCCTTGCGCGCTGGCACGGTACATGTGAATCAATACGATGGCGATGACATTACGGTGCCCTTCGGTGGAATAAAGCAATCAGGCAACGGGCGGGACAAATCCCTGCACGCGTTTGATAAATATACCGAGCTGAAAACCACCTGGATACGCATCACTTAATAGATACCTGGCTTAACTGTGCTTGAGTAGTAGCGGCATAGCTAAGCCTGCGGCCAAGGTAAAGAGTTTTGTAAAGCCAGCGTGTCATATCAATGTCGATTGAATCCCATCTATCATGAACCCAATATCCCCTGTCCGCGTCAAGGCACCCTTGTTTCCTGCTTCGGACCATACTGACGTTCAGGCTACACTGCTCAAACACAATATCAGATTCGTGTTTGCACAATTTACCGATATTCACGGATCAGCCAAAGGCAAGCTGATCCCGTTGTCACACCTTGAGCAAATAGTCTGTCCGGGTGCAGGTTTTTCTGGCGCCTCAATTTGGGGAACCGGTTTACCACGCACAGGTCCACGTGCTGAATACTATGGCCGTGCAGATTTGAGCACGCTGCAAAGGATGCCATGGCTGCCCGGTTACGCAAGAGTGATTCTGGATGGTTATGTGGCAGGTCAGCCATTTTCGCTGTGTCCGCGCCAGATACTGCATCAACAAGTGGCGCGACTGGCTGAACGCGGTTGGACACTCAATGCGGGCCTGGAACCTGAATTTTTTCTACTTGAGGAAAGCAACGGCAAGTTCGATTCCGAAACGGGTGACAGACTGGATAAACCCTCCTACGATACCAAAAGCCTGTTACGCCGCAGCCGCTTTCTGGAAAAACTGAGCACCAGCTTGGATGCATGTGGATTGCAGGTGTTCCAGATAGACCATGAAGATGCCAACGGACAGTTTGAAATCAACTACCACTACGCCGATGCACTTAAAGCAGCGGACAATTTCATGCTGTTTAAAATGGCTGCACAGCATATCGCCGAAGAAGAAGGTCTGCTGTTCTCTATGATGCCTAAGCCCTTTGCTGAGCGGCCTGGCAGTGGTTTGCATTTTCATTTATCGGTCACGGATATTGATGGCAAAGCGATCTTCAGTGCAGAAGATGATAGCGATCAAACCGGCCTAGGCCTGTCACCACTGGCGTATCAATTCTTGGCAGGGCTGTTACAACATGCACCGGCGCTGACTGCGTTTTGCGCACCTACTGTCAATTCATATAAGCGATTAATGTGTGGCGAATCGCTATCCGGCACCAGTTGGGCGCCTGCGTTTATCGGCTATGGCGACAACAATCGCACCACGGTTGCGCGCATAGTCAGTCAAAGAATTGAGTGGCGTTTGGCAGACAGCGCTGCCAACTCTTACCTGGCACTCGCTGCTGTGATTGCGGCTGGGCTGGATGGCATAGAACGCGCACTGAACCCCGGACCTGCGGTCAATCGCGACATCTATCAGATGACGAGTGAAGAGCGCAGCGAACTCGGACTACACGCACTGCCTCAAAATCTGGGTCTGGCCAATGACGCGCTGCGCCGTGACCAGCTATTGAGTCAGGCACTGGGCTTAGATTTCATTCACGAATTCCTCAGGCTCAAGAATGCTGAATGGGTGGAATACAGCCAACACGTGAGTAGTTGGGAAACTGCACGCTATCTGAACAGGTTTTAATTATGTTATTAAGCAAAGAAGCACAACTGACAGAAAATTCATATTACGAAGCCAGCGTTACACGACCCGGCCCCGCGCCAGCATTGCGTGAGCCCATCCGTGTTGATGTCTGCGTAATAGGAGCTGGATTTGCCGGTTTGTCAGCCGCGCTGGAATTACGTGCAAAGGGCTACACGGTCGCAGTTCTTGAAGCAAAAACAGCAGGCTGGGGCGCCTCAGGACGAAATGGTGGTCAGGCTATCGTCGGCTATGCCAGCGATGACGCGATAGAAGCACAATTCTCCGCAGAAGATGCGCGCCAGGCCTGGCAGATCACAGTCGAAGCATTGCAATTGTTGCGCAGTCGTATAGCGCAACATGCGATTTCATGTGATTTCGTACCAGGCTTCCTGAATTTAGCAATTAACGCGAAGAAAGGCCGCGAACTGGCCCAGGCCAGCGACAATATTCGCCAGCGCTACAACTACCCTTTGCAGAGTATCAGTCCGGCAGAGATCGGCAACTGGATAGACAGCAAGCGTTTTCATAGCGGTAGCTTCGATCCGCAATCGGGACATCTGCATCCACTCAAATATTGTTTGGGACTGGCTGAAGCAGCGAAGCTGGCCGGCGTGCAGATTTTTGAAAACTCAGCAGTGCTGCAATTGCGACGCGGCAGTCAGGTACGGGTAAAAACTGCGCAAGCTGAACTTGTGTGTGATTTTGCTGTATTAGCCGGCAACGTGTATCTGAATGAATTTAGTCACAAGCTGGCGCCGGAGCTGAACAAACGCATCATGCCGGTCGGCACGTACATTATCGCGACCGAGGCGATGGAGCCACAACGCGCCGAAGCATTGATACGCCAGCGCTGCGCAGTATGCGACAACAATTTTGTACTTGATTATTTTCGCCCGACTGCCGATCACCGCATGCTGTTCGGTGGTCGGGTCAGCTACAGCGCAGCAACGCCCAGAAATCTGGTCAGCAGTATGCGTCAGCGCATGCTCAATGTCTTTCCGCAATTAGGCGATCTGAAAGTGATCTATGCCTGGGGCGGTTTTGTCGACATCAGCATGAACCGCGCACCGGATTTTGGGCGGCTAGATCACAACATCTATTACTTACAAGGTTTTTCCGGACATGGACTTGCGCTGACCGGTATGGCAGGCAAACTAGTCGCCGATAGTATCGCTGGACAGGCTGAGCGTTTCGATTTACTGGCACGTGTCAAACATTATCCTTTCCCAGGCGGGAAGCTGATGCGTACACCAGCCCTGGTACTCGGCATGTTGTATTACCAAATCAAGGACTTGCTCTAGCACAGAAGCTAGCTGGCCTATGCCGCTACCAATACCAACATCCTTGCAGCATTCCTTATTAAACGGTCTCTGACACTGTCGTAACTATTAAAAACATGATGACTCTTCAAGAATTGAACGATTTTTTTCAGCGACATCAAGTTCGCGATGTTGAATGCATGTTCCCTGACATATCAGGCTATCCGCGCGGTAAGCTTATGCCTGCCAGTAGTTTTGCCAGAGGCGATGAACTGCGTATCGCCCAGGCTATTCCCATGCAAGCAATCACCGGCGAGTATTCGCTCAACCCGGTTTTTCCGGATACCGACCCCGATATCCGTCTGGTGCCCGATTACAGCAGTGTAAAACTGATCCCCTGGAGCAACGTACCACGCGCATTTGCCATCCATGACTGCTATGAGTTAGATGGATCCCTATGCCAGTTTGCCCCCCGTTCCCTATTGAAAAACGTATTGGCACGCTATACCGCTCTCGGATTGACGCCCGTACTTGCGCCGGAAATTGAATTTTACCTCACGGCGCCGAATGCTAATCCTGATTTACCCCTGAGCGCACCGGTAGCAAGAAACGGCAGGGTTGAAAATGGGCAATCAGCCTTTAGTATGAATATGCTCAATGAACTAGCTCCATTTTGGGATGAGTTTAATGCAGCCTTAGATGCGTTGGGCATACAGGCCGATACCTGGATCCATGAAGTAGGACGCTCGCAATACGAAATCAATCTGGTGCATGGTGATCCGCTGGCCCTGGCTGACCAGGCCTTTCTATTTAAGTACGCCGCCAAGGAGATCGCGATCAAACACGGTATCAACGCGGTGTTTATGGCTAAGCCTATCGCTGGCGAAGCAGGCAGCTCTATGCATTTACATCAGAGTGTGGTCGATGAACAAGGGCGGAATATTTTCTGCAATCCCGATGGAAGTAACAGTAAGAATTTTCATTATTTTATCGGTGGATTGCAAAGGTATCTGCCAGATATGATGCTGATGTTTGCACCGTCAGTGAATTCCTTCCGCCGCTATATATCCGGCAGTCAGGCACCGGTTAACTTGCACTGGGGCGTAGATAACCGCACTACCGGTTTGCGCGTACCACTGGGCGGACCAGCCGCACGTCGGGTAGAAAACCGGATTGCAGGTGCTGACGCAAATCCCTATCTGGCCATTGCGGCCTCACTGGCGGCCGGCCTGGCAGGAATTCAGGAACAGATTATGCCGGGCGCCGCAGTTGATGGCAGTGCTTATGCCTGCAGTCATGATCTGGCACCAGGCTTTATGGCGGCGCTCGCACAGATGGAAGCCAGCCCACTGGCGCGCAGCTTGCTTGGCGATGCTTTTGTAACCGGATACTGTGCAGTCAAACAAGTTGAATACCAAAGCTATCTGTATGAAATTGGGGCGTGGGAAAGGCGTTTCCTTGCGCCGCAAACCTGAACCTATGCTAAGCATGTCCTGGATTGGCGTCTGCCCGGCAGAGTGAGGATACAACTAATCAAAAGCAAGCTCTTCCTGGCATATCGAGGCTGTTTAGTTCAATGGAAGCATGCCGTATCAGCCAGTAGCAGCCACAAGCAACACAGTTCCGCCGAAACACTGTAAGCCCGGCGATTTTTAATCAACAGCGCGAGACACATGATGACAAATCACGATTTTGCTTATCGTTCCAGCGGTACTTACCTTAACGTAGCAAGGCGCGAAACCGCAGCAGATATGCCTTTTGCCGTGGCCGGCCTCAATTTTGATGGCGCCGTCAGCAACCGTCCCGGCGCGCGATTTGGCCCGCAGGCGATACGGCTGGCATCACAAATGCTGTGCGATGCAATCCATCCCTATTTTGACACCAGCCCCATAGGCTTACTATGCGATGCAGGTGATCTGGCGCTGCCGAATACCGGGATAGAAGCGATGCGCGCCGCGTTAATGCCTCAGGCGCTGGCTTTATTGGCGGCACATCATATGGTGTGGCTGGGGGGCGATCATTCGGTCACGCTGCCTGTGTTACGCGCGCTCAATCAGGTACATGGCGGTCCAGTTGCGATGCTGCATTTTGATGCCCACTGCGATACCTGGACGAATCACTTTGGCGAACCCTCCGGCCACGGCACCTGGGTTTATGAGGCGATGCAAGAGGGATTATTGATACCGGCAGCGTCCATCCAGATCGGCATACGATCCTCGGGCGAACGCGACGCCAGGGAATACGTCAATACCGTCGGTGGCAGGGTATTTACCGCACGCGAATTACGCGGTTTGGACAGTCCGTCCCAACTCGCCTCAGTACTGGCCGAGATACGCAACAGAATGGCAACTGCTGGCAACCCGCCAGTCTACCTGACACTGGATATCGACTGCCTGGACCCAGCCTTTGCACCCGGTACAGGTACTCCTGAACCAGGGGGCATGTCGGCAGCGCAAGTGCTGTCCATCATCGAAGAATTGGCTGATGTAAACTGGTGTGGCATGGATTGCGTCGAGGTGTCCCCGCCCTATGACCACGCGGAACTCACCAGTAACGCTGCCTCAGCCTTTGTATGGACTTATCTGTGTGCTCAAGTAAAGAAGCGCCAGTCAGACGCCAGTGCAAACTGACGCAAAAACGATGTTCTGCTCAAAATGCCAGGCTTGAAAAATGCGTTGATCAAAACAAAAAAAACCGCTGACTGCTGTCAGCGGCTTCCCGGAAAAACTGTTCGTATCAGGATGGAGTATTCAAATCCGCCAGTTTTTTATTGAACTTGAACAGCCAGATACGGTTAGGACGTTCACTGTCCGCACCGCGTGCAACGCGCATGGTATTGCCAGCGGTACAGCCCAACGCACCGGCGGTCGTCGTCAGTGCGCCGTTCGCGTCAACAGTACATTTCGTGACATCAGCACCCGGAATGATCGCACCGTTAGGATCAAGGATGACGGTTTTCATGCCAAAGTCATTATCATTGGTCAGTGCCAGGGTGTATTCATCGACCAGTGCCAAACCTTCGGCTTTTTCTGCCAGCCAGCCTGCATTGTTCAGATCAAATAACTGCGTCTTTTTAAGCAGCACGATGTTTGCATAATTCACGCCATTCACCGCTGCGCCAGTCATGCTGCTCTTTTCCAGATCGGTACCCATGGCCGCAATATCTGTGACATTGGCGGGTACCTGAACCAGCATCAGCTTATTGAAGGCTTTGCCATTCGGGTCTGTGCCCTGCTCGATCACGATGAATTTGCCATTGCCCAGCGAGACCATGTCACCCAGTTTGGCATTGCCGGTTTTGCCTGCGCTGTATTGCGTGCTGTCGATAGGATAGGCGTACAGCCTGGTTTTTTCAGTGGCTGGATCGAATTCGACCCAGCGGTTGAATTTTGCGTAATCTTTGATGCTTTCATTAGTCGCGACATTCGCACCGGGCACGATATAGCTGGCTTTACCATCATCGAGTGGGCTCTGCACGAAACCATTGAGCTTACCGGTTGCCACGTCCAGCGACAGGCCTTCCATGCCACGGTTAGCACGGCGTTTGAGCAATACCGCAGGCAAATCACCCGCATTGCTGCCTGGTTGGTATTTTTTCTGGATGATGCCGGTATTTACATCGATCTTCAAAATAAAAGGACCGTATTCGTCGGAGACCCATACCACACCGCGCGCAGCGTCATAGACGATGGATTCGGTATCGAGGCCATAATCGCTAAACGTCGTTTTGCTATTAGGATCAAAACGCGCGGCGTCATTCAAAGGTACCTCAGCCGAAGAGCCAACTTTGCCGGCAGCGATAGACAGGCCAGATGCGTTGATAGTGCTGCTGAACTTAATCGGCGTGCTTGATTTCAGAACTGCGCCGTCTTTTCCTATGCTGATCAGACCAAATGAAGGCGTAAAACTTGGCGATGGAAAGAATTTCGCATCGCTGGTTCCTGTTGCACCGGGCGTCACGACAGAATTCGGCACCTTAGGGCCATCGCCATTCGGACCACGGTCGGTGATGCCATAAAACTCCAAAGAGCCATCGGCTGCCTTACCTTTGAAGGTCAGGCCAGAGCCATAAGAAGGCAGGAAACCCTTAGGAAACGCGGCCTTGACCGCGGCATTACTGCCTTCGTAAGGAACAAAGAAATTATCTGCAGCCTGTATCTGATAACGGGTGACACTGGCACTGATACTGCCCAGCGCATTGGTTTGGGTCACGGTATGCACCACAGGTGCGCCCAACTTGGACGCCAGAGTGTCTTCAAAATGCTCGCGTACCAGGGTGCGGCGATCAGCATCGACACTAGGCTTTTGTACATTCGCTGGCAGCTTGTCCAGCGTTGCCGTCAGCGCGGCATTGAAAGCAGTGGCACTGGCATTGAAATCCAGTGTTTGTGTAGCTAATGCAGTTTTGACGGCAGCCGGGATTTTGATGCCAGTCGCCGTATCATTATCCTCGTCCAGCAATTGCAGGAACAACAGACGATTGACCACATTGTCATCCATCACATTGGTGGATGCAGCCAGTGTCAGTGGTGTGATGCTGGCCGCGCAAGGCGCAGAACCGAGTGCGACGCCACCAACAGAGAACGTAAGCGTTTCACCCTGATTGCAGCTAAAGCCGCCATTGGCCGTGGTGCTGAGTTTGCTGCCTGCGCCTGCCGTATAGTCCAGGCCTTCTACTGCAGCATCCAAAAATACGCCATTCACAGCGACAGGCGGTGTCGCTGGCGTGCTGTTAGAGGTGCTCGAATTGTTGCTGCCACAGGCGGTCAGCAGTGTGGCGGCGGCCAGGCTGCTCAACATCAGGGTCTTGCTGCTTTGCTTCATTTGATTAACCTCAAGAGTAGAAAAGTTTGCACAAAAATGAATGCCCGCAATGTACTCCTGACGCATGACTTGGCGATGACAAGGCTAAATTGCCCTGTCATCGTCAAGTCACCTACTGCTCTTACAGTATGCGCTCCTCACTCAATGGAGTCGCTGCCATGTCGAATTCTGCTTTCCCCCGTGTTCTTTACAGCGCCGCGCTGAGCTTAGCGCTCAACATCGCGCTGCCACTCTGCCCTGCTGTCGCCGCCAGCAATATGGTGCCCGACTACGAAGTCAAGTTACTTATGAACCCGAATGTCGTGCTGGATGCTGACCACAAACTGAAGAGCACAGTCCTGGCCACCTTTAATATGCCCGCCAGCGTCACCAAAATGAACGTGCAGTTCATGGATAGCAATGACAAAGAAATTTATAACAATGGCTGGATCGCGCGCATACGCAAAATCGAGGGCGACAAGGATTTTGAACTGAGCTACAAAAAACGCTACGCCATCGACAATGGCAATATCAATGAAGCTCTGTACAAGGCCAACGCAGAAGGATTTGACGTATCGGATAAGAATTACGAAGCCCAGATCGAATGGGGCTACCAGAAGAAAACCTTGAGCATTACTAACAGCAAGATGGATAGCAAAGCCGGTTACAGCGGCATGGACCTGCCATCCAACAGCGATGCGCGCAGCCTGCTCAAAAAGAATGTGCCGGGCAAAATGAATAACTGGCTGTATCCGGGTTGGGGCTTGTCTATGCTCGATAACTCGCGTAAGTACGGCCCGGTACTGGCCAAACGCTCAGTCGGCAGCTGGAGCGGCATGACCCTCTACATCGAAGTCTGGCCCATCCTGAACGCATACGGCACAGGCACCGACTACATCGTCGAAGCCTCGTTCAAGACCAAAAGCGAAGCCACCGCATCGGCCAAACACAACGAATTACAAGCCTACCTGATCGCCCGAGGCTGGTTCGTGGCCGAAGACTCCCTGAAAACCCAGCTCATCATGGACCGCTACTAAGCCTGCGCTGGTCTGCGCTAGCCTGAGGCACAAACAGCAACCTACGTAATCAGAAACCGGGCCAGCTCAGGCGGCCTGGTAACTCCTGCATCGTGCGTATATCTTGCCCACGCTGTAACAAGGGGTGCAAAGTCAAGGTGCGAAGGCTGAAGAAA
The DNA here is from genome assembly GCF_014284235.1 of Cognatundibacterium curvum. Classification (GTDB taxonomy): domain Bacteria; phylum Pseudomonadota; class Gammaproteobacteria; order Burkholderiales; family Burkholderiaceae_D; genus Undibacterium; species Undibacterium curvum. The sequence continues at coordinate 395,032 of NZ_JACOGD010000001.1, forward strand.
TCTTAAAATCTTTGACTGGTAACGATGGCAGTGCAGACATTGGCCGCTTGTGGCTCTATGTCAAACCAGGCGCAACTAAATAATTCAGAAAAATCAGTTCAACGGGCCGCAAACTTGCGGCCCGTTTTTCATCCCAAACTACGTTTCTCTGGTCGCCCCTGTTCATCAACCAGGACAACATGCGTCAAGCCTGAAAATCGGTGGCGTTTAATGTCTTCTTCAACTCCTTCGCCGTGCGTCAAGTTGACCCATAGTTGATTTGCTTCGACTTGCACCAAAGCTTGCATGTGTTTAAGTATATCGGAGCGTTTGGATTCAGCGATATGTAAGGCATAACGATGTAAATCTGCGTTGGGCGTGAAGTGTGCTCCCCAACTAGCTTTATACCAAACTATGCCATTCCCAAACACGGGTGGCGTAATACCCAGATTAATCGCAGAAAAACCTAGCTCTATGTTTAGGCTGATCATCTTGTGATACAACAGAGCATTCAATTGACGCATACGCTCTTTGTCCGCGTACACTGCTGGATGTAAGCCCAATTTATTGAAATATGTCGCCCCTGAAATACGCGGTTTAAGCAATAGAAAACCACCCAATCTCTGTCCATTTTGCGTAACAAAAATCAAATGCGAACGTTCAGCTTGCGCATACAGATTTTCAAGCGTATCCAGATACGCATACTCGCCATGACGTGTACGCAAATAAGGAATCAACATTTGTGTATGAAATTCACGATAGTCGTCTAAGCTCAGGCCTTCCTCAAAGTAGGCCTCGCTTTTCAATGCCTGCTGTACGCTACGCCGCGTATTGCCGCGCAATTGCGCCATGAAACTCTCCATGCTGGCTGGCAGCGGCAAGATCGCCTCTAAATAGTCGGGCAACAGCAATGTTGGACGCGTTTGCCAAGGCAGATGCGGAGTCAAGACTACATCAGCGGAACCATAACGTTGCATTGCTGCTTGCAAGCGTAAAGGCTGAAAAGAGCCCAAGGACTCTTGCTGATAGCCCGGATTCAAAAACGCATCGGCTAATAAATTGCTGGAACCATAGAACAATAAATTCAAAGGCTGATCGGTTTGCCTTAAGCTACCCGTAAAACGGGTGACGCTCCATTCGGATCTGCTCAATAAACTTTGAGCGTAGCGCAGGTATTTGCGTAATTCCAATAAGTATGCCTGCATAAAAATCCGTAAAAAAATTGATCGAATAACTTGCGAGCATTCAAGCTGGATTTGGATAAGAGTCAAAGTCCTGTTCGATGAAAATTCACAATACTTGTGCCGCATTTTAAAGAAGCTTGGTGTAAATTTTCAAGCCCCTGCACTTCAGGTGTATATAAACGTTAGGCACATCGTATTGATTGAGTGAGTTTTCAGGCCATCAGTCAAAACATTACACACCAGACTCACCTTCGTTTTTGACACAAGCAACTGCTGATAGCCTGTTTCTTTATTGCCAATTCCATCTCCCCGCTTTACAATCATTCATCTTTTTTTTCAGAGTCAGCATGCGTTATGGGTCACCGTTCAACTACCAGCCTAACGAACCGTTGCAGCGGATCGTCTGCGGCGCCCGCTGAACTCATACGTTAGAGCGCACGTAAATGGAACGCGTCAAAGGCTTATCTACCGCCCCGACTGAGGTCGACGAGCTACAAGAAATCGCTCGAATAGCAACCCGAGTAGCACTTGAAGAATACGAGCGCATTCCAGTAGAGTGGGACAAAAACCTCACTCTGGGCACTTACTTTGATGGAGACGACAAAATCTTTGAGCTTTACATTGCCGCTGAGCGCCCTTCGGAGGCTGTAGTAATTAGTTCGGCCCGCGTAAATCGCAAAATAAAGACTGCGAGCGTTGCCATCTCAAATCTGGCAAAGAAAGCAACTCCGTGACCTTGCAGTCAAGGCCGCTCCCTCCGGTCGCTGGACGCAGCGCGATAAAGCGCCGCGCAGCGCCACTTACCTACATCGTTAGGCGTCACCAAGAAAGAACTCATGACCTTCACCTGCCGTAAACCTCTCCTGCTGGTTGCAGTTGCTACTTTGCTTTCCTCATGCACCTCGACCCCGGCACTGAACGAACCGGACGAGGCCTCGTTGGGCCGCTCAAAATTCTCGCCGGTCGAAGTTTGCAGGATCTCCGGCAAAGACGAGTATCTGGCTCGCTTGGTCTGCGAGTCTGGCGACCGGATTGAGATCGGGCAACGCGGGAATGTCGGCCCACGCACCGAGATGAAGTCGAACGCGACTCAAGATGAAGTGCGCGAGATGATTCGCCGCAATCTCCAGTACTCGTCGCCCGCCGCTGGTGTACCCGACTACCACATAGTCGATGTCTATCCCGTCAAGTGCGGCGCAACGGTCCGATTTGTTTACCTGGACATGTACCACTGCGACAAACCGTCGCCACAGAATGCTCCACGTGGGTTCAAGCTTCTGCCCACTCAACGCTAGTGCCGCGCGAGTTACGCCTAACCACTCGCTCAACCGGACCCGCTACGGCAGGCAGCGTAAGGCGCTTCCTCATGCCACGAATGAAAGTACTCGCTCGAACAACGCTGATGTGCGCGTTGGCGCTCACAGCTTTTTGCTGCCAAGCGCACCTGATTACCCCCTATGCAAGAGCGCAGGAAAACATCAAATACTTCAACGAGGCTCTTGCGCAGCCGGAAAAATCAGACTATTTCCGAATACTCGTAGAAGTTCAGCGCGGCAAGCTGAACGAACACTTGTGGCTGAACCGAGTGAGGTTGGACGGAAACATCTGAGAAGAATCTGCCGAACAAATGTCATACTGGAACATCGCATGCAAGCCCCCAAAATAAGCAACAAGTCAATCTTCGCTTGGGGTTTGCGTCTAACTGGGCGTTCAACAGGACGTCAACCCGCTTCGCGGCTTACCACCTGTTAACTCTGCGTTAGGCAGCTGTAGAGGAGCCACACGAATTGGCGATGCAAATTTATCCATTCCCGGTGATGCCAACTCGCCCGTGTGCTTTCTGTCTATGCTTACAAGATGGGCGCGTGTTTGCCGATTTTGATTTCGATGCCGAAGGACTTGTATCTCTTCGGAGGATCTCATTTGATGGCTACGGGTGCTGCAAACCGACCCTCCCAACCCAAAAAATAAACCTTTCCGATTCAGTCCAAATCAGATCAATGGTCGATTCTCACACTCAGGAGCAAGATGGGGTCGAATATCCTGAAATTGAGCAGATTCTGCGCAACTACTTCAAGGCGAACTTTGAGGTTCTTTGGGAAGATGCTTTGAAAGATCACGAGCTGGTTTGATTCAGCGCCTGGAGCCAAAGAATGCGTACAGAGATCTCGCACCAGCCGCCTAACCGCCCAATGCACTCGACGGTACCGCTGCGCGGTCCCGCGAGTGATTGCGATCGTTAGGCACATCGTCTTGATTAAGTGAGTTTTCAGGCCATTAGTCAAAACACTATTCGGAACTTTTTACACCAGGCTCACCTTAGTTTTTGCCCCAGGCAACTGCTGACAACCTGTTTCTTTATTGCCAATCTCATCACCCCGCTTTACAATCAGTCATCATTTTTCATCAGGGTCAGCGTGCGTTATGCATCACCGCTCAACTAGCAGCCTGACGAACCGTTGCAGCGGATCGCCTGCGGCGCCAGCTGGACTTTCACGTTAGGTTGTACAGGTCACCATGTACCAATACCGCATAACAAAGTACGACCCAAACCATCGCGATCCTAGTGGCGCTTACCCCGTTGCTGGTTGGACTTCGCGCTCAGACATAGGGAAGTCATTCGGTGGCGTACGTCTGACCGAGGAAAACTATCTCCACGTTGAGCAGGCTTATCTAGAAGCTGCAGCGGTATTTCTACGTGAAGCGAGAATCTCTGAGCTCACAGTCATTGGCCTCGAAAATCACGGCCAAACACCCAATGTACCGCAGGACGGGAGCTGCATAAGGGCTGAAGATGTGCCAGCAGTCTTGCGATCGCTACTGAGAGAAGATTTCTGGTGCAAGCTGGAGTCTCCAACCGCATTCATCCACGTTGGCTACGACTACTACATGTACATCGGAACTTCAATTCAGAGCACGGACGCCTGTGCCATCGCGCAAGCCAATGGGCTTTTCGCAGAGGCGTTCAAGTCTCCATATGCGCAAAGTGCGGCCTAACCCTTCCTTCAAGCGGCCCCGTCCGGCGGCGCCCGTTAATTCGAACGTTAGCCTCCTGAAAGGAATCACATAGTGTTTCTTCTAGTACTAAACGAAAATCAATCTTCTGCATTTTTAGGCAGGCCTTGGATATCCATAGCTGTGGGAAGCGCGCTTACCGGAATAGCCGCACTCTTTGGTGGGCTCTCTCTCTATTTGGCCGCTGCTCTGATACTTCCAATTCTTGAGTGCGCGCTTCGGTATGGGGCGCGACTTCGGGTGCCACGCGCAGCACTGCTTCCGTTGGCGGTCACTGTATTTCTCGCTCACGCAGCATTTCTCGCCTTTATGCAAGAGGGCGCGATTGGAGCGCAGAAACTCGCTGTTAACATTGCTTATGTCTTTACTATCGTTATCGGTGCTGGAATAGGCAGCTTGTTATTTCGGCGAGCAATCGTTGCTGCAAAGCTTCCTGAACATGCCGAGTAACTCAATGGCACAGCTGGCTAACCTGTCGTTCGAGCGGGACGCCGCAAAAGTGCGGTGCCCCTCAACTTTACGTTAAGTAAATCGTTTTGATTGAGTGAGTTTTCAGGCCATCAGTCAAGACACTCTCCGAAATTTTTTGCACCAGCCCCACCCCTTTATTTTGACACAAGCAACTGCTGATAGCCTGTTTCTTTATTGCCAATTCCATCACCCCGCTTTACAATCAGTTATCATTTTTCATCAGGATCAGCGCGCCTTATGTCTCATCGCTCTACGACCAGCCTGACGAGCCGTTGCAGCGGATCGCCTGCGGCGCCCGCTGAACTTAAACGTTAGGTGGCTCGTATGGCGCTTCAGTGTCCCCAATGCAAGAGCGAGTCGGTAGTACGTCATCCTGGCGAACCTAGGTCGATGGAACGGTTCACTTGCTCCACGTGTGGGAACGAGTTCTTCGTGCATTGCTACTACATTATTGGCGAACAACTCAACCCGGAACCCGTTGATCTACTACTTTGTAGCTATCGACCATCAGAGGCCATGAATCGTGCAAAGGCGAGAATTCATCTTGAGCACTTGCTTGCCAAGTACGAACCACATCGACGGGGGAGTCTGAGTCAGCAATACTTGATCAATGCTCCGGTTTGGGTTCTCGGTGTCTTGCGTCGAGATGAGTTCGAGAGCTTTTCATCGGAGGCTGCTGTGCTGGGTCTACACATCGAGGCTGAAATTGAACCGTCACGTTAGTCATTTGTTCACCCCGTCGCTAGGTTACCTTCTGGCGTCTAGTCGCGGCAGCAACCTAACATTCCCTCCCACGGGACTGCCTACGGAAGCCCGTGAAGTCAGGCGTTAGGCACCTTTATCCTTTATGTTAAGCCCGAGACAGGCAGCTACGTGTTAGTGGCAAATCATTTTGTTGAAAAAGCCAAAGCACTTGAACTTAGCATCGCGTTTAATCGCGCGCGTATTGAGTACGCAAAGACTCAGCTTCCAAAAGACATCACCATGTGTGCTCTCGTCTACGACATTCGTGGCCCAAAAGTAGCAGCAGGTGCCATTGAACAATTGCGTTCTGCTTTTTCTGATATTTCCGAGTTAAGGGTTAGTCGTAATGGCACTTCAATTCATTGTTCAATGCCAGAGCAGCAACGAAATATCTGCTATCCTTGGCAAGCTAGCCGAGTCTATCGATTTATTTCCGGTGTCTAGCGCATTGTGGGGCGTATCAATCCCTAGCAAAGTGGTCAATGTTGTTGGCGAAGAGCGCATTCGCAATAGCCTAGCGAAATTCAATGTTTACAACCTTTACACTGGCGAGTAGCGCTATACCTAACATTACGGTCAAGGCCACTCGCTCCGGTCGCTGGACACTGCGTGATAAAGTGCAGCGCGGCGCCCCTTAACTACAACGCTAGGCGTCAAAGGACACACCGTGATCATCGAAAGAATATTCATCAGCCCTGAGCACGGCGCTCTCCAAGTTGAGTGCGAGCGCATTACCGTCCAAGCCGGACTCGGTCCAATTGGAGATCGAAACTTCGGGGTCACTTTGCATCCGGGGCAGAACCTTACACTTGTCGAAGCCGAAGAAATCGAGCGTTTCTTTGCCCTGCACGGGCAAGCCCCTGACCTTTCAGTCACACGGAGAAACTTGGTCACTCGAGGCGTCCGATTGAATGACCTCATGCATACCGAATTCGTCATCGGCAACGTAAAGCTGCGTGGCGTCGAGCTGTGCGAACCGTGCTCTATCATGGGAAACAACATGCGCACCGAGTCGCTTACACCAGCGGCAATCATCAAGCACTGGGTCAGTCGCGGCGGACTGCGCGTCGATGTTCTTACTTCCGGAGAAATCGTCCGTGGTGCCCACCTGCAAACTGATGCCTGACCCATCGCCCAACCGGCCCTTCATCGGCATGCCACCTCCGGGCCTCATTTCATTCTGGCCCTTCAGCACCCTGCCGTCGCGGGCCGGCTAGCTCAAACAAAAGGACTTTGCCATGACGCACATACAATTAACTTTAGCTTTGCTTATCGTGCTAGTTTCCGGACTGGGTCAGTTCTTTATCAACAATTTCGTACACCACGCGCCATTACCTGAACATATAAAGTATTTCTGCCTGTTCCTCGGTGGCATCGGCACAGCGGTGGTTTACGTTACCGGTCTTCTGCTCAACTCACAAAACATACCAAAGACCAATTCTTCGCGTAGGCTCCCAGGACTATCTCTCGCACTTGGCTTTTTCATGATATCAGTGGGATTTTGTTTAGGGGCTATCGCCTACGCTTTCGCTGGTTCGTATCTTATGGTCCTTAGTAACATTCTCGGGCTCACGATGACACTGGTTATGTGGGTCGTTGCACGGAACTTTTTTCCCGCAAAAGAAGATGCTAACGATTGACCACTGGCCTAACCCGGCAATCAACCGGACCTGCGTGAAAAGCCGCGCAGGCTGGATATTTCTACATTACGCAAATCGTTTTGATTGAATGAGTTTTGAGACCATCAGTCAAAACACTACCCGAGATTTTTCACACCAGACTCACCTTCGTTTTTGACACAATCAAACTACTGTCAACCTGTTTCTTTATTGCCAATTCCATCGCCCCACTTTACAATCAGTCATCATTTTTTATCAGGGTCAGCGTGCGTTATGTCTCATCGCTTAACTACCAGCCTGACGAGCCGTTGCAGCGGATCGCCTGCGGCGTCAGCTGAACTCAAACGTTAGGCATAATTAAATTGGCGATGATTAACAAACAAAACAGTCCAGTTGGTTGGGCTATGCTTATGTATGAATTGGAAGATGCAAAAGAACACCTAAGCAACCTTATCAATCAGATTGAAAGTGACCCTGATTATGAGGAAGCAAATTTACGCATTGACCTTGGCCATGTTTATTCTCACTTAAACCGCGCATGGCATAGACGCGATAAAGCCGATGATGTTTCAGAACAAGAATGGATTGAAGCATCAAAGTTTCCTAGTGATTTGGAACCTATCTAAGTGCAATGTTGCCTAACACATCCATCAAGCGGGACGCCTTGCGATGCCCCTTATGTCAAACGTTAGGCACATCGTCTTGATTAAGTGAGTTTTCAGGCCATCAGTCAAAACATTACCCGGAACTTTTTACACCAGGCTCACCTTAGTTTTTGACACAAGCAAACCGGTGACACCCTGTTTCTTTATTGCCAATCTCATCACCCCGCTTTACAATCAGTCATCATTTTTATCAGAGTCAGCGTGCATTATGGGTCACCACTCAACACCCAGCCTGACGAACCGTTGCAGCGGATTGCCTCCGGCATCCGCTGAACTCAAACGTTAGGCATCATTAGGTCGGCCGCATGTCAAGCAAAGATAACTTCCCAAGAGAAAAGCGTTGGAAGAACTTGTACACCCGTTCGGTCAAACTCGCTCGAGCACAGCAGCTCGGGGGCGACTATCCTCGAACTACAGAGAAGCAGCTCATACAAGAAGAGGTCATGACAAAGTCTGAAGGGAAGATCAACTTACTGTTCATATGTAGTAGAAATCAATGGCGGAGCCCAACTGCAGAACAACTGTGGCGGAAGCATCCAAACATAAATGCTCGCTCCGCAGGAACAAGCCCGAATGCACGCCACAAGGTTTCAATCGAAGACATTCGATGGGCCAGCATCATCTTTGCCATGGAAGAGAAGCACAAATCAAGGCTGGTTGCTGAGTTCAACAGACTCCTCGAGAACAAGCCCATTCATGTACTTGACATACCCGACGAGTACAAATACATGGATCCTGAGTTAATCGATATGCTGGAGCAATCGGTGAACGGCATTCTGGGGGCCGAATGAAGCAACTCGAAGCGCCAAGGCACACATGCTGCCTAACTGGGCGTTAGAAGGCTATCGTGCACTACTGCTACGTCTGCGGGGCGCCCTGTGTAGACCCACCTTGGGGAGACGATGGTCGTACGCCGCTTTTCGAGATCTGCCCCTGCTGCGGTTGCGAGCATGGCTACGAAGATGCATCAATGAAGGGCATTGATGCTCTCCGTGCGAAGTGGCTGGCGAGTGGAGGCATTTGGCGTGAACCCAATTACAAACAAACTGATCTGAGCCTAGATCAACAGTTGAGACAAATTCCGAAGGAGTTACCAGTTGGTATTCTCAAAAACTAGCCCGCCTTCTAACCCAACACTCAAGTTCGCTCCCTTTGGTCGCTGGGACGCGCCTTCGGCGCGCCCCTTTGCTGCACGTTAGGCCACTCGAAATGAAGCCCGAGTTCCATTTCACGTACGAGAAAGACTGGCTAACTGCGCCCGTAGCGTTCTGGGTGCATGTGCCCGTTACCGGAACGAGCGAAGCCTGTGATCCTCCTGCCCCAGTTGCAGTTCCTCATCTCGGCTACGCGGTACTCCGCGTGGAGTTCGAGTCTCACGAACTTCAATTCAGCGCGTTGGCTCAGCTGGATCACTTCATTGAGGTTCTGTCGCGCAAGCCGCTTCCCACTTCGCGCCAGCTAGCCTCGCGTCGGAAGTTGCCGGTAGGCCCAAACGGCCATTGGTTAAGTCGGTTGCCCGCGGAGCTCAAGTCGCCTCGAAAGCGAGAGAAGCTGGTGCAAGTGCTTGGCGCAATACGCGAGCAGGTGGCTGGCCCGTGGTCTAACCAGTCGCTTGAGCCGACTCGTGTCGGCAGGCTGCCGCTCTCGGCTCAGCTTCAACGTTAAGGCTAGCATGTCAGTATCACCGCAATTTACTCGCTCAACCTGGTTCGCAACCGTTTTGGCATTGCTGGTCGCCTTGGGTACGCAAGTGTTGATCGGCTCCTTGTTGCCCCTCTTTGCATTTGAGTGGCTCTACGAAATGCCGCCAATGAACCATCCCGTGCTAATCGCCGGAGAAACATCCTTTTGGCGCGTAGACGCGCTGATTCGCGCGATGTCCTTTGCTATGGGTGCCTTCATTGCTCACCTACTTGCCAAGTCGCACTCTTGGCAATTGTTTGCCAGTTTAGTGGCAATTTCTATAGCAGACACCTTTTTTGAGCAATTCCCTATGCAAGCGACTCCTTGGCAGCTTGGAATTTGGGCTTCAGCAGCGCCAGTAGGAGCACTACTTGTGGGCGTACTGTTCCAGACAAGGAAGGCCAATACCTGACTGGTCAGTCAAGCTGATACAGCCTGCCTAGGTAGATAGTCACACCGTATTATTTGCGTGAGTTTTCAGGCCATTAGTCAGAACACTATCCGGAATTTTTCGCACCACGCTCGAACTGGGTTTGGACACAAGCAAACTGCCGTTACCCTGTTTCTTTATTGCCAATTCGGTCACCCCGCTTTACAATCAGTCATCATTTTTTATCAGGGTCAGCGTGCGTTATGTCTCATCGCTTAACTACCAGCCTGACGAACCGTTACAGCGGATCGCCTGCGTCGCCCGCTGACCTCAAACGTTAGGAATAACTCATGGCACGTAAGGTACTTGCCGCACTCTTCGGGCTGTTTTCAGCGTCTGCGGTGGCTCAAAACTTTGAAGCAGGCCAAGTCTGGCGGTACAAGACTCGTCCGGGAGAAAGCGATTCGTGGCTCTATATCGTCAAGGTTGAATCATGGCCGAACGGTGAAAGAATCTTTCACATTTTCGCCGACAAATTAAAAATCAAGAACCCAATGCTTGCTGGCGGCGTACAAACTGAGCTTCCACATGCCCCAGTTTCAGAACAAACCCTGAAGTTAAGTGTCACGCGGCTTCAGAAGAAGACAGGTGCACTTCCAGATATCGCTGAAGGATATGGTGCATGGAAAGAACAATATGATCAAGGTGGCGCTGGGGTATTCACCATCTCGGTAAGCGAGATCATTACCCTAATTGAAGGTGTCGTTAACCAACATGCGAAACCGCATTCCTAACAAGTCCGTCAACCGGGCACCCAAAAAGCTACGCTTTTTGGGTGCCCTCCGCGCTGCGCGCTCCGGCGCCGATTACGTCCAACGTCTGCCCACTTATGTTTCTCGGATCCCGTCTAAGCGTTCGCGGCTGGATATTCGTCCTTTCTGTTACCGTTACCGGGACAATTGCTTACAGCACCGTGATCGTGCGTCTCCTTAAGCCCTTCGTGTCAGAACCTGTGTTCGACTTCCTAAACATTTGGGTCACAGTCGCCTGCGTTCCATTCCACATTTGGCTTGGGCGAAAATATATTCTCTCTCAGCGCAATGATGAGGTGTTGAAGTGAAGGCTTTTTTCGCTAAATGGTTCGCCGCTTTAAATAGCGCAGTGAGTGTTTGGGAACATTCGTCAGTTACAGAGCATGTCGCATCGAACGCACAATTCAACCTAGCTCCCTCTAAAGCAGCGAGTTTAAATTGGAGCCAATATTTGGGGAAGCGATCAGCATTGCTACTGACATGTATCACTCCGGTGATCGGTCTGTTTTCGCAAACATAGCGATACGGAGTTCTACGGTTGGCGCTGTGAACAGGCCGTTGAATGCGGGCGCATCGATCGACGGCGCAAAGTTGTCTGGGCCAGCTCTGAACGGCATCCCAGCAGAGGTCTATGAAGCCGGGTCAAGTTGGTGGCGGAGAGCTCTACGTAGCTCGTCACAGGCCTGACTAGTTGCTGGAGTGGACCTCCACCAGCTCCAACGTTAGGCACATCGTATTGATTGAGTGAATTTTCACGCCGTTAGTCAAAACATTACTCTGAGCTTTTCATACAAGACTCACCTTCGTTTTTGACACAAGCAAACTGCTGACAAGCTGTTTCTTTATTGCCAATTCCATCGCCCGGCTTTACAATTCGTCATCATTTTTTATCAGAGTCAGCGTGCATTATGGGTCACCACTCAACACCCAGCCTGACGAACCGTTGCAGCGGCTCACCTGCGGCGCCCGCTGAACTCAAACGTTAGGCCTCACAATACACGCTGCTCCAATGCTCATATGAAAATCAGTTTAAGAAAGATCACGCTTGAAAACTTAGACGACGTCGTTGATCTTCGGTTACTTGATCACCAATCCAAGTACCTCGCGAGCAACTCTTATTCAATTGCCGAGGCCAGCCTGAATACATCACTTCGCACCCATGCCATCTACGGGGACGAGCGGGTGATTGGCTTTGTCTTGTACTGCACGCCAGATGACGGTGATGACGAACCGGGCACATATGAAATTTGGCGCTTGATGATCGATGCGGGTTTTCAAGGGCACGGGTATGGTCGGCAGGCTCTGGAGTTGGTTCTTCGGGAGATATGCGCAGACGAGACTTCGCGGAACATCCACATTTGCTATAAACCAGACAACGAGGCGGCGAAACGTTTCTACTCTAGCCTTGGATTTGAAGAGGCCGGTATCGAGCCTGAAACTGGTGAGATGGATGCAGTGGTTACGCCCTTGCGCATCAGATGGTCGAGGCCAGCAGGTAAAGCCTGACCGCTCGTTCGAGCCGGCTAGTCGCTTCAGACCCCCATTTCGTTCTGGCCCTGCGGCACCCTGCCGTCGCGGGCCAGTTAGCTTCAACGTTAGGTATATCGTATTGATCGAGCGAGTTTTCGTATCATCAGTCAAAACCCTGCCCAAAAATTGTCACACCAGGCCCACCGTCGTTTTGACACAAGCAGGCTGTTGATCCCCAGTTTCTTTATTGCCAATTCCATCTCCCTGCTTTACAATCAATCATCATTTTCTATCAGGGCCAGCCTGCGTTATGTCTCACCACTCAACAGCAAGCCTGACGAACCGTTGCAGCGGATCGCCTGCGGCACGCTCTGAATTTAAACGTTCGTTCGTTTTGAGGTTCCTATGATGCGTATTCCAGTCTTTTTAGTCGGCGCGCTATTGTCCGTTGCCGTGGAGGCTCATACGAGTTACGAGGCCGACCTCGTTTGCCCGATCGGTGGTGAGAAATTCAAAGCGATGCTTACCGCCTCCGGGACAAGCTTTGGAAAGTTTCTCGATCTAAAACCATATGGCCCTATCGCAGCACCTTGGCCTCTTGCCAAATGTCCAACCAATGGCTTTGTGATGTTTCAAAGCAAGTTTTCCGATACTGACATTAGTCGCCTCGAAGCATTCGTCGCGTCTACTCAGTATCGGGAAATGAAAAATACTCACACCAACTACTATCTTGCCGCGTCGCTTCAACGGCAAATTGACGCTCCTCTCCCACAATTAGCCTCAACTCTGCTATATGCCACCTGGGAAGCTCCCGACAGCCTCTATTCCACCTATGCCGCTGAAGCACTGGAGGCCTACCAGGCTTTACTGAAAGCCGAACCAGCGGACAGCAAGAATTGGGTTACTTATCAGCTAATTGCTGGTGAGCTGGAGCGACGTTTGGGGAAATTCGAGGCCGCTGCGAACCGATTTTCTGATTTGAAAAAGAACCCCAGTCTCGATTCGTTCGTAAAAGGAATAGTCGAATTTCAGCTCCAACTAATCTCGGAGCGCAACTTGACGTCTCAGCGAATTCCCAGCGGCAAAAAGTGATGGTGCTGCGCTGCCCAACCCATCATTACACCGGACGCTGCGCGATAAAGCAGCGCAGCGCCGGTGAATTCAAACGTTAGGTACCTCTGTGAAATTGTTGCAATCCTTGAGCGCCAAGACACAAGACGCAATAAATTTGCAGTTCCCTGAGCTGCGCGCAATTAAAGAGAACGATCCGAACTCCATGAATCGAGTCGCGATATCGGTGTTTGATCACTGGCTCAGAGACGAGGCCGAATGGCATTTACTTGATTGCTACGACGGCAAGGAAAGAGAAAGCAGAGATAGAAAATTCCTGTCCCACTGGCAAGCTATATTCGAATCGACCGAAGTTTACACACTTAGATATCGCGGCAGATGGCCACGAAAATCAAAATTAGTTATTAAAAAATACTTGGACAAGCACGGCTTCTTAAGTCAATGCAAATTCGATACTCGCCACTCTCCTAGCCAATTTGTCATACTGCCGGAATTTGATTGCATCTACTTAGCTTCCTGGGATGACACAAATGTTGTGTACTTTAATTCCAGGGAAAAAGCAGATTCGATCATTAACTTAGCTAAGATTCAAGGGCTACATTGCCTTGAATTCGATAATTAACCTTTCGGTCAACGTTAGACATGTGCATTGACATGATCTATCGAATGCAATTTTTTTGACAAAAGCAAGCTGCTAATAGCTAGTTTCTTTATTGCCAATTCCACCACCCCACTTTACAATCATCTCTCATTTTTAATCAGGATCAGCGCGCGTTATGGGTCACCACTCAACACCTGGCCAGACGAACCGTTGCAGCGGATCACCTGCGCCGTCCGCTGAACTCAAACGTTGGGCCGCATTGACGCGGTCACAAAATTAATTTTTTGCATATAAAGGTGTTAAATGGAAAAGCAGAATTATTTAATTGAACAACTAATAATGCAGAATCGTTTGTTGAAGCTAATATTGAGTGTACTGGTTGTAACTCTATCAGCCATAGGCTTAATGGCAGCAAGGGCGCCCGAGGGTGTAACTGAGTCCATTCGAACCAGGGAATTATTGGTGGTCGATAGCAATAACGTAATTCGCGCCAGAGTATCAGGGGATATGCCAGATGCGATTATGGCAAACGGCCATGTGTCTAAACGCGGTGCCAAGGCAGCTGGCTTTATGATATATGACCAAGAGGGAATAGAACGGGGTGGTTATGTCACGTTTGACCATGGCAATGCGATGCTTTCCTTGGATTCAAAATATCGCATGGTTGCCAATCTTATTGCGGGCCCTGAAGAAGATGGCGTTTCTGTCTTAAATTTGCATACAAAAAATTCCTCGTTGGAGCTGCGATCTGACCCTGAAGGTTCAAGACTGAGCGTCTCAAAGGCGCATCGGGTAACCTATCAGCATCCGGAGATTGAAACGCTTAGTCAGGGCAAGTGCAGGAGCTACAAAGATTTGGAAAAGAAATATCCCGGCGAGGGCGTATGTCTTGATCGATTCTCTCAAGCTACGTGTGATAGATGTTTCAAATCTGAACAGTAGCTCTCATACTTTTCTCATCTTTTGGCTGGTTTTCTTTGAGTTGGCGTTGTTCTTCGTGGCCTAAATTCCAGTCTAAACTTGCGCTGAAGTGGAATGCCCAAATAGCTGCGCTATTCAGGCTCCTGTGCTGCTTAACTTTGGCGCTATGCATATCGTATTGATTGAATGAGTTTTCAGGCCATCAGTCAAAACACTACCCGAGATTTTTCACGCCAGGCCCACCGTCGTTTTTGACACAAGCAAACTACTGACACCCTGTTTCTTTATTGCCAATCCCATCGCCCCGTTTTACAATCAGTCATCGTTTTTTATCAGGTTCAGCGCGTGTTATGTCTCACCGCTCAACTAGCCGCCTAAGGTATCGTTGCAGCGGATCGCCTGTGGCATCCGCTGAACTCAAACATTAGATCGCACAACGATGAGACGTCTTGCCTGGTTAATTTTCTTTTTGATACTGCCTGCGTATGGTGCAAGCGACTTCTATGAGACGTTTGATTTTAAGAACTGCCTGCATTGGTATATTGATAACGAACCGCATGGAGTTGAGCTTAGTAAAGAGCCAAAGGAATATATAGCGGCGCTGGAATTGGCAAACCGCCAACCCTACTCCTGGCACAAAATTGAGTCGTGGTATGAACTGGAGAAGATGCCTGAAACTGGAAAAAACAAACTCGTTTCAGTGTATTCGGCAAGTGCCGGTCACTCAAAAAATAACTACGTCCAGAAGTTCGGCGCATGCTATGGAAACCTTTCCGTTGGAATTACCTGCTTGCCAAAACAAAACTTTCCATTGACTGGCGCAACCTACCGAGCCATCAAGTCCAAGGGAATACTAACTACTCTGGCGTGTGTCGCTGGATGCAAAACTGGCGCCCCAGCCTACATCTACTACATGGGCTACGAAAATATGGAAGGCGAAAGAAACATTGAACATGAAACTGCCAAAAAGCGATTCATTAAGGTATGCGGCGGTTCACTCTAACCCTGCGTTCGAGCAGACCTGCGGGAAAAGCCGCGCAGGCCGCTCAACTCCACGTTGGGCACAAGTGCATGGATCTCGCTGATCACATTTTTTTGAAGAGGGTAATTCCCTCTTGTCGCTGGGGTTCTCCATGATCGAAACACTTGAGCCCTACTCCCGTCAGATGGCTGAGGACTTACTTTCTGTATATCCCGATTGGGATCACCTCCTGACTGTTGTCACTGAAGACGGATTTAACTTCTTCCGAGTCGAAGTGCCGCCGTTGCCCGGAGCCAAGATCGGCCCACTTGGCATTACCTCGCTCTATAGCGAAGAAATCACCATTTACTTCGATTCTTACCACTGTCACTATGCGTCGATACTTCCCTCCATCGACGAACCTGTGGGCGCTATTCCATTGATTCAACAATTGCTGAACGAGGAACTTGTTGTCGTTTCCTACCTTTGCAGCGGAGATAGCATAATCAAGGACGGTGTATTTTCGAGGATGCTTGTGCCTGTAGCGGGGATTCCGAGCGAAAACTACGAGTATTACTATGCCAACGCTTTGCGTATACGATCATGGAAAGGCACGTACGACAACGAGTTTCCCGCCCCCTATGTCAGCAGTAAGCCCAGACGCTGACCAACACTACTCAACATAGAGCCGCGCTTGGCAATGTGTGATAAATCGATACAACGCTGGCTACCATCAAGTTGGGTATCTCATTGATCTAAGGAGCTTTCATACAATATTTCAACGCTACCCGACGCTTTTACATCAAGCTCACAAACCCAGTTATAAAGATGATCTGACAAAATATGGCGAATTTACTGCCAGGGACTTCAAAGACGCCTGTTGGGCGTTGTTACACCAAGGTGTGGAAGTTTGTGCAGCATCACCGAACCCGATTTTTCAAGCACTTGCAGTCCTTCACAGGAAATTTGGCAAACGTCGCCTGCTTACGCTGGTCGACAAAACTTCAGAGACTCACCCATTAGTGCGGTACTTGCCAGAATTGCGGCTATCCAGTGAAAATCTGCTCCCTAAACTTTCTGTCAGGCTTCAACATCGTATAACTTACGTGAAATTGGCACCATCAATCAAAAATGCAGTCTGGAAATGTTCACACCAGATTCACACTTATCTTATGAGTTATCGCAATGAGTCCATGGATTTCATTAGTCTCAACATGCGCAATTGGCTGTATTGCAGTCATCGCTTATGAGAGAGTATTTCTTCGAAAACACGCATTAACAAAATCTGGGTATCTTTTTATTGGGGGAGTAGCTGCCGGATTCTTTCTTTACATGGCTTTTTGGCAGATGCCAAAACCAGATATTTCCCCTGTCCTTTTTGGCTTAAAGTGGATTGTGTTTGGGTTTTCCATGCTGCACATCAACAAGGCATTCGCTAAAAATAATGAAAACTCATGACATTCAAGTTCGCTACAATTCGCTCCGCCGGACGCGCTAAAGCGCGCCACTAAATTTTTCCTCAGGGTTCATACATGCGTCTTTCAGTTCAACCGGAGTACCTCAATGCAGTTCTCGCTTCGGTGGATGGTCATTTTTCGACCGCGCGCGAGAACTTTGAAGTCTTGATTGCTCGTGCCGAGATAGAAGAAGATCTGCCTAGGCGCAATGCACATGAGTCAATAGCAAACAATTTCTCTTACTTTGCCTGGGGCATTCCTTGTGGGCTGTGATGTCAAAGGGAACGCAGCTTATTTCGACAAGAATAAAGTCTATGCGCTGGATGGTGCCAGCGACAAATGGGGGGATTCTTCTCCCATGAAAGCGATGTCAACGCAATATCGGTCAATCAACCGGGGCCGCATAGTTGGCCTGGCCAAGCGAAACGTCAGCCCCCCTTTAATTCAAGCGTTAAATTTCACAAGGAACGAACAATGTCATTAGTCTGGTCATCCTCAATCGACAATCTCGACTGGGCAGAGCTTGCCGCGCTGTATCGTGCCGCACCGCTCGGAAACAAAACGCCTGAAGGGCTGAGAACTGCGTTTACGAACAGTATGTTCAAATGCTTCGTCTACCAGGACGGTAAGCTGGTTGGTGTTGGCCGTGCCCTGGCGGATGGGGTTGACTGTTCGTACATTTGTGATGTCGCGCTGCTGCCCAGCCATCAGGGAATGGGCCTGGGTAAGCAAATCGTCGCTAAGCTGGTCAGCTTATCCAGTGGTCACAAAAAAATTATTCTGTACGCGGTGCCGGGTAAAGAGCCTTTCTACAAGAAATTCGGCTTCAAACGCATGAGCAGCGCGATGGCTATCTTTGAGAATCAGGGCGACGCCCTGGAGCGAGGGTACGTGAATGAAACCTGAGGCAGCTCCCAACTTCTCTCCGTCTTGTCGATGGACTCTGCATGATAAAACCGCGTAATACCGTTTAGCTTCACAACAGGATTAGCAAACTGATGTTCATACAGACACTGATTCCGGACCCCGATTCGCCCTGGTTCTTCGTTTTCTTCTTAGCCATGTGGTGCACGATCACTGGATTGCTTAGCACGCTATCGGGTTGGCGCAGCATGACCACCCACTGGCGGGTGCTGGGGGAAAATTCAGGCAACATCTATCGCTTCGTGTCCGGAACAATTGGCGCCAAGTCATTTCCGGTCAGGTACGGCGGTTGCCTGACCATCACGGTATCAGAACAAGGTCTGGGCCTTGCGGTTCTCTTCCCTTTCCGCTTCATGAGCCCGCCAATTTTCATTCCGTGGTCACAGATCGTCAGCGTCACCGAGGGGAAAACATTCTTCGTTCGCCATGTACTGATTCAGCCACACAATCACTGGGCACGCATCAAATTGCACGGCAGGGTTGTGGAGCAAATACTGAGTTCGAGTTCTGGACGCTTATGGAATGCAGCTTAATACTGTTGTTGAACCGGTTGAGTGTCGCGGATCAAACGCCGCGCCCGCTGGACTTATACATTAGGACGACTATGTCTGCTCGCGGCTACCTACTCATGGCACTCATCGTGATTAGTTCGATATCGCAATCTCACGCTACATCGATCGGGTTCACCGACGTTAGTGTCCTTATTTTCTCGCCGCGCGAATCAATACTTCAAGCCGGGCACAACCCACCGCTTTCGCACGCGACCCATATTATCCATAGTAAGTGCGCGTCAAAGCTACTTCCCGTCGTTGTCCTGACAGGCATTATCCCCGATGAAAACGCTCCTTTCGAGACTGAACTCGCACGTAGTCGTGTAGCGAGCGTAAAACCAGTCACTGATACAGAGTGTTGAAACCCCGTAGTTCCAGTTCACTTGACATTAGCCACACGCAAAATGCATCGGATTTCGTGCAACTTACTGCCCTTTTACTTGTCCAGATATGAGCAAGCTGTGGACACATTGTCCCACTCTGGGAGGACGGTAATTACCCATGACAGTGGATTGATGATCCTGATGAAGTCACGCTTCCGCATCACCAAAGACAAGGTAGATGACGAATTTCTGTACCTGAGCCCAAATGTTTTTACGCTAACTCCACTAAATTTCCTCCTTAGCAAACTGCCTGCACGCTGTTTTATTATTGCCAACTCCATCTCCTCGCTTTACAATCAATCATCATTTTTTGGCTGGGGCAGCGTGTGTTATGTATCACCGCTCAACTACCAGCCTAACGAACCGTTACAGCGGATCATCCGTGGCGCCCACTGAACTCACATATTAGTCCCGTATCGTAAAACACTAAACACATCAAAGGCTTTCAATGCATGCGCTCCCGATGTACGCCGCCCTGCTTGGGCTTCTATTCTTCTATCTGAGCATAAGAACCATTGGTTTGAGGCGCAGACTACAAATTGGCATTGGCTCGCAAGAAAGTGCTGAAATGCTTCGTGGCATGCGCGTGCATTCAAATTTTGCAGAGTATGTCCCCATCACACTCTTGCTAATTTACTTTGTTGAAATTCAGGGTGCTCATCCATTGCTCATTCATGCGCTAGGCATCCTTCTTTTGGTTGGGCGGGCAGTTCATGCGTATGGCGTCAGTCAAATGAATGAGAAGTTTGTTTTTAGAGTCTCGGGCATGGCCATGACGTTCACTGCACTGCTCATTTCATCTTGTGTTTTGCTTTTTAACTTCCTCACGAAATGACTGCTATTGCCTATTGTTGAATAGACAAATTTGTAGTTAGTTACCTTCATTCGCGGCACTCCTCATGGCGCAGCTTAGCGAACCGTTGCAGCGGATCGTCTGCGATGCCTGCTGAACTTATACGTTAGTACATATGAAAAACATCCTGATCATCGACGGAGCAGACAACTGTGTGTACGACATCTTCGCTGCCACAGATAGTGAGTTCGACCTTGTTTTTCCGACGGGGCAGGACATTGCGTTCATCGACGAAGTCATGGCGCGCGGTCCGAAAGGTGAGTTGAATGAAGCCTTCAATCGGATTTGGCAGCGTCCGATACGGAAGGCAGAAGCCATGGGAATTCACGGCACCCTTTTCGACGAGTTAGAGCACAAGAAGCAGTATTATCCGACTCGACGCGATAGCGATGCGAGGAATCCAGATGGCTCCTGGCTGCGTTAACGGGGCAAACTATGGAACCTCAAGTGGCAGGCTGCATGGTTCTCAGCAACTGTTCATCGCAATGTGCAGCAATCAGGGCCTTTATCAGCTTTAACATTAGACAAGAACAGCAAAAATGAAAAATTACTTTTTTGAAATTCGTTGGGCAATCGCCCTGATTCTTCTGAATTATCTGGTGATGGAAGCAGCTGCTACCTGGCTCACTGAAGACAAGATAAATCTATTGTTCACGATTGGCAGAGGCTTAGTGTGTATTTATGCTGGGTGGCTAGTCATTTCAAATTCTGTTGGTGGTCTGTGGAAGGCCTCGCTGACCGGTGCATTGTTACTCTTAATTGACCATGTTTTGTTAAAAGGTGGGACCTATCTCTGGGCATACTTCTTCTCTCCGGCAACCTTCCCTTTTGATGGGTTAATGGCATTTGGGGGTGTAGTCATTTCATATTTTGTGTTTGTCTGGGTACCTATGGCACTGGCATGTCTTGGAGGCATAGCTGCCAGGACTTATTTCAAACATTCCGGCCAGAGCCATGATCCTGGCACAACGCCTGACAGCGCTCTTTAATTCAGGCATTTATTTTCACAAGGAACGAACAATGTCATTAGTCTGGTCATCATCAATCGATAATCTCGACTGGGCAGAGCTTGCCGCGCTGTATCGTGCCGCACCGCTCGGAAACAAAACGCCTGAAGGGCTGAGAACTGCGTTCACGAACAGTATGTTCAAATGCTTCGTCTACCAGGACGGTAAGCTGGTGGGTGTTGGCCGTGCCCTCGCGGATGGGGTTGACTGTTCGTATATTTGCGATGTTGCGCTGCTGCCCAGCCTTCAGGGATTAGGCCTGGGTAAGCAAATCGTCGCTAAGCTGGTCAGCTTATCCAGTGGTCACAAAAACTTAGCGACACTGATTTGCATGAGGTCTGCCTACCACAACTGGAGTCCAAGCCGGGAAACTGCCGTTATTGCACTGCTCACAGCGGTGTATATGGCTGTTATCGTTGGCTACCTGTTTTTAAGTCCAAGCATGCGAGCCCTCTATATTCAAGGTGATAAAGAGAAGTGGGCTGGTCGCTGACCAGAATGCCATCCGTGGCGCAAAGCATATATGTGAGAGGACCTGCTGACGTAAGTCTCTCATCTCAAATCTCAATCGGAATACGCCCAGGAATTTTCATATGTACTCTCAAATCAAACTTGATCAGCTAACTGCCGGGTCGATTTACAAAATTACTTTCCTTGGTCTGGCTTTTTCATTGATGCCGTTGTGCCTGGTCTTCGGTGTTTTCGCAGTGTTTGGATTTAACACCATTATCTGGAACGGCCAGCCAGTTCACGGTCTGAGTGGCCTACTTCTCTCACCAATAATTGCAGCAATAATCGCTTCACTCCTGGGAGGCTTCGTTGGAACAGCCTGTGTGGCGGGTCTTTGGCTGCACTCCAAATTTCGACCACTCACACTGTCTGGCAAGAATATCTCGCACGACCAGCAAAGTGTCAGCTGAGCAATCAACTGAACGGAGATGCGGCGGTTCGGCTTTAAGTTTGAGCTGCAAGGAGCCAATACGCTAGCTTGAAGAATCATGGAAAAGCATGTGATTTTGGAGTGACCAGATGACTGATTCAGAAACGATATGAGCCGCCTCTTTAGCAATTCGACTTGGTCATTATGGTGTTTACTTTTGCTTGTACTTGCCCTGAAAGCGGCGCAAGCAGCGGGGCTTGATTCGCACTTGCCGCCAGGTGTCGCTTTTAGCCGCCTGATTTTGCTCAATGCGGTCACATTTTCGGAATTTTTTCTTGCGATCGGATTGTTAGGCGCTGTATTAATTTCCCGCTCTAAGCCAGATTGGATAGTCGTCGCTCTATCCTTAGTAGCCATAGCGTGCGCGCTCTGCCATATGTTCTACTTTTTAATTGGCATTGAATCGCTCCTCCTGTATGGCGCTTGTTCATTAATTCGGGAATACTGTCGCCGTTCATAACTCCGCAATCAATCGGAGCTGCGCGAAGATCTGCGCAGCCCGCTTACTTCAATGTTAGCCCTAAGGAGCCCTCTGCCTGTTTGGATTATTCAAAAAAAACCGCTGCCGCCAGAGCCACGCAAGCAGTTTCCGCCCATCCCAGACTCACTCCTTATTTAACAAGACGCCTGCCGGCATCTATCAATTTGAATGTTAGACAAGACTATGTACGACGAAGATAAACACAAGCGCGCAGTCAAGGCCGAGTTGACAAAACGAGGTCTGGGCTCGCTCATGAATGACACAAAATGGCGCGAGCTGCTTGCTGAGATAAACAAGCTACCCTTTCCGCCGCCTTACCAAAGAAAGGACCTGCTGCAATCTGAGCCCGCTCCAGCCAGCTTTGACTCAGATGTTTGGTACCATGGGGATTGGGATGAAGGAACGCATCCTCTGTTTTCTGTCGAATGGATACGAATCCGTCCCAGATATCTAAAACATGTCGCGAACTTACTGCCGAAAGTTACGGTCAGTTGTGAGGCTGAACTTGAGCAAGCATTGCAGTCGATTGGTCAGGCTTATGAAAAAGTAGATGACTCAATCTGGATTTATGCTTATCGATGACGTAGTTGTCGGCCTCTGATCTGAGCTTTCGGTTGATGGGGATCGCCTGATCTCATGTAAGCTCCAGAGAATATTTTTTGCCTCCACGTTCAAACACTACACTTTAGGAGATATCAATGTCACAGCCTATGTTGGTCCTCGTGCAGTTCAACGTAAAGGATTTCCCAAAATACGTCGAGCACTACGCGTCATTAATGAGTGCAGTCGCAGGCAAATTCGGTGGTCAGTTTATTGCTGCCTCGCGGGATGTCATTGTCAAAGAGGGCAAGACTAGCGGAAATTTCACTGCAATCATTCGCTTTCCCTCCAAAGAAGCGGCGACTGAAATGTATGAGTCTCCGGAATATGCACCATTGAAGGCGAAACGTATTGGCGAACTGACCGATGGCGGCAATCTCATTTTCATACCTGGCCTTGAGCTACCTCAGACTAAATAAGTTGAGCAGCGCATGAGAAATGCCTGGCACTTTTGAAAAGAATCGCAAATGATGCTTGCCCTCCCCTTCAAGGAGAGTTTAAATCCAGCCCTGTCATCCTGCAAAAAAAATAGGTCGCGAACCCCAGCGCCAGCAGGCTTAGCACGAAAATGACTGTGACCTTGCGGCCCGCGCGCAGTATGGCGCGCTTCTCATCTGCCCACTCTTTTTCCTTTGTTCCTTGATCGTAATGCCACTTGATGGCGAAGTACATGCCCGTGCCGAGCACGAGTAGTTTGAACGTCACGAGGACGACAGGGGTCCATTCCATTTGCGTATTTCCCGGCTATTAACTGACACTAAAATTCTGGGGTGCGCAATTGAAGCACAGCTTCAGCAGCTACATGTGTTCGCATCATCCACACAGTCGCCCTGCCCGGGTTCTCATTCAATTTGCTGCGCCAATAAGCATGGCACTCAGCGCAGATAAGAGAAAAAACGGTCACGGCAGCCATATACGCATGGTGTTGCTGCACGCCCTGAGGCATACTACTTTAAAGCGATATTCATACATAGTGACAAAATGTCCCAGCCAAAACACATACAAGAAGACGATACGCACATTTGGCGCCAGGCGTACCGGTTCAGCTTTGCCGCCAGTCGTTCATGATTGATCATCTCTACGCTATCTTGTTCTTGAGTCTTCCTCCCCCGGGGCTTGGATTGTTTCTATGTGTGGCAATCCGGATCAGGCGCTCAGGGATGCAAGACCAAGCCATCTTTCCGCTCTTTTTCAATTTTGCATGCTATGGCGCTGTCCTCATGTTCGCCATCTCGGCCTTCTTTCATATGTGGTCAGGAGCACACTCCATTGCTATGCTTGGTTTAATCGTGGTTGGGCTACCCGTGATTATCATCCAAGCCATAAAGCTCTCCCGGACTTGGCATGCTTCGGCCTGCCATCGTGCTTTATGTATTTCCAGCTATTTGTTCCCTGTCGCGCTTGCATCCTGCATCGGACTTTCCTTTGCGTTTGAACAGTGAGTCCTGCGTGTACGCATCTGCTCGGTGGCACCGTCGATGATCTCTGAAAAACACACTCGACTCGATTCATTATTGCCAATTTCATCACTGGGTTTTACAATCAGTAAGAAACTTCCATTGAAGCTTAGGTGCGTGATGTGTGATGCGTCGTCATGAAACCAGTAAGCTAAGCTGAGTTTATAGTGGGCTGCCTTTGATGCCCGCTGATATAACCACTTTAATACCATATTCGACATGCTAAAGCCATTGCTTGCTCTCTTTTTTGCTTCCATTTTTCCCACCCCTGTGGCTGCGCAAACATCACGAGGTTTTGACGACAGTGCTCAAAATCTGATGGTCGTACTGAGAGAATCACAAGGATCGAACAAGCAGGTCGAATCGCTTGTACCTATGGGTAAGGCGAAAGCAAAACTACAAGACGGACGAGAAATCGAAATCGACACCGGCTGGTTCGAGTATCTTGGTGACATGCATGTTCGTTTCGTCTTCGACACACCGACCAGCATGCCAAGCGCTACTCCCAAGGATATTGAGCGTCTGGCGCTAACTCCTGAAGCTGCCCTTGAGCTTGCTGTACGCAACATCAAACGCGTGTATGGCGAGCCTAAAGCCGTACCCTTGAATGATCTCTTTGAAGTGAAAGCTAAGTCTCCTGATCTGGACAGCAGCTACTTCCTGGACAAAGATTTCTGGAACGCTCAACTCAAGAAATACCCTGACGGTGTAGTCGCGCTGGTAGCTAAGCGAGGAGGATTGATGTTTGCACCGCTGGTCGACCTGAAGGCAGTCGAAACCATGAAAAGCTCCGTCGCCTATCTGCACTCAAGCAGTGAACGCATGCGTATTTCTTCGGCACTGTATTTATTTAAAGATGGCAAGTGGTCAGTCTACCAGGCCCCTGTTGGCGCACGCACGCAGTAAAGTCGAATACGCTGGTTGCCCCCCTGAGAATCCACGTCGAAACCAACTTCACGTCTGTTTAGTCGACTCAATACCTATGAAGACAACAAAATGAATGCCCTAAATTCAAACCGAAGAACTGACTTCATCATCTGTGTTTCACAACTTAGTTTCGCAGTCTTGATCGGCATTCTCGCGTTGGGCGTGTCTGTCACTGCGCTTATGCATGCCGTTGATCCCGAACACTTTGGCCCGTGGGTATCTAAAACAATGTTTGTGTTTGGCGGCCTGGAAGACCCGACAATGGCACGTGAAGTACTCGGCGACAAAATCTATTTATATGCTGCTGCAGGGGCACTGATCGCTATCCCAACCATCTGGGAACAGAGTCAGGCTGCGCTAAAGCGCTTTAAGCAAACAGCCGGTGTTTGACCGGAATGTGCTATTGGTCGCCTTTTATACTGCCCCACCTTCTATGACGGCTACCGTTTCATTCAACGGCACAAGCTGAATTCAAACCTTAGGTTGCACATACCATGCTCTTTCGTCGCATTCTAATTACCATCGGTGCGCTTTCTCTCGTCTTGTTGGTGGGAGCATGGCTACTGTTGAAGTATGCACCCGAGGTCACGCTCAAGCTGACGCAGGCTCAGTTACAAGCGCAAATTGAACCTCACTTCCCCGCTAAGAAATGTGTGCTGGGTGCGTGTATTGAACTTCTGGCGCCACGCCTGGCGCTCACCAACGGCTCGAACCGCATAGTGATAGAGACCACCTTCGTAGCCACGCTCGGTCATCGGTCCATGCCAGGTTCTGCTCAGCTCAGCGGTCGCCCACATTACGAACAAGCTTCAGGCAACTTTTACCTGACCGACGTTCAGGTAACCCAATTCCAGATGACCGGCGCCGCACCGGACCTTAATGAAGCAATCAAGCTTCGTGGCCCCGGCATCATGGCTGCCATCATGAATCGCTTCCCTATCTACTCAGTCCAGTCTCATCAGGAATATGGCCGCATAGCTAAGCTCGCGCTCAAATCAGCAAACATTGTGGATGGACAGTTGCAGCTGGTCCTCGTCAACCCGCTCCTGATCTTCGGGAAAAGTACACAAGGCACTCTCAGTGATGAGCCTGCCTCGCAACAGCAAAATGCCGCTTAACCCAAACCTAAGGCTTTAATTTAATGTCCAGGCAATTCGAATCATTCAGTAAATTCCTCAGTCTCGTACTTCGCCACAAGCCCGAAACCATCGGTTTGCAGCTTGACCCGGAAGGCTGGGTGGACCTCGATCAATTGATCAAGCATGCGAACGCACATGGAACTCAGTTGAGTCGTCCCATCGTGATGGAAATCGTGGCTACCAATGAGAAAAAGAGATTTTCCGTAACGCCCGATGGTTCAAAAATCCGGGCCAATCAAGGCCATTCCGTTCAGGTCGATCTGTGTCTTGCACCTCAGGTACCTCCGGCAATACTCTTTCACGGTACAGCCACACGATTCCTCACATCTATTCGCGAACTTGGGCTGGTGCCAGGCTCCAGACAACATGTGCATTTATCGGCAAGCGATGCCACAGCCCATGAAGTCGGAAAGCGCCATGGAAGCCCGGTCGTGTTATCTGTTAGCGCCTTGGATATGCACAATCACGGCTATATCTTTTATCAGTCTGAGAATGGCGTCTGGCTCACAGCTACGGTCCCGAATCGGTATCTGTCATTCCCAGTGTGATGCCTAAACCTTAGATCAAACGTACGCGTTTTAGCGTTTTTCCTGCGATCCTTTAGACTTTTCGCTTCACGTTCAGATGCCAGACTCTGATCTTTTTTGAGAGCCACTCACTCCGAAATACGCACCACTGTACGCACACTTTTGAGGTCGTAAAATGACAGACGCCAAATCATACGTCACCGACAATGCAGCTGAATTTAAATGGCAAGCCGACGACATATTTGGACGCATCGCCACCCGATACGACAGGCTCTGTGATGTATTCAGCTTTGGCATTCATCGCCTGTGGAAGCGCAAGGTCGCACAGCAAATCGCAAGCGAAAGCTGGAACATTCTCCTTGATGGAGCGACTGGCACAGGCGATATCATTCTGCGCGTTGTGTCACAGCCTGGCGTCGAAGGAAGAACCATCCTGGCGTCAGACCTTAGCCCCAAAATGCTGTCCATCGCTGAGAAGCGGCTGAGTAAGTATTCTGCGACGGTTACCCTCAAGTTATTGGATGCAGAAAGCATGCCTTCCGTCGCCACGCATAGTGTGGATGCCTACTCGATTTCGCTGGGCTTAAAAATCTGCAACCGGCGCCTTGCCCTGCAAGAAGCGTTACGCGTACTCAAGCCTGGTGGCCGCCTCATCATCCTTGAAGCGTCCAATATACCTTGGTCAGCCTTACAAAGGATGTACTTGCTGTACATGTCAATTTGCATGCCGGTCCTCGGCTGGCTGGCAACCGGCGGCGATGCTTCCGCTTACAAGTACTTGCTGAAAGGCATACGAGAATTCCCAAGCGCTGAAGATCTCGCCGACGAAATGGCGGGAATAGGCTTCGAAGACGTCGCGTTCGAACGGCTTTCGTTTGGTATCGTTGCAATTCATACTGCCCGTTCGCCAGGCTTGCAGAGCAAGCCTCCGCATGCAATCAACGGCATGCCAGCCGACGGCCTTTAATTCCAGCTTTAACTGCGCCTCAATTCAACTCTGTGCTGCAGTGAGCGATTTAAATAAATAGCTTGTGCAACATAATTAAATTCAAACGGACATACGATGAACTTTCTCTCCCGCATTTTTGGCCGACCTGCCGCGCAGCCTGTACAGGATCAGGCGGTTCTTATTTATCTCGATGGGCAAGGTTTGCCGGAAGAGGTTTACGCTGATTGCGATCTGATGACGCTGGAAGAACAGCTTGAGCATGCGCTTGGTTCTGGAGAGCTGGGTGTTGTTGATGGCAATGAAGTGAGCACGGATGAAGTCCAGCTGTTTCTGTACGGTGCGGATGCCGAAGCGATGGTTCGGGCCATAGAGCCAGTCCTGCGCGCATACCCGCTCTGCCAAGGTGCGAGGGTTGTTGTTCGCCGCGGTGCGCCTGGTGCAGAGCAGCGGGAATTTTTCGTCAAGCCCTGAGCAGGCGCTCAAGCTACCGCCGTCATTTCAACAAACGCGTCAACGTTGGCAATCGCTCAGACAATATGAACCGGAAATTCAGCGAATAATGCGTTGATAAGTATTCGACCAAAATTGCCATTTTCATATGTACATGTTAACCTCGAACGTCCACACAACATATAGGTCGTAATCAAAATGCATGTCACGCCTCCCCCTCCAAGATTCACCACTGAAGCGGTACCGGGTGGAATACGCGCGTCTATACCGTCCCGCCAAAACTGGTTAATCATACTTTTCTTGAGCGCATGGTTAGTCGGCTGGGCGTTTGGCGAGATTCAAGCGGCGACAGAACTGCTAAATCCTTCCGAAAATTCACCCTCACTTTTCATGGCGGCATGGATAACTGGCTGGACGCTGGGCGGAATATACGTCGTTAGCACCATTATCTGGCAGCTCGCGGGCAGGGAGATTATTACGCTGGATTCGACCACCTTCGAACATCGACTGGAAGCCCTAGGTCTGGGATGGTCAAGGCGTTATGCCCTTGCTGAAATCA
Source organism: Cognatundibacterium curvum (assembly GCF_014284235.1). Taxonomy (GTDB): domain Bacteria; phylum Pseudomonadota; class Gammaproteobacteria; order Burkholderiales; family Burkholderiaceae_D; genus Undibacterium; species Undibacterium curvum. The sequence goes on from NZ_JACOGD010000001.1 coordinate 423,802, forward strand.
AACATCTTCGCGTCACTGAATACGCGCGCGCGAGTTTCGCCAATCAATCAGCATGGGCACCACCGCTCATAGGCTCAGGACATGGGCCGCTGGCATTTGATTACGGTGCCAAGACCTTACGCATCGGTTCCGCACTGGAAGAAGCAGAGGCCAGGCTGCTTTTGGCCCAGCTTGAAGCCCGGCTTCCACGCAGGTTGGATGAGGACTAACATCGTTTACCTGGCAGGCGACACCCGACCATAATTCATCTGAAATCGTTATGCTTTTGAAGGATAGGCAAATAAACGCTGTTCAAAAATATAAGACTGACACGCCAGTTTTTCAATTCACGGTTAGAGCGTAATACTGACATTAGTTTTATTACCAGGAATGGATGGCACTGGCGACTTGTTCACGTCGTTCATGCATGCACTCGGGGCCGAATTCAACATCATAGTCGTTCGCTACCCTACAGATAAGACCCTGAATTACCGTGAACTTTTAGCGCATGCGCGACGATCACTTCCTACCGATGAGCCCTACTTCATTCTGGGTGAGTCGTTCTCAGGCCCTTTAGCTATTTCTCTTGCGGCCGAGACTCCGTCACACTTATGTGGTGTCATTCTGTGTGCCACGTTTGCACGCAATCCGCGACCGTATCTGACTCCATTCAAATCTCTGCTGGCAGTTGCGCCCGTTCACTGGATGCCGCCTGCTGTATTAAGCTGGGCTCTGCTAGGCGCTTTCGGAACAAGGATGCTGCGCTCTGACATTGCGCAGGCTGTCGGGCGTGTTGCCCCTGCTGTCCTCCGCACCAGATTGCAAATGGTCGCTTCCTTAGATGTTTCGGCTCAGCTCTCGGTATTAGTTGTGCCTTGTCTGTACCTGCAGGCCACGCATGATCGTTTAGTTCCCGAGAGCGCCGCGGAGCATATTAAAAGTATTCTGCCGCAGGTTTCGTTGGTCAGAATTAACGCGCCACATTGCCTGCTACAAACTGTGCCAGAGAATGCCGCCAGCGTTGTTTCCACATTTCTCCGTGAGTCTATACTGCTTAAGCAAGCTGCTGATATTAGACATAATCCAATGCAATTTAAATAAGAAATAAGAAATAAGAAATAAGATGTCAGCATACTCAGAGTTAAAACTTTCGCAAAATGACCGCCGTCCCTTCGTAATGTTGCGTGCAATTTCAGAGGCTCATTCTGTGACGTGGTCTGCGCACTGACTGAACACATTGCACTTGGCGTTGCCCCCAGCCACAAGGTCAGCTCCGCGCATTCTTATTGCATGGTTTTGGCACCGGATTGTTTTTGATCTGCAGGTTTCTTTTAGTACAATTAACAACGCTAACCTCATCGCTTATGTCACGGTCAACATCGACATTAGAGATCACTACAGATCCCTGCCCTATGGACTACACTTGCCCCAGCTGTGCGTGTTCGCTTAAAAAAGAACCACCCGGATTCCAGCCACTTTCTGGCCAGCGGCGCTGGCTTCCACTCAAAACAAGTATGGCCTGTAGCCGTTGCAACACGCGGGTCGAGCTCAATGTGCACCCCATTGAAAAGAAAACGCGCTTCCTTGAATTGGGCATGTTTTGCTTACTGATCTTGCTCTCAACGTGGGAACACTCTATGTCCTTTGTATGGATAGCATTGCTATGGGGCGGTCTGAGCGAAATAGGTCTGGCGCTTTGGTCGCGTCTGTATTTGAGTGACTGGAAGCGTTATGTTCCGGCCAGACCAGACGAGCCAGCCTTTGCGAAACCTGATTCATTTAATACGTAAACACTATGCAAAAGCTATTAATCAACTTGCTCATTTTCTCTCTAGGTTTTTCCTGGGTGACTGCAAGACAGCATCACAAAATAACTTTTAGTTTGGCAGCCCGTATTGCCTTGATTGGACTGACTTTGCTGGCATTAGTCGCCTTGCACGCCTTGTTGATAGCGCACCAGTCTTTAAGCACGGCTTTTTTTGTACTCAATAATGCTAATGATGCGCAAATGGGTGTGATTTATGGTGTGTGCGCAATTTACATTTCGATTTTATGTTTTATTTGGGTCGTTTCTTTGCGCCTCAAACTTAAATAGACACAGATCAACTTAGAATCAAAAATTCAACAAATCTGCCAAGATTGCCATCAAGCATGACTGACTATTCGATATAATTCAGACCATGCGATCTTCTTTTTTACTCCGTCAACTGATTTCCTGGATAGCTTGCTTTGCCTTGCTGTTCAATGGATTTGCGCCCGCTCTGACGGCTGCTTTTCCTGGGAAGCAGGCGGATGGCTTGTGGGTGGAAATTTGCAGTGCCAACGGTAGTAAAGCGCTCAAGCTGATTGCGGTTAGCGCGGATGCTGATCAGAAAACGCCAACGGATCAGATGCAGGGCACGCAGAGTAAGGTGCATAAAGGGCATTGTGCTAACTGTCTGCCGCATGCTGATCATGCCGTGTTGATCAATACCGCGCTCAGCGATATACAGCCTGCCGAAATTGGCGCATCCTTCCCGCCGCTTTTTTACCATTCTCCCAAACAGCTTTTTTCCTGGGCCAGTGCGCAGCCCAGGGCACCACCTTTCCTGGCCTGAGTCCTTCAGGCATCTGATTTCACGCTGCTTCTTTGCATAAGCTGCTGACAGCGCGGTCTGCTGCTGTCGCTGCGCGCTGCCTTACCAGTGTTCGCGCCAGCATTTTCGCTATGTTCAGCGTCTGCACCGCCTTGTGAGTCAATCTGAATCAATTTGATTCATCCAGCCTGAAGGCTGCTCTTAGCTCCAGATTGTTTCATCTATCCCAAAGGCCGTGAATGGTGCTCGCCTGTCTGCAGGCGGCCTTGATCGCTGCCATAGCGTACAGAGGGAAATATGTCTGCTTCTTTAAAAAAGTCTGAAGTCTGTTTACTGGCGCTGCACTGCTTTAACGTGGCGGCGATTTGTGCTTTGGGTGTGTGGCATGCGTATGCCTTTATGAGTGTACCCAAGGCTACGCAACAGGGTATTCACCTTGAGCGCTTGAAGCTGATTCCGGCCGAGGCGGCCAGACCTGCGTTCAAGTCAGTCACTCCAATCTGAGTATGTATTTTGTTTTGTTCCTATTTTGTTCCTAAAAAAAGAAATATCCATGTCTACTTTAAATTTATGCAGCACGGTCAGGCGCCCTGCTTTTTTGATGCTGTCCACGCTGGCGTTTCTCGCTGCAAGCAATGCGCAGGCTTCTTGCGGTAGCAGTTTTTGCCTGGTCAATACTGACTGGTCGGTACAGGGTGCCTGGCTGGAGCGCGGTACCCGTGTGGATTTGCGGTTTGAGCAGGTGAATCAAAATCGTTTGATGTCTGCTGCAGAAAAAGTCACGCCATCGAATGCCAATGAAGTCGAGCTGGAAACGATCAGCCGGCGCTGGGTGTTCAATCTGGATCATGCGTTTCATGACAACTGGGGCGTATCCCTTGTCCTGCCCTTTATTGATCGTTCACATGTGCATACCGAAAGCGCTGAAAGGGTCAACTGGACGTATCGCCAGATGGGTGACGCACGTGCGGCCTTACGCTACCAATCCGACATACAAGAATCAGCAAATGGTAAAAACGCAGTCATGGGTGCGACGTTGGGATTCAAACTGGCCACGGCAAAAACCAATATCGCGAACAACACCGGCACACCCGCCGAGCGCAGTCTGCAAGCTGGCAGCGGCACCACCGACCTGACCGGCAGCGCCTATTACCGGCGTGTGTTACCTGACCTGGCAAGCACCTGGTTTGTGCAGCTCAATACAGAAATCCCGCTCAATGAAAAAGATGGCTATCAACCGGGTGCCACTGTAGGTGTGGATCTGGGGCTGCGTACTGAGTGGAAGTATGGCATCTCGCCCATGCTGCAACTGAATTTCCAGCATAAGAAACGTGACTCTGGCATTCAGGCTGAACCTGACAATTCTGGTGGCCGCTCGCTCTCCATCAGCCCCGGACTGAGTTACCGCATCAATGCGCGCAGCCATCTCTACGGCTTCGCACAGCTGCCTGTCTACCAATACGTCAATGGCGTGCAACTCGCACCGAAATGGGCATTTACTTTGGGCCTGCAATCGTCTTTCTAACCTTTTTAATTTCTTAATTTAGGCAATCAATATGAAAACATTCCAAACAATCCAAACATCACGCCCGGCAGCATTGTCCTTACTGGCCTTGTCTGCACTGACATTGCTCAGCGCTTGCGGTGGTTCCGGTGGCAGCACAACGCCTGCGGTGACCTATCCTGCAGTAATGCCGGTCTCGGTCAACTTTGAATTACTCGCCAATGGGGTACCCGTGAAATGCGGTTCCAGCATCACAGGCCTGGGTAGCAAAGCCAGCACTGCAGAATTGAAAGATGCGCGTTTTTACATCTCCAATGTCAAGCTGATCGATGCCAACGATAAGCTGGTACCTGTCACCCTGACTGCGAACGACTGGCAAAATGATCAGGTCAGCCTGATCAGCTTTAACGATGGCAGCACAACTGCCTGCGGCGGCACCGCATTACCTACCAATAGCGTAATCAGCGGCACGGTTCCTGGCGCGGCTTACAAGGGTATCAGCTATGAAATCGGTGTGCCTGAAACGCTGAACCATACTGACTACGCAACTGCGACCAAACCAATGAATGTGGCTGCGATGGCATGGAGCTGGACCTCGGGCCGCAAGTTCCTGAAGCTGGAATTAAACCCTGTCGGTGGTGTGAATGTCACCCGCATCAACAATACCACCGTGCCACCGACCACCACCAACAGCGTGTCGTCAACCTGGAATCTGCATTTAGGTTCAGTCGGCTGCACGACCAATGCAAGCAATGGCAGCTATAGCTGCACGAATTCGAATCGTATGGTGGTCAAGCTCGCAAACTTTGACGCTGACAAACAAAAAATCTCGCTGGATCTGAATGCATTGTATGCAGCAAGCGATCTGAGCAGCGATACCAGCGGCGCCGTCGGCTGTATGTCGGGTACCACTGATCAGGAATGTAAAGGGATATTTGACAGCTTTAAAATTGATCTGAGCAGCGGCAACCCAACCACCGCCGGTGTGCAATCTGTGTTTGTGGCACGCAATAAATAATGGCAGCCATCTTCAGCCGTTCTATGCTGTCTGGACTCTCGCTGTTAGCCAGCACCGTGATGCTGCTGGCCTGCGGTTCAGGCGGCTCTGGTGGAGGTGGCCCCTCCTCAACCCATAGTCATGCAACGCCAGTCACGCCTGCATTGAATGGATTCCCGGAAGCCATCATTCCGGCATCGAACCCTTATACCGAGGAAAAAATGCAGCTCGGGCGTCAGCTGTTTTATGACACCCGGCTGTCCGGCAATGGCAGCCAGTCCTGTGCTTCTTGCCATCAGCAAGACAAGGCATTTACCGATGGTCGCCCGCTCGCAATCGGTTCGACCGGTGAAACCCATCCACGTAATTCGCAAGGTCTGGCTAATGTGGTGTATCACGCGACCCTGACCTGGGCCAATCCGGTACTGACCGAGCTGGAACGACAGATGGAAGTACCGCTGTTCGGTGAACATCCGGTAGAAATGGGGATCAATGATCAGAACAAGAACACCGTGCTGTCACGCTTCCGGCAAGATCCGGCGGTGATAAAGCAGTTTCAGGCAGCGTTCCCGAAGGATGCAGATCCGGTCAGTTTCGCCAATATCATTGCCGCGATTGCGAGCTTTGAACGGGCGCTGGTGTCCAGTGATTCGCGCTATGACCAGTTCTTGCAGAAAAAAGCGACACTGAGCGCATCCGAATTACGCGGCATGAATCTGTTCATGGGAGAAAAGGCCGAGTGCTTCCATTGTCATGGCAGTTTTAACTTCAATGATCAGGTCAAGTTCAAAGGATTGTCGCAAGTCGACACGCCTTTCCATAACACCGGGCTGTATAACATTGATGGCAAAGGCGGCTTCCCCTTCCCTAACCGCGGCTTATTTGAAAGCACTTTGCGGGCACAGGATATGGGTGCATTCCGCGCCCCCAGCTTGCGCAATGTCGCAGTGACAGCGCCGTATATGCATGATGGTTCCATCGCGACGCTGAAGGAGGTGCTGGATTTTTATGCCGCCGGTGGACGCCATATCACGACCGGGATCTACGCGGGGGATGGCAGAACAAATCCGTATAAGAGCGATTTAATCACCAGAATTAATCTGAGTGAGCAGGATAAATCGGATCTGATCGACTTTCTCGGCACGCTGACGGATGACAAGTTTCTCAAAAATCCAAGATTCTCGAATCCAAACTGAAGCCTGAACACCATCAATTCCGGGGCCAGTCCCCGGGTTTTGGAGTATGCATGAATTTCCCCATTTGCAATCACACAGCCATTTTTCTGGCGGCACGGACAGAAATGACAGAACAGCAGGCGGCAAAGCTCTGGTGCGTAAAAAGTGGCGCGATCCGGATTGATACCCTTGCGCCCGAAGCTACAACCACCAAGCCCGGCTTTCTGAGACTGGCGTTGAAAGGAGACCTGATCGGCGTTGAGCGTCTGGCGGCGATGCCCGAACAGCTAAGACTCACGGCAATTACCCCAAGCTGTCTGAGTCCGGTGAATTTAGCCGATGAGCAGCAATGGCAGCAATGCTTGTTGCAGGCGCTGCTCAGCGCGCACCAGCGCCATCGTGAAGCGATGGACTTACGTTGCGGCACGGTCGATGAACGGGTACGCAAGCTGCTGCAACTACTGGCAGACTCTGGGCCCGACGATACGGACAAGGATTTGCCTTGTACCTTGCCCAGTCTGGGAAACATGGCGGACATCCTGCTGTCCACGCGCGAATCAATTTGCCGTGCGCTGACTCACTTACGCGACACCCATATGCTGGAAGACCAAAACCCAGCGCATATGAAAAGACGCAGGCTGGAAAATCGTTCTCATCTGATCCGTAATATACAGGTGCTGCAATAAACTTCATTTCCACGCCCGGATTCTTTACTTTTTGCTTTCAACTCAGACATCCTCAGCGCCTGCAATGTAGCTACGCTGGGGATTTTGTCGATTTATGTTGAATTTCTGAACTGAATGTGAGGTTTTGCTACATTCCCAGCTTATCAGGATGATAAACTTGCCCACAAGCTGTATGTGCCGCCCAAGCAGCTTGTTTAGTATCAGAATCAGCTCCTCACCAGCAGAAGAAGAAAGAAAATCTGTTGAGTCAGACCTGTTCTGTGATGGCGGTTCCCAAAATGAAACTTTATGTCTTTATCCAGTAGTCCGAACACAGTAAAACCGATTTTATCCGGCGATATACGCCCGGATCTGCTCCGCCAGGAAGTACTGGCAGATATTCTTGAAGCAACAGCCGACGCACGGCCAGAACACACCGCGCTGATTTGTGGCGACCTTAGCCTGAGCTATGCCGAGCTAAATGCGCGTGCTGATCTGGTCGCTCACCACTTGATACAAGCGGGCGTGGTTCCGGGGCAAATTCTGGGTTTATGGTTGCCGCGCGGGACAGACCTGCTGGTGATGCAGGCCGGGATAGCAAAGACAGGCGCGGCCTGGTTGCCGTTTGATGCCGATACACCGCCAGAGCGGGTTTTGGTTTGCCTGCAGGATGCGCAGGCATTTGGCTTATTGAGCACATCAACCTTAGCGCAGACGCTGACTGACTCCGGCTTGACGATCTGGGATGCTGCTGACTTGCTGGCCCCGGTACAGACTACGCTGCAAAGGCGCCAGGGATGTGCTGCGACCGATCCGGCCTATGTGATTTACACCTCGGGGTCGACCGGCAAGCCCAAGGGCATCCTGGTTAATCAGGGCAGTATCTGTCATTTCTTACGTAGCGAAAATGCCGTACTGGGCATACAAGCCAGCGATAAAGTGTATCAGGGCTTTTCGGTTGCGTTTGACATGTCGTTTGAAGAAATCTGGATCAGTTATCTGGTTGGCGCGACCTTGTGGATAGCGCCTAAGGAAATCACTGGCGACCCGGATGCGCTGCCGCTGGCGCTGGCGGCAAACCAGATCACAGTACTGCACGCTGTCCCTACCCTGCTCGCTTTATTTACCCAGGATGTACCCAGCCTGCGCCTCATCAATCTGGGTGGTGAAATGTGCCCGGAATCGCTGGTGGCGAAATGGAGTCGCGCCGGACGCCAGATGTTTAACACCTATGGCCCGACTGAGGCGACGGTCTCCGCCAGTCTGGCTCAGTTGTATCCGGATCAGCCTGTCACGATAGGCAAGCCGCTGCCTAACTATTCCATGATGGTGATTTCCACCGAGCTGGAGCAAGGCTTGCGTTTATTGGATGTGAGTGAAACCGGGGAACTGTGTATTTCCGGACCCGGTGTGGCGTGTGGCTATCTGGGGCGCCCGGATCTGACTGCGGAAAAATTCCTGGCCAATCCCTGGTCGCAATCTGAGCACGATCAGCGCCTGTATCGTACCGGCGACCTGGCAGTCATTCAGGACGACGGCAGTATTCAATGCCTGGGCCGCGCCGATGATCAGGTGAAGATACGCGGCTTCCGCGTCGAACTGGGTGAAATCGAAACCCTGCTGGCGCAACAAGCTGGCGTAGGAACGGTCGCCGTGGTGCTCAGAAAAGATCAGGATATTGATCAGATCGTCGCCTTCATCGTGCGTGACACTGCACATACGGACAATGAAGATCAAGCTGCCTTTGTGAGCCGTTTGCGTCAGCAACTGGCAACGGCGCTGCCACCTTACATGCTGCCAGCGCGTTTCGAGTTACTGGAAGCTGTGGTACGTCTGACCTCTGGCAAAATAGACCGCAATCATTTGAAACGCCTGGAACTGAGCGCAGCACTTGCGACCGGAGAATCAGACCTTCCTGAAAATCCGGCTGAAGCATGTCTGTTCCCGGCCTTAGCGCATTTGTTCCCCGGGCAAGCCATACTGCGCTCAGCTGACTTCTTCCGGGATCTGGGTGGTCACTCCTTACTGGCGGCGCGTCTGGTATCAGCCATACGGAAAGACCCGCGCTTTGCCTATTTCAAGATTGCTGATATTTATCAGCAGCGACGCGTTGGTGCCATTGCTGAGGTGCTGGCTGCCTCTCTGCAGCAACCGGCAGCGACAACAACACGTAGTGAACGCAAGTTTGCCCCTGACTGGAAACGCTATGCATGCGGAGTCGCACAGGCAGCGAGTATTCCCTGGCTGGTTGCTATGCGTATGGTGCAATGGCTGGCTCCCTTTTTTGCCTACCATTTTTTCACCGGTGATGCGGATGACTCCATCCCGCGCGCCGTTGCATTATCCGTTGCCGCCTTCCTGCTGTTGACCTTGGCAGAATTTGGCATTGCGATTCTGGGCAAACGCCTGATTGCTGGCAATCTGAAGCCGGGTCATTATCCTTTATGGGGCTTCACCTACTTCCGCTGGTGGCTGAGTGACAGACTGATAGAGGCCGCACCGGTGTATATGCTCAGTGGCTCTTCGCTTTATACCTGGTGGCTGCGTGCACTGGGTGCACGTATAGGGCACGACGTAATCATAGGTTCGATGACGATACGGGCACCGGAATTACTGCAGATCGGTGATGGCGTCAGCGTAGGCAATGCCTGTAACTTTGAAAATGCCAGAGTACAGAATGGCGAACTCATCCTGGGTCAGATAGCACTGGGCAAAGACGCCTGTGTTGGTTCCTATGCTGTACTGGAAGGAAACGTGAGCCTGGCGGAAGCGGCCCATCTGGAGGGCCAATCAGCGCTGGCTGAGGGACAGCATATTCCGGCATTCCGTGTCTGGGCAGGCTCTCCTGCGCGCGATACCGGTGCATTTACGCCCGACCCTGACTCGCCACGGCCTGCGCTGAGTACGCTACGTGCCGCATGGGAAGCTTGCTTTTTCATCTGCGGCTCACTGTTTATCTGCGCCTTGTTTTTCATGCCGGTCTTTCCTAGCTTTGTCACGATAGACTGGTTAGACAGCATAGATACGCTTTCTTTCCTGAATGGGAATTCGGTACCGCTGCAATTACTCAAGTATTTCCTGCTGGCCTTCCCGGCTACAGCAGTATTGATTATTTGCACGGCGCTGTTATCAGCGGGCATACGCTGGAGTGTACTGCCGCGCTTACAAGCGGGTAAGTACGCGGTCCATAGCAAAGTCTATCTGGGCAAATGGCTGGTCAATCAGATACAGGAATCCAGCCTCAATGTATTGCACGGCGTGTATGCAACGGTCTTTGCCCCCTTCTGGTACCGGCTGTTAGGTGCCAAAGTCGGACGTGGTGCAGAAATCTCCACCGCGCTGGGCGTGGTACCTGACATGCTGACCTTAGGCGATGAAACCTTTATCGCTGATGCGGTATTACTCGGCGATGAGCAAATTGATGGCGGCTGGATGACGATGCATCCTACCGTCATTTCTAAGCGCAGCTTTGTCGGTAATGGTGCTTACGTTCCTGATGGTACCATCTTGCCGGAAAATGTATTGATAGGCGTACATACCAGCGTGCCAGCCAATGAGCGCTTGAAAAATGGGGATACCTGGCTGGGATCACCGGCCATCCATTTACCGGCGCGTGAAGAAGTCAAAGGCTTTCCTGAGCATCTGACCTATCGCCCTTCTGTGATACGTCGCCTGGGACGAGGCTTAGTCGAAGCATTCCGCATCGTTGCGCCACATGCGCTGGTGATTGCGGTCGGCTATACCATCGTGCTGGATCTGATGCCATTAGCTGGCGAAGACCGCTGGACCGAAGTTCTGGTCTACCTGATCGGTGCCGGACTCATGTATGGCATAGGCAGCTTTGCGTTTGTGCTGGCACTGAAATGGCTGCTGATTTTCCGCTACAAGAAGGCCAGCGTGCCAATGTGGACCCCGTTCGTGTGGTTATCGGAAGGCATTACCAATCTGTATGAAGGTATCGCTGTGCCTAACTTTATGCGCTATCTGCGCGGCACACCCTGGCTGCCTGTCGCCTTTAATCTGCTGGGTTGCCGTATCGGGCGTGGTGTGTATATGGATACCACCGATATCACCGAGTTTGACTGCGTCAGCATAGGCGACTACAGCGAAATTAATGCACTGGCCTGCCCGCAAACCCATTTATTTGAAGACCGGGTCATGAAAATTGATCAGGTCAGCATAGGCAAACGGGTTTACATGGGGCCGCGCAGTTATGTGCTGTACAGCGCAGTGGTGGAAGATGATGTCAGTCTCGGTCCACTTACGCTGGTCATGAAGGGAGAATTCATCCCGGCTGGCTCCTCATGGGCAGGATGCCCGGCAGCGATACGGACTGGCCAGTAATAGCAAACTGAAACAATCAAAAGCTGAAACGAAGATGAGATACGAGGGTGAGCTTTGATGCTCACCCTTTTTTACATGTGACTGGCACAATCGCTTGCCAGGCCGAACGGTAAAACGAATCTGAAATCCGCACTTTCAGGAAGGCCATGACACTTACCAGTTAGCCTTAGATAAAATCACCAGCCACTTTTTGAAGAACAACATTTCCAGGTGACCGGCTTGCACGCCGGTAGAGCAATCCAACAGCGGATTCACAGCATAGGAACGCTGGCGAAAATCACGGCAGACGAAAATTTCACGCCGTCCCAAACGGACTAAAAACGCATTTGGTGACAGTTGTAAGCTGAAACGGGTATCAAAAGAAGATTGCAGGTAAGCCATGATAACTCTCCATCGTTTAAACAAAACATGAGGTACAGCAAAGTCAGAACAACACGACTTTGTCTCTGGTGTGTTACGCAACGGAAGTACTTTAACACAATTACTGTATGCATATACAGTGCTTTTAAAAATGCTGGTTTTTTGCAACATCGCATGCATCTGAACGCCAACGCAGTTGCGTGTCAACGCTGAGGCCAGACATAAAAAAACCCGGCACAGGCCGGGTTTCCTGATCGCGCAGACAAATGCGCAAATGAGCATGTAGCTTAACGGATAGACTTCAGATACTCCGCAAACTCTTCGCCGGTTTCCTTGTGCTTCAGGCCCAAAGCCACACTGGCCTTCAGATAACCCAGTTTAGAGCCGCAGTCATAGCGGGTGGCAGCTGCACGATATGCATAGACCGGAAAATCCTTGAGCATCGCTGCGATACCATCGGTCAGCTGTATTTCACCACCGGAACCTTTACCCAGTTTTTCCAGATAAGAGAAAATCCGGCCAGACAAAATATAACGCCCCACCACAGCCAGCGTAGACGGCGCCACATCCGGCATCGGTTTTTCAATAATGCCATGGACTTTTTCCAACCTGTCCTGATATGGCGAACCACTGACAATACCGTACTGACGGGTAAATTCACGTGGCACATCCTGCACGGCGATAATACTGCCGCCTTCCTGTTCATACGCCTTAGTCATTTGCGCCATGACCGAGGCCTGACCGATGTCAGCATCCATCAGATCATCAGCCAGCAACACAGCAAATGGATCATCGCCTATCACTGGACGCGCGCACAATACCGCATGGCCCAGACCCAGCGCCGCAGGCTGGCGAATATAAATGCAGTTAATATTTTTAGGAATCACATTTCTGACCAGATCCAGCAAGGCTTCTTTGCCGGCGGCTTCAAGCTCGCTTTCGAGTTCGTAAGCTTTATCGAAATGGTCTTCAATCGCGCGTTTGTTGCGGCCAGTGATAAACACCATTTCTGTGATACCCGCCTCAACCGCTTCTTCGACGGCATACTGGATCAGCGGTTTATCCACGATGGGCAGCATTTCTTTAGGCTGCGCCTTAGTGGCAGGCAGAAAGCGGCTGCCCAGACCAGCGACGGGGAACACGGCTTTTGTAATTTTTCTCATTTCAGCTCCTGGAACAAAGTTGAAGCAATTCTGCTTCTGTCAAAATTGGTACGCCTAATTCTTGTGCTTTTTCTAGCTTACTGCCGGCCTCGGTACCCGCAACCAGATAATGGGTCTTTTTCGACACTGAGCCGGACACCTTACCACCGGCCGCTTCGATCAAGGCCTTGGCCTGATCACGACTGAGCTCAGCCAGGGTTCCGGTCAATACAAACGTCTTGCCACTTAAATGGCCTTCTTCAAGCACCTGCCCTGCCATTTGCTCCAGCAAGGACAAGCGCAATACGTGTAAATCCTGAATATCCTGACGATGCGTGCCCTGCTGCAGCCACTGCAGTAAAGCTTGCTGTACATCAGCTGGCAAGCCCAAAGCCGTGTAGGAAGCGGTATCGAGTTTAGCCAGTTCTCCCAGACCGATACCACGCTCAGTCAATTGCTTGCAACGCGCCAGTGTGAGTTTAGGTATATCCAGCGCCGCCAGCAACACCGCCGGTTCGAGTTTATCGCGCAATTTAGGATTGACGGCTTTTTCACCAACGGGCGCGACACCTGCTGCCAACAAGCCATCGATTGCCTCTTGATTCTGCGGCTGAGAAAAAAACTCAGCAAGCGACCAGGCAACGGTAGCGCCGATATCCGGCAAAATACGGAAGATACTGGCAGGCACTTGACGTATCAACGCCAGGCTACCCAGATAATCAGCCAGGGTTTTAGCAGTAGACTCGCCAACATGGCGTATGCCCAGCGCGAACAAAAGTCGCTCCAGAGGCGGCTGCTTGCTGGCGGCAATCGCGGCGATCAGGTTTTCCGCCCACTTACTGGCGACCTTACCTTGCAGTACGGTTTCCGGTGTCACGCCATCGCGCAAATCCGCCTGGCGCTTCATTTCCAGTAAATCTGACAACTGCAATTGATACAGGTCGGCGATACCCTTAACGATATTCAGATCGACCAGGGTATCGATATAACGCTCACCCAGGCCATCGATGTCCATCATTTTCCTGGAGGCGAAATGACGGATCGCTTCTTTTCTTTGTGCTGAACATGATAGTCCGCCAGTACAACGCGCCACTGCCTCGCCCTCTTCACGCACCACATGAGAACCACAGACTGGGCAAGTCTTGAGCATTTCAAACGCGGCCGGTTCAGGCTGTGGACGGCGTTCCAATACGACCGCCACCACTTCCGGTATCACATCGCCGGCGCGGCGCACGATCACGGTATCGCCTATACGCACATCCTTGCGTCTGACTTCATCTTCATTATGCAGCGTGGCATTGGTCACGGTCACACCACCGACAAATACCGGTGCCAGTCGCGCTACCGGCGTCAGTGCACCGGTACGGCCTACCTGGATGTCAATACCACTGACCGTGGTTAAAGCTTCCTGAGCCGGAAATTTATGGGCAATCGCAAAGCGCGGCGCGCGCGAAACAAAACCGAGCTGCTCCTGCTGCGCAAAGGCATTCACCTTATACACCACGCCATCGATTTCATAGCCTAGTCCATCGCGTTTTTGCTGTATGTTGCGATAAAAATCGAGTAAGCCTTGCGCGCCTGCCACCACCGCATTTTCTGCGCACACTGGTAATCCCAGCGAGGCATACCAGGCCAGCAAGTCTCTGTGCGACTCCGGCAGCTCAGCACCGTCCAGGGCACCGATGCCATACGCAAAAAAGCGCAGTTTACGTTGCGCCGTAATTTTAGAATCCAGCTGACGTAAGCTACCCGCTGCGGCATTGCGCGGATTGGCAAATTCTTTGGCACCGGCATCGCGCTGACGCTGATTCAGTTTCTCAAAATCCTGTTTAAACATCAGCACTTCGCCACGCACATCCAACACTGCAGGCGGATTTGCCGTATTCAGCCGTAGGGGAATACTGCGTATGGTACGGATATTTTCTGTCACATCTTCACCGGTGTAGCCATCGCCACGGGTGGCTGCCTGAGTGAAGATACCATCCACATAACGCAGATTAATCGCCAGCCCATCAAACTTCAGATCGATGGCATACTCAATTTCAGCCGTATCCGACACATCCAGACCTTCTTTGACACGTTTGTCAAAGGCAAACACATCTTCATCTTCAAAGCCATTATTCAGCGACAGCATAGGAACCGCATGCTGAACCTGAGAGAATTCAGGCAAGGCAGCACCACCTACGCGCTGGGTCGGCGAATCTGGCAGACGTAACTCAGGATGGTTTTGCTCTAAGCTTTGCAGCTCACTGAATAAGCGATCGTATTCAGCATCCGGTATGGTCGGTGCATCCAACACATAATAGGCGTGACTGTGCTGCTCTAACTCCTGACGCAGAACTGCTGCACGCTCAGCCACAGTTTCCTGTCTGGCCTCAGGGGCAGCATCGAACAAATCGTTCTGCATAGCGATCAGCTGAATAAGCGCTGCGCACGTACCGAGCCAGCAGGAACCTGCGCCTCTTCCATCGCGCCATAGAATTCGCTGACCTGACCTGCGATCTCATCCAAGGCCTCTTTCGAGATAGGACGATTACCATCATCCACCACGATACCACCCAGGCGGGTCGCGAGCGATCTGGCGCAGGCAGCCATCGCACCGAAACCATCACGGGCTGGTGCCACGCAAGGCACATCCAGCAACAAGGTCAGGCGGGAGGTCATGGTCTCACTCACGCCTACATTGGTCGATAAGGTGAACAGGCTGCCACCATCGCCATCCGGCATCATCAGGCGGCCATCAGGACGCTGATCGAAGCCCATCTTCTCTAACGCCGCGAGCAAGGTATTCAAGGCCCAGGCCGCACCATTGGCAGCGATGTTCACACTGAGTTGCGCATCATGTTCAGACACGAACTGGTGCAATTCCCTGGCATTACTGATCACGCGATTCATGTCAGGCACATCGGGATGCGCACTCAGGTTGTCGGCAATGGCGCGCAGCTTCATCACAAACTCTGAATATTCGAGTTCATTTAAAGGACCGCTACGGCTGACCATTTGTATGCCAGCCAGCAGCGTGGTGTAGGCGCCACCAGTGGCAATCACATCCTTATCACCGGCTGCAGTAATGCCGACAAAATGGACCGGCTTTTTACCCACGTATTTTAATTCGGCGATTTCAGCCAGTAATTTTTCACCACGCATCGGCGTGTCAAATTCGAGTGGAATCACGCAATCGATTAACTCATCGACGGGCAATTCTTTAGCGTGTACTTTGACTGCGACCGCTACTGTTTCAGTATCAGCTTCAGCCTCAGTGCCGCTCACATCATCTGTGCCAACCGCAGTGCTGGCAGCTTCCTGTTCAGAGTGCGGCTCGAGGGCAGGTTCCAGCTTCGTGTGCTCTGGGCTTAATTTCGGTTCCTGGCGTACCACCGGAGTGTCTGAAGGGCTCAGTAAGGCATCGTCATCGCCGTCACCAAAAGCGTTTTCTACGGTTTTTTTCGCCTTATATTCCTGCCATTTATTGAAAGCAAAGACCCCAACCACGAGTACACCGCCACTTGCAAATAAACTTAATTGTAAATCCGTCATGCTGCTTGAACCTCAGTAGCAAAATTGACAGCGGACTCCATGTCCACCGCCACAATTCGAGAAACCCCCTGCTCTTGCATGGTCACGCCTATCAGCTGCTGCGCCATTTCCATCGCAATTTTATTGTGGGAGATAAATAAAAACTGTGTGTTATTCGACATACGTTTCACCATATTACAGAAACGTTCCGTATTCGAGTCATCCAGCGGCGCATCGACCTCATCGAGCAAACAGAATGGAGCCGGATTCAGCTGGAACATCGCAAACACCAAGGCAGTCGCGGTTAAGGCTTTTTCCCCACCGGACAGCAAATGGATAGTCGCATTTTTCTTGCCTGGCGGCTGCGCCATGACCTGTACGCCGGAATCCAGAATTTCATCGCCAGTCATGATCAGCTTAGCCTGACCGCCACCAAACAAGATAGGGAATAACTCAGCAAAATGATGATTCACTTTATCGAAAGTCCCCTGCAACAACTCGCGGGTTTCGATGTCGATTTTATGAATCGCATCCTGCAGCGTGGTGATCGCTTCGGTCAGATCCGCATGCTGCGCACCGAGGAAGGTTTTTCTTTCGCTGGCCTGAGCCAGTTCTTCCAGCGCCGCCATATTCACCGCACCTAAAGCCGCAATGGCATTGCCCAGGCGTGTGACCTCGCCCTGCAGATAAGAAGGCTTCAGATCATCATGCAGTTTTTCAGCGAGTTGCGCTTCGTCGACTTCAAAATTCCTGAGTTGTTCCTGATACTGTTCCTGCGCCAGACGAGCCGCCTGCTCTTTGAGCTGCAACTCCATAATCCGGTCACGCTGAGGCTGCAGACTGCGTTCTATCTGATTTTTATTATCTTCAAACTGACGCAGCGACTGGGTCAGCTGATCCAGTTCATGGCGCGCATTAGCCAGCGCTTTTTCCTGTTCAGTACGGCGGTCCAGCAAATCCTGCAAACCAGCCTGTGCGGTCTGGTCATTCATGCTTTCCAGCTCAAGCTGGCCTTGTTCCATACTGGCGAATAACTGCGCCGACTGTTCCAGCGCAGTCGCGATATTCCTGCGCATTTCTTCCATCTTATTGCGATGAGATTTTTCAGCAAACGCTGCTTCCTGCGCTGCCAGTTCCAGATCACGCACGCGCTGTCTGGCCTGATTCAGACCATGCTCTTGTTCCAGATAGGCGGTCTGGCCCTGTTCATGCAATTCCTGCATTTCAGCCAGTTCCAGATCCAGCATTTCAAATTTCTGCTCAGATTCAGCGCGTACCTGCTGCTGCTCTGCTTCCTGCGCCGCAATCTCAGCCAGATCTGTGCCGATCTGGGTCGAGCGCTGGTTAAAGCGCTCCTGCACTTCAGCCAGCTTCATGAATTCAATTTGCAGGCTATGCGTACTCTGCGTCAGTGCGGCAACGCGCTGGCGTAAGTCCTGTAGTTGCTGTGCTGCCTGGGTATAGGCTGCCTCTGCCCTGATGGCCGCATTTTTTGCCTCATCCGCCAACATCTGGCGCGCGCGGCATTGCTTACCGAGATTCTCGATTTCCTGCTGGCGTCCGAGCAAGCCATCCTGTTCAGAATCTGATGCATAGAAACGCACGCTGGTACGTGAAATCACATGTCCCTGACGTGTCACAAACGAGGCACCAAACGGTAACTGCGCGCGGTTAGCAAATGCTGAACTCACGTCTTCGGCCACGTATAACTGATGTAACCAGTCTTGCAGCAGGCTGCGGATGCCGGTTTCGTTCAGTTGCAACAGCTCGATAAACGGTTTCAGCCCAGGCGCACTGGCCGGTGGTTCTGCCTGTACCTGAGGGCTGTACAACGCCAGCTTGGCAGGCGGCGCATCGCTGAAGAAGGCCTTAGCCCAGTCCAGATTAGACATTTCCAGAGATGCGGTACGTTCACGCAGCACCGACTCCAGCGCAGTTTCCCAGCCTGCTTCGATATGTAGCTTTTGCCACAGCTTAGGCAAACTGCCCAGCTCATGTTTGTCCAGCCAGGGTTGTACTTTGCCCTGACTTTGTACTTTTTCCTGTAATTGTTTGAGGGCCAGCAAACGCGCTTCTAATTGCGCCAGCTCAGCCGCATCCTGATTCACTTGCTGCTGTGCCTGCTTGCGCTGTTCATCCAGTGTTGGAAGACGTTCCTGCGCTTCTTCCAGCTGCATATTGAGCTCTTCCAGCACCTGCTTCTTCTCTTCCAGCTGGATAGAGAGATTATCGAGATGGGTAGAATCGGGCGTAGCCAGGCCCTGCTTTTCCTGCATCAGGCGCTCTTTACGCGCTGCCAGACTATTGAGGATATTCGATGCATTACGCTGATGCGCAGACTCAAGTTCGATCTGCTGCTGCATCTGCATGATCCTGGCACGCGACTCGGTCGATTTCAACTGGGATTCACGCCAGCCCTGTTCAAGCGCGGGCAGCGTGTCTTGCTGTGCCTGAGCCGATTCCGCGGCCTGCTCGGCACGCATGGCTAATTCTTCGACCTGAATTTCAGCTTCGGATAAATCATCCTGTAAATGATGACTTTGTGACTGCCATTGATCGCGCTGCGCCTTGAGCGAATGCAGTTGTGACTGCAGACGGCTGCGCGATTCGATCACAAATTTAATCTGGGCTTCCAGGCTGCCGATCTCGGCATTGGTCTGATACAAATGCCCCTGCGCCTGGTGCATACGGTCACCGACGGCATAATGCGCCTGACGCATTTGCTCGAGCTCCAGCTCCACATGACGTAATTTTGCGGTCTGTTCTTCCAGATCCAGCTGAGTCTTTTCTATTTCGGCAAAATGGCGCTTTTGCTCGTTTGCAGCCTCGTTACGGCGCAACAGCCACAACAGCTTTTGCTTTTCTTCCTGATCGGCCTGCAGCGCGTGGAATTTATTGGCCACGATGGCCTGGGCTTCCAGTTTTTCGAGGTTGTTATTCAGTTCGCGCAGGATGTCTTCGACGCGCACCAGATTTTCATGGGTATCGTGAATCCGGTTTTCGGTTTCACGGCGGCGCTCTTTATAGCGCGACACACCGGCCGCTTCTTCGAGGAAGATACGCAACTCTTCAGGGCGGGCTTCGATAATCCGGGAAATCATGCCCTGACCGATAATCGCATACGCGCGTGGTCCCAGACCCGTACCCAGGAAGATGTCCTGAATATCACGGCGGCGCACCGCCTGGCCGTTGATGTAATAAGTCGAAGTGCCGTCGCGTGTCAGCGTACGCTTGACCGCGATTTCTGCGTACTGACTCCATTGCCCGGCCGCCTTACCGAGGCTGTTATCGAACACCAGCTCTACCGATGCGCGACCAGCCGGTTTGCGATGCGTGGAACCGTTGAAAATAACGTCCTGCATGGATTCGCCACGCAACTCGGATGCTTTGGATTCACCCAGCACCCAGCGCACGGCGTCAATAATATTTGATTTGCCACAGCCGTTCGGCCCCACGACGCCGACCAGTTGCCCAGGCACCTGAAAATGCGTTGGGTCAACGAAGGATTTAAATCCCGACAGTTTAATAGAGGTTAATCGCACTTGATGAAGTTTTATTATCGTCTGCAGCCCCTCGCGGAACTGCACTTATATTCGTGAGAACGGATACCCTGAGCCATACAGGAAAGCATGGCATCATACCATTTGATGCCCGAAATTTTCACAAAAAAGCCTTGAAAAATAACCAACAAAAACACTATTTTCTGTAAAAAAGCTTAAAAAATCCTAATTTAATTGCGACAAAGCCTTTCTCGGGAGAATCGGGCAAAGGATATAATATGTTAAACCTTGCTTGCGAGAAGAACAAAGCAAATGTGATGTCGGAAAGCATCAGTGACGCCAGTCCATCATCCGCCTGCCTTTTAAATAACTCAGCAGAACTGAAACTGAACCATTCCAACATGACTTTTCACCCCTACCTGACCAGCCTGCAGCCTTATCCTTTCGAGAAATTACGCCAGTTATTCAGCGGCATTACGCCGAATCCGGCTTACCACGCGATCAGCCTGGGCATCGGTGAACCTAAGCATCCGACACCGGCGCTGATAGAAGATGCCCTACGCAATAACATGGCGGGACTGGCCAGCTACCCGTTGACAGCCGGTTCAGAAGCCTTACGTCGCAGTATCGCCAATTGGATTGCGCGCCGTTATGACATCCCGGCGCCTGACTTTGCCACTGAAATTTTGCCAGTCAACGGCTCGCGTGAAGCCTTATTTGCTCTCGCTCAGACCATTATCAATCCGGCTGCGTGCAAAGATGGCAAACCGCTCATCATGTGTCCGAATCCGTTTTATCAGATTTACGAAGGCGCGGCCTATTTGTCCGGCGCTGAGCCTTATTTTGTAAATGCAGATCCGGCCCGCAATTTTGCGCCCGATTACAGCCAGGTGCCTGAGCATATCTGGCAACGGGTACAACTGCTGTTCGTCTGCTCGCCCGGCAATCCTACCGGCGCTGTTTTACAACTGCATGACTGGAAAGAGTTATTTGAGCTGTCCGACCGTTACGGCTTTGTGATTGCAGCGGATGAATGCTATTCCGAAATCTACTTCAAAGCCGATGCCCCACTCGGTGCGATGCAGGCTGCACGTCAATTGGGACGCGGCTATGAACGCCTGATCAGCCTGTCGAGTTTATCCAAACGCTCGAATGTGCCTGGCATGCGTTCAGGCTTCGTCGCTGGCGACGCCGCGATCATGAAGCAGTTTTTGTTGTACCGCACTTATCACGGCAGCGCGATGAGCCCGATGATACAAGCGGCATCGGTCGTCGCCTGGGATGATGAGCTCCACGTGCAGGAAAACCGCGAAAAATATCGCCAGAAATTTGCACAGATTACGCCATTACTCTCAGAGGTGCTGGATGTGCAGTTGCCGGATGCAGCATTTTACCTGTGGGCGAAAGTCGATCATCTGCAGGGCATCAGCGATACCGAATTCGCACGTCAACTCTATGAGCGTTATCACGTCACCGTGCTGCCGGGCAGTTATCTGGCCCGCGAAGCACACGGCATCAATCCGGGCGCTAACCGCATCCGCATGGCCTTAGTAGCAGACGTTGCGGAATGCCTGGAAGCAGCGCAGCGTATCGTCGCTTTCTGCCATGAGCTAAAAGGACAATAAAGGTCAACTACGGTCATTCCTGGTCTGTCAATGCCCCACAAAGGTAAAACCAGACCAGTCAGCCGCCACAACTTACCAACTGAGATTGAGTCTGCGCCGACTAAGCACTATGATGCGGGAATCGTATCCGCTCAGCCCAGCCCAGGCTTAACTGTTTTTTTATTTAATTTTATTCTTTAAAAGCCAACATCACCATGACTCAACAATTACAGCAAATCATTGATCAAGCCTGGGAAGACCGTACCAGTTTTTCTCCGAAATCTGCACCTGCCGAAGTGCGTGAAGCAGTCGCACACGTGTTGTCCGAACTGGATGCAGGCAGTCTGCGCGTCGCGCAAAAAATCGATGGTCAATGGCATGTGAATCAATGGGTAAAGAAAGCCGTGCTGCTGTCTTTCCGCCTGGAAGACAATATTTGCATGCCGTCCGGCGACCATATGCAGTTCTATGACAAAGTGCCGACGAAATTCGCTAATTACACCGCTGAAGACTTTGCCAAAGGCGGTTTCCGCGTGGTGCCGCCAGCAGTCGCACGTCGCGGCAGCTTCATTGCCAAAAACGTGGTGTTGATGCCTTCCTACGTCAATATCGGTGCCTATGTGGATGAAGGCGCGATGGTAGACACCTGGGCCACAGTCGGCTCTTGCGCGCAAATCGGTAAAAACGTTCACTTATCCGGTGGTGTGGGCATTGGTGGCGTTTTAGAACCTATGCAAGCAAACCCAACTATTATTGAAGATAACTGCTTCATCGGCGCGCGCTCTGAAATCGTGGAAGGTGTGATCGTGGAAGAGAATTCTGTGATTTCCATGGGTGTTTACATCGGCCAGTCGACCAAAATTTATGATCGTGCCACCGGCGAAGTCAGCTATGGCCGCGTACCTTCCGGCTCGGTTGTGGTTTCCGGCAGCCTGCCTTCTGCGGATGGCAAATACAGCCTGTACTGTGCAGTGATCGTCAAACGCGTCGATGCACAAACCCGTTCTAAAACCAGTATCAACGAATTACTGCGCGGCGCATAATTCAGCAAACCCGTCAGTGCTGGCCAGCTACCTGCAGCAGACCAGCACTGCTTGGCAAAAGTAACACCAGAATAATTCGTATAACAGGGAAAAGGAAGCATCATGGCAGCAATGGAGCGCTTGTTTCAGCTCATGAAAGAAAAACATGCTTCGGACATGTTTTTCGCAATCAATTCACCAGTCCATCTCAAGATTAATGGCAATCTGCTACCCATCAATCAGCAGCGTATGGATCAGGCGAATATCCTCGCCCTGTTAGCCGAAGTCGTCGCGCCTGAGCATCTGGAAGTCTTGGAGCGCGAAAACGAACTCAATATCGGTATCGGCGCGGCTGGCATAGGTCGCTTCCGTTTATCGGCCTTCCGTCAGCGTGGCTCGATCTCGGCCGTATTCCGTTTCGTTCCTGGTGATATTCCGAAATTGAACAGCCTGAATCTGCCGCCAGTGCTGTCTGATCTGATCATGGAAAAGCGTGGTCTGATTCTGGTGGTTGGTGCAACCGGTTCAGGAAAATCGACTACCATCGCATCGATGCTGGATCACAGAAATGAAGTGAAGTCCGGCCATATCCTGACGCTGGAAGATCCGATTGAATACCTGTTCCGCAGTAAAAAATCCATCGTCAATCAGCGTGAAATCGGCAGTGACTCGGAAAGCCTGAAGACTGCCTTGAAAAACTCTTTACGCCAGGCACCGGATTGCATACTGATCGGTGAGATCCGTGATCTGGATACGATGATGGCGGCGATTGCCTATGCACAGTCCGGCCATCTGGTACTGGCGACGCTACATGCGAATAACAGTTATCAGGCGCTGAACCGCATCATCAGCTTCTTCCCTATGGAAAACCGCACTGCGCTGTTACTGGATCTGGCCTCGTCGGTGCGCGCCATCATTTCACAGCGTCTGATCCGTGCCGTTGATGGCGGCCGCTGTCCGGCGGTCGAAATCATGCTCAACACGCGCTATGTGTCTGAGCTGATAGAACAAGGCGATATTTTCCAGATCAAGGAAGCAATCGAGAAAAGTCTGTCGCCTGGCTCGCAAACCTTTGAGCGCGCACTGATGACTCTGATTAAGGATGGCCTGATCAGCAAGGAAGAAGGTCTGGCCAATGCCGACTCAGCCAATAATCTGTTGTGGCTGCTGAATAATGAAACGTCGACCAATCAGGCACCGGTACCGGAACCTGAGCCGGAAACCAAAGAAGAAGCCTCTTTCACCGAATTCACGCTGAACGTTTAAACCGTTAAAGAATTAACCAATGAATCGCAGTCCACGCAAGATCACCCTGTACGGCATCCCAAATTGTGACACCGTCAAAAAATCCCGGGTCTGGATGCAGGAACAGCATCCGGATTTCGTGTTCCATGACTTCAAAAAACAAGGTCTGGAACGCGCCACGATAGAACAATGGCTGGCGCATCTGAGCCTGGATGTGCTGATCAACCGCAAAGGTACCAGCTGGCGTGCACTCAGCGAAGAACAAAAACAATCCGCCAGTGATAGCGAAGCGGCGATTGCACTGATACTCAGCAATCCTTCGCTGGTCAAGCGTCCGGTGCTGCAAATCAGCGATGCACAAGGCATTGCACATGTGTCGGTAGGTTTCACACCTGACACGTTCAACACTATTTTTTCCCGGTTCTGAACACCATGAGTAAAACCCTCGCTCTGACCGAGCAATTAATCGCACTCGACTCCGTTACCCCTGAGGATAAAGGCTGCCAGCGCACCCTGATTTCATTGCTGGAACCACTGGGTTTTACCTGTGAAACCATACAATCCGGCGACGTGACCAATCTGTGGGCGCGCCGTGGTACCCAGCAGCCCGTGCTGGTATTTGCCGGACATACCGATGTGGTGCCTACAGGCCCGGTCGTCCAATGGCAATCTGCCCCGTTCATACCCACCCAACGTGACGGTAAATTGTATGGCCGTGGTGCGGCCGATATGAAAACCTCGATTGCTGCGTTTGTGGTCGCCACCGAAGAATTCATTGCCGCCCATCCGGATCATCAGGGCTCGATTGCCTTTCTGATTACCAGCGATGAAGAAGGCCCGGCCACCGATGGCACCGTCGTGGTCTGCAATCAGTTAAAAGAACGTGGCGAGCAGCTCGATTACTGCATCGTCGGCGAACCGACCTCTTCTGCGCAGCTGGGCGACACCATTAAAAACGGCAGACGCGGCACTATGTCAGGCAAACTGACGGTGCGTGGTGTGCAAGGCCATATCGCTTACCCGCAACTGGCTAAAAATCCTATTCACCTGTTTGCGCCAGCGATGGCAGAGCTGGTCGCTGAAGTCTGGGATGAAGGCAACGACTACTACCTGCCAACTTCATGGCAAATGTCGAATATCCATGCCGGGACCGGCGCCTCGAATGTCATTCCGGGTGAAGCGGTCATTGATTTCAACTTCCGCTTTTCGACCGCCAGCACAGCCGAAGGCCTGCAACAGCGCGTCCATACGATCCTGGACAAACACGGCCTGGACTATGCGCTCAAATGGACCGTAGGCGGTCATCCCTTCCTGACGCCTAAAGGCAGCCTGAGCGACGCGCTGGCCGCTGCGATACGCGCAGAAACCGGGCTGGAGACTGAATTATCGACCACAGGCGGCACTTCTGATGGCCGTTTCATTGCCAAGATTTGCCCGCAAGTGGTAGAGTTCGGCCCTCCCAACGCCAGCATCCATAAAATCGACGAGCATATCGCGCTGGCGGATATCGAACCTTTAAAGAATATTTACCGACGAACGCTGGAAAATCTGCTGACCTGATAGGGTATAGCGCCGCTGATCTTCAGCCCGTTCATCAATCATTAACGACTATGACTACTTCCACATCACCATTTTCCACCCTGCGCGATCTGTTGCGCTATGCAGTCACCCGCTTCAATCAGGAAAAGCTGTTTTTCGGGCATGGCAGTGCTAATGCGCTGGATGAGGCAGCCTATCTGTTGCTGCATACCCTGCATCTGCCACTGGATAAAATTGATCCTTTCCTGGATGCGCGTCTGCTGCCGGAAGAAATCAGCAAAGTCATGCAAGTCATTGAGCGCCGCGCCACAGACCGCGTACCTGCTTCCTACATCACCAATGAAGCCTGGCTTGGCACCTATAATTTTTATGTGGATGAACGCGTGATCGTGCCGCGCTCCTTCATTGCTGAACTGATCCCTGAACATTTTTCACCTTGGGTGAATGATCCTGACAGCATCACGGATATCCTGGAACTGTGTACCGGTTCCGGCTGCCTGCCGATTATGCTGGCCGATATGTTCCAGAATGCGCAGGTGGATGCAGTCGATATTTCCGCTGACGCGCTCGAAGTCGCACGCAAAAACGTGGCGACTTATGAGTTGCAAGACCGGGTCAATCTGATCCAGTCTGACCTGTACACCAATGTGCCGGATAAGCAATATGACCTGATCATCACTAACCCGCCGTATGTGAATTCCGGTTCTATGGCCAGCCTGCCGCAGGAATATCTGCATGAGCCGCAAATCGCGCTGGCTGGTGGCGATGATGGCATGGATCTGGTCAGGAAGATTGTCGCGGGTGCCGCGCAGCGCCTGAAAGACGACGGTATTTTGATGGTGGAAATCGGTAATGAGCGCGCATTTGCGGAAGCGGCTTTCCCTGAACTGAACCTGACCTGGGTCTCTACCAGCGCAGGCGACGACATGGTATTCCTGATCGAAGCACGTGATTTGCAGGATTTCCAGGCCTGATTACACACGCAGCAAAATGTAGAACAGGGCAAAGCTGAATTTGCCCGTTTGCCCGCTTTTTCCTGTTTCTGCCCGTTTTTGCCTGTTTTTTTTGGGCCATCAGCCCGGCTGAAGCATAATGCGCAGCGCTGATGGCCTTGCTGTCACTGATATTTCAGCGATAAGTTCCGCCAGCTCAGTGCAGCTCAGTGCAGCTCAGTGCAGTCTTAATGCTATATCAGCTGTGGCGCTGCGGCTCACAGCCTTACTCCGAATTGAATTCTCTATGATACGTTTGCAACAAGTCATTCTCGCCCGCGGTACCAAACCTTTGTTTGACAGCGTTGATGTGACGCTCAACCCCGGCGATAAAATTGGTCTGATCGGCTCCAATGGCGCGGGTAAGTCCAGCCTGTTCGCGATGCTGCGCGGAGAATTACATCCGGATCAGGGCAGTATAGAATTTCCAGCCAAATGGCAACTGGCCCACGTCGCGCAGGAAACCCCGCCGCTGGAGCGCAGTGCGATAGACTATGCGATTGATGGCGATGTGACCCTGCGTAAGCTGGAAGCCGAATTAGCCGCACTGGAAGCACAGCCGGAAAGCCATGACAATGGCATACAGATCGGTAACCTGTATGGTGCTCTGGCCGATGCTGACGCCTACACGGTACGCTCACGGGCTGAACAATTGCTGATCGGCCTGGGTTTCCGGCTGGATCAGTTAGAACAGTCTGTGGCCAGCTTCTCGGGCGGCTGGCGTATGCGCCTGAATCTGGCGCAGGCGCTGATGTGTAAGTCGGATTTGTTATTACTCGATGAACCGACCAACCATCTGGATCTGGACGCGATTATCTGGCTGGAAGACTGGCTCAAACGCTATGCCGGCACCCTGATCATCATTTCCCATGACCGCGATTTTCTCGATGGTGTAGTGAATGTGGTGGTCCATATTGATGATCGCAAGCTCAAACGTTATTCAGGCAATTACTCTGCGTTCGAGCGCCAGCGCGCAGCCCAGCTGGAACTGGCACAAGGCATGATAGAAAAGCAGAACCGCAAACGCGCGCATCTGCAATCCTTCATCGACCGCTTTAAAGCCAAAGCGACCAAGGCCAAACAGGCGCAAAGCCGTATCAAGGCACTGGCCAGAATGGAAGAGCTGGCGCCATTACGCGCTGCAGCCGAATTTTCATTTGAATTCCGCGAGCCTCTGAGCGCACCAAATCCTATGCTGGTGATGGAAGACGTGGATTGCGGCTATCGTCTGGAATCAGAAACCGATCATAGTTTTACAGAGAAAAAGATCGTCGGCGACGTCAATTTCTCGCTGCAGATCGGTCAGCGCATCGGTTTGCTCGGCGTGAATGGCGCCGGTAAATCGACCCTGATCAAAACCATCGTCGGTGACATTTCGCCGCTGGCAGGCACCATGCAAACCGGTAAAGGCCTGTCTATCGGTTACTTCGCCCAGCATCAGGTAGAAATGCTGCGCCATGACGAATCACCGTTGTGGCATCTGGCCCACATCGCACCGGATGTACGTGAGCAGGAATTGCGTAACTTCCTCGGTGGCTTTAACTTCCCTGGCACCATGGTAACCAGCCCGATCAAACCTTTCTCAGGCGGTGAAAAAGCGCGTCTGGCGCTGGCGATGATCGTATGGCAGCGCCCTAACCTGTTGTTACTCGATGAACCGACCAACCATCTGGATCTGGAAACCCGCGAAGCCCTGACCGAAGCGCTGGCGCAGTTCGAAGGCACGCTGGTAGTGGTATCCCATGACCGCCATCTGTTACGCGCCACCACCGATCAGTTCATCATCGTCGCTGATGGCAAGCTCATGCCTTTCGACGGCGATCTGGATGACTATAAGAACTGGCTGTTCAAAAGCAAGCTGGAAGCCGCTGCCAGCCCTTCTCTGCCTGAAAAAAGTAAAGTGAAGGACAGCTTGCCGCAGGTGCAGCCTGTCGCTGTTAAGGTCGATGACAAAGAGCAGCGCAAACGCGATGCAGAACAACGCCAGCGCCTGTCTGCAGCACGTAAGCCTATAGAAAACCGTATCAAGCGCCTGGAAGAAAATATGGCGAAACTGAATGCACAAAAAAGCAGCATAGAAAGCCAGCTGGAAGACAGCAGCATTTACGACGAAGCGAATAAAGAAAAGCTGAAAGCCTTGCTGCTGGATCAGGCCTATGTAGTCAAAGAGCTGGAGCAGCTGGAGATCGACTGGCTGGAACAGCAAGAGCAGCTGGAAGCGATTACCTGATTGCGTGTGGCTCAGTCAGCCTGCTGCGGGCTGACTGCAATGCACATCGGTGCTGTTCATATTTTTTAATCATATAAAAATAGCAAAATATTCCTTGCCGTAAAGGAGCGTGCTTTCTAAGATCAACTGGTTTTCTTGACCCGAGGATGACCATGAAATTAGAAACCATCGCTGTACACGGCGGCTATTCGCCTGATCCCACCACACGTTCTGTCGCGGTACCGATTTATCAGACCGTGGCCTATGCGTTTGACAATACCCAGCATGGCGCAGACCTGTTTGACCTGAAAGTTCAGGGCAATATCTATTCGCGCATCATGAATCCGACCAATGATGTGCTGGAAAAGCGGGTCGCCGCTTTAGAGGGTGGCATCGCGGCGCTTGCCTTAGCCTCGGGCCAGGCTGCGATCACGTATGCGATCCAGACCATCGCCGAAGCCGGTGACAATATCGTATCGGCATCAACGCTGTATGGAGGCACCTATAATCTGTTCGCTCATACCCTGCCCCAGTTCGGCATCCAGACCCGCTTTGCCGACTACCGTGATCCGGAATCCTTCGCCGCGCTGATCGATGACAGAACCAAGGCGGTGTATGTGGAATCCATCGGCAATCCGCTGGGTAACATCACCGATATCGAAGCCATCGCAGCAGTTGCGCATCGCCATGGCGTGCCGCTGATCGTGGATAACACCGTGCCCTCACCGTATCTGTTGCGCCCTATTGAATTCGGCGCCGATATTGTGCTGCATTCTCTGACCAAATACCTGGGTGGCCACGGCACAACCATAGGCGGCATCATCGTCGATTCCGGCAAATTCCCCTGGGCGCAGCACAAAGCGCGCTTCAAGCGTTTGAATGAACCTGATCCGTCTTACCACGGTGTGGTGTACACCGAAGCACTCGGTGAAGCCGCCTACATAGGCCGTGCACGGGTGGTCCCTTTACGCAATACCGGCGCGGCTTTATCACCGTTTAACGCGTTTCAAATCTTGCAGGGTATAGAAACACTGGCCTTGCGGCTGGATCGCATCACTGAGAATACTGCCGCCATCGCGCGCTATCTGCAGACACATAGCAAAGTCAGCTGGGTCAATTACGCAGGTCTGCCGGATCACCCTGATCATGCGCTGGCGCAGAAATACCTGGGCGGCAAACCATCGGGCATCCTGACTTTCGGCTTGCAAGGCGGACGTGAAGCTGGAGCGCGCTTCCAGGACGCTTTGCAGTTGTTCACGCGGCTAGTGAATATCGGCGATGCCAAATCGCTGGCCTGCCATCCGGCCAGTACCACCCACAGACAATTGAATCCGGAAGAATTAGCGAAAGCCGGCGTCAAAGAAGAAACCGTGCGTTTATCGATCGGTATCGAACATATCGATGACCTGATCGCTGATCTGGAACAGGCGCTGCAGGCAGTCTAAATAAACAATCTGATCACCCTCATGCCGCCAAAACCCAATATCCATGCGGGTTCTGGCGGCATTCCCTTATCCGGACTGTATTCACAGCCAGTCCAGCGGATCCACCCGGTAATACTGACGCAGTAAGCCATACAGCTCAGGCTCAGCCTCCGCCAGTGCATGACTTTTCCTGAAAAAGGCTTCGGTCGCCACAGCAAAAAATTCGGCCGGACTGGTCGCACCATAAGGATCAAGCACTGTCTCCTGTTGCTGGTTGAGTGCATGCTGCAAGCGTTCATAGGCGCGCTGCATGACCTCGGACCAATATGCATAGGCGTTCTTCCCGGCTAACACCGGCGCGCCATTGGTGCTGCCACTCTCGCTATCGAGCTGATGCGCAAATTCATGTAAAACCACGTCCTGACCGGCCAGCGCAGCTGTCTGCTCTGGTGTAGGCGGCACAATCTGATCCCAGGCCAAAATCACGCGTCCATCGCTCCAGGATTCGCCGCTTAAGCCCTGATTGGTATGGGTCACCACGCCGCCGTCCAACATCTGACTGCGCGGCGCCACAAACACTCCCGGATATAACAGTATGTGGCTCAAATCAGGATAGACCTCGGTTTCCCGGTTCAGCAACAACAAACAAGCACGCGCTGCGATGGTGACGCGCATCTCATCCGTCACCTGCAAACCATCACAACCAACAAACTTTTTCTGAAACAGAAATTGACGTATGCGTCGCTTAAGCTGCATCTGCAAATCGGTAGGCATCCTGCTGTAACCGGGCAGATTCCTGCGCAAGATTTTTGAATACGGCAACGGAAATGCCTTGCCCAATACCTGATGCAAGCGCCATTTCGGCACCAAGACCAGAGCACAAATCACGCTAATTAAAATGCATCCTATCCACCACACATCGCCTCCTCAGGCTGTATCAGACCAAGGCCAGATGGGCGCCTTCGCGTAAAACTCAATAGTCATTCAATTAGCAGTCATGATTTCTGCAATGGCGCTTGTCAATTCAGCACCTACTACACCTGGCCAGCGATACGCTTGATCAGACGCAGCGCCATCTCACTTGTGAATTGAAATTGTGGCACCATCTCAACCACCTGTGCGCAGTCAGTCAACGACCTGCTAGCCAGCACCGGAGCGCACTACACTTTTTCTTTTTTTTCTGGAGTCAGCATGTCAGGCATACCTTCCGTTACCGCCAGCTTAGGCGACACCCCTTACCTCGTTCATCTGAGCGATGATCTGGGCCATCAATGGCAAGCCGATGAACCTTTAGAAGTCGGTGGTGCCAACACCGCGCCGTCACCTGATCGTTTGCTGCTGGGCAGCCTGGGTTCCTGCACCGCGATTACCGTGCAAATGGTCGCAGCACGCAGGCAGATTCCACTGACCGGCATACAAGTGAAGCTGTCACTGAATCCTGACGGCAAACCGGAAGCCGGCAATGACATCGTGCGTGTGATCGAGTTACAAGGTGAACTGAGTCAGGAGCAGCGCGAACAGTTACTAAAAATTGCCAACGCCTGTCCGGTTCATAAAATCCTGACTGGTGAAGTCCGTATCGCCACCTCACTCACCGAGCCAGCTTAAGCCAATTTGCTATGTCAACGGATACTCAAATGACGACCGACAGCGCCACCCTGCGCACGCTCACAGCGCGTACTTCTGTGATCGGCGAAGACACCACTATACGGCGTGCGCTGCCGCATCGTGAGCAAAAAACGATAGGCGCCTGGTGCTTTCTCGACCATGTCGGCCCGGCCCAGTTCGCCGCCGGTAAAGGCATGCATGTAGGCGCACATCCGCATATAGGATTGCAAACCTTTACCTGGATGATAGAAGGCGAGCTTTACCACCGTGACTCGGCCGGACACCAGCAAATCGTTAAACCGGGTCAGGTCAATCTGATGACGGCAGGTCACGGCATCGTACATACCGAAGACAGTGTGCAGGACGGCGCTCGCCTGCATGCTGCGCAGTTGTGGATCGCCTTGCCGGACAATGAACGCCAGCGCGCACCAGGCTTCCGTAATTATCCTGAACTGCCGGTAATGGAGCAGGATGGCTACCGGATTACCGTTCTGGCCGGCAGCCTGCTTGCACATACCTCGCCGGTCGAAGTGTTTTCCCCGCTATGTGGTGCGGATTTCAGCAGCACCGCTGCAGCACGCACAGAGCTGCCGCTGGAAGCCAGCTTTGAATATGGCGTACTGGTATTGGAAGGTAAAGCCAGCGTGAATGGCACTGAGCTGGAACCAGGCCACCTGGCCTACCTGCCGCCTGGCAGTGGCAACCTGAACTTAAGCTGTGACGCGGCCTGCCGTGTGCTGTTAATCGGTGGCGAACCGTTACAGGAAGACCTGCTGTTGTGGTGGAATTTTGTCGGCCGCAATCAGGCCGAACTGGAACAGGCATTACAGGACTGGAATCAGCAAAGCTCTCGTTTCCCTGCCGTGCCTGGTTCATCATCAGCACGGCTCGAAGCTCCTGCGCTGACCGGGATGAAATTGAAAATCTGAATCTGCGCTGACTGAATGCAAAACAGCTGCGTCTGCCTGGTGCAGAACGCAGCTGTTTTTTTGTGGCGGCTAATCAGACTGTCAGCGGCTGTCAAAACCGACAACCAGGCTGACAGCCTTGATCCACCTTACTTAACTTCGCGGATAAAGTTTTCTTTAGTGCGGCGAACTTTTTTCAGGTTCACCAGCCAATCCTTGTCTTCTTCACGATAGCCGAGTGGCAGGATCACGACGCTGCGCAAGCCCTGAGCGCGCAAGTCCAGGATTTCGTCCAGCTTGTCCGGATCAAAGCCTTCCATAGGCGTTGCATCGACCTGCTCTTCTGCTGCAGCGATGAGTGCGGTACCAAGGCCGATATAGGCCTGACGCGCAGCGTGTTGGAAGTTAACTTCTGCATCACGTGCCGGATACAGGTTCAGCAACATATTGCGATAGTTTTCCCAACCTTCATTTTTAAAACCACGCACTTCATTGGTCAGGTCAAACATCATATTGATGCGTTCTGCTGTGTAGTTATCCCATGCTGCGAACACCAGTAAATGCGAGCCTTCCGTGATCTGTGCCTGATTCCAGCCGATCGCCTTTATCTTTTCACGGATTTCCGCATTGGTCACAACCAGCACTTCATATGGCTGCAGGCCGCTGGAAGTTGCGGTCAGACGAATAGATTCCAGAATACGGTCCAGCTTGTCCTGAGGAACAGCTTTAGCCGGATTCATTTTTTTGGCAGCATAACGCCATTGCAGTTTTTGAATTAAATCACTCATGATGACCTTCCGAAGTTAATGTGAATACGCATTCAGTAGTTTTAGCAATGCAGCATTGTCGTTCAATCCCGCCTGCTGACTATGAGCAGACTGAGGTGTGAGCAGCGGCACAGCAGCAGAATAATGATAACGATGATGCAAGGATTGAATGCGCTCATCCTGCAAGCATCCCGCCATCGCCAAACAATTACTAAAAATTAATTGCTACTGATGAGGACTACTATAACAGGCTTCAGAAAAGTTTGCAGACGACCGGTCTAATTCTAATTTCTTATATCGACATCTGAGAAATATGTACGCTCTGCCACGGCTCTGCCCAACAGCAGGATGCCGGGCATCAATGCACTTCCGCCATTCCCAAGATAGTTGCGGGTCGCAGCAGGAAAACACCAGGCAGCAAAATCCGAGTTGCAGGTTTGCAAGGACAGTACCAGGTTTTGCAGTTCGGTTTCGAACTGGCTCGCTTCAGGATCACAGCTGGCACGCAAGAAAACCGGGAGAAAGGCAATGCCAATCGCGGGCAACGGCGTATCGCCGCGCGTCATTGAGGCAGCGGCCACGGCCTGATCCAGTAAGCGCTCAGCCTGCTTAGCTGCTAATGGCGAACGTATCGCCAAAAACTCTTGTTTAGCCTCGATCAGCTCACCATATTCACCACCAGATAGCCAGCAATCGCAACGTCCAGCCCAGACTTCTTGCAGCGGCCCATGCTTTTTGCTGTCAACGATCTGATACTCCTCGAGCGCGTAGCGCCCTGCCCGCAATGCGGCCTGAGCCAGTAAACCCAAATTGCTACGCTCTGTATAGCAATAGGCGGCATGACCGACTTGGTTCGCGAATTCCAGCTGCAGCGCATTCCAGGCCGACAAGGTTTCTGCCCAAGGTACAAGCCGCCCGGTCTCAGCAAGCTTGATTCCGACTATATCTTTTATCTCATTCATCATCGGTACAACGACTCCGCTAGCTTGTTCATGTGCGTAAGTTCTATGCGTGTTAAACATTGCAAATTTGCTTTTAATTTACGCAAGTTTGACTAGGCTAAATCTCAGGAAGATACAAAACAGTTGCTACACCCGTAGCAAGTATTCAGACCAGACAGGAAATCATCATGGAAAACCAATCGACTAAGGCAAGACAAGATAAGCCGGCACGACCCACAGCTTCTGTGCGAGAGCATCCGGAAAAAACAGCACTTGAAGATATCCGGCGCCAACTGGGCTGGGGACTGATAACCGCTCACCGGCGCGATCAGCAAAGCGGTCATGATCAGCGTTAAAGTCGCCTCGTCACATCAAACTTTAGCAGGTGGCGCCGCTGAACTTTCAGTGCTTAGCCGCTCAAAAAATGCCAATACATCCGACTCAAGCCTGGTACGCGCAAAACCTGGCAGGCTTTGCCAGATGCGCTTACCGTAAGGCTTAGAAATCAGGCGTGGATCACAAATCATCAACACGCCGC
Source organism: Cognatundibacterium curvum (assembly GCF_014284235.1). GTDB lineage: Bacteria > Pseudomonadota > Gammaproteobacteria > Burkholderiales > Burkholderiaceae_D > Undibacterium > Undibacterium curvum. The sequence continues at coordinate 458,357 of NZ_JACOGD010000001.1, forward strand.
GATCGGTTTCGTCGCGGATCAGGCGGCCAGCGCCCTGCTTCAGATTAATGATCGCCTCCGGCAGTTGATGATGCACAAAGCCATTCATCCCTTTTTTTTCCATCGCAGTGATACGTGCTGCCAGCACAGGATCATCCGGCGGGGAAAAAGGTAATTTGTCGATGATCACCAAGGACAAAGCCTCACCACGTACGTCCACCCCTTCCCAGAAGCTTTGACTGCCGATTAATACGCCATTGCCGGAATTTCTAAAGCGCTCCAGCAATTCAGTCCGGCCCGCATCACCCTGCACGAATAAGGGAAAATTCAGTCCACGCTGCTCAAATTCCTGTTTCAGGCGTTCCGCACTAAAGCGTACTGCTTTAAGCGTGGTACATAGCAGGAAAGTTCGGCCTTTAGCAGCGGTAATCACTGGCAACGCCGCATTGATCACAGCATCCGCATAGTCGCGCGAATTCGGGTCTGGCATGCCATCCGGCACATACAAATAACCCTGCTCCTGATAATTAAACGGGCTGGGCCAGGTAAATGCCGGTTCATTCCATAAACCCATTTGCGACACATAATGGGTGAAGTCGTTTTTCACCGCCATAGTCGCTGAGGTAAAAATCCAGGCGCGTGGCACCCCTTCGCGCTGTTTATTAAATATCGGTGCGATCGACAGAGGAGTCCGGTGCAATTGCAGGGAGACAGAGAAAGCCTCTACCCACAACACATAATCACCGGCTTTTGTGGCATCTTTCGGCTCGGCATTCCAGTCATCGATCTGATCTTGCAGCATAATGGCGCGCGCGCGACACTGCTCCAGCGTTTCTGCACGTTCTGCCTGCTTTTCCAGCACCGCAATCAACTCGCTCATGCTGTCTTTTAAGGTATCCAAAGCTTCAAAAAACGGGCTTGAAGCGGCAATCTGATCGATAGAAAGACGGACTATATCCTGCGGAAAAGCCAGCCTCAGATCACGTGCAGCCTTTTCAACCGGTGCCACCAGTTTGGACCATTCAGCCCCATCGCGCGCGTGGGACAAGCCCTCTGCATGCACATCGCGACATAATTCCAATACCTGCGAAGTCGACACCGTATCGCCAAAAAACAAGGTCGCGGTTTCCGGCAACTGATGCGCCTCATCGAAAATCACCGTATTAGCTGATGGCAGTAACTCGGCCACGCCGGTATCCTTGAGTGCCACATCCGCAAAAAACAAATGATGGTTGACCACAACCACATCGGCCTGCTGTGCTTCCTTCCTGGCTTTCATGACAAAGCAATCCTGATAATACTGACACTCAGTACCCATACAGGTATCTTTAGTTGAAGTCACCAGGCTCCAGACGCTGGCGGTTTCAGGCACCCGTGACAATTCCGACTTATCACCCGTCATGGTGGTCTTGATGAAGCGCGAAATGTCACGCAGATAACCGACATCCTCTCGGCTGGTCAGGCGGCCATTCTGCTGGGTGCGTTCAAGATGGTAATGACACAGATAATTTGAACGGCCCTTGAGTAAGGCAACCGACACCGGTGCCTTAAGGATTTTTTTGATCGTCGGAATATCACGCTGAAACAACTGATCCTGCAAATTCTTAGTCCCAGTCGAAACGATGACTTTACCGCCCCACAGCAGCGCCGGAACCAGATAGGCATAAGTTTTACCGGTGCCGGTACCGGCTTCTGCCAGCAAGGTTTTTTGTCCGGCGATAGCGTCGGAGATCGCTTTTGCCATCTCGGTCTGCGCCTGGCGCGGGCGGTAGCCGGGCAAAGCCGCACTCAGGGGACCATCAAAACCAAAAATATGCGCTACATCCTGATGGTGCAAACCATCTTTAGTATCAGTGGATAAAGGAGGGATATCAGTCAAAATAGACAATCAATTTCAATCAAGGGGACGCAGTTTGCCAGAAAATTCAGGCAGGCACATCAGGAGTCAGTTGCATTTTCAGTAAAGTTATGTGATCTTTGAGCTGCAACTTCCGTTTTTTCAGGCGACGCAATTGTAATTCATCGTGTGCAGGATCCGTAGTCAGTGTATTTATGACCACATCCAGATCACGATGTTCTACTTCCAGCTCGATTATTCGTTGACGTACTTGTTCAGGATGGCTCATAGCCTTCAGCTTAAAGTAAAATAGTGTGAAATTTTGGGAAGCCAAATAAACTGGCTTTCCGCTAGTGTAATCTACCGAGACGTATGAGCCAATATAAGATAGAAGCTGGCACCGGACAACATATCGGTGACCGACAAGAACAACAGGACCGGGTCGCATTATTTGCGGCACCGTGTGCGCCCGGCTATATGATGGCAGTTGTCGCTGACGGCATGGGCGGTAAAAGTGGTGGTGCCCTCGCTGCTGAACAGGTGATCCGTACCGCTAAGCAGCTATTTGATGAATTTTATACCGGCAGCAATGTCGAGACTTTGCTGGAGAACATACTTCAGGAAGCCCATACCGTCATTAAGCTGACCGCGGTGTCCTCTGAAAAAGAACCGCACAGTACTTTCGCCGCGCTGGTCATCACGCCACAGAAAGAAGCCATCTGGGCACATGCAGGCGATTCGCGCCTGTACCGTTTCAGTGGTCCTAACTTTGGCGAAAAAACCCGCGATCATTCCTACGTAGAAAAACTAGTCGACGAAGGAAAAATCCGGCCAGAAGAAGCGAAAACACACCGATTATCCAATATCCTTGTGAACGTGCTGGGATCCAGCAATACAGCGCCCTTCATCACCTTCGGTAAATATCAAAACCTGGCTGCAGGTGACAGCTTCCTGCTCTGCACAGACGGGCTCTGGCATTATTTTGACGATGCCGAGTTGTCAGCAGCGGTAGCTGCCAATACCCCGAGGCAAGCATCTGAGCTACTCATACGTAAGGCGCGCGACAGAGGCGCACCTAAGGGCGACAACTGCACCTTTGCCATTGTTAAGCTGGTCGAACCGCCACCTGAAGTTAAAAACTACACGGTACAAAAAATGCGGCGGGCAGTCTGAGCTACGACTTTCGCAGTTTATGCCTCAGCTTTGCTGCCTAAGACCTCAGGCAACATAGCTTAGTCAAAAAAATGGGAAGCCTGGCTTCCCACTTTTACATCTGGCATGTGTCATGTAACATCATGGCAAAGCGACATATTCAGCGCTGTTAGCAAGTTGGTTTATCCTGGCTTTCGAAAATCGATCAACTCAAAATTAATAATGTTGCTATCATCTTCTGTTGCCAATATCGGTGTCGCCGGCTCTGAACTGTCTTCAACCTTGTTCCAACCATGGCCAGGCGCGTCCAGGGTACGATTACGTTCCAGCTCATTGGCGATGCTAATTAGCAGCAGGATATCTCGATACACCGGTAACTCAAAACCCATACGCTTACCGTCGCGGTCATCCACCAGCAAACTCTGCAAGAATGGCAAGGCTTCGTTGGTATTCCACATCGCGCAGATTTTCTTCATCAGATGCTCAAAGTCATCCAATGTACGGGAAGGCAGACTGGCTGGATCCACTTCGAATTCAGGGATGTTCGCATTAAAAAACACCACGAACCGATCGCGCAAATGATCGTATTTCTCTTTCTGGCCAACCACGCGGTATAAATCCAGCAAATACAGCCAAGGCACCGGCGAATCCGGTTGGTCAATATCCGCTTGCGGCTCCAGGATTTCAATTGCACGCTCAGGATCATTGACCGACATCCAGAACTCAGCCTCCTGAGTCACATCCGAAATTTCCTCAACCTTTACAGAGTTGTTTCTGCTTGAGAAAAAATTGAAGGTACTGCTATTGGTATCTTCAAGGGAAGGCGTGAAATTTTTTCCAAAAACAGAATGTGCTTCCAGCTTTCCGGTATTTTTAACGACAGGATCTGGCGTCGCGGAAAGTGTCGGACGCGCCGCTGAAGGTACCGTACGTGCCAGCAATTGCGACTCTGGTGCATCGCCGCCGCTGGCCTGGGAGTAAGTGGCTTGAACGCTATCCACCAATTCCTCAATATTCTTCTTAGTCTCAGGTTCAGGTTTAACCGCTTTTTGCTCCCACCAGCTCGCTGCATGCTTCTTGTGCAATCTGCGTATATAAGCGAACAACAACCCCGCCAAACCAAATGCCAGCACGAGCACCCCTGACAATATAAAAAGCCAGGTTTTCGAAACGGAATTCTCTCTGAGCTCGTCAAACAGGGACTTGTCGAGTTGTATTTGCTTTTTCAGCTGCAGGGTTTCCTGTTGCAGGCTTTGTATCTTCAGCTTTTCCGCTTTTTCCGTCGTTTCTGCCGGCGTTTTATCTGGTAAAGGCCGGGCTGGCGCTTCGCCTCTTAACATCGCGGCGAATTGCGCTTGCGCCTGGCGCAACTCTTCAATGTCCTGCGCACCGGTTTTACCATTGGCCACACCGCTTGACAAAGTCTGCGCCATCTTCATGCCCTGCTTGGGCAGTTCTGCACTATCCGTAAGCTTCAATGCATCTTTTGCGCGGCTTTCGATGAGCTGAGGCGTATTACTTTTTGTCGCAGCCTGGGATGTCGACGTAACAACAGGCTCTGCCGCTTTCCGTTTGGCTTTGACGATTTCCGTTCCTGAGTCTGGCCCACCCTCGCCTGTTCGCTTCGCCGGGGAACGCGCCTTTCCAGCGCTGCCAGTCATGCCGCCCTGAGTCAGTGCTGCCTGAGCGTCCACTTTTGTTACAGCTATGGGACTAGGTAAGCCAGGCAGGTTTTCTGGCGCTGCCGTCACTTGGGGCGGATCGAGCAGTAACAGATATTCCCGGTGCAATTGCACTTCACATTGAATATTGAGCAGAATTTTGACAGCTGGCTCAGAAATATTTCTGCGGCTTTGTAGCAACAAATAGCTGCTACCGCCACGCTGAACCAGTTGCAAACTCACTGGTGACAACATCACACCCTCGGTCGACTCGACCGAGCCATGGATACAGGACATATCGACAGAAGAACTATCGGCACCGGTTAACTCAACCTGTGCCTTCAAAATCTGCCCAAGATAAGACTGCGAACGAACCGCGCCTAATCCCAGTGCATATGCCTGTCCGGTAGCACCCACAGCTAACGCGGAGGCACATACCAGAGAAAGTGTGGATCTGCGAAACGGTAAAATGATGATTTCCCCAAAATGTCTTAAATATTGCCCGCCAATAAGAAGATTGGCATCAGATGCTAGCGTTATAACAAAACCAAGTCATACTGAAAATATCAAACCGGAAATTTTTTACCCAAAAGCAATAAATAAAGTTAAATTCTTTTTTACACGTATCTCACTCAGCACAATTTTCAATTACGCTTCACTCAACCTTGCCGTTATAGATTCTTTAGGTCAAGAATTTTCTTTGATATGCCACGCAAAATGTTCACCTCCTCCGTTTCCAGTTGCGTGCGTGAAAATAAACGCTTCAATCTCGGCATTAATTTCTTAGGGCTGGCAGGATTCAGAAACGCGATCGACACTAAAGCCTGCTCCAGATGCTGATACATACCTTCAATTTCTTCAGCATTTGCCAGTTGCCCTTGGAAGCCGATTTTTGCAGGATTCTGCACTTCATTTTGAGTAGCCATCCTGCACTCATAAGCAATTAACTGTATCGCCTGCGCCAGATTTAAGGAAGAATAATCAGGATTCGCGGGGATATTCACCAGCACCTGACTATTTACCACCACTTCATTCGGCAAGCCGTAGCGCTCATTGCCAAATACGATGGCGGCCTGACCAGTCAGCTGGCGCTGAAAATCTTCAGCCAATTCGCGTGGCGTCTGCACCGGCGGCGAGAATTCGCGCAATCTGGCGCTGACTGACGCCACCAGCTCGCAGCCTTGCAAGGCAGCGGCAACCGAATCAACGATCTGAGCTTGCTCCAGAATATCTTGTGCGCCGCTGGCAAACGCAATGGCATCCGGATGACTCAAGGCATCGGGAAATCTGGGATTGACCAGTACCAAATGCCTGAATCCCATGGTTTTCATGGCACGTGCAGCAGCACCAATATTGCCAGGATGACTGGTTTCTACCAGTACAAAACGTAAGCGCGTAAAAAGAGATGTGTCAGTTTCTGTCAAGTTCATTTAAAATAGCGTTTATCCGCGTTAATTATAATCAGTAGAGCAAAACAGCCTGCTGCCAGATTTAGCGCCTGCTCTTTACCATTTTCATTATTGCAAACTACCAACTTTGCTGCTTTGGCAAATGTCTGCGGGTTTGCCGTCATTTTATCGGAATAATTATGCATCCTATGCTCAATACGGCTATTAAGGCCGCTCGCCGCGGTGCGGCAGTCATCAATCGTGCGTCTTTCGACCTCGACCGCGTCAGTGTTACTGAAAAACACTTCAATGACTTTGTGACCGACGTTGATAAGTCCGCTGAGGCAGCCATTGTTGAAGTTCTTAAGAGCGCTTATCCTGAGCACGCCATCCTGGCGGAAGAATCGGGTGCATCCGCTAATTTGCATGATGAAAATGAGTATGTGTGGATTATCGACCCATTAGACGGGACGACTAATTTCATCCACGGTTTCCCTCAATACTGTGTATCGATCGCGCTGCAACACAAAGGCGTGATCACGCAAGCTGTGGTTTACGATCCTACCCGCAATGAAATGTTCACTGCCACCAAAGGTTCTGGTGCCTACCTGAACGAAAAACGTATTCGTGTTACCCGTTGCGATAAGCTGGCTGATGCGCTGATCGGCACAGGCTTCCCTTCACGTGATTTGTCCGGCCTGGACGAATACCTGCAAATGTTTAAAGTCATGACCGGCAAATGCCAGGGCCTGCGCCGTCCGGGTTCCGCTGCGCTGGATCTGGCCTATGTAGCGATGGGTCGCCTCGATGGTTTCTTTGAAAAAGGTCTGGCGCCTTGGGATATCGCTGCGGGTTCACTGTTAATCACCGAAGCAGGCGGTATCGTTTCTGATTTCCGCGGCGAATCTGACTACCTGTACAAGGGTGATGTCATGGCCGGCACACCTCGCGTCTTTGGCCAGATGGTCAATGTATTGCAGCCGTTTGCAGGCAGCGCAAAATAAGCGCCAGGCTGCTTCCGTCTTTAGCTTCAAAAGTATAAGTTCCATTGTGCTTCGCCATCCGGCGAAGCACAGGTTTTACCGGGTTGATATAGTTCACCCGTGATTTCAGATTGTACAATCTCATGCCCTCATTTCACGAACTCGGCTTGTCCGAGGACATCGTTCGCGCAGTCAGCGAACAAGGTTACACCTCCCCTACTCCTATTCAGCAACAAGCGATTCCAGCCGTCATCCAAGGCGGAGATTTGTTAGCAGGGGCACAAACTGGTACTGGCAAGACCGCGGGCTTTACTTTGCCGGTATTGCAAAGATTGCTGAGTCAACCTAACGGCCCCAGCGACAAAACATCGCGCCGCCCTATCCGCGTGCTGGTACTGACACCAACCCGTGAACTCGCCGCTCAGGTGCAGGAAAGCGTTGCCCTTTACAGTAAATATTTGCCTTTGAATTCCGGTGTTATTTTTGGTGGCGTCGGCATCAATCCGCAAATTAAACTGCTCAAGCAAGGTGTAGACGTACTGGTCGCGACCCCGGGTCGCCTGCTGGATCACCATCAGCAAGGTACGATAGACCTGCGTCATATCGAAATCCTGATTCTGGATGAAGCAGACCGCATGCTGGACATGGGCTTCATCCACGACATCAAAAAAGTATTGGCGATCCTGCCGCCAAAACGCCAGAATCTGCTGTTCTCAGCGACCTTCTCGGACGACATCAAAGCATTGGCTGACCGCCTGCTGAATAGTCCGGCCATGATAGAAGTCGCGCGCCGCAATTCAACCGTGGAAGTGATTGCACAAAAAATCCATCCGGTTGACCGTGATAAAAAGCATCCATTACTCGCGCATCTGATCAAGTCGCAGCAATGGTCGCAGGTATTGGTGTTTACACGCACCAAACATGGCGCCAACCGCCTGGTCGAACAATTGGGCAAAGAAAGCATTACGGCCATGGCTATCCACGGCAATAAGAGCCAGTCTGCACGCACCAAAGCCCTGTCTGAATTCAAGGATGGCAGTTTGTCCGTATTAGTCGCCACCGACATCGCTGCACGCGGCATTGATATTGACCAGTTGCCGCACGTAGTTAACTACGATTTGCCTAACGTACCGGAAGACTATGTGCATCGCATCGGCCGTACAGGCCGCGCCGGTGCAAGTGGCGAAGCCGTTTCGCTGGTTTGCGTGGACGAGTTCAAACTGCTGGCTGATATCGAGAAATTCATCAAGCGTCAGATTCCTCAGGAAATCATAGATGGCTTCATTCCCGATCCGAATGCCAAGGCCCAGCCTATTCAATTGCGCAGCTTTGAAGGCCGCAATCATCCCGGCAATGGTCAACGCAAAGCCCGCCCGGCAGGTAGTAACAAAGCTCAGGCAGCCAAGGCACCAACACGCCACGAAACAGCCGGCCGCCCACAGCAGCCTAAGCCACGCAATAGTAATCTGTTAGGTGGTAAATCTGCAGGCCCGCGCAGATCTGGCAGCCGCGGCAACGGCTAAGCCAAACTACGCAGTAAGCGAGTCAGCATCCACAATACGCTGACTTTCTTACTGCGTTTTTCTATCCGACTTAGACCGCATCCGGAGCAAGTTCGATTTACATCTGATGCTTAAGCATCTGTGAGCGAATCACCGTCCGCAATCACAACCCATCCTCAAGCTGCGCCAACCGCAGCAAAAGTGCGCGCAAGTTTGCGCGACACCTCTCGCTATCTCTCTATACCTCAGCGCCATCCACTATAATATTGGCTTTTATGGCGGAACTTTTGCCTGACAGCTTACGACACGCAACAGTATCTTTGCTGAGCTCAAGCTTTTCAATGAATGATGAAGCCAACAAACGATACACAAACTGATCATCAGGCTAAAGTAATCCTGCATGCCTGCTCATTTCCGGCAACCAGACAACATCATCCCAATAACAATAAAGATTTATGAGTAACGACAATTCCAAACATACGCCAATGATGCAGCAATACCTGCGCATAAAAGCTGACCATCCGGATACGCTGGTGTTTTATCGCATGGGCGATTTTTATGAACTGTTTTTTGGTGATGCGGAAAAAGTATCGCGTCTGCTGGGTATCACCCTGACCCAGCGCGGCAGCTCAGGCGGCGAGCCTATCAAGATGGCAGGCGTGCCATTTCATTCGCTGGAGCCCTATCTGGCCAAGCTGGTCAAGATGGGTGAATCCGCTGCAATCTGCGAACAGATTGGCGATCCTGCCACCAGCAAGGGGCCGGTAGAGCGCAAAGTCATGCGCGTCGTCACGCCTGGTACGCTGACCGATACCGATCTGTTGCCGGAAAAATCGGAACGGCCACTGCTGGCGCTCTGCCTGACGCAGCAAAGAAAAACCATTACCGTCGGCTTGTCCTGGCTGTCACTGGCCAGTGGCGCCTTGAAGCTGATGGAATTTTCCAGCGATGAAAAGTCGCTTCCTCAGCGCTTACAACATGAGCTGGAACGTATCGCACCAGCCGAAATACTGATTTCAGCTGGCACGCTGATGCTGGATGAGCATAGACAAGCCCTGCCCGGTAAATTTTCAGAGGTCGCGGACTGGCACTTCGATATCAAGCAAGGACAAAAAGCACTGCAGGATCAGTTAGGCACATCAACACTGACTGGTTTTGGCGTTGAAAATATGTCTGCAGCACTGGGCGCGTCCGGTGCCTTGTTACGCTATGCGGAAAGCACCCAGGGCCGCGGCTTGAAGCATGTCAATGCGCTGAGCGTGGAAAATGAAGATGAATTCATCGGACTCGATACCGCCACCCGACGTAACCTGGAACTGACTGAGACCTTGCGTGGCCAGGAAGCGCCAACCTTGTTCTCATTGCTGGATCACTGCAAAACCGCGATGGGATCACGCCTACTGCGTCACTGGCTGCATCATGCGAAGCGCGATCAGCGCGTGGCGCGCTCACGCCATCAGGCGATCAGGGCGATCATGAGTGCTGATTCGACCGAAGGCCTGTCCAGCGCCCTGAATGCGATTCCGGATATTGAGCGCATTACCACCCGTATCGCTTTGCAATCTGCGCGACCACGCGACTTGTCGGCATTACGCGATGGTATGCAGCATTTGCCTAGCTTGCGCAATTATGTGAGCCTGTGTGTCGCCGACAACCACACCAGCCTGCTGACGCAGATATTGCAGGATTTGCAGACCCCTGCAGAGTGCCTGGACTTGCTGGAACGCAGTCTGTTACCACTGCCAACTACCATGGTGCGAGATGGCGGCGTGATTGCCAAAGGCTATGATGCAGAGCTCGATGAACTGCGTGCGTTGTCAGAAAATGCCGGGCAATTCCTGGTTGATCTGGAAGCCTCAGAGCGTGAACGTACCGGCATCGCTAACCTGCGGGTGGAGTACAACCGGGTACACGGCTTTTATATCGAAGTCACCAATGGCCAGGCTGATAAAGTACCGGACAATTACCGGCGCCGCCAAACCCTGAAAAATGCCGAACGCTATATCACGCCGGAATTAAAAGCCTTTGAAGACAAGGCGCTTTCTGCACAAGAGCGCGCTCTGGTCAGGGAAAAAATTCTGTACGAGCAGTTATTGCAGGATTGTTTACCGCATATAGCACAGCTGCAGACCATAGCCCATGCGGTCGCCAGCCTCGATACCCTGGTCAGCCTGGCGGGTCATGCCTGCAAAAACAATTGGTGCGCACCTGAGCTGATTGAGGCTCCCAGCCTCAGCATCAGCCAGGGCCGCCATCCTGTCGTCGAAAATCAGATAGAACGCTTTATCGCGAATGACTGCAAGCTGGATGCGGATAAAAAATTATTACTGATTACCGGCCCGAATATGGGTGGTAAATCGACCTTTATGCGTCAGGTTGCCCTGATCACCCTGCTCGCTTATGTGGGTAGCTATGTACCGGCACACAGCGCAAGCATAGGCCCTATCGACAGAATTTTCACCCGTATTGGTGCAGCAGACGATCTGGCCGGAGGACGTTCCACCTTCATGGTAGAGATGACAGAATCTGCAGCCATCCTGCATGGCGCCACAGAAAACTCGCTGGTGCTGATGGATGAAGTCGGTCGCGGCACCTCTACTTTTGACGGATTGGCGCTGGCCTGGGCAATTTCTAAACACCTGATACAGAGCACCAAAAGCTTTACCTTGTTCGCGACGCACTACTTTGAACTGACCCAGTTACCAGATACCCATCCGAGTGCGGAAAATGTGCATCTGTCAGCGGTAGAACATAAGGAAAACATCGTGTTCTTACATGCGGTACAAGCTGGACCGGCGTCGCAGAGTTATGGCTTGCAAGTCGCGCAGCTGGCTGGCATACCGCAGCCAGTGATACGCTCGGCACGCAAGCATCTGGCGGATCTGGAAGCGCACTCATTGCAAAGCACACCGCAGTTTGATTTATTCTCTGGTGCCAGCAGCGCACCAGAGGCAGTAGCAGAGCCAGCCATCAGCGAGGAAGAGCAACAAGCCCTGGATGCGTTGAAAAAAGTCGATCCGGACAGCCTGTCTCCGCGCGAAGCATTGGATGCACTGTATGAGCTGAAACAACTGTTGGGAAAATAAAGGGCAGGCCAGCGTTCACCGCTCACCGATCACCGTTCATCAGACCCCAAAAAAAATGCCGCAGACCTGAAATCTGCGGCATTTTTCACTTTTATACCCGCTGACTTGCAACTACATGCAAAGCCAGCGCAGGAGTTGATCAGTGAATATGGTGGGTGCGGTATTCATCGCTGCCGTCACCGTCTTCATCGTCATGATGATGGCCGTGTGCGCCGTGTACATGGCCATGTGCCACTTCGACGTCGGAGGCTGCACGCACAGCTTCCACAGTCAGGCTGAAACGCAATGCAACACCTGCCAGTGGATGATTACCATCCAGTACGACTTTATCCTCGGCGATATCGGTGACGGTAAAGATATGGCTTTCACCTTCATCAGATTCTTCCGGCATGCCTTCAAATTGCATACCAACTTCGAGTGGACTAGGAAAACGGTCACGTGGCTCAACCTTAACCAGTTGCGCATCATAGTCGCCAAACGCATCTTCTGGCTCCAGTTGAATCTCAGTAGAGAAACCAGTTTCTTTACCTTCCAGGGCCGCTTCGATTTTCGGGAAGATATTGTCATATCCGCCGTGCAGATACACCATAGGCTCCTGACCTTCCTCGATCAGATTGCCTTGCGCATCCGACAGAGTATAGCGGGCGGTAACAACTGAGTTTTTGACAATCTTCATACGATATCCTTTAAAAATATATGCATGCGGGATTATACCCGTCTGGAACTGCAGCGCAGGCACGCCTATAATGCGCACATGAAAAAATTTACGACACCCCTGACGCTGCTAGGCGACATCTCTCCAGAACAATTCCTGTCCGAATACTGGCATAAAAAACCATTGCTGATACGACAAGCAATTCCTGGCTTTCAACCCATCCTGTCGCCACAAGCGCTGTTTGATCTCGCTGCCCGTGACGATGTGGAGTCGCGGCAAATCAGTTTCTTCAACCAACACTGGGAAATGCAACGCGGCCCGATAGAAGCGCCGCCGCTCAAGCATAAAAAAGACTGGACCTTGCTGGTGCAAGGCGTCAACCTGCACAACACAGATGCCGATGCTTTACTGCGCCAGTTCCGTTTTATTTCGGATACCCGCTTAGATGATCTGATGATCAGTTATGCCGCAGACGGCGGTGGCGTGGGACCCCATTTTGATTCCTATGATGTGTTCCTGCTGCAGGCACATGGGAAGCGCCAGTGGAAAATCAGCGCACAAAAAGACTTAAGCCTGATCGAAGGCATGCCTTTAAAAATTCTGGCCGACTTTAAAGCTGAACAAGAATTTGTGCTGGAACCCGGTGACATGCTGTATTTACCACCGCAATATGCACACGATGGCATTGCAATCGGTGAATGCATGACCTATTCAGTCGGTTTCAGAGCGCCGTCGTATCAGGAGCTGGGTGAATCCTTCCTGAATTTCATGTCAGACACACTGGAAATCCCTGGCCGCTATGCAGATCCGGAATTGAAACCCACTGCCAAACCAGCCGAAATCAGCAGTGATTTCTTACAGAAGGTATCCGATGAAATCGCCAAAATACGCTTTAAAGAAGATGATATTGCAATCTTCCTTGGTGAGTACCTGACGGAACCTAAGCAAACCGTGTTTTTCGAGTCGCCAGCCAAACCACTGACGCCGAAAAAGTTTGCGCAGTCTGCAGAAAAAAATGGCGTGCGGCTCTCACTGAAAAGTGCCATGCTGTATAAGGGTAAGCATGTATTTATCAATGGCGAATCCTTCGCAGTGGGCAAGGAAGACAAGTTACTGCTCAATAAATTTGCCAATCAGCGCTACCTGGATGGCGAAGATATTGCCAGTGCGTCGGTTGATGTGATGGAAGCATTCTGCATGTGGTACGAAGATGGATGGCTGGAGTTACGCAAATAAGCCGGTTCGCACCCTGCTTCCAAACTAAATACCGCCTTTGTTTCGTTAAATTAAACGCAATAAAAGTAACGAATAGGGATTAGATGTTTTCTTCGATACAAAAAAACATGAAATTGCAGGCTAATTCGCATCAATCCCTATTCCATTGCAGGAAAAATCATTATAATCACGGGTTAGGAAACTTTCGATGAAGCGCATCATGAAAAATGGTGCTCTGCAGCGAGTAAGCCTATAGAGCGATAATTACCGGTAATTATTCATCGCAAAATTTTGATCTTATTTTTGATCTATTTATTGAAAGTACAAACATGAAAAAATCTCTCTTGCTCGTATCCCTGATGGCAATCGCTTTGGCAGCTTGCGGCAAAAAAGAAGAAGCAGCATCTGCTCCAGCAGCATCCGTAGTTGCTCCAGCTCCAGCATCCGCAACTGACGCTCCAGCAGCAGCTCCAGCTCCAGCAGCAGCTTCTGACGCAGCAGCAGCATCTGGCGCAGCTCCAGCAGCTTCCGCTACAGCAACTCCAGCTTCCAAGTAATTTTTACTGAAGCGAAAAAGCCGGCATAAGCCGGCTTTTTTTTCGCCTGAAATTCGCTATCACCTGTTACAACAGGCATTTTGCAGTCGCAGCAAACCGGGGGAAATTCAGGCCAAATAAAAAAAGCGGCCAATTAATCTGGCCGCTTTTTTTACCTAATTACACCATTACTTAAGCTGCTCATTCAGCAATTGCAGGATTTTCAGAGATACCGGCGAAGTATCAACCTTACCATCATTATTATGCACGCTGATATGGCTGACTTCGCCATTCGGACCTGCATTTTTCACCAGAATGCGGTAGCGTTGCGCATCTTTCGCTGCATCACTGGAGCCAAACGAGAATAATCTGGAGAAGAAGCCTTCGCTGGCGCCCTTGGTTTTCGCATCAATATCCTGATCGATATAGCGCACAAAGTACACACCTTGTGAACGATCGCGATCTTCTACAGTGAAACCAACTCTATCCAGGGCAAGGCCAACACGACGCCAGGAGCGATCGAAGCTTTCATCGACCTCGACATAATTTTGCTCACCGTTTTTAAGCAATTTGGAATGTGATTTTTCTTCGGCCGCTGTTTTCACCGCTACTTTGGCGGTTTCCGCGTCCGAACCCAGACGCACCATCAGGCGAGACAAAAATTCAGCTTCCAGGCCAGGATCAGCCGCGCGCGGCGTCCAGACCGTACCATCCTTTTGCGCACCAGTCACCACTTCCTGTGCACCACGATGGCTGATGTAAATCTCCAGCTTGCCATCCGCTGTACGCTCCAGACGGGTACGGAATTTATCGCGCTCACCAGTCGAATACAGTGAGTCGATCACGCGGCCCAAGGTATTACGGATGATATCCTGCGGAATTTTCGCGCGGTTCTCAGCCCAGTCCGTTTCCATCACGCCAGCTTCCTGATTTTCTATCACAATCAGAAAACCCAGTTCTTGCCAAAAGTCTTTTAATTGCGGCCAGACATCTTCAGGCTTCAGAGAAACTACCAGCCAGCGCTGAGAACCATCACGCACGATGCGCATATCTTTAATCTGCCCCGGCGCTACAGTTGCTGCAACTGTACTGGATTGGGCTTTAGCACCCTTTTCCAGATTGTAGCCAGAAGCTGTCGCTGTACTTTTATTCGCATCAGGAATCGCAAAACGGCTATCGCGGCGTATCTGAGTCAGGTCAGGCGGAACTTCCAATGACACCGTATTTGCTTTACCTGCGCTTTTGTAATCAATCTTATTTGGCTCAATCAAATTGCTAATAGAGCTACAACCCGTCAATCCAACAAGCGCTACAGCGCCGATGATGCCATTTTTAGCAACCAAGCTTTTTGCCATGTGAAAGTCCCTACTCATTATTTTTCAATTAAAACTACGCGCTGCAAACTAGTCCTTGCTGCGTTCTTTGTGGTGCTTATTGTAATACACCTGCCTCGCGTAATGCAGCACGAAGTGTCTCATGATATTGCTCAGACATAGGCACTAAAGGCAAACGCAGGCCTGCAGGTATCAAGCCCATCTCGCTCATTGCCCACTTAACCGGCAGAGGATTGGGTTCGATGAATAATTTATTATGCAAAGCCATCAGATGGTTATTGATACCGCGTGCTTTCGCAATATCACCAGCCATCGCCGCAGCACATAATTCATGCATAGCTTTAGGAGCCACATTGGCAGTCACGGAAATATTTCCTTTGCCGCCGCAGAACATCAGCGCCATTGCCGATGCATCATCACCTGAATAAACCGCAAAAGATTCCGGAGCCAGACGAATCAGATCGATTCCACGTGCCAGGTTGCCAGTCGCATCTTTCACACCGATGATGCCCGGCACTTGTGCAAGACGCAGAATAGTTTCATTGGACATGTCCGCCACCGTACGGCCAGGTACATTGTAGAGAATGACAGGAATATCAACCGATTCCGCAATTTTCTTAAAGTGCTGATACATGCCTTCCTGGGTAGGACGGTTGTAATACGGTACCACTTGTAAAGACGCATCCGCACCAGCTTCTTTAGCGAATCGGGTCAATGCAATCGCTTCAGCCGTAGAATTACCACCGGAGCCAGCAATGATAGGAATGCGTTTATTGGTGTGCTCAACAGCTACACGGATTAATTCGCAATGCTCTTCGACTGAAACAGTCGGTGACTCACCGGTGGTCCCGACGATCACGATACCGTCAGTACCTTGCTCGATGTGCCAGTCAATCAGCTTACGCAAGCAAGGCAAATCCAGACTGCCATCTGCATGCATAGGGGTTACGATCGCAACCAGACTTCCGTGAATCTTTGTCATGTTAGTGCCAGAAAAAAATAAAACCCTGATTGTAGCGGAAGCCACGTTAATCAGGTGGTAAATCGCTGGAATTCAGACTCAAACCAGCCCCTTATTACGCCAGACGATTTAACTGCTTCGCCCCGCCCTGCCTGCGCGCGCAAATCCGCTGTATCTGCGCTGGTTTCGGCACATCCACATAGCCGGATTCATAGGCAATCACCTCCATCGCGACCGTTGGGTCAGACGCAATTAACTGCAGTAACTCACCTTCTTTGAGTAAAAACTCTGCACGTGAAGGCTTGCCAAATTCCTCATTACCCACAGCAAAAGTCTCGTAAATCATCACACCGCCAGGTGCCAACAGCTTCAGCAAACGCGGGAACAAAGGCCGGTGCAGATAATTACACACAATCAATGCAGAGAAGGAGGCATCCTCAAATGGCAATACTTCATCCATTTCCTGCTCCAGATCCAAAGTTATGGTGCGAACACCAGCAAGATTCAACTCTGCAAATCCAGCCGGATCTCTGTCCACGCCAAACAATTCCAGATCTGAGCCCAATAAAGGACGCAGATTACGGCCATGACCGCATGCCACATCCAACACCCGTCCCGACTGAATCAGCTGGCTGTGCCTGATGACCCAGGGTGATGCCGCACCGGCACCGCAAACCATGTGAGCACAAAGCGCCATCAATCAGAACAAAACGGTAAACGGGATCAGTAAAATTTGCAATAAAGCACTACCAAGTGCCATCACAGGCACCATCCAGTACTGCAACATTTTCAAAATAGCAAGACCCATCACGATGAAGAAACCATAGGGCTCAATTTGTGCAAACTTCATTGCCATTTGATGTGGAAGCAAACTAATCAGTAACTGACCACCTGCCAGTGGAGGCACAGGAATCAGATGGAAAGCAAACATCGCCAGGTTAGTGAGTACGCCAGCGGATGCCATTTGTATGAAAAAACTCTCATCAATCCGGAATACGCGCAACAAAATAGCGAGTACAGCCCAGGCAAAAGCCATAATGAAGTTGGCCAATGGGCCAGATATGGAAACCCAGGCCAGGTCTTTTTTAGGATGACGTAATTGCGAATAATTGATAGGCATAGGTTTGGCATAGCCAAACAAAAATGCGCCATTGGTTGCCAAATACAGCACCACGGGAATAACAATTGTCCCCAGCGGGTCAATATGCACCATGGGATTCAGGCTTAGCCGTCCAGCGGCCTGGCCAGTCGTATCGCCAAAATAACGCGCCGTATAACCACGGGCCGCCTCATACAGCGTAATAGCGAACACAACTGGCAGTGCGAAAATAAGAACGGTTTGAATTAAGTCATTCATAAATTACTTCTAAAATAAAACGGTAAGCCTCGAATTACAGGCCAAAAAGTGCGGGATCACCACCACCCAGCCGTATCAGCTCTGGCTCTGCAGCAGTCATATCGATCACTGTGGTAGGCGACAAACTGCAGGCACCACCATCGATCACCAGATCAAGCTGTTTTTCCAGTCGTTCACGGATTTCTTCGGCATCATTCAGCGCGGCATCCTCACCCGGCAAAATGAGAGTCGTCGCAAGCAACGCCTGTCCTAATTCTTCCAACAATGCATGGGTAATCTGATGTTCAGGTACACGCAGACCGATGGTCTTACGCGAAGGGTGACTGAGGCGGCGCGGCACTTCCTTCGTCGCCTCCAGAATAAAGGTATATGGCCCCGGCGTTGCTGCCTTGAGTAAGCGGTATTGTTTATTGTCGACCTTGGCATACAAGGCGATTTCAGACAAATCGCGACATAACAAAGTCAGGTGATGTTTTTCATCGACGCCGCGGATACGACGCAAGCGGCTTACAGCATCTTTATCATCCAGATGGCAAACCAGGGCATAACAAGAATCCGTGGGAATCGCAACGATGCCACCCTGATCGATAATCTGCACTGCTTGTTTAATCAACCTGAGCTGAGGATTTTCAGGATGAATTTGAAAGAATTGACTCATAAAATAGTAAGGCTGGTGATGCTCGCCAGGCGCCTCATCTGGAAAACGATAAGAACGCGAACGACACTGCTAGTGGTTTTACCTACCAGCCATGATTAAATAGACATAAGCTGAGTAATGTACCAGATTCCCTTCTGTCAGGGGAATGTTATCAAGCGCTGACATCAGTCAAAGCGCCAATGCTCCCACACTGGCACAGAATCGCGCGGCAAGGCTTGTAAATGTCCGATATCGACCTCGAAATCCTCAGGCGAATGGAAATCAGAACCGCGTGAACTCAGAAAACCATAACGTGCGGCGATACCTGCGTATTCCGCATACTGATCCACGGTATGACTGCCAGTGACGGTTTCAATAGCAACACCACCGAAGGCCTTGAACTCGCGGAAGAAACAGTCAAACGCCAACGGCGTCAAATCATAACGACCAGGATGTGCGATGACAGCTACACCGCCAGCTTCGCGTATCCAGCTGACAGCCTCGTTGAGATTGGCCCAACGATGCGGCACATAGCCCGGCTTGCCCTCAGTCAGGAAATGTTTGAATGCGTCAGAAACCGAGCTGGCCGCACCGATTTCCGCCAGATAACGCGCAAAGTGCGAACGCGAAATCAAATCGGGGTTGCCGACATATTTCAACGCACCTTCATAGACACCAGCGATTCCGGCACGCTGCTGCAGATCCTGCGCCATATCACGCGCACGGCGCTCGCGTCCAGAGCGGGTGTTAGCCAGACCGGCCAACAGTTGCGGGTTAGTTTCGTCGACTTGCAAACCAACGATATGCACCGTCTTCCCGGCCCAGGTCACCGAGACCTCCACTCCGGCGACAAATGGCAGGCAAAGGTCAGCGGCAGCCGCTCTGGCCTCAGCCACCCCACTAACCTCATCATGATCAGTCAGCGCCCATAACTCAACACCATTACGTTTTGCACGTATCGCCAGGTCAGATGGCGTCAGAACACCGTCCGACACTGTGGAGTGAGAATGCAGATCAGCGTTTAACAAGATGGCAGACATAATTCAAATCATCAAAATCATTTAAGGAAAGATTGTACTCCCCTCGCCATCATTGCGCTGCAACAGCCGGTAAACCTGAAGTGGTCAGATTTTCATTTCCAGACGCAGCGTCCAGGTGGTATACGTGGTCGCCAAGGTTTTGTCATTACGATAGATGCCACCGGTTGTGACAGTATTGGCACTGTAAGAGTCCGCCGGACTCAGATTATTGGCCGACAAACGCATTTGCAGGTTAGGACTCCACTTCCACAATGCGTAGGCGTCAAACTGGCGCTTTTTTCCCGTTTCCACAATCTGAGTCGCACTGGACTGGATTTCATAAGCTGGCGTCCAGTTGATACTGCCGCCCAGCGTCAGCGGCAAGCCGGCAAGCCGGTAATCCAGCCCGAGGTTTGCAGTTTGCTTAGGTTGTTGATCAAGCCGGTTATTTGGCCCAAGTATATCATCCACACTAGACCAGAAACGGCTGTAATTGGCACGAAAATCAATCGCAGGGCCTTCCGGCAAAAATTCCTGCAACTGGAATTTTGTATCGAATTCCATCCCCTTAGTGATTGCATGGCCTACGTTGACGGGTGAAGATACCCAGCGCGCGCCACTACCGTTATCGACTAACACTGTCCTTCTGCGTATCAGATCGTCGATACTTCTGACAAACAGGTTCAGACTCACGATACCAGCCCGGCTCAGATAATGTTCGAAGGCCAGGTCTATGCCTTTAGATAATTCCGGCTTCAGATTCGGGTTGCCGGTGCGGTCAGGCCGGGTGGCGCTGTTTTGATTTGAAATACTGGGAATCGCAATCAAATCATTCAAAGCAGGTGCGCGGTAAGTGCTGGTCAGACCAAGGCGGATCTGATCCTTGCTATCAGGGATACGCCAGACGCCATGCAAGACCGGGCTCCAGACCCGGCTATCGTTGTCTACATTTTGACGGGTCGACGAACTGGACGTATGTATTCCTTCCCAACGTACACCCGCGTAAGCTGAGAACTGCGGGCTGATATCAAATTCATCCTGTACAAACAAAGCGATACGACGCGTGCTGGCATCAAGATTATCGCCAGACTCAGCATATTGTGGCAAACCATTATCGAGCGAAGTACGGGTCTGGCTACGTTTACCTGTTTCCAGCTCCCAGCCTGTCGCTATCGTATGCGCATCGCCTATCGGCATAGTCAGTTTGCCGCCGGTATTGAATGTACGGTCACGCGTATTGTTCACATCAGAAATCACATCAATTTGCTGACCCGTCTGATTGAACTGATAGCGCATGGAGGAACTGTTCATTTTCCCCAATCCGCCACCAAAGCGCACAACCAGCTTGCCATTGTTTTCAAATTTATGCTGCCAGTTACCAAAGCCACGCAGGAAAGTCGTTTCAGATTCATTCGATGCATTCGCTGTCGCATACGACTGCGGACCAAAGTAAGTGGGCGAACGAAATAACTCATTGACCTGATTGAAGGTCTGAGAGTTACTCTTCGAAGTCATCAGGAAGGGCTGAAAATTCAGGGTATCGCCATTTTCAAATTTATAGTTAAAACGCGGTGTCAGATGCAAGCCTGTCGTTTCACGATTGGTCTGATCCTGCTGGTGCTGCATCAGCACTGTTTCGCCAGCAGTATTTTTTTCCAGACTATCAGTCAGACTCTGGTCATGCTGCTTATTTTTAAAAACAGAGCCACTCATCACATAGCTCAGCGCACCGGCTTCACCCGGCACAGTCAGCGAGACATTGGGGGCCAGCCTTCCCTGCTCAGACCCAAGTGAAATCTTCAGATCAGTCGTCTTTTGCTTGTATTCTTCACGCAGCACAATGTTAATCGTCCCAGCAATCGCCTGCGTGCTGAACTCTGCAACTGCACCTCGTACGATTTCTATGCGCTCAACCTGATCAGGCGACAAAGAGTCCATAGAGAAGCCGCGTGGTGCACGTTCACCATTAATTAAAATTTGCGTATAGCCATTACCCATACCACGCATACGGATATCGCCGCCACGACCAGGGCGCCCGCCTACTGTCACACCAGGCAGGCGTTTTAAGACTTCGCCCAAACTGCTGTCACCATTACGATCCAGTTCTTCACGACCGTAGATAATCTTGCCCGCTGTCGATTGCCTGCGCTCCTCGACTTCAGTGCGGCCACCACTGACCGTCACTTGTTGCACCACTTCCTTGCCAGTCGCTGGCTTTACTTGCTTATCTGCCTTACCCGGCTCGGCTTTCGCCTTGGCCGGAGAAGTCGTAGCCTCTTTTACAGGCGCTTCTTCCTGTGTCGTCTGGGCATAACCGGAACTGACGGAAAACAGCATGCAAATTGCAGCTGCAATAGGAGAAAGACGAAATGGTGTGCACATGAAAACTCTCTTGAACGGATGGTATGCTGAGGCGGCTTTGGCTGAGGACTAACTGGCTGACCACCTGAAAAAGCATTAAGAATCGAATGTCGCCTATTGTATTTTTTGCTGCAAGCATGCGCTACCGCTTTGTGCGGCTGATTTGTATAGAAATGAAACGAAGTGAGTCTGGTGCCAATGTTTTGCCTCAGAGGCGTGACTTACATCCCTTTTCTCTCACACCTTCGTGGATCAAAGAAAAAGCCCGCACACCTTATAGTATGCGGGCTTAGCTCAATCAGACGCTGCGCGCTGAGTCAGCTCACTGCTTAGTCCTGACGTGCCGCCAGATTCAGATTCAATTGCGAACGCAACAAATCTTCTGTTTCCGGGCGTGGATTGTTACGGGCGTGTTCCAGTTTATCGAGGTAAGCCGGGCTTACGTCGCCGGTGATGTAGAAGCCATCGAAGCAGGATGCTTCTATGTTTTTCAACAAAGGATTCACATCAGAGATAGAACGTTTCATTGCATCGACGTCCTGATACACCAGCGCATCTGCGGTGATTTCACGGCACACTTCTTCGTCCGAGCGACCGAAAGCAATCAGCTCGCTACGGGTAGGCATATCGATACCGTAGACATTCGGGAACTTCACTGGTGGTGCAGCGGATGCAAAAATAACCCGCTTGGCACCGGATTCGCGTGCCATCTGCACGATTTCACGACTGGTGGTGCCGCGCACTATCGAATCATCGACCAGCAAGACACTCTTACCTTTGAACTCGGAGCCGATCGCATTCAATTTCTGACGTACCGATTTGCGGCGCACAGACTGGCCAGGCATCATGAAGGTACGACCGATATAACGGTTCTTGATAAAACCTTCCCGATAATCGAGATTCAGCTTCAATGCGAGCTCCATTGCCGATGGACGTGAAGAATCAGGAATCGGCATCACCACATCAATATCACCGGCGCTGAACTGGCTGCGTACTTTTTCTGCCAGATACTCACCCATTTTCAGACGAGTCAGATAGACAGAGGCGCCATCAATAATGGAATCCGGACGGGCCAGGTACACGTATTCAAACGCACAGGGATTCAGACTAGGATTGTCTGCACATTGCTGGTTATACAGTTTGCCGTCGAGGTCGATAAACAAGGCCTCGCCCGGTTCTACGTCACGCAGGAAAGTGAAGCCCAGACCTTCCAGAGCAACCGATTCACTGGCGATCATGTACTCTCTGCCACTCTCATTTTCCGAGTAGCCTATGCACAGTGGACGGATACCGAAAGGATCACGGAAGGCCAGCAAGCCATAACCGGCAATCTGCGCTACCACCGCATAAGAACCACGCACACGGCGATGCAGCATGGACACGGCACGGAACAGTCCTTCAGGATCCAGAGAGTAACCACTGGTCACTTCCTGTATCTGATGCGCGAGAATATTCAGCAGAACCTCGGAATCTGAATCCGTGTTCAGATGACGGCGGTCATTCTTGAACAACTCAGTTTTGAGCTCAACCGCATTGGTCAGGTTGCCATTATGTGCCAGCACAATACCAAACGGTGCATTCACGTAGAAAGGCTGCGCTTCCTCTTCGCTGGTAGAACCGGCAGTCGGATAACGCACCTGCCCGATACCGACATTACCCGGCAAAGAGCGCATATTACGCGTGCGGAATACGTCACGAACCAGACCATTCGCTTTGTGCATGGCAAATTTATTGCCGTGATTGGTAGCGATGCCAGCAGCATCCTGACCACGATGCTGCAACAGCAGCAGCGCATCATAGAGCAACTGATTAACGGGATTATTTGAAACAACACCTACGATGCCACACATGGTGGACTCCTAAAAAGACAAGTTAAAACCGAACATGATGGGAAATCGACGTGGGCAGAAATGGGATCACAGTATGTGCCGCTGTTTCTGCCAAAGGACTGAGCAAGGCTTCTTTCCAGAAGGCTTGCTGTGGCATGGAGGTCATGCCACACACTAAAACTGCTGCCAGGACTAGTACACAGCCCCGGGCAAAACCGAATAAGCCACCCAACCCACGATCTGCCAGCGATAAGCCACTGGCTTTGATAACAGCATCGACTGCCATCATGACCAGCGCCATGAGCAAACGTACGCCAACAAACAGGAGGATAAAAGCTACGATCAGGCGCACGATCTGGCCCGGAAAAAAAGATGGCAACCAGGAGGCCAGTAATTCACTGTAAGCATTAGCAATAACAAAAGCGACAGTCCAGCTGACCAGGGACAGGATTTCCTTGATAAGTCCACGCATGGTGCTGATAACGACAGAGCAGATCAGTATCAGCAGAACGATGTAATCAAAGAGTGTCACTTAAATTCCCGCTCAGTTTGGAACCAAAGTACCGCTTAAACCCAGCTTATCCAGTTTAGCGCGCGCTTTATCGGCTTCTTCTTTGGATTCAAAGGGGCCGATACGAACCCGTATCTTGTCACCTGAACTGGTCGCTACCTTTTGCGTATAAGAACGGATATTGGCAGACCTGAGTTTAGACTGTAATTCGTCGACTTTTTCCTGGGAAGCCAATGCAGCTACCTGCACAGTATAGGAAGATTTTTCTGTATGTTCAGTTTTTGTTGTGGCCTGCGGCTTAGCGGGTGTTTTACCTTCGAGAATAGCTAATGCGCGTGCCGTCTCATCATCACTGGCTGCGTTTTTGACAGGCTTGGCGGGCTCAGCTTTTGGCTCTGGCTTACGTTCGGACTTAGGTTCAGGCTTAGCTTCGGTCTTAACTTCCGGCTTCGCATGCTCTTTTTCTGGCGACTTTTGTGCCTTGTCTGCGGGTTTAGCTTCCGTTTTGGAATCGGCTCTGAGCTCTTTGATCTCGCGGCGAGCTTCCGTAATGACTTCAGGCTGACGTTCAGTCTTGGTGTTTTTTTCTGGTGTTGCGGTCAGTGCAGCTGTCTGGCCAGTTGCTGGCTTGCTTTCCGTTTTGGGAAGTGCTGGCATGTCCTTCGCTTTTGGCAAAGGTGGCGCTGGCTCGATAATTTCTTCAACCGGTTCAGCCGGTGTAATCACAGGCCGCCTGTTCGAGCCAGCCTCGGGGGTTTCTGCCTGATTTTGATTAGCAGCCAGTTCAGGTGCTTTGTCTTTAGAGGGGATGCGAATTTGCACATCATCACCCAAAGGCTTAGGTTCAGAGTCGAACAACATGGGCAAGCCGATCACAGCAGCCAGCGCGATAGCACTGGCCCCGATCAAACGGCGGCGCGCACGTTTTTTTTCAGGAAGGATAGGATCTTCAACCCTGGAACGACGGGAAGCAGCGGCTTTCTTAGAGCGCGAGCGCGTTTCCACGCTATCCTCTTCCGCACGGGAGCGGAATTCGCCATTTTCATAGCTATCGGACGTATCTTGCTTTTTGAAACGCGAGAACAAACCCATGTGCAAATTTCTGTCTGGTTAGCAGTCCCCACATCCATCAGAGATATGGGGTCGCAAAATCATGTATGGATTGCAGATCTTCTGGCGCGCATCACACCCGCAACCGTCAGGAAAGATCCAAAGACCACTATTCTATCATTTTCCCCGGCTTTACTCATCGCATAGTGATAAGCTTCTTCAGGATTTTGAAATGTTTGTACGCTGTGTTCTGTGTCAGACACCACACCTGCATCCAGCAAACGCTGCTCTAACTGACTCGCCGTCGCTGCACGTGGCAAAGGCAAATCTGTCACGCACCAGTGATCAATCTTGCCCTTCAACTGCGCGATCACGCCATCAATATCTTTGTCCAGCATGGAGCCGAATACCGCATAGGTATAAGCATGAAAGCCCATGTTATCCATATTCTGCGCCAGGGTGGCTGCCGCATGCGGGTTGTGCGCGACATCGAGCACTACCACCGGACGTCCCGGCATCACCTGGAAGCGCCCGGGCAAATCGACCATCACCAGACCGGTACGCACTTCCTGCGCCCCAACCGGCAATACATCCTTCAGAGATTCTAAGGCCGCCAATACTGCAGCAGCATTCAACAATTGATTGGCGCCGCGCAGGCTAGGATAGCCCAGCGAATTGCGGCGCTGATTACGCCCACCATAATTCCACTGCTGCTTGTCGCCGTTATAGTTGAAATCACGGCCAAACAACCACAGATCAGCGCCTATCGACGTAGCATGATCAATCAGGGATTGCGGCGGCACCGGGTCACCGCAAATCGCAGTACGACCCGGGCGGAAAATTCCCGCTTTTTCGAAACCGATTTTTTCACGGGTATCACCCAGATAATCAGTGTGGTCTATATCGATGCTGGTGACGACAGACACATCCGCATCAATCACATTCACCGCATCCAGCCTGCCGCCCAGCCCGACTTCCAGTATCACCACATCCAGCGGCGCTTTGGCCAGCAAATCACAAATTGCAAGCGTGGTGAATTCAAAATACGTCAGCGAGACATCGTCACGTGCGGCTTCCACGCGATCAAAGGCCGCGATGAATTCTGCATCGACCACGTTTTCGCCATTGATACGGGCACGCTCGTTAAAATCGAGAAAATGTGGCTTACTGTATAAACCTACCCGATAGCCAGCCTGCATCAGGATCGCTTCCAGCATGGCGCAGGTAGAGCCTTTTCCATTGGTGCCGGCGACCATAATCACAGGACAGGAAAACTGTATTCCCATGCGGTTCTTGACCGCAGCAACGCGGTCCAGTCCCATATCAATTTCTTTAAAATGGCGTTGCTCTAACAGCGACAGCCATGCTGGTAAGGTAGTTGGCAGATTTTGCATGATATAAAAAAAGCCCTCAGCAACGGGATCTGTACACAGACCCCAAGCCTTGGGCTTCCTGAAAAATAGATTAAAACTTAAGCGACTGCTTCAGCAGGCTGATTTTGCAGCAAAGCGAGCAGACGGGCGATTTCTTCGCGCATCTTACGACGGTCGATGATCATATCGATCGCGCCTTTTTGCAGCAGGAACTCGGAACGCTGGAAGCCTTCCGGTAATTTTTCGCGTACTGTGTTTTCGATCACACGTGGGCCAGCGAAACCGATCAGCGCTTTTGGCTCACCGATCACCACATCACCCAGGAAGGCAAACGAGGCAGATACACCGCCCATGGTTGGATCGGTCAACACAGAAATAAATGGCAGACGCTGTTCAGATAATTTGGTCAGCATCGCAGTCGTTTTCGCCATTTGCATCAACGATAACAAGCCTTCCTGCATACGTGCACCACCGGTAGCGGTGAAGCAGACAAACGGCACTTTTTGTTCCAGTGCGGCCTGTACACCACGTACGAAACGTTCACCGACGACGGAACCCATAGAGCCGCCCATGAATTCAAATTCAAAGCAGGCTGCCACCACCGGCACCGACATAATCGAACCGCCCATCACCAGCAAGGCATCGGTTTCACCGGTGGTTTCCAGTGCGTCTTTCAGGCGGTCAGGATATTTTTTACTGTCTTTGAATTTCAGCGTATCCACCGGCAGCACTTCCTGACCGATTTCATAACGTCCGCCAGCATCAAGCAAGGCATCCAGACGCTCACGCGCACCGATACGCATGTGGTGACTGCACTTAGGGCAGACATGAATATTGGCTTCCAGGTCGGAACGGTACAACACCGCTTCACAGGATGGGCATTTCACCCATAAGCCCTCAGGAATAGACTTGCGTGTTGCAGATTCCGAGCGCTGTATGCGCGGTGGTAACAGTTTTTCTAACCAGCTCATGTTTTCTCCTCTTGCCAGCTTGCATCTGACAGATCAAGCACATGACCCCGCTGATACGGGGCCAAACAGTTGCCACAAAGTGCAATAGGCGCGTATTTTACCCGTCTAAGGCCTCTCTGACACCAGAAATAAAAGTTTTTACGGCATTCACTGCCTGATCCCTTGGGGTGGTTTCGAGTTCCTGAATAATCCGGGACCCGATCACGACCGCATCCGAAACGCTGGCAATTGCACGCGCCGTCTGTCCATCACGAATACCAAAGCCAACACCGACTGGCACCTGGACATGTCGCTTAATCTTAGGAATCATCTCTGCCACAGCAGACAAATCCAGACTACCGGAACCGGTCACCCCTTTTAAAGACACGTAGTACACATAACCGGATGCGATTTTACCTACCAGCGCAATCCTCTCCTCAGTCGAGGTCGGCGCCAGCAGGAATATGGTATCCATGCCATGTTGCTGCATGCTTTTTGCAAATTCTTCGCATTCTTCCGGTGGATAATCTACCACCAACACCCCGTCCACACCCGCTTCTGCGGCAGCCTCAATAAAGACTTGCTGCCCCATGCGCTCTATAGGATTGGCATATCCCATCAGCACCACCGGCGTTTTTTGATTGTTTACTCTAAATTCGCGGACGAATTGTAATACATCCCGCAAGCCAACTCCAAATTGCAATGCTCTTTCGGATGCGCGCTGTATCACAGGTCCATCCGCCATGGGGTCGGAAAACGGCACGCCCAGCTCGATAATATCGGCACCACCCTCGACCAGGGCGTGCATCAGCGGCACCGTCATGTCAGGCGCCGGATCGCCCGCAGTAATGAAGGGAATCAGACCTTTACGTTGTTCTGCCGCGAGCGCAGCGAGTACAGATTGAATTTTTGACATATTGATAGACCAAAGAGGATAAACACCAGGCAGGCTGTGCCGGGCGCTTTGTGTAGCCCGGCAATGCAGCGATTGCCACTTCAGGAGATTCAGCTACGCATTCAGAACTTCAGCCCTGCACGTTCTGCAACCGTGTGCATATCCTTGTCACCACGACCAGACAAATTGGCCAATATGATTTTATCTTTCGGCAATGTCGCCGCCAGTTTAGTCGCATAAGCCAGCGCATGACTGGATTCCAGCGCAGGGATGATGCCCTCAATACGACAGCAATCATGGAAGGCTTGCAGCGCCTCTTCATCCGTAATAGTCACGTACTCCGCACGGCCACTGTCTTTAAGCCATGCATGTTCAGGGCCAACACCCGGATAGTCAAGACCAGCAGAGACTGAATGCGTCTCTATCACCTGGCCATTCTCATCTTGCAGCAAATACGTGCGGTTTCCATGCAGGACACCTGGCGAACCGGCTGTCAGCGAAGCTGAATGACGGCCACTGTCCACGCCCTCACCTGCCGCCTCTACGCCAAGCAAACGGGTTTGCTGATGATCGATATAGGGATAGAAAATACCCATAGCATTAGAACCGCCGCCAACACAGGCGACGACATAATCCGGCTGACGCCCTGCCAGCTCAGGCATCTGCCATAAGCACTCTTCGCCGATAACAGACTGAAAATCCCTGACCATCATAGGATAAGGATGTGGCCCAGCCACCGTGCCTATGATGTAAAACGTATTTTCCACGTTGGTGACCCAGTCGCGCATCGCTTCATTCAGCGCATCCTTGAGGGTTTTCGAACCAGACTCAACAGGCACGACGGTCGCACCCAGCAGCTTCATGCGATAGACATTCTGGGCCTGACGCTTCACATCTTCAGCACCCATATACACCACGCATTCCAGCCCAAAGCGCGCGCAAATGGTGGCGGTTGCTACGCCATGCTGACCAGCGCCGGTCTCCGCAATCACGCGCGGCTTACCCATACGTTTTGCCAGCAAGGCCTGACCTATCACGTTATTGATCTTGTGCGCGCCGGTATGATTTAAGTCTTCACGTTTAAAATAAATCTGTGCGCCGCCCATCATTTCTGACCAGCGCTTGGCGTGATATACAGGTGACGGACGCCCTACAAAGTATTTCAACTCCTGGCGGAAATCTTCCAGAAACTGCGGGTCATGCTGATAAGTCGCATAGGCATCCTTCAGCTCACTCAAGGCATGGGTGAGCGTCTCGGAGACAAAGCTGCCGCCATACGGGCCGAAATGACCACGCTGATCTGGTAAATGATAGGAGCTTGATTGATAGATTGCCGCCGCTGGGGCTGCTGTAGCTGCTGTAGCTGATACATGCGCAGCTGCGCCCGCATCCTGATTGATGTTGGTAGTCATTGCTGTCCTTACAAATGGAGGTGATCAACACCCCGGAATATTGTCTGCATCTTGTACCGCACGTATGAACGCACGGACTTTCTCTTCATCCTTAATTCCTTTTGCCGCCTCGACACCACTGCTGATATCAACCGCAAAAGGACGTACCTGACTAACTGCGCCAGTCACATTTTGTACGCTCAAGCCACCACTTAAAACGACCCGAGGCGCGAGCTCTTTTGGAATGAGAGACCAATCAAACACCTTTCCACTGCCACCGTAACCATCCACATAGGTATCCAGCAGCAAACCATTAAATAAAGGACTTGCATCACGATAGATGCGCTCACATTCTAACAAATCATCCGGCTTTGTGTCAGCCCTGACCCGGAATGCTTTCAAAAACGGGCGCTGCACCAGTGCCGCCAGCTGTGCACACTGACTGGCGCTTTCATCACCATGAAACTGAAGCAGTTGTAGCGGACACTGCTGCAGCGTGGTCTGTAATTCCTGTGCGGTGGGGTTCACAAACAAACCTACCGAAACCACAAACGGCGGCAAGCCGGATAACAGCTCTGCGGCACGGCCTGGCTCCACATAGCGCGGGCTGGGCGGATAAAACACGAAACCCAGTGCATCCGCACCGGCTGCAGCGACCTGAGCCAGATCGTTATGATTCGTGATACCGCATATTTTCACTCGGGTCCGATGTCGCATGTATGACTACCTGTTTTGTTCTGTCCGCCAGTGGCGGGATGTTAAAAAAATAGAGCACCGGCGGGTATTATGCATAGAAATAGGAAAACCAGACGTCGCAAGCCTGCTCAGTTCTGAGATAATCAGACACATTCAATCCGGAACACTCTGAGTTTCTATGACCCTGCTAACCGACCAGAAGAATACAACACGTTTATTTGATCTGGACATTCAAAACCAGACTTTTGCTGAGGCACATCAGTTACTGATGCAAACGGCACGCACCAGAGGCAACGCGTCCAGGGTCGTTGTGACACCTAATGTGGATCACATCGTGCGACTGGATCAACAAGCAGAATTCAAACAACTATATAGCACTTCAGATCTGATTTTTGCAGATGGCATGCCGGTAGTCTGGGCCAGCAAAATTACCAAGCATCCCTTGCCTGAACGTGTCACCGGTGCCGATTTATTTGTATCGCTATGTCGCGCAGCTTCGAATGAAGGCTTATCGGTATTCGTGGTCGGTGGCATGCCAGGCCAGGAAACAGAATTGCTGGCAGCATTTGCCAGGGTCTATCCGGGATTGCAGGTTGATCTGTTCTGCCCTTCTATGCAATTCACTCCTGAGGGTGCCGAAGCCGATGAGGCGATACGCCGTATCCGTGTCGCCAAACCACATATCGTATTTATCTGCCTCGGCATGCCCAAGCAAGAATACTTTGCCTTCCGTTACCGCCGCGAAGAAAGCACGGATAATGCCCCGCTGTTGATGTGCGTAGGCGCTGCAATGGAATTTGCACTGGGTCAAAAACAGCGTGCTCCATTATGGATGCAAAAAATTGGCATGGAATGGTTCTGGCGCCTCGCCAGTGAACCACGACGACTGTGGCAACGCTACACGACACAAGGCGTCAAGTTTTTCGGTATTTTTTTCCGCGAATACCGCAAGCAAAAAAGCCAGCGCTGAATCATAGATAGCAACAGCCCTGTTGCATCAATGGCGAATACAAAAAAACCGCAAACTTCTGCGGTTTTTTTGTTACTACGGGAGATCGTAAAGCGAATCAGGCAACCTTCTTCGCATCGAAGAATTGTTCATCTTCGGTGGAACCGTGCAATGCTGTGGTCGAAGACTGACCTTGCTGGATAGTCTGAGTCACTGCATCAAAGTAACCTGTGCCAACTTCGCGCTGATGCTTGACCGCGGTAAAGCCTTTTTCCGCTGCTGCGAATTCGGCTTCCTGCAATTCAACGAACGCAGACATCTGACGGCGTGCATAGCCATGTGCGAGGTTGAACATGCCGTAGTTCAGCGCATGGAAACCAGCCAGTGTAATGAACTGGAATTTATAACCCATGGCGCCCAGTTCTTTCTGGAATTTCGCAATCGTTGCATCGTCCAGATTTTTCTTCCAGTTGAACGATGGCGAGCAGTTATACGACAGAAGTTTGCCAGGGAACTTGGCATGGATCGCATCGGCAAATGCCTTGGCAAATTCCAGATCAGGCTTACCGGTTTCACACCAGATCAGATCGGCATATTCGGCATAGGCCAGACCACGGGAGATTGCCTGCTCCAGACCTGGTTTGGTTTTGTAGAAGCCTTCAACGGTGCGCTCACCTGTGCAGAAAGGCTGGTCATTAGCATCCACATCGGAAGTCAGCAAATCTGCGGCTTCTGCATCGGTACGGGCCAGGATCACAGTTGAGGTACCCATGATGTCGGCTGCCAGACGTGCTGCATTCAGTTTTTCAATTGCTTCACGGGTAGGTACCAATACCTTACCGCCCATGTGACCGCATTTTTTAACGGAAGCGAGCTGATCTTCAAAGTGAACACCGGATGCGCCCGCTTCGATCATGGCTTTCATCAGTTCAAACGCATTCAATACACCGCCAAAACCGGCTTCAGCATCGGCAACGATAGGGGCGAAGAAGTCGATATCGTCTTTACCTTCCGACCATTGAATCTGATCAGCGCGAGTCAGCGTATTATTGATACGTTTAACAACCAGCGGTACCGAGTTTGCCGGGTACAGAGACTGGTCAGGATACATTTCACCCGCTACGTTAGCGTCACCCGCAACCTGCCAGCCAGACAAGTAGATCGCTTTCAGACCCGCTTTTACCTGTTGCATCGCCTGATTACCAGTCAAAGCGCCCAGTGCATTGATGAAAGGCTCGTTGTTCACCAGATCCCACAATTTGATCGCGCCATTTTTAGCGATCGTGTGCTCGACCTTGATCGAACCACGCAGACGAACCACGTCTTCTGCAGTGTAGTTACGTTTAATGCCTTTCCAGCGTGGATTGGTATCCCAGTCTTTTTGCAATTCAGCGACTTGTTGTGCACGTGTTGTCATGATGCTCTCCTGTGGTCAAAACGAATAAAAGTGGTGTTCCGTTGAGATCAATAATAGGAGATATTTTGCGGAGCAACAAGGTCTTATATAAGACATATAACAAATATTTTTACGTTTAAATTCAAATACTTATATTTTATTTTTTGCGATACGAAATTCCTTTTCTTAAAATGAGAAAAATATTTTGTGCAGAGCCAGTTAATTTTCCACATTATGAAAAGTAAATCTCACAATGCAGCAAATCATGACAAATCAGGTATCAATTTTTTGCCATATGAAATTTCCTCGCCTAAGAAACCTTGCAAAAATTCCCGCAAACCAAGAAATAGTCTGCCAAATACAACAACGCCCCATCTAAGTGGGGCGTTGAAACTTAGTTTAACGATTCAAATCGCGTTTCATTGTTGTTTTTAATACCAAACATAAACTCCACCTCTGGTCTGATTTACGCGTGCCAGGCACTGCAACGATAAGCAACTCACTTATGAAGCGGGACTCAGTACAATCTCATACCAAGGTGTACGCTGGTTGAAATTCACTTGAAATCCACCTGAAACCCTCTGGATGTTTTGCTTAAGCAGTGGCGGCAGACGGGCACCCTTTTCATCTAAAGGGTAAATCTCTATGCGCGGATACGCACTAGGTACAAACAGTTGAAACACGATACGCTCCATCCAAACCGGAGCGACACCATCGCGTGGGCCAGAAGGCTTGCCAGTAAGTCCGGCATCAGGCTCCAAGGTTTTCCAAATCATGTTGCCATCATAGGGGATTAGCTTTTTGGTTTGTGCCTGCCCATCTGGTCCCTGACTGGCGGTCGTTGCTCCGCTGGCCACTAACAGGAGCCGCCTGGACTGTTTCAAAGGCAAACCATCACGCGTACCCAAGAGGAAAGTACCGTACTTACGCCCCTCACCACTGATCTGGGGCTTCAGAATTTTTAAATTCAGATTCGCCGTATCTGACACGCCAAGCTGGACAGCGCCGTATAGATTCTGCATCCAAATTTGCGGCTGCTCACGCTGGATTAACAGTTGCTGGCCGGGCGCACGTACGCTGACTTCTGCACCCGATTCTGGGGTAGATACCATATTGGATACGTCCTGGTTTTTACTCTGCGCAAGTGCTGCAAAATCCATCGCAATACGCCTGGACATAACAACATCTTCATCTAACTGCAAATTCGCGCGCAGATAGCCAGGATAGACTGCCGGATTGACACTTTCCAATTGCGATGCGAGGCTGAGTCTGGCATTTGCAGGCAAAGACACCGGAGCCAGCTCAGGATTAGGCTGTAATTGAAACTGGCGAAATAAAGCTGAAGACAAGCCTGCAGTGACCAGTTGCCCGCTATGCCCGGTCAGGCTGAAGCTGTCCGGCGCAGGATCGCGCAAATTCACATCACCATACTGGAAGAAAAACAGCCCATCCCAATCCTGCATGCTGGCCAGTGTAGCCATTACCGGAATAATTTCTGCAGATTGGCGATTAGGATAAGCCTGGTTGAACTCACTGATCACAAATGGTTTGCGCGCATCACGATAGTAAGCGCGGCTAAGCAAGTTACTCCAGCCTTCTTTTAACGCAGACTGATCACGGATTTTCCAGTCATTTCTGTCCCAATCCTTGCCGGGAAACTGATAATGATCGACGTAGACATGTTCATCCACATAATCCATCGCTGCGTGCGAGTCTACATTCAGCAATCCGCCGTAATAGGCCTGGGTTCCAGCCACAGGCACCAGATTGCCAACTTCAGCCCGTATCGTTTTCTTCATCAATTCCAGATATTGCTTATCACTTTCGGACAGAAAGCGCAGGAAATCGATAACGCGGCGTCCTAAGCCGCTATCCGGCAACTGATGCTGACGTTGCAAGGCAGTGGGCACCGTCCAGTGAAACTTCTCGAATACCCGCCTCAGCATATCCTGCGCCCTGAGAGTCCAGTCGTCACCCTGTTCCAGTATCCGCCTGTCCTGCAACGTCACCAGCAAGCCGCCTTTCTTTGGCAAACTGCAGCTGCGCCAGACTGCACATGCCTGCTCTATGCTACCGTACTGATGCTGTATCCAGCGCTGCCATTGCAATTGCAAGATTCGCTGATACTCACCTTTAAGCTGATCGATCTGTTGTCTTTGCCAGGCGCCGACCAGTGAGGATTCATTATTAATTTCGACCATCGCCAGCACAGGGTCGTCATTTAATTGCAGGCGACGCAGCAATTGCTGAGCATATTCCACCTGTAATGCCTGCATTCTGGGCTCAAACATATGCATAGGCTGGCTGGCAAACGGCATACTTTCACCGGCAAACAAGGGCGTTACCTGATCCACCGCTGGCCTGAACGCGTAACCCACATGCAGATTTAAATTGACGTATAAGCCCTCACTTTTACAAGCGTCGATCAACAGACGCAATCGTCTTAAGGCTTCGTGATTAAAGCTGGGATAAGCACCGGTGGTCAGTATGCCCTGAGGTTTGTCAGTATCATCACTGAGCGTAGTATCAAGGTGGTGTAGCCTCACCGCGTTAAACCCAAGGCGGCGCAGACGTTTTGCCAGCTTGACGGCGCCCTGCTCGTCCGGAAAATTATCTGCCGCCGAGAGACTGATACCAAAAAACCGCAAGCGCTTATCGTCACCGGTATTGGGCTTTTTGTCAGTGCCGGTGGTATAAAAATGGGCCTGCTTGATGAAAACACGGTCAGCTGCTGTAATCGGCCGGTTCAGTCCAGAAAAATCCACAACAGGCTGCAACTGGTCTTCATTCACAGAAAACCGGTACCAATCAATTTGCTCGGCACTCACTGTTTGTGCAGTTAATCCGACCAGTAAAATCAGGCAACGCCAGCCTGGGGAAAAAGAAAATAATTTCATGAATAAAATCGCATCCAACTGACTAGCCTATAAAATACCAGCTATGCCCTTAAAAAGACCGCCTGAATGACGCCCGGTACGCAAAAAATTTATCCAACGGAGATGCATCCTGTAGAAATCGGGATTTTGCATATCATCGTTGTGCTATTCGTTGTTTTTTCTCTGCTGCCTTACGGTATATCCTGGGATTACTCGGGCAAGTCCGAAGTCACGATGGAAGGTTCGCTGGCCACCAAGCTGGAATGGGGCAGCCTGTTCCTGATTTCCGGCATTTTGCTGTATCGCCATATCGAAACAGCCTTGAAGTATCTGCGAGCACTCAATCCGTTTCTGATCATGGTGCTGGTATGGTGTATCGCCTCCAGTCTGTGGTCGCCGATAGGTGGTGTGACCTTCAAGCGCGCGATCCAGTTATACGGCATCGTAGTAATCGGCATCAGCCTGCAACTGTCACCCAAGCCCCTGCACCTGATGATCAATTCCCTGGTCTACACCTTGATGGCCATGCTGATGCTGTCATTTGTGATGGCACTTGCCTTCCCCAGTATAGGCATAGACTATGAATTAAAAGGAGCCTGGCGTGGCGCACTGTCACAAAAGAATGAACTGGGCCAGGTAGCGGCGATGTCTATCCTGTTCTGGCAGGTCAAAGCTTGTCTGCAACAGGTCAGCTACAGAACACTGCTGCTGGCAATTTTATTCAGCTTTTTCATGCTCGTGATGAGTAAAAGCTCAACCAGCATGATCATTACCTTGTCTACCAGCGGGATTTTTCACTTGCTGCGTAAGCGGCATCTGAACTCAGATTATCCTTTGGTACGGATTTTCCTTAGTCTGCTATGCGTTGCTTTACTGGCAGTGTATGTGTTTTATATGTTTGAATCACGCATGCCGACCTGGGCAGAGATTTCATCCCCAATTGCCAGCATTTTTGGCAAAGGCTCAGACCTGACCGGTCGCACCGATATCTGGGAACTGGTCTGGCTGGAGATCAACAAGCACTGGCTGCTCGGTCTGGGCTATGGCGCGTTCTGGCTGGGGCCGGACAGCTTGTCGCAGTTTGTGATCGATGCTTTGCACTGGATTCCCCTGCAATCGCATAATGGTTATCTGGATATTCTGAATGAACAAGGCATCATAGGCCTGACCCTGACCATATTGACCTTGCTGTCGCAAGCCTACTATCTGACCCGGCTCGCACAACACGATAAAATTCAGTCTGCATTCTGGACCGCAATGCTGGTGGTGATCGTTGTGACCAATTTTACAGAAAGCAGCCTGTTTCGCGGCTTTGGCTTCCTGAATGTCTTCTTTATTTTTGCGCTGATTGCCGTGACCTCAGCCAATCAAAGAAACCAGGAACAATTGCGTCTGCAGCGCTGAAAACTCAGTGCTTGATACCAGCGTGCAGATAACGCTGTCCCAAGCGCAGAAATGGCGCTTCAATCAAGCGCTGCGAACCATCGGCCAATACCAGGGACGCCACCATCATCAAACAGAATTTCACAGGCAGCGACAGGTCTGGCAGCCAGAAACTGATGATACCGAACACCAGCCAGTGGTACAGATACAGCGAATAGCTAATACGCCCCACATACACCATAGCAGGTGATGCAAGCACACGGCTGACCATATTGGACTCTCCAATCAGATGCGTAAACATCAAAGCCAGCGCAATCCCCTGTACCGAATAACGCCAGGATTCGCGGAAATTCTCATCCCGTATCAACAAGGAAGCCAGCATCAGCAAGACACCTGCAATAAGCGCTTTACGTTGCGCAAAATGAGCCGCCAGCCCCGGGTAACGCGCCTGTATTAAGGCAAAGCAAGTGCCATACATAATTGAATCTGCACGCGTATCGGTCGCCTTATAGATACGGTAATGAACCAGCTGATCCAGCCCCACACCATAAACCAGATATAAACGCCACAACAGTATCGCTACGATAAATGTGAGCAAGCCAGTAAGAAAACGCCTGGGAAAAGCAATACACACTGAAAACACAAACGGAAACAGCATGTAAAAATGCTCTTCGACTGCGAGTGACCAAGTGATGGATAAAGGCGGCGGCAACAGGTCACCACTGAAACCGACAAAAATCCCGAAGTAATTCGCAAAATAAAAAAACACTGACATCAGTTCTATCCACTGCCACTGCACGCCCGCCAGTTGCATCACTCCAAGTGAGATCAGCACAAACACGATCAGCGCCGGCATCAGACGAAAAAAACGACGTAAGTAAAATTTCGAAATACTGACCTGCGCCGTCTTATCCCATTCAGCAATCATCAGGCGGGTAATGATGTAGCCACTGATAAAAAAGAAGATAGTCACACCTAAACCACCAGGCACAATATGCCCTAGCCAGGCATGGGAGATCAGTACCAACAGGATGGAAACACCACGTAGCCCATCCAGGGCTTGCAGGCGTGAATGCGAAGCAGGATTCATGTTAACTTCAGTAAAAAATCAGGAGGATTCCGGGCTGCCATAGGCTTCGGGAACTTTACCGGCAAAATGATTGAGCTTGCCAAACTGCGATGCCACAATTCTGGCCCAGCGAAACGCACGCTGAGGTGCAAATAAAATCAATAAGGCCACACACAGCATGCCTATCAATGCCTGCAGTATTGCGCGCAGCCCTAGCCAGCAAGCCCTTAGCGGACGCTGTGCTGCAGGTGTCATTAGTAATTCGGTACGCATAAACAGTTGTCCGGTCCGGAATGAGCGCTGCAATAACCATTTCCGCGTAGCGCGCTCCGCGGGAACCGATTCAAACACAGGCGCATCATCGCACCAGATCATTTTCGCACCTGCCATGTCGAGACGGCGAAATAAGACAGAATCTTCACCACCGGTACGCCCGAAAGCAGGATCAAACACCGCACCATTCTGCGCCTGAGCCAGTAACACACTGCGCCTGACCAAGACATTACCGCTGCGTGCATCATGGTGATCAATGACCGTCCCATTCGGCAAGCGCCGTCTCTCAAAATAGCCACCGCGCCTGACCCATTCCGGCGTACTTGCATCGTATTCGGGCACCACAGGCGCAAACACCACATCCGCCTGATAACTGCGTTGCGCATTTCTAAGTTCGCGTAACCAGGAACTCTGAGGGTATTCATCATCATCGACCATGCATATCCACTCGCCTTGCGCAGCACTAATCGCTACATTTCGGGCCAGTGAAATATTGGAGACAGGTAAATGGATAAATGTCAGGCGCTCGCCAAACAAGGCTGCCTGCTTCTGCAATTCGGACTGAGCCGAATGAGCTGGATCGTTGTCTACCACGATAATCTGCAAGGTGACATCCTGAATATCCTGCATCCGTATTGCATTCAGCAGGCGTGCCAACAATTGGGGACGCTTAAATGTACAGATACAGATACTGATACTGATTTCGACCATGTCAGTTTTTGCGTTTTGCGTTTTTTTTGCGACGACCTGGCATCCAGTTCAATACAGTCTGGAACCAGCGTTTTTTTTGCAGCGACTGGTATTCGTTGTACACCGTACCGGCAATATCAACACCCGCTGCCTGCATGTCATTTTTGACCTGACGCAAATCACTGATACGGGTCAGGTCCTTTTTCGCCACCAGCAATGCGGTACCGACCTGATGCGCGAGCATCTGTGCATCGGAGGCATTGCCTGATGCATGGGTATCGACCACAAATGCATCAAAGTCTGCATAGCAGCTGTCCAGCAAATCTTTGATACGCGGGACTTGCAATAACTCCAGCGGATTTGGTGGTCGTGGCCCCGATGGCAATAACTGTAGTCCTGGTAATAAGGGGATCAATACTTCATCGAGCTGCTGACGCCCTGCCAGTACCGATGACAAGCCATCGGGCGAGCCCAGCGCAAAGAACTGATGCAGGCTGCCGCTACGCAAATCGCCATCAATTAACAGTGTACGCCGCCCTACCTGTGACAAGGCTATCGCGAGGCTCACCGCCATATAGCTTTTCCCCTCACCGCTTGCGGAGCTGACGACCGCAATCCGGATTTTGTCAGCCGTATCAAATTTCAATAGCAGCTCGCTGCGCAAACGCCGGATTTCTTCCGCTTCTTTTGAAAATGGCTGATGAAAAAAACGCAGAGAAGGATCGGCTATACCGTTTAACAGATCCTTAGAAGTGAAACCAAACTGCTGACCCAAGGCCTGATCAATCTGCGCCTGTGTCAGCAAACCGAGACGCAATGCTGCATCACCAAAACGTAGTTTGTGCTGCCTTTGCTCATGCGCGATCTGCTCAATCTGCGCTTCGGTCAGCAAGCCTTGCTGCAGGAATAATTCGCCCAATCTGCCAACCTGATGCCGTTCAGTTCGCATGCTCATAGACTCAGACATGCTTACTCCTTTGAGCAGCAGTGAACTGTGTGCTGCTATCACCGTCTGTACGCTCCAAAAATCCAATCTGAGCCAGTACAGGCACATCAAACTCGCGCGCCAGGTCTTCAGCGCAGCGTACTTTGCGCTGCATCAGCTCCAACAGAAATGCAAGACTGAAGCCGAACATCAATCCGGCAATCAGGCCAAATACCAGGTTATTGCGCAGCAGCGGCTTAGCATGTTTTTCGGGCAATTCAGCCCAGCGCATTACAGATGCATTAGAAATCGCGACATTACTGGTCATGAGTAACTCATCAAATTTTTGTATCGCGGCGTTATACACTTTTTGGACGCTGTCGAGCTGACGCTGATACGAACTGATTACATCGCGGTGACGCTTGTTTTCAAAGGTTTTTTTCTGATAGCCAGCCAATTCAGCTTCCATCACTTTTTCCTGCTGACGCAAACGCGCCTCAGCAGAATTAACCGAGTCGACCGCCGTCGTTGACTCACGCTTTAATTTCTCGATCAAAGACTGGCGCTCATCCTGAATCGCAATATATTTCGGATGGCGTGGCCCCAGCGTCGTTTTTGCATTGGCAAGCTGGGTGTCTAACGCTACCAATGCCGCCTTTAAGCCTGAGATATGGCCTATGCCTGCGATTTCAGGCAAGTCGGAATTGGTGTTGCCCTGCCTGAGCATATTCTCCAAGGCCTGCCTTTTGGCCTGCGCCTCGACGCGCTGCAACTGAGTTTCAATCAGGCGGTTACTGAGTACGCCCATCTGGCGTGATTCGACATCAGCGCGCTCATCAACATCGACAATCTGATGTTCTTGCTGATAAGCCGTGAGCTTCTTCTGGATATCATCCATCTGACGGCTCAACGTCTCAAGCTGGGCATTGTATTGATCACGGCGGGCACGGGCCGGTGCATTTGCCATTTCCAGCGACAGGTCGATGTATGCCTTAATGACCGCATTCACTACATCCCGGGCATGTGCCGGGTCATGAGAAGAATATTGAATTTCAATGACACGGCTGTTTTTATGCGGCGCGACTTCGATTTTATCGGCGATCGTTTCTGCCAGATGCCGCAAACCACGCTGTTCACCATAGCGCGCAATCAGCTTAC
The DNA here is from genome assembly GCF_014284235.1 of Cognatundibacterium curvum. GTDB lineage: Bacteria > Pseudomonadota > Gammaproteobacteria > Burkholderiales > Burkholderiaceae_D > Undibacterium > Undibacterium curvum. The sequence continues at coordinate 499,434 of NZ_JACOGD010000001.1, forward strand.
GTGCCTCGTCAGTATCATGCAGGCCCAGGGCGGCAATCACATGCTCTGCGGCTTTGACGCTTTTCATCACATCATATTGGGTTTGCAGATAACTCTCATCCTGCAGGGGATGAAACTGGCGACCCGCAATCGGGTCATTCATTTTATAGTCGATGAATACATCAGCATTCGCGACATAGGTCTTGGGGACGACCAGGCTGGCAATCGCCGCCATGACCACCGAAATCACAGTCACGACAGCAATCAGGTTGCGGCGCGCATTGAGCATTGCGCCTATCTGGGTAAAAGATAAAATCAGGTCAGCTGAGGGAGAGCGCATCGACTACCTTAAAAAATACGTTCATTAACCACTACCACATCTCCTGGCAGCACAACATCTTTAATATTGGCAGGCATTTCTATCAGTTCGCCATGCTTATCTTTACGATGAATCACGATGCGCGACGAAGAGCCACGCTCAGAAACACCGCCACCCACTGCCAGTACCCGCATCACATTCATGGCCTCTTCCATAGGATAGCTACCGGGACGGCGCACTTCACCATACACATAAAAAGTCTTTTGCTGACCGACTACCAGCACATCATTCGGCAGAATTTTCTGCATCAGTTTTTCACTATTTTTATTATTTTCAAACTCGATTTGCATGGTATCGACTTCAGCAGCATCCTGATCCGCACCTGCATTCTTACGTAATAATTTGACTGACTTGTCCGCACGCGTGGTCAGGCCACCAGCCAGACTCAAAGCATCCAGCACATTCAACTGCCCCTGCATAGGAAAACGTCCTGGCCGTACTACTTCACCAAAAACTGAAAAATTACGACTGATCTGTTGACCGATACGTACTGCAACCTTGGGGTTGATCAGGTACTGCCCCTGCTCTAATTTATTGGCAAACTGAATCGCCACATCCATGGTCGATTTGCCTTTAACTTCCATCGCGCCAACCAAAGGGAGGGTGATAATCCCCATCGAGCCCACCACCACATCCGCACTCAGATCTGGCTGACCAAACACAGTAATGATCAGCTGATCGCCCTCGCCAACGACATCACTACGTGTTTCCATCATTCCGGAATCGGCGCTGTTTTCGATGACGGGCGTTGTCTTTTTGGGCGATGGACTCACTGCTGGCTGATAGGAGAGACTGAAATCCAGCTTTAAACGTAATCCGTGCAGTTGCGATGACTCTTCGGCGCAGGCAACCGAAAAAAATGAAGAAAGCAGTATTCCGCAATAACAAGCGCGGAGCATGTCACTCTTCAAATTTACAATTGGTGAAAAAATCATTGAAAACCGATTATTGGGATGGAATTTGCTTATTTTATCGTGCTGCCGCACTTATGATTGCATATTTTTGTCATAGAAACAAAATCGCGCCGCAGTTTGGTCGAATTCATTTCCTTGACAACAATTATTCACTGCACAGCACCTAAGCTACCACTCAATTTAAGCTGCTGATACAGGATAGGCGCTTGCCTTACCAGTTTGATTTCATCACAGTTTAAACCAGCAAGCTTCTCCCGCGCATTCTCATTTGTACTTGCACAACATTTCTTCAATTGAAAAATAGTGCAAAAAGTACATTTCCATTTATTCACCATGTTAGCTTAACTCTGCCGAAGGATTTATCTGCGAAGACTCGGGTTTCGCGTCCATTCTGCTGAATGGCAAAGTGTCAGGCTCAGAACTAAGAACTAAGCCAAGAACAAGCAAGGAAGAAATCCATGCGTCTGATGAAGTTAAGCAAGCCAGAGATGCATTTATGTGTCCACCTCTCTTAGGAAAACGATGAAAAAGCGATTTGTGATTACCAATGAAAACACTTTTTTTTCTGCTTTACTGTTAATTAGCATCCTGCCTGGCTGTGGTGGCGACAAAGCCACTGAGGCTGACTTTGTGGCGAGAGCAGGCGCTCAGACTGCGGGCTCGTCGCAGGTCAGCTCACAAGCTCTGCCTGACACTTCAGATCAAGTGCCGCTGGCTGCTGCGCCTGATTACCACAGCCTTATCCAACAGGCGCCGCCGGGAAAACAGGCCGGCCTGCTTGCCACCGCGCTAGGTAAGCCCAACCAGTTATTGCTAGGACTGGGTGTGCAATACCTGTCCGACATTGCCAGTGATGCCGTTGTCATGCCCTACTTTGGAGTGACTAAAATTGATATTTATGACCGGTATCTTAATGGCATAGACCCACAGACTTCCTGGGTAGGATGGAATAGCCCGACCGGCGCATACGCCAGTATGGTTGCCAGTGATGCCGCGAGTTTAGGGGCCGTTCCTATGTACACTTTGTACCAGATGGCCTCGCAAGGTGATGGAAACACCACGTGGCTGACCGATACCACGCTTATGACACAGTACTGGAATAATGTACGCACTCTGTTTCAGAAAATACAGGCTACCGGCAAGCCAGCTTTAGTCAATGTAGAGCCAGATTTTTGGGGGTATATCCAACGCATTTACAATGCGTCGGGAGTGATCACTGCTTACCAGACCGAGCCAGGCAGGGTCGCCATTGCAGTCGCATCAGCAAACAGCAGCGAATGCAATACCCAGCCCAATACAGCGGTAGGCATGGTGTCTTGTATGATTTCGATGGCACGCAACTATGCGCCCAACGCCTATCTCGGCTTCCCGCCCTCAGGATTTCCGGATCTGCTTGCGCAAGAACCCGCCTTCATGCAAAAGTTAGGCGCTGGCAAAGCTGACTTCGTTGTGATGCAAACATCCGATCGTGATGCCGGCTGTTATCTGAGCAATGCTGTCGATTGTCGTTCTGCAGGCGGCACCGGCGATATAAGTCAAACCTACTGGGATACTTCGAATTTCCAGTGGGCCTTTTCACAAGCTGCGCAGTACTCCAGCGGCAGCTACAATGCTGCTGGCGTCTACACACCACCCGTGTACTCACTGCCACTGATATGGTGGCAAACACCGATGGGGACACCGGCCGCCGCCAATGGGACAGGGACAGCCAGCGCAACGGCTTCACCCTGGCGTGACAACCGCATGGATTACTTCCTCAATAATCCTGCACAATTGACAGCGATGAATACGTTTGCTGTCGTGTTCGGGTCAGGCGCTGCATCACAAACGAATTTGAGCAACGATTTCACCAGCACAGGGCAACATCAGTTTGTAGCACTACAAGCCGCTTACAAAAAAAAACCTGCAAATTTACCCACGGCCGTCCCGGTGTACACAGATAATTTGGCCATTGGCTGGCAGGGAACATGGGGATGGAATGCAAACGTGAACTTTTCCAGCGCCACCCCGTTGCAGTCGGGTAGTTACGCGATGAATGTCATCACAACCGGTGCCTACGGTGCAGTCGGATTGACCAGTACTACTCCTGTTGCGTTCAACAGCCCGAACGCGGCCATTCAGCTCTGGGCTTATTCTGCGACTGCCTTGCCTATAGTGCTGATTCTGTGTCCGGTTGAAAATGCTTGCAATGCACATGTGACGCTCAACTTACCACCTGCAAAGTGGACTTTCTTCAGTATCCCGGCGTCCAAATTTGGTAATCCCGGTACGATCAAACGGATTAATATTCAATCCAATTCACCATCTGAAGTGGTTTCTTTTACGATAGACCAGTTGTATGTCGTGAAATAATAAGCTGCCTATGCGATTTACAGTCTGCGGAAGCGACGCAATCCTTTGCAACAGTTTCCCACGCTGGCAATTGTCACAAAATTTAGCCACGTGCAAACACGCGTACTATGTAACAAGAAAATCCCTGAAAACCAGGCATTGAGACAGATCTGCATGGATTTATTGCCATACAGCACTTATGTTAACACATTAAATTACCATTTAAACAATGTTGCGAGACAATTTCCGTAAAAAGATTTCCGTAATAACAATTGTTCACTTTCATTAATTGTCCTTAGCCCGGAGCTGAGCTACCATTGCACAAAAGGAACGACGCAAGCACGATGCGGCAGTTCTGCCCAAAACACCTTCCCTTCCCTCATCATTTGCTATGCAAAATATAACTACAGTTCCTTTGGTCATCATTGCGCCTGTCCGCGACGAAGCAGATCTGATACGACTGACGCTGGATTCAATGGTGGCGCAAACTGTGAGACCGGTTGAATGGATCATCGTAGACGACGGTTCCAGAGACAATACCGCTGAAATTGTTAATGAATACGCACAAAAATATCCGTTTATCCGCCTGGTGCAAAGACCTGACCGTGGCTTTCGTAAGGTGGGCGGAGGTGTAGTCGCCGCGTTTAAATTCGGTATCACCCAAATTTTGCATCAGGACTATCAATACATTGCCAAGCTCGATGGCGATATGTCCTTTGGCCCGCGCTACCTGGAAAAAATGTTTGCCGAGTTTGAGCGAGATCCTAAACTGGCTGCGGTATCAGGCAAAGTGTTCCGCACTGAGCAAAATCAGCGTATAGAAGAAATCATCATTGATGAACATGTGGCCGGACAGTTCAAACTCTACCGGCGCAACGCATTTGAAGAAATCGGTGGCTTTGTTGAGGAAGTGCTCTGGGATGGTATTGACGTACACACTGCCCGTATGAAGGGCTGGAATACCAAGAGTTTTTATGATGAAGATGCGATATTGATGCATCACCGTCTGATGGGTTCATCCGATAAAAATGTCTATCGTGGCCGCCTGCGCTGGGGACGTGGCATCTGGTTTATGGGCTACCACCCACTCTATGCGGTGGCATCCGGCGTATTCCGCATGCGTGAGAAGCCCTTTGTAATCGGTGGCCTCTTAATCATTGCAGGCTATCTGGGCGCCGCGTTACGAGGTGCGCCGCGTTACGAAAACCCTGAATTCCGGCGCCATCTGCATCAGTGGCAACTGGCGCAAATCAAGAATTTATTGTTCAAATCCAAAACAAAATAATAACGGACACTATGTTCAGTCATCCATCCTCTGCCCAACATGCACAGAGCGCCCATCTGCTGTCTGTCCTGACCGGCATTGCGTTCAGCAGCGTGATCTGTATCACGCTGTTCTGTATTATTTTCAATGTCGAAACTGCCGAAGTAGAAGTATTTGGGGTACGCATACTGATCGCCGCGCTCAGCAGCATTATCGTCTTTTCCAGCCACAGCCTGCTCAACTCACTGCAGGACAGACGTGCTTATACCCTGTTCCCCAAGCTGACCTGGCGCTGGTTCATCGTGTTCATGATCGTATTGCTGACGGCTTACGTACAGAAATCCTCAGAACAATTATCACGCAAGGTGATGTTACTTTGGCTGTGCATCACGCCTTTCGTGCTGATGGCGACTGCATTATTCATCCGTTCCGCCGCCGTTTTGTATTACTCCAATCCGGCACGGCGACGCAAAGCAGTGTTGATTTGGTCGAATTCAGCGTGTGCCGATCTGGTCGATTCGCTCAAACATTCACCATTGGCCGCAGTGGACATCGTAGGCTTCTTTGACAATCGCAGCGAATCGCGCCCACCTAGCGGCATAGAAAGGCTGGGCAATCTGGAGGATGCAATAGAATGGATAGTCGATCCTGAAACTGGTAAGGTCAAGGTCGATGTGGTCTTCATCGGCATGAATACCAAGGAGCCACCGGAACTGGCTGAGGTCATCGAGATCCTGTTTGACAGCACTGCCACCACCTATTTTGTACCGGAATCCCTGATCTTTGGCATGCCAGGCATACAATTGCGCGAACTGGCTGGCAAGCCGGTACTAGCATCCGTGGAAACTCCGTTTATCGGCGTCACCGCTTTACCTAAACGTCTGATTGACTTCTTCGGCGCGTTGATTGGACTAATCTTGTTGTCACCTGTACTGCTGTGCGTAGCAATGTGCGTTAAACTGAGTTCACCTGGCCCGGTCTTGTTTAAGCAAAAGCGCTATGGCATCGCCGGTAAAGCGATCAGCGTTTACAAGTTTCGCTCTATGCGTATGACGAGCAAGGATGCGCCTGTGATACAGGCAACTGTAGGCGACCCACGCGTCACCCGCTTCGGCAGTTTTATACGTAAAACTTCAATTGATGAATTGCCTCAGCTGTTCAATGTACTCAAAGGTGATATGAGTCTGGTCGGTCCACGCCCACATGCAGTCGCGCACAATGAGCTATATCGCAAACTGGTGACTGGCTATATGTTCCGGCACAAGGTCAAACCCGGCATTACCGGCTGGGCACAAGTCAATGGCTTGCGCGGTGAGACAGACACACTGGAGAAAATGCAGGCCAGGGTCGACTATGATCTCTACTACTTGCAGCACTGGTCGATCTGGCTGGATTTTGTGATTATCTGGCGTACCGTAAAAGTACTGTTCGGCGACAAAAACGCTTATTAATTTGCACTACACTGAACCCTGCAAAACACCTGCCGGGTTCAGGATTTGCGCCAGGCTTTCAGCTTCACGCCCAAAGCGGAATCACGCAGATAGCGCTTACCACGCCACAAGCCACCATGTACTTTTGCCAGCAAGGCCGGGCGCGAAACAGCACCTTCACACAATTCAGTAAAACCGGTAGCAAAGCGCTGCTTATAGGCTTGCTCACCGCGTCCCAGATCGATCAGTGTAACACCCTCTGCAGCACCATATTCTGCGCAACGGGCGAGCAGTATTAAGCCCGGTGAATACTCGCCAAACTGCGTGTCATACCAAGGGAACCAGTAATGCAGTGTGTTGGCGCTACGCATACCAAAATGCGCGGCCACCAGTTTGTCACCCGCATACAGTACAGACAGCACGCCCGCAAAGTCGCTGCCACGCTGAGCCTGTATCCCTTCCATCAGTTGCCGTATCCAGGCGACGGCAAATATGTCCGCCTGCGGCCCCAGGGTGCGCACGAATTGTTGCGATTTCCCATCCAGCAGCGTCTGAAAATCCGCTGCGTCCACAGAACTGAATTCAAAGCGCACATCACCCACACGCTGCCCTAATTTGCGGGCATTGGTTTCTACTTTCTTTAACAGACCAGCTTCACGAGTTGCTGCCAGCCTGGCACCGTAAGCCGCATAGCCTCCGTCCAGATTCAGGCACAAGGATCGGCTGCCGGTCCAGGCGTGACTGGCAAATTCCTGCATGACGGCGGGTACGTGATTGAATGCCAGATAGGATTTCCCCATTGCCCTGAGCAGGTCAGACATAGGGAAAGTCATGTCTGGCGCGTGTAACACACCCTGATAGTCACTGAGACCTTCGCCGATGAAGTTTAGCTGCTGGCCAGCCAACTGATGGTAGGGAAACAGGCCTGCGACCTGCCCTGCCTGTTCCATCACCAGCAAGCGCGCATCAGCACGCTGTTGCGCCACCAGTTGGGAAAAACGCGGATGAAAATAAGGACTGTCATAGACAGCCGCCGTCTGCTGCAGACGATGCCAGCTCGAAATCAAGCCTGCGTCCAGCTCGGAAAAACTAATTATGCTGAATTTCATTGCCGTTTTCGCTGCTGTCTTCGTTATTCAGGAAATACTGCTGCAAGCTGGTTTGCAAGCCTGCTTCTATCTGGCTCTCAACCAGGGCAGACAAGCGGCTACCCTGCACCGGCGCATACACAAATACGCGATAGACATCGGCAATACGCAATTCAGACGGGTTCATGGTCAGTACCCAGTACTCTTGCTGATTCCGTTCAGATCGCCAGCGCCGCTTAGCCGGTTCAGCAACTTGTTCAGGCATCACCTTGGCTACCCAATTAAGCTCGGCCATACTCTGCAGTAAATCCTCGATTTCATCGAGACCAAACCAGGTAAAGGTACGAATCTGGGCGATGCTGACGCTGGCTAAACGCCCTTCTTGTCTGGCACGCACCAGGACGCCGAGTATGCGTACAGCATCATCAAAACGGCTGCCCGGTGTCGGCACATGCCACCAGCGCTCAAAGCGCACCACGGGCAAAGCCGCAGTGATCACTGCCCCGACCAGCGTGATCAGCCAGGATAAATAAATCCAGACCAGAAAAATCGGTATCGCTGCCAATGCGCCATACACAATGGTGTAAGTCGGAAAATGCGTGACAAACTGGGCAAAGCCGCGTTTAGCGACTTCAAATGCAAGTGCTGCCACCAGTCCACCCCAGGCTGCATCCTGCCAGGCTACCGGGCGGTTAGGCACAGTGGTGTAGAGCAAAGTGTACGCGCCGGTCGTAAACAAAATCGACACCAGGGTATAAAAAATGGCACCAATCAGTGGCACTGCATTCACCACCCCGCTGGTGGCGGTAAACAGGTATGAGGTGGCGGAAATCGATATACCGATCAGCAAAGGCCCCAGCGTGACGATCGCCCAATACACCAACACCCTTTGCACCAGCGGGCGTGAACGCTTGACTTGCCAGATCTGATTAAAAGCGCGGTCTATCATCGCCATTGTCGCAAATGCGGTAAGCATCAGCGCCACACCACCCACCGCAGACAGGCGGGTAGCCTTGGTTGCAAACTGGGTCAGATAACCAAGTATGGTGTTGGCTATCCCCTTAGGCATCAGGTTTTGCACAAAATACGCTTCCAGCGAAGTACGGAAGGTATTAAACAAGGGGAAAGCGGTGAAAATCGCGAGTGCCACCGTCAAGATAGGCACCAGCGCCAGTACCGTGGTGAATGTGAGACTGCCCGCGACTTGCGGAAGTCGCCCTTCCTGCAACCTGCGTAATGCGAATTGAATGAGATTACGGATGTGTTGCCAGGTCATACCACGCATAACTGCCTAATTAAATTTCAACAGACTCTATTTTAATGAGTTTAATGAGATTGCAAGCATAAAGCTTCATAATATAGGCCGTATGCGAAATCGAAACCACGATGAACTCCACTTCACCGGCATACTGAGAACTAAGATTTTTAAGAAAGACGTCCGATGAGCCATTCATCCACACCACTTACCCTGCTGGTTTTATATTATTCGCGCCATGGCAGTACCCGCAAAATCGCTGAATGGATAGCGCAAGGGATAGAAAGCGTACCCAATTGCGATGCCCGCCTGCGTACAGTACCTCCCGTTTCCAGCGATACCGAAGCGACTGCAGCCACCATTCCCGACAGCGGTGCGCCTTATGTGGAATTACAGGACCTGGCAGAGTGCGCCGGTCTCGCTGTTGGTTCACCTACCCGCTTTGGCAATATGGCCGCCGCGATGAAGTATTTTTGGGATGGTACCAGTGCCGACTGGCTGTCCGGTACGCTGGCCGGTAAGCCGGGCTGCGTGTTCACTTCGACCGGCAGCCTGCATGGCGGTCAGGAGTCAACCTTACTCAGCATGATGCTGCCGCTCTACCACCATGGCATGCTGGTGCTTGGCATTCCTTATAGCGAAGCAGATCTGATGCTGACCTCCAGCGGCGGCAGCCCCTATGGCGCGACGCACTGGTCCGGACTGGATGGCAAGAAAGCGCCGACCGATGAAAGCCGCAGACTGGCGATCGCGCTCGGCAAACGTCTGGCGCAAAACGCGCGCAAACTGGCAGCATGCGCATGATCAGCCGCAGCCAACAATACTTTCACCGGCTGGCCTGCCTGAGTCTGCTCGCCTTAATCGTGCTCTGCATCGCCTGGGAGCTATGGCTGGCACCGCTGCGCGCAGGCGGCAGTTTTATGGCACTCAAAGCCCTGCCCTTATTACTGCCTTTACGCGCCGTCTTAAAGCGCGACAACTACACCATGCAATGGACCACCATGCTGATCTGGCTGTATTTCACCGAAGGCGTGGTGCGTGCCTATAGCGATCAGTCTCGTCTGTCTGCCGCACTGGCACTGGCAGAGTTATGCCTGGCGCTATTGTATTTCATCGGTGTTGCGGCCTATCTGCGCCCCATCAAGCGGGCTGCCAAAGCTGCACAGAAAGCGAAACTCGCGCAACAGAATAGCGAACAGCATGGATGATTTTCTGACCGCCTGTCGTCTGTGCGTGGGCCACGCGAATGTGCTGACCGCAGAGCAGGACAAGACACCTTACGAAACTGAGTGGCGACGCCGGGTACAAGGCAAGGCATTGGCTGTCATCCGGCCCGGTAATACCGATGAAGTCGCGGCCATCGTCGCGCTGTGTCATGCGCATCAGGTGCCTGTCGTGCCGCAAGGTGGTAATACCGGACTGGTGATCGGCTCCATCCCTGATCAGCAAGGTAGCGCCATCATTTTATCTTTGCGGCGTATGACGCAGATACGCGCTGTCGATGCCGGTAATTTCACACTGATTGCGGAAGCAGGCTGTACGCTGGCACAGGTTCAACAAGCGGCTGATGCGGCCGGTCTGTTATTCCCGTTGTCGCTGGCTTCCGAAGGCAGTTGTACCATAGGCGGCAACCTGGCCTCGAATGCAGGCGGCACCGCCGTACTGCGTTATGGCAATGCACGTGAACTCTGTCTGGGCCTGGAAGTGGTCAGCCCCGATGGGCAAATCTGGCATGGACTCAGTGGTCTCAGGAAAGATAACACCGGCTACGATTTGCGTCAGCTGTATATAGGCTCAGAAGGAACGCTGGGTATCATTACCGCCGCAGTCCTGAAGCTCTACCCCAAACCGGCAGCACAAAAAACCGCCTGGCTCGCACTGGAATCCCCGCAGCAAGCCTTGCAAGTCTTGCGTGCAGCAAGTGAAGCGCTGGGCGCCATGCTGACCACCTTCGAACTGATGGCGCATGTCTGCCTCGGGTTAGTGCTGAAACATCTGCCGGGCAGTACGGCGCCGCTGGCACAGGCAGCGCCCTATTACATTTTGCTGGAGTTATCGGATCAGGAATCCGAACAGCATGGCAACGCGGCGATGGAACAGCTGTTACAGCACTTGCTGGAAGCGGGGCTGATCAGCGATGCCGCTATTGCCGGATCTTTGCAACAGGCGCGCCAGCTGTGGGCCTTGCGTGAAAACATCTCGATGGCGCAGGCCGCTGAGGGTAAAAATCTCAAGCATGATATTTCCGTTCCTATTTCTGCCATCCCTGCTTTTATAGCCCAAACCGATGCCTTGCTACAGCAGCACTTTCCAGCTTGTCAGGTAGTGTGTTTCGGGCATATGGGCGATGGGAATTTGCATTACAACGTGTCACCGCCAAGCGACAACAAAGAGGCTTTTTTTGCCGCAGAAAAACAAATCACGACGCTGATACACGACCAGGTGCAGTTATTCCACGGTTCTATCTCCGCTGAACACGGTATCGGTGCCATGAAGCGCGCTGATCTGGCAAAATATACCAGTCCAACCGAAATGCTTTTAATGCGCACGATTAAGCAAGCTCTTGACCCGCTCAATATAATGAATCCGGGCAAAATACTGTAACGGCGTTGCGGGCTTGCAGAACAGGGAGTCAACTCATGCACGCCATTCACGCTACTACGCTAGTCAGCTTAATGACGCTGTTAACCATGGCCACAGCCCATGCCGAGACCTATCGCTGCATCAGTCAGGGACAAACCGTTTATCAGGAAACACCCTGCCGCCAGGACCAGCAGGCAGCCGGAACAGTGCAGCCTGCCTCCCAGCCCACGGCTCAGGATAGCGCCGCAGCACGCACCCGGCTCAAACAGCAACAGGAAGAATTACGCCGTATCGATCAGCAGCGCCAGCACGAAACCGAACTGGCGGCAAAACAACAGCGCAACATAGCCGCAAAAGCGGAACGACAAAAACTAGCCTGTGATAAAGCCAGCCTGCAACTGCGCTGGGCGAAAGAAGACTTGCGCCAGGCAACGCCCGCTAAAGAAGCGAAGGCCAGACAAAAACTCAAACGTCAGCAGGAAAAAACCAGCCTGGCTTGCGCTCAGCGCTAAACTGCATGCACTCAGCAAGGCGGCCGCAGTTTCGGCATAATAGCTTGCCGTAAAGAGCACCCCGCTCTCGCTACTCAAGAAAGAAAGCCCCTGCCCATGAGTCTGCTTTTCACCCCAACCCAATTAGGAACACTCAAACTCAACAACCGCATTGTGATTGCACCTATGTGCCAGTATTCAGCGCAGGACGGTATCGTCAGTGACTGGCATCTGATGCACTTAGGCAGTCTCGCGCTGTCCGGTGCAGGCTTGCTGATTATTGAAGCGACTGCTGTAGAACCGGATGGGCGGATTTCCCCGGCCGATGTGGGCTTATGGTCAGATGAAACTGAAGCAGCCTTAGGCAAAGTATTACAAGCTGTGCGCCGCTACTCCAATATGCCGCTCGCGATTCAACTGGCGCACGCCGGACGTAAAGCATCGAGCCAAATTCCTTGGGAAGGCGGTCAGTTACTGCAAGCCGAACACGGCGGCTGGTCAACCTGGTCAGCCTCTGCCATTCCACATGGCGCGACTGAAACCCCACCGCTTGCGCTCGATCAGGCTGGCATCGCACGTGTCAAACGCGCCTTTGTCGATGCCGCAGTACGCGCCCATCGTCTGGGCATAGACAGCATAGAACTGCATGCAGCCCACGGTTACCTGATGCATCAGTTTTTATCGCCTTTATCCAATCAGCGTGAAGATGAGTACGGCGGCAGTCTGGAAAACCGCATGCGCTTGCCTTTGGAAATCGTCGATGCGGTCAAAGCTGCGCTGCCAGCGGATTATCCGGTCGGCGTCAGGATTTCCGCCAGCGACTGGGTCGAAGGCGGCTGGGATCTGGCGCAAAGTATCGTTCTGGCGCAAGCGCTGGAACAACGCGGCTGCGCGTTTATTCATGTGTCCAGCGGTGGTTTATCACCACGCCAGCAAATCCCGCTGGAACCCGGCTATCAGGTGCATTTTGCCGCGGCGATTAAAGCTGCGCTCAGCCACTTGCCTGTGATCGCGGTCGGGCTGATTACCGAAGCTGAACATGCGGAACAAATCCTGCAAGATCAGCAGGCCGACCTGATAGCAATCGCACGTGGCATCCTGTATGACCCGCACTGGCCATGGCATGCCGCTGCCAAGCTGGGCGGCACCGTTGAGGCCCCGCCACAATACTGGCGCTCTCAGCCACGTGATCAGAAAGCCTTGTTTGGTGAAACCCGCATCGGCGGCCGTTAAGCCGTAACACCAAGCCTCAGCCAGGGGCTAAGCGGCAAAAACAAAAGCGGGCACCACACTGGTGTCCGCTTTTTGTTTTGTGCCTGTTCTCTTTAATTTGAAAGACCATGGTTGCTGGCCTGAATACAGACAAATCAGCAGCTACTGTATTAATTCAGCTTTTTCAGCGCCTCGCGCACATAAGTGACATTACTGCTGTTCGGCGCCAGCTCCAGATAGCTTTGATAGGCTTTTCTTGCCTTCTCTTTGTCAGCGCTACGCGCCAGCGCATCGCCCAGGTTCATGTAAGCGATGGCCCGTGAAGGATCCATGCTAATGGTGTTTTCAAACCAGCGTGCCGCCTCAGGATACTTTTGCTGTTTAAAATAAACAAAGCCCAGATTGTTGGCCGCCAGTGCAAAGTCAGGCCGGTACTTGAGCGCCTCGGTGAACGCCGCTTCCGCCTCGGCATATTGCTTCTCTTTGTAGAATTGCAGACCCTGGTCATTCGCTCTTTGTGCCAATTGACGTGAGGAGCCCTGCACCAGCTTAGGGGCGGAAATTTTCTGTTCACCGCCATTGAGGTTCTTAATCACAATAGGCGCCTCGCTGCCCGGCTTGGCGGCCACCACACTGAGTTTATTATTCAGTGCGATTTCTTCTGAAGACAGCTGATTGGTTTTGGCACTTAAATATTCCGTTTCGGCACGCAGTTCAAATATAAATTCGCCCCCCTCTGAGCCTGGCAAGCTGCCAAAGGCCGGCGTCTGCGCTGACATGCCCGCAACTGCAGGTGCTGTATACGCGGCCAGCTCAGTGGCGGTAATGATGCCATCGCCATTTAAATCCGCTTTACCGTTCAAGGCCTGCAGCAAAGTCCAGGTGAACACAGAATGTCCATTCGGGCCACCATCTGCCACTAACTGATCGGCACCACCGGCAGTCAGCATCTGACGCCCCAGGCGTTTCGCATTATCTTTCAGGAAGGCCGCATTACCACCACGCGTAAGTCCCAGCCCGCTATAACAGGCATCCATGACAAAGAACACATGTTTAGCCTGCAGATTTTCTGCAATATTCTGCAAATCCGTCATGGGAATCGCATCGACAGACAACTGCGCCGGATCAGAATCAACCGGAATGATATACCCCAGATTACGTCCCGAACTGAGCTGACGGGTAGCACCATGTCCCGCAAAAAAGATAAAGACGCGATCATCTTTTTTCAGTTTGCCATGACCTAACTGATCATGAAATGCGGCCAGTATATGATTGCGCGTGGCTTCCGCATTACTCAGCGTGATCACCTTCTCTCTAGCAAAACCAAAGCGGTTGATTAAGGTGTCGCGGATCGCATTGGCATCCTGTACTGCATACTGCAGCTTAGGCCATTTCTGATAATCGTTAATGCCGATCACCACGGCCCAGCTATCCTGATACTCGCTGCCCAGACTGACTTTTTCCGGTGCCGCTTGACGCTCCTTGCCGACCTTGAATTCACTGCCATCCCAGGCCGCAAAGCGATAACCATCCGCAATCAGTTTATCCAGCACCAGCGGCAAGGCCTTGACGGTACGTTCATGAATATCATGGAACAGGATGATGCCGCGCTGCTCTTTTTCGACTGAGGACAGCACACGTTCAACGATAGAATTAGGCACCGGGTCGGCCCAGTCCAGCGAATCGATATTCCACATCACAGAGCGCAGCCCCAGCTTGCTCAATAACTCCATGCCCTCTTTGTTCTTCGCACCGTAAGGAAAGCGAAATAAAGGCGAGCGGCTGGGATCTATCGCTTTGAGTAACTGATCGGTCTGTCCGATTTCGGCACGCAGATTGTCGCCACTCTCTTTCGACAACAAAGCGTGACTGTAGCTGTGATTGGCTAAGGCATGGCCTGCTGCTTTCAGACTTTTGCTGATGTCCGCATTTTTATTCAGCTTTTCCTTGCCCTGAGCATCAATACTGCCGACGTTACGACCGACTTCAAAAAAGACGGCAGGCACATTATATTGCTTGAGTATCGCGGCGATTTCCTGGGTATAACTGGCATGCGGACCATCATCGAAACTCAGCACCACGGTTTTCGGCGGCAAACCACGGCCGAATATCTCTTTTTCAGCACTCGCATCCGGAATCTCCGGATAAGGCAGAATCACACCGTAATCTTTCAATATCTGCTCGCGCTGATAAATTTTCCTGAGCTTGGTCAGATAGTCATCCCACTTCTCACGTTTAAGCTCAATGGAGCGGGTTTCAAAGCGCGCGAAAATCGCCTTGAGTTCCTGGTCGTAGTTTTGCTCGATTTCGGCCAGCGCACTCAAATCTTCCGAGATACGCTTATGCTGTTTGACTGCTGGCAGCGTCTGTTCTTTTGCCACCAGGCGCTGCAAATACGTGAGTACCTCGCGGAAGGCAAGGCGGTCGGCATCGTATAAGTTGTCGCCTGATTCTATGTAATTGAGTATGCCGTCCACATAACTGAGGCGCTGACTGGCGCTCAGGCTGGATGTTTGCTCCAGCCTTGCCTCCAGCTTTTTCAAACGCGCCAGATTATCGTGGAATAAGGCGCTGCCTACCCGTATCGCTTCTTTGCGTTCTTTCTCATTCAAGGTTTTTTCATCCGCCAGCAAGACGATGGTCTGGCGGTAGGCCTTGAGCAAGGCAGGTAATTCTTCCGGCAACTCAGTCTGTGCATCCGCAGCCTGAGCAAGTACCTTAGCGGCACCCAAAGGAGTGGATTGATAGAGATAAGCGGCGCCAGCAATGCCGCTCAGGCTTATCGCAGCGGCAATCAAATAGTTGAATTTCATGAGTTAATAATTGGCAGGTAGTATGGATACAACACAGACGATATGGTAGGTGAAAGCTGTAGCTCTGTGGGTTGCGGACAAGATGAAAATTGTAAAGTTTCAGAAACGCTTTGCCAGCGACAACGTCCGGTGAACATCAGCCACGCGCTATGCAAACCGAGGGCGCGAACAATTTAGGCGTTGCAAACATGAACTACAAGCTGAGTTTATGTGCGATTGCGACAACTAGGTTTTTATACAACATTGTATTTTTTAAATGCAAAAAACATTCTAAAAATCAAAAACTCCGTGCTAGAGTCGCCTCGCTATTGCATAAAAGCATAATTTCCTGAATATCATGCCTTTTGCATAGCCTCCCCCTACACCGAAGCATCCCGTGTCTGAACTGACTGAACAAGGAGATACCTATGTATTCAGCTGTCCCAGAAGCACCGCAAGAAGCAATCAAAAATCGCCCGTTGGAATTTTTCGCGACCGATAAAGCTGCCGTGCAAGCCATTGCTCAGGCTGCAGTCAGCGTGGAATTATTTACCATTCCGGTTTACATGAATTCCATGTATTCCATCTACGGCACCCATCAGATTAATTCCAAAGGCAATACCTATTACAAAGGCCGTCAATGGCCAGGGATGTCAACCAGTGCGCATCCGCATACTGCCAATGAACGCGCCTTTAATGTGATTTTCAGTGTCTTCATCCAGGAAATGCTGCATCTGCAGATGGCAGCCAATCTGGCGACTGCAATCGGTGTCAAACCCCAGTTTACCGCAGGGTCCGGTCTGCAAAATGCGGAACGTGGCTGGACTTGCTACGGCCCGCAAAAGAGCGTCATCCCCTGTATCGTGGACCTGAAAGATACCTGCACTTATCACAACGTGAAAGTGAATCTGGAAGCACTGAATCACAATCAGATACAGCTGTTTCTGGCAATAGAACAGCCAGAAAATCAAGCGCGTGAAGAGTTACGTCAGAATGCGCACAAGTATTTCCCGGATGTGCCGTTTGCTGGCTGGACCCCATCCAAGGGCTTTGCTGAGCTGCCTCTGTTCGGTACCATTGGTTACATGTATGAATGCTATGCGCGTTACATCAGCATGGAATATAGCGATGGTCAGACTTTATGGCAAAAACTGTTTGTGAATGGATCTGTCCAGCAGGACATGTTTAATACGAATAACAGTTCCCACCCGAAAAAAGAATACCCCCATTTTTCTACGCTGTTCGGGCCGGAAGAGCAGGATGGCGGCGGTACGCATTCACATAATAAAGCGATCGATATGATGTGTGCCATCACCGACCAGGGTGAAGGCAATGCGGCCGGTATTCGCCATTACCGTCGCACCCATCTGCTACGCGCAGTGCAGCCGGATTATCGCGAAAACGATGAGGCGCTCAAAGCCGATTATCCATCCTATAACGGTGAAGGCAAACCGGTAGCCTCAGCCGATGCCGCAGCACGCTTCCACAGCGCAGCCTTTGATCATTATGAACGTTTCCAGGATGTGAAAAAAATTCTGGAATCACGCAGTGAAATTCCTTCGGAACGCCTGACCACCTGGGAACAATGGCATGCACAGGGCCACCACTGGACCAGCGATATGCTGATCAATCATGAATATGTGGCGGCCAAGGCACCCGCCAATATCCCTAAACCTGCAGATGTCGCAGGTGCACTCAACCGCCTGAAAGCGGCAGGCACCAGCACATTGAAGACCCTGAGTCAGGTTTCAGCCGGTGCTATTTATGGCATTACCTCTGTGCTCGATGAATACTGGCAACAGCAAAGTACCGGCTTCCCCTACCCGTCTATGGTGGGTTCGGGCGACAGGATCGCGATCTGCTGGGCCATTACCGGTCAATCACCCGACCTGTCGGTCTCTGTACCGCTGCCAGATCCGGAAACCCTGTATCACGCTTGCCAGGGTATGCAATTGAGTGGCAAAGACAGCAGCCATCAATGTGCAGCGATAGAGGTCTATCATACCTGTCGCGGCTCCAATGGCTGCCATGCTCAGGGTGGGTGTGGCTTTGCCCAGCTCGATAGCGGCGGTGGATCTTGCGGCAGTTCATCCTGTGGCAGCGTGAGCAACAAATCCGCATCCGCCAAATCTGCCACAACGGAGACCGCCGGACAAAATCTGTGTGGTGGTCCGACACCCGGCCCGGCACCATCGGATTTATACAGTGCGCCCAGCGACAATAAGTGCAAGTCGTTTGGGGGCTGTGCAGTACCGATTTCCGCTTCCCAGTTGTATCCGGAGAGTGGCAGCATGACACTGTATAACTTCGAAGACCGGCCACCACATCGCTCTGTACCATTGAATGAAACCATGCCTTTCCATCAGGGTGAAAACGTCTACGATCTGGCCTGGCAAGCTTATGCCAAGGTAATGAAAGCCAGAAAGCAGGAACCGGGAACACGGCCGGCACCAACTGATTTACGTCTTGCGTTGCCGCCATCAACCTGATTTTTACAAGTTATTCACGCACTGAGATGAAGACAACTATCACGTCAGGATCAAGCAGCGAAACACGCCTGGGCCTCCCGCATCTGGGTCTGGGTGTGGGTCTGCGGCATGTTCATTTTCAACACATACTCGAGCATGGCCCCGGGGTCGACTGGTTTGAGATTATTTCTGAAAACTTTATCGATCACCATGGTTTTGCGAGGCATGTATTGAATCAAATCGCAGAACATACACCAGTTGTAATGCATGGCGTATCCCTGTCTGTCGGCAGCTGCGATCCACTCGACATGTTGTATTTGTCCAAACTCAGGCAACTCGCATCGGAAATCCAGCCAGCCTGGATTTCCGATCATTTATGCTGGACTGGAGTTCAGGGCATCAACAGCCACGATTTATTGCCCATGCCATTAAACGAAGAATCGTTCCGCCATGTGGCAACCAGAATCCGTCGGGTACAGGATTTTTTACAACGACCACTGATACTGGAAAACCCCAGTACTTATCTCGAATTTCAGCAATCTGAATTCACCGAATCTGCCTTCCTCGCCGCCCTGTGCCAGGAAACCGGTTGCGGCCTGCTGCTGGATGTGAACAACGTCTATGTCTCAGCCTATAACCATGGCTATGATCCACGTGCCTATTTAATGGAGTTACCGGCTGATCGTATTGTACAGATACATCTGGCGGGGCCAACAGACTGTGGTGACTATCTGATTGATACCCATGACCAGCCTGTCCCGACTGCAGTCTGGGCTCTGTATGCGCTGGCCCATCAACTCACCGGAGGAGTATCAACCCTGTTGGAATGGGATGCGAAAATTCCCGCTTATCCGGAATTACTGGATGAATTACATAAAGCAAGACAGGTTATTAACGGAAATTTACCTGAACTGCCCGCAGTCACCGCAAAAACGGCACATGCGCATGCGTTGGCAGGTTCCTTGCAAGCCTTGATGACCTGATTTATTTTCCGACTATGAAGCCTAATCTGAATGATGCATCTGTGGCAAAAACTGAAGTAAGGCTTGCGCAAATACAGGCCTGGTTCATGACCGCGATCAGCCATGCTGGCGGATATCGTGCGGGCGTGCACGCCGCGCAGCAAATGTTTTCGCTCAATGAGACAGCGCTGTTAAAGCCGGGTCATGAACAGGCCTCGCGTCTGCCTATCTATGCCAGTGGCTATCTGTTGCGTTTGCAGGAGTGCCTGGAAGCGGATTACCCGGTACTGATGCGTACCTTAGGGAAGGAATTGTTTCATTTTTTTTGCCGCCAGTATCTGGCCCGTCATCCATCGCATTCTCCCTCTTTATTTGATCTGGGCGCAGGGTTTCCGCAATTTTTGCAGCAATCCCAGCCAGCCAGCGGCGAACATGAAAACGATCTGTTGTTTGTCTTCCCGGTCGAGCTGGCATTTCTGGAGCGCGCTTATACCGAGGTATTGCGTGCGCCCGGGCTGGAAATCCAGTCTGAGACCGGCAGCGCATACGATCAGGAAACGCCCGTCCCGGCCCTGCTGACACTTATGTCAGATCTGCACCCTGCCGTGGAACTGAATGCAGAATCCAATGTCAGTACCAATCCAAGCTGGTCGGCGGCGCCCTGCTTGCGTTTACTGTCGGTGCAGTTTCCTCTGGCAGACTTCTGGCAAGCTGCCAAGGCCGGGACCGAAAACAATACCGATCCGGTACAGCCGGAACCCCAACCCGGCTGGCTGGCCGTGAGCCGAATTCGTTATCGTGTACTGCTGTATAAGCTACAGGAATGGCAATTTCATGTTCTGGTTAGCTTGCAGCAAGCAGAAGCCCCGGTAAACGATGTGGAATGGCTCGCCAGACAAGTCGCTGTGCATACCGGACTGAGCGACATTGCCACTACAGATGCACTGCGCTTGTGGTTGCCAGTGGCTGCACAAAACAATCTGGTGGTGCGCATGCCTTAACTATGCAGCAGGTAGAAGCGGCAATTGCAGACTGAAGCAACTACCTACACCCACCTGACTTTGGACACTCAGGCTGCCACCATGCTTGACCGCAATGCTGTAACTCATGGACAAACCCAGCCCTGTACCGTGTCCGACATCCTTGGTCGTGAAAAACGGATCAAATATCCTTTGCAGATTTTCTGCGGCGATACCGCAGCCAGAGTCAATGACTTCGACGATGGCCCAATCCCTGTCCTGTTCGGTTTGCGGCCTGAGCACGAGCCGTATCAAGCCATTTCCATGACAGGCATCGACCGCATTATTGAGTAAATGGCTTAACACCAGCTGAATTTCCAGCTCATTGCCGACGACGACAATATCTGATCCCAGAATTTTTTCGATATGACATTGCTGCTTATGCTCACCCAGCGTCGCCAGTGCAATCGCAATACTGCTGTGCAGGCTGATACTTTGCGCTTGTTGCTGACCGAGTTCAGTGTATTGCTGTAGTTTACCAATCAGATCGCGTACCCTTAGCAAGCCATGATAAGTCTCATCAAGCAGAATAGGCAACTCTCCCTGCAGGTAGGGCAAATCCAGCTGCTCCAGCTTTGTATGCAAACTGTTCAGTTGCATAGAATCCGGACTGCTCCCCAGAGTCTGTACACTTTGAGCAAGCGTGATTAATTGTTCTGACCATTCACGCAGACACTTGAGATTACTCAGGCAGAACCCAATCGGATTATTGATTTCATGCGCCAGTCCTGCAGTGAGCTGCCCCATGGCAGCCAGTTTTTCGGTCTGCAGCAACTGGTTACGGGTATGCTGCAAATGAGCCAGCGTTTCATTTAACTCCAGCACTTTATCGTACAAAACCCGTGTTTTTTCATCCAGCAGTTTTTCCGCCAGCAGCCTGGCCTGGCGCTCACGCTGATAAGCTCGCAGATATGCGTCAGCTTCGCTCATGGCTGATGGAAGTGTATATGTAAGCGGCAGCGTTCCGCACCATCATGCATACATTCGGGATGCTCTATCTGTATTTGTTGTGAAAACTGTGCCGCCGCCCCTTTAATCAAACCCACAGCGGCATGACACAGCTTACGTCTGGACTGGTAATACATCACCAGCATTTGCTCATTGCTATTGTCATAGTCGAAGCTGGGCAGATAAGCATCCGGATACAAGCGCCGCACTTCCTTATGAATCACTTTATCAACTGACAGCAAAAAAGGACGTAAATCATTTAGCTGACGCAATTCCGGCGGAAGCGAGTTGTAGAGACGGGAAAACAAAAATTCGCCAAATGCCTCAACTAACTGCGTGGCTGGCAAATTTGTTTTTTTAGATAGCAGAGCTACCAGCCCCAACAATTCTGCATCCTCATATTGCTGTCCGGCCGTATAAATACCGCCAGAGACAGGATTAAGTTCAGTCAGCACTTCGTCCCACATATGCATGCCCAGTTTCTCGATGACCATGTCGGACAGCGCGGTAAAAATTGATCCTTGCATACATGAGCCTTTCACGAAGTGAATGAGCAAAACACAGATGCTTCCTGCGTACATTCAGCACCTGATGGCTACTTCAGCTTATGTGAAAAGTTTCCGAACCACAAATTTCTTTTTTGAAATTTCCAGGATTTTTGCAGTGATTAACATTAGCCCGATGCCGATGGCAGTCTTTCGCTACCCAAATGAACCCAAATGAAAACAGCCATGACAAGCTTGTGATCTGGCTCTTCATGGCTGTCAGTAAGGGCATTGAAAAGCACCCTTGCTCAGAAAGCGTTTGCTACGGTGTGGTAGCGACTTCGGAGATTTTCGTGCTAATCAACTGTGTGTAAAGTGCCTCAGACTTTGCTGCTGACTTGATTCGTGACGACTTTAGCCGCAGCAGGACTGGCAGCAGGCTGAGTTTTAATTACTTGCATTGCGGTCGCAATCAAACCGCTCATATCGCCGAGGTTAGCCGGTACGATCAAGGAATTATTGGTCTTCGCCAGATTACCGAACGCGCCTACATACTGCTCCGCCACCTTCAGATTGACCGCATCAGCGCCGCCCGGAGACTGGATCGCCGCTGCAGTCTTACGTATCGCTTCAGCGCTCGCTTCAGCGATGGATAAAATTGCAGCTGCCTGACCTTCGGCACGGTTAATCGATGCTTGCTTTTCACCCTCAGAGCGGGCAATAGCAGCTTCACGTTCACCGTTAGCGATATTAATCTGTTCCTGCTTACGGCCTTCGGAAGCGGCGATCAGTGCACGCTTTTCACGCTCGGCTGTAATCTGCGCCTGCATCGCATGTAAAATCTCTTTAGGTGGCGTTAAGTCTTTGATTTCATAGCGCAATACCTTCACGCCCCAGTTTGCGGCAGACTCATCGATCGCACTCACGATTGTGGTATTGATGTGATCGCGCTCTTCAAAGGTTTTGTCCAGTTCCATCTTACCGATCACAGAGCGCAAGGTAGTTTGCGCGAGCTGAGTAATCGCCGCAATGTAATTCGATGAACCATACGAGGCGCGCATTGCGTCAGTAATCTGAAAATATAAAATCCCATCTACCTGCAATTGCGTATTGTCTTTAGTAATACAAACCTGGGGCGGTACATCCAATGGGATTTCTTTGAGGCTGTGTTTGTAAGCGATGCGGTCTATGAAAGGAACCACAATATTCAAACCTGGTCCTAAAGTTGCATGATATTTCCCCAGACGTTCCACCACCCAGGCATGCTGTTGAGGCACGACGTTAATCGTTTTGATGACGAACACCAGAGCCATGATGAACAGTATCAGAGCCACTCCACCGATATTTTCCATGTTATTACCTTTATTGTTATTGAGAGAAAAAGTCGAAACGATGTATGTGTGATCGTTTCTCATTCAGCTACTACATGCAAACCACTGCTGCCAGTATTCAGCAAACTCAGGCTGGTCTGACAATCAATCGACTACCCTGTACTTCCTGTATCTGATACGAGCCCGGCAAACCAGCGCCGTGATGCAGCTCTACATCCCACATCGCGCCGCGATACATTGTTCTGGCCTGAAAGCTGCCGTCACCCAGGTCGCGCCACTGTTCAACCTGCAAGCGCTGGCCAACATCCATATTCACATTCGGATCACAGGCCGCTTGCTGACCTGGTTTCCAGCCATAAGGGCTTTTGTGCAGTATCAGCGTGGCCAGCCCGCCCACTAAACCCGCCACGATCAGTTGCGTACCGCTGGCTGCGCCAAAAAAAGCGACCAACGCAGCAGCGGCTAAACCCAGCGCAATCATTAATAAATAAAAAGTACCGGTCAGCAGTTCCAGACTCACTACCACACCCGCTGCGATACACCATAGGGTCCAAGCACTCATGTTTCAGCCTCCTCTTCTTATTAGCATTGCAATTAGTATTGCATTTGGCGTTGCAATAGGAATTGCATTTTGATGGATAAAACGACAAAAATCAGCGGTAATCGCTGTCAAATGTATACACCGTTTTTATGAAAGTTGCATGACTGCCTTTCAGTGAGACAGCAATAAAAAAACGCGGACTGAACAAGATTCAGCCCGCGTTTTTCAGTCATGACGACTAGTTTCATGACGCCTAGTTATTACTTCTGTTTGCCAATTAGCTCAGGTACCTGCTTATTTAGCCACCTTTGCCAGCTTTTGCCAGGTATCGACCACAGAGTCAGGATTCAGCGAAATCGACTCTATGCCTTCCTGCATCAGCCACTCGGCAAAATCCGGATGATCGGATGGACCCTGACCGCAAATACCCACATATTTATCGAGCTTGCGGCACGCAGCGATAGCACGTGACAACAAGGCGCGCACCGCAGGATCACGTTCATCGAAGTCAGCTGCCAGTAACTCCATACCGGAATCGCGGTCCAGACCCAGAGTGAGCTGAGTCAGATCGTTGGAACCGATAGAGAAGCCATCGAAGTGTTGCAGGAAGTCTTCTGCCAGGATCGCATTGGATGGAACTTCACACATCATGATCAGACGCAGGCCATTTTCGCCGCGTTTCAGACCATACTGTGCGAGCAGGTTGACCACTTTTTCAGCCTGACCCAAAGTACGCACGAAAGGCACCATGATCTCTACGTTGGTCAGACCCATGTCATTGCGCACGCGCTTCATTGCCTGACATTCCATTTCGAAGGATTCTGCAAAATCCGATGCCAGGTAACGCGCTGCTCCGCGGAAGCCCAGCATAGGATTTTCTTCATCCGGTTCGTAGCGTGAACCGCCTATCAGTTTTTTATACTCATTGGATTTAAAGTCAGACAAACGCACGATGACTTTCTTAGGCCAGAATGCGGCCGCAATCGTCGCCACACCTTCTGCCAGTTTATCGACATAAAAGGCTTTAGGCGAAGCATGACCACGCGCAACCGATTCAACCGCTTTCTTGAGCGCCGGATCGATGTTTGGATACTCAAGGATAGCCTTAGGATGCACACCAATATTGTTATTGATAATGAATTCCAGACGTGCCAGGCCCACACCTTCGTTAGGGACGGACTGGAAGTCAAATGCTAATTGTGGGTTACCCACGTTGAGCATGATTTTCAAAGGCAGCTTCGGCAATTCACCGCGTACTTCTTCGGTGACTTCGGTTTCCAGCAAACCATCGTAAATCTTGCCTTCGTCGCCTTCGGCGCAAGATACAGTCACCAGGGTGCCATCTTTCAGCATATCGGTTGCATCACCACAGCCAACCACCGCTGGCACACCCAGTTCACGCGCGATAATCGCGGCGTGGCAGGTACGGCCACCACGGTTAGTCACAATAGCGGAGGCACGCTTCATCACAGGTTCCCAGTTCGGGTCTGTCATGTCGGCTACCAGCACGTCGCCCGGCTGCACACGTTCCATTTCAGATGGATCGTGAATCACACGTACGCGGCCAGCACCGATCTTCTGGCCAATCGCGCGGCCGGAAGCGAGCACAGTGCCGCTGCCTTTGAGTTTGAAGCGTTGTTGCGCGTCAGTCGCTTTTTCCTGCGATTTGACTGTTTCAGGACGTGCCTGCAGGATGTACAACTTACCATCGCGACCGTCTTTACCCCATTCGATATCCATAGGGCGACCATAGTGCTTCTCGATGATGACGGCATACTTGGCCAGCTCAACCACTTCGTTGTCGTCCAGCGAGTAGCGGTTACGCATTTCAACTGGTACGTCCACAGTTTTCACGGAACGGCCAGCCTTGGCTTCACCGGTGAATTCCATTTTGATCAGCTTGGAACCGATATTGCGGCGGATAACAGGCAATTTACCTTGTTCCAGCATAGGCTTATGCACATAGAATTCATCCGGATTCACTGCGCCCTGCACCACGGTTTCACCCAGACCATAGCTGGAGGTAATAAACACCACATCCTTAAAGCCGGATTCAGTATCTATCGTGAACATCACACCGGCCGCGCCCAGATCGGAGCGCACCATGCGCTGCACACCGGCAGACAAGGCAACTTCGGCATGAGTAAAGCCTTTATGAACGCGGTAAGAAATCGCGCGGTCATTGTAGAGCGAGGCAAACACGTGCTTCATGGCTTCCAGCACGTTCTCGATACCGACCACATTCAGGAAGGTTTCCTGCTGACCGGCGAAAGACGCATCCGGCAAATCTTCTGCAGTTGCGGAAGAACGTACCGCAAACGAGACTTCACCGACAGAATCAGCCACCAGCTTGTTATAAAACGCTTCAATTTCCTGTTGCAGACGTGGCTGGAATGGGGTGTCGATTATCCATTGACGGATTTCTGCACCGGCTTTCGCCAATTCTTTGACGTCTTCGATATCCAGTGTTTCCAAACGGTCGGCGATACGTTTTGCCAGCGGCAAGCCGCCGTTTTCGCTATGCGACAAAAAGTCACGGAAAGCCTGTGCAGTGGTCGCGAAACCACCTGGTACGCGCACACCGGCCGTGGCCAGCTGGCTGATCATTTCGCCTAGAGATGCATTTTTACCGCCGACAGATTCAACATCTGTCATCCGTAAATGCTCAAATGAGGCAACATAAGTTGCTTCAGTATTTGCTGCGTTGGACATAACAACCTCTTTTTGATGGTAAGAAATCTGTACTGCTTCGTGTCTGGCCTGATTTTTGTTATTCTGGTCGCCAGTCACGAACCACATGCTATTTCAGCATTTTACATGCTGTGCTGCAAAATAGATCGCTGCTACACAATATATTGGAATGATATATTGACGCGCAAGCAGAAATTTTTTTCACCTTTGGCATTCTTAATGCATAGAGCTCATGAGCGAATCCACCACCAATAATAATCCTATCGCCAACCGCACCGTGTTCTTTGTCTCCGATGGAACTGGTATTACCGCTGAGACCTTTGGCCACTCCGTACTGACGCAGTTTGACCTCAAGTTCAGACAAATCCGGCTACCTTTTGTAGATACCCTTGATAAAGCGCATGAGGCCTTACGCCGCATCAATGATGCCTACACCACCGAAGGCAATCGTCCTATCGTGTTCTCCACCCTGGTCAAGACCGAACTCGCGAATGTTGTTTTTCAATCCAAGGGTTTGCACATGGATCTGATCCAGACTTTCGTGTCTCCGCTGGAGCAGGAGCTGGGTATCAAATCCACCCACACCATAGGCCGCAGTCACAATATCGCTGACACGGAAGAATATAAGAACCGTATCGAGGCGATCAATTTTTCGCTCGCGCATGATGATGGCCAGTCAAACAAGAACCTGTCTACGGCTGATGTGATACTGGTGGGTGTATCGCGTTCAGGAAAAACACCGACCAGCCTGTATCTGGCGATGCAGTATGGGATTAAGGCCGCCAATTACCCGCTGATCCCGGATGATTTTGAACGCGGCAAGCTGCCTTCGGTGCTGCCTGAATTTAAGGCCAAGATGTTTGGATTGAGTATTGCGCCAGAACGGCTGAGTGAAATCCGCAATGAGCGCCGGCCAGGCAGTAAATATGCGTCGCTGGAAAACTGCCGCTACGAAGTGAATGAAGCAGAAGCGATGATGAAGCGCGAAGGCATACGCTGGCTGTCCTCGACTGCCAAGTCGATTGAGGAAATTTCCACCACCATCCTGCAGGAAATCAAAGCCGATGTGCGTGTCTATTAAGCGCGCTTAGCTGCAAAATACCAAGGGCTGAACGCAATGCGGGTTCAGCCCTTAGCGTTTTTTGAGCGTTTTTTTCAACGCATTTTTAAGTTAACTGCTGCCTGACCTGCTCAAAAAAACAAATCGCAGCACTCGCAGCCACATTCAGGGATTCTATCGCGGCCTGTTGTGGGATGGTCACAGTCTGCGTCGCCTTGTCCATCAGTGCAGCGGACACACCCTGCCCTTCATGACCAAACATCCACACCACAGGCTGGTTTAAAGCGGATTGGTAAATGGTGGTCTTGGTATGGGAACTGGTGGCCAGCACCGGGATCTTACTGCGATTCAGGACCTCGGCCAGATCGCAGTTTTCGTAAATATGCAGTAAAAAATGTGCGCCCATACCAGCCCGCATCACCTTGGGCGACCAGGCTGACACCGTACCGCTACTGCAAAATACATGACGGATACCGGCAGCGGCCGCACTGCGCAGTATCGAGCCCAGATTGCCCGGATCTTGCAAACCATCGAGTACCACTGCCGTTTCTGTAAGTGCCGCAGGCAAGGCACGTTGCGGCGTAGGAACCACAAACAAGATGCCGACGCCATGTTCAACCTGGCTCAGCGTTTCATACAAAGCATCCGGCAGACAGATTTTCTGTGCAGCATCGAGCAGGTTGCTGCTGACCAGCTGATTGACTTCCGTGTTCGCCAAAGCCGATTCAGACACCACGCACAGCTCAGGCGCACCGAGCTGCTGGCCATAGGCCTGGCACAAATGCACACCATCGAGCAAGGTCTTGCCAGCCTTGCGGCGCGCCTGGGCCTGCGTCGCCAGTTGTCTGAGTTCTTTGAAAAGCGGATTGTCCCGCGAAGTAATATGTTTCATGCTAACAAAGCCTTGACTGGCCCAAATGATTTTCTGTGTACCGGTGTGACACCGTGTTGCTGCAGGCGTGCCAGGTGCAATGCGGTCGGATAGCCCTTGTGTTGATCGAAGGCGTAATCCGGATACAGCTGATGCAGATCCAGTAAGGCATGATCTCTGGCGGTTTTAGCCAGGATAGACGCGGCCGATATCGCCGGGACTTTATCGTCGCCCTTGACGATTGCTTCAGAACGCACCGCCATCACCGGGCAACGATTGCCATCGATCAGTGCCAGCTCAGGCGTGATGCTGAGTTGTTCGACTGCACGGCGCATCGCCAGCATGGTCGCCTGCAAAATATTGAGCTGGTCGATTTCCTCGACTGAACTTTCGGCTATCGCCCACGCCAGTGCTTTTTCCTTGATTTCCACCGCCAGCGCATCCCTTTGCGCTTCGCTGAGTTTTTTGGAATCGCGCAATCCGTTAATTGGCCGCGCCGGATCCAGTATCACCGCTGCCGCCACCACACTGCCAGCCAGTGGCCCGCGACCAGCTTCATCCACGCCACAAATCAGTAAATCATCATGACTGAATAGCGCCAGCGTTTGCTGCGGCTCAGTCTTGTCCTGTGCGTTCTTTGGCGCCTGCTTCTTGTTGACCATCTTAAACCTTTGCAAAAAACTGTCTGAGCGCCGCTTCATCGAGGTGGTAATGACAGATGCGCTGTGCGTCACCACCGGGATGACGGCCTATCAGTACGGGCACCAGTTCGTCGTACAGACTCAACAGTTCTTCATCAGCGTCAACATCCAGCACATCCACGGTAAATGAATATTGCTGGGAGTAGCTGTTCAATTGGGTCAGCATGTCGTCACACAAATGACAATAGCTGCGTGAATAGAGGGTGAATGCGATCATATCGCGGCGCCTGCAGTCAGATTGCTAAAGACTGGCATTATAAATGCCGATCAGCAAAATACTGGCATATTTTGTGCCCCGGAGCGCAGTCGAAACTTCATACACTGAGGATTGATGCGGTTCTCAGGCCAAAAAACGGCCAACAGGCGCATCAAATCTGAGACATTTTAAATTGAGCTGCTCAAAATTCGGGCTGTAATAAAAAAGCTGCCCACTCAGGGGCAGCTCAGGATGCGGCTTAAGACCTTGCTTACAGTTGGTCTTACTGCGCTTGCGGACGTATCAGCACGAACTGCGATGCGTTTTCACGTTTTACCAATAGCACCGCTGGTTTCTTAGGCTCCAGCTTACTCAACATGGCATTGAATTGCTTGGCATCTTTCACGTCTACCTGGTTCAGCGACAGGATCAGATCACCCGGACGCAGGCCTACGGCTGCTGCCGCGCCATCGACGGACTCGATCACCACACCACCGCCAGGCAAGGCTTTCTTTTGCGCCTCATTCAGATCCGTCACATACACACCGAGTAAATTGCTCAGCTCTTTCTTTTGCTTTTTATCGGCTTTCTGCGCGACCTTATCTGCATCACGCTCTGCCACGACCAATGTCAGCTCTTTGATGGCGTTTTTACGCCAGACACTCATGCTGACTTTGCTGCCAGGACGGGTAGCACCTACTGCCCTGAGCAATTCGGCACGGGTCTCAATATTCTGACCATTGAACTTCAATACCACGTCACCATCCTGCACACCGGCTTTTTCAGCTGGAGAACCTGGTTCAACCGCAGCAATCGGTACGCCCTGCGCTTTTGGCAAGCCTAAGCTTTCTGCGATTTCCTTAGACATTTCACCCATCTGCACGCCGATACGGCCGCGCGATACACGACCATGCTGCTTGAGCTGCTCGGCCACACGCATCGCTTCATCAATCGGGATGGCGAAGGAAATCCCCATATAACCACCGGAGCGGCTGTAAATCTGCGAGTTAATACCGATCACTTCGCCACGCATGTTGATCAGCGGGCCACCGGAATTGCCAGGATTCACAGCTACGTCAGTCTGTATCAACGGTACATAGTCACCAGTATCACGCGCCTTGGCAGAAATGATACCCGCTGTGACGGTATTTTCCAGATCGAACGGGGAACCAATCGCGATCACCCATTCACCAGCCTTGATCTTTTCAGAATCACCGATGGTGATCTTAGGCAGCTTATTCGCCTCAATTTTCAATACTGCGACGTCGGTACCTTTATCACTGCCGACTACCTTGGCTTTGAATTCGCGTTTATCGGTCAGCTTGACATACACTTCCGATGCGCCATCCACCACGTGTGCATTGGTCAGCACATAGCCATCGGCAGAGACAATGAAACCGGAACCGACACCGCGCGGCACTTCCTCTTCCTGTGGCGCTTGCTTACCTTTGCGTGGCGCTTGATTCTGCTTAGGAATCGGCATACCAAAGAAGCGGCGGAAAAATTCCAGCTGCTCGTCATCAGCACCTTGTTGCTGACTGACTTTTTCCGTTGTGCGGATATTCACGACTGCCGGTCCTGATTTTTCGACCAGCTCAGTAAAATCTGGCAAACCGACGGGTGCAGCGGCCAATGCGACTGGGGTCAGCTGCATGACGGCCGGAGCAACGAAGCCCACACAGGCACTCACTACTAAAGTGGACACCATTTTTTTAACTGGAGACAGTGTTTGTGCTTTCATAGTTAGTCAACTTCCTTTACTTTTTGCTTAGCTTATTACTTGATCACTTATTTGTTTTCAGCTCAATCGAATTCATGACCTGACGAATCGCACTGACCGGCACTTCACCGACTACGGTCAGCCAGTATTCGCCCTGACGTTTTCCCATGATAGTCATAGCGCCCTGCTGCAGACTGCCTTCCGTTCTTCCCTCGCTATAAGGCTCGATAAAAACAGACATAGCAGCCAGCCCGTCAGAAAACATCATCTGTATCACCTGATGCGATTTCGCTGTTTTGTTAGCTGTTGCGTTAGCCGAAGCACTGCCAGCATTACCCGCACTGGATGCATTGCTGGTGCTGGCGGGAGATGGAATCACCCGTTTCAGTTCCTTGGTTTTGGTAAAACCGGCAGGCAAAGCCTTAACGACCCAGCCAGAATGAATATTGGATTGCACAGTCAGATTTTCAATACGCCACTGACTCACATTGGGAAAACTGGGCCTGAGTTTATTCTTGTCGATCTCATTGACTTGCAATTGCGTGAATGCGATTTGCTCTATGACTTCGTTCTTAGGATTGACGGTCTGCGCACGCAACATCAGACCAGAAGATTTTTCTGCGCACAGCCTGTAGCCATAGCGGAATCCATCCTTGGGTTCCAGCGAATAAGTCTGACACTCCAGACCGGCCACACGGCTCATTTCGCCTTTACGGATGGTATAAAAATCAGGCAGATACTGGGCATTCTGAGTCAGCAAGGCAGGAAAAGACTCCTGACTGACATCTTTCTCCACTTGTATGGTTTTGCTGTCCGGCAGATAGCAGGAGACTTCGTCATTTCTGCGTATGTATTCGCGTGGTTTACCGTCGAGTATTTCCAGTTTTTCAGTCTCACCAGCGCTATCAAGATAGTGCGTGATCCTGGAAGTACGTATCTGACTCGCCTGCTGATAAACAAAGGTGCCGGAGTAATTCATTTTTTGCGCAGAGGCTTGTATCTTGCGCAGCACATGTTGAATTTCGCGCTTATCTTCCGCATTCTCAGTGGCAAACACTGAGCTGCTCAGCGTACATAGTAAGACCAGGTTCGCTGCGGTATAGAGACGACGACCAGACATCTTGTTATTTCTCCGCAGCCGGCGTAACGACGTTGGCGCGCGTCACATACTGCGCACCGCTACTGATGGCGGGTGAAAAGCGCTGATGCGCAATCAGGTAGCTGTCTATACGCGGATCACGCAGCATGTCCATTTGATTGCCATTCGCTGTTTTTGCTGTCTGCTCTGCGCTGTCACTCGCCGCCACCGGTGGCGTCGCACTTGTCCGTACCCGCGCCGAAGCCAGTTGCAATTCAGGCGTGGAATTCCTTGCCAATGGTGTCTGCTCAGTGACCGCCGCAGGTTGCAATAATTTAGGGGTGATAACTAATGCCAGCATAGCTGCCGCAGCGATACCGGCCACGCCCGCGTAAGAGCGCAGCAGCGACTGTCGCAGTCCGGATTTGCCTGCATCTGCCGGACGCTGGTGCAGCGCGGGCACCAGCAACACCGGTTCAGACTCAAAGCGTGCGGCAAAACGCGCAGTAAAATCTGCACTCATCGGTTGCGCCAGGTCGTCAGACCGCAGCACATCGCCGATCTGATGATAAATATCCCAGTTCGTCTTATCGTCAGACGCGATCAGTTCAGCGATAGCTGCCTCAAGCTGGGCATCATCGATTTCACCATCCATCAATGCGGATAAGTTTTCTTGTTGAGTCGTATTTTTCATCATCATATTCATGGTCCTGCAAAGTGTTTCTATAACTGCCAGGCTTACCAGCGCTGGTCCAGATTGGTTCCCAACATGGGCCGCAAACGCTCGGCAATCGCTTCCCTGGCCCGGAAAATACGGCTTCTGACCGTACCGATCGGACACAACATGACTTCGGCAATCTCGTCGTAACTCAATCCCTCAATCTCACGCAGGGTAATCGCGTTCCTTAATTCTTCCGGCAATGCCGCCATCGCTGCATTGACTGTTTGTGCTATCTGCTTACTCGCCAGCAAAGACTCCGGCGTATTAATGTCGCGTAAGCCTTCTGCATCAACAAATCCTTCCGCCTCTTCCACATCCGCGTCAGTCGAGGTCGGTGCCCTGCGGCCTTGCGTCACCAAATGGTTTTTCGCCGTGTTAATACCGATCCGGTACAGCCAGGTATAAAACGCTGACTCGCCGCGAAAATTTGGCAACGCACGATACGCCTTGATGAACGCCTCCTGCACCACATCCTCTGCTTCCGCCTGATCATAGACGAGCCGGGACACGAGCCGCATCAGTTTCCTTTGGTATTTGGAAACCAGAAGCTCAAATGCCTTTTTATCTCCACGCTGCACGCGCTCGACCAGCAATTGGTCTATCTCGCGCTCTGTCGTCACTCAATCATCCCTATTCTTCTTCTGAACAACTGGTATTTATCCCGGTCTCTTGCCGTATGCACGGAATTTTTCCCGCTTTATGCCCCAATAGAGTCTCTTTCATTCAGGGAAGTTCCCGGATTTCATGACTTTCCTGCTTTCTTTTTGCTGAAACTGCTGCAAACTGATCAGCGCACGCCGCAGGTCACGCCTGACGGTGGCAGGTGCAGAGTCTGGCAGCAGCAAAAAAGACAATTTAGAACCATCCTCACGCACAAATTCCAGCGCCGCCAAATGACTCCAGAACAGAGATGCAGGCCCCAGCGTGCAGACCTGAGCAGGCGACCAAGCTGGCGCGCACCAGACATGCAGCAGGCAAAGTCCATCGCTGCTTACGACGATGCGTAAAATTCGCTGGGCCCGCCACCAATACCAGATTTGCCGAGCGAGCAAGATACCTGAAATCATCGTCAGTGCAATCAGCCACGGGCGCGGACAATCAAAAATTAACAATGAATAACAAACACTGAAGCAAGCGCAGACTGCCATTGCAATCACCAGTGCCAGCAATATGCGCGATGGCCTCAGATCAGCAAGGATGGATGGCTGCATCAGCTTTGTCCCTGAATGAAAAAAAGCACCTCATTTCCGAAGAAATGAAGTGCTTTTTTGTAGATGCTATGCATCAGTCAGATGTATGAGGCGATCAGACTTTTGCAAAGATCAGGGTGCCGTTTGTTCCACCAAAACCAAACGAATTTTTCATCGCATAATCGATCTTGACGTCTCTCGCTACATTGGCACAGTAGTCGAGATCACATTCAGGATCCTGATTAAAGATGTTGATCGTTGGCGGTGAAAGCTGGTGATGCACAGCCAGTACCGTGAAAACAGATTCCAGACCACCCGCACCACCGAGCAAATGCCCGGTCATGGATTTGGTGGAATTGACTGTCAGCTTGTAGGCATGATCACCGTAAGCAGCTTTGATCGCATCCGTTTCGTTTTTATCACCCAGAGGCGTCGATGTGCCATGCGCATTCAGATATTGAATCTGATTCGCATTCAGGCCTGCATTTTTCAATGCATTGACCATACTGCGGCGCGGACCATCCATGCTAGGGGAAGTGATATGGTAGGCATCGCCACTCATGCCGAAGCCAACGACTTCTGCATAAATTTTGGCACCGCGTGCTTTCGCATGCTCATACTCTTCCAGCATCATGACACCGGCACCTTCACCAAGCACAAAGCCATCGCGGTCTTTATCCCACGGACGCGATGCCGTTGCCGGATCATCGTTACGTGAAGACAAAGCACGCGCTGACGCAAATCCACCCAGTCCCAGCGGGGAAATCGTGGACTCAGCACCACCGGCTATCATCGCATCCGCATCACCGTATTCAATCATACGGGCAGCAGAACCGATGCAATGCAGACCTGTGGTACAGGCTGTGACGATCGCAAGATTTGGCCCCTTCAGACCATACTTGATCGACAGGTGACCGGAAATCATGTTGATAATCGAGGCTGGCACAAAGAAAGGACTGATGCGGCGTGGGCCACGTTCGATCAGCGTTTCCTTGGTTTCTTCTATCATAGGCAAGCCGCCGATACCAGAACCCACGATCACGCCGACGCGATCAGCATTTTCTTCTGTGACAGTGAAACCACTATCCTGAAACGCCTGCATCCCGGCAGCTATGCCGAAATGGATGAAGGTATCCATGTTACGGGCTTCTTTTGCCGGCAGATATTCCTCGACATTGAAGCCTTTCACTTCTCCCGCGAAATGCGTGGAAAAGGGAGTTGCATCAAATTTGGTGATCGTGGCAATACCTGACTGGCCAGCCTTAACAGCATCCCAGGCACTGGAAATTGTATTGCCTACTGGCGAGACACATCCCAGACCGGTTACCACGACACGACGTTTAAGCGTACGACTCAAGCGCTTCTCCTGGATTTAAAAACGGGGTAATGAATTACGCCTTGAGGTGTGCAGTTGCGTAATCAATCGCTTGTTGCACTGTTGTGATTTTTTCTGCTTGCTCGTCAGGGATTTCCATTTCGAATTCGTCTTCGAGCGCCATCACCAGCTCAACTGTATCCAGGGAATCAGCACCCAGATCATCAACGAAAGAGGATTCGTTTTTGATGTCAGCTTCAGCGACGCCCAGTTGTTCAGCGACGATTTTCTTAACGCGTTGTTCGATATCGGACATGTGTATCTCCAGTGAAAAAATCAAAAATAAGGGCCTACAGAAAGTGCGCGCATTTTAGCAGGTTTGTAGACAAAAAATGCAAGACCCAATTTATTTAGTCATAACTCCGCTTAAAATCGGCGAAATGTCTAACTTTTACCAACAAACTACCAGATACCCGCACAAAACCGTTCCAGGCTGAAATGACAGTAAACAATCAAGTCAGCAGAATCCGGCTATGCCGGTATCCTGTTTTTAAGCCAGGTACATCCCGCCATTTACATGCAGGGTGGTACCGGTAATATATCCGGCATCAGGTGAAGCCAGGAATACTGTCGCGGCGGCGATATCTTCCGGGCGACCGAGTTTCGCCATCGGAATCTGCACCAAAATTGCCGCTTTTTGCTCATCGCTGAGCGCCTTAGTCATATCGGTATCAATGAAACCGGGCGCAATACAGTTAACCGTGATATTCCGGCTACCGATCTCACGCGCTAATGCACGACTCATGCCAGCCACACCAGCTTTGGCCGCCGCATAGTTCATTTGCCCCGGATTACCGGATGAGCCGACCACAGAAGTGATGTTAATGATACGG
Organism: Cognatundibacterium curvum; assembly: GCF_014284235.1. GTDB lineage: Bacteria > Pseudomonadota > Gammaproteobacteria > Burkholderiales > Burkholderiaceae_D > Undibacterium > Undibacterium curvum. Next base: position 535,342 of record NZ_JACOGD010000001.1, read on the forward strand.
CCATGTTTGGCTTTCATCATGCCACGCAAAACTGCACGCGACAGGCGCGCGACCGAATTCAGATTGGTGGTGATCACATTATCCCAATCCTCTTCCTTCATGCGCATCGCCAGCTGATCCTGGGTAATGCCCGCATTATTGACGAGTATGGACAGGCTGCCGAATTCTTTTTGAATTTCATCAACCAGGCCCGAGCAACGCTCTACGTCGTTAACATTAAAAGCGACGCCCTTACCCGCTTCCGGACTGATTTCAGCGAGGTAAGCAGAAATTGCCTGCGCGCCGGATTCTGTGGTTGCAGTACCAATCACTTTGGCACCAGCCTGCGCCAGCGCAACAGCAATCGCCTTACCTATACCGCGTGATGCGCCGGTAACCAGCGCTACTTGATTTGCTAATGCCTGAGTCATTTCAATAATTCCAAGACTTTTTCTAAACTTGCCTGATCAAAAATAGTATCACCGACCAATTCGCCCTGTATGCGCTTAGTCAAACCGCTCAATACTTTACCCGGACCGCATTCAATCACATGACTGATACCAGCCTGATGCATAGCCTGTATGGTTTCCACCCAACGCACAGGACTCGCCGCCTGACGCACCAATGCATCCTTAATCGCTGCCGTATCATTGACTATCGCCACATCGACATTATTAATTAACGCGATTTCTGGTGCAGAAAAATTCAACCCGGCCATATACGCCTGCAAACGATCTGAGGCTGGCTTCAGCAACGAGGAATGGAATGGTGCAGACACTGGCAATGGCAATGCGCGCTTGGCACCTTTGGCCTTGGCGATTTCACAGGCGCGCTCAACCGCGGCCTTGGCACCGGCGATCACCACCTGCGCCGGCGCATTGAAGTTAACCGCCTCAACCACCTCACCCTGCGCCGCTTCAGAGCAAGCCGCTTTCACATCTTCATCACTCAGACCCAGTATCGCTGCCATGCCACCCTGCCCAACCGGTACCGCCTCTTGCATCGCCTGAGCACGGAAGCGCACCAGCGGCACTGCATCTTTAAAGGCGATCACACCAGCTGCTACCAGCGCGGAATATTCGCCCAAGCTATGACCGGCAACCAGGCGCGGCACTTCACCACCTGCAGCGATCCAGGCGCGATAGCAAGCTACCGCTGCAGTCAGCATCACCGGTTGTGTATTGGTCGTCAGGTCCAGCGCTTCTTTCGGGCCCTCAGCGATCAATTTACCCAGGTCAAATCCCAATGCGTCAGAGGCTTCCGCAACGGTTGCCTGCACCACAGGATTATCAGCAAAGCCATTGAGCATGCCGATAGCCTGAGAACCCTGACCGGGAAAAACAAATGCAAATTGGGTCATTTTTCTAAGTCTCTCTTTATCGAATAATAGAAATGAATTTCTTTTTCCTTAATACTTCACCATACCGCAGCGTTTGCGCAAACTCAGGCCGCAAACGCTCCAACATTACATCTGTACGATAGCCGCACCCCAGGTAAAGCCGCCGCCTACACCTTCCAGCAAGACTTTATGTCCGGGCTGCACACGGCCATCACGCACGGCCAGATCCAGTGCCAGCGGTATCGACGCGGCCGAGGTATTACCATGTTGATCTACGGTGACCACCAGCTTCTCCAGCGGCAGACGCATTTTCTTTGCAGTGCTTTGCATAATGCGGATATTGGCCTGATGCGGGATCAGCCAGTCGATATCACTGGCTTGCAGTCCAGCCAGTTCCAGCGCCTCATTCGCCACTTTCTCCAGCACCGTCACCGCCAGCTTAAATACTGCCTGACCATCCATATGCAGATAGGCACTGCCCGCTACCACACCCTGCTCCACATTTCCTGGCACGCACAGAATATCCTGATAGCTGCCATCAGCATGCAGCTTGGTCGCCAGCACACCCGGCGTTTCCGAGCGAGACATCACCACCGCACCGGCACCGTCACCAAACAACACGCAAGTGGTACGGTCTTCAAAATTCAAAATACGCGAAAATACTTCAGCACCAATCACCAGTACGTTTTTGTGGGCACCGGATTTAATCATGCTGTCGGCTACCGCCATCGCATACATAAATCCACTGCACACCGCCTGCACGTCCATAGCCGCTGCACCATTCTGAATTCCCAGCTTGTTCTGCACTACACAGGCAGTACTTGGAAATCCACCGAGAAAATCCGGTGTCGAGGTCGCGAGGATAATCATGTCGATATCAGAAGCAGTCATGTGCGCCGCTTCAAGCGCACGTTTTGCAGCTTCTGTACCCAGATCACTGGCTTTTACACCAGGCTCTGCATAATGACGGGAGGCGATGCCACTGCGGGAAAAAATCCAGTCGTGCGAAGTTTCTATCCCTTTAGCGGCAAGCTGCTCTGCCAACTCATGATTACTGACTGCTTTAGGCGGCAGATAACTGCCGGTACCGATAATTTTGCTGAAAAAAGTCATGCGGTTTTTTGTATCAGTGGTTCGTTATATTCAGGCGAAGCCGGGTCTGCCACCGGCATCAGTTTCGCCATCGAAGTCGAGATACGGGTGAGTACATCATTTTTTGCAGCGTCAAACGCCCGCTGTATCGCCCACTCGTAACTGTATTTATCCGCACTGCCATGACTCTTAAATACCAGACCGCGCAGACCCAGCAGGCTGCCGCCGTTGTAATTCGAGGGGTTCATGGTACGTGAGATAGATTTCAATGCGCCGCGTGCAATCAATGCACCCAGCATATTGAGGGGATTACTTTTGAATGCATCGGTCAGGGTGGTTTTTACAAAACGCCCCATGCCTTCCGCTGCTTTCAGGGTCACATTACCGACGAAGCCATCGCAAACCACGATATCGGTAGTACCCTTGAAAATGTCATTGCCTTCTACGTTGCCATAGAAGTTCAGCAGGCCACGCTCATGGTCTGCACGCAGCAAGACTGCGGTTTTTTTGACCACGTCATTGCCTTTAATATCTTCCTCACCCACGTTCAGCAAGCCTATGGTAGGACGCTCATTGCCTTCCAGCGCAGAAACCAGGGCAGATCCCATAATTGCAAACTGATGTAAGTGCAAAGGTTCGCAATCGACGTTAGCGCCGAGATCCAGCATATAAGTGGGACGATTTTTTTGATTCGGCAACATGCTGCAAATCGCAGGACGATCCACGCCCTGCATGGTTTTCAGCACATAGCGCGATACGGCCATCAGGGCACCGGTATTACCGGCGGAGACGCAAGCCTGTGCTGCACCCTCTTTCACCTGGGTCAGCGCGACACGCATAGAAGAATCTTTTTTACGGCGCAATGCAATCTCGACCGGATCATCCATGGCGACCACTTCGGACGCATGGATCACCTTCAGACGCGGATGATTGCTCGCATGGTTCTTTTTCAGCTCTTCCTGAACTTCAGATTCCAGGCCAACCAGCAGGAACTCGACATCCGGTTCGCGATTGGCAAAGGCAACGGCTGCTGCCACAGTAACCGCAGGCCCATGATCCCCGCCCATGCAGTCAATGGAAATTTTTATTGTCATGTAGTATTACGCAACTTCAAGCCGAAACGCCTAGTGTATCAAATTAGAGGACTATTTCAGTTATTTTCATTGCTAATTTGCAAGTATTTAATAAAAAAACCGGCAAAACAAGGTTTTTACCGGCACCGGTGCTGCAAAATTTTCAAGAAAACCTGTTCATCAGCATGAATCCCGGAAAAATTTGCCCATAAAAAAAGCGGCGCCAAGTTCTAGACTTGTCACGCCGCTCTTTTTACCAAGAAAACGAATTATTCGTCGTTCTTAGTTTTCAATACTTTACGACCACGGTAAAAGCCGTTAGGGCTGATGTGGTGACGCAGATGTGTCTCACCAGTTGTTGGCTCGATACCTAACTGTGGTGCAGTCAGGAAATCGTGGGAACGGTGCATGCCACGCTTGGATGGGGACTTTTTATTTTGCTGAACTGCCATGATAACTCCTAATACTTCAAAAAATGTTTCTAAAAATTTACACACCTGGCTAAAGAATGCGCACATCGCAATGCGAACATCGCCAACCAAGAATCCCTAACAATACTTCGACCTGAGTGTTTTTTCAGAATAATGCCACTAGGTACGCCCATTTATTGTCTTCAGCACGGCAAACGGCGATTCTTTTTTACCGACTTCTGCGTCAATCCCTGCAGTAGGTTTTGCTGAAGCCAACGATACATCCGGGCATACTGCATGTTTGGGCGATTGGGGTATTGCCAGCAGCGCCTCATCCTCTATCAAATCCATGATATTGAACGTTTTACTGCCTACTACAACATCGACCTCGTCATCTTCTAGCAATGCCTCAATTTCATCAGCATTTTCTTCGTTTTTGGCGAGTATCAATACAGACTCTGAGTCTATCTCATATGCAAACGGAGCCAGACAACGCTGGCAATTCAGATTCACACTACCAGTCACACTCAGTATCAGGCGGGGATGCCCCAGCTGATCTTTTCCGCCAGTCAGAGACCAATTCAGACTCCCTTCGGTGCCTGTACATTCCTCAGCCAGACGGGGTAAATCTGCGACCAGTATGCTTCCAGAACGCTGCTCTTCGAGCCGGCAAAACGTGAAAGCGTCAATCACAAAAGCTTGCATAGGATTATTTGAACCCAGAAAACCTGCGATAATAACAGCACTTGCGCTTCTTAGTCAAAGGTCAGGCCGATTTTTTCAGAAAAATCATACGCTTGCGGTGCATTTTTACTGTTCAGCACACAAGCAAAGTCTGACCCGGCATCAGCGCAGCATCTCTGACACTACTCAACGCCAGCCAACAACGATGATAAACCCGACAATTATACTGGCTTCCAGCTCTGCTTACCGCAAAGAATTACTATCCAGACTGCAACTACCGTTTCTGAGTATCGCGCCTGACATCGATGAGTCGCCCAAGCCCGGCGAAGGTCCGGCCGATACCGCCTTACGCCTGGCACAGCAAAAAGCAGCTGCCATCGCGCAATTGCATCCCGAATCCTTAGTGATAGGCTCAGATCAGGTTGCCACGCTGGATGATTTGCAAATCGGAAAACCGGGCAATCATGCCAATGCGCTCAAACAATTGCAATTGATGCGAGGCCGTGAAGTGATTTTCCATACCGCGCTATGTCTGCTCGACAGCAGACAGCAGGCGCCCCAGCCTTTACAATTGCGCAATGTACAGACCCGGGTCCAATTCCGGGATCTCAGTGATGCAGAACTGGATGCCTACCTGCATCTGGAACAGCCTTACGACTGCGCAGGCAGCGCAAAGAATGAAGCACTGGGCATCAGTATTCTGTCTGCAATCCATAGCGATGATCCGACCGCATTGACTGGCCTGCCACTGATTGCGCTGACTGATATGCTGCGCCACGCTGGCGTGCGCTTCTTTAGCTGAACTCCGCCTGCTGCAAACCGGCCGCTCCCGAATACCCGAATACCCGAATACCCGAATACCCGAATACACAAATATCCAAAGAACACTCACCCCTATGACGAAAACCGGCACCTTATTTTTGATTCCCAACACCCTGGGCCAGTGCGAGACGCAACAAACCAGCCTGCTGCGCAATATCATTCCCGAAGCGGTACAGCAAATGTCCTCGCAACTCGGCTACCTGGTCGCGGAAAACGCCAAGACCACGCGCGCCTACCTGAAATTCCTGGCCCAGCAGCATCCTTTACGACTGGCCATGCAAGAAATTCAGATACAAGAATTGAATGTCAATACCCCGGCCCAGGCATTAGAAGGCTTATTGCAGCCCCTGCTACAAGGGCATGATGTCGGCCTGATTTCTGAAGCCGGTGTGCCTGCCGTGGCCGATCCGGGCGCCAATCTGGTCAGACTGGCGCATAGCAAGGGCATTGAGGTACGCCCGCTGGTCGGCCCGTCTTCGCTATTGTTGGCACTGATGGGCAGTGGCCTCAATGGTCAGAGTTTCGCGTTTCATGGCTATCTCCCGACCGACGCCGCATTGCGCGCCAAACGCATCAAGGAACTGGAAGACCGCTCACGCAAGGAAAAGCAAACCCAGTTGCTGATAGAAACCCCTTACCGCAACGCAGCCATGCTGGAAGCACTGGCAACGCAATGCCAACCGTCCACCCTGATCTGTGTCGCCACCGATCTGACCCTGGCCAGCGAATCCATACGCACCCTGAGCGCAGCGGAATGGAAGAAGAAATTGACCACCAACCAGGCACCGGACTTCCATAAAAAACCGACGGTATTTCTGTTCCTCGCCGCATAAAAACGCACGACCGGTTGATTTTTCTAATTTCAGCTAAGATGGATGTTTTTAGGAAATGACGTAAAACAAGTCCAGTGCATCCCGGCATCACCTGTTTTACGCCCTCCCCTTACACGCAATCACTACCGGAGCCAAGCATGCTGAATTTTGACTTTTACAATCCCACCCAGATCCTTTTCGGTCAAGGCAAGATTGCTGACCTCGACAAAGTCGTTCCCAAGGAAGCCAAGGTATTAGTGCTGTATGGCGGCGGCAGCATCAAGAAAAACGGTGTGTTTGACGAAGTCATGCAAGCCTTAGGGCTGCGCAGCGTCACAGAATTTTCTGGCATAGAACCCAATCCCAGCTACGAAACCTTAATGAAAGCCGTCGCCGTGGTGCGCGAACATGGCATCGACTTCTTGCTCGCAGTCGGCGGCGGCTCTGTCATCGATGGCACTAAATTCGTCGCAGCTGCCGCATTGTTTGAAGGCGAGGATCCATGGGCAATTCTGGAAAAGCGCGGCAACAATATCACCCGCGCCCTACCCTTTGGCAGCGTACTGACCCTGCCCGCCACCGGTTCGGAAATGAATGCTGGCGCGGTCGTCACACGCCTGTCGCTACACGCCAAAATGGCGTTTTCCAGCCGCCACTGCTTTCCGCAGTTTTCGGTACTGGACCCAAGCAAAACCTTTAGCTTGCCGGTACGTCAGGTTGGCAATGGTGCGGTTGATGCCTTTGTGCACGTGATGGAGCAATATCTGACTTACCCGGTCAACGCGCCAGTGCAGGACCGCTTTGCAGAAGGCATATTGCAGACTCTGATAGAAGAAGGCCCGAAAGCACTCGCTAATCCGGACGATTATGAAGTACGCGCCAATCTGATGTGGTGTGCCACCATGGCACTGAACGGCGTGATTTCCACCGGCGTGCCGCAAGACTGGGCGACTCACATGATAGGCCACGAACTGACCGCATTGCATGGCCTCGATCATGCGCAAACACTGGCCATCGTACTGCCATCCATGCTCAGGGTACGCAAAGATGCTAAACGCGCCAAACTGCTGCAATTTGCTGACAGAGTCTGGGGCCTGCGTGAAGGTGATGAAGATGCGCGCATCGAACAGGCGATCAGCCGCATGCAAGCCTACTTCGAGCAAATGGGCGTCAAAACCCGCCTGCGCGACTATGGCTTAAGTGCCGCCGATATTCCGGCCATCATCAGCGCACTGGAATCTCACCGCATGATCGCGCTGGGTGAAAAACGCGAAGTCACGCCCGAGATTAGCCGTCAGGTGCTGGAGCTGAGCGTATAAGCTTAAGACCGCCGCCAGAAATAACAACGCCCGCTGCATGACACAGCGGGCGTTTTTTTCACAACAGGAATAACCAAGAATACTTAGGCGCTACAGCACTTAACGCACTGCCCTTTCGATATGACAGTGCAGACTCAGGAAGCGCAATGCGCCGCTGTAATTGCTGTCCCAGTCATCCATCAGATAATTATTAGCTTCCTCGATAAAATTATTCCAGTCTTCGAGCAAGCCTTCCTGCTTTTCATGTGGTGCTGCCGTATTAATCCAATGGGTAGCCAGCTCATGCGTAAAACCCTGTTCGCGGAATTTTTTCACGATGCTTTTCGCGCTCTTTTCCGGCAGGCTGGTTTTCGGCGCCACACCTGCTGCGATGCAGACAAACAAAGTCATGAGCGAGTCCACATCGGTTTTACCCTTGGTCAGACGGGTCCATTCCTTAGACACCAGCGCATCATAAGCTGAGGTATCCTCGATCTCATGATCTCGCAGGTAATAGCGATCCTTGAGCGAAAACACCAGCTTATCCAGCGACGCTTTTTTATCTTTGAACAGTGGTAGGTCATGCTCACAGATTTCCTGCACGATGCGATTTACGAGCGCATGAAACTGCTGCGGCACCTCGGAGATATCCAGCATCTCCATCGCCTGAACACGTTCTGCCGGTGTCAGACTGCGGATCGTATCAACCAGGGTGGCAAATTCCACCTGATTCTCCAGACTACCATCCTCACCGCCAAACACCGTCACCAGCAAAGCGCTGCGCACGATACCAACTGCCTCGGCATCCTCATCCTGCAAATAGCTGCGCGACAAACCCAGCACTTCACCAAACCAGAAACCCGCTTCAATTTCCAAGGCATTTTGCTGGCGATGTTCCAAAGCCTGGCGGTAATCGGCTGGCTTTTCACGCAAGGACCAGGCTTCCAGAAAATCCTCGACCTTGCCCTTGACCTCGCGTCCCAGCAAGGCGTATTCCGGCATCGCAAACAAGGCCTTGAGCAAACCTGAACCACCACGCGACAAAGTCAGAAAAGTGTTATCCCGTATCAGTTTGGCCGCAATCTCCAGATCACCGCCTGAGGTTTCCAGCAAATACAGGCTCGCCAGATTCACTATGCGTTTACGCGCGAGTTCAATTTCGGGGCGCAGGTATTTACTGCCAAACGCTTCAGCGATCTGTACCATGCCCTTGGGCGCCTCAGCTTCAATCGCCGCGATCTTACTGCTGGTCAGGATGGCGCGCTGCACCCCATAGCGCAAGGCGGTTTCAAAAAACGGACGCTGATCGAGTACCGCAAGCTCAAAATTACTGCTTATTTCGCTCATGTGGCTTATTTCCTTCAATTCCAGAGATAACATCAAAAGCCGCACACAGACTAGCTACGCTGTGCACGACTGATGGGCCCATAAAAAATGCAGAAGACGTCAGACGCGCTCTGCATTTCAGGGAGCAGGCCCGCCGTGCAGGCCCTGTCTGCAATCCGCCTGTTACAGTGCGGACTCCTCATCGTCATCATCACCGTCATCATTGTTTTTCGGTGCTTCTTCAGGCTCACCCTCAGCTGCCGCGGCTTCCGGATCATCGCTTTGCAGATTCGCCAGATAAGCCTTATAACGTGCACGCAGTTTCATCAGCACTTCACGGAAAATCTCTGGCAACTCATAGCGCAGGATATAGGTCACCTGCATCCAGTCATGATCTTCCAGGTTCGCCATATCCAAAGGTGAGGCCAGCCCCTCGTTATCATGATCGAGGTTCATCAGATCATCTTCACGTGCGGCAGTGCGCTCGCCGTCACCGTATTCGTACAGATCAAAGGTTGCATACTTGTAGAAATGTTCGACCATCTGGGTACGGTCGAGCAGGTAATCCACCAGCGCATCGTAGCCGCCGTCAACTTCTGCGATTTCATACAAAAATTCCGCCGGATCGGCACCGTCACGGAAAATCACGGAGTTGATCATGCCGCGCAATTGCTCATGGGTCTGATCACCATAGCGACGCTCCAACACCACTGCCTGGGCGAATTGCTCAGGCGTGACCACCAGATTCACCAGCGACTCTTTGGATGCATCGTATTCACGTATCACAGCCAGTAAATCCTTGGCAGGCAAATCGTCCAGCGCCGCGACCAAGGCCTTGTCGCCATGGGTTTCCGCGATATTCGCCAATGCGAATTCAGCACCGGCAATGTCACCGGCCAAAATCAAACTCTGCGCTTCAATAACAGCAGGTAAAGTCATACTCAGTTTTCCTTAATCTTTACGGTCAAAGCCTTGCTCGGCCAGCCAGTCAGCCCCTGCCTCACCCAGATCATAATCATCGCCATCATCACCATCGTCGCGGCCATGACGTCCGTACTGACCATCGAGATCGCCGTTTTCACGGTCTTCAGACTCCTCATCATGCTCCTCGTTATCCGCATCATCTGCGGCATCGGCAGCACTGCCTGCGCGTCGGCTCTGCGCGCCACGCAACAGGTATTCCAGCACTGCGGCAGTCACCAGAAAGCGGTCACCGGCAGCTTCGGTCTGCACGACTTTCGCCAATGGCTCAGCCCAAGGTTCCAATCTGACTGCAGCATTCAGTGTTTTCCAGGCTGGCAAGCTGGCCTGCTCTTTGGCAGTCAGCGCTTCCAGTGCGAGCGGATTGAGAAAAATAAAACCCTGATGGAAGGCCGAGGCCAGCATTTCGGGATTGCTTTCCATCATAGGCAACAGCAAAGGCAGTTGTTCCGCCTTTTCGCGCAAACGTGCCTTCAGAATATTTTTGCCTTCGGAATCTGATTTCAGATCGTCGATTTCAGCCTTATAGACTGCCATCAAATCCTCAAAAAAACGGGACAATTTCACTGCAATACTCCTGATAAATAAGCTTTCCAGATTTCGCTGGCGGTTTCCAGCGGCGAATCCAGCAAATTACGGCGCCGGTTCTCATCATAGGCCGCGCGCTTGCTGTCGTCGGTCAGCACATCATAGGCTTCTTTCACCGCATGAAATTTAGCGGGCGCCAGTTCAGAGTCATTGCGGTCGGGATGGAATTCCGCCGCTTTCTGGCGGTAAGCTTTTTTGATATCTGCCAGCGTCGCATTCGGCGCGACACCGAGAACAAGGTAATGGTCTGTCATCTGCTCTCTGAGATCGGTATAAAAACAGAGCGGCTGCAGGATTGCAGCCGGTCTAAGTCTTGCTAGTTAGTGGCCGGCCATACGCCGGTCAGCCTCAGTATGATTTGGGTTCAGTCTGCAGTCAGACTGCCCTCATTCAGCAATCAGTGGTGGTGACCACCAACGCCATGCGCATGGCCATGAACCACCTCTTCATCGGTGGCAGCACGTACTTCCAGCACTTCGGTATCAAAACGTATGGTCATGCCAGCCAGCGGATGATTGCCATCAAGCTTAACCACGCCTGCGTCAATGCTCAGCACACGGAACTGCATGGTTTCTTCGGTTTCCGGGTCACGGGTTTCAAACATCATGCCGACTTCGATGTCCGGCGGGAAGGCGCTGATGTCTTCTTCACGTACAAATTCAGGGATCACGTCACCGAAACCATCTTCCGGCTGCAACAGCACAGACACTTTATCACCGGCTTGCTTACCTTCTAAGGAAGCTTCTACAGCAGGCAAAATATTATCGTAATCACCATGCAAATACACGATAGGTTCACGATTCTGATCGATCAGCTGACCTTCCATATTGAACATAGAGTAATTCAGGCTGACGACGGTATTGGCTTTGATTTGCATGGCTAAAAAAGGAAATGAGGGGAAGAACCCGATCAGGTCAGCATTGTGAGCATAGCCAGCAAGCTGCCAGACCGGCACGGGATTGCCAAATTCATATTGAGTCTGACAATTCCCGGTTAACTGACTCGCTATTGTACCAGAGCCAGCCGCTCAGCTGCAGCCTGTCAATCCGCCAGTTCACGTTTGAAGCGTAGCGGATGAAGGTTTATACGCCTATTTTCTCCAGCATAGAGCCAATTTCACGCAGGGCGGGTTCCAGCTTGGGATGCTGGGCAGCGAATTTGGCGGATAGGGCCAGCGAACGTTCGCTCAGTGCGGCAAACACCGGGTCATCATGCTGACGGTCTGCCTCCAACACCTGATCTATATCCTGATTCAGATCTTCCAGCATGGATTTCAATTCATCATCCAGCGGTGCCTGCCCGGATAATTCGGTATGCAACTGGCTCAATAACTGTTTTAACTGTTCTCGTTTCATGATTACCTCCGGATTAGTATGTTCTGTCCCGTGCTGAGCACATGACCGCCTTGCGTCGTTTTAGTCTAGCTGGCTTCCAGCGGATATACCAGCACCACCGCTTCCGCTGCGATGCCCTCTTCCCGCCCCAGATAACCTAGCTTCTCATTAGTTTTGGCCTTGATATTGACCTGAGAAACAGCCACCTGCAAATCCTCTGCCACATGCGCAATCATCAGCGGAATATGCGGCGCCATCTTAGGTGCCTGTGCGATGATGGTCGCATCCAGATTACCGACCGCGTAGCCCGCTTCGTGCAGACGCTTGACGGCTTCGCGCAATAAGACCCTGGAATCAGCGCCCTTAAAGCGCGCATCGGTATCGGGAAAATGACGGCCTATATCACCCATGGCCGCTGCACCAAACAGCGCATCAGTAATCGCATGCAGCAAGACATCGGCATCGGAATGGCCGAGCAAACCCAGCGTATGCGGGATATCAACGCCACCTATGATCAGTTTGCGATCCTGTACCAGCGCGTGGCAGTCATAACCTTGCCCGATACGGAAAGGAGGGAGTTTATTCTTCATCAAATCACCTGTACTTTTTTAAGACTTAATTGAAATCCGCTGATATTCAGCTGAATTTCAGCGTTCGCGGGCTCAACCCGGCAGCAGATTCATAAAACGCGCCACCTGTTCCAGATCGGCTGGTTGCGTCACCTTCAGATTACAGATATCGCCAGCCACCAGCAGCGGCGTATAGCCAGCTGCTTCCACTGCACTGGATTCATCCGTCACTTGCGCCGCCTGATCCAGTGCATCACATAGCAGAGCATAACGGAACATCTGCGGGGTTTGCGCCAGCCAGACCTGTTCGCGCGGTATGGTCTCCACCCTGCACTGCTGATCTGCATGCACCCGTTTGACCGTATCCACCACTGGCAATGCCAGCAAACCACCTACTGCATGCTCGCCAACCTGCGTCAGCAGAGATTGCAACAAAGACTGCGTCAGGCCGGGACGCGCGGCGTCATGCACCAGCACCCAGTCCTGCGCCTGTACGCCACCATGCGCAGCCAGCGCCGCCAAACCCTGACGCACGGTGTCGCGCCGGGTGGCACCACCACAGCGCAGCACCGTCAGCTTGTCATGCGCTGCCAAAGCCTGATCGACATACGCATCTTCCGGGCTCACCACCACATAGATATGGCTGACTGGCGAAAAATCCAGGAAGGCATTGACGGTATGCTGTAACAAGCTGGCAGCGCCAAGTTGCAGGTATTGTTTAGGAATGTTACTACCCATACGCGCACCTACGCCGGCGGCAGGAATCAGGGCGATATAGTTCGGTGAAGACGATTTTTCGGTGTGTGAACTGGTTTGCTGCATAAAGTCAAATGGCCGCCCGCTGCCGGACTGGCCTTCGTTTATAATTAGGCGCTCATTTTAACCGTGTATGTCTGCCCTGAGACTGGAGTAGTCAGACTTTAATTTCGGTCTGGCCTGGCAGCCGCAGACAGAAAACGCAGCAGCCTGACCGACCAATGTGACGGCCTGGTGTTTCACCTCACTGTTTATTCACCTAATCAGCCCAAATCAGCCCTATTAGCCCTATTAGCCCTATTTAGCCCAATTCAGCCGCAATGTCATTTGATTTCAGCAAATCCTTAGCAAAACCCGGCCACCGCTTCAGCTTACCAGCGCTGCATGGCTCCTCTGACGCCTATGCACTGGCGCAGGCCGCAAGCACATTGAAGGCAGAGCAGCGCATGCTGACGGTGTTTGTGGCCCATGCCGGTGATGCACAACGCCTGTTCGATGAGATCCCTTGGTTCAATCCGGATTTACGCTGCCACCTGTTGCCAGACTGGGAAACCCTGCCGTATGACGCGTTTTCGCCGCATCAGGATCTGGTGTCGGAGCGTCTGGCCAGCTTGCATGAAATTCAGAATGGGCGCTGTGACGTGCTGCTGGCCCCTGCCAGCACCGCCTTGCTGCGTATGGCACCGCCGTCTTTTCTGGCCGCCTATACCTTTTTCTTCAAAAAAGGCGATACGCTGGATGAGGCCAAACTCAAAACCCAGCTCACGCTGGCAGGCTACAACCATGTGAATCAGGTGATGTCACCCGGCGAGTACTCGGTGCGCGGCGGACTGATCGATTTATTCCCCATGGGTTCTGCGCTGCCCTACCGGCTGGATTTATTTGGCGACAGTATAGAAAGCATCAAGACCTTTGATGCTGACACCCAGCGCTCTATTTTTCCGGTGCCAGAAGTGCGCTTGCTGCCAGGTCGTGAATTCCCTATGGATGAACCGGCACGTGCCGCTTTCCGCAGCCGCTGGCGTGAACAGTTTGAAGGCGATCCTTCACGCAGCGCGATTTACAAAGACATAGGCAATGGTATTGCATCGGCCGGTATTGAATATTATCTGCCCCTGTTTTTTGAAGAAACGGCCACGCTGTTTGATTACCTGCCAGCGCAACCGTATTTCGCTTTAATCGGCGATATTGACGAAGCGATTAAACGCTTCTGGAGCGATACCCGCTCACGTTATCAGTTCCTGAAAGCGGACCGAGAGCGTCCGGTCTTGCCGCCGGAAAGCGTCTTCCTGCGCGATGAAGATTTTTTCAGCCTGCTGAAAACCCAGGCACGCTGGGTGTTGCCAGCAACGGACAAGGCCATGCCTGCCTCCGAGATCAGTGCCTTCCTGCCAGATATCGCAGTTAATCGCCGCGCGGATGATCCACTGACCAATCTGCGTGCATTTTTACTGCAGACCGATAAACGGGTCATGATTTGTGCTGAAACCGCAGGCCGACGCGAGACCCTGCAACAGTATTTCAATGAATTTGATATCGCACTGACTTTGTGTGATGGCTATACCGATTTCATCACCGGCAGCGCGCGCCTGATGCTGGGTATCGCCCCTCTGCATGCCGGCTTTATGCTGGCCGAAGGGATCGCCTTTATTACTGAGGCCGAGCTGTATGCAGGCAGCGGCAAACGCATAGGCAGAAAGAAACAGGAAGCGGTGACCCAGGTCGAGCATATGGTGCGCGATCTGTCCGAGCTCAAAATCGGCGATCCTGTGGTACACAGCAATCACGGCATCGGGCGCTACATGGGTCTGATCAGCATGGATCTGGGTGAAGGTGAAACTGAATTCCTGCATCTGGAATATGCCAAGGAAACCAAGCTGTATGTGCCGGTCGCGCAATTGCATGTCATTTCGCGCTATTCCGGCGCTTCGCCGGAAGACGCACCGCTGCATAGTCTGGGTTCCGGCCAGTGGGAAAAAGCCAAGCGCAAAGCAGCCCAGCAGATACGCGACACCGCAGCTGAATTACTGAACCTGTATGCACGCAGAGCCACCCGTCAGGGACATGCCTTTGAATTCTCAGCCAGAGATTATGAAAGCTTTGCCGAGAGCTTCGGCTTTGAAGAAACGCCGGATCAGGCGGCTGCGATCAATGCGGTGATCGCAGATATGACCTCAGGCAAACCGATGGACAGGCTGATCTGCGGCGATGTGGGCTTCGGTAAAACGGAAGTTGCGCTGCGCGCCGCCTTCGTTGCCGTGATGGGTGGCAAACAGGTGGCGATTCTGGCACCGACTACTCTGCTGGCGGAACAACATGCACAGACTTTCGCCGACCGCTTCGCCAACTGGCCGGTGCGCATCGCAGAATTGTCGCGCTTCCGTACCGGCAAAGAAGTCAGTCTGGCCATCAAGGGCATGGGCGACGGCACCGTCGATATCGTGATCGGCACCCATAAACTGTTATCTGACGATGTGAAGTTTTCACGGCTGGGCCTGGTCATCATCGACGAAGAACACCGCTTTGGTGTACGCCAGAAAGAAGCGCTGAAAGCTTTGCGCGCCGAGGTTGATGTGCTCACGCTGACAGCCACACCTATCCCACGTACGCTGGGCATGGCGCTGGAAGGCTTGCGTGACTTTTCGATTATCGCCACCGCGCCGCAAAAACGACTCGCCATCAAGACCTTTGTACGCAGTGAAGATGATTCTGTGATCCGGGAAGCCTGTCTGCGCGAACTCAAGCGCGGTGGCCAGGTGTATTTCCTGCACAATGAAGTGGAAACCATACAAAACCGCAAGGCCATGCTGGAAGCCTTGCTGCCGGAAGCGCGCGTCGTGATTGCGCACGGTCAGATGCATGAACGCGATCTGGAAAAAGTGATGCGCGATTTCGTGGCACAGCGTTTTAACATCCTGCTGTGCACCACGATTATCGAAACCGGTATCGACGTCCCGAGTGCGAATACCATCCTCATGCATCGCGCTGATAAATTTGGCCTGGCTCAGTTACACCAGCTGCGCGGACGGGTTGGCCGTTCACACCATCAGGCCTATGCCTATTTGCTGGTCCATGATGTACAGGGTCTGACCAAGCAGGCTAACCGCAGGCTGGAAGCGATCCAGCAAATGGAAGAACTGGGTAGCGGCTTCTATCTCGCGATGCATGATCTGGAAATCCGTGGTGCCGGTGAAGTGCTGGGTGATAACCAGTCTGGCGAAATGCATGAAATCGGCTTCCAGATGTACTCAGACATGCTCAATGAAGCCGTACGTTCGCTGAAAAACGGCAAGGAGCCCGATCTGGCTGCGCCTTTGCAAAGCACCACAGAAATCAATCTGCATATACCGGCGCTGTTACCGAATGAATTCTGCGGCGATGTACATGAACGCCTGTCTATCTACAAGCGCTTAGCTAATTGCAGCAAACCGGCTGCGATAGATGATCTGCAAGAAGAACTAATCGACCGCTTTGGCAAATTGCCGGAGCAGGTCAAATCCCTGCTGGAAACCCATCGTTTACGCGTTGCTGCCAAGCCGCTGGGCATTATCAAAATTGATGCCCACAGCGAAGCCGCCACCCTGCAATTTGAGCCGCAGCCGCCAATAGACGGCATGCGCATCATCGAACTGGTACAAAAGAACAAGCACATCCGCTTGAATGGACAGGATAAATTGCGCATCACCGCCAACATGCCTGATCTTGCCAGCCGCGTGAATCATATTAAACAGACTTTGAAAGCCCTGCATTAAGATGACGCAAGCTACGACACCTGCTTTTTTGACTTTACATAGTCCGGCCGCATTCAATGAAGCGCAACTGGCATTTATTCACACCCTGAGCACACACTTGGCAAGCGAAGCCAGCCTGCTCAGCCCACAAGTCGCGCGTTACACCCTGACCGCTGCCAGCGATAATCCGGAGCAGGCAAGCGAGATTGCCGCCTGGCGCGAACAGGCCGATCAACTGGGTCTGGACAGCGCCTGGCTGCCAGTTCAGCGTAGTCTGAGCGAATTTGGCTTACTCGCGATGGACATGGATTCCACCCTGATCACGATAGAGTGCATCGATGAAATCGCTGACATGCAAGGGTTGAAGCCGCAGGTATCAGCCATCACCGAAGCCGCCATGCGGGGTGAACTCGACTTTCAGGAAAGTCTGAAGCGCCGCGTCGCGCTGCTGCAAGGGCTGGATGCGAGCGCCTTGGAACGTGTGTATCAGGAACGCTTGCAACTTTCACCCGGCGCTGAGCGCCTGATCGCGGCGGCACAGGCAGCGGGCCTGAAAACCTTGCTGGTATCGGGTGGCTTCACCTATTTCACTGAGCGTGTGAGCGAAGGTCTGCAACTCAGCTTCCACCATTCCAATGTGCTGGAAATCATCGATGGCAAACTGACCGGCCGCGTCACTGGCACAATCGTCGATGCCGAAGAAAAACGTCGTACCGTGGCTGCTACCTGCGCGCAGCTGGGCATCCCTGGCAGTGCCGCTATTGTCATGGGCGATGGCGCCAATGACTTGCGCATGATGGAAATTGCCGGCCTGTCGGTTGCCTTCCGCGCCAAGCCGGTAGTACGTGCTCAGGCCAGTATCGCACTCAACCATTGCGGACTGGATGGCGTATTGAATGTGTTGATGTGAACGTGTTGTGATCGTGAAGGTGAACGCAATCGGGAGCAACGCGTGCTTGCTCTCAGTTGATCTTGGCTGCAGCAATTTAAACTCAAATTTCAAACTCAAATAAATAGCACGACCGTATTTTTTAGCTTACACTCATGCAAGTTTCATCAATGACAGACTGCCAGGGCAAGCCAGGCTAAGCGGATGCAGAGCAAAGCTGGCCGCCGCACTGGTGAGGAAGTTCTGAACAGAACAACACAGGAGACCAGCAATGTTTGAAGACTTCATGGGTACCATGCCCGTCGCCGCGCGCCAGCAATTTGATCATGCAGCGCTGGCCGATTATTTGCGCCAGCATGTCCCCGATTTTACTGCTGCGATGGCAGATCAGCTGCAGGTAGAGCAATTCAAAGGCGGGCAATCGAATCCTACCTTCAAACTCAGCGCGGGCCAGCAACGCTATGTGATGCGCGCCAAACCCGGCCCGGCCGCCAAACTGCTGCCGTCAGCACATGCGATAGAGCGTGAATTCAAGGTCATGGATGCCTTGCAAAAAGCGGGCTTCCCGGCTGCGCGCCAGTATGCGCTGTGTACCGATGAAGACGTGATAGGACGCGCCTTTTACATCATGGAATACGTTGATGGCAGAGTATTGTGGGATCAGTCGCTGCCTGGCATGACGCCGATGCAGAGAGCGGAAATCTATGATGAACTCAACCGTGTGATCGCACAATTGCACAGCCTGGACTATGCCGCGCTTGGCCTGGCGGATTACGGCAAACCCGGCAATTACTTTGCACGTCAGATCGATCGCTGGACCAAACAATACCGCGCTTCAGAAACGGAAACCATAGAGGCGATGGACAGACTGATAGAATGGCTGCCACATCACATCCCTGCCGGTGACGACACCAGTATCGTGCATGGCGACTACCGGCTCGACAATATGATGTTCCACCCAACTAAACCGCGCGTCATGGCGGTACTGGACTGGGAGTTGTCCACGCTAGGCCATCCGCTGGCCGATTTTTCTTATCACTGCATGAGCTGGCATGTATTGCCCGGTCAGTTCCGTGGTATCAAGGGTCTGGATCTGAAAGCGCTGGGGATTCCGGATGAACAGTCGTATATCGCAAAATACTGCGAGCGTACCGGTAAGCAAATTCGCGCTGAAGACTTTAATTTCTACCTCGCCTATAACCTGTTCCGTATGGCTGGCATTTTACAAGGCATCATGAAGCGCTATGTCGATGGCACTGCATCCAGCGCTCAGGCCAAGGCCTCGGGTGAAGCAGCGCGCCCTATGGCGGAACTGGGCTGGATTTATGCGCAGCGCTGAAGATCTATGCCGAATAGATGAAAAGTCTTCAGTGTATGGAATGCACTTCCCTGAGCAGAACTGCTAAAACATCTGCATAATGGTGGACGCTCATTTCTGAGGGCTGAAGCAAGATCGTCGTTGCGACGATCAGCTTACAGTCCCTTTCCAAGTCACGCCCACACTCTGCTAACAAAGACAAAGGAAAATCATGATCGACGTTTACTCCTGGCCTACTCCGAACGGTCACAAAGTGCATATCATGCTGGAAGAATGCGGCCTGGCGTACCGGGCAATTCCCATCGATATCGGTGCGGGCGACCAGTTCACGCCCGACTTTCTGGCGATCTCCCCGAACAACAAAATCCCTGCCATCGTCGATGCCGACGGGCCGGATGGCAAACCAATTTCATTATTTGAATCAGGTGCGATTCTGGTTTATCTGGCGGGTAAAACCGGTCAATTCCTCGGCAATACAGATAGAGAACGCTATCAAGCGCTGCAATGGCTGATGTTCCAGATGGGTGGTTTCGGCCCTATGCTGGGACAGGCGCACCATTTCCGTATTTATGCGCCGGAAAAAATCCAGTACGCCATTGACCGTTATACCAATGAGGCGCAGCGTCTGTATGGCGTGATCGATCAGCAATTATCGAAAACTGAATTCCTGGCTGGTGACCATTACACCATAGCCGATATCGCGGTATTTCCATGGACCAGATCATTTGCCAATCAGGGCATAGACTGGGCCAACTTCCCGCATGCCAAGCGCTGGTTCGATCAGATCAGCGAGCGGCCTGCAGTACAACGCGGCGTACAGGTACTGGCCGATTTGCGCAAACCACTGACCAACGACAAAGCCAAAGAAGCTTTGTTCGGAAAAACACAGTACGCAAAAAAATAAGCCTTGCCACGGCATTTGCGCCAAATTATGCTGACTATGGAGTGAGCTCATTGCTACAATGAAATCACTCCAATTTTACAGAGTGACGTATGCGCCGGATAATCAAAAAAAACAGGCTGAAATTAGCCGCGGAAAGCCAACGTCTCGTCAATCTCGCGTTGGCTGTCGCCCAATCCGCAAGCCGGATTGAAGATAACGCCTGGCAAGCCAGGCTAGATACCTATGTTCGCAAAAACCTCAGACTACAGCATCAGGATCTGCTTGATGCTGCGGCCGAACATGTATTCCATAGCCATCCACATGGCTATGAAGTGCTGGTAGAAACACTGGAAACCATCAGCACCTCCTGCACCCTGACCCATCAGGGACAGGACTGGCAATGCCTGCTGGTGGCAGCACCCGTGCTGGCCTGGACCCGTTACGATATTGCATCAGGCGCCCTGCCCGCTACCATACTTAATCACCTTCACCAGCAAATGC
Source organism: Cognatundibacterium curvum (assembly GCF_014284235.1). Lineage (GTDB taxonomy): Bacteria > Pseudomonadota > Gammaproteobacteria > Burkholderiales > Burkholderiaceae_D > Undibacterium > Undibacterium curvum. The sequence continues at coordinate 555,727 of NZ_JACOGD010000001.1, forward strand.
AGGCGCATTTGCTGGCCCCGGCTACGCGCTTGCAGTTATTGCCCAATCTGTATTCGATAGATCAGTTACCGCGCAATCATTGCGAGACCTTCAGCCTGCTGGAAAAACAGGCGCAGGCCCTGGTCGCGCAAACACAGACAGCGAGCGAAGCGCAAAAAGAAAAAACCGTGCCCTTCCTGGCAGATATACGTTTTTTACTCGCTGTAATCGCCACCCCTGCAGGTGAGAACCTGTTCCGCTGGCAGCAGTTGGATGCGCCCTATGACAGCGAAGCGGCCAAAGCCCTGTGCCTGGAGGCATGGAAAGCCGGAACCGAAGAGCAATTCAAACACGTATTGCCCGGATGTGGCATCGACCTGCTGCTGCCTGAAGCCTATTTCAGTGCCTGTCGCGACGCCGACGTGGCAATCCGCCCGGCCTCGATACTGGCTGCAGTGTATTACCTGACGCAGACTTTGGAAAAAGACAGCAGCCACTTCCGTGTCGTGATCGGTGCCTGCGCCAATGCCGACAATGCCGGTCAGATTGATGAATTACGCCTGAGCTTCCTGCTCAATGAGACACCGGAGGTGATCTATGGCGTGATCTGGCCGCTGTATCAGGCAGAAGATCAGCAAACCGCCATTGGTCTTGATGAGCAGGAAGACTTACAGGGCGATATTCCAGAAATCCTGCGTCAGGCTGGTATCACAGACATCGTACTGCTGGATGAAGTTTTTTCTATGGAATTCTGCGATGACTGTGGCACGCCACTGTTCCCAGATCATGCAGGTGATCTGGTACACCCGGAAATGCCGGATGACATACCCGCCCCCGGTACCGCGCATTTCCATTAAAACGGTGAACTTATGCCCCGTCTGGTACGGGTTTTTTTTCACTATTTCTTTACTGGCTATCAATTACTTTCATATACTTTCATATACCCTCATCTGCAGTGTGGCTTTTTCCACGGTCTGCAGCTGTAGTGAAAATTTCTTGTGCCAGACCGATTAAACCGATGTAGAATCATTCCGAACGGTCGTGCTATTCCGTTTCTTGCAGCATTCCTTGATCTATAAACACAATGTGGCAACCTAAGCATCGGTCAGCCCAGTCCCGTACAGGAGACAGTATGGATTTGAATTACAGCGCGGAAGATCTCGCATTCCGTGATCAGGTCAGAGCTTATCTGGACACCCACCTCCCATCCGATTTGCAGCACAAAGTGCTCCATCATTTACGCTTATCCAAAGACGACTACGTGCGCTGGCATCGCATACTGGCCAAACAAGGCTGGGTTGCGCCCGGCTGGCCGGTGGAATACGGTGGCCCGGGCTGGAGTGCGACCCAGCGTCATATTTTTGAAGAGGAATGTGCGCGTGCCGGCACCCCGGCCATCTTGCCGTTCGGTGTGAATATGGTGGCACCGGTGCTGATGGCCTTCGGTAATGAAGAACAGAAAGCGCATTACCTGCCGCGCATTTTGAGCTGCGAAGACTGGTGGTGCCAGGGCTATTCTGAACCTGGCTCAGGCTCAGACCTGGCCTCGCTGAAAACCCGCGCCGAACGTCACGGCGATCACTACATCGTGAACGGTCAGAAAACCTGGACCACGCTGGCTCAGCATGCCGATATGATTTTCTGCCTGGTGCGCACCGATCCGGATGCGCGCAAACAGGAAGGCATTTCCTTCCTGCTCATCGACATGAAAACGCCGGGTATCACGGTAAGACCCATCATCATGCTGGATGAAGACCATGAAGTGAATGAAGTGTTCTTCGATAATGTGAAGGTACCGGTCAGCAATCTGATCGGCACTGAAAACAAGGGTTGGACCTATGCCAAATATCTGCTGGGTCATGAAAGAACCAATATCGCCGCAGTCGGCCGCGCCAAACGTGAATTACAATTCCTGAAGCGCGTCGCTGGCAAGCAGCAAAAACGCGGGCTGTCGCTGCTGGCTGACCCAGTCTTTGCACACAAAGTAGCCGCGCTGGAGATAGAAATCATGGCGCTGGAAATCACGGTCTTACGTGTGATTTCTCAGGACAGTGGCAAGCCAGGCCCGGAAGCATCTCTGCTCAAAATCAAGGGCACAGAAATCCAGCAAGACTTAACTGAATTGATGGTGGAAGCCGTTGGCCCCTATGCGCTGCCGTTTGACCCGGCCTATCTGGAAGGTGAACAGGCGCACAGCGTGACTGAACAGGATGATGCGGCGCCGCTGGCTTCGTATTACTTCAATTTCCGTAAGACCTCGATCTATGGCGGTTCTAACGAAATTCAAAAGAACATCATCACCCAGATGATACTGGGACTGTAAAGGAGCGCGCCATGAATTTTGATTTCAGTCAGGAACAGATTCAGTTTGCCGATGCACTCCATCGCTGGGCAAATCAGGATTATCAGTTTGAACAACGTAAGCACATTATTCAGTCTGCCAGCGGCACTTCTGATGATGCATGGGCTGCACTGACCGAGCTCGGCGCACTGGCGCTGCCAGTGCCGGAAGATCAGGGTGGCTTTAACGGCAGCGCGGTGGATATGTTGGTGCTGATGCAGGAACTGGGGCGGGCGCTGGTGGTGGAGCCCTATTTCGCGACTGTATTCGCCGCTGAATTCCTGAAGCTGGCGAAAGCCCACTTTGATATTTTGGAACAGGTGGCAGCAGGCCAGACTAAACTCGCAGCCGCGCTGTATGAAGCGCAATCACGCCATGAGGCTTACGATATCAAAACTACCGTCACTGCCAACGCAGATGGCTATGTGCTCAATGGAAAAAAGACGGTCGTGATTCACGGTGCACAGGCTGATCAACTGATTGTCTCCGCCAGAGCGGGTGGTGATCAGCTTGCAGCCAAAGGCATCATGCTCTTCCTGGTCGATGCGCGCAGCCCGGGTGTCAGCCGTCGCGATTACCGTACCCTGGATGGCATGCGCGCCGCCGATATCAGCTTTGACCAGGTACAGTTACCCGCTATCGCCTTGCTAGGCCGTGAAGATGGCGGTGCAGACTTACTGGACGCGGCGCTGGATTACGGCATCACTTTGCTGTGCGCTGAAGCCGTCGGTATCATGGAGGCCACCATTGCCGCCACACTGGAATACCTGAAAACCCGCCAGCAATTCGGCGTGCCTATCGGTAAATTCCAGGTACTGCAGCACAGGATGGCGGACATGTATATGGAGATGGAACAGGCACGCTCTATGGCGACGCTGGCGGCAGTCAAGCAAAGCAGCGCAAATGTGCAGGAGAGACGACGCACTGTCTCGGCTGCCAAAGTGCGGGTTGGTCAGGCTGCGCGCCTGATAGGTCAGCAGGCAGTCCAGCTGCATGGCGGCATGGGTGTCACCAATGAACTGCCGGTGGCGCACATGTTTAAACGGCTCACGATGATAGAACTGAGCCTGGGTGATACCGATCACCATCTGGCACGTTTTATCGCGCAATCAGATTTTGCTGCGGCCTGAGACAGCCCCCGGAAAAATCCCAGCCCTTGTGCTGGGATTTTTCTTTCTCTATCAGACCTGCACAACAAAGAAAGGAAAACACGATGTCCGAGCAAACCAACTGGTGGTATTTTGAAGACTTTATACCCGGTGCAGTCATAGAACTGGGTCAACGCCGTGTCACAGAAGAGGAAATTCTGCGCTTTGCGACAGAATTTGATCCTCAGTCTTTTCATATCAATCATGAGAGCGCGAAGGACTCTATCTTTGGCGGCGTGATTGCCAGTGGCTGGCATACCTGTAGCATGATTATGCGTATGGTGGTGGATGGTTTTCTGGCACGCTCGTCCAGCATGGGCTCACCCGGCGTTGATGAAATACGCTGGATCGTGCCAGTCAAACCTGGTGACATACTAACCGTCCGTGCAGAAACCCTGTCCCGCCATGCTTCGGTGTCCAAGCCTGACCGCGGTGTCGTCTATACCCTTTGGACTGCTGAAAATCAGCGTGGTGAAGTTGTGTGTACCATCAAGGGTATGGGCATGTTCGGACGTCGCCCGCATTGATATCCCATAACCTGGGCAGCAGCTGGGTTGAGATAAATAGCGTGATCAACATTGCACGCTAAGGATATTGTCAAGCTTATGTCATGTCGGCTACTATCAGGCGCGTTGTGCTTATTTGCTAAAGAAAAATCATCAGGAGAACATGCATGAGTGAGTCCACCAAATCCCGGCCAACACAGCTCAGTAATCCGGCGCGCCGCCACTGGCTTGCTTCGGGCAGTGTCGGTGTAGCCGCTGCAGGGCTGGCGGGGTTACAACAGAATGCAATCGCACAAGCGGTCGCCACCACTGCCGCAGCCATTCCAGCCGCAAAGCCTTTACCATCTTATGTGAGCTGGAAAGATGCATCTGCCCTCATCGTCCATTCCAGCGGCACTATAGAAACCCGGCGCAGCGCGTTTGGCACCAGCGTCATCACTCCGGCTGAACAACTGTATGTGCGCAATAACCTGCCAGCACCCGATGCATCCATCGTGGCTAATCGCGATGCCTGGGAATTACAGATCGATGGCGTGAAGCGCCCTGCTACGCTTAATCTCAAGCAATTGAAACGCCTGGGACTGGAAACCGTCACGGCGGTATTACAATGTTCGGGCAATGGACGTGGCCTGTTCCCGAGTAAGCCCAGCGGCACACCCTGGCAGATTGGTGCTGCCGGTTGCGTAGTCTGGAGCGGCGTACCGGTACGCGCACTGATCGCAGCACTCGGCGGCGTGGCTGATGGGATGGTGTACATGACGGGTACCGGTGGTGAAAAACTGCCCGAGGGCATAGATCCGAAATCGGTGATGGTGGAACGCTCAGTTCCCCTTAAAGCACTGGACGAAGCGATACTGGCCTGGGAAATGAACGGTGCCCCGCTACCCCTCGCCCATGGCGGTCCGTTGCGTCTGATCATACCTGGCTATACCGGCGTCAATAACATCAAATACATCAAACGTCTGGCCTTCACGACCGAACAGACCGAAGCCAATATTCAAAAACATGGCTATCGCATTTCGCCACCGGGCCAGAAAGGCGACCCAACGCATCCATCAGTCTGGGAAATGAATGTGAAGTCCTGGATCAATTCACCAGCGCCGGAAGCAGGCGAAGTTCCGGCTGGCGATACCCTGATACAAGGGGTCGCCTTCGGCGGTATGCATGCAGTCAAAACGGTAGAAGTATCCGTCGATGGTGGCAAAAGCTGGAAAGCAGCGCGCTTTATCGGCCCCGATATGGGCAAATATGCCTGGCGTCAGTTTGTGTTGGCGGTGCGCCTGGATGCCGGCAACTACACCATCGCCTGTCGTGCGACCGATAGCCAGGGTCAGGTACAGCCGGAAGCCAGGGTGGAAAATGCGGGCGGCTATAACAACAACAGCTGGAAAGACCATGCATTGCAAATCAATGTGGTGGCAGCATGAAAAAACGCATAGTCCGCGCGTGTGCGCTGCTGCTCGGTATGACCGCAGCATTAACCACTGCATCTGCAATCGCTCAGAATAAAGATCAGGATGGAGGGAAGACGCTGGAAGCAGGCAAAAAAGTTTTTACCCAGACTGCACAACCCGCCTGCATCGTTTGTCATACACTCAGGCATGCCGGTGCGAGTGGTGAAATCGGGCCCTCGCTGGATGAATTGAAACCGGATGCAGCCCGGGTAGAAAAAGCGGTCAGAAATGGAATCGGCCAGATGCCTGCATTTAGCAATCTGTCTGATGCGGATATCCGGCTGGTGGCAAAATATGTGTCTACCGTAGCCGGTCAGTAAATCAGCTAAAAATTGATTGCAAAGGTAAAAAAAGCTGCCAAAAAAACGGGCAGCTTTTTTAATTTAATTCTTCGTTTCAGACGGTAACTTATTTTCACGCCAATCCGGCATGCCGCCGCGATACCAGTAAATTTTGGACACACCGGTTGCCTTAGCAACGATCGATGCCTTGTAAGACTTCCAGCATTCCGGACCATTACAGTAAAACACCAGTGCTTTGTCTTTACCTAACTTCGTCACTGCCGAATAGTCATCCAGGCTTGAATCAAACTCTCTGTCCTTGAGGCTCTTCTCCACATAGGGCGCATGGATTGCCCCCTTGATATGTTCCTGATCATACTCTTTGACAGAGCGGGTATCGACCAGCACAGCGCCTGAGGCTGCCAGTTTCTGCACTTCTGCAGAACCAACGGTTGCCACACCGGATATAACTTTAGGCGTCAGGATACCCAGCGCCGCAATGTAGGCATATTGCGTTTCATCGGCACTGCTGGTGGTCACCATTTTCCCCAAGCCAGCAGCTTCTGCATCCGGCCCTGATAGCCAGCGCAATACTTTCTTTTTCTCAGCATCTGGCATCGATTTTTTGACCATCAAGGCCAGGCCGGAAGGCAATTCAGGAGTCGCCTTCAACACCACAGCGACCTGTGGATTGGCCTTCATCCAGACTTCTGCTTCTGCCTTCGCAGCGATCGTCACGTCTGCAATATTGGCACTCAGCGCCAGCAATCCGGCACCGCTGGTTTTACCATAGGTGACGCTCTTCATACTTTTCAGACTTAAACCGGCTTCATCCAGCAATCCCTTAGCGACATAAGCACGCACCGAATCCTGTTGGGTCAGGTAAAGGCGTTTGCCTGCCAGCTGATTCAGGCTGCCAATGTCTTTGCGGGCGATCAGCACAAATTCAGAATTGATTTTCTGACGCGCCAGCAGTTGATATTGATGTGAAATTGCCGAGGCGGTGACATGCGGCGGGCCGATCAGCATATCGTTTTCCTGGGTACGGGTGGCACGCATGACATCCGTCAGGTCCGACGTTTGTTTCAACACCACCGGTGCTCCCAGCGTGCTGATCAGGGATTGGGTAGGGACACTGCCAAAGGACAAAGACTTTTTATTAGTTTCATCGGCAGGATCAATACCGATCAGCACTTTGTAGTCTGCCATCGCGTACAGTGGCCAGGCGAGAGTCAGCCCCAGCAGCAGATGCTGCCAATCATTGCGTTTCATTATGCGCATTTCATTCACAGATGTTAGTCAGCCTTGTCACTCAAGGCAAAAAATATATCAAAAAATGAAATTCTCACAGATAACAATGGCGTCAAGCAAGCAAATTCGCGTGCCACCTGACTTTGCGCGCAACGCCATCACCACAATACATTGCTGCCTTACCAGTTTTTATACGGGTTCTGTATCAGACTGGCATTCGCATAACGGCGATCATGACTGACTTCCTGCCCCAGCCAGGATGGGTGTACGAACACCTGATCTTCAGAATTCAGCTCTACTTCGGCCACCACCAGGCCTGCATTATCACCAAAAAACTCATCGACTTCCCAAACCACGCCATCACGCGCAATGCGGTAACGCTGCTTTTCTATCAAAGGGCGCTGGCAAACCTGATCTAGCAAGGCACGTGCCTCGTCCAGCGGAATGGAATATTCCCATTCGCCGCAACTGATGCCGGTGGACTTGCTTTTGATGGTCAGACAGGCGGTATCCCCCTCTATCCTGACACGCACGATGCGCTCAGGATCGGTGCTGATATAGCCCTGACATAAGAGGCTGCCCGTTGCGCCTGCGCGCCAGCTGTCATCCGCCACCAGAAACTTACGTTCAATTTCTACGCCCATTTTTTTCTGCCTGTTCTGTTTATCTTGCTGAATTTCACCTGACAAAAAAAGAGAGCGCCGCAGCGCCCTCTTCTCGCCTCTATCTGAGCTACATTAAGCGCTGACAGATTTCAGGATAGGCTGCAACATGGCTTCGCCCAGTTTTGCACTACGCGCGCCATCCCAGCCCACTTCTGCATCTGGCAGATTATCATTATCTTTGAATGGCAACTCCAGAGTCAGCGATACGCATTTATAGGTATGGCCTATGTATTTTGAAGCCAGTTTCAGCATATCCGCATTGTACTTCGATGCTTCGTAACCGATCTTGGTCTGGAAATCCGGGCTTGCTGCGCAGAAGCTGTCGACAAATACCTGTTGCTCATGCGCCTGCTGCCCGGTAAAGCCTTCTATCATCTCGCTGCCTGCAACGAATACATAGGGCAAGGCTTCATCGCCATGTATATCCAGGAACAGATCGCAACCGGTTTCTTGTATCTTGTTTTTCACATGATAGACTTCCGGGCTGGTTTCCAGCGATGGCGTCATCCATTCACGATTCAGATTCGCGCCGGCTGCATTGGTACGCAGATTGCCACGGTAAGCACCGTCCGGATTCATGTTCGGCACTACATACAACACAGCCTGATCCAGAATCGCACGTGCAATCGGATTCGCCGGATCGAGCAAGGCATTCAACATACCTTCGACCAGCCACTCTGCCATAGTTTCACCCGGATGCTGACGCGCAATCACCCAAACTTTTTTCTTGGCCGACGGATCACCGATTACCACCAGATTCAGATCGCGGCCATCCACGGTATTGCCCAGATCCTGCACGCGCGCCAACGGCGATTGCTCCACCGCACCCAGCAAGGACAAATGACGCTCCCAGCTGTAAGGCTCAAAATAAGCGTAGTACACGCTGTCAGTCTCTGGAGTATGGCGAATCGTCATCACTTTGCCATCGAACTCTGTATCGACGCGGAACCAGTTTTCACGGTCATAGCTGGCAACAGCACGATAGTTTTCCCAGCCCTTGGCGTAAGTTGCCTCACCCGCATTCAGAAAACGCATCACCGTTTCCTGATCACGTGCGCCTTGCAAACGGAAATGGAACCATTGCCAGATATCCGCATGCGAATCTTTGCGCAGTTTTAATTCGATGTCACCCGCTTGTTCGGCCTTGACGACTTCAATCGCGCCCGCGTCGAAGTTCTGACTGATTTTAATTGTCATATGAGTTTCAGTTTGATCGTTTATTTCACCGCCAGCCAACACTGTACCTCTGCGTTTCAGGTTGGACGACGACCTATGCACCGTATTGTCACAGCTTTTCAAGAATATGAAAATAATTTAGTCAAATTTTGCTCTGAATATGTTCAAATACAGTTTTCAGAAACGGCTTACCGCCTTGATTTAGGTTAGCCACTCAGAGAAGGCACTGAGAACGCACAGCATACAACAAACAATGAATGTTTGTTTATCTATATTTATTGATATTATTTTTGAAGCCAGCAGTCTTTTGAGCTGGCAATATCGCTGTTACTCAGGCTTGACTAAGCGGGTGCTGGCGATTTGAGCCATTAGGAATTCTCAGGCAGACGATATGCGGTCAATAACAAACTATGCTCAGAATGTCAGAGTGGATATCTGCGTCTCCATACACGGACAATTCAGAACCTGAATTAAAAACCAGTTCGATTAATGCGCTTGCATTATGCTTAAGGAACAACCAGCAACACCTTTACCGTGGAATCTACCGAAGCCTTGTCGATATAAGCCAGAGCGCTGGGTTCTGCAGCGACCGCTTTTTTTATCGCAGCATCATTTGGAAATTCTTTTGGTGCTGTTCCCTTGCCTGAAAATGAAGCCTTGGCCCAAATTGCCTCTACCTGGGCAGGTGTTTTTTTGATGACTTTTTCATAAAATTCTTTACGTATCGCTGCATCCTTGCTGTGATCCAGCGGCGTGAAAATTGTGGAGCCACCCAAAAAAAATTGAGAAACCTGTTCTGGCAGCATACGTGTCGCCTGGTTGGCAGGATTCGTGACGACGACAATCTCTGCCGTAGCGGGTAGCGCATTCAATACTAACAATGCAAACATCAGTCGTGTTTTCATCATATTTCCTTTTACCAAATGTTGGACAAGCCATAAGCATTTTCATGACATCTTCGATGGCATAAATTGTTGCCTGTTATATTTGCCTGTTAAAACAGTCGATCGTAAGAGATGCGGAACACGTTCACGTTACCGCCAAAGTTATTCGTGGTGTCTTGATTTTTATCCAGCTGCAATTTGACTGCGCTTTTTGCATCGATGTCGTAACGCAAAGTAAAGGATAAGCGCTTGTAGGCCTGGGGTTGATATTTGCTCAGATCAGAGGTCTTTTCTTTGTAGCTGGCATAGTTCAGGAATGGTGTCCACGCACCCATGCGATAACCGGCACCTAAGGTATAGGACGGTGCAGTCACCGTGTATCCGGCATCATCAAAATTTCTGGAAAGCTGGGTCAGCTCACTTAAGAAAAACCATTGATCCATATCCAGATTGACCGCAATGCCGTAAGCCTTGAGTTTGGCAGCACTGTCCAGAGCGATGGAACTGTTGACCACCTTCACATCAGACTGTACATATACCGCTCTTACTGTGAGTGGCCCCCGCTCCAGCTCGGCATCAGCACCGATGATATTGCTCCAGGTGACGTCAGTCTGACCGCTGAATACCAGTTTTTCGTAAAGAGAATCTTTGGATTTTTCTTTACCGCCAAATACACTGAAGGCGACATTATTATCCGCCACGCTGGTGCGGTAACGGACACTCGCGCCGTTATAATTAGTCACTTCCCAACCATACAGCTCCGGTGGCGGGCTTACCCACGGATAGGCTGCGCCCACATCCTGGAAGTCGGAGTAAAAATATAAGGGGATACGCTTACGCCCTACCTGAACTTCCCATTCTTTATTGAGTTTATAACTGGCATAGGCCCATTGAATATTGGGCGTGGAATCCGTGCCGCGCACCACCACCTGCCCAGTCAGGCTGAAATCTTTGCTGATGGCATAAGTCGCCTGTACCCCGGCACGCGATTCGGGCTGCAGAGAAAAACTGTTGTTGTAGACACCTGCATTTGACCAGTCCGCTACATAGCAGGGACAAGTTTTATCATTGATGGCAGCCGGCCCGGTATAGTTTGCCGGTAACTCACCGCCAAAGGTACGTCCGCCCACAATGGATAAAAATCCACTGACTTTGAGTTTAGATCCTGCGTCCATCTCCTCGGCATATGCAGAGGTGACCGAAAAACTGAGGAAGCCCAATAAACTGCTGCACAATCCGGACCAGAGTTGAAGTTTGACTGAAGTCATCATGCGATCCTTTAGATAAATTGCCAAATGCGTTTGACGTAGAAGCTGTGCTGTAAAGCCGTTCTGATGATCCAAGGTGCCCGGTTCTGGAGATGGGATGAAAAGTTTGGGCCGCATTGCCGGCACCAACGCCCTGAACCCAGTCTATAAGGCTAATTGCTACTTTCAGTGTAGGTCAGTCTTTAGCTTAGCGATCTGAAATCTTCCATATCAGTTGCTACAAAACAACCGATTGAAAAGAACTGTCAGATGAACGTCAAATCACAGTAAATTTCCTTACTGCACTGCAGGTATGTTGAATACTGAAATATTGCTCTATTTGTCCATAGAAGCATCTGACATTTTTTGACTTACGGATCTGGGCGACATGCTTGGTTGAATGACTGAAGGAATGAGGATGCGGCTATCGCTTTTGCTTCAGCCCTCATTCGAAATTATAATCTTTACAATTAATTTAAAGGCAATGGAAACGCTGACTTGGCATCAGTCCTCAACTTGTCTTTGTGGTCTAGTCGCCCAGCCAGCGTTGTCAACAGCAAAGCCAGGAAAACCACTACAGAGGCGACCCATGGTGTGCTCATCAAGCCAATATGCGCAACAATCAAGCCCCCACCCCATGCGCCGCCGGCAATACCCAAATTAAAGGCAGCGATATTCAGACCAGAAGCAACATCTATTGCATGAGGAGCATCACGCTCTGCCCGCTGGACAACATATACTTGCAATCCTGGCACGTTACCAAAGGCGACAGCACCCCAGGCGAACACGGTGAGTAAGGCTAAGCACTTATTTGACGCAGTAAACGTCAGCATCAATAAGACCAGCGCAAGCAAAGTAAATACGATTTGCAGTGCCCGTATTGCTCCCTTTTTGTCGGCTAACTGACCACCCCAGATATTCCCGAATGCGACAGACACGCCATAGACCAGCATGACTAAACTGACACTGGAGGCAGAAAATCCAGATACCTCCTGCAAGACAGGTGTAAGGTAAGTGAATGCAATGAAAGAGCCGCCGTAACCCAATGCCGTCATTGCATAGACTAACAATAAGCGCGGCTTTTTAAGTACCGCCAGCTGCGTCAATAAAGAGGCTGGCTGGCTGTGGGAAATCGTATCAGGGACCAGGATCCAACTGCCTGTCAATGCGACTATCCCCAGGAAAGAAACTGCAAGAAAAGTGGTCTGCCAACCAAAGGTCTGGCCGATAAAGGTCCCAAGTGGCACCCCAGTGACAAGAGCAACGGTCAAACCAGTAAACATGATGGCAATAGCGCTCGCCGCCTTATCCTTCGCCACCAGGCCGGTCGCTATCGTTGAGCCTATCGAGAAAAACACACCATGTGCCAGGCCGGTCAGTATTCTGGCTGCCATGAGGGTTTCATAGCCAGGCGCCTGCCAGGCAAGCAAATTCCCGATTATAAATAAAGCTATCAAGCCCAACAAAAGCTGCTTTCGTGGCACACGACTCGTCAACGCGGTCAACAATGGCGCACCGACTGCGACACCCAGCGCATATAGACTCACCAGCAGTCCCGCTGAGGGAAGCGAAACACTAAGGCTGGCAGCAATGGTGGGGGTGAGGCCAACAATCAAAAATTCTGTCGTCCCGATAGCAAAAGCGCTCAGTGTCAGCGCCCAGAGAGCAAATGGCATGATTTTCCTTCAAATTGAGTCATTAGGGTGACGCAGTTTGCTCGCTTTACTATCAAAGAAAAATTCTCTTAGCTACAATATGTTTTTGACTGAGAATCACAAATGCTAAATATTGAATCGCTGATTGCTTTTGTTTCGGTAATGGATACCGGTTCATTCTCCGCTGCAGCCGACCGGCTGGGGCAAACACCTTCCGGTATTAGTCGTGCTATTTCGAGGATGGAGACTCAACTTGGTACTACCTTGCTGAAACGAACTACCAGACGTTTAGATATTACTGAGGAGGGAGAGTGGCTATTAGCACGTGCACGTCAGATTCTGTCAGATTTGCATGATACAGAGGCAAGCATGAACGCCCGCCTTTCACAGCCATCGGGTTTGGTAAGAGTCAGTGCAGCAACGCCCGTTTTAAATCATTTAATCGCGCCGCTGGCAGCAGATTTTATGGATAGTTATCCGCTAATACGCTTAGATCTGGTCAGCGGAGAAACTGTGGTCGATCTGATTGAGGAGAAAATTGATTTAGCGATCAGAATCGGTCCTCTCGCCGATTCAACACTTCATGCACGCGGATTGGGAAGCAGCCGGTTGCGCTTACTGGCATCACCAGATTATTTAAAGCGCTATGGTATTCCCCAAAAAATAGAGGATTTGTCTGCACATCGTTTGATTGGATTTACCTCTCCGGCAACGCTCAATATGTGGCCATTAACCCAGGATAACGGCAACAATTATTTGATACAGGCGCAAATTACCGCCTCGAGTGGGGAGACGCTGCGCCACCTGGCCTTGAGAGGCACGGGAATTGTTTGCTTAGCTGACTTTTTAACGTCTGAAGACAGAGAAAAAGGGCAACTTCTCTCCATTATGGAAGATGTAAGCTTGCCCTGGCACCAGCCAGTTTGGGCCGTATTTTACAAACAAGGCGCACTGGCCCCGCGTATCAATGCCTTGGTGACTTTTTTAGCTGAACGGCTAAAAACCACGTTAGACTGATAAAAAGCTGGCTTAAGTGATAAAAATGCGCTGAAGCTCCGCAACATGTATTGTTCCATTTTCATGGGCGCCACCCGATGTCAGTTTTGGTTTGCTCATATTTTATTGCTGATCGCTGCCTTTACGCCTGATCAAAAGTGATAATGATGGCCTTACTGACATGCCCCATTATCGCAGCCTTGGAAACAGTATCCTGTTTTTGTCAGCATGCAGCCGCAATAAGTCAGCAATTCTCGATATAGATTAGATTTATCATTCCAATTATGTTCAAATCTAAGCACCTCACGACAAGCAGAATCAATTGGATTTTCAACGGCTATCTATCAACAGATGACTATTCGTTTTAGAACTGACATCCATATAGATAAAAACTAAAAATTAATTCAAGCTCAATCCAGGCAATCAGAATATTTCCATATGGAAATTTAACGATATTCCGCTCCATGCCGCTTGCAATCGAATTCTTTTGAGATTGGGTATTTTCCAGCATTGGACAAGAAATCAACAAATGAAAGCTGACATGGTAGCCTCGTTTTTGTCCACTGCCGGCAACCTGGGGCGAAGAGCCTGGACTTGCCTGACGTATCCAAAATTCTTGCATTTTGGTCTCAACGGCCGCGATACCAAGCCCGGTAATCCTGAGTTCTTCCAACTGAACAACGCGTTGGTGGAGCAGAAAGTGATGACTGCGCGAGTCAGAGCCTTTGCCCGACGTTCGTTTGAGGGCGCATTGACCGCGCCACTGGGGACTGCGCTACTCGCGTGGGTCGGCGGTGGGGTCGCCGGATGGCAGCCGGCTGTGATCTGGTTTGCCATCTTCTGCGTGATCGAGTTTTTAATTGGCCGGTCTGCCTACCTCTGCTGGCGCGATGGTTCACAGAAGCTGGATATACTAACGCAAGGCAGGCGTCTGATCTTCCTCAGTTTTCTGATAGGCCTGGTTTGGGGCTCGTCCGTTTTTGTATTCTGGAGAGAGGGGCAAATCCAGCATTATCTTCTCAACCTGACGATCTTGGTGGGGGTGTCCGCAATCTCAATATCGATCATGTCGCCATTTCTCATGGCTACAGTAAGTTTTTACAGTGGTCTGTTGCTATTACCCTTGATCCATACGCTGCTGATGCAAGATCCGATCAGCTTGAAAGTTGCAATGGGGCTAGGCATTCTGTATATGCTTAGCTTGCAACATGCCAGTGTGGTTGGCGATCAACTCATCAAAGATCTGGAGTTAACTGTTAGAAACGAAATGCTGGCTGAACGTCTGCACCTGGCGCTTGATGCCGCGGATCAGGACTGGTTCGACCTGAATCCACAATCTGGCGAGATGGTCGCCAGTGTCCGATATATAAATTTTCATGGTATCGCTACGGACGATACCGTATACGATTTCCAGAGTTGGCTGGATGTCATACACCCGGATGACAGAGCTGCCACGCAATTGGCGTTCAGTACGGCATTACAGGATGGTGGCGCTATCGAATCTGAGTACCGCGTCCGCGCACTGAATAATGAATGGCTTTGGATACGATCCATAGGGCACGTGGTTGACCGCGATGCCCAAGGTAAGGCAGTAAGAGTAATCGGCATCCATTCGGATGTCACTGAAAGTAAGCATGTCGACGGAAAAATCAGGAAGCTAGCCTTCTACGATCAGCTGACAAACCTGCCAAACCGCCGTCTCCTCAATGATCGTATCCAACATGCCATTCAAAACGCAAAGTGCCAACAGCAATATGGCGCCCTCCTGATGCTGGATATGGATGATTTCAAGGCACTGAACGATACCCAAGGGCATGACGTCGGGGACAAATTTTTGGTGGTTGTAGCGCGACGCATTGAGTCCTGTGTTCGGGAAGTTGATACCGTGGCTCGTCAGGGCGGCGACGAGTTTGTGATATTACTTGAATCTCTGGGCGAGCGAGATGAGGCAAGCGATCGGGCAGAGGCCATCGCCAAAAAGATACTCGACGCAATCAAAAAACCCTACTTGCTTGAATTGACTGAGGTTGCTGGCAAAGGGCATACCTACAACTATCATTGCAGCGCAAGTATAGGCGTGACCCTGTTTTCTGGCCAGGTTAACTCAAGTGAGGAATTGATGAAACGCGCCGACACGGCCATGTACCAGGCGAAGACGTCCGGGCGTAACTTAATTCGCTTTTTTGATATGGGCATGCAGGAGCAAGTCACTGCCAGAGCAATCCTTGGCAATGAATTACGTGAAGCCATACAGAAGAACCAATTTGTCCTGCATTACCAACCCCAGATGAATGAGGCAGGCTGCATAACGGGAGCCGAAGCGCTCTTGCGCTGGATGCATCCCAGGCATGGCGTGATGCCTCCTGACAGCTTCATTTCCGTAGCAGAAGACACGGGATTGATTTTACCCATCGGCCGGTTCGTCATGGAAACAGCATGCGCGCAGTTAGTCGCCTGGGCTGCCCGCCCCGAAACCGCACACCTGACTTTGTCGATCAACGTCAGTGCGGCACAGTTTCGCGACCAGGAATTCATAGATCATACGCTGGCTACCGTTAAAAGTAGTGGCGTCAACTCATGCAAAATCATGCTGGAAATTACTGAGAGCCTGTTGTTGAACAGCCTGGAAGGCATCATTGAAAAGATGTTTGAGTTGAAAACGCGAGGAATTAGTTTTTCGCTCGACGATTTTGGCACCGGGTACTCCTCACTCGCCTATCTCAAACACCTGCCTATCGACCAGTTGAAGATAGATAAATCATTCATCCGTGATGTTCTGACCGATATGAATGATGCAGTGATAGTCCGCACTATCATCGCCCTTGCGAAAAGCATGGAGCTCAACATCATTGCTGAGGGAGTTGAAACCAAAGAACAGCGTGAGTTATTGGCGAAAAATGGATGTTTTGCATATCAAGGATATTTATATGCTGGCCCAATGGCAACTGAGGAGCTTGAGCAATATATGCAGCAATTGATCGCGAAAACCACGGCCTGCACAAGCACATCAGCAGGCAATGAATGCCAAACTCAGTCTTGAATTGATCATTTTCAACTGCCAGAAATTTGCAAGCACAAGAGAACCATTTACCGGCGAACAGCAGCCCAAACGTTTCCGAAAAATCGCTCACCAGCGCGGCGCGTTCACATTCAAACGCCATCTGCACGGCAAGAAAATCTGCATTCAATGCCGTCGAGCATGTGCGCATGCAACTGTGATCCATCGAGACCTGGCTCACTTCCGAACTGAGGAGGCAGCAATCCAGCTTTAAACACGGATAAGCTGACACTTCCCTGAAATTCAGATAACGCTCAATCTCGTTCCGATTTCAAGCTTATTGCGCCCATTTTGTTTCGCACAATACAGCGCCTGGTCTGCCAATTCGAATAGTTCCGTATCGGTAGCCATAAAGAACTAAAATACTTGAAAAGCACTACTGTTCTTTCAGAGGTAAGATTTACCTGAACACGATTAATAGAAATATTGAAAACAGCCGAAGCTGGCAGCTTGGTGCACCTCCAACTCAAGCTACTTGAAGCAGCCGGGGTCAACGAATCCGCACATGTTCTGGTGTCTGTGTATCGTCATCGATCAATGACGGACCAACATTTCTATCGGCTTGTCTATGCCCTCCGCCAATTTTAAGTTTGTGAGGAACGAGCCTGCTACCAACATAGCCAATCCGTGCTGAGCAAAGGGCAGTCAATGAAAATGGAGATTTGCCGCAAATATGGCAGTAAATGAAGCAAGGGCGATTGCCCCGCGACCAATTATTGTTGAGTGCGCGTGCGCCAATGCGGTAGACAGCCAAAACTAATCAACCCTAGCTTTAGACAAAAACCAATGCCTGCAAAAAACTAACGAAATGAGGAGCCAAGGCTGAATTGGTCTCGGTCTGAAGTGTCGTTACAGCCATAAAGTTGCCCTTCCTCTGTCTCAAAGCTTACGATCAGATGTCGCTTTTTTTAGTGCAGCTTGGGCGCTATGGACTAACTAGTCAAAATCCATAAACGCACCCCGCACTTGATTTTCAGGGTTTAGGTGTAGTGCGATCAATGGTGGCTGAACTATCTCTTTATGAACGCAAAGCCTTATTGCGCAACTTATTTGTAGTCAGTAACCGGTCTTGCGTTACCAAGGGCAATGCACGGGAACAGGCTTACCGACCGCCCCGCCAAACATGCAGGCCGGTAATTCGTGCCCCACCCCTTACAAATAAGCAAGCAATCTTTCGCGAGTCCAGAGTTTGTTGGCGTAGATTAAAGCGCCAACACCTGTCACGATGACGCACAAGACATACGTTGTGTTCATGGTAAATATCGCGGTCGTTATTGGATTCCGTTGTTGTAAATAAAAATAGAGAGCAGCAACAGATGTCGCCAATAACCACGCAATAAATAGATAGAAGAAACTGCGACCTTGGTTTTTGCTGCCTCGGATAAGCAAACCAATGCAGAACGCACTGATTAATTCGATGACCAGAATGGCGATGCTGAGGAAAGACACGGACGCCGTATCATTTAATGCCATTGGCGTCGAAAAGAACATTTTTGAGCCCAGCAAGGTAAGGAAAATGAGAATCGCCCAGCATCCGTAATACATCACACTTGAGATCAGAAAATGATTGGCAATGCGAGCATTTTGAAAGTTTTTTGGCAGCAGGAAAAAACGCCAATGCAAATCTTTGACCACGATGTAAGGGCTGGAAAATGCAGCGATCATTACTAAGAACAGCAGGTGGGGTAAGGTCACAGGTGCATGCCAATCAACGACCAGCTTAGAGCTAATCGGAAGAAACCAGAATAGGCCTAAAATAGCGAGTCTACCTTTCTTTTCTCTGGCGTTAATCGATCCAAGGCTAGTGAACCGCAAATAGAAGTGGCGCAAGTTACTGATGAGCACCAACTCTCTCAATCGGAGAAATAGCGTTTTTCCTTTTTGAACAGGTGGTTTGTCCCAGTAGAGCAATGTGCAAACAGTGAGTATCGGCCACGCCAAGATGGCAGGTAAATGCCACTCAATGGAAGCATTTATCCACTGCTTGGCTCCCATGTGGAAAGTAATGTAAATTAAGCATGCTACGAATGCAAAGAATAACAAATAGCATCGTTTATTCAAATAGTGATTGAATACCATTGGCAAGGAAAAACCGCCCGCTAATGCCAATGACGCCATCGCCAATAACGCGCTAGTCGGCAATAAATCTTTATGGTTTAACTCCAACGTAGCGAGCACACAAAGCAGGATAATCAGACCCAAGGAGGTTCGCGTCAAAATTGCGCGCTGCCAGCCATGCCATAAACTGACAGGTGTTTGCATATGATAGAAAACTCGCGCGCCTGAGAGCATAATGCGTCCCCATTTTAGCCCGCTCACCATTAAACTAAATAGGCAAACGCCGGTAAAAACGGAAGCATAAAATAACCAATGCTTACCATCTTTGTTCAGCAAAATTATGCTGTATACGATCGCGAGTAAGGTCAGAAAAAAAATTGAAATATAGCCTGTGTAACTACCTGTATACCAAAATTTCAATGTCTTCGATTCTGACTTTAACATGGCTTGCATTTTCATAATTCAATAATTCAAGGCGATAAAAAGATCATCGAGACCGTTGATAGACGGTGCTGTAACGATGTCATCGATGTCAAATTTAGTCTCAGAATTTTTCACTATCCAGTCACGGAGTACACGTGTGTCTATGACACATTGCTCTCGATTTTCGGCAATACATAGTGATTGTGGTATGTTGAATGAAGATTTTGGTAAGATTCGAATGAATTCCAAAACCGCATCCCATTCCTCAAATAACTGAATTCCGCCATTGCGCATGAAGGCAACGTGAGACACCACGCGTTCTAAGTCGCTTAATAAATGGCTGGAAATAAGGATGGTCGGCGCATATTCGACGCTGCTGTCATGTTGATCTTTTTCATGGATAGAATCAGCAAAGAATGGTCGTTCATCTTGAAACAAGGAACGCATGAAATCACGTCTTGTCATAGGATCAAGGCTTGATACTGGCTCATCCAAAATAACTAAGTCTGGTTGATGTGCGAGCGCCAGCACCACCGCCAATTTTTGTTGATCGCCTCCCGATAGTTGACTTACTTCACGAGTCATAGGCAGACGCAAGCGTAGCGCCAATTCTATGGCACGTCGTTCGCGCCATTTAGGATAGACTTGCCCTATCATCTTGATGTGTTTTTCAACAGTGAGCCAAGGAAATAGATCAGCGGATTGCGCAACAAAGCCGAGTCGTTCGCGTATCGTATCGTCCATTTCTAGTACTGGTGTATCGAACAGGCATACTTCGCCTTGCTGAGGCTTATGCAATCCAACCAGACAACGCAGCAGCGTCGATTTACCGCAGCCGTTGGCACCAATGAGACCCACCACTGCACCATGAGGAATCGCCAGATTGACATCTTGCAATATCGATTTAGAGCTATAGGAATAATGCAGGTTTTCGCAGGAAATCGCGAATTGCTTGGCGGCTGATGCTGTGGTCTTAGTCTGCATTTCTTTTATTCTCGTTCTCTATAGTTTTTAATGCCTGTTCAAATAACCTCAGCGCTTGCGCCTTCTCCAATCCGAGCTGATGGGTTACTTGGGCTGCACTCAACATCGCAGGCATAGCTAAAATGGTTTTGTCTTTTGCCGTATTGCGCTGCTCTGCAATCACCATGCCGACCCCACGCATGCGCACTAATACACCTTCGATCTCCAGCATGTTGTAAGCCTTGCTGACAGTCATAGGATTAATCGCATGTTGCAAAGCGACCGTCCGCACGGAGGGCAATGTGTCACCTGAACGCAACTGTCCACTTGCAATAAAGCGCCTCACCTGATCGATGATCTGGCGAAAAATGGGTGTACTGCTGGAAGGGTGTATGTCGTAGTTCATTGTGAATTAGTGTATCACTACGATAATACACATTACAAGGTATTTGAGGCGTCAGTCGCCAATATTCGATGGAACTAAGCCCCGTTGGTAACAAGTCCCAGTCAAATTTAAATTTGCAAAGAAGCCCATGGAAATGCCAAACAATCGCCAGCAAGCTACCTGTGGGCGAAATACGGTGATCGCCGCTATAGTTACGCTTGAGAGCAATTTGACGATTCTCATCGGATTTAAAGGCATTAAGGAAATCATTGGGGCAATAATTTAAAAAGGCTCCCCAGAAAGCAAAAAGGCCAATCTGCTGATTGGCCTAAGTCCTTGATTTTATTGGTCGGGGCGAGAGGATTCGAACCTCCGACCCCATGCACCCCATGCATGTCTCACGATGTTTTTTAAGATTTTTTAAAGTTCACATTTCATTATTTTATCCCTTAAAAATCAATAACTTATAATTTTTATTGTCCACGAATGTTTTTTTACGTTTTTTACTATCCACAAAATCTGTTGGGGTAAATGTTGGGGTAAAATTTCGAACCTCCGACCCCATATATAAATTTTCAATGTCAAAATTAACACAAAAGGCACTTGAAGCAATTGACCCAGAAATGCATGGAAAAACCGTGCGAGAAGACGGCGGATTACTCGGCAAAGTTCGCCTCAAAGGCGATCAGATATCCATCTATTTTTACTACCGTTACCGCTGGGAAGCAAAAACCCGGGATTTGTCATGTGGAACCTGGCCAACCGACTCGCTGGTCACTATACGCAAAATCAGGGACGAAGCCAGGCTAAAAGTAGCAAAAGGCATCGATCCCGGCGAACAGAAAAAAGTCGTCAAGATTGAAGCTCAGGAAGCCATCGCTCTTAAACTGGCGGAGCAAAGTAAAAAGCTCAAAGAAGAGCTGACTTTCACGGATATGTTTGAGGCTTGGATAGACAACGGCGTACGCCGCGAAGATGGTAATGCAACGCTAAAACGAACTTTCAGCTCTGATGTCCTGCCCTTTCTAGGCAAAAAGAAAGTTTGCCAAATTACCGAGTCAGATTTAATCCATGTACTCAAAAAAATGGTGGATCGCGGCGTCAATCGCTCAGCGGTCCTCATGAATAATAATTTTAAGCAAATGTTCTCTTGGGCGGAAAAACGCCAACCCTGGCGAAAACTCATGCTTGAAGGAAATCCTGCAGACCTGGTTGAGATCAAAAGAGTCGTCAGCGAAGAGTATGACATAGACAACGTTCGCACCCGCATCCTCTCTGACGAAGAAATCGCTGAATTAGCAGCTATTTTTATGCGTCAGCAAGCCAGCTATGAACAAGCGGAGAACAAACGCGCAGCACAACGTCCTGTCGTCGCCACCACCCAACTCGCCATTTGGATCATGCTGTCCACCTTGTGCCGTGTTGGCGAATTGAGTTCTGCGCGCTGGGAGGATATTGATTTCGACAAGAAGGCTTGGTTTATCCCCAAAGACAACGTCAAAAACAAAGTCGCATCATTAAACGTGTATCTTTCTGACTTTTCCCTGGAACAATTCAAGCAGCTATACCAACTGACGCGCTATAGCGAATGGTGCTTCCCTGACTCCACAGGCAATAACTGCATAGGCCGCAAAGTCATTGCAGACCAGGTCAGCGACCGGCAATTCATGTTTAAAGTGGACAAAAACGGGGAACCAACCGCCCCCAAAAAGAACCGCAAGAACGACAACTCTTTAGTCTTAGCGGACGGCAACAACGGCAAATGGACCCCGCACGACCTGCGCAGAACCGGCTCAACCATCATGCAAAAACTGAGGATCTCAATTGATACGATCAACCGCTGCCAAAATCATGTCACTCCCGGCGGCAAGGTGAATCGACACTATCTGCACCACGAATACGAAGAAGAAACCAGAGATGCCTGGCAGGCGCTGGGGCTGTATTTGGAAGCAGTTTGTGGCGACGTGATGCCATGATTAGCGCATCTGTCACAATATGTCTGATCATGCGAGGGCAACCATTTGCCGCTATAAATAGCACAGATGACTGCCCGCATCCATACGTCTGGCAAGCGCTCTCCACCAAGAATCCCATCGTGTGTTTAGGCACGATGAGCGCTCAAACCGATATCAAACACATTGCATGTTTCGGATAATGAGTAAATTTTACGACTATTAGCTATCCATACATACCTCACAGAATATCTTTCTCGAAGTATGTCGCTGCCTACATTATGATTTCGTTTGCCGATCTGAGTCTGGTAATTTCTGCTCTTAACCGGGATAGTTCGACGACTTCTGGCGTAAGGATTTTATAGTACCTTTGAGCCCCCCCCCCATTTCCGATGCTGCCTTGAGACAATTGAGCAGCAATTGATCGCATAAGCCTAATTCCTTGACAACCAAAGAGACCCATTTAACATCAGAAACACGTTTGAAGGCACTTCTTTTAATTCGGTCGTATAAGTTTGTTAGGTATCCGGTTCATCATTTGTATTACCAAAGGTGACGTTGAATTTACATCACCTTTGGAACTAAATTTTAGCGGACACTCTACTAATCAGAATATTGCTCTTCCGCCAGGCAAATTGACTGTCACTACAGAATCAGTAATTGTCTCTTCTTTTGTAGCAGTAATGACAGATTCGCTAGCCAACAACGCGCTTTCTGTCACCGGAATCTCTGCTCTGCGCTTAATGGTCAAGAGTTGATGCAATTTGGCGTCTACCTTATCTAAGGTACCTTGCATGTCAATCCACCAATCGGTAGACCAAATGCGAACGACCTCCCAACCAAGGCCGCGAAGCACCTGCTCACGAAGTTTATCTCGATCTCGTGCTGTAGCAGAGCGATGGTAGGTTGCACCATCGCACTCTACTCCTGCTAAATAACGGCCTGGAGCATCAGGATCGACAATGCCAAGGTCAATGCGAAATGAGGAGACTCCAACTTGAGGATGCACCTGCCATCCACGCTCCACAAGTGCACCACATACCGCCTTTTCAAACGGACTGTCAAAGTCACCAATGCTACCAGCTACAAACTCCCCTAAGGCGCGAGCACCACGTTCAGCAAATTCGAGGAAATGCTTCAAATCTCGAACGCCCAATGCTTGTGTACGAGATAAATCCATTTTTTCCGGCTTAAAGCTACCAAACACACGTAACTCCTGACGAGCACGAGTAATAGCAACATTCAGACGCCTCTCTCCACCTTGTTGGTTCATCGGGCCAAAATTCATTGGCATAGCACCATCTATTCCTGGACCATAGGTGATAGAGAAATACATGATGTCTCGTTCGTCACCTTGAACACTCTCAAGGTTCTTTACAAACACTGGCTCGAGAGAAGCCTCAGCAAAGTGGTGCTCAATCGATGGATCGTGCCTGCGAGCTTCATCAAGCAAGTCTTCGATAAGTCGTTGTTGTTCCGTATTAAAGGTCACAACACCAATTGTCAAACCACTATCACGGAAACCATGCGACTTGAGACGAGAAACGAGATCTGCTACGAGCGCTTTTGCTTCCGGCTTATTTGTACGAGAAGCACCTCGTTCGTATTGACCGCCAGTCACATATTGGAAGCTTACAGCCCGGTCGTTTGTCACTGGACTCGGGAAGGTGACAAGGTCTCCACCGTAATATCTATAGTTTGAAAAAGCTATGAGGCTTTCGTGGCGACTACGGTAGTGCCACGAAAGCTTCATTGTAGGTAAGTTTGCACCTATGCACTCTTCAAGAATGCTTTCCAGCTCAATCTCAACATCAGTGTCGTCGACATCTGACTCAGCACGGTCGAAGAAGGTTGTTGGAGGAAGCTGTTTTGGGTCTCCCACCATGATGACTTGTCGAGCTCGAGCCATAGCACCAATCGCATCCCAAACAGGGATTTGAGAGGCTTCATCGAAAACGACCACATCGAAATCTGCCGTTTCTGCTGGTAGATATTGAGCCACAGAAAGAGGACTCATCAACAAGCAAGGAGTTAGACGTACAATCGCACTTGATGCTTTTGACATCAACTCTCTAAGCGGAAGATGCCTGGATTTCTTTTGCATTTCATAACGAAGAAGACCCCATTCCGAACCCTGAGTGACCATTGTCGGCGACGGTAGCCCAGCAGATAGCTGAGCATGTACCCATTTCTGGGTCAATGAAATAAATTTTTGGTCGAGCTCACGGAAATCGTGTATGCGTTTTTCGTGCTCTGCAGATACAAACGTACGCAGGACATCATCTTGGTCAACGACAGCGTTGAGCCACCAACGACAGTAGTCTGTCTCGAACACTTCTTTGACGGTACCCAATGCAACTACCCCTTGCTCAAGTCCCGAGACAAGGGGAGCTAGACCAAGCGTTATTGCATGCTTTCTTACTTTACGCCAGGCACACCAATCACGAAGACGGCTCGATTCTTTCAGAACTAGGCGGGCACGCTCGAGAATCTGTTGCGGCGACAATGCAGACAAGATATGGTGTTCAATCTGGGGAATGCCACTAGATATTGCAAAAATCTCGATAACCCTGTCAAACTCAATAAGAGCATCAGCATAAACGTGACCCGCAGCGGCAACAGGTCCAAAAGGTTCGAGTAATACATTGCTATCCCCCAGCATAAGCGTAATCGGTGCTTTCAGCTGTGCGAGCGCTTCAGGTGTACTTGCAAGGGAACCCAACGTACTAGACAAAGCCTCGGAGAACTGTAATGCAGACCCTATACCATGCAATTTTGTCTGCAATCCACTCCACAATCCATCCGTTTTTACAATAAGTTCATCGTATCCTTCGATGCTTGTGCGCAAAGAAACTAATTCGCGCATTTTTTTCAGGTCTTCAGCCGCAAGCTTGCCCGCACGACCACCCTCGATGAACATAAAACCTTCGTCCAACCAAACAGCCTCACTACGAGCTAAAGAAAGCGCCGACTGAAAGGAGAGGAACTCTTTGGAGACTGCCACGTCCGATTGATATCCTCTCCAAACCCCAGCAGTTTCATCGCTGAGTAGCTCAAGGGGTGCAACAACCAAGTCAATTTGACGAAGCTCTCTCATGCGCTGAAGGTCCTCGCGAGCGATGTCTCCACATAGGCCTTTTGCAACAGGATCGAATCCAATATCCTCCCATGGTTTACGTTCAAAAGCTTGTTCGTGTGCGCATTGGAACGCATATAAAGATCGAGCAACGTTTATGTCAGTTTTTAGACCAGCCCAAACGTTCGATGTTGGCAGTGACAAATCATCAAACTCATTTAGCTTTTGAGTGAGCTTGTCGATTTCAACAATTCTCTCGATGTCACTATCGATGTCAGGCTCACCAGTGTTCTTTGCAAGTTCTTTCAACTTTTTCGCTAAACTACGCTTGCGCAGGAAACTAAATGGCCAAGAAGAATTTTGCAACTCTAACAAGTCACCTTGAAGTTCTTTAACTACTTTGGTAGGGATACCGTCCTTGTAGATCAGAGTCTGTCGACTAACAAGATCCTGGCGAGTCCGAAGCAGTTCAATAGCATCACTTAGCCGTTGTTTTAAAGAAGAGTTCCATGGCTGCGACAAATTAGATCGAAGTTCTTTGTCACGCTGAAGCTGGATGATGCCAAAACGTAAATCATCAAGCATCTGTTTACCACACGGCTGAGATAACTCAGAAAGTAGGAAACGATATCTCTCAAGCATTGGCACTGCTTGACGTAAGCTATCTGAAATATTCTTTGCATCGGGTCGCAATACGAATCTCCAATCATACCCTGATGCCCTCAGGAGAATAGATGCAAGCTTTGTTAGCCCATTGCGAACACGAGAATCAAGTATCAACTCAGGCAAGCCAATAGTCTTGCGTAATGCTAAGGCGGCTGTCTCAAAAACTTCCACTACACTTAGGACTCTTTGAGCTGAGTTAACCAGGTTCTCAGCCCAAGTCGGAGACCATTCTGTCTGAAGAATACCTGCGAGTGGATTTGCCGTGAGGTTTGAAGCTCCGAACGCACGAGCATTTACGTCAAGCAGTTCAGCTGTTTGACGTAAATCTCGCATGGACTCAGAATCATGATGATGTGCATTTGGCCATGACAGATGAAGAATAGGAAAGCCATGTCCCTCAACAACACGGCCAATCGCCTCATACACACACAAACCGTTTGAATAGATTGTATGAAGCCGCTCAACATATCCATTGAGCTGAGATCGCAACAGTTCAAGACGTGCAGCCTCAGCATGCCATTCGTCTGGGGCAAGTGTCGCACTGGCATCCCAAGATGTTCGAAGCTGGTCCAGCACTTCTGCTTTACGAGCCTTATTAGAATGTAGCTCCAAGCAAAAATTACCAAGACCAACTTCGGCTAATCGTCGATAGACGACATCAAGGGCAGCCATTTTTTCGGAAACGAAAAGAACACGTTTTCGTTCCGCGAGAAATTGTGCAATAAGATTAGAAATGGTCTGACTCTTTCCAGTGCCTGGCGGTCCAATAAGAACGTAGTCTTTCCCTCTGCTACCAGCGACTACCGCTGACAACTGCGAAGAATCCGCAGGAAGTGGGCAAAACGTCTCCTTAACAGGTAACTCGAAATCCAATCGACGGACATCGGGAAATTCCACATTATTAAAATAAGAATTTCTCGGCGTATCAATAAGATGCCGTACCACAGGGTTCTTTCTTAGGCTTTCGACCCGCTCAGTCAAGTCGCGCCACATCAAATATTTAGCAAAAGAGAATGATGCAAGCACTACGTCTTCGACAACTTCCCAGCCAGGAATATCTTTGATAGCATGGGAAACAGTCATCCATATACCAGCAACATCCAGCCCAGCATCATCTTGAGGTAGATTTGTGTCACGAATACCAAGTTCAAGCTCGAAATCTTGGCGAAGCAGCTCGATAAGCGTTGGATTA
The DNA here is from genome assembly GCF_014284235.1 of Cognatundibacterium curvum. Classification (GTDB taxonomy): domain Bacteria; phylum Pseudomonadota; class Gammaproteobacteria; order Burkholderiales; family Burkholderiaceae_D; genus Undibacterium; species Undibacterium curvum. The sequence continues at coordinate 583,083 of NZ_JACOGD010000001.1, forward strand.
AAACGAGCTTCATCATCATGAAGCTTTATACTAAAGCCAGATCGAGCACTTTTCCTCTCAAGTGATACTGGCAAAAGAATCAACGGTGCACGATATTTTTTTTCATCCCTGACGTCCCTTGTCCATGAAAGAAACCCCAGAGCCAAGAACAAGGTATTTGAACCTCCCTCTTGTAAACTTGTGCGGGAATTCCGATACAGTTCAAGGAGACGATTCTCAAGCTCTTCTTGGGTTAAACCAACGAATACTTCTTTCCGCTTAAGAGCATCCAAAGCATGTTGTTTATGCACATATTCTCGCTCGCGTGCCTCATGGAGTGCTTTACTGCGCGGATCGTCACCGTCCATAAGATCTGGACGGCTCAACAACTTTAACGCATGTCCCTCCGCGAGCACATCTTCAACAGCCCCGGGTTCGGGAGCGTCAAGCTTTATAGATTTTTTCCCAGCTTTAAAACTCAAAAGGTTATTACGTAAAGACAAATCTAACAATTTTCTCTGCCACCGTGATAGCCGATCTTCTGGACACTCCACCTCAATACGCGCCTCCTCTTCTCCTCCTAAATCCGGACAATCTTCCCATACTGGATCTTGCGGCTCTTGCTGCGGCGACGAACCTTGTTCCGAGAAATTAGATTTTTCACTGGCAAGGGGCTTAATACGCTGAAGACGAGCTCGACGGATATCGACAGCCAACTTGAACACCCCCTCTTCAGCCTCCGAAATGTGCTCTTCACCTTTTAATATAGTGAAACTAAACGTCGGAAGTGGTCGATGAACAAGTAACGTCGATTCAAAAAGCACCATCTCCTTCAATTTAACGCGCTTACGAAGAGCCGTGATATCGTCAACAACGGTAGAAGAGAATTCCTCTGGTTTCAGCCATACACCGGGGAAAGCGTGCCCATTCTGGAAAACGATGAGAGGATTTAGACCAGCTTGCTCAAGTGCTGCACAAATGAAAAGGGTTAGATCTAAGCAGGTGCCTAGCCCAGACTCCACAACTTGACCAGGTCCGCGAACTTTTTGTCCTTGTTGCTCAAAGCTAGCTGGTGGTAAAGCGTAGTCCAACCCCAAACTACCAATAGCGCTCCAAATTGCAGATGCAAGCTCCCATGCCCGTTTGGCACCATCTTGATAACCATTAATGGAGGAGGACTTACCAGCCTTGCGCAAAATCTCAGCGGCATTCTTAAGCACGCGCTCGACTGCAGGCTCGTTCGGTTGAACAAATGCAGCAATCATGTCGGGTAGTGATGACAATCCTCCCCATTGATTTCTTGGCAGAAGTTCGACTGTTGACTCAATGCGAGCAATACTAGGCGATTCTCCATCTGAAATGGTAAGTTCCAAATTCAGAATTGCCTTCTCTGCTTCCGTTAGTCGTCCTAGTAACGAGCCATCAAGCGAAATATTGAGATCTCCAATATGAAGTGTCTGCCCTGATGCTAACTGGTCGATATGCCAGGTTTTTGGCTTCAAAAACGGCGGCGTAGATATCACTGTCAAACGAAGATTGCGATACGAAATTTCGGTTTCATTTACAATCGCCAGTTCATGAATTGCAGGCACCGCATTTTGAAAATCAGCAAGATTTATCCGGGTCGAAACATTTATTTCAATTTTGACCTCAGGTGGTAACTCTTCACTCACCTTCGTTAGTTCGATATCCCCTACATCCATATTGAATCCCATTTCAGAATTGATTGGCTTCGAAACCAAATTTCATATTTTTACAAGATCGAGAAAACTGAATTTCTTCTGGTTCCATCACCAGGAAACTAAGTTCCACTTATAGGCTATTTACATGGCGTTAATTGCTACAACGCCAAGTTGAGTTAAGTCTTTCTATCATCACAATTAAACGATGGTCAAGTAATTTCAGAGATAGCAATCCACTCGATTACTATATCAACCTCGAATAATTAATTAAAAAACAATATTCCTCATAGAGTTCGATATCCAATCTATATATCAATGAGCGGATAGTCGATCATATATAAAATTTTAGTTAAAAATAAAATAATCAATTAAATATTAAATAACATTGTAAAATGTCAACTTTGTGATTAGATCTTTGAGACTCGAGTGCGACACCTTCTTCTACTGTTGAGTTTTGTCTGTTGTATTGCATATGCTGAAAACCGCAGCTATGAGGTAAGTAATGTGGAGGAAAAAGCTGCAGAGTGTTCGGCTGATCCTGAGTGCGAGGCGTTATATTTGCGGATGGAAGCGAGGAAAGCGGAGCAAAAAAAAACAAAGCCATTGATTTCTGGATGGGATTTGGCATTTCTTGCATTTGTCTTAATCGGGTTTTATTACTGGCGTAACAGGAATGAATCCGAGCAAGAAGGGAATATTGAAAAACACGTTGTTACTAAACAAGAAGAACTGAAGTTAGATACTCTTCAGGAATTTAAGTTACATGCAGTGACGGATGAACAAGAATTGGATGAGCATGAAAAGTTTTTAAAAGATTTAGAGCTAAGATCTCGTAAAAATAGATAATTTTTTCACCTAAGCGGAATCTCTATTCTTGCCATACATACTGAGTGAAAATGACTAGAATATCCAAATTCCTTAAAAAATACTTCACGCATTTCGCAGGACTACTGAATCAAGTCAAAGGTGAAACTTATGTGAGTGCACTGGGATCAAGGGTAAGCGGTTCGTACTGCCTACTGATGGATCACCTGACCTACGACGAGCGCGCAAGCTCAATAAAGCAATAAGCATAGAGACTTCCTGGAAAAATCAGCCGATCCAAGTTCACCGCGTCATGCACTTTAATTGTGGTGACGATGGGAGTATTTGGGTTATGAATGACGGCAGCGCGATCAACATGACTAAAAGGGGGAATCCGACAAAAAAAGGCAATGGGACTGTTCCTTCCTTTTTGACGAATACTAAGAAAAATGTCTGATAGCTAGCTCAATGTAGAACTATCCAAGCTCCTCTGACCATGACTACAACTTTCATAGGACTGGCATTGATACAATCAAATCATGCAAAGAACATAGCATTATGTTGCTTAAAGTTTATTTTCCCCTTGCTGTTTTTTGAGTAACCTATGCCAAATCGTTGCCAATGCGGATGTTGCATCCGCAATTCACTACCCGAACAAGAAAAGCTCGCTATCATGGAGCGAGCCAAATACGACCACATTACTGTCCTCGACAGAGGAAGAATGCAGGCGGTCAAAGACGAAGAATGGAGGAGGTTCCAGGAGAAAAGAGACCTGCGAGTCCGCAAGCTGATACAGAAATTCTTCCGAACCTTTATTTTTTGGCGATATTGATTGAGCTCACTGCTAGCACACATTTGATTTGCCAATAATTACAAATTACACTGCCTTACGGCCAATTTTTTCTGTTGCGTTATTAAACAAAGTCAGCAATCACTCAACATCAAGAACATGTGGAGTGCATTCGCATTACGTTCGCATTACGTTCGCATTGCAGCGGCATCTCAGTTCACTCAGAGGTATTGGACATGCAGTATTTGTAAAAATATCGCGGCGCACGACGACTATTAGTCCCATCGACATGGGAAACACCAAAGTGCGCGACGAAATCCGCCCCGGAATATAGGTTCATCTGGTAGCGCTTTGAGCCAAATATTCTCTATTAGCGAATGGAGAATATTTTCTGTAGCACCACCTACGGCAACCCTGCCTGCTGCGTTTGCAGCGCTTTCAGAGTACGTCCAGTTTCGTCTTTCCATTCCGTGCGGCCATTCGCGCTACGGCCCAAGATGATCGCTGCAGCAGTTGATGGGCTAGAAAAGCTGTAGTCCTGTTGAAAGACATAGTTCTCGCCTACGCGCCGCAATACTTCGTTATCGATTAAATCTTGTCGCAGATCGACGATGCCATGCATTTGCTCTCGCATCGACGATGTGATATTGGCACTGGCCTGCGAATTTTCCTTCACGACAAACCCCTGGTTTGATTCATAACCTAACGCGTTCAAACCTTTTCCGGTACAGCGTAAAACAGTGGTATTCGCCTGATTTATCTCTGTCGCATGTGCCAGCTCAAAAGCAGACACGCCTAAAACGGGCAACATACTCAACATATGATCGAGAAACACCAGCATATCGGCACGATCTGACTCCGACAGCGTGGGTTCATTTTCTGCTTTGATGTTTTCCAAACGCATGCGCTTGGCATCTTTTGCACGCTGTATCAGTTGGGATTCGAGGAACTGCACATGTGCTTTATTGAGCTGCCCTGCGCCAGCCACAAAAAAGACTGCCTTGGTCCAAAAATCTTTATTGCTGAAATGACTTTCTAATCTTGGCTTTACCGGATCGCCCTCACCGATATAGACCATCTCGCCATCACCATCTGGTCGCGGGCCAAGCAAAAGATAAACCCCTGTTTGAGCAAACTCTTCACGCTGCTTTATCGTCGTCAGTAATGGACGAGGAAATACAACTGCTCTGCCTATCCAATTGCTGCGCTCTACTATGCGCAGACCATCCGGGTCACCAGTCGCTACGAAAATTTTTAGGGAAAATGGTTTAGGCATAAATTAATCAATCAACAAAACATTTGATGCATTTCATATTATGCATTCACCAATAAAATATTGAGCAATGCATATCATAGTTACATAGCTAAACTATATCAATCTGAAAAACAGCACGCACCAATATCGGAAATTCGACATAGATAAATAGTAAAATTATTAACCATAATATAAAAAATTTAACCACAATCTAAATTCAATGACCCGATTCGCCGAGCCAACAATTATCCGTTGCCCTTCATGCAACTGGCATTTACGCCAAAGCCAACTTGCTTCAATCAATTTTCATGGACGTACAATTCAAGTATGGACTGACGGGGTGACAAGTATCGGTTATGAGATTGTAAGTTCACCACTACTACAATGTCCTTTATGCAGCAATCCATTTTGGAAGCAAGATGCTAAAGAAGTCGATATACCACAACCAGAACCACAAGAAAAAAAAGGGCGACTTGCAAGTATCCTGGCTACGCTGACTGGAAAAAAGAAAAAGGAAGAAAAAAAGCCTGTAGAAACAAATTGGCTGGGTGTTCCAAATGATGTGGCGCATGCAGTTAATTCCCAAGTACCAACAATTGGAGACTGGCTAACGATATTGAATGGCTCGAAAGGCCTTAGCCCAGAGCGAGAATCAATCGTTAGGCAAAAAATTTGGCAAAAAGGCAATGATCATTTACGCACACGCCCAGATGGCACACCATGCCGTAAAACCCCTTTGTTTTCTAATGATTTTTCAGAGCAGAACTTGCTGGCGCTGCTGGATTTACATAAGAACAACTTGATCGATTCACCTACTGAGAAGGCAGAAATACTGCGGCAACTTGGCAGATTCGACGAAGCACTGCAAGTTTTAGAAACAATCAAGGAAGAAGGCTTGAACCGCATTGCCACTAGAATTTGGGAACTCGCGACCAAACATGATGGCAGCCTGCAATCACTTAGCTAAAATTGAAATTGGTTAGCTATATGCTACAGCGGTCAATAAAACGAACAAGTCCGATGTACAGCTTATCTGTACTAACTCAAACTTGCTCTGACAGAAGGTGGCTGTCTCTAGGCGACTCCCGCCTCGAAGCCACCTGTCGCCCCAAAGCTGTCTTTCAAAATAAGGAAGGCCAAGGGGTTTTACATCCAACCTACTTCTGGAACACTTCCCCGCGGTGGTACTCGAGGTATCCAGCCGTTCCATCCGATAGGAATCGAAGTGGCTTTGGTAGCCCCAAAAGTTTAACGTGACGTTCGTCCAAGCGGGGGGAAATCATCATTTGGCCATCGCTGTCGAATGTGATTAAGCCTCTGTCAAAAAGGGCGTCAAGATTTGCCGACAGCAGCAACCCATTGTCCACATCGAGCTTCTGTTTCCCCTTTGCTTTAACCCATGGTTTGATGTGGGACGCTATTAGAATTTCACGACAATTAATGCCAGTGACGGCACATGCACCACCCCAAACCCTGATTAAGTCCTCACGAAATTGACCTTGCCCACGACGAGCGTTGATGCTGGTTAGAACATCTGTGATTGGTTCTTTTTCGTTGGCTATTTCCTCTACCCTGATGGGGGCGGAAGGGGCAATTTGAATGGCATCACTAAGAACCTGCCACTTCTCTCCACGCTGTTCGGCAGGTATTGCATCAAGAAAACGCCCTGCCACTAAGCGGTCAAGTTCAGTGTAGCGACCAAACATTTGAAGCAGCTTCCCTTGCCCTGTTATTGTTCTCGCATTGAGCGTGACAGGCTCATCAAGCCACCAGAAAAAATCATCTGGACAAATCCAGTTAGGTATCCAAGCCGTATCCTTCTTCCAGTCGGCGAGAAATTGCTGATGATTTCCATCGTACTGGTGCCGAACATTCGGAACAGCCCAAGCTTCTTCGTGAAGGTCATTCAAATTGAGGTCTTTGACTAGTTGTTCGCGTTGTGGACGATAGTGTTCGGAGGCGAGGCAAATCGCATTTCCGGCAATGCCGACAAGCTGCTGTATCCCACTGTGCGAAACGGTCATGAATACGAAGGTCTGACCCGCGTTTTCGTCCACCGGAGCATTGCCCAAGCCCTCCGTGTGGAAGAGACGATAGCGCTGCCTCCCGCGCTTGAGAAGCATCCGAGGTGAATTATTCCATTCCTCATGACCGTAACCTGTATCTTTGGGATAGCCGCTAGTTGCGATGACACCTGACGGACGAACATATGATTGAGTGTTCCAGAAGATAGGTTTTTGAATGAATAGTGCCATAGTTTTCCTATAAGTTATTTTAATCGAACGTACAAATGAACATGCGGGCGTGCCGTCAACAGCACTCCGGTAGCAGCTTGCCAATCTTCAAAACTCACAGACTGTCACGCCATATTGTAGTAATCGGTTGACATTCACTGTTAGCAGCAGCATGGAACTCGAACTCTTCGGACAGCATGTATCAGGTCAGTTTTGGACCAGTACAGTTAATAACCAAAAGCGTCGGGAACACCGAAATGCATGACTAAATTCTTCCAGAATATTGGTTCATTCAGCTGCACTTTGATCTCTATGTTTTCTATCAGCGAATCGAGAATATTTTCCGCAGCACCAGCTACAACGGCCCCGTCTGTTAACTTATTATTGGTGGTATATTTGGGTTAGCTTAAGACTAAAGAGACTTTCAGTGCTTTCTCTGCGCTCTCCTGAAAATCATTAATCTTAGTCATCAATCATTCTTCATCCAAAAGCTCTTCCAGCAAATAAGATTTACTATATCCACTTCCTACCTTCTTCCTACTTAACACTGCATTGAGCACGTTTGACCTTACTGAAAAATTTTTAAATGCGTCGTAAAAACATTCAGTCTTTCCACTACCAAATTATCTTGTTGGGTTGGTCAAAATTTCAAAAATCACCTTAGAAAATAACTTAGCCTTACCCGGATCAGACAGCAATTGCATCATCTGATTCTGATGTGCGTCGCCACTACCTAAGATGGCATCATCTACCGCCCTTGGAAAGTCACCCAGCATCGCTTGCTCTGCGCTGTTATTGGCGATCTGCTGCATGACGATGTCATTTTCGCGCACCTTGTCGCTGATGGTATAAGCGTAGTTGACCATGTCGTTGTCGGTGAGTTGATCAGTGATGAACAGCTCGTTTAAGCGGTGTACGATTTGGGATAAGAACTCGGTCTTTTTGTCTTTAGCCTTGGCGGTACCTGCGCCCTCGCCTGGTTCCAGCTTGTATTCATCGCTGTTCTCTTTCAGCGTTAAATGTTGCTGGCGGATTTTAGAGACGCGGTAATGGCTGAGTACTATGCTGGATAAGTCGATATCGTCTTCATCCAAGATGGTCTCACGCAGCATAGGGCGCAGGTTGCGCGCATACAGACTGAGTTTTTCCAGGTCTTTGTCGTTGTAATCAACGATTTGCGACATGAACTCGTAAAAGCGCACAAAGGTGCCGAGGTCTTTTTTGAAAATTTCTAACGCGTCTTTTGCACGCTTGCAGTCTTTGAAGCTGTTTTCTGCATTGGCAATCAGCACTGCGTCGTTAAATTTCTTTTGACGCTCAAACATGTCTTTGGCTGTCTTGTACGCTTCCACAGCATGCTTGTAACGCTTCTGCCAGCGCTCTACCGCAGGCTTGCAAATATTGGCGATCGCGGCGTTGCTCTTACTTTTAACGAAGAAGGCGTCGCAGAATTGTTCGACTTCTGTCCAGGTAAAGATATCAGCAGCCCTTAGCTTGTCGTACAGATCAAAAATCAAATTCGGATTCGACACATCTGCCAACTCTGCCGTCTGGAAGTAAGGCTGAAAAGATGCCAGAATCTCTTCCGGCTCATTAAAAAAGTCCAGAATGAAGGTGCCAACCTCAGCCTTGCCCGGATAAGTGCGATTTAAGCGCGACAAGGTTTGTACGCACTCAACACCGCCCAGCTTTTTGTCGACATACATGGCGCACAGCTTGGGCTGATCAAAGCCGGTCTGAAACTTGTTCGCCACGATCATGACTTGATAATCGTCCGTATCAAAGGCTTTGCGCATGTCGCGGCCTTTGAGATTCGGGTTCATATTGGTTTCAGTGAATTTCTGCCCAAGGAACATCTCTGCATTCGGGTCTTTGTCGTTGAACTCGACTTCGCCAGAAAACGCCACCATCGCGTGGATCTGTTGGTAGCCTTGCTCGCTCTTCATTTTTTCAACGAGGTATTTATCAAACGCCTGTTTGTAGCGCACCGCCTCTTTACGCGAGCTGGTGACCACCATCGCCTTCGCCTGGCCACCTAACAAACCCATGACATGGGTTTTAAAGTGCTCGACGATTACCATCACCTTTTGGCTGATGTTGTGATCGTGCAGGCGTACCCATTGATTAAGCTTAACCTTGGCTTTTTTGCTTTCGACTTCCTGGTCGACATCCTTCATCCTCATCGCCAGGTTATAGGCGACTTTGTAGTTGGTGTAGTTCTTCAACACATCAAGAATAAAGCCCTCTTCAATAGCCTGGCGCATGCTGTAGACATGGAATGCGGCGGGCTTATTGCTCTTAGAAGCTGGTTCTTCAGGGCGCGGCAAGCGGCCGAATAATTCTAAAGTCTTGGTCTTGGGTGTGGCGGTAAACGCCAGATAAGTCAGGTTTTTAGAGGCGCGGCGCGAGGCGACGGCGGCATCCAGAATGTCTTCTGTCGATAACTCATCCTCCTCGCTGGCGCTGCCATCGACCATCAAGACTTCTTTTAACTGCCGGGCAGTCGAACCGGTTTGCGACGAATGCGCCTCATCGGCAATGACGACGTAATTACGTTCTTTAAGGCTGACGCTGTTTTCTATCGCCTTTAAAACAAACGGGAAGGTTTGTATCGTAACGATGATAATGGGCTGAGAGTTCTCTAATGCCTTGGCAAGCTTTTCAGATTTAGAACCATCGCCTTCTTGATTATTGATGCGTCCCACTACACCGTCAGTTTGTTCAAACTGGGCAATCGTGTCTTGCAGTTGCGCATCCAGCACCGTGCGGTCGGTGACGACGATCACGGAATGGAACAGCTTGTTACCTTTGTCATCGTAGAGTGACGACAATTGATGCGCTGACCAGGCAATCGAATTGGATTTACCAGAACCGGCGCTGTGTTGAATCAGATACTTATGCCCCGGCCCTTCAGTGCGTGCGGCATCAAGCAATTTATTCACCACATCCCATTGATGGTAGCGCGGAAAAATCAGGCTTTCTTTCTTGTATTTGCGCCCTTCCCAGTCTTCTTTGTCTTCGATCTGCAAATGCACATAGCGGCCAAGGATTTTGAGCAGGTTATCGGGCAATAAGACTTCGTTCCACAGATAATCGGTCGCGTATTGGTTAACGTCTAAAGGTGCATCATTCCCCGCGCCGCCCTCATGCGTGCCTTTGTTAAACGGCAGGAAGAAAGTGCTTTCTCCTTCTAAACGCGTGGTCATATAGACCTCGTACTGGCTCACCGCAAAATGCACCAGCGCACCGCGTTTAAAGGTCAATAAAGGTTCCGGTTTTTTGGTAACCGGGTCCACCGGCAAACGCGTGCTGCGGTACTGACGCATCGCATTATGTACCGCTTGCTTGAATTCTGATTTCAGCTCCAGTGTCGTGACCGGGATACCATTGACGAACAACACCAGATCAATACGCCAGTCTTTGGCTTTAACGCCCGTTTCTGCCAGATGCGCAGCGGTCGCCCACGGGCTGTACGTCACCTCCGGCACCACGCGCAAACGATTCTTTTTGTAGCGCGCCAAGGTATCTGGGTTCAGATCATGTTCCGGTGCGAACTGGCATAAAGAAAAGCGCGTACCACGATCTTTGAGCTCATGCCGCAACACGCCCAGCGTACCAAAGCTGCGGATTTCTTTATTGGCGGCATTCGGGTCAGCCTTATTCAATTGCTGCGCCAAACGCTCCAAAAATTTTTGCTCAGGCTGCACCGGATACAAAGCACAAAACTTTTGCCATTGTTCGACTTGGGTGTCTTTGACAAAGCCAATCACATCTTCGGGATACAAAGCCAGTTCGCGGTTGTAATGCTCTGCTTTGCCGAGCAACCAGCCGTTGGCAAGTAATTGGCGAATCATGTCGCTTTGGAAGGTACTTTCGTTGGCTTTGCTCATCATTGCGCTCTATTTCTGATGTTTATTTTGTGATCGTTTCTTAAGTATGGTACTTAGCAGTACCGAGGGGGCTGATGCAAGTTAAGTAATGGGAAATATTCTCACTCAATTCGAGACGCACCGCGTCTCGAATTCGAAACGTTCGCTCTGTACCGTCGTTCCTGCGAAGGGGTTGGCGAGGGTTTCGATCAGCATGCTGATCGGCATGCGTTTGCAAACGCAGAAGCGCCCCGCAAGGTAAAATCCAGCTGCTTTAACTTCGCATCGCGCCATTTGAAATAGGACGCTGCGCATAAATTCACTTCACTGGATTCCCGCCAAAAGCACGCGGGAATGACGGTGCGGGCGCTTGTGCTGCTCATGCGGCTTGTGCCTCTGACAAAGGCGGCTGCCAATCGCGTACGTCGATTTTTCCGGTGACGGCGGCGGAGATTAGGGCTGTGCGGCGTTCATAAGCGTACGAAATGCTACTTTCTGTTCGCCCCAATAATTCGTCAATTACTGATGTTTTCCGACGAATTTCACTGCAAATCATAAGTTGCTCTGCTACCTCGGGAAATGCTATCTTGATCTCAGAAAGCTTCTCTCGGTTTATCTTTGGCATCGCCACACGATCCGACTCTAGAATTGCAAAGCTCGTGAACCAATTGGACAACAATGAAAAAAAGAGAAACTCGTTTGTAAGTCCGTTTTCCGCACGAATTGGATACATATCAGCGCTACAAATCGTTTCATCATTTGGTGAAACACAGACTTTTGCTAATGCCGGTCGAATTTTTGAATAAATGATTTCTCCAGACGTGCACAGATACTTTCCACTATCCGCGCCTTGAGCTTCCGCTGTCTCCAGTTCTATGAGCCTTCCAGTCCCACTCTCAATATGATTTGGTGCAATGAGCGTGTAGTTTCGATAGGGAAGTACAGAGGGATCAACTTGTCCATTTCGAATGGATGCGCAGTGATTGAACTTACACAGACGCCAATGCGCAGGCACTTCGCCCAGCCACTCTACGCCGGAGTCGCGCATGGGGGCGTTGGGGTTGAGGCCTTTGGTGACGGCATGACTAATCACCGCCTGCCGTTTTTCTTTCAGCAGCTTGATCAACTCTTGCTGCTTCGCAATCAGGGTATCGATCTTGGCGGTTTCGTGGTCGAGGAAGTTGGCGATTTTTTGTTGTTCTAAATAGCTCGGTGAAAGAAAGTAACAACATGCTATATCGGTGTAGTTGATTGTTTGTCGAACGCCGGCACCAAGTGTTTTCATGTGAGAAACGTCGAACTGTTGCAGCAACCACTTTAGATATTTTTTGTCATAGGCCACATCAGAATTTAATACGATATATCCAGTGCTCACTACAACATCAATATCTGAAAGTGCGGTTCGCAAACTAAGAAGATCGAAATTTAAATTCAACGGATTTACGAGAAACTCTCCTGCCAGTACTTCCTGGTATGCCGCTTTTGTTTCTGGGGCTAAGTTTTCACTATTTTTATATATCACTCGTCCAAAGCTAATCGAACCGGCATCTAATTCCGGATTTGATGTCTTCTTTTTTTCAAAGAAAACGTGTTTCATCCGTATTGGTTGCCAGCATGCTGGCACTCTTCCCATCCAAGTAACCCCTGAATCCTTATATTCAAGATAAGCCTTATACCGACTCATAGATCCCCCTCCTGCGCCAGATTCAACATATAAAACTCATGCAGCTTGGCTTGCAGCAGTTTTTTATCGGGTAGCTGGGTTTGGTATTCGGCAATCATGGCGGGAGACAGGCTGCGGCTTAAGGCATATTCGACCACTTCATCGTCTTTGCTGGCGCACAGCAACACGCCAATGGCAGGGTTTTCATGTGGCTTTTTGTGGTCGCGGTCCAGCGCTTCGAGGTAGAAGTTGAGTTTGCCTAAGTGTTCGGGTTGGAATTTATCCACTTTGAGTTCTATCGCGACCAGCGCGTTTAAGCCGCGATGGAAGAATAAGAGATCGAGGGCAAAGTCTTGTTTGCCGACTTGGATAGCGTATTCGCTACCGACAAAGCAAAAGTCGCGTCCTAGTTCGAGCAAGAAGTGCTTAAGCTTGGCGAGCAAGCCTTGGTGCAGATCGGCCTCGCTGTGCTGTTCTGACAGGCTTAAAAAATCAACGATGTAGCTGTCTTTGAAGACCTTGAGGGCTTCTGGGTGTAATTGTGTCACCGCTGGTGAGACTTTTATTGGATTCAACACCACCCGTGCAAACAAGGCGGTATTGAATTGTCGCTCCAGCTCACGTTTGCTCCAGCGTTCTTGGACTGCCATGCGTAGGTAAAACTCACGTTCTTCAGGGCGCTTACTTTGGCTCAAGATGATCAGATTGTGTGTCCACGGTAATTGTCTCACCAGTGGCGCGACAATTTTGTCATCCTGATACGTCTCGTAAAACTGCCGCATACGAAACAGATTGGCACGGGTAAAGCCTTTGAGGTTAGGCTGCGTGGTCGCCAGGTGCTTTGCCAGTGCGTCTACCACGCCATCGCCCCATTCTGCTGCTTTGATCTTATTGCTGATATAGGCACCTACTTGCCAGTACAAGTCAATCAGGGTGGTATTGACAGCTTGATACGCGTGTTGGCGTGCTGCGGCGATCAGGTGGACGACTTCGGAGAAGTCGGGTTTAGATGCACTTACGCTAAGATTTTGGCTCATTGACTGCTCCCCGGATAACCGTCATTCCCGCGTGCTTCTGGCGGGAATCCAGTTTGTTCACCTTGCGCAGCACTAGCTTTAGCTTGCGTGCTTTGCACGTGGTGTTGTGCTGGATTCCCGCCTTCGCGGGAATGACGAATCTTTTGAATTTGTCCAGTAATTTCAAACCATAAGTCATCCCAATCTGGATTACGTTCTTCTATCAGTCGCAACTTCCACTCACGATTCCATTTTTTGAGCGCTTTTTCACGGGTGATTGCACTCTCCATAGTCTCGTGTTGTTCGTACCAGACTAAGGTCTTCACAGCATATTGTTGTGTGAAGCCCTCCCCCCCCCCTTCACGATGTTGCCAAATGCGTTGTATTAAATCGGAGGTCACACCAATATACAAGGTGCCGTTGCGTTCGCTGGCGAGAATGTAGACTGCGGGGGCTTTCATACTTTACCTCCGGCACTGGTGTCATTCCCGCGTCCTTCTGGCGGGAATCCAGTTTGTTCACCTTGCGCAGCACTGGCTTTAGCTTGCGTGCTTTGCACGTGGTGTTGTGCTGGATTCCCGCCTTCGCGGGAACGACAGCCTATAGGTGTTGCGGCAACTAAATTACTCATGAATGCACCTCTTGCAACAGCTTCATGATTTCTGCGCTCACGGCATCCAGATCAGCATCGATCTCTGCCAGGTCACGCGGTGGCAGGTATTGGTAGAAATGGCGGTTGAACGGAATTTCATAGCCGACGATGCCGATTTGCTGATCTTTATCGTCCTTCTTGCTGGCATCGATCCAGGCATCTGGTACGTGCGGTTGCACTTCTTTGTTGAAGTAGGCTTCGTTGACTTCGTTCACGCTGCGGCTTGGGTCGAGCGCGACGTTTTCAAAATCGCGCAAGTCACTATCGGCTTTGTATTCTATGGTTTTGCCATCGACGTTAAACAAGCCGTAGATTGGGTCGGCTTTGGTTTTATGGATTTTTTTGATGACCGGCTGAGCCGCCGGGTTTTTCCAGCTGACGGCGGATTCGATGGCTTTTTTGTCTTTAGCATCCAGACTGATGCCTGCGGCTTTGGCTGCGCCAGCGATGGCATCATCATATTGATTCATATCGTCAAACTGCGCGCTGCCTATTTGCACCTGCAGCGCCAGCGCCTTGCGCATGGTGGCTTTGGTGCTGGTCCAGGTATCACGATTCAGCAAGTCCTTGATTTGCTTTTCTTTGAGATCAGCAAAATGGGTTTTGATATAGCGGCGGATCGCTTCTTCATGGCTGCTGAGGTCGCCGTAATGCGGGCAATCCGCTGCATCGCTCCACAGTGCGGCGGGCAGATGGGCGAATTCTGAGTAAGCCCATTGCATGACGCTGTTCAATGCGCCGGATTCAAAACGCAAAGCGGCGATACGCTCATCGCTGAACTGGTAAGACTGACGCAACGGACGTTCTATGGTGATGCGGCGGTAGCCGAATTCATGGGTTTTAAAGATTTTGGCGGCGAAGGTTTTTGCGGCTTCTGTCTTGGGATTAGCCGATTGGCGACCGCGATTGCTTTTGGCTTCGGTGGGTTTCTCCAGTTCGCGTGCGTCAACGACTTCAAAGCGACCAAAGCATTGCGTAATGGTGCGGATATCGTCTTCGCTCATCTCATTGCGCTTGCTACCCAAGGATTTGCGCATCTTGCCGCAGAGGTTGCTGCCATTGATAAGTTGTACCACGCCTTTGCGTTCGGTCGCTTTTTTGTTCGACAAGATCCAGACATAGGTGGCGATGCCGGTGTTGTAGAACATGTCTGTCGGTAAGGCGACGATGGCTTCGAGTAAATCGGCTTCTAAAATATAGCGCCGGATTTCTGATTCACCGCTACCAGCGCCACCGGTAAATAAGGGCGAGCCATTAAGAATAATACCGATGCGGCCACCACCGTCTTTGCTGTCGCGCAGCTTGCTAATCAAATGCAGCAGGAATAACAGGGAGCCATCCGAAACACGTGGCAAACCAGCGCCAAAGCGGCCGTCATAGCCTTTTTCATTATGTTCTTTGACGATGTCGTCTTCGATTTTTTTCCAATCAACACCAAACGGTGGGTTGGAGAGCATGTAATCGAACGGCGTGGCATAGAGCTGATCGTTAGACAGCGTATTGCCCAGCTTGATGTTGCTAACCTCCTGGCCTTTGATCAACATGTCGGCTTTACAGATGGCGTAGCTTTCCGGGTTCAATTCCTGGCCATAGGCACGCATGACTGCATTGGGGTTGAGTTCGTGCACATACTCCATACCGGCAGACAAGAAACCGCCTGTCCCTGCGGTAGGATCGTAGATGGTGCGGATAATGCCAGGCTTAGTCAGCGCCTCATCGTCTTCCATGAAGACTAATGATGTCGTCAGCCGGACGATGTCGCGTGGCGTAAAGTGCTCACCTGCTGTTTCATTGGAGCCCTCAGCAAAGCGCCGGATCAGTTCTTCAAAGACCAAACCCATATCGTGATTCGATACAGTTTTTGGGCTGAGATCAATGGTGCGTACTTTCTGCACGACTTTGTAGAGCAAATTAGCGTCATTCAATTGACCGATGAATTCGGCGAAATTGAAGTATTCAAAGATTTCACGCGCATCTTTGGAGAAGCTTTGGATGTAGCTTTCAAGATTTGCCTTGATACCGCTCTCACCAAGCTTAGACAAATCCATTTTGGAGGTATTAAAGAAGCTCAATCCACCCGTCGAGCGCAAAATGAGTTTCTCTTGCGCCTCTTCAGGCAGATTCATCGCCTGCACTTTTTGGTGTTCAGCCAGTACCGCTTCCTTGCTCGCTTCCAGCACACACTCTAAACGGCGTAACAAACAGAACGGCAGGATGATGCGACCATATTGGCTTTGTTTAAAATCGCCACGCAGCAGATCAGCGATAGCCCATGAGTCGGCGGCGAGGTTGTTTGGAGTTTGCGTCATGATGTACGAAGTTAAAAACTGTTGAAGCGGAAAGTGGAACACAAAGCGCAAGGGTTTATAGCCGAGTTACAGGCATCTGTTGTCGTCAAGCCCACTTTAAATCAGAGAAGAAGCAACTCAAGGCCACCCGGAGCCAGTTTGATTGGCAGATAGCATCTTGCGCCAGTTCTATAAATGACAGATGTTACATGATCAATAATATAAAACCTATAGCTGGCAAGCGGGTTTGCGCTAAATCAGCGGGATGCAGTGAGAAAAAATGGGCTAAAGGTACGCAAACTGTAATCAGGCATTTCCTTGCGCAGCGTCCATTATTAGCGAAGCCAGAACGCAACGTTGCACATCACACCACTTCATCACATAACATTTGAAGTTCGTTTTATTGTCTACATTTTAATATTATGGGAGAATGCCCGATTTCAAACTAAAAGGTTAAATAATGTCAAATGAATTGGATGAAGTAACTGGCCCCGTTGATGCAAATGGCCGCGATATCAAT
Source organism: Cognatundibacterium curvum (assembly GCF_014284235.1). Classification (GTDB taxonomy): domain Bacteria; phylum Pseudomonadota; class Gammaproteobacteria; order Burkholderiales; family Burkholderiaceae_D; genus Undibacterium; species Undibacterium curvum. The sequence continues at coordinate 599,835 of NZ_JACOGD010000001.1, forward strand.
GTTATTAACAAGCAAATACCAGTTACTGTGGGTACTGGCTCGCTTCTTTTTGAGATTGCACTATGGACGGTCATTCCGGCTTTAGGAATCCTTTTCCTGCTCGCCGGGGTACTCCCAAAAGAAGAAGCAATAAAAATGATTGTTGGCGGTGTATTGCCAGGTGCGATTTTTCAGTTCATGAAAGTCAAAGCACTATCTTATTTGCGAGCCCTTCAGCAAAAGATCCAAGCAGATGCTTCTCAAATCGATAATTACCTAGAGCAACGTGTAGTTATCCTGGAAAACGTGGTTGGTCTGGTGAAAAAATCGATTGATCTCGACACAGATGTGATGAAAACAGTCACAGCTTATCGTAGCGGTCACAACCTAGGTTCAGACGCCCAGCGCAATGAGGCATCACAGCAACTTGATGGCATTTTTTCCCGTATCCATGTTGCGGTTGAGTCCTATCCTGACCTTAAGTCACAGGCGGTAATCGCCGATGCCATGCGCCAAAACAGCTACCTTCAAAAAGAAATTACCGCTGCCCGTACGCTGTATAACGATACGGTCGCTATGTGGAATCAAGATATTTTTGCTTGGCCAACAAAGCAAATCGTTGCTGCCCGCGCAGCTTATACAACACGAATCCCATTCACCGCATCCGCCGAGACCAAAGCCGCAGCAAGGAGTAAATTCTTTTGATCGAGGACGTCCACGAGCCACTTGAGCTCTATAAAACACACTTCAAAGAAGCTCACGCAAGAAACACATCTGAGTTGTTCGAAGATCTGGTGCGTCAATCAGGTGTTGACGAAAACGCCAACATTGTAACTGTTAAGCAACTTCGCGAACTTGAAACGGGAGTCTCAAGTGAAAGCTCGGCGAGCAAGTGGTGGGGGATTTTGCGGGTTTGCACTATCGCTGCACTCGCCTTTTCCTTGCTCTATGTCTATGCAAACAATTACTCATTGATGTGGATGATTGTGCCAGCGGGCCTATTTGGTGCTGCCATCTACAAACTCAACAAATTAATTGCCGACGTTAATGCACGCCTAAAAAATCTGGAACAGCAACGGGATGCAAAACGTGAAGAAGCATGGCAGCAGATGGCACCGCTTAATCGCCTCTACAAATGGGACATCTTGGCAAAACTATTGGAAAAAACCGTTCCGCGCATTAACCTCGATCCCTATTTCTCCAATGGGCGTTTGGATGAGCTTCGCAACAGCTTTGGCTGGAATGATCAATTCAATCAAGGGCGCTCCATCGTTTTTTCTCATAGTGGAGTGATTAATGGCAATCCATTTATACTTGCCCAAACGCTAGAGCATTCGATGGGGACAAAAACCTATCATGGATCGCGCCAGATCAGTTGGACTGAACGTCAACGGGATTCAAGCGGAAGATGGACTACCGTTACACGTCACCAAACCTTGAATGCTTCGGTCGAGAAGCCATTTCCTGAATATGGTCATCGCTCATTTATTATTTATGGTAATGAAGCTGCACCAGACCTTTCTTTCAGTCGACAACCATCTAACCTCTCGACCTTAGGTGACGGGTGGATCGCAAACTGGAAAAAAGACCGCGCTGTTAAAAAGCTCGAAAATAAATCTCGCAACATTGAAAATGGTGGTGGATTCACTGTCATGGCCAATCGCGAATTCGACGCGATGTTTGGAGCAACTGATCGCGATCATGAAGTTCAGTTCCGACTATTATTTACCCCGCTTGCACAGCAGGAAATGCATAAATTACTAAAAGACAAAGAAGTCGGCTACGGGGATGATTTCGAATTTGAAAAAAGACGCATGATTAATTTAGTTGAGCCAGCACATATGGTGTCGACTGATATTAGTGCGCAACCTGAAAAATTTTATAGCTACGAATTGGCTTATGCACGGAGATTTTTCAACGATTATCATAATCATTTTTTCAAATCGTTCTTCTTCGGCATCGCACCTTTGTTGGCAATTCCGCTCTACCAACAACATCGCTCCCACAACGATATCTACAAAGGTGTCAATTCGAGTCATTCGTGTTTTTGGGAGCATGAAACTATCGCTAATCACTTTGGTGAAGCAGTATTTCAACACCCCGAATGCATTACAAGAAGCTTGTTAAAAACACGTTCTAAGGTTGAAGCAGATAACACGCAAACAGTTCAGGTTACAGCCTCCGGTTTTAAAGGAATTAATAGAACAGCTGTGGTCTCAGTGTATGGTGGAGATGGTCACTATCATGATGTTCGGGTTAACTGGGTCGAATATATCCCAGTTAAACATCAATCTCATATCATTGTTCGTGAAAAACAAAATTTTCCTGCAGAGGGAGAAGTAAAGCCGTCAGAGATTGATGATGGATCATGGCAAACCGCATTTAAGCAACGCGGAGTAGACCTTAGCAAAGCGGTTCTACGTCGCTCTGTGGTCTCCGCAGTCCTTCCTCAAGTCTGACAGCACGGACAAATTAGCGTAAAACTGCATTGATATTTTTAATTCTGAATGGTGAATATTACACCTTCACCATTCAGAGCCGGTCACTTTCAAATCAGCACGTAAAAATACTGATGCCGACTAAACCAGGGGAAGTGCGCATTGCATACAACAGGTACGTAACCTGAATCTGGCGTCGCTCAGAATACTCTCCACAGCTTATTGCTCATTTTTTTTGATAAGCCAAATCATCACCAGCAACAAATTTCCTTACAATTGACTGGCACGACGAGCATTCCAAAGATCATGCACCATCTGCATACGCAGCCATTGCTCAGCGGTGCTTCCGCAATGCGTTTCAAGTGAAATGGCAACTTCAGCGTTAATACTACGTCGTTCATGAATAATGTTGGCAAACATACGTGGGCTTAAATTCAATTTTTCTGCCAAGGCTGCCTGAGATATCTTCAGTTCAGGCAGCACCACTTCGCGCAAGATTGCGCCGGGATGCGTTGGTTTGCGATTAGGGTCTGGCTGTATAGCTTGGTTCATCATAGGGAGTCCCTCTTTTTATGAACAAGGCGGTGAATGCTTGCATATTGTCTATTTTACACGTGATGCTTTTAATGCACTATTGGTTTTAGAAAATTGTGGCAAGACTATTAATACAGAAAAATCCCCTCCTTTTGCCCACTTCCACAAGAAAGACTGAATGTACGCAAAACCGCCGTCATCCATTTCTATGATCACCATCCAATGTTAGTTTTTGGTTTGCCCGCATTTCGCTAATTCGGATCTAAAGTATTAAGTTTCGAAGATGCAGACCTCATTTGCCGCACATCCTCGTGCGAAGATTAATTGAATCAATCGTTCACAAACCACCATTTTTGAACATCCCAACAAATTCCATAGTACAATGTTCAAAATATATGAAAAATACATATGAACATGTCCATATGTATTTAACACCTTATTGAACAGTGAAGTTCAACTTTTTGGAAATAACCGGGGAAAATGATGGCAACTTTTGCGTACGGGCGTGTTAGCACCAAAGATCAAACAACTGAGAACCAGAAATGCGAAATCGAGGCTCAAGGCTACCGCATAGACTATTGGTTTGCAGACGAAGGGGTCAGTGGTAAGGTGCCAGCAAGCCAAAGACCGCAGTTCAGCAAAATGCTCGGACAAATTCGTGATGGCGAAACCTTAATCGTTTCTAAGCTTGATCGCCTTGGTCGCGATGCCCAGGACGTCGGTGCAACGATCAAAGCACTTGCGAATCGCAAAATTGAAGTGATCGTTCTACAGCTTGGAAAACTAGACCTGGCCTCCCCTGCCGGAAAATTAATGCTGAATATGCTGGCTGCCGTTGCTGAAATGGAGCGAGACTTATTAGTTGAGCGTACCCAGGCGGGACTGGCACGTGCTAAGGCAGAGGGTAAAACACTTGGTCGCCCAACAAAAACAAATGATGAGCAACGTGAACAAATAATCAACCTACATAAACAAGGTACATCGATTAGCGCCCTTTCTCGTATTTATGGCATTTCTCGAGCAAGTATTATGAGGGTTACTGGTACTTTGTCGTGAAATATTATCTCTTTGAACACGATATATAGAGAGAACCTCACTACCAGCTGTTATTGGGAAATTAGCTATCACACGAATAACTCAAGCCTATTTGCTTTCGAATTGCGTCTAGGACTTCAATTTGCTCTAGCATTTCGGCATGCGGCATGGTTGGACTTTCAATTTTTTTATTATATATACATCGCATAACTTCTATGGCTTCATGTATATAACCATCACCTTGATAGGGATACTCTTGAGATATTGAATTTCCATTGTTTAGTGATAGTGTAAATTTATCGGCTCGATAGAATCGAAATGGAATACTTAAAACACCCAAATCACCAATAATATTCATACCGCCATTTGTTGAAATACGAATACTGCACATGCTTGATGATATTCCCCCGTTTTTATGTCTTAACAGGAAACTAGTTTGCTCATCAACCTTGGTGGTTCCAATTCTAGAAATGGCCTTCACTTCATCTACGGCCCCAAGAAAAAAAGTTGAGATTGAAAGACAATAAACCCCGATATCAAGCAAAGCACCACCACCAAGCTCTTTGTTGTTTAGGCGGTGTTCTGGGGCCGTGTCACCAATGAAACCAAAATCAGATTGAATATGCTGTACTTTTCCAATTGTTCCACTGGTAATAATATTTTTTGCTTCTATTATTGCGGGAAGAAAACGGGTCCACATTGCCTCCATAATAAATAAATGTTTTTGTTTTGCCACATTAATGACTTGCTCAGCCTCACGCAAATTTAAGGCAAATGGTTTTTCACAAAGTACATTTTTTCCAGCCTTTAAACACATTAAAGAATTTTTTGCATGGAATATATGGGGAGTCGCAACATAAATAACTTCAATTTGAGAGTCGTGGGCCAATTCTTCATATGAAGAATAGCAGCGGCTACTATCAACACCGAACGCTCGTCCAAATAAACTTGCATTTAGTTTGTTGCGTGATCCAACTGCAACTAACTGTGCTTGCGGAATGTCCATCAAAGCTGAAGCGAAAATTCTAGCAATTTTCCCTGTTCCAAGAATGCCCCACCGGACTTTCCTCCCCTCATTTTTGCTTTCACTTATTTGCATAATATATAGATTCAGTATCTATCAACTATTTTGTAAATGTGCTGCAAACTAAAAGCTAACGGAAATTTGCTTGCCCCACTATTTTTAACATTCCAGAGATATAATCCGCCGTTTCTTTGATTTTTCCTGCACCAAACTCAAATGTTGCGTCTAGTGTACTAAGGAAAATTTTTCCTTTACAATTTGTTGTGGAATCAATAAGGGAAAGTATACTTTTACCCTCACGGTCTGATAACAGAACTAGTTCGTCTTCTGGGCCATCAAACACACCATGATAGTGCCAACAACATGCTTTTGGAGTTAAGCCGGGTAAAGTTGCTTTAAATGAAGGCGATACTTTTATATCAAGCTTCCGTTGCTCACGCCACCAACTACTATCAACAGGACGTGAGTACCACTGAACTCCAGGAAACCAATTATCGCGCAGATCTTCAATAATTAGATTTGTTCCATTTTTGATCGCGCCATCAATTATTGGCCAAAATTTTCTTAAAGCGCGTGTATTACTTTCCCACGGAATCCAGATTGATGTAGCGTTTGAAAGTATGGATGAGCAAAGACAAGACCAATGGACTCCGTGAAACTGGCTTCGAAATTGTTCTGACATTAAAAATGAACGCTGCGCCCAATTACCAGAGTGTACGTATATATTTAATGGTATTTTTTTTACTATTTTTTTCCGCGCAGAAAGGCAATACGCGAGTAAATTTGAAAAAAATCTATTTGGTGCGATGGAATCTTTATTTGAAAATGCTGGCAATCTCCCAGCGGCCGTTAAAACTAATGCCCCAGAATCATTTGACATCGGTTTGATCGCAGCTATAACCCGATTATCCATATCAGTAATTAAAGGAATAAGCTCAGAACCTTTTAGCTCTCCTTCACACCACCAACCTCTTATTTCTTCTTTGCAAGCCAATTCTTCTAATGCGACATGATCAAGAAGAAAAGAATAATCATTTTTTGTTGCTCTAAAAGCTTGGAGTCGATGTATGGTCGGGCTATGCACCCAGGAAACATCTTCTACTATGTAGGGCAATATTCCGTCAAAACAGAATATCCAACCACCATTTTTTAAAAAACTCCTCAATATCTCTTTTTTTGGATGAAGTAAAACATTATCAGTCCCGGTAGGAATAATTACCAAATCACAAAATTCAATGGCTTCATAAGTTAACGACTCTACTTCAATCCATTGGTCTAAATAATTATGTCTATCCCCATTGTATAGTTTATGCAAATCAATACCACTATCGATGATCGCGACCTTTAACTTATTAATATCCATATTTTCGACGATTTAAGGTAGCAAATTTAGGGGGTCCGAAAATGCTGTTTTTTTGATGCGACCGGCATATGCCTCATTTGATAAAGACGTTCTCAATGCTAATTGGCAGTAATAAGGAAGCAGATCATACTTTAGATAAATGTCGCCCAGATTCCGGAAAAAATGTAAAGCTTCTTTCGCGGTTGGTGGTTGTTTTTTACAACGTGAGCCTTCATCTAAGTGAAGAATGTTGGCAGATGGAGTGATGCCTTGAGACGCTAATTCTTCGCAACCCTGAAGAGTATCCTCTATTGAATCTAAACCTAAAACTAAGTTGCACCATGAGTGTCCCCATCCATAAATATCCACCGCTTTACGTAACATAAATAAATAGTGATCTCGACCAATCTCATTTTTACCCGGGCACTCAGACGCAAAAACGTCTGGCATCCATGCTTCAAGATTGAAAACAACGGTACTTACACCACTATCTTTCATCAAATGTAATGCATCAGTACTAGACGGCGGTGCAGTTACGGCGACAATACCTTCAGTGAATCGTTTGCTATATTTACTGTTTAAGACTTTAGAAATATCAGCATATATTGACGCTTGCATGTCTAGCTCGTCATTTTTCAAATTCCCGCTAATTAAAATTAGGTGCAAGTGTTCGGCATAACAGTCGTCGTTAATCGCAAGTTCAAGAGCTTCATTCATTTCTTTGAAATACAAGTCACGTGAATTCTGCCACAACTGCAACGCAGGTATTTCTCTCTTTTTTTTTGCAGTAAAGAAAATACTTTTTTCTACTTTCTTGGTATTAATTTTATTGATGCCGCAAAATGTACACATCTTCGAAATGGCACAATCGTGCCAAGGCCAAATATTCATTTCATCAACACCACATGCGCTTATAAGGCGGGTCAATGGGATGCCTGATGATGTGTACTTTGAATAGTATTTCGGCTCTGGTACAAAAATTGTCTCTGATAATCCCTTGAATATATGCTCACATCCATTTGCACTTAGTTTCAGCTTTCCGTTTTCAACGTCTGCAATCACCGCTGATTGATCTGAAGCTGCAACCGCTGATACACAAGTTTGGTACCCATCTTCTCCTCGTAACAACAATTCTTGCGGGCGAAATTGCTCAATTCGATGTCCTTTTGGTGCGTTGTAAACAAGATTTTGCCCTTTTGCACCATTTGCTTTTGCCATTTCTAAAGCATGTTCAGTAAAATGAATGCCACGAGTTAAGATGAGTGCTTTTGCTAGTGTTTCATGCGACATTTATCGCTTCCTCAAATTTGAAAGGGAAAAAGGAAAGATTGCGGCTAAAGTTGCAACTGTGTGCAAGATAGGAAATATTATTAAATATAAGACAATATTTAAATTTATTGATTTTGTGATGTATGCAAATAATAATAAAAAAATACCAATTAAAACAATGGCTGACTCCAGATGATTCGTTAAAACTAAAACAACAATAAAGCAAGTGTAAATAATTGGTATGCCGTGATATGCTAAATAATGGATAATGCAATATAACCATCCAGAATCAGCCTTCCAAGCATCTTTCGTTAGTCGAAATAAACCTTTCATCCAACGGATACGCTGCAAAAATAAACTTCCCCAACCACTCCTTCCTTTCTCATAGCCGATAATTTTATTCACCCTTTGAATACCAAGCCCTAATTGGCGGCACTTCAATCCAAAATATAAATCATCTAAAAATGTGTCACTGTTATCATTTATAGATGACAACAATTCAGGGGAATACATCACAAATTGCCCTGGCACAGTAATGCCCACTCGCAAGAAATGTAAAGTTGGCCGCAAAAACCGGTGAGACCAACGTTTATCTAATTGAATGCAGTTTCCCAAGAGTCCGGGTTCTGAAATTGATTCAATCAATCCAAATGTAATACCATCCATTCCTTTTAAAGCATTCAATATAAGTTCTTTACATGCTGAAATTTCAAGGTGCATATCAGAATCTATAACGCAAATAAATGGAACATCAATACGTAATTGCGACTTGATTTTTTGCAATTTACTTCCAGGGCCACATAAAATCTGCTCAATTTCGATTGGATGTGAAATTTCATCGCATTCAGTAATTACAAGTGCGCGTGTTGCAATTCCTGATGAATTAAGTTCCTTTTTCAGGTCAGCAATGTCGTTATTAATATTTTCGCCAACCGAAAAAGTTATCAATAACACTTCATAATCGGGTGGCTTTAGCATGTCGAGCAATTTCAAGTGAGTCTGGTATATGTATCGGACGTAATTTTCCTGGAAACTCAGCACCTTTGATATTCATCGTAATTTCAGGTGATAACTGATTTCTGATCCGGTCCTTCTGTTTATTTAACATTGACGGACTTAGATTTTCAGGTAGTTCAATGTCTAAAATTACTGCGTCCTTATTAAAAATAGATAGCTCTTTGCAAATTTGATAATATGAATCAAACCATGGATAAGCACCGTACAATAAACAAACCAACAATTGGCTAAAGCAAATTTTTCGTTCTAAAACTTCGCATCCCAAAGTCTTAATTTCTCTCTTTGCTTGAACTGAATCGCTTACAAAAGGTGGCGGGAGTATTGCAATAGTATTTCGCAAATGATCATCTATTAAGATACTGCTATTCCTTTCTCCATTTGGCTTAAACAACTCATAGGAGATTGGTCCAACAAACCACCATAACAAAGATTGTGTATCGTGCGAAATTTTGACAAGATCATCAAAATCTCTAATTAAGTTCAGTTCATCTTCAAAATTTGCTGGCAAGTACTTTTGACCTACGTATGCCTGAATGGCATTTAATCGAATTACGAGATTTTGTCTCGATGAAGTATTTTGAAAAATTGCAGTCATACAAAACTTTTTGAACGATCCACCATTAAGGAAGTTAATTTTTACTTAAATGTTAATTATACAGCAATGAGGTTCAGACCATTTTTCAAAGTTTAGTTATTCAAAGATGATTGGCTTATGATTTCACGACAATACTTTTAGCTCTTGCAGTCACACGAAAAAAGAGATGCAAACGCAGGAGGTGGGGCCGTCGTAGGTAGTGCAGTAGAAGACATTCTGCATTCGCGAATAGAAAATATAGGGCTCAAAGTGCCAATGGATGAACCGATTTTAGGGGTGGATTTCGCCACGCATATTGGCGTTCCTCACGCTTATTGTGATGGACAATTAATGGCAAATGCAGTAACTGGAAACCGATCTGAAAGTTAATAGATATAAAGTGCAGAATTTGATTGAGAAGCCCCTTCCTCGGTGACAAGCCTAATGTTCAATCCAACCAAAATTACTACGATTATCGTAGAATTTTTTCTGGCCATCCATTTACAAACACTGAGCCATCCATCCGCAGACGAACTTCAAACACACGTTCAACGTTACCATCATTTTCGATTAGCGAGTCGTAACGCGCCGTCAAGTAATGGAATTGTTGATTCGTAGAGCCAGCCCAACGGCGACCACGTTCAGGTAAATTCGCTTCATACGGACCATCTACTAACACATCAGTATATTGAAGTAACTGGATACTCCCAGGCAACTGAAGTGCTTCAAGTTCACCTTTTGTATATCCGCTAAATACCATCACCGACAGTCCCAGTGTCTGCGCACCTTGCGCGACCACAGCCAAACCTTGAGCTTGTAACATGGGCTCGCCACCGAGAAAAGTTACCCCCTCTAGATCATGCGTGCGATGCGCAGTTGCAAGCCAGTCGAGAACTGATGACGTCGAAACAAGCTCACGCTCGACCAATTGAAGATACACTGGGTTGCAGCAACCACGGCAACGCTTGTTGCAACCTTGCACCCACAACACAGCTCTTCGTCCCGGCCCTTCGGCTTCTGTGCAAGGCAGACGAGATGCTAAGTTAAGCCAATGCACAGCGTCACTCTAATTCAAGTAACAATTTGCTACCTGCGATACGAACCTCAATTATCTTGCCCCGAATTTGATTAGGAGCGGCCATATGTTCAAATAAAAAAGCGGCTAATGGATCAATCAGTTTGTTAGTGATTGCGTTAGGGACGCCGCGCCCGCCCGCTCCGCGATCCACGTCCTTAACTAGCAAGGTTAATATCTCACTCTCCTTAACTAATCTCAAATCCGAAATACCCCATTTATCCCTCAGCCCCTTACGCAGTGGCGCCAGCTTGGCGCGCGCGATGTCGATCAAGAAGCTATCATCACTCATAAAATTGAACGGGATAATGTTGGCCTCCCCTATTCTCCCCAACAATTCTGGACGTTTTAGCTCATGCACGAAGTGTTGCCGCACTTTTTGGATAAATTCGTTGCGTACATCTAGGCTCTCAGGCTTAACCTCAGCTGCGCCAATATTCGAGGTGAATACGATAACTGTATCTGAAAACATAACAGTTTCCCCTTTGCCATCCGTCAAGCGCCCGTCTTCAAGAATTTGTAGAAACTTGTCGAGAATACGAGGGTGCGCCTTCTCGATTTCATCGAATAGCAGTAATGAAAATGGTCTTTGCTTGACCGCATTGGTCAACTGCCCCCCTGCTTCATAACCAACGTATCCTGGCGGAGCACCCACCAATCTCTGGTCGGCATGCTCGTGGTTAAACTCTGACATGTCGAAGCGAAGACAGGCTTCTTCGTCGCCAAAGAGGAATTCAGCAATGGACTTTGCAAGTTCAGTTTTGCCGACGCCCGTAGGGCCGACAAAAAACAACACTCCCTTGGGAGTGCGTTGCCTGTACGAGTGTTGCAGTCCCGAAAGTCCCGTGAAGGCGCGCACGAGGATGCGCCGCACCGCTTCAATGGCTTCCCCTTGACCTTTGACGCGCCTTCCCAGGGTTTCGACAATGGTCTGGAGTTTTTTGTGATCCAGTTGCTCCCAAGGACTGTGTCTGCGGCCGTGGCGATACAGATTGAGCAAAGACAAGGCACTTGAGACTTCAGTCTCCTGTCGTGAAAGTCGTGCAAGATTGTGAATGTCGCGGATACTCTGGCCTTCCAAGCCATCAACGAAGTCAGCCAACTCACGTCCTCCTTGCTGCAAAGGGGGCTGCAGCCGAAACACCTCTTTCAAGCCCAGTACAGCAGACTCGCGAACCTGCCTTATCGGCAAGGGGATTGCTATTTCTCTAAATAGTGGATTGTTCAAGTAGAGCGATGGTGGCAACACATTCAAGCCCCCACATAGCAACACCAGTAGTGATTGTGGTTGACCAATGCTTTCAGCATTGCGAACCACAGCGGCATCACGGGTAGCCTGTCCCAAACGCATCAGCCATCCGCGCTCGTTCTCACTCAAGGAGTTGACGCTACCAAACAAATATTGCGTCCAGTCCAAGACAAATGCGACTGGCTTTTCGGCACGTGGTTGTCTCAGCGATTGCGCAGCAAAAGCCAGCAAGTCATCCGCGCTTGCCGAAATGCAGCTATATGCGGGGCTCGGCACCGATGTAGGCGGTAATTCACCCATGTCATAGGCGCTCCCCTCGGACGCGCTTTCTCTAACTGCATGCGGCATAACTGAGCTTTGCAATTCCCGCCAAGTCCTCTCATCAACGCCACTAACGCCATTGACGCGGTTCCAGAAAATCACGTGCTGGTACCCGCGCTGACGCAGCAGGTTAATCAACGCGGCAGGCAATGCTGTCCATTGCCCTGGCGCTTCGGGATCTGATGTCAAATCACCAGTATTACCGTGCAAAATCACACCGCGCCGTATGCCGCATTCGCGGTGAAAATCTTCTTGCCAAGTCAACAAAGCTGAACTCATTTGCTTCTCTCCTGTGTCACATTAGGGTAAGGGCGAGCATCCTGATCCTGGTCGTCGGGATTGACCCAAATCACGCGCTTGTCGCTCAGACTGATGCCGTAAGCATCTTGTAGTGTAGCCATAACGGGTGCGACATCTTTCTCGCAAGTTTTGCCCTTGTATTGATGAAACTTGTAGCTGAGATGGCCGCTCAAGTTGATGCGAAAATCTGCCTGTGCGCCAGCAGGTCGACGGGCGCGAATCAGTACCTCATCTTGCCCTTGTGATGTGAGATGCTCTGGCCTATCCACAACAAAGCCAGCTTGTTGCAGTGACTGATAAATCGCCCGCACGACTTCGCGGCGTTGGCTTTCGTCCACGGCAACTTCATCTTGTTCTTGCACCAGTTGACTCAAGGCTTCAGCCTGCTCTGCAGGAGCGAGTCCTATTGCATGGGCCAATGCCTCGCGCAACTTGGCAGCGCGTTCGCCACCACCATTATTCGCTTCCTGTTCCAACTGCTCTCTTTGCAGCGTCAGTACATCGGCCACGGCTTCGCGCTGCACAAGATTTTTCATTTCCTGCAGCTGGCGTTCAGCATCCATTTCATACCGCTGCCGAACTTCGCGCATGACAGCTGAAATCTGCGCCGAAGTCATGTTATTGGCTGCATTACCAAGCAGTCGCTCCCGTAGTTGCTGCAATTCGGCAAACGCGGCGTTGAGTGCGACAGGTGTGCTCCAGCAGATCAAACCTTCGCGCCATGCTGCCTCAAGTTCTGCCCGCAGCTGCAACTGTCGTTCGGCCTCAGCTTGCTGCGCTTTGCCGAATGCCTCAGTTGCGGCTAGCTCAGCATCTTGACGGTAACGGCGCTGCTCACGCGCAAATCGTGGTAATCCGTGAAATCGTCCACCTATGGAACGGCTCATATCTCTGGCAGCAAACGGGTCGGAGTCCATCAAAGTCTCCATGCGGTCAAGAGCGATACTCAACTCACGAAACTCTTCCGCAACTACGGCATCTAGCCTTTGACTGATGACATCATTCAATACCCTGCGGTAGCGCTCAAGGAAGGGACGCGTTGTCTCGCGCACACGCTGTCGATCAAGCTCTTGTTTGCGTTGCCGTTGAATTTGGTAGCGATATTCGTCTGCACGACTCATGGTTTCATTTCCTTTGTTTTTTTCTTTTATCTTGCTTCCGTGGATGTATTCCTGGCGTAGCAGCGGGCACAAGGCGTGAAGGCGCATATGACTTGGAATCTTGTGTGTTCAGGCCAAGCGACTGCGCTTTGTTTCGTAGATTGATGTCATTACTAACAAACAAAACCTCGTTCAGACGGAAAAACAACGCCGTTGAAAGGATGGCATGATCGGGGTGCTTGACATCCCACTCTGAAGGCAGTAAGGCCGTGTATTCTGTTTCATGTCGGATGCGGGACGAGGTTGCATCCAACTGACGAATAGCAGCACGCGCCTTGGCAGAGCGAGCCTGATCTACACTGGTCTTCAACCCATCCAACTCACTCAGAACCCGATGCGGCACGATCGGAATATCGTTGGAGCGTAGCTCCTGCAAAAGCTCAGGATGTTCCATCAGAGCGCTGGTATCGAACACGACAACGCGGTGTCTAATTTCGACTGGGGCCAGCTTCTCCTGCGCTAGAAGATTCCAGCTTTCGACTGCTTCATTCAACACATACCAGAGGGGAGATGATGTATTTAGAGCATGAAAATGCTCCGCAGCGTTGCGCCAAGTGCGCACGGCATCCAAGGCATGAGGGGTCAAGGTGCGCACATCCATTTGGCTATTATCCGCTGCTTTCAACGCCTGCTCGCCAATACTCCGGTAAACATCCTGGACGGCTTTCTCAATATCTTGCAACGGCTGCTGTATAGCGTGTGGGCCATACAGCTTCAACTCTTTTCGCTCTAATGCGTGTTCCAGCCACACTTGCCGCAATTCGACGGAAAGCAATTCTTCTGGAATTTCAGTGGTGGAAGGCAAGGCAGATCGCAGCTTTTCCAATGATTCCAAGGTGCGAATGGGAGCCGCATGACGCAGCAGCGAGGCCTGCAACGGCACAGCCTTGTCCGCAGACAACACCTGAGCTATCTGAATCAAAAGAGAAACGACTTCCTCAGGTCCAAGCTGATTGGGCGTATGTTTCAACGACTCATCAATAGCTCTCACCAGAGATCGTTCCCAAGCAGATTTCCAGTCTTTTCTATCTGGCCGCCACAAACCAATTGCTTGTGTAGCGGGTTCGATCACCGCCATCAGATCGCCCAGCGGCTGTTCAGCACGCGTGGCAAGCCACGGCCACACCGTTTCACCGAGTGCATCGACATCTCGCCATGCTACGGACATGAAGGCAATGCGTGGGTCATCGGAGTGCTCGCAAGCGCCCTCTAAATCTCTCCGCAGCTTGGCCCAAAGCGCGGTTGCAGACTGGTCGTTCAAAGTCACCACCAAGCCACACAAGCGCGGTTGTCCCGCCCAATAGAGGCGGAGGTTACCGGCCACTTCTGCTTGAGCACTCGCTCCGCCAACCTGCGGTAGAGACAAGCTACGAAATCCAGTCATCATTCCTGCAGGGGGGGGCATAAGCAGCGTGAACACGGTCGGTTGTTTGCTATTGGCAATCAGTTCCGGTGCACTCACTTCAGATGAGAAAACGATGGTGGGTATTGCCGCATCCGCAACCACAACGCCTTGCGCAATGATGCATAACCGCGCTCTGGCTACGCCCCCATTAGTTGCTGCAATGGAGCGGACAGTGCGTGCATCTCGTAAAACAGAAGAGTCAATGACTGGCAGCAAAGCATTCGGCTCGCTTGTTAGTGCATCAGCAAGCAGAAGTTCCCATGCCAGTTCGGATTGTGCTTGCGCCAACCAGCGCTGCAATGCTGCATCGCGCGGGGCATTCACATTCAGCACGCCGTCCTCGCTACATGAGATTTCGAGTCGGCGCTCTACCCATCCCGCTGCATGCACTACGGGCACGATGCGATCTATAACTGTCGCAGGATTTTTCCAGTCATAAGTTTCCTGCGCTATGGCACGTTCAACCTGGGGCAACGGATTTTGCGGTCTCAAAGATATGTCGGCGTCGCTGATGCGACTCATGCTGCCTTGGCTCTGCAGCCCACCATCCTTCTTGGCCGGTTTGATCTCATCGCCGATAGGGTCATAGTGATGACTGACTTTGATCGTGCGCGAGCGCACCGGCAGGCTATCGGTGCGCAAGAATTGCAAGCCATCAGCAGTCAATTCAAGCTCAGTTAGAGGTACCTCAAGCGTATCCAGAGCGTTACGCTTGGGTAGAGCACCCAAAGCGGAAAGTTCAGATACGCAGCCGTCCAAAAGTTCACGCACATCGCATGCGCCAAGTTGATCGCGGAAAACACCCAGCAAAGACAAGTTCTGTTTGTCAGATAAATGAAGGCCAGGATCACACAGTCGCAACACCATCCGTTCGAATACCGTGGGCTTGCGCTCGGTGTGATAGGTCACATCGGATTCAATGCGATACAAGGGTAAGGGAACGAAAATTTCTGCCAGCTTCATGCGCGGCCTCCCCATTTACCGTACTTGTCGCCCTTGGGCGCAACCGTCCGATTGGGTGGAACATTGAACCTGCCGCTCTGCTGTTGTGGCTGCTGGGGTAGCATGTCGGGTGACATCAACTGCCTTGCCGTAACCAGCTGTGCATCGCGCTCCAGTTGATCTAGGATAAATTTGTAAACGGTTTGCTTTTCGCTACCTGCGCTGGCCATTCGAGGCAAATCCACCTCATAGGATGCATACATGCTTTTCGCGCCGAAGACGATCAGCAGTGCCTGCGCGCGAGAAAAGGCCACATTAATAAATTCGAAACGGGCGACATTGGCTTTGCTGGAACGACGCCGGGGCTGATTGCCCGAACGTAAAGGGTCGTATCCATCGTGTCGCACCATACTGACCAGCACGATCCACTTCTGCTTTCCCTGATAGCGGATCACTGTATTGACTTCAACATCCAGACAATCAAAACGGCCGTTGGACTCTTTGGGCCTGCGGCGGCGGATGGCAGCACGAATTTCTCGGCATTGGTTGGCATAAAAAGACACCACTCCGACTTTACATTTATTTGTCCGCGAGTAGCCCAGTGCAGCGGATTGGCGTTCAATTTGCTCCAGCGTTTCCGCAATCAACTCCGCTTCCAGGCGATTGGTGCGCCGAGGTTGGTTGCCGTCCATATCTTCACGGTGAATCTGGTTGTGCAGGTTGTAGGTTGTGTCCACCCACAACACATGGTCGCCCGGAGTAAGCAGAGGCGAGCCACCGTCCACGTTCTCTAATCTCAATCCGTGAACTCGACGAAGCTTAGGTTCTCGGTCATCGTCAGGCGCAAGGAGGCCGCATTCCAACTCGTCTTCGTAAAAATAGTTCACTATCTTCATAATTTGCGGGTGCATGCGGAATTGCACATTGAGTCGCGCGCGGATGGCGTCATCCGCCATCTCGAAATGTGACTTGAATAACGAGGCTGTGACCATCTTCTCAAAGCGGCGCAAGTTGTCGCGGGTCAGCAAGGTTTGCGCTTCTGCAAGATTGCCTGTGCTGTTTTCCTCTGCGTTGGCAGCTTCGTTTTCTTCTGCTTCATCCATGAAGCTACGTGCTTCGTCGCCTTCCTGAAATAGCGGCGGCAACTGCCGGTGGTCGCCCACCAGCACGGCGCGGCGCGCGCGCATCAAGGGCATCAGTAATTCCAGCGGCGTAGCCTTGCTTACTTCATCAATGATAGCGACATCAAAACTCGTCTGGCCGACATCGTCAAGCGTGCGCTCATTTTCGTTGCAGGTAATGGCAACTACATTGCAGCTCGCCAGAAAATCCGAGCGCAAATTCTGCCAGTCTTCTTCTCCGGCGTTGTTGCGGCTCAAATCGCGCATCCACTCTTCTAGTAGCGCCGCCCATGTCTGGCGTTCATGTTGTTGACTGGCCTGGCGTTGCTCCACGGCCTTGATGACTTGGACAACGGTTTCGAAGCGCTGCGATAAAGTCGCGGCAGGTTCTATCGGCAAGCGGTTGCCTTGCGTGATAGCCTCATCCTGCAACAGAGCGTTAACCTTATGCTGATGCTGTCTGCGCTGCTCGTACCAGTTATCCAGCTGGCTTTGCGCGCTACACTCCCGGTTCCTCGCGTCTCGCACAAGGCCATCATTTGGGGCTTGAGGCGCGGGCTGCAACAATTGAGTCTGCATGGATTGCTTCAGGATTTCGATGGCCTGTTCGATAACCGGCTGCGCCGTCTCCAACATATTCAGGCTGGCTGCAATTTCGTCACCCAGTTGAGTCGCATTTTCAATGGAAGCGCACCATTTGGTCGCTTGATGAAACAGGCCGTCATAGCGGCTGCGCTCCAAGCCCACACCAGCCTGCTCCAACTCTTTGAGTTCCTTGCGTCTGGCTCTCCATGCATCCACGAAAGCGTCGTCCTTCTCCATCTGCTCTTCCAGGGTTTGGACTTCGTTTCGGAGCGATTCGATGCGTAGCCGGATGCTTGCATCCTGAATGGGGCTGTCCGCAGCTTCACGCAGGCGACGAATATCCGCAGCAATGGCTTCTCGCACATTCGTGAAACGCCGCCACGCGGCCAGCATGTACGCCAGCATTTCGCCCCGACTGCCTGCATGAGCCAGCCAATCGTCCATAGAAAATTTCACAAGCAATCCTGCCGCCTCGCAGGAGGCAAGGCCTTGCGCCAAATTTCTGGTAGGCAGTTCCACTTCCCGCAAGTCGCCATACAGCGTTTCGGCTTCGCCATAAAGGAAGGCCTGAACGCTCTGCAGGCGCAGGCGTTTGGCCTTGTCTTCATCCACCATCGCGCACGCAGTGTAATACGCCTGCTGCGCCTGCGCTGTCTGGCTGCGGGCCGATGCCAAGTCCATTTCAAGTTGCCCTCGTCTGGCGTTCAACTCCTTCTCGTCGTGCAACACAAAAGCAGCGCGGCCATGCCATTCCAACAGGAGGCGCAAGTCTTCGTCACCGCGCTTCCACACTGCGAGGCGCTCTTCGGTTTGTGCTGCCAAGGCTTTGTAGTAACGCTGCAAGGAGGCCGGCCCCGCGAAGGCAGCGCCATCTTCCGTCACTTTGCGTTCACTCCGTGCTAACCGCACTACGCGCAAAGAACCGTCATAGCTCAGGCTGTCCAGCGCGTTGTCCACGGCGGTATGCGCCTGCGATGCCAGCAACACCCGCTGTCCGCGCCGCGCCAGTTGGACGATGGCCTCAGCAATTACCGTGGTCTTGCCCGTGCCCGGCGGTCCTTGAACCAAGCACAAATCAGGCGCAGAAAGAATCTTGACCACGGCTTCTTTCTGAGCCGTGTTGAGCTTGTCGTTGGCCCACTGCGCCACCGTCTCTAGACGATGCGGCACGGAAACCTGTGCAGACTCGAACAAATAATCATTCAGATACGGCGCGAAACCACCCTGTTCCTGCAACTGCCGCAGTGATTGTTGATGGCGTTTTATCAGACTCATATCGCCTGCCGTTGAAATGGATAGAAAGCCGGACTCCGGAATTTGGTTTAGAATGCGTTCGCGCAAGGTATCTGGCTCCTCGGCATTGGCAAGATCATTCGCATCGTCTTCAGTCAATGAGACAGTCAAATCGGCAAGCGCAGGCGTAGGCCAAGGACATTCAGACAGGTTTTCGTCTTTGGGCAATTTCCGATTTTTCGCTAAAGATGCCGACTCAAGGAGTTTGCCCGCCTGCCCCAACCGAGGAAGGCGACGCTCCTCCCTTTCAGGCAAACCAAAGACCCACGGATCTTTGGACTGCCCGACCTGAAACACCACCAGATCATCCCGTCCCAAGGCCTTACGATCCTTTTGCAAAGTCTGTGCGCTCTGTGCTATCAATGAAAAAACCAACTGCTCGTCACGCCATTCGCGACTGATGTAGCGTAAACCGCGCGCCTTGTGACGGATAAGGCTTTCTTTCCATTGAAGAAATTCAGTCCACTCGGTCAACTGCTTTTCGGTTTGCTGCGTAATTGGCGGCAAGTCAACCAGTAACTGCGGTGTGAGCAGATTATTGACACGCTGAATACGCTGCTGACCCAGCGCGGATTTCAAGCTGTCATGCACAGCAAATGCAATAAATTCACGCTCGAAAGAACGCGCTGGCAGGTCGGCGGTCTCGACGAAACCGTTGATCAGAAAAAGTGGAGAAGAGGATTCAGTAGGCCAACTTCCCGTCGCGATGAAGGTACACCCTTCACGAAAGGGCCAATCTCGCCCACCGCCGCTAACTCGAATTGCCATCTGGGCGTATCGTGGATTCTGCTTGTCTCTCTGTCGATTAGAAACATAGCCACTGATGGGCATATTATTTGGGAAAAGCAACTCATACAAAACTAAAGCCCCATCACGACCATTGCAAAACGCTCTGAATGCCCTATGGCGGCGCTGGATCTCGGTAATAGCTTGTTTCATTACTCGACTATCCAAGTCAAGAGCAACATATAAATTCATCTTAAATTATTTCCCTTATGTATGGCACTTTCGCAAATATTTGACCTAGCACGATGCATTTTTCATGCCTCGCTTGAAACTGAGAATTCTGATAAAAAATATCTTAACTTACCAAATAATATGTTTTTAACAATTCAACTTAAATCAATAGAGCCGAAGTAACTTCGGTAAGTTTTTTTTATCTGGTCGCGAACAGTTACACTCAGCTCGTCTGGCGAAAGTAATTTAATATTGCTGCCACATGAAAGAATCCAGCGTAGAAGCTGTCCACTGGAGGGTATTGTCACTGTTAGTAATGAGCCGTCTTCCCCTTCCTGCATTGGGATAAGTTTCTGACTATCATTCAATGGACAGTCGTAAAGCAAGGTCTCCACATAGCCACTGACGACCGCCTTCAGTTCAATCATTTCTCCATCAGAAAAATCTGCCTTTCCCCTGGCAATGTAATCAGCAAAGCAGAAACTGCCGGTTTTTTTATCAGAAGTGCCTAGCAGCTCTACCTTTAAAATTCTGTCGACTGCGTAAAGCCTCTCGCTACCACCATCATCTTTCAATGCAACAAGATAAATTCTAGGGCCGCGTTGCATAATGCCCAGCGGATGCAACGTCGGTTCACTGACATTTTCCTGGCGGTCTTTGTACCTGATACGTACTGACAATCTCTCTTTGAGTGCTTTCAGTACCGATGAAAAAATACGGTAATCAATCACTGCTGGCTTTAAACGCAAGCTATCTGGAAGGATGCAGATTTTTTTCTCATCCAACGCAATGCCATCATCTGGTTTTTTGAGCCTGGTAATCAGCTTTGCCAAATCTGTATTCGAAACAATGCCTTCGAGCTCAACCTTTAAGTGTTCGATAAAATATTCCCAAACAGGACCGTCAATCTCATCATCCTGTGCGACCTGAACATAAGTTGGTGAATTTTCACTCTTATGATGTAGTGCAACTCTTCCTGCAGAAATGAGGTCTTTTAAATCTCGTTGGATAGTACGTGCGGTAAGTATCAAATCCGGGTTGGAATTCGCTAATTTCTCAATGATTTGCTTACTCGAAAACCCAACGGACGCTCCTTGATCAGCGGTTGGAAGCAAACTTTCAATTAACTTCAGGCGTTCAACCCTGTCATACGAGAGAGACATAATGAAATTTCAAATAATCTGATTTGTTGATATTACTAACACAGTGCGACATACGTTGTCGGCAGTTAATGTGCACACATTTCTTGCACTAACAGGTCTGAGGCTCGTTGGGTCAATACAATCGACACGGACAATGTGCCCCTAGTCATACCAACGAACAACTTTGCACGTTCAGCTTTTGACAGCTCTGCAAAATCAACCTCTGTCAGGATGATGGCTGCAGCGGACTGCCCCTTGAAGCGAAAAACAGATTCCAGCAACAAAAGGCCTTTACTCCACTTAGCCTGACCATCCTCAGAGAAGTCTCCAGTGAAGCGTTTTGTGCTATAGCTAGCAAGATTTTCCTGCCGAAGCACTTTAGATTGCTGCATTCCTTTTACAGTCAGTACCGCGATATCGGTGACGTCTATGCCCTGCTTCAGACAATCCTGAATTGCACCTTCTGTTTTTTTAATCAAATCATGTTCCCCGCCGTCATAGATATAGAACTGAGGAATATCACCATGCCATGGACTTTTTGATTTAATACTCTTGGATGTAAGTCCAAAAGCATTTATCGCCTGGCAAATCATCTGCGGGCTACGGAAGTTGTCCATACACTCGATACTGACAGTCTCAGATAATTCACATGATTTGCGTGCATAGAGGCATTGGTCGGCATCTTCAAGGAGATAAAGTCGGCCATCAGGGCGCAGAAAATTGAGAAGATGATTAATCCACTCCGGCTGAAGATCTTGAGCCTCATCAAGAATCAGTAGATCTACCAGCTCTTGGTCCAAGGGTGCACAATTGAGAAAATGCTGAGTCGCCTTGCTAAAAATATCGACATCCCGGAAATCAATGATTTGACCACCCTGGCGATAGCGATCTATACACATCGTATGAAAGGTCGTGCATTGCCCGGGAGCGATCCGACACATATGCTCTGCCAATGGCCGATTGAAACAAACATAGAGTGAACGTAGGCCCGATCCGGCGACCTCGTTTAGCAAGGACAGTGCAAGCTGTGTTTTACCAGATCCAGCCGTCGCTTGAATACGATAGCGTTGAGTCGGTGCTTTAATCCGTGGCACCCAGGTGGCAAGTCCATCTGAAAGGCCTCGGATAGTTTGCAGAAGCTGCCCCTGTATTGTCGCGACATCCGGCACCAAATCCAAATGATTGCTCAAAAACGCTTTGACATTGGAGGCATTTTTGTCCTTTGTGCCAGGCGGAAGTAATTTGATGATTCGGGCAGGCAAATTAGGGAAATCGACGCTATCAAAAATGCGCTCCCTTGGCAGGCCAACGATCGCCGATTCCGTTACGCGGAAATCTGGTAACACTAAACATGTCTGCACATGTACATTAAGATTTTCTTTACTCAGCAACTGTCGCATCGCGCCATACTGAGTATGAATCTGCACAACGACATCTCGTCGGTTCTGTTTATAGTCCTTTGTAATCTTGCCATTAATGATATTTACTGCGCCAGCTTTAACCTCAATCAGTAATAGATCGCCTGCTTGATTCATTACGATGAAATCAACTTCACCGTGACTATCCTTTTCTTTTTGCAATGACTGCCACTCGATATTATGAAAAATACAGTATTCATCCGGCAGCGCTCTTTGTAATAGTTCAAGCACATCCAACTCACGACGGTAGCCGATAGTCTTTTTTACTTGCTCTGACAAATCCGGAAGTAGCGCCACCATAATGATGAAAAATTAATTGACGAAGATGCACAATTGTAACAAATGTTACTAATATTTATAATGCAAATAAGAAAGTTTATTGACGTCTTCTTGATGAATGTCATCTGCGCTGGGCGCTAGAACGGGAGCTTGCTACGACATCTATTGTCGCAATCATTTTTTAAAATCTTTCAAACAGTTGATCCTGACAGGTTCAAGTGCCTGTATCCAAACTGACTCAATAGGGAGAAAAATGCCTGTTCCAACATTGAATGTGTACGTCCAATGCAGCTTCTGTGGATGGCGAAAACTACTGGCCCATAGTACAGATGTCATACCATGTAAGTCAGAAAAAGAAGTAAAGTGCCCGCGATGCTCTCAGCCAACGATCGGCCTGAAACTTGAGAAGAATAATTTTTTCTCGGGAATATGGAAATGAGGCGATAAGTGTCAATCTAACGAAGAGTAATCCCCCCTCCAATAGTCAGACATTTTTCATTCATCAGGAGCGTGTTCTTCTAAATATAAAAGCACGCTTCACGTGTAGTGCGATCAATGGTGGCTGAACTATCTCTTCCTGAACGCAAAGCCTTTTTGCTCACCTCATTTGTAGTTAGTAACCGGTCTTGCGTTACCAAGGGCAATGCACGGGAACAGGCTTACCGACCGCCCCGCCAAACATGCAGGCCGGTAATTCGTGCCCCACCCCTTACAAATAAGCAAGCAATCTTTCGCGAGTCCAGAGTTTGTTGGCGTAGATTAAAGCGCCAACACCTGTCACGATGACGCACAAGACATACGTTGTGTTCATGGTAAATATCGCGGTCGTTATTGGATTCCGTTGTTGTAAATAAAAATAGAGAGCAGCAACAGATGTCGCCAATAACCACGCAATAAATAGATAGAAGAAACTGCGACCTTGGTTTTTGCTGCCTCGGATAAGCAAACCAATGCAGAACGCACTGATTAATTCGATGACCAGAATGGCGATGCTGAGGAAAGACACGGACGCCGTATCATTTAATGCCATTGGCGTCGAAAAGAACATTTTTGAGCCCAGCAAGGTAAGGAAAATGAGAATCGCCCAGCATCCGTAATACATCACACTTGAGATCAGAAAATGATTGGCAATGCGAGCATTTTGAAAGTTTTTTGGCAGCAGGAAAAAACGCCAATGCAAATCTTTGACCACGATGTAAGGGCTGGAAAATGCAGCGATCATTACTAAGAACAGCAGGTGGGGTAAGGTCACAGGTGCATGCCAATCAACGACCAGCTTAGAGCTAATCGGAAGAAACCAGAATAGGCCTAAAATAGCGAGTCTACCTTTCTTTTCTCTGGCGTTAATCGATCCAAGGCTAGTGAACCGCAAATAGAAGTGGCGCAAGTTACTGATGAGCACCAACTCTCTCAATCGGAGAAATAGCGTTTTTCCTTTTTGAACAGGTGGTTTGTCCCAGTAGAGCAATGTGCAAACAGTGAGTATCGGCCACGCCAAGATGGCAGGTAAATGCCACTCAATGGAAGCATTTATCCACTGCTTGGCTCCCATGTGGAAAGTAATGTAAATTAAGCATGCTACGAATGCAAAGAATAACAAATAGCATCGTTTATTCAAATAGTGATTGAATACCATTGGCAAGGAAAAACCGCCCGCTAATGCCAATGACGCCATCGCCAATAACGCGCTAGTCGGCAATAAATCTTTATGGTTTAACTCCAACGTAGCGAGCACACAAAGCAGGATAATCAGACCCAAGGAGGTTCGCGTCAAAATTGCGCGCTGCCAGCCATGCCATAAACTGACAGGTGTTTGCATATGATAGAAAACTCGCGCGCCTGAGAGCATAATGCGTCCCCATTTTAGCCCGCTCACCATTAAACTAAATAGGCAAACGCCGGTAAAAACGGAAGCATAAAATAACCAATGCTTACCATCTTTGTTCAGCAAAATTATGCTGTATACGATCGCGAGTAAGGTCAGAAAAAAAATTGAAATATAGCCTGTGTAACTACCTGTATACCAAAATTTCAATGTCTTCGATTCTGACTTTAACATGGCTTGCATTTTCATAATTCAATAATTCAAGGCGATAAAAAGATCATCGAGACCGTTGATAGACGGTGCTGTAACGATGTCATCGATGTCAAATTTAGTCTCAGAATTTTTCACTATCCAGTCACGGAGTACACGTGTGTCTATGACACATTGCTCTCGATTTTCGGCAATACATAGTGATTGTGGTATGTTGAATGAAGATTTTGGTAAGATTCGAATGAATTCCAAAACCGCATCCCATTCCTCAAATAACTGAATTCCGCCATTGCGCATGAAGGCAACGTGAGACACCACGCGTTCTAAGTCGCTTAATAAATGGCTGGAAATAAGGATGGTCGGCGCATATTCGACGCTGCTGTCATGTTGATCTTTTTCATGGATAGAATCAGCAAAGAATGGTCGTTCATCTTGAAACAAGGAACGCATGAAATCACGTCTTGTCATAGGATCAAGGCTTGATACTGGCTCATCCAAAATAACTAAGTCTGGTTGATGTGCGAGCGCCAGCACCACCGCCAATTTTTGTTGATCGCCTCCCGATAGTTGACTTACTTCACGAGTCATAGGCAGACGCAAGCGTAGCGCCAATTCTATGGCACGTCGTTCGCGCCATTTAGGATAGACTTGCCCTATCATCTTGATGTGTTTTTCAACAGTGAGCCAAGGAAATAGATCAGCGGATTGCGCAACAAAGCCGAGTCGTTCGCGTATCGTATCGTCCATTTCTAGTACTGGTGTATCGAACAGGCATACTTCGCCTTGCTGAGGCTTATGCAATCCAACCAGACAACGCAGCAGCGTCGATTTACCGCAGCCGTTGGCACCAATGAGACCCACCACTGCACCATGAGGAATCGCCAGATTGACATCTTGCAATATCGATTTAGAGCTATAGGAATAATGCAGGTTTTCGCAGGAAATCGCGAATTGCTTGGCGGCTGATGCTGTGGTCTTAGTCTGCATTTCTTTTATTCTCGTTCTCTATAGTTTTTAATGCCTGTTCAAATAACCTCAGCGCTTGCGCCTTCTCCAATCCGAGCTGATGGGTTACTTGGGCTGCACTCAACATCGCAGGCATAGCTAAAATGGTTTTGTCTTTTGCCGTATTGCGCTGCTCTGCAATCACCATGCCGACCCCACGCATGCGCACTAATACACCTTCGATCTCCAGCATGTTGTAGGCCTTGCTGACAGTCATAGGATTAATCGCATGTTGCAAAGCGACCGTCCGCACGGAGGGCAATGTATCACCTGAACGCAACTGTCCACTGGCAATAAAGCGCCTCACCTGATCGATGATCTGGCGAAAAATGGGTGTGCTGCTGGAAGGGTGTATATCGTAATTCATTGTGAATTAGTGTATCACTACGATAATACACATTACAAGGTATTTCCCCATAAGCGCCTCAGGCTGGCTTGCGGCTTACTTAGCCTTTTTGTACAAAATCCTGAAGATATCGATGTAAATATGATTATCTTAGTTGTTTTTAATATTGCAATTTATTGCCTTCAGGATATATAGGCAGCTGGGTCTTTGGCGACCCACAAATTGTGTGCCTCATTGAGGAATTTTTATTAACCACTAAAATAGGAGCCAAATATGGCTTTGAAAAAAAACTGAATCGCGCCACCCCTTTGGCTTTTTAATGCGCCAAAAATGCAAACATACTCTTAGAGAAATAAGAAATATTCGCCATCACACCGAATGTTATCTGCAGCCAAGCTATCCACTTTAGAGGACTACAAGCTCTCGACTCTCGCCAAGTCAACCCGATACAAAATACAACCGTCCCCCACAGCAAATAACCAAATACATCCAGCGACAAACCGAATGCCATTTTTAACAAACCAATCGTAGAAACAAATAAAAATAGCCTCGAGTAATAATCTCTATATTCCTTCGATATCCCACCAAAAATTTTTGGCAGCAAAGAAGGAACCAAACCTAAACAAAGAACTACAATGGACGAACATACCCAAATAACGATCATTACAGCTTCCTTCAGACTGAGTTAATTGACCTTCCCCCGATAATTAGTTCACCATCAGGTGAATGTCATGCAGCGAGATTCTCTTGATTTTGTTTCTTTATCCAGTCTTCCAGATATTGAACCGGCGAGCGGTAACCTAATGTGGAATGCTGCCGCGTTCGATTATAAAACACCTCAATATATTCAAAGCTCGCAGCTCTCATTGCATCATGGCTTGCATAGCGAATTCCATGATAACGCTCATTCTTGAAGCTGTTAAACCAGCTCTCGGTCGGTGCATATCCCAGCAATTTCCCTTCCGACTCATGGAGCAAATCATGCCAAACTCCTTGAGCTTGCTCTGAAACGCTTTACTGGCATATTGACCTGCTGAGAAATTCTATTGAGGAAAGAGTGTCTGTTGCTGAATTGATTCATCTGCACTGATTCTTACTGTTTTTGCGATTAATAATGTTTTTGATAACAATGAAAACGAAGGCCTGTTGAAATCACCAGCAACGTTAAAATGCGTCTAAAAGTGGGGAGGAAAATAATTCAGCCCTCGAACACTAAAGTTGAAGTTATATTTTTGATTTCCAGTTATTGTGGAAAGCAACTCTGCTCATTTCGGACAGAACCCACTATTTCGACTTGGGAAAGTGAACATTACTTCTCGTCCGAAGTTAATCAAACGTATTGCAGTGACACCTTGATCGGCATCAGCTGCATGGCAAATCCTCACAGTTCCTCGTCTAAGTTTTACCGAATGTAAATCCAAGAGCTTCCTGAGCTAACTTTCCTGAGCCAGCTTGAAACCATGTCTTTAGACAAAGGCACGCAAAACTGCCCCCCCCATTTCTATGCGCACCATCTGCGCACCTTGGTTTTGCGTACCTTGCAGCGCCAGCAGTTGATGGGCTTTCCAGGGTAAATAGTTCGACTAAAACACGCAGTTGTACCTGAGCAGAAAAATGGCCCTCAACTTGATGAAGGCCATTTTTGGCTTGTTATGCTATGGCAGCTATGCCGCCACAAAATCGGACTTTAAAGACTTCACCTTCTTCGTCATGACGCCAACGAAGGATTTGGCTTTGTGTCGCTTTGCGCGTTTTCTCAGCTGATTGGCGAGTACAGACCGGAGTTTATCGGTGTTCTTAGCGAATATTTCAGAGAGCAACTGGCGTAAGCGGAGTTCGGTCAGTACAGCGGGTTCTGCGCGTATGTATTCAATCAACTCATTCGCAAATTCCAGGTCGCGTTTTTTGTCATTCCCGGTTTTAGGTGTTTCGTTGAAAAGGTTGTACTTCTTCCCAACCACTTCTACACAATTGCGGCGCAAGGCTTTTAAGGTGTTGGCATTCCCCATGATTTCACTACCGCGAAAATGCCCGTCTTTGATCGGTAGCAGAATCACGTGCACATGCGGGGCGGACTCATCCAAGTGCGCGACGGCAGAGATGACGGGAATGCCCTGATAGTGAGACTCGACCCAATTTAAAAAGTCTTCAAAGCACGCCCTGACGTCAATCGTGCTGTCGGTCGGCAGCGAAAATACCAATTCCACGCCTCGGATATTGTCTTTTCGCAGGATTTTTGCATTGGCAGCCTGAATCAGTTGCTCCATGTGCTGCACAACCGCTGCAGCTGTGCCCTCGCCTCTCAACACAAAATTCAAATGACTTTTTCTTGGGTCGATAGCGTTAGCTGCATTTTCCAGCAACTCCGCTTTGATCTCCCTGAGGTTATGCCTGGCTGCCTTTTCAATGATCTTTTCATCGTAGCGATTACGGGAATTACTGCCGACTCTCTGCACGCGCAGCACCAAAGGATAGGTTTGCGTCATGTCACTCTCCCCGTCCCAGTTGCAGCAGCCAGGCATCGATTTCATGCTCGTAGTAGCCAACTGCCCGCGCGCCGAGGCGGACCTCTTTGGGGAAATTTTTCGCACTCTTGTACTTGTAGATCAAACTTCGCGACATCCCGGTTTTCTTCACCACATCCTTCATCCTGAGCATCCGTAATGCCTGATCCTTGCTTGGCCGCCACTGCGGGATAGGCAGCGCTTCAGGCTCGAGCAAACCAGCGCGTACAGAATTGGAGCTGTTTGTGCCATCACCTGCTTCAGCATTCCGCTTTTTCAGAAGCAGCTTACTCATAGATACCCCCGGACCACCGGCATTGTCTGCAAACCCATTGCGAATATAAAGCCCTTTGATAATTGAAAGACAAGTGTAATGTTCATCATAGCGACCACGCATCACTGAGCTATCGGTGGACATTAACAAATCGGTTGTTGTCATAAATTTTATGTAAATAATAAATAAGTGGGTTTTTACGCAAACGATGCATCGAAAAATGATGCTTATCCTTGCGATCTACAAACTCTAAGACCAAAAATAAAAAAACTTAGATTTTTGTTTTTCCGGGTGATTCTGAAATTTTTTAAGCAAATTTTCAGTGCTAAACAAGGCCAAAAATTCACTCAACAAATTTCAAAAAACACCTCAGGCTTTTTTATTCTGGATCAGGTTTTAGAAAAACTTAGAAAATAGTTCGGTTTTTTAAAATATTTTTTTTCGCATAAAAATCCGGGCTTTTTGAGCAGGCAGATCATCAAATTTTTCATCGTTATTGATGAACCTAAACAGGATTTTTGATTGCTGCTCGGCGATAGTTTTTGCATGGGCGATTCCAGAAAAGTTGATCAATTCAACGTTGATTGACGGCGGATTGACGGCCGACTGACAACTGATTCACGTCGATAAAAATTCAAATTCGATGCGTGTGAAATTTATTCTGGAGCCATTTTCAACAAAACTTAGATTTTTGTTGTGCAAGGTGTTTTTTTTCGCTGTGTGCTGTTTTTGTGGCCAGCGGACTTGCGCAGTGAGCTGTTTTTCTGCAGAGGGAGTGCTGTGTTTTCTCGGCTGGGAAATTGCGAAACCCTAACAGTGCATAGGGGTTGAGGATATTGGATGGGCCGCTCACCTGCCCGCATTTGGAAATTCCTTGCCTCCTGCGCCAGCGCGAAACTGCAAATTCACAGTGCCGCAGCACAGGCGACAAATGATCGCGAACGGCAGCCTTTTGACGCTGCAAACACAGCCATGCTGGCGCTGAAAACGAAGATAAGGAATTAAACGCTAGTGTTGGGGTAAAAACCAGGAGGGAAAAGTGTTGGGGTAAATGTTGGGGTAAAATCTCCAGAAAGCAAAAAGGCCAATCTGCTGATTGGCCTAAGTCCTTGATTTTATTGGTCGGGGCGAGAGGATTCGAACCTCCGACCCCATGCACCCCATGCATGTACGCTACCAGGCTGCGCTACGCCCCGACTCGAGGAACAGATTATAGTAGATGATAAGCATTTTTGCCATGTATCCGGATAAAAATACTGGTAATCATTTGCTGCCTGCGCGGCCACTGACTTGGTCTTTCTCTATGTCGCTGGGCACATAGCAACAGCAACCTCAGGCCAGGCACTTTTTCCGATTTGCAGACTTGTCCTCAACTGCAATACTGAAAAAAGTGCAGATGACTACATGCCTTGGGTCATGACTTATTATGCATGCAGGTGACTACGCAATCATTGCTGGTCTGGGCGCTGAGTGTGCAATCTTGATCGTTTTTTGTTTTGTCAGTCTGGCCTGACTGGCAGCGCGAATGACTTGAAATGCACCAACCAGTGCGGTCAGTTTCTCTGCCTGTTCGCGCATAGAAGCGGAGGCATACGCAGCCTCCTCAACCAAAGTGGCATTCTGCTGAGTGCCCTGGTCTATTCTGGTCATAGCAACGTTAATCTGCGTAATGCCCTGATTCTGTTCGCTACTGGCGGCAGTAATTTCATTGACCACATCCACCACATTTTGCACACTCGACACCACCACATCCATAGTGCTGCCTGCGCGCTTGACCAGCTCACTGCCTAGCCGGACTTTTTCATTAGAGTCATTGATCAAAGCCTTGATTTCTTTCGCCGAAATCGCACTGCGCTGTGCCAATTGCCGCACCTCACTCGCCACTACGGCAAAGCCACGCCCCTGCTCGCCAGCACGTGCGGCTTCCACTGCCGCGTTCAGCGCCAGAATATTGGTCTGAAAAGCAATGCCGTCAATCACAGCAATAATATCCACGATTTTTACAGTCGCCTGGGTGATAGCATCCATATTTTCCATCACGTCGGCCACCATATTGCCACCTTGCGAGGCAACACGCTTTGCCTGATGCGCAAGCTGATTGGCCTGCTCCGCATGATTCACGTTTTGTTTGACGGTACTGGCCAGCTCCTCAAGTGAGGCTGCAGTTTCTTCGAGCGAGCTGGCCTGCTGCTCCGTCCTGACTGATAAATCATTATTTCCTACTGCGATTTGATCCGCCGCATTCGAGATCGACTCTGTGCTGTCCCTGACTTCATTGACGATCAAAGCAAGGCTGTCGCGCATGGCTTTGATCGCATACAACAGACTGCGGCTGTCACCGTCCTGCAGATCAATTGCAGCGGTCAGATCCCCTTGCGCAATGAATTGCGTTACCGTTTTGGCATAAGCTGGCTCACAACCAATTTCCCCCATTAGTGAACGCCGGATACCGATCGCAATTGCCAGGCCGAGTACAACTGCCACGCCACTGCCGACCGACATGATCCATACGACTTCCTGATACTCGCTATCCGCAACATGTTCGTCATCGAGACTTTTTTTACGCTGCAATTCAATAAAATCATGAATCGCCTGCTGCCAGGCGGCAGTAGCCGGAATCGCCTGTGTCATCAATAAATTCACCGCTTCTTCTTTACGTCCAGACATACCCAATTCCAGGAATTGCAGATTGAGTTTTCCTGCGACTTCGGTATCGCGCATAATCTCTGCCACAAAGGTTTTGCCTTTTGCATCAAGCGGCATTTTTGCCAACTCCGCCAGCGCCTTGTCGTAATTCAAATTGGCAGCAGTGACTTTCTTTTTCTGCTCCAGCATCTCATTCATATCTGACAGCAAAGCGATAGTACGTACTACGCGCGCCGTCACGTGCACGGCGTCGCTCATATCCTCCAGTAAGGCCATCTTACGTACATTGACATCGACCACATGGTGCAAAGAATTGTTATTGATTTTAATGCCGTATAAGCCAAATCCCGCAACCAGGCCGAGGAAAAGAAGGATGACGCCAAAACCTATAATCAGACGGGTATTAAGACGCAATTGAGAGAACTTCATCATGACCTCCGAGCCTGGGCAAAGTAGAACTGAACGGATACCAATATGGTCGCGCTAAATGAAAAGCGATAGCATAAAAGCGCCAAAACATTTCCACATGGAAATTTGTTTGATTATATGAAGCATTTTTTGTGTTTTCTGTTAATCATTGTTGCTTCAAAATTCCTGAGTCCAAAAGCAGACAATGCAGTCTTTGTAACTTTGTAAGCCTGGGTTCAGCCAGCGGCCTTATGATAGATGCATCAAAGCGAAGGATGACCCAATGCTACCCGCCTACATTACGCATCACGACTGCCTCCTGCACGATATGGGAGAGCAGCATCCGGAATCCCCGGCCCGTCTGGGCGCAATCAATGATCAGTTACTGATGCATGGGCTGCTCGATTACATGCATGCGTTTGATCCGCCGCTGGTCACCCAGCAACAACTGGCAAGGGCGCACACCGAGGCTTATCTGGAGAATTTTGCACAGACCGGAGCGAA
Organism: Cognatundibacterium curvum; assembly: GCF_014284235.1. Classification (GTDB taxonomy): domain Bacteria; phylum Pseudomonadota; class Gammaproteobacteria; order Burkholderiales; family Burkholderiaceae_D; genus Undibacterium; species Undibacterium curvum. The sequence goes on from NZ_JACOGD010000001.1 coordinate 632,016, forward strand.
TGTGCCGGAAGATGGCTATGTGCAGATCGATCCTGACACCCGCATCAATGCTTACTCTTACCGCGCGGCGCAAAGAGCTGCCGGGGCTGCGGCGATGGCGGCGGAACTGGTTGCGAGTGGCAAAGCGCCAGTCGCGTTCTGCAATATCCGCCCACCCGGACACCATGCGGAACGCGCAGCGGCTGGCGGCTTCTGCTTTTTCAATAATGTCGCGGTGGCCATCCTGCATGCGCTGGACACGCAAGGCATCAGCCGGGTGGCATTGATAGACTTTGATGTACATCACGGCAATGGCAGTGAAGATATTCTGGCGGGCGATCAGCGTGTTTTAATGTGTTCCAGCTTTGAAAAAGATATCTATCCATTTTGTGGTGATATTCCCAAAGCGACTAATATGATTAATGTCGGCCTGCCCTCACGTTCAGGCGGCAAGCTGTTCCGCGAAATGGTGGCAGCGCACTGGCTGCCTGCGCTGGACGCGTTTGCACCGGAGATGATTTTTATCTCAGCCGGATTCGATGCACATCGTGAAGATGACATGGGTAATCTGGGCTTGGTCGAGGCCGACTTTGCCTGGGTCACCAAAGAAATCGTGGCAGTCACCAATAAGCATGCACGTGGCCGCATCGTGTCCTGCCTGGAAGGCGGCTATGAATTGTCGCCGCTGGGACGCAGTGTCGCCGCGCATGTACGGGTCTTGATTGGCGCTGATTAAACTGCTGCGCCACACCACTTTACAAAGACGATTATGGACAAACACTACCTGTCATCCTTATTTTCTCCGCAATCCATCGTGGTCTTTGCCGGGCCACAGGAGCCGTCAGAACAGCAGCCTGATCAAGCCCTTGAACAACCCGGCAGCCTCGCCAGAGTATTGGTAGCCGACCTGCAGGAAAGTGGTTTTCAAGGCCCAGTCAGCTATCTGGACATCAGCATGACAGGTACGCTGGGTGATCTGGCGGCCTCACGCGCCGATCTGGCATTAATCGCACTGCCGAATGCGCAATTAGCCGATGCACTCGAAGTAGTAGGACGCATACAATGCAGGGCCGCGGTTATCCTCTCCAATGGTGTCGACAGCCAGCTTGCTGCGCACCTGTACCAAATCGCACGTCAGCACAATATCCATTTACTGGGCCCGAATTGCATGGGATTCCAGCGGCCTAAAAATCAGCTCAATGCCAGCGTGCTGGGCAAACTGGCGCGGCCAGGCAGTATAGCGGTGGTATCACAGTCAGGAGCACTGGCCAGCTCTATCCTGGACTGGGCTGCAAAAAGCGGCATCGGTTTTTCTGCGGTGGTGTCATTGGGTGCGAATACCGTGGTGGACATTGCCCAGGTGCTGGATTTCCTGGCCGAAGACCGTCATACCCAGAGTATCGTGGTATATCTGGAAGGCATACGCCATGCACGGCGCTTCATGAGTTCGCTACGTGCAGCGGCCAATGCCAAACCGGTCATTGTGCTCAAGGCAGGCCGTCAGCCGGATGGCTCGAAAGCGGCTTTAACCCACTCAGGTGCCATCGTCGGCAGCGATGCGATTTTCGATGCCGCCTTACAGCGCGCCGGTGCGGTGCGGGTGCGCTCTATGGTACAGATGTTTGCTGCCATCAAATGTCTGTCGGCACGCTATCTGCCGGTGGGACGGCGGCTGGCAATCATCTCGAATGGCGGCGGTCCTGCGGTGCTGGCAGCCGATGTCTTGAATGAACTGGGCCTGCAACTCGCCACCCTCACCTCATCCGATGCGGAACAGCTGACGGCGCGCTTATCACCGCTGGCCTGTGTGCGTGACATACTGGATCTGGGCCAGGATGCCGATGCCAGCCATTTCCGCGCTGCGATTCAGGCTTGCGCCCATAGCCAGCAAGTCGATGGCATGCTGGTGATCCTGTCACCTACGCCCGGCATCGACACCGGTACCATTGCGCAGGCGCTGGCTGATGAACAGCCGAATGTGGGCAAAACCATGATCAGTTGCTGGATGGGCGATGAACAGGTCGCTGATGCACGCAAGATACTGTACCGTGCAGCGATACCGAGCTTCCGCACACCGGAAGCGGCAGTCGACGCCTTCCATCATATTTCTCTGTTCCACCAGAACCAGCAATTGCTGCGCCAGGTGCCCTCACCTTTATCACAACTGGCTAAGCCAGACATAGAAGGCGCGCGCATCCTGATTGAAAGTGTGCTGGCCGAACGTCGTAAAATTTTGACGGAAATGGAATCCAAGGCTTTGCTGGCGGCATTTCATATTCCAGTCACCAAAACCATCCTGGCGCGCTCTGCCACCGAGGCCATGCTGGTGGCGAATCAGCTGGGCTATCCGGTCGCACTCAAAATCGATACACCCGACATCCCGCATAAATCTGATGTACAAGGTGTGGCACTCAATATCAGCAATGCCGCCGCAGTGCGCGATACCTGGCAGGATATGCAGACCCGCGTCAGCCGGCTGTGTCCGGATGCGAAGATCCATGGGGTTACGGTACAAAATATGTCGGGCAAACCGGATGGACGCGAGCTATTCATCGGTGTGTCGACCGACGAATTATTTGGCCCGGTGATTTCCTTTGGTGTTGGTGGCGTCATGATAGAACTGCTGACTGACCGTAGCCTGGAACTGCCGCCGCTGAATCAATTCCTGGTCCACCGGCTGATAGACAGGGTCAGGTCGTCCAGTATTTTGCAAGCCTGGCGCGGCGCACCCGCAGTTGACCGGGAAGCGCTGGAACAAATCCTTTTACGGGTGTCGGAAATAGTATGCGCCTTGCCGCAACTGCGCGAAATGGATATCAATCCGGTCATCGTCGATGAGGACGGTGCGGTAGTGGTGGATGCACGTATCGTGATCGACAATGTGGCACTCAAGCCCGGTAACTATGAGCATCTGGCGATTTCGCCCTACCCGTCCGACTCGGAAATGGAATTCCCGTTGCGCGATGGCAGCCGCTACATCGTGCGTCCGCTGCATCCGCATGATGCCGATATGCTGCAAACCCTGGTGCGCGGGCTGTCGGATGAAAGCCGCTATTTCCGTTTTGTGTCTTCGATTAAGGAATTATCTGAGCGCATGCTGGCCAAATTCACCCTGATCGACTATGACAGGGAAATGGCGCTGGTGGCGATCTACCCTGAACGCAGCGCCCTGCCCGACGGCGGTTTTGCTGAAACAGAAAAAATCATCGGTGTGTCGCGCTATGTGACCAATCCCGATAAGAGCAGCTGTGAATTCTCTTTACTGATCGCCGATGAATTCAGTGGTCAGGGTCTGGGTTCGCGCATGATGCTGTCCATCATAGAAGTGGCACGCAAGCGCGGCCTGAGCCAGATAGAAGGTTTGGTACTGACTAAAAACGCGTCCATGCTCAAGCTGATGCGTAGCCTGGATTTCCGGATACAGGCTTATGAAGACGATCCTGATTTCCGGCTGTGCGTGAAATCCTTATAAACTGCTGACGCTGTGATGCTGCTGTGATGCTGACTACCATCACAGCGTCAGGTTCAGCGTCAGGGTCGGCAATGATAACTCAGCGCCCCTTACGGCCACGCTGGTACATATGGATAAATGACTCGTAAAAATCGGCACCGCTGCGCTCATAGCCGTCTTCAGTGAAATGGATCAGATCCTGTCCAGCCAGCGGTGGATTGGCAGCCGCATAGCGCTGTATGGAGCAGGCACCGCCCATGGCTTTTTCCCAATCCCAGTACAACAGCTTTTCTTCAATCGCGATTTGCTTTTGTATGGTTTGCACATTCCTTAATGCCGCAGGGATTTTATAACGGCAGCCAACCTGCTCGCCGGGGCCGGTTTTTCTGGCTGAATTCGGTGCACCAATCAGCAATATCGCCGCTTGCGGCGCGGCGGCGCGCAGGTTACGTACCGAAGTTTGCAGGTCGCTGTAATACGCTTCAAAATCAGGCTTGGCATCAAAGGCTTCGTTGGTCCCGTAAGACAAAATCAGCAAATCGGGCTTACGCCAGCGCAGCTGATCGCGCAAGGCTTCCGGTTGCCAGCGCAGGATCACGCGCTGCATCGCACCGACGACGCCCAGTGCATCGACCGTCACACCGGGTGCCAGCGTATCAATCACGATGCCACCCAGCTCTGCCGGTGCTTCATCGGCACGCAGAAAAAAACTGTTCTGCTCATTACCAGCGCCATATACATAACTGACTTGCCAATCCTGAGACAGCGGCGCAGCCAGTTCACGCTGTTCGCCATCCGGCATGACAATGCGCCAGCCACCGGTAGTAGCGTCACTGCTGCGGCGCGACCAGATGCTGACGCGCAGCGGGCCATTGACCGGGAACTTGGGCTGGATCTCCATGTAGGCGCCAGGATCGGGCAAATTGGCGACGCCGCCTACCGGGAAATTCTCAGGATTGGCGCGCGCGATACGGGTTTTCCAGTTACCTGCCATTTTCATCAAGACCTGGGCTGAGCGTTGATTCTTGACGTAACCCGGCGTGATCCAGCCTATGCCGGCATTGCCAAAACGTTGCTGCATGCGGTCGCGAAACGCATGTGTGAAGTAATCGCCACCGGTATGCGAATCACCAAATTGCATAATCCTGAGCACATCCTTGCTTTCGCCACGCTCCAGCGCTGCCAGTTGCCGCCAGACGCGATGGATGTTCGGATCGCCATAATCCACTACCTGCGCCAGCCCTGCCGCCTGACTCAGTTGGGGCAGCAGCAGGAACAGCACAGTTAAACAGCTTAGTGTGGAATTACGCATCAGTTTCAATCAGTAGTTCAGGAAGAAGTGGTCGACGTCACGGACGTAGTAACCGGCGTTGATAGTACACGACTCTCTTTGCGGCGCGGATGAGCAGGCGGGATGGAGACCGGACTGGTGACTGGATTTGCGACTGGATGTGCAGCCGGGCTCAGGTTCTGCGCTGCACTGTCATTCTGTGCCTGTTCGGTGGCGGCGGGCTGCGGCAACACAAACTGGCGCATCACCAGTTGGGTAAGCAGTTTATGGCCATCGCGCGTAAAGTGCACGCCGTCGCCACTACGCACCACAATTTGCTCACCACTTTTACCGGTAATGGTGCGCTGATATTCATCGGCTTTATCGCTCAGGATTTCACGCGTGGACAGATAGCGTGAAGTACCGTCTTTCATTGCCCCCGCATACAATTGATTCAGTACCGGTACGCCTTTCTGGATATTGTCCTTACCCATATTCGGTGCACCCAGCCAGATCACCCGTACATGCTGGGAATGCGCAAAGTTCAGGATACCCGCCACCCGCTCTGCGTATAAACGACGCCAGGTTTCGCTGCCGAAAGGCTCATATTTACCGCCCAATACCATGTCCCAGGTATCGTTGGCACCCATGAAGATCACCAGAATACTGATTTTTTCTTTAGGGATCAGCTCACGGATGCGACCGGGCCAGTCAAAATAATTCGGATAGGTCAGTCCTGTGCTTTGCTTACTCACGTCCAGCGCTTTGACCTGCACATTCTGCAAAGCGCGCGCCAGATGCGGCGCAACCCCTTGCATCATAGAGTCGCCGACCAGCAATACGCGATCCGTTTTGGATAACACGATACGACCATCTTCCGCCAGACGGGCAAACTGGGTCACAGTGGGCAGCTCTTCGCTATCGCCGCTGTCGGCCTGTGCCGACGTTGCCGATGCCGCCGATGCAGTATGTGACGCAGATGCGGCTTCAGGATTGATGTTCGCAGCACTGGCCGTCGTATCCGCGCCAGTTGTGCCATTTTCCTTAATGCGCGACCCAGCTTCCGTTTGCACTGAACTCAAAGTACCTAATTGCTGTGCATGCGCCTTCAGCGACAGGCCGGCCTGCGCCGAGCTCTTGATCACAGGCTCAGACACTTGTGCGAGATCCTGATCCGTGAGAGCAGCTTTACCGTATAACAGCACATTTGCTGCCAATACCATACGCTGCTGTATTTCTGCCACACCGGATAAGCGGTTTTGCAGTGCTGACTCCAGCTGTGCGCTGAGTACCGGCCCCTGGCGCCACCAGGCATGTGGAATCGCAGTCGACAAACCCAGTTCAGCATGGCGCGTCTGTTGCCAGTACAGGTCCAGCGCATCCTGACGCAACCAGGCGATCAGCGCCAGGCTGCAGCCTAATAAACTCAACGCCCGCAGCGCAGTTGTTGGCTGTGCCTTGCGGTCGGGATGGTCACCAAAATACATATTCATTCTGTTCAGTACGAATAATACAAAAACGCCGGAACCCCGGATGGGCCCAGATAATTGATGAGTAAAACGGTCAGCGTAACCAGCAGCACTTGCAGCGGCAGCGGTGTTTTTTCCAGCCAGCGCACTGCCTGTCCCTGCCAGCGTTCATACCCCAGAGCTCCCGCAAAGAATACGCCCAGCAATAAGAAACCGGCCATGACATTCATTTGCAGCGGGCCATCAGCACGTGTGAGTCCAGCCAGATAGTGCAAAGCTTCCTGCCAGTTTTCAGCGCGGAAAAATACCCAGGCCAGACAGACAAAGTGAAAGCTGAACACGGCACCGGCTATACCCTGCACCCGCTTGCCGGTCAGGCGTTCAAAGCCATTTTGCAGCACCATGCCCAGTCCATGCAAGGCACCCCAGATCAGGTATTTGAGGCTGGCACCATGCCACAGGCCGCTGATCAGCATTGCGTTGAAAATCGTCATCTGGGTCAGCCACCAGCCACCACGGTTGCCGCCCATGGGGATATACACATAATCACGTATCCAGGTCGACAGCGAAATATGCCAGCGCCGCCAGAATTCGCGCAGACTGGTCGCCAGATAAGGCTGGTTAAAGTTATCTGCCAGACGATAACCAAGCAGTAATGCCAACGCGATCACCAGATCGGAATAACCGCTGAAGTCAAAATAAATCTGTATCGCAAACGCATACATACCGACCAGCAGTTCCAGTCCCTGATAGGCATCCGGATTGGCAAACAATGGCTTGACCCAGGCATCCGCCAGCCAGCTGGCCAGCCAGACTTTCTTGATCATAGCACTCAGCAGCAGACAAATCGCCAGCGCCGGGCGCTGGATTTCGCGCTGTTCACGGGCTTCGAGTTGACTTAATAAACCGGAGGGGCGGCAAATCGGCCCGGCAAACAGCGTAGGAAAAAAGGCCAGATACAGGCTGCCATCCAGCCAGGATGCGGGCTCACGCTCGCCGCGTGCCAGGGCAACCAGATAGGCGATGGACTGAAAAGTGTAGAACGAAATCCCGACCGGCAGAATGATATCCAGTGCCGGAATCGCCCATTGCCAGTGAAAAAATTCCGCAAGGCCCTGCATGCCTTCACGGAAAAAATCAAAGTATTTGAAGACGGCCAGATTCGCCACCGACAGCGTAATCGCAATCGCTGGCAAACTACCCCTGAGCGTGGGCCGCCATACAAGCATCTGACTGATCAGGCTGACAAAAGAAGAATAGACCACCAGTACAGCAGCAAAACGCCAGTCTATCGAAGCATAGATGCCGTAACTGGCCACCAGTAAAGACAATTTCTGTGCAACCGGCCACTTTACCAAAGACCAGTACACCACCAGAAACAGAAAAAAAACGAGCGCAAACTCAGGAGACAAATAACTCATACATGAACAACAAAATTGAGGATAGCGCTGACAAGAAGCTGTAATCAGTCAAAGAAGCATGCGATATCAGCCATGGTGCTCCCGACCTGCCTCCGTTAGCGACATGGTCAACAGCATCTGCTGCAACGCTGAATCACATCTGGAAAACCAAGCTGCGCGCTTGAGCTGGCAAATTGGTATTTCCAATTTACATTATTCTAACATTGACTTGCACGTATGGTCAGTAAGCTTGTTGTCTGTCTACGCCTTTAGGCAACAAGCCATGCTCGCGGTAACGCTTTAGATTGCCCGCAACGATATGCGCGGCGCTTTCTTTATCGGTCGGGGCCGAACAATGTGGCAGCACGGTCACAGCCGGATGCGTCCACTGCCAACTGTCCGGCGGCAGCGGCTCGACCGCAAACACATCGAGCACCGCGTGCTGCAGATGCGCGGCATCCAGCGCTGCACGCAAATCCTGTTCAACCACGATGGGGCCACGAGCAAAGTTGACCAGACTGGCACCAGCGGGCAGCATGGCCAGCCGCTGCGCATTGATCAGGCCGGTGGTTGCTACTGTGAGTGGCAGCAGGCATACCAGGATATCGGTCTGCGCCAGCATCGCTGACAACCCCGCTTCACCGCTATAACAATCAACACCATCTAAGTGCTTCTGAGTGCGGCTCCAGCCCAGCACAGGAAAACCCGCCTGCTGCAAACTGCGTGCTGCAGCTTCACCCAGCGCGCCCAGTCCCAGCAAACCTATCTTGCGCTGCGTCGCAGGTCGATATGCTTGCGGCTGCCAGCGTTGTTCTTTTTGCTGCTGCAGATAACGCGGCATATCACGATGCAAATACAGCACCCAGGCCAGCACCGCCTCAGCCATAGTGGCCGCGAGACGCGGATCAACCAGGCGCACAATATGCACCTGACTGTGCTGCATTTCAGCTAACAGGCGCTCTACCCCAGCCCACACTGAATGCAGCCAGACCAGGTTCGGACAGGCGGCTAACTCGGCCGGATCAGGATTAGCGACAATCGCGACTGTCACCGCAGCTTGATCAGCCGGACTCAAAGCAGAAAATGGCACGATACGCTCATCGGGCATGGCTGCCTGCAAGGCCGCTACCCAGGCATCGGTCGCGCCATAGCCAGGTGCTGCCAAAAAAGGAAGTGGAGGAAGCGAAGGACGCAAATCAGCAAGGGCATTGGCGGGTGCAGCAGAATTCGGCATGATCAATCAATCGGGACGTCGGAAAAGCGCATAGCATAGAACTTTCCGCATAAAATTGCAGGTTTTTCAGCCTGCAATGATACCCATGCCCAAACCACGCACACCTGATGCCAGACCCGCCGACTGGATGGCCTGGTTCGATGGCTCTTGCAAGCCCAATCCGGGCGCCTGCCAGATCGCCTGCATTTTGCAGGGACCAGATGACCAGCGGATAGCGCATACGCAGGCGGCTGGCCACGGTGACAGCAGCGATGCGGAATACCAGGCGCTGATCCAATGTCTGCAGCTCGCCCTGCGCCATGTCGCACCCGGCCAGTCGCTGCGTATCCATGGCGACAGCCAGGTGGTGATTGACGATGTGCTGGCGCGTTATGGCAAAACTTCGGCTCTGCTCGCGCATTACAGGGATCATAGTCTGCAATTGCTGAATCAGTTAGCGAATAGTCAATCGGCCTGTCATCTGCAATGGATACCGCGACATAAGAATGTGGAAGCCGACCAGTTAATGCGTACCCAGTCCTGATTCACAGCGTGCATCATTGATGCATAGCGAACGCTGAAAATTGTCGCAAGCTTTTGATTATTCAGCAAAAAACCGCAGCGACTCCGGCAAGCGCCAGCACTTTCCGGTACAATCGCGCCCATGAATGCTCAGCCTAAAAATTTATTTTCTTTCCCGCGTTACCGCGCCGATGTCGGCGCTGGTCGTACTGCCCCGTTTTTACCCATGTCCCGCGCCGAAATGGACGCCCTGGGCTGGGATAGTTGCGATGTGATCCTGGTCACGGGCGACGCCTATATCGATCATCCGAGTTTCGGCATGGCCTTGATAGGCCGCCTGCTGGAACACCACGGCTTCCGGGTCGGCATCATCAGCCAGCCAGACTGGCATTCGGCCGAGGCCTTCCGTGTGCTGGGTAAGCCGAATCTGTATTTCGGTGTCACTGCCGGGAATATGGATTCCATGGTCAATAAGTACACCGCTGACCGTAAAATCCGTTCCGAAGACGCTTACACACCGAACGGTGAAAAAGAAAAACGTCCTGACCGTGCGCTGACCGTGTATGCCCAACGCGCACGTGAAGCCTATCCGGATGCGAATATCGTAGTTGGCAGTATTGAAGCCAGCCTGCGCCGCATTGCGCACTATGATTACTGGTCGGATAAAGTCCGGCGCTCAGTGCTGCCTGATTCCAAGGCTGACATTCTGTTATTCGGCAATGCCGAACGTGCGCTGATCGACCTCAGCCACCGCCTCGCTGCAGGCGAACCGATCAAACAGATACGTGATTTGCGCGGCACCGCTTTCATGGCGCCGCGTGGCTGGTTGCCAGATGAAGACTGGACCGAAATTCAGTCGGTAAAAATCGACAAGCCGGGCAAGATCGATGCGCATACCGACCCGTATGCGATGACGCCGGAAAAAGACGCTAAATGCAAAACTGAAGGCGGCGCGACGGACAGTGGCACCACCGAAGCCAGCCCCGCTGTCGCAGAGGTAAAGCCTGACGTAGTTCAGCAGCAGACTATCCGCATCATGAGCCGCGAAGAGCGCCAGCTGATGCTCAAAAACCGCCATCACAAGAGCGTAATACGGCTGCCTTCTTTTGAAGAAGTCAAAGACGATCCGGTCATGTATGCGCATGCTTCACGTGTTTTTCATCTGGAAGCCAATCCTGGCAATGCCAAAGCGCTGGTGCAGGCGCATGACGGGCGCGATGTCTGGCTGAATCCGCCACCGCTGCCGCTGGCTATGGATGAAATGGACGGCGTGTATGACCGTGCCTATGCACGTGCGCCCCACCCCTCCTATGGCAATGCGCGCATTCCAGCGTGGGAGATGATACGCTTCTCGGTCAACATCATGCGCGGCTGCTTTGGCGGCTGCACCTTCTGCTCTATCACTGAGCATGAGGGCCGCATCATCCAGAGCCGCTCCGAGCCATCCATCCTGCGCGAAATCGAAGAAATCCGCGATAAGGTCAAAGGCTTTACCGGCACCATTTCCGATCTGGGCGGTCCAACCGCAAATATGTACCGGCTCGCTTGTAAGGATAAGAAGATAGAGGAATCCTGCCGCCGCTTGTCCTGCGTTTATCCCGGCATTTGCTCGAATCTGGGCACCGATCACAGCAAACTGATTTCGATTTACCGCAAGGCGCGCGCGCTGCCCGGCATCAAAAAAATCCTGATCAGCTCCGGCCTGCGCTACGACCTGGCCGTGCGCTCGCCCGAATATGTGAAAGAATTAGTTACCCATCACGTGGGCGGCTTGCTGAAAATCGCGCCGGAGCACACCGAACAAAATACCTTGTCTAAGATGATGAAGCCCGGCATCGGGACTTACGACGAATTCAAGGAAATGTTCGACCGCTATTCGCGCGAAGCTGGCAAAGAACAGTATCTGATCCCCTACTTCATCGCCGCCCATCCGGGAACCACCGATGAAGACATGGTCAATCTGGCGCTGTGGCTGAAAGAAAAAGACTTTAAGCTGGATCAGGTGCAAACCTTTATGCCTACCCCAATGGCATTGGCAACCACCATGTACCACACACGCAAGAATCCGCTTAAAAAAGTCAGCGGCGATTCTGAAGCGGTGGAAACTGCACGCTCCGGCAAGGTCAGAAAATTCCATAAGGCTTTGTTACGCTATCACGCACCGGAAAACTGGGAAGTCTTGCATGAGGGCTTGTTACGCATGGGACGGCGCGATCTGATCGGCAGCGGCCCGCGCCATCTGATTCCAGCGCGCCAGCCATCGGTAGCGCTGACCGTGGAAAACAGCGGCGTGCTGAATGGCCGTCGCGTGGCAGCACCCAAGATCAATACCTTTGGCAAAAAACCAGCTGGCCGGACCGCGGTCGCCAGCGCCAAGCCAGCGGCGCCCGCTTCGCGCAATGGTCTTAGCTATAACAGTGCCAAACCGAAAGCCAAGCCAGCCCAGCCGGCTGGCAGCAATAAATCGGGACGGCGCGGATAAACGGCTAAGTTTCAAGCAGCCTCACCGGAAAGCCACATGCCTGACCCGCATGTGGCTTTTTTTTCGACTGAGGGCAAAGTCATCATCTTGCTGATGTACAATAAAATTGTCGGTACATCCCCTTTTCAACAACCTGGCAGTGCGGAGGAAGTATGAAACACATGAAAACCGTCTTAATCCTCGAACATACCGAAGAGGTATTCGATAAGCTGACCTGTGATGTATGCGGTACAGAGTCGCGCTGGGATGAAAACTGGAGTAACAATGAGCACGAAAAAGTGATCACCACGATTTCACTCGAAGAAGAAGATTCCCGTGCCAGCGGTGGCAATTCCAAACTGATCCAGTACCACATCTGTCCATCCTGCTTTAAAACCCAGCTCGCACAATGGCTGGAAAGTCATCGTAAAGCAGAACCCACCGTAACTACTTCGGTCTGGTGAGCGAATTTGGCACTGTAAAGTCACTTCAAATACCGTTTTCACGCTTTTTTATACCTGTCCGGACGCGCCGATAAAACATCGCTGCGCGATCCGGTTATAATGCAAGGTTTTATTGCATTAGAAAAGCGACATTATGGAAGCCGAACGCCTCAATAGCCTGTCCTCCCTGCTTGCCGACCTGACGGTCCGTGAAGCCGAACTCCGGAGGTATCTTTGACTTCGATATCAAGTCAGAGAAACTGGAACAAGTTAACGCCGAATTAGAAGATCCTAACGTCTGGAATGATCCAAAACGTGCTCAGGATCTGGGCAAAGAAAAGAAATCCCTGGAAGCCGTGGTCAATACCCTGACCGAGGCAGAAAGTGGTCTGCGCGATGCAAACGATCTGTTTGCCATGGCCAGGGAAGAAAACGACGACGACACCTTGGAATCCATAGAAGCCGATACGCAGCATTTGCGCGAACTGATCGAAGGCATGGAATTCCGTCGTATGTTCAACAATCCTATGGACCCGAACAACTGCTTTATCGATATCCAGGCCGGTGCCGGTGGTACCGAGGCGCAGGACTGGGCATCCATGCTGCTGCGTCAGTATCTGCGCTATTGCGAGCGCAAAGGCTTTAAAGTCGAAATTCTGGAACAATCCGATGGCGATGTGGCCGGTATCAAAACCGCGACGCTGAAAGTGGAAGGCGAATATGCCTACGGCTTCCTGCGCACCGAAACCGGTGTACACCGTCTGGTGCGTAAATCGCCATTCGACTCCAACAATGGCCGCCACACTTCTTTCTCCAGCCTGTTTGTTTATCCTGAAGTGGATGAATCGTTTGAGATCGATATCAATCCGGCCGACGTGCGTACCGATACTTACCGCGCTTCCGGCGCCGGTGGTCAGCATATTAATAAAACTGACTCCGCGGTACGTCTGACCCACGGCCCTTCCGGCATCGTGGTGCAATGTCAGAATGACCGCAGCCAGCATCGTAACCGTGCAGAAGCCTGGGAAATGCTGAAAGCCAAGCTGTTTGAATTAGAGTTACGCAAACGCATGAGCGAAAAGCAAAATCTGGAAGACTCCAAGACCGACGTCGGCTGGGGCCATCAGATCCGCTCTTATGTACTGGATCAGTCCCGCATCAAGGATTTGCGCACTGGCTTTGAAACAGGTAATACCAAAGCCGTACTGGATGGTGATATCGACGAATTTATCGCCGCCTCGTTAAAGCAAGGCGTCTGATCACTGCCATGCAGCCTGCTTTCCGTGTGAACGCGGGCTGCAAATCCGCAATATCTGTAACACCCGTAATTCCCGTAATTTCGCTGCTGTCGCACAGACAGCAGCCCATCCATCAGTCAGCCACTATTTAGCCGGGCCTGTGCCCGTAACACTGAGAGAAATCTTATGTCAGACATTCAAAATCAAACAGCCGCAAGCGAATTGCCGGTCGATGAAAACTCTATCATCGCTGAGCGCCGCGCTAAGCTGGATGCGATCCGCGCCAAAGGCGTCGCCTTCCCGAATGACTTCCGCCCTCAGCATAAGGCGGCAGATCTGCAGGCGCAATACGGCGAAGTCGGTCGCGAAGAACTGGAAGCCATGAATGTGGAAGTCAGCGTGGCTGGCCGCATGATGCTCAAACGTGAAGCAGGCAAAAAAGCGGCATTCGCCACCTTGCAAGACGCCTCCGGCATCAAAGCAGATGGCCGCATCCAGCTGTATGTGACACTGGATAAAACCGGTGAAGAAGCGATGGAAGCCTTCCGTCATTATGATCTGGGCGACATCCTGGGCATAGAAGGCGTACTGTTTAAAACTAAAACGGACGAACTGACCGTCAAAGTCACTACCCTGCGCCTGCTGACCAAATCGCTGCGTCCGCTGCCGGATAAATTCCACGGCCTGGCCAATCAGGAAACCAAATACCGTCAACGCTATGTCGATCTGATCATGAGCGAAGACACACGCCGCACCTTTAAAGCGCGCACTGCAGCGATGACCTCGATCCGTAATTTCATGGCCAGCCACGAATTCATGGAAGTCGAAACACCTATGCTGCATGTGATTCCTGGTGGCGCGGCAGCTAAACCCTTCATCACACATCACAATGCGCTGGACATGGAAATGTACCTGCGTATCGCGCCGGAACTGTATCTGAAGCGTCTGGTGGTCGGCGGCTTTAACCGCGTGTTTGAAGTCAACCGTAACTTCCGCAATGAAGGTGTATCCCCGCGCCACAATCCTGAATTCACCATGATGGAATTCTATGCCGCCTATGTGGATTACAAATGGCTCATGGACTTCACCGAACAAGTCATCCGTAAAGCAGCAGAAGATGCGCATGGCACTGCAGTGCTGACTTATCAGGGCCGCGAGCTGGACCTGTCCAAACCGTTTGAACGCCTGACTATCGTCGGCGCGATCAATAAATATGCACCGCACTATACGCATGAACAATTGCATGATGCAGATTTCATCCGCACTGAGTTGCTGAAGTTTGGCGTCAAACCTTTCGCCACTTCCGGCCTCGGCGCGCTGCAACTGGCGCTGTTCGAAGAAACCGCAGAAGCGCAGTTGTGGAATCCGACTTACATCATCGATTATCCGGTTGAAGTCTCGCCACTGGCACGTGCTTCTGACAGCGTAGCGGGCATTACTGAGCGCTTCGAATTATTTATGACTGGTCGTGAAATCGCGAACGGCTTCTCTGAGCTGAACGATGCGGAAGACCAGGCTGCGCGCTTCATGGCGCAGGTCGCCGCTAAAGATGCAGGCGACGAAGAAGCCATGTACTTCGATGCTGACTATATCCGCGCTTTGGAATATGGCCTGCCTCCGACCGGCGGCTGCGGCATCGGTATCGACCGTCTGATGATGCTGATCACCGACTCACCGAACATCCGTGACGTGATTCTGTTCCCGCATCTGCGTCGCGAAGACTAATTTAGCGGCCGACAACAGGCAGCGAATCAGCCGGGTTTTGTGTATCATTCAACACGAATTGAAGTGCATAAATTCCATGCTGATTTGCCAGTCTGAATACTCGCACCTGCGCATAGCAACAAGCTTGCTGATAACGCTAAGGTGTCACCTTGGGACTGTGTAAGCAGTCCCTTTTTCTTTTCCTCCTGCCCTTATGTCCGCCCACCATCCGCTACGCAAACTGCTGACTTATGCCAGTGCCTATAAAACCGATTTCCGGCTGGCCACGCTGTATTCTGTTCTGAATAAATTCTTTGATGTGCTGCCCGAAGTACTGATCGGTGTTGCGGTCGATATTGTGGTCAATGGTGAAAAAAGCTTCTTAGCGAAGCGGGTGCTCGGTGGCTTTGGCATTACCGAAACCTGGCATCAGCTGGTTTTTCTTGGCGTGCTGAATGCCCTGATCTGGATGGGCGAATCCTGGTTTGAATACCTGCTCTCACTCAAGTGGCGCAAGCTGGCCCAGAATCTGCAGCATGATTTGCGGCTGGATGCCTATGACCATGTACAAAAACTGGACATGGCGTATTTTGAAAATCAGCGCACCGGCAATCTGATGTCCATCCTGAATGAAGACATCAATCAGATGGAACGCTTCCTGAATGGCGGTGCGAATCAGATTATTCAGGTGATCTGCTCGTCCATCATGGTCAGTGCAGTCTTTTTTGCTTTGCAGCCCTCACTCGCAGTCATCGCGCTGCTGCCGGTTCCGGCCATCTTATTTGGTGCGTTCTGGTTCCAGAAACGGCTGGCGCCACGTTATGCAGAAGTACGCGAAGCCGCTGGCGATGTCAGCGCCCGCCTGAACAATAATCTGCTCGGCCTGGCCACCATCAAAGCCTTTGCGACCGAGGACTTTGAAAAGCAGCAGATCGGTGAGGCGAGTAATGCCTACCGCAGAGCCAATGCGCGCGCCATTGCAGTCAGTTCGGCGATTACGCCGGTGATACGCATGGCGATTCTGGCAGGCTTTACCGCAACCCTGGTCTACGGGGGCTGGCTGACGCTGCATGATGAGCTGGCGGTCGGCGCGTATTCGGTACTGGTCTACCTGACCCAAAGACTGTTATGGCCGATGACGGGACTGGCAGAAGTCGCTGACATGTACCAACGCTCTATGTCGGCGATAGACCGCGCCATGAATTTGCTGGATACACCGATACAAATCCGCTACGACGGCAAGGCACTGCCACAAGCACAAGTCAGTGGCGATATACGCTTTGAAGATGTGAGCTTTGCGTATGGCGAGCAAACCACGCTGCATCACATCAGCCTGCATATCCCCGCTGGCAAAACAGTGGCCTTTGTCGGCTCAACCGGTTCTGGTAAATCGACGCTGGTGAAATTACTGTTGCGTTTTTATACGCCAGCGTCCGGCCATATTTTGCTGGATGGTGTCGCCAGTGACAGCCTGAACCTGCAGGATCTGCGCCGCGTGATCGGCTATGTGGCCCAGGATAGCTTCCTGACCGATGGCACGATCGCAGACAATATCGCTTATGGCCTGGAACAGGTCAGCGATGCAGATATCGCCGCTGCCGCACGCGCCGCAGAAGCGATGGAGTTTATCGAGAAACTGCCTTTAGGTTTTGCCACCCGCATCGGTGAACGTGGCCAGAAACTATCTGGAGGCCAGCGCCAGCGCCTGGCACTGGCACGTGCCATTCTGAAAAATCCGCCTGTACTGATACTGGATGAAGCAACCAGCGCAGTTGACAATGAGACCGAAGCTGCGATACAACGCAGTCTGGATGTCGTGAGTAAAAACCGTACCACTATCGTGATTGCACATCGTTTATCTACGGTGAGACTAGCCGACTGCATACATGTGATGGAAGCGGGACGCATCGTGGAAAGTGGCAGCCATGAACAGTTGTTAGCCAATAATCGCAGCTATGCCGCCTTGTGGCGTTTACAAACTGGTGAAAGATAATTCTGAAATGAAAAAAACCCTGATCTCCTGCGCCGTTGGCGCCCTGCTCGCCTTACTGGTGGTCGCCACGTATCAGACTGCGCAACACATCAGCAACATTGCACCAGCCAGCACAGAAACGGCGACTCCGGTTCTCAAGCCTTTAGCAGTCGATCCATCCTGGGTCAAACAAGGAAACCCAAATTTCCGCGCCACTGAATTTTTCAAATCCAGCGATGGCAAAACCAGCTCGGGTATTTTTGAATGCGACGCTTCCACCTTTGAATGGCGTTATCAACTGGATGAAGCGGTCTATATACTGGATGGCAGCGTGGAACTGGACTACCAGGGTAAACGCTTTACACTAAAAGCCGGTGATAGCGCATTCTTCCGCGCCGGCACCACCGCGACCTGGCATGTTCCATCCCATATCCGTAAAACCTGGACACTGTACGACGCAGGAAAAGTGGCACGCAGCTTCGCCAAAGTCAGCAATTAATAAGCAGATGGCGGGCTGCAGCCTGTGCTGACAGCCCGCCGATTCTGCTTTAGCCTACCGCGCTGGCCAATGCCAGTCCGCTCAGAAACGCGTTCTCGACCTTGCCTCCGCCTTCCAGGCCGTTAGCAAACCAGTCGCCACACACACCGATACCCGCCTTCGCATCCCACAAGCAAGACTGCTGCAGAGGCTGCTGCGCTTGTGAATAACGCCAGCGATGCACTACCGCATAAATCGGTTGTATCCATGAACCGGTCGCTTCATGGAAAGCCTTGAGTAATTTTTCTTTGGCGCGCTCAGGCTCATCTTCCAGATGCTCCTCACTCCACGCGCGCGTGGCATGCGCGACCCAGCGCTCACCTGCGCGGTGCTGAGGTTTAGCGTTGTCCCTGGCAATCCAGCCCAGACGTGATTGCTGCACCCAGGCGCAGTCATATGGCAGATCCAGCGCATCCTGGAAACCCAGCATCAGACACCAGCAAGGCGACAGCCGCGCCTGCTCGGCCTGTGCTGCAAAGGCAGGCAGCGGCTGCAATAGAGGAATCGCCTGATCGGAAGGAATCGCCAGTATCACCGCATCAAATGGCCCTGCGCTGGCCGCCACACTGACCGTACCGGACTGAATTTTCAGCAGCCACTTGCCCTGATAGGCCTCCAGCGCCAGCACCTGCTGATCGGACCGCACATCGAGGCCATGCGCCAGATGTTTGCCTAATGCGCTCATCCCAGGTACCGCAACATAAGGTTTGGACTGACGTCCTGCAGTTTTCGCCACCCCCGCCTCCAGGTTCACCAGGCGCGCATCCCAAGCCTGCACCCAGCCGACTTTTTTCCAGTCGGCGACTTCTTTTTTGAAGCGATCTGTCGTCGCAGTGAAGTATTGCGCGCCATGATCGAAACCACCTAATTCGGTGTGACGGGTACTCATGCGTCCACTGACACCCAGACTTTTTTCATAGACCGTCACATGATGTCCCTGCATTTGCAAATGACGGGCGGCAGTTAAGCCGGATAAACCTGCACCAACCACAGCGATATGCATATTCATTTCCTTTTTTTCTGATAAAAACCACCATACAGAGACGGCAGCGATAAACAAAAACGCCCGCAACAAACATGGGCGGGCGTTATGCTAAGCGATTCCGGTGCGCTTTGCTCAGGACTCGTTATCTTCGACTGGCCAGTCGCGGATATAGGCCTTGAGCATTTTGTTTTCAAAGCTTTGCGCTTCAAGTACCGCTCTGGCCACGTCATAAAAGGAAATCACACCCAGCAGGGTTTTGGCGTCCATCACCGGCAGATAACGCGAGTGCTTTTCCAGCATCATGCGGCGTACTTCATTAACCTCAGTTTCGGGCGTGACCGTAATCGGATGATCATCCATGTATTTGCGCACGGTGCCATTGCCCAGCGAGCCGCCATTTTTATGAATCGCACGTATCACTTCACGGAAAGTCAGGATGCCAGCCAGATCGCCGTACTCCATGACGACCAGAGAGCCGATATCTTTTTCTTCCATCACGCTGACCGCCTCCGTAATCGGCGTGTCCGGCGTAATCGTGAACAGGATATTGCCTTTTACCTGAAGAATTTCGGAAACTTTCATGTATGCGATCTCCTCTGATCTGGTTGTTTTCGGGCTGAGCCTGATGGTGGCACAAGGTAGCTAAAGACCCGGGCAGCCTCTGCAGCCATCAGGCGAACGGGTGCAAACCGGAGACACTCTTGCGTCAGCGCCATGTTTTTACTCTGCACACCAATGTATCTTAAGCGATGCAAAAAATCCAGCGCAACTACGTTATTTTTAGAGCAAAAACCCGGAATTCGCATGACGCTGTATGGCGCGAGTGGTAGCATGGCGGCGTCACAAAATGGAGATACCAGTTTATGAGCGGACCACGATATCCGGGCTTTGACACGCTGTCCCTGCATGCAGGTGCCAGCCCCGACCCCAGCACAGGCGCACGCGCCACCCCGATTTACCTGAGCTCGTCATTCAGCTTTCAAAACGCGGATCACGCAGCAGCCCTATTCAATATGGAAAAAACCGGGCATGTGTATTCACGCATTTCCAATCCCACCAATGCCGTGCTGGAAGAACGTATCGCGGCACTGGAAGGTGGTGTCGCCGGGCTGGCGGTCGCCAGCGGTCAGGCTGCGCTGCATCTGGCGATTGCCACGATCGCCGGTGCCGGTTCGCATCTGGTCGCATCACGCGCCTTGTATGGCGGCTCGCATAATTTGCTGAGCTACACCATGAAACGCTTCGGCATAGAAACCACCTTCGTCGATCCGCGTGACCCAGATGCCTGGGTCGCTGCGATTCGCCCTGAGACCAAGGCCTTGTTTGCTGAAACTTTGGGTAATCCAGGGCTCGATGTATTGAATATCCCCGTGATCGCTGAGATCGCACACAGCCATCATTTACCCTTGCTGGTGGATTCCACCTTCACCACACCTTATCTGTTAAAACCTTTGGATCATGGAGCCGATCTGGTGTTTCATTCGGCCACCAAATTCCTGTGCGGACATGGCACTGCCATCGGTGGTGTGCTGGTTGATGGCGGCAGCTTTGACTGGCAGGCCGCACATCAGCACACTGGCCGTTTCGCTGAATTATGCGAACCCTATGATGGTTTCCATGGCATGGTATTCGCAGAAGAATCACCGGTAGCTGCATTTGCCTTACGCGCGCGGCGCGAAGGTTTGCGCGACTTTGGCGCCTGCATGAGTCCACACAATGCCTTCACCATTTTGCAGGGTGTAGAAACCCTGAGCCTGCGTATGGAAAAGCATGTTGCCAACACCAGACAGATCGTCGAATTCCTGCTCAGCCATCCGGCGGTAGACAGCATTTCCTACCCTGAACTCGAAAGCCATCCGGATTACGCGCTGGCTCAGCAATTACTGCCTAAGGGTTGCGGCGCAGTGTTCTCATTTAATCTCAAAGGTGACCGCGCAGCCGGTAAGCGCTTCGTCGAATCGCTACAGGTATTTTCTCACCTGGCCAATGTTGGTGATGCTAAGTCGCTGGTGATCCACCCTGCTTCCACCACCCATTTCCGGGTTCCGGCAGATCAGCTGGCAGCCTCAGGCATCAGCGAAGGCACCATGCGTTTGTCGGTAGGACTGGAAGATATCAGCGATCTCAAAGACGATCTCAACCGCGCCTTAAAAGCCGCACTGAAAGGAGCATGAGATGCAGCTGACTATAGACAATAAGACCGCGTACGCCTATACCGGCGGCAAAGCACTGCGTAGTGAGCAGCCAACGCTGGTGCTGATCCACGGCGCGCAGAATGATCACTCGGTGTGGGCACTGCAAAGCCGCTACCTGGCCAATCATGGCTATAACCTGATTGCACTGGATTTACCGGGCCACGGCCTGAGTGCAGGCCCTGCCCTGAGCAGCGTGGAAGACATGGCTGACTGGGTACTCGCTTTTCTGCAACAGGCTGGCATAGAGCACGCTCATCTGGCCGGTCACAGCATGGGTTCACTGATCGCACTGGAAGCCAGTTATCGTGCGCCTGCCGTGGTCAGCAGCCTGAGTCTGATCGGCACCGCTTATCCGATGAAGGTATCGGACGCTTTGCTGAATGCCGCGCGCGACGAGGAACAAAGCGCAATCGACATGGTGAATATCTGGTCGCACTCTGGCCTGGTCGCCCGTCCGTCCTGTCCGGCTCCGGGCATGTCACTGCATGGTATGAGCCGCCGTCTGATGCAGAGAATCGCGGCACGCAATCCGGCCGAAAAAGTATTTCATATCGATTTCAGCGCCTGCAATGCCTATGCAAATGGTGAAGCGGCGGCCGCCGCAGTGCGCTGTCCGGCGCTGTTTGTGTTGGGCCAGCAGGATATGATGACGCCTGCCAAAGCAAGTAAGACACTGAGCGCCGCCATCCCGCACAGTCAGATACGCCTGATCGCCAACAGCGGCCATTCGCTGATGAGTGAACAGGGCGACGCAGTGTTGACGGCGATGCTTGGTTTTCTGCAGGGCCAGCGATGAATTGGGAAAATCTGGCTTTATTTACCGTGACTGAAGCAGCGATGTCGCTGTCGCCGGGACCGGCAGTGATGATGGTGGTCGCGTACGGCATCGCACGTGGCTGGCGCACCTCCTTGTTTGTGACTTTGGGTATCTTAAGTGGCAATGCGATTTTCTTTTTGCTGTCCGCCACTGGCCTCAGCGGCGTATTGCTGGCGTCGCCACAGCTGTTTTTGGGTATTAAGTATCTGGGTGCGGCGTATCTGGTGTATCTGGGTTTGTCAGCCATCACCGGCAGACCTTCACCGATCACGCTGTCGCGGCTATCCGAAAATACGCTGAGCCCACGCCGGATTTATCTCAATGCACTGATGCTGCAATTGACGAATCCGAAAACGATGCTGACCTTTGTCGCCATCCTGCCGCAATTTATTAACCTGCAGCAGCCAGTCGGCTGGCAAATGCTGATACTGGCAGTGTGTTCGATTGTTCCGGAGTTTTTCATCTTGCTGGCGTACGGCATGCTGGCGTCCAAAGCCAGTCATTTAGCAACGCAAGAACGTTATGCGCTGATCACCGAACGCATCGCTGGTGTATTGGTCTTGCTGGCAGGCGTGATGATCGCCATCGTCTGATCCGGCCTTGTTAGCCGCCAGTTGTCGCGCTTTGCATCCCGCTGCATGTGGATGAAAAGCGCGACTCGCCTCACACAGAGTTTTTTGTAGCCAGCTGTGCCAGATAATCGGCCCGGAAACGACGCAGTATAAAGTCCTTGAAGTTTGCTTCCTTGAGTTGAGTCCAGGCTTGCAGACGTTTGACGCGCGATGCTTCCCTCGCCTCTGCGATCATTGCAGGATCAAGCGCACAACTGGCTGCTGTCATTCTTTCGTAGCCATATTGCAGCATCCAGTCAGCGCAGATACTATCAATGGCCTCGATTTCAGTGATGGATAGCTGCTGCTTGAATTTATCTTTGTTCGCCATCAGCGGTGGAAAGCGGTTACTTTCCCACAGCGCCGATAATTGCGAAATCTGTTGTGCTTCCGCTGAATGAGCAACATCCAGCATCGCTGGCAAAAATGGAATACCAAAGAAGCTGCAGACTCGGCGCAATACCGCTTCCTGATTACTCAGAAAATCTTCATAGCGTATGCTCAGCACCCGATCTGGCCAGCGCTGCTGGACTTGCTGCGCCATTTCATGCGCTTCACGCCAGGTCAGTGCATTCAAACGCGAATCGTAGTCGTGAATAATGGCACGGTTCATCGACGCGACCTGGGCACGCGGATCGCGGATCACGTTCAGGAACAGCATATCGGGAAACAAGTCCATCAGTTCATCCGCATAGCGCACGCTGTCCAGTGACTTGTCCATGACGATACCAGCCTGATGCAATTCACCTGCGCGTAACAGCAATTCCCATAAGATGCGGTGCACACTACGTTTCTGATCGCGTAAGGCCTCAAAAATCTCGACCGGATCAAATACCATGTCTTTCCATTTGACCATGCTGGCAGCTTGCAGGCCTATGACATCGACCACCAGCCGGAAATAGTTTTCATCCTGCGACAAGTCACCGTAGCCCGGCAGCAGCGGCATGAAATCGATGATGTGCAATGGGTAGGGAGAATAAAACGCAGGATTCTGATTCAGACGCAGACGCAGCGCATGACTGCCGCAACGGCGTAGCGGTATCATCAGCACCGGGCGTGGCCGGCCTGATGGCTGAGTTGTATCTGAATGCTCCTGCCTGACTGCTGGTGCTTGCATGATCTGCCTCGTCTTCGTTCAGTTTCCATCACGACCGGCAGACACGCCTCCGAAGTGCTGAGCACATGAAATTCACTTCAGGGCTGGCGGCCTGCTTGAGCCGGCTCAAAAAAATCAAAAAACCGCTGATAAAACAAGTCCTGCTGTTCTGCCTCCAGGACATTGATACCCGCTGCAATCCGGCGTCCGCCACCACCGGCGAACTGGCTGCACAGGCGGTCGGCTGGCAGTGTTTCCGGATGGGCCGAGCGCACGCTGACCACAAATCCGCCCTGCTGCCTTGGCGTCAGCACCGCAAACGAATATTCCCTGCGTTCTTCCAGCAAGCGGTTGGCCAGCAAGCCAGACAGGCGTCTCGCCCACGGTACATCCGGCAAGAGATAAATTTCACTGAGCCCACGACTGGCTACCGGTTGCAATTCACTCAAAAAAATCGTCTCTTCAGCAAACGCATATTGCAGAGCCAAAAAGTGACTGGAGTTCTGAATAAAATCAAAGGGATTAACGAATTTATGTACTTCTCGATACAGCAATTGCGGATGTACATGCAAATCTTCCGTGCTTTCCCCATAAGCGTTGTAATTCAGCAGTCGTCCTAATTCCATCAATGCCGAACGGTCTTCGCGGCTCAGACCATGCTGCATCGCGAGTCCATTGGCGGTATCGAGCAGATTGTCACCAAACGCAGCAACGATGGCCCACATCACATAACGGCCTTCCAGATATTCATTGACCAGCAAACTGGTACAGACATCACGTGCATCATTCCAATACAACTGCAAATTCGGATGCGCAAAGCGCTGGTTAGCCGCATGGTGGTCGAAATACTCGACTTCTGCGCCAGCCGCCAGATGCTTTTTGAGCGCCTCCACATTCGTATCCAGTGAAATATCGAGTACGGTGATCCGGTCTCCGGCTTTGGCATCTATCCGGCTCAGCAAAGCCACATCGCGCTTCACCCCGGTAATCTCAATCGTCTCACGTGGAAACGCCAGTCTGAGCTGATGCAGGGCGCAAATCCCATCGGCGTCACCATTAAACACATCAAAACATGTCACATTGTCCGGGATTGCTGTTGTCATCAGTTCACCTCATCAAACATCGCTCCGCCAGATACGCCAATAGCTGGTCTGCGGCCGTCTGCGTCGTTGTTAACTCGGTATCTATCGTGAAATCAGGGGTTTCCGGCTCCTCATAGGGCGCACTGACACCGGTGAACTGCGGAATCTCGCCTCTTCTGGCTTTGGCATACAAGCCTTTGGGATCACGCTGCTCACAGGTTTTACCTGATGCCTTGACGTATACCTCAACAAAATTGTCATGACCGATAATTTCGGCTGCCATCGCACGGTCTGCACGTAAAGGCGAGATGAACGCGGTAATCACGATCATGCCAGCTTCATTAAACAGATGCGCGACTTCCGCTGCGCGGCGTAAATTCTCGCGCCGGTCAGCGACGGAAAAGCCTAAATCGCTATTGAGGTGATGCCGCAGGTTATCTCCATCCAGCACATAACACAGCTGCCCACAGTCCAGCAGCTGCTTTTCGAGTGCATAGGCCAGGGTGGATTTGCCTGCAGCACTGAGTCCGGTCATCCATAAACATAGCGGACGCTGGCCCAGTACCCTCTCCCTTACTGTAGCTGAGACATGACCGGAATGCCAGACTACATGCTGTGCGCGTGGCTGAGTATCAGGCAGAAAGCGCCCGAGTGTCTCTTTCCTGTCGATAGCGAGTGGCGACGCGGCCGGAACGGTTTGCGCGAAGATTGGCATATGCCCTCCTGTTACTCATTTACGCTGTGATACAGCTACTCAGAATTCTTCCCATTCCTGCTCAGTCGCGGCTTTGGTCTGGCGTGCAGGCTGGGCCTGTGCGGTACCACCGATACGCTTGATCTGTTTGAGCGATGGTGCTGACTGTGCATGCGGTGCAGCTTTTTTGACCAGTGGCAGAACTTTAGCGGACTTCGCCGCTGCTACCGGGCTATTCAAATTGGGTGAGGCACTTTGGGCAGAGGACAGGATGAAAGTACTGACCAGGTCGCTCAGACTATCCGACTGATTTTGCAAAGAGGCCGCTGCTGCTGCTGCTTCTTCGACCAAAGCAGCATTTTGCTGGGTTACATCATCCATTTGCACGATGGCCTCGTTGATCTGCTCGATACCGGCAGTCTGCTCCTGAGTGGCCAGCATAATTTCATTCATAATGGCGGTCACGCTTTGTATGCTGCCGACGATTTCTTCCATCGTCGCACCTGCCTGATCGACCAGTTTGGCACCGATCTCCACTTTACTGACTGAGTCGTCGATCAGTTTCTTGATCTCGCGTGCTGCCTCGGCGGAGCGCTGAGCCAGATTGCGTACTTCAGTCGCTACCACGGCAAAACCACGACCCTGCTCACCCGCCCGCGCTGCTTCGACGGCGGCATTCAGCGCCAGGATATTGGTCTGGAAAGCGATGCCATCGATAACGCCGATAATATCGACAATCTTGCGTGAAGAATCATTAATGGAACCCATGGTCTGCACCACTTCACCCACCACAGTACCCCCCTTGACTGCGACATCGGAGGCAGACATCGCGAGCTGATTCGCCTGACGTGCGCTGTCAGCATTTTGTTTCACGGTTGAGGTCAGTTCTTCCATTGAGGACGCAGTTTCTTCCAGCGACCCCGCCTGCTGTTCTGAGCGTGAAGATAAATCCATATTACCGGAAGCGATCTGGCGCGATGCGCTGGCGATCGTTTCGGTACCGGTTCTGACCATGCCAACGATGTCCGCCAGGCCATTACGCATATCGCGCATCGCGTGCATCAGACTGTGGCTGTCACCCTTATCGACCCGGATGTCCATGCTCAGATCACCAGAAGCAATTTTTTCAGCGATTTGCACCAGATAACGTGGCTCGCCACCCAGTTGGGCCAGCAAACTACGTACGATTAACCAGGCAGCGATAGCGCCGACCAGCAAGGCCAGACAACCCAGGGTAATCAAGGTGCTGCGCGCCTGTTTATAATCCGCCGCTGCTTTGACGACCGCAGCCTGATTTTGCTTTTCCTGCTCAACCATCTGCTCATTGATCATATCCCACCATTTGCGTTGCACTGGGCGATATTCATAACGCAGGATGCGATAAGCCTCTTCGGTCTGTTTTTGTAAAGCCAGGTTCGCCGCTTTTTCAATAAATGGCAGTGATAATTTGGATTGCTCTGCGATCTTATCCAGATTTGCGATGTCTGCAGGTGAAGACTCAGGATCCGTCTTCAGCAATTGATAAAGTTTGGTCTGTGCATCTGCATATTTTTTATTTTGTGCTGCGATGCGGTCTACCTCTATCTGTATCTCTTTTTGCTCCGTCAGCAAAATCAGATTGCGTAGCGCCAATGCGCGTTCGGTAACAGTCAGATACATGGTTTGCGCGGTACGGATTTCTTCATCGTTAAATTGCACGATTTGCTCCATACGCT
Organism: Cognatundibacterium curvum; assembly: GCF_014284235.1. GTDB lineage: Bacteria > Pseudomonadota > Gammaproteobacteria > Burkholderiales > Burkholderiaceae_D > Undibacterium > Undibacterium curvum. The sequence goes on from NZ_JACOGD010000001.1 coordinate 658,871, forward strand.
TATTCATTTGCTGCATATTAATGATCGCCATTGCCAAAATGACGAACATAAACACGAGGACCAGACTAAAGCCACTAATGAGTCTGGTCGAAACTTTGGTATTTTGTATATTCATTTTTTCCTCCGCACGCGCATCAGTTCCACATTACTACAAGTCAACATCAACACCCGATATGTCCCGGTTGCCGCACAATCCTTGCTGGTTGCAGGCACAGTGTGGCCACGATGACTAGCTATTAGTGCCACATGAAAAAGCTTTGTGCTGACCAGGTAGTTACCAAAAAACAAAATGCAAAAAAATGTTACACAGATCTTACTCTAGTGCATATATTTCAAAAGTCACTATTTATTATTAACTTATCTATAGACGGAAAAATCATATGCTACATCGATATATAGCGATGAAAGCCTGTGTCGTGGACAGCTCAGAAACAGGAGCAAGCGGCCATAAAAAAAGCCAGCGCTGAGGCTGGCTGGTGCTGCAATCGCGGTAGCAATTACAATGTATGCTTCATCGAGACATGCGGGATGCCGGCTTCTTCAAAACTATCGCCCTCACGCACAAAGCCTTCACGCAGATAAAAGCGCTCTGCTGTGTGCTGTGCATTCAGACGCACTTCGGCATCACCACGGCGTCTGGCCTGGCTCATGAGTTCACGCAGAATTTCTGCACCGACACCCAGATTACGCGCCGACGCCAGCACTGCCATACGACCGATATGCCCATCGGGCAGCAAGCGCCCGGTTCCGACAGCCTGTTGTTGTTCATTGTAGGCCACCGCGTGCAGGCATTGCGCATCCATCACATCCCATTCCAACTCTGCCGGAATATTTTGTTCGACGACAAAAACCTGATAACGAACTGCTTGCGCATCTTGCTGCAAGCTACTCCAATCTCCTAATACGACTCTTACTGTACTCATGGACGACTTCTCAGTGGTGAAGGGACTTGTAAAACCGGCGCATGCTGCACAGATTCCCTGCAAGCGATGCAGGCCATCCCGGGTGGAAAAACGAACAATATACGCCTGCCAGCCTGCTACTTGCAAGCGCGGTCAAAGCTAACTCAGGAACTCAGGAATTGCCGTAACAGCGCATTCACTCTTTGTGGCTGTTCATGGATCACCCAATGCCCGCCCTCAGGAATGCGTACGATCTGCAAGTCGGGGATAAAAGCCTCTATACCAAGCAGCAGACTGGCTGGCAAAGCCTGATCAGCTTCACCCCAAATGATGCGTACCGGTGGCTGCACGCAGAAATCAGCGGGTTTCAGTTCCAGGCGCTGCGCACCGGCCGCCTGATTTGTCGGTGGGTGCAAGGGCGAAGCACGATAATAATTCACACCGCCATGCAGGCCACGCTGCCAGCATGCGTGATACTTACTGCGGGTGTCCGCATCAAACCAGACTGCGGGCGGCTGTCCCATGCCCTGAAAAAAGCCTTCCATTAAAGCGAAATTGTCTTTTTCCAGTGCCTGCTCAGAACCCGGCTGCCGCAACCAGTTCATGTATGCGCTGGAAGCCTGCTGGGCAGGGTCGTTTGCGAGTGCCTGCATAAACAGATAGGGATGCGGTGAGTTGATGATGATGAGTTTTTCCACCAGCTTGGGCAAGGCATTCGCGAGATTCCAACATACCGCGCCACCCCAGTCATGCGCGACGATGATCGCTTGCTGATAACCCAGCGTAGTGATCAGCCCCTGCAAATCATCAACGATATGTCTGGCTTTGTAAGCAGCGGGATCAGTCGGCATATCCGACAGATTAAAGCCACGCAAATCCGGCGCTACCGCAAAATAATCCGTGCCGAATTCTTCCAGTTGCGCTACCCACTCGTACCAGAATTCGGGAAAGCCATGCACAAACAAAATCAGCGGCCGGCCAGGCTCACCGGCACTCGCATAATGCAGGCGCGTGCCATTCGGCAGTTGCGCAAATTGTCCGGTTTGTATCTGAACTTTTGCCATGCTCATACTTAGCTCCTGTGCCTTAAATAAGAAGATGAAACGAGCCGGACGCGGCTCAGGATTTCAGTTTTTCACGCAGCATTTCGCGTATGTGCGGCGTTGCTTTGTAGGGATCGCCGGGGTTACGTTGCTGCACGATGTCTTCCATTCTGTCCTGCACATTCGCCAGCGCTGCCGGATGCGAATAGATGTAAAACTGTGCTTCAGCGATCGCCTTGAAAGTATTCTCAGCCACTTCCTGCGCCGTCACCTTACCTGAGCTGACTGCCTTATCAGACATCACCTGTGCCACGCGCTGACTGACGGTAGGCGCACTGCCAGCCACATCTTCGGGCCGGTTACGATGCGATTGCGCGATACCAGTTGGCACAAAATACGGACAAAGCACCGAAGCGCCTATCGGTGCATCAACCAGTTGTAAGTCCTGATACAGCGATTCCGACAGCGACACCACCGCATGCTTAGACACGTTATACACGCCCATGGTCGGCGCATTGAGTAAGCCCGCCATCGATGCAGTATTGACGATATGTCCTTCATAATCAGCATCCTGACGCGCGCACGCCAGCATCAGCGGTGTGAAAATCCTGACGCCATGAATCACGCCCCACAGATTCACACCGAGCACCCATTCCCAATCGGCCTGGGTGTTTTCCCAGATCAGACCACCGGAACCGACACCCGCATTGTTAAATACCAGATGGACTGCGCCAAAGCGCGCCATTGTTGCATCGGCCAGTGCCTGCACCTGCTCCGCATGGCGCACATCACAGGCCTGCGCCAGTACCTGCACGCCCTGTGCACTGAGTTCAGCGCTCAGCGCATCGAGCGCTTCTTTCTGTACATCGGCCAGCACCAGCTTCATACCCAGCCTTGCACCGATCAGTGCAAACTCACGTCCAAAGCCACTGGCAGCGCCGGTAATCACGGCTACCCGGTTAGTAAAAGTCTTCATCTTGTCTCCTGTTTATTTTGTAATCGATGATGAATTGCTTAAGCTGGGCAGCTGGACTTAGATCAGCCTGACCAGTTGTTTGCCAAAATTACGGCCTTTTAACAAACCGATCAGTGCCTCCGGTGCCTGTGCCAGCCCTTGTGCGACAGACTCACGGAACTTGAGCTGGCCGCTGGCGACCTGTGCGCCCAGTTCCTGCAAGCCCTGTGGCCATAGATCCATATGCTCAGAAACAATGAAGCCACGCATAGTCAGACGCATCGTCAGGAACACGCGTGAATTTTGTATCGGTACCGGTTCGCCGTTATAGCCGGCGATCATGCCGCACAAGGCAATGCGGCCAAACGGATTCATACGCGTCAGCGTCGCATCGAAAACTGCGCCGCCTACATTTTCATACAAGGCATCGACGCCATCCGGTGTGGCAGCTGTCAATGCAGCCTGCCAGTCATCTGCTTTGTAATCGATACAGGCATCAAAGCCCAGTTCATCCACCACATAGGCGCATTTTTCCTGGCCACCGGCGATACCCACCACACGGCAGCCGCGTTGCCGCGCGAGTTGACCGACGACGCTGCCCACCGCACCGCTGGCGGCAGAAACGACTACCGTTTCACCTGCTTTGGGCTGCATGATCTGGGTCAGGCCATACCAGGCTGTCAGGCCCGGCATTCCCACCGCCCCCAGATAGGCAGACAAAGGGATGTGCGTCGTATCGAGCTTACGTAACAGGCTGCCATCCGATACCGCCATTTCAGTCCAGCCACTCATGCTGATGACTTGATCACCAACCGCAAAACGCGGATTTTTTGTGGCGATGATTTCGCCTACGGTACCGCCTATCATGGTGGCATTCAAAGGCTGCGGCTCGGCATAGCTTTTACTGTCCTGCATGCGGCCACGCATATATGGGTCGAGCGACAGATAGTGATTGCGGATCAGGACTTCGCCATCCTGAATCTCAGGTACTGCCAGGATCTCAAGCCGGAAATTATCCGGGCTGATTTCGCCCTGAGGACGGGAAGCTAAAACGATGCGTTGATAAGTGCTCATGTTGGTATTCCTTTAGATCAGGATTGAGGCGTGTCGCGTCAGCGTCGCTACGCCCGGCCAGATTCAGGCCTCTATCCTGGATTGATACAAAATTAGGCGTAACTTAATCGCTGCCACACAGCTTTTTCATGTTTTCGCCGGATTTCAGACGGCGCAGATATTTAAATGTGCCCATCGCCTTCGCGATCAGGCGCTCGCCATGCCAGATTTCAGCTTCACAAAAACACATGGTGGTGGATTGATGAAAGGCCTTGCCGCGTGCCTCGATGCGGCCTCCCGCAACGCCGCCAGGTTGCAGGAAACTGGTTTTCATCTCTACCGTCACCACACCTTTCAGATCTTCATGCAGTGAGCGTCCGGCCATCGCCATCACCACATCCAGCATGGTCATCAGCACGCCGCCATGGGTGATCATCCAGCTATTCATATGGCGCGTTTCCAGATCCAGTGCAATTCTGGCCTGGCCATCGGCCATCTCCAGAAACTCCACCCCCAGATCATGCAGGAAGGGATTAAGTTCAGCAGTCGGCTGAGCGAGCACAGCGCCCGGCGTAGTTGTCGCTGGTTTCGCTGGTGTCGCAGCTATCGCTGACGCAGTTGCGTCGGGAACGGATAATTCTTTCATGGATCTATCAACAAACAGACTGGCTGCCGCAGCAGCCGCAGTCTTTAAAAAAAGGCGAACCAGCCTGAAACAATGCAGACGTTGTATCAGGCCACTGCAGACACGCCACCATCCACAGCCAGAGTCTGACCAGTAATGTGCTTGCCTGCATCGGAGGCGAATAATACCGTGATTCCCTTTAAGTCTTCGTCGTCACCGATGCGCTGCAAAGGTGCCATGCGCGACAAGTTCTTTTCACCCAGATGCTCAAGTATGCCTTTCGTCATTTTGGACGGGAAGAAACCGGGCGCGATCGCGTTGACCGTAATACCGTACTGACCCCATTCACCGGCCAGGGTGCGGGTAAAGTTAATCACTGCTGCTTTCGAGGTGTTATATGCAATCGTCTGCATAGTGCCGGGCGCATTACCGGCCAAACCTGCGATGGAGGCGACATTGATGATACGGCCAGTCTGACGCGGTATCATGCTGCGTTTACCTATGATCTGGGACAGCAGGAAGATACTGCGCACATTCAGATCCATCACCTTATCCCAAGCCTCCAGCGGGTAATCCTGCGCCGGGGCACCCCAGGTCGCACCGGCATTGTTGACCAGAATATCAATCTGTCCCGCCTGCGCCAAAGCCTGCTCCGCCAGTTGCTGCACAGCCGCTTCCTGCGCCAGATCCGCGGCTATCGCACTGGCAGCGATGCCACGCTCATGTAAGTAAGCAACGGCCTGATCCAACTCATCCTGTTTGCGCGCCGACAGGATGACGCGTGCGCCCTGTTCGCCCAGTGCCTCAGCCATTTGCAGCCCCAGCCCGCGTGAGCCGCCGGTAACCAGTGCTGTTTTACCCTGCAAATTCATCAGTTGTTGTACGCTGCGTGCGGTCATTGCATCTCCGTTATGTTGAGTTCACGCCAGCAGTCAGCGCTGTTCAGCGCCAGCCTGACGTGCCCGAATCTGAAAATTGATCTTCTGTGTGAATCGCTTAAACAAGCAGCTCTGGTATCAGAACCAGCTGTCCTGCATATCGAGGTTGGTGCGGTCCAACTGCGCCAGAATGTCGAGTTGCGCATGAACTTTCGGTAATTCCCATTGAAAGAAATAGCGGCAGGCCTGCAATTTTCCTGCGTAAAAATCGGCATCGTGGGCCAGCTTTTGTTGAAGCGCACATAAAGCCTGCTCCAGCCAGATCCAGGAAACTACCGCATGTCCAAATACCTCCAGATACAAAGAGGCATTTGCCAGCGTCAGATTCTTATCTGTCTGGCTGTGCAAGAGCTTAGTGACCTGCGCCAGTCGTTGCAGCACCCTGGCCAGCGCTTTGCCATAGCCGACTAAGGGCTCGGTGTTAGCGGCCCGCAGCAGGGTTTTATGCATCAGTTCGCCCAGTGCTTCCAGCGCTGCACCATCCTGCATGATGACTTTGCGCCCCAACAAATCCAGTCCCTGTATGCCGTGCGTGCCTTCGTGGATGGGATTGAGCCGGTTATCACGGTAAAACTGTTCGACATGGTATTCACGCGTATAGCCGTAACCACCATGAACCTGTATCGCCAGATTATTCGCCTCCAGACACCATTGCGATGGCCAGGATTTAGCAATCGGAGTCAGGATGTCGAGCAGCAGATTGGCATAGGTACGCGTAGCGGCATCAGGCGCGGTGCGCTCTTCATCCACCAGTCTGGCGCAGTAGAGATTCAGTGCCAGTCCACCTTCGACATAGCTTTTCTGCGCCAGCAGCATGCGCTTCACATCGGTATGTTCAATGATGGGTATCTGCTTGCTGGCAGGATCTTTATTCAATGGCGCCCTGCCTTGCGGACGCTGACGCGCGTACTCCAGTGCATGCAGATAGCCGGTGTAACCCAGCATCACGGCCCCCAGACCGACGCCTATGCGTGCCTCGTTCATCATATGGAACATATTGGCCAGGCCCTGATGCAGATTGCCGACCAAGTAGCCGATGGCTCCGGCCTGTGACTGCGGCTGGAATTTACCTTCACCGAAATTCAGCAGGCAGTTGGTGGTGCCGCGATAGCCCATTTTATGGTTGAGGCCAGCCAGCACCACATCATTGCGCTCACCCACACTGCCATCATCCTGCACCAGAAACTTAGGCACGATGAACAGCGATATGCCTTTCACGCCGGGTATCAGCTTACCGTGCTGGTCAGGTACTTTCGCCAGCACCAGATGAACGATGTTCTCCGCCAGCTCGTGTTCACCGCCAGAAATCCACATTTTGTTGCCAGTCAGACGGTAAGTCCCATCCTCCTGCGGGATAGCCTTGCAAGTGATGTCCGACAGACTGGACCCCGCCTGCGGCTCAGACAGGCACATGGTGCCGAAAAAGCGGCCTTCCAGCATGGGTTTCACATAGCGTTCTATCTGCTCAGGCGTACCACAACGCAGCAAGGTGTTGGCATTGCCTATGGTCAGAAACGGATAGGCGGCGGTACCTACATTAGCTGCTTTAAAATAGGCAAAACCCGCCTTTTCGACTACGCAGGGTAACTGCATCCCGCCATATTCATAATCCTGGCCCGCAGCAAACAAACCGGCATTGCGGAAAGCCTGCAGCGCATGCCCGACTTCCGGAATCATGCGTACCGAGCTGCCGTCAAACACCGGCTCATTTTCATCCGCTTTTTTATTATGCGTCGCAAACAAATCGCTGGCGATCTGCTCACAGGTATCGAGTGCGGCACTGAAGGTTTCCCGGCTATGATCCGCATAGCGCGGGCGCTCTTGCAGCTGTTCTACCTGCAGCCACTCAAACAATAAAAAATCCAGATCACGGCGGGAGACAAGTTTAGATTGCATAAGTCACTCACTAGAAATCAACACACTATTCAAGATCAGACAACTTCAAACAAGCCTGCCGCCCCTTGGCCACCGCCTATGCACATGGTCACCACCACATATTTCACGCCACGGCGCTTGCCCTCGATCAGCGCATGCCCCGTCAGACGTGCACCAGATACACCATACGGATGGCCGACAGCGATGGAGCCGCCATTCACGTTTAATCTGTCCATAGGGATGCCCAGTTTGTCAGCGCAATACAGCACCTGTACCGCAAAGGCTTCGTTTAATTCCCACAGACCGATATCCTCAACGCGCAGACCAGCTTTTTTCAAGAGCTTAGGGATCGCAAATACCGGGCCTATGCCCATCTCATCGGGTTCGCAACCCGCCACCGCAAAGCCTCTGAAAATACCCAGCGGCTGTAAGCCCTTGGCTTCCGCCACTTCAGAGCGCATCACAATCGCTACCGAAGCTCCATCTGAGAACTGACTCGCATTACCGGCTGTAATCACGCCACCAGGCAAGGCGCTACGGATTTTCGACACGCCTTCGATTGTAGTGTCTGCCCGAATTCCCTCGTCGGCGGCGATCGTGACTTCACGGGTAATCAACATACCGGATGCCTTATCCGCCACGCCCATGGTGGTGGTCATCGGGACGATTTCCGCATCAAACAAGCCAGCTGCCTGTGCCGCTGCGGCGCGCAACTGACTTTGTACGCCATACTCATCCTGACGTTCACGCGAAATCTGATAACGCTTCGCGACCATTTCAGCGGTCTGCAACATAGGCCAGTACACTTCCGGCTTATGCGCCTTGAGCCAGGGCTCAGCGATCATGTGTTTATTCGCCTCGTTTTGCACGCAAGAGATAGACTCCACCCCGCCTGCCGCAAAAATATCGCCTTCACCGGCGATGATACGCTGCGCTGCCAGCGCTATCGTTTGTAAGCCGGAAGAACAGAAACGGTTAACCGTGACACCGGCCGCCGTGACCGGACAACCAGCGCGCAGCGCAATCTGGCGCGCGATATTGCTACCGGTTGCACCTTCCGGTGTGGCACAGCCCATCACCACATCCTCAACCTCTGCTGCCTCGATACCGGCGCGCTTTATGGCGGCCTGCAGCACATGTCCACCCATGGTCGCACCATGGGTCATATTGAAAGCGCCTTTCCAGGACTTAGCTAAACCGGTGCGGGCGGTAGAAACGATGACTGCGTCTGACATAGGAGGTCTCCTGTTATAGGTATGGTTCAAACGGGGTTTTCTGATAGCAAGTCTGACATGATTCGGGCTAACTTGCTTCAGTACAAATCAAACAATCCGCAGCAGAATAGCACAATTAAGCACGACCGTTCGATAATTGAAAATTTCTCTTCGATGTGTCTTTTTTTAACAAAAAAACCGACAAAATTGCCCTTGTGTAAGTTTCTGTAAGTTTCAAGAAAGCATGCCGTAAGCTTACGCTCGCACACTCAGGCTGTGCAAAAAAGATCAGACCGGTCAGATTCTATCGTCCGTTTGATTGCATTGCCCAACTACTTTAATACATAAAACAGGAGACAAGCATGGCGACAGCACCTATTGCAACGTCAGGCGGCATGACAGCTGAAGAACGCAAAGTCATTTTTGCGTCCTCACTCGGTACCGTCTTTGAATGGTATGACTTTTATCTGTACGGCTCACTGGCAGCCATCATTGCCAAACAATTCTTTGCCGGCGCAGATCCAAATACCGCTTTTATTTTTGCTTTGCTGGCTTTTGCAGCAGGCTTTATCGTGCGTCCTTTCGGCGCACTGGTGTTTGGTCGTCTGGGTGACATGATCGGCCGTAAATACACCTTCCTGGTCACCATCCTGATCATGGGCGGCTCGACTTTCTGCGTTGGTTTATTGCCGAATTACGAAACATGGGGTGTGGTCGCTCCTATCATCCTGGTTTCCCTGCGCATCCTGCAAGGTCTGGCACTGGGTGGCGAATACGGTGGTGCCGCAACTTACGTGGCCGAACATGCGCCGCATGGCAAGCGTGGTGCCTACACAGCCTGGATTCAAACTACAGCGACTTTGGGTTTGTTCCTGTCGCTGATGGTGATTCTGGGTACACGTACTGCAATCGGTGAAGAAGAGTTCAATATCTGGGGCTGGCGCGTTCCTTTCCTGGTTTCTGTTTTCCTGCTGGCGATCTCGGTATGGATACGTTTGTCCATGAATGAATCCCCTGCTTTCGCAAAAATGAAAGCAGAAGGCAAAACCTCCAAAGCACCGCTGACTGAATCCTTCGGCCAATGGAAAAACCTGAAAATTGTGATCCTGGCACTGGTTGGTCTGACTGCAGGTCAAGCTGTGGTCTGGTACACAGGTCAGTTCTATGCTCTGTTCTTCCTGCAGCAAACGCTGAAGGTTGATGGCGCAACAGCTAACCTGCTGATCGCTGCTTCGCTGGTCATCGGCACACCTTTCTTTATCGTATTCGGTTCCCTGTCCGATAAAATTGGTCGCAAACCGATTATTCTGGCTGGCTGCCTGATCGCTGCGGTGACCTACTTCCCGATTTTCAACGCCTTGACTCACTATGCGAATCCGGCACTGGAAGCTGCATTGAAAAACTCTCCTGTCGTAGTAACTGCAGATCCGGCTGACTGCCAGTTCCAGTTCAACCCAACCGGCACTAAGAAATTCACTTCTTCCTGCGACATCGTGAAGGCAAAACTGGCTGCAGCATCGGTCAACTATGCCAATGAAGTTGCACCGGCTGGCACAGTAGCGACTGTTAAAGTCGGCGACAAAGTCATCACTTCGTATGCGTCTACCGGCTTACCAAAAGAAGAAGCTGCAGCCAAAGATAAAGCCTTCTCGAAAGAACTGAGTGAAGCGATCAAAGCAGCTGGCTATCCTGCCAAAGCAGATCCTAAGGCCATCGACAAACCGATGGTGCTGGTCTTGCTGGTGATCCTGGTGTTGTACGTCACCATGGTGTACGGCCCGATTGCTGCGATGCTGGTTGAAATGTTCCCAACCCGTATCCGCTACACGTCTATGTCCCTGCCTTACCACATCGGTAATGGCTGGTTCGGCGGCCTGCTGCCAACCACAGCTTTCGCGCTGGTGGCATTCAAAGGCGATATTTACTACGGTCTGTGGTATCCGATCATCATCGCGCTGGCAACCTTTGTGATTGGTGCACTGTTCATCCGTGAGACCAAAGACAATGATATCTATGCCGGTGACTAAACCTGGCGTATCTGCCTCAGCTTGCAAGTGAGCTGAGGCAGTACAGATATCTAAAATGCAAAAAGAGAAAGCCACCTTCACGGTGGCTTTCTCTTTTAGTGCGCTGGCCGCAGCAATCAGTGCTGATTCAGCTTACCACTGCATCGCTAGTGTAGCCTGTTGCTGCGTAACCCTGAGTTCCGCCTGGCTACCCACCATCAGACTGGCACGCATAGGTGTATGTCCAAATGGCAGCCCGGTCACCACCGGTACCGCGATGATGCTGCGCAGATAATCCAGCATCGCTTCCATGTCATAACCATTGTCATGCGGCGCCAGCTTGTAAGCCGAAAAATGTCCGAGCACGATCGCTTTTTGATTCGCTAAGGCACCGGCATAATGCAATTGCAGCAGCATGCGCTCTATGCGATACGGGTGTTCACCAATATCTTCGAGGAATAGTATCCCTTCCGGCTCATGGTGCCAGTAAGGCGTGCCGGCTGTATGCGTAAGCATGGCCAGATTTCCGCCCCACAGCTTACCCGACACTTGTAATTCGCCACTGTACGCAGTTTCAAACTCGACGCGATGACTGTCAGCAGAAATACAATGCATGAACTGGTCTATGGTGTAAACAGACTGCTGCTCACGTGTGTAATCATCACACAGCATGGGGCCTGCCAGACTGCGGCAGCCACGCTGCAACAAGCCCTGATGCACCAGCGTGAAATCACTGTAACCGACAAATAATTTGCCGCTTTGTGCCAGCAAATCAAAATCAATATCGGGCAACAAACGTGACAACCCATAGCTGCCGCGCAGCGCCAGTACAATTTCCACGTCGGGATCGCTGGCAGCAGCATGAATTTGCGCGACGCGATGCGCATCTCTGCCACCAAAGCGCTGATATTTTTGTTCGGGATCGTAAAAAGAATGCACCGTAAAACCCTGCTCTTGCAGGCGGGTCAGTCCTAATTTGACAGCAGCTTCATCGGGTGGCGCGCCGCTGGGGGCAACCACCGCAATGTGCCTGGGAGTAGTGCTAAGCGCTGAGCTTGAATTCACAAGACACCTGCAAAAAAATAAACAGTCCCTAGAGTAACTGATTAATAGTTTTCAAGGCAATGCTTGGGAACAAAAAAACGGAGATTATGGAGCGTCTGGCAGCACCTGACTCTGAGTTTGGGCAAGCAGCTTTTTTTGTGCTGCGGCTAAACGCCGGCTACGAAAAAAATCCTGCAACAGCGCCGCGCATTCTTCCGCCAGCACACCGCGTGTCAGCTGCGTATGATGATTGAGTTTAGGCTCGTCAAAGATATTCAACACTGAACCGGCGACACCGGTTTTATAATCGCTGGCACCAAAAATCACGCGCGCTATCCGCGCATGCATCATAGCACCGGCGCACATCACACAAGGTTCCAGCGTGACATATAGCTCACAACCTGGCATGCGGTAGTTTTGCAGCAAGGCCGCTGCCGCGCGCAGTGCCATCATCTCAGCATGAGCGCTGGGATCATGGTCAACGATAGGACGATTGTAGCCAGCGGCGATGACCTGTCCGTCTTTGACCAGCACCGCACCGACCGGCACCTCACCCTGCTCCCAGGCCAGCTTTGCCTGTGCCAATGCCAGGCGCATGAAACCTTCGTCTCTGTGCGCCTGCTCCGCAGCGGACAGTATTTCCGCTTTCATCAGCCGTCGATTTCTGCCCAGCAGTTAGGCGTTTCGTAGAGTGTGACTTTTTTCAGTTCCAGCGTACGGCCAAAACGATCACGGTAAACATCCTTCAGAATATCGAAGGCGATTTTGGCCAGGTTCTCTACGGTAGGCACGCGGTCTATCACTACCGTTTTATGTCCCGGCAGTTTTTCCAGGAAATTGCGGATGATGTAGTCTTTCTCGTAGACGATGAAAGAGTGATCCCACAGATTGACCAGGTGTTCATTGGCGAGCGCCTTGATATCGCCAAAATCCATAATCATGCCATTATCGGATTCACCATCCTGCTGCACCACCTCACCAGTCAGAGTGATTTGCAGGGTATAGCGGTGACCGTGCAAATTACGACACTGGCTGCTGTGATCCGGAATACGATGACCGGCATCGAATTCCATTTTTCGGGTAATCGTTAACATGAAAAGCTTAAGGAATTTGTAGAAGTTTATGGGTTTGCAAGCTCAGCTTCCATTGCGGATTCGCTTTGCAAAACTCGATTGCGAGACGCAGATTATCGTCCCGCAGCGGGCCATCCATGGCTTGCACGAAGTAATGTTCAAAATCAAGATTTGCATATGTTGCCATATCCTGACCCAGTTGCGGGATCACCACCTTGATTTCATTGCCGCGCCTGACCTGCAAAGCCGAGCCCATTTTAGGACTGACGCAGACCCAGTCCACGCCTTCAGGCACAGGCAAGGTGCCATTGGTTTCAATCGCAATTTCAAAGCCGACCGCATGCATCGCGGCGATCAGTTCCGTATCCAGTTGCAATAAGGGCTCACCGCCGGTGAAGACCACGTATTTACTATCCGGGTAAGACTGTGGCCACAAGGCGTTAATCGCCTGCGCCAGCTCCTGTGCAGATTTAAACTTGCCACCACCAACGCCGTCAGTACCGACAAAATCAGTATCACAAAACTGACAAACCGCAGAGCTGCGATCCTCTTCCCTGCCCGACCACAGATTACAGCCCGAAAAACGGCAAAAAACCGCAGGGCGGCCAGCATGATTGCCTTCGCCCTGCAGTGTATAAAATATCTCTTTGACGCTATATGTCACGTCTTATTCCCATTCTATCGTTGCTGGTGGTTTGCCAGAGATATCGTAAACCACGCGGTTGATGCCGCGTACTTCGTTGATGATCCGGTTGGAAACCTTGCCTAATAATTCGTGCGGCAGGTGGGCCCAGTGGGCGGTCATGAAGTCCTGGGTTTGCACCGCACGTAAAGCGACTACGTAGTCATAGGTGCGGCCATCGCCCATGACGCCTACCGATTTAACCGGCAGGAAAACGGCAAATGCCTGGCTGGTCGCGTCGTACCAGCTGACTGGCTTTTCTGCGTTTGGATCAACGAAGTTAGTGCGCAATTCTTCGATGAAAATCGCATCGGCTTTACGCAGCAGGTCGGCGAATTCTTTTTTGACTTCACCCAAAATGCGCACGCCCAGGCCAGGGCCAGGGAAAGGATGGCGATACACCATGCCGTGTGGCAGACCCAGCGCAACGCCCAGCTTACGGACTTCATCCTTAAACAGTTCGCGCAGTGGCTCCAGCAGTTTCAGGTTCAGGGTATCTGGCAAACCGCCGACATTGTGGTGGCTCTTGATGGTATGCGAACCCTTTTTACCTTTACCGGCGCTTTCGATCACATCAGGATAAATCGTGCCCTGCGCCAGCCATTTTGCGTTGCTGAGTTTGGCGGATTCGGCCTGGAACACTTCAACAAATTCACGACCGATGATTTTGCGTTTTGCTTCAGGATCGGTAACGCCGGTCAGATGCCCCATGAACTGGGCAGTCGCATCGACATGGATCACTTTCACACCCAGATTATTGGCAAACATTTCCATGACCATCTTGCCCTCGTCCTGGCGCAACAGGCCATGATCGACGAATACGCAAGTCAGCTGATCACCGATGGCGCGATGGATCAGCGCTGCAGCCACACTGCTGTCAACACCACCGGACAGTCCAAGTATCACTTCATCGCTGCCTACCTGGGCGCGGATAGCGGCCACCGCTTCAGCGATATAGTCAGGCATATTCCAGTCAGATTGACAGCCGCAGATATCGTGCACAAAGCGACCGATAATCGCTTCACCTTGCACCGTGTGTGTGACTTCTGGATGGAACTGAACTGCATAGAAACGGCGATCTTCATCAGCCATTGCCGCGATCGGGCAATTGTCGGTCGATGCCATCAGTTTGAAACCAGGCGGCATTTCATTGACCTTGTCGCCGTGGCTCATCCAGACTTTGAGCATGCCATGGCCTTCCGGCGTCACAAAATCATGGATATCTTTGAGCAAAGCAGTATGGCTGCGTGCACGCACTTCAGCATAGCCGAACTCGCGTACCAGACCATTTTCTACTTTACCACCCAGCTGCTCGGCCATGGTTTGCATACCGTAGCATATACCCAACACCGGCACGCCAGCCTCAAACACTGCCAGCGGCGCACGTGGCGTATCGCCTTCGGTCACGCTGTTCGGGCCACCGGACAGGATAATCCCGGCTGCGCCATAATTTTTGATGAATTCATCGCTGACATCGTAAGGATGAACTTCAGAAAACACACCGGCATCGCGCACACGGCGGGCGATCAGTTGCGTCACTTGCGAACCGAAATCAAGTATCAGTATTTTGGAGTGCATAATTCAAATAATCATGTCTGGTTGTGCGGGCGCTGCCTGTACAACACTATTGTTTCCTGCTGTCCTCGCAGAGAGCAGGGCTTTTTCAGCGAGGCTGATCAAGGCTTCTGGATCTGCTTCAGGAAAAGTGTCGGTTGACACCACCCCACTACAGACCGTCAAATTTTTTTCTGCGTCATCCACCCATTCAGGGTGCGTCATCACGGCGAGACGGATACGTTCCGCCACCGCGAATGCGACCAGATGCGACGCGCCAGGCAATACGATCAGCAACTGATCGGAACCAAACCGCCCCAGCGCATCAAAAGGACGGATACAGGAACGTACCCGGCTGACTACCCGTATCAATAACTGATCAGTCGCCGCCAGACCATATGCGGCGCGGATCTGATCAATCTGATCCGGATAAACGAACAGCAGCGACAAGGGCTTTTGCGCCTTGGTACAGCGCTCCATTTCTATGCTCAGGGAGCGGATGATTGCGCCCTTATTCCAGGTACCCAGCAAGGGATCTATCATCGCCTCGCGCTTCAATACCCGGTTTTGCTTGAGCAGTTCGTTATGCGTCTGCAGCATCACACCCAATGCCAGCTCGCGCTCTATCAGCGCCGCCAGATCAGTCAGCAGCAGTCGCTGTGATTCATCAAACTGGCGCGGCTGATAATCAACCAGGCGCAAACAGCCCGCCAATTGTCCATCCTGTGCATAGACCGGATGTGAAGCGAAGAAGCGAATAAACGGCGGCCCTGCCACGTAGCGATTTTCCGCAAGCTCAGTGTGTTGATTGAGATCGGGAATGACGACGATCTCATCCGTGCCTGGAATCGCATCACAAAACAAGGCTTCCATTTCGGTGATGGACTTCTCATTACCACCTGAACGCCCAGAGAGCTGACCAAAGCTCACAAAGCAATTGGCCGTAGAAAACAGCTGCAGTCCCAGGCGCTCAAAACGGGCTATCCTGGCGTCGAATTTTTCACTCATCAAACGTTCAACACCTGTTTGCAGCTGTCGTATGCCCGTCGAATGAAATCCCCCTACACTTGCAGACATGCTTCCTCCCTCTGGTTCACTGATGATTAGTCAGCGCGGTAGTTCGGAGCTTCCTTGGTGATTTGTACGTCATGCACATGGGACTCACGCATGCCGGCAGAAGTAATTTCTACAAATTCTGCCTTGGTATGCAAGTCATCGATAGAGCCGCAACCACAGTAGCCCATGGAGGAGCGTACACCGCCAACCAGTTGATACAGAATGGCTAATACACTGCCTTTGTAAGGCACACGACCTTCAATACCTTCCGGTACCAGTTTATCTGCATTATTGGCAGCATCCTGGAAATAACGGTCAGCAGAACCGTCTGCCATCGCACCCAGACTGCCCATGCCGCGATAGGATTTATAGCTGCGGCCCTGGAACAGAATGACTTCGCCCGGTGCTTCTTCGGTACCGGCAAACATACTGCCCATCATGACCGTCGATGCGCCAGCGGCCAGTGCTTTGGAGACGTCGCCAGAGAAGCGTACACCGCCGTCAGCGATACAAGGAACGCCAGTACCTTTGAGCGCGTTGGCGACATTGGCAATCGCAGTAATCTGCGGTACACCCACACCGGCTACGATACGGGTAGTACAGATAGAACCAGGACCAATACCGACTTTCACCGCATCGGCACCATGTTCAACCAGTGCCAGCGCAGCTGCGGCCGTTGCGATATTGCCGCCGATGACTTCGATATGCGGGTAGTTATCCTTGACCCAACGCACGCGATCCAGCACGCCCTTAGAGTGACCATGTGCGGTATCAACTACAATCACGTCCACACCTGCCTTTGCCAGCAAGTCGATACGTTCTTCATTATCCGGACCAACGCCGACCGCAGCACCGACACGTAACTTACCGTGCACATCTTTGGATGCGAAAGGATGTTCGGTCGATTTTTGTATATCTTTGACCGTGATCAGACCACGCAATTCAAAGCTGTCATTCACCACCAGTACACGTTCCAGGCGGTGTTTATTCATCAGACGCTTGGCTTCGGACAGGTCGGCCGTTTCATTCACATACACCAGTTTTTCACGTGGCGTCATTTTGGAACGCGCTTCTGCATCGAGTTCTTCTTCGAAGCGTAAATCGCGATTGGTGATGATACCGACTACAGTATTGCCCTCCACCACAGGGAAGCCACTGATCCCGTATTGCTGGGACAAGGCAATCACCTCGCGGATTTTCATGCTCGGTGGAATCGTGATCGGATCACGCAGCACACCGGACTCAAAGCGCTTGACCTTCGCGACTTCGCGGGCCTGCTCTTTGGCTGTGAGGTTTTTATGGATGATACCGATACCGCCTTCCTGTGCCATGGCAATTGCCAGTCTGGCTTCAGTCACTGTATCCATAGCTGCGGACACCAACGGAATATTCAAATGAATATTGCGCGTCAATTTCGTCGCAAGAGAAGTGTCTTTAGGGAGGATGTTCGAGTAAGCTGGAACGAGTAGCACGTCATCGAAAGTGAGTGCTTTTTGGAGTAAACGCATAGTATTTCCTATAGGCGCAAAAGTGAATTATACAGAAAACTTGCGAACTCGTCTGCCCGCGTGTAAAACTCCTATATCTTTTTTCTTTGCCGTTTTACAGAAAGTACATCATGCTACGTCGTCAGATTCAAATTATCACTGCCCTACTCGCACTCGGCATCACCAGTCATGCACTGGCTCAGTACGTATGGGTGGATGATAAAGGAAATAAACAGTACTCCGATACCGCACCACCCGCTTCCGTTCCAAAAAACCGCATCCTCAAAACACCGGGTAAGTCGACTGAGCAAAGTGAGCCAGCAGCACCAGCGAAGGAAGCCAGCACAGCCGCGAATGCAGCCTCTGCCAATAAGCCAGTCACTACCGCATCGCGCAATGAAGATTACAACAAGCGCCGTGCTGAACAGGCTGAAAAAGATAAAAAAGCCGCCGACGATCAGCAAGCCGCGTCTGAGAAAAGCAAAAACTGTGAACGCGCCAAAACCTACCAAAAGACCCTGGAATCCGGCGTGAGGGTCGCCACCACCGATAAAAACGGCGAGCGCAATTATATGGATGATGCACAAAGAGCCAAAGAAATTGCGGATACAAAAAAGGCAACCGCTGGCTGCCAGTAATCTAAGGCGTTACTCACAACTGCGCTGTACTGAGGTGCAGGCTTCAGGATGAGGCCTGCTGGCGCGCCTGCTTTTTGGCACGGCGGCGGCGCGCCTCCATAGGATCTGCAGATAAGGGCCGGTAGATTTCTATGCGGTCCGCGTCATGCAAACCAGCATCCAATGCCCGCAATTTGCCGAACACACCGACCTTCATAACGCTGACATCGATGGCCGGACACATGTTCACGATACCGCTTTGCACAATGGCTTCATGTAAAGTCGCATCTGCGGTAAGCGTCGCCTGCGCGCAGTAGATCGCATTCTGAGCCGCATACACAACTTGCACGGTAATCATCGCCGCATTGACAGAATCAGGCATAAACCACCTCGGCGCGCGTGCAAAAACAATCAACAAAACTATTGGCAATCTTACCAAACACCGGACCAATCAAATGTTCCAGTAATTTGCTGGAGAACTCATAATTGAGATCAAACTCAATTTTGCAGGCATCTGCGCGCAATTCCGTGAACTTCCATTGACCACTTAATTGGCGGAACGGCCCTTCCAGCAAATTCATTTGCATGCTGTGCGGTGGCTGATTGATATTTTGTGTAGTAAAGCTTTGGCGGATACCGTGATAATTAATCGATAAAGTGGCAGTCAGACCAGTCGGTGTCCGTTCAGCCACGCTCACGCCACCGCACCAGGGCAGGAATTCGGGATATTTTTCGACCGCTTCAACCAGCGCAAACATCTGGGCGGCGCTAAAGCCGATGAAAACTGTTTTATGTACAACTGCCATCTAAGGGAACCATTTGGTAGAATCACAGGTTCGCATTTTAACCGAGTCATCACCATATCGAAATCGCCGCGGCCATTTCTGTGACGGCGACATCAAGAAAAACCACGATCAATGAGTATTGCTGATAATAGAAAAGCCTTCCACGATTACTTTATCGAGGAACAGTTCGAGGCTGGAGTTGTATTACAAGGCTGGGAAGTCAAGGCTATCCGCGCCGGCAGATTGCAGTTAAAAGAAGCCTATGTGATTGTGCGCGACGGTGAGATTTTCCTGTTCGGTGCCCATATTGGTGCCTTGCCTACCGCGTCCACACACATACACCCTGACTCGGTTCGCACCCGTAAGTTGCTGTTGCATGCAGCAGAAATCAGCAAGTTAATCGGCAAAGTAGAACGCTCAGGCTACACCATGGTTCCGCTGAATATGCATTTCAGCAAGGGCCGCATCAAATGCCAGATAGGCCTCGCCAAAGGTAAAAAGCAGCACGATAAACGCGATACAGAAAAAGAACGCGACTGGCAGCGTGAGCAACAAAAGATCATGAAACAACATCGTCGCTGATCAACGGGACCGGATACAACATTGATCCGGCCGACAATCGTGCGCAGCGGACTGCCAGCATGTGACACATATCACGATGAATGACCTTGTGCCGTATTTGCGTCCAGCCAGTCACCAAGTTCCACTTTGTTTTTCACCCTCAGGCGCAGGTAAGCATCACGCAGGTAGGTGCGCACGGTAGATGGCTTTAAATTGAGCAAACGTGCGATTTCTTTATAAGATAAGCCTCTGGCAAATAAATGTGCCACCCTTTGCTCGCGTGGTGACAACAAAAAATCCCGTCTGTCGGACTCCCCACACGTCAGCCAGATATGCTCATCCTTAGCGCGAATTTTGATCGTACTCCCTTTCAAACGCATTTTTGAAGGCAAATGATCAAAATGGGCGCAGAGGGCTGGCGGCAAATGTATCCCATTCCACTCTGGCCAGTGCGCATAAATTAACTCGCATAATTCCGGTCCGGCATAGAGCACCCTGCCGTCAGCACTGGCTAACAGCGCGCACGATAAACGCTCAGATGCGGACAGTGCATCTTGCAGAGCGAAATACCAAAGCTGAACAATATGCCGCATCAGATGAAGAAACAGGTCTGCTTCGCCGACACTGAAAGGCGCAGTCCCTTGTCCACGGTAGACGACAATAAAGAAACCATGTCCGCTTAGCCCATCAGCCAGCGACAGCCCCATCGCGTGATGCAGATCGTAACGGCGGTCAAACTCAATGATTTCGGGCGGCAAGTCAGTGTAGTCGCCCCCCACATAACACTGCACCTCACCACCCCGCTCACTCAATGCTGCGGCATAACTGTCCATGCACGCTATTTTTTGCCACTCGGTGGAAAAATCACTGGGTAATCCCAGATATTCCGCCTGATGAATCGCAAATGACAAGCCTTCCCCTGGCGCTGAGCCCAAGCCCCACCAGCCACGTGGAAACTCCAGCACCTCACGGACAACACTGACCGCCTGACTGAGAAAGTCTGCTGCAACAACCGATCTGGATAAGCGCCCCAGTTTTAACAGCTGCTCACTCAATTGCGCTAAGTCCTTGGAAACAGGCATGGCAAATAGTCTGGTTTTTATACATTTTAAAATGACGGACTGCCAGGCATCAGCAGACCAGGTCCGTGCGCAGACTGAGGCCTAATCGAGCCCGCAGCAGCAGAAAACACCATAACACCAAGGCTAAGCTTTGGTGTCAATGATGCCTGTTTTTTGCAGCCAACGTGATAAAAAAACCACTCTCCTCCTCATTTGCAGCCCCCTCAATTGCGGTTCTTGCCCGCATAGCAAACGCGCAATAAGCTGACAATGCATTGCAAAAACCCACGCGGCACCATGCAAAATAAGAATTCAAACAGATCCAACCCGGAGACAATATGATTAAAAAATTTAGCCGACGCGAGGCGCTCAAAACCTTAGGTGCTGGCGGCGTCCTTGCAAGTATCGGCGTACTCGGTGGCTGTGGCGGCAGCACTACGCGTGCTGAACCGGAAGAAGCCATCGCTGACAGTCTCCTCAGCTTTACCCCAGAAAATCAGGCAGCAACTTTCCGTCATGTGAACCGGCTGGGCTATACCCGGGTCATACAACGCGGCACCGCAGTCCTCCCCCTGCCGGCACATAGCCGCAATCTGGGTGCAATGCGCTATACATTTGCAGGACAAAGCTACTCGATTGAGGATTACATGAAGCGCAACCGGACCAGCGGCCTGTTGATATTGAAAAATGGTGCGATTGCGCTGGAACGCTACGGCATGGGCAACGATGCTGAGACCCGCTGGACATCGTTTTCTGCTGCGAAATCACTGACCTCCACCTTGATTGGTGCCGCGCTCAAGGATGGCAGCATCGCCAACCTGGATGACAAGGTCAGTAAATACGTAGCGCAATTAAAAGACAGTGCTTACGCTGCAAACTCTATACGCGAATTATTGCGCATGAGCTCAGGTGTGCGCTGGATAGAAAACTACAGCAGCAGCGCAGACTCAGATATCGCGCGGCTACTGCAGGCTGTGCAATCTAAGGTGCCGGGTGCAGCGATGGCTGCAATCGGCAGCAGACCCAGAGCCGCAGCTCCGGGAACGGTATTTAATTACAGTACCGGTGAAAGCTATGTACTGGGTGCTGTTGTCGCTGCAGCGACAGGCACATCACTGAGTGAATATGCATCGAAAAAAATATGGGCGCCTATGGGTATGGAAAAAAATGCTTACTGGCTGCTGGATGCGGAAAATGGTTTGGAAATGGGTGGAAATAATTTCAGCGCATGCTTGCGTGACTACGGGCGCTTCGGGCTTTTCTTCCTGCGGCAAGGCATGATTCAGAACAGGAGCATACTCCCTGATGGCTGGCGCGATTTAGCGGGGCATCCGGATACGCCCCTGACTGCATGTGGCAACCTCTATCCCGACTATGCTTTAGGTTACGGATATCAGTGGTGGAGTTTTCCAACCGGAGCATCGTCTCTGGCTGTGCATGATGGTGCATTTTCCGCAATGGGTATTTTTGGCCAGTTCATTTATATCAATCCTGCGCTCAATATCGTTGCCGTCGTCTGGAGCGCGTGGCCAGAATCCTGGATAGATAGTGCTGAGTCGGAAACCTTTACCCTAATTGGTAATGCAGTAGCTTTGCTCGCATGAGAGCCGCACCTTATGTTGAGGCCGGCACTAAATATCCAGTTATTAAGCCATATTCAGTGTGGCTGAAGACGAAGCTGACTGAACTAAAACCTGATCGACATATTGATACACAGACTGCCATTCTGCATGCGCAGATGGCTACGAACTGATACCACTCAACAAAAACTTGCTTATACCTTTGCGTAAGGTATACAGTTCCAATACGATACCTCGCTTATATCAGCCCACGTGGCTGCCCCGCTGTGGATCGTTAACTTTAATCAGCAAGTAACTGAAATGCTAACAATCCCAGACTAATGGCCGGTAAACTGTGTAACTTTCTGTAAGCAGATTGGGCTAACGGTTTTCAAGCCACAGTGATGCAAGTACCATACGGGCTATGAATAATCTGAACATAAACAATGAATCCAGCTCTAACCCAGTGAGCAATCCACCCAAAGCCAAAATTCTGGTTGTTGATGATGACTTACGTCTGCGCGAACTGCTGCGCCGCTATCTGACCGAACAAGGCTTTTACGTCGTTGGCGCTGAAAATGCCCAGGTCATGAATAAGCTCTGGATGCGTGAGCGTTACGACATGCTGGTCCTTGATCTGATGCTGCCAGGTGAAGATGGGCTTGCCATCTGCAGGCGCTTGCGCGGCGGCGGCGATCAGACCCCCATCATCATGCTGACTGCAAAAGGTGAGGAAGTTGACCGCATTATAGGCTTGGAAATGGGCGCAGATGATTATCTGCCCAAACCTTTCAATCCCCGCGAACTGGTAGCACGCATCAATGCTGTGTTGCGCAGAAAAGTGCCGGACGAACTGCCGGGCGCACCATCCGATGGTCCACAGACGTTCAGTTTTGGCGAATTTGTACTCGATTTGGGTACCCGTACCCTGAAAAAAAACAACGAGACGATTTCACTGACCACGGGTGAATTTTCAGTGTTAAAAGTATTCGCCCGCCACGCACGTCAGCCCATGTCCAGAGAAAAGCTGATGGAACTGGCTCGCGGACGTGAATATGAGGTGTTCGACCGCAGCCTGGACGTACAGATTTCCCGCCTGCGTAAGCTGATAGAACCGGATCCATCCAGTCCCCTCTACATCCAGACGGTTTGGGGACTGGGCTATGTTTTCATTCCTGATGGTCAGAAAAACTAAGTTGCAAACTTAGTATCCTGCGATGCAATCCTATTTAAACAGCCCTGAATGGCTGCGCAGCGGTCTGTTCTGGCGTACCTTTATCATGCTGGCCACCTTGGTGATGACCAGCATGATAGTCTGGTTTGTCAGTTTCCGTAGCCTGGAACGCACCCCGCGAGCACAGCAATTAAGCTCACAGGTCGTCTCTATCGTCACCATCACGCGTGCCGCCCTCACCCATTCCGTTCCCGAAACCCGGCGTGAACTGTTGCTGGATCTGGCGCATGAAGAAGGGATACGGATACATCTGGTCAGCGAAAACGATAAGGTTGAAGTTCAGGAAAATACTGCCTTCTTCAGCGAACTGAGTCAAATGCTGCGCGTCAAGCTCAGCAACTCTACCCGTTTTGCCAAATCCGTTAACGATATCAAAGGCTTCTGGATCAGTTTTGATATCGATACGGAGCAATACTGGCTCAGGCTGGATACCGATCGCATAGAACCACCGATGACACTGCCTGTGATCAGCTGGGCCACCGCCTCACTGATATTGACCTTGCTGGGAGCCGCAGTGATTTCCAAGCTGATTAATGATCCTTTATCTCGGGTCAGTCTGGCAGCGCGCCTGCTGGCACAAGGCAAACAACCAGATCCCTTACCAGAGCTGGGCCCCAAGGAAATCAGGGAAACCAATGCAAGCTTTAACAGCATGGTCGAAGATCTGGCGCGCATAGAAACAGACCGTACGATTATTCTGGCAGGTATCTCTCATGATCTGCGCACTCCATTAGCAAGGATGCAGCTGGAAGTGGAAATGTCCAATCTGGATCAGCATGCCCGCCTCGGCATGCAATCTGATCTGAGCCAGATGGATGCCATCATCAATCAATTTTTGGATTACGCCAAACCACTGGATAGCCATGGTTTCGCTACCATCAATATCAGCGATTTACTGGGACAGGTGATCTCAGAATATGCCAGGGTGAATCACTTACAAATTCGTACCGATATCGCACCGGACCAACTCATGCTCGGCAATGCCACTGAGTTACACCGTATGTTTTCCAACCTGATAGAAAACGCGAGCCGCTACGGTAAAAATCCAGACAAGATTTCGACCATCATCGAAGTGCAATGCAGCCGGAAAACCAAAGGTAAAAAGCAAGGCATATTGATCAGTTTCCGTGACTATGGTGACGGCGCCCCGGTTGATGATATGGTCAGGCTGCTACGCCCTTTTACCCGTGCTGACGCATCGCGCAGTCAGGCGAACGGTTCCGGTTTAGGACTGGCAATTGTCGATCGCATTATCAAGCGCCATCGCGGGCGATTACGTATTTATAACCACGAAGACCGTGGTTTTGTCGCTGTGATGATTTTCCCCGAATACAAGCCTGAATAACTCAGTTCAGGTCTGTCTTAGTCCATACAAACAGTAGCATTTCAGCCTGATTGAAAAACAAAAAAAACCGGTGGACCTGCCACCGGTTTTCACATGTCCCCTACTATTATTGTTCTTAGCTGTTAGCTTATTTGGTCTTTACCATGGCCAACTGTGTCACTTCAGCTTCAGCAGTTTGAATTGCATTGTCCTCACGATCAGCGATCTTGTTTTTCTCTGCAGTCCCACCCAGTTGATAACTCAATTGCAAACCAGTTGCAGTGACCTTCACGGCATGATTTTCGGCTTGATTAGTAACTTGATTTGCTGCTTGAATTACTGACTGATTGGTTGAGGAATCCGCAGTTTGCACGGGCAACTGTTGTACGCTAGCCGCCTGCTTACCTTCGGCTTTACCTGTTACCTGCCCGGAAGCGTGTACCACTGGCAGCAACTGAGAAAAGCCGGCAGCCCCTATCATCCCAGCGCATAACATCAGGCCGGCCAGTATGGATGGACGCAGACGCAGGCCAACCGGCGTTGCTGGCTCAGACTGAGCAAAGTCCGTATCCAGCGTGACAGGTGCAGACTCTAATACCTGCTGCACTTGTTCACGCCATACCACGTGATGCTGACGCTGATCGCGCAAGCGCTGTATCAAGGTCTGTGCCAACACCTCTGCAGCCTGATGTTCATGGGCGAGTTGCTGCTGCTCTTCCTGCGCGGCTGCCTGCAGTTTTTGTTCTTCCTGTGCCCATTGCGCTTGCAAGGCAGTCAATTGCTGACGTTGCTGTTCACGCAAAGCAGCCAGTTTCTCACTTTGTACAGCCTGCCCTGCCAACAAGGCTTGCAAAGACTGCTCTTCTGCGCTCAGTGCCAATTCTTGTTCACGCGCCTGCTCTAACGCCAGTTTTGCCGCCTGACGCTCTTCTCTTCTGCGCAAAATCAGATCAGCGAATGCAGCTTGTTGCTGCTCTTGCTCCTGTTCCTGCTGTTCCAGCTCCAGCAGCGCCGCCTGTTCCGATGCAAGTTGATTTGCCAGCTGCGCTGCCAGAGCTTGTTCTTTTTCGCGTCTTGCAGACGCCAGCTCGATTAATTTCTGCTCAGCTGCGCAGCGTTCCTGCAACGCTGCGCTGGCTAAATTGTCTTCGGTCAGCGCAGTACTGAGCGCTGCTGCCAGTTGCGCTTCCAGCTCACGTTTCTGCTGCCCGGCTTGTATGGACTCCTGATGCAACGCCAAACGCTGCTGACTATCCGTTGCCAACTGCTCTTCAATTTGCAGGCGTTCTTGTGCAGCCTGTACCAATGCTTCTTCTGCCTGCATCTTCGCATCGATGACTTGCAAAGCCTGATTTTTGAGGGCGATGGTTTGTTGTTCAAGTTGCTGATGTTCAGCCAGCTTCAGTAATTCCTGTTGTTCTGCATGAGCACGTTCGGCGGCCAGTTTTTGCAATGCCAGCATTTCTTCTGCTTTCACTTGCGCGAGACGACTGGCTTCCAATTCTGTTTCTGCATGCAAGGCAGCGAAGCGCGCAGCATCCTGTTCGGCCTCTGCTTTGGCCTGCATCGCAACTGCAGCTTCTTGCTCGGCTTTAGCGCGCTCTTGTGCTGCCTGCAGATAAGTCTGTTCGGCCTGCTCGGTTGCGACTGCGGCGGCCGCAGCGCTTTGTTCTGCCTGCAGTTTTTCACGTATCAGCACCAAGGTGTTCGCTTCTGTCGCAGCACGCTGATTTTCCGCATCTAACAGTTTTTGCGTCTCAGCCACACGCGCTTCCAAAGCCTGACTAGCCAGCTTCTGCGCTTGTGCATGTTGGCTGGATTGCGCAAACAAGGCCTGCTCTGCCAGCAGCTGCGCCTGAGCGGCAGCTTCTGCCTCCTGTGCCAACACCTGACGTTGCGCTGCCAGTTCACGGGCTTTTTCTTCTGCTGCCAGTGTCGCTTGTTGCAGTGCCAGCTCCTGCTCCTGGAAAGCCAGCTTAGCGGCCAACTCAATACTCAAAGCCTGCTCGGTGTGCAAGCGTGCCTGCTCAGCCTGTGCAGAAGCTGCCAACAGTGCTGATTTTTTCTCTAAAGCGGCGGCGGCTTCACGTTTAATCAAGGCTTCTTCAGCAGATTCTTGTAACCAGCGCTTTTCAGCGGCGTTGACCGTCTCTAAGGCAAGTCGTGCCTCCTGTTCAGCCTGCAGACCTTGCTGCGCCAGGGCTTGCTGTTCTGCTTCAGCCTGTTGGCGGCTGGCGGCCTCGTTCAACAGTGCCTGCTCCGCCTCTTGTTTTTGCTGTAGGGTCACCATCAATGCCTGCTCGGCTTCGGTACGTTGCTGCTCCAGGCTACGCAATTGAGTTTCCGCCTGCAGCCGCTGTGCGACCAGATTCGCAGTCAATTGCTGAGCTTCAGCATGGGCAGCCAATTCCTGATGTAAAGCCTGTTCTGCTGCAAGTGTCGCGGCGGCGGCAGCATGAGCGATACGTTCGGCATCGGCATTGGCCTGGGCAAAGCGTTGTGCCAGCTGCTCTTGTTCCAGTTTAGCCTGGGTTTCAGACTGAGCCTGTTGTTCCGCCAACAAACGCGACTCGGTGCTCATCAATAAGCTGGCTTCCTGCTCTACACGTTGAGCGACAGCTTGCTCCAGCTCTGCCAGACGGCGGTTTTTCTCCTGCACTAACTGGTGCGCCTTGACCTGGCTGGCAGCATAAGACTTCGCTTGCTGCTGCAATGCGACTTCCGCTTCCAGCTTAGCCTGAGCCATAGTCTGTGCTTCAGCTTCAGCAGCAGCACGCTCGGCCGCTGCACGCGCCTGCGCCTGTTCCGTCTGAGCGCGGCTCTGTGCCGCCGCATTGGCTAGCTGTTCGGCTTGCAGCTTTTCTTTTGCCGCCTGTTCCGCCACTTGTGCTGCAAGCGCAGCCTGTTCTGCCAGGCGTGCCTGCTCTTCCAGTGCAGCAGCTGCTGCCAGTTGTGACTGGGCCTTTTCCTGTTCCAGGCGCTTGGCGCGGCTGGCTGCTCTCACGCGCTGTTCAGCTGCATTGGCTGCAGTCTGTTCAGCGTTGGCTTTCGCAGCCAGCTCTTCATGTAATTGTTTTTCCTGAGCCAGCTTAAACTCTAAAGCTTCACAGATCGCCTGCTCCGCTTGCAAACGTGCCTGATGCTCGATCTTTTCCGCTTCTTCAAGGCGGGCTTTTTCGGCCAATTCAGCGGCTAACTGCTGTTCTGCATGCAGTTTTTCCTGTACCAGTGTCAGCGCTTTTTTTTCTGCTTCTGCGCGCAAACGCAAAGTTTTTCCCAATTGCTCGGCTTGCTGAACTTTTTCTTTTGCATCCTGCGCAGCCTGCTTTTGTAAGTCAGCATGTTCCTGAATTTTGATCAAGCGCTGCTGCTCGGCTTCTATCATGGCCTGGCGCGCCAGACGGGCTTCCTGCTCCTGTTGCTGACGTGCCTGCAATACCGCAACATGCTCACGATCAGCGCAGGCGCGGGCGATGATTTCTTCTGCGGTCAGCTTTTCGGCCTCTAATTTTTCTTGTGCCAGGTTGGCGGCTTGCTGCTCTGCTTTACTACGAATTTGTTCTGCTTTGGTCAGTTCAGCAGCCTGTTGCTGCTGCAGCGCTGCGAATTGTGCAGCCTGTTGCTGCATCTCTTTTTGCTTTTCGGCTTCAATCAAAGCCTGTTGCTGTACCAGTGCCTGTTCTTCTGAAGCCAGGCGTGCAGCACGCTCTGCCGCTTCACGCGCCGCCGCAGCAGCTTTCGCCTGCTCCTCGGCAAACCGGGCTGCCTCAGCCTCTTCACGTGCAGCCTGTTCCAGCGCCAGTTTTTCTTCTGCCGCTGCTAACATCGCCTGTACCGCCACTGCGCGACGACGTTCTGCATCCAGTTTTTCATCCAGCAATGCCATCGCTTTCGCCTCATCGTTTGCCAACTGTTCCTGAACGCGCAGCAGTTCATCTGCGTCGCGGGTTTTCTTTGCCATCATTTCTGCACGGCGTTGCTGCAATTCAGCCTGTTTCATCGCTTTTTCTAACGCAATGCGTTCAGCGATCATTTCGCTTTCCTGCGCTAAACTGGCTGCCCGCGCTACTTCTTCCTGCATGCGTAACAGCTCGGTATGTTCGCGCTCAGTCTGTGAACGCGCATGCGCTTGCTGGGTTTTGCTACGTTCTGCCTGTAATTTTTCCTCCAGCGCTAGTGCTGCCTTTTGCTCAGCGTCTGCCCGCAACTGTTCTGCCTGCAGCAACTCAGCGGTTTTTTGTGCTTTTAATTCTGACGCAGCCTGAGCCCGCTTCAGCAGCTCAGCCTGGAAGGCAGATGCGCTCAGCGCCTGTTGCTCAGCATCCGCTTGTTCACGCGCCAGTTGTACGGCCTGGCGCTCTATCTCTATGCGCTCTTTGGCCAGCTCTGCGGCACGCTGCTCCTCTGCCGCACGTTGCTGTGCCAGCGCAGTCGCTTCTTGCTCGGCGATACGGCGCAATCTTGCTTCTTCAGTTGCCGCCGCCTCTGCTGCCAGGCGTTCACGCGCCTGGGCATCCGCTTGCTGTTCGTTTTCGATACGGGACAATGCTGTGGTCTGCAACTCACGTTCAGCACGGATACGGGATTCCGTGACCTGACGGATTCTTTCTTCTGCATCTTTACGTGCCTGCGCGGTCGCGGCGGCCATTAACTCAGCCTGCTCCCGTTTTTGTGCTGCTGCGCGCAAGTCCTGTTCGGCCTGCATACGCATCTGGATGGCTTCTGCAGCGCGTTGCTCAGACTCCATACGCGCCTGCGCCATCGCCTCCTGTTCTTGCTCAATATGCAGACGTGCCATTGCATCTTCACGTGCACGCATTTCCATCGGTGCACGGTTAATGGCAACTTCTAAAGCTTTTGCCTCGGCTTGCTCACGCTCTTTACTCGCCTGTAAAGCTTCATTGCGTACCTTGGCAAGCATTTCAGCATGTTGACGGGCTTCGCGATCAAGCTTTTCACGCTCACGTGCGAGCTCAACAATTTTTGCATCGGCTAATGCACGTTCACTGGCTTGTTGACGGGCGCTTTCTGATGCGGCAAACCGTTCAGCCGCGAAACTTTTAGCAACTTCTGTTTGTTCGGCGAGACGACTGGCTTCAGCATGGGCCTTACTGCTTAAATCCGCTTCTGTCTTCCATTTTTGCTCGGCGCGCTGACGTGCTTCACGCTCCAGACGCTGGCGCAATTCGGACTGCTGACGGGCACGATGCTCCATCTCAGCACGTTGCTGCAATTCACGCGACTCCATCTCGTGAGCGGCAGCACGAGCGACACTGGCTGCCTGCGATTCTTTTTCAGCGATGAGCCTGGCCTGGCTCTGTTTCGCAGCTTCTTCTTCCAGTTTCAGTTTAGCTTGCGCTAATTCTGCTGCTTCAGATTCAGCCTGGGCCCGGGTTTGCGCTAATTCACGCGCAGCTTCTTCCGCTTTCAGACGGGTTTCCGTCGCGACGGTGGCTCGTGCTTCTGCTTCTACCCGCGCTATCGCTTCACGAATTCCCTTTACATCGATACGGGAGTTAGATTCCAGTACATCAGGCGAAGACAACAAATCCTCCTTGCTATCGTCAAGGCGATCGAGGGAATAAGCTCCCAAAGAAAATTTGTTTAACAGTGACTGGTTATCCATGCTTCGCTCCTGAATATATCCTTGTGTCTCCGCATCACCGGCCCGTGCGCGTGAAACCTCATATCAGAATTATCGGCGATGCAAAAATAAACAATCCTTCGAGTAAAGCGGGAAAAGCCCCTTATTTCCAGATTGTTGCATCCAATTTCTGCCCTGGCTCTCCCATAAAGCCTTACAGCAACGTAAAATAGCGGTCACACCAAAATTAGCAGGAGAATCATCTTGAATGAATTAGTCACAGAAATTAAGCATCCATTAGTACAGCACAAGCTGTCCCTGATGCGCAGTAAAGATACGCCTACAGATAATTTTCGCCGTCTGTTACGTGAAATCAGCCAGATGCTGGCATATGAAGTGACGCGAGACCTGCCTATCGGATTCACTAAAATCGAGACACCAATCGAAACTATTGATGCACCAACCATCAGCGGCAAAAAGCTGTGCGTTATTTCCGTGCTGCGTGCCGGCAATGGCATTCTGGATGGCATGCTGGATTTGTTGCCGAATGCACGGGTTGGTCATATCGGTCTGTACCGCGATCCAGAAACCCTGGAACCGGTTGAGTATTACTACAAAGTGCCGGAAGATATCGCTGACCGCCTGGTCATCGTGGTTGATCCTATGCTGGCAACGGGTAACTCTGCCGCTGCCGCTATCGAAAGACTGAAACTGGGTGGTGCAAAAACCATTAAGTTTGTTTGCCTGTTAGCTGCACCAGAAGGCATCCAGGTCATGCAAAAGGCACATCCTGATGTACCGGTGATTACCGCTTCCATCGATAAATGTCTGAATGAGCATGGCTATATCGTGCCTGGACTCGGTGATGCCGGTGACCGTTTATTCGGCACCAAATAATCCTTGTCATTCAAGCCCCGCCAGCCGGGGCTTTTTTACGCACTCCATCATGTCAGAATTTCAATTCTCTCCCAGTGACTCGAAATTTCCAGGTGAGGTCACCACCATTTTTTCAGTTATGTCCAAATTGGCTCAACAGCATCAGGCCATCAATCTGGGACAAGGCTTTCCTGACTTTGACTGCGATCCCACCCTAATAGAGCGCGTCACAGCTGCCATGCAGGCCGGAATCAATCAGTATCCACCTATGCCTGGCCTGCCAACACTCAGAAATGCGATCGCAGACAAGATCCGCATAGCGTATGACAGTGTCTATGACGCAGAGTCCGAAATAACAGTGACGGCCGGCGCGACGCAGGCCCTGCTGACGGCCATCCTGACTTTCGTGCACGCAGGCGACGAAGTCATCATCATAGAGCCTGCTTACGACAGTTATCTGCCCTCCATCCATCTGGCTGGCGGCATCGCCAAGCCTGTACAAATGGAGTTAGATGGAAGTCGTTACTTCATCCCCTGGGATAAAGTCAAACAGTCCATCACGCCAAGAACCCGGATGCTGATCCTGAATTCACCGCACAACCCGACCGGTACTGTATTGACTCAGGATGATATCGAGGCACTCAAGGACTGCGTGAGAGATAGCGGCATCCTGATTTTGTCTGATGAAGTGTATGAACACATTATTTTCGATGGTCAGATCCATGCTTCGATGGCGAGCGACCCTGAGCTGAAAGCACGTAGTCTGATTGTGTCCAGCTTTGGCAAAACCTTCCATGTCACGGGCTGGAAAGTCGGCTACATCGCGGCGCCTAAGATGCTGAGCACAGAGTTTCGCAAAGTCCATCAATACAATGTATTCACCGTTAACTCCCCTATGCAGGCCGCATTAGCCGAACATCTGTCACATTCGAGCCAGCATTGGGAGTTACCTGCGTTTTACCAGGAAAAGCGCGATTATTTTCGCGATGGATTACAGCAAACCCGTTTTGAGCTCCTTCCTTGTCTTGGAACTTATTTCCAAAGCGTGCGTTATCGGGATGTTTCAGACTTACCTGAAAGGGAATTTGCTGAGTGGCTTACCAAGGAGGCAGGTGTCGCCTGTATACCAATGAGCGCTTTTTATCAAAAGCCGACAGACTCTGGCGTTGTGCGCTTCTGTTTTGCGAAACGTCAAAGTACGCTGGACCAGGCACTGCAACGCCTTCAGGCACTGTAATCAACACGATTAGCTACATATACAGCAAAGGGAGAACGCGCGAGCGTTCTCCCTTTATTTTTGTTTTTTGTTTTTTAGCTCAGCTGCTTGCTGCAGCATTGCCCCGTCACTTGTATTGTGCTTCTCCGTATGTGCCTGGCGCATCGGTGTGCAGCTAAATTTCAGCGTGTATGCGGTTCGTCAATTCTGAACCTTTAAAGCTTCAGGCAAAGCGCTACGCGCATAAAGCAAAGCTAAACACAAAGCCTAAACCACAAAGCGCCTAAAGCGCACCTAAAAGCAAAACCCCCCGTTACTACTGTAACGAGGGGTTTTTAAAGGGAGCCTGACGATAACCTACTTTCACACTGGTTGCAGCACTATCATTGGCGCAGAGTCGTTTCACGGTCCTGTTCGGGATGGGAAGGGGTGGTACCAACTCGCTATGGTCATCAGGCATAAACTGTCGATTTGTTGTGTCTGCGTTATTCTGCAGCCCACAGCAAATCCAATTCAGAAGAAGCTTCGTAGAATGTGCGCCGTCTCTATATCGACTCGCACCAATCTCTATTCATTTTCCTAATCTCTTAGGTATTACTGGTTATGATTCGTATCCAACTCACTG
>NZ_JACOGD010000020.1 GCF_014284235.1 Cognatundibacterium curvum
CGTAGTTCAAAGCCTTGGCCGCGTGGGTCTTGCCGTCCACGGTTGTTGTCGATGCGGGTGATGTGTCCGAGGCTGAGCTGGCTGTGTTGGTGGTCGCTTCTCAGCTGGAGCTGAATTTGTTGTGCGGTGTCGTCAAGGATCAGGTGATTGCTGCGACCGGCACTGGCATTGCCTCCACCCTCGGTGAGTTCGCGGCTGCGTAGGCCGGTCAGGGCTTGCTGACTGGGTAGCTGCCAGGGTGGCAGGTTATTCTGGTTGTGCAGGCTGCCGCTGCAAACCGGTTGATCTGGGTCGCCGCCGATAAAGCTGATCAGGACTTCCTGACCGATGCGCGGTATGCTGAGTTGACCAAGCTGATTACCGGCCCAGGCTTGCGCGACGCGTACCCAGCAACTGCTGTTGTGATTGCGTTTGCCGTAGCGATCCCAGGGGAACTGGATTTTAATGCGGCCGTAGACGTCGGTGTAGAGGTTGTTGGCAGCGGTGTCGGGATCGGGGCCGGTCACACGTGCGACTTCGGGGCCTAAGCTGCGCGGCTTGGCTTGTGTCAGTGCGGGACGCAATATGCAGTTGCTGGGCTGGACGTGGAAGTCGGTTTGGATTTGCCACAGGCCGGTTTGGTGGTTTGCATCCAAATTCGACACACTGTGTTGAATATCGCGCTGCGTATCTTCACTCACATTTTGCAGGCTGAATGTGGTGTGCAAAATCAGGTATTCGATATTCGCTGCGGCTTGCGGATAGTCAGTGAGTGTAAAACTCATGCCCGGTGCCAGGCCGCGTAAATAGGCGCTGCCTTTGGCGCGCTGGCCGTGCTGACGCCGTTCTTGCAGGCGGATTCTGGCCAGGTAATCGCCTTGTGGTTCAGTCTGATTAAGCGCATTGTCACTGCCTGCATTCGGCTGGCTGTAATTGCTGCCTGCATTCGCATCGCGCCATAGATACACTTCCTGATTCGCATGGCCGGTAGGGCGAGCATCGCTGAAACCCGCATCCAGACTGGCTTCCGGCCGGGTGTAGTCGTAGTCGCGACTGGCGACGCTGCCGCTGGTGAGGCGATGTGCGGGACTGAAAGCGTGGATGTAATCGCGGTCGGTTTTGTGACCCTGTGGGTAGTAAGGCAGTGTGACGTAAGCCGCAGAAGCTGTTCGAAACGCGGCATTGTGATCGGACAGGATCAGTCTGTGTACGCCTGCGCTGTGTTCGAAATGGTAGTTGATGCCCCATTCCTGCATCAGCCTCACGACAAATTCCAGATCGGTCTCGTTGTACTGCACACAGTAGTCGCGCAGCGGATAGCGTTCGATCAGACGACGCTCGACTGCAAACGGATAATCGGCTAATACCGCGAGGATAGTATCGACGGGTGTCTGATTCTGAAACACCTTGCAATCGCTGGAGAGACTCGCGA
>NZ_JACOGD010000021.1 GCF_014284235.1 Cognatundibacterium curvum
GCCTATCTGATCTACACCTCAGGCTCCACCGGCACGCCCAAAGCCGTCGGCGTCAGCCATAGCGCAGCACTCAATCTGACCTACGCGCGCAAAGCTGGCTATGATCCGCTGGTTCCGGGTGACCGCGTACTCGCAATGGCCTCGGTTGCCTTTGACGTCTCATTTGGCCAGTTATTGCTGCCTTTACTCAGCGGCGCCACCGTCGTCATTTGCCCACCACTGCGCAGCCTTGATGCAAAAGCGTTTTGGCAGCTGATACGCAGCCAGCAGATCACCCATGTCAATGCCGTGCCTGCCTTCTTTGATGCTGTTGTTGAAGAAGGCAGCCAGATCCAATGTAGCCTCAAACGCCTGATCGTCGGTGGCGAAGCCTTTAAACGCAGCCTCGCTCGTAAGCTCAGAAACGCCTTACCAGGCACCGACATCATCAATGTTTATGGTCCGACCGAAACCACGATAGACGCCAGTACCTGGCAACTGCCGCCAGCTGAGTCAGAAGCGATAGCACAACTGCCCGCCATCCTGCCCATCGGTCAGCCACTGGCAAACT
>NZ_JACOGD010000022.1 GCF_014284235.1 Cognatundibacterium curvum
CAGAAACCATAGAGCGCATCAAGGCTGGCTGGCAGGCGAATCCCGACTGGTATATGCGTAGCATACGCGTCAAGTTCCCTTGGCGTCATACCCTGGCAGGCAATGTTTCGCGTCTGATAGAGCTGGATAGTTATCAGGGCAATGGTGAGTTTGAAACCATCGCTGCCTGGGAGCTATCGGTCTACCAGCAAGTCGCTGCGATGCGCGGTATTCCTAAAACTGCGAAGTTCTGGTTCGAGGACAAGGCTGGGCAGCGTCATTACCTGTGGCTGGAATTTAATCTGCGCAAGCGGGCTGGACCTGAAACCGATTTGCATGAGGTGCGCGCAGCGTTTGATCAGTTGTACCCGGGACGGCAACTGGAAGACAACGCCTATCTGCCCGGGGACGACGATATGTCAGCGGTAGAGGTCACAGTGGGAGACGATCCGAATCAGATCACGGCAGCCTTGGTCAAGGGAACACACCGCATTCCTTTACCGGTAGGCCGGGTACAACGTTTCGCGC
>NZ_JACOGD010000023.1 GCF_014284235.1 Cognatundibacterium curvum
CTCAGTCTGCCCCCGTTGACCGGGTTGGACCTTATGCTTTTTTCGCGACTTTAGTCATGTTGCCGGACAGGACAACAGAGTGCAGGTCAGCGGCGAACGCGCGGACTTCTTCCATCGCGCTCTTGTTACGGCGAACCAGGAAGTTGTAGCCCAGAACCGCTGGAACCGCGACTGCCAGACCGATCGCGGTCATGATCAGCGCTTCACCCACAGGACCCGCTACTTTGTCGATCGATGCCTGACCGGACATACCAATCGCTGTCAGCGCGTGGTAAATACCCCATACAGTACCGAACAGACCAACGAATGGTGCAGTGGAACCAACTGTCGCCAGGAAGGCCAGGCCGTCTTGCAGGCGGCTTTGTACTTTGTCGACTGCGCGCTGGATGGACATGGAAACCCAGGTGTTCAGGTCGATTTGTTCCAGCAGGGCGCCTTCATGGTGCTCTG
>NZ_JACOGD010000024.1 GCF_014284235.1 Cognatundibacterium curvum
CTGATTGCCCGTCTCCGCTCGCTGGGTGAACAACTGAACCGTGATGTCAGCCTGACGGGGACGAAAGAAGAACTGGCGCTCCGTGTGGCAGAGCTGAAAGAGGAGCTTGATGAGTTCGTGTCCGTACAACTGAAAGAGGAGCTTGATGACAGGATGAGTTCGTGTCCGTACAACTGGCGTAATCATGGCCCTTCGGGGCCATTGTTTCTCTGTGGAGGAGTCCATGACGAAAGATGAACTGATTGCCCGTCTCCGCTCGCTGGGTGAACAACTGAACCGTGATGTCAGCCTGACGGGGACGAAAGAAGAACTGGCGCTCCGTGTGGCAGAGCTGAAAGAGGAGCTTGATGACAGCTGATGAGTTCGTGTCCGTACAACTCTGAAAGAGGAGCTTGATGACACTGATGAGTTCGTGTCCGTACAACTGCTGAAAGAGGAGCTTGATGAC
>NZ_JACOGD010000025.1 GCF_014284235.1 Cognatundibacterium curvum
CAGAAATGTTGAAAGGACTATTCATGTCTGACCATGAAACACCAGAAACCGCCGTGATGAAATGGACTATTTCATTTTGTGCATACAGTATTGATATAGACCCAGGTGCTAACAGCAGGTTAGAAACCCTATGGGCAGACAATTGGCTCAAAGATGCTCAGGGTGAAGACGTAGCGCGTTTTTTTTCTCCGTTTGGTGCGGGTTGGGGTATGGGCAGTAGTGGTATGGGCGGTACCAATCCCAAGGGGGCGCGGCTCCCTAAAACCATACACTTAAGTTATTACGATTATCAGGAAGACCGTTTTTACCGGCTGGATGCAGAATTGCCGCTGCGCCGTATCTATGAATTATTTTTTAAGCAGCCAAAAATTGTCGATAAAGACGTGAACTATGGAGTTGTGAAACCACGCTTTTCTGAATTGCGTTTTGGCATAGCACC
>NZ_JACOGD010000026.1 GCF_014284235.1 Cognatundibacterium curvum
GCGTCTGGAGCAGCAAATCAGTATGCAGGGCAGCGCCACGCCACAAGCGATTGCCGTCATCGATGGTATTGATCGCTGGACTTATGCCGAACTCGAAACCAGAGCCAACCACCGAGCCGCGCAACTCAAAGCTGCATTGGCAGCGCACAGCGCAAGCGAAGCCGTGATCGGTGTCGCCTTGCCGCGCAGCGGCGCAACAGTCGAATGGCTGCTCGCTATTTTGAAAGTAGGCAGTGTCTATTTACCGCTGGACATCGACCATCCGCAGCAACGCCTGCACACCATGCTGACGGATGCCCGCGCTGCCTTGGTGATTGTGGCCGAAGGCGCAGAACTTGGTGCGCTGCCTTGCCCCAGCCTGAGCGTATCGGAATCGGATATCGCTGGGCATAACGATGAGCAATCTGAAGCGCTGCCCCCGGTCATCGGCAATGG
>NZ_JACOGD010000027.1 GCF_014284235.1 Cognatundibacterium curvum
GCCCAGCAAAGCCTGCAAGGCTTTAACAGCAATGAAGCCCTGTACCGCATCAAAGTCAGACTGGCGCAACAAAACGTAGCAGCCTACGGCCAGAACCAGCCCCTTAAACCCGGCATGACGCTGGAAGCGGACATCTTGCAAGACAGCCGGAAAATTTGGGAATGGGTATTAGAGCCAGTGCTGGCTGTGGCGAAGCGCAGTTGAGGGGCAGCAAGGCCAAAAGAAGCAAAGCAGGATAGCGCAGGAGATTACTGGCAGCGTAAAGAATTCGATCACCGGACAGAACGGACTAGACCGCTCTGTCCGGGTCGAAAAACCTGTAAGCATGACGCAAACATGCTTACAGGAGGCAGCAAAGCTAACCCGTATAGGATGGGTTAGTTCATTCAACCATGTATAGGAGTAACACAAAATGCGTTTAATGACAAATGA
>NZ_JACOGD010000028.1 GCF_014284235.1 Cognatundibacterium curvum
TTACCACGGCAGGGTTCGTGACTGGGGTGAAGTCGTAACAAGGTAGCCGTATCGGAAGGTGCGGCTGGATCACCTCCTTTCTAGAGTAGCGCTGGTAGTTAAGTGTTCACTTTTATTGACTGTTAAATTAGATAACGAGAATGCATTAAAGCAGGTAGTGCAGCTTTAATGAAAAGAGTAGTTATGCTTCAGAAAGCGTAGCGAGCGTTTCAAGGTTCAGCTGAGAAGCACAGTCGTACAAACGTACGACGAGCATCGCAAGTTGAAGATTGAAAGGCGCAGTAGCTTAATGAAGTATAAGGGGGTTTAGCTCAGCTGGGAGAGCACCTGCTTTGCAAGCAGGGGGTCGTCGGTTCGATCCCGTCAACCTCCACCATACTGGGGCTGTAGCTCAGCTGGTTAGAGCACCGTGTTGATAACGCGGGGG
>NZ_JACOGD010000029.1 GCF_014284235.1 Cognatundibacterium curvum
AGCGCCTTGATATCCACATCCCCATTTGCTGCAATCAGTTTCATCCCGGCTTTGTAGGCAAACAAGCGTATCGCCTTGCGTGCACTCGCGAGCAGGCTGTGGCCGCTGCTGAGGCTGATGTGTTGTTCGGCGGTTATCGCGTGCTGGGCTGCGCTGTGTTGTTGCGTGCTGCCTGCGGTGGTGCTGGCGATGCCTGCAGGACTGGTGAGCAGGATGTGGGGCTGGCTGAATTCGGGGAAGTGGTTTTTGGTTTGATTTTGATTTGTACTGGTGTGGTTTGTGTTGTTGTTTGCCTTGTTTGCTGAGCCTGCGATTTCTGCATTTTGTTGTTCGAGGTCTTGTGCGACCTGAGGCTGATCGCTTGCTTCTTGCGCTCCGGCTTGCTGGGCGGCGTCGGCCAGACTGGCGTGTAAATTGTG
>NZ_JACOGD010000002.1 GCF_014284235.1 Cognatundibacterium curvum
CCTACAAAGCCGGGATGAAACTGATTGCAGCAAATGGGGATGTGGATATCAAGGCGCTGGAAAAAAGCATTCATGTGCTGGCCAGACTGCGCATCACAGAAACGGCACAAAGCATCACCATCAACGCGAGTAAAGAAGTGCTGATCAATGGCGGCGGCAGCTACACCCGCTGGAATGCGGCTGGGATAGAAGACGGCACCAGTGGCGTGTGGAGCGCGCATGCGGCGGGACACAGTCTTAGCGGGCCGCAAAGTTTAGCCCAGGTCGTACAAAGCTGGCACGGTCTGCCATTTGATCGCGAAGCCGTGTTCCATGATGTGGCCGGCAATCCCGTGCCAGCTCAGGAATTTCAGCTCACACATATGGATGGTGGCGCAGCCGCCGTTCAGACCAGCCCCGACAATGGCAGCACCCAGACCCAGCAGGCACTGGGACCGGATGCCTATCTGGTGCGTTGGACAGGAGGTAAGCAATCATGACTCAGTCAGATGCAGTTCCCGACAATATCAACCCCAACGATGAATGGGTGGATTTCACCTGGGGCGTCGATGGCAGTGCCCAGGTCGCGGTGCAAATGACACCCATCAAAGACCGCAGCAAAGTGCGCATGCGCATACCGCCTGCCAAGCTCATCCCCATCGTTTTTTTACCCGGCATCATGGGCAGTAATCTGCGCATGACACGCAGCCGCCAGCAATTAATGGAGCGAAAAAATAACAGCGCCTGGCGACCGGATGCGATCAAACCATTTGATACACATGACTTTCCGGCCAAGGAAAGACAACTGCGGCTGGACCCCGATGCGACCGAGGTGGATTACTATGAAATGACGAATGCCAATGGCGAGTTTGATGCCACCGGCGACCTCACAGAAAGCTCGGATAAACGTCACAGTAATGTACCCGATGATCTGCCAGATATCGGCCTGTTGCGCTCCGATCCGCATACCGGCAAAGTCTTTTTCAGCGCCGCCCAGAAGGCGCGTGCACGTGGATGGAGCGAGGTCATGTTTGGCTCTTATGGTGACATCCTTAAGCTGATGGAAGCGCAGCTCAATCAGATCCTGGAAACCCGCGATGGCAAGCGTCAACCCAAAAAGAGCTGGTTAGATAACAATCCCTTCCTGCATCGCGGCGGCGAGGTCTTAGGGCGTGCCGGGTTCAAGATGGGCAATGCCAACCTGCCTCCGATAGAGGACGAAGAAATCCTCAAAATAGGCGAGTGCTGGTATCCGGTACATGCCATGGGCTACAACTGGTTGAGAAGCAATGGTGAGAATGCCAAAGTGCTGGCTCAGCGCATCCGCGACCTGATCAACAATTACCAGCAAAAAGGACGCGACTGTCCGGGTGTGATCCTGGTCACGCATAGCATGGGCGGCTTGCTGGCACGTGCCCTGATCCATCCTGATTACGGCAATATTGCCGACAAGGTGCTGGGTATTTATCACAATGTGATGCCCACCGTAGGTGCGGCGGCCGCCTACAAACGCATGCGCGCTGGCTTTGGCGGAGAAGGTAGCGGTCTGGTCGCCTCGGTCGTAGAAAAAGAACTGGGTAACAATGCCCCCAAATGTGTGGCTGTACTCGCCAATGCGCAGGGTGGGCTCGAACTGCTGCCATTTAACTCTTATGGCAAGCACTGGCTCAAGGTCGTGGATGCCGATGGCAAGGAATTAGGTAGCTGGCCAGCGGAAGACGCTGTTCAGGAAGTCTATACCGACAATCAGGCCTGGTGGCGCTTGATTAATCCTGACTGGATTGATCCCGCGCAGCAAGTAAGTAAAGATCCTAGTCAGGGAGGGAAGACTGCGAAACAGATTGGAGCTAATGCGACCAACAATCGAATCGAACGTGCACGTGATTTTTCTGAAGCGATTGCCCAAACCTTCGCCAAACCCAGCTATGCGAGCTATGGAGTAGGAAACTTTTATCCCGCCTGGGGGAACATCGTATGGCAAGTCAGCAAGGGCAATCCTGTCAGCGCCGGTGATCCCAAACAATGGACCCTGCTCAGTGATACCGGCAACGGCACTGTGATGGTCAAAGGGGTCGATGGTCAGCCGCTAAGCCTGAGCATACAAGCGCCGCAACAACTCGGTGATGGCACCGTCCCCAGTGAACGAAGTGCAAAACGGGTACAAGCCCAGCTCTGCTTTGAACAAATAGGATATGACCATCAGGGCAGTTACCAGAACAGCAGTGTGCAGGACTCCACCCTGTACAGCATCGTCAAAATCGCCAGTGCCTATCAGCCAGCCTGGTGGGCCAAACCCAATTACAAGGAAAAACCATGAGCCGCCATCCACGTATAGAAGCCTTGTTCTCCCAAACCAAACTGCTTGGTTTTGGACGCTATGTATTGACGGTGCCTGTCGATTCGCGTCTGAGCTTTGGCTATGACATTCCTACCTTGCCGAATCAAGCGCAAAACCTTAATAAAATCATTGAAGCAAAGGTTGCGGAAATCAAAGCCAAATATAAAACGGCTGAGGTTAACTATGTGGGTCCGGGGCCTGCACCACATGTGACATGGATCAGATCATTTGAGGACAAATACGCAAAAGCATCAGGTTTGGAGGGATTTGATATCTACTATGTGTTGCCGCCTCATATTTTTAACCCTGGTGATGCCGTCTCGTCAGGCGAACGCAGTTATGAACAAGTGCTGGCACACACCCTGCATGTCGCCAGGGCACTGCGTTTGCGCCAACCCGATGAACTGCCTTTGGAAGAAGGTTTATGCCACGAATATGCATTTCAACGGCTCGCGGGTGCCCAGCATAGCCTCAGTAGCGCCGGGCTACATATGGCCGCCTTGCCCGATGTGGTGTTCAGTGTGCTCAGCAATACCAATGCCAGCACCGAAGGAGAAAATGGCTATGGACTGATCCAGCTCATGGAAAATCAAAAGAAAAAGCTGGGTCGTGATTATCCCAAAGTCACCGTGTTACGTGCCGCCAAACGCAAGGTACACGACTGGGAAGGCGAAGAAACGCTGCTGCGCGATGAGGATGGCTCACATCAATTCCGTTGGATGCTGGTCGATAAACGCGCCAGCGTCGCTTACCCCGCCTGGTTAGATGTCACGCTATACGACAAAGTCAGATACGACATGATAGGTGGTGCCGACCAAGCCTCGCTCAGCGATGAAGAGGCCTTAGCCCTGTGGGACAAATTGCTGGAGAGCCTGAAATTCCGCGTCGCGGTGCCAGGTGCTCCGGATTCGGCAGTGCAATTCAAAGGAGTGTTCTGATGTCAGATACGATTTCTACACAACGTCGCTTGCTACTCAACACCCTGCTGCTGAGCCTGACTGCTTCCAGGGCGACAAAAATCTTGGCGATGCCAGTGTCATTGCCAGCATTCGCAACTGTGCCTGCGGCGACTACGACGAATCGCTTATGGAAACCCATGCCTTCCGCTAAGGGCAGCCTATGGGACTGAGCCGCCATCCACGTATAGAAGCCTTGTTCTCCCAAACCAAACTGCTTGGTTTTGGACGCTACGTATTGACGGTGCCTGTCGATTCCCGTCTGAGCTTTGGCTATGACATTCCTACCTTACCAAATCAGGCTGAGAACCTTAAAAAAATTGTCGAGGCCAAGGTAGCCGAAATTAAGGCGCATCACAAAACGGCTGAAATTAATTATGTTGGGCCAGGGCCAGCACCACATGTGACATGGATCAGATCTTACTCAACCATATACGCCAAAGAATTAGGCTTAGAGGGATTTGATATCTACTATGTGTTGTCGCCACATATTTTTAACCCTGGTGATGCCGTCTCGTCAGGCGAACGCAGTTATGAACAAGTGCTGGCACACACCCTGCATGTCGCCAGGGCACTGCGTTTGCGCCAACCCGATGAACTACCGTTGGAAGAGGGTTTATGCCACGAATATGCATTTCAGCGACTCGCGGGGGCGGAAGGCAGTATCTCCAGTGCGGGGCTACATATAGCAGCCTTGCCTGATGTGGTCTTCAGTGTATTTAGTAATACAGGCGGAAGCGTTGATGGAGAAAATGGCTATGGACTGATCCAGCGGATGGAAAATCAAAAGAAAAAACTCGGTGCCGACTATCCAAAATGTACCTTACTGCGTGCTGCTAAACGCAAGATACACGACTGGGAAGGCGAAGAAACCCTGTTTCGTAATGAAGATGGTTCACATGATTTCCGCTGGCTGGCAATCGGTATCCGGAATAGCGTCGCCAGACCTGCCAAATTAGACGTCACGCTATACGACAAAGTCAGATACGACATGATAGGTGGTGCCGATAAAGCCTCACTCAGCGATGAAGAGGCCTTAGCCCTGTGGGACAAATTGCTGGAGAGCCTGAAATTCCGCGTCGCGGTTCCAGGTGCTCCGGATTCGGCAGTGCAATTCAAAGGAGTATTGTGATGGCAAATACGATTTCCACACAACGTCGCTTGCTACTCAACACCCTGCTGCTGAGCCTGACTGCTTCCAGGGCGACAAAAATCTTGGCGATGCCAGTGTCATTGCCAGCATCCGCAACTGCGCCTGCGGCGACTACGACGAATCGCTTATGGAAACCTTTAGCACCTGCGAATGTGCTGCACTAATGTGCGCGTTGCTGTACCAGTATCCAGGGTTTGACCACCACTGTCCATAACTGAGCGTTTTGCTCCAGCCAGAGCTGGGCCTGGCTGTCACTGACTTTCGCTACCTGTCCGGTTTGCAGCAGGGTGGCGAATTCGCTGGCGCGGTCGTCGGCCATCATGGCGGCGACTTCGACCAGATCCAGTTCACTCGCTACGGCGATCACTTGTCCGGTCGCGAACTGGCGCTGTAATTCCTGCCAGGGATAAGTAGCAGTTTCCTGATTGATTTTTGTTCGTAATAAAGCGGATTCGGAAGTTGTCATGGTGTTTTTATGCATATTAAGCAGTTTTGCTGCACGGGATGTGCAGCCACATGCTGCAATTTTGCCTCAACTTGCCCGAAAGCATAAAAAAAACCGGTTTTTTAGCGTAAAAATGGTATTTTCTTGCTGCTGAGTATGGAATTCTCCATTCGCCTGTGTGCCATCGCCTCCTTTACGCTCGTCATGACCTTACAACGCCAACTTTTGATTGCGATTTCCCTGCTGTTTCTTGTGGTTTTCCTGGTGGTGGAGGGCCTCAGTATTGTGACTACCCGCAACTATCTGCAACAACAACTGGCTTCGCATGCGCAGGATGCCGCGACTACGCTGTCCAAGTCCTTGGAAAAAGCCATGGCCAGCAAGGACAGCACCCTGGCCGAGGTAGAAATTGCCTCGATGTTTGACCGAGGCTATTACCAGAGTATGCAGGTACTCGATAACCAGGGCCGTCCATTTGTCAGCAAAGAGTTGAGCAGTGACAGGGCGCAGACACCGGGCTGGTTGCCGGATTTACTCAATATCCGCTTACCAGCGGCAGAAGCCTTTATCAGCTCTGGCTGGCGTCAGCTCGGTAAAGTGGTGGTGCTTAGTCATCCGGCCTATGCCTATGCTTATTTATGGCAAAGCATGAAAACCATCGCGCTGTGGATGAGCGTCATGTATCTGGTGGTGCTGGCGCTGAGCATGCTGATGCTCAGACTGATATTGAGACCGCTGGAAAAAATTGAAGCGCTGGCGCATGCCGTGCAGGAAAAACGCTTCGAACCGATAGCGCTGCAACCGCGCGCGCCTGAATTGCAAAAAGTCGTCACCGCGATGAATCAGATGGCGCAGCGTATCTCGCATGTACTGGATCAGGAGCGTGCAAATGCC
Source organism: Cognatundibacterium curvum (assembly GCF_014284235.1). Lineage (GTDB taxonomy): Bacteria > Pseudomonadota > Gammaproteobacteria > Burkholderiales > Burkholderiaceae_D > Undibacterium > Undibacterium curvum. Next base: position 5,766 of record NZ_JACOGD010000002.1, read on the forward strand.
GAGCAGTACCGGCGTGCCGCATTTCAGGATAGTGTGACCGGGCTGGAAAACCGCCAGGGCTTTGACCTGCGTCTGAATCAGTTGCTGGCGCAGGATGAGCGCAGTGATCAGACCTGGCTGGCGGTATTCGAACTGGATGGGCTCAAGACCCTGAATCAACGCCAGGGTTACGCACGCGGTAATGACTTGTTGGTACAACTGGCGCAATGCCTGAAGCAACAGCTGCATCCTGAACGGGATTTCGCCGGCCGCATGGGTGGTGCCGCGATCGCCTTGGTGTGCACCGGTGTGGATGCGGCGCAGATGCAGGAAAAGCGGGTGCAATGGCAACAAGGCTTGCAGCAATTAGTGGCTGCTGTGGATCACAGCGTACAGCTGAGCGCGGCCATGCTGGCGTGTGCACCGGGTCAGAACCGCAAAGAATTACTGAGTCAGGCCGATCTCTTGTTGGAACAATCGCGGCAACAGGGGCAAGGCAAGATCATCTGTGCTGAGGAAGTCCCGGGCACACGTATCGTTGAGGGCTCACAAGCCTGGCGTTTACTGATCGCCAATGCCTTACATGAAAATCGCTGGGTACTCTACACCCAGCCGGTGGTGCAGCTGGACAGCCGCCAGCAAACCCAGCATGAATTGTATGTGCGTTTGCTGGATGAGAAAGGCAGTGTGCTGACTGCGGCGGAATTCATGCCTATGGCCGTGCGTCATCAGCTGACTGCAGAGATCGATCAGGCCGTGATCAGTCTGGCTTTGCAGGCGATTCAGGCTGAGCCGCAGCGTTTCAAGGCGCTGGCCGTGAATGTGTCTATGGCTTCGGTCAGCCAGCCTGCATTCTGTCTGTGGCTGGCGCAAGCCTGTCAGGCGGCAGCGCCTTTGCCTGTGCCTTTGTATCTGGAACTCAGCGAATTTGCCTGTGTCAAACAACGTGCCGAGAGCCGCCAGTTCTTCCGTATGTTGCGTGAGCTGGGGCTGGGCTTTGGGCTGGATCATGTCGGGCTGGACCCGCTGGCCTTGCAATTGATACGCGATAATCCTCCGGATTACATCAAGCTCGACAGCGGGCTGATTGCACAGATGGCGACTCAGCCGGACATCTTTGTCCACGTCGAGGCACTGGTGCGTTTTGCGCAGTCACTTGAGATTCCATGTATCGCGCAGGGCATAGAGGATGAAGCGCTGATCGATCTGCTCAGGCAGGCGCAGGTGGAGGCGGGCCAGGGCTATGTGTTTGGCATGCCGGAGAAGCTGGAGCGCCGTTTTCAGCCTTATTTGTGAGTCTCAACGTGCTTGTGAGCGCGCGCTGCATAGCCTACATGCGCCGTTCACGCTCCATTTTTTCTATCACTTCCTTCCACAAGCGCACGGTGGAAGCTGCGCCTTTGCGGTTATTCCCACCCAGCCATAAGTCATCATCATTGAAGCTGTAGACCGGAATCAGATCGCTGCGCTGGGATGCGGGCTGGACCTCATCGACCAGATTATCCAGTATCCAGGGGTCGGCATTCAGGGTCGGGTAATAGGCCAGTACCATATGGGTTTCACCGATCTGGGTGGCGCGCACATAGGTGATGCGCATTTTGTCTGCTGGCACCCCTAGCTCCTTGAGCGTCATGTATTTGGCAATCGCATAATCCTCGCAATCGCCACCGGCTGAGCCGACAAATTCCACCGGCGTGGCCCAGTAATCGGCTTGATTCCAGTGCTCCTGATCGGTGAAATACGGTACCCGGTTATAAAAATCATTCACGCGGCGCAGTATCGTCATGGCGGGCTGCACATCGCTGGCTTGCTGTAAGCTCTTGCTAAAGTCTTTACCGGCAGTCGCACGGAATTGATGCACGGCCTGCTGCATTTGTAATAAGCGTTTGGGTGCTTCTGCTCCAAAGCGTTGCCTGACGTGGTCGAGCAAGCCTTTGGAAAAATCGACCAGTCCTGAATAGGCGGGGGTACTCAGCATCAGCAGCGCTAGCAAACCAGCGCACAATAGCACGCCAGTCAGCCCCGGGCTACGCAGGCGTCGTGATCGTGGAAGGCATAATTTCAGGGCTGCTGGCATAGGAAAAGTAGTGATGTCATCAGCCCGGTTAGTGTGTCAGCTGCGATTTATGCTTGCGCAGTGTCGTCGGAAAAATGGACCTGGCCTTTCAATGCCGTGATCAGATCCGCCGTTAAGGCAGCGGCATCCTTGTCTTTCACGCTGTAGCGTATACAAGTTTGCTGCGCATAGCTGACCTCCAGGATTTGTGCCTGATATTTGTCCAGCCAATGGCGTGCCTGAGATTCGTCGGCATAGGCGACTTCCAGACTTGCTTCACGCCGGCTCTCGACTGCGATTAACTGCGCCTGTTTAAAGGCTTCAGAAATCGCCTGCCCATAGGCGCGCGTGAGCCCACCGGCACCGAGTTTGATTCCGCCCCAGTAGCGCACCACGACCGCCAGGACATTGGTCACATCTTTATGCACCAGCACGTTATACATGGGTTTAGCCGCTGTGCCTGAGGGTTCACCGTCGTCATCCAGACCGGATTCCCCGGCACAGATCAGCGCCCAGCATACATGCACCGCACCCGGATGGGCACGGCGCAGGCCATCCAGCGTCTGACGTGCTTCTGCGCGGCTGTGGAGGGGATATAGCTGACCGAGAAAACGGCTTTTTTTGATTTCAATTTCCGCAAAAGCGGGGGCGGCAAGTTGATGCATACTCAGCGATGCTGGCAATGCGGCGCAGCACGCCGCAGTACCTGTTATTGAATGACGAAATTGACAAAGAAGACGTCAGTCACGCCATTCTTTTCTTTGGTTTCCAACACTTTATTGACTCTTTCCTTGATCTCTTCGATCAGGTCGTGTTTGCCATCAGCAGACTGAATCTGGGAAGATTCTTTACCGCTCAACAGCATGATCATATTGTGTCTGACCATAGGCATGACAGCCTTGATCTTTTCTGCCACTTCCGGACCCGCCACCTGCAGTGTGACACTGACTTGCAGATAACGGTCAAAACTGGACAGATTCACGGTGAACGGTTCCAGCGCAGCCGTAGCGGCACCACCGGCACTGGCACTCGCGCTGCCGCCGCCGGAATTGGCAAAGGCGGCTGGCGTCAGGCTGCACAACACGCACAGCAAAGCGGAACAGAACAGTTTCAGAAATGAGAATTTTTGCATGGTTTCACCTGGAAGCGACACAAAGAAAGCGGGGCTCAGCCAGAAAACAGCCGGAAAACAGTTTCCGGCCGAAGCTGTACAGTATGCCCCGCCAGCTTTATACCGTCAAAGGTTTGTAGCGGATACGCTTAGGTTTGGCACCTTCTTCACCCAGACGCTTCTTCTTGTCGGCTTCATATTCCTGATAGTTACCATCAAAGAAGACAACCTGAGAGTCTCCTTCAAACGCCAGAATATGAGTAGCGATACGGTCCAGGAACCAGCGGTCATGTGAGATCACCATCACGCTGCCAGCGAATTCCAGCAAGGCGTCTTCTAATGCGCGCAGGGTTTCCACGTCCAGATCATTGGATGGTTCATCCAGCAGCAGCACATTACCACCTTGCAGCAGGGTTTTGGCCAGATGCAGACGGCCGCGCTCACCACCGGACAGATTGCCCACGATTTTTTGCTGATCGCCACCTTTGAAATTGAAGCGGCCCAGATAAGCGCGCGATGGCATTTCGAAGCGGCCTACGGTCAACAAGTCTGCACCATTGGCGACATCTTCAAACACGGTTTTGGTATTGCCCAGATCTTCACGCGACTGATCCACCAACGAGATTTTAGCAGTCTGACCCAGCACCACTTCACCGCTGTCCGGCTGTTCCAGTCCCTTGATCATTTTGAACAAGGTGGATTTACCGGCACCGTTAGGGCCGATGATACCGACGATGGCGCCAGGTGGAATCTTGAAGCTCAGGTTATCGATCAGCAGACGGTCGCCAAAGGCCTTAGAGACATTCTTGAATTCGATGACTTCATTGCCCAGACGCTCAGCTACCGGAATAAAGATCTCCTGGGTTTCATTGCGTTTCTGGTATTCGTGCTCGCTCATCTCATTGAAACGGGCCAGACGTGCCTTGCTCTTGGCCTGACGCGCTTTCGGATTCTGACGTGACCATTCCAATTCTTTTTGCAGTGCTTTCTGGCGCGCTGATTCGGTCGCTTCTTCCTGCTTCAGACGGGCTTGCTTCTGATCCAGCCAGGAAGAGTAGTTGCCTTTCCACGGAATACCGGCGCCACGGTCGAGCTCCAGTATCCATTCAGCGGCATTGTCGAGGAAGTAGCGGTCATGCGTGATCGCTACGACAGTGCCCGGGAAGCGGCACAGGAATTGTTCCAGCCAGTCCACCGATTCTGCATCCAGATGGTTGGTTGGTTCATCAAGCAGCAGCATGTCGGGTTTCGACAACAGCAGACGGCACAGTGCGACGCGGCGTTTTTCACCACCAGACAAGACGCCGATTTTGGCATCCCAGGCGGGCAAACGCAGCGCATCCGCTGCCATTTCCAGCTGCAGTTCGACATTGTCACCCGCTGCAGTCGAGATGATCGCTTCCAGTCTGCCCTGTTCTTCAGCCAGTGCATCGAAGTCAGCATTTTCCTCTGCATACGCGGCATACACTTCTTCCAGTCTGGCTTTGGCAGCGAATACTTCGCCCAGGGCCGACTCGACTGCCTGGCGCACCGTCTGCTCCGGATCTAACTGCGGTTCCTGTGGCAGATAACCGATGTTCAGATTCGGCATAGGGACGGCTTCACCCTGAATATCGGTATCCAGACCTGCCATGATTTTCAGCAGCGAGGATTTACCTGAGCCATTCAGCCCGAGCACGCCGATCTTGGCACCCGGGAAGAAAGACAGCGAAATATCTTTCAGGATCTGACGTTTAGGCGGCACGATTTTGCCGACGCGGTTCATGGTATAGACGTAATTAGCCATTTTTCTGTTGTTTTCCGTGTACAAATGAATGAACGCAAGGATACCTCATTGCCGCTCTGGCTGACAGGTTTTCCCTGATCTGTATCAAATTTGTGCTGCGCACCAAATTTGATCTAGCACAACTTGTCGCATTCTGCAGACGCCTACACTTGGTTCATCAATTTCGACAACCAAGGAAAACAAAATGAAAAAGCTCGCATTGGCTCTCTCTCTCGCAGCAATCGGTTTGACCGCAACCCAGGCAATGGCAGCAGAACAAAGCCCATGGCAGGTACGTGCACGTATCGTCAATATCTCGCCAGCGAATGGCTCTGATCCTGTTGGTGGCGTTGGCGCAGCAGATCTGATCACTGTCAGCAAAAAAACGATTCCTGAAGTGGATATCAGCTACTACTTCACACCAAATATTTCTGCAGAACTGATCCTGACTTACCCACAAAAACATGATGTGGAACTGGCTGGCAAAAACATAGGTGCTTTCAAACACCTGCCACCAACCTTGACTGCAAAATACCATTTTGCACCAGAAGCACAATTCAGCCCATATGTAGGCGCTGGTGTGAACTACACCCGCATCTCTGATGTAAACCTGCTCAACGGCGCAGCAGATCTGGAAAAGAGCAGCTTTGGTCTGGCTCTGCAAGCTGGTATCGATTACAAACTGGATAAAAACTGGTCTCTGAACTTTGACGTGAAAAAAGTACAGATCCGCAGTGATGTGACTTTGTCTGCAACTGGCGCGAAAATCAGCGCAGTGAAAGTAGATCCATGGCTGGTCGGCGTAGGCGTAGGCTATCGCTTCTAAGCCTGTCCCTGGGACATCGGATAAAAAGCCGGCAACTGCCGGCTTTTTTTATACTGCATCTGTGGTTCCGCATTCAGAATGGCTGATCAACAGCCACGCTAGGCCCGGTGAACCAGCGCGGGCCTTGCTCGGTCATATAAAAATGATCTTCCAGCCGCACGCCGAATTCACCTTCTATGCAGATCATCGGTTCATTGGAAAAGCACATGCCTGCTGCGAGCGGACGGGTATTGCCGCGCACCAGATACGTCCATTCATGGATGTCGAGCCCGATGCCGTGGCCGGTACGGTGTGGCAAGCCCGGTAAGGCGTAGTCGGGGCTCATTCCAGCGGCGGCCAGCACACGACGCGCGGCAGCATCCACCGCTTCGCAGGCGACACCCAGTTGTGCGGCATGGAAGGCGGCTTCCTGTGCTTCTTTTTCCAGGTTCCAGATGTTGCGCTGACGTGCGCTTGGTTGGCCAAAAACATAGCTGCGTGTAATGTCGGAATGGTAGTGCTGTACTTTGCAGCCGGTATCGATCAGCACATTATCACCTTCGCGCAGAGTCTGTACCCCATCCGGGCCATGTGGAATCGCGGTCAGTGCGCCGAAGCTTACGATACAGAAGGTCGATGGACCAGCGCCATAGGCACGGTGTGCGCTGTCGATAAAATCGCTGACTTCAGTAGAGGTAATCCCTTCCCGTAAAATACGCGCCGCCCGTCTTTGTACATCCAGGGTGATTGATTTAGCCGTTTGCATCAGGGCGATTTCCTGCGCGGACTTATGCATACGGCATTCAGCGGTGATCACCACGCCATTGATCAGCGGCTGCTCAGGCAGCGCCTGACGTAAGGCATCTGCCACGAAGAAAGGCGTACTTTCGTCGATGGCCAGCGGGCCACGGTCACAGCCCAGATCCTTAAGCCACTGACTGACCAGCAGGGCCGGGTTTTCTTCTTCCTGCCACAAGCGTATGGCAGCCTGTTCACCCAGCGTTTCACGCAGCTTGGATTCTTCAAATGCCGGTGTGACGAAGACGACCTGAGCATCCGGCGTCAGGATAGCTGCTGTCAGACGTTCGCTGGGATACCAGCGCAAGCCAGTGAAATAATACAGACTGCTGCCGGCTGGAAGCAGCAGCGCGGCGATGCCCTGTTCGCGCATCAGCCGCGCTGCTTTGTTGACGCGGTCTTGGAATTCTTGCGGCGTAATGGGCTGCACTTGCGACAGCACAGGCTGCAACTGCATGCGCGCGTGGATGTCGGCTAATTCGAGGGCGGCGCTGGAGCCGCCAATTTGTGAGGATGGCATGGTCGTATCGGTAGCAGAAAAACGGATGAATTCAGCACAGCTTACCTGTGACTCAACAAGTTGTCTTGCCGTGTTTGCCGGTCTGGGGTGTGGAAATCCGCATAGCAGCGCAGGCCGCACGCTTACTCGCGTATTGCTTCTATGCTGAAGCGCAGTGTGATGTCATCGCTGACAAAGGGTACGTAACGGCCTAAATCAAAATCACTGCGCTTCACGGTCGCCTCGCCATTGGCGCCGCAAGCCTGTTTCAGGTACAGCAGCATGAAGCGGCAATGAAAATGAGTGATCTGTAGTGTCACAGGCCGGGTTATGCCCTTGATGCTTAACTGGCCTTCAACCTGGCGCAATTGTTCGCCTTCAAACAGTAGTTTGTCGGATTGAAAACGGATAGCCGGGAAGCTGGCTACGTCAAAAAAACTGGCAGAACGCAGCGTTTTATCGAATAAGTCTGAGCCGGTATTAACCGAGGCAGCACCGATACTCAGGTCGATACTGCCACTTTTAGCGCCGCCATTCTGGCCAGCTTCAATTTGTATGCTGCCGCTGTTTTTATCAAAGCGTCCGCTCTGACGTGCCAGGCCCCAGTGCAGATACTCGAAACTGGAAAAAGTATGTTCGCTGTCGATACGATAACGATCTGCTGCCAGCAGTGGTGTGCTGACAGCGATCAGCAGCGCGATGAGCGGCAACTGCCATAAACTAACATGTGAGCGCAACATCCCGGCCTCCATCAGTTTTTATTCCTGAGTGGCAGCCGTGAGTTTGCGCGGCAGGCGTATCAGGCGATCAGGGTTTGATAAATTTGAGCGTCATACGGTCACTTTCACCGATAGACTCATAGTTTGCGCGGTCTTTGTCTTTGTTGGCATAGGTCGGTGGCAAAGCCCATACGCCGCCTTCGTGATCGGCCTTATCTTTGGGATTGGCATTGATCTCGGAACTGCCAGCCAGCTTGAAGCCAGCGCGTTCTGCCAACCTTATCACATAACTCTGATGCACATAGCCGCTGCTGGCTTTCTCATCCTGAGTGCGGGATGCCGGCAAACGGTGCTCTACGATACCGAACACACCGCCGGACTTCAGACTACGGTAAGCGCTGTTAAATATCTCCTGCACATTCGCTTCGCCAGCCGGTATCCAGTTATGGATGTTACGGAAGGTCAGTACCATGTCCACGCTGCCAGGCGCGGCGTAGCTGATTTTCTTCGGTGGTTCAAAGATGCCGGTGCTGACCTGATCATAGATGGCCGGATTGGCATCCAGTTTCTGACGCAGACGCGCATACGCACGTTTGCCATATTCACTGTCCGAGGCCGGATCATTGGCGGCTGCGATCAGCTTGCCGTTTTGGCGCAGATAAGGCGCCAGGATTTCGGTGTACCAGCCGCCGCCGGGTGACAATTCAACCACCGTCATGTCGGGACGGATACCAAAGAATTGCAGGGTTTCCAGCGGGTGGCGCGCCGGATCGCGTGCGACATTGGCCGGGCTGCGATGGCTGCCACTGATAGCGGTTTGCAAAGCCTGATCGGCATGGGCTGACAGGCTGATAGTTTGCAATGCGGTGCCGAGCAGGGCGGCGCTGAGTAACAGTTTGTTCATGGAAGTCTCCGGTGGGCTGAGTGGCTGTCTGACCGTATTAGTGCTCAACAGTTCCCGGCGGCGGCACAAAGGTCTGTCCCTGTCCATGTTGAATACTGTGCTCAGGGCGCCGACACCACGATATCTTTTTTCATTACGGCCAGTCTGGCCAGCAAGCGGTTCTGGGTAGCGAAAGGGATATGGTTTTTGTGCATCGCCGCTTGTAAGTCCTCGACCAGTGCATTGAAAGCCGCACTTTTAATCCCGAGTTGTGCATGCACAGTCAGCATGTCGTCGCCGCTGTATTGGCAGGGGCCATCGCTGACCACGCAGAGCTGTTCTTTTAACAGTTCCGCCAGCCGCTTCATATTGGTTTCTTTAAATTGCGGACTGATGCGTGCATCCTGCTGAATTTCGACGATGAGCTGATCGACCACGCGGGCAATACCGGGGCTGCCCCCCAGCGCCTGATACAGGTTGTCGGTTTGGGTCTGCGCCGACGCGCTTAGTGTGAAACTCAGGGCACTCAGGCCAGCGATAAAAAAACGACGCATACGCGATCCACTTATTAGCTATTTAGTTGGCGAGTTGCAGGGACAAATACCAGCCCTGTTGATTCCGCGGATTGAATACTGTGATGTCGCCCAGACTGACATAGGCCAGCGTCAAGGACAGCTGCTTATTCGGGAAATAAGCCAGGAACACATCTTTTGCGGCTTTCTCACGATCGATCACCAGATTCGACGGGCGTTGCCGGTATTCGGCACCGGCTACCCAGTGTGGGCTCAGCAAATAAGCGACGGAGACTTCAGGCAGAATCTGATAGCTTTGCGATTGCGGCCCACCGAAACCCAGCAAGCCTAGCTGATTGCCTTTGCTCAGGCGCAGGGTGCCGTTGAGTAAGAGGCTGTTGGCTAACAGCAGTTTGGTCGCAGACACATAGTAATCCACGCCCTTACTGTCAGTCGCACCTAGCTGTGTCACAGACGTGACGCCTAAGGCAGACAGTCCTTCGACAGCCCGCGTTTGTTTGAACATCGCGCCGACCGCCAGCTGCGGCCGCCAGCTGTCCTGATCGGCAATCAGGTCGCCGCTGAGTTTTAGCTTGATACCCACGATATCCTGGCTGAGTCTGAGCTGGTCCAGCGGTGCTTCACTGCCAGTGAATTCCTGCCTTGCCAGCGATACCTCCAGCTTATCGTGCCAGCCCAGCGCGACGCCGCTGCTGCGCAGACGATAATCGCGGGTGTTTAGCTGAGTCAGGAAGGCAGTGGCACCTGCACTGTCTTCGCTGCCATAGCCTGCGATCACAGCCCAGGGCACCAGGCCGCCACCGGCCGCGCCTTCTGCCTGACTCACTCCGGCAGTTGCGAGCAGTTTGCCGCGGTCAGAGACGGGTAAATCCAGCGCATGAGCCGTATGGTTCAAGCCTGTACTCAGTAAAGTCGCCACACTCAGTTGAAAAAGTTGAAGTCTGCTCATAGTGGTCATCAGCGCGTCATCGCGATAGCTTAATCTTAGTTGATTTTAGGAAATGATGCTTTTTGTATGGTTTTTCATCGTATTTTGTTGCATCTGCCGCATAAAGTAGAAAAAAGATGTGAAATCCAGATTTTTACTGTCTTTGCGGCAACACTCCATAGTATGCTTAGCGATTTGTGTGAATTTGTAACAAAGTTGGTTGTTGCCGGATTACTCTGGTCACTTGCAGAAACGAGACAGAGTGCGCATGATAAGGCTCATGCGGAGCTTCGGTGATCCACAGTTAAAAAGAAATAACGAAAACAAGAACGTCACACCCTAGTCGCTATCCATTCTTTATGAGTCGCTCCTCTTTACGCCGCGAGTTAGTTATCCCTATTACGGTGCTGGTCATCAGTGTATCCGCGGCGATTGCCTGGGTATCGATGAAGGCGGGTACGGATGCGGTCTACACGCTGACCCAGCGGGTACTGGTTGATATGGTCAACCGCATCAATGTCGCCTCGGAAAAACACCTGGATGGCGCCCTGATTGCACTGGAATCAGTTGCGCCGAGTTCGGCCAGGGTACCGAAAGAGCATGACTTCCCGGTTGATCTGCACGTGCTGGAGGATAAGTTCTGGACCGCCAGCGGTTTATTCATGGATGTGAATAATTATGTGTATTTCGGCGGCAAAGATGGCCGCTTTGTCGGGGTTTATCGTATATCCCGCAGTGAAGTACAGTTGTTTTTACGTGAACCTGATTCCGATCACCGTGATGTCTACCGCGTCACAGCCATCGGCGACCGCTCGGTCAAAATCCGTCAGGATCAGTTTGATCCGCGCAAACGGCCCTGGTATCAGGCGGCGATGAATTCGGAGGCACCGGTCTGGTCCAAAATTTACAATAACTTCTCATTTCATTATCCGACCATTACGCTGGCTAAATCGGTATTTCAGAAAAATCATGAGTTTGCCGGCGTGGTTGCGACTGACGTAACACTTAAAGAATTGTCGAGTTTTCTGAGTCGCCTGGAAATCAGTAAAAACAGCGTGGCATACATCGTCGATGCCGATGGTTACATCGTGGCGACTTCCGGTAAAGAATTGCCGGAACGCGTAGTGAATGGCTTGCCTGAGCGTATGCGGGCTTCGGATATGAAAACCAGCCTGATCAGCGAAACCTTTAAAAAAGTCGGCAACCGGGCGCTGACCCAGCAGGAAACCCTGTCGCTGGAACTGGAGCAGGGAACGGTAGATGTCGCAGTGTCTCCGCTCGGCAATAAGCAGGGACTGAACTGGCAAACCGTGGTCGCGGTGCCGCGTGCCGATTTCATGAACACCATTAATCAGGGTTTTTTCCAGAGCGTGGTGATCGCAATAGCCTGCATTATTTTTGCGCTGACCATAGGCCTGACCATCGTAGAACGCGTGATCCGCGATATCCGCAAGCTGACCGCAGCGGCAGAAAAATTCGGTAATGGCGAACCGATGCCGAAAATGGATATACGCCGCACCGATGAAATCGGGATACTGGCGGAAACCTTCAGCGAAATGGAGAACAAGCTGCGTTTTGATAAGCTGACCCAGGTCGCCAACCGTGAATCGCTGTTTGCACAGATTACCCATATCCAGCGCATGGCGGAAGACAATCCTGAGCAGATTCAGGGCTACACCTTACTGTTCGTTGATCTGGACCGGTTTAAATTTGTGAACGATAACTATGGCCATGACGCAGGCGACAAGGTGCTGGTGATCACCGCCGCCAGATTGCGCGCTGCGGTGCGCGATAGCGATGATGTGGCGCGTTATGGCGGTGATGAATTTGTGTTGCTGATCAAGGATGTGCGCAATGCAAGCGATATTCACCATTTGGTCGACAAAATCTCTGCGGTGGTGGAAGAGCCGATTGCACTGGAAAATGCTATGGTGGATGTGGGTGCCTCTATCGGCTGGGCCAGTTATCCGGAAGATGGCGATGATTACATGCGTCTCATCAAAATTGCTGACAGTCGCATGTATAACCGCAAACGCGACCGCAAATTACAGCGCGTGAATCGGGCTTAAATCTTTGCAGGCTTAACACCTGTTCTTCAGGCTAAGTCCTGGTTCTTCTGCAGCTGTGCGGCACGCTGTTCCCAATCTTGCTTCCAGGCCGGTAACTGGCTGGCTGGCATCGGTTTACTCAGGAAATAGCCCTGTACCTGATCACAGCCCAGCTCCCTGAGTAGCTGCATCACCTGCTGATTTTCCACCCCTTCTGCGACTACCCTTAGCTGCATATTATGAGCCAGATCGATGGTGGATTTGACGATGCGGCTGTCGGCATTATCCTTATCCATTTTCAGCACAAAAGACTTATCAATTTTCAGCTCATTGACCGGCAGCTGCTTCAGGTACGCGAGTGAAGAGTAACCGGTGCCGAAGTCATCTATCGACAAATCCATGCCCATCGCGTGCAGATTATCCAGCGTCTGATGGGCACGAACAGGATCATCCATAATTGCGCTTTCTGTGATCTCCAGACAAAACTGTGCTGTTGCAAGCGCATGTTTATCGAGTATGGCTGCAAATTTTTGCGGTAAATCCTGATCCATTAAATCCATGGTGGAGATATTGACCGACATTTTCAGAGCGATATCCTGTGCCTGCCACTGCTTCAGAGTCTGCGCCGCCTGGTCCATGATCCAGTGCGTCAGGCTGCGGATAAAGCCGGATTGTTCGGCAAACGGGATGAATTGATCAGGAAATACCATGCCACGCTCAGGATGGACCCAGCGTACCAGCGCCTCTACCCCGATCAGCTTATAGTCAGACAGGCTGACTTTAGGCTGCACCCACAGCTGAAACTGATTTTGTCCCAGCGCTGCGCGCATATCTGACAGTAGTGACAGATTTTTCTGGCTGGATTTGTCGATCTCAGGCGAGTAAGTGACGGCACCCTGACGTGCGCGTTTAGCCGCATACATCGCGACTTCGACCCGGCTCATCAGACTGGCTGCGTCGCTGGCATGGGCCGGATAGGCGGCGATGCCGATGCCGGCACCGATATCCACATTTTGCTCACCAATCGCGATCGGACGTTCAAACGACTGTGCGATAGCGCGTGCAGTCTGTTGTGCTTCTTCCAGTGTACTGGCTGGCAGCAGTACCGCGAATTCATCACCACCGAGCCGGGCCGGCTTCGGTTTTCCTGCACCCAGCTGCTGGCTCAGACGCTGCGCGACTTCGGTCAGCAACTGATCGCCAAACTCATGCCCCATCAGGTCATTTACATATTTGAAACGGTCCAGATCCAGCATCAGTACATGCACCGTATCGCCGCGTGTGGCAGCCGCAGCCAGTGCATCATTGAGCATGGACGTGAACAGCGCACGATTGGGCAAATGCGTGAGCGTATCCCAGTAAGCCAGCCGGCTGATTTCTTTTTCACGGGTGGCGATCGCATCGCGCATATGGCTGAAGCTCTTGGCCAGAGCGCCGATTTCATCACTGCGCCGTATCGCAATTTCACCTTGATAATTACCTGCTGCAAAGCGCCTGGCCGTGTCCGACAACTGGCGTAAAGGGTTAGTGATACGGCGTGCGGTGACGGCACTGATGATGATCGCCAGCAGGGTAGCCACGATGCTCAGTATCAGCAGATTGCGTTGCAGCAGTTTATACGGTGCCACCGTATGGCTGAACGATAACTGCAGTACCGCGACAGTACGCTGGCCTTCACTGGCATTCATATCGACCAGTTGTGAACTGTATTCATCCTGATCAATTTTCGTGGTCGTGATCAGCTTATTGGAAGGCAGCGCGCGTGGCAGTGCTGCAAGCAGCTGTTTGCCCTGAGCTTCAGTCAGACTGGTGCTCTGCATTTCCCAAGCACCGTCTTTGGCAGCGCTGACAATACTGACCTCTAACGGAGACAGTTCGTGCATTTCCCTGACCAGCACCTGATCGACCGGTACCGCCAGTGCGACCCAGCTGATTGCCACCGGTGCCAGTATCGGTACCATCACCAGCTGATAAGGACGGCCATTCAGACTCACGATGTTCGCTGCCCCTCCTTTATTACTGGCGGCATGCATCAGCTGCTGTACCCGGTCTTGCATCCCATGCGCCAGCGTATCGCTGCTGGCAGCGATAATTTTTCCATCCAGTCCGACCAGCATAGTCAGATCTGCATTGATACGTTCGCCATGATTCAGCAGTGCGGATACGATGGTCTGGATGTCGTTACTGCTGATGGCGTCACGCAGCGCATAGTCCTTAGAAACGACGGTCGCAGCCTGTACCAGATTCTGTGCATTTTTTTCTATGAGTCGCTGAAAGAAGTTTTCATTTGTATGCAGTTCTTTGTTTAGCGCCTGGCGCGCATTTTTATCTATCGCCTGGTCGATAAAGCCATACGCAACCAGTTGCAGCACCAGCAGCAGGCTGATGAAAAGCGCAATGATTCTTGCTTGCAGGCTGTGAAAACGCATAAATTCTCTCGTGGTTGAAATACTGGCGGAGGTATGGGTTTGTTTAGTCAAATTTGCCGTTCAGCCGGACTTGATGCGGCGTTCCCTCTGCGTCTGTCTGCCAGCTTTGTTGTATACCTTCCGAACCGGGTGCCATTTTGTAATGCCAGACCTTCAGCGTGTATTTGCCACTGGGCATATTTGCTAATGTGGCTAAGCCTTTAGCATCCGTTTTAGCAAAATACGGGGTGTTCACGACCTGCACATAAGCGATCATCTGATCATGGATATTGCAACCAATGACCACTGTACCCGCTGTGTCGAACACCACCGGATTGCTGGGTTTTCCTGAATACAGTTTCAGTTCAAAACGTTTGGCGGCGGAAAAGGAATAAGCATGGTGCTTGACCGTATCATTGTTCGGGAAGCTGACCGCGCTGCCGACCGGAATCACACTGACTAAAGGCAGGAATTTGCGGTCTTTTTGTTCTATGGTGTAGCTGCCTGCTTTTACCGGCGGATTGCCATTGACAGCTTCCGCGCTGACGACGGCGTTCTCCACCGCTTTTCCTTCGCTGTCCAGAATTTGTACTAATCTGTTGGCATGGGCTGTCTGCATGCCAGCCATCAGCAGCAGCCCAGTCAGTATTGCTGGAAAGCAGGGCGCAAAGCATAAGCGTGGTAGTAACATAGCGGTATCTTTCGTGAATAAGCTGGCGTGTGACGACAGTAGCGCTGATTGCGAAACCATCGTTGTTGCTATATTGCATCGGATTAAGGCTGCGTAGCGGTGCAATACCGGGATAGAAAATGTAATATGAAAACAATTTTAGCCTAAGTTTTCCGCACGCACTGCAGGAATGTCAGCATGAACTCATTTATCAAGCATCTGGTGGAAATCACTGGTCACCGTGACCATGATCTGCTCAATATCTCCGTTGCCTCTTCCCTGCGTGAATTGCTGCTGGCAGAGCAGGCGACTGTGTTTGAGGTGGCGAGTATGGGCGGCCATACGGTGATGCGCCCTAAGATACGCATCACAGCTGAAGGTACGGACGTGCTGGAGCAAGTGACAGATGCGGATGATCTGTTCCCCGAGCAGATCAGCGGCTTATGGCAGGGTCTGGAGCAGAAGCAGGGCGTGATCCGGGTCACGCAGGATGGGCAAGACTTGTTGTGGCTGCCGATCTGGATCAATGACAAGTTGCACACCTGTCTGCAACTCAGTCGTCCTCAACAGGCCGAAGAGCCGGTCATGGAAGTCGTCCATGGCATGTTGATTGTGTACCGGAATTTCCAGAATCTGTTGGATTACAGTGAGCGCGATTCACTGACCGGACTGCTGAACCGTAAGACTTTCGACGACAGTTTTTCCAAGGTCTTACGCACCAACTTGAGAGAAATGACGCCCCTGGAGGTCACTGAGGATGCACAGCAGTCAGTGGTGAAGCCGGAAACCGAAAGACGTGAACAGGATGCGGAAAAATTCAACTGGCTCGCAGTGCTCGATATTGATCACTTTAAGCGTGTGAATGATCAGTTTGGTCACTTATACGGCGATGAGGTATTGATACTGATCGCCAACCTGTTACGTAACTCTTTCCGCCCGAATGACCGCTTGTTCCGCTTTGGTGGTGAGGAATTTGTGATCCTGCTGCGCTCAGTCACGAAACAGGATGCTGACCAGATTTTTGACCGCTTCCGCCAGACGGTCGGGAACCATCACTTTCCGCAGGTAGGTACCGTCACCGTCAGCATAGGCTATGCCAAGATCGACTTATTTGAACCTGCAGTCGCCATTGTGGGGCGCGCGGATCAGGCGCTGTACTATGCCAAAATGAATGGACGTAACCGCAGCTGTTTCTACGACAGCCTGGTTGCCAGCGGTGATTTACATCAGGAACAGGCCAACGACATTGCCGAATTCTTTTGAATCCGGCGTCTGTGCTGCTCTTTCTTATTCTGCCGGACGGCGTGCGGTGGTCAGCATCACCACACTGCCCAGGATAATCGCCATCGCCAGCATGGCATTACCCGATAAATGTTCACCACCGAATGCTACTCCCAGTGCCACCGCTATCACCGGATTAACATAGGCATAGCTGGCCGCCAGTCCGGCCGGGACTTTGGACAACAGATACATATACGCAGTAAATGCGATCAGCGAACCGGCCACCACCAGATAAGCCCAGGCGCTGAAGGCTTGCACGGTCAGCGGCCCTGTCATTTTTTCCCCGCTGAGCAGGCTGACGATAAACAGGAAAGCGCCACCGACCAGCATTTCACTGGCGAAGCCCATGCCCCCCTTGGCCATCTTCAGTTTTTTCTGCGACAGGATAGAACCTACATCCCAGCACAATATCGCACCCAGCAGCAGGAAAATCCCGGCTGGCTGCGCCGCAAAACCATGATCCGAGGCCAGCAACACCGCCCCCACAAAGCCAGACACGATGCCCAGCCATTCACGCCGGCGCGGCCAGTCACCGAACAGGCCGGACAAGCCGGACAAAATCATGGGCGAGCACGCAATAAACACCGCAGTCAGGCCGGACGACACATATTGCTGTGCACAGGCGGTCAGACCTGTGCCACCACCCAGCATCAGGATGCCGACGATACCGCCATCGCGCCATTCGCGCAGCGTGGGCTGCGGCGCTTTACGCCATAACTGCCACAGATACAGCAAACCGCCCGCCACCAGAAAGCGCGTGCCTATCATCATGAACGGCGGAAAAGCGGTGAGTGCGACCTGAATCGCGAAATAGGTAGAGCCCCAGACGATATAGACCGTCAACAGGGCTGTCAGGACAGATTTTGGTAAGTGACGCATACAGGCTTTCTTGAATTATTCACGATATTTTATGCTGCTCAGGTACGGTTTTAAATGGATGTTCTAAGGGAAATCAGCTACATTTCTTTTAAATTGACTGAAATAACCCGGTTTTCCCATGAAAATAGAATTAGATCTGATGGACGCCAGAATTCTCGAGATTCTGCAGGAAGATGCACGTGTCACGCTGGCTGAAATCGGACGCCGCATTCATCTGAGCCAGCCTGCGGTGGCGGAACGCATACGCCGCATGGAAGCCGATCAGGTGATTACTGGCTATCATGCGCGGGTGAATCCTGAAGCTTTAGGCTATGGCATCACCGCCTTTGTGCGTATCGCCAGCCGTTCCAGTGATGTGTCGGTGCCGCAGATTGCGGCTCAGGTGCCGGAAGTGGTGGAATGCCACTCCATTACCGGCGAGGATTGTGTGATCGTCAAAGTAGTGGCACCGTCGGTCCGTGAGCTGGAGCGTGTGATCACATCGCTGGCACGCGGCGGCGTGACCTCCACTTCGCTGATCCTGTCGTCGTCGATAGAACGGCGCGCCATCAAACCTGCGGAGTAGTCATGGAACTGCGCCAGTTACGCTATTTTGTCGCGATTGTGGATCATGGCTCGCTGTCACGCGCGGCACGCGTGCTGCACATCGTACAGCCAGCACTGACGCAGCAAATCCAGTCGCTGGAAGAAGAATTGGGTGCCATCTTGCTGCACCGCTCAGCGCAAGGCATGCAGGCGACCGATGCCGGTAAGCTGTTTTACGAACATGCGCAAGCCATCCTGAAACAGGTCAGCGATGCCAGAACTGCGGTGGCGCAATCAACCGATAAACCACGTGGTACGGTGGCGCTCGGCATTCCGCAGAGTGCCTCCGGCGCGCTGGCTTTTCCTTTGCTCAAAGCGGTACGCGAGACTTATCCCGACATCCATTTTCAACTGACCGAAGAATTAACCGGCAATCTGACTGAGCAGCTGCGTTCAGGACGGCTGAATCTGGCGATATTGTTCGATGACGGGCAGCTCAACGGCTTTCACAGCCGCCCGCTGGTGCATGAAGAGATGATGTATATCACGCGCAGCGGCTCGCAATTTGCCTCGCGCCGTAAAAGCATCAAGCTGGCGCAGGTATTGCAGGTGCCGCTGATTTTACCTAGCCTGCAGCATGGTGTGCGTCCGCTGATAGAGCAAGTGGTGCGCGAACATGGGCAGCAGATCAGTGAGGTGATAGACATCACTTCGATTGCGATTTTGAAGTCGGCTTTGATGGCTGATATGGGCGCGACCATCTTGCCGGTATCACCGATGCTGGCGGAAATTCAGCGTGGAGAAATGCAGGCCTTACCCATCAGCGATGCGCAACTGTCGCGTACGGTCAGCCTGTGTGCATCGAAAAATATCCCGCTCACCAATGCCGCCATGGCGGTTGAAAAACTGGTCATCGAAGTGAGCCGTGAACTGTGTCAGAGCGGCGTCTGGCTAGGCACCCGGCTGCCTGCGAATGCGCACTGAGTCTGGTCCTAAGCTGGTGACAAGGCGTCTTTCTTTTTTGCCTGCAGACGCCAGACACAGGCGGGCGGCAGATTGCGCCAGACCCGGCTTACGCGCTGCCATTGCAAGTCGTCGGTATCGTTCAGAGCAAACGGTGGTGCCAGTCCATAACTGAACTGGATAACAGCGCCGCCATTCTGTACAAAGCGGATATAGGTGCTGCTCAATAAGCGCGCCTGCGCCGCGGGTAAAGACTTAAACGGTAAGGACGAAACCAACAGGCTGCTGCCGGGATCTGGCGCGGCCTGCGGCAGAAAATGTTCTATGCGTTCGCGTCGTATGTCCAGATGCGGGAATTTTTTTCTGAGTACCTGAACCAGCTCTGGCGCACACTCGACGACTTGCAGGCGTTCGCTGCCGAAGCGATTCAGTAATGCGCGGGTCAACGCACCGCTGCCAGCCCCGACTTCAATTACCCACCCGCTTGCGCCACAGGCTGCGGCAGCCTGCGCCATGGACTGAGCCAGATGGCGCGAGGATGGCCACAGCGCACCGACTTCGGCCGGTGCTGCCAGCAAGGCACGCAAGAAACTCAGTGTGGTATTCATTCCGAGGCTGTGAGCGTCGCCAGTGCCTGCGCCAGATCGGCCTGCAAATCGGCCGCATGTTCGATCCCGACGGAAATCCTGAGCAAGTCCGGTGTCACGCCTTTTTCCAGCCGTATCGCTTGCGGAATCGCAGCATGCGTCATCGACCATGGATGGTTGATCAGGCTTTCCACGCCACCCAGGCTTTCGGCCAGTGTGAAAATCTTTAAGGCCTGTACAAAACGGCGCAAGCCCGCATCATCGGTATCGAGACGGATAGAAATCACGCCGCTCTGACCTTGCGGTAACAGTCTTTGCGCCAGCGCATAACGCGGATGGGAGGGCAGGCCGGGATAGATCACGGCACGGATGACCCTTGTTCACATCGGAGCGCGTCAAAATCACTTCGGCACCCATGGCCTTGAGTTGCTGGATTTTTTCTGTGCTCATTTTATCCGGCACCACCAGCTTGATGCGGTAGCCTTTGCGCACCGCCACCAGCGCCAGACCGAGGCCGGTATTGCCAGCGGTGGCTTCAATGATGGTGCCGCCGGCACGCAGCTGACCGCTGCGCTCTGCCGCTTCTATCATCGCCAATGCTATCCTGTCTTTGATCGACCCCCCCGGATTCTGGCTTTCCAGTTTGACATACAGCTCACAGGGGCCGGTATCGATATTTTGTAAGCGCACTACAGGTGTGTTACCGATTAATGCTAAAACGGGATCAGTCGACTTCATTGCATACCACTTTACAAGTTAAGCGCCTTATGGCGACAGGAAAGCGGCAAATCTTAGCAGTGACAAGTTGACTCTGATAAGGAATTAATTCTCACATCTAAGTTCATAAAACGTATAAAACCAGTCGCCTGTTTCAAAGCTGGGCGTGCTGAGCTTACAGTATGGATGAGAGATTGCAGCCTGCGTCGCAGGCATGACAGTAAGCCTGCCGGATCTGCACTAAGCCAGCAGGCATAAGCATTTCCGGCAGGTGGCGTGATTTTCAGTGACCGTGCAGATGATCAGTTTTCGGACTGTTGGCGGTGTAGCGCAGACAGCCCGATCAGGGCCGGATAGGCTTCTGTGATGACATAGACCGGGATCGCAGCCAGGTAGTCACGGAAGCGTCCCTTGTCTTCAAAACGTGCACGGAAACCCGATTGCAGCAAATAGTCACCCAGGCGCGGCACAATACCACCGCCGATGTAAATGCCGGCGCGTGCACCCAGCGTCACTGCCAGATTGGCAGCCATCGTGCCCAGCATCTCACAGAAGATAGACAGTACCTCGCTGCAAATCGCACATTCGCGTTGCAAGCCGCGTTGCAGAATGTCGGGCGCTTCCAGTGGTGCGACAGTAGCCTGTTGCAGTTCAGCCAGAGCACGGTAAATCAGCACCAGACCGGGGCCGGATAACAGGCGCTCGGCAGATACATGCGGAAATTCGCGCCATGCAAATTCGAGTATCGCGACTTCTTTTGCGTTGGCCGGGGTAAAGCTCGCATGGCCACCTTCACTGTGCAGCGGCAGCCAGCGTTCGCCCGCAGGAATCAGGCCGGATACACCGAGTCCGGTACCAGCACCCAGCAGTCCTATTGCGCTGCCAGCTAAAGCCTGATGACCACCGACCTGAAAATATTGGTGTGGCTGCAGATGCGGCAGAGACAGCGCGAGTGCGGTGAAATCATTCACCACATCGAGCCGCTCCAGGCCGAACTGATGGCGGGTTGCGCTGATAGAAAATTCCCAGTGATGATTAGTCATGCGGACCTGGTCACCATGCACAGGATTGGCAATCGCGATCCCCGCATGACGCAGCTCATAGGCACCGGCCGCCAGGCTGGCAATGTCTTGCAGATAGCTGTGCAATGCGGCTTCCAGACTGGGGTAGGCGGCGCAAGGCAGTACTTTGACTGCCTGCAGTTTGCCATGCGCAGTTTCTATCGCGAAGCGGGCATTGGTGCCGCCGATATCGGCCAGCAGCAAGGGATAGGACGGGGTAGCCATTTCGGCATGAGTTTCGGTATGCGCTTGGTTATGAGCGATATGTGCTGACATCGTAAACTCCGCTTACTTCAGGCTCTGTTCCGATACCGGATCGAAGAAAACAGCTTTAGACAAATCAAAAGCCAGACGCATAGGCTGACCCGGCATGGCAGCTGCACGTGGATGGGTGCGGCAGGTCAGACGGGTGGCATTAAAGCTGGAAAACACCAGCGTATCTGGACCGGTTGGCTCGGTCAGATCGACGATGCAGTCGACTTCGGTAGGATGATGTGCATCACTGCAATTTGCACCAGTTGTTGCACTATTGCTTGCGCTATGTTCAGCCCGTCTGGCGCTGGCCGCATCGGTCACATGTTCGGGCCTGATACCGAGTACGATTTCGCCGTTGGCCGGGGACAAACGCTGGATTGCAGCTGCTTGCGCTGCCGGTATCGGTAATAGCGTAGAGCGACCCTGATGTTCAAGAACAAAATGTAGTTGCTGCTGTTCCTGCTGCACTTTGCCACGTATGAAATTCATAGAAGGTGAACCGATAAAGCCAGCCACAAACATATTCGCAGGGCGGTCGTAAATATCCTGCGGACTGCCAAACTGCTGCACTACGCCATCGCGCATCACCGCAATTTTGTCACCCAGGGTCATGGCTTCAACCTGATCATGCGTGACATACACGGTGGTGGTTTTCAGGCGCTGATGCATGAGTTTGATTTCAGCCCGCATTTCCACACGCAATTTAGCATCCAGATTAGATAAGGGCTCGTCAAACAGGAACAGCGAGGGATTGCGCGCAATCGCACGTCCCATCGCAACCCGCTGGCGCTGGCCGCCGGATAAATGCGCGGGTTTGCGATCCAGCAAATGGGTGATCTGCAAAGTCTCAGCCACGCGGTCTACGATTTTCTTTTGTTCTGCGACGGCGACCCGGCGTATACCTAAACCGAAAGAGATATTTTCACGTACCGTCATGGTCGGGTACAAGGCATAGGACTGAAACACCATCGCGATATCACGCGACTTGGGCGGCACCTCATTGACGCAGCGATCACCGATATAAATTCCGCCTTCGGACACGGTTTCCAGACCGGCGATCATATTCAGTAAGGTAGATTTGCCGCAGCCGGAACCACCGACCAGGATCAGAAACTGACCATCTTCGATATCGAGATTAATCCCTTTCAAAATCTCCGCACCATTCGGGTACACCTTGCGTACATCGCGGATAGATAAGCTTGCCATAAATTGAGTCTCCTTCAGATCTTGCTTTGTTTATTCAGTTTGCATCACGGCAGCTTGCTCAGCCTTTGACTGCACCGGCAGTCAGGCCGCGTACAAAATATTTTCCAGCCAGCAGATACAAGCCCAGCGTAGGCAGTGCTGCAATGATGGCGGCCGCCATATTCACGTTATATTCCGTCACGCCGGTCGAGGTATTGACCAGGTTATTCAGCGCTACCGTGACGGGTTGCGCATCGGTGCCGCCAAACACCACGCCGAACAGAAAGTCATTCCAGATCTGGGTGAATTGCCAGATAAAGCAGACCATGAAAATCGGCAGCGATAAAGGCAGGATCACACTGCGGTAAATCCGGAAAAAACCAGCGCCATCGATACGCGCTGCTTTCACCAGTTCATCCGGTACGCTCACGTAGTAATTGCGGAAGAACAGCGTAGTAAATGCGACGCCATACACGATATGCACCAGCACCAGACCTGCAGTGGTATTCGATAAACCGGCCAGTCCGAGCAGACGTGCCATCGGCAGAATCACCACCTGAAACGGGATGAAGCAGCCCACCATCAGCGCAGTGAACACGATTTCCGAACCGCGGAATTTCCAGTGCGCGAGTACATAGCCATTGACGGAACCGATCAGGGTGGAGATCAGCACTGCCGGGACAGCCATCTTGACCGAGTTCCAGAAATACGGCGCCAGTCCTTCACAGCTGACGCCGGTACAAGCACCACTCCAGGCTTTTTGCCAGGCTTGCAGATTGAGCTGAGCCGGGAAGTCGAGCAGATTACCAGCCCGGATTTCGTCCAGGGTTTTGACCGACGTGGTCAGCATCACATACAGTGGCGCCAGGTAATACAAGGCACACAGGATCAGTAACAGATAAATCAACAGACGGCCTATACGGCCTTGAGAATCAGCGCGCACGGCCAGCCTCCTTGGTTTCCAGATAAATCAGCGGTACCAGTACCGCCAGTACCGTCATCAGCATCATCATGGCCGACGCCGCGCCGAGGCCCAGTTGTCCGCGTGTGAAAGAAAACTGATACATGAAAATCGCAGGCACATCCGAGGAAGTACCGGGTCCGCCTGCCGTCAGTGCCATCACCAGATCGAAACTCTTGATCGCAATATGGCTGAGTACCAGCAAGACACTGAAGAACACCGGACGCAGTGCCGGTATCACGATCTTGCGGTAAATCACAGGCAGGCTGGCACCATCGACCATGGCAGCCTTGATGATGCTGTCATCCACACCGCGTAAGCCAGCCAGAAACAAGGCCATCACAAAGCCTGAGGATTGCCACACACCGGCGATCACTACGGTGTAAATCGCCATATCAGAATCTACCAGCCAGTCCATGGAAAACTGGGTATAGCCCCAGTCGTGCAGCATTTTTTCCAGACCGAGTCCGGGATTCAAGATCCATTTCCAGGCAGCGCCGGTCACGATAAAAGACAGCGCCATCGGATACAGGTAGATGGCGCGCAGTGCGCCCTCGAAGCGGATTTTTTGATCCAGGAACACCGCCAGCAATAAGCCTGTAATCAGGCAGATCATGATAAATAAGCCGCCGAATATACCCAGATTGGCGGCGGATACCCACCAGCGATCCAGATCAAACAATGCGCTGTATTGCTCCAGACCGGCGAAGCTGTAATTCGGCATCAGCCTGGATTCTGTGAGTGACAGATAGGCCGTGAAGGCGATAAAGCCATATACAAACAGCAGCGACGCAAACACGGTAGGGGACAACACCAGTCTGGGTAACCAGCGGTCACCCAGATGTGCCAGCCGCCGCGTGAGCGGCAGACTGACGGAGGATGAAACAGGGGAAGACGGAAGGCGGACCGACATACTCAAATTCTCCGGGACTGTAGCGGCACATGTGTGCGCTGCGTCTGTCACGGATGACAAACGCAGACGATGTGCTGCTACCTGAACTGATGGTTGCTGCTGCCTTGTACCTAATACCTGATATCTGGTACAGCGCAGCAGCGGGACCTGCTTATTTGGCTTATTTAGCTTTTGCGGCCTTGACCAGCGCCAATGCTGCAGCCTGCGACGTCATGCCGGAGTTCATAAAGCGTGCCACCACGTCCTGAATCGCACCGGCTTTGGCCGAGTCTATCGCCATACCATGTGCGAAGCTAGGTACCAGGCCGCCAGATTTGCTGGTCGCATCCATGTCATCCATAGATTTCAGTGCACAGCTGTCAAACTTGGCGCGTGATACACCGGCACGGGCCGGGATAGAACCTTTGTTCAGGTTGAAGACTTCCTGAAATTCCGGACTCATCACCGCATTTGCCAGCGTCAGCTGGGCTTTTTGCTGATCTGTGCCTTTGACATTAAACATCGCCAGCGAATCAATATTGAAAGTGAAGGCTTTTTCCGTGCCCGGTGCTGGCAGACACAGGTAATCTTTGCCTGGCTGTTTGCCTGCTGCGCTGAATTCACCTTTGGCCCAGTCCCCCATGAACTGCATACCGGCTTTGCCATTGATGATCATGGCCGTTGCCAGATTCCAGTCGCGACCAGCGGCATCTTTGTCGATATAGGTTTTGATCTTGGCCAGCGTATCGAAGGCTTTAATCATGGTTGGGCTATTGAGGCTGGCAGGATCGAGTTGTACCAGTGCTTTCTGATAAAACGCAGCACCACCTACGCCCAATACCACGGATTCAAATACGGTGGCGTCCTGCCAGGGCTGGCCGCCATGCGCAATAGCGATCAGGCCGGCTTTTTTAATTTTGTCGGCAGCGACAAAGAATTCATCGAAATTAGTTGGCGCCGTGGCACCGGCTTTTTTCAATACCTCAGGATTCACCCACAGCCAGTTGACGCGATGAACATTGACGGGGACTGCTACATAATGGCCTTTGTACTTCATGACGTTCGACACCACTTTCGGCAGGCTGGCATCCCATTTGCCTTCTGTCGCAGCAACGTCGATATTGGCCAGCACACCTTCTTTGCCCCATTCCTGTATCGACGGGCCTTTGATCTGTGCTGCCGTTGGTGCGCTGCCCGCAATCACACGTGCCTTGAGCGCGGTCATCGCATTTTCACCACCACCACCGGCCACAGCGAAGTCTTTCCAGCTCACGCCTTTGGCTTCCATCAGTTTTTTCAATTCAGCGGCGGATTTGGCTTCACCACCGGATGTCCAGTAATGCAGCACTTCGACTTCTGCTGCCATGCCGGACAAAGGGAGGGCCAGCAAACTGGCAGCAGCCAGCGTGGCTTGTACGATTTGTTTGAGTTTCATGTGTCTTATCTCCGGATGTGCGCATCCTGTCGGGATGAAGGTATGCGCCTCTGTATGCAAGTGGCGTCAGTCTGGTGGCGCCGGGATCAGATTTCAGTTCACAGCAGCCTGGAGTGGCTGCTTCAGAACCAGGTTTCCAGCTGAATACCTACCGAGGTGCCGCTGGTGTTATTGCCATACACCGGGCCCGAGTTATTGCTGGCGTTGACCGCTGCCGTCGCCGCATTATTCCATTTGCCATAGGTGACAAAGGCGCGCAGTTCAGGACGTGACCAGTAGCTTTCACCCATGGTGATGGTTGGTGCAATGGTGAGTTTGGTCAGACGCAGGGCTTCGCCGCCATTGGACTGGGTCACGCGGCTGGTGCCGAGTTCGGCCTGCAGTTTCAGATTTTGGGTGAAGGCATATACCGGACGCGCGCCTAAGGTAGTCCAGGTCGAGGAGCCGCCGGTATTCGATTTGTCACGCTGCATCAATGCCACGAATTCCATGCTGAACTGACGGGTAGGCTGTATCACCAGATCATTGAAGATACGCAGACGGGTGACATCCGAACCCAGCAGGGTGCTGCCTGAGCTGCCGATACGGTCACAGCAAGGACCACCGACACCGGTGCCTGGACCTACGCCATACTGAATACCGACGGTATTGCTGCCGCCAAACACTTTGTCCTGCTTGTGGAATACCGATAATTGCCAGCCATTGTGACGGTCTGTTCCTTGCGCACTGATCAGCGATAATGCCGCATCGAGTGTGCCATCCTGATTCACTGGCAAGCCTTCGTAAGTCAGGTTTTGACGCAGTGCTGCATCGCTGCTCAGTTGCTTGCCGGTTTTCGCATCAAACACATTGCTGTCATTGTCTTTAAAAATCGCATAGCTGAATTTGCCCGGACCCAGACCGATTTTGTCGAAACCGCCACCGGTACCGTTCAGATTGATGTATTGCAAGTCCAGCATGTGGATATCAGGACGGAAGTAATAACGCTTACCAAGCCAGGCCACACCGCCATTCAGGAAATCCAGACCTTTCGCTTCCATATAGGCTTTGGCGATTTCCGGTTTGGCATTGCCGAAGTCAGAGCCGTTTTTATACGCGCTCAGCCAGACGGTGCCAACGAAGCTCACACCATTGGCGGACTTCGCGAGTTCTTTGGTATAGCCACCTTCGAAGTAGCTGTCGCATTCATTGCCGAGGCGGTATTTCATGGTATTGCCGCCAAGGTCGAAGCAGCTTTGCGGGCCTTTTTCTGAACTGCTGCCGACACCGGCGCGCAGATAGCCGTGGAATTCACCTTCCGCTTCGCTGGCCTGTGCCATACCTGCACTCAGGGCGAGCGCGATCATCGCGGACATACCGCGCAGTTTGCTGGTTTTCATGTTGTCTCCGTCTTTTTTATCTATATATTTTGGGGGTGCTACAACAAAAACCATCATGCGGAACGTAGGGACAGAGAGGACTGCATGCTGGTTTTTGTTGTGGCAGGCAGACATTAACAGCCCGGTCAATGTGATACCAGTCAACTGTGGTGTAAGCCGGGATGAAGGCTTAAGTATTTGATTTATATGGGAAATATAATTTCCGGCGAATTGGGGCGCTTACATAACTTTACAAAGCGCGCTGCATACGGCCATACGCAGTCGGCCTAAATGAGCGTCTTACACAGGGAAAATCGCTGCTCCCGCCTGTGCAATGCTTCGCAAGACAGGCTCACACTTCTTTACAAAGACCTATGCTTTTTTACCTCGGTAAGCGGGCTGGTTTGCGCTATAGTCTGTGCCGAGACAAAGAAGGATCCGAACGGTGCAAACAGAACAAAAAAATTTCTTGCCCGCGGAGGAAGGTACACGCATGCAGCAGTGCAGGCCCAGCCGCTGGCGCCGTCTGTTCATGCCATGTCTGCTGGCAGTCAGCTGCACGGCAGCACAGGCGCAGTCCGTGCAGGTTCTGCATTGGTGGAAATCCCTCAGCGAGCAACAGGCAGTCAATCTCCTGACCACGAAGCTGGCGCAGGATAATCTGCAATGGCGCGATGGCCTGGTGCCCAGTGGATCGGGCGTCGGTGCCAGTATCGTACTCAAGAGCCGCATCCTGGCTGGCAATGCGCCGGAAGCCGCGCAGCTCAATGGTGTGTTGGTGTCCGAATGGGCGGAGCTGGGTTTGCTGCTTGATATCGATAGCGTGGCCCAGTCCGGTAAATGGGAAAAAAACCTGTTCCCTAAAGTCTGGAATCTGATCCAGGTGAAAAATCATGTGGTTGCTGCACCGCTGGGTGTACACCGCATCAATACCCTGTTTTATAACAAAAAAGTCTTCAGCAAACTCGAGCTGGAACCACCTGCCAGCTGGGAAGAGTTTGATCAGCTCATCCCCAAATTGCAGCAGGCAGGTATCACCCCGCTCGCACAAAGCAGCGAAATCTGGCAAGTCGCGACGCTGTTCGAAACCGTGTTGCTGTCTGTGTCCAATCCGGCTTTTTATCAGGATGTATTCGTGCGTAAACAGCCGTCAGCCTTTATGGATGCGCGCTTCGCGCAGGCGCTGAAACGCCTGCGTCTGTTGAAAAAAGCCATGCCGAATCCTGTGCCTGATAAATTGTGGATGGATCTGAGCCGCCAGCTGGCGGATGGACAAGCTGCCATGCTGATCATGGGTGACTGGGTCAAGGGTGAACTCAATGCATTGGGGCAGGGAACCGATGTCGGTTTTTCTTGCCTAGCCGTGCCCGGTACCGCTGCTTACCATATCTATGATGTGGATACCCTGGTCATGCTGGCCAAAGATAACAGCAAGCGCAGTGCTCAGGAAAAGCTGGCGCAATGGGTGGTCTCACCTGCCCTGCAACAGGAATACAATCAGGTGAAAGGTTCGATACCGGTGTTGAGAAATGCCGATACCGGCAAGATGGACAGCTGCGCCAGAAATGCCTGGAAAGTGTTTTCCGGCGGCGCCGCGGCGCAGGTGCCCAGCTTTGCACATCGCATGGCGACCGATGAAATTTCCAGAGATGCGATGATGAATGAAATCCATCGTTTCTTTATGGATGATCAGATGACCGTGGGAGAAGCACAGAAACGCATGGCGACCATGGTGCGTGCACTCCCGAAAAATAAAGCAGGAAATGATGCGCAAGATACTAATCGTTGATGATGACCAAAAAACCCGCAGTTTGCTGAAAACCTATCTGGAAAAAAACCAGTACGAAGTCAAACTGGCCCATAACGGTGAGTCATTTCTGACTGAATTCCAGCGCTATAGCGAAGAGTTATCGCTGGTGATACTGGATGTGATGCTGCCCGATACCGATGGTTTCGCGCTGTGCAAAACAGTGCGTCAGAAATCGAATATTCCCATCATCATGCTGACCGCCAGCTCAGATGACACCGACCGCATCGTCGGGCTGGAGCTGGGCGCCGATGATTACATTGCTAAGCCATATAACCCGCGCGAATTGCTGGCGCGTATCAAGGCGATACACCGCCGGGTCGGCTCGGAAACCGCCGGTGCGCCGCGCTTTTACCGCTTTGCTGGCTTCACCATGGATACCGTCGAGCGTTCGGTAGTGGATGCGGCGGGTGAGCTGATTGCGCTGACCGGCATGGACTTCCAGTTGCTCAAATATTTTGTCGAGCATCCTGGCGATATTCTGGACCGCAATGTACTTAGCGAAGAAACCCGTGGCCGTGATGCGGGTCCGCTGGACCGTTCACTCGATGTGCAAATCAGCCGCCTGCGCCTGCGTTTGCATGATGATGGCAAACAGCCGCAATTGATCAAAACCGTACGCGGCGCTGGCTATGTGTTTTCAGCCGATGTCAGCTCAGGCGGCGCGGCATGAGTCATCCTGGCAATCAGGATAGTTTCGCTGCGCGCTGTCAGCGCAGGCTGACGCGCTGGATGCCGCAATCCTTACTGGGGCGCCTGAGTCTGGTGATGCTGGCTGGTGTGATGCTGGTACAGTTTGCCGGGAATGCGATCTGGGCCGCACAGATGCGCAGTGAAGCACGTACTGAAGTGCGTACTGCGGCCGAACATCTGGGACATAGCGCCGCCAGCAGCCTGCGCTATTTTCTGAGTTTGCCAGTCAATTATCGTGGCCTGGTGATACAGCAATTTCGCGAAATGGGCGGCACCCGATTTTTTGCCAATCTGACGGATGGACCAGTGAGTATGGCACCGTTTGCCGATGAGGAATTATCGACACTGGCGCTGCAACAGGTACGCAAAGTGATACAGCAGGAATTACCTGCGATCCGCCAGTTGCAGGTCAGCTTCGCCTGGCCGCAGGATCTACGTTTTTCTCAGGATGGCACCGGGATCAGCGATGTGCCGGATAAGTGGGTAGAACACATCCTGGTCACCCGGCCGAAACCGGCACCGATTATGGTGATACAGGCGGAACTGGACAGCGGCAACTGGTTGTATCTGGCAACGCTGATGCCGAATCCTTATTTTTTGAATGGCAGCGATCCGTTTTCCGGTGACCGCGTGCTGCTGCAAGTGCTGACCTTGCTGGCGGTATTTGTGTTGTCGTTGTTGGTAGTGCGCTGGATCACGCGTCCGCTGGCGGCCTTGTCCTCGGCGGCGGATGCCTTTGGTCAGGGCGATAGCGTACCTGCGCTGCCCGACACCGGCAGCAAGGAATTCCTGAATACAGCACGTGCTTTTGCGCTGATGCGTGAACGTATACAACGCTATATCGAAGACCGCGAACGTTTATTTGTCTCGATTTCGCATGATTTACGCACGCCGATTATGCGTTTGAAATTACGTGCCGAATTGCTTGACGATGATGCGACGCGCAGTGAGTTTCATGACGATCTGGATGAGCTCGATATGATGGTTAAAGGCGCACTGCAATGCGTGAAAGACAGTGATATCCATGAAAATCCAACTGCCATCAGACTCGATGCGCTGATCGGCCGCATGGTCAGGGATGTCAAGCTGGGCGGCCATGCGATTGCGTTTGAAGCCAGCGGTATCTCGGTGGTTGCTAAACCACTGGCACTCAAACGTGCGATCAGCAATTTGCTGAATAACGCTCTGCATTACGGTAAAGATGTCGGTATCGCTGTGCATAGGACAGAGACTTATGTCGATATTGCGATCCGTGATCATGGCCCCGGTGTGCCGGAACAGGCACTGGCAACTTTATTTGATCCCTATGTCAGATTAGAACATGGGCGCCAAAGCAACCAGTCCGGCATGGGGCTGGGACTGGGCATTGCGCGTGACATCGTGCAGGCGCATCAGGGAGAATTGATTTTGCAAAATGCGGCAGGTGGTGGTTTGCTGGCTTGCATACGACTGCCTGTGCAAGTGCTGCCGGATAGTGCACAAGATTAAGCAACTGAGTTGCTGGTGCCAGCCTTGTATGCTGAAATTGTTGGCATACATGGCGGGCTATCAAAAAAAATGATAGCCCTATTCAAATTCTGTATTTTCCATACTGGCATCACTGGCCTACACTGTTCTTACAGCAGATTTCAAAGGAAGTCGGGAAAGCGCTGCAGCGAAAATTTCGAAAGCTTTCTTTGATATCTTTAGAATCCGGACCAGAGAAAATACTGTAAAAATTTTAATGAGTTTTTGCAGCACAGTCACGTTAGCCCGCGTAGCTATCGAGTTTTGTCCCGGATTCGAATAAAATGGCTGCTATCTCAGCCAACGCAACTAACCTGTACCCGATACCTCGCTACAGGTGATGAACAAATTTGTGTCTTACCGGACGCTCTGCATGTTCTTTGCGATCAAAAATCACAAATTTTGGAGCCACTATGTCATCCGACACCACCATGGGGTCTGCTGGACTTTCGTCCGCCTCAGGCGCAAGCCCATCCACTACAGCAGCAACAATCCCTTCAGCAACGTCAGCTCATCCTGCCGCCACACCCGTTTTGCACGATGTGCAGCTCGATGATAAATACACATCAAACAGCGGAACGATTTTCCTATCAGGCATACAGGCCTTAGTCCGTCTGCCGATGATACAACGCCAGCGCGATCTGGCTGCAGGGCTGAATACGGCCGGTTTTATTTCCGGTTATCGCGGTTCCCCGCTCGGTGGTCTCGATGAGACTTTGTGGAAAACCAAAAAATTATTAGAACAAAATCACGTACAGTTCGTACCGGGTGTGAATGAAGATCTGGCTGCAACTGCCGTCTGGGGCACCCAGACTGTCGATCTGATCGGCCCGGCCAAATACGATGGCGTGTTTTCTATGTGGTATGGCAAAGGCCCGGGCGTGGACCGCTGCGGCGATGTGTTCAAACACATGAACCATGCCGGTACCGCCAAACATGGCGGCGTATTGCTGGTAGCCGGTGATGACCATGGCGCTTATTCCTCTACGCTGCCGCATCAGTCCGACCATATTTTTTCCGCCTGCATGATCCCTATGCTGTATCCCTGCAATGTGCAGGAATACCTGGATCTGGGCTTGCATGCCTGGGCCATGTCGCGTTTTTCCGGCTGCGCCGTAGGCTTCAAGGCACTGGCCGATACGGTGGAATCCACCGCCTCGGTCGATGCTGATCCCTTCCGTTTGCAGATACAGATACCGCAGGATTTTGTGATGCCGGAAGGCGGCCTCAATACGCGTTTATCGCTTGATACGCTGGGCATACAGGCGCGTAAGCAGGAAGCGCTGATGCAGGATTACAAAATCTATGCAGCGCTGGCCTATGCGCGTGCCAACAAGCTCAATCACACCACTATCGACAGCCCGAATGCCAAGCTGGGTATCGTCGCCTCCGGCAAATCTTATCTGGATGTGCTGGAAGCGCTGGAAGAACTGGGCATCGATGAACAATTCGCCGCTGACATTGGTATTCGCCTGTATAAAGTGGCGATGCCGTGGCCATTGGAACCGGATGGCATACGCGAATTTGCGCAAGGTCTGGATGAAATTCTGGTGGTGGAAGAAAAACGCCAGATGGTGGAATACCAGCTCAAAGAACAGTTGTATAACTGGCGCGACGATGTGCGTCCGCGCGTGATCGGTAAGTTCGACGAAAAAGGCGAATGGGTACATCCGCGCGGTGAATGGCTGTTGACGTCGAAAGCAGATTTTTCTGTGGCGCAGATTGCACGTGTGATTTCTTCACGGATTGCGCGCTTCCATACCAGTGACCTGATCAAGGCGCGTCTGGCCTTCCTGGAAGCGAAAGATGTGGTGCTGACCAAGCAGGTCAATACCCCGGCTCGTCCGGCTTACTATTGCTCGGGCTGCCCGCACAATACCTCGACCAAGGTACCGGAAGGCAGTCTGGCGCTGGCCGGTATCGGTTGCCACGTGATGGCGACCGCGATTTATCCTGAACACAATAAGCTCACGACTCACATGGGTGGCGAAGGCGCGCCGTGGATAGGTCAGGCCGCTTTTTCCAAGTTACCGCATGTGTTCCAGAACCTGGGTGACGGCACCTATTTCCATTCCGGTTACCTGGCCATACGCGCGGCAGCTGCCGCCAAAGTGAATATCACTTACAAAATTTTATATAACGATGCGGTCGCGATGACGGGTGGCCAGCCGGTCGATGGCACCATTACCGTGCCTATGATGGCGCAGCAAATGGCGGCCGAAGGCGTCAAGCGTATCGCCTTGGTGACGGAAGATTTATCGCGTTACAGCGACCGTTCCCAATTGCCGGAAATGGTCACATTGCACGACCGTAAAGACATGGATGCGGTACAGCGCGAATTGCGTGAAATTGAGGGCTGCAGCGTGCTGATTTACGATCAGACCTGTGCCGCCGAAAAACGTCGTCGTCGCAAAAAAGGTGAATTCCCTGACCCGAATCAGCGTCTGTTTATCAACGACGCGGTCTGCGAAGGCTGTGGTGATTGCGGTGTGCAATCCAACTGTACCTCGCTGATGCCGCTGGAAACAGAATTCGGCCGCAAACGTGTGATCGACCAGTCTTCGTGCAATAAGGATTATTCCTGCGTCAAAGGCTTTTGCCCCAGCTTTGTCACGGTAGAAGGCGGCAAGCTGCGCAAATCAAAAACCGGCACTGCGAAGAACGATGATTTCGGTGCTTTGCCTGAGCCTCAACTGCCAGCCTGCAGCAGCGCTTATAACATCCTGCTCAATGGTATAGGCGGTACCGGTGTGATTACCGTCGGTGCCTTGCTGGGTATGGCGGCGCATCTGGAAGGTAAGGGCGCATCGGTGCTGGATATGACCGGTATGTCGCAGAAAAACGGCTCGGTGACTTCGCATATCCGCATCATCGAACAGGCTGGCAAACTGCGTGCGCAACGTATCGCAACCGGTGAAGCCGATCTGATCCTGGGTTGCGACATCCTGACCGCTGGCGCGCATGATGCGATTTCCAAAATGCGTGCAGGCCGTACCCGTGCAGTGGTGAATACCCATGAACAGCCTACCGGCGCGTTTGCCAAAAATGCAGACTGGCAGTTCCCGCTGGAGTCGGTCGAACATCTGATCGATGAATCGGTAGCTGGCAAGGTTGATTTCATCAATGCGACCCGTCTGGCCACCGCGCTGATGGGTGACTCAATTGCGACCAATCTGTTCATGCTGGGGTTCGCCTATCAAAAAGGCGCGATCCCGGTATCGGAAGCCGCGCTGATGCGTGCCATAGAACTCAATGGCGTTGCGATAGAATCCAATAAAAAAGCCTTCCTCTGGGGCCGTCGCGCTGCGCTTGATCTGAAGCGGGTAGAGGCAGTTGCGTTCCCAGCTCAGAAGGTGGTGCTGCAGATGCCAGAGAGCCTGGACAATCTGATCAGGCGTCGCGTGGACTTCCTGACCGCGTATCAACATGCAGGCTATGCGGCGCAATACAGCGAGCTGGTACAACGTGCGCGCAATGCCGAAAGTGCACTCGGCAAAGGCAATGCCTTCAGTACGGCAGTAGCACGTTATTACTTCAAACTCATGGCTTACAAAGACGAGTATGAAGTCGCGCGTCTGTACACCAATGGCGAATTCACCGACAAACTCAAGCAACAGTTTGAAGGCGATTTCAGTCTGCAATTCCATCTCGCTCCACCTTTACTGGCCAAGAAAAACGCCCAGGGTCATCTGGTCAAGGCAAAGTATGGCTCCTGGGTGTGGCAGGCATTTAAGCTGCTGGCAGGCCTGAAAGGCTTGCGCGGTACGGCACTCGATGTGTTTGGCTACACCGCTGAACGACGTGCTGAGCGTGCCCTGATCAAGGATTATCAGGAAATGATCGCTGGCCTGATCAGCCGCTTATCGGCAGAGAATCTGGAACAGGCGGTGGCGCTGGCCAGCCTGCCGGAGAAAATCCGCGGCTTTGGTCATGTGAAGGAAAAAGCCATGCAGACTTACTATGCCGAGCAGGCCCGCCTGCAAGTCAAGGCCGAAGTGGTGGAATTGCATCGCGTAGCCTGATCAAGCGCTAGTTCTGGTAGCAAAGACTGAGTACAGATGCGCCTTTCCGGCGTTTTCAGGCCGCTAAGGCGCATCAAAGCTCAGACTTCTGATTTCACTTTTACACAGAGCCGCTCACTGAGCAAAGGCGGATGAAAATGCGCAAGCAGATACCATCACCCCTTTTAATTTCATATTGACGTTAACGTTAACGTCATATAACTTAGCTGCATAATTCAGCAGCAAGTTGTCAGTCCAGGATGCTTAGTGCACACTCACTCCTTGAGCTGACAGCTTGCCCAACTACCGTTGAGGATGACATGACAGACCTGTCCGTAGCCCAAAACCTGACCGAATACAAACCTGCGAATAAAGTGCGCTTTGTCACTGCCGCCTCCCTGTTCGATGGCCATGACGCCTCGATCAATATCATGCGCCGCATCCTGATGGCGAATGGTGCCGAAGTGATTCATCTGGGCCATAACCGCTCAGTCGAAGAAATCGTCACTGCCGCCTTGCAGGAAGATGCGCAGGGTATCGCGATCTCCAGCTATCAGGGTGGTCACGTCGAGTATTTCAAATACATGATAGACCTGCTCAAACAACGCGGCGGTGCCCACATCAAGGTGTTTGGCGGCGGCGGCGGCGTAATCGTGCCGGATGAAATCGCCGATCTGCATGCGTATGGCGTGACCCGTATTTTCAGCCCGGAAGACGGCCAGCGCATGGGCCTGGTCGGCATGATACTGTCCATGATACAAGCCTGCGACATCGACTTGTCCGGCTATGCACCGGCCAGCCTGCAAGTGCTGCAGCAAGGCGATATCGTCGACAAACACAGGCCACTGGCGCAGCTGATTACCGCGCTCGAAAACGACCAGGTCAAACCGGAATTACGCGAAGCGCTGCATAAGGCCGCAGAACAGACGCGGGTACCGGCATTCGGTATTACAGGTACCGGCGGCGCCGGTAAATCCTCGCTGACTGATGAATTAATCCGCCGTATCCGTCTGGATCAGGATGACCAGCTGAATATTGCGCTGATTTCTATCGATCCTTCACGCCGCAAATCCGGCGGTGCTTTGCTGGGTGACCGTATCCGTATGAATGCGATCAACCCTTGGGCCGGTCAGCATCGCGTGTTTATGCGCTCGCTGGCGACGCGTGAAGCCGGTTCAGAAATTTCCCAGGCTTTACCCGACGTGATTGCGGCGTGCAAAGTGGCTGGCTTTGATCTGGTGATCGTGGAAACATCGGGTATCGGTCAGGGCGATGCAGCTATCGTGCCGCATGTGGATGTGTCCATGTATGTGATGACGCCGGAATTCGGTGCCGCATCGCAGCTGGAAAAAATCGATATGCTGGATTTTGCCGATTTTGTCGCGATCAATAAGTTCGACCGCAAAGGTGCACAGGATGCCTTGCGCGACGTGGCCAAGCAATACCAGCGCAACCGTGAATTGTGGAGCAAAAAGCCAGACGAGATGCCGGTGTATGGCACTCAGGCTTCGCGTTTCAATGATGATGGCGTGACTGCCTTGTACCAGGGCATATTGCCGGCACTCTCCAGCCGTGGCTTGAAAACCCAGCCCGGCAAACTGGCTGCGGTAGAAGTACGCTATTCCAGCGCCAAAAACGTGATCGTGCCACCGGCGCGTGCACGCTATCTGGCAGAGATTGCTGACAGCGTACGTGGCTATCACAAAACCACCCGCACCCAGGTCAGCTTTGCACGCGAACGCCAGCAATTGCAGGAAACCAAACGCATGCTGAGCAAGGCCGGTAAAGGCGATTCGCTGAACAGCATCGACGAGCTGATTACCGAACGCGACAATCATTTGTCTGCTGAATCGAAAAAGCTGATCAGCATGTGGCCAGATATGCAGCAGGCCTATTCCGGCGATGAATATGTAGTCAAAATCCGCGACAAGGAAATCCGTACCCGCTTAACTTATCAGTCTTTGTCTGGCACGACGATTCGTAAGGTATCGCTGCCACGCTTTGCCGATCATGGTGAAATCCTGCGCTGGCTGATGCTGGAAAATGTTCCCGGCTCTTTCCCTTACACCGCCGGTGTTTTTGCATTCAAACGCGAAGGTGAAGACCCAACCCGTATGTTTGCGGGTGAAGGCGATCCTTACCGTACCAACCGCCGCTTTAAACTGGTATCGCAAGGCATGGATGCTAAACGTCTGTCGACCGCGTTTGATTCGGTCACGCTGTACGGTGCCGATCCGGCGCTGCGTCCTGATATCTACGGCAAAATCGGTAACTCTGGTGTGTCGGTGGCGACGCTGGATGATATGAAGGTGCTCTACGATGGTTTCGATCTGTGCGATCCGGCGACTTCGGTCTCCATGACCATCAATGGCCCGGCACCGACTATCCTGGCTTTCTTCATGAATACCGCGATAGATCAGCAAATGGATAAATTCCGCGCCGATAACAAGCGCGAACCGACTGCCGACGAAGCCGCCAAAATCCGTACCTGGGTCTTGATGAATGTACGCGGCACGGTACAGGCCGATATTCTGAAAGAAGATCAGGGTCAGAATACCTGCATCTTCTCGACCGAATTCTCACTCAAGGTGATGGGCGATATTCAGGAATACTTCGTGCACCATCAGGTACGTAATTTCTACTCGGTCTCGATCTCCGGTTACCACATCGCCGAAGCCGGTGCTAATCCGATTTCCCAGCTCGCATTCACGCTGTCAAATGGCTTTACCTTTGTCGAAGCCTATCTCGCCCGTGGCATGCACATCGATGATTTCGCCGCAAATCTGTCCTTCTTCTTCAGTAATGGCATGGACCCGGAATACACCGTGCTGGGCCGGGTAGCACGCCGTATCTGGGCGGTGGCAATGCGCGATAAATACGGTGCCAATGAACGCAGCCAGAAACTGAAATACCATATCCAGACTTCGGGCCGCAGTCTGCATGCGCAGGAAATCGACTTCAACGATATCCGTACCACGCTGCAGGCATTGATCGCGATTTACGATAACTGCAACAGCCTGCATACCAATGCCTATGACGAAGCTATCACCACGCCAACGGATGAATCAGTCCGTCGCGCACTGGCGATACAGCTGATCATCAACCGTGAATGGGGCCTCGCGAAAAACGAAAACCCGATACAAGGCAGCTTCATCATCGAAGAACTGACCGATATGGTGGAAGAAGCCGTGTTGCAGGAATTCGAGCGTATCGCCGAACGTGGCGGTGTGCTGGGTGCGATGGAAACCGGCTATCAGCGCGGCAAGATACAGGAAGAATCCATGCATTATGAACACCTCAAGCATGACGGCACCCTGCCTATCATCGGTGTTAACACCTTCCGCAATCCTAAGGCGGGTGAAACGCCACAAAAGATAGAACTGGCGCGTTCAACCGAAGAAGAAAAACAGTCGCAGCTGACGCGTCTGGCTGACTTCCATCAACGCCATGCTGCCGTCGCACCACAGGCACTGGCTGCATTGCAACAGGCCGCAATCGACAATGAAAACGTATTTGCCCGTCTGATGGACGCCGCCCGCGTGTGTTCATTGGGTCAGATCACGACCGCCTTGTTTGAAGTCGGCGGTCAGTATCGTCGCAATATGTAATCCTGCGGCGCAGTACCGTCAGTAAAAATCCCGGACCTGTGCCGGGATTTTTTGCATTTATGCGTGCATACTGTACTTAAGGCCTGTTAGCATTTAAATTGCACACGTAATTTAAATGTTAACAGGCTCTAGTTTTCAACGAATAAAAACAGGAGCAGGAACGCTATGACTAGTCGACCTATGCAGACTTATCAAGGCAGTTGTCACTGTGGCGCGGTGCGCTTTCAGATAGAGACTGATTTTCCCGAACTGACCATGTGCGATTGCTCGATTTGTCGCCGAAAAAATGCGCTGATGGTGAAAGTGCATGAGACGCAGTTTCAACTGATCGCGGGTGCAGAGGCGCTGACGGAATATCAGTTTCATACCAAGACAGCGCGGCACTTCTTTTGTAAAGTTTGCGGTATCTATCCTTTTCATCGCAAACGCGTTACGCCCGATCATCTTGGCATCAATGTCCATTGTCTGGAGGGCTTTGATCCTGAGGGGATACCGCAACGGCAGGCGGTTGGCGCCGCTATGCTGTAAGCGCAGCTTGCTGGTTATGTTTTGTCCTTTGTGAGTTTTCTATGCTGAGCCCAGTCCTGATTTTTCCCGGGTATGCCAATTCTGGCCCCGGCCATTGGCAATCCTTGTGGCAGGCTGCGTATCCGCAGTGTCAGCGCATCACAATCCCAGACTGGATGCGGCCGCAACGCGAGGTCTGGGTGGCTGCACTCGAAAGGGAAGTGGCGCGCCTGGGTCCAGATGTGCTGATTGCCGCGCATAGTATGGGCAGCCTGACGGTCGCTCACTGGGCGGCGCAGACCAGCTTGCGTATCCGTGGCGCTTTGCTGGTGGCGGTGCCTGATCCGCAAGGGCCAGCGTTTCCTGCCACGGCCAGTGGCTATGAAGACTTGCCCAGTCTGATTTTGCCTTTTCCTGCGCATATCATCGCCAGTCGGGATGATCCGTATGCCAGCATGGCATTTTCTCAGCAGTGCGCGCAGCGCTGGGCTTGTGCGCTGACCGATCTGGGACAGGCCGGTCACATCAATGCCGGGAGTGGTCTGGCCGACTGGCCGCAAGGCTGGCAAACCCTGCAGGCGCTGTCGCAGTCCTGATGTTGCAAGGTAATCACAGCCAGCGTCAGACTTGGCTGTTCCTTGACGCACGGCAAGGTATATACTGCACTGAATGACTGAACACTGAGTAAGACCGATTAATTGCAGGGAGACCGTATGACCACCGTATTTGTCAGCTCCACACCGTTTGATCTCGCCGTGCATCGCAAACGTCTGAGTGAGGAATTCACACGAGAGGCCGCTGCGTATTTTGGCGCTACCCTGACTTCGGCTTTGCCGGAAACCCCGATCGAAGACCGCTTACGTCTGGTACGCAGTGCGAAAGCCTATATTGGCGTGTTTGGCATGGTATTTGGTGATGTCGACGCGACTACCGGGAAATCCTTGATACAGCTGGAATACCTGGAAGCGCAGTTGTATTGCGTACCAACCCTGATTTACCTGATCGATGAAGATGAACATCCTATTTTGCCTAAGAATGTGGATACCGGCATTGCCGCGCAATGGCTGGCCGACTTCAAGGCGCAGCTGAGTCAGTCGCATGATGTGCGTTTTTTTGATTCTCCCGATGATCTGGTCGCTAAAATTCATAATGACTTGCACCG
The DNA here is from genome assembly GCF_014284235.1 of Cognatundibacterium curvum. GTDB lineage: Bacteria > Pseudomonadota > Gammaproteobacteria > Burkholderiales > Burkholderiaceae_D > Undibacterium > Undibacterium curvum. The sequence goes on from NZ_JACOGD010000002.1 coordinate 46,351, forward strand.
TGTGCTGAGCCCGGCGCAGAAAACGGCTCCGGCAGCGGCTCCCGTTTCTGTCCCTGCTCCTGCTCCTGCCCCTGCCCCTGCACCGGTCGCACCTGTCACAGTCGCAGCAGTGGTGACACCGCAAGCGCAGCCTGCCAGTCTCACCGCAGCAGTACCGGAGACGGCAGAGGCGGCCCCGGTGCCGGCAGTGAAGAAGAATTCGCAGCGCTATTTACTGACTGAGCCGCGTTTTGCATTTTTTAAATCCAAGGTGTTACCGGTACTGCCACCGGATTTTGATGATGTGCCGCTCAAGGATGCGCTGGAATTACTGTTGGCCAGTAATACGCTGGCAGCCGCTTCCAGTCTGGCCCGTGGCGCGATGATACCGCTTGAGGATGCGGTGGAAGTGATACGCAAAATGGAACTGATCATCATCGACACTATCTATAAACAAAAAAACGGCGGCTGAGAGCGGCATGCTGAGGCCTTGACCGCCTCAGCCTTTGCCGCAGTATTCTGCTCGGGCTTTGGCGGGGTAGGGCGGCTGTACGGTTATACTGGCGCCTGTTTAATGTTTTGAAAGTATGTATGTCCAGTTTCCCGGCCTGCCCGCAATGTGGCTTAGAAAATACCTATCCCGACGGTGATAACCTGGTGTGTGCAGATTGTGGTTTTGAATGGCCGGCGCAGGCTGCTGCCAGTGAAGATGACAATGATGAGCGCATCGTGAAAGATTCCGTTGGCAATGTCTTGTCCGATGGTGATGCAGTGGTGCTGATCAAGGATTTGAAAGTCAAAGGGTCTTCCACCACCCTCAAACAAGGTACCAAGATCAAGAGCATACGCATCGTTGGCGGCGACCATGAAGTCGACTGCAAAATGGATGGCGGTAATTTCATGCTGAAAGCCTGTTACCTGCGTAAAGCATAACAAGACACATCCGTATTCATCCGCGTACATCTCACCAGCGCTCAGACTGCCGCCTGCTACAGTCCGCGAAAGTTGACTAAGGCTGCGCTGATCGCTGTCACCACACTGTCCCAATCGCCTGCTGCCGTCTGGCGGAACAAGCGCGTTTGCGGATACCACGGACTGCCTGGCGACCGATTCAGCCAGCGCCAGTCTGGCTTAAACCAGGGCAGCATCAGCCAGCAAGGCTTGCCTAAGGCCCCCGCCAGATGCGCGACAGCGGTATCGACGCTGATCACCAGATCCAATTGCTGTATCAAAGCAGCGGTATCGGCAAAGTCATGCAGCTCCGCTGAGTAGTCCTGCAAAGGTCGCTGGGGATAAGCGCGGTTCCATACTTCTGTCCCATCCTCTGCACTGTGCTGCGTTTTTTGCAGACTGATCCAGTCTATGTCTGGTAATTCAGCCAGGGGAAACAGACAACGGATATCTGCGATTGAGCGGTCCGCGTCATTTTCAAATGCCGGATTGCCCTGCCAGGCCAGACCAATACGCAAGGGTCTGGGCGCTGTTTGTGTGAACCGCTGCTCCCAATGTTGGCTTAGCGCCGCAGGCAGCGATAAATAAGATGTTCCAGCCGGGATGCTGTCAAAGCGGGTTTGAACATGGCCGGGCAAGCTCATCAATGGCAGCCAGCCATCCCAGTCTGCTTCTTCGATAGTGGCAGAAAAATCAAGCAACGCATCCGGCGTGGCAGGATGGGCAGGATGGCCAGCTTCAGTCAGTTCAGTCAGACCCTGCATCAGGCGTATCAAGGTGCGATCACAGACCAGGCCCAGACTGGCGACACCTTCCTGCCTTAGCTGTGGCAGATAGCGACAAAACTGAATCAGGTCACCGGCACCGCCTTCCTGTGTAATCAGCACGCGCAAACCGCGCAGTGACTGTCCGGTAGCCAGGCGTTTTGTGTGTGCATAGCGGTTCAGCTGTTGCCAGGGGCGGGCTTCCCAGTGCTGCCAGCCTTCCTGCATGCGACCTTGTCTGAGCAGCAGATAACTCAGATTGAAGCGCGCGGGTAAATTGTCCGGTGCCAGCGCAATGGCATGGCGGTAGGCTTCCTCAGCTTCTACCTCACGATATTGCACCGTGCGCAGCATGCCGTAGTGCGACCAGCCAGTGGCGGAGGTTGGCTCTAGCTGTAAGCCCTGTAGCAGATGCAGCCCGGCTTCCTCAAAGCGTTTCAGTTGCAGCAGCACATGCGCGAGCTGAAAACTGAGTTGTGCAAGCGGTGCCAGTTGCACCATCGCTTGTTCATAATAATTTGCCGCCGCAGGCCAGTCTTGCTGCTGTTCAGCGAGCCAGGCCAGGTTGGCCATGGCTTCGCCGTTATCGGCTTGCAAGGACAGCACTTTGCGGAAGGCCAGCTGTGCTGTCAGCAGATCACCGTCTGCAATACAGGCATGGCCTTCACGCAGGTAAGCGGCGATATCGTGGTCAGGCATGGCGCACATAGGCAAGTTCAGCACAGCGTCCGGGCAGTTCAGGATGCTGGCATGGTAATGCCGTACTCACTGACTGGCAAGCTGCACGCTGTCGTGCACAGCTTAGTACACGTCGCGCAGATAGCGGCCCTGATCGCTGAGCTGATCCAGCAGCTCTTCACCCAGCACATCGAGCAAGGTCTGATGCACTTCACCCGCCATACCCTGCAAGCTGCCACAGACCAGGATTGCAGCACCTTGCGCGACCCAGTCAGCCAGCAACTCAGCGCGTTCGCGTAAGGCATGCTGTACATAGCGGCGCTCAGCCTGATCGCGCGAAAAACACAGATCCAGTTCCGGCAGCCAGCCCTGAGCCTGCCAGTCCAGAATGTCGGACTGATGGAAAAAATCCTTGCTACGCTGACGTTCACCAAAAATCAGCCAGTTCTGTTGTTGACCTTTGGCGATGCGTTGTTTCAGATGTGCGCGCAGACCTGCCAGTCCAGTGCCATTGCCGATCAGGATCAGGCGCTCTGTGCCCGGGGTATGGAATTGCGGATTGCTGCGTATGCGCAGCTGTATGGCTTGCCCGACTTCTGCATAGGCGGTCAGCCAGCCGGAACCCAGGCCCAGACTGCCATCATCCTTTTGCAATTGCCTGACTAGCAACTCCAGTCCGCCATCGCCCGGCAGTGAGGAAATTGAGTATTCACGGTGCGGTAAAGGGGTAGCTTCTGCACCATTGTTCGTCAGTCCCGGCGCGGGCTGCGGGCCGATTTCGGCAATATCGCCAGCCTTCCAGCTGACCGTGTCACCATTGTCACCCGCTTCACCAGCCGGTGGCGTGAGCCTCAGATGAAACACAGGACTGCCCTGGCTGTCCGGGTTCAGACATTGACGCTGTTGCAGCGTCCAGTGTTGGTAGTCCGGCGTGCTCCAGTCGGCCAGTTCAGTATGGCCGCTGAGTTTGCCCAGATAATGCTGCCAGTGGCGCAAGGCGGCTTCATCGCCATTATCGACTTCAATCAGGTCGCATAAAGGCGTGGCTCCCCGATGCGCAAACCAGTGCGCCAGCTGATGGCCAAATGCACAGTACTGGCTGTAGTGACGATCGCCAAGCGCGAGCAGGCCAATTTGTAAGTGATGCAGATCCAGTTGTTGTGGCAGCAGTTTGCGACAAAACTGATCGGCATTGTCCGGCGCATCGCCTTCACCGGTGGTGCTGACGATCAGCAGCAGACGCCGCGTCTGTTGCAACAGCGCAGGGGTCAGCTGGTTCAGGCTCAGGATCTGGCTGGGCAGTCCGGCCTGCTGCAAATGTTCTGCGGTTTTTTGTGCCAGACTCAGTGCAAAGCCGGTCTGACTCGCATAGCCGATAAGGATGCTTTCCTCACTGCCTGCAGCATCGCTGCTGTGTTGCTGGCGTCGTTCGGCCAGCCAGGGGCTGATCCAGCTGGCCCAGCACAGGCTCAGATAGCTGCCGGCGATCAGCGCCACACTGAGTGGACGTGGCGCAGCCTGGCTCAGTGCCACAGCACCGGCCACGCCGCTGGCCAGACTGAGGTGTCCGGCACTGAAGAGTTGCTTAGGAAATTTCATTATGTATCCAGCATGGCCTGCATGGTGCGACTGAGCTGCACTTGCAGCCCGCTTGCGGACCGGCTCATGAGGCAACAGACAATTTGATGGCTGTTCGCATAGTCCAGCGCAGCCTGCTCACCCATCACGGTGAAGGCGGTAGCCAGCGCATCGGCGATCATGCATTCCTTGTGTAAAACGGTGACCGAGATCAGACTGTTATCGACCGGATAACCGCTGCGCGGGTCCAGGGTATGCGAATACTGGCGTCCATCCTGCTCAAAAAACTGGCGATAACTGCCCGATGTTGCGATGGCTAAGCCGTGCAGCGCGACCAGTCCGTCCCAGTTTGTCTGGGTCGGGTATGCTGCACTGGCGGGTGGCGTTTCTATGCGCACCCACCATGGCATCTGATCCGGCTTGATGCCATAGCCGCGCAGTTCGCCGCCCACTTCCACCAGATAGCTGGGGATAGCATGCCGCTCCAGAAATCCAGCTACCTGATCGACTGCAAAGCCTTTCGCAATCGATGACAGATCGAGGCTCAGGCTGCCGGGTTGCAGCAGTTCGCGCCGTAGCCGGTTCAGTTGCAGGTCGCGCCAGCCAGGCTGTGCCAGCACCCCAGCGATGGCTGCTTTAGACGGGCGGCGCGCAGGCTGATGACGATTTTCTGCCGGGCCAAAGCCCCAAAGATTGACCAGCTTGCCTGCGGCCGGGTCATACGCGCCTTCGGTTTGCCGTGCGAGATAGATGGCGTAATCCATCACATAACAAAACTCCGGAGCCAGCGTGCACACGCTGCCAGCCGCGGCCTGGTTGAAGCGTGATAAATCTGACCCGGCTTCCCAGTGGCTCATTTGCTGCACCACCAGATCGAGTTCCTGTTGTATCCCGTTTTGCCAGAACGCCGCCTGCTGCTGTGGCTGGCTGGCAGGCAGATAAAACTGCACCTGCCAGCTGCAGCCCATGCTGCTGCCTGACAACTGCAACAGACGCAGCTGTGCAGGCAGCGCCGGTGGTTCCGGCGCATCCAGAGGGATGAACACGAGTCTCATGCGCAGCTGTTTATTGAGGCAAAACTTCCAGTGTCACCACATAGCTGGAGACGCGGCTCTTGGCCGGAGCTACCGTCGCTTTGTCGTCTTTCACTTCCGCTTCCAGCCATTGCAGGCCAGGCTGGGTCCAGCTCACACTGAACTGGCCATTGGCATCGGTGACATAGGTTTTGTCATTCAGCTTTTGACGGTAACGCGCACCACCGGGTATCACTTCCACACTCACATTGGCAGCAGGTTTACCGTCCAGCAGTAAGCGGAAGGTCGCATTTTCACCAAACACCAGATCATTCGGATGCGTCACAGCGCTGAGTTCCAGACCTTTACCGGAAATCTCCAGTGCTTTGCCGCCCGGTTTGCCGTTCGTGACGATGGTTTCGACACGACCGCTACGCTGGGTCACTTGCAGATCAGTCACTCCGGCCGGGATTTCCTTAGCAAAGGTCTCGGCACTGCCGCGCCAGCGTTTAGGCTGACCATTTTCTTTATAGGAGGCGAACAGACCATCGCTGTAAGTACCGATTTTATAGGTGCCGGTTTGTTTGAGTTGCACATCGAAGCTACTGCGGAAACGGCCACTATAGCTGTTTTCCGGTGTCAGTTTGCTGCCATCCGGTGCAGTAATTTGCAGCGTGTCCAGCTTCATGGCGACGTGATCAAATTCAAACACATTGGTGGCAGCCGCGGCATCGAAGCTGACCCACGGGGCATTACCGGATACCACGGTGGAAGTCGGTACCAGGAAAGTACGGTGCGCCTGAGCAGACAGGCTGGCGCAGGCCAGCAGAGTAAAGGCACTCAATTGACGTAAGGTGATCATGCTGCTGCTCCTCAGGATTTGATGTTAATGCTGATGGCGCCCAGTTCATGGTTGCCCTGCGCTTTGAAGTTGACTTCTTTACCTTGCCACTGGAACGGGACTTTCACCACTTCACGGCCACCGCCTTCACGTGCGGCTTCGACCAGCAGGTTGTAGTCACCAGCTGGCAGTTTAGCCAGCACGCCTTTGTCGCCGGCAAAACTTAGGCTGTGTTCGCCTGTGGTGCGGGTCGCACCGCTCAGGCCGTCAACCGGCATCTCCAGTTCGCGTCCGCTGCGACGCCACCATTGGCGCATATCCTTGAGCCATTTCGTGCCTTCGTTATTGCGTTTTTTCAGGTCATACCAGACCGCCAGATTGCCAGCGAAAGTCTGATCCGGTTTTTCTATCCAGATCGCGACATAGGGTTTGTGGTATTCCGCCACATTCAGTTTGGGGACTTCGACCTTGACGGTCAGATCAGCCGCGTGGGCGACTAAGGCCTGGCTGCCAAGCAGGGCGGTGATCGCAAATGGACGTAAATTCGGACGTAAATTCGGACGCAAATTTTGCAGCGTCGCAGTAGAGAGAGAACGCATAGTTAACCTTGATAAACAAGTCAATAACAAGACTGTTGCACCATCACGGCTGGGGTGGACTCATGCCTGGCAATGTCAGGGTGCGGCTTAGTTTGATCGTTAAACGCAGACTGCCGTTGAGCGATCAAGCTGCCAGTCTAATGGATAAAAATAACTGCAAGCAGTAAAGGCGTGACCAGACCCAGTGCCACATAAGGCCAGGTGCCGCGCCGGTTGGCTGCATGCATTTTCAACAAAAATAAACCGGTAATACAAAAAATCAGACAGGCCGCAGCAAACAGATCAATAAACCAGGTCCAGGCGCTGCCGGTATTGCGGCCCTTGTGCAAGTCATTCAGGTATGAGACCCAGCCACGGTCAGTGAGTTCATATTCGACCGCACCACTGTCCAGATCGATGCGCAGCCAGGCATCGCCACCCGGACGCGGCAGCGGTAAATACAATTCTTCCGGTGACCATTCAGGGACGGCACGTGCGCTGTGGGTATGGAATTCCCGGTCCAGCCATTGCGTCACAGCGCCAGGTAACGCAGCTGGTTCTTCGCCGCTCAGGCTGTGTAATTCAGCGCGTAAGGCGGCAGGTAAGCTGGCTGAGAGCTGGGTCACCACTGGATGTGCTTCGATCTGCGCGGAATGATTCAGGGTGATGCCCGTGGCAGCAAACAAGATCATCGCGACCAGGCAAATTGCAGAGCTGATCCAGTGCCATTGATGCAGGTGACGCAGCCAAAATGCGCGTTGTTGATGGGATGAGCTGGAATTCGGCACTGAATACTTCCTGAAATCTTAAATGATAATGATTCTCAATTATACATTGAGTTTTTCTAATTTCTCACAATAAATGAAAAAGCTGATTTGCTGGGAATCAAATTGTTTGAATTTTGTAATCAATCAGACCCAAGACCCTTGCCCCCGTAACGCGCACTCATGAGCAAAAAGCACGCATCCCTGGCTGGCTCCGGTATCAGATTGAACTGTTGCCTTACCTGCTATTTTGCCCGGCAGGTAAATCCTTGCATGGTAAAATCGCGCCTCTTCTTTTATTCACCAGTTCAATCAACTATGAATGTTGTGATACTCGCCGCCGGCATGGGCAAACGCATGCAATCTGCTTTACCAAAAGTCTTACATTCGGTCGCTGGTAAGCCCTTGCTGCAACACGTGATTGACACCGCACGCAGCCTCAATCCTGCTTCCATTTGCGTGATTTACGGTCATGGTGGCGAGCAGGTGCCGGTTGCGGTTGCTGCAGCGGATCTGAAGTTTGCCAAACAGGAGCCACAACTGGGTACAGGCCACGCAGTGGCGCAAGCAGTACCGGTACTGAATGATGCGCATCCTACTCTGGTCTTATACGGCGACGTGCCGCTGACCACCGCCGCCAGTCTGCAGCGCCTGATCGATGTGGCGGGTAATAACAAGCTGGCGATTTTGACCGCAGTGATGGCAGACCCGACTGGTCTGGGCCGTATCATTCGTGAAGATGGCAAGATTGTGCGCATCGTTGAACAAAAAGATGCGACCGCCGCAGAGCTGGCGGTTAGTGAAATTAACACCGGCATCATGATCGTGCCTACGCCGCAATTACGTCACTGGCTGACTACTTTGTCGAATAACAATGCGCAGGGCGAATACTATCTGACCGACATCGTGGCGCGTGCCGTAGCGGATGGCGTTGAAGTTGTGTCGGCACAGCCCGACGATGTGGTGGAAACTTATGGCGTCAACAGTAAGGTACAACTGGCGGAACTGGAACGCAGCCATCAGGCACGCGTTGCCAGAAAATTGCTGGAACAGGGTGTGACCCTGCTCGATCCGGCACGTATCGATGTGCGCGGCACGCTGACTTGCGGACGTGATGTGAGTATCGATGTCGGTTGCATTTTTGAAGGTGAAGTCCATCTGGAAGACGGCGTATCGGTCGGTGCATACAGCGTGATCCGCAATGCGCGCATCGCGGCAGCGACCCAGATCAAACCGTTTTGCCATATTGAAGAAGCCAAGGTCGGTGCGGCATCGCAGATCGGTCCTTATGCGCGTCTGCGTCCCGGCACCGAGCTGGGTGAAGATGTGCATATCGGTAACTTCGTGGAAGTCAAAAACAGCCAGATCGCCGCCCATTCCAAGGCGAATCATCTGGCGTATGTGGGCGATGCCGATGTGGGCAGCCGTGTCAATATCGGTGCCGGTACCATCACCTGCAATTACGATGGTGCGAATAAATTCCGTACCACCATAGAAGATGATGCGTTTATCGGCAGCGACACCCAGCTGGTCGCACCAGTCCGCGTAGGCAAAGGTGCTACGCTGGGTGCTGGCACGACGCTGACCAAGGATGCGCCAGCCGGTAAGCTGACCGTATCCCGTGCCCGTCAGCTGACCATCGAGAACTGGCAGCGTCCGGTCAAAATCAAGAAATAAGCACCGCGCGAGTACGACGCGGTCTTGCGCCTGCAGATGCCAACACCTTGCTGGCATCTGCAGCGATGAGCATGTCATTCGGCCACTTGCGGTGCAATATGGCGTCATCCCTGCGCGGGAATGACGATCATCCGCCACTCCAAAACAGGCTCCCTGATCCAGCTAAATTCTTGCTGATCGCTTTTTTTCACAGATGAAAAATCTGCACCTGCGCCACTTCACTCTCCTGCTGCATTTATACTGAGCGATTCCGGAGATGATGCATGTCAGTGACTACCCCTACCCAACTTTGTCTGCAAGGTGCACGTGATACCTTGCCCATGCTGGTCGGCGCGATGCCGTTCGGCGTGATTTTTGGCACGCTGGCCGCCGCCAGCGCGATGGCTCCGTGGCAGGGGCAATTGATGTCGCTGCTGGTGTATGCAGGTTCCAGCCAGTTTATTGCGATCGGTCTGGTGGCTGGGCATACCAGTATGTTGCTGATCTGGCTGACGACATTTTTTGTGAATCTGCGTCATATGCTGTATGCCGCCAGCCTGTTGCCACTGGTTGCACATCTGCCTTTGCGCTGGCGCTTGCTGCTAGGCGCCTTGCTCACCGATGAAACCTTCGCCGTGGTGTCCGCACGTTTGCAGCAGTCAGACGGAACAGCAACGCCCTCCAGTCTGCGTCACATGCACTGGTATTTTCTGGGGTCTGGGCTGGCGATGTATCTGAACTGGCAATTATGGACGCTGGTAGGCTTAGGCTTCGGCAGTGTGTTCCCGCAGATGCAAAACTGGGGGCTGGACTTCGCGATGGTGGCGACCTTTATTGCGATCATCGTGCCACAACTGCGCCGTTTCCCTTATCTGGCGGCGGCATTGGCGGCTGGCAGTCTGTCCTATCTGTTACAGCATTTACCGTATAAATCCGGTCTGCTGATCGCGGTGGTATCCGGCGTGTGTGTCGGCATGCTGGCCAGCCGTGCTGCCACCGCACAGGGAGACGCAGCATGAATTACACTTGGATGGTGATCGGTATGGCGCTGGTCACGCTGTTTGTGAAAGCAGTATTTTTTGTGTTGGGCGACCGGGTTGCTTTTCCTTTGTGGCTAAGCCGCGCGCTGGCATTCGTACCGGTGACTGTGCTCACCGCGATTATTGTGCCTATGATTTTGTCTCCTCACGGCAACGGTTTGGAAATTCATCTGGAAAATCCGCAGTTATTGGCTAGTCTGGTTGCAGTGGCAGTCAGCTTGTTGAGTGGCAGGCAACTACTGACGATCGCCAGTGGGCTGACTGCTTTTTTCATGCTGCAGTATTTCCTCCTGCATTAAGCCCGCCGCCAGCTGCACTGAGGCTGGCTTACCACAGAGTCAGTGTAGACGCGGGTTTTAAGGCTGACGGACACGCCTAGAAAGGCAATTGAAAGCTTGCTGTCCGTAGCATGGGTGCGGTGATATGGCAGCCATGTCACCTCAGAATCATAATTACCAGGAGATCCATGATGAAAAAATGTCTCAGCGCTTCCGCGCTGTTATGCCTCGCGGCCGCAGGCCAGGCGCAGGCACAGACCAATGTGAGTATTTACGGCCTGATCGACGCCAATGTGTCTTACAACAATGCGGGCGATGCGAGCGGCGGCAAGCAATTCAAAGTTAACAGCGGTGGTATGAATACCTCGCGCTTTGGCTTCCGTGGCACGGAAGACCTGGGCAATGGTCTGAAAGCCGTATTTCAGCTCGAAGGCGGCGTCATTCTCGATACCGGTGCTTCTGATGGCGATTTGTTCGGACGTCAGGCTAATGTTGGTTTGCAGGGCGATTTTGGCCGTATCGTTGGTGGCCGTTCGTATAGCACCAGCTACGATTTCATCCTGCCTTTCGATCCTATGGGTTATGCGCCGCAATATTCCTGGGCGACTTCTGCCGGTGCAACTGGCGCCCGTAAAGATGGTTTGCTGACCACCGCTTCCAATTTGCTCAAGTATCAGTATGACGGCCAGGGCTATAAGCTCGGTGCTACTTATGCCTTCGGTGAAACGGCAGGCAATACCAGCGCCGGTGCCAAGTATGTATTGGGTGCCAGCGCCTTTGATGGTCCGTGGGCCGTGGTAGGTACGTATGAACAGAATAATGCAGCGCTGGCTGCGAATGGCCAGTACGACCAGTCGAAAGCATTTCAACTGGCTGGTACGTATTCTGTGGGTGAAGTGAAAACCTTCGTCGGCTACCGCAACTATAAAAAATCCCTGGCCAGCGGCGCTGCAGAACAGCAGTCCGATATGCTGTGGCTGGGTGTCAGCTATGGTTTTGCTCCGAACTGGAATCTGACTGGTGCTTACTACACCCAGAACATCAAGAACGTGGCGGCAGGTAAGGATGCCGATCCGAGTTTGCTGTCTGTGCGTGTGAAGTATGCATTTTCCAAACGCACCGATCTCTATGTGGCAGCTGGCTATGCCAAAGCCAAGAACGGCCAGCTGACCGGTGTGTCGCGTGATGACGCAGGCTTTGCGAATTCGCAGTCTTCCGGTACGGTAGGTATTCAGCACCGTTTCTGATTATTGCGATCCATGTCAGCAGGTGGCGCGCAATAGCGTGACCAACAATGCCGGGTGCCGTTCAGCCCGGCATTTTTTATTGAGGACGGACTTCTTTTTTCAGTGCCGCCATTGCGATCTTATCGACCAGACCCGGTGCGATCAGGCGCAGCCAGCGACCCAGTTTGCCTTTGGCGGTCATCACCACTTCACGTTGATTTTGTTCCATCGCCTGTATGATTTGATAGGCGCATTCTTCCACCGGCATGGCTTGTTCTTCTTTCAGGCCGCTGCTGCCAGCCGCTTCTCCGGCTGCGTTGTAGCCATGATAGCGGATGCGGGTGGCAACCACGCCAGGATAGGCGAGGGTAACTTGTACGCCAGCTTCCTGCACTTCCGTGCGCAGGCTTTCAAAAAAACCGTTCATGGCAAATTTACTTGCGCTGTAAGCGGTACGTCCCGGCACGCCGATCAGGCCAGCGAGCGAAGACACTGCAACGATCTTTCCTTTCGATTCTTTCAGGTAAGGCAAGGCTGCATGGGTACACCAGACGCTGCCCCAGAAATTCACACGCATCAATTCCTGATACCAGCCCAGATTATCGACCTCAGAAAACAATGCCTGCGCTGATTTGCCCGCATTGTTGATCAGAATATCGATGCCGCCAAAGGTTTCTACAGTTTCGCGGATCAGACGCCGACAATCAGACTCAACGCCTACATCGGTCTTCACTAGCAGGCATACGCTGCCAAAGCGCTTACAAACTTCAGCGACTGCGCGTAAGCCAGCCTCGTTGCGGGCAGCGAGCACCAGAGCCAGTCTGACCTTATGTTTGACCGCCAACTGCTTTGCCATTTCTGCGCCGATTCCGTCGGATGCGCCGGTGATCACCACCACCAAATGCTGTTGAGTACTCATGTTTGATCGCTTCCAACTATGTGATTACCGTAAGGCTAAAGGCCTGTCTTCAGCTCTGGGTAACATTGCCTTGATCATTGTTTTTTGTGTGGACTGACAGAATAACTCAGTCAATGGATGGGGAGTAAAGATGCGTTAAATATAACATTCAATGAATATCAGCTTTTAAGAAACCTGCTTTTCACTTCATGAAATTTCGTTGATTAATGTTAAATGTTGCAATTTCACATGCATGCCTGTATCGCTTGCGACAGGTGGCGTAGCGTTTGTTGCACCTGGGGAAGATAGTCAGGCTTATTCTTACCTTTTTTGTTCTTCAGTGTTATTCTGGCAGGTAACTCGCATGTCATCTCGTTTGAACGGAGTCTGCATCATGCTGAAACGGCGCATATTCTTCATGCTCCCCCTGATCCTGTTTTCCGCTTGTTGGGACGGTGCCGCCTATGCAGCGTGCAGCAGAAAAATACAGGCGCCGATGGCACAGACCGGTTTAAGCGTGATAGGCAGTGGAACCGTGATAGATGGTATTTACCCTGAAATTCTGGAGGGTATGGCGGGCAAAGATGGTTGTCAGTTCGAAATGCGCATTGTACCCAGGGCGCGCATGGAGCTCTTATTTGAAACTGGTCAGTCTGATTTGCTGATTCCTGCTATCCGTACCAGTCGCCGTGACGAATTCGGCATATTCGTTCCTTTGGTCTATACCAGAGCTACCCTGATTTCTATCAATCCGAATCGCCCTCCCATCACCAGCTTGCAAGAATTACTGGAACAAAAACAGCTGAAACTGGCCGTAGTGCGTGGCTATGATTATGGCGATGCTTATCAACAGCTGTTACAGGATATGCAAAAAGCTGGCCGACTGATAGTGGAGTCTGATCCGGTTTCGGTGGCACGTATGATGCGTGCCGGAGTGGCCGACATTACGCTGATGGCACCGTATATTTTTACCGGTGCAGTCCAGATCGATAAGCGGGTGGACGATATTCTGGATAAATTGCGTTATGAACCCGTGAATGAAATTGGCTGGGGGGATAGTGGCGTCTACTTGTCAAAGAAATCCTTGACGCCTGAAGACCGGGCTACGCTGCAAAGCTTGTTTGAAAATGCGGCAAAATCCGGTATGGTGTGGAAAGGTTTTCAACGTTATTACAAAACTGAAGTGCTGAAAGAGGGGAGCCGGCCGCGCTAAGCCCAGTGTGCCACCGTCAGCAATGTGGTGAAGTGCGTGTCAGGAGAAAGATTTGTTCTTGTTTGATTTGGTCAGGGGGGCATTGTGCAGCTTAGCCCTGAGTTGCATATGGTATGCGCCCGGCATCTCGGCTGCAGAGTGCAGCCGCAGCATGCAGGTGCCGATGGCAGCATCAGGCTTAAGTGTTGTCGCTAATGGGGATTTGATCAGTGGTGTTTACCCTGAAATGCTGAATCAGATATCCCTGAAAAAGAAGTGCCAGTTTGATTTAAGTATCGTGCCACGTGCGCGTCAGGAAGCCTTGTTTGAAGCGGGCCAGTCTGATTTGCTGATCCCCGCTGTACGTACCCAAAAGCGTGACCAGTCCGGCACTTTCATTCCCTTGGTACAGAATCGCCCTATGCTGATTTCGCTCAAAGATAGCGGTGTTGCAGTCAGTCGCTTATCCGAATTATTCCTGATGAAAGATGCTAAAGTGGTGCTGGTCCGTGGCTTTGACTATGGCCCTGCGTACCAGGGTTTCATCCGTAGGTTAGAGGCTAAGGGACAACCGATATTTGAAGCCGATGTGTTTTCTGTCGCCCGTACTTTAAAGTCCGGTGCCGCCCGTTATTCAGTGCTGGAGCCTTCTGTGATCGCGGGTGCCATCGAAGCCGATATGCGGCTGAGCGACTTGCACGACAAGTTGAATTTTGAAGCCGTGCCGGAATTGCCCTGGAGCGAAAACGGCGTGTACCTGTCTAAGAAAACCTTGTTGCAGGGCGATCTGCATACCCTGAGCCAGTTATTTGAGCAGGTACAGCAACAGCAACTGGTGTGGAAAGGTCTGCAGCGTTACTACCGCAAAGAAGTGATTGCAGACAGCATACGCCCACTCAAATAAGCAATTTACACACTATCAATCCAGCACTATCCGGGTATCGAACTTACTGCGGTGTATAGAGAAAAAGCTGCGTACATTGCGGATATTGCTTTGCGTCGCAAACAGGCGATGTGCCAGTGCGTGATAGGCCGGCATGTCAGCCACCAATATGATCAACACAAAATCCGGCCCGGGGGATACCCGGTAACACTGCTGTACCGCCGTCTCAGTTGCCATCAACTGTTCAAACTTCTGCATCTCTTCGCTGTTCTGGCGATCCAGCGTGATTTCGACGATGGCTGTCAGCTGACTCGCCAGTCGCTCAGGATTCAGTAAAGCCACCTGGCGCGCAATCACCCCATCTTCCGTCAGTTTTCTGACCCGGCGCAGACAGGTAGGCGGCGAGGCATGCACTCTGGCCGCCAGTTCATGATTAGTCAGGCTCGCATCTTGTTGTAATTGCGATAAAATTCTTTTATCTAAGTCATCCAGCGCATCCATAAAAATGAAATATCCTTCCAAAAATAGGTATTTAATGAAATTTATGATGAAATGTATTTGGTGGTTTCATTATATTTCAAAAGTATTTAAATTTTGAAATATAAATTCATTGCCTCTGGATTAGCATAGCGGCATCTTAATTTTTCTTTGTGAGGCCATTATGTGCGGTATTGTCGGTGCAGTTGCTCAACGTAATATCACTCCTGTATTGCTGGAAGGTTTGAAACGTCTGGAATACCGTGGCTATGATTCCTGCGGCGTGGCCTTGCATGTGAATGGTGAATTGCAGCGTTCGCGCAGTACTTCACGCGTTGCTGAATTGCAGGCGCAGGTGGATCAGACTGGCCTGGCTGGCTTTACCGGCATTGCCCACACCCGCTGGGCCACGCATGGCGTACCTTCTTCCGCGAATGCCCATCCGCATTTTTCGCGCGAACGTATCGCACTGGTGCATAACGGCATTATCGAAAACCATGAAGAACTGCGCGCCGAACTGAGCGCACTCGGCTATGTGTTTGAAAGCCAGACCGATACTGAAGTGATCGCGCATCTGGTCGATCATCTGTATCAGGGCGATCTGTTTGAAACCGTGAAGTTAGCCGTCAAACGCCTGGTGGGTGCTTATGCGATAGGCGTATTCTGCCGCGATGAACCGCACCGCGTGGTCGGTGCACGCCATGGCTCACCGCTGATCGTTGGTGTTGGCGAAGGTGAAAACTTCCTCGCTTCCGATGCGATGGCACTGGCCGGTGTGACCGATCAGATTATCTATCTGGAAGAAGGCGACGTCGTTGACCTGCAATTGCAGCGTTACTGGATCGTGGATATTGAAGGCAAAGATGTGCAGCGTGAAGTGCGTACCGTACACGCACACAGCGGCGCGGCCGAACTGGGCCCGTATCGCCACTACATGCAGAAAGAAATTTTCGAACAGCCACGCGCTATCAGCGATACGCTGGAAGGCATGACCAACATCATGCCTGAGCTGTTTGGTGACAAGGCATTTGAAGTCTTCAAAAAGATAGACTCCGTGTTGATCCTGGCCTGCGGCACCAGCTACTATGCTGGCTCCACCGCGAAATACTGGCTGGAATCCATCGCTAAAATCCCGGTCAGCGTAGAGATCGCCAGTGAATACCGCTACCGCGACAGCGTGCCTAATCCTAACACCCTGGTCGTCACCATTTCTCAAAGTGGCGAAACTGCTGACACCATCGCCGCACTCAAACATGCGCGCAGCCTGGGCATGGAACATACACTGACCATTTGCAATGTCTCCACCAGCGCCATGGTGCGTGAATGCGTACTGTCCTACATCACCCATGCCGGCGTTGAAGTCGGGGTCGCATCGACCAAGGCCTTCACTACCCAGCTGGTTGCCTTGTTCCTGCTGACGCTGACTCTGGCGCAGTCCAAAGGCCGTCTGAGTGCTGAAGATGAAGCCGCGCATATTAAGGCGCTGCGCCATCTGCCATCCGCAGTCAGTGCCGTGCTGGCGCTGGAGCCGCAAATAATTTCCTGGGCTGAGCAATTTGCTGCTAAAGAAAATGCCTTATTCCTGGGCCGTGGTCTGCATTATCCAATCGCACTCGAAGGCGCGCTCAAGCTCAAAGAAATTTCTTACATCCACGCTGAAGCCTATCCGGCCGGTGAACTGAAACATGGCCCGCTGGCGCTGGTCACCAAAGAAATGCCAGTCGTGACCGTCGCACCGAACGACGCGCTGATTGAAAAACTCAAATCCAATCTGCAGGAAGTCCGCGCGCGTGGCGGTGAATTGTTTGTATTCGCCGATGCCGATTCCCACATCACCTCCAGCGAAGGCGTACACGTCATTCGCCTGCCAGAACACTACGGCCAGCTGTCCGCCATCCTGCACGTCGTACCGCTGCAATTACTCGCCTACCACACCGCCCTGGCCCGCGGCACCGACGTCGACAAGCCACGTAATTTGGCGAAGAGTGTGACGGTGGAGTAATTGTTCCCGACAATTAAAGTCGTAAACTGGCTATTAAAGTCGTAAACTGCTTATTAAAGTCGTAAACTAAAAATCTTCAAGAAAATGCACAAACCTGAATGATCAGGCTTGGGCATTTTTGCATTTGACGAAACGCTATTTAGTTGGTGTAGCCGCTTTCACCGTTTGGCGGCCAATGGTCAGGACAAGAATACTTGCTTGCAACTCTTTGGAGATACGCGTATTGGTTCAGCGCATGACTTTCCAGCTCGTATCGCTGTGCTGGCTGCCAGGAGCCGGGGTTGCCTTGGGACTGCTTCTGACATCATTCGCGAGAGGACGCTCTTGCCCTTTTATCTCCCATTCAAAACAATTGAGGTGGGCATTGAGGCAGTGAGTGCCCTATGTGGTCCTGGTATAGGGCATTTAAAGTATCGACTTGGACTCTTGACGAGTGGTGTGGGAGCCGCACATCCTTTGAAAGCATGCCCAAAATGTATTTGTAGTGATTTGAACACGCATGGATGGGCATATTGGAGGCGAAGCCACCAATTGCCCGGTGTTTGGCTCTGCCCAGAGCACCTTACTCCGTTACGAGCCTCCAGTCTAAAACTATTGCAGGTAGCTCGTTTTGCATGGGTTCTCCCAACGCAGGCCAATTGTGCCCCGCTGGCTGGATTGGAGGATCGCAGACTGTCGAAACAGGAAACTGAATGGCTACTGAAGCTCGGACAGTTAAGTAATGAATTGCTGAACTGCTCGCCAGGAAGTTTTGCAGATCCAGTGCACATTGCGGAAGTGTTCAGAATCCGCCTAAAATCTCTTGGTATGACACATGCGAGCGGAAGTGTTCGATGGTCATTGGTCGAAGTCCAGCTTAAAAAACTGGTATCGAATTTAATATGTTTGCCAGCACTCAATCACGAGGCAGACGCTCATCTTCTGCGACCTCAGTTTTTGCGAATTTTATCTGGCCGGAATATGACTCACCCACTACGTTACCTGGTATGGATATCAACGTGGTTTGATGATCTGGCACACTTCAAGTCAGAGTATCAAAAATTGGGTGGTTATAACAATCATTGTGATTTGGCACCTGCGTCAAACAAGCCAATACGTGGACCGACGAATGAGCAAGCAGAAATTATTGCGATGCTATGTACCGGTCAAATAAGTTTGACCGGTGCTGCGATACGAGCTGGCGTCGCTTACGCAACAATGGCTGCATGGGCTTCAAAAGAAGCTGTTGAAATTCTACGTCGCCCGAAGAAGCTGAGTCCTACCCTATGGGAACAAGCTGTGAAAATGTTGCGCGACGGTGCAGATAAATCAGATGTGAGCAGGCAATGTCAAATCTCTGTGGTCACAGTGACACGAATACTTCGCACCGTGCCAAGCCTCCAAGATCACTGGCATAACCTAAGACATCAGGAGCGTCGTGATGCTGCACAAAAAGCTTGGAAAAAACTTTTTCCACTACACAAGTATATGGGTATCAAGGAACTCAGGAGCCTGGAACCAGCGGTCTACGCATGGCTATATCGGAACGACCGCGCTTGGTTAAAATCCTCATTAGACAGCGCATATAGAAATAAAATATCTAATCATGCAGCTAGACGAATTGAAAATGATGATGAACGAATGGCGATGTTTTTAAAGAAGCTTAGTTTAAGTCGGATAGCAAGTTCTTCAGGATGGCGACTAGATGAAATCAAGCTAGCATTTCCCCGGATCGAAAAAGTAATTCGTCATCCGGAAAAATGGCCTGCCACGGTGAAAGCGTTATCGTTCGTATTGGCTTCACGGTCGTTGTAGCAAACCAAAATTGAACCTGGAGGTATAGATATCAATAAGGCTCGTCGTGATTGGGATGCCTTGCGCCAACATTGCGAGAATGACGACAGGTAATATACCGAATTTTATGGAATCAAGATTGGTCGAAGCTCAGTCCTGCGAGGAACGGACGATAGTGATGTTGTACTTGCTGTTAGGACTCCGTACGCACTTGATCCTTTTCTTTTTCCGATACAGCTTCATGCCAAAGAAAAAATTAGTCGTTTGCGATTTTTTCGAGATGAACTAAATACACGGAGCGTGGCAATTGGTCAGTTTTCCTAGTGCTATATTTGCGATACTAATCGAATGCCATCAAGACTGGAATAGGGGAAAAAATGGAAAAAGACAAAATTACAAAAACTGCCGAAAATGCTAGTTTGGGAGAGTATCGTTGTTCCGCGCTCCTCGCGGAAAGATTCTGGGTATTAAGCCGTAATGTTGATTTGGACGGAGCCGATTTTCTTATCCAATTAAGCGATCCTGGCATTCGTTTCACTGACCCCCTTCCTCCTCGGCTAGGAATTGTTCAGTCAAAATTTTCTCAAGATAAGAACACAGTACATTATATTCCGTCGAAATACGTTGTTGACGGCAAGACTAATGAGCCTTATGAAGGCTATTTTCTCTTAGTTCATACTGGGCGTGGGAGTGATAGAAAAAGATATTTATTAACTTCGGAGCAAATGGTATCAAAATTAAAAATAACGAAAGACGATTCATTTTGCGTTGGTGCGTTTGCTTACTCGGTGGAATTTGAATCAAATGACGATGAGAAGACCCTAGATGTTATTGAAAAGGTTTTACGGAATCGAAGTGATGAGGATGCTAAACGCTTTTTGCATGCCGTAAATATTCCTGAATATCCGCTCAAGCGCGCAAACGTAGAAAGTAAATGGCTAGCACCTATTCCGAATGAACATCTTTTCATTCCTGATGAAATCTACAAGATTAAGCATGGGTTAAAAATGGTCTTGGATAGCATGGCCGCATCCTTTGAAGACATAGGGGACGCTCTCATGGAGCGCGACGTAGAAGAATGCATGAAGTTACTTGAGAAAATTAAAGATGACTCATCCGTCGTGGAGGATGTGAACGGATTCATGTTCGACAAAATAGGGCCATTTAATTTGGGCGGAGCGTTGTTGTGTAAGGCTATCGAAATTCACAAAAAACGCTATGAGCTGCTTTTGTCAGATAAAGAAAAGTCCCAATGTTATATTGAGTTGCAAGAAAAATTAGAAGGAATTTGCTGGCGAGAGTTTGAAAAATTATCGCCGAAGACAAAATCGGTACCAGGAGGATTGAAATATGTCCCGTATACATGCACATTGTCGTTCGATGTAAGTGAAAAAAATTGCTCAACAGGCAACATTATTCTTTCAATAGATTCGAATAAAACTATTCCTGAGAAAAAGAATAGAGTCGTCATAACCCGAGAGATATTTACTAGTAGTGATGGAAGTAAACTGGAGGCCGTGAGGGATATGCACCAAGCCATGCACTTGGCGCTGGCGGAATATTTTAAAATAATTTTCCCAGCCGAAAAGATCGGAGATGTCAAACTCCCTATGTTGTTGATGGAGTAATTATTCCGTTTGGCGACTTGGCATATCGCTTTTGCATCAGGTGCGGTCTCTGTAAATGCGGATAGTTCTTGGTTTATCGAATTCCTCTGAGGTCATATGAAACATCACTATGTGCCACAGCATTACCTTCGAAATTTTGCAGGAGCTGAAGGGAAGTTGTTTTCTTTCAATAAGATCACTGGGAGATTTGATATTCAAGGAAAAACACCAGCACAAATTCTTTATGTCGATGATCTCCATGCTCTCGAAACGCACGGTAAAAAGGATTTCTTCATCGAGACGTCGTTGGGAACGTTAGAGGACCTAGTCAAGAAGTTCGTGAATTTAATCTCCTCGCGTACCGATAAAGAACTGGCGGAGTTGAAAAAGAATCCGGAGTATTGCAATACCCTAAAGCTGATGCTCACCATTCAATTTTGGCGATTGCCGGAGAATGCAGGTTTGGCCCATGAGCGATCTGCTCACTTACTTGAAATGTACGACGAGAGTTTAAGTACTGGAATCTGGAATTCGATGCCTTTGCCTGATAGAAATGAAGTGAGAAAGTGGAAAAAGGCGCGCGACAATAAGAACGTTAGAAAGATAATCCAGTTTTTCGGCCTGCCGTTAATCTCTTGTCGTTTTGACGGGACGCTCCCGGAAGGAATGGAAGTTTTGGGAAATGATGGCGGATTCGATTTTATTTGCTCGGATAGGCCAATTTATTGTCAGCAGTTTGCGAGTGACATTTCTTCTGCAGATGAAATATATTTCCCGTTGACGAAAAAAGTAGTGGTTGCAAAAGGCCCGTTCGCCACTGAAAGAGATTTTAATGGTATTCAGCTGACCTTAATGGAAAACTCGCGTGAAAAAATTTACGGTTCCTCAGTTGATTTATTACGATCCTGTGCGTTTTCTCGCTGAATTGACTCAGTCAGTTTGATCCACCTTCCACTTCCTGGCGAAAGCGGCCAACCATACGACCCCACAAATCCCAGTTTTTTCAGATCGAGATGAAGCGGGGGCAATTTTCAGTGCAAGTCAACAACGTCAACCTCAGCTGTCTGTTCTCACCTCGTTTCAATCTTTGCATGGGGTGACTTGAAATTTTTCTTGGTGACCATATAACTCTCGTTGAGAGGGCTTCCCCTCTTACAACTCATTTGAAAAAAGAGGTTTAATATGGCTCTCAAACCAGGTCCAAAACCAATTGCTAAATCAACAGGAAAGCCTGATCAACGTCGACGCGACAACAAAGGTACACCTGGGAATACTCCAGCTTTAAAACCAAGCAAGTCTTCCAACCCGAACAAGTAACCCAACATTTATCTGGCGTCTATTCAGGGCACAGCACCATCCAAGTTGGGGTGGTGCTGTCGCTCTGTTCATTTGCTAGCTGAGTTGACCCTATCAGTTTGATCCACCTCCACTTCCTGGCGAAGGCTGCCACCGGGTCATACGAGGGGTCAAATTTCAGTGTAAATCAGCAGTGAGTCTCAATTAATTCCATTTTTTGCAGTTAGTATTGATTCAGGTGATGAATTAATTGCTATTGAACTCGATCGTCATGAGTGACTTCTTCCTAGATTCGCGCCTATACGGAAAGGGGACTGAATAGCTCTGTTTTCAAAATCACTATATCCCTCGGACACCTTTCCGGTTCGCCTATGCGGCCGTCAAATTGCATATGCTGGGACTTCGACCAACTTTATTGAGCGTTTGCAGATATACCGCTGTTCGCAGGCTACTCCCGACCAACTTTAACGATTAAAATGGTACTTTTGAAATCAATCACTTAGCTCTATTTGCCCGACCAACTTTATTTGCGCTAGTCACTCTTGATTTATCGTAACCTCGCTGTAGAGTATTTTGGCGTGACACTAATATCGAGCGATGGGAAGTTGACTCAGTTGGCGAGCGGGGGAGTAGCCATGCCATTATTCAGCTCAGAAGTGACGCCGCTACTGACTCCACTAACGAATGAAACCTTATTCAGTATTTTGAGCCGTCACCATGCATTCTGGGGACATTCCTTGGCAAGAAAAACGAGTCTTCTGTTATTTGGAAAAGCACGAGGCGGCTATCACCATGATTTACCGAATTGTGTTCATGCTTTTTGTGAACGCACAGAAAATCGCTATGGGAGTAGTGACACTGTAAACGTAGGCCTATCCGATGATAAGTCAGCTACATTCGTGGCAAAAGCTACCGCTAATCACTCAAGTTTAAATATCTGTTCGCAGTGGTGGCCTGCGATCCTGGTATGTTGGTATCGCCACTGGTCAAGGATCATGACATCAAAACCAACATGTTTTTTCACATGGCCTCGGGGCCTGCGTGCTTGCCTGCTGAATGGGAAGACTACGTAAGGAACGAGGTGGCACAGGATTACTGAGCGCTATGCCATTGATGCCTAGATCCGTGGCACGCTCGCTGCACGAGCGAAAGCAAGTTCGGCCAGGTGGTTGCAGCCCGTGCGTAATGAACTGGAACACTGACTACTCACCTGCCGGCACGGCCAGGGCCAACGATGTCTACCCCGAAGCGTTTAACGCCATATCCTGACGCATATCGCCGATTTTCTCTTCAACCAAGTTGATGATTTCTGGCCTTGGAAATGCTATCTGTCAGTATCGCTGCGATATAACGCAGCGACCTTGCGAACTTGCTGTTTTACTCAAGGTAGCCCTATAAATTATCTTGAAGGCGTACTGTTTGCGGGGTCTTGCCTGTCCACGAATGGAACGCTCTGGCAAACGAGTTCGAGTCTTCAAAGCCCAACAGGAAAGAGATCTCAGCACTCGACATCTCTGTATTGCGCAGATAGTGTTGGGCAAGTGACTGTCGTAAATTGTCAAGCGTATGTTGAAAACTGGTTCCCTCATCTTGAAGCCGACGCTGGAGCGTGCGTATGCTTACCGCTAGCTTGCGACTGACCGATTGTATGGACACCTCACCAGCGGGCATCGCTTCCAGCAATGCGCTGCGCACACGCTCCACCATACTTGCCGTCTTGTCCAGATCCGCCAATCTCTGGCGTAATGAGGGCTCAAAAAATAACCACATTTTGTGATTTTCGGTCAGGAATGGCCGCGTCATATCCTCATTAGAAAATACCACAGTAGCTAGCGGAGCATCAGTGACAGCAATGCCGAAATAGTGTTGGTAAGCCATTGTATGACGATGCGCATCAAGCGTGGAGGGCCAGCTTACGCGCAGGGGAAGTACATGGCTCCGTGTAGCCAACCGCACCAGCTGGACGAAAAACACTAGCTTAAATATCAGGAACACCTCTGGTGGCCGTTGAGTATGGTCCATGAAATCCATGGTGATCGTTGTATGAGCAAAGCTGCGGTCGATCTTGATGATCATTGGCGCGATCAGCCTGACATATTTTGCAATCCGTTCGAGCGCGCTGGCGAGGTTTGCGCTGCATAGCGCGGCAAATAATTCGGGATCGAACCAGTCGGACGACATGACCTTCGCTATTTGCAATGCAGTCGGTAGTTCCGAATCAATAGATGCAGCCTCTTCATCGATCGCAGTCCATAGCTTAAAAAAATTAACTGGATCCAGACGAACGTTTTGGCGGGCAAATAAGTCCCCTGGCAGCTGCGCCCGTCGCAAAACCGGCGATGCTGAAATGCCGGCGTCCTGCATCAAAAGGCGCCATCCTGGCCAGATTGCGTATTCAAATATCCGGCTTTGGCGGCTTACCGGTATATGGGTGGTTTTAGTATTCACAAGCGAAAGTGTAGCGGGCCAAATATGCCACTGCAATAGCAAAACGCGCCAATTTCACTTTTTTCAATTGGCGTGTTCGGCAGCTAAATTGGCGTGTTCTGCTAGTGATGGTAGCGTAAATTGTAGGCAAAGTATCGGTAACGGTAAGGGGGCAGATAAATTACTTGTCACCCCGTGTGTACCGAATCGCTGAGCAATTTCATTCAACAAATATGGGGTAACACATGAAAAAAACAGTCTTAATTACCGGCGCGTCGTCCGGCTTTGGTCTGATGCTTGCCAATAAACTCCATCGCGAGGGTTACACGGTAATAGGTACTTCCCGTCAGCCGGAAAAATATGCGCGCAACGTGCCGTTTAAGATGCTACGTCTCGATATTGATGATGACAACTCCATCAGGTCATTCACGCAAGAGCTATTCACGCATATACGCCACCTAGACGTCTTGATCAACAACGCCGGCTACATGGTCACGGGGATTGCAGAGGAAACGCCTGTCGAAGTTGGCCGCCAACAGTTTGAGACAAACTTTTGGGGAACAGTGAAGGTCACCAATGCTTTGCTACCTTATTTTCGCAAACAGAAAAGTGGCCAAATTATTACCGTCAGTTCGATCGTCGGTCTGATCGGTCCGCCGAATCTGTCCTATTACTCGGCATCAAAACATGCTGTGGAAGGCTATTTCAAGGCGCTGCGATTTGAGTTGAACGACTTTAACATCAAGGTCAGCATGGTGGAGCCGGTCTGGTTTAAGACCAAGCTTGCCGAAAATTCAGTCTTGTCGACAGGTAGCAATATCACGGACTACGACAACTATCGCAAACAGGTGCGTGCTGCCACCCAAAAAGGTATCGACGGGGCCGAAGCACCCGATGCAGTCATCTGCACCATCAGCAAGATCATAGAGACTAAAGAGCCGAAGTTCAGCAACCCAGTGGGAAAGATGACTGGAATGATTCTTTTCTTGCAGAACTATGCACCAAAAATGTTTGAGGGTTCGATTCTTAAGAGTGTGAAAACAGCAGCGTAATTGCTGTGCGATTTTGCGGCGTAACTCGATGAACTGATGCCGCTGATAAACCAAATTTTAGGAGATTTAAATGAGTATGCTTGATACGCATTCCTTCCAAAACATCCAGACGGGCATACCCCATCTGGCGGCCCAGAATGGACTAGCTGAATGGCACCGCATTGTTGCTTCCTCGGATTGGGACAGCCTCCCAGCCCTGTTGACAGAGAACGTTGTTTTTCGCAATCCGGCGGCGATTGAACCCTACCATGGCAAAGATACGATGGTCGCGATCTTGTCTGCAGTCTTTGATGTGATGCAGGAATTTACCTACCTTCGGCATTTCGGTAGAGAGACCGGCTATGTAATGGAGTTTAGTGCCCGCGTCGGTGCTGAAATCGTGTTCGGAGTTGACCTGGTTGAATTCAATCAGGAAGGAAAGATCAGCGATTTCATGGTCATGATGCGACCTGCCAGCACTGTGCTGGTCTTGGCCGCTGAGGCGGGAAAACGTCTTGCGGCAAGTCATACCCCAACGGCGTAACGGGCGCCACAACGAACTCACAACATTCAACGAAAGTATTTATGAACCAGATTAAACTGATTGCAGCGGTGATCTTTTCCGGCGTACTGTCGCTCAACGCCGTCTATGCACAAGAGACTAAGCAAGCTACGACCTCAACTCCGACAGCTACACCGACTCAGGCTCACAGCACGATCCGTGTTGAGCGCCTGTCGGCGTCGATTGCCCAAGTACATTTTTTTAATGCCCCTATCAATTTCATTGTTCCTGAAACCATCGCTGCCTTGAATGACGCCGTGAAGGCATTAAGTAAGGACGAGCAGATCAAGGTAGTGATCTTCGTCAGCGATATGAACGGCTATTTTTTCAACCATTTTGACACCAACCAGTTTCCTGCCTTCCTTGGACAGAGTGGTACCGATAACCGGCCGTTGTGGGTTGAACTTATTACTAATCTGTCAAACGCATCATTTGTCACTATTGCCTCAATTCGTGGGCGGACACAGGGTGGTGGGAATGAACTGACGTTGGCGTTCGACTTGCGTTACGCCAGCAAGGAGAACGCCATCTTCGATCAGCCTGAAGTCGGCATCGGCTTGTTCCCCGGCGGTGGCGGCACTGACATGTTGACGCGTCTTACCGGCCGTGATCGCGCCTTGGAAGCATTTTTGAGCAGCGATGATTATAGCGCCGAGCTGGCGGAGAAGTACGGTTGGGTCACTCGTGTACTGCCTGATGCTCAACTCGATGGCTTTGTCGAACGGATGGCCCGTCGCCTCTCCTCGTTCGACAAGGCCGCACTTGTCACAACCAAGCAGCGCATCAATGAGACGGTATTCCCTAAAGAAGCTGAGCGTATGGTTTCGTACAGCGCGTTTACGAAATCTCTTTCCTGGCCTGCAGCAGCGCTTGCCTGTCTTTGGCAAGATGTACCAAAACGTCGGACTTGAGAAAGTGGAAAGTAATATGGGCTATTACATTGGCGAAGGCAATAAGCAGTTGCAAATGAATGAAAAGGCAAAAAAATGAAATATTACCTGTGCAAATTCGTACCCCCGCGTGCTGATTTCCTTACCACGATGTCGGCAGATGAACTCACGTGGATGGGGCAACACGGTGTTTTTCTCAATGACCTGCTCGCAAAAAACGTGATCGTCGCACATGGTCCAGTGATCGACGAAAACGGTGGTTACGGTGTCTCGCTATACCAGATCGCAGATCAAGAAGACATCACGTCTTTTACTTCGCAAGATCCAATCGTCAAAAATGGCGTGGGTCATTATGAACACTACGTGATGCTGCATCTTGCATCGCGTCCCTAAACCCTCTTTCGAAAGATCACTAAATTGAAAATTCAAGGCTCTATCGCGCTCGTCACGGGTGCTAATCGTGGCTTGGGTGCTGCGTTCGTCCGCGCGCTACTGGCTGCCGGCGCTGCTAAGGTCTATGCCGCCGCCCGTAACCCTTCGAACATTGTGGAAGCTGGTGCGGTGCCGGTGCTGCTCGATGTCACCCGCCCTGATCAGATTGACTCGCTTGTAAGCGAATTGGGTGATGTTAATCTACTGATTAACAACGCTGGTATCGGTGGTTCGGGCTCTGTGCTGGCAGCTACCTCTGTCGACGCATTGCGTCAACAATTTGAGGTCAACGCAGTTGCGCCTTTGCGTATGGCGCAGGCATTCGCGCCGACCCTGGCCGCGAGCAGTGAGAGCGCCATCATCAATGTGATTTCGGCGCTCAGTTGGGCCACCCTACCAGGTGTGACCGGTACGTACAGCGCATCTAAGTCGGCAGCGTGGGCATTGAGTAATGCGATGCGGCAGGAATTGAAGGCACAGGGGACGGAGGTACTATCGCTTCATGTTGCATTCATGGATACCGATATGGCACGCGGAGTCCCAGGAGAAAAAGCATCGCCTGATGAAGTTGCGCAAATGGCGCTCGCAGCACTGGAAGCGGAACAATCCGAGCTCCTGGCTGATGACGTAACCCGCAACGTACACGCTGGTCTTACAGCTCTGCCACCGCTTTATCTGGGTATGCTCGGCTGATATGGCTCGAGCGGCCGACTCACCTAAGGCATGCTTTCCTGAAAATTGGGAAATAGTCATGCCATTATTTAGCCCAGAAGTGAGGGCGTTACTGAATCCGTTCCCTAAGAAACCTCATTTAGTATTTCAAGTTGTCAACATGCAGCTTGCGAATATCCTTTGAAAAAAATGAGTCTTTCGTTGTTTGGAAATGCGCGAGGTGGTTACGTCAAAGATTTCTAGACCTATGATAAAATTCCTCCAGTCGAAAAAGGTGGACCGGCGTGGTGAGCCCCGGTCAACGTTCCATCAGGAACGTCAAAATGCGTTCAGGAATATGCTGAATGACCACGACGAGAGCGGACGTGCGCCGATTTCTCGTGGAGCCTTTGTCGAAAGCTGAGCAGCACTCTTGTGCCGTTCGGCAAATCCCTCCTCGTACTTTGCACACGTCCTACATCTGTTCATCGTCAATTCATTGACCTAAGCACAAAGGACGTATCATGTTACATACCCCTGTTCTCATCATCGGCGGAAGCCTCGTTGGCCTCTCGGCATCTCTTTTTCTTGCTTGGCGTGGCGTACCCCATATCCTTGTGGAAAAACACATTGGCAGTTCTACTCATCCGCGCGCCATGGGTTACACCGAAACCACGCTGGAGCACTATCGCATGGTTGGTATTGCCAACCGCATTCCTCAGACACCTCCTGAATTCCGTCTGCGCCGTGTCACGGTAACAAATCTTGCTGGTAAGTGGTTAAGCGAGCATGCTTGGACACCTGGCGAAGCCGATAAATATAATTCGGGGCTGTCGCCGAATACAGGTGCGGCCATTGCGCAAGACAAACTGGAGCAAATACTACGTAAGGCGGCTTTAGAGTTGGGTGCGGAGCTGCGCCTAGGCACCGAGTTAGTGCATTTCGAAGATCGTGAGGATGAAATTGTTGTACAGTTGCGAGATCGGAATAACGGGCAGGAATACACTATCTCTGCTGATTACCTCATTGCTACAGATGGTGCCGACAGCCCTGTTCGCGAGCACCTAGGTATTGCTCGTGAAGGTGTAGGGCATGTCCGAACGGTTCGTAGCGTGCTTTTTACATGTCCTGAGGCTGATCAATACCTTGCGCGCGGCGCCCAACAGTTTGAAATCGAACAGGAAAATTTCCGCGCTTTCCTGACAACCTACAACGATAGTCGCTGGCTGTTGATGTTCGTTGACGATAACGAGCGCGGCGAGGATGAATTGCGTGCTGCGATTCGCCAAGCCTTGGGTCGCGACATGGCATTTGACATCATCACTACCGGGCGCTGGGAAATGGCTGGTCGCATTGCCACGCAGTACAAAAAAGGACGTGTATTTCTCGCCGGAGACGCTGCGCATCAGCTTCCCCCAACCCGAGGTGGTTTTGGTGCAAACACCGGCATTGATGATGTGTGGAATTTAGCGTGGAAGTTGCAACGCGTACTGGATGGTACTTCCGATGCATTGCTACTCGACACCTACGATACCGAACGACGCCCGATCGGTTGGCTTCGCCATCAACAGACCTTTTCCCGGCCAGATTATGCCAAATGGGTGGATTCTGGCTTCAAAGCCGATCCACTTTTCAGAAATGACGCAATGGAACTGGGCCAACTGGTGCGATCTTCCGCAGTCATCGGAGCCGGACCAGAACTTCCTGCCGCGGCATCGCCAATTGAATGGGCAGGACAGCCAGGGACGCGAGCTCCGCATGTTTGGCTAACAAACACGGCTGGCGAGCGAATTTCTAGTCTGGACCTGCTTGGACTTGAGTTCGTTTTGCTCGCAGAGGCACCAGCTTGGCGAGAGGCGGGTGATGCATTGAAGCTAAAACTGATTCTTATCGGGCAGGACGTACATTTTGCGGATACTGAAACGTTCTCAGCGAAATTCGGCATCCCGCCATACGGTGCTGTATTGGTTCGCCCCGATGGCATCATTGCATGGCGCAGCAACAATGCTGCCCAAGCTGGTGGTGCTAATGAGTTGAAGCTGGCGTTAACTCAGGTCGCAGCATCCGCATGCTAATTGGGTTTCCGAAAAAAAGGCTTCAAACTTGATTGGGCATTTTCTTCCCTTAGGGGAGTAGCAACTCCTCGGATGATATGGGCTGATCTAAGGTTTGTTGCATGACGCCCGGCATCCAAAACAAATATTTAATTTTCGTTTACGGCTGCCACATCGCTACCATTTATCCTCTTAGCTTTGTGGCAGTCATCTCTTTCTGGCTCGTGAAAGCTAAAGCCATAACTTTCAATTTCCCAAAAAAATGGCATATCTCGCTTGAACAGTAGACCATGATTTAATGCGGATTAGATTCAGCGGAAAGATAACGTTTTTCTTCAATATGATAGCTCTTGTTGATCGTTAATCCCTTACAAAATTTATCTCGACTAACTTTATTTGACGGTTATTTTTTAAGGCATATTTCAAACTATTTTCGACCAACTTTGATATCAAATTGGTTGCAAAAAAAATCAAGAGCTTAGCTTTGATGAGTTCGACCAACTTTATTTGCTTTAGTCATTTTTGATGTTCCCGATAATTAAAGTCGTAAACTGCTTATTAAAGTCGTCAACTAAAAATCTTCAAAAAAATGCCCAAACCTGGATGATCAGGCCTGGGCATTTTTGCATTTAAACGTGAGCACAATCGAGCTCTTGATTTATCGTAGCCTCGCTGTAGAGGATTTGGGATAACCCCACAGCGCAGACTTGGGACCGATCCCAAGCAAGCTTATGAAAACGCCTATGCACTCACTTTAGGTTGATGCCATTGCTGAAAAGAATAGGTTTGCGCTGTTGTTTTGGCACAAACCAAGCACCTATGATTTTATTTTCTGAGTTCTGGTGTTTCTAGCAAGACTTTCTGCAGCTTCTGTAGTAGATCCTCGGTAGAGCGGCGTGCGCTTAAAGAGTGATCTCGCTTAAATTCGTCGAACTCCGCAGCACCATCACCTACTACTTTTTTCTCAACGATCAATTGACCATTTTTATCTGTAACTTTACAGGTTAGCTCAGTTGTGAACTTTGTTGGTGGCCAGGTTAATGGGCTGGGTGATGACGAGTTTGTCAGAATGATAGGCGTAAAAATAAGTGAAATATCGTATTTTGTAATCAGCTCTTTCTCTTGCGGAGATTTCAGGCGGTTCACATCCTTAAATACGTTTGACAATACTTTATAAAAGCCAGGCTCAATGTCCTGATAAGGTGAATACTTTACTTTGTCACCACCACCACCTGGAGTTGTTACTTCAGCATTGAGTGAAGCCGGATCGATGTAGTATCCAACGCTTTTATCAATTTTCTGACTTGTTTGTACTGCAGATATTTTGTCGAGATCAGATTTCAGGGTAATCGGATGTGCACAGGCTGCCATTAATACTGGTACGGCTAACACAGTCGCTATTTTTAGTATGCGAAACATAATTAGTTAGTTATTTAGTTGCTTGATTGAAAGAGTTGTCAGCGAACAGGGATGCAAGTAATTTTTGTACTGCAACGTTGTAAGACTGAACAGCCGAAGGAATTGCAATGCTTCCCATAAACGACGAACTGAATTCATGCTTTACAGTTTTTACCTGATTGTAACTTTCTTTACCGTCTTTTTTTACGATAAAACGTGCTGAAACTGTTGTATATCCAGTACTGAAACCAGCAGCATCAATATCATTTTTTAGTAGTGTGCCGGTTACTTCTATTGCAGCATCATTTGACAGGCGGTTTGCCATTTGAAGCTCTTGTTTTAACGCGGTAGTCAGATATGCGGAGTATGACTGATCATACGGTGAGGCCAAGGATGAACCACGAATAGAAATGGTGTTGTGATTATCAGAAGATTTTTCAGAAGTAAATGGAGTTACTTTCAACTGAGTTTGACTATTATTTTTCAGTGATTGCACGTTATCCATCGATGTATTGTAGCTGGGCGCTACCATTGCACATCCTGTAGCAAAGAAAACGGTAGCGCCGCAAACCACTGCTGATTTGAAAATTGATTTCATTTTTTAATATTTGTAGTTAATTTTGGATAAAAAATAATATTGTTATATATGAATGATGTCAATCACTCGTTTTACACTGTTGAAATTGCTTTTTTAGAAAAAGGCGTTAATTTTTTTTGCCAAGTGTCTGATACGTGACTTTTTTATCATTCTCCAAGCGAATTTTCTGCACTTCTCACAATATTGCGATTACGGCATTGGCCTCATTTCATGGTTTATTAATCGCTTATGCCGAGTATCTGCTTGTCATGTTTTTCGTGGGTAACGCTCGTATTTTAAATACTCTGGCTTACATTCTTACCCAGTTACGCTGTTATATACTTAACATCTCTCGCAACCGTTTTGGCAGAAATTTTCTGATTAGCTGTACTGCAGGACTAAGTTGCCGACGGTCAGTGCATAGTAAAGTAATGGCGTTGTCGCTCCCTGCCATTGCTCGCAGAGGGCGATCAGAAGTCCGGTTCTGATGTCGTCCCATACATCCAGTTCTGACTTACAGGCGATTCCACGTCCAATCAGAATTATGCCGATCTGGCTGAATTGATTGCACCAAACAGCAAGCTGAGCCTGATTGATGACCCAGCTGTCCCCACCGATGTGATGAAGCTAAAACGTAAAAGCGTCTCGCTACACTGGGAATTCATGTTCACCCGTTCTCTGTTTCAGACCAGCGACATGCTCGCGCAGCATCGCTTACTGACTGAAGTTACCGCGCTGATAGACGCAGGCGTCATACGCTCCACGCTGGGTCAGCATTTCGGCAACATCAATTCGGGTAATCTAAAGCGTGCACATGCGTTGCTTGAAAGCGATAAAGCACGTGGAAAAATTGTGCTGGAAGGTTTTACAGGCTAAGTCTTGTTTCCTGCTATTGGTTAAATGCTCTCATCACCAGAAAAGCGCGGTGAGAGTATTACTGTTTTTTACTATGTAGATGTTTTTCAACTCAGCTTGCAGGGCAAGAGTTTCTTATGCAGAAATATAAAGTACACGAAAATCACGCATGATTTTTTTGAAGACTTGTGCGCCATAATATCTGCCTGTTGGGGAATGCGCAGTGTGCAGACTAGCCAGATCAGGCGGCTCAGTTTCCGCATCAAGAGCAGCCCCCCTCACCACCCCTGCACCTGACTAAAACTCAAATCAAACTTACTCAGATATTTACGTAAGCGGTCGGCGTCGTTCGGGGTTTTTTTGTCTTTGCGGCTGTGCTCAAATAAGCTGCGGCCGGCGTCGGACAGGCTGGCGGATTGTTGGCAGATCTGGATCACATAGGCTAATTGCACGCGGTCGAAAGGGTCGATCTGGGTTTGCAGCGCGATCCAGTCCGGGTGGCTGAGGGTTGACTGCGTCGCCAGCGCGCTTTGCTCAGATCCTTGGTTGCGCAAGCTCAGGCGTTGTACTTCGGCTTGTACCAGTGGCTGATCGATGCGGCCGGAATCGGCCAGCGTCGCCATGCGTAGCAAGCTGCCTGACAGGTCGCGGAAATTTCCTGCCCATTGTGTGCTGCCCGCCATCGCGTAATCCAGATAGATTTTTTTCGCATCGGAATTGAAGCGCACTTTTTTACCTAGCTGGCCGGCGATGCGTTCCAGTTCAAATTCCAGATTGGGTTCTATGTCTTCGCGTCTGTCCTTCAGGCCGGGCAGGGTGTATAGCCAGGTATTGATGCGCGCGAATAAATCCTCACGAAAACGCCCATCCCTGACATCCTGACTCAGGTCTCTGTGGGTGCCGGCGATAAGCTGAAACTGGCTGGAGATTTCTTTGTCGCTGCCCATGGGGAAGAAGCGTTTTTCTTCGATCGCTTTCAGTAGCATGGCTTGCTCATCTAAGCCCAGCTCACCTATTTCATCCAGAAACAGTAAGCCGTTTTCAGCAGCTTTCAGATAACCGGCGCGAGCTTGTAAGGCGCCGGTAAATGCGCCTTTGGTATGGCCGAACAAAGCAGACATGGCGCCTTCACCGCGCAAGGTAGCGCAGTTGACGTCGATAAAGTCGCCTTGCAACTGATGTTTGGCGCGTTTTAATTCGTAAATGCGTCGCGCCAGAAAAGACTTGCCGGTTCCTGTCGGGCCGGTCAGCAGTATGGGTGAGGAAGAGCGCAGCGCGACTTGTTCGATCTCGGCGATCGTGGCATTGAAGGCGGCGTTTTGGGTCGCGATGCCGAATTTGAGAAAGGACAGGTCTTCTTCCCGTTCGGCTTCAAAGCGGCTGGCTAACTGATTGTATTGCGAGAGGTCCAGATCGACGATGGCGAATGCACTGCTGTCATCGCGCTGAGGATTGCGTGGTGGTGATGTCTGTAGCAGCTTCGCGGGGAAGTAGCGTGTTTCGGTCAGCAGGAACAGACAAATCTGCGCAACGTGGGTGCCGGTGGTGATGTGCACCAGATAGTTATTCTGTTCGGTGTTGAACTGATAGCGACGCGCAAAATCATGCAGTGCTGAATACACTTCAACGAAATCCCAGGGGTCACGCATGCGCAGCAGTACCGGTTCGACCACAGTCTCCGGTGAGATACGTTTGATATCTGCGGTAATCAGCCTGAGTAAAGCGTCATGCGCGCCGATGTGGAACAGGACCAGCCGATGGACCAACATATCCTCTTGCTGGCACAGCGCTATCGTCGGACGCCAGCGGCTCCAACGCTGCGCGCTGAACCCGGCATCCAGCGTAGTGCCCAGAAAGCTGAAAATCACATTATCCATTTTTATAAATACGTATCTGAAAATATATGAATTTGATTTTCCTATAGACGTGAAATTTTTGCAAAGTATTTTGTTTTTAAAAAATATCCTTATGAATCAGATATTTGCAAATTTTTTTAGAAAACTGTGCCGAGCTGGCACGCTTATCGCAATACAGTCAGGGTCTTCAACGACATGGATTGCAACAGGTAAGGGTTCCAAAGCCCTTCCGGTGCTTCCGCCTCCACCACGGTTTTCCGTCAGGTGTATCGGCAGGAAGTATGCCGCAGCTATGTCATGAAAACAGTTTGCGATGTTCTGGTGAATTTATCCGGGTTCGATTCCCGACATCGCTGGAAATGGACTGCTCATTTGGTAGAGCCACTGACAAATACTCAGTTCTTAGTGGGTTCGATTCCCACTCCACTTACCTTAACCGGGTATGCATGTAACACAAGTAGTAAAGGGTGGGAGGCGCGTAAACTGAACAGGTAAAACGCTTCCTCATTGTAGTTGACCGGAATTTGTCATCACCGATCTGACCAGGGATGTTTCAGTCTTGTTTGTGTGCCGCAATGAAAGCAAGCGTCAACAATCAGGCACGATACCTTCCTGCTCGATTTAGCTGAGACACATTGTCGTCCTCTGCAAACCACCCTTCCCCCTTGGTTCAATAACAGAAGAGAAAAAAGAGAGAATCATGAAAATTAAAGTACAAAAAAATGAACGGGCCATTTTATTTAAAGATAAGGAATTCGAGGAAATTCTGGGCCCGGGTGAACATGTGCGCCGTAGTTTGTTTGCGACTTATACCTGTCAGCTTGTCGATATGGGCAAGGTAGAATTCGACGGCCCGGTCGCCGAGTATTTACGTCAGCACGAAGCGGCAGTGACAGAAGAGAATTTTTACGTCGCCGATGTCGGTGATGAAGAAGTGGTTTTGCGTTACGAACATGCGAGTCTGGTTGAGATTTTAGCACCGGGTAGCCGTAAATTATTCTGGAAATGGGGTGCAGCGCAAAGCTTTGAGCGTGTGAGCATACGTGAGAATTATCAGGTTCCGGAAAAATTGTTAACTTATCTGGCACAACCTGCTCTGCGCGGAAAAGCGGTGGCTGGCCTGCAGAATATCTTAGCGGCACAAGTACCGGAATCCTTTGTCGGTTTGTTGCGTGTCGATGGTAAGTTAGTGGCGCAGCTCACACCTGGTAAAACTGCTTACTGGCGTTTTAATCGCGACATACAGCTGGAACTGGTCGATACCCGCTTGCAGGTGCTGGAAGTCTCAGGTCAGGAAATTTTGACCCGCGATAAAGTGAATTTGCGTATTAACCTGAATGCGCACTGGCAGTACGATGATGTCAGTCTGGCTTATGCACGCCTGGCAAAACCTGCTGAGCATATCTACCGCGAATTGCAGTTTGCGCTGCGCGCGGCGGTTGGAACCCGCAGCCTGGACGAGTTGTTGGAAGATAAGCAGGTCATTGATCGTGTGGTTGATCAGTATGTGCAGGAAAAGCTGGCTGGCTTTGGCTTGCGTGTCGCTGGCATAGGTGTGAAAGATATCGTGTTACCAGGTGAGATGAAGGTATTGCTGGCACAGGTAGTTGAAGCTGAAAAAGCCGCTCAGGCCAATGTGATACGCCGGCGCGAAGAAACTAATGCGACCCGTTCTATGTTGAATACTGCCCGTGTGATGGAAAGTAATCCGATTGCGCTGCGCTTGAAAGAATTGGAGACTTTGGAAAAAGTCGCGGAACGTATTGATAAGATATCCGTCTTTGGTGGCTTGGATCAGGTCTTAAACGGACTCATCAAGATTAAAGCCTGAGCGATGCGTAAAGCAGGGGACGATGCATCCCCTCCTGCAAATAAAAAGAACAGAAAGAAAAAAGAAAATGACGAATAAAAATTACCAGTTACTGGAAATAGACAATGCTGCGCCGATCAAAATGTGGACCGAAGGAGTACCGGTTGAGGCCGATGCGAGAGCGCAGTTGATCAACACCGCACGTATGCCTTTCATCTATAAGCATCTGGCTGTAATGCCCGATGTACACCTCGGAAAAGGCTCGACCATAGGCAGTGTGATACCTACCCATAAAGCGATTATTCCCGCTGCCGTCGGGGTTGATATCGGTTGCGGCATGATCGCTTGCAAAACCACATTGACCGCCAAAGATTTGCCCGACAATCTGGCACCTTTGCGTGCTGCGATAGAACAGGCTGTGCCACACGGTCGTACCTCTGTCCGTGGTAGTCGGGATAAAGGTGCCTGGGGTGACCGTCCACCTGCATTGGTGGATGAGGCCTGGAAGTCATTGCAAGGCGTGTTTAATGAAATCACCGCTGACTACCCGCAGTTAATAAAGACCAATCAGCATAAGCATTTGGGTACGCTGGGAACCGGCAATCATTTCATAGAAATCTGTCTCGATGAACAGGATACGGTCTGGATTATGCTGCACTCGGGTTCGCGTGGTGTCGGGAATGCGATTGGTACCCTGTTCATCGAGTTAGCAAAAAAAGATATGCAGCAGCATTTGTGCAATATCCCGGATCAGGATCTGGCGTATTTCGAAGAAGGTAGTAAATACTTCGGCGATTATGTGAAAGCCGTAGGATGGGGGCAGAAATTCGCCAAAACCAATCGCGAAATCATGATGCAGCATGTGATAGACGCGATGCGTAAAATCATTTCCAAGCCATTTCAAACCCATCTGGAAGCCGTGAATTGCCACCACAATTATGTGCAGAAAGAGCGGCATTTTGGCGAGGATGTGTATGTCACCCGTAAAGGTGCGGTATCCGCGAAAAAGGGTGAGTTGGGCATTATCCCGGGATCGATGGGCGCCAGAAGTTTTATCGTACGTGGTTTGGGAAATGAAGACAGCTTCAGCTCTTGCAGTCATGGTGCGGGACGAACCATGAGCCGGACCAAGGCTAAAAAGCTGTTTTCTCTTGAGGATCAGATACTTGCGACGCAGGGCGTGGAATGTCGTAAGGATGCGGATGTGATTGATGAAATCCCGATGGCCTACAAGGACATCGATGCCGTCATGCATGCGCAAAAAGATCTGGTTGAAATTGTGTATACCTTAAAGCAGGTGGTATGTGTTAAAGGCTGAAAATTCTAAGAATAAAGCGGCGTCTGTGTTAGACATAGACGCTTCACAAGGAGAAGGTGGCGGGCAGATATTACGCACCGCCCTCTCCTTGTCTATCCTGACCCAAACGCCGGTTCGGCTAACTAAGATCCGCGCGAAGCGCAGTAAGCCGGGCTTAATGCGTCAGCATTTGAGTTGTGTGCGTGCGGCTACTGAAATTTCAGCTGCCGTCGTTACTGGCGATGAAATCGGCAGTGATAGCCTGAGCTTTGAACCAGGGCCGGTGCGTGCGGGTGAGTATGCTTACGCGATTGGCACCGCCGGTAGCTGTGCCCTGGTATTGCAAACGGTGTTGTGGCCGCTGTTGTTTGCCGATGCGGAGAGTCAGGTGACGATAGAGGGCGGCACCCATGTGGATATGGCGCCATCCTTTGAATTTTTAAAATTCAGCTTTTTTCCTGTACTCGCGAAAATGGGTGTGGATACCGTGCTCAGTCTGGCTAAGCATGGTTTCTATCCGGGTGGCGGTGGAAAATTACAGGCGCAAATTCGTCCGTGGCGGCAGCGTAATGCACTCGATTTACAAACGCGCGGAGAATTTGTCGGACAACAGGCACTGTGTCTGACCGCCAATCTGGATCCTGCTGTCACTGCGAAACAACTCAGCGAAGTTGAACGTCATTTGCAGTGGCCGCGCGACAGTTTACAGCATCAGGGCTTACGTAATTCACATGGCATCGGCAATGCTTTGATGCTGAGTGTGCAGAGTCGTGCACATACCGAAGTCGTGACTGCATATGGGCATAAAACCAGATCGAGTGAATATGTGGCACAGCTCGCCTGCGATGAGATCAGGCGTTATCTGGCGGGCGATGCTGTCGTTGGTGAGCATTTGGCGGATCAGTTATTGCTGCCGCTGGCTTTGGTGGGCGGCACATTCACCACTAATCTCATCAGCGAACACTTTACAACTAACGCCGCATTGATAGAAAAATTTTTGCCCGTGAAGTTCTGTGTTGAACAAAGGGGAGCGAACTGTTTTGCAGTAAGCTGCGCTTCACCTTAAGCATCGTCAGCCTGGCATCAGCCATGGCGATCAAATTAATCAGAAAGAAGAATGGATATGAACAGGATACCTGAGACCGTGCGCGAAGAGATAGTGCGCCGTATCCGCCGGGCAGAAGATGAACACGGTGTGCGCGTATTGCTTGCGGTTGAATCGGGGAGCCGCGCCTGGGGCTTCGAGTCGCCCAACAGCGACTTCGATGCGCGCTTTATCTACGCCAATCCGCGTGACTGGTATTTGTCAGTGGGCCTGGAAGAACAACGCGATGTGATCGAATATCCTATCGTTGATGAGATCGACCTGAACGGCTGGGATGTACGCAAAGCCTTGCGGTTGTTTCGGAAATCGAATCCCGCATTCGTCGAATGGATACAGTCGCCTGTCATCTACGCAGAAAATACGTGCTTTGCGCAAGACGTGCGTCAGCTGCTGCCGGAAATCTATTCGTGCCAGAATGGGATCTACCATTACAGAAGCATGGCGAAAACCAATTACCGGACATATCTGAAAGCGGATCTGGTGCCGCTTAAAAAATATTTCTACGTTCTACGCCCTTTGCTGACCGTGCGCTGGCTGCAGCGTTACGGCAGCGCAGCACCGATAGAGTTTAGCAAATTGCTGCATTTGATCGAAGATGAACCAGGCTTAGTCGCCGACATTCATGCGCTGCTCGAACAAAAACGTGCAGCGCCGGAATTAGGTCTGTCATCACCGGTGCTAAGCATTAACGCATTTGTTGAACGCGAGTTAGAGCGGCTGGAAGCAATCGTGCCCACTACAGCACAACGCGAACATATC
Source organism: Cognatundibacterium curvum (assembly GCF_014284235.1). Lineage (GTDB taxonomy): Bacteria > Pseudomonadota > Gammaproteobacteria > Burkholderiales > Burkholderiaceae_D > Undibacterium > Undibacterium curvum. The sequence goes on from NZ_JACOGD010000002.1 coordinate 85,529, forward strand.
ACCACCAAATTGAATGCCGTTTTTCATCGCAGCTTGCAGCAGGCCTGGGCTTGATTGGATGATATGAAGGCGGTGATTGCACCTTGGTGTCTATCTTCTGCTTTTTTTGCTGCGTGTGGATTTAAGCTTGGGTTACACGGAAGGTCAGGCGTTTTTTGATCATTTCAGACAGCTAGCTTTTGTAGGCCAGACTGTACTTTGATTCCTTGTCGTTTGTGCTGACTAACAGCTGGGTGCATAATTTGAGTGAATAAGAGTGAGTGGCAGGCGACATGCTTGTCTGGGTTTTTGTTGTGACGCATCGCACTTCGGCATGATGCGATAAACCAGAGGGAAAATCATGCAATTAAGCAGAATTGAATCAGACTCCATGGGCAGTATCGCTGTCCCTGCCGACTGTTACTGGGGTGCGCAGACCGAGCGCTCGGTGCATCATTTTCCTATCGGGGTGGCGCGTTTCCGCTGGCAGCGTCCGGTCATCCGCGCACTTGGCATACTCAAGCGCGCAGCCGCAGAAGCGAATGTGGAACTGGGTGAACTGGAGCCACAGCTGGGGGCATGGATCATGCAGGCAGCCGATGAAGTCATCGCCGGAACGCTGGACCGGCACTTTCCTTTAGTGGTGTTTCAGACCGGCTCAGGTACGCAATCAAATATGAATGCGAATGAAGTGATATCCAATCGCGCCATCGAATTAGCGGGCGGTGTGATGGGCAGTAAGCAGCCGGTGCATCCGAATGATCATGTCAATCGCGGACAATCCTCCAACGACACTTTTCCGACTGCCATGCATATCGCCGTGGTGTCTGAATTGTTTGCACAGCTGTTCCCGTCCGTGACGCAATTGCGAAATACGCTGGCGCAGAAAGCGCAGGATTACCATGATGTGGTCAAGACCGGACGCACCCATTTACAGGATGCGACGCCGATTACCTTAGGGCAGGAAATAGGTGCCTGGGTGGCGCAAATCGACTTTGGCCTGGCAGCGGTTCATTCGGCTTTGCCCGGCTTATACGATCTGGCCATCGGTGGTACGGCTGTCGGCACCGGCTTAAATGCGCATCCACAATTTGGTGATCTGGCTGCGAGCCGGATTGCGCAATTGACTGGGCAGCCATTTCGTTCTGCATCCAATAAATTCTTTGCCTTGTCTGCGCATGACGCTATGGTGCAGGTATCGGCGGCGCTCAGAACGCTGGCTGGTGGCCTGATGAAAATGGCCAATGATGTGCGCTGGCTGGCCAGTGGGCCGCGCTGCGGTATCGGTGAATTACGCATACCGGAAACGGAGCCTGGCTCTTCTATCATGCCGGGCAAAGTAAATCCTACTCAGTGTGAAGCATTAACCATGGTTTGCGTACAGGTTTTTGGCAATGATGCGGCGGTCGCGTTTGCGGGTACGCAAGGGAATTTTCAGCTCAATGTATATAAGCCGGTGATGCTGCATAATGTGATGGAGAGCATTGCCTTGCTGGCAGATTCCTGTACTGCATTTGATCAGTTCTGTGCCAGCGGGATAGCGCCAGACCTGGATCGTATTCAAAGTAACCTGGAACGTAATCTGATGTTAGTGACGGCTTTGAATCGTCATATTGGTTATGACAAGGCCGCTGCCATCGCTAAAAAAGCGCAGCATGAAGGCAGCAGCCTGCGCGAAGCGGCACTGGCGCTCGCGTATGTCAGCCCGGCGCAATTCGATGCGTGGGTACAAGCGCTGGAAATGACCAGCAATCAATGAACGCTCGCGCCGCCTTGCTCGCCTCTTAGCTGGCTTGCAAAGCTTTGATGTCAACAGCAATCGCAGTGCTAAGCTGGCGTATCGCATCGGATACGCTGGCGGCCAGTGCGGCATACTGAGGCGATGCCACCGGCACAGTAATCAGCTGATGCTGGCGCCTGAGCGCTTTTCTATCCTTATCCAGCACGACCCAGCTGATATCGAGTTCAGCCGATTTTCCGGGCTTAAGCAGCAAACGCTGCACTTCTATTCTGAGCCGCAAACGCGGCAAACTGGCTTGCTCAGCAGGTTCAGTGGTGACCCAGGCTGAAGCTAAGCTGGTACGCAGATTTCCAGCCAGCGCAAGAGCTATCTGTTCCTCCAAGGGCGCCAGCCAGCGCTGATGTTCGAGCATGCTGAGCTCACCACTTTCATGTTGAACCACGAATTGTGGCCGGTTGATCGCATCCGGAATTTTGACACTTTCGATCAGAATTTCATAAGCCAGTGCGCTGGCCTCGCTGGCTGGCTTGGTTTGTCGCTCATAGTCCAGGCTGTAAAAACGTTCTGTGGCGGTGCTCGCACAACCGCTCAACGTCGCCATGACCGGCAGGCTGAGCAGGCAGATACACAGCCAGTGCTTACTTGTTTTCATTTTTAGGTTTTTCCTTACCGTAGATGAGTGCTTCTGGATGGCGTTCCAGCATATCAGCCAGATTCGCTAAGGCACGCGCTGACTTCGCCACTTGCTTTAATGATTCGCGCATATCCTGTTGCAAAGGCGCGCCTTCGGCCAGTACAGAATTGGCGTGATTGAGCGTGGTACGGGCATCTTTCAACGTCGCAGTGAGTTCTGGTGTCACATCGCTGTCGATACGACGCGTGAGTTTTTCTGTGTTTTCCAGCGTCTTATTCAGAGTCGCGATGGCGGTAAGCAAATCGGCAGACATTTTATCGAGAGGCAGCCGGTCGACTTTCTTGGCAATGCGTCCTACCGTATCCTGAATTTCACCCAGCCCACCACCTATAGTCGGCAGCACCGGGACTTCGCTATTCCAGTCTATTTTTGCAGCGGGTGCATCAGGAAAAAAATCCAGCGCGATATACAGTTGACCTGTCAGCAGATTACCGGTGCGCTGCTGGGCCCGTAAACCGGAAGCGGTCAGGCTGTTCAGTAAGGCCTTTTCTTTGGCCATTGTTTCATCATCCGGTGCATTGGCACCTGAGCGCAAACGCGTGCGCAGGCGATCCGGATAAATGCTGACCTCGACCGGAAAGCGTGGGATCTTTCCATCACTGCCGAAATCAACACCGATTGATTTCACTTCCCCGATCACGATGCCACGCAAATCCACTGGAGCGCCTTTGCTCAGACCACGCAAGGACTCTTGAAAATACATAACAAAGCTGCGTACCCGGGTATCGGGTGCACGCAAGGCTTCTTCGCGGTTGTCAAACAAAGAGTACACACTACCTTCAAATGCGGGTTTCTCGTCCGGGATCGCATCGTCCCGGTTTTGAAATGCCAGACCACCTTCGATCACCGAAGTCAGCGATTCAGCTGATAATTTGACGCCATTCGCATCCAGCGTCATTTCCATGCCACTGGCATGCCAAAAGCGTGTATCCGCATTCACATACTGGTCATACGGCGCATTGATAAACACCCTGAGTGTGACCCCTTTGCCATCCGGGTCCAGACTGAACTTCGTTACGTGACCTGCGTTGATGTGGCGGAACAGGATAGGCGAACCGTAGGTAATCGAACCAATTTGCTTACCACGTAACACGAATTCTTTACCGACTGAATCGCGTGTCACCAGCGGCGGACTTTCCAAACCATCGAAGTCATCTTTCATGTCAGGCGAGGTACCCGCATCAACGCTGATGTAGGCGCCAGACAGCAGGGTACTTAGCCCTGACACTGAACCACCTGAAATGCGTGGCCGCACTACAAAAAAACGGGTGTCGCTGGATAATAAATCGGCAGCGCTTTTAATCAGTTGCGCTGTAACGATCACGCTTTTCCGGTCTTGCGACAGGCTCAGTGCTTTGATTTGTCCGACATCGACATCCTTGAAACGTAACTTGGTTTTGCCGACTTCCAGACCTTCCGCCGATTTGAAACTGATGGTGATGACCGGGCCGCGGCTGGTGATATTGTGTATCAGCAGCCACAAGCCTATCAGTGCGGCGATCACTGGAATGATCCACACCACAGTAGGATATTTTCGCCGTGGCCGCACTACCAGCGCAGGAGCCTCAGTAACAGCGTTTGTTGCCTGCGTATCGACAGGTGTAGGTTCATTCATGATGGGTCTCAATCGTATCCCAGATTAAACGTGAATCAAAATGCTGAGCTGACAGCATGGTCAGCACCACCACAGCAGCAAAAGCGAAAGCGCCACCACCCGGATACACTGAAGCGAGGCTTTGAAACTGTACCAGCGCCACCAGTACCATCACCACATAGATATCCAGCATGGACCAGCGACCAACTGCCTCCACCAGACGGAACAGCCGGGTGCGCGGCAAAGGCAGCCAGCGTGAGCGACGCCAGCTGCTGATCAGTAACAGGGTCAGCGAAAATAACTTCAGCAGCGGCACCATTATGCTGGCGAAGAAAACCAGCAGGGCCAGCGGCCATGAGCCAGTCGACAGCAATACCACCACGCCGCTTAGTATGGTGTCATCCTCTGCGCCGAAGATGGTTTCGGTATGCATGACGGGCAGCAGGTTAGCCGGTATGTACAGGATGTAGGCGGCGATCAGATAGGCTGCCGCTTTACTCAGTGAATGCGGATCGCGCAGATGTAAATGGGCGCCGCAACGTTCGCAATGAGGCCCTGCCTGCACCGGGCAAAAGGCTTCGCATACCGGACAGCTCAGATAACCGGCCTGTGCGCCGCTGTTGCCCTGGATATGAGGCTGGCGTTGGTTTTCAGTCATATCAGTCATATCAGCCATGCTGACTCCCACGCTGTGCCCATAGCCATAAATTACGCGGTGTCAGCATGCTGCTCATGATGGCGCTGCAGACGATCAGACCGGCACAAGACCAGAACGCAGGGCCGATGATGATTTCAGCTAAATCCTGAAGTTTAACCAGTGACACCAGCAAGCCCAGCATGAATACTTCTATCATGCTCCAGGGCCGGATTTTCTGCAAAATAAGGATAGGTGTCGCCAGTTTGTGGGCTGATATGTGACCGCGTAAAGACAGCACCGTCACATAAATTTCCAGCCCAATTTGTAATGCAGGAATCAGCAGCGTAGTCAGCATCACCAGCAAGGATAAGATATGCATATCCTTATCCCACATCGCTAAAGCAGCACCCAGCAAAGTCGCTTCCCTGCTGGTCTGCTGCAGGTTCAGAGCCATTAAAGGAAACAGATTCATGATGCCAAACAGGATGGCCGCAGTCAGTGTCAACGCCAAAGTCTGCTCAGGTGTGGCACCTGAATGTTTCATCAGCTTCGCTTCGCAACGCGGACAGTAAGCAGACTCACCGGGCGCTAGTACAACGACTGCAGAAATCAGATCACATTCGTGACATACAAGCAGTTTGGTTGATGTGGTCATGGATAAGTACGACTCCTGAGATAAAGTGTTACGCCAGACATAACGAAAAAACACTATACCTGCAAATGATGAATTCTTTACGACTAAGTATTAAATGGTATTTCCCGAAAGTATTTTGGAGCTGATCGAGGCCACATTTTCCCGCGTTATGCCAGCCTGACTTCCCAATCGGGCTTTAGGGTTCTGCGCTACACTGGCTGCTTTTTTCAGCACGGGTGTTTCGATGCAAAGTGTGTCCAAAAAATATGAGTGGGTATTGTTCGATGCCGATGAAACCCTGTTTCACTTTGATGCTTATCGTGGCTTGCAGGCGATGTTTGCAGAGTTTGGCATTGCGTTTGCCGAAACAGATTACGCAGCTTATCAAGTCGTGAACAAGGGCTTATGGCAGCGCTATCAGGAACATCAAATCAGTGCCAGCGATGTGCAGCAATTGCGCTTCACCAGTTGGGCAGAGCGCTTGTCTACTACGCCTGCTGCCTTGAACCAGGCTTTCCTGCATGCGATGGCGGAGATCAGCACTCCCATCGATGGTGTCCCTGAACTACTGCAAACCCTGCATGGCAATACGAAGATGGGCATTATCACCAATGGTTTTACGCAATTACAGCGCATACGTCTGGAGCGTACCGGCTTACAGGCGTATTTTGAAGTGCTGGTGGTATCGGAGGAAGTCGGCGTGGCCAAGCCGGGTCAGCAGATTTTTGATCATGCGCTAGAGCAGATGGGGCATCCTGTGCGTTCTGCGGTGCTGATGGTCGGCGACACGCTGGAATCCGATATTCTCGGTGGCTTGCAAGCCGGGATGGATACCTGCTGGCTCAATCCTGCCCAAAAAGCTGGCACGCCCGGTATCGCGCCGACCTTTGAAGTGACTAATCACCATATGCTGAAAACGCTGTTGACTGCGTAACTTTGACCACAAGCACGGCGATTGTCCCCTGTATGACACGCTTTGTGACCGGTATAGCGGGCGTATCTGCTTCTGTATCAAACCACGCGTAAAAAATATTTTTTCGGCATGGCGCTTTTGTGGCGCGCTTTGCGTCTTTAGAGCATCAGGCCGGATTCCGTGTATTTCACCTCGCCAGCAGGCGCCCGGGATTTCCGTCGAATGAATGGCATTTTTCCATTCAGGCTTGAGCTTCAACAAGGTGCATAGCGATGTCAGATACAGAGATAGAAGTCCCTTTGCCGGTTGCGCAGCGCTTACAGGCAGCACGCGCTGCCTATGCCGACGCCGAACAACACTACCAGGCTTGCAATCAGGCTTTGCAAAGTCATCAGGCCGGTGTGCAGGCGATACAGCAGCAGGCGCAAGAACAACTGCCTAAGGTGGTAGAGGCTGTACGCCAGGAACTGCTGGCTGAACAGCTGAAGAAAACGCCTTGGAAGCCAGCCTTATTGTTGAAGGGCCTGCAACATCGTTTTCCGTTTGCCAATTGGGTTGGCTGGTTGTATCTGCTCGGTATCACGTATTTTTTTGGATTTTTTGGCCTGATGCGGGCTAATTTTGCACTTGGTCTGCCTTACCTGGTTTCCGGCTTGTTCAGCTTCACGGGATTGCTGTTCGTCTGGTTGCCATATATCGCGATGGTACGTACAGCCAGACGTGGCAGCGCGCTGCAAGAGCTGAAAAAGCAATATCAACAGCTCGATGAGCAATTGGCAAAGGCCAGTATTCACTTACTGGCCTTTGCCGGCAAAGAATCCGGTGATCCTAAGTATCCTTACTCTGCTGTGATTTATCCGGGTGAAAACCCATCTGAGCTGGGCTGCACCAGCTTCCGCCTTGGACAGGTCGCTAAACGTTATCTGGGTGCCTCGTTGCTGCAATTCACCGAGCAGGGGCAGTCGGCCCAGCCTAAGCGTGCCTGGCTGGCTTATTTGCCAGAGCAAAAAAAACTGCTGCTGGAAGGCGAACATTACTTTTTTATGGCAGAACGTTGTCAGCCACACTGGATGGACTTACTTAGTCAGCACCATGCAAGTCTGCAACAGGTGGTTGCGGCCAGCCAGTCTGTGCGCGCCGCTTATCAGGTATTGGAAGCCGCACACCAGCAATTGCAGAAATGCGAACAACTGGTCAGTCTCTGGCGCGAAGTTGCGGTTCCGGATGCGCTGGCGGATAAGCTGATCAAGCTGGTCGATTTATTTGCAAGCCGCTCGGAAGTTTCACCTAAAGGGATTTTGCTGTACGGACCACCTGGTACTGGTAAAACAACGATTGCTGAATTGCTCGCAAAAACAGCGGATGTGCATTTCATGAGCGTCAGTGAGTCGGATCTGAAAGGCAGTTACCAGGGGCATACCTCACCCAAAGTCAAAGCAGTATTTGAAGCTACGCGTAAACAGAGTCCATGCATATTGTTTGTGGATGAGTGTGAAGGCATCTTCAAGCGCCGTGGCGGTGCCAGTTCAAGTGGTGTGAATTTCGATGATGAACTGGTCAAAGAATTCTTGAGTCAGTGGGGCGGCATCGCGCAGAGCGGGCAGGTGATGGTGGTGGGTGCTACCAATCTGCGCGATGGCATTGATGATGCAATATTGTCGCGTTTCACCAGTGTGGTGGAAGTTGGTTTGCCGGATGCGCGTAACCGCGAAAAAATTCTGAAAGCAGAATTGCTTAAGGCCAAGCTGATCGCCCCTGCAGAGATGAAAGCCATCGTGCGCGAAACCAGCGGCATGAGCGGGCGCGACCTGCATCAGCTGGTGATCGCCATCGCGGCTGAGCTGGCGGGGCGCAATGATCCGGAGGCGGCTGAAATCCTCAAGGAAGTCAGGCGTCAGCGCGGTAAAAATTCCAGCGAGGTCAGTGATCTGGGCTGGGACGATATCGTCTTACCGGAGCTGGTGAAAAAGTCGTTTATTAATCTGGGTAAGATGCTGCGCAATAGCGAAGAGCTGAAAAAGAGTGGTATTGATACCCCGCGTGGCGCCTTGCTGTGGGGCCCGCCGGGTACCGGTAAGACCCAGCTGGCGCGGGTGTTGGCGAATGAGGCCGGACTGGCTTTTCTGACCTGTACCACGGCTGAACTGAAGCAGGGCACGGTAGGCCGCTCCGGTAATGCGGTACGCAGTCTGTTTGAACGTGCGCGTAATCAGTCACCCTGCATCCTGTTCATCGATGAAATCGAAATTCTGGCACCGGCGCGCGGTGCACAGAACAGCACTTCGGCGACCGAAGAAGTGGTTGGCCAGCTGTTACAGGAAATGGATGGCGCAAAAAGTCATCAGGGGCTGGTGTTTGTGCTGGCCGCCTCGAATTTGCCGGATCAGATTGATAGTGCTGTGTTATCACGTCTGGAGCAAAAACTGGAACTGCCTTTACCTGACCGTGGTAGCCGCGAAGCGATCCTGCAAAGCTTATTGCGTAAGAAGCCGCTGGGCTTTGATTTGATTGAAGCAGCAGCGACGCTGGGCAAGATGACGGAAGGGAAATCCGGACGCGACTTGCGTACCCTGGTCGAAGTCGCGGCGCGCAAGGCCACTGAACGTGCCTTGCTGAGTGGTGAGGATATCCACCCTGAACGTAATCCAGTTTGTCTGCAGATGGATGATTTGCTGCAGCAATTAGAAGACAGTAAGCAATCGACTAAGGTTGAAACTTTAAGCTGGGATGATATTGTGCTGCCGGATGAATTGCGGCAGCAGTTTGAAGCACTGGGTCGCATGATACGCAATGCGGAGCAGCTCAAGGCCAGCGGTATCAATGCACCGCGCAGCGCCTTATTGTGGGGCCCGCCGGGCACAGGTAAGACACAGCTGGCCAGGGTACTCGCGAGTCAGTCTGGCTTATCCTTTTTTGCCCCTTCCACGGCTGAGATACAGAAGCAATGGATAGGTCACTCGGGAACTGCTGTGAAAGCGATGTTTGACAAGGCGCGCAGTCAGTCACCCTGCATCCTGTTCATCGATGAAATGGAAATTCTGGCGGCCAAACGGGGTGAACACAGCAAATCCTTTTCTGAAGAAATCATCGGTCAGCTGTTACAGGAAATGGATGGCGCACAAAGCAAGCAGGGACAAGTGTTCGTACTGGCTGCGTCCAATCATCCGGAACTGATCGACCCGGCAGTGTTATCGCGTTTTGCCCAGAAAATTGAATTGCCTTTGCCTGACCTGGCGGCACGTCAGACGATAGTGCGGCAATTGCTGCGTGATAAACCGCTGGCCTTTGATGCGGATATTGCCAGTCTGGAACTGGCCGCACGCACCGAGGGCAAGTCCGGGCGTGATTTGCGCAGTCTGATTGAGATCGCTTCGAATCAGGCCACCACCCGTTGTCTGCTGCGTGGTGATATTGATCCGGTTACTAATCCCATCCACATAGAATTGCAGGATCTGACCCGGCAATTAGAGGAAACTGTGACGCAGACTGAGATCAGATCTGTCGTCTGATGCAAAAAAGGGAGCCCGCGGGCTCCCTTTTTTTTGTGCCTGATTCTGTCTGAATCTGTACGAATCTGCCTGAATCTGCCTGAATCTGCTTAATGGCTATCGCCTATGACCTGTCATGCAGGCGGCTGATGATCGCGGTCAGGACGTTTCCAGGGGTCGATATGTGTCATCAGATTCAGCACTCTGTGTCTTTGCATCACGCGCTGGCGCGCGAGTACCGCAATGTCGTGCCCGGCTTCAACCGTGATATTGGCATCGACTTCGATATGCGCATCGACCACGATCATGTCACCCATTTTGCGCGTGTGTACATCGTGCGCATTAATCACGCCTGGAGTTTCGAGCAAGGTCAGGCGTATTGCCGCGACTTCCTCTTCATCGGCCGCGCGATCCATCAGATCATGCAAGGCTTCCCAGCCAAATTCCCAACCCATGCGCGCCACCATAAAGCCCACGATCAGCGCTGCAATCGGATCGAGTATCGGATAACCGGCCATATTGCCTATGATGCCCAGCCCTACGACCAGCGACGAAGCCGCGTCTGAGCGTGCATGCCAGGCATTGGCCACCAGCATGCTGGATTTCACCTTCTGCGCGACCGCCAGCATATAGCGGAACAGCAGTTCTTTAGAGATCAGTGCCAGTCCGGCTACCCACAGCGCTATGCTATGTACCTGTGGTACCAATTCCGGTGTTTCCAGCTTGCGGAAAGCCGACCACAGCATGCCGCTGCCGACCGCCAGCAGTATCAGTCCAAGTACCAGTGAGGCAGCATTTTCAAAACGCTGATGGCCGTAAGGATGATCGGTATCTGCCGCCTTTTTGCTGTGATGGCTGGCCAGCAGCACCACAAAATCCGATATCAGATCGGACAGCGAATGAATGGCATCGGCAATCAAGGCCTGGGAATGGCTGAAGAAACCGACCACGAACTGTACGCTGGTCAGCAATATGTTGACCACGACGCTGGTCCAGGTGCTGCGGCTGGCCGCAGCTGCACGCTGCGCTGCGCCTAAGGGGCCATCCTGCCCGTCTTCGTGATCATCATGAAATTCTTGGTTATCCATCTTTTTCCAGCTTGAGGGTTGGTGGGTCAGTGCAAAACTGTGCACACAGCGAGGTGACATGGGACAATGGCGAAGAGCCGCAGTTTTTATCCAGCGTCCTGACGCTGCTCAGCATCGCATTTCAGTTTGAAAGGAACTTACATGATCATAACGCAAACCAGGCAATCTGGCCGCGCATGGCTCAGATCCGGCCTGTCTGCAGCCCTGCTGTTGAGCCTGTCATGCAGTGTCGTACTGAGTGCCTGTAGCTGGACGCATGCTGGCACGGCGCAAACAGTCCCCAAGCTGCGCGACAGCACAAGCAAAGAGCAGACGGTGTTGCAGGTACAGACAGCGACTCAGACCCTGCAATTGAGCCGGGCGCAGTTACTGGCTTTGCCTGAGTTGAAGACGATAGCGCTGGAGTCCGATGTGGCTTATGGCGGACGTCGCAGCTACCGTGCTTTGCCGTTGCAGACTTTTTATCCGGATTTGTCTGCGCTGAATTTGCAATTCACCGCGCTGGATGGCTTTGTCGCGACCTTGCCTGCCAGTGTATTCAACACCTCTGCCCGTCCCTGGTTAGCGATAGAAGATGCCGCAGCTCCCTGGCCTGCGCTGGCGGCTGGCAAGCCCAGTGCCGGCCCGGTCTATCTGGTCTGGCAAGATCCGGAACATCAGGTGTCCAGCGAGCAGTGGCCGTATCAGATCGCTAAAATCAGCCTGACACAAACCCTGGAGCAGCGTTATCCGCAGCTACTGCCACGAGCCAGCGGCCCGCAGCAGACGCAGGCTTTACGTGGCATGCAGGTCTATACCAAAAATTGTGCAGCCTGCCACAGTATGAATGGCGGCGGTGATGCAAAACTGGGGCCGGATCTGAATCTGCCACATAGTCCGGTTGAGTATTTTCAGGAAGGGATGTTGCGTCAGCTGATACGCAATCCGGCCAGCGTGCGCAGCTGGCCTGCTTCGGCGATGCCGGGATTTAATCTGCAATCGCTGTCCGCGCAAGAGTTGGATGACTTGCTGCTGTATTTCAGGCAAATGGCACAGCAAAAAGAAAAGGACTGACGCCAAAGCGCCCCGGCGGCCTGATGGCTCCTTGGCGTGACAATTTTGCGTCAGGCCTAAAAAATAAAAAAGCACAGCCCTCAATTGCTGGCTGTGCCGTCTTGCGGAGCCTGCGCTCAGGCGCTGGTATTAATCAGACGCCCAACCACCTGGCCGCTGCCATTCACGCTGGGCTTGGGTTTGTTTTCCTGCGCCGCACGCGCCTGTTGTAACGCATCGGCAGACTGTGTCGCCTGCGCGGCTTGCGCCACTTGCTGCGTCTGGGTTTCCGCCTTCACCTTCTGATTTTCCTGTTTGACTTTGTTCAGCTCACCATCGCGTTGTTTGAGTCTTTGCACATTGTTGCTATAGGTATCTGCCTGCGATGACTGATTGTTGACGCTTCCGATATTCATGATCTTTCCTTACTGACGCACAAGTGAGATTGTAATTTCCAATTGGAAATAAATTTCTACCCCCAGGTATAGAAGAAAAACTTCCTGAATACAATGGAAAGAAGTTAATTTCTGGTTGCCTGGAATGGGTTGGGTAGTATTCACTATCCTGTTTACCATTTAAATTCGGGGATTTATCTGGCTTGATGAACACATCTTTGCCCAGCGCTCATGCGTAAAAACAGTCGTCATGCAATTGCCATGTGGCATGGTTATACTTGCAGCCCTAACACGCTTGCTGAAGCAAAGCTCATTTCGATTTTTATTGTCAGGAAAATACGTGCTGAATTCTTTACCCCGACTGCGTTTTGCCCCGGCGCTTTTGATTGCGCCTTTACTTACTTTACTGAGTGCCTGTACCCAGTTACCAGGCACGCCTGCCGCCAATACGACAGCCACAGCGCCTGCCGCGCTCAGTTACCGCGCACCTTTAGCGGCTCCGGTGATTCTGGTGTCGATAGATGGTTTCCGTCCTGATTACCTCAAACGCGGCGTCTCGCCTACGCTGAATGCGCTGGCCAGCCAGGGCGTGCTGGCAGATGTGATGCGGCCGTCATTTCCTTCGATTACTTTCCCGAATCATTACACCCTGGTCACAGGCTTGCGCCCGGATCATCACGGCATCGTCGGTAACACCATGGTGGATGCGGCGATTCCTGGTGTGAAATTCACACTGAGTAACCGTGATGCAGTGACGGATCGCCGCTGGTGGGATCAGGCTGAGCCTGTCTGGGTGACGGCAGAAAAAAATGGCGTGCGCAGCGCCACCATGTTCTGGCCCGGTTCGGAAGCAGCAATACATGGCGTGCGTCCCGGCGAATGGCGTATGTTTGATGGCAAGGTCACGCCGGATCAGCGCGTTGATACCTTGCTGGGCTGGTTAGATAAACCGGCTGCAGAGCGGCCTTCCATGCTGACTTTGTATTTTGATGATGTCGATCATGCCGGTCATGATGACGGCCCAGACAGCCAGATGGTGACTGAGGCGGTAGCACACGTGGACCGTGCGCTGGCACGTCTGATGGCGGGGCTGAAAGCGCGTCAGATCGAAGCCAATCTGGTGATCGTATCCGATCATGGCATGGCTGCGACCAGCGCACAGCGCACTATCGCGCTCGATCAGCTGGTACCAGCTGCCAGCTTCCGTATGGTCAATAGCGGCACCTATGCTGCATTTGAAGCGGTACCTGGTAAAGAGGCTGAACTGGAAGCTGCTTTGCTGAAACCGCATGCCCATATGCAGTGCTGGAAAAAAGCCCAGATCCCGGCGCGCTTTGAATTTGGTCGCAATCCACGGGTTCCATCCTATCTGTGTCTGGCTGAAACCGGCTGGCTGATTTTTGCTGATCAGAATCCTAAGAACCGCAGCAATGGCGGCGCGCATGGCTATGACAATCTGGCGCCGGAAATGGGCGCGCTGTTCATCGCCCACGGCCCGGCATTCCGTCCGGCGGCGCGTTTGCAAAGTCTGGATAATGTGGATGTCTATCCTTTGCTGATGCGCCTGATACAAGTGCCTGCGCTGGCTTCTGACGGTAAGCCGGAAGTCACGCAAGGCATTTTGAAGTAATCCACTGTGGCCTGCAGCGCTCAGGCGCTGTAGGCTTGCATGCGGTTCAGGTATTTGACCAGTATCCGGTAGGTGTCGCGATCAAAGCGCGGCTTGCCGGATGCCAGCAAGTCCGGCACCTGGTCCAGCGTCTCGGCACGACCCAGATAGCACCAGGCCTCGATCACATGATAGACCCCGGCTTCCTGCAGCAAGGCAGGTCCGGCAAATGGCCATGCTTTGAGCTTCATCTCGGCCAGCGCTTCGATCAGACGCAGATTATGTTGTAAGGCGCTTTCCTGACCCACGCAGGCCCCCTTGCATTGCTTGAGCTGGCGCGCAAAACAGGGTTTGCCATTGCCGCCTTTTTCCAGTCCCAGCGTGGCCGCGCACAATTGATATTGTTTGACGGCTTGCAATAAAAATTCACGTGCACTGGCACCGCTTTTAAACAAGCCATATAACTGTTCCTGTCTGCCGAGATCCAGATCGCGGCCATACACCAGTTGCGGTTGCAGCAGGCCGCTGCCCAGATCGCTCAGGCGCCATGAGCAGAATTCGCTATTCCTGCGTAACTGACGGTTCAGGGTAGGCTGTTTTTCCTTGATCAGGCGTGCCTCGGTAATCAGCGCATCGATTTCACCCGCGCATTCTATCCACTCTATGTCCCTGACTTGCTGGGAAATGTTCATTTCCTTAGCCAGTGCATGATCAGCCGAGAAATGCGATAACACGCGCTGGCGCAGGGTATTGCTCTTGCCGACGTAGATAGGCAGCCGGTTTTCACCATAGAACAGATAGACGCCATAGCCCTTAGGTAACTGGTCGACGATATCGGCGTCCAGATGCGGTGGCAGCGCCGGACGTGAACTTAGCTCCTTCACCGCTGCCAATAAGGCGGCTTCGCCCGGCACCTGTTGTAACGCCTGCCAGAACTGCAGCAGGGCATCGGCATCGGTCATCGCACGATGTCGCTCGCCGACCACGATCTGATGTCTTTCTATGATGCTGTCGAGATTGTGTTTGACGAATTGCGGGAACAGCTTGCGCGACAGCTTGAGCGTACACAGCACCGGCGCGCGGTAAGACATCTCCAGACGGCGGAATTCGTTTTTCAAAAAACCGTAATCAAAGCGCGCATTGTGCGCCACCAGCATATGGCCTTGCAGCTGCGCCAGAATCTGCGGTGCCAGCTCGGCGAACAGCGGCTGATCCGCCACCATCGCATTGCTGATGCCGGTCAGTTGTTCGACGAAGGGCGGTATCTGGGTTTCCGGGTTGATCAGTTGTGACCAGCGTTCTATGTGTGCACCGTCAAAACGGATGATGGCGATTTCGGTAATCCGGTCACGGGTGGCGATCGTGCCTGTGGTTTCCAGATCCACAAATGCCAGAGGTGTTGCAAATTTGCTCAAGATGGGACTCAGTGTTCAAGATGTGGCGTCATTGTATCGCGTTAGTCTGCACGTGGCTTTCTCCTGTGAAATCTGCCTGCGTTGCAGTCCGCTTGAAAATCAACCGGAACCGGATTAGAGCTGCTATCCTAAAATATCACTTGCGTAACAAAAGTGTTTTTTATTACAGTCAATTTATAACTTTGCTAAGAAAGTTGCCCGATGAGTAAAGGTTCATTCGCAGACATGAATTGCCCTATCGCCCAGACACTGGAGCAGGTTGGGGAGTGGTGGTCTTTACTGATTTTACGCAATGCGTTTTGCGGTATGAGTCAGTTCCAGGATTTTCAGAGTCACCTTGGGATCAGTACCAATATTTTGTCCCAGCGCCTGAGTCAACTGGTGGCAAACGACATTCTGACGCGTCAGCAGGCAGCCGATGACGGGCGGGTGGTTCACTACCACCTGACCGCTAAAGGCCAGTCTTTGTACCCGATTCTGGCGGCTATGTCGGTTTGGGGGGAGCAGTGGGTGCCCCATCCTCAGGGGCCAAGAATGACGATCGTGGCCAGCGATACAGGAAAAGCAATCAGCGGTGTAGGCATCATCGCTGAAGACGGGCGCGAATTGCGACCCGATCAGCTCGATACGGTTGCCGGTCCGGGCGCCGACGAAAAAACGCACATTTTGATGCGGATGAGAATGGAGACGATGAAATGACAACAGAAAAACACTGGCTCAAATCCTACCCGGCAGGGGTACCTGAAACCATAGACCCGGCACAATACAGTTCGCTCAATCATTTGTTTGATGAGTCCTTCAGCAAATACGCTGAGCGTCCTGCCTATGTCTGTATGGACAAGCAAATGAATTACAGCGAACTGGATGCCTGTTCGCGCCATCTGGCTGCGTGGCTGCAGCAGCGTGGCCTCGCTAAAGGCGCCAGAGTCGCGGTGATGATGCCCAATGTGCTCCAATATCCGGTCGCTGTCACCGCCATCCTGCGTGCCGGTTGTACCGTGGTGAATATCAATCCTTTATACACGCCGCGCGAACTTGAGCACCAGTTGCGTGATGCCGGTGTTGAGGCCATTTTTATTCTGGAAAATTTCGCGATTACCCTGGAAAAAGTACTGCAGCAAACGAGCGTTAAACACGTCGTCGTTGCCAGCATCGGTGACATGATGGGCAGCCTCAATGGTGCGCTGATGAATCTTGTGGTGCGTAAAGTCAAGAAGCTGGTACCATCCTTCAGTTTGCCGGGTTCCATCAGCTTCCGCACGGCGCTGGCGCAGGGCGCAAAACTGAGTTTGCAAGCCGTGCCGGTTACGCATACCGATATCGCTTTCCTGCAGTACACCGGCGGCACGACCGGCTTGTCTAAAGGCGCAACACTGACGCACAGGAATGTGATCGCCAACATGCTGCAAAACGATGCCTGGGCAGGTCCCACTATGCGGCATGAAGCAGCGCAAGGCGCGCTGGTCACTGTCTGTGCTTTGCCGCTGTATCACATCCTGGCATTGAATGCCTGCATGCTGATGGGCATGCGTTGGGGCGCGATGAATGTCTTGATTCCCAATCCGCGTGATATGCCGGGCTTTGTAAAAGAACTCGCGAAATACCGCGTCAATTTTTTCCCGGGTGTGAATACGCTGTTTAATGGTTTATTGAATCAGCCCGCGTTTGCCAAACTCGATTTTTCCGGCTTGCGTATTACGCTGGGTGGCGGGATGGCGGTACAGGAAGTCGTGAGTGACCGCTGGTGCAAAGTCACCGGCAGCCCTATTCTGGAAGGCTATGGCCTGTCTGAGACTTCGCCTACTGCTACCTTGTGCCCGCCTGACCAGAACGGCTTCTCGGGCACCATAGGCTTGCCCGTCCCATCCACCGAAGTGGCAATCCTGAATGATGATGGCGAACCGGTTCCGTTCGGACAAGCAGGTGAAATTGCGATTCGCGGCCCGCAAGTCATGACCGGCTATTGGAACCGCCCGGATGAAACTGCCAAAGTCATGACCGACAGCGGCTATTTTAAGTCAGGTGACGTCGGCATCATGGATGAGCGCGGCTACGTCAAAATCGTGGACCGTAAAAAGGACATGATCCTGGTTTCCGGTTTCAATGTATATCCAAACGAAATCGAAGCCGTCATTGCTGCCCATCCGGATGTGCTCGAATGCGCATGCGTCGGTGTCTCCGATGCGGTATCGGGCGAAGCGGTGAAATTGTTTGTAGTGAAGAAAAATCCTGCATTGACGACGGATCAGCTCATGGATTACTGCAAACAGCAGCTGACCGCTTACAAAAAACCTAAATACATAGAATTCCGCCAGAGCCTCCCCAAGACCAATGTGGGAAAAATCCTGCGCCGTGAATTACGCGATACAGTACAAGTCGCGACGACGCAATAAGTTGCTGAGATAATTGCTTACCAGCCTGAACTGTATGAGTGTTACGCCAAATCCTGATGTCAGACTGGCCAGCGTTACACTACGCAGTCAGCGGGGCTCAATAGTTGGCAGGTTTATTGACAGTCACACCTAAATAATCAAAGACCACGAATGATGATAACAAGTTTGCCTGAGGCACCGGCATCGGTGCTCGATGAAAAAGCGGCGGTGCGGTTCGGACAATTTGCCGGAGCGCCGGAACGCATAGACTGGGCTGGCTTGGCCCAGCCTTTTCGCCGTCATCCGGTATGGCAGGCGCTGCATCACAAGCATTGGAATTACGCGGCGCTGGCGACAGACGAGATTTTTTGTGGGATAGCGATTGTGGATGTGGGCTGGACCAATACTGCATTTGCCTACGTCTTTGACCGTCGTGCCAGAAAGATCATCGCCAGTTATAGCCAGGACGGTTTGCCCGGTTTGACGGCACGCTTAAGGCCTCAGCCTGCGGCAGGCGCGGCCAGCAGCTTTCAGTTCCTGCGCAATCGCATCCGTTTTCAGCATGTGGCTGAGTCCAATCATTATCAGCTCTCGCTGGCTTGTGGTGATTTCCGGATAGACGCACATATGCTGACCGAGGATGCAGCGCGTCCCTTGTTTGCGGTTGGGATGGCAGAGGGAGGCACGGTGCATGCGACCCTGAAATCGGCAGGTATGCGTTTGCAAGGCAGCGTCAGCGTGGCCGGACGCCAGTTTGATCTGGCCGGTGGAGTCGGCAGTTACGATCACAGCAATGGCTTTCTGGGACGGGAAACCGCCTGGCGCTGGGCTTCTGCGCATAGTATGGGTCTGGGCTTTAATCTGCAGGCTGGATATTTTGGGCAGAATGAAAATGCACTGTGGCTCGATGGTGACCTCATCAGGCTGGGCGCGGCACATTTCGATTATCAGCCTCAGCGTCTGATGGATAGCTGGCATATTTATACCGATGATGGATTGCTGAATTTACATTTTCAGCCGGAAGGTCTGCGCCAGGAAAACAAAAACCTGCTGATTGCAGCCAGTCGCTATGTACAGCCTATCGGTTGCTTTAATGGCTGGGTCAAAGCGCATGCCTCGGCTCCGGCACGTCCTGTGACGCAGCTGGTGGGGGTGACTGAGGATCATTTTTCACGCTGGTAAGGAAGCTGAAACTGCTGTCAGGGCGTCAGCACCGTTATCCGCACAAAGTTTGATCTGGTCGCTATAGCGAAAAAAGCAGGCATGTTACAACCGCGGTTTCTTCCTGTTTTTCTACGGCGGCGCCATCATGTTGACCTTACAGCTAAGTGAATTTTCTCTGGACCGTTTTCTGGCGGAATACTGGCAGCAAAAGCCAGTGCTGATACGCCAGGGTTTCCCGGCTTTTCGTGATCTGATCAGTCCGGATGAACTGGCCGGGCTGGCCTGTGAGCCGCAAATAGACTCGCGTCTGATCAGTCGCCGTAACGGCGAGTGGCAGGCCGAGCGTGGCCCGTTTCAGGATTACAGCCACTTGGGCGAGCGCGACTGGACACTGGTGGTGCAGGCGGTCGATCACTGGTCGCCGGACGTGGCTGAGCTGGTGCAGGCTTTCGCTTTTATTCCTAAGTGGCGACTCGATGATGTGATGATCAGTTTCGCCGCACCCGGCGGCGGAGTCGGGCCGCATATCGATTTATATGATGTGTTTATTTGCCAGGGCTCAGGTAAGCGCCACTGGCGTGTCGGTGATCGTGGCGCGCATCGCCAGTTCGCAGCCCATCCTGCGCTGCTTCATACCGATCCCTTCGCGCCCATTATCGATGCTGTGGTCGAGGCGGGTGATGTTCTGTATATCCCGCCCGGTTTCCCGCATGAAGGCCTGAGTCTGGACAGTTCCATGAGTTTTTCGGTTGGCTTTCGCAGCCGCTCGGCCAGCGACATGCTGAGTGGCCTGGCGGATTACCTGATCGACCACGAACTCGGCAAGGATCTGATCAGCGATCCACGGCGCGAGGCGCATCAGCAGCAGGGTTACATCAATCGCAGCGATTTCGCCATGATACGGGCGCAGATGCAAAGTGTGCTCAATGATGACGCGCTGATGGCGGATGTAATTGGCAGCCTGTTGTCTACCACCCGCAGCGAACTGGATTTGCAAGCGATGGAGCCGCCACTGGAAGCGGATGAATTGCTGGCCGCCCTAGAGGAGCAGCAACTGCGCCGTACCGGTGGTCTGCGGTGCTTTTATCTGGAGCCACAGATCAGCGAGGGCATTTGCTACGTCGATGGTGAGCGTCATACTTTCGGCGCAGCCCTCAGCGAGGCGGTACGCACACTGTGTAATCACGATGTGATCGGACTCGCGAATCTGGGTTCGGCCCTACAGCAGACGCAGTTCCTGACTACCTTGCTGCAATGGGTGAATCAGGGTTACTGGTATCTGGATGAGCCGGATTAAGCATAAAATTAAGCATTAAATTAAGCATGAAAAAACGCCGCTGAAACTAAATCTCAGCGGCGTTTTTTTTAACTTTAGTACTGCGTACTTACATCAGGCAGGTAAAGCGATCTGGTTATCGGTACTGAATTGGTAATCGCGGAATACATGCTCAGCACTCAGTAACTGATAGCTGCCATCCGGGTTTTTACGGGTGGTGTCTTTCAGACGATACGTGGTTTGGCCGCAAGTCCAGCATTTGAAGTTACGCATGTGGGTACACAGACAGGTTTTGTCCATCACCACTACTTTTTTCGCATCCGGATGGGCAGCAACTTCGCGGTTGTACGAGGTAATGTAGGCGCAATTGCCGTTGCCATCGAGCAGATAGCCATAAGATTCACAACCCGGACGCACGCCGTCACCGATGGCCGGCGTATTTTTCAGCATACGCATAGGATAGCCAGTCGGGGAAATATGATTGACTTCGATATCCTGTTCGCTGGCTTTGAAATATTCCTGTTTCACATCGGCGGGCAAACCGCATTCATTGGTCACGGTAAAGCGGGTTGCAACCTGCACGCCAGCTGCACCGTTTTCCAGGAAAGCGACGGCATCGCTGCCGGTGAAAATACCGCCAGCGGCGATCAGTGGAATATCGAGCTGCTCAGCCTGCAGCCATTGATGAATTTCAGTGATGATGGTTTGCAGATCAAATTCTGCCCAGTCGTCACCGAAGCCCAGATGGCCACCAGCCAGCGGGCCTTCGACGATCACATAATCCGGCAGACGGTTCAGTCTGGCATTTTTACGCAGGAATAACTGCAGCGCGCGCAAGGACGAGACGATGATGCCCAGTTTGGCCTCACGGAAGCGCGGATGATCAGCCATCAGACCGAAGGAGCTCAGATGCAGACCTGCACTCAGGGTGATGCCATCGATACCCCCATCCAGTGCGGCTTCCAGCCTGACCTTCAGGGTTTCACGCGGGCCGTTCATGGTCAGCTTTTCCATGCAGTTCACGAATATCATGCCTGAGCCTTGTTTGGCTTCCATGGTTTTCCCTACGTGCAGACGGGTCGCTTCGGCCAGATGCTCGAGGTTGAACTTGATGTCCGTTTTGTCGGAGTTATTGATGTTGTACTTATAGAAGCGGGTTTTTTCTTTGATATAGCTGGTGTCAAAACGACGGTCAGACACATCATGCACCATGGCGTCAGAAATATGCCCGATGCCACCCAGGCGTGCGGCGACCAATGCCAGTTCAGCGGTGGAAATATCCACGCCCATCCCACCAATCATGATAGGAACCAGTTCATCTTTGCCTAGCTTCAGGCGGAAATCATCTACTCGTTTCATTGCTATCCTTGACACATTGAGCTCAAAAGTCGCACCTGGTTACGGGGTCGCGCATCCGGTGAAGCCGCCTGCCAGAGCGGCGGCGCCCCAGATTGTATGCCAGCCTACGACGTGATTGTGAATAATTTAGTGCAGCGAACTGCTGAATTTTTGTGCAAATTGTGAGTGAAATCGATGTGAAAAAACTTGCATAAAAATTATCATCTCCGATGTTGTGAACAGCTAAGCGATGAAGACATGTAATTGTCTAGAGTTAGACTGTTTTCTCTAATTTAATTTCTTTGCCTGGATGAAAGAAATGCTGGCAACTAAGCTGAAAACGCATCCCATACCAGAAATTTTTTTTCTGCTGACTTGATTTCCATCAAGCGAATTTGCGCAGATTTTACCTGCACTGCAAAAATTCTGCTGCAGCCTAATCTGCCTGAAAACTATGTCAGGCGTATGAAAAAACTTAGATGTGACTGCCTAGTGATTCGGATTGAGGCAGAAGCTGAAGCGCAGTTCAATAGCGTCTCTGTCTTACCCATGATGCTGATGCGGCGATCCCGTTGTCAGCATAGTTTGAGGACAGACGTAAGGCCGTTTGCATGATGTGATGGCGTATGCCTGATCATCCTGGTGCGATGTTGCCAGGGGTTCTGCTGCCGTACTTTGTGAGAATTGGATTGCGTCCGTTCTTTTGATTGTGTTTTTTGTTTTGAAACCAAGGAAAAACAATGAAATCAGTCTTCAAAGTGACAGCGCTCACGCTCGCTCTGTGCGCCAGTTTGCCAGCTTCAGCATTTCAGCAGGAAACCCATAGACGCATCGCCATTGATGCCGTCAACTTCATGAAAAACAATCCGGGCAAAACCAATTTTGCCAAATTGCAGGCCGGATTGAACAAAGCAGGTATTACGCTGGATCAGTTTGCCACCGCCATGGGCCAGGGTGCCTATGATGTGGATGATTTTGCGGATACTTATCTGTGTGGCGCCACCACTGGCAGCTGTGTACTGGCACCGGTCTGGGGTGCTGCACAAAGCATCGTGAAATACACGTCTTACTGGCATTTTCAAAACCATACTGCAGGCGCCGATGTGCATGGTAATCCGTTTGGTGGCTATAACTATGCCAAGCTGACCGTGGCGGGTGATATCGATAAGCTGGCGGCGACCTGGCTGGTTGGCGATTATCTGGATGACGGTCCTGGCGGCCTCAAGGGCTGGTTTGGCGACAGCAGCAAATACAATAGCTACGGCATCACGGAAGCACGCTACCGCCACGGTGGCTACTCCACACCGCAGCAATATGCCGATTTTGAAACTGCACCGTTTCAGCCTATCGATAATCTGGCGCAGTACTGGTTCCAGCAATTCCTGACTAAGCCCAGCTTGCAAAGCCTGGGTTTTGTAATGCACTCGACTGACTTGCTGCAACCGCATCACACCTGGACCACTTCAGCCCGTAATCACTCGGGCTGGGAGCAATGGGTCAATGACTATTACTACAGCCAGAATCTGAATGACAGCGCATTGGTCAACGCTGCACTGGCCGACTTCACTCCACTGAGCGCAACAGCGACGGATATCCGTCCTTTGTTAACGCAGGGCGGCACTTACTCGTATCAGAATGGTGGCATCGTATTGTCATCGACCGATCAGAATGACCGGGTACAAGTCGCTAAAAAAGTGGTGCCTCACGCGATCGCGATGATGGTACATGTGCTTAACCGTGCGGCAGAACGTCTGGCGAACTAAGATGTGGAATTCACGCATAGCGCGTGCCAACAAGCGGTGCCTGCACCGCTTGTTGTGCGCAGCAGTCGGGCTGCTGACTGCATTCGGACTGGCCTCAGTTGCCAGTGCCTCGGTATTGGCAAAAGTAGATGGGCAAGCTGTGCATCAGCTGACTGTGGATGTGATGCTGCAAATGGCGCAGCAGCAGGATGCTGGCGCGACGAAAGCAGCGGTACTGGAAGAAATCATCAGTAACCGCAGTCTGGTGCGTGCTGCGCACAAACGTTTTGCAGGACTGGATTTACAGGCTGGCGCGAAAAGGGTGGGTTTTGATCCTGCGGTTGCGGCTGATGATCAGCTCGCGGCCGCTTTGCGTTCAGCTTATCTGCAGCCTTTGGAGGCGGGATTGAAAGCGTTGCCCGGTGCCAGTTTGCAGGGCAAAGTGAGCGCGGAGTATCCGGTCACCGAACAGGATTGGAAAAAACTGCTGGGTGCTGACGATAAGCTGATTGTGGAATATCGCTGGAATGAAGCACAGTTGAAAACAGCGCAGCAAATCATCGTGCTGCGTTCAAGTCTGGCGCCAGGCGGTGTGATCACGCTGGCCGATGTGTATCAACGCCAGAATGTACAGGGACGGGTCGAACTGTTTGCGCGTAATCAGGCTTTTGTGCGCCAGCAAGCCATGCTGTATTTGAGCCAGCGTTATGTGCAGGACTGGGCGGAGCAGCGTTTTGGCAGTGCTGCCGTGGCGGATTTGCGGCAGGCTTTGCAAGAGCAAAACCAGGTGCGCGCTTTGCTGGCATTGCATGGCATAGGCGCTGATATCGACGCTGAAAGTCCGGTACTGAATAGCTTGGCCAAACAAGTTAAAGCGGCTGAGATTCAGAGCTATTACCGTCAGCATAAAGAAGAATTCAAACGCATCGCTGCGATACGCGCCAGACACATCCGGGTAGCAGATCAGGCTACCGCAGAACGGATAGTGCAAGAGGCGCGGCGTGGTCAGGATTTCGCCGCATTAGCGCGCCAGTGGTCGATTGCACCAGACGCGGCCAGCGGCGGTGATCTGGGTGAAATCCGGCATCAGGGCAAACTCAGCTGGTTGCAGGAACTCGCAATGATGCAGGAACCGGGGCAGGTGTCGCCGCCGTTCCGGGCTGCAGTCGGTCCGCATGAGCCTGCTTATTGGGAAGTGATTCTGGTCAGCCAGCGTCAGGACGGCTACCAGCCTGCGGATTCTGAATCTGTACGCTATCTGGCCAGCCGCGCTATCGCACAGGAAAAAGCCGTGCAGCAGATACGTGAGTTACAGTGCAGCGCGAGGCAGGCAGCAAAGGTCGAATACCTGATGGCCGGGAGTTCGACATGATGCGCCGCGCCTGGCTCTGGGTCGTGTTACTGGCATTGGGTTTGCTGCTACTTGCGCGCCTGTTGTTTGATGACGGCAGCGCGCCACAAGCAGCAGATCACAATCTGACTGCGGTAAGCAGTCAGTCAGGGACACAACTAAGCCAGCAGCACAGCACGAAAACCGCAAGCTGGCCACCGCCATTTCCAGAACCCAAGCGCGTGCCTTTACTCGATACCGGTCCTGCCATGCCAGCGGCGCAGAGCCTGGCTGCGACCCGCTATGGCGACCCGCGCAGCCCGCCGATAGAACGCAATACCCAGCGTCCGCTACAGCCTACGCGCGAAGAATTGGCCGATCCCCAGGCGTATCAGCGTTATGAGGCGAATCAGCATCAGCAATTACTGGCCTCGTTTGCCGATGCGGCGCAACAGGAAGTGCCGCGCCTGTTGAGCGACATAGAGCGTGGACGGCAAAGCGGAATCGATCCGGTAGCGATCGCTAAGATGGAAGAAAAAGCACGCAGGCTGGCTGCGCTGGAGCAGGAATTGCGCCAACAGCATCCGGAATGGAAGCGCACTCAGCGCTAAATCAGCGCCAAAACATTAACGCTGATTCCAGCGCAGTTTTTTCCAGCTGCTTTGCTGTGCCGGGGTCAGGAAAGTCCAGGCCAGCAGGCGGCTTTGCTTATTGCCCTGACCCATAGCGATTTCGCGCCAGTCCTGAACCTTGAGTTGTTTGAGTCGTGCTTTGAGTGCAGGCAGATGTTCAGCCTTGGCCACCAGGCTGGAATACCAATAGCAATGGGCAGGGAAGAGTGCGCTTTCATCCATCATTTGCAGGATGAAGGCAAGCTCACCGCCTGGGCACCAGAGTTCTGCATCCTTACCACCAAAATTGAGTACGGCTGATTGTGCTGCCTGCTTTTTTGGAGCCGCGCTGGCCTTGCCTAATTGCCGCCATTTACGCTCTGAGCCAGCCGCGGCTTCTTGTGGCGAACGATGAAATGGTGGATTGCACAGCGTCACATCAAACCATTCCCCTTGCTGCAGGATATTCTTGAAAATAGCGCCAGGGTCAGGCTGCTGCCGCAAAGCGATACGGCTGGCATGGCTAGGATTCTGACTTAGCAAAACGCTGGCATGAGCCAGCGACGCCGGATTGATATCGGTTGCGACAAACTGCCAGCCATAGTCTGCGCTGCCTAGCAAAGGATAAATCAGACTGGAGCCGGTACCGATGTCCAACACCTGTATGCCGTTCGCAGCTGGCAGCCGTCCACCATGGCTATCACTCAGTAAATCCGCCAGATGATGCAGATAATCGGCGCGTCCCGGTATTGCGGGACAGAGCTGTCCTTCTAATACCGACCAGTTCTGTACGCCGTAGTCTGCTTGCAGGATGGCGCGGTTTAGCATGAACACCGCAGCCGGATTGGCAAAATCAACGCTGAGACCATGCGCAGTCTGCACCAGAAATTCCTTGAGTCCAGGCTCGCTTGCGCACAAAGCGCTCAGGTCGTAACGTCCCTGATGGCGGTTGCGTGGATGTAGCTGAGCGCTGGCTCTCTTGTCGCTCTTGGCTGCGTGTTTGGCTGGAGGGCTGGGTTTGCGGGGTGCAGGCATGATAAGTCCATGAGGTTTGGGCCAGTTAACATTTAAATTGCGTAATTTAAATGTTAACTGGCCCTAGGCTCAGCATTTTGACATAAACCCACAGTGCAGCCCAAAAAAAGCCTCCGTCATTGACGGAGGCAAGAGTAAATACCGGGAGTTATTCAATCCGGGCTCAGCCTGGGGATAGGCTGAGCTACGGTTGACAGCCTGATTAGCTAATCGCTACTGCGGCTGTGCCAGTGTTGACTGTGGCCGTGGTTACACGCGCAATCACATTGGTCGGCGCCGTCATGCTGCCGGTGTTAACCAGCTTGTTCACTTGCTTGAACTGCGCTACCAGATTGCCCGGTGTGACTGTCACGACGGTATAACCCTGTGCATCGGCATTGATGTATTTCATCCACTGGTTATTCGCCAGTGCAGCCAGTTGCTGTGCCAGTCCTAACAGGTTGGTATTGAAGCTGCTGTCGGCTTTCAGTCCGGCCAGCACGGCCTGTACTGTGCCAGTCAGAACGGCGCCTTCAGGCACGCCTTTGGCTGCCAGTGCACCGGTCAGCGGAACGCGGATTTGTTCCAGCAAGCCATCCAGGGTAGGTGCCGCTTTACCCATGGTGTAGTCGAGCATATTGGCATTGACGGTGATGGTGCCTATATTCGGAACCGGAATAGACAAAGGATAGAAAATGATCGTTGCCAGTCCGGTCGAACCCGCGCCGTCCATCATGTATTTGAAGAAGGAGTCGGAGCTGATACCCGCGCTGACCAGATCCACCATCGCTGGCGTGCCGCCACCGGCTGCGTCGAAGTCATGATTGACGGTACCGGCAAAGAAGCCATGGATATCGCCAGTGACCGACACCACATTGCTGACTTTCTTATCCAGCAAATGCTGCATCAGGGCCTTACGTTCTGCATTGTAACCATCCCACTGATCGCAGTTGAGCAGGAATTTGGTGAAGAAGGCAGACAGTGCAGCTTGCTGGCCAGACGCAATCACAAACGTAGATTTTTCTTTATTCGCCTGTACATCCGGTTTGATGTAGCCAAACGCAATGGTCTGTGCGGCAGCACCGACCTGGGTATTGGTACCTGCTGGCGCTGCTGCTTTGGCTGCGCCATAGGCGGCAACGGCGATGCCAGCCTGTGCAGTCGTCAGGCCTGCGGCCACCGCTGCTGCTGGTAAGGATGCGCTGCTGGCATCTGCGGTTGCAATTGCTACTGCTGCAGCCGCAGCTGTTGCCTGTGCCGCACCTGCAGTAGCCGCTGCCACCAGCGCGGATGCGACTAAGACATTGCCTTGCAGAGCAGGATTGCTGAGCGCGGTACCGATGTTGGTCGCCAGCGTAGAAACCGAGCTCAACGCGATCAGCGTCGCAATCGCATCCGTACCATTCAAGCCCATGCGCATCAGTGATACTTCATTGCCCCATACTTTCCAGGTTGCGGACGAAGAAGCCATTTTGTCTTTCCACCAGTCGCGCTGGGTTTTTCCCAGCATGGAGGTGTAAGCCAGCGGATCGGTGGTCATCGCAGTTGCGGTGGTGACTTTCTGAGCTTCCAGCGCATTGAATACGTCTTGTGGCACCACATAGCGTGAACCTATGCTGCTATTGAGAGGCTTGCCAGTCGCTGGATTAAACAGACTTTCCGGTACTACGTGATCGGTGCGATACAGGCGCTCATCAGTCATCACCAGTTGCATCAGTTTACCGAACTGGAAATCGCGATAAATCTTGATGTTCTGGAAGCCATTGTCTGCGGTATCCAGATTCACATCAGCAGGCATGAATTCAAACCATGCCTGATTCGCAGAGCGGCGGCGCTGCGGTAAATGCTGGTTGTCACCCAGTTTGTCGAGGCTGTTATTGTCGTAAGTAATCGCATCTTGCCAGGCATCGTCGGAAAATTCATGGTCATCCCAGATCGCGATATAGGCGAAGCGTTCATGCAGCGCTTGCTGACGCGGGTCGCTGCGATACATTTTGTACAGATAACGATAGTCGGCCAGCGTAGTCGCATATTTGGCCTTGGTCGGTGTGCCGGACGCGTCGTTCAATACTGTGCCATCCGGTAATTGCAGCGCCGTGTGGCGCGCTTCTACATTGCCGACCTGGAAAGAAGCACCGACGGTTTCGTAAATGTAATCACCCAGATGGATGATGAAATCGAGACTTTCGTTTTTGGCGATGTAATCCATCGCACCCCAGTGATTGACACTCCAGTCCTGGCAAGTCAGGTAAGCGAACTGCAGTTTCGCGACATCGCTGCCAGCGGCTGGAGCCGTTTTAAAGCGTCCTACATTCGAACGCACATCACCGGCGATGAATTGATAGAAGTAAGTCTGACCCGCTTGTAAGCCGGTGACTTTATTGCGTATCGTATTGTCGAAGCTGGCCAGCACGGGCAGGCGGGTATCAACAATGGTCGTACCGGTTAATGCAGTGTTGCTGCCGAGTGCAGCACTATTGTCTGCTGCAGTAACGATCAGGCGGATAGAGACATCATTGCCGGCAGGCGCTGCTGCAGCGACGTCCAGCGAGGCTGGTACTACGCGGGTCCACAACACGGCGCTGTCCGGACGCGGGTCGCCGGAAGCGATACTTTGCGGGAATTTCCAGGCGCTGCCGCTGGCTGCGGGCAATTCAGAATTACTTGTTGCGGTCGAGCTGGAACCACCGCAGGCTGCTAAACCTGTTGTTGCCACCGTCACGGAAAAAAACCCGCTGTACTTCAAAAACTGTCTTCTATCCACATTGATCTCCTGATTATTGTTATTGGAATTTTTTGGTATGAACTCCCCCAATTCCATAGGCGGAAATGGTGAAAAAAATTCCAGTTGATAACAATAGACTAAAGCCTTGTAGATTAGAGAAACTATGTTTCCTCCTGATGACACGATGCTTGGTGGAAATACTCTATGTAAGCGCTTCCTTACTCAATAGATTAATAAATACAAGCAATTTTGAAAATCCTATGGATAAGTGACCGATGGTCAATTTGTTGGATTTTTTTCTCAATTTGCAGCATGCTCAGGCTAACCGGCATGCTGATGCAGGTACTGCAGCTATGCCAGTGGGCAGTCTGGTGGTACTTGGAAGTTAGTAAAATATAGCTTTCATGCTGCCTGCATCCCGGCTCAGGCGGGGATGCAGTGCTATGTCAGGGTAGGACTGTAAGTTTGTGTTGCGGGAATTGGGGAGCGCACTTACTGATAAAAGCAACGGCCACACACATGGTGGTAACGCTCATTGCCACCGATGGAGATCTGTTCACCTGCTTTGAGTCGCTTGCCCTGTTCATCGACACGGATATTCATGGTCGCTTTTTTACCGCAGGTACAGATGTTTTTTAACTCTTCTATGGTATCAGCGAGGGTGAGCAGATAACTGGCACCGGCAAATGGTTCGCCCAGAAAATCGCTGCGTAATCCATAGCAGATGACCGGCACGCCGCGCAGATGCGCGAGCTGATGCAGTTGTCTTACCTGTTTAGGTGTGAGGAATTGCGCCTCATCCACCAGCACGCAATTCACCTGGGGCGCCTGCTCAAAAAAATCAAACTGGCTGTCAAAAACGGCGGCTTCGCGCTGCGGTCCCAGCCTGGAAGTCACTTTGCCGACGCCGTAGCGGTTATCGATCGCGGCGGTGTACAGAAAAACGCTCTGGCCCTGCTCTTCATAATTATGTGCGACTTGTAATAAGGCGGTGGATTTACCGGCGTTCATCGCCGAATAACGAAAATATAACTTGGCCACTGTGACTCTTCCGAAAAAATGCGTGGTGACGATGCCAGCCTTTTTCAAGCAAAAAACTGGCAGCAAGGTCAAAAAAATTTTCGCTATTGTAGGCGGAAAACTGCTCTTGAAATCAAAAAACTCTGCCTTATCTTGAGTGCATCAGACGCTCAAAGAGGTATGATTCATCTGCATCAGAGATGGGATGAAAACTCTCAATATTGAATACATCGCTTCTGTTAAAAAGGATATCACCATGCGTAATTTTGACTTCGCCCCTTTATACCGTTCTGCTATTGGTTTTGACCGCCTGGCTCAGCTCTTCGATGACGCGCAACGCAATGAGACTGCCAGCAACTACCCTCCCTACAACATCGAACTGATCGCCGAAGATAAATATGCGATCACCATGGCGGTAGCTGGTTTCAGCCGTGAAGAGCTGGAGATAGAAAGTGAGCGCGATACGCTGAAAGTCGTTGGCCGCCGTCACAAAGACGAAAGTCAGAAAAATTATCTGCACCGTGGTATCGCGGCACGTGATTTTGAACACCGTTTCCGCCTGGCGGATCATGTGAAAGTCGTTGGTGCCCGTCTGGATAATGGCTTATTGCACATAGAATTGATACGTGAGATCCCGGAAGCCTATAAGCCACGTCGCATCCTGATCGACGGTGAAAACCTGCAATTAGTCGAAACTCAGCATGCCGCCTGACTTGAAAGCGCAAGTCGCTTAAGCCGGATTTTTAGCCAAAAGCCAGTCTTCAAGACTGGCTTTTTTCATGTCTCCATACTTTTTTGCAACATGCGTATTGGTGTTCCTGGTACGGCATTGCCCGCTACATAAACGGGACTCAGAGGGAATTTCAGATGGAAACCAGCTATTAATTTCCTGTGGGAAAATAATGTTTTTCTTATCGAAACAAATATATTAAAAAGAAATTGCTTCGGTGCATATATTGTGGCTATGATGTTGTTACAACTTTTTGCTAAGAAAGTCGATATCAATCTGGCTCTTAATTTGTAAAATATGTTTACAAGGTTATCTGTGGGAATTTTGTGACGCATCAATTTTAGTCGCGATAACTGTTGCTCTTTGGAATAAACGCTTCAAAACCAGATTGGCTGCACTACATTAGGCTTGTAAAGCAGGCGAGTGAAATACGATTCTCAGCGGGCATCTTTGCAATCAAGTTATTGCAATGCTTGCCAATCGCTATTTGTGTCTATGTCATAAAAGGATGTTGCTATGTCCAAAACGATTTTAGTCGTCGATGATTCTGCTTCTGTTCGCCAGGTTGTCGGGCTGGCCTTGCGTGGTGCAGGCTATTCTGTCATTGAAGGTATCGATGGCGTCGATGCCTTGAAAAAACTGACGGGTCAAAAAGTGCATCTGATAATTTCCGACGTCAACATGCCCAATATGGATGGCATCAGCTTTGTGCAGGAAGTCAAAAAATTAGCGGCCTATAAATTCACGCCGGTGATCATGCTGACCACGGAATCGCAGGAAGGTAAAAAACTCCAGGGACAAGCGGCCGGTGCCAAAGCCTGGGTCGTCAAGCCTTTTCAGCCAGCGCAAATGCTGGCGGCTGTTTCTAAACTGATCCTTCCATAACAGTGAGGCGGCCATGAAAAATCTGGATATTCAGGGCGAATTGACGATTTACACCGCCGCCACTGAAAAGCAGAGATTGCAGGAGTTTCTGGAGCAGGATAATCAGCTGGAAGTGAACCTGTCACGTGTCTCAGAAATGGATACCGCAGGTTTGCAGATACTCATACTCATGAAAAAAGAAGCTGAGCGTAGCGGGAAAAATTTACGCTATGTGATGCATAGCCAGGCCGTGCTCGAGATCATGGAATTATCCAATACCACCGCCAGTTTCGGTGATCCTGTGGTCTTACATTCCTGAATCCTTGCATCTGCCTTGCGTAGTTCAAATTAAGAAAACTGCGTTTCCTATTATTTTTGCATCACCGCATCACCGCATCATCGCAATAAAGTACAGCAATATCTGAAGCAGGCAGCATTCCGTATTCCATCATTCGGGGGAAAGAATGAGTTTCGATAGTGAAATGAAAGCGGCTTTAGAAACCTTTGTGGTGGAAAGTCGTGATTTATTGCAAGACATGGAAGATCTGCTACTGGGACTGGAAAATACGCCAGACTCAGCGGATGCCATTAATGCTATTTTTCGCGCTGCGCATACCATTAAAGGTTCCGCTGGCCTATTCGGCCTCGAGCATATCGTTACTTTCACCCATGTGCTGGAGAGCGTACTCGACAAAGTACGTGACGGCGAAATTCATGTGACTTCCGGCCTGGTCGCAGTGCTGCTGCCTTGCCGCGATCATTTGGGCACCCTGATTAATGGCGTGGCAGCCGGGCAGGCTGGACAAAGTGCGGAGCTGGAAGCTGCAGGTTCTGCTCTGCATGTGCAACTCGGATTTTTTTTGGATGGGCATGCCGGGAATGGCAGACCAGGTTCTGCTGTCGTCGGTCAGGATGAGGTGGTGCATACCACGACCTCAGGCGGAACAGTAGTCGATGCAGGGAACTGGTACCTGTCGCTGCGTTTTGGCAGCGACTGTCTGCGTAATGGCATGGACCCGCTGTCTTTTATCCGCTATCTGAGTACGCTGGGGGATGTGGTACATATCCTTACGCTCAGCAATAGCTTGCCTGATATACAGCGCATGGATGCAGAAAGTTGCTATCTGGGCTTTGAGGTGGTACTCAAAAGCAATGCATCGAAAGAAGCGATAGAAAACGTATTCGAGTTTGTACGTGAAGACAGCGTGATCCGCATCGTACCGCCGAATAGCAAAATGGATGAGTACATCAGCATCATACAAGGTTTGCCGGATGATCATGAACTGCTCGGTGAAATCCTGATTAAAAGTGGTGTACTGACCAAGAATGAACTGGCAACCTGTCTGCAATTGCAAGCGCAACGGGGCGATGGGAAGACCGGCAATGCATCGCAGGTGCCGATAGGTGAAATTCTGGTTGACCAGGAAATGCTGCAGGCGCCCGTACTGAATGCAGCCTTGAATAAGCAGCAGCAAGTCAAAGAACAAAAGGCGAGAGAACGCCAGAGCATACGCGTCGATGCCGAGCGGCTGGATAAGCTGATTGATCTGGTCGGTGAACTCGTGATTGCAGGTGCCGGTGCGAATCTGCGGGCCAGTAAAAATCATGATATGGCCTTGCTCGAATCGACTGGTGAAGTGATGCGCCTGGTCGAGGAAGTACGTGACAGTGCATTGCAGTTGCGTATGGTGCCTATCGGTACTACCTTCAGCCGCTTCCAGCGTGTGGTGCGCGATGTGAGTATGGAACTGGGCAAGGACATACAGTTGGAAATTACCGGTGGTGATACCGAGGTTGATAAATCGGTGGTGGAAAAAATCGGTGATCCGCTGATGCATCTGGTCCGGAATTCTATGGATCACGGTATAGAGTCGGCTACCGTGCGTATGGCGCGTGGCAAGCCGGCACGTGGTCTGCTGCGGCTGAATGCCTACCATGAGTCTGGCAGCATCGTGATTGAAGTCAGTGATGATGGCGGTGGCCTCAACAAAGACAAGATACTGGCAAAAGCGATAGAGCGCGGCTTAGTCGCAGCCAACAGCGCGCTCACAGATAAAGAAATTTATGCGCTGATCTTTGAACCGGGCTTTTCGACCGCAGATCAGGTATCGAATCTGTCCGGGCGTGGCGTCGGTATGGATGTGGTGAAGCGTAATGTGACTTCTTTGCGTGGCATGATAGACATAGACAGCGAAATGGGTGTCGGTGCCACTATCCGTATCCGGCTGCCATTAACACTGGCGATCATCGATGGTTTCCTGGTCGGTGTAGGGAAATCTTCTTTCGTGGTGCCGCTGGATCATGTGATCGAATGCCTGGAATTACCTAAGCAAAGTGAACAGCAGGATTATATGGACCTGCGTGGTGAAGTGCTGCCCTTCATCCGCTTACGCAGCATATTCGACATCGAGGATGACTTGCCGCGTCGCCAGAATGTGGTGGTGGTGGGCTATGGTGAAGTAAAAACAGGTTTGGTGGTAGATCGTTTGATGGGTGAATTCCAGACGGTGATAAAACCCCTGGGAAAAATTTTCAATCATGTGCGCGGCATTGGTGGCTCGACCATACTCGGTAGTGGCGAGGTCGCGCTGATACTCAGTGTTCCGGCCATGACTGAGTACTATTCGCGTCAACAGCAGCAACAACAAATTCAGCTGACTCAGGCCAGCTGTCAGACCAGTAAATTGATTCAATAAAGAAATCGTAAAAGCACGGCTGGCGTGAACGAAGATCATGCCAGCCCAGGCAGGTACAGCTTTAGTTTTTAGTTTTCAGTTTTCAGTAAATAAGATTCATCATTTCTCTTACGTTTGTCATTGTTGTTCCTCGCAGAAAGGAAGCACTCATGAAATCGCTTTTAGAATCATTGAGAATGTGGCAGAAGTTCGCACTGGTTGGTGTGTTTGTCGTCATTCTGTTTGGCTTGCCATTGTCCTTGTATCTGAATGTGATCAACCGTGACGTGGCTTCGGCACAAAATGAAAAAATCGGTGCTCTGATATTTCCTGGAATTGCTAAGACTATACAGTTGACGCAACGCCATTCCGGTGCAAATTCGCTGGTGATTACAGGCCAGGAAGAAATGAAAGCGCAGCGCGATGTCAGTGGACAGGAATTAGGTGCCAGCCTGGACCAGTTGCAGAATTTGGTAAAAGACTACCCGGCAATGCAGCTGGAGCCTCAGGTCACAGCCTTGAAACAGGAATGGCAGGGCATACTGAATGACAGGGATCGTTTAAAAATCGATGAAAACCGTGCGCGCCATTTGCAGTTGATCAAAAAACTGTTTGATTTCATCGATAAAACGGCCGATGCCAGCGACATCTTATTAAGTCCGGATGCAGCCACTTTCTATCTGGCTTCGCTGACGACCGATGGCATTATCCGTATGACAGAGGACTTACGTAAGGCAAGAGCGATCGGGTTTGAGGCGCTAAGCAATCATACATTGAGCGATAAAGAGAGAAGAAATCTGTCTGAGTTGTATGCAGTGATTACCGATAATCAAAAGCGTAATGACAAGGTATTCAGCAGATTGTTTGATAACAGCAGTTCGTACCGGGAGTTATTCGCCAGCAGAATGCAGGAACAGGCCAATAAAGTCCGCGAGGCAGGTCAACTGATTTCCGATAAGATTTTAGACAGCAGCAAACTGGATTACGAGATCCGTAATTATTCGCAAAGTCTGTCAGCGGCGATCGATGGCACGCACGAACTCGAACAGACCTTGCTCAAAGAAATGCTGAAGCGCACAGAGCAGCGGCTGGATGAGCAAAAGTCCTTGCGTCTGAAGATGCTCAGTGCCTGTATTGCTTTGTTTCTGATCGTGGTCGTCTTAGCCTGGATCATGATACGCACGGTAATCCGCCAGGTTGGACAGGAGCCGGCAGAAGTGGTGGATTATGCGAGCCGCGTTTCTTCCGGTGATTTCAGTGCCAGTCTGGCGCTCGCTGATAATGATGTGTCCAGTATTGCTGCCAACCTGTCTGCGATGGTTGGCAACATCAAAATGCGTATGGAAGAGACCGAAGCCATCGCCAAAGAAAATTTGCGCATCAAAATCGCGCTGGACAATTGCGCGACCAATGTGATGATCGCCGATAACAATCGTAATATCATTTATCTCAATAAATCCGTGGTGCAGATGCTGAGTACAGCGGAAAATGATATCCGTAAAGTGCTGCCAAACTTTAATGTGGCACATCTGATGGGATCGAATATCGATCAGTTCCATAAGAACCCCAGTCATCAGGCCAGCATGCTGAGTAGTTTTAACAATAATCACCGGGCTGAAATTCAAGTCGGTGGACGTACTTTTGCATTGTCTGCCAATCCTGTGATGAGTGAAAAAGGTGAACGTCTGGGCAGTGTGGTTGAATGGACGGACCGCACCGCTGAGGTCGCAGTGGAGAAAGAAGTCAGCCATATTGTGACGCAGGCAGTGGCGGGTAACTTTAAAGCCAGAGCGGTGGAAGAAGGTAAAACCGGATTCTTTGCCAAACTTAGCGTAGACATCAACAAACTGATGACGACCAGTGACGAAGGCCTCAACGAAGTTTTGCGCGTACTGGCAGCGATTTCTAAAGGAGATCTGACCCAGACCATAGACAAGGATTACGAAGGCACTTTTGGTGCATTGAAGTCCGCCAGCAATGAGACGGTAGAAAAACTGTCGCAAATCGTGACGGATGTGATCAATGCCACCGACGCTTTATCGAATGCTTCAGAGCAGGTCAGTGCGACTTCGCAAGCTCTGTCTCAGGCTGCCAGCGAACAGGCAGCGAGTGTGGAAGAAACCAGTGCCAGCATAGAGCAAATGGCTGCGGGGATTAATCAGAATGCCGAGAATGCCAAAGTCACTGATGGTATTGCCGGTAAGGCCGCAAATGAAGCCGTCGAAGGTGGACAGGCTGTCAAGCACACGGTACATGCGATGAATGAAATCGCCTCCAAAATCGGTATCATTGATGACATTGCCTATCAAACCAATATGCTGGCATTGAATGCTGCGATTGAGGCTGCGCGTGCCGGTGAACATGGTAAAGGCTTTGCCGTGGTTGCTGCTGAAGTACGCAAGCTGGCCGAACGTTCCCAGATAGCTGCGCGTGAAATTGGTGATCTGGCCAGTGGCAGTGTGAAAACAGCAGAACGCGCCGGAGAACTGATCGACGAAATCGTGCCGGGTATAGGCCGCACTTCCGATCTGGTGCAGGAAATTGCTGCCGCCTCGCAGGAACAGTCTGCGGGTGTCGGACAAATCAATACCGCGATGAATCAGATGAATCAGATCACCCAGCAAAATGCATCGTCCAGTGAAGAGCTGGCGGCAACGGCCGAAGAAATGACCAGCCAGGCGGAGCAGCTCAAGGAACTGGTGGGCTTCTTCCGCATCAGTAATGAAAATCACCGTGCGCACAGCCAGGAAATCCGGCCCTCACGTCAGGTCAGCAGTATCAGCAGGCGTGGTGTACGCAGCGTTGCTTCCGGCGTCGATGAAGCGAAATTTGAACGCTTCTAGGAGATGATGATGGGGGCGATCACTGAATCAACAAATCATGCTGTGCGTCGGTCTGAGGCGGATGCCCAGGGCCGGGGTGGCTTGGAAACTGCGCAGTATCTGACCTTTATGCTTAGCGGTGAAATCTATGCTTTGGAAATACTGAATATCAAAGAAATCATCCAATACGGTGATCTGACAGAAGTACCGATGATGCCAGCCTTCATTCGTGGCGTGATCAATCTGCGCGGTAAGGTGGTGCCTGTGGTGGACATGAATGCACGCTTTGGCCGTGGCGTGACCAGTATCGCACGCCGCACCAGCATCGTGATTATCGAGCTCAATGATGAGGAGGAGACCGGTTCCCATAGCATAGGTGTGATGGTGGATGCGGTGAACGAAGTGATTGATATTGCACGTCAGGATATCGAGCCACCACCTGTGTTTGGTGCGCGTATCCGGCCAGATTTTGTGACTGGCATGGCAAAGCATAACGGGCGTTTTATCATTGTACTGAATCTGACCCAGGTGCTGTCGGTCGCTGAGATGTCGGCTTTGGGCAGCGCTATGTTGGGTGGTGCGCAGGCAGAGAACCTGACGGAGCCGGAGTATGAACGCTAGCTCACCGGTCATGCAGCCGATACGTAGCTTACAACAGGACGAATTCGTCTGGATTTGCCGTTATCTGTATGAGCGTACCGGAATTGCGCTCAATGATGGCAAGCAACCGCTGGTGATGGGGCGGCTGGAAAAGCGTTTGCGTAAACGGGGCTTACGCACTTATACCGATTATTTTGCGCTGTTCGGTCGTCCTGGTTATGAAGATGAAACCATCATTGCGATCGATTTACTGACCACCAATGAAACCTATTTTTTTCGTGAGCCCGGGCATTTTGATTTTATCCGTCAGCATGTCTTACCGGGGTTGAGTCAGCAGCGCCAGATCCGGGTCTGGAGCGCTGCCAGTTCCAGCGGCGAAGAAGCCTATACCCTGGCGATGGTGCTGGCGGAATATGCGGGAGAGCAGCAATGGGAAATTCTGGGCAGCGATATCTCCACCCGCGTCTTGGAAAAAGCGCAACGTGCTTTATATCCTATGCAGGCGGCAGAAAAAATTAAGCCTGCGTTTTTAAAAAAATACTGCCTCAAAGGCAGGGACGAATATCAGGACTATTTTTTGATCGATACTGCCTTGCGAAATAAAGTGGAATTCCGCTCTTTGAATCTGATCGAACCGCTACCGGATATCGGACTGTTTGACCTGATATTTTTACGCAATGTGATGATTTACTTTGACGTGGAAACTAAACAGAAGCTGGTGCAGCGCTTGCTCGAGAAGTTAAAACCGGGTGGATATTTTTTCATCAGCCACTCGGAAACCTTGAATGGAATTAATACCTCACTCAAGATGATACAGCCGTCGGTTTACCGCCGGGAACCATAAACTCAGAGCAGATGTTGCCTGCGCCAGTGTACTGTGTATAGCATACAGGCGACAGGCAGAAGCCGTTCTGTCACACCGTCTGCGGTGAGAGCGAATCATGATGTCTGCACCGGATTTTTATATCGATATTTTTTTGCAGCCCGGCGAGTTTTATTTCGGCGACCGGGAAACACGCATACGTACCATACTGGGTTCCTGCGTGGCGATCACCATGTGGCATCCAAGATTGCAGATAGGCGGTATGTGTCATTACATGCTGCCACAAAATAAGCGCAATCCGGATAGCAAGGAACTGGATGGTAAGTATGCCCAGGATGCGATACAGATGTTTCTGCGCGAGATCAAGGCAGCGCGTACCCGGCCATGGGATTATGAAGTGAAAATGTTTGGTGGCGGGAATCAGTTTCCTGATCATGACACCAGTGTATTTGCGGTCCCGGATCGTAATATAGAACTGGGACGACGCTTACTGGCAGAAAATGAATTTACGGTGAAAAGCGAGCACATGGGTGGAGTCGGACATCGCAATGTGATGTTTGATGTCTGGTCCGGCGATGTATGGGTCAAACATGTAGAGAAAGTAATCATACCGTGACAGGCAAAATCAAAGTAATGCTGGTAGATGATTCTGCAGTGGTGCGGCAGGTACTGGCAGCCGTACTGTCTAAAGACGCAGAGATAGAAGTGATAGGTTCTGCTCCGGATCCTATCTTTGCGATGGATAAGATGAATCAGTCCTGGCCCGATGTGGTGGTGTTGGATGTGGAAATGCCACGCATGGATGGCATCACTTTTTTGAAGAAACTGATGTCGGTGCGCCCCACACCGGTCGTGATCTGCTCTACCCTGACTGAAAAGGGCGCTGCCACCTCTATGCAGGCGATGGCAGCGGGGGCTGTCGGCATCGTCACCAAACCTAAGTCAGGTCTGAAAGGCTTTCTGGAGCAGGATGAGGGCGATATCGTGCAGGCGGTGAAATCTGCGGCGCAGATCGATATGCGGCGCATCAAGGCGATGTCGATGGCGAGTCTGAACACGCCGCCTAAGCTCACGATTAACCAGGTCATGCCCGCTACAGACAAAGCAGCAGCGATGGTGGTGACCACCAATAAGCTGGTCGCGATAGGCACTTCAACTGGTGGCACGCAGGCGTTGGAAGTCGTGTTGAGGAATCTGGGGCGTACTACGCCTGGCATCGTGATCGTGCAGCATATGCCAGAAAAATTTACCGCAGCCTTTGCTGAAAGGCTCAATAAGATTTGCGAAATCGAAGTCTTGGAAGCGAAAAACGGCGACCGCGTAATCGATGGGCGCGCGCTGGTGGCTCCTGGCGGCAAACATATGCAGCTCAAGCGCAGCGGTGCCCAATATCATGTGGAAATCACAGATGGTCCACCGGTTAACCGTCACAAGCCTTCGGTTGATGTGCTGTTCCGTTCAGTGGCGCGCAGTGCCGGTGCGAATGCGCTTGGCATCATCATGACGGGCATGGGCGATGATGGTGCACTCGGCATGCTGGACATGCATAACGCAGGGGCTGAAACCATAGCGCAGGATGAGAAAAGCTGTGTGGTGTATGGCATGCCCAGAGAAGCGGTTAAGCATGGTGCGGTTGATACCATCGTCCCGCTTACAGAAATTGCCACGCTGATCGGGCAATACGCACGCCGCCACAGCTGAGCGGTGCGCGCTGCTTTGGTGCTGCGTTCAGCGTACCAGGTTGTGCGGCCCCACTGTGCGTATATCTTTGTTGCCAGTCAGCGCCATACTGACATCGAGTTCCTTACGCAAAATCTCCAGCATCAGACTCACACCCTGTTCACCCATCGCACCCAGCGCATATAAGAAGGCGCGACCTATCATCGTGCCTTTGGCACCGAGCGCACAGGCTTTCAGGATGTCTTGCCCGCTGCGTATGCCGCCGTCAAACCAGACTTCCGTCTGATGTCCGACTGCTTCAGCGATCGCAGGTAAGGCCTGAATAGAAGAGATCGCACCATCGAGCTGACGGCCACCATGATTACTGACTACGATCGCATCGGCCCCGCTTTGTACCGCCAGCCGTGCATCTTCCACATCGAGGATACCTTTGAGTATCAGCTTGCCGCCCCATTCCTGCTGTATCCATGCCACGTCATCCCAGTTCAGCGTGGGGTCGAACTGGCTCGCGGTCCATTGACTCAGCGTGGTGATGCCGCTGCTACCTTTGACATGGCCCGCCAGATTGCCAAAGGTTTTACGGCCACCGAGGGCACGCAAAGCCCAGCCCGGCTTGCTGGCCAGATCCAGCAGATTGGCCAGGGTTAAGCGCGGAGGTACCGACATACCGTTTTTCAAATCTTTATGGCGCTGCCCCAGTATCTGCAAATCCAGCGTCAGTATCAGCGCCGAGCAGCCACAGGCTTTGGCGCGCTGTATCAGTTCGCGCACAAAGCCACGGTCACGCATGACGTAGAGCTGAAACCAGAACGGTTTGCTGGTGACGCTGGCGATATCTTCCAGCGAACAGATACTCATGGTTGACAGCGTGAAAGGGATACCAAATTTTTCAGCAGCGATGGCGCCCAGCATTTCGCCATTTGCCCATTGCATGCCAGTCAGTCCGGTCGGCGCAATTGCGACCGGCATCGTGACATCCTGACCGAGCAGGGTAGTGCGCGTATTGCGCTGATCGACGTTGATGGCGACCCGCTGGCGCAGCTTAATCGCGGCCAGATCATCGGTGTTGGCGCGGTAGGTGCTCTCGCTGTAAGAGCCGCTGTCCGCGTAATCATAAAAGGCTTTCGGCACCCGCTTTTTGGCGAGCAGACGTAAATCTTCCACACAGGTGATGACGGGCATGATGCGCTCCTCGATGATGAGAGTTCAAGTGTAGAGGATTTTTTGTAGCTGTGTACCTGAAGTTTTTTCAGGCTTCCACAAAGCGCTCAGAGATCAGTTGTCGCAACCACAGATTGCCTGCATCCTGGTGATAGCGCCTGTGCCAGAACATATTGGTTTGCAAGGCTGGTAGCCGCAGTGGTGGCGCGCAATACTCGAGGTCAAACGGCTGTGCCGCACGTTGCGCCAGTTTGAGCGGCACGGTGACCAGTAAATCGCTGGTGGCGACGATATACGGCACCGCAACGAAGTGTGGCACCTGAAAATGCGCCGCCGCCAGCACGCCCGCTTTATCCAGTGCCTGATTGATTTTCAGATAGGGTTGTTCCTGCGAGGTCAC
Source organism: Cognatundibacterium curvum (assembly GCF_014284235.1). Taxonomy (GTDB): domain Bacteria; phylum Pseudomonadota; class Gammaproteobacteria; order Burkholderiales; family Burkholderiaceae_D; genus Undibacterium; species Undibacterium curvum. The sequence continues at coordinate 127,095 of NZ_JACOGD010000002.1, forward strand.
GATCAGATGCTGAGCTTCGACAAAATCGGCCAAGGCGATTTTTTTGCCTGCCAGCGCGTGACCGCGCCGGTACATGCAGACATAGGGCTGTCGGAACAGACGGCGCTGGTACCAGGCTTCTGATAACTGATCGAGCGCACCGATGGCCAGATCGACACGGCCTGACTCCATTTCGGTTTTCAAGTCTATGCTGGCAGCCCTGACTGTCACGATCTGTACTTTCGGCGCCACACTGCGCAACAGTGTGGCCAGCACCGGCATAAAGTAGACCTCGCCGACATCGGTCATTGCTATCGTGAAGCGGCGCTCGCTGCTGGCCGCATCGAAGGGACTGTCCACGTTCAGTGCTTCTGTCACATGGCGCAAGGCCAGATTGACCGCATCGGCTAATTGCTCGGCGCGTGGTGTGGGTTGCATGCCACTGGCCGTGCGTACAAACAAGTCATCATTAAAACTGCGCCGCAAACGGCTCAGCGCATTGCTGACCGCGGGCTGCGACAAGGACAGTTGTCGCGCCACCACAGAAATCCGGCGTTCCCGGAAGATATGCTGGAATACCACCAGTAAATTCAGGTCCAGGTCTTTAGCTTCGCGCATTATTGATTTGATCAATGGTCTGTATTTTTGTATTTATATCGTAAAAGAGATGGCTTTGCAGTAAAGTTCGCTGCAAATTCCGTCGTCAGTGTGCAGATTTGGCTTAAGCCGCAGCTGACTTCAGTTCTTCATGCTAACGATAAGGTGTATCCATGAGCACTCAGTCTTTACCGCAGCAAAATCCGCAATCACTCAGCTATCAGACAGGCTTTGCTAACGAATTTGCCACCGAAGCCTTGCCAGAGGCGCTGCCTAAGAACCAGAATTCGCCGCAGCAATGCGCATATGGCTTGTATGCGGAACAGATTTCCGGCACAGCATTCACTGCGCCACGCCACGCCAATCGCCGCAGCTGGACTTACCGCATCCGTCCGGCTGCCATGCACCAGCCTTTCGTGCAGGTAGCAAATGGCCAAATGAGCAATGATTTTGGCGCTGTGCCTAGCACCCCGAATCAGCTGCGCTGGGACCCGCTGCCTATGCCAGCCAGTGCGACAGATTTCATTGATGGCTGGGTCACCATGGCGGGCAATGGCTCGGCTGACGCCCAAAGCGGTTGCGCGATCCACTTGTATGCCGCGAATCGCGATATGCAGCAACGCTTTTTCTACAATGCCGATGCAGAAATGCTCATCATTCCGCAAGTCGGTCGCCTGCATGTGCGCACCGAATTAGGTTTGCTCGACGTGGAGCCGCAGGAAATCGTGGTGATACCGCGCGGCATACGTTTTCAGATACATTTGCCGGACGGCGAAGCACGCGGTTATGTGTGCGAAAACTTCGGCGCCATGCTGAAGCTGCCTGATCTGGGCGTAATCGGCTCCAATGGCCTGGCGAATCCGCGCGATTTCCAGACCCCTGTGGCTTGGTATGAAGATAAAGAAGGCGATTTCGAATTGCTGGCAAAATTCAGCGGTAATCTGTGGTCAGCAAAAATCGGCCATTCGCCGCTGGACGTGGTTGCGTGGCATGGTAACTTTGCGCCTTACAAATATGATCTGCGCCATTTCAATACCATAGGCTCGATTAGCTATGACCATCCTGATCCATCGATTTTCCTGGTGCTGCAATCGCCTAGCGATACACCGGGCGTGGATACTATCGATTTCGTGATTTTCCCACCGCGCTGGTTAGCCGCTGAAAACACCTTCCGCCCACCTTGGTTCCACCGCAATATCGCGAGTGAATTCATGGGACTGATTCATGGTCAGTACGATGCGAAATCGGCCGGGTTCCGTCCCGGTGGTTCCAGTCTGCATAACTGCATGAGCGGCCACGGTCCGGATGCGCCTACCTTTGATAAGGCCAGCCAGATCGACACCAGCACACCACAGAAGGTCGCTGATACCATGGCGTTTATGATAGAAACGCGTAATATCATCAAACCTAGCCGTGCCGCGATGGAATCGCCATTACTGCAGGCCGATTACTACCAATGCTGGCAGGGCATCAAAAAGAATTTCAATCCGGAGCAAAAATAAATGACGCTGCAACTCAATGAAACCCATGACGTGAACCTGCGCAGCTGGGTCACTTCTGCCAATCAGCCTGACACTGATTTCCCGATTCAGAATCTGCCATTCGCCGTATTCCGCCGTGCTGGCAGCCATCAGAATTTCCGCATCGGTGTCGCCATCGGCGATCAGATCCTGGATTTGGCGGCTGCGCATGCAGTCCATGCATTTGCCGGTTTTACCGAATTACAGGGCGGTCATTTCACAGCAGCAGTGAATGCAGCAAATCTGAATGGCCTGATGCAGTCGGGTGCTCCGGTCTGGTCGGCATTGCGTCTGGCTTTGTCGCGTGTCTTGCGTGAAGGCAGCCCGCTGCAGGGTAGCCTGCATGCCTGCCTGTCGCCGCAAAATACGGCGGAATTTGCTTTGCCTGCGCACATTGGTGATTACACCGATTTTTATACCTCTATTCATCATGCGACAGCAGTGGGTAAATTATTCCGTCCCGATAATCCGTTGCTGCCGAATTACAAATGGGTGCCTATCGGCTACCACGGCCGTGCTTCCTCGATCGCGGTATCGGGTCAGCACTTCCGCCGCCCGGTTGGGCAGACTAAACCGCCGACAGTAGATGAACCGGTGTTTGGCCCGGCTAAGCGCATGGACTATGAGCTGGAAATCGGTATTTTCATCGGCCCAGGCAATGCGCTGGGTGACCGCATTCCTATGGATCAGGCAGAGTCCCATGTGTTCGGCCTGTGCCTGTTGAATGACTGGTCGGCACGTGATGTGCAAGCCTGGGAATACCAGCCCTTAGGCCCTTTCCTGGCGAAGAATTTTGCCTCGACCATTTCCCCTTGGGTAGTGACGCTGGAAGCACTGGCGCCTTACCGTACCGGCTGGCAGCGCGATAGTGCTGATCCTCAGCCTATGGCTTATCTGGAGGCATCCAGCCTGCGCAGCAGCGGCGCTTTTGATATCGAACTCGAAGTGCTGCTGCAAACCAGCAAAATGCGCGAAACCGGCACCGCGGCACAACGCCTGTCGCTGTCGAATTTCCGTCATTCTTACTGGACCGTGTCGCAACTGGTGACCCACCATACCGTGAATGGCTGTAACCTGAATGCCGGTGATTTGCTCGGTTCCGGTACCCAATCCGGCCCGGCCCCGGAAGAAGCCGGCTCGCTGCTGGAGCTGACCGAAGGCGGCAAAAAACCGCTGCAACTGGCGAATGGCGAACAGCGCATCTTCATGGAAGATGGCGATACCATCATCATGCGCGGCTGGGCACAAAAAGACGGTGCAGCCAGAATCGGCTTTGGCGAAGTCAGCGGAACTTTATTACCGGCAGTGATATAAGCATACCCAGCACTCAAGACTAAACCCGTGCCGTCTGCCTGACGCGCACGGGTTTTTTTCTGATATCTCTGGCTTGCACAAAATACGTATTGCAGCCGTCGTCAGACTTGCTTAAGCTGGATCACACCTAAGTCGCAATTCAAGAGGCACACAAATGAAAACCCTGCGTTGGATCGTCCTCATGTTATTCCTGATTGGCCTGGTGCTGGCGATTGCGCATGCCTTGATGCCTGCATTCGCATTGAGCGAGGCGGCTGCCTATCTGGTGGCAGCGGCTTTGGCCGGAGCCGTAGTGCTGTTGGCGGTGATCGTGCTGAGTTTGCGCTGGCGCGCCTGGATCTGGCGTCAGGGAGGCACCGACGTGCAGTGGCTGTGGTTTTCTGAAGATCCGCCCGGATTACCGACGGTGCGTCAGACCCGGCAACAACGCGCCGAACAGCGGCGTCATTCCTCATGAGCGGCGCTATCCGTGAGCTGAGTCAATTGCTGGCGCACATGAAGCCGGTATTGCAGGAGGGCGTCTACGCGCTGGTCTGTGTGCCGCACGATGCTGAGCGTCTGGACTTGCCCGCATTGGTGCGCATCCGCGAAGCTGAAGGCTGGACCTTAGTTTTGGAAGAGTCAGTTGCACAGCAGGCGCAACTGGAGGTGTTGTTTCGTGCCGCCTGGATCACACTGCAGGTGCATTCAGATTTGCAAGCCGTCGGTCTGACTGCTGCATTTTCCACTGCGCTGGCGCAGGCTGGCATCAGCTGTAATGTCGTGGCTGGCGCTTTTCACGATCATTTACTGGTGCCTGTCGACGATGCCACGGCAGCGATGGCCGTGCTGCAGGCTTTGCAGCAGCAAGCGGCCCGCTGATTTCTACTGTCTTAAGCCAGTAATTCCCATAGGCGATCCCAGTCGTCCGGGCGAAATGCGCCTTCACGCTTGAACACCAGCTGATGCCGGGCATCTAAGACAAAGTGAGTGGGTGTGCTGCTGATATTGCCGAAGTTGTCTTTATGGCCGGGAGCCATACGCCAGGCCGTCGGGAAGCGCTGGCTCTTGGGGTAGGCCTGAGTGGTGACCTCATTGTATTCGTCGAGTTCTTTTTTGTTTTTGTCGAGATTGACGCCCAGTAAAGTAAATTTTTTACTGCTATTACCTGCGTAAAACTCACGCATTAACTTCAAATCTTTACTGCACACATCACAATCGACAGTAAAAAAACTGACCAGCACAACTCTGCCGGCAAAATCCTGTAAGCCTAGCGGTTTGCCATTCACGTCCGTGCCTTGCAATTGTAAGCGACTCGCTTCCGCTGCATAGCTCGATGAGCTCAAGCCTACTAATACACTGGCAGCTGTGGTTTGCAGAAATTGGCGACGATGCATAGGGTCTCCCGAAAAGTGGATAAAACCAGGTGCTTGCATAAGCTTGCAGCTGGCGGTGCATGATTAGTCTGGCAGCGCACAAAATACTTTCACTATAGAAGAAAAATATTTTGTCTCAAGGCAATTCAATGTGCATTCAATTGTAGTGGCTGTCAGTGTGACCGTGTTTAATCTTCCGCCATCCAGAAAAACACCACAGTCAGGCGTTTATCGCGCAGGCTTTGGCCGAAGTAGCCGGTGGCGCTGTGGACCAGATTGGCTTTGTACAGAATCATGCGATTGAATACATTTTCCACGCGCAGGTCTTCATACCAGGCTTGAATTGGCAGGCCACGCACTTTGAGCGCATCGACCAGATTATTGTTCGGGGCTGCCACGATGTTGCCGCCGATGGCGCCATTCGGATAGCGCAGTCGGCAAAAGCTGGTGCCGGAATCCGGGGCCGGATCGCGGCTCAGGTAAATTACGCAGGCATAACGGCACAGGCTGCGGCTATCGGTATGTGGGTGCGGACGTCCTTCTTGCTGGCCGACCAGTTGCGCCACATTGCTATCCAGCTTCAATCCGCCGGGAGCCTGACCCGTCCAGAGTTTTTGCTTGCCAGTCAATTGCTTCACCTTAGCCTCCAGTGCCGCCAGTTCCTCAGGCAACAGCGCACCGTGAAAGCGCATGCCCGGCCAGCTTTCCTGGGTATAGGGTTTGCCGTACTGCCACTGCTCGCGTTGATAGCAGCGCTCTGCGATTTCTTCTGCATTCGGCAAGGCCTGATCCACGATCCAGTAATTTTTACCGTGCTCCAGCGGCTCATACGGCAGGCTGGGTGCGATGGCGGGGACGGGGGGTAACAAGACCCCAGGTGCGGGTAATGGCAACATAGCGGGCAGTTCAGTCGTGGTTTGATACGTATCAGGAAGTGGCCGTGCCACTCAGAAAGTGGTCTTGCTGAGTGCTTGGCCTAGTATGCGCAATGCAAGGCCGCCCGCCTAGTAACAGCTTATAAATCCGCTGACACGTGTTGCTTTCACGCCAATTACTTCGTTCGGCCACCTGGTTTGCTCAGGAACAGTCACGTGCTGCAATGCTGTAAGGAAGTTCATTCTGATAGCGCTCGACCAGTGCATCCAGAAACACACGCGTGCGTGCAGGCATTAGCCGGCGTCCCGGGAATACGGCCCAGACCGGAATTTCCGGCCCTTGCCAGTCCCCCAGGATGGGAACCAGAGCCTGGGTTTCCAGATAATTTCTCGCGAAGTGATGTGACATCAGCATGATGCCCATGCCCTGTACCGCCAGGCGTATCAGTATTTCCGGTGAATTGGCGGTGGCGCGTCCGGGTGGGATGCCTTCCCATTGCGCATTGCCACGGCGCAGACGCCAGGGGATGGCATCTTTATTCCGCGCAGTCAGACGCAGCGCATCGTGTTCCATCAGCGCTTCCGGCTCGCTGGGCGTGCCGCGCCTTGCCAGATACGAGGGGGCTGCATATAAGCCCGCCTGAAAAGTGGTCAGACGCCTTGCCGCCAGCGAGGCATCGTCGGGCAGCTCGCCTACCCGTATCGCGACGTCAAAGTTTTCTGCGATCAGATCGACCCGGCGTGGCGACAAGTCCATATCCAGCTGTATCGATGGATAGCGGCGTAACAGCTCGCCCAGAAAAACGCCCATAGGGCCATAGGCGAAATCGCCGGGCATAGAGATGCGTAAATTGCCTGAGGGTTCGGCCTGACGGTGCTGGGTCAGTGCCAGCGTGGCTTCCACTTCTTCCCTGACTTGCAGTGCATGTTGCAGCACGCTGTGACCGAATTCCGTCAGGCTGAGCTGACGTGTGGTGCGCAGTAACAGGCGTTCGCCGAGTTGGGTTTCCAGCGTGGAGATGCGGCGCGACAGCGTGGATTTGGGCAAACCCAGACGCTCTGCGGCTTTGCTAAAGCTGCCTTCTTCCGTGACCCGCGCAAACAGGAATAAGTCATTGGCTTCTATTTGCATACGCTTGCTCCAGTGTCGTTCCAAAAATGGAACAATGATATCCAATTTATCGTCTTCTGTATTGAAAGTGGAACGTATAAAGTAGCTACATCGCCAAACGGAACAGCAAATTGTGAACTGCGCGTAAGGCGAGCTTCGATATAGCGACATCCGAAACAGCAGACTAAGTCATTCAATCAGACAAGGAAACGATCATGAAAATTTTGCAAATCAACTCCAGCGTACGTTCCGCTAACTCGCACAGTAACCGCCTGGCGGCTGAACTGAGTGCTCATTTGCTGGCGCAGCATCCGGGTGCCACATTGCAGGTGCGCGATCTGGGTGTGACACCGCATCCGGTACTGGACGAAACTGCCTTGCAAGCCTTATTCACCCCAGCCGACCAGCGCACAGAGGCGCAGCAGGCCAGAGTAGCCCAGGATGATGCACTGATTGCGGAATTGCAGGCGGCTGACAGCGTAGTGATCGGTGCACCTATGTATAACTTTGGAATTTCTGCGCAACTGAAAAACTGGATCGATGCGATTTCACGTGCCGGTGTGACTTTCCGTTATACCGCACAGGGTCCGGAAGGTTTGCTGACTGGGAAAAAAGTGTATGTGGTGTTGAGCCGTGGCGGCCTGTATCGCAATACGCCGAATGATACCCAGATGCCTTATCTGCGTGCTTTCCTGGGCTTCCTCGGTATGAGCGATGTGGAGTTTATTTATGCAGAAGGCCTGGCCATGGGGCCGGACAGTGAAGCACAGGCGCTCAGTGCTGCACGCGCAGAGATCGCACAATTGAATTAAACAAAAGCACATGGATGGTACAGGCTGATTCTGTCATATCAGCCTGATATTTAGCATGAAGGAGCAAGGTATGAACACGAATTACCAAGCTGAAGTCGTCACTCGTTCACGTCAGGTCGAGCATCTGGTCGTCGGTCAGGAAACTTCCGATGGCGCAGGTGTGAAACTGACACGCTTACTCGACCATCAGTTGCAAAAGCGCCTGGACCCTTTCCTGATGCTGGATGCCTTTGGCAGCGATCAGCCTGATGATTACATCGCCGGTTTTCCCGATCATCCGCACCGTGGCTTTGAAACCATCACCTATATGCTGACCGGTCGCATGCGCCATCGCGACAGCGCTGGCAATGAAGGCTTATTGCAAACCGGTGGTGTGCAATGGATGACCGCAGGCCGTGGTGTGATTCACTCGGAATTGCCGGAGCAAGAGTCTGGCCGTATGGCGGGTTTTCAGTTATGGCTGAATTTACCGGCGCAGGACAAGATGTGCGCGCCCTGGTATCGCGATATCCAGCGTGAGCAGATTCCTGAACTGCGTACTGAGCAGGACGTGCTGGTGCGGGTGATTGCCGGTGCCAGCCACGGAGTGAAGGGCGCGGTGCAAAGAGCGCATACCCAGCCGCTGTATCTGGATATTCATAGCCCAGATGGTGCCAGCTTTACGCAGGCACTGCCAGCCACGATGAATGCGTTTGTGGTGGTGTATGAAGGCGCATTGCAGGTGCAGGGAACCAGGGTGGCCGCCGGACAAATGGCGATACTGAACAATGCGCCGGAGTCTGATGGTGTGCAGTTCCAGGCGGTCGGTGCGACCCGCGCGATTCTGGTGGCTGGGCAGCCGCTGCATGAGGCGATAGTGCAGTACGGCCCGTTTGTGATGAACAGCCAGCAGGAAATTATGCAGGCGATTGATGATTACCGCCGCGGCGCGTTCGCCGCGTAAACCTCGCGACTGATGGGCATGGCTATATGCGCTTCGCGAACTGATTCATTTGAAAGGAAATAAACATGACATTTTTAGAAAAAACTGGCCCCCTGTTTGGGCGCGTATTGATCGCTCTGATTTTCGTGCTGTCAGGCGTCAGCAAAATCACCGGCTTTGATGGCACGGCAGGCTATATCGCTAGCAAAAATCTGCCTTTCCCTGCACTGGCTGCCGTTGCGGCAATCGTGGTGGAACTGGGTGGTGGCTTACTCTTGATGCTGGGCTGGCGTGCCCGTCTGAGTGCAGCGGCAATGGCATTATTCACGATTGCGGCTGCGGTGCTGTTTCATGACTTCTGGGCAGCGGCACCGGATGCGGCACAAAACCAGATGATCCACTTTATGAAAAATCTGTCCATGGCCGGTGGCTTGCTGATGGTGGTGGTACATGGCAGCGGACCGCTGAGCGTGGATCGTCAGGATTGAATACAGTCTGCCTTGAAAATAAAAAACGCTGATACAAGATCAGCGTTTTTTTTCATTCAGTCTGAACTGCTGCCGCGTATCAGTCCTGATCGAGTTGCAGTTGTATCACGCCAGTTGCAGGTGTCGCGCAGGGTTCATCGTCAAATGCGATATCGCCGTTGGGGTTGGCATTGCCATCGAGTTTCAAGTCCTGGAAGTTGAACAGATTTCTGTCCATCAGATGCGAAGGCGCGACGGTGGATAAAGCAGAGAAAATATTATCGACGCGACCAGGATGTTTCTTTTCCCATTCGCGCATCAGGTTTTTGATTTGCTTACGCTGCAGGTTTTCCTGCGATCCGCACAGATCGCAAGGAATGATAGGGAATTGCCGTACTTGCGCATAGCGTTCGGTATCGGCTTCTTTCACATAGGCCATAGGGCGGATCACGATATGTTTGCCATCATCCGATTGCAGTTTGGCTGGCATACCTTTGAGTTTTCCACCGAAGAACATATTCAGGAAAAAGGTTTCCATGATGTCGTCGCGATGATGGCCGAGTGCGATTTTGGTCGCACCCAGTTCATCGGCTACCCGGTACAAAATGCCACGGCGCAGCCGTGAGCACAGTGAGCAGGTGGTTTTGCCTTCCGGGATCAGACGCTTAACGATGCTATAAGTGTCCTGATTTTCAATGTGATACGGGATACCGATTTTTTCCAGATAAGCAGGCAGTATATCGGCCGGGAAATTCGGCTGCTTTTGATCCAGATTGACGGCCACGATCTCGAAGTTGATAGGTGCGCGTTCGCGCAGCGTCATCAGAATATCGAGTAAGGCATAACTGTCCTTGCCGCCGGACAGACAGACCATGACCTTATCGCCTTCTTCTATCATATTGAAATCGCCTATGGCCTGACCGACCAGGCGGCACAAACGTTTGTGCAGCTTATTGTTTTCGTAGGCGATTTTTTCTGCTGATTTGCTAGCTGACTGGGCGGCTGACTGAGCTGTGGATTCAGCAGCTGCGGCTTCGCTGGCGCCGGGTGTGAGGGATACGTTCAAGGCTTGCATGGTCTGACTCTGGTTTTACTGTTGAATTGCTGGTGCTGGATGCGCAGGCATCGCTTACGGTAAGGCAGGGCGACGAAAATTATCTGTACCGCTGGTGATGCGCTTGCCGTAAGAGATTTACTGAGGTCTTATTCTTTGATCTGGAAAACTTCTACGCCTACGCCTTCACAATCCGGATAGACATCCGGTTTCATGGTGGAAACACAGACTGCGCGTACCCGTGGATGGGCCAGCATGCTGCGTGCCACATCATCACATAAAGTTTCCTGCAAATGAATATGGCCTTGCGCTACCCGTGCCGCGATGGTGCCACGCATGAAATCATAATCCACGACTTCATCGAGCAAATCATCTTTTGGCGTCGACAAGGCCAGCGGGATATACAGATCGACATTGATCAGTACGCGCTGTTCGCCTTTTTTTTCAAATTCATGCACACCGATATTGATGTTGACTTCATAGTTGCGCAGGAACAGACGACGGCAATCGGTCAGTTGTGGGTGGTGCAGGACGGATAACATAAAAAGCTCGATTCTTAGAAAAGTTAACTGAGGTTACCGGTATTCGCAGTCGCGACGAACATCACATCACGCTGCAAAGGAATTAAATGCTGGCCGCCATCGACCAGGATAGTTGTGCCGGTGATGGCCGGGCTGTCTGCCACAAAGCACACGGTGCGCGCGATATCGTCCGGCGTACTGGAACGTCCCAGTGGTGTGACCTGGTGGGCTTGCGTAAAATCGGCCTCACTCTGATGCCCCGATACCATGGTAATGCCGGGTGCTACGCCGACTACCCTGACGCGGGGTGCCAGCGCTTGTGCCAGCGTGGTCGTCGCGCATTGTAATGCGGCTTTGGATAAGGTGTACGATAAAAAATCAGGATTCAGATTGAACAGCTTCTGATCCAGTAACTGGATGGCACAACTCTGACCGTGTTCCGGCGTGGCAGCATACAGTGCCTGGGTCAGGGTAATGGGTGCTGCCAGATTGGCATGCATATGCCGGTCCAGCGCAGCATGACTGAAGCTGTGCACATCATCTTCTTCAAACAGGGATGCATTATTGACCACGCAATTTATGCCACCCAGCGTGGCGATCACTTGCGGCAGCAAGGCGCGGGTCGCTGCTTCATCGCTTAAATCGCAAGCGAATGCAGCAGCACGGCGGCCCATGGCCTGAATCTCTGCCACTACCTCGGCTGCCTCGCTGCCTGAACGGCCATAATGCACGGCCACGTCCCAGCCTTGCCCGGCCAGGGCGAGGGCAATGTGGCGACCTATGCGTTTGGCCGCACCGGTCACCAGGGCAACGCGTGCGGTGGTGGAACCGGTCGGCGCTTCAATATGCTTGCTGCTCATGGAAATTCTTCACAGAGTTGTTACGGTTTTCAATACAATGCCGGTATGCAAAAATTATCTCTACCTTTACCGGCGCCGGATGCGCTTGCAGCTTCACAAGCTTTGCAACAACGGATTTTGGACGAACTGGCCCAGCATCAGGGCTGGCTGCCTTTTTCACGCTATATGGAGCTGGCGCTGTATGCACCCGATCTGGGGTATTACAGTGGCGGTGCAACAAAATTAGGCAAAGACGGCGATTTTACAACGGCGCCGGAAATGACGCCGCTGTTTGGTGCCACGCTGGCGCAATTTTATGCGCAGTGCCTGCCACAGATCAGTGCTCAGGTCATGGAGTTTGGCGCTGGCAGCGGCAAGCTCGCGAGAGACTTTCTGAGCGAATGCCGTACAGCAGGTATCGCGATAGAGCGCTATTTTATCGTGGAATTGTCTGGCGAACTGCGTGCCCGTCAGGAAGAATATCTGAAAGATTTTGCTGAAGTGCAGTGGCTGCCCGCGATGCCAGAGGCATTTTCCGGACTGGTGTTGGGCAATGAAGTGCTGGATGCGATGCCGGTCGACCTGTTGCGCAAGACGGCTAATGGCTGGCGCGAAGTGGGTGTGGCCTTGAATACCAGCGAGCACCAGCCTGCTTTGCACTTTGTTGAGCGCGACTGCAATGCGGCGCGCACGGCCCAGATCCCGGATGCCGATACGCTGCAGGAAGGCTACCTGACTGAAGTCCACGCGGTTGCGATTGGCTTTATGCATAGCCTTTCTGCCATGCTGCAGGCCGGGCAGGCGCAGACCGGTAAAGCAGCTGCAGCCTTGCTGATCGACTATGGTTTCCCGGCGCGTGAGTATTATCATCCGCAGCGGCATCAGGGCACGCTGATGTGTCACTATCGTCATCACGCCCATCCTGATCCCTTTTATCTGCCGGGTTTGCAGGATATTACGGCTCATGTGGACTTTACTGCGATGGCTCAGGCCGCACTGGATAGCGGTCTGCACTTGCATACGTATGCGAGCCAGGCTGGTTTCCTGATACAGGCTGGTATCGCACAAGTGTTGGCGCGTACTTCCGCCGAACAGGTGATGCAGTATCTGCCGCAGGCCAATGCTTTGCAAAAACTGGTGTCGCCAGCAGAAATGGGTGAATTATTTAAAGTATTGCTGGTTGGGACAGAACTTAGTCTGCCTGCTACTTTGCTGCAGCAAGACCGCTCACATCGTCTGTAATACATCCGCCAGCTATAGTATGGCTGGCTGATTCCGATTTGGAGTGCACTATGTTTCGCTGGTTTCTCACGCTGTTTCTGGTGGTGATCGTCTTATCCAGCCTGCTGCCCTGGCTGGAAAAGCTGGGCATAGGCCGCTTGCCCGGTGACCTGCGTTTTCGCCTGTTCGGCAAGCAGTTTTCGTTTCCGTTCGCCTCAACCATTCTGATCACGCTGTTCGTGCTGGCGCTCGCCAGAATCCTCAAATAAGCATGGATAAGTTGCCTAAACACAGCATTTTTTCTGCAAACAGCGCAACATGCATAAAGTTCCGCGCAGCACTGCCGTCACATGCATATAATGAATCCGGCGTCAGGCCATCGGTGTATTGCATCCGGCGCAGCTATTTCTGGCAATCAGTAAAATAATTAAGCTAAAGGTTGAAATGAGCGAACTCAGTGACATCAGGGCATTGCTCATTGAACCGCATCAGGGCATGCGGGTCAGTTTGCACAATATGCTGAATTTGTGTGGTATCACCAAAATCGAGCATGCGCTCACTGCCGGTACGGCGGTGCGGTCGATACAGAATAAGGTCTATGACCTGATCCTCTGTGAATACGACCTGGGCGTCGGTCAGGATGGTCAGCAACTGCTGGAAGATATGCGCCATCATAAGCTGGCTCCCTTATCCACCATCTTCATCATGGTCACGGCCGAGCGCAGCTACGCGAAAGTCGTCAGTGCCGCCGAGCTCGCTCCGTCTGATTATCTGCTCAAGCCTTTTACTGCTGACACTTTGCTGGAGCGTGTGATCAAAGCCTTAGAAAAACGTCGCGCTTTTGTTGACGTGCACGCACTGATGGAAGAAGGTAATCCAACTGAGGCAATTGTAGCCTGCCATCATGGAGAGCGCGATTATCCTAAGTATGCAGTCGACTTTATGCGTTTGCGCGCCGAGTTACACGTGGTGCTGGGTGAAGCGGTCGAAGCCGAAGCCTTATACACCCAGTTATTCGAATTAAAAGCCGTGGCCTGGGCACGGCTGGGTTTAGCGAAGACCTTGTACATGCAAGGTAAATATCAGGAAGCGGAAGCTATCCTGAAAAATCTGGTCGCTGAAAATAATAAATACATGGATGCCTATGACTGGCTGGCGAAAACCCATGAAATGATAGGCCAGTTGCCAGAAGCGAAAGAAGTGCTGGATACCGCCGTCAGCGTGTCGCCGCATGCGGTGCGGCGTCTGCGCAATCTGGGCCGGATTGCGATGGAAACCGGCGATATAGAAACTGCAGAAAATGTATTTAAAAAGGTAGTCAGTAAGGCCAAATTTTCTGAATTCCGCGACCCTGAAGATCACCTGAATCTGGTTGGTGCGCTGGTCAAAAAAGGCGATACCGATCAGGCCAAATCAGTGATACGCGACATGGAAAAAAACATGGTCGGCCTCAAAAAGACCGCTGCCTGCCGCGCGATTTCTGCTGCGATGGTGCACGCCAAAACCGGTGATAAGCGCCTGACCGAAGAATTGGATAATGCGGTGGTCGCCTCACGCGAGGATATCGGCCTGTCCACCAATGCCAAACTGGGTCTGGCGAAAAGCTGCCTGGACAATAATCAGGAAGGTCAGGCGTCCGAAATCGTCCTGGATGTGATGAAAAATGCCAGTAACCAGCGCATGATGGCACGTGCTATGGGCGTGTTTGAAAGCGCAGGTAAAGGACATCTTGCCAAAGAATTAGCGCAGCGTAGCCAGAAAGAAGTGATGGATCTGGTGGCGCTGGGGGTACAAAAAGCGAAGCAGGGCGACTTCCGTGGCTCGGTTGAACTGATGACTGCTGCTGCTAAAAAATCGCCTGATAACCCACAGGTGGTGCTGAATGCGGCGTTGGCTGCATTGAAATGCCTGGAAAATATGGGTTGGGACAGCACCATAGGAGAACAGGCAAGGAGTCTGATTGAGGCTGGTCGCCGTCTGGATCCTATGAATCCGCGTCTGAAAGCGATCCGTGGTTTGTATGACGAACTGCAGAAAAAATATGGCTTGGCGGTCAACCGTACTGCCAAAACCTGAGGTATTTCGCCGTAGGCCAACGGCTGTGGCTGGCCTTGAGCGCATTGACGCTTGCATGTCCTGAACCCTATCCGGCGCATATCGCCTACAATCAGGATTTTTCTTTGCCGGAGTTTGTGATGAGTTTTGCCACCTGGTTTGCCTTTGTCATTGCCGCTTGCGTGATCGCGATTTCGCCGGGTTCCGGCGCTGTATTATCCATGTCGCATGGTCTGAATTACGGTGTGCGCCGTACCAGTGTCACCATTATGGGTTTGCAGGCCGGTTTGCTGATGATACTGGCGATTGCCGGTGCTGGCGTGGGTTCTATCTTGCTAGCCTCTGAACTGGCATTCAGCATTGTCAAGGTGGTTGGTGCTTTGTATCTGATCTATCTGGGCTGGATGCAATGGCGTACCCGCGTCACACAGGGCATGCTGCAAGATGCGGCTGACAAGGTGGTGCCCTCTGTGAGACGCCGCTTTCTGACCGGCTTTCTGACCAATGCGACCAATCCTAAGGGCATCATTTTTATGGTGGCCGTGTTGCCGCAATTCATATCGCAACAGGCGCCGCTGTTACCGCAACTCCTTATACTGGCTGTGACTATGTGCACGGTAGACCTGATTGTCATGCATAGCTATGCATTTGCTGCTTCCGGGGCGCAAAAGTATTTCCGTGATGAGCGCTGGCTGCAGAGGCAGAACCGTTTTTTTGGCGGCATACTGATGGCGATCGGCGCTGCGCTGTTCTTTGTGAAACGTAGTCCGGCAAACTGAACAGCTATCCCACACAGACGGCAGCTCACTTTGTTGGGTTGCCGCCTTTGTTTCTCCGCTTTGACTTGAATTTACTCGCTTAAAGGGATGCCCTGCTTTTTGGCCAGCGCATCAATGTCCTGCCAGATGGTCATCTGATTCAGTAAGCGGCTGGCCGGGTCTATCATGGCTGCCAGATTAAAGAAGCGTTCCAGCGAGGTCTCGTCAAAATTCATGGATTGCGAAAAATTAATGCGGCCGTATTGTTTGTGAAATGCATGCAGCAAATCGGCTGGCGCATCTTTATGCCATGCCTGCATTAAACCACCTACCATCAGTGCGCAGTCGGTAGTTTGTTCCAGACTGCGTGCACTGCGTGCCGTAGCGACATCGCGGAAGTCCAGCAGACGCGGGAAGAACACCTGGCGTACCCAGCTGGCCGGAATGCCATCCGGGCGCTGCAGACTGGCGCTGCGCCAGTATTTCCAGCTCTTTTCCGTCTCGTGCGCAGCGACAAACTGCGGATCGGCCAGCAGCAGGCAGTCTTCACCCAGTTCTATATCCAGTACCACTGGCAAGCCCGCCTGATGGCCTATGTCATCCACACCGGCCAACACAGGCTTACTGCCTTTCTGTTCCTGCAGCGCGTTGACAAAAGCGCCCATCACTTCGGCGTGTTGCTGATGTAATTCGCTGGTATTTTTGCAAAATGCAGCACAGGCGGCGTAATAAGCCATTAATTCGCCGACGAAAATTCCGCCACTCAGGTGGTGATTTTCCAGTCCCAGGCGCTGGGTGTCATGGCTGATACCCTGGCGTAGTATGGTGTACAGCTGATTCGTGGTGCAGCCAAACTTTACTTTGCTGCCAGCAGCAAGTCTGAATTCGCTCATGGATTTACTTTCTGAAATAAGCCGAGCGCGAGCTCGGGTGGACGTGCGATGACAGCCTGTCCACGATAGCTGACGATAGGTCGCTGTAATAATTTAGGGGTGGTCACGATGGCTTGCAGCGCGCGCAAACTGTCTGCGTCCGCCAGGCTGGCGGCACTGTACTCCTCTTCATTCGGGCGCAACATCGCTTGTACATCGCCACCTAGCTGTGTGAGCAGCGTTTGTAACTGCTCCAGTGTCAGTGGCGTCTTTTGGTAGTCGATGACTTCCAGGCTTAATTGCTGTTCACTTGCGATCTGTTCTAGCAGAGCCAGTGTTTCGCGTGATTTGGAGCAACGTGGATTATGGTAGAGCTGTATCATCATTATTCTTTAGCATTCTTTACAGAAAACGGTCACCGGCACCTGCCAGTACCAGGCAACCAAGCACGGCGAATACAGTTGCGGCGATCCAGCGTACCAGCTTAAACGGAAAATTAGGTGACGCCACTTTACCCAAAAACACTGCCGGTACGTCGGCAATCAGCATGCCCAGCGTCGTGCCCGCAATGACGCTGAGCAGCGCTTCATACTTTGCTGCCAGTGCGACTGTGGCGAGCTGGGTTTTATCGCCCATTTCAGCCAGGAAGAAAGTCACACAGGTCAGTAAAAAGACGCCGTAGCGGCCATCCTGGATGCCCTCATCATCCATGTCGTCCGGCTTTAAAGTCCAGGCTGCAATAGCGATAAATGAGAGTCCCAGTCCCCAGCGTAACCAGTCTGCAGGTATATGGCTGGCTACCCAGCTACCAATTAACCCGGCCAGCGCATGGTTGGCCAGAGTTGCGACCAGTATCCCCAAAATAATGGGGGCAGGTTTTTTATACCTCGCTGCCAGTAACAGCGCAAGCAATTGGGTTTTATCGCCGATTTCACCGACGGTGACAGCGAGTGCAGAGACGAAAAATGCTTCCATGAGTATATTTGGGACGGGGCGGACTGGCCAATGACAGCAGCACGCCGCCCCATCCCTGGAAACGCCATGCGACTATCAAAGGTCTTGCGAAATCCACGCATAATCGCAGATCCGGCGCACCATGACGAACCCGTCAAGTATGTTGATGCGCCGTCTTCAGCTGGGCTGAAGCTGGCTACTCCCCAATGATTGAGAGCGCGCATTATAGCTCAGGCGATCAGTCTCGCATGGAAAAAATCAAACACTGTTGTGCCTGGCGTAAGCATGAAAATGTCGCAACTAATTAGCTTTTTTCGCTTGTAAGCAGGATTTTAAATTTGGCTTGTTGATATTGTAGCCTGCAAGAAAACTGGGCACTTATTTCTCTAAGTCATTGCTATAAAAGGGGATTGGAGAGAGCGGGTGCTTACATATAGATGAAATTCTTGCTCGTCAGCTTAGCTTTTACATAGTGTGTACAACGCAGTGGCGGTACTGTCCAGGGTTGTGCAAATCTGGCCTTACACCGTTGTGGGCGTGGAAAGTGTCATGTCATGAAATAGGGGGTGATACACTGAAATTCTATAAATTATTTTATCCGGATGTGCAAAGTGGATGTCTATCTGAATCATTTCATGAGCTTTTGGTCGGCAGCAGAGATTAATGCGAATCTGATCATTTTTCTCAATATTTTCGGCGCGATGCTGCTGGGATTTGTGGTGGGCTATGAGCGTTCCTACCATGGCAGGGCAGCGGGAATGCGCACATATGGACTGGTGTGCATGGCCTCGGCTGCGCTGGTCGTCATTGCTGGCTATCCTGACTTCTGGTTTGGCGGCAGGGCGCTGGCACCGATGAATCTGGATCCTTCACGCACTATCCAGGGCATAGTCACTGGCATAGGCTTTCTGGGTGCGGGTGTGATCATGAAGGAAGGTTTCACGATCAGCGGGCTCACCACGGCAGCCTCGGTCTGGGCCTCATCGGCCATCGGTATCCTGGTTGGCGTAGGCTTTTATGCCGCTGCGATACTGCTGGCGCTGTTGTCTGCTGCCTGTATGGTTTGGGTGCATAAACTGGAAGCCTGGTTACCTGCCCGTGCTGCGATTGCTATCACCCTGCGTTTTCAGCCCGGCGTGCAGCCGGACGAGACAGATTTGATCGCTATGGCGGAGCGGCATGGGTATGAACTGGCTGAAGGCACGCTCGCGATTGCTATGCAGGCAGGCTGTGCAGAATGGCGCTTTGTCGCTGTTGCGCTGGACCGTCGCTCTGCCAGCCCGCTGGCTGTACTTTCCCATGATTTTCAGCAAAAACCGTACATAGACTCCTTTCAGCTCAATCACGCGAGAAATTAAGCTGGCTGCTGAAAAACAGGCCTGCATAGGAAAAGTGTGCTGTTTTCTCGTCATTTCATTGTTAATAAAATAAATTTTTATCGTTTTTTGACTCTTTTTAGAAAACAGCCTTGACAGGTGTGAGGTCGATCTATATAGTTCGGGATTCCCTGCGGAGAGGTGGCCGAGTGGTTAATGGCAGCAGACTGTAAATCTGCCCTCTTGCGAGTACGCTGGTTCGAATCCAGCCCTCTCCACCAGGTAAAGAATTTTAAAGAATTTGTATTGCGGCTGAAGTGGTAGCCCCTGCGGGTGTAGCTCAATGGTAGAGCTGAAGCCTTCCAAGCTTATGACGAGGGTTCGATTCCCTTCACCCGCTCCAGTTTTTTGCATCGCTATTGTGCGAAACAAGCTGCCCTTGTAGCTCAGTGGTAGAGCACTCCCTTGGTAAGGGAGAGGCCACGTGTTCAATCCACGTCAAGGGCACCACTAAAGCTGGTGTTTCAAGTCTGAAGTCGTCGGGCGCGTGCCTGAGTATTCTCATCAAAATCGTTAGGAGTCCAAAATGGCAAAAGGTAAGTTCGAACGCACCAAGCCGCACGTGAACGTCGGTACAATTGGTCACGTTGATCACGGTAAAACTACACTGACAGCAGCGATCGCGACAGTTCTGTCCGCAAAATTCGGCGGCGAAGCGAAGAAATACGACGAAATCGACGCAGCACCAGAAGAAAAAGCACGTGGTATTACAATTAACACTGCACACGTAGAATACGAAACAGCAAGCCGTCACTACGCACACGTTGACTGCCCAGGCCATGCTGACTATGTTAAAAACATGATCACTGGTGCAGCGCAGATGGACGGCGCGATCCTGGTTTGCTCCGCAGCAGACGGCCCAATGCCACAAACACGTGAGCACATCCTGTTGGCTCGCCAGGTTGGCGTTCCATACATCATCGTTTTCCTGAACAAATGCGACATGGTTGATGACGCTGAGTTGCTGGAACTGGTTGAAATGGAAGTACGTGAATTACTGTCCAAATACGAATTCCCAGGCGACGATCTGCCTATCATCCAAGGTTCCGCAAAACTGGCGCTGGAAGGCGACAAAGGCGCGTTGGGCGAAGAAGCGATCATGAAACTGGCGGATGCACTGGATAGCTACATTCCTACGCCAGAGCGCGCAGTTGACGGTACATTCCTGCTGCCAGTTGAAGACGTATTCTCCATCTCTGGTCGCGGTACAGTGGTAACAGGCCGTGTTGAGCGTGGTATCGTTAAAGTCGGCGAAGAGATCGAAATCGTTGGTATCAAAGACACAGTCAAAACAACATGTACTGGCGTTGAAATGTTCCGCAAACTGCTGGACCAGGGTCAGGCAGGCGACAACGTAGGTGTTCTGCTGCGCGGTACTAAGCGTGAAGACATCCAGCGTGGTCAGGTATTGGCGAAACCAGGTTCGATCAAGCCACATGCACATTTCACAGGCGAGATCTACGTTCTGTCGAAAGATGAAGGCGGCCGTCATACACCATTCTTCAATAACTACCGTCCACAGTTCTACTTCCGTACAACGGACGTAACTGGTTCGATCGAGTTGCCAGCAGACAAAGAAATGGTTATGCCAGGTGACAACGTATCGATCACAGTAAAACTGATCAACCCAATCGCGATGGAAGAAGGCTTGCGCTTCGCTATCCGTGAAGGTGGTCGTACAGTCGGTGCAGGCGTTGTTGCTAAAATCATCGAGTAATTTGTAGTAATGAATCAAGCGCGGCAACCTGTTCTGGTTGCCGCTCAAATTCAGCCAGTTTCAAAATGTAGGGGTGTAGCTCAATTGGCAGAGCGACGGTCTCCAAAACCGTAGGCTGGGGGTTCGATTCCCTCCGCCCCTGCCACCATCAAAGCCGCAGGGCGCCGAAAGTAAATACAGTATGTCTAATCATTCCGTCCAGACAGTCAGTACCTCCAATGACAAATATAAAGTCATTCTGGCGGTTTTTGCTGTAGTTGCTGGAATTGCTGCATTTTATGTTCTTGCTGGTCAGTCTACCTGGGTGCGCGCTGCTGCACTGGTGGCCGGTCTGGTAATTGCAGGTGGTTTGTTGGCAGTCTCAGATCTGGGACGCAATTTTGTTGAATTTGCTAAAGAATCTGTTCGTGAAACCAAGAAAGTAGTTTGGCCTACCCGTAAGGAAGCAGGTCAGATCACCGCAGTTGTTTTTGGTTTTGTGCTGGTGATGGCAATTTTCCTTTGGGGAACAGATAAATTCCTCGAGTTTATGTTGTATGACGTAATCCTTGGATGGAAAAAATAATGAGCGAAAACATTCAGGAAAACGAACAAGGTACAGCGCCAGTGGTGTCTGTGCCTAAAAGCGCTAAAAGATGGTACGCCGTCCATGCGTATTCCGGTATGGAAAAAAGTGTTCAGCGCGCTCTGGTTGAGCGGATTGAACGTGCAGAAATGCAGGACAAATTTGGCCGCATTCTGGTTCCTACTGAAGAAGTTATCGAGGTCCGTAACGGCCGTAAGGCAGTGACTGAGCGCAGGCTGTTTCCAAGCTATGTATTCGTCGAAATGGAAATGACTGACGATACCTGGCATTTGGTGAAAAATACCAGCAAGGTGACCGGCTTTATCGGTGGTAAATCAAATAAACCATCTCCTATCCCTCAGCATGAAGTGGATAAGATACTGCAACAGATGCAGGATGGCGTAGAAAAACCAAGACCAAAAGTCTTGTATGAAGTAGGTGAAGTGGTTCGTATTAAAGAAGGCCCATTCACAGACTTCAACGGCAGCGTGGAAGAAGTGAATTACGAGAAATCGAAAGTCCGCGTCACCGTGACTATTTTTGGTCGTGCGACACCAGTAGAACTGGAATTCGCTCAGGTAGAAAAAGTCTGATCAGAATAAAAGAATTAATCGTCAATCAGTACGATGAAAGCAGTAATTCAGAAACTGATGCAAGCCGAGGAGCCTGGCAGTAGCAGCATCAAGTCAGGCGCTAATACTCATTTTATTTAGGAGCCAACATGGCAAAGAAAATTATTGGTTTTATCAAGCTGCAAGTGCCAGCTGGTAAAGCAAATCCATCCCCACCTATCGGTCCAGCTCTGGGTCAACGTGGTTTGAATATCATGGAATTCTGCAAAGCGTTCAACGCGCAGACCCAAGGTATGGAACCAGGCATGCCAATTCCTGTTGTGATCACCGCATTTGCTGACAAGTCTTTCACATTCGTGATGAAGACTCCTCCAGCAACATACATGATCAAAAAAGCAGCTGGCATCACTAAAGGTTCTGCTAAGCCACATACCGACAAAGTTGGTAAGATCACTCGTGCTCAAGCTGAAGAAATCGCTAAAGTTAAAGCAAAAGATCTGACAGCAGCTGATATGGACGCAGCAGTCCGTACTATCGCTGGTTCTGCCCGTTCTATGGGTATCACGGTGGAGGGTCTGTAATGGCTAAGTTATCTAAAAAAGCAAAGTTGCTCGCAACTAAAGTTGATCGTCTGAAAGTTTACTCTTTCGACAATGCAGTTACTCTGATCAAAGAGTGCGCAACAGCAAAATTCAACGAATCCATCGACGTTTCCGTACAACTGGGTGTAGATCCTAAGAAATCTGACCAGGTTGTTCGTGGCGCAGTTGTGTTGCCAGCAGGTACAGGTAAAACTGTACGTGTAGCGGTATTCGCTCAAGGTGCAAAAGCTGAAGAAGCGAAAGCAGCCGGTGCTGATATCGTTGGTATGGAAGATCTGGCAGAACGCGTTAAAGCTGGCGACATGCCATTTGACGTAGTGATCGCCTCTCCAGACACTATGCGTATCGTTGGTACACTGGGTCAGGTACTGGGTCCACGTGGCCTGATGCCAAATCCAAAAGTTGGTACAGTTACTCCAGACGTTGCTACTGCAGTTAAAAATGCAAAAGCAGGTCAGGTTCAGTACCGTACAGATAAAGCTGGTATCATTCACACTACTATCGGTCGTAAGTCTTTTGCAGATGCAGATCTGAAAGCCAACCTGGTAGCGTTGATCGATGCTTTGAACAAAGCAAAACCAGCTTCTTCCAAAGGTGTTTACCTGCGTAAAGTTTCCATCTCTTCCACGATGGGTGCTGGCGTACGTGTTGACCACGGAAATCTGGCTTAAGTAAGTAATTAAGTCCTCATGGCTCGCGCCATGGGGCGATTCTTTGGGCTGGACAGATAGAAATATCTGTCCAGAGTGTCAAAGACCGTTGGGCTGATGTCCGTCAGGAATCAGTTAAACACCAAAGACGTAAGTCTGAGGAACCCAACGCAGATGGTGTACCCGAACAAGTTTTGTAGTGGACTGGTCCGCCAGTGAAACTCCTAACTTCGGACGCCGTGTTCGAAACGATACGAAGGAAGCATGTCATCCTGATATGCCTACTGACTATCATTAATGGAGGTTGACCGTGAGTCTCAATCTGAATGACAAAAAGGCCGTCGTCGCTGAAGTCTCTGCAAAAGTAGCAACTGCACAGACTATCGTCGTGGCTGAATATCGTGGCATCCAGGTCGGTCATTTGACGCAATTGCGTGCTTCTGCACGCGCTCAAGGCGTATACATGCGCGTGTTGAAAAACACACTGGCACGTCGCGCTGTTGAGGGAACTGCATTTGCCAGCCTCGCTTCTGAAATGACTGGTCCGTTGATTTATGCAATCTCGGAAGATGCCGTTGCAGCTGCTAAAGTCGTACAAGACTTTGCAAAAACCAACGACAAACTGGTTGTTAAAGCAGGTAACTATGCAGGCAAATCGCTGGATAAAGCTGGCGTTGTTGCATTGGCAAGCATTCCTAGCCGTGAAGTACTGTTGGCGCAAGTTGTGGGCATGATGCAGGCACCTGTATCTGCATTTGCACGCGCTCTGGCAGCTGTGGCAGCGAAGAAAGAAGCAGAAGCTGCTTAATTGCAGTTTTTGTTTCCGTCAAATACCGTATCAATGTAATTAATTAATTGGAGTTTCAAATGGCAATTAGCAAAGACGATATCCTGGAAGCCGTAGGCGCGATGTCCGTAATGGACCTGAACGACCTGGTAAAAGCTTTCGAAGAAAAATTCGGCGTATCCGCAGCAGCAGTTGCATCTGGTCCAGCAGCAGCTGGTCCTGCAGCAGCAGCTGAAGAACAAACAGAATTCACTGTTGTTCTGGCTGAAGCTGGCGCAAACAAAGTTAGCGTTATTAAAGCAGTTCGTGAAATCACCGGTCTGGGCTTGAAAGAAGCTAAAGATCTGGTTGACGGCGCACCTAAAGCAGTTAAAGAAGGTGTTGCTAAAGCTGACGCTGAAGCCGCTAAGAAAAAGCTGGAAGAAGCTGGCGCGAAAGTCGAAGTTAAGTAATTTCGCATTAAGGCAAATCTTCGGATTTGCCGAAGTCAAAGGCAGGAATCCTCTTGTAAGAGAGGGTTCCTCTTTGGCTTCTTTGTCGTTCAGGGTTGTTTAGCTGTTCATTAAGACCGAGGGCTGAGACTTGAGGTTTTTTGTCGCAGAGTTACTTGAATTTTGTGCCAGGAATCCTGAATTCTCCATCCTTCCTTGTCACTCACGGAGTGTCCATGCACTACTCATTTACTGAGAAGAAGCGTATTCGTAAATCTTTTGCGAAGCGCGCCAACGTCCACAATGTTCCGTTCTTGCTGGCGACTCAAATCGAGTCGTATAAAAGTTTCCTGCAAGAAGACAGAACGCCGGTAAACCGTAAAAATGAGGGCTTGCAGTCAGCCTTCACTTCGATTTTTCCTATCGTTTCACACAACGGGTTCGCTCGTCTCGAATTCTTGTCCTATGTTTTAGGTGATCCGGCATTTGACGTCAAGGAATGTCAACTGCGTGGTCTGACCTTTGCATCGCCACTGCGTGCGAAAGTGCGTCTGGTCATTCTGGACAAAGAATCCCCGACTAAGCCAGTCGTCAAGGAAATGAAGGAACAGGAAGTCTACATGGGCGAATTGCCTTTGATGACGACCACAGGTTCTTTTGTGATTAACGGTACTGAGCGTGTGATCGTGTCTCAGTTGCACCGTTCCCCGGGCGTGTTCTTTGAACATGACCGCGGTAAAACGCACTCCTCCGGTAAGCTGCTGTTCTCAGCACGTATTATTCCTTACCGTGGTTCCTGGCTGGATTTCGAATTCGATCCAAAAGATATTCTGTTCTTCCGTATTGACCGTCGTCGTAAGATGCCTGTCACTATCCTGTTGCGTGCTATCGGCATGAACAATGAACAGATTCTGGCGAACTTCTTCGTATTCGACAATTTCAATCTGCACAGCGATGGCGCAGAGATGGAATTCGTTGCTGAGCGTCTGCGTGGCGAAGTCGCACGTTTCGATATTACCGACAAATCCGGTAAAGTCATCGTTGCCAAAGACAAGCGTATTAACGCGAAACACGTACGTGAAATCGAAGCCGGTGGTGTTAAACACATCTCCGTACCTGAAGACTACCTGTTAGGCCGTGTACTGGCCAAGAACATCATTGATGCGGATACCGGTGAAGTCATCGCTAACGCCAACGATGAGCTGACAGAAGAGTTGTTGGGCCGTCTGCGCGATGCACGCGTGACCGATATCCAGACGCTGTACACCAATGATCTGGATCAGGGTGCTTACATTTCCCAGACTCTGCGTACTGACGATACAGCTGACCAGATGGCAGCCCGTGTTGCGATCTACCGCATGATGCGTCCTGGCGAACCGCCAACAGAAGAGTCCGTAGAAGCGCTGTTCAATGGCCTGTTCTACAGCGAAGAACGTTACGATTTGTCCGCTGTAGGCCGTATGAAGTTCAACCGCCGTATCGGCCGTGATGAACTGACTGGCGCCATGACTTTGTCTAACGAAGACGTTCTGGCTGTGATCAAGATCCTGGTTGAGCTGCGCAATGGCCGTGGCGAAGTGGATGATATAGATCACTTGGGTAACCGCCGTGTACGTTGCGTTGGTGAGCTGGCTGAGAACCAGTTCCGCGCCGGTCTGGTACGTGTAGAGCGTGCTGTTAAAGAGCGTCTGGGTCAGGCTGAAGCTGATAACCTGATGCCGCACGATCTGATCAACTCCAAGCCGATCTCTGCTGCGATCCGCGAATTCTTCGGTTCGTCCCAGTTGTCCCAGTTTATGGATCAGACTAACCCGCTGTCCGAAATCACGCATAAGCGTCGTATTTCCGCATTGGGACCTGGTGGTCTGACCCGTGAACGTGCCGGCTTTGAAGTCCGCGACGTGCATCCGACCCACTATGGCCGTGTATGCCCGATTGAGACTCCTGAAGGTCCGAACATTGGTCTGATCAACTCGCTGGCTCTGTATGCGCGTCTGAACGAATACGGCTTCCTGGAAACACCATACCGTAAAGTTATCGACAGCAAGATCACTAACCAGATCGATTATCTGTCTGCAATCGAAGAAGGTCGTTACATCATTGCTCAGGCGAATGCGACGATAGACGGCGCTGGTACATTGACCGATGAACTGGTTTCCTCCCGTCAGGCTGGTGAAACAATTCTGGTCTCTCCTGAACGCGTTCAGTACATGGACGTGGCGACAGGCCAGGTGGTTTCCGTTGCGGCTTCGCTGATTCCTTTCCTCGAACACGATGATGCGAACCGTGCGTTGATGGGTGCCAACATGCAACGTCAGGCAGTTCCATGTCTGCGTCCTGAAAAAGCTTTCGTCGGTACCGGTATCGAACGTACTGTAGCAGTTGACTCCGGTACGACCGTGCAGGCACTGCGTGGCGGTAAAGTCGATTACATCGATGCGGGCCGTATCGTTATTCGTGTGAACGATGACGAAGCGCAGGCTGGCGAAGTCGGTGTCGACATTTACAACCTGATTAAATACACACGTTCCAACCAGAACACCAATATCAACCAGCGTCCTATCGTGAAGGTCGGCGACGTGGTTGCGCGCGGTGACGTACTGGCTGACGGTGCTTCGACCGATCTGGGCGAACTGGCACTGGGTCAGAACATGCTGGTCGCGTTTATGCCTTGGAACGGCTATAACTTCGAAGATTCGATCCTGATCTCCGAAAAAGTCGTTGCTGACGACCGCTACACCTCGATTCACATCGAAGAGTTGTCCGTTGTGGCACGTGACACCAAGCTGGGTGCAGAAGAAATTACCCGCGATATCTCCAACCTGGCTGAAAATCAGCTGGCGCGTCTGGATGAATCCGGTATCGTCTACATCGGTGCTGAAGTGACTGCTGGCGACACACTGGTCGGTAAAGTGACACCAAAAGGTGAAACTCAGCTGACACCGGAAGAAAAACTGCTGCGTGCGATTTTCGGTGAAAAAGCGTCCGACGTAAAAGACACTTCCCTGCGCGTGCCTTCCGGCATGGTAGGTACGGTCATCGACGTACAGGTTTTCACCCGCGAAGGTATCCAACGCGACAAACGTGCACAACAGATTATCGATGATGAACTGAAACGCTACCGCCTCGATCTGAACGATCAGCTGCGTATCGTGGAAGGCGATGCATTCGAACGTCTGGAACGTATGCTCGAAGGTAAGATCGCTGACGGCGGCCCGAACAAACTGGCCAAAGGCACCAAGATCACTAAAGAATACCTGGCAAGCATAGACAAATATCACTGGTTCGATATTCGTCTGGCTGCTGATGATGCTGCCAATGCTCTGGTTGCGATGAAAGATTCCATCGCTGAAAAACGTCATCAGTTCGATCTGGCATTTGAAGAAAAACGTACCAAACTGACCCAGGGCGATGAATTGCCACCTGGCGTACAGAAGATGGTTAAAGTGTATCTGGCCGTTAAACGTCGCCTGCAGCCTGGTGACAAGATGGCGGGTCGTCACGGTAATAAGGGTGTGGTTTCCCGTATCGTGCCTATCGAAGATATGCCTTACATGGCTGACGGTACACCGGCTGACATCGTACTGAACCCATTGGGTGTTCCATCCCGTATGAACGTGGGTCAGGTTTTAGAAGTGCATCTGGGCTGGGCAGCAAAAGGTCTGGGCTTGCGTATCGGCGAAATGCTGAAAGCAAAAGCTAAGGTAGAAGAACTGCGTGAATTCCTGAAGAAGATTTATAACGAATCAGGTAAACAGGAAGACATCGACAGCCTGTCCGAAGTTGAGATTCTGGAATTGACGAACAACCTGAAACATGGTGTTCCGTTTGCAACGCCGGTGTTTGACGGTGCCCACGAATCTGAAATCCGTCGTATGCTGGATCTGGCTTTCCCTGACCACATCGCTGAACAACTGGGTATGACACCGTCTAAAAACCAGGTCACCCTGTTCGATGGACGTACCGGTGAAGCGTTTGAACGTAAAGTCACACTGGGTTATATGCATGTTCTCAAGCTGCATCATCTGGTTGATGATAAAATGCATGCCCGCTCGACTGGACCATACTCTCTGGTGACGCAACAACCGCTGGGTGGTAAAGCTCAGTTCGGTGGTCAGCGTTTCGGTGAGATGGAGGTTTGGGCACTGGAAGCGTACGGCGCGTCTTACGTCTTGCAAGAGATGTTGACCGTGAAGTCCGATGACGTGAATGGCCGTACCAAAGTGTACGAAAATCTCGTTAAGGGCGATCACGTGATCGACGCCGGTATGCCAGAGTCGTTCAACGTTCTGGTCAAAGAGATCCGTTCTCTGGGTATCGATATCGACCTGGAGCGCGACTGATCGCTATCACCGGCAGGAAGGCCTTCTTGCTGGTGATGCTCACAGAGCAAAGTTTTTGTAGTCTTAGTAGTAAAACCACCGCCCGAACGTGTTTCGGGCGTTGGTCATTCAGCTAGCCCGCAGTTTGGAAGTGGATTTTCGTTCCCGGTATCTGATGGAACCAGTTTTTCAAGGTAAATTCTGGCTCTCCCGTCGATGCGAACAGGGTCAGCGACGAAACAACTTCTCTTGCAGCACTATTCAGCCACCAAGCGTTTGCCGCGCTTAACTGGAGTGATATACATGAAAGCCCTGCTCGATTTATTCAAGCAAGTCCAACCAAACGAACAATTCGACGCGATCAAGATTGGTCTGGCGTCACCGGATAAAATCCGTTCCTGGTCTTATGGCGAAGTTAAAAAGCCAGAAACCATTAACTACCGTACCTTCAAGCCAGAACGTGATGGTCTGTTCTGCGCCAAAATTTTCGGACCGATCAAGGATTACGAATGCCTGTGCGGTAAGTACAAGCGTTTGAAACACCGTGGTGTTATCTGCGAAAAGTGCGGCGTTGAAGTCACACTCGCTAAAGTACGTCGTGAGCGCATGGGCCATATCGAACTGGCTTCCCCGACTGCGCACATCTGGTTCCTGAAGTCCCTGCCATCCCGTCTGGGTATGGTACTGGACATGACTTTGCGTGATATCGAACGCGTACTGTACTTTGAAGCATATGTTGTGACCGATCCGGGCATGACTCCGCTGAAAAAATGCCAGATCATGTCGGAAGACGATTATGCTGCCAAATACGAAGAATACGGTGATGAATTCACCGCGTTCATGGGTGCCGAAGGTATCCGCGAATTGCTGCGTTCTATCGACATCGACCGTGATGCAGAAACCCTGCGCACTGAACTCAAAGAATCCAAATCTGAAGCCAAGATCAAGAAGTACGCTAAGCGTCTGAAAGTTCTGGAAGCATTCCAACGTTCCGGCATCAAGCCAGAATGGATGATCATGGAAGTGCTGCCAGTGCTGCCGCCTGAGCTGCGTCCTCTGGTACCGCTGGATGGTGGTCGTTTTGCGACTTCCGATCTGAACGATCTGTACCGCCGTGTGATTAACCGTAATAACCGTTTGAAGCGCCTGATGGAATTGCGCGCTCCGGAAATCATCACACGCAATGAAAAACGTATGCTGCAGGAAGCGGTTGACTCCTTGCTGGATAACGGTCGTCGCGGTAAAGCCATGACAGGCGCGAACAAGCGTCCGCTCAAGTCCCTGGCTGAAATGATCAAAGGTAAAGGCGGTCGTTTCCGTCAGAACTTGCTGGGTAAACGTGTTGACTACTCCGGTCGTTCCGTTATCGTGGTGGGTCCACAGCTGAAACTGCATCAGTGCGGTTTGCCTAAGCTGATGGCACTGGAACTGTTCAAACCTTTCATCTTCAATAAACTGGAATTGATGGGTCTGGCAACAACCATCAAGGCAGCGAAGAAACTGGTTGAGATTCAGGAACCGGTAGTATGGGATATTCTGGAAGAAGTGATCCGCGAACATCCTATCATGCTGAACCGTGCGCCTACGCTGCACCGTCTGGGTATTCAGGCGTTTGAGCCGGTACTGATCGAAGGTAAAGCGATCCAGCTGCATCCACTGGTCTGCGCGGCATTCAATGCTGACTTTGACGGTGACCAGATGGCGGTTCACGTTCCTCTGTCTATTGAAGCACAGATGGAAGCCCGCACACTGATGCTGGCATCCAATAACATTCTGTTCCCATCCAATGGTGAACCATCCATCGTTCCTTCTCAGGATATCGTTTTGGGTCTGTATTACGCAACGCGTGAAAAGATCAACGGTAAAGGCGAAGGCATGATGTTCCCTGACGTCTCCGAAGCGATCCGCGCCTGGGACAACAAGGAAGTGGAACTGACGACACGTATCACCGTCCGTATCACGGAATATCCGAAAGATGTGGCAACTGGTGAATTCGTTAAGACTATCAAGCGTTATGAAACGACAGTTGGCCGTGCCATCCTGTCCGAAATTCTGCCCAAAGGTCTGCCATTCAGCGTACTGAACCGTCCGCTGAAGAAGAAAGAAATTTCCAAACTGATCGATACCTCCTTCCGTAAGTGCGGTCTGCGCGCAACGGTGGTATTTGCCGATCAGCTGATGCAATCCGGTTTCCGCCTGGCGACCCGTGCAGGTATCTCTATCTGTATCGACGACATGCTGGTACCACCGCAAAAAGTCACACTGGTTGCTCAGGCTGAGCACGAAGTAAAACAGATCGAACAGCAATATGCATCCGGTCTGGTCACTGCGGGCGAACGCTACAATAAAGTGGTGGATATCTGGGGCAAAACCGGTGATGAAGTCGGTAAGGCGATGATGGAACAACTCAAAGTTGAACCAGTCACCCGTCGCGATGGCACAGTCGGTACGCAAGAATCCTTCAACGCGATTTACATGATGGCCGACTCCGGTGCGCGTGGTTCTGCTGCACAGATCCGTCAGCTGGCCGGTATGCGTGGTCTGATGGCGAAACCTGACGGCTCCATTATTGAAACGCCGATTACTGCGAACTTCCGTGAAGGTCTGAACGTTTTGCAGTACTTCATTTCCACTCACGGTGCGCGTAAAGGTCTGGCCGATACTGCGTTGAAGACAGCGAACTCCGGTTACCTGACACGTCGTCTGGTCGACGTTACCCAGGATCTGGTGGTGGTTGAAGACGATTGCGGCACAACCAATGGTTCTTCCATGAAGGCCCTGGTTGAAGGCGGTGAAGTGAACGTACCGTTGCGCGATCTGATCCTGGGTCGTGTTGCTGCCAACGATATCGTGAATCCTGAAACCCAGGAAACACTGTACGCTGCCGGTACACTGCTGGACGAAATTTCTGTTGAACGCATTGAAGCGCTGGGCATCGATGAAGTCAAAGTCCGCACTCCGCTGACTTGCGACACCCGTTACGGTCTGTGCGCAATGTGCTACGGTCGTGATCTGGGTCGCGGTAATCTGGTTAACTCTGGTGAAGCAGTTGGTGTTATCGCTGCGCAGTCCATCGGTGAACCGGGTACACAGTTGACGATGCGTACCTTCCACATTGGTGGTGCAGCGTCGCGTGCCGCAGTGGCATCTTCGGTAGAAGCCAAATCCAATGGTACGATCCGTTTCACAGCAACTATGCGTTATGTGACTAACGGCAAAGGCGATCAGATCGTGATTTCCCGTTCCGGTGAAGTCCTGATCACCGACGACCATGGCCGTGAACGCGAACGTCATAAAGTACCTTACGGTGCGACCCTGATCGTGAAAGACGGTCTGGTGATCAAAGCCGGTACTGCACTGGCAACATGGGATCCGCTGACCCGTCCTATCATTACCGAATACACCGGTACGGTGAAATTCGAAAACGTCGAAGAAGGCGTAACTGTTGCAAAACAGGTTGATGAAGTGACTGGCTTGTCCACGCTGGTGGCGATCGATCCTAAGCGTCGTGGCGCAGCAGGTAAATCGGTACGTCCACAGGTTAAGCTGCTCAATGAAAATGGCGACGAAGTCAAAATCGCCGGTACTGAGCATGCAGTGACGATCGGCTTCCAGGTTGGCGCGCTGATTACCGTGAAAGATGGTCAGCAAGTTACCGTTGGTGAAGTTCTGGCGCGTATTCCTACTGAATCCCAGAAAACCCGTGATATTACCGGTGGTCTGCCACGTGTTGCTGAGCTGTTTGAAGCACGTTCACCAAAAGATGCAGGTATGCTGGCGGAAGTCACAGGTACTGTTGCGTTTGGTAAGGAAACCAAAGGTAAGCAACGTCTGGAAATCACCGACATGGATGGTCAGAAACATGAGTTCCTGATCACCAAGGACAAACAGGTTCTGGTGCATGACGGCCAGGTCGTCAACAAAGGTGAGATGATTGTGGACGGCCCTGCTGATCCGCAAGACATCCTGCGTTTGCTGGGTATCGAAGCGCTGGCACGCTACATCGTTGATGAAGTTCAGGACGTGTACCGTTTGCAGGGCGTTAAGATCAATGACAAGCACATTGAAGTAATCGTGCGTCAGATGCTGCGTCGTGTTGTTGTGGTCAATCCAGGCGACACCAACTACATCGTGGGTGAACAGGTAGAACGTTCCGAGCTGCTCGATGAAAATGATCGCGTCACTAAGGAAAACGGCATTCCTGCAACATATGAAAATATCTTGCTGGGAATTACCAAAGCTTCCTTGTCGACCGACTCCTTCATCTCTGCGGCGTCCTTCCAGGAAACCACACGTGTTCTGACAGAAGCGGCGATCATGGGCAAGAAAGATGGTCTGCGCGGTCTGAAAGAAAACGTCATCGTGGGTCGTCTGATCCCTGCGGGTACCGGTCTGGCATTCCACCGTGCACGCAAGCTGAAAGAGACTTGGGAAGCCGACGAACGTCAGGCTATGCTGGAAGCAGAAAAAGCAGTATTTGCACCAGCACCTGAAGTCGCAGCAAGTGATGTGACAGAAGGCGGCGAAGCTTAAGCTGAGCTGAAGTAAAATAGAAACGGCACCGTAGTCAGACTACGGTGCCGTTTTTTATTGGCGCAGGCAGCGCATGCCTGGCTTATACCCGGAATATCAAACTCATGACTGATGATCTTGCCCTATACGATGCTGCCAGCATACTGGCACAGCGTGATCCCTTCGGCATGCTGGCCGATGTGGAAGTGCTGGCTGAAACCGGATCTACCAATGCGGATCTGATGGCACGTCTGGGCCTGTTACAGCGCCCGGTGTTGCTGGTGGCAGAGCGCCAGACCGCAGGCCGTGGCCGTGCTGGCCGCAGCTGGCATTCTGTGCCTGGTGGCGTACTGACTTTTTCACTGGCCTGGCATTTTCCAGTCGCTGCCCACACCCTTTCGGGCTTACCGCTGGCAATCGGGGTTGCGGTGGTGGAGCTGCTGCAGGCGCTGGACTTGCCGGTGCAATTGAAATGGCCGAATGACATTTTGCGCGATGGTAAAAAACTCGCTGGCATACTGGTTGAGAGCGCAGCCGATAAGCAGGGTGGCAGCTGGGTCGTGGCCGGAATAGGTTTGAATTTGCAAATTCCAGCTGAATTGGAAGCTCAGATAGGGCGCGAAGTCGCAGACGCCCCTTGGCTGGCCAGGATGGATAAGAACCTGCTGCTGGCACGTTTGCTGAATGCACTCGCGCGCTGTCTGGATCAGTTTGGCCGCGATGGCTTCGCCGCTTTCGCAGAGCGCTGGAATGCACTGCATGCGTATGCGAATCAGCCGGTACAGATCATGGAGGCAGAACAGATACTGCAGCAAGGTATTGCGCTGGGGGTGGATAACCAGGGTTGCCTGTTATTGCAAACCCTGGCCGGCGTCAGGACTATCGTTGCGGGTGATGTCTCTTTACGACAGGCTGGCAGTTACGCTTAAAGAAGGATGAATATGTTGTTATTGATCGATGCGGGCAATACCCGCGTCAAATGGGCCATGCACCCGCGTCAGCCAGCCCTTGCAGAGCAGACAGCACCACAATGGCTGCAACTGGCTTCCGTTGCGCACGCAGATATCGCACAACTCAGCGCTGACTGGCAAAGTACAGCTTTGCACAAGCAGGTTAGCGCTATCTGGATTTCAAATGTCGCAGGTGCCGCCATGCGTGAACATCTGCTGAGTCAGTTACAGCCCTTATTTGCCAATGTGCCTGTGCACTGGTTTCAGTCGCAAGCCCGTTGTGCCGGTGTGATCAATCAATACCGGCAGCCTACCCAATTAGGTTGTGATCGTTTTGCCTCTGCCATCGGTGCGCATTTTTTGTATCCCGACAGCGATAAGCTGGTCGCTACCTGTGGCACGGCGACCACGGTAGATGCCGTGACAAAAGCAGGTGAATTTGCCGGTGGCATGATCTTGCCAGGTTTGAAGCTGATGGCAGAATCGCTGGCCAGAAATACCGCGCAATTACCCCAGGTGGCAGAAAGCATAGGTGTGAGTCAGCCCTTTGCTGACAACACAGATCAGGCCATCGTCAGTGGCTGCATACATGCACAGGCTGGGGCGATACGTATGGCGTATCAGGCCTTGCAGGCCCGTGGCAAGGATTCAGCTGCTGTAAAGTCTGCACCCGTTTGCCTGATTTCCGGTGGCGCCGCCCCTTATCTGACGCCCCATCTGGGATTTTCTGCTCTGCATGTACCGAATCTGGTCTTGACGGGGCTGCTTGTCGTGGCACAATCAAGCCCAATTTGAAAAAGAGATTTGACCATGTTGCGATTTGTATTCTGGACCCTGTTCATCAGTAATCTGGCACTGGCTGGCTATCAGTTCGGACTGGCCGGAAAATGGCCCTTGGAAGCGCGTGAACCTGAACGTCTGAAGCAGCAGGTGCGCACCGATCAGCTGGTGCAGATTTCAGCCAGTGCGGCGCAGACCAGCAGCGAGCCCGCTGCCGCCGAACCTGAAAAGAAAACTGAAGTCATTGCTTGTCTGGAGCTCGGTAATTTCCTGCAAAGCGATGCGGCCAAAATTGAAGATAAACTGAAAACCATGGCATTGGGCGACCGTCAGTCACGCATCAATATTTCAGAAACCGCTTCCCATATGGTGTTTATTCCGTCTCAGGGAAGTAAGGAAGGTGCGGATAAAAAAATCAGCGAACTGAAACGCATAGGCGTCAGTGATTATTTCGTGATCCAGGATCAAAGCAATCTGCGCTGGGGTATTTCTTTAGGCATATTCAAGACGGAAGACGCGGCTAAACAGCATCTGAGTAACCTGAATAACAAAGGCGTACGCACCGCCCGTATCATGCCACGCTCGCTGACCACCAATAAGTTTGCTTACCAGCTGCACCAGGTAACTGGCGACGAAAAAAGCAAGCTGGATGCGTTGATTAAGGACTTGCCAGCGCATGAAGCGCGTAGCTGTCAGAAAACCTCCTAAACAGGAATCCGGCTTTACTCAGATCAGTGCTAGTGGGCACTGATCTGTTTGAATGCTTACTTAATTTTCACAATGCTGTAGTCGATCGCTATATCATTTTCCTTTTGATCGCTACTGCTTTCTATACGGCTTTGCTGTCCGAGCTGAGAAATCAGGCTTGGCGTTGCCAACAGACGATCATTTTTGTAGATTTCCAGCTTGGTATAAGCTGCCCGAGCTGATGAGAATTGCTCTTGCTTTTCTTTACTAAGCTGCTGGTATTTTTTCCCCATCATTGCTTCAGGTGTGTCAACTTGCAGCACAAATTTCCAGGTATTTTTCCCTTCCACCAGCTCCAGATTTGTTTTGGCTCCTTGCACAGCAATGATTGTGGGGGAGACTATGCTGTCTTCGGTCACAATCTTCGTCTGTATTCGGTAACGTTGCTGTTCCATGCTGTTCAGACTCACCGGTGTTGCATCCTGCATGCTCGTTACCAGGGGATTGTGACTGGCCCATGCGCTCACAGTACCGGTCAATGCTGTGCATAGTATTAGCAACAAAGATGGTAGTTTGTGTTGGGCTTTTCCTGATTTTTTTAACTGCATGATGCGCTCCTTGAGTGGGTGGTGATGTTGCCAGCTACAATAAATCGAGTGTGCCTGTTCTTGCATGACGGTATGCAGCATCGCTTGCGCATAGTTGCTTTGTTGCGCAGGGTGGCGCCGTAAAACCTCAGCATCGCAGGCCAGTTCCTGATCCAAACGAAAATAACGATGTGCGATGTAGACCAGTGGATGGAACCAGAAAATACAACGTAAGCACCAAAATGCCGCGTTGGCCCACAGATCCAGACGTTGTTGATGTACCTGTTCGTGGCTCAAAATCAAGTCTTGTTGAGAAGTGGAGTAACGCTCAAAAAAATCTGATGGCATGACTATGCGTGGATGTATCAATCCAACCAGCGCAGGACTGATATCACTACGCTCTGAGACGAAAAATTCCGCTACCGGGTGTAGTCGTCCTAAACGCTTGATGAAATGTCGCTGCTGGTAGATTGATATGCAGAGCAGCAGTAAGCTTATCGATAACCAGCCAGTGACGATCACTGCTGGATAAACAGGTGAATCAAAGGCAGGGGCGGAAATGACAGTGGGGTTATTCAATCCGCTTGTGACTGGAGCGACGATATCAGGCAGGATTGTTCTGGATGGAGGAAAAAAGAGCGCAATAGCAGATAAGGGTAATGTCCACCAACTTAAATACACCAGGCGGCCATCGGTAAGGCGATATAAGAATATACGCTGGATCAGAATGACGCCCAATGCCAATGTGAGTGCAATGCATACGCTCCAGCCAGCTTGCAGCAAATCAGCGCTCATTTTCTAAATCCTGTATCAGTTTCTTCAGCTCAGCGATATCTGTCTTCGACAATTGTTTGCTTTGGCTGAAATGAGCGACCATGGGCGCTAACTGCCCATCAAAAACACGTTGTAGGAAGCCCTTGCTTTCTGTCTCGACCCATTTCTCCTGCTTCAGAACTGGGCTATATAAGAAATACCTGCTTTCCTTTTCCGCACGGATCGCATTTTTTTTGAGTAAGCGATTGAGCATAGTTTTCACGGTGGCAGCTTGCCAGCCCTGCGCTGTACAAAGCGCAGCACACAGCTGTTCCGCCGATTGAGGGTGTCGCACCCAAAGCAGTTGCATAATGAGGGCTTCTGCATCACTGATTTCAGTTGGATACATATTGATCTTTATCGTTTACATTTGTAAATGATTACATGTGTAAAAGTTGAAGTCAAGCGAGTTAGTCATTGTTTGTGGTGTTATTCAGAGCGGGCTCTTAGCGGCACAAGCAAGCATTCAGTACAAGCTCAATGCTATTGGCCTGGGAAAGCTTCGTTGAACATTATGTGTTTTCGACCAGGGAGTTTGATAAACAAAAAGGCTCGCCATTTAAAGCGAGCCTTCTGTTGTTGGACAAAGCCTGATTACTCTTTAATTCCCCACTGTCCTAACATCCAGGCGAGTTCGAAGCTGTATTCTTTCAGGGCGTCAAAACGGCCGGACGCGCCGCCGTGACCGGCTGACATATTGATTTTTAACAGCAGCGGATTTTGATCGGTCTTATGGGCGCGCAGTTTGGCCACATATTTTGCCGGTTCCCAGTACATCACCTGACTGTCATTGAGTCCTGTAGTCACCAGTATAGAAGGATAGGCTTTCTTTTCTATATTGTCGTAAGGCGAATAGCTAAGCATGTAATCATAGGCCGCCTTCTGTTTAGGATTGCCCCATTCCAGATATTCGCCAGTCGTCAGCGGCAGGCTGGCATCCAACATGGTATTTATTACATCGACAAAGGGCACGGCCGCATGCACTGCTTTGAACAGATCCGGTCGCATATTGGTGACGGCTCCCATTAACAGGCCACCGGCGCTGCGGCCCTCGATAATCAGTTTATCCGGACTGGTCCATTTTTCCTGAATCAGGTATTCAGCACTGGCGATAAAATCGGTGAAGGTGTTTTTCTTTTTCATCAGCATGCCGTCCTCATGCCATTGTTCTCCCATGTCGCTGCCGCCGCGTATATGTGCTTCCGCATAGATCACCCCGCGATCAAGCAAGCTGAGCCGCTCGGCGGAAAATGTCGCTTCGGTGGAAATGCCATAGCTGCCATAGGACGACAGTAAGGCTGGCGCACTGCCATCCAGTGGCACGCCTTTTTTGAATACGATCCACAAAGGTATTTTTACCCCGTCTTTCGCATTGGCCCACAGACGGCGGGTTTCATATTTGCTGGCATCGTAG
Organism: Cognatundibacterium curvum; assembly: GCF_014284235.1. Classification (GTDB taxonomy): domain Bacteria; phylum Pseudomonadota; class Gammaproteobacteria; order Burkholderiales; family Burkholderiaceae_D; genus Undibacterium; species Undibacterium curvum. Next base: position 165,086 of record NZ_JACOGD010000002.1, read on the forward strand.
CCACCAATGATTTCCTGTTGTTTCAGTACCTTGCGCTCGCCGCTGGTCATATCTACATCCATGACCATCGGCGGTGTGACGGGAGATTGATACGATATGCGCAACTGGGTAGATTTGTATTCCGGTGTTCCGGTGCTCATTGCCAGATAGACCGGATCATTAAAGCTGATGGCTTTCCACTGCTGAGTCTTAAAGTCATAAACCCGCATGCGGCTCAGCGCCTGACTGGATTCAGACAGCACCAGATAGTCGCTGAAAACTTCTATGTGCTGCAATAAGACATTTTTGTCATGTGCAACCAGTTCGATCCAGTTTTTCTGCGAAGGATGGGCCAGTGGTGCTGTCACTAGCCGGAAATTTCTGGCGTTTTTATTGCTAAGTATGTAGAGCTGTCCATCACGGTGTTCCAGCTGATAGCGGTGCCCTTGCTGACGTCCGAGCAGACTGCGCAATTTACTCTGTGGCTGACTGGCCTGGATGAACCAGGATTCGGTCGTATCTGTTGCCTCGGATCGTAATTCAATGAATTGCTCATCAAGGGTGGTACTGACTTGCAGTGAAAACTGTTCTGTTTTTTCGTTATAGAGCGGTATCGGCTTGCCACCCAGCGTCAATCTGAAAAAACGGTTGGAGCGCTTGCTGGTCGCATCTTCCTGTACAAAAAACAGTGTTTTGCTATCCGCAGCCCAGGCCAGACTGGTCACACGCTCAGCACGGTCAGGCAGCATTTCACCTGTTTTCAGATCTTTAATTTGCAAGCTGTACTGACGGTATCCGGTGGTATCAGTCAAATAAGCAAGATAGCGGTCATCAGGACTGATCAGGCTTTGTTCGATGTCAAAAAAAGTGCTTCCTTGTGCAAGCAGATTTTCATCCAGCAGAATTTCTTCGACAGCCTTGTCATCGTAGTTGAGTTGCCCATCTGCCAGGCGACGACAGAGGATCGCATATTGCTTATCAGCCTCAGTACGGTTGTAGTAATAGTATTTTCCTTTGCGTACCGGTACAGATAAATCGGCTTCTTTCATGCGCGCCTTAGTTTCCCGGAACAACTTTTCTGCCAGTGGCTGGAGTTCGGCCGTCATGGTTTCGGTATAGGCGTTTTCTGCATTCAGGTAGGCGATCACTTTCGGATCTTCTTTCTTTTGCAACCAGCGATAGTCGTCGGTGACGACTTTGCCGTGGCGTTTTTCCTGCCAGGAGACTTTCGCTGCAACCGGTGCGCTTACGTTTTGTTTTTTGAGCCAGGGCATAGGTGAGTCCACGATATCTGCCTGCGCTAAGCGCGGGCTGCTGGCAGCGATCAGCGCGATGGTGCTGAAGCTGAGGATGTGTTTAGCTAACATAGGTTCTTTTTCTTTCTATCGTCGTCCATTGTGGCTGGCAGCCTACGCTGAGTATTTGGCTACCTGCTATTCTGTAGCTTCAGGGCTGGGTACTGCGACCCTTATGGATCGGATGCAGTACACGGCTTGGCGTGCCTGGGACTCTGATCCAGCCGCTGCGCACACCTTGGTAAGGGTCCTGAGTGACCAGGTGGTCGCTGTCTGCGTGCACCGATATAAAGAGCCAGTGCTGCGCTTGTCTGCGTTCGCTACTCAGTATCCGGTAATTTGCTCCCGGCAGATAGCGCCGCACGATATTGCCATACACGGCATGGCGCATCAGGTTGCTAAGGCCTGTATCGTAATGGTCTTGCTGACTGGGTGAGGAGCGCAGTATCAAGCTTTGATGTGCGGAAACACTATTTTTCTGACTTGAGGCTTGTTCAGGTAACTGGGAGTCGGTACGCAATTTCGCAGTGTCGAATTGCCTCAGGTTGTCGCTGCTGCCGATGAAGTATTCTTCCACCTGTGCACCACAACAGGCATCCGCAACGCTGCTGAACTGACTGCCATCGGCAGAAATGCGCAATACCTGTTCTCGAAAAAGTCCATCCTGTTTTACTTTGTAGCCCTGGGCGCTGCCAAACCAGATCAGTGTGGCATTGCCTTCTGCGCACAGTGCGCTGCCGGTGTAGACGACATCTTCAAACCCATCCTGATCGATGTCCAGGGTGTAGAAGGCAGCGTTACTTAAGTCCTTTTGAAAGGCACGCCCTGACCAGGAGCAGTCCGGGCCTTCCAACACATCCGGGGTTTTGATCGCTTGCCGGTACGCCGCCAGCAAGGCAGGCTGCCGTTCCGCCAGAGCGGCGCCGCTTAACGTGGGTTGTGCTGCGATGATGCGCCAGTCTCGTGTTTCAGGAAATAAGCGCAGGCTTTTTTCTGCCGCAGTCAGCGGAGTGGACGCTGCTGCTGCCTGTGAAGCTGGCAGGCAAAAGCAGAGCAAGAAATTCAGAACATAAGCAGGAATCATGAAACGGATATGCACAAGATTCTCCTTTGGTGATTAGTAACATCGCACACTCATCCGTGCAGCACTCAGCATAATTCAAATGACGCTGTTAGTATGTGTCAAATTCACACAGATTTGAACTGCTTCTGGTACAACAAAAAAGCGTTGCAGGCGCAACGCTTTTACCATGGTTGATGCCGTTTTTTCGATGCTGCAAGCCCAGTCAGACCGGAGTTGCAGCATCTGACAGCGATCAGTGCTCAGGCCAGCACACTTCAGTTTCTGCACCGACAGCACGCGGCAAGACCAAGGCCGGTGTCGCTGCAGGTGCCTGCACAGCATGCGGATCCAGCGCGCGGCTGGCCAAATCAGCCAACTCGTCCCAGTGTGCTTTCTGGGCACCGGCGGCTTTACCTGCAAATACCGATTTCAGCGTTTTGATTTCAGCGCGTACATAGGCTTTGCTGTCGTCGTTGCCGCTGGCGTTCAGTCTGTCGGTGAGCGCGTTCAGGTAATTACGTTGCAGGGTACGGCGCGCCTGGGTGCTCGCATCACCATACACGGAAGCCCGTAAGTCAGATAACAGTTCGGCCAGCGTGTAGGCTTTATCTCCAGCTGCTGCTTCTTGCTGGATCAGACGGTTACTGCGGCTGCGGCTGATCAGACTATTCAGCACGGACTGTTGTGCGGCTGCCAGTCGTGCTGCGGGCTCCGAAGGACGCAGGCGCTGGGTAATCGCAGGTTCGAATAACCAGTTAGGTGTCTGGAATACCTGTTCGCCGATGAATTTCACCGCTTGCTTCTGACGCTCTTTCGGTAAGGAGGAGAAAATCGCTCCGGACTGATCACCATGCTTATTCTGGTTGTCATAACCACCGACTACGCTGACGACGTGACCGATTTCACGCTGCCATTGACTCCAGGTTGCGCCATACAATTCTTCCAGTGTGCGGTCATCGCGGTCTGCTTTGATCGCCATCGCAGGCAACTGCTTCACAATGCGTTGCAGATTTTTGATGCCGAGTGAAGTGGCATAGACCGGATCTGCATCGCCAACTGCTTCAGTCTGTTCACCAAAGTCATCATCTTTTTTCACTGCAGAGAAACGCAGCCAGGGCTTGCTATCCTGCTCGCGTATCCAGGCACGCAGGATGGGCAATTCTTCCTGTGCTGTCTTGGCACTTGGAATCGGTGCGTAACCCCAGTGGGTGGCAAACATATCGTAAGGGCCGATTTTTGGAATTAACAGCTGTGGATCGATCTTATCTTCCGGTTGCACCAGATAATTGATGCGGCTGTAATCCATCAGTGTGGCGACATGGCCCATTTCTTTCAGCCATTTCGGATCACGCAATTTGTTTGCCGGATACAGCGAACTGGATTTCATATTGTGCGGGAAACCCAAAGAGTGACCGACTTCATGCGTCACCACATAGGCCACCAGATCGCCCATTAAATCATCCGGCAGCGGTAATTTCTGTGCACGTGGATCAACTGCACCAGCCTGTGTCACATACCAGTCGCGTTGCAATTGCATGATGTTGTGGTACATCACGATATTCGCATTCAGAATTTCACCTGAGCGTGGATCGGATAAATGCGGACCGTATGCATTCGGGATCTTGGAAGGAACCCAACGGATTACGCTGTAACGTACATCTTCCGGATCAAACTCAGGGTCTTCTTCTTTGGTCGGGAAAGGACGGGCCTGAATCGCATCTTTGAAACCTGCAGCTTCAAATGCCACATTCCAGGCTTCTACACCTTTCTTGACATAAGGAACCAGCCAGGCAGGGGTGGATTTATCGATATACCAGACGACAGGTTTGACCGGTTTCGAAATCGCAGCATCGGGGTCTGCTTTTTCCAGACGCCAGCGCGCAATCAGGCGCTCAGTTTTCACGCCATGCTCTGCAGTGCCAAAGTCAACCTGACTTAAACCAAAAAAGCCCACGCGGTCATCCGCCAGGCGCGGTTTCATCGGTTGTTCCGGCAATTGGACGATGTTATAGGCGACATCCACCGTTGCGCTGCGTATCGGTGGCGTTGGCAAAGGTGGCAGGCCAGGAATGGTCGGCATTGGTGTCGGCATCAGCCCATAAGTCTGTACCGCATCGACACGTACGCTGCCGGCAAAGGCTTTACTGCGGTCGATATAGCTGCGGCTGCTATCCATGGCGGCTGCACGCAGGGTGGAACGGGCGCTGAAGTCACCGACTTCTGAGGTGAACAGGCGGCTGACTTCAAACACCGGCGCGCCGTCTTTGGCATAGGCTTCGACCGGGAACACCGCCAGAATCGCATCACGCTGTGAGTCTTTCACAGCTGGTGTGATGCTGCTGTCCGGTGCGCTGACATAAGAGTGGGAGACGATCTGCAGATAGACGCGATTCGATTTGACGGTGAAGCGCACCACATCTTCATTGAGGGATTTACCGACATGGTCGACATTGGCTGGCACGGCGGTCGCATTAGCGACCATCAGCAAGGGCTTATTGATCAGCGCTTTTGGTAATTCGAAATACAGTTTGCCTTTGATGGTATGTAACTTGATCAGACCCGCCTGGGTTTTTGCGTCTGCCGTCACGACTTTATCGTAAGGCTTGATGTCAGACGGTGTTTCAGCAGCCGGTTTTGCCGCTGCGGCAGCGCTGGCTGCGGCGGCATCAGTGGCGACCGCAGGCGGTTTGGCTGGTGTGGTTGGTGCCGGTGGTGTGTCTGCAAAGGCCAGCGTATGTACGGCCATTGCCAACCCAAGTGCGCATTGTTTTTTTGTAAGTCGCATGTTTCGGTCTTTTCGTTAATTGAAGTGTGTCAGGAAGCGCTGACGACGCGTGCAACTCTGACCATGCCGCGCATAAAGAGTTCTGCCATTCCGGATTTTATTTGAGCAAAGGGGCTGACGAGGTCAGGCTGGCTCTGGCCTGATGTCGGCCTGATGGTATCGCACTCAGCTTAATTTTTTATTCAAGTATTTGGGCGATTCCGCATAACCTTGCCGTGCATAGAAACGATGCTCATCTGTGCGCCTTTCATGACAATGGACTTCTATGCGATCGCAGCCGTAATCGGAGGCCAGTTGCACTGCACGCTGCTCCAGCAGTGCGCCTATGCCACGGTTGCGTGCGCCATCGGCGACGCAAAAGTAACTGATGCGGCAAAAATCGCCTGCCAGTGCCAACTGGGGAATAAAGTGTAGCGAGATACAGCCCAGTACTGTTTGTTCCTCGACGGCCAGCATTAAAATTGCATCTGCATGTGATAGCAATTGCTTGATACGACTTTCGATAAAAGCATGTGAGCCCGGGTAGTCGAGTTCAGCTAGCAGGTCGGCAACAGCCTGCGCATCCTGGGGGCGGGCGGGTCTCAGACTGATCATGATAGAGCAACGAAGGAGGGGGTAAGTAAAGCAAGAAATTTCATTGGAACAGGGTAGTAAAAAACACAATGTTTAGCAATAAATACATGTCACTTTTTTGCTTACATGTAAAAATAAAATGGAATTCGCCACTTTTTGTTATTAATAATGCAAATATTAATGTGTTTTGATACGTATAGCGATGTATATAGTGGGCTGAATTGTTTTGCTACGAGTTCATTTATGTCGCCATTCTCATTTGGTGAGAATGTTCATATCTGCTTTTCCCAATCTGGTGTTAGCATGGTTTGATGTCTATCCCTGATCCTACTTCACACTCTCTGAGTGGTGAGTCCATCGTTATTGCTGCCAGCGAGCGCGTGTTGCAGGTGCTGACCTGTATCGCGCGTCAGGGCCAGCCGGTCCCGGTGCGCGAACTGGTGCTGCTGACAGGCTTGCCACAGAGTACCCTTTACCGTCATTTGCTGGTCTTAAAGAAGTGGGGCTGGGTGCAGGAACATGCTAATAGCGGCCTGTATGAGCCGGGACCATTGGCGGTGCAACTGGCACATGGATTTGATCAACATTCCTGGCTGATGCAGGCGGCCAGCCAGGAAATCGGGCAGCTGGTACAGCGCTCCGGGGAAAGTGTGGGCTTATTGTGCTACCTGCACGGGCAAGTGGTTTGTCTGGATATGCAGGAAAGTCAGCAGGCTTTGCGCTGTTCATTCGCGAAAGGGCGTGCCCACGGTACGGTGCGCGGCGCATCGGCCAAAGCCCTGCTGGCATTTTCCTCAGCGGAGTTACGTCAGAGTCTGCTGGATCAGAATTTTCTCGAGCAGCAAAATCAGCACGATCAGCAAAATAAGCACAATCGGCGTGATCAGCGTGAGGTGCTGGAACTGGAGCTGGTTGAAATAAACAGGCGCGGCTATGCCACCAGTGAAAACGAAGTCGATCAGGGCGTGTGGGGTGTGAGCGCACCGGTGTTTGCAGGAAGAACTCAATTAGTTGCGACCCTGACCCTGATGGCTCCGGCACAGCGCAGCACCTTGCGGCAGCAGGAATTTATCAGCATGACGCGGGCGGCCGCTGACCGTATCAGCCGCGTTTTACAGTTCTGAACATCAGCAAATCATTTATTTATACAGGCAGGAGCACAGTATGACAGCAGCTTTTCATTTCCAGGCCGGGACCGTCCCTTTGTTAATATCCATGCCGCACGTCGGAACCAGCATTGCACCGGAAGTGGCGGCACAGATGCTGCCGGTCGCTGCAGAAAAAGCCGATACCGACTGGCATTTGCCACTGCTGTACAACATGGCGCAGGACTTAGGCGCATCGATGCTGGTCGCCGAATATTCACGCTATGTGATCGATCTGAACCGTGCTCCTGACAACGCCAACCTGTATCCTGGCCAGGATACGACCGGTTTATGCCCGGTGGATACCTTCCATAAACAAGCGCTGTATGCGCCTGACCTGTTGCCTGATCAGGCTGAAGTGCAGCGTCGTATCCAACACTACTGGCAGCCCTACCATCAGCAATTGCAGCGTGAACTGGAGCGCTTGCTGGCGCTGCATGGGCGCGTGGTGTTATGGGATGCGCATTCTATCGCTTCCGTCGTGCCACGTTTTTTTGAGGGACGTTTGCCGGATTTGAATTTTGGTACCGCAGATCAAAAAGCCTGTGCCCCGGCACTGCAACAGGCACTCGCAGACAGCCTGCACAGCACGCCGGTAGCGGCTCCATACAGCCATGTATTTAATGGCCGTTTTAAAGGTGGCTATATCACCCGCCATTATGGTCAGCCTGAACGTGATATCCACGCAGTTCAGCTGGAAATGAGTCAGTGCGTTTATATGAATGAAGCAGCTCCCTATGCTTACCGGCCAGACCTCGCGCAGCAGGTGCAACCTGTGTTGCAAGCCTTACTGTCACGCTGCATCGCATTCGCGCAAGGAGAGTAATGATGTCCACGAAAAGTTTATATGCACAGCATGCGCTGTTACCTCAGGGCTGGACGCAACAGGTACGCCTGCACTGGGATGCCAGCGGCAGTCTGACCCAGATAGAGAGCGGTGTGTCCGCCGCTGTGAATGAGCAGCAAGTGACGTGGCTGCTTCCGGGCATGAGTAATCTGCATTCGCATGCTTTTCAGCGTGCGATGGCAGGTATGACCGAAATGGCTGGCGACACGCAGGACAGTTTCTGGACCTGGCGTGACCTGATGTACCGCTATGCGCTGCATATCAGCCCGGAACAAAGTCAGGCCATCGCCGCCCAGTTGTATGCGGAATGTCTGCGTCAGGGCTACACCGGGGTTTGTGAATTTCATTACCTGCACCGTGATCCTCAGGGCGCGATGTACGCACGGCCAGCGGAAATGGCGCAGCGCCTGATCGCGGCCGCGCGTCAGACTGGCATAGGGATCACGATGCTGCCTGTGTTATACAGCTATGCTGATTTCCGTGAGCAGCCTTTGCGTGAGGATCAGCGTCGTTTTGCCACCCGTGTCGACGATATCCTCGGTCTGGTGCAGGCGCTGGAACCGGAGCGTGATGCACAGACCGAAGTCGGTGTGGCACCACACTCCCTGCGCGCAGCCAGCATGACGCAAATCCGCGAACTGGTGAACGCTTTGCCAGCACAGCGTCCTGTGCATATCCATATCGCCGAACAGATGAAGGAAGTGCAGGCCTGTCTGGCCGCGACCAGGCGGCGTCCGGTTGAGTATCTGCTCGACAGCGGACTGCTGGACAACCGCTGGTGTCTGGTGCATGCGACACATATGACGCCGCAGGAAGTCAGCGCCGTGGCTGCCAGTGGTGCAGTGGCCGGTATTTGCACCAGTACCGAGGGTAATCTGGGCGATGGATTTTTCGATCTGCCTGAGTATCTGGCTGCGGGTGGACGTTTCGGTATAGGCAGCGACAGTCATGTGTCACAGAGTCCGGTCGAAGAGTTACGCTGGCTGGAATATGGTCAGCGTTTGCGGTTGCAGGGTCGTAATATCGCCAGCACGGCGACCCAAAAGCGGGTTGGTGATTTCCTGTGGCAGGCGGCTTTGCAGGGCGGTGCTCAGGCCAGCGCGCGGCCGGTCGGGCAGTTCAGTGTCGGCTACCGCGCTGATATGCTGGTGCTGGATGATACTCATCCGAATCTGGCTGGCTTAGCGAGTGAGCATGTGCTCAATAGCTGGCTGTTTGCCGGTAACGACAATCTGGTGCGTGATGTCTATGTCGGTGGCCGGCAGGTGGTTCAAAACGGACGTCATTTTGACCAGGATGCGATTGCCGCTGCCTATACCAGCTGCATGCAGGAGTTACGCAAAGTTTGATTGATACCCGGATCTGAACCCCCACCTTAAACGAAGGCACTGAGCTGCTACGCTCAGTGCCTGTCGCCCTGAAGTCAGTCTGTACTTCTACGCTTTTATCTCCGCTTTCCACAATTTCATTCAGAAAAAAACCTGGTTCATCGCAGGAATACGGGTTTTGGTCACCAGTTCCACCTTTTCTTGTTGAATTTGTTATGCTGCATCTACGTTTTGTCTTATGTCTGGGACTTGAACAGAGCTGCTGCATCTGCAGTTGTGTCAGGGCTGGCAGTCGCATTGCCATCGCCGCCGCATCTTGCCGCAATGATTTTGCTGAAGTCCCCATCAAAACGAACATGCACGTATGCGTCAGAAATTTGCAGTGAATTTAACCGTTTATATGAAATGGAATCTCAATGAAACTCAAACCTATCTGTTTTGCTGTTGCTCTGGCTGTTAGCACTGCCGCCGCGATGCCAGCGATGGCTGCCGCGCCGAAAGCAGTTGCTGCCGCCACCGCTTATACCTCGGTTGAAGGCATTACTGAATACCGCCTCGCGAATGGCTTGCGCGTCTTGCTGGCCCCCGATGCGTCCAAGCCAACCACCACGGTCAATGTGACCTATCTGGTGGGCTCGCGTCATGAAAGTTATGGCGAAACAGGGATGGCCCATTTGCTTGAACATATGGTATTCAAAGGGACGAAAACCAGCGGCAATATCATGCAGGAATTGAGTAAGCGCGGTATGCAGTTCAATGGTACGACTTTCTATGACCGTACCAATTATTTTGAAACTTTCCCGGCCAGTGAAGATAATCTGCAATGGGCGCTGACTATGGAAGCGGACCGCATGGTCAACTCCAAAATTGCACGCGTTGACCTTGATACCGAATTCTCCGTCGTCCGCAATGAAATGGAAATGGGTGAAAACAATCCCTTCTCCGTTCTGTGGAAGCAGCTCAGTGCCGTTACCTTTGACTGGCACAATTATGGTCACAGCACCATCGGTGCACGCTCTGACGTGGAAGGCGTGAAGATCGATAATCTGCAAGCCTTTTACCGCAAATACTATCAGCCGGATAATGCGGTGCTGATGGTGGCCGGTAAATTTGATGCGCAGAAAACCCTGGCGCTGATAGAAAAAACTTTCGGTGCCATCGCCAAGCCAAAACGCGAGCTGACCACTACCTGGACCCGTGAAGCACCGCGTGATGGTGTACGTGAAGTCACCGTACGTCGTGTCAGCGATCAGCAATTAGCTGCCGTACTGTATCCAACTGCACCAGGCAGCCACGTTGATGCTGCTGCCGTCTCTGCATTGACCGAAATTATCGGTTCCTCGCCAAATGGCCGTCTGCATAAGCAACTGGTAGAAACCAAGCAAGCTGTGGGCGTTGATAATATCGCTTTCCAACTGGCAGAGCCTGGTTATGCGGTATTCCTGGCCAGCCTGTCCAAAGATCAGAATATGGAGCAGGCTAAGAAGACTTTGATCGAGACTGTGGAGGGCGTGGTCAAACAACCCGTAACCGAAGCAGAATTGAAATTTGCTAAAACCAATCTGCTGAATCAGCTGGAAAAAACCATCAATGACCCACAAAAATTGTGTGTCGCGATGTCGGAATCCATCGCCCTCGGTGACTGGCGTTTGTTCTTTATCGAACGTGACCGCATCGAAGCACTCACGATTGCCGATATACAGCGCGTGGCGCAAAACTACCTGAAGCCGGACAACCGCAGCTTTGGTCAGTTCCTGCCTGTAGCACAGCCAGACCGTGCAGAAATCCCGGCCGCACCGGATGTCGCGAAACTGGTCGATGGCTATAAAGGGCGTGCCACTGTCGCTGCTGGTGAAACCTTCGATGCCAGCCCGGCTAACATCGACAAACGCACCGAACGCCTGACGCTGGCGAATGGCGCCAAAGTCGCGCTGCTGGCCAAGAAAACCCGCGGCGAAACCGTCAATGGTCGCATGGTATTCCATTTTGGTGATGAAAACACCTTGTTTGGTCAGTCTGTACCCGCCGATCTGACCGCTGACATGTTGTTGCGCGGTGCGGGCAAATTGAGCCGTACTGAGATCGAAACTAAACTGGGTGAGCTCAAAGCCAAGCTCGATATCAAAGGCTCGGGTCAGAATCTGACTGTCAGCTTTGATACTGTGCGCGCTAATCTGCCAGCCCTGATGGATCTGATCCGCGATATATTGCGTGCCCCGACTTTCCCGCAAGCAGAATTTGACTTGCTGGTGAAGGAAAATGCAGCGGCGATCGAAGCGCAGAAAAACGAGCCTCAGGCAGTTGCCAGCCGTGCGTTAAATGCCTTGCGCAATGCGCCGTATAAGAAAGGCGATATTCGCTACACGGCAGATCTGGAAGACTCACTGGCCGCCTACAATGCAGCCAAACTGGACAGCGTAAAGAACTTCTACAAAAATTTCTACGGTGCCAGCGCAGCAGAAATCAGTCTGGTCGGTGATTTTGATGCTGCCGCAGTCAAGGCCAAACTGGCGTCTGTAGTGGGCGACTGGAAGAGCCCGTCCAGGTTCACCCGCGCACCTGATCTGAATGTCGATGCGGCTGGTCAGGCTAAATTGCTGGAAACACCGGATAAGGCGAATGCCTTCTACCTCGCAGCTTTGCCATTCCAGATGAATGATCAGGCCGCTGATTATCCAGCCCTGCGTCTGGCGAACTCGATATTGGGTGGTGGTATCAAATCTCGTCTGTTCAACCGTCTGCGTCAGAAGGATGGCATCAGCTACGGCGCTGGCAGTGGTTTGAACGTGCCTGCACTGGATAACAATGCGAGTGTCGCCTTGTATGCGATCTATGCACCGCAAAACCTGCAGAAATTGCAGAATGGCGTGAAAGAGGAACTTGCCTTGCTGATTAAAGATGGCGTGACGGCAGAAGAACTGGCTGATGCGAAAAAATCCATCGCTCAGGAAACCAATGTGCGCCGTGCCCAGGACCCTGCATTGGCGGGTGCCCTGCGTGGACAGCTGTACCTGAACCGTACAATGGCGTTTGAAGCGGAGATGGATGCCAAGCTGGCTGCGGTGACTTTGGAACAGGTGAATGCAGCGATCCGCAAATACCTGAAGCCGGACAGCTTCGCCCACTTTTACGCGGGTGATTTTGCCGGCGCTGCAAAGAAAGCGGCAGCAGCGAAGTAAGTTGCCCAAGACCGCCGCAGCTGGCGGTCTGAGCAAGAAAAAAGGCACCGGGTTTCCGGTGCCTTTTTTTGTATCAGCGACTTATTCAGCCTGCTTCTGACGCAAGCGTTCTGCAGCAGCGCGCAACATGCTGACCGTGGTATCCCAGTCGACGCAGCCATCCGTTACTGAACAGCCGTACTTGAGTTCGCTCAGATCGGCAGGAATAGCCTGATTACCGGCGACCAGATTCGACTCTATCATCACCCCCACAATAGACTGATTGCCATTGGCGATCTGGTTCACCACATCGGCCATGACCAGGGGCTGTAATTCCGGTTTCTTATAGCTGTTAGCATGCGAGCAGTCGACCACGATATTCGGTGCCAGCTTGGCTTTCACTAAAGCTTGCTGCGCCATTGCAACCGATACTGTGTCGTAGTTAGGACGGTCACCGCCACCACGCAATACCACGTGACCGTAAGGATTCCCGCTGGTACGCACGATCGCTACCCGGCCCTGACCATTCAAGCCGAGGAAGGAATGCGGATGGGAGGCTGACAGGATCGCATTGATCGCGATGCTGATGTCACCATCGGTACCGTTTTTAAAACCTACCGGTGTCGACAAGCCGGACGACATTTCTCTATGCGTTTGTGATTCGGTAGTACGGGCGCCGATTGCGGTCCAGGCGATCAGGTCACCCAGGTATTGCGGAGAAATCGGATCGAGCGCTTCAGTCGCTGTCGGCAAGCCCAGTTCGCACACATCGAGCAGGAAGCGGCGCGCTTTTTCCATGCCTTCATCGACACGGAAGGAATCATCCATATAAGGATCGTTGATATAGCCTTTCCAGCCTGTGGTGGTGCGTGGTTTTTCAAAATACACCCGCATCACCAGCAGCATCACGTCGCTGAGTTCTTCCTGCAGAGCTTTCAGGCGCCGCGCATAATCCAGACCCGCCACTGGATCGTGGATAGAGCAGGGGCCGACCACCACGAACAGGCGCGGGTCTTTGCGGTCCAGGATGGCGCGCAGGGTTTCGCGGCTTTTTTCTACGACATCGCCAGCCAGTTCGCTCAAAGGCAGACGGGCATGCAGTTCTTCCGGTGTCGGCATGGTGTCGAATGCGCTGACATTAATATTTTCTAAAGCGGCTTGAGTCATTGTTATTTCTTAAATGAGAGGTGAGTCTTAGGGCGATACGCTAAGTGTACTAAAGCAGGTCCCGGGCAATTGCGGGACTGCATGGGCGACGGGGGTGGTGTCGCCGGGCTTAGTTCCGGATAGGATGTAGCGCGTCAGCCGAATAAATCGCTGTTTATTATGACGCAAAATCCTGTTGCGCTGCAAAACCCGCCATTTTCCTGGTTTTACCCGTCCTGTTGTTGATCTGCGTAAGAAGATCTGTTCCGGTATGCCGCTGCTGTACGTGGCACAATGGCATTCTTTTGGATCGTCAGCACAGCCAGGTTTGCCACACCTTGCCACTGCGTCTGTCCTTGGTATTTTACAAAGCGATAGTGAATATGTTGAGCAGTCTACAAATCCAGACCTTTCAGGATCAGGGTTATCTGATTTTACCCGGGCTGGCGGGTTCCGATTTTTGTGAACAGGTATTGGCCTATGCGCAGCAGGCGGTACAGCAACAGAGCCAGCCTGTCGAGTACGAAGCAGACACCCGTTACCCGGGTGCTCCGGCATCACGCGATGCAGAAGGCGGGCTGACTTCGCGTCGCCTGTTACAGGCCTATGCGCGCGATCCTTTGCTGGCAGAATGGGCGACCGGCGCTGCGCTGAGTCAGCCCTTATTGCAGTTATTAGGGGATGGTGCTTTGCTGTCGCAGGCTCACCATAACTGCATCATGACCAAGCAGCCACAGTATTCAACCGCAACCGGCTGGCATCGTGACAGCCGCTATTGGGGCTTTGCACGTGCAGAACTGGTGTCTGCCTGGCTGGCTCTGCGCAATGAGACGATACAGAATGGCTGTCTGCTGGTGATTCCAGCTTCGCACCGCTGGAAGGTGCAGCCGGAACAGCTCGATGCCGCTCAGTTCCTGCGCAGTGACGTGGAACAGAATCAGGCCTTGCTGGCGCAGGCAGTGCCTGTGCCTTTGCAACAGGGCGACGTCTTGCTGTTCCATAGTAATTTGTTCCACGCTGCGGGCAAAAACCATACCGCGCAGACGAAGTTTTCTATGGTGTTCACTTACCGCGCTGCTGATAATCCACCACAAGCCGGTAGCCGTTCCGCCAGCCTGCCTGAGATTACTTTGGTCTGAGTTGCGCTGAATTGCATAGGCGATCAAACAGGGGAATTCATGTCGGAATACAGTGTGGGGCGCTATGCCAGACGATGCGCTGCAGTCACCGTTCAATTCGCTGCTTGTTTGCCGCTGATGGTGGCGAGCAGCCAGGCGGCAGCACAAACACAGCCCTGGCATACCTTTACTGCCTGTGGTGGTTTGCAGTTTGATTTTTTGCCAGCTGCTGGCAGCGGCGCGAAAGCCGAGACTGCAACAGCACCTGCACCGCTGGTACTGGTGGTGCATGGCGGTGGCTGGAGTAGTGGTTCGCGTGAGGATTATCACGGATTACAGAGCTGGCTTAGTCAGCAGGGACTGGCCTCACTCAGCATTGATTACAGACTGGCTCCAGCCGCGAGGTTTCCCGCGCAGGCAGAGGACACGCGTTGCGCTCTGCAGTGGGTACAGCAACAGGCACCGGCCTTAGGCATACAGTCTCAGCGGCTGGCTGGCTTTGGTATTTCAGCGGGTGCGCATTTGCTGGCGCTGACTGCGCTCCAGACGCCGATGGTGCAGCCCTCAGCAAAAAAAACAGCAGCTTTACGTTGCGTGGTTTTGCATGGTGCGCCTACTGACTTACTGGCCTGGTGGCGCAGTTCTCCGGACGATATGAGCAGGCCCATGTCCCAGCGCCGGATGTTGATGCAGTTGTTTGGGCAGGGACCGGAGCGCGCTGAGACGGAAGCAGCTTATCGCGCCGCCAGTCCGCTGTATCACTTGAAAAACCTCAGTTTAGGTTCTGGCGGGCCGCGCTGGCTATTACTACATGGCGAACAGGATGTGACTGTGCCCGTACAGCAAGCACAACGATTTACCGATGCCATCAAGGCAGCCGGTGGGCAGGCTGAGCTGCTGCGTTTGCCGGACACCGGTCATATCGGTTTTGGCACGCATGACCGACTGGTCGCCGCGCGTGTCAGTCGTTTTTACCAGGACTGTCTGAAAAAATAGGAAAAAAAAGCGACATTTACTCTTTTGTTGCTGAAAAAAAATTATCGTAAAAAAATGTTTCTGTGTCAGAATCGGGCAAATATATTAGTTCTTATTGACATGTAAATTGTGTATACCTTTTTTTTGCTTGTCGCCAGAGCTTGATATTGCAGGCGAGTAGCTGGTACGTCTGCATCCGACTAACCCTGCTTGTGAACCAGAATGCGACCCGGTAATTTTTTCCGTTTTTTGAATCAAGTGGTATTGCCATACAGTGTCATGTTGACTGTAGCATTTTTACATCAGGACGTCACAGCACAACCCGGTATACGTCTGCCCGTCCCGGTTTTTATGCAGGAAATGATGGATGCAAAAGGCCAGGCCCCGAAGATGACGCGGATGGAGAATTTTCTGGATTTCGCTGCGATCAGTGAAAATCTGCAATTACAGCCTGTGTTCTATCCATGGCGTCGTGCCATCAGTAAAGCGGCAAACGGTGAGGGTTTGATTTTCGGCATGGCGCGCAATAAGCAAAACGAAAAAAATTTCCATTTTTCCCTGCCTGTGCATAGCCGTTACTTTTTTCTTGTGACCCGCGCCGATGCTCAATTCCCTTTTCATGATTGGAATGATCTGAAGGGAAAGAGTGTAGGTGTTCCGCGCGGCGCTCAATTCAATGAGGCTTTCGAAGCGCATCAGGATAAGCTGTTTCGCCTGGAACAGGACAGCCCGGAGCCCTTGTCCCGGATTTACAAGCTACTGTTTAAGCGTATGGATGCCGCCGTGTTTGCCAGTCCGGTAAAGAATCCAAAAATGCTGGAAAACCGTTTGCAGACTTTGCGCGAAGAGCATAAGGGGGGCTTGCCACAAATTGATGATGTGGAACTTGCGGTCTTACCCAATCCCTTGATGACGGAAAATCTGCATTTCGCGATTCGTTCAGACAAGGACGACGGCGTGATCGGGCAATTGAATGACGCGATACTGCGTGCGCGCAAAGCGGGCATCCTGGAAGATATCCGCTAACTTCAACTGACTCGGCATGCCGCCCTTACTATTAGCGGCAACTCAAAGTTCCAGCGCGATCAGTTCCTGTACTGTCTGGCGACGCCGGATCTGGCGTATCTGTGTGCCATCGACCAGTACTTCCGGTATCAGTGGACGCGAATTATAGTTGGATGACATCGAGGCACCATACGCACCGGTGTCATGAAACACGAACAAATCACCGATTTCGCTGGCAGGCAAATCCTGGCTGGTCACAACACCACCATCCTCCTGAGTGAACACATCACCCGACTCACACAAAGGACCCGCAACGACGGTAGGACGCAGTTCACTAGTACGTGCCTCACCTTGAGCTGTGAGCACGCTGATCTGATGGTAGCTGCCATACATCGCTGGACGCGCCAGATCATTGAAGCCAGCATCCACCAGAGCAAAGAAATTATTGCCTACCTGTTTTTGTGCGCGTAATTCTGCGATTAGCAAGCCAGATTGCGCGACCAGGAAACGGCCGGGTTCGATTTCCATACTGATGCGATGACCCAGATGTGCCTCTATCTGCATTCTGGCCTGATTCCATAATTCGAAGTAGTGGTTGGTATCGACGATGGCTTCCCCTGCGCGATACGGTATCGATAAACCGCCACCGACCGAGATCGCCTGAATATCGCAATCGAGTAATTTGACCTGAGCGATCATTGCATCGCATACGCTTTGCAAATGGCTGTAATCCACGCCGGAACCGATATGCATATGCAAGCCGACCAGTTGCAAACCATATTGCCTGATCAGGCTCAGCGCTGCCGGTAATTCTTCAAACCAGATGCCATGCTTGCTTTGTTCACCGCCGGTATTGGTTTTGCGGCTGTGACCATGACCAAAGCCGGGGTTAATCCTTAACCAGACCGGATGGCCGGGATGAGCCTGCCCCAGTTGTTCCAGCATCTGCGGTGAGCCACAGTTGACCGGGATATTCAATTCCACCACGCGGCGTAAAGCCTGACGATCCAGCAGATCGGCGGTAAATACGATAGGCGCATGTCCGGCATCACCAGCTTGCAGCGGTGCATAACCAGCCGCCAGTGCGCGTTCCACTTCACCCAGTGAGACAGAATCAACCAGCACACCTTCTTCGCGCATCAGGCGTAACAAGTGAATATTGCTGGAGGCTTTCTGGGCAAAGCGAATCACGTCAAACTGTTTCAGACGCGCGATCTGGGAGCGGATAACGCTGGCGTCATAGGCCCAGCAAGGGGTCTGGTAGGTGCTGGCGATTTCTGCAATCTGGCTGGGTGTGATGTGGTGGCTCATGGCTGCTTTCCGGGGCTGAACTTAGTGTAAGCTCTACTTTAACAAGCACACTTGTGACTCTGAATAGGTATTCATCAGTAAAATGATGGAATCCCTGTGCAATCAATGGAAATTTCACGGAAACGCTTATGAATTCCAAGATCGATCAGTTTGATCATAAAATTTTACTTTTATTGCAACAAGATGCGCGTATTTCCCATGCGGAAATTGGCCGTCAGGTGCATTTAAGTCAGCCTGCGGTTTCTGAGCGCATCAAGCGTCTGGAAGCTTCAGGCGTGATACGTGGCTACAAGGCCGATATCAACCCACGCGCGCTGGGTTACCAGATCACCGCCATGATACGTGTCTCTACCCAGCAGGGACGGCCTTACGCCCAATATGTGGCAAACTGCCCGGAAATCATAGATTGCTATACTGTGACTGGCGAAGATGGTTGTGTGATGCGCGTGCTGGCCAGTGATGTCGAACATTTACAGCGCATCATCAATGAATTAAACGCGTTTGGTTCCACCTCAACGGCCATTGTACTGACGACCCATGTGGCAGGAAAAACCATTACTCCACCTCAGATCGCTAACCACTGAAAGCCAGCTATGCGTATCAGAAATGCTCAATTCCCTGTCATCAGCCTGTTACTGGCCGCTGTGCCCATGGTCTGTGTCGCTGAAGACGAGCCGATTTCACCGTATCGGCCGTCGGTATCCAATTCTGCTCAGTTACCCGCAGTGGGACAATTAGAGCTGGAGCTGGGCATGCTGACTGCCAGCAGCGATAGCCGGCGGCAAAGTCTGCCGTATCTGATGAAGCTGGCCTGGTCAGAGCAATGGGGTGTATTGCTCGGCGGTGAAGCCAGAATACGCAATACACAAGCCGGAGTGCTGGAACAGGGTGTGGGTGACACCAACCTGGTGCTCAAGCGCGCCTTTATCATGAATAAGGAAACCGCATTCGGACTGGAGCTCAGCGTGAAATTGCCGACGGCTGGTTCTGTGCTCGGTTCCGGTCAGCGTGATTATGGCCTCAACAGTATTTACAGCCAGGATCTGGGCGACTGGCATGTTGACAATAACCTCAATGCGACGCGCCTGGGTGTTTGCGATCCCGGTACTTCATGCTGGCAAACTGGCTTGTCCTCGGCCTGGACGTATAGTCTCAGCGATAAAACCAAATTGCTTGGGGAATGGTCAGGTACCCAGCGCCGTGGAAGCAAGCCGCAATCACAAATCCTGCTGGCAGCCAGCTACAGTCCAACACCGCGCCTGAGTTTCGATCTTGGCGTGACTAAGGGCATGAGCCAGACCGCTAACAACTGGACCTGGTTTACAGGTGTTGTCGTGCCGCTGGCTAAACTGTTCTGAGTCAAGCTCGCAATCTGCGCAACTCGTATAATAGTCAGCCTTGCTTAGCGTTTTATTCATACACCGGATACCCTATGTTGGAACCTTCTTCTCCCCGTAAATTGAAAATTTTTATCGTGATCGCGGTACTTGCGCTGGCTGTGCTTGGGATAGTGCTGGTGAAATCGGGTTCCGCCAAAGCTGTGATGCCTGAAGTGAGTTTCACCAATCTGAAAGGTGAAAAAATCAGCACACAAAGCCTGCGTGGCAAGGTGGTCATGGTGAATTTCTGGGCGACTTCCTGTACTACCTGCATCGCGGAAATGCCGGAGATGGTGAAGACCTATCAGCGTTTTCATACGCAGGGTCTGGAGTACATCGGCGTGGCTATGAGCTATGATCCGCCGAATTATGTGATCAATTATGCGGAAACCCGTCAGCTGCCGTTTCATATTGCGCTGGATACCAATGGCGGTATTGCGCGCGCTTTCAATGATGTGAAGCTGACGCCGACCACCTATGTGATAGGCAAAGATGGTGTGATCCTCAAGCGTTATGTGGGACAGCCTTCTTTCGAGGAATTGCATCAATTGCTGGAGCAAGCTTTAAAGGTCTGAACCGGATTGCCAGCCTTACTGGGCGCCCGAAAGTAAAAATGCCGCGATGTTGTTCGCGGCATTTTTTTTGCTGGAAGTGTTGCGATCAGCGTTTTTTGACGACGACGCAGCCTATGGAATAACCAGCACCAAAAGAGCAGATCACACCGAGCTGACCACGGTCCAGATTTTCCTGGTGTTTGTGGAAAGCGATGATAGAACCCGCCGATGAGGTATTGGCATAGGTATCGAGGATAGTCGGCGATTCTTCCGCAGTCGCATCGCGACCCAGGATCAGACGTGCGATCAGCAGGTTCATGTTCAGATTCGCCTGATGCAGCCAGAAACGCTTCACATCGGTGATTGCCAGGCCAGATTGCTGCACCGTGCTGGTAATCATTTCTGCGGCCATAGGACAGACATCCTTGAATACTTTACGGCCTTGCTGGCGGAACAGTTTATCGGACTTGCCGACACCGCTTTCATCAGCGCGGTTTAAAAAGCCGAAGTTATTGCGTATGTTGTTGGAGAACGAAGTTTTGAGCTTCAGACCGACGATTTCAAACTGATTGTCAGAGCTGGCCAGATCAGCACGTTCGAGCAGAATCGCGGTACAGGCATCGCCGAAAATAAAATGGCTGTCGCGATCACGCCAGTTCAGATGGCCACTGGTTATTTCAGGATTCACGACCAGCACGGCACGGGCCTGGCCGGACTGAATCGCAGTCACTGCCGCCTGAATACCAAAGGTGGCTGATGAGCAGGCCACATTCACGTCATAGCCATAACCATCAATCCCGAGTGCGCTCTGGATTTCGACTGCCATCGCCGGATAGGCGCGCTGCATATTCGATGCGGCGCAGATGACTGCATCGACATCAGCGGCAGTGCGGCCTGCATTTTGCAAAGCCTGGGTAGCCGCAGCGACGGCCATTTCACACATGATGGAAGGCTCTTCATCGCTGCGCTCAGGCAGCACCGGTACCATACGGTTCACGTCCAGTACACCGGATTTATTCATCACATAGCGGGATTTAATGCCGGACGCTTTTTCGATAAAGGCGACGCTGGATTCTTCCAGTGCTTTCACGCTGCCGTCCGCGATTGCTGCCGCGTGTTCCGCATTGAATTGATTGACGTAGGCATTGAAGCAGGCGATCAGTTCTTCGTTGGAGATGGATTCGGAAGGTGTGTACAGGCCGGTGCCGCTGATGACGACTGGGTGCATCGCTGGATTCATCGTGTTCTTTCTGTGTCCGGACACCGTGAGTCGTCGCTGTTGGCCGCTGTGGCATGCGCAGGCTGACTGGCTGATTGTGCCCTTGAGTTGTACGGAGGTTGCGCAAAATGCGCGACGTTGTCGCTCAATTCTACACAGAAACCTTCTTTGTTTTACTGTCATTTTCCAGAAATAGAGTGCTTGTTCCAGAAAATTCTGAATCTGATTTTGTTGCAATGCAGCATGCGGAAGCTGATTGACAGTATCAATCTACTCCGCCGATTTATACCGCCATATAGCGGCCCGGCCTGTGATTCAGACTGATCGCCAGATTCAAGGCGAAAGCGCCCAGCACTGATGCCAGCAAGGCGACTGGCGTGACCACGCTCAGCGAAGCCAGTACGATGCAAAGATCTACGCCCATTTGCAACTTACCCGCACGTATGCCCCGGCTTTGTTGCAGATACAGCGCCAGGATATTGATACCGCCCAGACTGGCCTGATGGCGAAACAACACAATAAACCCCACACCCATCAACAATCCGCCCATCAGTGCCACATAAAATGGCGTGACCAAATTGCTGTCGAGCAGATGTAGTAAGCGCGGATGCAGACCAGACAATAGCGACACCAGCGCCACCGAGCAAAAGGTTTTCAAGGTGAATTTCCAGCCCATGCGCTTCCAGGCCAGATAGTAGAAGGGCAGGTTGATGACAAAAAATACCGTACCAAAACTGAGCCCTGTGCGGTAATGCACCAGAAACGCTAAACCTGCGGTACCGCCAGTCAGTAAGCCAGCCTGATTGAATAGCGCAACGCCGAGTGAAACAAACAGGGTGCCGGTCAGTATCGCCAGTATGTCTTCGAGCACGGTGTGCGGCACAAAACGGCGGGATAAGGGGGGTGCCGACATAGGGAGGTGGGCAAAGCCTGCTGTGCGCTAGGGAAGGTCTATTGTAGGTGGCGCAGCAGTCGCTGTTCTGCCCTTAGGACGCAGGATTGCGCTGCATCAAGCGCACTGTCCTGAATAAAAAGGCGTCTGACCACAATGCGGGTGGTCAGACGCCTGTTTTTACAGCAGCGATTGCTGACGCGCTGGAGTAGTGGATTCCGCTGTGTCGCCCTTGTTTGCCGGCTGTTCTTCGCCAGTGCTTGCCTGATCAGCAGCTTGCTTGCCAGCTTCAGGCAGGGCGTTGAAGCTTGGCTCGGTGCGATGCTCGTCCCCGGTAGCAGGGGCAGATGTCAATGCATCGCATTCATCTGCTGCAGGCTGCCCGGTTTCTGCTGCTGGTTGTGGTGCTTTTTCAGGCAGAAAAAAGTCACGCGCACCGGTTCTGAAGCGACGCCATAGCAAGCCCAGCAAATGACTGCCTTTGCCAAAACTGACGCGGCGCGACCGCAAGGCCACCAGCAGGGCCAGGCTGAAACTCACACCCAGATTGACCAGGCCGATCAGCAGGATGCTCAGCAAGGTGTACAGTATCAGGTGCCAGTCCATCTGATGTTCCAGTCCGACCAGTGCAAACGCGAAGTTGGCACTGGAAAAAGTGATATGCCGTATATCGACTGGCAAACCAAAGAACTGACCGAACTGGCCGATAGAACCCAGCATGATGCCGAAGAAGAAATTCCCTGCCAGTGCACCCAGATTATTGCCTATGTATTCGGTCACGCGCTGTAATCTGGCTTCGCCCAGCACCGCACGCAGCCAGCCTAGTTGTCGCAGGCGGGCGGGGATGTGCGCATAGCTGGCCTTGTTATCGTAGTAGCCGGAAATTAGTCCCGATAAAAACAGACAAACCCCGGCTATTGCCGCGTGCGGCAGGGCCAGACTATGCAGCGGGTCCAGATCATGCAGTAAGTGCTGCGCCTTTTCCGGGCTGACCAGATGGTTGCCGCTCACCCCGTACCAGAGCCAGGCAATGATGTAGGCAGTTGGCATGGCTAATCCGATATTGCCGACTATCGCAATCAGTTGTGAGCGGACGACTTTGACGATCAGTTCAACCAGTTCATCCAGCTTTTGTTTGCCTTCATCAATCGCACGCGCGATTAGCGCGGCCGTCATGGCAGGCTGTTTGGTGGCAATCGTATAGTGCAGCACATGGACCAGCATGAAGCCGGATGAATAGTTCAGGCTGTACAGCAAGGCATAGCCAAATGGCGCCATGCTCATCGCACCGAACAGTATTTTGATCAGGGCCATGAAGCCGACGATAAAGCCAGCCCCCAGCGCTGAATGCAACATGCCCAGCCATTCAGCGCGGGTATTGGTCACATAATGCTCGCCGCTTTTACCGGCCCTTTCTGTGACTTGCAAGGACAATAGTTCGGTATTGCTTTGCATGAGCTCGCGCAAGCTGTGTTGCTTATTATCTGCACAGACTAATTCCTTAAACAGCGGAATGCTGATGTCTATGGTTTGCGTGGCATCCTGGCTATCGAGTATGGCCAGCAAGGTGCGCAGACGGTCCATACTTTGGGTCAGGCGCAACAGGAGCCGGGTCAGACTGATGGAGACACCGGTGACAGCGGCAGTTTTGCGAATGCGCAGCACGATGTCTTCGCATTGGGTCAGCAGTACTTCCATCTGACGGCAATCTTCACGGGCTTGACTGCGGTCCATCAGCCAGCCGCGATATGCCAGCACATAGTCATTGATCTCGTCATTCTGGCGCAGGAAGGGGGATTCAAATTTCTCTATCGCCGGATAATTGCGTACCAGTTCTGCTTCCAGACCGATGGTGGTGATACGGTAAGACAGTACCTGCACCGCATTCAAAACTTCATTGGTCAGTGCCGCATGGGTAGCGCGTGGTGTGCGTGCGCGTAAGCCGGTGCTGAGTATCAGATCATGCCAGACCGAATTGGCAACCCCATTCACCCACAGATAATCTTTGGGATGATGGAAGATCTGACCGAAGATGTCTTTGACATAATCATCATTGATTAATGGTGGCAGCATGCGGTTAACGATGCGGGTCGCGGCTGCACCCCAGAAGCCGTTGTTGAGGGTGATGCCGGTATCGGTCAGCAAGTGCACCAGTTTGCGTTTGCCGATCAGGTTAATCAGATATTGGCGTAAAGCCAGGCGCCAGCTTCTGTGCTGGCGTAGCACGAAGCACAGCGCGCGTACATTATCGGTGGCACGCTGCACATCAGCGATGCGTTCAGGGCGCAGCGCTGCGATCAGCGCGCGCGCATGAAGTAACTCCTTGCACTGCACATCTTGTTGCAGCGCCTGTTCTATCTCTGTCAGTATGATGTCAAAAGACATAGCTACTCCTTCTCAGATGGTCAGAGGATGTTCCTGATGCGCACAGTACGGCGGTATTCCGCCTTACTTGCTGTATTCATCCATGCAGAATACCTTGCAGCAAAGAATTGTCTGTTGAATAAGCAGGTTTGTAACGTATTTTGCAGGCTTTGTCATGCGGCTTTACCGGATTTGACTTGGCAGCCGCAGGTCGGGCTGCATGTGGAGGTTCAAGAATCATCTGGTATTCAGACCTGTTTCTTGTAGGAAAAGTTCCTAATCGTACAGAAAACCGCCTTATGCGTATGCAAATGCTGCCAATTTAGTCTACAGTAGCGTGGTGTTCATTCTGAGAGTATGGCGTTGAATAATTTATTGCTGGTCATTGCTGCTTTTTTTCTGGTTCTGTTAAATGGCTTTTTCGTTGCTGCAGAATTTGGTCTGGTCAAGCTGCGGCAGACAAGGGTGCGCAGTATTGCGAGAAGCGCGGGATTCCGCGGCCGCTTATTGGCAACCGTACACCAACATCTGGACACCTACCTGTCCGCCTGTCAATTGGGGATCACGCTGGCCTCGCTGGGGCTGGGCTGGATCGGTGAACCTGCTTTCGCGCGGCTGCTTGAGCCGCTGTTCGCACTGGCCGGTGTCACTTCTCAGGAATTGATACATGGCGTCTCATTTTTCTTCGCCTTCTTTGTCATTTCCTTCCTGCATATCGTCGTCGGTGAACTGGCGCCGAAATCAATGGCGATCCGCATGCCGGAAAAAGTCTCGCTGTGGACTGCGCCGGCTTTGTATGCGTTTTACTGGGGCATGTTCCCTGTCATTTGGGCGCTGAATAAGAGTGCCAACAAAGTCTTAAGCTGGCTGGGGCTGGATGCTTCCCATGGTGGCGATGCGCATTATTCTCCGGAAGAACTGAAGCTGATCCTGCGCGGTGGACATGATGGTGATAAGGAAACCCGCGATGAATGGAGCATCATGGCGCAGGTCTTGGATTTTGGTGGCCTGGAAATCTCCGACCTGATGCGCCCAATTAATGAAGTTGCAGCGATGTATAAGTCTGCCACGCTGGAAGAAAACATGGCGACTGCCATGCGCAACCGTTTCAGCCGTTATCCGTATTTCGATGAAGATGAAAAAACCGTCTTAGGCATGTTGCACATGAAAGACTTGTTTCTGGCACAGCAAGCCGGTAAGCCTTTGGATGACCTGAGCAAGCATTTGCGTCAGGTCGAATATGTACCGCCAACGATGCCTGCGCTGGAATTATTTCGTCGCTTCCGTAAAGGCGCACCGCATTTCGCGATTGTCGGGCATAAGGGCAGCAAGCCGGTCGGCTTTCTGACCCTGGATAATCTGCTGGGTGCATTGGTCGGGCAAATACGCGATGAGTTCCGTCAGAATGAAAATGACTGGACACTGTTGGATGACGGCACCCTGATCGGTAAAGGCAGCCTGCCTTTATATACGCTGGGCATGGCGCTGGGCTTCGATCTCGATAATGATGAGGTGGAGTCTATCGGTGGTTTGATCATGCAAAAACTTGGCGATTTACCGACCGAAGGGCAGAAAATTGTATTCGAACGTTTCGATGCCGTTGTTAAAAAAATGAATGGACCCCGTATCGTGCTGGTTCGTATTCATCCTAAGCTGGATCAGGAACTCAGCACCTGATGCCTTGCTAGCAGGCTGTGGATAGCGTCAAACATCCACAGCCGGCCGCGCTGAGCTGCCTTAAGCGCTGCTCAGCGCCTTAGCCGCCCTTCCCAACTGGCTTTCCATACAGCCTAAAGCTTTCCTCGCTTTCCCAATTGATTTGCCTTATCTAAGCGCGCACAAAGCTGATCGTCAATGAAAACAATTGTTTCCTTTGGGAATTATTTATCCTTGCGTGCCTGAGTCTTGTTGTCTAAGTCTGACACTTGATTGACAATGGGCAATAAGTCTTCGGTATTTCCTAAAAGTATTTGTTGCGCGAACTAAGATAGTAAAGGGCCGTTCATGCATATGTCGCGCCCTGCCATCGCGAACCTGAGGATAGTGGAATGATTGCTGACCAGAGTTTATCTGTCTTTACCCGTAGCTTCTGGCTGACGCTGGTGTCATTTGCGCTGTTCGCGCTGGCTTTTGTGTTTTATTTCCAGGCGGAAAAGCAGATTGATCGTATCAATGAAAACCGGTTTTTATCGCATGATTTATCGGAAGAGCTGTTACAGACTTCGGATGATTTAACCCGCATGGTACGTAGTTATGTAGTTACCGGTGATCTGACCTATAAAAATTACTATTTCTACATACTGGATGTGCGTGAAGGAAAGCGACCACGCCCCGCTACCGGCCGGCATAGTTTTTGGGATCTGACACCGGGAGAAAGCGCACATCAGCACACAGTGGCCAGTAGTGGTATTCCTTTGATGCAATTGATGCAAAAGGCTGGCCTCAGCGAACAGGAATTCAAGCAGCTTGAGCTGGCAAAAACCAATTCAGATATCCTGACCAAGATAGAGCGCGAAGCGATGTATCTGGTTGAAAATCCAGGACCCTATGTAGACCGCAGCCGCGACCGTGCGATACGGATGTTACATGATGAGGCCTATCGTGCTGCCAAGTTTTCTATCATGCGCCCTATCGAAGAAGCGCATGATCTGATGGAGCATCGCTTGCAACAGGCACTGGTGGATGCAGAAAAATATTCTGACCAACTGCGTCTTTTGTTTGTGCTGATAGGTTTTGTCACAGTTGGCTTGTTGTGGCACGCATACCGCTCATTGTCGCGGGTATTGGGGGCGAATGTCAGTGCCGTGCATTCCAGTCTGGTCAGTCTGAGCAAGGGCGAGTTTGAACAGCCTGCGACAGAAGCGAGCTATCACCGTGACAGTGTGATGGGGTGGATCCAGGTTACCCAGAACAAGCTGGCACAGATACAACAGCAGAAGAATGCAGAAGAACAAAAAAATCAACGCATCAATCAATTGTATCTGGCGCTCGCACAATGCAATCAGTCGATACTGCGCATCACTGAACAGCAAGATCTGTTTCCGCGTATTTGTCGTGATGCGGTGATATTGGCTGGACTGAAGATGGCATGGATTGCGATTTACGACAAAAAGCAGAATCGATTCTTTGCACCCGCCTGGTTTGGCGTCGGCGTGGACGATATTGAGTACAACCAGTTCTTTCAGAGTGAACAATCGGGACAGAGTCACTTATTGCAAACGCAGGCATTTACCTCTAATCAGCCGGTATGGTGTCAGGATTTGAGCGACCCTGCATTGCCGCTTGAAATGCGCGTATTAGCACAGCGTCATGGCTGGGGTTCTGCGGCAGTGCTGCCTTTGTCTACGCATCAGCAAGTGGTCGGAACTTTCAATCTCTATGCAGAGTCCCAAGGTGCATTTGATGAGGTAGTGCAGACTTTGTTATCCGAGTTCGTGATTGACGTAGGCCATGTATTAAACCGTTTCGAACTGGAAGCGGAAAAACAGCATGCCTTGCAGATGGAAGAATTGCGCAGCTTTATGCTGGAGAAAATTACCGCAGCAATCAGCTTGTCTGACTTGTTTCGGGATGTGGTGTTAAAAGTGGAAGCCATGCTTCCGGAATCTATTTGTTCTGTGTTGTTGCTCGATAGTGACGGAGTCAGCATCAAAACAGGCGCAACCCCAAATTTGCCGGATTTTTATAGTAATGCGATTCAGGGTGTGCATGTTGGCCCCGGCGTTGGCTCTTGCGGTAACGCGATCGCGACCGGTCAGAGAACTATCGCTGCCGATTTGTCTACCCATCCCTATTGGAAAGATTATTGGCCGCTGGCAGAAAAAGCTGGTTTGCGTGCTTGCTGGTCTGAGCCAATTTTTTCTTCTGCCGGTCAGCCCATAGGTGCGTTTGCGATTTATCATGAAGAAGTGCGGGAACCTTCTGAGTTTTCTTTGCAGTTGCTGGAAATGGCGGCAGGTCTGATTGCTATTGGCATAG
Organism: Cognatundibacterium curvum; assembly: GCF_014284235.1. Taxonomy (GTDB): domain Bacteria; phylum Pseudomonadota; class Gammaproteobacteria; order Burkholderiales; family Burkholderiaceae_D; genus Undibacterium; species Undibacterium curvum. The sequence goes on from NZ_JACOGD010000002.1 coordinate 193,200, forward strand.
AGCGCAAACAATCTGGTGATGCCTTGCGCAAGTTGTCGCAGGCAGTGGCACAGAGTTCAAATGCCATTATGATTGTCGATGAGCGTATACAAATTGAGTATGCCAATACCTGCTATTTGCAGAATGTAGGCATGACGCTGGAGCAGGTAAAGGGACAAAAACCCAGTATCCTGAGGTCAGGTAAGACAGCAACGGCGACGTATGTGGAAATGTGGGATTGTTTGAAACGCGGTGAAAGCTGGAAAGGCGAGTTAATCAATCGTTATGCGAATGGGGTGGAGCATGTTGATTTGACGCATATCTCTCCTATCCGCGATGAACACGGCGTGGTGACCCATTTTCTCGCGATACAGGAAGACATCACCGATAAGAAAAAAAACGATGAACGTATCCGTCACCTGGCGCATTATGATGCGCTGACCGGTTTGCCGAACCGAACTCTGCTGGAGGAAAAAGCCCGTGTCGCATTGAGGATCGCAGAAAGAAATCAAGAAAAAATTGCTTTGATGTTTCTCGATCTGGATCACTTTAAGGATGTAAATGATACGCTGGGACACAGCATCGGCGACGCCATGTTGATTGACCTGGCTGGACGCCTGGCCGGGAATTTGCGGGAAGATGATGTGGTATCGCGGCTGGGCGGGGATGAGTTCATCATTTTGCTCACGAATATCAATGAACATAAAGTAGAGAAAGTGGTGCAAAAGATGATCGATGTGGTCAGTGCACCATTCACGATAAACGGCTTTGAACTCAATGTCACGCCATCGATAGGTATCGCCATGTATCCATGTGACGGGCGGGATTTGGAAACCTTGTCGCGGAACGCAGATGCAGCGATGTATATGGCGAAGCACTCTGGCCGCAACACTTTCCGTTTCTTCACGCAAGAGATGCAGGATCGCTCATTACGACACCTGGAACTGGTGAATGCCTTACGCCATGCCTTGAGCCTGAATCAGTTTGAACTGCATTATCAGCCGCAAATTTCTTTGCACAGTGATCAGGTGATCGGTGCAGAAGCCTTATTACGCTGGCGTCATCCGGTATTAGGCATGGTTTCACCAGCTGAATTCATTCCGGTCGCAGAAGAAAGCGGCATGATATTAGAAATCGGTGAATGGGTGATGCGCACCGCGGTCAATCAGCTGCGTGACTGGCGCGCACAAGGGATGCAAGACATGCTGATGGCTGTGAATTTGTCGGCAGTTCAGTTCCGCCATAAAGATTTGCCGGAGATGGTTGCCAGAATACTGCACGAAGCGGCGGTGCCGCCATCTTGTCTGGAACTTGAACTGACCGAGAGTGTGGCCATGCATGAACCGCTGGCGGCAATCGCTATCATGAATCAGTTACATGAGCAGGGCGTCAGAATGTCTATCGATGATTTCGGTACCGGCTATTCTTCACTCAGCTATCTGAAACAATTCAAAGTGTATAAGCTGAAAATTGACCAGTCCTTTGTGCGTGACATTAACAGTGATCCTGAAGATAAGGCTATCGTCAGCGCTGTTATCAGTATGGCGCGCAATCTGGGGCTGATGACGATAGCAGAAGGCGTGGAGACCCAGGAGCAACTCGCTTTCTTGCAGCAGCATGCCTGTGATGAAGTACAGGGTTATTTCTACGCCAGACCGCTTCCTGCATTGCAGTTTGCAGAATTCATGCAGCAATGGAAGCTGCCCGAGTCTGCTATCACCAGCGGTCAGCTCAGTAAGCTGCACTGAGACTGAGCCACCAGCTCAGTCGCCCAGGCAGATGCCCAGATCGCGCGCGGTCTGCAAGGTATCGCTGTCGGCCGGTACGGCCTTCATGCGGCCTGCCACTTCTGCCAGTGGTACATAATTCACGTTTGGAAAAGCTAAGGCCACCATCACGCCGGACATATCCTGTTCCAGCGCACGTACTGCTGCTGCACCGAAGCGCAATGCAGACACGCGGTCAAACGCAGTCGGACTGCCACCACGCAGTAAATGTCCGAGCACCACAGCACGGGCTTCCTTGCCTGTGCTGGCCTGCAGCTTATGCGCCAGTTGTTCACCTATGCCTCCCAGACGCTCCACATAACCGGCGCTGGCTGCTTGTTGTACTTCGCGTTGTCCTTGTATGGTTGTGGCGCCCTCGGCTGCCAGGACGATGGAATAATGATGACCAGCCTGCTCTCTGGCGATCAGAAAATCACTCAGCTTAGTATTGTCGTAAGGAATTTCGGGCAGCAGTATGGCATGTGCATGGCTGGCCAGGCCGCTGTGCAGAGCGATCCAGCCAGCATAACGTCCCATCACTTCGACTACCATGATGCGCTGGTGTGCCGATGCCGTGCTGTGCAATCTGTCCACGCATTCCGTGGCGAAGGCGACCGCGGTATCAAAACCAAAAGTAGTAAAGGTTTTATCCAGATCGTTGTCTATGGTCTTGGGAACGCCGATCACTCGCAGCCCCTGTTCATGCAAGGCATTCGCAATCGTCAGCGTGCCATCTCCGCCGATGCAGATCAGCGCATCAATTTGATGCTCTCTTAAAGCACGGTGTATGTCCGGTGTACGGTCGCATTCCTGCACGCTGCCATCGGGCATGGTGGTCGGATAGTGCAGCGGATTGCCATGATTAGTGGTGCCGAGTATGGTGCCGCCCAGATGGGAAATTTGTTCCACCATCTGCGTGCTGAGCGGGATGATGCCATCCTGCGGATAGCGGTCCGGCCGCAGGATGCCATTGAAACCTTCACGGATACCAAAGCATTCCCATCGGCGCTGATGTGCAGCTTTGACGACCGCATGGATCACCGCATTTAAGCCGGGCGCATCACCGCCACCGGTACTGATTGCGATACGGCGAATGGCAGAGTTCATGCTGATTTCCTTCTTCCCTAAGACTGATTTAAAACTGATTCAAAACTGATTGAGCGGTATTTTTAAATAATGCACGCCATCCGATTCCGCCGGAGGAAAGGCACCCGCGCGGATATTCACCTGTACCGATGGCAGTAAGAGGGCTGGCATGTCGAGGCCTGCATCGCGTTGCTGCCGCATTTGTACAAAGTCTGTTACGCTGATGCCATCCCTGATGTGGATGTTATGTGCTTTTTGCTCAGCCACTGTGGTTTGCATGCTGATGGCACGGCCAGCCGGTGGATAATCATGGCACAGGAACAGGCGCGTCTCAGCGGGATAGCTCAGCAGTTTCTGTATTGACTGATACAGCTGATGTGCGTCGCCACCCGGAAAATCACAGCGCGCTGTACCCACATCAGGCATGAACAGGGTGTCACCAACAAAGATCGCATCGCCTATCTGATACGCCATATCTGCCGGTGTGTGACCCGGTACCGCCAGCGCCCGGCAGCTCAGGCGGCCTATATTAAAAATCGATTGATCTTCAAACAGCACATCAAACTGACTGCCATCGATGGCAAATTCCGGTTCGAGATGAAAGATGGTTTTGAAGGCTTGCTGAACCTGGCCTATGCGTGCGCCGATGGCGATTTGTCCACCCGCTTGCGTACGCAAATAAGCTGCGGCTGACAGATGATCTGCATGGGCATGGGTTTCCAATATCCAGCGCAATTGCAGTTTGTGTTCACGCAGGAAGCTGAGCAGCAGGTCCGCATTCGTGGTCTTTGTACGTCCTGATTTGGCATCATAATCGAGTACGGGGTCGATAATGGCGGCAGTGCCCCCTTCCTCATCAAACACGAGATGGGTCGCAGTACCTGTCTGCGTATCGTAGAAGCTGTGTATGTGCGCAGCCATAGCGAGGTTTGCCTGAAAATAAGAATGTCAACTATCATAACAAAGTTGTGCCATTTGCCAATTGCTTTGTTCGCGGGCAAGCGGCCTGTTTTTAGGAGACACCTTGTTGCTATTTACTGAATTCACTGCACAGATCATCGCTGCCTGCATCGGGCTGTTGATCGGTCTGGTCATGGGGCTGACCGGTGCCGGTGGTGGCATGCTGGCGGTTCCTGCTCTCGTCTATAGCCAGGGATGGAGCATGCAGCAGGCAATGCCAGTGGCGTTACTGGCAGTGACCACTGGTGCACTGATTGGCAGTGTTGAAGGCTTCAGCAAAGGGCTGGTCCGTTATCGTGCCGCAATTGTGATGGCACTGGCCGCTGCTGTGCCTACCTGGCTCGGTGTACAACTCGCACATCGGTTGTCGCAAACCTGGCTGATGGGAACATTCGCACTGGTCTTGCTGTTGGCGGCAGCACGTCTGACGATGCAACTGAAGCAGGACGAAGCTGGGGCGGATAATAAAACGGCACTGGCGCGTGTTAATCAGCAAACCGGACGTTTTGACTGGACCGCAGGAACCGGCGCACTGATTGCGTCTATCGGCGGTGTGGCCGGGTTGATGACTGGCTTACTGGGAGTGGGTGGTGGTTTTATCATTGTGCCCATGCTCAGGCAATTCACCAATCTGAGTATGCATGGCGCGGTCGCAACTTCGCTGTTTTTTATTTCTCTGGTCGGCAGTATGGGGGTGGGATCGGCACTGATGCACGGTGTGCAATTACCCTTGGTCTTATCTGCAGTATTTGTCACTGCAACCATAGTGGGCATGTTATTCGCACGCCGCCTGATTAGTTATTTACCGTCGCGCATCGTGCAGCAGGGATTTATTGTTTTGATGTGTAGTGTCGCTGCCAGTCTGCTGTGGCGTGCTGCTCACTGATGACGCCCGGCGTTCCCCATTCATACGCAGTGATCGCCGGCGTAAACGGAAAGCCTTAATGTGGCCGCTTGCTGAGCTGAGTTGTCAGGTCAGGCAGGGATGGCGTAGCGCTGGATGAAATCTAAACGCAATTCAGCCTTTCACTGAAATACCCAGCAGCGCAGTACCGCTGGCACTCAGATCATTGGCGCGGCGGCCTGAAGTTTTGCGTCTTCCCTGCGCTTTACGGGTATTGAGCAGAATTGCACTTTGTACCCCCCGTCTGTCCTGTTGTCTGCGGTTTGTCGTGCGTCTTTCAGTCTGTGGCCAGTCGTTTTGTTGTTTGTTGTTATCATGTGGCCCTTTATTTGTATGGCTTGCAGCGGTGTCCGGTGCATGTTGCTCCAGTGTGTGCCTGAGTGGCAGCATGGGTTTTAGCGGAATCATGGTGTTCTCACGAGGATGAGCCTGCGGTGATGCTGCTAACGATAGCCTCAGCTAAAACTTGAGCGAATAGTGTAAAACATGGTTAATTTGTGTAAATATCTCACTATGTGTTGAATATTGCTTAAGCCATTCGCGGCATTTTTTCAAATGCCTCAGCCTGGCAAACAGCAGGCTGTCAGTTTGTTATCAGCTTCTATCTCAGGCTCTATAATGCAGTGTCTTTTTTTTACTCAAAACTAACATGTGCGCGGCACCTATTACTGTTAATATTCCAGTTGAGCAATTATGCATAGGCTTATACGTGCATATAGATTTGCCATGGCTGGAGCACTCCTTTGCGCTCAATAGTTTTAAGATCAAAACCGAAGCTGAGTTACAGGCCTTACGCCAGTTGGGTTTAAAAACTCTGCGCGTTAATCCGGCCCGTTCAGATTGCAGGCCTCTCGCTCCGGCCGCAGTGGTAGCGCTGGAAATGCCGACAGCGATTGCGCAGCCTACGCCTGAGGAACAAGAAAAAATCCGTGAAAAGAAAGCCAGAATAGACCGGCTGATCAGGGAGCGCGAAGCAATTGCTGCGTGTGAAAAGCAATTGCTGAAAGCAGCGGGTACCTTAAAGAACATTACCCGTAATCTGTTTGCGCGACCCCAGGAGTCGGTGCGTCAGGCGGATGAATTGATACAGCAAATGCTGGAATCCTTGCTGGTCGATAAAGACATCGCGATTCATCTCATGAATGACAAAATCGCAGGTGAAGAAGCTTATTTTCATTCTTTGAATGTGACCGTCCTGACCATGATGCTGGCCAAAGAGCTCGCATTTTCAGAACAGGATATCAAGCTGCTGGGCATAGGTTGTCTGTTTCATGATATCGGCAAGATAGAAATTCCTGACCGGATTGCTAACAAAGCAGGCGAGCTGAGCCGTGCAGAGCAAAATCTGTTGCAGCAGCATGTGATGTATGGCCTACAGATCGCCGATAAACTCGGTTTGGCTAAACCCGTGAAAGACATCATCGCTCAGCATCATGAATACGCGGATGGTGCCGGTTATCCCAATTACCTGCGCGGCGATAAAATCAGCCCGCTGGCCAGGATAGTGGCAATCACCAATACCTACGATAATTTATGCAACCGCGCTGACCCGGCAGACTCACTGAGTCCGTATGAAGCGATGGCGCATATGTTCGGACATATGCGCAAGCAGTTCGATACTGCTGCACTGAATCTGTTTATCCGCAGTATGGGCATCTACCCGCCGGGTACTATCGTCAAGTTATCCGATGGCACGCTGGGTATGGTGGTGGCGGTCAATTCCGGCAAACCATTACGCCCCAGCGTCTTGATCTACGATCCATCCGTCCCCAAAAGCGAAGCCATTATTCTGGATCTGGAGCATGAAATTTCGGTTGAAATTGCAGCCAGTCTGAAACCCGGCCAACTGGCGCCGGAAGTCTATGACTATCTGAGTCCGCGTAAGCGCATGACTTACTTTTTCGATACGCAACGCCAGGCTACGAATCAGCATTAATTGGCTAGCATGACATCCCGCCTATCCAATCCGGCCCTGAACTTTGCCAACGCCAGTCCACGTGAGCGGCTGGCTGGTCTGGTTGACGCGTTTTGCGAAATTTTGCCTCCCTCTGAACTTCAACATAGCCCGCAGCTACAGGCGTTGGGATTGCCGTTGGCTGCAGATGACGGCGTGGTAATCGGTAGCGGCTATCTGAACGGACAATTGCTGTATCTGGCGGCGCAGGATGGGCGTTTCATGGGGGGCTCGGTGGGTGAAATTCATGGCGCTAAATTGCTGGGACTATGTCGCCTCGCGTTACAGGACAGGCCAGCGGCCTTAGTGCTGTTAGGCGATTCAGGCGGTGTGCGTTTGCAGGAAGCAAATGCGGGTTTACTCGCCATTGCCGAATTGCTGCGCGCCGTGTTGGAAGTGCGTGCCGCCGGTATTCCTGTACTCATGCTGATAGGCGGACAGCGTGGTTGCTTCGGTGGGATGGGCTTAGTCGCTCACAGTGCTAACGCGATCGTGATGTCGGCCAACGCCAGATTAGGCATGTCCGGCCCGGAGGTCATCGCCAGTGCCTGCGGTCGCGCCGAATATGATCCTGCTGATCAGGCGCAGATCATGGCGACGACAGGAGCGCAGCACCGTTGGGAACAGGGCGATATCGTGCAATTGCTGTCCGCTGATATTGCCAGCTTCCGCGCCGTCCTGCCTGAATTGATACAGCGTTATTCCTCTGCTGCGGCCCTCACACTGAGCCAATGCGTGGATGAGCATCAATTTCTGCAGCGACGTTTGCAAGCAGCATTGTTATCTGACCAGCTAACCGCTACTTCCTGTACTGCGCAGACTTTGCAGGATGATCCCTTGCTGCAGGTCTTAATGAATGTATCGGCATCGGATTGGAAGCTGCAGGGCGACGCACAACTGGTGCATGGTGAGTTGTCGATAGCGGCACAGCGCTGGAGTTTGATTGCATTACGCCAGCATGCCGTGATAGGGGTGGAACTCGCGTGGCAGATGGCGGCACTGGTACTGCAAGCGGTACAACAGCAGCCACAACGGCCGCTGTTGTTACTCATCGATACTGCAGGCCAGCGCCTGCGACGACAGGAAGAAATGCTGGGCCTGCCACGTTTTATGGCCCATCTGGCCAAGTGTCTGCAACTGGCGCGCATGGCAGAAATGCCGGTGCTGGCGTTGATTTATGATCAGGCTCTGTCTGGCGCAATTGTCGCAACTGGCATGATGGCAGATCAGTGCTATGCGCTGGAAGCTGCGCAGATACACGTGATGGCAGCTTCAGCGATGGCCAGTATCACAGGTATGAGTGAAGACAAAGTGCACACTTTGAATCAGAGTGATCCTGGCTTTGCACCGGGTGTTGAGCATTATTGGGCAATGGGTGGCATTGATGCCATCTGGTCGCAGCCGACGCCAGAACTTATTTTGGCAGCTTTGGCAAATCGGGCGGGGCCAGATCGCCGCGCTCTGCTGGGGCTGCAGCGTGGTGGAAGAAGGTTGGCGCAATATATTGCAGATGCCGTATTATCCTCAGCAAAACGCAATTAATGAGTGCATACGTGGAACAGGTAGAACAATTTCAAAGACATGATCTGGTCTGGCTCTCCCATCAGGCTTGGGAAAACATGGCGGCTGCACTATCCTCTCCTTGGCAAAGTGCTGTACGTGACTGGCGGCAGCAGGAGTGGCCAGCGGTAGTTCGCAGACGCGACAGCGACGCGGCAGACGATGAGGTTTGTATAGGGCTGGAACTGCCCGGTCAAGATGGACAGCGCCGTCGCCTCGCAGTCCGGGTACAGGTCGAACACATCATAGAACATCAGTCCGGACTGGCACTCAATACGGTATTACCACTGGCTTTACCAGAATGGCAAAATGACTTGCGTGCTTTGCAGCAGAGCGCGGCAGCTGCTGGTTTGCGCTTTCGCGTCTTTGGTGCGCTGTCCTGGCAGTTTTTGACAGGCCAGCCTTATCTGCAGACGCTATCCCCGATCGATTTACTCTTCCGGCCAGCCGATCCGGCGCAATTGCAGCAGGCCTTACAGTTGCTGAGTCGCTTTCAGCAGCAATTGCCACTGGATGGAGAAATTTTGTTCCCGCAAGGACAAGCTGTATCCTGGCGTGCCTGGAATCTGGCGGATGCCGCCGGTGATGCGCAGCAGGAGCAAAAAGTATTGGTCAAAAATCAGATGGGTGCGCGCTTGTGCAGTCAGCGCGAGATGCTGGCGCTGCTCACACAGTCAGCCTGAACTGATTAGTAACGACGGCGCGGCTGTCCGCCACCACCTGTGTGTTTTTCGATATGGCGGAAAGTAATTCTGCCCTTGCTCAGATCATAGGGCGACATTTCCAAAGTGACTTTGTCACCGGCCAGAATACGGATGTGATGCTGACGCATTTTGCCTGAGGTGTAGGCGATCAGTTGGTGACCATTTTCCAGATTGACGCGGAAACGTGAATCGGGCAGGACTTCTTCGACAACGCCTTGCATTTCCAATAATTCTTCTTTTGCCATGTTGGCTCTTTCTAGTGATGACGTAAGCCAGCAGCTGGCTGCTGTTACGCCGGTACGCATCAGACTGCGCACGGATAATCGGGATGAGACGCACGTATGCGTTTCGCTGGTGAGGAGTAAGGGCTGAACTTGTGCTGCGTGATACGCTGCAAGACAAAAACAGGACTTGCTGGCAGAGCGTTCATCTGAACTGAGCCTCTGCAGAAAGCGACCGGATCAGACCAGACTGGGGCTGGCAAACATGCGGAAACTTGCTGAACCCACGATTATACCCTGACTTGAGAATTCAAAAAAAGAAAAAAGCGTCTCCCTGGCGGGGGACGCTTTGTTGTTTTTACAGCGCGCAGTAAAAACGATCAGCGCTCTGAGGATTGCTGGGTGCCGGTATAGAATTTGATGGTGCTGCCTTTCAATGAGCCATCAGCTTGCGGTATGCCTGTGACTTCGACCCGTGTGCCGCTGGTGGCGAGTGCAGTTTGCAATGCGCTGAAACCAGCACTGGTCGTCATGTCTTGCGGCGTGATACTGACTACGTCTTTGCTACGGTCCACCTGATACACCAGTGTAGCGGCTCCTGTTGCTGAACTAACATTGACCGTGACAGTTTTTGTACCCCCCTTAGCGCTGATACTGAAACTGTATTGATTACTACCCGTGCCAGCAACCAAGGCGCTCGCTACCGATGTCCTTGGAATAGTAATTGGTGTTAACACTGCATATGGCGCTGACCAGCCATTTTTATTAGCCGCATCGCCCCATACTGCATAAGTCTGGCCTTGTGCATAGTAAGCTGTCGCAGCGGTGCCGAAACTGATCGCTGCATTGTTAGTACCACCAGTGGTGGCAATGAAAGTCTTGATCGCATCCGTGCCAGCAGCGGTGTAAGTAACTAAAGTAGGAAAACCATAATTCGAGAATTTAAAACCGGATATCGCAACGCTGGGGTTCAGCGGATCAAAACCATTTGCGGTGGTGCCGCTGATATAAGTCAGAGGAGAGCTGTAGTTGTCATCAGAGGTATTAAACTGATAGCCGAGATTAAATCCACTCGCACTGACATTGCCGATGCGGCCGTTGAACGGTGCGGCTTCTATGTCGACTGTGCTCGCATGCAGCGGATTTGCGCTGGCATCAACCGGTGTTACTTTGACTTTGAAACCACGCAACAGATTTCTGGCGCTGACAAAAGCGCTGCCACTGCCTATCGGCGTCGCGTCTGAAGCAGCATTCGGATTGCGGAAAAAGAATTTGCTTGTCGGGTCAATCAGGATTTTCGTTGGCTTTCCATCTGCCTGATCCATCCAGAAACTGCTGCCCGCATTATTGTCGACATGGATGATATGTCCCTCAGGACTGATGAAAACTTTGCTGAAGGATTTTGAAGCATAAATACGAGTCAGTACAAAGCTGCCGTTTTGCTGATAGCGGCATGCAATGCGTACATAGACGCCAGGCTGTTGTAAGGCGGTGACGATGGCGCTGTTACTGAAGTCTTTAATCGTCGCATTATTGGCTGGATTATCCAGGTCGTAGAACAGGGTGCCATTGCTGCTGTCCAGGCTGGCTGTGAGCGCTTTGCCGGTATCTGATGCGATATAGCTGCCATTGCTGAGTGTCGCTTTATTGAGTTCGAATACCACCGTGTTGATACTTGGTGAAACGCTGGTTACAGTTGCATATTGATGATTCAGTATCAGGCGCGTTAAATCGTTGACTGGCTTGTGTCTGACCGGACCGTTGAAGTTGACTGACCAGATATTGGCTGCGCCGGCTGCAGGTACATGGCCGATGATAAAGGCGGGATGATCGAGATCAAATTCGATATTGATCGCACCTGAATTGGTGGTTGGTGTTGGATTGGTGGCGGAACTGGCTTGTGGTGCGGTGAAAGGCTGGGCCAGTTTAACCGCTACTGTCACAGTCAGCGCTCCAGTTGCACCCTGTGTCCCCTGTATCTGAATCCGGCTGGCCGGGATCACCGCGTTGGCAGCTTCCGGGAAGCCTGGTTCAGGGTCACTCGCAACCACCAAAGACACATCGCCGGGGTTGGCGCTAAGCGTCAGCGTGGCTCCGGTGTAGGTATTGCCTGACACTAAAGTGGCTGCCTGTAAACTGGAAGCAATGTTATCTAATTGTTCCAGATTTCCTGACCATGGCGCGCTTAGCAGATTGCCGGTTTGTTTGCCACTGGCATCTGTCAGTGTCAGCGAAAGTATGGTGACATTGATCGCGGCCCAGTTTTCCGACGACGCATCACTCACAACGATAGGAACAGAAACCGGCGCCGGTATCGCTGCACTTGGTGGGGTTTGTGGATTATCTGTCGCCGTCGTTGAGCCGCCGCCGCCGCAGGCGCTTACGGCTGCAAGCAATGAACTGGCCAATATATATTTACCTTGCTTCATCGTCGTGTCTCCAGCTGGGGGTAGGAGCTTGTAGCTTAAGCGCGAGAAACTGTTGCTGTGTATCAAAGTTTTGCACGCTTATTTGTACTTTAATAAATGCGTTTTTGTATGAATATCATGTGGATATTGCAAACTAAGTATGCATACTCAGCGCCGGGGCTCTGCTGTCACAGAGTGCAGTCAGTCTGCGTTGAAACCAGCATCCGCGCTTTTTGAGGTGTAGCCTGTCCTTGGCAGAGAGTCATTTGAAAAGAAAAAATATTAATTTGTTGCAACTTGCTGTTACTTCTTTTTTGCAGGAGCAACACGACACGACTGAAAAGCTACAGAAACATAATAAAAAAGAAAAACGGCGTATCCTTGTTTCATGCAATGCACAAGGATGGTTTGTTCTGCTAACCGGCAGGAGGCGAAAACGCGTGTGTTAAGATGGGGCCTGTATTCAATTTTAGCGAGGCTGTACCGCCCAAAAAATCAGGAACAAGGTCGCTGACGCGATATATGAGTCTTAGTCAGTCTCGCTGGTCTGACGGGCAGTTGCTGCCAGTGCCAACAGTGCCGGTGCAAAAAATACAGCAGAAAACAGCGATAGTATTAATGACTTTTCCACTGTGGTCATCCAGAGGTATAAAGAGATGCAGTAATGAGCGATGACCTGATTCTGAGATGAAAATGAAAGGATGAATTGATGAAGAATTTTCTGAAAAATCGTATCTTGCCTGCTGGCGTAATCAGCATGAGTCTGTTTGGTTTAAGTGCATGCGGTGGTGGTAGTGGCAGCACGGATGCGCCAATTGTTCCGTCTGCACTGACCATTGCAGCAACGCCGCTGAGTGTAGTAAAAGGAAACATCAGCACCTATACATTTACAGCTACCAACAGAAATGCAGTGGCTGTGAGTGGAGTCGGTTTCAGCGTCGATTTTGGGGCGAATGTGACGATTACCCAGCGTCCGCAATTTGGCTGTACCGCGAGTTCTTTTTCTTACTCCTCATCCGGCACGGCCTCTATCACTTTCGGCAGTGTGCCCGCGAATTCTCAATGTCAGATGGTCGTTTCCATCACACCGTTGAATATCGGTGTCGTCAGCCCGGCTGTGTCAACGGTTGGAAATCTGAATATCAGTGGCTCGATTCCGGTAGTGACAGTGACACCTTTCTAAGAGAATCACACAGGCAAAAAGGCCGGCCTGTATTTGCGTACATGCCGGCCTTTAAATGCTTGTTTTGTGGGTTAGTCAGACCAGATTTTGCTGGCGTGACACCCCAAAGCTTAGCGTAAGAGTGAGGCTTTGATTACTCGCCTATGCCATGCGCCTGCTGATCTGCATGGTAGCTGGAACGTACCATCGCGCCGACCGCAGCATGCGCAAAGCCCATTTTATACGCTTCTTCTTCATACATTTTGAATACGTCAGGATGCACATAGCGACGTACTGGTAAGTGGTGGCCACTTGGTGCCAGATACTGGCCTATGGTCAGCATGTCGACATTGTGTGCGCGCATGTCACGCATGACTTGTAAAACTTCTTCATCGGTTTCACCGAGTCCGACCATGATGCCGGATTTGGTCGGCACATGTGGATGCTGCTCTTTGAAGCGTTTCAGCAGGTTCAGCGAATATTCATAGTCAGAACCGGGGCGTGCTTCCTTGTACAGGCGTGGTGCGGTTTCCAGGTTGTGGTTCATCACATCCGGTGGTGCCATGTTCAGGATTTCCAGTGCGCGGTCCATACGGCCACGGAAATCCGGCGTCAGGATTTCTATGCGTGTCACTGGTGACAGCTCGCGGATTTTCTGTATGCATTCTGCAAAGTGTGCTGCACCGCCATCACGCAAATCATCGCGGTCGACTGAGGTAATCACCACATAGCTGAGTTTGAGTTCCGCAATGGTTTTGGCCAGGTTCAGAGGTTCATTCACATCCAGCGGGTCCGGGCGGCCATGACCAACGTCGCAGAACGGGCAGCGGCGTGTGCATTTGTCACCCATGATCATGAAAGTCGCAGTGCCTTTGCCAAAGCACTCACCGATATTCGGGCAGGACGCTTCTTCACAGACGGTAACCAGTTTGTTAGCGCGCAGAATGTCTTTGATTTCATAGAAACGCGTAGTCGGCGAACCGGCTTTCACCCGTATCCAGTCTGGCTTAGGCAGACGTTCCATCGGTACGATCTTGATCGGGATACGCGCAGTTTTGCTCGCGCCTTTTTGTTTTTCAGTAGGATCGTAGGCCGCTGGGCTGGCTGTAGTATCTGGGGATGCAGGTGTATTTTCGGTTGTCATGATACGGAGCGTTTCGAAAAATCAGGGAGTTTCGTGAGTAACGGATAAGAGGTCTTGTAAATTCTGTGCGAGTCTTTGCTGTACATCGGCCAATGCTGCCTGCACGCCCAGGGTTTTCATATCCACGGTAGCCAGTCCCGCATAGCCGCAGGGATTGATCCAGGAAAAGGGGGCGAGGTTCATATCGACATTCAGTGATACACCATGATAGGTGCAGCCATTGCCGCGTACTTTCAATCCTAATGCTGCAATTTTGGCGCCATTCCAGGGGCCAGTGCAGACATAAATGCCGGGAGCGCCTTCTTTGCGCTCTCCCGCCAGGCCATAATGAGCGAGGGTATCGATGACGGCTTGTTCAATTTTAAATACAAATTCGCGTGCAAACAGTCTGGCCTGCGCATGGCTGCGGCGCAGATCCATCATCAGATAAATGACGACCTGGCCTGGCCCATGATACGTCACTTCACCACCGCGATCCGTCTGTACCACGGGGATATCATGCGCCGCCAACACATGCGACTGATCCGCACCCAGTCCCAGCGTAAATACCGGCGGATGTTCGACTATCCAGAATTCATTAGGTGTATTGGCATCGCGCGCATCGGTAAATGAGCGCATTGCATCGTAGGTCTGCTGATAAGGCTCAATGCCACGCTGCAGAATGATGGGGGTAGTGGAAGTAGAGGTGCTGTTTTGCATAGACCGCTAGTTTAACATCCTTGACTGGCGATAGTCGTTTTTCCTGCGCTCAACCAGCTATCAATAGCCATAAGCAGCCAGAAGCAGCTACAAGCGGCTTGCCTCGCCTCTTGTAGCTTGTGTCTGTGCCATTAAGCAAAGACGTGGTTTAGCTTTTGTGTCAGCTTTTGCAAGTAGTTTGTCACTGCGAATTCGGACTGATAGGCAGCAGCCGGGCTGGTGATTGTTTGTAATTCGATCATACTTGCTTGTTGATCTGCTTCCAGCACGACCATACGATGCGCTGGAATGACGACTGATTCATCTGCAGTGAGCCAGAAATCACTGTCATCGCCGGCGATTGTCAGCCAGACCCGGCCACATACAACTTTGATTTGTCGCTCAACAGGGGACACGCCGGACAGTGTTTTTCCAGCAGTGATCGTGTAAGATGGGTTTGCAAAATTATTTGTCATTTCCTTGCTCCTTGTTGTGCAGCAAAAAACCAATAAAAATTGATTTATCAGAGGGAAATTCAATGCTGCATTGAGACGTACGTATTGTAGGTGTTTCTAATTCATCGACAAAACGAGAAATTTTGGCTTTGCTTGCTAATAAAATTAGTATTGTTATGTGTCTTGCTGATGATGGATATATGAAAAATGGATATCAGAAAACTGCCTAATTTTGCAGCGCTGCGCGCATTTGAAGCCGCTGCGCGACATCAGAATTTTTCTAAAGCGGCAGAAGAGATACATCTTACCCACGGCGCGGTCAGCCATCAGGTACGTGCGCTGGAAGAAGAGCTGAGCATAGAATTATTTACGCGTCACGGTAAGCGCCTGGTGTTGAATGCTGAAGGTGAGCGTTATGCGGCAGCGATACGTTTGTGTTTGCAAAATTTAGCTGAAGCCACCGAGCAATTGCAAAAGCGTAATCAACAAAAACGGCTAGGGATTACTTCATTACCCTCGTTTGCGGCACGCTGGTTGTCACCACGGCTGGGCCGCTTTATTGAACACTATCCGGATTTAGAGGTGAGTTTACAATCGAGTAATCAACTGGCCGATTTTTCGCGTGATTCTATCGATATTGGCATACGTTTTGGACTCGGTAATTATCCTGGTCTGGTGTCTGAATTTTTGATGGGCGATTATTATTACCCCGTGGTCAGTCCGCGCTATCACGGTGGTAAATTGCCAGCGACGCCCGCTGAATTGGCAGCATCTCATTTATTGCGTTGCGAAGAAGAGCCCTGGGAACCGTGGTTTCGCGCTGCGGGTTTAGACAATGAAGAGCCAACCAGTGGCCTGGTTTACCAAGACGCGTCTATCCTGGCGCGTGCCGCAGTGGACGGTCAGGGCATCGCTCTGGGGCGTCATGCAATCGTGCATTCTGATATAGAAAGTGGCCAGTTAGTCCGCTTGTTTGAGATAGAAATACCCAGCCCGGTTTCCTATCATCTGGTGTACCAGGAGCAGTCACTTAATAAGCCACAGGTGCGCGCGTTTCGCGAATGGCTGTTGGCTGAAGTAGCGTTGAAGTAACTCAGAAGCTTTACTGCTCAGGCTCTCGTGCGATCACGGCTCTCAAGCCAGCATAATCTTGGTTTTGATTTTGTCAAAAGTCGCATGCATTTGTTCCGGTACTGCCTGATCGGTAAACAGCACATCGATCTGCGATAAATGCCCCAATTTGACCAGCGCAGGGCGGTCAAATTTCGTATGGTCTGCCGCTAAAAATACAGTTCTCGAATGTTTGATTATCGCTTCAGACACCCGCACTTCCCGGTAGTCAAATTCGCGCAAGGTGCCATCCATTTCTATGCCGGAAATGCCGATGATGCCAAAGTCGACCTGGAACTGACTGATCACATCCACGGCCGCTTCACCGGTTAAACCACCGTCACGCGCACGCACGACACCACCGGTCACTATCACTTCGATATCCTGATAATTACTCATGATGCTGGCAACGTTCATGTTATTGGTAATCACCCGCAAATTCCTGTGATGGCACAACGCACGCGCGATCTCTTCCGTTGTGGTACCCAGGTTAATAAACAGAGTGGCCTGATCAGGAATGTGACTCGCCACCAAAGCGGCGATACGGCGTTTTTCGTCAGAGAGCAAAGTCTGGCGTGTGTTATATGCCATGTTCTCCGCGCTGGAAGTCAGGCCGACTCCGCCATGAAAGCGGCGCAATAAATTCAAATCAGCCAGTAAATTGATATCGCGCCGTATTGTTTGCTGCGTCACACGGAACTGCGCTGCAAGTTGCTCGACCGAAGCAAAGCCTTCTCTTTGTACGTTCGCTAATAATTCTTGCTGTCGCAGATTGAGCGTTTGCGCGGATGTCTGGCTGTATGACGGTGTCAACTTGGCTGGCATGTAACAAGCTTCCTTCAACGAAAGATAAAATGTTTGAAAACGAAAATGAACATTGTAATCGAAGCATGTAGTAAGTGTATTTCTGGCGGAAATATGGCGCTAAGTTGTTGTACGTTGCAGGTGCTTCAGGATTGAGTAACCGTATAAGTAGCAAGCTCGCCTTTGATTTTCATCGCTTTTGACTAAGCAATTTGTGCTTCACGGAAAACGGATTAGAAAGTGTCGTTGTTTGAGCGTAGCGAGTTTCGACACTTTCCCGTTTTACGTGATGCGCAAATTGTGCCGACACGTAGTGCGGCACCCGCAGGGCGCAGTCTGCAGCGTCGCCTTCTTTGGCTTACCTTTCTTGGCGAAGCAAGAAAGGTAAGTGGCCGCCGGGCCACACCCGGCTTGGCTCTGCAAAGTGAAATCGCTTTAGATATTTAGGACTTACGCAAAACCGCCCCACCGGCGTTATGGCTCCTGGTCGTGCTGTGCTACGGCCTGCGTCGCCATGGTATCGCCAGGGATAGCATAGTCAGCGAGCTGACTATTGGCGCGCCTTTCCCATCGCACCTAGGTTGAAATCCTGGTGTTGCAACACGTCGCTACACTGCGGCCTAAGCGTAAAACTTATCTTTTGATTAATTAAATAAATGTTCGAAAGCGAACTTGTAATTATTCGTTTAGTGATTTATGATCGATTTAAAACAAATAAATTGACTTTTGGTAACACAAAGATATTCAATTTTTTAGCTTTCTCTCAATAATTCCTAATTGCAATGGCGGCCTGGCATCATGGCGAATGATCAACATTATGATTTACTGGTTGTGGGTGGTGGTATCAATGGTGCGGGTATTGCACGCGATGCTGCCGGACGCGGCTTGCGTGTTTTGCTGTGCGAAAAAGATGACCTTGCCGGACACACTTCTTCTGCCAGTACCAAACTGATCCATGGCGGTTTGCGCTATCTCGAATACTATGAATTTGGACTGGTGCGCAAAGCACTGAAAGAGCGCGAAGTTTTACTGCGCTCAGCACCGCATATCATCTGGCCTTTGCGATTTGTGATGCCACATGTGCCGCACTTACGTCCGGCGTGGATGATACGTATCGGCCTGTTTTTATATGACCATCTGAGCCGCCGTGAATTGCTGCCCGGTTCTTGCGGCGTGAACTTAGATAAGCATGAATTGGGTGCACCTTTGCAAGACAGCATGCATCAGGGTTTCGTTTATTCCGATGCGTGGGTAGACGATGCACGTCTGGTGGTCTTGAATGCGATGGATGCGCAAGAACGCGGCGCGCGCATCATGACACGTACTAAGCTGCAGGCTGCGCAACGGGAAGCTGGCTTGTGGCAAGCTACTTTAGTCAAAGACGGACAGACTGCAATCAAGGTTACAGCACGTGCCATAGTGAATGCGGCGGGGCCATGGGCAAGTGAATTATTGCACCAGCATTTGCATCAGACGGCGCGAAATGAGGTACGCCTGGTCAAAGGTAGTCACATCGTCGTCAACAAGATGTTCGATCATGACCATGCGTATATTTTTCAAAATCCCGACAAACGCATCATCTTTGCAATTCCATATGAGCAGGAATTTACACTGATAGGTACCACGGATCTGGAATACAAGGGCGATCCGGGCAGCGTCAACATTTCATCCGATGAGGTCAGCTATCTGTGTGATGCGGCGAACCGCTATTTCAAGAAAAGCATACAAGCGGCCGATGTATTGTGGACCTATTCCGGCGTGCGTCCTTTGCTGGAACAGGAAGATGCGGCCAACCCTTCAGCCGTGACGCGCGACTATCAGCTGGAACTGGACGCTGCGCATGAACAGGCACCGATCTTGTCTGTATTCGGCGGCAAAATCACCACCTTCCGTTACCTGGCAGAGGAGGCTGTCAATCTGCTGGCGCCCGCCTTAGGTATCACTAACCCGGCGTGGACAGCCCATGCATCGCTGCCGGGCGGCGATATTTCAGATGCGGATTTCTCAGGATTTTTCCAACGTTTTCAAGCGCAGTATCCGTGGTTGCCAGCTGTGCTTGCACAGCGTTATGCACGCAGCTACGGCACCCGCGCTGAACGCATGCTGAGTACCTGTCATGCACTGTCTGATCTGGGCGAGCAATTGAGCCCAGGCTTATATGAAGCCGAAGTCAGGTATTTGGCTGAACACGAATGGGCACGCACGACGGATGATATCTTGTGGCGCAGAAGTAAATTAGGGCTGCATGCTACGCCCGCAACAGTACAGGCTTTGCAGGATAAATTGACGCAAATTTTAAATCAGCTAAAGCAGCGCTAAAGCAGCCCTACAGCAGCGGCAGAGCTGTCGCAGTCGGCCGCTACGAGTTGTGTTTTAGTCGCAAACGCTGTAGCAGGAAATTGATGAGCCATAGCAGAAAAATCAGCAGTGAATTAGCGCAGTCGTCGCAGCGATCAACTTCAGTATCGATTCATAAAAAAACCTTAGACAAGATGGAGAAGACCCAAATGGATGGAAAGTTTATTCTGGCATTAGATCAAGGCACAACCAGTTCGCGTGCAGTCTTGTTTGACCGTACCGGCAGCGTGGTAGCGGTCGCGCAAAAAGAGTTCCAACAGATATATCCGCAACCAGGTTGGGTTGAACACGATCCTCAGGAAATCTGGTCAACCCAGGCGGGTGTTGCGGCAGAAGCGGTTGCACACGCCGGTCTGGCAGGTGGTTCTATTGCCGCCATCGGTATTACGAATCAGCGTGAAACCACGATAGTCTGGGATAGAGAAACCGGCCGACCTTTGTATAACGCGATCGTCTGGCAAGATCGCCGTACAGCGGAATTTTGTGACAAGTTAAAGGCACAAGGTCTGGAAGAAAAATTCCGTTCCAAAACAGGTTTGCCGATAGATTCGTATTTTTCTGCGACTAAGATTTGCTGGATTTTAGAACATGTTGCCGGTGCGCGTGAACTTGCGAATCAGGGCAGGTTAGCCTTCGGCACAGTGGATAGCTGGCTGGTTTGGAATTTTTCGCAACAGGCATTGCACGTGACCGATGTGACCAATGCATCGCGCACCATGCTGTTCAATATTCATACTTTGGAGTGGGACCAGGAGCTGCTCGACATACTGAATATTCCGCGCAGCATGTTGCCTGAAGTGCGCTCTTGTTCTGAAGTCTACGGCAAAACTAAAACCACTTTGTTTGCATCAGAAATCCCGTTGGCGGGTATCGCCGGTGATCAGCATGCTGCTTTATTCGGACAAATGTGTGTTGAACCCGGCATGGTTAAAAACACCTATGGCACCGGTTGTTTCCTGGTCATGAACACGGGTGACAAACCTATCGAATCAAAAAATAATCTGGTCACCACCATTGCCTGGAAAATCGGTAATCAAGTGCACTACGCTTTAGAGGGCAGCATCTTTATTGGTGGCGCCGTGGTGCAATGGTTGCGTGATGGTTTGGGCATTATCCGTAGTGCTTCAGAAATTGAAGCCTTAGCGAAAAGTGTTCCACACAGCGATGGTGTGTATCTGGTTCCGGCCTTTGCTGGTCTGGGCGCACCCCATTGGAACCCGCGGGCGCGCGGCACTATGTTCGGTGTTACACGCGGCACCAGTTCTGCGCATATCGCACGTGCTGCACTCGACAGTATTGCCTATCAATCCGTCGATGTATTGAAAGCGATGGAAGCTGATCTGGATGGTCGCATTGCTGAGCTGCGTGTTGACGGTGGCGCGGTCGCAAATAATCTGCTGATGCAATTTCAGTCCGATATGCTGGGTGTCGATGTCGTGCGTCCGAAAATCACAGAAACCACAGCGCTGGGTGCGGCCTATCTGGCAGGACTGGCTGTCGGTTACTGGAAAGATCTCAGCGAAATTCAGAGTCAGTGGAAGTTAGATCAGCGCTTTAAACCCGCAATGCCGCAAGCTGAGGTCCAGGCTTGTATGAAGGGGTGGCAGCGTGCGGTCAAGGCCAGCAAAGCCTGGGCGGACGAAGTCTGAATAAGAACGAGCCAACGCCGCAATCTATGCCGCATCCGGATAGTGACTGCGTTCCATGTGAACGTGGATGCGTTGTCACTGATGCCGGGCCGCTAGTTTGTGTGCTTGCGCTGGCTCACTTTCAACTATAAAAAGAGTGGAAAATGCATCCTTTATTTGCTGAATTTATCGGCACCGCCATGTTGGTTTTATTAGGAAATGGTGTTGTCGCTAATGTGATTTTGAATAAGACCAAGGGCTTTAACAGCGGTCTGGTGGTGATTGCTTTAGGTTGGGCGATGGCTGTTTTTGTCGCGGTGTTTTGTACTGCCTCAGCCAGTGGCGGGCATTTGAATCCGGTGGTAACGATTGCCCTGGCAGTCGCCGATAAATTCTCATGGGCGCTGGTGCCAGGCTATATCCTGGCGCAGATGGCGGGTGGCATGGTGGGTGCGTTTCTGGTCTGGGTGGTGTACTACCGCCATTTCGCTGAGACTGCGTGTCAGGACACCAAGCTTGCCGTATTTTGCACTGGTCCGGCGATACCTGGCGCGTTTGGCAATCTGGCCTCTGAAGCCATCGCGACCTTTGTCCTGGTGTATGCGGTACTGAATATGGCAGCTCCTAAAGTGGGTCTGGGTGCGATGAATGCCTTGCCAGTTGGCTTATTGGTACTGGGGATAGGTGTTTCTCTCGGTGGTACGACCGGGTATGCGATGAGTCCGGCACGTGATCTGGGGCCGCGCATTATGCATGCGATTTTGCCTATACCTGGTAAGCGCGACAGTGACTGGAAATATGCATGGGTGCCGGTCATAGGCCCCTTGCTGGGCGGGGTGGCTGCAGCCTTGTTATTTACGCTGACCACATAACTTCTGAGATGTAGCGAGCTTTGAACCTTAGCTCAACAAAGCACCCTGCTGCGTGCGCCAGAGATGGTCGCGTAGCAGGGTTTGTTTTTTTTGCGTTGGTTTTGCCTGGTGATTAAAGAACCACTTTGACCATAGGGTGACCGGACAAGTCGCGATACAGATTGTCGAGCTGATCACGGCTGGTGGCCCAGACGGTGACTGTCAGTGACAGGTAGGTGCCCTTGCTGGATGGACGCATATCCATTTTTCCGGCATGGAAGCTGGGATCATGCAAAGTGACGACCTCGACCATGGTCTGGGCAAAGGCATCATGCATAGCGCCCATGATCTTGATCGGGAATTCGCTAGGATACTCGATCAGACTTTGTTCTGGCGGGATAGGTTTCATTTCCATGATTTTTCCATTCTCTGAGTGGGATGCCGTACTGAGCTGCAGGCATCCACACAGAGTCAGGAGGGATGGCAGCCGCTCAGGCAGCTTTGGCTAATTGATAAGCCGCATACAATTGTTGGTATATGGGGCCTGGTAAGCCATTTCCAATAGTCTGCTCGTCCAGCTTCACAACTGCAAGCACTTCTTTGGTCGCTGATGACAACATGATTTCATCAGCGGCGAACACCTCGGCGCGGCTGATGCGGCGCATTTCAAACGGTATGCTGAGCTGGGCACAGAGTTCTTCTATCAAGGCATAGCGTATGCCTTCCAGGATCAAATGATCCTTAGGTGGTCCCATCAGCACGCCATCTTTGACTATCCATACATTGGAAGCGGAGGCCTCGCTCAGATAGTCATCGCGGAATTGTATGCTTTCTGCGACCTGATGTTCCGCTGCGTTCTGTGCCGCCAATACATTACCGAGCAAGGAAATCGACTTGATCTCGCAATGCAGCCAGCGCCGATCTTCCATGGAGACGCAGGCCACACCATGCTCACGCGCAGCTGCAGTTGGCAACACGATGGGGTTGGTCATGATGAATACGGTAGGCGTCACTTCTTTCGGAAACGCATGGGCCCGGCGCGCGACACCACGGGTGACCTGCAGATAGACCATCTGATCATCCGCTTCATGTGCATCCATCACTTGCTGTATGCGCTGCAGCCATTCTTCTTTGTTATGCGGATTCGGAATACCTATCGCTTCCAGACTACGGAACAGGCGTGCCAGATGCTGATCGGCGCGGAACATGCAGCGCTGGTAAACCGGTATCACTTCGTAAATACCATCACCAAAAATAAAACCGCGGTCGAGTACAGGTATGTGAGCTGCGGACAGGGGCGTCATTGCGCCGTTGAGGTATACGAGTGGGTCATCCATGATAGTGTGGGCTCAGTGAGGAAAGAAAATAGGACTGACGCAAAACCGCCCCAGCGGCGTTATGGCTCCTTGTTGTACACTGCGTACAGCCTGCGTCGCCATACCTTGTTGGGACAATTTTGCGTAAGTCCTGGAAAATTCATTCTTACATAAATGTCGGGCCGGGCTTATGCAAATATTGCATGTCAGCCCGTGCAGTCTATCACCGCCCATATGCCAACTGAGCCAGTATTGATCTGATAGCAGAGCTATGCGCGCCTGCAGCCTGGTTTGTAAAGCCCCTGGTCGCTGACATACATCGTTTGATATAAATAAAGGGCAAGCCGCAACGTGGTCGCGGCTTGCCCTTGAAGTCAGCGTTGTGATGAGTGCAGACTTATTTCAGCATCAGACGTATCGAATCCCAGGCGCGGCCAAAGATGCTGGCCTGATCGACTTTTTCCAGCGCCTGTACCGGGAATTCAGCAACGGCTTTACCGTCTAACATCATTTTCACGGTACCGACCTTGCTGTATTGGGCTATCGGTGCCACCAGCGGATCTTTTCTTTCCAGCGCAGGTTTCAGATTGGCCGCTGCACCTTTAGGCAGAGTCACATACAGATCGCGGTCAAAACCGATCTTGACTGTAGCCTGATTGCCTTTCCAGACTTCCGGGGTCTGGATCGCCTGACCTTTGGCATACAGTTTGATCGTATCGAAATTCAGATAGCCCCAGTTCAGCAGCTTCAGGCTTTCCTGTGCACGTACCTGATCGCTGGCGGTACCGGTTACTACTGAAATCAGACGACGCTGACCGCTGCCATTCGGACGCGAAGCTGAAGAAATCAGGCAATAGCCAGCTGCTTCGGTATGACCGGTTTTCATGCCATCGACGGTTGGGTCCAGCCATAACAAACGGTTGCGGTTAGGCTGGGTGATCTTGTTATACGTGTAGCTCTTGGTGCTGTAATAGGTTTTATAGTATTCAGGGTGGTCTGAAATCAAGCGGTTTGCCAGGGTAGACAAATCACGTGCGGTCGCGAAATTGTCCGGGCTGGGCAGACCATGCGGATTGGCATAGCGGCTGTTTTTCATGCCCAGACGTTCTGCTTCGCGATTCATTTGTACTACGAAGGCCTCTTCACTACCGGCCACGGCTTCCGCCAGCGCGACAGCAGCATCATTACCGGACTGGACGATCAGGCCATACAGCAATTCATTGATGGTGACTGGCTTGTTCGGCTCAATAAACATCTTTGAGCTGCTGGCATCTACCTTCCAGGCACGGGTTGATACATTGACCGTCTGGTTCAGATCCAGTTTTTTTTCTTTTAATGCAGAAAACACCAGATAGGCGGTCATGATTTTGGTCAGCGATGCAGGTTCTATGCGCAGGTCAGGATCTTGCGCAGCGATGACCTGATTGCTGGTTGCATCGAACAGCAACCAGGATTTGGCTGCAATGCTAGGAGCAGGGAGTGTTTGTGCCATCGCAGCAGACAGCGTCAGCAGCGAGGCAGCAACAGTAGCGAGAAATTTTTTCATGGGTGACATTGATCAAACGAGGTGAAACAGATCGTCATGCCTTATCCCACAGACTGGTGACCAGCTGTTTGATATGGTGCAGACGACGATGGAAAAAATGATCGGCACCGGGTATTACGGTGACCGGAATATCTTGCGGGCGCAGCCAGTCCAGTACAGCGGACAGAGGAATGGTGTCATCCAGCTCGCCATGTACCAAGATGGTATTAGATGGGATTTCAGGCATCTCCCACTTACCGGCGGCGGCACCAATCAGCACCAGACGCTGGGCTGCGCGGTCCTGTGTTTGCAGGCGCTGTTGTAAGCGGGCTTGTACGAAGGTACCAAAAGAAAAACCGGCCAGTGCCAGCGGCAGATCGGGATAACGTTGTCGCATATGTTGCAACAACAGTTCCATATCATCGGTCTCACCGATGCCGGCATCATAGCTGCCGCCAGACTGGCCGACGCCACGGAAATTCATACGTACAGCGGCATAACCGAGACCGGTAAAGGTGCGCGCCAGGGTCTGCGCTACCTTGTTATCCATGGTGCCGCCATACAGTGGATGGGGGTGTGCGACCAGCGCCAGTCCGTGTGGCGCGGTCTGTAACTCAGGATCGGGTAAATCGAGTGCACATTGTAATTGGCCGGCCGCGCCGGTGATCAGGAAGTGTTCAGTTTGAGCGTTCATGCCTAGGACTATCAGTACAAGCAGCGTAATCAGGCTAAGTTCTGCGGGTGCGCATCAGCCTGGTGGTTTAATCAGGTATTCGGAAGTTTGAGGCGTTCAACCACGCCGCCGCCTATCAGGTCGACATCAATGATTTCATCGATATCGCTTTGATCCACAAAGGTGTACCAGGTTCCTTGCGGATAAACCACCAGGACCGGACCTTCTTCGCAGCGATCGAGGCAGCCGGCTTTGTTGATGCGGATTTTGCCGTGACCATTCATGTCGAGCTGCTTAATACGGCGCTTGGCATGTTCCTGCGCCGCCTGCGCACCGCGCTCCATGCAGCATGGGCGACCATCTTCGCGTTGATTCATGCAAAAGAAAACATGTTTTTGAAAGTAGAGTGGTTCGGACATGATATGAAATTTCGGATATAGAGTGATATCGGATGACAGGCAAACGAAGCAAAGTCATCGCACTAAGCTGGCATATGAAACGGATTGCTCGGCAGCAGGCGATTTTGCAAAAGCCCTATGATACTGCAAATGCCAGGTATTACACCTGAGGCGTTTGCGTTTCCTCTTTCGCCAGCCTTGCTGTGTGCGGCGCCGGTTTGCGCAACAGCGCCCACAGTGCAAGGAAGGGCCAGAACAGAGATAAGAACTGCGCGGCACCGTTAAAGTTCAAAAATTTTCCCTGTACCCAGGTTTGCATGGTGGCACTGAAGTAGGGGTTGTCCGGCAAAATATTCAGCACCGAGAGTCCCAGCAGCATGAGTACGAATGCCAGCCTTTTCTGCACATGCAGAGGTGCAAACGAAAAGCCGTACAGCATAATCGCACTGATCAGCAAGCCGCCGCGCGCGCCGGGGGTGAGCCAGCCAAACGCATATTCGGGTTGGAAGAACAGCGCGGCAGCCAGTGACTTGCCTACGATAGCCAGGCTCAGCAGCAAAGCGGATAGCCAGAATTTTGGTGCATGGCGGTTGAGCAGACTCAGGCACAGCAGCAGCGCGCCAGTGCAGCCGCAGGCAGTGATCAGGGCTTCGGCCAACAGATATTCTTCCGGTGTCAGCTCGGTCCCGCGCAAGATCAGTGCGCTCAGATCAATGTCCATATCGAAAAACTGGCTCAGGTGCTCGGACAGGATAGGAAAAATACCACCAAGTCCGAATAAATAGGCCTGAGGATACAGCTGCGCCATTGGCCACAAGCCTAGTATTACGATCTCCTGGCTGGATTCCTGATAAGTCCACTGCTTGCGCAATAAGCGCAAACGTCCTTTTTCCATTAGCCAGGGTGTCAGCCATGCAGCCAGCAAGGCGCCCAGAATAGCGCCGCTGCTGTTGGTGATGATGTCGACGACAGACGTGACACGACTCGGTAAAAAATACTGCACCAATTCGGCGGTGACAGAGATACAGCTGCCAGCAATGCCAGCGATGATGACTGCCCACCAGCGTTTGAGTACGGGATACAGTGCGAACACGAACAGTGCACCTAAGGGCACATAGCCGATGACATTGGTGATCACATCAAACCAGGTCCAGTAACGCGGCCACTGACGCAATACCTCGGGCAGCGCCGACAGATTATTGGCTTGCCAGCCGGTGAACGGATACCAGCTCGCGTATAGGATCAGTACGCCGTAAGCGAGTAAGCTGACCCGTGCGAACGGCGAACTTTGGCGTACCAGGTTCAGCTCGGAAGGTAGCGCAGCAGCGCTGTCGGCATGGATAGACATATCAGTGCAATTGCAGGATTTCCTGCTGTAATTCAGCGATCAACTGGTCCACTGCCAGTTGCAGTGCAGTCGCCCCGCCTGCTGCATCCGCCTGTCTGGCGGGAAGCTGAATCTGAAACTGACGATGACGCAGCACTTTCCCGCCTTTGCTGATCAGAGCCCGTCCATTGAGCTGGGCGTGGCTGCTGCTGGCTGAGCTGAAGACTTGTGAGAATTCGTCCAGCTCCAGTTGCAGTACCGGTGTATCGGGCGCGGCCTGATTCCTTTGTAATACCAAACCACCGGCAGCGCTGGTCTGTTGCTTAAAGCGTTGTTGTATCAATTGAGCTGGCGGCATGCTCCAGCGCGCATAGGCATAGGCTTTCAGCTGTTGTGCATTCTCATATTGCAGACGGTAGAGCATGGCCTGGCTGTCGAGCGCTGCCGTGGTCTGTATGTCGGCCAGCACAAAGCGCAGGCCGGCTGGCGCTGATGTAACAGGGGTGACAGCGGTAGCAGGGATGGCCGCTAGCGGCCCCAAATCATATTGTTGTTTGAGGGGTGCCGGATTACTGCTGCATGCGCTCATACTGGCGATAGCAAGCAGTGTAAGCAGTCCGGACAGCAGCCGCTTCAATCCACGGGACGATCCATTTTTAGAGAAATCTGCTGACAGGATAGAAAACATACTTGTCCTTAGTTAAATACGGGAGCTGGCTTTTGCATAGTTTAAGCAAGCTTAGTGTGATCTGGTTTATCTGGCAGGTGCACTGAAGCCAGGTTCGCCCGGGCCGGGTGTGGCTGGCGGTGGGCCAAACAGGATGCTTTGCGGGCGTTCATTCAGACTTTCTGCCGTGCGACCCACTGCGCGCAGGCTTTGGCGCGCATCATTACTCAGCGTATTCAGACGGGGCAGAGTATCTAAATACAAGGTGTTGTTGAACAATTCCAGGCTTTGATTGAAGCGGAACACGGGACTGTCCGGGCCCTGCAGGCGGGTACTGAACTGAGTCAGGTTCTGGGTCAGCTGACTGGCA
Source organism: Cognatundibacterium curvum (assembly GCF_014284235.1). GTDB lineage: Bacteria > Pseudomonadota > Gammaproteobacteria > Burkholderiales > Burkholderiaceae_D > Undibacterium > Undibacterium curvum. The sequence goes on from NZ_JACOGD010000002.1 coordinate 221,208, forward strand.
TCTTTAGACAATTGATTCACCGATTGTAAGGTGCTGCCAGCTTGTTGCATCAGCACCGGTAATTGCTGTAAGGCCGGATTGATCTGATCCGGTACCGCTTCCCAGCGTTGAGCCAGTTTGCCGAAGCTCTCCAGGGTGTGAACGACCGATTTCTGATTGTCCGGGTCCAGCATATGATTGAGACGTTTGGTCAGCTCTTCGGCCTGCGTCAGGATAGCGATACCGCGTTGTTCCAGATTTTGCAGCATGCCAGGACGCAGCGGTATACGGGCGATGCTGGCGCCAGCCTGCAGTAGTTGGCTATGCTGCGCCTTGGCATCTTCATCGAGCTGAACAAAAGCGATGCCGGTCACGCCCTGATAAGCCAGCGTCGCAAAGGTCGCATTGGTCACCGGTGTATCTGGCAGTACCTCCAGACGCAGTATGATTTGTCCAGGGACTTTGTCATCAAAATCGATGTCAGTCACATTGCCGACCTTGATACCCTTGTAACGTACCACCGCTTGTAAATTCAAACCGGATACCGCCGATTTGGTCACGATCTCATAGGGCGTGCGCTGGATTTTGTCGCGCCCCAGCCAGATCGCCAGCAGCGTTGCCAGCACAATGAGGGCTATCGTAAAAAATCCTGCGATTAAAGCATGTGAACGGTTTTCCATATTACTTCCGGTCAGGTTGGGGTTGCAGTACTTCCATGGCGCGTAGTCCACGGCCGCCCAGGAAAAATTGTTTGATAAATGGGTGCGGAAAACGCACCACTTCTTGCGGGCTGCCTATTGTCAGCACGCGCTTTTCTGCCAGCACCGCAATCCGGCTGGATAAAGCAAACAGGCTGTCCAGGTCATGCGTCACCATGATCACGGTCAGACTCAGTTGCTGATGCAGCGACTGTATCAGTTCCACAAAGCTGTCTGAGCGGTCAGGGTCCAGACCGGCTGTGGGTTCATCCAGAAACAAGAGCTCAGGATCCAGCGCCAGTGCGCGTGCCAGCGCAATACGTTTGACCATGCCACCCGACAGATCGGCTGGCATTTTTCGCGCATGCTCAAAGCCGATATTGACCATGTGCAGCTTCAGGTAAACCAGATCGCGGATTAAATCTTCCGGCAGTTTGCCCAGTTCGCGCATGGGTTGTGCGACATTGTCGAACACACTCAGTGCCGAGTACAGTGCACCCTGTTGGAATAACATGCCGGAACGCTTGCGCAGATAATCCAGATTGCCGGCCTTAGGTGCATGGATGTCTTCGCCGAATACTTCGATACTGCCGCGCTTAGGAATTTCTAAGCCCAGCATTTGCCGCATCAGCACGGTCTTGCCGGTGCCCGAACCGCCGACCACAGATAAAATTTCACCACGTCTGACGTCGAGTTCCAGATTGTCATGCACCACCATGCGTCCAAACTGGGTGCGCAGGCCGCGTATGCGGATCAGGTTTTCTGTCTGATGGTCTGCCATGTCAGTACCCGGTTTTGCTGAAAATGATGGCGAACAAGGCATCGGCAATGATGACCATGGTAATTGAGATCACCACCGAACTGGTTGTGCCTCGGCCCAGACTTTCAGTATTCGGTTCTATACGCAGCCCAAAATGGCAGGCGATCAAAGCGATCAGTACCCCAAAGCTCACGCCTTTGAGTAAGCCTATCCAGTAATTCAGGATGGGCACCGCTTCCGGCAGCTTGTAAATGAAAAATGCCGGACTCATGCCTAACAGCGCCTGGGCGGCAATCATGCCACCTATCAGTGCCATGATATCGGTCCAGATCACAATTAAGGGCATCGCTATCGCTAAGGCCAGTACGCGCGGCATGATCAGCCGGAATCCGTGTGGGATACCCATGACCTGCATCGCATCCAGTTCTTCGGTTACCCGCATCACACCTAGCTGAGCGGTGATCGCAGAGCCGGAACGCCCGGCTACCAGGATGGCGGCTAACATAGGGCCGAGCTCGCGGATAATACTCATGCCCAACAAATTGACGATGAACAGGTCGCCGCCAAAGGTCTTTAGCTGTTGGGCGGATAAATAGGACAGCACGATGCCGATTAATATCCCCACCAGCGCAGTGATGCCCAGCGCCTGAGCGCCCATGCGGTAGATATTGGCTGAAATTTCTTTCCACGGGCCACGCAAAGGATGGCGGATGAAGCGGCCGAGATCCAGCATCAGCTGACCTAGCAAACCCACGAAACTAAAACAATGTGCAAAAAAGCCCAGCACCATGCTGCCCAGTCTCATCACGCGTGTCAGTCTGGGTTTAGGCTCGACCGGTTGGGTAAGCTGGCTGACTGTACGCAAACGCTCAAATATCCCGAGGTGCTGCTCGCTGATGTTGGCATGCTCAGGGAGTTGTTGCTTCCATACGCGCCACAGCAATTGCGCCCCGAGATGATCCAGTGCTTCAATCTGGCTCAGATCCCATTGCAGCGCAGGACGTAAGGCCAGCTGATTCAACTGCTGCTGTAACGCTGAAAGACGGTCAGCGTGACACAGAGTATGCGCGAGCCAGCAGCCTTTTAGCTGCACAAGGCTTTCTGCCTGAGTGATCAGACTCAATGTGGGTGGAGTATCAATACGCATGTCAGAAGTGTAAGCGAATTTGCCGCAATGCGGGAGCGCGTTGCGCTTGGCCTTGCCAGACTGTACTAAGAGGGGAGTCTGGCACAGCCCAGGCAAAATCTATTTCTGTGGCAGCGGCGTTTTATTATCGATCACTTCGCGACATTCGCCTTTGATCGTCGCATTATCGTAATTCGTCCAGCCATAGCTATCGACATAGCGCAGATGTGGCTTCCAGCGCGGGCTGAGTATGCTGCGTTCCAGTTTTTCGTCCGTATAGCGGATATCAGCCATATCCAGCAAGGTGTGAAACACATTTTCGGTGCTCAGCGGTGCGCGCTGATGGGCGCGCAGTTGCCGGATTTTTTCCGGGTATTTTTCTAAATAGGCGTCGGAATACCACACAAAACCCGGCACATGGAATTCATACTGCGTGTTATGCCCATGAAACGCTAGATTGCAACTGCCGTCATACAAAGTCTGACCATGGTCGGATACATACATCAGTGAACTCAATATGCCGCTATCCTTCAGGCGCTGTATGAAGCCCGATAAGACCCAGTCTGTATAAAGGATGGAGTTGTCGTAGCTGTTGCTGAGTGCTTCTTTATTTTTCAGATCGGTATAGGCGGGATTCACCACGCCGTATAAAGAAGGTTTCCAGTGGTCGTATTCCGCCGGGTGGCGATGGCTGTAATTCCAGTGATTGCCCAGGGTATGCAGCACGATCAGTTTTTTCGGGGCTGCATCCTGCAGCGCGCGTTCCAGCGGCGCAAACAGCACATCGTCCAGATTGGATTGATTGGTGTAGCCACCCAGATTCAGGAACTGGGTCACGTCTGCCTCTTTGGCAAATACTGAGGTTGGCGTGTCGAACTGGCCAAAACTCATCTGATTCGAAATCCAGTAGGTTTTATACCCCGCTTCGCGATACGCAGACAAAAAAGACTTTTCTGAAAAGCCAGCCTGTAAGCCTTGTGCCGCCGGTTTGCGCGAAACGATGATAGGCACTGACAAACGGGTGGCTGACACAGCAGAAATCATGTCACTAAAGCTGACCAGATTTTCTTCCAGACTCAACAGCGGATTGGTTTCCCTGTCATAGCCATTCAGGCTCCAGCGGTCGTAGCGTGAGGATTCGCCGATCACCATCACTACTACTTGCGGCGCTGCCGGGTCGCCTTGTAAGTGCGCGCCGAAATGAAATGTGCGGCTTTTATCGGATAAATGATTGAGGTAATCGCGCTCGTTCCAAAAATCGATACTGCGCAATATCAGACCGAATGGCCAGACGCGAGCAAACACTTCCTCGTCAGCGACCGGTACCAGCCATGCCGGTGCCGGGCCGGGGCCCTGGATTAAACGTTGCCGCCCGGCCTCCAGCAATGACATAGATATCGCCTTGCCACTGATGGCGGCTCGGGGTGAGGCGCTGCCAGATTTGCCGGAAGCGGTTTGTGCCTGCACTCCTACCCAGTAGGCATAGCTGCTGATCACGCTGATGACGAGTGTTCCGCAAAGAGCCAGCCAGCGGCTGGGATGACGCCAGGCCAGCACATCGGTACGCCAGACAAAGCGCTGCAATTGCCACCACCAGACGACGATGAGGATGCTGAGCCCTGCCAATAACCAGACTTTATTGCCCAGGAATTCGGCAGCTTCTTTTGGGCTGGTTTCCAGCATGATGCCCAGATGATGCGTCGATATGCCCTGGCCGTAGTACAAACGCAAATAGATCTCTACCGGCATCATCAGCATCGCTGGCAATAACAGGCAATGAAACCAGCGCGGGCCTTTGAACACGGCCCACAGCATGGTCCAGCCCAGCAGCCCGGATGCCAGTATCGTTCCGGCTTGATCCACGGATTGACGTTGCAGGTAAGGGAAGAATGGCAGCACAGACAATAAGCCGTAGCTGCTTAATAAGAAAATGCGGGAAAAGCGGTTGGAGTTAGGCATGGCTGTAATCTGTGGGATGTCCCTGTGCCAGAGTGCAAGTTTTATATAAAGGGCGTCAATATAAAGGATTTATGCGGCCTCAAGGCATTTGTTCGGTCTTAATTGGGTATTTGCCGCATTAGGTGGCTAGCGGCAGTTGTGCCTGTCGTCCATTTAAGATGGAGAAGCAGGGAGGCATTTGCCCTGATTTTTGATTGCAAACCGGCAGCGATGCTTGATTTATCGCTGAAATTGCCTACTCTGAACAGCCTTGCTCAGTAAGTGTCAGGCAGCCTAAGCCATCAAAATTCATTGACACGCTTGCGCGAACAGACATAAAATTGCGAGTTCTCGATTTTGGGTTTATGTTTTTTGCTGCGATTTGTGGCTGTCAGTCACAAAAATTTTGCATAAAAAACAGGCAAATAGCATGCGTTTCATGCGTGCCTCTCTGCAGATTCAAACGGGGAAAATTGATTTTTAGTTCCCGGGCAACCGTTTCCGGGTTTGTATTAACGTTGTATTTTGTTGGATTAAAAACGATGCCAACCATCAATCAACTGATTCGCCAACCACGCGTTTCCGCTGTGGTTAAGAGCAAATCGCCGGCGCTGGAAAACAGCCCGCAAAAACGTGGCGTTTGCACCCGCGTTTACACAACAACTCCTAAGAAGCCAAACTCGGCTTTGCGTAAAGTTGCTAAAGTTCGTCTGACCAACGGTTTCGAAGTTATTTCGTACATCGGCGGTGAAGGCCATAACCTGCAAGAACATAGCGTCGTGCTGATCCGCGGCGGCCGTGTAAAAGATTTGCCGGGTGTGCGTTATCACATGGTTCGCGGTGCTTTGGATACTCAAGGCGTTAAAGACCGTAAGCAAGCTCGTTCCAAATACGGTGCGAAGCGTGCTAAGGCTGTTAAGAAGTAATTAACTCGTAATTTAATCTCCGTAGACTCTACGGATCAGTGTCGGTTCGGAATGAACCGAGTAAGTGGCAGGCTATGATGGCCCGTCGCGAGTGTCAATAAAGTGTTATCTGACGCTCAACTGAAGATTGAAAGGAATTGAAATGCCACGTCGTCGTGAGGTCCCGAAACGGGACGTACTGCCGGATCCAAAATTCGGTAATGTAGAAGTTGCAAAATTTGTTAACGTATTGATGTTGTCTGGCAAGAAGTCTGTTGCTGAAGGCATTATCTACGGTGCATTCGATCAGATCCAGGCTAAATCTGGTAAAGATCCGCTGGAAGTGTTCGCACAAGCTATCAACAATGCGAAGCCATTGGTTGAAGTTAAGTCCCGTCGCGTTGGTGGTGCAAACTACCAGGTGCCAGTTGAAGTTCGCCCAGTCCGTCGCTTAGCTTTGTCTATGCGTTGGCTGCGTGAAGCTGCTAACAAGCGCAGCGAAAAATCCATGCCTTTGCGTTTGGCTGGTGAATTGTTGGAAGCCGCAGAAGGTCGCGGCGGTGCAATGAAGAAACGTGATGAAGTCCATCGTATGGCTGAAGCCAACAAGGCCTTCTCTCACTTCCGCTTCTAAGAGTAAGAGTAGGGAGTCATTGTATGAACTTTATGCAATGGCTCTGGCAAGTATTTTGAATCAGGCCGGGCGCGATTTTCACAAAAAATTGCGCTCGGTTTTGTCCATTAAAAGATTTAGGAATATCCTATGGCCCGTAAGACCCCCATTGAGCGCTACCGTAATATCGGTATTTCCGCTCACATCGATGCAGGTAAAACAACGACCACTGAACGCGTTCTGTTCTACACCGGTGTAAATCACAAAATCGGTGAAGTGCATGATGGCGCCGCTACCATGGACTGGATGGAGCAAGAGCAGGAACGTGGTATTACCATTACTTCCGCTGCGACGACATGCTACTGGAAGGGCATGGCGAATAATTTCCCTGAGCATCACATCAACATCATCGATACACCAGGCCACGTTGACTTCACAATTGAAGTTGAGCGTTCCATGCGTGTTCTGGATGGCGCCTGCATGGTTTACTGTGCGGTAGGTGGTGTGCAGCCTCAGTCTGAAACCGTATGGCGTCAGGCTAACAAATACAAAGTCCCACGTTTGGCATTCGTCAACAAGATGGACCGTACCGGCGCGAACTTCTTCAAAGTGTACGATCAAATGCGTGCGCGTTTGAAGGCTAACCCTGTGCCTCTGCAAGTACCTATCGGCGCTGAAGACCTGTTTGAAGGCGTTATCGATCTGGTCAAAATGAAGGCTATCATTTGGGATGCAGCATCCCAGGGTATGAAGTTTGAATACCGTGATATTCCGGAAAATCTGTTGGCTGAAGCGCAAAAATGGCGTGAAAACATGGTTGAAGCAGCAGCTGAAGCCAGTGAAGAGCTGATGAACAAATACCTGGAAGACGGCGATCTGAGTGAGGCTGAAATTAAATTGGCCCTGCGTCAGCGTACGATTTCTTCTGAAATCGTTCCTATGATGTGCGGTACGGCATTTAAGAACAAAGGTGTTCAGGCGATGTTGGATGCGGTTGTTGAATACCTGCCATCTCCATTGGACATTCCACCAGTTCCTGGCGTGAATGAAGATGATGAGCCAGTTGTTCGTAATGCTGATGACAACGAAAAATTCTCTGCACTGGCGTTCAAAATTGCGACGGATCCATTCGTTGGTCAATTGTGCTTTATCCGTTGCTACTCCGGTAAATTGAATTCTGGCGACAGCGTTTATAACTCTGTTAAAGAGAAAAAAGAACGTATCGGTCGTCTGGTTCAGATGCACGCGAACCAACGTGAAGAAATCAAAGAAATGATGGCGGGTGATATCGCTGCGGTTGTTGGTCTGAAAGACACAACAACTGGTGATACTCTGTGTGATGAAAAAGCGATCGTTGTTCTGGAACGTATGATATTCCCAGAGCCAGTTATTTCTCAGGCAGTTGAGCCAAAAACTAAGGCTGACCAAGAGAAAATGGGCTTGGCGCTGAACCGTCTGGCTGCTGAAGATCCATCTTTCCGCGTACGTACTGACGAAGAATCTGGTCAGACAATTATCGCCGGTATGGGTGAATTGCATCTGGATATTATCGTTGACCGTATGAAGCGTGAATTCAACGTGGAAGCAACTGTTGGTAAGCCACAGGTTGCATACCGCGAAACAATTCGCAAAACATGCGAAGAAATCGAAGGTAAATTCGTTAAGCAATCTGGTGGTCGTGGTCAGTACGGTCACGTTGTTCTGAAGATCGAACCACAAGAACCAGGTAAAGGTTTCGAATTCGTTGACGCGATCAAAGGCGGTACAGTTCCACGCGAATACATCCCGGCAGTTGAAAAAGGTGTTCGTGAAACACTGACTTCCGGTGTATTGGCTGGCTACCCGGTTGTTGACGTTAAAGTTACTCTGTTCTTCGGTTCTTACCATGACGTTGACTCCAACGAAAACGCGTTCCGTATGGCGGGTTCGATGGCATTCAAAGACGGCTGCCGTAAAGCAAGCCCAGTTATTCTGGAGCCTATGATGGCGGTGGAAGTTGAGACACCTGAAGACTACGCTGGTACTGTGATGGGTGACTTGTCTTCCCGCCGTGGTATGGTTCAGGGTATGGACGAGATCGCTGGCGGCGGTGGCAAGATCATCAAAGCTGAAGTGCCTTTGTCTGAAATGTTTGGTTATTCCACATCCCTGCGTTCCGCTACCCAAGGTCGCGCAACGTACTCCATGGAATTCAAGCACTACTCTGAAGCACCGAAGAATGTGATCGACGCGATCGTTACATCCAAGGCTAAGTAATAAAGAATCAAGGATCTGCCTCAAGCAGGGGCAGATCTTCTATTGTTGATAAATCGTTCTTTTTGAAGGAAGAATAAAATGGCAAAAGGTAAGTTCGAACGCACCAAGCCGCACGTGAACGTCGGTACAATTGGTCACGTTGATCACGGTAAAACTACACTGACAGCAGCGATCGCGACAGTTCTGTCCGCAAAATTCGGCGGCGAAGCGAAGAAATACGACGAAATCGACGCAGCACCAGAAGAAAAAGCACGTGGTATTACAATTAACACTGCACACGTAGAATACGAAACAGCAAGCCGTCACTACGCGCACGTTGACTGCCCAGGCCATGCTGACTATGTTAAAAACATGATCACTGGTGCAGCGCAGATGGACGGCGCGATCCTGGTTTGCTCCGCAGCAGACGGTCCTATGCCACAAACACGTGAGCACATCCTGTTGGCTCGCCAGGTTGGTGTTCCATACATCATCGTTTTCCTGAACAAATGCGACATGGTTGATGACGCTGAGTTGCTGGAACTGGTTGAAATGGAAGTACGTGAATTACTGTCCAAATACGAATTCCCAGGCGACGATCTGCCTATCATCCAAGGTTCCGCAAAACTGGCGCTGGAAGGCGACAAAGGCGCGTTGGGCGAAGAAGCAATCATGAAACTGGCTGACGCACTGGATAGCTACATTCCTACACCAGAGCGCGCAGTTGACGGTACATTCCTGCTGCCAGTAGAAGACGTATTCTCCATCTCTGGTCGCGGTACAGTGGTAACAGGCCGTGTTGAGCGTGGTATCGTTAAAGTCGGCGAAGAGATCGAAATCGTTGGTATCAAAGACACAGTCAAAACAACATGTACTGGCGTTGAAATGTTCCGCAAACTGCTGGACCAAGGTCAGGCAGGCGACAACGTAGGTGTTCTGCTGCGCGGTACTAAGCGTGAAGACATCCAGCGTGGTCAGGTATTGGCGAAACCAGGTTCGATCAAGCCACATGCACATTTCACAGGCGAGATCTACGTTCTGTCGAAAGATGAAGGCGGCCGTCATACACCATTCTTCAACAACTACCGTCCACAGTTCTACTTCCGTACAACGGACGTAACTGGTTCGATCGAGTTGCCAGCAGACAAAGAAATGGTTATGCCAGGTGACAACGTATCGATCACAGTAAAACTGATCAACCCAATCGCGATGGAAGAAGGCTTGCGCTTCGCTATCCGTGAAGGTGGTCGTACAGTCGGTGCAGGCGTTGTTGCTAAAATCATCGAGTAATTTGTAATTTTGTAGTACACTAGTCGGCTGCCGTGTTTTTAAGCACGGCAGCCGACTTTTTTAGTATTCGCTCTTTGTAAAATTGCCACACTCTTTTGAGATGCTGGCTCGCTCTTTATAGGAATGGTTATGTCTACACAAAATCAAAAAATCCGCATTCGTCTGAAAGCATTCGATTACAAGCTGATCGATCAATCTGCTCTGGAAATCGTTGAAACAGCAAAGCGCACTGGTGCCGTTGTTAAAGGCCCGGTTCCTCTGCCAACACGTATCCAGCGTTTCGACGTATTGCGTTCCCCACACGTGAACAAAACTTCCCGTGATCAGTTCGAAATCCGTACGCACCAGCGTCTGATGGACATCGTTGACCCAACAGATAAAACTGTTGACGCATTGATGAAACTCGACCTGCCAGCTGGCGTTGACGTAGAAATCAAATTGCAATAATCCAGATTTGCCTTCTTTTTAAAAGAAATACGAAAAATTCAGAAAATTTGACATACCACAAATTTTAGGAATTTCAAATATTTTGCCTTGTAAATTAAAAATTTGCGGGCTATAATGGAAGGCTTAAACGTGGGTCAGCTTCGGCTGGCCTATTTGTTTAAGTTTTTTAAACATCAGCCTCACCCAATCGTAGGTGAGAATGGAGAAAATAATGAGCTTGGGCCTAGTTGGTCGCAAGGTTGGCATGATGCGTATCTTTACTGATGACGGGGATTCTATTCCGGTTACAGTATTGGATGTATCCAACAACCGCGTGACGCAAGTCAAAACTCCTGAAACAGACGGTTACTCTGCTGTTCAGGTTACATTCGGTCAGCGCCGTGCATCCCGCGTAACTAAAGCGGCTGCCGGTCACCTCGCAAAAGCAGGTGTTGAAGCTGGTACAGTCTTAAAAGAATTCCGTGTTGAAGCTGCTAAAGCTGCTGAACTGAAAGCTGGCGATGTCGTGCCAGTAGGTTTGTTCGAAGCTGGTCAGAAAGTCGACGTGCAAGGCGTGACAATTGGTAAAGGCTATGCCGGTACCATCAAGCGTTACCACTTCTCTTCTGGTCGTGCAACTCACGGTAACTCCCGTTCCCATAACGTTCCAGGTTCTATCGGTATGGCGCAGGATCCAGGTCGTGTTTTCCCTGGTAAGCGCATGACTGGTCATCTGGGTGACGTAAAGCGCACTGTGCAAAATCTGGAAATCGCTCGCGTTGACGCAGAGCGCCAGTTGTTGCTGGTGAAGGGTGCCGTGCCTGGTGCAAAAAATGGTCAGGTGATTGTATCTCCTGCTGTTAAAGTTAAAGCTAAGAAGGGAGCCTAATCCATGGAACTGAAGCTCCTAAACGAACAAGGTCAGGCAGCAACCAGCGTTGCAGCATCCGACACTATCTTCGGTCGTGATTACAACGAAGCTTTGATTCATCAAGTTGTTGTTGCTTTCCAAGCGAATGCACGCAGCGGTAATCGTAAGCAAAAAGATCGTGAAGAAGTCCACCACACAACCAAAAAGCCATGGCGCCAAAAAGGCACTGGCCGTGCACGTGCTGGTATGTCTTCTTCTCCACTGTGGCGCGGGGGTGGTCGTATATTCCCGAATACGCCAGATGAGAACTTCTCTCACAAAGTTAACAAAAAGATGTATCGCGCAGGTATCTGCTCGATCCTGTCTCAGTTAGCACGTGAAGATCGTTTGCAAGTGGTTGATCATGTTGCTGTTGATGCGCCTAAGACAAAACTCTTGTCTGAAAAACTCAAAGCAATGGGTTGCCTGGATTCCGTTCTGATCATCACTGATGAATTTAACGAAAATCTGATGTTGGCAGCACGTAACCTGGCTAACGTATTGGTTGTAGAGCCACGTTATGCTGATCCAGTTTCTTTAGTGTTCTACAAGAAAGTGTTGATCACTAAGCCAGCACTGGCAAAGATTGAGGAGATGCTGGCATGAGCGCATTAGTCAAACATAGCGAAGAACGCCTGTTGAAGGTGTTGCTGGCTCCTGTGATTTCTGAAAAAGCAACTATGGTTGCTGAAAAGAATGAACAAGTGGTTTTCCTGGTTACTCCAGATGCAACCAAGCCAGAAATCAAGGCCGCCGTCGAATTGCTGTTCAAGGTTCAGGTTGAATCTGTTCAAGTAGCAAATCGTCAAGGTAAACAAAAACGTACCGGTAGATTTACTGGCCGTCGCAATCATACAAAACGCGCTTTTGTATGCTTGAAGCCTGGTCAGGAAATCAACTTCACTGAGGGGGCATAATTATGGCACTCGTTAAGATGAAGCCAACCTCACCAGGTCGTCGTGGTATGGTGAAAGTGGTAACAGAAGGCCTGCATAAAGGTCGTCCGTTTGCTGCTTTGTTGGAAAAGAAATCCAAAACTGCTGGCCGTAATAACAACGGTCATATCACTACCCGTCATATCGGTGGTGGTCACAAGCATCACTACCGTGTAGTTGACTTCAAACGCAACCACAAAGACGGTATCCCTGCGACAGTTGAACGTATTGAATACGATCCTAACCGTACAGCGCACATTGCATTGTTGTGCTACGCGGACGGTGAACGTGCATACATCATCGCCCCTAAAGGCGTTGCAGCTGGTGATCAGTTGATGAGCGGTTCCCAGGCTCCGATCAAAGCAGGTAACTGCTTGCCAATCCGTAACATCCCAGTCGGTACAACTATGCACTGCGTAGAAATGTTGCCAGGCAAAGGTGCACAGATTGCACGTACAGCAGGTGCTGGCGTTGTATTGATGGCGCGTGAAGGTACTTACGCACAGGTTCGCCTGCGCTCCGGCGAAGTTCGTCGCATTCATATCGAATGCCGCGCAACCGTTGGTGAAGTAGGTAATGGTGAGCACAATCTGCGTAAAATCGGTAAAGCCGGTGCGATGCGCTGGCGTGGTGTTCGTCCTACCGTTCGCGGTGTGGTCATGAACCCGATCGATCACCCGCACGGTGGTGGTGAAGGTAGAACAGCAGCTGGTCGTCATCCAGTATCTCCATGGGGTCAACAGACCAAGGGTAAGAAGACACGTCGCAATAAGCGTACTACTTCCATGATCGTCTCACGCCGTGGTAAGAAATAAGGGATAACACATGACACGTTCATTGAAAAAAGGGCCGTTTTGTGACGCCCACCTGGTGAAGAAAGTCGAAGCTGCTCAAGCAACTAAAGACAAAAAGCCAATCAAGACTTGGTCCCGTCGTTCGACAATTATGCCGGACTTCATCGGTTTGACCATTGCGGTTCATAACGGTAAGCAACACGTACCGGTTTATGTTTCCGAAAACATGGTTGGTCATAAGCTCGGCGAATTCGCGCTGACCCGTACGTTCAAGGGTCACGCTGCCGATAAAAAGGCTAAGAAATAAGGACCGATGATGGAAACTAAAGCAACTCTTCGCGGTGTGCGTCTGTCTGAGCAAAAAGGTCGCCTGGTGGCAGATCTGATCCGCGGTAAAAAAGTAGATCAGGCATTGAATATCCTGACTTTCAGCCCGAAAAAAGGCGCTGCAATCATTAAGAAAGTGTTGGAGTCTGCAATTGCAAACGCCGAGCACAATGATGGCGCTGACATCGATGAACTGAAAGTAAAGACTATCTATGTCGAAAAAGGTGCGATTCTGAAGCGTTTCACAGCACGCGCTAAAGGTCGTGGTGATCGTATCTCTAAACAATCCTGTCACATCTACGTGACTGTTGGTAACTAAGGAGTCACGATGGGACAGAAGATACATCCAACCGGTTTTCGTCTGGCGGTAACACGTAACTGGTCTTCCCGTTGGTATGCAGGCAATGGCAACTTTGCTTCCATGCTCGGTGAAGATCTGAAAGTACGTGAGTACCTGAAGAAAAAACTGAAAAACGCTTCCGTTGGCCGCATCACTATTGAGCGTCCGGCTAAGAACGCACGCATCACCATTTACAGCTCCCGTCCAGGCGTTGTAATTGGTAAAAAAGGCGAAGACATCGAAGTTCTGAAAGCAGATTTGTCCAAGATGATGGGCGTGCCAGTTCACGTCAACATCGAAGAAATCCGCAAGCCAGAAATCGACGCTCAGCTGATCGCTGACTCTATCGCTCAGCAGCTCGAAAAACGTATTATGTTCCGCCGCGCGATGAAACGTGCGATGCAGAACGCAATGCGTCTGGGCGCACAAGGCATCAAGATTATGTCTGGTGGTCGTCTGAACGGTATCGAAATCGCACGTAAAGAATGGTATCGCGAAGGCCGTGTGCCTCTGCATACACTGCGCGCTGATATCGACTACGGCTTCGGCGAAGCATCCACAACTTACGGCATTATTGGCGTTAAAGTGTGGGTCTACAAAGGTGATCGTTTGGCAAATGGCGATGCGCCTGTTATTGAATCGACTCCGGAAGACGACAAAAAACGTCGTGGCCCACGTCGTGACGATGGCAAGCCAAATAGCCGTCCACGTGCTAAGCGTCCTGAAGGGCAAAATACATCTGGTGCAGCAGCTCCAGCTAAGCGTGTACGCGCAAAAGCTGACGCAGCACCAGCTGAGAAAGCAGGAGAATAATCATGCTGCAACCAGCACGCAGAAAATATCGTAAGGAGCAAAAAGGCCGTAACAAGGGTATCTCGCATACTCGTGGTACAGCTGTTTCCTTCGGTGAGTTTGGCTTGAAAGCGGTTGGCCGTGGTCGTATCACAGCGCGTCAGATTGAAGCTGCGCGTCGTGCAATGACACGTCACATCAAGCGCGGTGGCCGTATCTGGATCCGCGTTTTCCCAGACAAGCCAATTTCCCAGAAGCCTGCAGAGGTTCGTATGGGTAATGGTAAAGGTAATCCTGAGTACTATGTTGCTGAGATTCAACCAGGCAAGATGTTGTATGAGATGGATGGCGTTGATGAAGCGCTGGCACGCGAAGCTTTCCGCTTGGCCGCTGCTAAATTACCATTGTTGACAACGTTTGTCGTACGTCAAGTCGGCACTTAATAGGGAGTTGTAAATGAAAGTATCTGAACTCCAAAGTAAAGATCAAGCGGCTTTGACCAAAGAACTCAATGATCTGTTGAAGGCACAATTCAGTCTGCGTATGCAAATCGCTACTCAGCAACTGACTAACACTTCTCAGTTGAAAAAAGTTCGTCGTGACATCGCACGCGTGAAAACCGTCATGAATCAGAAGGATGCCAAATAATGAACGATCAAGTTAAAGTGGCATTGAAGCGCACATTGATTGGCAAAGTTGTGTCTGACAAGATGAACAAAACAGTCACAGTACTGGTTGAACGTCACGTTAAACATCCTTTGTATGGCAAGATCATCGTTCGTACTGCAAAGTACCATGCACACGATGAAGCAAACCAGGCAAAGGCTGGCGACACAGTTGAAATTCAAGAAGGTCGTCCAATTTCCAAGACTAAAGCTTGGACAGTGACACGTGTGGTTCAAGTCGCGCAAGTCGTATAAATTTATTGCACAAAAATTTTTTTGATGCGATAATGATGGGCTGTTATTTACAAAGTGCGTGAATAACAGCCTAAATGTCTTTCGCAACACCCTCTCGTTGTGAAAGTGGTTAAAAAAATCGTCCACCTAATCAGTTGGCTCGTGCATTGTGGGTTATGTAGGGGTTTGCTGGCAGGACCAAGACTGACTACAAACTTGCATTGTGCAAGTTGTGTGGATTAAGTTGGGAAAGAGAACATTATGATTCAAACAGAAAGCCGGCTGGAAGTAGCTGACAATACTGGTGCGCGCGAAGTACTGTGCATTAAAGTATTGGGCGGTTCCAAGCGTCGTTATGCGGGTATCGGTGATGTAATTAAAGTCACTGTGAAGTCTGCTGCTCCGCGCGGTCGTGTAAAAAAAGGTGAAATTTACAACGCCGTGGTTGTGAGAACAGCTAAGGGTGTTCGTCGTCAAGATGGCTCGTTGGTCAAATTTGATGGCAATGCTGCAGTATTGTTGAATGCAAAGCTTGAGCCTATCGGCACTCGTATTTTCGGCCCAGTGACACGCGAACTGCGTACTGAGCGCTTCATGAAAATCGTGTCTTTGGCTCCAGAAGTGCTGTAAGGAGTCGTGATGAATAAAATTCGTAAAAACGACGAAGTCATCGTCTTAACGGGTAAAGACAAAGGTAAACGTGGTCAGGTGCAAGCTTGCATCGACAGCGATTACGTTGTTGTAGCTGGTGTTAATGTTGCTAAAAAAGCAGTTAAACCAAACCCAATGACTGGCGCAGTTGGTGGCATCGTAGATAAATTGATGCCGATTCATGTGTCGAATGTTGCATTGTTCAATGCAGCTTCCGGCAAAGCAGACCGTGTAGGCTTTAAGGTCGTGGATGGTAAGAAAGTCCGCGTCTACAAGTCGACTGGCGAAGTTGTGAAGGCATAACATCATGGCCCGTCTACAAGCATTATATAAAGATAAAATCGTTGGTGAACTGACTGAAAAGTATGCGTACAAAACAGTCATGGAAGTTCCACGTATCCTGAAGATCACCCTGAACATGGGTTTGTCTGAAGCAGTTGCAGACAAAAAGATCATTGAGCATGCAGTTGGTGACCTGACGAAAATTGCTGGTCAAAAGCCAGTTGTTACCAAGGCTCGCAAAGCGATCGCTGGTTTTAAAATCCGTGAAGGTTATCCAATCGGCTGTATGGTAACTTTGCGTGGCGCTCAGATGTATGAATTCCTGGATCGTTTCATCACTGTGGCTCTGCCACGTGTACGTGACTTCCGTGGTGTTTCTGGTCGTGCGTTTGATGGTCGTGGTAACTACAACATCGGTGTCAAGGAACAGATCATTTTCCCTGAAATCGAGTACGACAAGATCGACGCATTGCGTGGTATGAATATCAGTATCACGACAACCGCAAAGACCGACGAAGAAGCGAAAGCGCTCCTCGCCGCATTTAAATTTCCGTTCAGAAACTGAGGTCGCCATGGCAAAATTGGCACTGATTAATCGTGAGCAAAAGCGTGCAGACTTAGTGAAGAAATTCGCTGGCAAGCGCGCCGAATTGAAGGCCATCATTGATGACCAATCAAAGACAGAAGAAGAGCGTTATTTAGCTCGTCTGAAGTTGCAGGCTTTGCCACGTAATTCTAACCCGACCCGCCAGCGTAATCGTTGCGCTTTGACAGGTCGTCCACGTGGTACATTCCGTAAGTTCGGTCTGGGCCGTATTAAAGTCCGTGAAATCGCCATGCGTGGTGAAATCCCGGGTATGACTAAAGCCAGCTGGTAATAGGAGAATATGCAATGAGTATGAGCGATCCTATCGCCGATATGCTGACCCGCATCCGCAATGCACAAGTAGTTCAGAAAACTGTAGTTGCGATGCCGTCTTCTAAGGTAAAAGTTGCAATTGCAAACGTACTGAAAGACGAAGGTTACATTGAAGATTTCGCAGTTTCGGAAACTGCAGGTAAGTCCGAGTTGAAAATCGGCTTGAAATATTATGCAGGACGTCCTGTTATTGAACGCTTGGAGCGCGTATCCCGCCCAGGTCTGCGTATTTACAAAGGTAAAGACGAGATCCCAAGTGTGATGAACGGTTTGGGCGTGGCCATCGTGTCCACACCAAAAGGCGTCATGACTGACCGCAAAGCGCGCGCAACCGGTGTCGGTGGCGAAGTTATTTGCTACGTCGCCTAAGGAGTGAAAGATGTCTCGAGTAGGTAAGATGCCAATCGCTTTGCCGGCCGGTGCAGAAGTTGCAATCTCAGCAGAGCAGATTACAGTAAAAGGTCCTATGGGCGTGTTGTCACAAAGCCTGAACGGCTTGGTGACAGTTGCGAACAACAACGGCACTTTGAGTTTTTCTCCAGCCAATGACGGCCGTGAAGCCAATGCGATGACAGGCACCCTGCGTGCCCTGGTCAACAACATGGTAAACGGTGTTACTAAAGGCTTTGAAAGAAAACTCACATTGGTCGGCGTTGGTTACAAAGCGCAAGCCCAAGGTGATAAGTTGAATTTGTCTTTAGGTTTCTCCCACCCAGTTGTACATCAAATGCCAGAAGGCGTTTCCTGTGCTACGCCAACTCCTACTGAAATCCTGATCAAAGGGATGGATAAGCAAAAAGTAGGTCAAGTTGCAGCTGAGGTCCGTGCATACCGCAGCCCAGAGCCATACAAAGGCAAGGGCGTCCGTTACTCGGACGAAGTGGTTGTAATTAAAGAAACCAAGAAGAAGTAATAGGGGTTGACGATGGACAAGAAACAATCACGTCTGCGCCGCGCACGTCAAACCCGTGCCAAGATCGCAGAACTCAAAGTGAACCGCCTGGCCGTGCATCGCACCAATTTGCACATCTACGCAAACATTATTGGCCCAGACGCCAAAGTGTTGGCATCGGCTTCTACATTGGAAGCAGAAGTACGTGCAGAGTTGGCTGGCAAATCCGGTGCGGGTGGCAACACTTCCGCCGCGACTTTGATCGGCAAGCGTGTAGCAGAGAAGGCAATCAAAGCAGGGGTTACCGAAGTTGCGTTTGACCGCTCCGGTTTCCGTTACCATGGTCGCATCAAGGCGCTGGCAGAAGCTGCGCGTGAAGCTGGCCTGAAGTTCTAAGGAAAATTTGTCATGGCAAAAATGCAAGCAAAAACAGCAGCCGACAAGCCGGATGATGGCATGCGCGAAAAAATGATCGCGATCAACCGTGTAACCAAAGTGGTTAAGGGTGGTCGTATCATGGGCTTCGCTGCATTGACAGTAGTTGGCGACGGCGATGGCCGTATCGGTATGGGCAAAGGAAAATCGAAAGAAGTTCCTGTAGCTGTACAAAAAGCGATGGAAGAAGCACGTCGCAAGATGATCAAAGTGACACTGAAAGACGGTACTCTGCAGCACACCGTTACAGGTAAGCACGGTGCATCTTCCGTCATGATTTCTCCTGCGAAAAAAGGTACTGGCGTTATCGCTGGTGGTCCAATGCGCGCGATTTTTGAAGTAATGGGTATTGAAAACGTTGTGGCTAAATCCAACGGTTCCACTAATCCTTACAACATGGTTCGTGCGACTTTGAATGGTCTGTCTAAGATGAGTACTCCATCTGAAATCGCTGCAAAGCGTGGCAAGACCGTTGAAGAAATCCTCGGTTAAGGAGAGCGCGATGACTACTAAGACAGTTAAAGTGCAATTGGTCAAAGGTCTGATCGGCACACGCCAGGATCACCGTGCAACCGTACGTGGTCTGGGCCTGCGTCGCGTCAATTCGGTTTCCGAATTGCAAGACACGCCAGCAGTACGCGGCATGATCAACAAAGTCTCGTATCTTGTGAAGGTTGTAGCGTAAGTCGTCAGGCTTATGTTCGGAGCAAATTATGGAATTGAATAACATCCAACCTGCTGATGGCGCAAAACACTACAAACGTCGTGTTGGTCGTGGTATCGGTTCAGGTTTAGGTAAGACAGCGGGTCGCGGCCATAAAGGTCAAAAATCCCGTTCCGGCGGCTTTCATAAAGTCGGTTTCGAGGGCGGTCAGATGCCTCTGCAACGTCGTTTGCCAAAACGCGGTTTCAAATCGCTGGCAACACCGTTTAAAGCAGAAGTTCGTTTGACAGACCTGGAAAACCTGCCAGTGACTGAAATCGACATTCTGGCTTTGAAACAAGCTGGTGTCGTTTCTGAACTCGCACGTACAGTACGTGTGATTCTGTCTGGCGCGATTTCCAAAAAAGTTACTTTGAACGGCTTGATCGTCACTAAAGGCGCTAAAGCTGCAATCGAAGCTGCTGGCGGAACCATCGCTTAATTCAGTGCAGACACCGGAGCAATAATTGGCAACATCTCCACAACAAGCTAAAAGCGCTGCAAGCGGATTCCCATGGGGTCGACTCTGGTTTTTGCTGGCTGCGCTGGTTGTCTACAGGATCGGTGCTCACGTGCCGGTCCCGGGTATAGACCCTACTGCATTGGCGGACTTGTTTAAACAAAACCAAGGCGGTATTTTGGGGATGTTTAACATGTTCTCCGGTGGTGCATTGTCACGGTTTACCGTGTTTGCGCTGGGTATCATGCCGTATATTTCGGCATCGATTATCATGCAGTTGATGTCTATTGTTTCTCCGCAACTGGAAGCACTGAAAAAAGAAGGTGAGTCCGGACGCAGAAAAATTACACAATACACTCGGTATGGAACGCTGGTTTTGGCGACTCTTCAGGCGTATTTCATTGCGTTTGGATTGGAAGCACAACCAGGTCTGGTGATAGATCCAGGTTTGGCATTCCGTTTTACGACTGTAGTTACGTTGGTAACCGGAACGATGTTCCTGATGTGGTTGGGTGAACAAATTACTGAGCGTGGCTTGGGTAATGGTATTTCTATCATTATTTTTGCCGGTATCGCTGCAGGTTTGCCTGGTGCATTAGGTGGTTTGTTCTCACTGGTTAGCACTGGTGAAATGCATCCTGCTTCGGTCCTGTTAATCTGTGTGATTGCTGCTGCTGTCACGTTCATGGTGGTATTTATTGAGCGCGGTCAGCGTAAGATCCTGGTGAACTATGCGAAACGTCAGGTAGGTAACAAAGTGTATGGTGGGCAAAGCAGTCATTTGCCTTTGAAGCTGAACATGGCAGGTGTGATTCCTCCTATTTTTGCTTCCTCCATTATTCTGTTTCCTGCGACGATTACCAGCTGGTTTACGAAAGGTGCTGAATCTTCCGGTGGTTTTATTACCTTCCTGAAAGATCTGGCAGCTTCTATGGCGCCGGGTGAACCGATCCACGCCTTGTTGTACGCTGCAGCAATTATTTTCTTCTGCTTCTTCTACACCGCACTGGTGTTCAACAGCAAAGAAACAGCTGACAACCTGAAAAAGAGTGGAGCGTTTGTTCCGGGAATCCGTCCAGGTGACCAGACTGCACGTTACATCGATAAGATCCTGATGCGTCTGACACTGGCCGGTGCGGTTTATATTACGCTGGTTTGTTTGTTACCAGAATTCTTAATCGCCAAATGGAAAGTACCATTTTACTTCGGTGGCACCTCGCTGCTGATTATCGTGGTCGTGACCATGGACTTTATGGCTCAGGTTCAGAATTATGTGATGTCCCAGCAATATGAATCGCTTCTTCGTAAAGCAAATTTCAAGGGCGGGATTCCTTCGCGGTGATTGCCTCGAGGAACAGCAGATCGAATGGCAAAAGACGACGTTATACAGATGCAGGGCGAGATTCTTGAGAATCTTCCGAATGCGACATTTCGAGTTAAGTTGGAAAACGGGCATGTTGTACTAGGCCATATTTCCGGGAAGATGCGAATGAACTACATCCGTATCCTTCCTGGTGATAAGGTGACAGTGGAATTGACGCCTTATGATTTGAGCCGGGCGCGAATAGTGTTCCGTACCAAGTAAATTAAATTGTATTAAAAGGGAAGAGGGCAAAAATGAAAGTTCTCGCATCAGTTAAGCGGATCTGCCGCAACTGCAAAATCATCAAGCGCAAAGGTGTTGTTCGTGTTATCTGCACAGAACCACGCCATAAACAGCGCCAAGGTTAATTAACGTTATTGAACGAGGAATAACGAATGGCACGTATCGCAGGGGTTAATATCCCAAATCATCAGCATACCGTAATCGGCTTGACAGCTATCTATGGTATTGGCCGTCCACGCTCACAGCAAATCTGTGAAGCAACTGGTGTTCTGACCACTAAAAAGGTCAAAGATCTGGACGACAACGAACTCGAAAAGCTTCGCGACGAAATCGGTAAATTCATCGTTGAAGGCGATTTGCGTCGTGAACTGTCCATGAACATCAAGCGTTTGATGGACTTGGGTTGCTATCGTGGCTTGCGTCACCGTAAAGGCTTGCCAGTTCGTGGTCAACGTACACGTACTAACGCACGTACACGTAAAGGCCCACGTAAAGCAGCGCAATCTTTGAAGAAATAATCCAGGCTAGCCCGGATCCAAGGAAAACATTATGGCAAAAGCTCAAAATAACGCGGCAGCAGCACGTGCGCGTAAGAAAGTTAAAAAGAACGTTGCAGAAGGTATTGCTCACGTTCACGCTTCTTTCAACAACACTATCATCACGATCACTGATCGCCAAGGCAACGCGTTGTCTTGGGCAACTGCTGGTGGTGCCGGCTTCAAAGGCTCTCGTAAGTCTACTCCGTTTGCAGCTCAGGTTGCAGCAGAGGCAGCTGGTAAAGTTGCTGTAGAATGCGGTATCAAAAATCTGGAAGTACGTATCAAAGGCCCAGGCCCAGGTCGTGAATCTTCTGTTCGCGCTCTGAACAATCTGGGTATCAAGATCTCCCTGATCCAGGACGTAACACCAGTTCCACATAACGGCTGCCGCCCTCCAAAGCGTCGTCGTATCTAAGCAGCGATATTTGTTGCTGGCGTTCTGACGATTTTTTCGTTAGAATGCAAGCCCGCCATTTTGTTGGCGGGTTTTGTGTTGGGAAATTTTATTTCAGACAATAAGCATGTTGCTTACTGTCTTTAAGACCACTGTCTGATAGCAGGTAGATCAGACTAGCGCAGCCTGTGCTGCGTCAATTATTAAAGGAAATTACTGTGGCACGTTATATCGGACCTAAAGCTAAGTTATCCCGCCGCGAAGGCACGGATCTGTTCCTGAAAAGCGCACGTCGCTCTTTGGACTCCAAGTGCAAATTAGATGCAAAACCAGGTCAACATGGTCGCACTTCTGGTGCTCGTACCTCTGACTTCGGTAACCAATTGCGCGAAAAGCAAAAAGTTAAACGTATGTACGGCGTTCTGGAACGTCAATTCCGCCGCTACTTCGCTGAAGCAGACCGTCAAAAAGGTAACACAGGCGAAACACTGTTGAAATTGCTGGAATCCCGTCTGGACAACGTTGCTTACCGTATGGGCTTCGGCTCCACACGCGCTGAAGCACGTCAGCTGGTGAGCCACAAAGCATTCACAGTTAACGGTATCGTTGTGAACATCGCTTCTTACCAGGTTAAAGCTGGTGACGTAGTTGCTGTTCGTGAAAAAGCGAAAAAACAAGTACGTATCGTTGAAGCGCTGTCCCTGGCTGAACAGTCCGGCATGCCTTCTTGGGTTGCTGTTGATGCGAAGAAAATGGAAGGTACTTTCAAGTCCATGCCAGATCGCAGCGACATCGCTCACGATGTCAACGAATCCCTGATCGTTGAATTGTATTCTCGTTAATTCTGAGTTTCACTGCCTGCCTGTTTTTCGACAGGCAGGCTTTTTTCTTTAATGCCATCAGCCTTATCGGTGTAACGAACCGAGGGTATTGAAAAGGACATTTCATGCAAAACAATCTGTTGAAGCCACGTATCATTGATGTGGAAATGCTGGGTGCCGGTCACGCTAAAGTGACTATGGAACCGTTTGAACGTGGCTATGGCCATACACTGGGTAATGCGCTGCGTCGCGTGCTGCTGTCGACTATGACAGGCTATGCACCGACTGAAGTAACTATTGCTGGTGTGGTTCATGAGTATTCCTCCCTCGATGGCGTTCAGGAAGACGTTGTTGACATCCTGCTCAACTTGAAAGGCGTAGTCTTCAAGTTGCACAACCGTGATGAAGTAACGCTGACATTGAAGAAAGATGGCGAAGGCGCAGTGCTGGCTTCTGACATCGATCTGCCACATGATGTTGAACTGATCAACCCGGAACACGTGATCGCGAATCTGACAGCCGGCGGTAAGCTGGACATGCAGATCAAGGTAGAAAAAGGCCGTGGCTATGTGCCAGGTAACGTACGTCGTTTGTCCGAAGATGCAAACAAGACTATCGGCCGTATGATACTGGACGCGTCCTTCTCTCCAGTGCGTCGTGTTTCCTATGCGGTTGAATCTGCCCGTGTGGAACAGCGTACCGATCTGGACAAGCTGGTCATCAATATCGAAACCAATGGCGTGATCTCTCCTGAAGAAGCAATTCGTCAGTCTGCACGCGTACTGGTTGATCAATTGACCGTATTTGCAGCATTGGAAGGCACTGAAGCAGCAGCTGAAGCACCATCCCGTGCACCTGCAGTGGATCCGGTTCTGTTGCGTCCAGTCGATGATCTGGAACTCACAGTCCGTTCCGCAAACTGCCTGAAAGCAGAAAATATTTACTACATTGGTGATCTGATCCAGCGTAGCGAAAACGAACTGTTGAAGACACCAAACCTGGGTCGCAAGTCTTTGAACGAAATCAAAGAAGTTTTGGCATCCCGTGGTCTGTCTTTGGGCATGAAGCTGGAAAACTGGCCACCTGCTGGCCTGGAAAAATAATTTATCCCGATGAACGGTTCTGTCCGGATCGTTCATTTTTTAACGTCGTAAATAATTACCGGCCCGCGACTGATGTCGATAGAAGAGCTGGCATTGAAATCTGAAAGGAAATACCATGCGTCACCGTCACGGCTTACGTAAGCTGAATCGTACCTCTTCCCACCGTCTGGCTATGCTGCGCAACATGACAGTTTCCCTGCTGCGTCATGAAGCCATCAAAACAACTCTGCCAAAAGCAAAAGAATTGCGCCGCGTTGTAGAGCCTATCCTGACTCTGGGTAAAACTGACACACTGGCTAACAAACGTCTGGCATTTGCCCGTTTGCGCGATCGTGAAATCGTTCAGAAGCTGTTCGCTGAACTGGGCCCACGTTACGCAACACGTAACGGCGGCTACCTGCGCATCCTGAAAATGGGTTTCCGCGTTGGCGACAATGCACCTATGGCTTACGTTGAACTGGTAGATCGTCCAGAAACAACTGAAGTTGCAGACGCTCCTGTAGCAGAATAATTGGGAAGTTCGTTTCCTGATGCAAAGAAAACCGCTCAATCCGAGCGGTTTTTTTTCGCCTGTTGTCTGTCCACCGAAGTCATATCAGGCTTGGCTTTGCGGCTCGTCGAAGAAAAAAAAATGAGGCATGACTAATGCTAGCTTGGTGCAGTATGTGCTCCTTGCGCCATCCCGGCTTGTTTGTACAGCAGGGTAAGATGCAATCGCCAGGCGGGGCGTATCCCGACGCGCCGCAGGTGGATAAAGTTCTTACCAATTCATTCAAGAATGGTTTGTCCTATCGGGTTGCAGATTGGCCTTGTTTGACCTTTTGTCGTTTGGAGAAAGAGGATGTTTAGCCTTACGATGTGGCAGGTAGTGATTTGATTAATGATGGCGACAAATTCATGCGGCTCATCGCGATGTGCCCTACTTGTGCGGGTTAGTGCCTCGCAATCGAAGTGGTAGCTAACGAATCAGGTCAAATTAAAATAAATGATATCAAAAGCTTTGAGTCGATTTTGCAGAGTGAATTTCGTATAAAAAGTGGGGAGTTGGAAATGTATGATGCTATCGCACTGAATGAACCACAATCGGCTTCAATTGCTGTGGCAAAAAATCAACTGAATCAATATGTTAAAACGATTTCGATTGAAGGTAATGCCACTAATTTAACGCTGAAAGGCACTTATGGCGTTTGTAAGTTTGTGCCATCGCGAAATGCATCTGATTTTGATAAAAAGATAGACAATGCCTACTCTGCTCTTTCTGTCATTTATTCTGCCCACGACATAGGTATGTTCGTTGACCCGAGATCTCCAGAAATTGATACTACTTCGACAGATATTTCTTTCACTGTTTTTGAGTCGCCAAGGCATGGAAAATTAACCGAGTTTAATGATGTACATGGCTTGAAAGATTTTAAATATGAACCTGATGAGAATTTCATAGGTACTGAAAAAATAGTGTTATTAGTGAAAGGCAAAGAGGGTCGGACAGATTTGGATAGGCCTAAAGGTACTCCAATTGAATTTAAACTTGTTTATTACATCAAGGTGACGAAGGAGAAATACCGTGATTATTTGCAATTAGAGAAAAATGGTGCTCGAATTGATAACAAATATTGTCCACGTATATTTTGGCCAATTTCGCTTTCAAAAGTAATAATAAATGATTTGTATAAGCAAACCGACTTCACCAACTGGAAAACCACTGCCAAGCTAAACGCCATGCTAGCCAACGCCAGCGGCTCACTGACTAACTTCAGCGACCTGACTGCCTGCCCGCGCGTTGCGACGTAACGCTTCGCCGTGAAACAAGGTGCCGTAACTTAGCGTTACCATCTCCAACAACAGTACACAAGCCTGTTGGCAGCGAATCCTGCTGCGTCCATCAGCAGCAAGCCGTCAATGATGGCTATGGTCTGGTCACGGCTCCCCGCCATGCATACATGAAGACCTTGTGCTTATTCGTACGTGCCTAAGCGACACTTGTTACAATACCAGACTTCTTTCTTCCCTATGGTGCTGACATGTCGACTCAGACCACATCAGTTTTGTTGGTGATGACGAATTGCCCGGATCGCGCCAGCGCTTTGCGTATCGCGCAGGCTTTGCTGGAAAAAAGCCTGGTTGCTTGTGTGAACGTTTATCCGGAAATGCTGTCACTGTACAACTGGCAGGGAGAACAGGAACAAGCCCCGGAAGTGGCTTTGCATTTGAAAACCAGGGCTGAACTTTATCCTCAGCTGGAACAGGCGATCATCGCGCTGCACCCTTACCAAGTACCGGAAATCATCGCCATCCCCGTCGTTCAGGGCTTACCCGCCTATCTGGATTGGGTACAGGCAGAAACAGGAAATAATCACTATGCGTATGACAAGCAGTAACTCCACTTTGCCCGCGTTCTGGCGGGTCCTGCAGGCAGCCATGATGGCTTTGCTATTGAGCTGGCTACAACCAGCGATGGCAGAAGATTTTCTTGATCCTGAGGTTGCATTCAAGGTGAATGCAGTCATGCTTGAACCCGGCGTGGCTGAAGTCACTTTCACCATCGCCGATGGCTATTATCTGTACCGCGAGCGTCTGAAATTCAGTTCTGAGCAAGCCAAGCTGGGCGAGCCTGTGCTGCCTAAGGGTAAAGTCAAATTTGACGAAACCTTTAACAAAGAAGTGGAAACCTATCGCGAAAAACTGGTGGTACGTATCCCAGTGCAGGCTGATAAGGATTTCGTACTGAAGGTCGCACGTCAGGGTTGCGCGGATCTGGGTCTGTGCTATCCACCGATGGAAAGTGAGTTCCCACTCAGCGTCAGCGCCAGTACAAATGCGGCCTCCGCGAATGGGGCTGCAGGCTCAGCATCGTCAAAAGCGGGTGCAGCTGCTGCGACAGATAACGAGAGCAGCAGCATCAGCGCTGCCTTAAAGAGTGGCAAGCTGGTGGTGATTCTGCCGCTGTTTTTCATACTCGGCCTCGGACTGTCGCTGACGCCTTGTGTACTGCCTATGGTGCCTATTCTGTCTTTCATCATCGTTGGTGAAGGTGCGGGTGTGAGTCGTATGCGCGGCTTCTTGCTGTCGCTGGCCTATGTGCTTGGGATGTCGCTGGTCTACACCGGCATGGGCGTCGCTGCTGGTCTGGCTGGCGAAGGCTTGGCGGCGACTTTGCAAAATCCCTGGGTGCTGGGTGCTTTCTCTGCGCTGATGGTGTTGCTGGCCTTGTCCATGTTCAATGTCTATCAATTGCAGATGCCTGCAGCCTTGCAGACGCGCCTGACGCAGGTGTCTGAAGGCCAGCGCAACAGCAAGGCAGGCAAGCTGATCGGCGTTTTCCTGATGGGCGCGATTTCTGCCCTGATCGTCGGCCCTTGCGTGACTGGCCCGCTGATAGGTGCGCTGGTCTACATCAGCCAGACCCGTGACGTGTTAGTCGGTGGTGCGGCGATGTTTGCGATCGCCATCGGTATGGGGGTGCCTTTGCTGTTAATCGGTATTTCAGCCGGTAGCCTGTTACCCAGAACCGGTATGTGGATGGAATACATCAAACGCTTCTTTGGTGTGCTGATGCTGGGCATGGCCTTGTGGATGATTTCTCCTGTGATTCCGGCCTGGTTGCAAATGACGGGTTGGGCGCTTTTATTGCTGGCTTATGCGGCTTATCTGTTGTGGATACAGCGCTCGGGCCTGTTAGCGAAAGCTTTTGGCCTGCTGTTCGGTTTGCTGGGCGCAATCCAGCTGGTGGGCGTGGCGACCGGTGGTCGCGATGTGTATGCGCCGCTGGCACACTTGTTGGGTACTCAGGTACACGGCGCCAGCTTCCAGCGTGTAAGAACGGTGGCTGAACTCGATGCCGCGCTGGCGCAAAACAAAGGCAAGACTGCGATGCTGGATTTTTATGCAGACTGGTGCGTGTCTTGTAAAGAAATGGAAAAGCTGACCTTCACCGATCCAGCCGTCAAAGCGAAGATGGAAGCGATGCTCTTATTGCAGGTAGACGTGACTGCGAATAACGAGGATGATAAGGCACTGCTCAAACGCTTTGGCCTGTTTGGTCCGCCGGGTATCATCTTCTTCAATCAACAGGCGCAAGAGATCGCGGGCAGTCGCGTGGTCGGTTATCAGAATGCAGAGAAGTTCCTGCAATCGCTGAGCAAAACCGATCAGCCTTAAGCGCTGGCTGGGCACTGAGATGCTTATAACTGTTTATATATAAGCATCTCACTTATCTGTACTTGAATGTGCGGCCTCACCGGTTTTATAGTGCAGTCTTGGTTCTTATGGAGAAAAACATGACTTTACGTTTAGGCGATATTGCACCGGATTTTGAGCAGGATTCCTCAGTTGGTCCTCTGAAGTTTCATGAGTGGGCTGGCAATTCATGGGTGGTGTTGTTTTCCCATCCTGCCGATTTCACACCCGTCTGCACCACAGAGCTGGGTCTTACGGCCAAGCTGAAGCCAGAATTTGATAAACGCAATGTCAAGGCCATCGCCTTGTCCGTTGATGGCGCGCAATCGCATCTGGATTGGATTAAAGATATCGAAGAAACCCAAAAAACAGTGGTGGGCTTCCCTATCATCGCCGATGCAGACCGTAAGGTCGCCGCGTTGTTTGACATGATACATCCTAACCAGTCCGAGACCGTGACGGTACGTTCGCTGTTCATCATCGATCCAAACAAAAAAGTCCGCCTGATCATCACCTACCCTTTGACCACTGGCCGTAACTTTGATGAAGTGCTGCGCGTGATCGACGCGCTGCAACTGACCGATGGTTATACCGTGGCAACACCAGGTAACTGGCGCGATGGTGACGACGTGATTATTCCTTTGTCGATCAAAGATGAAGAAGTGATCAAACAAAAATACCCGAAAGGCTATCAGGCACCTAAACCTTATCTGCGCATTACACCGCAGCCGAATAAATAAGTGCTGCCCAAGCTATCAGTGAAAAACCCCGGTCTTTGCACCGGGGTTTTTCTTGTCTGTGAAGTTTGGGTTCCCACATTTCAGAGCACGGAGCATGACACCCTGATCAGGTACTCTGTAAAGCTTCCCATTCGCTGCGCAACAAGGCATACATCCTGACATCGACAAAGCGTCCGCGGTTGTAGCCAGCGCCGTGTGCGATGCCTTCGAATTGAAAGCCATTGTTGATCGCGACTTTTTCAGAGCCGGTATTGCCAGCTTCCATGTGAATTTCCAGCCGGTTCAGCAAGGTGGTTTCAAACAGATAGCGCGTGAGCAGTGCCACTGCTTCGCTCATGATGCCTTTGCCATGGAAGGCGGTAGAAAACAGGGAGTAACCGATTTCGCGTGACTGAAAGTACGGCACTGTCTTGAAATGAAACACCCGGCCCAGTATCTGTTCATCGTCACCGATGATCAGAAAGTATTCCATGTTTTCTTTAGAGCTGTGCTGCTCCTCAAAGCGTTTTTCTAGCTGGCCCGGCAGCATCAGTTCGGTCGGCAGCCAGGGGCCGCGTGCGTCCAGATCATTGAGTAAGTGGATGAGTTGCGGAATTTCTTCTTTTTTAGGGTGACGCAAATAAAAGCAGCTGCCGCGTAGCATGGTGTCTCCTTCAAATCAAAAGTATAGACTGAATGAATATGCGCCTTCCCAAACGAAATGCCTTGGAAAGGCGCATGAATACTCAGTCTCTGTTTCTGCGTTTAAGTTAAATCTGCTCAGCTCTGTCCAGCTCAGCTCAGCGCATAGGCGTGATGTGCTCGGCATAGTCATACAAAGCGCCGAGGATTTCTTCGGTACGCTCATCGGCCTCTTCAGATAAGGCATCGATGCGCTCGAAAAAAGCGTCGACGGTCATGGCCTGGCCAGCGCCATCGTGTAAGCGCGCGGCGCGGTGCTCTTCCCAGGCAAGGCTTTCTTCCTGGCTCAGACTATCGGGGAAATTACGGGCACGATAGCGGAACAATAATTCTTCCAGACGTTTGTCCTGAAATGCCAGCGAACGCTGTGCGATTTCTTCGCCGGATAGTTCGCGTAGCTGATTCAATAGCTTGCGGTCAGCCGCACCGATAAAGCCATTGTATAAATCCTCATCCACATCATTGGCAGCGCTTTGCGGACGATCAAATACGGCTTCCCAGATCGCCTGCATATCGGGTGCGGCGGCCGCCAGTTCGGCATGCGCCAGGATGCTGCTCATATCGATGCCCCAATGCGCGGCGCGTTCTGCGCTCAGGGTATTGAGCTTGCTGATCACGATGGGCGACTTATTGATGTGGATGGTTTTCAGCGGCAAGCGGCTCACGCCTTCCGGCAATTCGCTGGCCTTGCTAAACATCCTCAGTTGTATCTGCTCTGCCGACAGCTGGAATAACTCAGTCGGATCAGCCTGCAAATCCCAGACGATGATTTCGTTTTTATTGGTCGGATGCATAGCCAGTGGCCACACCACGCTGATGCAGCCGCGTTCAGCCGGGATCATGCCACTCACATGCAGCAGCGGGCGGCGCTGCGGCCAGCCTATTTCTTCCATCACTCTTTCTTTTTTACGCAGACCGAGGCAGAAGTCAAACAGGCGCGGATTATTTTGTTTGACTAAACGGGCCATCGCGATGGTCGCGCGCACATCGGACAAGGCGTCATGCGCGGCTGTATGCGCGATGCCATTGGCCTGAGTCAGATGCTCCAGCCGGAAGCTGGGTTTGCCGTCTTCATGTTGCGGCCACTGTATGCCGTCGGGGCGCAGCGCATAGGCGGTGCGTACTACATCGAGTAAATCCCAGCGGCTGCAATTGTTTTGCCACTCGCGTGCATACGGATCGATCAGATTGCGCCAGAACAGAAAGCGCGTCACTTCATCATCAAAGCGTATCGTGTTGTAACCCACACCGATGGTGCCGCTTTGGGCGAAGGCGGCTTCTATTTGCTGCGCGAATTCATGTTCAGGTATGCCGTGTTCCAGACAGGTTTGCGGTGTGATACCGGTAATCAGGCAAGAGACCGGGTCCGGCAAAAAGTCGGGCGCAGGCTGGCAATACAGCATCAGCTCTTCGCCGGTTTCATTCAGCTCGGCATCGGTGCGTATCGCAGCGAATTGCGCCGGACGGTCGCGGCGCGGCACGGCGCCAAAGGTTTCATAGTCGTGCCAGAGAAAACTTAATTCTTGATTCATAAGTCGTGTTTACTTTCTTGGAGCTGACGCCAACATGGTCAGCGTCGTTCCCGCAATTGATCTTCCAGATAGCGCTGGCGGCGGAATACCAGCAACAGCACCACCACGATCAGCAGCATCGCGCCCATTGTGATCCAGAATCCCATTTTGTCCTTCAATAAGGGCATCACTTCGAAGTTCATACCGAAGATGCCGGTGATCAGGGTCAGTGGCATGAACAGCGCCGTGATCACTGTCAGCGTGCGCATGATTTCGCTGGTACGGTGCGCCATCGCTGAAAAATGAATTTGCACCGCCGATTCAAGTGAAGCTTCGAGGCGCCGCGCATGATTCAGCACGCGGCTGATATGCTCCATCACATCATTGGTGCGCACCAGCAGTAAGTCTTTGGCGCGGCCCTGATCATCGGCTTGCCCGTCGTGGGTATCGACGATGTGATCACGCAGTTCTTGCAAGGCATCGCGCTGTTCTTCGCACAGATTATCGAGCTTACGTAATTCCAGACGCGAGTCGAGCAAAGCCATCCAGTTGTTAAACGGACGGCGCGGGTCCAGCAGCGCATGCTGCCAGCGGTCGAGTTGTTGTGTCAGTGGCTGACGTAATTCCAGATACTGATCTACCATCGCATTCAGTAAGCGCAGCATCAGGTCTTCCGGTGAAGCCGGCAAGCGACTCGCATGCGGATTGCCTTCCGATTTTCCTTTGTAGTTCAACAGCTTTTGTCTGGCATTTTCTATCGTGCGGCTATTCGCCGCGCGCACCGTCAGCAAAGCATTTCCCAACAAAAAAAATGCGACCGGCACCGTCGCCAGCTTATTCAGTGCGGCGGGAATCTTACGCTTGAAGGGCTCGCCATTTTCCTGACACTGCGCCGAATCAGGCTGCAGAGCCAGCTTGCGGAACACCACCATTTCATAATCATGGGTGCTGTCGAAATACGAGGGATGACTCAGATTGACCGCGTCGGTCAGATGCAGATCGTAAATGTGCACGCCGGTGAGCGCTTCGATGCGGCTGCGCCAGGCTTCCGGATCAGCACTGACTTCATCGTGCGTGGAGTCTATCCACAGAAAGCAGTTGCTGGCCGGTGTGCAGTCCGGATTCAGCGTGACCTGATGATCATTAATGTGAAAAATATCCATATCTGGCAGAGAGGAAGCAGAAAAGCAGCATCAAAGAAGGGCTATAGCGCTGCGCCAACCGTCAGTATCGCGGTAAGGCGGCGGCTTGGCAAATGCGGCGTTGCGCAGTCAGGAAGGGAAGGTCAGCAGCGTGGCTGCTGACCAGTATCAGTCTGATTTGTGCAGGACCTAAATCATACTTAAATCAGACTTAAATCAGACCTGAAATCAGGCTTGTTTTAGCAGGCGGGCGATATCACGTGCAAAGTAGGTCAGCACGCCATCGGCACCCGCGCGTTTAAATGCGAGCATGGCTTCCATCATGGTTTTATCGTGATCCAGCCAGCCATTCTGGGCTGCCGCCTTGATCATCGCGTATTCACCACTGACCTGATAGGCAAAGGTTGGCACCTGAAATTCATCTTTGACGCGACGTACGATGTCCAGATAGGGCATGCCGGGTTTCACCATCACCATGTCTGCGCCTTCGGCCAGATCCAGTGCGACTTCACGCAAAGCTTCATCGCTGTTGGCCGGGTCCATCTGGTAATTGGCTTTATTGCTCTTGCCCAGATTTGCAGCAGAACCGACCGCATCGCGGAAGGGGCCGTAAAACGCAGATGCATACTTGGCAGAATAGGCCATGATGCGGGTATGGATGTAGCCTGCTTCTTCCAGTGCACAGCGGATCGCGCCGACGCGGCCATCCATCATATCGCTGGGCGCGACCACATCGGCACCGGCTGCAGCATGGGTCAGCGCCTGACGCACCAGCATGGCCGTGGTGACATCGTTGAGCACATAGCCATTGTCATCAATCAGGCCATCCTGGCCGTGGCTGGTGTAAGGATCGAGTGCCACGTCAGTCAGGATACCGAGCTCAGGATGGGCCGCTTTCAAGGCACGGACAGCGCGCGGAATCAGACCATTCGGATTAGTCGCTTCTATGCCGTCCGGTGTTTTGAGAGAGGCATCGATGGCCGGGAACAGCGCCAGTACCGGTATGCCCAGTTGTACGCAGTCGGCGGCGACTTCCAGCAGGAAATCGATGGAGACCCGCTCGACGCCAGGCATAGAGGCAACCGGCTGGCGTTGTTGTTCGCCATCGACCACAAACACCGGATAAATCAGGTCAGCGCTGGTGACGGTGTTTTCACGCATCAGCGCGCGCGAAAACGCATCTTTGCGCATACGGCGCATACGGACAGCGGGAAAAGCGGAGGGCAGGGCAGAATTTTTGATTGACATGGTGAGATAAATTTTTAGGCTGGTCAACGAAACTTTTCAGAGATACATGCGTCTTAAGCTACAGGTTGGAGCGTACTCCATGCCTACCGCTTCTCCTCCCTGAGCGGGACACCATTCGTCCCTATTCGAACTGGTGTTACTTTCCCCGGCAACATAGCATGATGCCGGGGATTTTTTTTAGCTGAGCGCTGCAAAACCGCGCGCCTTGCGCCTTACTCAGACTGGATTGGCGTCGCTGTCTGGCAGCGCTGCATGGTTAGCGGCAGCAACAGTATCTGCATCAGTATCAGCAATAGAATCAGTGTCAGCATTGTCGGCTACTGCGGCAGGCAGTTCTTGATCCAGCCCAAGCAGTGCGCGCACAGTGGCATCCGCTTCTTCAATACCAATCCGCTTTAAGGCCGAGAATAATTGTACGCTATACGGGAACAGCGGACCCTGGTCATCCTTGTAGCGCTCCAGCACCGTTTTGGCATGACGCAAGGCATTGGCGGATTCGTTATTGTTGAGCTTATCGGCCTTAGTCAGGATGCAGTGTATCGGGCGACCGCTAGGTGCAAACCATTCCAGCATCTGTATGTCGAGGTCGGTGAACGGACGGCGTGCATCCATGATCAGCACCAACGCAGCGAGCTGGGTGCGGCGCTGTACATAGGCGCCGAGCAATTGGTTCCAGTGATTTTTAGCGGCACCGGGAACTTCCGCATAACCATATCCAGGCAAATCGACCAGCATGGCGCGGATCTCATCGACCTTGGTTTCATCCTTGCGATGCATCGCAACGTGGGCGCCACCGATGGAAAAGTAATTAATGTGTTGGGTTCGTCCCGGAGTCTTTGATGCAAAACAAAGCTTCTTCTGGTTGCATAGTGTATTAATAGCGGTCGACTTGCCGGCGTTGGAACGGCCTGCGAATGCGATTTCCGGAACATGGGTCCGCGGCAGATCTCGTAAATGATTGACCGTGGTAAAAAAGCGGGCTTGCCAGAGGATAGACATAAAGGAAAGGAAAAGTGGAAAAATGCAACAGTTGGCCGTTATAACGCCTGAAAGCTATTGTACAATAAGGGGTTAGGTAATGGGCAGCGCTATCTTTTTCCGTGCCTACTCTGGTTGCTGTTTCTCTCTTTTCCGCAGCAGCTTCGCAGCTACGTGTCGCCAACAGGGCAGATTTCTATTATTTAGTCTCAGGGTGTATGAATGAAACGTGCTTACTTACCAGTTATGAAGTCTCTTGGCATGGCCGTACTGGCTTTGTCCTCCCTCACTTCAGTCGCGTATGCGAATCAGGAAGCGAAGCCTGCTAAAGCGGATGCAGCCAAAGGCGAAGCGCTGTACAAAAACGGTGATGCGGGACGCGGTATCGTCGCCTGCGCGTCATGCCATGGTGAAGCCGGAAATTCCACCATCAGCGCGAATCCAAAATTAGCTGCCCAGCATGATGCCTATCTGGTCAAACAACTCACTGAGTTCGCCAGCGGTGCGCGTAATAATGCGACCATGACCGCATTTGCCAAAAGCCTCACGGCTGACGACATGAAGAATGTCGCGGTCTATCTGAACGCACAAAAATCTGCACCGGGCGCAGCGAAAAACAAAGATATCGTCGAACTCGGCAAACAAATTTACCGTGGCGGTATCGCTGAGAAAAATGTACCTGCCTGTGCCGGTTGCCACAGCCCGAACGGTGCCGGTATCCCAGCCCAGTTCCCGCGTATCGCCGGACAGCATCAGGATTACACGCTGGCGCAGTTACAGGCTTTCTACAATGGCTCCCGTAAAGATGGCGCAAAGATTCAGGGTTCACGCGTCAACAGCGTGCAGATGACAACGATAGCGAAGTCTATGTCTGAAGATGAAATGCGCGCAGTCGCTGATTACATCGCCGGACTGAAATAATATCGGATGGATTTAAAGCCGCCCCAGCGGTGCGATGGCAGCTTGTTCTGCCTGAGCAGCCAGTTCAGGATTGACGGCTAGTCGCCATGCATGACCGGGATAGCTGTAGCAGTTCCGGATGCCTGAAAAACGGCTGACTTGAAGGAATGATGAAGGGGGTGGCGCGCAGCCATCCCCTTTTTTTTGATCAGACGCCGGCCGTCGCGCGCTTGCAGCTCATCCTGGCTGATTGCTCACTGCATTC
This sequence comes from Cognatundibacterium curvum, assembly GCF_014284235.1. Classification (GTDB taxonomy): domain Bacteria; phylum Pseudomonadota; class Gammaproteobacteria; order Burkholderiales; family Burkholderiaceae_D; genus Undibacterium; species Undibacterium curvum. Next base: position 256,621 of record NZ_JACOGD010000002.1, read on the forward strand.
GCGTGCTGAACAGGCTCAGCGCAGGCGCATCAGGCGGAAACATGAGCCTTGTAGAATTTTCATCGGAACAGTATGGACAATAAGTTGGATTTTGAAAGCCCCACCGATACCGGCGGGATACAGCTGCGCACACGACAGGCCTGGCTGGCTGACAGTGTGGAATTGCTGTCCTCTATGCGTTTTGCCATCAGTATTCTGGTGCTGATCGCAATCGGTGCGGTGATAGGTACGGTGCTCAAACAGAATGAGCCTATGCCGAACTATGTGAATCAGTTCGGTCCTTTCTGGTATGAGGTGCTGGATAAATTCGGTCTGTATTCGGTCTACTCCGCCTGGTGGTTTTTATTGATGGTTGGCTTGCTGGTGGTATCGACCAGCCTGTGTGTAATCCGTAATGCGCCCAAGATGCTGAAGGATATGCGCAGCTGGCGTGACAATGTACGCGAACAGTCACTGAGGAATTTCCATCACCGTGGTGAGTGGACTTCGGCGCAGCAGCCAGCTACGGTGCAGCAGCGCGCCCAGCAATTATTAGCCAGCCTCGGTTACCAGCAAAAGCTGGTCGCAAAAGACGGTGCCACACTGATCGCCGCACGTCAGGGCGCCGCTAATAAATGGGGTTATATCCTCGCGCATTCGGCGATTGTTGTGATCGTACTGGGTGCGATGCTGGACTCCGAATTACCTATCCGTTTGCAACGCTGGTTTGGCGGCAAAGTACCCTATGAAGGTGCCGGTATTATCGCCAACATTCCAGAACAACACCGCCTGCCATTGGGGAATCCCAGTTTCCGTGGTAATTCGCTGATTCCGGAAGGCAGCAGCAGCAATACCGCCATCATTACCCAGTCTAGCGGCGTGCTGATTCAGGATTTGCCTTTCACGCTGCAACTCAAAAAATTCCATATCGATTTTTACAGCAGTGGCATGCCTAAACTGTTCGCCAGCGATGTGATACTGACCGACCATGAAACCGGTAAAAAAACCGAAGCCACCATCAAGGTCAATCAGCCTTTAATTTACCAGGGTATTGCAGTTTATCAGTCCAGCTTTGAAGACGGTGGCAGCCGCCTGCAGGTACAGACTTATGCGATGACGGGCGATAGCGCAACGGGTACTGGCCTGAAAGGTGAAGTCGGTGGCAGCACGCCGCTGACCGCCGCAGACCAGCAGCAATACAGCATAGAATGGACAGGATTCCGGCCGTTTAACGTAGAGAATATGGCGAAGAATGGCACGGATGTGCGTGCTGTTGATACGAATAAAAGCTTCAATGAACGGCTGAGTGCGGATCTGGGTAAGCAACTAGGTTCTGCTGCCAAAAACGTCAATACCAAAGAATTTAAAAACGTAGGCCCCAGCTTCCAGTACAAGCTGCGTGACCAGACTGGTCAGGCCAAAGAGTTCATGAATTACATGCAGCCCATGCTGATTGATGGCGATTACATGATACTGAGCGGGGTGCGCGAGTCGGCGGCCGATGGCTTCCGTTTTCTGCGCATACCGGCGGATGACAATGACAGTGTGACGGAATGGATGCGTTTGCGCGCGGCCTTGCACAATAAGGCCTTGCGGGAAAAAGCCGCCGATCGCTTTGCGGCTGGCGCCTTACCGGCGAGCATGGCCAATTCTGGCGATATGCGCCAGCAGATCCAGGCTTCAGCGGCCAACAGCCTGGCGATTTTTGCAGGGAATGGCCAGGATGCCGGTTTTGTCGCGATCTCGCGCTATCTGGAACAAAAAATACCGGCGGCTGATCAGGCCAAGGCAGCAGACGTGATGATTAAGATACTCAATGGCAGCTTATGGAATTTGTGGATGCTGGCCAGGGAGCAGGACGGTTTGCCCGCATTGGAAATGACAGACAAGCATGCGCGCTTCCTGCAACTGGCGACCACCGCCTTGTCGGATGCAGCCTTTTATCACGCGCCTGTGTATTTGCAATTGCGTGGGTTTGAAGAGGTGAAGGCATCGGTATTACAAATTACCCGTTCACCCGGTAAGAATGTGGTGTATTTTGGTTGCCTGTTGCTGGTACTCGGTGTTTTTGCCATGTTTTACATCCGTGAGCGCCGCCTGTGGATTTGGCTCAAAGCGGATGGGCAGGGATCACATATACTGATGGCCATGAGTTCACAACGTAAGACCCTGGATTTTGAAAAGGAATTTGCCCAGCTCAGTCAGGGACTGGCGGCAATCGCACAGGAAGCCAAACCGTGAGTGCGGGTGCACAAACGTACTGAACACACAGGACACAGATTATTTACACTGAAGCGTATTTTCGCTTCAGGCCGGAGGCAAAGAAAATGATGGAAATGACACAGAATTATCAGGTGCAGCAGAGCTTTTTCAAGCGCCTGAGCATCGTCGACTGGGCGTATGCAGCAGCCTTGTGCGCAGCATCGCTGTTTGCTTTGTCGCGTTTCGGGTCCTTTATGGATATCTACGAAAAAGCGATATTGCTGCTGGCAGCGCCGACTTTCGCCTGGCTGGGCTGGCGCTGGAAACCGGTGCGGCCGCTGATGCTGATACTGGCATTGCTGAGTTTGTCAGCAGTCAGCCTGTATGCGGGCAATCTGGAGCTGGCGAATCAAAAATTTTTCCTCAAATATCTGCTGTCCAGCCAGTCTGCGATACTGTGGATGAGTACGCTGTTTTTTCTGGCCACCCTGTTTTACTGGGGCGGGCTGATACTGCGTTCAGATTTCGGTTCCTCGGTAGGCTCGATACTGTGCTGGGCCGCCGTGGTGATGGGCTTTACCGGCATGCTGGTGCGCTGGTATGAGTCCTACCTGGTCGGTGCCGATATCGGCCATATACCGGTATCGAATCTGTACGAAGTATTCGTGTTGTTTGCATTGATCACGGCTTTGTTCTACCTCTACTATGAGCAACAATACGCGACGCGTGCGCTCGGTGCTTTTGTGCTGCTGGTGATTTCCGCTGCCGTCGGTTTTCTGCTGTGGTATTCGGTCAGTCGTGATGCGGCAGAAATCCAGCCGCTGGTCCCTGCGCTGCAAAGCTGGTGGATGAAAATTCATGTACCTGCCAACTTCATCGGTTACGGCACCTTTGCGCTGGCAGCTATGGTGGCGGTCGCCTATTTGTTAAAGTCCAAAGGCTGGCTGGCAGACCGTTTGCCCGCGCTGGAATTGTTGGATGATGTGATGTACAAGGCGATCGCGGTTGGCTTTGCCTTTTTCACCATTGCCACTATTCTCGGCGCTTTATGGGCCGCAGAAGCATGGGGCGGCTATTGGTCCTGGGACCCGAAAGAAACCTGGGCACTGATCGTCTGGCTGAATTATGCCGCCTGGCTGCATATGCGCCTGATGAAGGGCTTGCGCGGTCAGGTTGCTGCCTGGTGGGCCTTACTGGGTCTGCTGATCACCAGCTTTGCTTTCCTGGGCGTGAACATGTTCCTGTCCGGCTTGCATTCCTACGGCACGCTCTGATGGAGGCAAGACACTGAGTCTTTACCTCGTAGTAAAAAGCCATGCATTTGCATGGCTTTTTTATTTGGGCTGAGGCCAAACAGCGTCTGGCCAGATGGAGTTCGTCCACCAGATACTTAGCTTTCTTGCGCTTCGTTTGCTCCATTTTGTAAGGTTCTGCGAAAATTTCCGACTCATGAGAGACTAGCGCCTTCGCTGCACGGGATCTGACTCAAAAACTACTGCAGCAGCAGCTGGCGTTAAGCACAGCTTATCCATCTACGCTCACAGGAGTGAATCATGATCATACGACACGCGGGCTATGGCCTGGACCAGCCTTATCCTTCAGAAATCACGCCACGTGCCGTGTTTGAGGAGCGGCGTCAGTTTATCCGCCAGCTGGCGCTGGGCTCCGTGGCTGGCAGCGCTTTGTGGGAAATGGCGAACCGGGAGGCGCATGCACAAACCGCGTCTGCACAGAAGCTGGTCGCCAGCCCGAATCCGGCCTATGCGATACTGGATAAAAAGACTTCGCAGAAAGATGCGACCACCTACAATAATTTTTACGAATTCGGTACCGATAAATCTGAGCCTGCGATCATGGCAGGCAGCCTGAAGACACGGCCCTGGACGGTCAGCATAGAAGGTGAAGTCAAGAAGCCCTTTGTGCTCGATATCGACAGCCTGCTTAAGCTGGCGACGCTGGAAGAGCGTATTTACCGTTTCCGATGCGTGGAAGGCTGGTCGATGGTAGTGCCGTGGATAGGGTATTCACTGTCGCATCTGATCAAAAAAGCCGAACCTACCGGCAATGCCAAGTACATAGAATTCGTGACCCTGGATGATAAAAAACAGATGCCCGGTGTGCGTTCGCCGGTACTGGACTGGCCTTATACCGAGGGCTTGCGGCTGGATGAAGCAGCGCATCCGCTGGCGCTGCTGACCTTTGGCATGTATGGCGAGGTGTTACCGAATCAGAATGGTGCGCCGGTGCGTATGGTACTGCCGTGGAAGTATGGCTTTAAGTCCGTCAAATCTATCGTCAAAATCCGCTTTACCAAAGAGCAGCCAGCCACTGCCTGGAATAAAACAGCGCCGCGCGAATATGGCTTTTATTCAAATGTGAATCCCGAGGTCGATCACCCGCGCTGGTCGCAGGCGTCTGAACGCCGCATCGGTGAAGATGGTTTGTTTGCGCGCAAACGTAAGACTCTGATGTTCAATGGTTATCCTGAAGTGGCATCTTTGTATGCCGGGATGGATCTGAAAAAATTCTATTGACCCCAGGCTGCTGCCACCCTCGCTGAAGCACAATCGCCGACTATGAATCTGACTGCACCGCAATTAAGCCGCTTAAAAGTAGTGGTGTTTCTGGCTGCCTTAATCCCATTGGGTCACATGCTGAGTGGCATCCTGATGGAGCGACTAGGCGCTAATCCGCTGGAATATCTGACCCGTTACAGCGGCGACTGGGCCTTGTATTTTCTGATGATGACACTCGCGGTCACGCCGCTACGTAAATTGCTGCAACAGCCGTGGTTATTGCGTTTCAGGCGCATGCTGGGCCTGTACACGTTTTTCTATGCGGCCCTGCATTTCCTGATGTTCTTTTGGTTCGATCATTTTTTCGATTTGCAGGAGATGTGGGCGGATGTACTCAAACGTCCGTTTATTGCAGTCGGGCTGATGGCGTTTTGTGCTTTGCTGCCGCTAGCTGTGACCAGCCACAACGGCATGATCAGGCGCATGGGTGGCAAAGCCTGGCAACGCCTGCATCAGTTGATTTATGTGATTGCGCCTCTGGCCGTGCTGCATTACTACTGGATGAAAGCCGGTAAGCATGACCTGACCCGGCCTTATTTGTTCGCGTCGTTGGTAGCAGCCTTGCTGCTGTACCGGGTCGTCGTCAAATGGCGTGAACGCGCTGAACGTCGCCCTGTCTGATGGTGTAAGGATCAGTAGCGCCAGGCCAGGCCTATTCCCAACTGATGGCTGCGGCTGGTCTGCGTTTGTTTCCATTGCAGGCCAGCATCGATATCCAGATTAGGGGTGCAGGCATAGATCAGGCCTACAGTCTGATAACGCTGCCAGCGTTTTTCCTGGCGTGATTCCGGCGAAATCAGACCGAGATCCAATACGGCCTGCCAGCCTGGGCGGAACTCATACAAGGCCGCACCCGATAGCCGCCACACAGTCGTGTGCTGAGCGCTGCTGGCTTGCTCGTCGCGATAATGGTGCCAGTTCATGTAGACGTTGCTGTGTACCGTCAGCTGATCCTGATGATAGCTGTGTATCAGTGTTGTGCTGAGCTGATAGGCATTGTCGCTCAAGCCTTTACGCTCAGCCCCGCTGGGGATAAAGGCTTCCAGCTTAACGCCATAGCTGTGCTGCGCATTCTGAGCAAACAGATATTTGACACCTGCTGAGGCATCGGCCACACCGGCGAACTGATTCAGTCTGCCTGGCAGATTAAAAAACACATCGAGCTGGTCGCTGGCACCATAGGTGTAGGTCAGCGCACTGATTTGCTGATTCGCCTGAGCTGTCAGGTTGCTGCGGCGGGCATCCGTATTCAATTCCCATTGTTGTTTTCCCTGGGTTTGTACATTCGGATCTTCGGTCACCAGTGGGTGCGCAGCCCATGCGTGTGGGCTGAGGCAGGAAAGGGATGCGCTGAGCATCAGGATATGAGTAATTGTTGATTTTTGCATCGCTAAAAATTCCACGGCATAATGTGTTTGAAATTAGCCTACCAAATTTTTATGACAAGCTATCTATTACAAGAAAAATCTTCGGAGACCCTGGTTCAGCGCAGCGCATTGCGCATTTTGCGCATCATAGGCTGGCAGGTCAGATATAAGCCACTGCCTGGCCCCAGAGGTGTGATCATCGTCTATCCCCATACGTCTAACTGGGATTTCCCTATCGGTATTCTGGCCAAACTCGCGATTGGCATGCCATTTCACTTTATCGCCAAGTCCTCCCTGTTTGAGGGGCTGACCGGTGCAACCTTAGGTAAAGTAGTGCGTGCGCTGGGCGGTGAACCGGTAGAACGCGGCAGTTCAACTGGCGCCATCGCACGCCTGGCGAAAACCATGCACAGCGCTGACTGGTACTGGATGGCGCTGGCACCGGAGGGAACGCGTAGTTTGCGGCCACACTGGCGCAGCGGGTTTTACCATATAGCGCTGGAAGCGAAAGTTCCTTTAGCTTGTGCGTATTTTGACTTCAAACGCAAAGAAGTCAGCCTGGTCGACTATCTGACACTCAGCGGTGAGCAGGAGGCAGATATGGCGCAAATTCGTCAGGTTTATCAGGGGGTACAGGGCTGTCGGCCACATCTTGCGGGCCCGATACAACTACGTCAGGATCAGCAGTAAGCGCGAATACTGTCGCTAAGTGAATTCTTCAGTTTGTTTTTTGCGCGTTGTCCGGATTGGTGCTGAGCGGCTTGCTTTGTGCCTTTTCCGTCACTTTTTCCGGCATCGTCAATGGTCCCTTTTGTCCGCAGGCAGTCATCAGGCAAATCAACAGCAGGGATGAAATCAGGGTACGCATCTTGGTTTACCTTAACACCGTATAAAATGGCGTTTTCAAAGATTTAAACCACGGGAGTGTACCATGACTGAAACCGAATTCCTCGATTTGGCTGAAACTTGCCTCAAGCAAGTGGAAGAGATGTTCGAGCAGGCTTTCGAAGACGATTTGTACGATGTAGAGTGCGCACGCAGTGGCAATGTACTCACGATAGAGTTCGTGCAGAACGGCTCAAAAATGATCGTCAACAGTCAGGCGCCAATGCAGGAAATGTGGCTGGCTGCGCGTAGCGGTGGCTTCCATTATAAATACGATGGCCAGCACTGGCTCAATACACGCGATGGTTCAGAATTGTTTGCGACCTTGTCCCGGCTGGCGCTGGAACAAGGCGCTTAAGCCGGCTTACTCTTCGATGACTTTGGCCGGTGCAGATAAATCTGTCACCCCGGTACCCGGTGGATTTTCTGCATAGTAGAAATCTCCGTTGACCGAAATAATTCCATTTGGAATAGGGCGCTCTTCGATAGGAATATCTTTGAGCGCCTTTTGCATATAACCTATCCAGATCGGCAAGGCCAGTCCGCCACCGGTTTCTTTATTACCCAGATTCTTAGGCTGGTCGAAACCTATCCAGGCGATTCCCACCAGTTTAGACTGATACCCTGCAAACCAGGCATCGACCGAGTCATTAGTGGTACCGGTTTTACCGGCCAGGTCCGTCCGTTTCAAAGACATGGCCTTGGTTGCCGTTCCGAAGCGAACGACATCTTTCATCATGCTGTCCATCAGGAAGGCATTGCGCTCATCAATCACCCGGTTATTTTCATCACCGGCTTTTTCCGGTGCCGCCTGCACCAACACTTTGCCATTGGTATCGGTGATTTTAGAAATCAGATAGGGATTGATTTTGTAGCCGCCATTGGCAAAAACGGCATAGCCAGCCGCCATTTGCAAAGGCGTGACCGCACCTGCGCCTAAGGCCAGAGTCAGATAAGGTGGGTTTTTCTCGGGGATGAAGCCAAAGCGATTGGTATATTCCTGGCCATACTTGGCACCGATGCGGTGCAGGATACGGATAGAAATCATATTTTTCGATTTGGTCAACCCTTTACGCATGGTCATAGGACCTTCGTATTTGCCATCATAGTTTTTTGGCTCCCAGGCCTGACCACCGGTCTGACCGGCATCGAAGCTCAGCGGCTCATCATTGATGATGGTGGCCGGGGACAGACCTTTTTCCAGCGAGGCAGAATAAATAAATGGTTTGAACGAAGAACCAGGCTGGCGCCAGGCTTGTGTCACATGATTGAATTTATTCAGGTTGTAATCGAAACCACCGACCAGGGCTTTAATCGAGCCATCCACGGTACTTGCTGCGACAAAAGCTGACTGTACTTCAGGCATTTGGGTGATGACCCAGTTTTTGCCTTCTTGCATAACGCGTATCACAGCGCCGCGCTGTATGCGCTTGTTAGCAGGTGCTTTCACAGACAAACCACTGGCTGCAAAACTCAGACCGGCTTCTTCGATGCGAATTTCTTCACCAGTCGCCAATACGGCTCTTACTTGCTTGGGATTCACTTCAAGCACCATCGCCACCAGCAAATCATCGCTGTTACTGTGATCGGCTAGTTCTTTTTCGATTGCTTCGTCAGCCGCTTCTTTGCCAGATGGGATACTGATGATGGCTTCCGGACCGCGATAACCATGCCGTTTCTCATACTCCATTACACCACGGCGCAAGGAGAGATAGGCTGCGTCCTGATCGGCCTTGGTAATGGTGGTGTACACATTCAAACCGCGGGTATAAGTTTCTTCTTTAAATTGCTCATAAACCAACATGCGTGCCATTTCCGACACATATTCAGCATGCACGCCAAAATCGCTGCTGTCGGTCTTAGTGATCAGTTCTTCGTTGCGCGCCTGTTCAAATTCCGCATCATTTATGTAACCAAGTTGTTTCATCCGTTGCAAAATGTATTGCTGACGTACCGTTGCGCGCTTGGGATTGGCGACCGGATTGTAGGCTGAAGGTGCTTTCGGCAAGCCTGCTAACATGGCTGCTTCGGCTACGCTGATATCTTTAAGTTGCTTGCCAAAATAAATCTGGGCAGCAGAAGAAAAGCCATACGCACGTTGGCCCAGATAGATCTGATTCATATAAATTTCCAGAATCTGGTCCTTGCTCAGATTCTGTTCTATCTTCCAGGCCAACAGAATTTCGTAAATTTTACGCTTGAAAGTTTGCTCGCTGGAAAGGAAAAAATTGCGTGCAACCTGTTGGGTAATGGTCGATGCGCCTTGCTTGGCGCCGCCGCTCAGATTGTGCAGCGTCGCCCTTGCAATACCTAGGTAATCGACACCACCATGCTCATAAAAGCGATCATCTTCTATCGCGAGTACCGCCTTCTTCATCACATCCGGTATTTCATTAAAACGCACGACATTGCGACGCTCTTCTCCGAACTCGCCGATCAGTACATGGTCTGCCGTGTAGATACGCAAAGGCATTTTCGGGTTATAGCTGGTGATCGAATCCAGCTCAGGCAGATTGGGGTAGGCCATCGTCAGCGCAAAGCCTATCATTAACGCAACCGCGAGGATCAGTCCTGTGATGATGAGCAGGGTGTTGAGCAGTATCCGGCGCAGTAACCGCGGTTTGTCTGATGCTGTAACCATGGTTTTTTCCGGAGTTGTGTTTGTTTGAGCGGACATGAATTTTTACAGTAACGATTAGCAATTTGCATTATAACGTCTCGGCGCTGCTGTTCTCGTTTAGCTTTGATGCAGGATGTTTCTGTGAGTTAAGGAAAAACGTTCGTGGACAATTGGCAACGCAGCAGATGGCTGCTCTGAGGAAATTCTTTACCAATGCGGTCTATATTGCTAGCATTTCATGTAAGCTTGGATAATTGTTTCGTAAATTGCGGTTTTTAAAGACTTTTTTCTACGCACTTTACATTTTTCAGGCGGTTTTGTTTCAATTTGTAAAAAACACACATCTACGTGTTTATGAGGGGATATTCTTGGCTTTAGATCTTGCTTCACTGCTCGGCAGAAAAAATCCGCCTCTCATCGGTCTGGATATCAGTTCCTTCGATATCAAACTGGTTGAGCTCTCAGAGGGAAGTAATAAGGCTTTCCGTCTGGAGCGCTACGCGTCTGAACCTTTGCCTAAAGGTGCAGTACTGGATGGGAATATAGAAAATATTGAGCAGGTATCGGACACGATACGGAAGTTGTTAAAAAAGAGTGGTACTTCAGCAAAGAATGTCGCACTGGCGATGCCAGCATCCGCAGTTATTACGAAAAAGATTTTCCTTCCTATGACCCTCAGCGATCAGGCACTTGAAGTGCAGGTCGAATCTGAGGCGAGTCAATATATTCCCTTTTCTATGGATGAAGTAAGTCTGGATTTTTGTGTGATCGGCCCCGCTGCGAATCAGGAAGATGTGGAAGTCATGCTCGCTGCTTCACGCAAAGAAAAAGTAGAGGACAGGGTTGCTGTTGCTGAGGCAGCAGGTCTGCAGTCTAAAGTGATGGATATTGAGTCTTACGCAGCACGTGCAGCGATGCAGCGTTTGATTGAGAAGCAGGCTAATGAAGGCCGCGACCAGATTTACGCAATGTTTCAGATTGGTGCCAAGCGCACCTATATCTACATCATGCTCAATGGCGAGGTGGTGTATGAAAGAGAGCAGCAATTTGGCGGAAGTCAGCTCACGCAGGATATTGTGCGTAACTATGGATTGTCGCAGGAAGAAGCTGAGATTAAGAAGAAAAACGGCGACTTACCCGACAGTTATGAAATGGAATTGCTGGAGCCCTTCCTGGAAAACGCCGCGCTGGAAGTGACGCGTGCAATCCAGTTCTTTTTCACGTCTACGCCTTATACGCGGGTAGATCAGATTTTCCTGACCGGTGGCTGTGCAGTGGTCACCGGACTGGTGGATATCGTGGCGGAACGAACAAAAATTTCAACGGCGGTAGTCAGCCCGTTCAAAGGAATGGAACTGGCGCCCGGCGTGAGTGAAAAAGCATTAAGAAATGATGCGCCAGCCTATACAGTCGCCTGTGGTCTGGCCTTGCGGAGATTTGGCTGATGATAAAAATTAATCTTCTTCCACACAGGGAAGAGAAGCGCAAACAGCTGATCAAGGATTTTTATTCTTTGCTGTTGTTGTCTGCCATTGTTGGCGCACTGATTACCGTGGTGGTGGGTGCGATTAACGCACGTCAGATAGGCATACAGAACGACCGCGTGAATTTCATTAAGAAAGAGAATGCCGTACTGGATGACAAAATCAAGGAAATCGCTAATCTGAAGCAGGAAATTGACTCGCTCAAGGCACGCCAGCAGGCAGTTGAAGATTTACAGGGTGATCGCAATCAGCCGGTATTTTTGTTGCAGGAATTGGTAAAACACACCCCGGAAGGGGTTTATTTGCGTGCTTTGAAACAGGATGGTCAGCGTGTGACTGTGAATGGCTATGCGCAATCTCAGGAGCGGGTGGCGGAGTTTATCCGCAATCTGGGTAGCAAATCTGAATGGATGTACAAACCTGATCTGATCGATATTCATTCCGCTGGCATCGGTCAGGGGCGTGATGCAAAAAAAGTGTCCGACTTTTCTGTGAATGTAGGCATTAAGCGTCCACGTGAGAAAGATGAGGCACCAGCTTCTGTCGCTGAGCTGGCGAAGCCTGGCCCTGCTAAATGAAAGTAAATGACATCAGTCAACGAAGAGAATTGGAAGGTCGGGGATGGCAATAAATGTTCAGGAAGCGTTTGAAGATATCAGCGCTCAATTTAAGGACCTGAATGGTCTGCATCCGGGGCTGTGGCCTATCGCGCCGCGGATGGCTGCGGCATGCGGCGTGCTGGCAGTGGTATTGGGTCTGGGCTGGTTTTTCTACTGGAGTACCCAAACCGAAGAAATCGAAGCGCGCCAGCAGGAAGAACTTAGTCTCAAGCAGCAGTACCGGGACAAGATGCAGCAGGCGATCAATCTGGATGCGTTGAAAGATCAGCGTGCGCTGGTACAGCAATACGTGGCGACCATGGAAAAGCAATTGCCGAGTAAGGCTGAGATGGATGCATTGCTATCCGATATTAACCAGGCAGGTGCTGGCCGGGGGCTGCAGTTTGATTCGTTTAAACCCGGTGTGCCTGTGATCAAAGACTATTATGCGGAATTGCCTATTGACGTAAAGCTGTCTGGCAATTATCACGATTTGGGTGAGTTTGTGTCTGATATTGCGAAATTGCCGCGTATCGTCACTCTGAATAATCTGTCTATTTCTGCTAACAAGGATGGCTTGCTTACCCTCGATGTCGTTGCGAAAACTTTCCGTTATCTGGACAAAGATGAAGTAATCGCCCAGGCTAATTTGAAAAAGGCGCCCAAGAAATGATGCGTAAATTTCTAGTTCTGACGGTCTTGTTGGGGCAAACACTGATGCTGAGCGCTTGCGGTGACAATGGCGCCTCTGAGCTCACTGAGTGGATGGAGTCAGTAAAAAAAGAAACTAAACTGGTGACACCCAAGCTCAATCCCCCTAAGGTTTATGTGCCGGTTTCCTATGACGTGAAAGCGGAAGTGGACCCCTTTAATCAGGAAAAATTGCTGGCAGTCTTGGCTCGCATGAAGCCCGATAGTGGAAATGGTTTAAGACCCAATATGGACAGACCGCGCGAAGAGCTGGAAGGCTATCCGCTGGATGCCTTGAAAATGGTGGGGGTGATTGAAAAGAAGTCAGCCCGCATAGGTTTGATACAGTCGGATAAAAAAGTGTATCAGGCCAAGCAGGGTGGTTACATCGGACAGAACTTTGGGTTGATCACAAAAATTACCGATGTTGAAATCCAGATTAAAGAAACGGTCCAGGATGCAACAGGAGAGTGGGTTGAACGTAATGTTAAGCTTGAGCTGCAGGGGAGTCAGAAATGAAAGCGTTGATAAATACAAGTAAAAGGGGCGCTATGTTTGTCAAAGCCTGTTTCCTGTTACTGATAGGGCTGACGCAGTTAGCCTTTGCTCAGTCGAACAGTATTGAGTCTTTGGTCACCAATCAACAGGGAGCCAATATTGTCGTTAAGATAGGCATGAAAAATCCGCTGAACAAGCAGCCCGCGGGTTTTTCGATTGCCAGCCCATCCAGAATTGCACTGGATTTTCCTGATGTCACGAATGGCACAGGCAAAAGTACTGTGGATGTGAATATCGGTGATCTGCGTACGGTTACGCTGGTTGAGGCATCTGGCCGTACCCGCATGATTTTCAATCTTAATAAGCCGCTCAATTATGCCGCTACGATAGAAGGAAAATATCTGATCGTAACGATAGACGGTTCTGGTGGAGTTGCGACAGCAGTCAATTCCCAAGGCTTGCCAGTCAATCCTGATGCGGCTCCGCAAAGCAAAGCCAGTTTGAGAGATATCGATTTCCGTCGCGGCGTCAATGGTGAAGGCCGTGTCGTTGTCGATCTGCCTTTGAATCAGGTTGCCGTTGATGTACGCCAGCAGGGACAAAAAATACAGGTGACGTTCCTGAAAGTCGCTTTGCCGGAAATTCTGCGCAAACGCCTCGATGTAGCCGATTTTGGCTCTCCTGTACAGACGATCACTACAACACCGAATGGCGAGAATGTACAGATGGTGATCGAGCCTAAAGGATTGTGGGAACAGAGTTCGTATCAAAGCGACACCCAATTCGTACTCGAAGTGCGCCCGATTAAGGAAGACCCGAATAAACTGGTACAGGGTACCCAAGGCTATCGTGGCGAACGTATTTCGTTTAACTTCCAGAATATTGAAGTGCGTGCCATTTTGCAGATCATTGCTGAGGTCAGTGGCCTGAACGTGATTGCCAGTGACACCGTGACCGGCACTATCACCCTGCGTTTGAAAGATGTACCTTGGGACCAGGCGCTGGATAATATTATGCAAATCAAGGGCCTTGATATGCGTAAAAACGGCAATGTGATCTGGATTGCTCCTAAAGATGAGTTGCTGACAAAAGAGAAGCTGGAACTCGAGCAAAAAGCACAAATTGCAGAATTGGAGCCTTTGAAAACAGAAGCATTCCAGCTGAATTATCAAAAAGCTGAAGCGTTCAAACAAGTATTCGGTGTCGATGGTTCCTCAACAAATCGCCTCCTGTCTAAGCGTGGCAGTGCAGTGATAGAACCCCGCACTAACCAGTTGTTTATTACTGATATTCCTTCCAAAATCGAGGAAGTCAGAAAGCTGATACAAAAAACCGATATCGCATCGAAGCAGGTGTTGATCGAAGCGCGTATTGTGGAAGCGGATGATAAGTTCAGTAAAAATCTGGGCGCTAAATTAGGCTTTACAGACATGCGCGGCTTGCGTGGTGGCGATGTAGGCTATCAGTTACAGGGTAATCAAAGGGTTGCATTGACCGGTAATTACCTCGGTGTTGGTGAGCAGACAGGTCAGGCAAAAATCACAGATCAGAGCTTTGTCCCTAACTCCCAGTTCGTCTCTTTACCTGCATCTGGTATTAACGGTTTGAATCCGGGTAGTTTAGCGGTTAGCCTGTTCTCTGCAGCAGCCAACCGCTTCCTGAATCTGGAATTGTCTGCATTGGAAGCAGATGGCAAAGGTAAGATTATTTCCAGTCCGCGTGTGGTGACAGCGGATCAGTTGAAGGCCTTGATCGAACAAGGTACCGAGTTGCCATACCAGGTAGCGACTGCAAGTGGCGCGACTTCGATCTTCTTCCGTAAAGCGACTTTGCGACTGGAGGTTACACCGCAAATCACACCGGATGGCAATGTGATACTGGATGTAGAAGTGCATAAAGACAGCGTGGGCCAGGAAACCAGGATGGGTTATGCCATCGATACGAAAGAGGTAAAAACCATGGTGTTGGTTGAAAATGGCGGTACAGTCGTGCTAGGGGGTATCTTCCAGCAGACAGAACGTGATAATGTAACAAAAATACCATTTTTTGGTGATCTGCCCTTATTTGGAAATCTGTTTAAAAGCACAGGTAAAACCAATGACAAGACAGAGTTGCTGATATTTATCACGCCGAAGATTATGGCAGACCGTTTCAGTGCTAAATAAACGGTTTATCTTTCTTGAACCATCACAGTTTTAATTTAATTCATATATTTGCTTAACTACAGGTGCTCCATGGCAACTTTCTTCCGGTTCTTGACGGGTTTATTTTTATCAGCCTTCCTGGCTGCATGCGGCGGCGGCGGCGGTTCAGCCGGGAATAATGGTAGCGGTGGAGCTAATGTGCCTTTGTTCACGAGTTCGCCAACCTCTATCAGTCTGATCCCCGGAGAGACTGCGACCTACACTATTGGTGGCGGTACGCCAAACTATATTGCAGCAGCTGGAAATTCAGCCGTATTGGTGAGCGTTAAGGATAAGACCTTGTCCATAACCGCCGTTGCAAGCGGTACCTCTACTGTGACGGTGACGGACAATGTAGGTGCAAAACTGTCGATTTCTGTCAATATTGGCACCGGCATCCCATTGTTTACAACAGCACCAAGCAGTGTGAATATCGGTGTAGGTAGCCGCACCTCTTCATTCATCATTGGTGGTGGTAGTGCAGTCTATGCGGTCAGTGTAGATAATCCTTCTATTGCTGCCGTAAGCAGCGTTGGGAACCAATTTTCCGTCATTGGATTGGCTAACGGCAGCGCGGTTGTGAATGTAGTCGATTCCTTAGGTGCATCTGTCAAAATTAGCGTACTGGTCGGTTCCGCGACTGCAGTAACCGGTGAATTGGTGACCACTGCACCTGCTACAGTAAAACTCGGTGTCAGCAGCTCCTCGACCTTCACCATTTCAGGTGGTACAGCTCCTTATTTCGCAGGTAGTGGCGACAATACGGTAGCTACGGCAACGGTTGTTGGCAATATTCTTACCATTAACGGTATCGCAAACGGGAACACAACAGTTAAGGTTCAGGACTCGAACAGTAAATCGGTAACAATCAGTATGCAGGTTGGTAATGCGCTCGGATTGTTCTCCTCTGCGCCTTCTGATATTACTGTTGGGACGGGTGCTAACTCGCCGGCATTTACTATTGGCGGCGGTACGCCTCCCTATTCTGTCGTTGCGGCGAATTCGTTGATTGCGACCGCAGCTATGTCTGCAAGTGGAAACAACTTTATTGTCACTGGTGTTTCTGCAGGTTCAACCATCGTGACCTTAAAAGACAGTGTCGGTGCTCCGCTTGCTATCAATGTAACGGTCAGTGGTGGTACGTCTGCTCCATTGTTCACAACGGCGCCAAGCGCGATCACTCTGCAGTCCGGTTTGAGCGCATCTTATACCGTTGGCGGTGGTGTGCCGAAGTATGATGCAACCAGCAGTAATCCTGCCGTATTGAGCGCAGTCCAGACAGGTACGGATCTGACCTTGAAAGCACTGTCTGCTGGTACCGCAAACGTGGTTATTTCTGATTCTAAAGGAACGCGTCTTGGTGATATCGTTGTCACGGTTTCCGGTGGTACTACTTCAAATTTATTCTCGACAGCACCGTCTACTGTAGCGATGGCAATTGGTGCGAGCCCAAGCTACTCTATTTCCGGCGGTGTCGCTCCATATACCGTAATCAGTAGCAATCTTGGTGTGGTATCTGTCGCACCGGTATTCCCATTGACTACAAACTCCATTTTCACCTTGACGGGTGTTGGTGCCGGATCTGGTTCTATCCGGATTACTGACAGCGTTGGTACTAAGCTTGATATTGCGGTTAATGTCACAGGTAGCTCGACGGTTGATCTGGCAACTTCTGCGCCTGCAACTGTTAATCTCGGTGTGGCCGCAAATGTGAATTACAGTATTATTGGTGGCGTTGGGCCTTACTTTATTGAGCCAGGCGATAAAACACTGGTCAATATCACGAGACCTTCAACCAATACCTTCCAGTTGACGGGTGTTGCAGCTGGCTCAACCAAAATCTTTATTTCTGATAGTGCTGGCAAGAAAATATTATTCGACGTTGTCGTTCTGGCTGCAACGAGTCAGGCTATGGTAGTTTCGCCAAATAGTGTTTCCTTAGCCAATGTAGGAGATGTATTGTATTTCCGTGTGGATGGTGGAAATCCACCATACACCGTGATTTCGAACAATCCTGCCGCTATTTCGATCACGAGTGGCACTGTACTTAGCTCTTCGGGTGTATTTACTGCCTACATGGCCAATACCGGTACCGCCGTCAGTATTGTTGTTTCTGATTCGAAAGGCGTTACCCAGACAGTTTCTATCGCAAGTATTACTGCGGCGACCGGCGGCATGTTCCTTACACCGCAAAAATGGTCGATAGACGAAACCAACAATGTGGCAGTTACCCTGACTCTGACGGGTGGGGTCGCACCTTACCAGGTGTTTAATAGCAGCACTCTATTGGCCAGCGTTGTGGCCACCACAAATGGTACACCTTCGAATCTTTTCTTTAATGATCGCATCCTTACTGTGAACGTCGGTACACAGGGGACTCGCTGTGTCAATGGCAATCAGGCAGTAACATTTACTGTGGTGGATAGTCTGAACAGGACGACTACAAGTACAATGACGATCGTTGATCGTAATGGCGGTGCCGGTTGCTGATGTCTGTAGCATGAAAAGTGACAAATCAGTTTTCTGGCAACTCCAGTAAAAGCCAGGAAACTGCAATGTCAGGTAATATCTTTTTAGTAGGATTAATGGGCTCCGGTAAGACCACAGTCGGCCGGGCCCTGGCAAAAAAACTCAATAAACGCTTTATTGATTCAGACCATGAAATCGAGGCGCGAACTGGCGTCTCGATTCCTGTCATTTTTGAGATTGAAGGCGAAGCCAGTTTTCGGCAGCGTGAAGCTGACGTCATACGTGATCTGACCGCGCAAGATAACATCATCCTTGCTACCGGTGGTGGCGCGATTCTGAACCCCGAAAGCCGGCGTTTGCTGGAGCAACGCGGCACAGTAATTTATCTGCGTGCCAGCGTACACAGCATTTTGCAACGTACCCGTAACGATAAGAACCGACCTCTGTTACGTACAGCTGATCCACGTAAAAAACTGGAAGAGCTGGAGGCGCAACGCCATCCCCTGTATCAGGAAATTGCCGACGTAGTGATAGAAACCGGTCGCCCGAACGTGCAGCATCTGGTACAACATATTCTTGATAAACTTCCATCCCAGATTCCCGATGTGCCGCAACAGGCGGTTCCAGTTATGAATAATTCTGTATCACCTAAAATATCTGCTTTGAACGGCAACACTGGCATCCAAACCTTGCATGTTAATCTGGGTGAGCGTAGCTACCCGATATACATTGGTCAACAACTGCTGAATGACAGCACGCTCCTGACGCAAGCGATACCAGCAAAGCGCGTGGTGATTGTGACTAATACTGTCGTTGCACCACTGTATCTGTCAGCTTTGCAGCAGCAACTGCAGGATATCGGTAAGACCGTGTCTGCTGTGATTCTGCCGGATGGAGAAGAGCATAAGCACTGGGCTACCCTGATGCAGATTTTTGATCATTTGCTGGAACAAAAATGTGACCGGAAAACTTATCTGGTCGCTTTGGGTGGTGGCGTGATTGGTGATATGACGGGATTTGCCGCTTCAGCCTTTATGCGCGGTGTTCCTTTCGTGCAGATACCGACCACTTTACTGTCACAGGTGGATTCATCTGTGGGAGGTAAAACCGGTATCAATCATCCGCTGGGCAAAAACATGATAGGTGCGTTTTATCAGCCACAAGCGGTGCTAGCCGATACAGCGACACTGAATACCTTGCCGGACAAAGAATTGTCCGCCGGACTCGCCGAAGTCATTAAACACGGCGCGATTATTGATACGGACTTTTTTGTCTGGATAGAAAAAAATATTCAGGCATTGCGCGCCAAAGATCCGGCCGCACTCGCTTATGCCGTAGCGCGTTCTTGCGAAATCAAAGCTGACGTAGTGCGTCAGGATGAGCGCGAAGGTGGTTTGCGTGCCATACTGAATTTTGGTCACACTTTTGGTCATGCGATTGAATCTGGCATGGGTTATGGTAACTGGCTGCATGGCGAGGCAGTAGGTTGTGGCATGGTGATGGCAGCAGATTTATCTTGTCGTCTGGGTTATCTGGACTTTGTGTCACGGACCCGGATTAAGCAATTGGTGGAAGATGCAGGCTTGCCGGTCACCGCACCTGATTTAGGAACAGAACGCTGGCTGGATTTGATGGAGGTCGATAAGAAAAATGAAGGAGGGCAGATCAAGTTCATACTGCTCAAGCCCCTTGGCAGCGCTCATATTACATCTGCACCCAAGGACAAATTATTAGAAACTTTAAGTCATAGTATTCTGCCCTGACGATGATGTTTTCCGACACGCATTTAGCTTCCTATGCCGCCCAGTCTGCGAGTTCGCGAGGGCGGCTTTTTATTGAGCCGGGTTCCGATACGCGCAGCCAGTTCCAGCGTGACCGCGATCGCATCATCCATTGCTCTGCTTTTCGCCGCTTGGAATACAAGACCCAGGTATTTGTGAATCATGAAGGGGATTTATTCCGCACCCGTCTCACCCATAGTCTGGAGGTGGCTCAGATTGGCCGCTCTATCGCACGAAATTTACGTTTAAATGAAGATTTGGTCGAGGCCATCGCACTGGCGCATGATCTGGGGCATACGCCTTTCGGGCATGCTGGCCAGGATGCCTTAAATAGCTGTATGCAGGATTATGGTGGCTTCGAACATAATCTGCAGAGTTTGCGTATCGTTGATGCGCTGGAAGAGCGTTATGCGGCGTTTAATGGCTTGAATTTGTGCTTTGAGACGCGCGAAGGCATACTCAAGCATTGCTCGCTCACGAATGCACAACAACTCGGCGACCTGGGTTTGCGTTTCATCGAAAAAACGCAGCCCTCACTGGAAGCGCAATTGACGAATCTGGCAGATGAGATTGCATACAATAATCACGATATTGACGATGGAATACGTTCAAATTTATTAAGTGAGCAGCAGATGATGCAAGTCAGCCTATATGCGCAGCATCGTCAAATAGTGGAAACGATGTATCCTGGAATTCAAGGCAGGCGCGCTATCTCTGAGACGATACGACGCATGATCAATACGCTGATTACGGATCTGATCTCGACCTCGCAGGCGCGTATTCTGGATGTGATGCCAAAAACGATAGATGATGTCAGAGCTGCGCCAAAACTGATCGCATTCTCTGATGTGGTACACGTACAGGCCAGCGAGTTGAAGCATTTTTTATTTCAGCACTTGTATCGCCACTATCAGGTGAATCGCATGACCTCGAAAGCACGTCGCGTGGTGCGTGAATTGTTTGATGCCTTGATGCAGGAACCTGGTTTGCTGCCGCCTGATTATCAGATTCAGCGCAAAGATGATATGCAAGCACAGGCCAGAAAAATTGCTGATTATATTGCCGGTATGACCGACCGCTATGCGATGCGCGAACATCGTCGTTTATTCTCTATCCATGAAAGTTAATGCAGGAGTCACTATGAATCTGTTTTCAAATACCAATTCAAAAAAATCTGTGAAAGCCTTATTTACGACCAGCCTGCTGGCTGTAAGCTTCAGCGTCAGCGCACTGTCGTTAAGCGATCTGAGTAATCAGGATGCGAGTACCGGGCTGAAGGCCGCACTGGATAAGGGCTCGGTGGCTGCAGTTGCTAAGCTGGGCGTGGAGAACGGATTTTTGAATAACGATAAAGTCAAAATTCAATTGCCAGGTTTATTGGAACAAGCCAGACCGATACTGAAGATGACAGGCAAAGGCCAGCAATTAGATGAACTCGTCGTTTCTATGAACCGTGCGGCTGAAGCGGCAGTTCCTATGGCAAAACCCTTGCTGGTGAATGCAGTCAAATCGATGACGCTGACTGATGCGAAAAACATTTTGACCGGTGGTGAAACATCGGTGACTGACTTCTTTAAACAAAAAACTGCCTCACCGCTGACGCAGCAATTCCGCCCTATTGTGAAAGGTGTTACCGATAAAGCGGGATTGTCAGCGAAATATAATAGTGTAATGGGCCAGGCGCAAAAGTTTGGCGCGGTATCTGAGCAGGAAGCAACAGTCGAAGGCTATGTCACGCAAAAAGCATTGGACGGTTTGTATCTGATGATCGCTGAAGAAGAAAAGGCGATACGTCAGGATCCACTGGGTGCAGGCAGTAAAGCGATCAGCAAAGTATTTAGTCTGCTCAAATAAAATCTTGCCATGGCATGCCATGATAGATAACTGTCCCTAATTTATTTCAGCTTGCCGCCGATAAGTGCTGGTACGGCTTACTATCGGCGGCGGTTGCGCTGGCTACCTGAGCTGCCTGCGATCCAGTCCTGAGACACGTACAACATTCGCTGTAGTTGTTTCGGTTTTAAACTGGGCAACCAGCTCAGAAAGCCGGTCCGATTGTTCCCGCATACTTTCCGCAGCGGCTGCTGCCTGTTCGACCAGCGCTGAGTTTTGCTGGGTCATTTCATCCATATTCGTGATGGCATCATTCACCTGATGTATACCGGTGCTTTGTTCATTGCTCGCATTACTGATTTCATTGACCAGACTCGCAACTTTACGAATGTCCCCGACGACCCTGCTCATGGTATATCCCGCCTCATTGGCCATCGTGCTGCCTGATTCAACTTTGTTCACGGAATCAGTGATCAAGCCTTGTATATCTTTTGCGGCAATGGATGCGCGCTGAGCCAGGTTACGCACTTCTCCTGCCACCACCGCAAAGCCACGGCCCTGCTCACCAGCTCTGGCAGCCTCTACTGCTGCGTTGAGTGCAAGGATGTTGGTCTGGAACGCAATACCATTAATCACATTAATAATTTCCTCGACTTTTCTGGAGCTGTCGCGGATATCATTCATGGTAGCAACCATGCGACTGACAACGAGTCCGGCTTGCTCTGCAACTTCGCTGGCAGAATTCACAAAGCGATCAGCCTCTCTCGCATTTTCTGCATTTTGTTGCACTGTAGAGGTTAACTCTTCCATGGAGCTGGCCGTCTCTTCCAGAGTGCCAGCCTGGACCTCGGTTCTCGCCGATAAGTCGGCGTTGCCGCTCGCAATTTCTCTGGCTGCAGTCTGTATGCTGGCAGATCCTGTCCGCACTTCCTGAACGACTTGCGTTAAGCCTTCTCCTATGCCGTTCATTGCGGTCAGCATTTTGCCTATTTCATTGTCGCTCTTCGCTTCTACCCGATGACTCAGATCGCCGCTTGCCAGCGAATTAGCCAGGGCGGTGGCCTGCTGAAGAGGGCGTGTTACAACGCGGCTTACCATCGTCATAAAGAGCAGGCCGCCTGCAACTAACAGGGCAAGCGCTAAGCTCCCCAGCCAGATGATCTGTTGCATACTTTCTTCCGCCAGCTCGCCGCTGTTGACGCTACCGGCAAGTATCCATTTCGTGGTGGGAATCGTACGGAAGACAAGCAGTTTTTCTTTAACTTTTGTATCCGTCTGTTTGCTGTCGGCTGAGTCGTAGCGCAGCAATCCCTGCTTTTTTTCCAGCATGGTTTTCACAAATAACTGGCCATCAGCTGATTTTGAATCAAGGATGTTATTGCCTTCGTCAGAGGGATGTATCATCAGTGTCCCTTGTTGCTTGCCATCTTTCATATCAAACGCGTAGAAATAACCCGTGCTCTTAATTTTCATCGCTTTGATTTTTTCTTTGAGCAGACTCAGTGTGGGGTCGATATTGATACCTATGAAGATCGCGCCTGCCAGCTTTCCATCACTACCCATGAATGGGTTGTAGTAAGTCATATAATTTTTACCAAACAGTTTGGCGGCACCGGTGAATTTTTTTCCCTCCATGAGCAAGGGATAGGCTGGGTGTGCTTTATCCAGTGCCGTGCCGATTGCGCGCTCACCGTTCTCTTTTTTTAAGGAGGTCGAGACCCTGATAAAATCATCACCATCTTTGACAAAAAAAGTTGCAATTGCGCCAGTGCGTGCAGTGAACGCATCGACTTGTTCAAACTGATTATTGATGAGCTGTTCGTTTAAGGTAAGTGCCGCAGTACTTTTTCCTGCAACGTTGATTTTTTGTTCAGCGTGAACCGCCAGTTTATCGCCAAGCTCAATGCGCAAGTTGTTACCGGTTCTTTCGGCATCCGCTTTGACTGCGCTGTCAAATACTTCAAAACTGTCATTCACTGAGTTCAGTAAATTGTTAATTTCATTGATAGCGCTTTGTTCCTGAGAACGATGCAGACTATAAGCAACAGCACTGGTGAAAATCACGAATACGAGGACGGCACCAGCAGATACACTTGCGCCCAGGAACTGTCCTATTTTTTTATCTTTGCCTGAAAGCAGCTTCATATTGTCTCCGTTATTTTATCGGTATGTGTTCTGCACGCGGATCTCAGTGTGGCTGAAATTTGCTAATTTGCATCATCATCTTAGGTCGCGATTATTAGAGGACATAGAAGTTTTTTGAGCTTTTTAACAATTCTTCACAAGCACTGATCTATGCAGGGGCAGGTGAATAGGATGGCTCAACGGGCGTTGAACAGGGATGATCAGACAAGCACCTCATGCAGTGCGCGAATCCGGTTTCCGGGTTGTATGAGTCGGAATATCTGGAAGAGGCCAGATTTGTACACGGGAGATATGTTGCCTTTAGGTGGCTGGCAGCCGGGTGTATGGTCCGATACATGCGGCCGACGACAAAGCCGGTGCAGACCAGTGCGTATTGTGAAACTAAAGCCAGGAAATGCTGATTGCGTAGTTTCACTTAAGTAGATCTTGTTGCAATGCGGCATGAAGATTTCTGTTAATTTGTAAGGAGCGCATATTCACAGAACAGCCACACAAGAGAGCTTGCTTGAATAGTGCAAAGCCAAGTCGTAAAACAACACCAAACTCTGGAGACCGACATGTCCTACAAAATGAAATCCCTGATTGCTGTTGCACTAGTTAGCTGGTCCGCTGCCGGTATGGCAGCTGAGCCGATCAAGATCGGTGTATCTGGCCCGTTCACCGGTGGCTCCGCGCCTATGGGCGTGTCCATGCGTGATGGCGTCAAACTGGCAGTGGCTGAGATTAATGCGAAGGGCGGTGTGCTTGGCCGTCAGATTCAATTGGTGGAACGTGATGACGAAGCTAAAAATGAACGCGGTGTGCAGGTCGCGCAGGAATTGATCAACAAAGAAAAAGTCGTCGCGACAGTAGGTTATATCAATACCGGCGTCGCGCTCGCTGCGCAACGCTTTTACCAGGAAGCCAAAATTCCGGTGATGAATAATGTGGCGACCGGCAGCGTGGTGACCAAGCAATTCCTGCCACCGGATCACAAGGATAACTACATCTTCCGTACTGCAGCCAATGACACCATACAATCGGCCATGATTGTGGAAGAAGCGGTGGGTAAGCGTAAATTCACCAAGGTAGCGATTCTGGCCGACTCGACCAACTATGGTCAGCTGGGGCGCGAAGATTTGGAAAAAGCGCTGGCGGTGAAAGGCGTGAAGCCGGTTGCAGTTGAAAAGTTCAACATCAAGGATGTGGACATGACCGCCCAATTGCTCAAGGCAAAGCAGGGTGGCGCGCAGGCCGTGCTGACTTATGGCATAGGACCTGAACTGGCGCAGATCGCCAATGGCATGGAAAAGCTGGGCTGGAAAGTACCGATGATAGGCAGCTGGACTCTGTCTATGGGCAACTTCCTCGACAATGCCGGTAAAAATGGCGATGGCGCTACTATGCCACAGACCTTTATCCAGGAGCCGAATACACCTAAACGTAAGGCCTTCATCGAGGCCTATCAAAAGTCTTATAAAGTCGAGCGCATTCCTTCTCCTGTCTCCGCAGCACAAGGCTATGACTCGATCTACCTGTTGACCGCAGCCATCCGTCAGGCCGGTACCACTGAGGGTGAAAAAGTCCGTGAGGCTTTGGAAAATCTGAGTGAAAAGGTAGACGGCGTCGTTACGACTTACAGCAAACCATTTACCCGCGATGATCACGAAGCGATTAAAGCCGGTATCCCGGTCATGGGTGAGGCGAAGAACGGACACATCGTTCAGGCCAAATAAGCAGCTGGTTTTTCCTGGTATTTTCCTTGTGGTCCAGACCGCTGATTGTTTGCAGCGGTCTGGACTGACTCACCATCACATCTGTTGTACGGTTTCAGTCTGAACCTGATATGGCTTCTGGCTGGCTGTCGGCACATGTCGAGAGGAGAGGGCGCAGCGCAAGCCTGCCCACTGCTCAGGCCGTGGCAGAAGCTAAATACTGGCGCACTTGTCCTCATTTACTGTCGGGTACAGAAAATGGAAATCCTGTTACAACTTGTGTTTAGCGGCATCGCGCTGGGCATGATATACGCGGTCATCGCATTCGGTTACCAGCTCACTTTTGCCACCTCCGGCACCTTGAATTTCGGGCAGGGGGAATCGCTGATGCTGGGCGCGCTGGTCGGCCTCAGTCTGGTTGGTCAGATACACGGCGGGCCGTATATGAATTACTGGCTGATGATACCGCTGGTGATCGTATTTGGCGCTTTGCAGGGCATGGTGGTTGAATGGATAGGTGTCCGCCCTGCGATTAAAATCAAATCTGAATTTGGCTGGATTATGTCCACCATTGCGCTCGCGATTATTTTCAAAAATGTGGCTGAAAATATCTGGGGCAAGGACGATCTGACTTTTCCTTCCCCTTTGTCTGCGGCACCGTTTCAGATTTTCGGCGCCAATGTACAGGCGATGCAAGTCGTGGTGGTGCTGGGTGCGCTGGCGATGATGCTGGCGGTGGAAATATTTAACCGTAAATCTATCTACGGCAAAGCCGTGGTGGCCACCTCGAATGACCGTGATGCTGCCGGATTGATGGGGATTAACACCAGCATGGTGATTACGTTTTCCTATGCCTTGTCATCTGCTACTGCAGCGTTTGCCGGTGTGCTGGTCGCGCCCTTGACACTGACCGGCGCCACCATGGGTTCTGCGCTGGGCTTGAAGGCGTTTGCAGTGGCGATTATCGGTGGACTGACTTCCGGTGTCGGTGCGATTGTGGGTGGACTGATACTCGGTATTGCAGAAACCCTGACCGGATTTTATATCTCCACCGGTTACAAAGAAGTTCCCGGTCTGCTGTTGCTGTTACTGGTGCTGGCGGTGAAACCTGCCGGTTTGTTCGGTAAAGCAGCCATCAAAAAAGTATAAGGAGCCATCATGCGTAACAAGAGCTTCCTGTTGGGGCTGGCCGGTGTCGCCGCGCTCGGACTATTCCCTGTGTTTGTACACAATCCCTATTACCTGCATCTGGCTGAAACGATCCTGATTTACGCGATTCTGTTGTTTGGGCTCGATATCGTAGTCGGCTATACCGGTCAGGTATCTTTGGGTCATGCCGGTCTGTTTGGCATAGGCTCCTACACCACGGGTGTGTTGGTGTTTAAACTCGGTTGCCCGGTGCTGCTCGCGCTGCCAGCCAGCATTGCGGTGACGGCAGTCTTCGGTGCCTTGCTGGCGCTGCCAGCATTGCGCGTGACGGGGCCGTATCTGGCGATGGTCACGCTGGCTTTTGGTACCATCATCCAGATCCTGATTAATGAGATGACTTTCCTGACTGAAGGGCCAATGGGTATCAAAGTCGCTAAGCCGGTTTTGTTTGGACAAAAGCTGGGTGAGGTCGGTCATTTTTATCTGGTTGCCGGACTGATGGTCGTGGCACTGATCGTCGTTCACCGCATTCTGCGTTCTCATCTGGGACGCGCATTTCAGGCCTTGCGCGACAGTCCGATTGCTTCCGATTGTATGGGCGTGTCGGTGTATCGCTACAAGGTCTACGCCTTCGTCATCAGCGCAGCGCTGGCGGGCCTGGCCGGGGCTTTATATGCGAGCTCTGAAGAGTATATCTCCCCCAATACCTATAACTTCGAGCTGACCATATTATTCCTGCTGGCGGTCATTATGGGGGGCCGTAAGAGCCGTATCGGCTCTTTGCTGGGTGCCTTTATTGTGGTGATGTTACCGTCGCTGCTGGCTGATATTGATCTGTTCCGAAAAATCGCGACCGTTGCCGCTGTAGCTGGCGTGGCGGGTTCTGCCTGGCTGTTGTGGCAGGGACGCAAGACATTGCGCGAGGTGCTGGTGCCGGTCGTCGCGACGGCTGGTATGGCGGCGTTTTCCTACAAGCTGGAAAACATTACCGACTGGCGTCTGACTATCTTCGGACTGATGACCTTGTTTGTTGTGTATTACCTGCAGGATGGCATCGTCGGATTTGTGCAGTCTATGCTGGGTAAGGGACCACGCCATTTACTGGCGCATAGCGATGCGACGCAACTCAATGACAAACTCGCGATTACCCAGGCCAGTGAAGAACGCATCGGCGTCTTGCTGAGCGCACGTCAGGTGCTGATGCAGTTCGGCGGCCTCAAGGCCTTGAATCAGGTGGACCTACAGGTGGCAAAAGGCAGTGTGCATGGTTTGATCGGCCCGAATGGTTCCGGTAAAAGTACCATGATGAATGTGCTGACCGGGATTTATCAGCCGACCGATGGTGTGGTTGAATTTGCGGGTAAAGCGATTTCCGGCAATACCCCATCGGCAATTGCACTCGGTGGCGTAGCGCGTACTTTT
This sequence comes from Cognatundibacterium curvum, assembly GCF_014284235.1. Taxonomy (GTDB): domain Bacteria; phylum Pseudomonadota; class Gammaproteobacteria; order Burkholderiales; family Burkholderiaceae_D; genus Undibacterium; species Undibacterium curvum. Next base: position 284,197 of record NZ_JACOGD010000002.1, read on the forward strand.
CAGAATGTGCAGCTGTTCGGCGAAATGACCGCTACTGAGAATGTGCTGGTCGGTCTGCATAACACCTTCCGCAGCAATATCCTGGATGTGATGCTGCATACGCCGCGCTACCAACGCGAGGAAGATGCAGCACGGGCGCGGGCCGCCAGCATCCTGCATTTTGTCGGCTTGTCCGATCTGGCCAACGAAGAAGCGCGCAATCTGCCTTATGGTAAGCAGCGTTTGCTGGAGATAGGACGGGCACTCGGTTTGAATCCGCAACTGCTGTTACTGGATGAGCCTGCTGCAGGTCTGACTGCTCCCGATATCAAGGAACTGGTGGCAATCATCCGCAAAATTCGCGAACACGGTATCACCATTATCCTGATCGAACACCATATGGATGTGGTGATGTCTATCTGTGACACCGTGACGGTGCTGGATTTCGGCCAGAAAATCGCGGAAGGGCAGCCCGCACAGGTACAGGCTGATCCTAAAGTCATTGAAGCCTATCTTGGTGGCAGTGTCAGCGAAGATCTGGCTGCCGCATCCACCAGCGCAGCCTGAGGAGAGATCGATGCTGAGTATACAAAACTTACATGCTGCCTATGGCAAAGTACAGGTGTTGCATGGTATTTCATTGGATGTTCCTAAGGGTAAAGTGGTCACGCTGATAGGTTCGAACGGAGCTGGTAAAACCACTACGATGCGCGCGATTTCCGGCATGATCAAACCAAAAGAGGGGACGGTCACGCTGGCTGGCAAGAATGTGACCGGCATGGATTCGCATCAGATCGCACGTGCTGGTCTGGCCCATTCACCGGAAGGCAGAAGGGTGTTTGCCACCATGTCGGTGACGGATAATTTATTGCTGGGCGCCTTCCCGCGCTTTACCCGGGCCCGGCCACGTGGTGATATCGAACATGATTTGCAAAATGCGATGGAGTTGTTCCCGCGTTTGCGTGAACGGCGCCATCAGCTGGCGGGTACTTTGTCTGGCGGCGAACAGCAAATGCTGGCGATGGCGCGCGCCGTCATGCTTAACCCTGAAGTGATTTTGCTGGATGAACCATCAATGGGACTGGCGCCTATCCTGGTGGATGAGGTGTTCAGGATTATCCAGCGCCTCAAGCAAGAGGGCAGAACCATGTTACTGGTCGAGCAGTTTGCGGCTGCCGCGCTGGCGGTAGCGGACTACGGTTATGTGCTGGAGAATGGCAGGATTTCTGTGCATGGCCCGGCCGTTAAGCTACAAAATGATCCTGCGGTGCAGGCCGCCTATCTGGGCGGTGGTCATACGCATTGAGGTGCAGGCAGGGCTCATGCCCTGCCTGTATAGAGGATTAGCGATGCGTGCTGTGCTGCACGCATCGCCATTTCATCTTCAGAACGGGTAGGCGACTCTGACCACTGCCAGGTTGGCACCCGGATTCGGGCGCTTGATCGCACCGTTCGAAAAATGCTGAACCTTCAGACCGACATCCAGTCCGCTGGCAAATACATAGCCGGCGCCCAGATGATCGCCAAACTGGAAAGCGGTCGAAAAACGGCGACCATTATTGTTGTAGACATGGCTGAATAAATGCATGCCTATACCCGCTTCTGCATACACACCTTTTTTACTGGATTGCTGCCATCTGAATACCGGTGTGATCCCGATATCCGTGATGTTCTGGCTGGCACCGGCTACGCCCTGATAGGCATTGTTGCGCCATTGCGTCAGCGTCGCATCCCAATAGCCGCCGACGAAGCTGCTATTGGATTTCAGCCATTGCTCATCCCAGTTCCATTGCAGTCCGCCGCGCACAAACTGCGACTTATTACCGCTGGCGAACTCAGCGGAATAGGAATCAATGGCTGATGCGCTAGCGCTGGCGAGCAGACAAGCTGCACCGAGCAGGAATCTTTGTGTTAGTGTTTTCATGGGATGAACAGAGCTTGGGTTGACGATCAGTAAAACAGCAAGACTAACACAATTTCAGGCCTCACTTTTGGCGCGGAAACAAGGATCAATTGCAAGGAGCAAATGCAGCGATGGAGCAGACAAGCACAAATTCAAATATGGCGTTCAGGCCGCGCCGTATCGCCTTACTCGGAACCGGTCTGATGGGGCTTCCTATGGGGCTACGCTTGCTGGCAGCAGGGCATCAGCTACATGTCTGGAACCGCACTGCGGCTAAGGCCGCGATGTTAATGCAGCAAGGTGCCGTGCTGGCCTCTGACCCTGCCCACGCCGTTGCGGATGGAGAGTGGCAGGCAGAACTGATCATCAGCATGCTGGATTCCGGACCCATCGTGGCGCAGGTTCTGGAACAGTCAGCGGCTGCCTGGCGTAAGGGGATGTGCGTGATCGATATGAGTTCAAGCCGCCAGTCTGAAGCGCTGGCATTGAGTGCGCGCTGTGAGGCCAGCGGTCTCGCGTTTGCGGATGCACCGGTGTCCGGCGGTGTAGCGGGGGCGCAGGCCGGAACTCTGGCGATCATGGTTGGTGCCCGCCCTGAGGTTTTTGCTGAACTTGAACCTGTGCTGCAGGCTTTGGGCAGGCCTGCTCTGGTGGGGCCACCGGGTTCCGGACAGTTAGCTAAGTTATGCAATCAGCTGATCGTAGGTGGCACCATACAACTGGTGGCTGAAGCTTTGTTACTGGCACAGGCTGGTGGTGCCGATCCGGCCGCAGTCAGAACTGCTTTGCGTGGTGGGTTTGCCGAAAGCCGCATTTTGGAGCTGCATGGACAGCGTATGCTGGAAAGGAATTTTATTCCCGGTGGTCAGGTGAAAACCCAGGCCAAAGATATGCGCAATATTCAGGCTGCAGCCGATGCAGCCGGGTTGCAATTACCTGCAACGGCCTTGATTGCTCAGCTGTTCAGTGAATTGGAAACCCATATTGCGACGGCCGATCATTCTGCGGCACTGCTGCAACTGGAAATGATGAATCCTGGTCAGCGCTTGGGATTGCAGCACAATAATTTACCTGAAAGTTGAGCTTTCTGGACGTTTGTAAAGCCAGATGCCAGGCGCCGTACGTGGTTTTTGTGCGCTGCAACCAGGGCTAGAGGAGATTTTCAACTGGACTTTAAAATGCTTGCCTTGCCTGCACTAAGCCGCTAGCATCGGCGCTGGAGATATTGCGGTCGATAAAAAGAACGGGCATGCTTTTTATTTGCCTGTTGATGAACGTTTTATACAATAAAAATCAGCGAAAAGGAGAGTTATGGACAAGTTTTGGCTTAAATCCTACCCAGAAGGTATTCCGACGGAAATTAATGTCAATCAATACCAGTCACTGGTTCAGTTATTGGAAGAATCGTTTAAGAAATTTGCGGACCGCAAAGCTTATGCCTGCATGGGTAAATTCCTGACTTACGCACAGGTCGACCGCATGTCACAGCAGGTCGCTGCATGGCTGCAGGGGCAAGGGCTGCAAAAAGGTGCACGTGTCGCCATTATGATGCCTAACGTGTTGCAATACCCAGTGGTAATGGCTGCTATTCTGCGTGCCGGTTATGTGGTGGTGAATGTGAATCCCTTATATACGCCACGCGAACTCGAGCATCAGTTGACCGACTCTGGTGCGGAAGCGATTTTTATTCTTGAAAATTTTGCGACCACCTTAGAACAGATACTGCCAAAAACGAAGGTCAGGCACATCGTGGTCGCCAGCATGGGTGATCTGCTGGGCGGACTAAAAGGGACCATCGTCAATTTCGTCGTCCGGAATGTGAAAAAGATGGTGCCAGCCTTCAGTCTGCCGACCGCGATCCGGTTTAATCAGATGTTGTCTGCTGCAGCAGGCAAGCGTTTTCAGCCTGCGACGCTGCAACCGGGTGACGTCGCTTTCCTGCAATATACGGGTGGGACTACCGGCGTCTCTAAAGGTGCGACGCTGTTGCACAGTAATGTGGTCGCCAATATTCTGCAAAATGATGCCTGGCTGCGCCCCAGCATGTCGGGACATGAAGATGAAGCCAAAGTCATCGTTTGCGCTTTGCCGCTGTATCATATTTTCGCGCTCACCGTTTGCAGCCTGCTGGGTACCCGCATCGGTGCGATGAATCTGCTGATTCCTAACCCGCGTGATATTCCGGGTTTTGTCAAAGAACTCCGTAATTACCGCGTGAATATTTTCCCAGCAGTGAACACGCTGTACAACGGTTTGCTGAATAATCCTGACTTTGCCTCGCTCGATTTTTCTGGCTATGAAATCTGTAGCGGTGGCGGTATGGCGGTGCAAAAAGCAGTGGCCGATAAGTGGCTGAAGATCACTGGTTGCGCGATCGCAGAGGGGTATGGTTTGTCCGAAACCTCACCGGTTGCAACAGCCAACCCTGCTAATACCAAGGAATTCTCCGGTACTATCGGTTTGCCTATCCCATCGACAGAAATAGCCATTCTGGATGATGATGGTAATCGTCTGCCTTTAGGTCAGCCCGGTGAAATTGCAATTCGTGGACCGCAGGTGATGGCGGGTTACTGGAACCGTCCGGATGAAACTGCTAAGGTCATGACTCCGGATGGTTTCTTTAAAACCGGTGACGTAGGCATCATGGATTTCCGCGGTTACACCACCATCGTCGATCGTAAGAAAGACATGATTCTGGTCTCTGGATTTAATGTGTATCCAAATGAAATCGAAGGTGTGGTGGCGCAGCATCCTGGCGTGCTGGAATGTGCGTGTATCGGTGTGCCGGATGCGAATTCCGGTGAGGCTGTGAAATTGTTCGTGGTGCGCAAAGATCCTACACTGACCGTGGATCAGCTGATGGATTATTGCAAAGAGCAGTTCACTGCTTACAAAAAACCGAAGTACATAGAATTCCGCATGGAACTGCCGAAAACGAATGTGGGTAAGATTCTGCGTCGCGAATTACGTGATGAGAAAAAAGCGTAAACCAGACTGAACATCGATCAAAAAGGCAGCTGCGGCTGCCTTTTTTACGTACTAACTTCATGTGCCGGCAATGCCGGGTTTGCCGTGTTCGACCACAAAGGATTTAAGCACTTTAATACCGGAGTCGGCTTTGCTCACATCGTCCAGCGCTAAGTACTGCGTCGTCATGCTGGTACCATTGATATCGCTCAGCATAAAGCCGCGTTTATCACTGCGCCCGTAGACCAGGTGGGGATTCTCTTGCAGGATTTGCTCAGTCTGAGATTGCGGACGTGAATTTGAGGTCAGTGAGGTGCCGCAAAATTCGGTCGCGATCACCGGATTGCTGGCTGAGGCCGGCTGATTGAGATCACGCGTCAGGTTCGCAGCATAAAAAGTATGTACATCGCCTGACAATATAACGGGGTTCAGATTCTGATGGCGATGCAAATTATCCAGCAAACGCTGACGTGCAGCCGGATAGCCATCCCAGCCATCAGTCCAGATCTGACTGTCCCCTGTGGACTGGCTGGCAGCGCTATGTTTGCATGGTGCGAACAAGGTCTGCTGTGCCAGAATATTCCATTTAGCTGTTGAGCTCGCTAAGCCCTGACTTAGCCAGGTTTCCTGTTCTTGTCCCAGCATAGTGCGACCAGCGGCAGACAAATCTGCGCAGGCATTTGGGCTGACCAGGCGTGAGCCACCACGGTCAGCAGGTGTGCATGCCTGGTAGCTGCGGTATTGACGGTCATCCAGTAGATGAAAACGCGCCAGCCTGCCCCAGTCATAGCGCTCATAGATGCGCATGTGGGCGAACTGTGAAGGATGCACCGTCACCTGATGCAGTCTGACAGGCATGTGCTCATAGAAAGCCTGATAGGCGGCGGCCCGTCTTTGCAGAAATTGCGGGTTCAGGCGTTCATCACGGTCTGCAGCATAATCATTCGCGACTTCATGGTCATCCCAGGTGACTATCCAGGGAGCACAGTGATGCGACATTTGCAGCAGCGGATCGCTTTTGTACTGCGCATAGCGGGCACGGTATTCGCTGAGGCTAAAGCTCTCTATATCACGGCGTCTCGGTCTGGCCGGATGCTTCAGGTCATACGGTCCCCATTCATAGATGTAATCACCGAGGAAGGCGATCAGATCCGGATTGGCGGCGGCAATATGTTGATGCGCCGCATACTCGCCGAACTCCCAGTGCTGACAGGACGCGACCGCGAGACGCAGTTTACTCAGACTGTCGTTATCCGGTGCGGTCCGGGTGCGTGCAATCGGGCTGATCGCAGCACCATGCATAAAACGGTAAAAATACCAGCGGTCCGGACTAAGACCAGTGACATCCACATGCACACTGTGCCCCAGTTCAGGCAGCGCAAATACTTCACCCTGGCGCACTATGCGTTTGAAATGTATGTCCTCCGCCACTTCCCAGTTGAGCTTGTACACCAGCGGTGGTAGAGGCACGGCATTGAGCGGATCGGGCAGCAGTCGGGTCCACAGCACCACGCTGTCATGGCGTGGTGAGCCGGAGGCGACGCCGAGTGAAAAAGGATAGCTGGAAATCTGCTCAGCAGCATGGCTGGGAAAGGCTTGCGATAAAGCAGCGAGTGTTCCCAGTTGCAGCAAATGCTGCAGAAAGTGACGGCGGGATGGCATCAATTTAAAGTTTGTGAGCCAGACTTATACTGAGCCGGAAAGTGATTCCAGCGGCGGAATCTGGCGCGGCTTGCGGTCTTCACCAGTGGCGACGTAGGTCAGGATGGCCTCTGTCACTTTGACGGTTTCAGCTTGCAGACGGTTACGTTCTGCATATACTTCAACTGAGATCGTGATCGAGGTTTTACCGACTTTCACGATATCTGCATAGAATGAGAGCAGATCGCCCACAAATACCGGTTGCTTAAACAGGAAAGAATTCACCGCGATGGTGGCAACCCGTCCATTGGCGCGGCGTGCCGCCGGAATGGCACCGGCAATATCGACCTGCGCCATGATCCAGCCGCCAAACACATCGCCGTGGACATTGGCATCAGAGGGCATAGGCATCACACGCAAGGTAGGCATGTGGGCTGGCAGGGTAGTATGTAGATGTTCAGACATCGCGGACTTTCTTAAAACGTTACAATCATAATGACGCCAGAACGCTGACAGCTGCCTGATTTCATCAGACAATATAGTCAGTTCTGCGGGCTTTACCAATAACAGGACTTACGCAAAACCATCCCGGCGGTGTTATGGCTCCTTGTCGTACACTGCGTACTGCCTGCGTCGCCATGCCTTGCCGGGGTAATTTTGCGTGAGTCCTAAATAAATACGTAAATAACGCAAAATGCATACCATGGCGCTGCGAGCGCGGCAGGATCAGCCTTAGCGGCGAACCCGTCATGATAAACCACTTCAAGAAAAGACACTTTCCATGCGTCGCAGAGACTCCTCGTCACAAATTCCCCCTGACAGTCAGCAACAACGTGGCGACTGGGGAACGATCAAAACCTTGCTGCCCTATTTTTGGGCGTACAAATGGCGCGTCATCCTCGCTTTAACGCTGCTGGTCGGCGCCAAGCTGGCCAATATCGGTGTACCGGTTGTACTCAAGCATATCGTCGACAGCCTGACGATCACTGCGGGTAATCCGGCTGCAATCATGGTGTTGCCAGTCAGTTTATTACTGGCTTATGGCGCATTACGTTTATCGACCACGGCATTTACCGAGCTCCGGGAGTTTGTATTTATCCGCGTTACTCAGCGTGCAGTCAGGACTATCGCCTTGCAGGTATTCCGGCATTTGCATGCGCTCTCACTGCGCTTTCACCTGAATCGCCAGACTGGTGGTGTCACGCGCGATATCGAGCGTGGCACGCGTGCCGTCTCTTCTCTAGTCTCATTTGCGCTGTTCAGTATCGTACCGACTTTGCTGGAAATTGCGCTGGTGCTGATTTATCTGTCGACGCACTACGACATCTGGTTTTCCATTATCACCTTCAGCGCGTTGGTGATTTATATTACTTTTACTATCGTGGTCACGGAGTGGCGTACCCATTTTCGCCGCACCATGAATGAGCTCGATTCCAAAGCCCAGAGTAAGGCGATCGATTCGCTGCTCAACTATGAGACAGTCAAATATTTCAGCAATGAAGAATATGAAGCAGCGCGTTACGACCGTGGTTTACAGAGTTATGAAGATGCCGCAGTCCGCTCCCAGAGCAGTCTGTCGCTGTTGAATACCGGGCAATCGCTGATCATTGCGACAGCTGTGACCCTGATTTTATGGCGTGCGACGCAGGGGGTGATCGATGGCAGCATGAGTCTGGGTGACCTGGTGCTGGTCAATTCCTTTATGCTGCAACTGTATGTGCCTTTGAATTTCCTGGGCGTGCTGTACCGCGAAATCAAGCAAAGTCTGGCCGATATGGAGAAGCTGTTTTCACTTCTTGAACAAAATAAAGAAGTCGCAGATCAGGAACATGCACAGGCTTTGCAGATATCCGAACTGCAGGGCGCTGCGATCCGTTTTGCGGCAGTGAATTTCAGTTACGAGAGTAAGCGCCAGATTTTATTTGATGTCGACTTCACGATACCTGCAGGTAGCACCACCGCCGTGGTCGGACACAGTGGTTCCGGTAAATCGACTTTATCGCGCTTACTGTTCCGCTTTTATGATATTCAGTCTGGCAGCATACAGATACAGGATAGGGATATTCGCAGCTATACCCAGTCCAGCCTGCGCAATGCAATTGGCATCGTGCCGCAGGATACCGTGCTGTTCAATGACAGCATCGCATACAACATCGCGTATGGCAGACCGGATGCCAGCCATGAAGAGGTGGTTGCGGCGGCGAAAGCAGCTTTCATTCATGATTTTGTGGAGTCGCTGCCTGACGGCTATCAAACCACGGTTGGTGAGCGTGGTTTGAAATTATCCGGTGGCGAGAAGCAGCGCGTTGCGATTGCGCGTACCTTGCTCAAAAATCCGGCTATCCTGATTTTTGATGAAGCGACTTCTGCGCTGGATTCGCATTCCGAACAAATGATACAAGCCCAGATTAAGGAAATCGCGCGCAGCCGTACCAGCCTGGTCATTGCGCATCGCTTGTCGACTATCGTGGATGCGCAGCAGATACTGGTGATGGATCAGGGCCACATCATAGAACGTGGCACCCATCAGCAATTAATGGAACAACGCGGTAAGTATGCGCAGATGTGGGAGCGCCAGCAAAGCGGTATGTCTGATGATGCAGACGACGCAGAAGATGAAGATAAGTTGCAGCAGACAGTGAGCGGCGGACAGCAAAATATGGCAGCAGGAGTGTAAATGGAAACCAAATGGTTAGAGGATTTTGTGTCACTGGCGGAGACCAATAGTTTCAGCCGTTCGGCAGAATTGCGCCATGTGACGCAGCCTGCTTTTTCACGCCGCATACAATCGCTGGAAGCCTGGCTGGGTAGCGATCTGATCGACCGTACTTCCTATCCAACCCGGCTCACGCATGCCGGTGAAGTGTTTTATGAGCAGGCGATTGTGATGCTGGGCCAGATCAACAATGCTCGCGCGCTGTTGCGCGGCAAGCGCACCAGCACCCAGACTACGGTGGATTTTGCCGTACCGCATACCTTGTCGCTGACTTATGTACCGCGCTGGCTGACCGGACTGGAGCAAGCCTTTGGTGAAATCAATAGCCGCCTGCTGGCGCTGAATGTACACGATGCGGTCATGACCTTGGTCGAGGGCGGCTGCGATTTGCTGCTCTGCTATCACCATCCACGTCAGCCTTTGCTGCTCGATGCCAGCCAGTACGACATGATCAGCATGGGAACGGAGGCTTTGCGCGCTTATACCCGTTGCAATCAGCAAGGCGTGCCGGATTTTGTCTTGCCCGGTAGCGAAGAGCAGCCTTTGCCTTTTCTCGCTTATGCCAATAATGCCTATCTGGGACGTATGGTGGATCTGCTACTGAATGACGCACGCACGCCGCTGCATCTGGAAAAATGCTATGAAACCGATATGGCGGAAGGCTTGAAAATGATGGCATTGGAAGGGCGTGGTATCGCTTTCCTGCCTGAGTCTGCCGTGACCCGTGAAATCCGCCAAAAGCAACTGGCGCGCGCTGACGACGGCAGCGGTGCATGGGAAGTGAATATGGAAATCCGGCTTTACCGCGAGCGGCCATCGATACAGCGTCCCGGCAAAATGTTGGTCTCACGTTTGTGGGATTACCTGCAGCAGTTGCAGGCAGAAGCGGTCTCCGGCAAGGCTAAACGCCTGCGCCATGCCTCAGAAAAATAAGTGCCGCCGGGCTGTCCTGAGCAGTCCAATTAATGGTTATGCATTTCGTGCATAGATTAATGCAAACAAAGCATTGGCTGATCTGCGTGAGATAAGACTACTATGCGTCACCTTTTTGGTGCGAATTCATGATTTTCGCACCAAAACAATACACATAATTAGTCTAACCCTTGCAGGAGGCCTCATCATGTCCAGCCAACACCAGATTCCGTCTTACCTGACTCCGGCCGAAACCGGTCCTTGGTCCGTCTACCTTGAACAAATCGATCGCGTTACGCCTTACCTGGGCAGCTTGTCACGCTGGGTGGAAACACTGAAGCGTCCTAAGCGTATTCTGGTGGTTGATGTCCCTATCGAACGTGATGATGGCACGATTGCGCATTTTGAAGGCTACCGCGTGCAGCACAACACGTCCCGTGGCCCGGGCAAGGGTGGTGTGCGTTTCCATCAGGACGTGACTTTGTCTGAAGTAATGGCATTGTCGGCCTGGATGACGATCAAAAACTCGGCAGTGAACGTACCTTACGGTGGCGCTAAAGGCGGTATCCGTGTTGATCCTAAGACCTTGTCCAAAGGCGAACTGATGCGTATGACACGTCGTTATACGTCTGAAATCGGCATCATCATTGGCCCGGACAAAGATATTCCTGCACCAGACGTTAACACTAACGAACAAACCATGGCATGGATGATGGATACCTATTCCATGAACGAAGGCCGTACTTCTACCGGCGTCGTGACTGGCAAGCCTATCACCCTGGGCGGTAGTCTGGGTCGTCGCGAAGCGACTGGCCGTGGCGTGTTTGTGGTTGGTTGTGAAGCCGCTGCAAAACGTGGTCTGCAAATCGCTGGTGCCAAAATTGCGGTACAGGGCTTTGGTAACGTCGGTGGTATCGCTGCGCGTCTGTTCGCAGAAGCGGGTTCCAAAGTAGTCGCAGTACAGGATCACGGCGGCACGATTTTCCACTCTAATGGTCTGAACGTACCTAAGCTGTTAGCCCATGTAGAAAAACATGGCAGCGTTGCCGGCTTTGAAGATATCGAAGCGGTATTGCCTAACCACGAATTCTGGGAAGTGAACTGCGACATCCTGATCCCAGCTGCATTGGAACAGCAAATCACTTTGCTCAATGCCGATAAGATCAAAGCGAAGATCATTCTGGAAGGCGCGAATGGTCCAACCACACCGGAAGCAGATGATATCCTGCGCGAAAAAGGTGTACTGGTGGTGCCGGACGTGATCGCGAATGCAGGCGGTGTGACAGTTTCCTATTTCGAATGGGTACAGGATTTCTCCAGCTACTTCTGGACTGAAGACGAAATCAACAACAAACTGACGCGCATTATGAAAGACGCGTTCAATTCAGTGTGGGAAGTGACTGAAGATAAGAATGTTTCCCTGCGTACTGCAGCATTCATCATTGCATGTACCCGTGTACTGCAGGCGCGTGAAGTGCGTGGCTTGTATCCATAATCTGGCTTTGCCGTATCGTTCCTGATGCGGCAGCTTGTTAAAAAGCGCCCATGATCTAAGCTGACATTTTGTCTTCAGATCATGGGCGCTTTGTTTTTTTACTGCCTGTGTTAAGCAAGTGCTTTTCTCGTTTTGCCTCTGTGTGCCAGCCTGAAGTAAATGAAGATGCTCCGGACACACTTGCAGGCAATTTGCCTGGCGTGCAAATAAAATGCATTGAAGAAATTATCACAATTTTTGTCGGATAATTACTATTTTAACTTTTTAGTAATGCTTAATTATCAGATTTAGCCAAACAATATTTTGGAAATATCTGCGTTTTTTGTTGGATTTTGTTGCCGTTTGTCATTACCATCCTGAGCAATTCAATATTAGGAGGTGTTATGCGTCAATTCAACATCGGCTGGCAGCGCTGCTTGCTGACGATACTCGCAGCCTGGGTGGCCTTGCCTGCTGCGGCCAATACGATGGCTCATATTAAGGAAACACAAACAATTACGATCGCACACAGAGAAAGCTCGGTGCCGTTTTCCTTCGTCAATGACGGTAAGCCTGTTGGTTACTCGGTTGATCTGTGTATGAAAATTGTAGACGCGATCAAAAAAGAATTAAAGCTGCCTCAGCTTAAAGTGAACACCTTGCTGGTCAATACCAGCACGCGTATTCCTGCTATCGCCGAGGGTAAGGCAGATCTGGAGTGCGGCTCCACTACCAATAATGCAGAGCGCAGAAAACAAGTCGCGTTCACCATCCCGCACTTTTTTGCGACTACCCGTATGGTAGTACGCAGCGATTCCGGTATCAAAAACTGGACTGATCTGAAAGATAAAAAAGTGGTGACGACCAAAGGCACGACTACAGTGAAGCTGCTGAATGATCGTGATAAGGCGCGCAATCTGAACGTACGTCTGTTGGAAGGCGCAGACCATGCTGAGTCTTTCAATATGGTGGAAAATTTCCAGGCCGATGCCTTCGCGATGGACGACGTGTTGTTGTTTGGCCTGCGTGCCAAAGCCAAAGATCCGGAGAAATTCTCTGTGGTAGGTGAGGCCTTGTCGACCGAGCCTTACGCCATCATGTTCCGCAAAGATGACCCGGCATTCAAGGAATTTGTAGACAAGGAAGTCTCTAAACTGATGAATGAAGGTGAAGTCACACGCTTGTATGAAAAATGGTTTAAAAAGCCTATTCCACCAAAGGCAACAACCTTGGCGATGCCGATGGGATTCTTATTACGCGATACGATCCGCTTCCCAACGGATAAAGTAGCGGACTAAGATCGCTTAACTTGTCACTGTTTTACCGGAAGTCGTAAAAATATCGGATAATTTACGTATATTTACGTATGAAATGATGCGACAAACAAGGTCAGTTAAGCCTGGCTTTTGTTAAACTCGTTTGTATGAACTTTTTCGGTTTACTTATAGGAGACGGTATGAAATTGTTGAAAGTTTTAGCGGTGATGATCAGCGCTGGTGCAATTGCAGGTGTAGCTCAGGCAGAAGAAACTGGCACCCTGAAAAAAATCAAAGACACAGCGACGATCACGCTGGGTGTACGCGACTCTTCGATCCCGTTTTCCTATTTGGATGACAAACAATCGTATCAGGGGTACTCCATCGACCTGTGTATGAAGATAGTCAGTTCCGTACAAAAGCAACTGGGCTTGCCGGAATTGAAGGTCAAAATGAATCCTGTCACATCGGCGACCCGTATTCCGCTGATGGCCAACGGCACCATTGATCTGGAATGCGGTTCGACCACAAACAATGTTGAACGCCAGAAGCAAGTATCGTTTGCACCAACCACCTTCGTGACTGCCAACCGTATTCTGTCCAAGAAAACCGCTGGCATTAAAACTCTGGCTGACCTCAAAGGTAAGGCTGTGGTGTCTACTTCCGGTACTGCCAATCTGAAACAGCTGACTACTTTGAATGCAGATCAGAATCTGGGTATCAATATTCTGCCAGCCAAAGATCATGCTGAAGCTTTCCTGATGGTAGAAACCGGACGTGCTGTGGCATGGGTGATGGACGACATTCTGCTGATTTCTCAGGCGGCTAACTCCAAGTCGCCAGGCGACTATGAAATCAGCAAAGAAGCGCTGTCGGTTGAGCCTTACGGCATCATGCTGCGCAAAGATGACGCAGCGTTCAAAAAAGCTGTTGATACAGCGATCAGCACAGTACTGACTTCAGGTGATATCAACCGCATCTACCATAAGTGGTTCCTGCAACCGATACCACCAAAAGGCATCTCGCTGAACTTGCCTATGTCTGATCAGTTGAAAGCTGTGGTCGCTAAGCCGACTGACTCCGGTGAGCCATCTGCCTACGCAGCGGTACCGGAAGCTCAAAAAGCTGTTCTGAAAAAAGTAAAAAAATAACAGAAGCCGCAAAGTGTTAACAAGCGGGGGGCGAAGCTCGCCTCCCGTTTTATTTGGGATGCGCAATTTGTGTGTCCCAGGCAGCGTGCAGCCTGAATCTACAGGCGTCGCAGGTCTGCTGTGGTCGTGTACAGGAGGGATAGACAATGAATTACAACTGGAACTGGAACATCTATTGGGAAGATGCGCCAGATGGGATGGGCACCTACTTTGACTCGCTGATTGCCGGTCTGAAGTGGACACTGGCTACTGCCGGTACGGCCTGGGTATTAGCCTTAGTGATCGGTTTGCTGATCGGTACCCTGCGCACAGCACCCAATAAATGGATAGTCAGGGCAGCCAACGCCTATGTCGAGTTATTTCGCAATATCCCGCTGATCGTACAAATGTTTTTGTGGTATTTCGTATTCCCTGAATGTCTGCCAGTAGACATGGGAAATGCGCTCAAACAGTTGCCGAATGCACCGTTTGTGACCGCAGTGCTGAGTCTGGGATTCTTTACTTCTGCGCGCGTCGCGGTACAGGTTTCCACCGGTATTCAGGCCTTGCCACGTGGTCAGCGTATGGCTGGTGTGGCACTGGGACTCACGCTGCCGCAGACTTATCGCTACGTGCTGCTGCCTATGGCTTTCCGTATCATTATTCCTTCCCTGACCAATGAAGTCGCTGCGATTATCAAGAACAGCTCCGTGGCTTTGTCCATCGGTCTGATCGAGCTGACCGCAAGTGCGCGCTCTATGCAGGAAATGTCCTTCCAGACGTTTGAGGCATTTGGTGCCGCCACAATAATTTATCTGGTGGTGTCAGTGATCGCGATTCTGTTGTCGAATCTGTTGGAAAAAACTTTGCGTGTGCCCGGCTTTATTGCCGCTGGCAGTGCGAAGTAAGCGGGGAGAAAAGTATGGGAAATTTTGATTTTGACGTGATTCAGCGCTCCTGGGTATATCTGTTCCAGACCGGCATGGTGTTCACGCTCAAGCTGACTTTGCTGGCGATGACGGGCGGTATCGTGTTTGGTACGCTGCTGGCCATGATGCGCTTGTCCAGCAATAAGCTGGTGTATTTGCTGGCCTCCGGCTATGTGAATATCATGCGCTCGATTCCGCTGGTACTGGTGATTTTCTGGTTTTACTTCCTGGTGCCATATATCGGTGCCTGGATTACCGGCTCGAATGAACCGGTGCAGGTGGGTGCGTTTGCTTCCTGTCTGATTACCTTTGTGATGTTTGAAGCTGCGTATTACTGTGAAATCATGCGCTCCGGCATACAGTCGATTCCGCGTGGTCAGATCTGGGCCGGTTATGCGATGGGGATGAACTATTGGCAGACTATGGCGCATATCGTGCTGCCTCAGGCCTTCCGCAATATGATCCCGGTGTTGCTGACCCAGACCATCGTGCTGTTTCAGGACGTGTCACTGGTGTCGATCTTGTCGATTGCAGACTTTTTTGGTTCCGCTGCCAAAGTGGCGCAACGCGATGGTCGTCTGGTCGAAATGTATAGCTTTGCGGCCGTGGTGTATTTCATCATGTGCCTGAGCTTATCGACTGCAGTCAAGAAACTGCAACAGAAAGTCGCGATCATCCGCTAAACCTCAGTCATTACAAAACGCTATACAGCGGGGTTTTCTCGGCATACGCCTGGCAGGAAACCCGCTTTTCAGAACAGAATTGGAGAATCACATGATTAAGATTAACAACGTCAGCAAATGGTATGGCCAGTTTCAGGTACTGACCGACTGCACGACCGAAGTCAAAAAAGGCGAGGTAGTGGTGGTCTGCGGTCCTTCCGGCTCCGGCAAATCCACGCTGATTAAAACCGTCAATGGTCTGGAACCTTTCCAGAAAGGTGACATCACAGTCGACGGCATCTCGGTCGGCGATCCGAAAACCAATTTGTCCAAGCTGCGCGCGCGCATAGGCATGGTGTTCCAGAACTTCGAATTATTCCCACATCTGTCTATACGTCAGAATCTGACGCTGGGTCAGGTCAAGGTACTCGGCCGTTCAGAAGAAGAAGCGACTGAGCGTGGTTTGAAATATCTGGACCGGGTTGGTCTTCTCGCGCATAAAGACAAATTCCCAGGTCAGTTATCCGGCGGTCAGCAACAGCGCGTTGCGATTGCACGTGCCCTGTCTATGGACCCGATCGCCATGTTATTCGATGAGCCGACTTCGGCGCTGGATCCTGAAATGATTAACGAAGTGCTCGATGTGATGGTAGGTCTGGCACAGGAAGGCATGACCATGATGGTGGTTACGCATGAAATGGGCTTTGCGCGTAAAGTCGCTAACCGCATCGTATTCATGGATAAAGGCCTGATCGTGGAAGACTGCGCCAGAGATGAATTCTTTAATAATGCGCGTTCAGACCGCGCGCGTGATTTCCTGGCAAAGATCATTTCTCACTGATTCCGCACTGGCAGTTTCAGCACGCCTCGTGAACAACCCGTACCACGCTGTGGTGCGGGTTTTTTTATCTTTATCGCCCCGCAAGGTAAAATGCAGCCTGCAACGTATTTGACCTGAATTCAGAAAGCCGACCTCATGACTTCCACGCCATCCTCCCTGACTATTACCCGCCCTGATGACTGGCATCTGCATTTGCGCGATGGCGCTGCATTAGCCAGTGTTTTGCCGCATACTGCCGCGCAGTTTGGCCGTGCCATCGTGATGCCTAACCTGAAACCCCCGGTCACCACGACCGCACAGGCGCTGGCCTATCGTGAGCGCATTCTGGCTGCCCTGCCAGCCGGGATGAAGTTTGAACCGCTGATGACGCTGTACCTGACGGATAACACGGCACCTGATGAAATTCGCCGTGCCAAAGACAGTGGTCTGGTGCATGCAGTCAAGCTGTATCCGGCCGGCGCAACTACGAACTCGGATGCCGGTGTGACCGACCTGAAGAAATGCTATGCAGCGCTGGAAGCCATGCAGGAAGTTGGCATGCCTTTCCTGGTACATGGTGAGGTGACCAATCCTGAGATAGATTTATTCGATCGTGAAGCCGTGTTTATCGAACGTGTGATGCAGCCGCTGCGTAGCGATATGCCTGAGCTGAAAGTGGTGTTCGAACACATCACCACCAGCGATGCTGCTGCCTATGTGGCAGAAGCTTCCGGCCCTATCGCCGCCACCATCACAGCGCATCATTTGCTGTATAACCGCAATGAAATTTTCAAGGGTGGCATACGTCCGCATTACTACTGCCTGCCTGTGCTGAAACGTGAAACCCATCGTCAGGCTTTATTGAAAGCGGCGACTTCCGGCAGCCCACGCTTCTTCCTTGGCACCGACTCTGCGCCGCATCCTAAAGGCTTGAAAGAACATGCCTGTGGTTGCGCCGGTTGTTATACCGCTTTGCATGCAATGGAGCTGTACACCGAAGCCTTCGATCAGGCCGGTGCGCTCGATCAGCTGGAGGCGTTTGCCAGCTTCAATGGCCCGGACTTCTATCAACTGCCGCGCAATACAGACCGCATCACGCTGGTGCGTGAAGACTGGACCATACCCGCCGAACTGCCATTCTCAGAAACCGTGATCGTGCCGCTCAACAGTGGTGAAACCATACACTGGAAAATGCAGGCAGCCTGATGTCTGTAGTGCGTTTTTTTGATGGCATAGACTGGTCCTGTGCCTGGTTTTCTACCGTCCGGCCGGTGGCAACTGAGTTGCTGGCCGCAGCTGACTGGCGTAGTTGGCTGAATCATCAGGCACATCAGCTCGCCTTGCGTAATCATCGCGGTTTGCCTTTGCAATTCATCCCTCAGGAAGACTTGCCGGATGGTGTTGCTTATGAGGCGCATATCAGTGCCAGCGGCTGTGTGCCTACGCGTGAGAATCTGCATGATTTTTTTAATGCCCTGGTCTGGCTGCGTTTCCCGCTGATTAAACGTCAGCTCAATGCCTTACAGGCGGCGCAAATTGCGCAACTGGGCATAGGTAAGTCGCGTGGCCCGGCGCGTGATGCAGCGACGATCTTTGATGAAAATGCAGCTTTGCTGGTGGTGGCAGATGATGCGCGCGGCGATAGTCTGACGGAAGCATTACGCCAGCATGACTGGCAGCAGGCATTCATCACGCAGCGTGAAGCATTTGGTCAGTGTGCCGAAGTGTGGAGCTTTGGCCATGCCTTGATGGAGAAACTGGTTGCTCCCTATAAGGCGATTACCGCGCATAGCTGGGTAGTGCGGGTCAGCCCGGAATTTTTTACGGCGGACGCCGATGAAAAGTGTCGTTGGCTAGATAGTCAGGTGGCAGCGCAACTGGAGCAGCATAGCCTGACTACCGCGGATTACACCCCTTTACCAGTGCTGGGGATACCGGGTTGGTGGCCGGAACAGGATCTGGCGTTTTACCAGGATACCCAGGTATTTCGTCCTGCCCGGCAAGCCAGGCGTTGAGCTGAGTCTGGCGCAGTTGGCGTCGTCCACAAATGCCATTAAGACCGCTATCGCTCAGCAAGGATAGCGGTTTTTATCTTGACGATCAGGCATCAAAGCGGGAATTGGCGATTTTTTTGTGCTGCATGTCATTCTGTATATGAGTGGCAACCACAGCGGCCTGGACAGGTACTTTTTTAAACTGAGTGCTGTGTGCAGTTAAAGGTTTTTCGTCATTCAGTTTGAATACGCTGACCATCTGCGCCAGATGTTGTGCCTGATCTTGTAAGGATACCGACGCGGTCGTTGCTTCTTCCACCAGTGCTGCATTTTGCTGCGTCGTATCATCCATTTGATTGATGGCCTGATTGACCTGGGCTATCCCCTGACTTTGTTCCTGGCTGGCGCTGGTAATGTCATGCATGATGCTGGCCACCTGCTCCACACTTTGCACGATATCCTGCATGGTAGTACCGGCTTGTTCGACCAGCTTGCTACCGGCCTGCACCTGATTCACAGAGTCACCGATCAATACTTTGATTTCTTTCGCGGCGGCGGCACTGCGTTGCGCCAGATTACGCACTTCGGTCGCCACCACTGCAAAGCCACGGCCCTGATCACCGGCACGTGCGGCTTCGACCGCAGCATTCAGCGCCAGAATATTAGTCTGGAAAGCGATGCCGTCAATCACACCAATGATTTCTGTAATCTTATGCGCAGAGTTGTTGATGCCATGCATAGTATGTACCACCTGGCTCACGACTTCGCCTCCCTTGGCTGCAATATCAGAGGCTGATGCTGCCAGCTGATTGGCCTGCCGCGCATTATCGGCATTTTGACGTACGGTGGAATTCAACTGCTCCATCGATGCGGCAGTTTGTTCCAGTGCACTGGCCTGTGCTTCGGTACGTCCGGATAAATCAAGATTACCGGCTGCAATCTGATCTGAGGCGCTGGCGATGGTTTCCGTACCGGCCCTTACCTGGCTGACGATATTGGCCAGGCCATCGCGCATGGTTTTCATGGCATACAGCAGGCTGCTTTGATCACGTGGCTGTAACACCACCTCAGTCGCGAGATCGCCTTGCGCTATGCGTCGAGCAATGGCGGAAGCATAGGCCGGTTCACCGCCGAGTTCGCGCAGGATACTGCGTGCCAGTAGCCAGGTACACAACAGTCCACATAAAAATGCGAGCAGGCTTAAGCTGGTGAGTATCGTTTTTGTGCTCTGATAATCCACTTCGATTTTCTTCGCCAGCCGGTTTAACTCCTCGCGCTGCTCTTCTTGTAATTCCTGTATCAGTCCTTGATAGCGTTTTGCCGCCGGCATGAACGTCGTCGTAATCAGCTGATTCGCCATTGCTGTATCGCCACGCTCTTTGGCTGCCAGTATTTCTTCCCGCGCATTGGTATAGATTTTCCGTTCTGCCGTGATATCCGCAAACAGCTTCTTTTCTTCGTCAGTGCTGAGCAGGCTTTCTATTTTGTTTTGCATATCGCTCGCGCCCTTCATGGTCGCTGCGGCGTCTTCAGAAAAAAATTGCAGTAAGGAGGTGTCGCTGCTTTTAGCGATCGCTGCAGTTCTGCGTACGCCGACCTGGATGTAACGATACCAGTCAGAAATCATACGTTCTTTTGCTAAGGGCTGCTCCATCATCTGGCGGGTTTCGTCGGCAGTCTGTTGCAGGCGCCATTGGGCGAGCGCGGTGGCGAGAAAGGAGAAGACCAGGATGCTGGCAAAGCACAGCGCGAGCCGGGTAGCGATTTTGAGTTGAGGGAGATTCATGATGACGTTCGATAGACAAGGAAAACAGTGTTGAACTATGTGACAGACGAAATCCGGCCTGCCCGCTTACCGGGGGCGGTAAGAAAAGTCAGAGCTGATTGCTGGCCGCTGCTGCCGGTCGGGCCGATAATGTGCCTGGTGGCGTTTCAGCAGAGATGCCTGTGGAGGCGGAGAACATAGGGCAGAGCGCGCGCCTCTGCCCAAATGTGAAGATTAGTTTGCCGCCGATTTCAGCAATTGAAACAGCTGGTCTTTCAGGCTGATGCGAACTTTTTTCAAGTCTTCCAAAGCGACATCGGCCAGATGCTCGACGCCGTTTTCTGCACGGATGACCGCCTTGTCTGCGTCCTCATATTCTGTGAACAGTTTAGCGAAATGCGCATTGTTCATTTTCAGATGATGAATGGTCTCTTTGTATTCTGGAAAATCAGCAGCTAATGGATGATGGTCAACTTGCATTTTGGCTCCTTAGGGGATGCAGGACAATTCCTGTTGACTCCATCGTATATTTTTAGCACTCGTTGTTCGTGATATACATCAAGCCGGAATGACATTTTATTCAGATTTCAACTATCCGCATTTTGTCGGAAACGCGCTTCAGGCAGTCTGGCTTCAATCGGCCCTGAACAGAGGAAGGCATTAAGGCAAACGGAAGACGCTGACGGCCTGGGCTAATACCAGTGCCTGTTCTTCCATGCTTTCCGCAGCAGCTGCAGCTTGTTCTACTAAGGCTGCATTTTGCTGCGTCATTTCATCCATTTCAGTGATCGCAAGGTTGATCTGTTCTATGCCTGCGCTTTGTTCCGTGCTGGCGGCACTGATTTCACTCATGATGTCGGCTACATGCTGCACGCTGCTGACAATGTCTTGCATAGTCTTACCCGCATCATCCACCAACAGGCTGCCGCGTTCTACATTGCCGACCGAGTCATCGATCAATTGTTTGATTTCTTTAGCGGCACCCGCGCTGCGCTGCGCCAGATTGCGCACCTCGGCAGCGACTACCGCAAAACCGCGCCCCTGTTCACCAGCGCGCGCTGCCTCGACCGCTGCATTCAGTGCCAGGATATTGGTTTGAAAAGCGATGCCATCGATAACACTGATGATGTCGACAATTTTCTGTGAACTGCTCTTAATCTGGCCCATGGTGTCAACTACCTGACCAACTACACTGCCGCCTTTAGTGGCGACCTGGCTGGCTGACAAGACTAATTGATTCGCCTGCCTTGCATTGTCCGCATTTTGTCTGACCGTACTGGTCAGTTCATCCATAGAACTTGCGGTTTCTTCCAGCGAGCCAGCCTGGTTTTCGGTGCGGGACGACAGATCGGCATTGCCAGTCGCTATTTCCTGTGAGGCTGTTGTGATGGTGGATGCGCTGTCTTTAATTCTGGCGATGGTCTGCACAAAGTTATCCTGCATCTGTCGCAAAGAGCCGAGCAATTCCCCCAGCTCGTCCTGCGTCCTGACCTCTATTCTCGCAGTCAGATTATTGTTGGCGATCGCATCGGCAATATGCACCGCAGCTTTCAGAGGGGATACGATGCTGCGTGCAATCAGCCATCCGGCCAGTGCGCCTGTGATTAAGGTTAGTACACCGATGATGAGTAAACTGATCACAGAGCTGCGGTAATTCGCCAGTGATTGCTCGTAGGTAGAGCGCATTGCATCATGCTGTAATTTGGCCAGTTCGGTCAGCTCAGCCATCCATTTTTCATGCGGTACCAGAAACTCGGTTTGCAATAAGCCTGAAGCATCGAAATAATTGCCTTCAGCAACGAAGGCCTGGATTTTTTTGATCACCGCGAGTACTGCTTGTTTTTGAACGATGGCTGCTTGCAGACGTGTCAGGTCATTCGGATCGGACAACAGTTTTTTGGCGACGGCTTCAGATTCTTCAAAGCTGCTAAGGGCACTGACCAGGCGTTTGGTTTCTTTTTCTGCCTCACCCTGATCGCGTGGTGCCGTCATTTTGCGCAAGGTCAGGGTAAGGGCGCGTCCTTGCTCGCGCATCTCCGTTGCTGCATCCAGACTCGCCACCTTAGTCTGGAAAATATAATCTGTGCTGCGTTGCAACTGACTGAGTTTAAATAAGCCCAGACCCAGTATGCCGCTGGTCAACAGCAACACTATGCCAAAGCCCAGTGTGAGTCGTAAGCGTATCGTGATACGGGTCAGAATAGTCTTCAGCATGTGATCAGTCCAGGTGAGAGTCAGCTAGATATCGGGATTTCTGTTGGGTAACATGTTAATGCAGGGCATGAAAATTGTTCTACGTATTTTCCGATGTGTTACTTGCTATGCACAGAATTCTTAATAATCAACATTGCCGTTCTTGACGAGGAAAATTTTTAATGCCATGAATCAACAATAGAACGGGAGCGGAATTTTTCAAGCCAGGAGACAATTTTTCATCTGTGGGCTGAGTGCTGTGACTGGCTGTGACTGCATGTTGCAATACAAAATGCGCAAAAAAAACGGAAGCACTTGCTTCCGTTTTTGTCAGGGAGAGGTCAGACTGCGATTACTGCTCGCGTATCCACACTTGTGAACGTCCCAAAAATGGCGTACCTATATAACCGCGCACATTGAGCTTTTTATTGTTATCGGTCAGGTGCATTTTGCTGCTATATACCTTGCCATTGGCCGGATCGATAATTTTTCCGCCATTGTATTCTTCACTGTCTTTTTTGAGACCGTACAGGATAGTCATGCCTATCACAGGCTGATCTTTATTCGCACCTTCGCATTTATCACATTTCGGATTTTTGTCTGCGCCATCCTCGAGAAATAACTTTTCGATTTTCCCCTGCAATTCGCCGTTGCTCTCAGTAATCCTTATCAGAGCCTTGGGCTTGCCCGTTTTATCATCAATATTCTTCCAGAGTCCTACCGGTGTCTCTTCCGCATGCGCAAAAGGCATGGCCACGAGCGAGAACAGTATCGCTAAAATACTCATTTTTTTCATGTTGTCTCCTGATTCGGTTTTTAATGACGCGCAATAGACATCAGTCCTGTCGGTGTGCTACCGATTGCTGATTGTACGTGTTAGCTCTGGTATTTTGTTTAAGTTTTATAGAGGGCAGCCTTTAGATTTTTTTGTGTTGTGCGATACGCAGCTGCAAACGAAAATTTGGAAAATCACGCTTTGCCCAGCTTTATTTCTTCAACGTAAATTATTTGACTGAAATGACGAAGGCAGCAGGCAAAAAAAACCGGAGCAGCATAAAAACGCGCTCCGGTTTTATGTTGGCCTTATTGGTTGTATGGGCTTCAGGCTGGCGGTAACTTCGCTGCCTGTTCACGTAATTTTGCCAGCGTCGCAGAGAAGTTCGCCATTCTTTCTTTTTCCTGTGCGACTACCGCTGCCGGAGCGCGCGCGACAAAGCTTTCATTGCTCAGCTTAGCTTCAGCTTTTGCAATTTCTGTTTCCAGACGCGTGATTTCTTTGCTCAGACGTTCACGTTCGGCGGCAACATCGATCTCTACTTTCAACATCAGTTTCGATTCACCGACGATAGAAACCGGTGCCGGAGAGTCAGGTAAAGCATCCACCACCTGGACTTCAGACAGCTTGGCCAGTGCCTGCAGATACGGTGCAAATGACTGCAGTCTTGCCTTGTCTTCCGCATTGGCTGCCTGCATTAACAAAGGAACGCGCAATGCGGGCGACAACTGCATTTCACCACGCAGATTACGGCAGGCGTCAGTCATTGCTTTGAGTGCTGACATCCAGCCTTCGGCTTCTTCATTCACATTGGCTGCGACTGCCAGCGGATACGGCTGCAGCATGATGGAATCGCCAGCCGGATTGAGCTGCTTGCCTGCCAGCGGTGCCACGGTTTGCCATAACTGTTCGGTCACGAAAGGAATCACCGGATGCGCCAGACGCAGGGTGACTTCCAGTACGCGCAGTAATGTGCGACGGGTTGCACGTTGCTGTGCTTCTGTGCCTTGCTGTACCTGGACCTTAGCCACTTCCAGATACCAGTCACAATATTCGTCCCAGACAAATTTATAGATCGCAGATGCAATATTATCGAAGCGGAAGTCACTGAAGCCCTTTTCGATTTCCATCTCAGCGCGTTGCAGCGTCGAGATGATCCATTTGTCCGCTTGCGAGTAATCCAGATCTGCGTCTGTGACATCCGCGCCAAAGCCACAGTCCTTGCCTTCGGTATTCATCAATACGAAGCGTGTCGCATTCCACAGCTTATTGCAGAAGTTACGATAACCTTCGCAGCGGCCCAGATCAAAATTGATATTGCGACCCAGTGACGCATAGCTGGCCATAGTAAAGCGTAAGGCATCGGTGCCATAGGCCGGGATACCATCAGCAAATTCCTTGCGGGTAGCTTTTTCGATCGCCGTTGCCTGCTTAGGATTCATCAGGCCGACAGTACGTTTAGCGACCAGATCATCGATCTTAATGCCATCGATCAGATCAATCGGATCTAGCGTATTGCCTTTGGATTTAGACATTTTCTGGCCGCTGGAATCTCTGACCAGACCATGCACATACACGGTGTTAAATGGCACTTTTCCAGTGAAATGCACGGTCATCATGACCATACGCGCAACCCAGAAGAAAATAATGTCGAAGCCAGTGACCAGCACAGAAGACGGCAGGAAATGGCGTATATCCGGTGTCTCTTCCGGCCAGCCCATGGTGGAGAAGGGCACCAGCGCCGATGAGAACCAGGTATCGAGCACATCATCATCGCGTTTCAGGGCACCTTGGTAACCCGCTGCCTGTGCTTTCGCCTGCGCGTCCGCTTCATTGCGCGCCACGAAGACTTGGCCATCATCGCCATACCAGGCAGGTATCTGATGGCCCCACCACAACTGACGGGAAATACACCAGTCCTGAATATTGTTGAGCCACTGGTTGTAAGTGTTACTCCAGTTTTCAGGAACGAACTTAATTTCACCGGAAGCGACTTTTTCAAGCGCGACTTCAGCGATGGATTTGCCCGGGAAGTGGGTACCTTCCGGTGCCGGTTTGCTCATCGCCATGAACCACTGATCGGTCAGCATAGGTTCGATCACGACATTGGTGCGGTCGCCGCGTGGCACCATTAATTTGTGTGGCTTAACCGATTCCAGCAAGCCTTGTGCATCGAGGTCAGCCACGATTTGCTTACGAGCTTCAAAGCGGTCCAGACCGCGGTATTTTTCCGGTGCATTGTCATTGATTTTCGCATCCAGTGTCAGGATGCTGATCTTTTCCAGGTCGTGGCGCTGACCAACAGCGTAATCATTGAAGTCATGCGCAGGTGTGATCTTCACACAGCCGGTACCGAATTCTTTATCGACATAGCTGTCGGCAATCACAGGAATTTCGCGCTCAGTCAAAGGCAGTTTGAGCAGCTTGCCGACCAGCGCGCTATAGCGCTCATCGGTAGGGTCAACCGCGACGGCCACGTCACCCAGTAAGGTTTCAGGACGCGTAGTAGCAACGGTCAGATGACCCGAACCATCCGCAAACGGATAGCGGATATGCCACATAGAACCGTCTTCTTCTTCCGATACCACTTCCAGATCGGATACCGCAGTACCGAGTACTGGGTCCCAGTTGACCAGGCGTTTGCCACGGTAAATCAGGCCTTGCTCCACCAGACGCACAAACACTTCAGTCACAGACTTGGAGCGTTCCGCATCCATAGTGAAGTATTCACGGTCCCAGTCTGCCGATGCACCCATACGACGCATCTGACCGGTGATGGTGGAACCGGATTTCTCTTTCCATTCCCAGACTTTTTCCAGGAACTTTTCACGGCCCAGATCATGGCGTGAGATCTTTTGTGCATCAAGCTGACGTTCCACCACGATCTGCGTCGCAATCCCAGCATGGTCGGTACCCGGTACCCAGGCAGTGTTGTAGCCACGCATACGGTAGTAGCGGGTCAGGCCATCCATGATGGTCTGATTAAAAGCATGGCCCATATGCAGTGTGCCGGTCACATTTGGCGGTGGCAATTGTATAGAGAATGAAGGTTTGCCATCGTCCATGCTGGCCGCGAAATATCCGCGTTGCTCCCATTCGGCGCGCCATTGTTGTTCGATTTCTGCGGGTTCGAAAGACTTCGCTAATTCCATGATGATCTGTTGGTTGAGTGCTAAACGTTTGATTATAAATGAGAGTAGTGCTGCTGACGTGGACTTCGCCTTGCTTTTTAAGCGGGTATGCCCTGTATTGCAGCAGTGCCTTGCTGATCGCGCAGAAATAGCAGGGTTTAAGTGTAATTTGTGATTTTTTTATTAATTTGCATCGTCAGGTGTGATCATTTTTTTTGCAAGTGACTGTAATTGCACTATAAAGTAGGTGGGGCAGTTTGTTTGCTGAAGTGTAATTTTACTCAGCCAGCGTGGAGGCGCAGGCGGCATTGAGGTACTTTGTAACGCCTGACGCAGAGGGAATGCAAACATTGTTACGATGCTGCTTGAATTAAAGTCAGCAAATGAATCAGATGAATCAACGCGGCCATCACATGTGCAATTGACCGATTATTGTACAGACCCGAAGACGGATGGCAGCACGTTGCAGCAGGCCTGAACAGGCGTATCCGTTACACTTAACTAAAAACGATCTCATGCATAAATCTAAAACGGGCGTTTGTCATCTGTTACTCTTTCTTGGTCTGATGTTTACCCTGTTGTGCATGCGTAGTGCGTATGCAGATGAGCAGCGTGAACTGCAAGCCGTATTTGATATTTTCTCCGTGGCTGATTCCGACAATGCGCGTGCTTTGCAACAGCTGGAGCAGCTCTATCGACAACAGGATGCATCCACCAGTATTCCGGTCAGGCTGACGACACTCAGAGCCTTATATCATCTGCATGCAGAACTGGGTAACAACAGCGCCGCCCAGTTATTTTTATCTGCGATGCGAAAACTGGCTATCGATAGCGGAGACAAGGATGCCTTATTGATGGCGGATGTGATTTTGGCTTACCAAAAGTATTCATCAGGACAGCCCGCTCAAGCCCTGAAGGAATTAACGCAATTATTAGACAATTTGCACGCCAATGTGAGTGATGACGCCAAATTCCGGCTTTACGGCGCACTTGGCGCCATGCATTTCGTGATGGGTAACTACGAAGCTTCGCTACGTTTCTATCACGATGTATTACGACTGACTGACAAACTGCCGTATCGTCGCGAGCAAAACCGGATTTTCATGCTTGAGGGCTTAGCCCAGTTATATATTGCGATGCGTGATCCGGAAAAATCGCTGCAGACTGTGAATGAGGCGATGGCATTGACGCCTTATTCCAGAGCCCCCAAAAATTATGCATCGCTGTTGATCGATGAAGGGGGGGCACTCACTCTGCTCGGGCGCGATGAACAGGCACTGGATGCTTATCGACGCGCCTTGAAAATTGCACGCGACAGCCATCTGGAAGAAACTGAGCTTAACTGCCTGCTTTATATTTCCACTTATTATCTGCAGAAGCACGACTATAAAAGCGCAGAAGCGAATGCGCGCCTGGCCTTCCAGTTAACAACACAATTTCCTGACAGTAGCTATATCCGGGGGACAAAAGCGAATATTGGTTTCGCTTTGCTCGGACAAGGAAAAATCAGCCAGGGTGCTGAACTGGTGAATGAGGCGCTTAAGATCACGACTGCGACGGGTCAGAAAAACGAAGCCGAACAAATACTGGAGCAACTAGCCGCGATCTATGAGCATGCTGGTATGTACAAAGAAGCCTTAGCTGCATTGCGTCAGCATCAGGAGTTCAGCGCAGAGTTATTTCGGGCTGACCGCAGTAAGGCCATTGCCGCAATGCAGGAACAATTCCAGTCTGAGCAAAAGCAAAAACAGATCGCCTTACTGGAACGCGACTATGCCTTAAAAGATGCTGATTTACAGACTCAGCTATTGCACCAGCGGGTTACGATGCTGATTGCTGGCATGATCGTGGTCGCCGGGATATTTATTTTTGTGTTGTATCGCCGTGTCAGTCAGACCAACCAAAAATTACGTGAAGCCAATACACAATTGGAGTTTCATGCCGTGCATGATCCGCTGACGGGTTTGCATAATCGTCGCTCTTTTGTCGACATGATGAAGCACCGTCAGGATTGCCAGAGTCAGGAGCGTCGCTCGCTCGATATGGATAGTCCTGATTGCCTGATCTTGCTGGATATCGATCACTTTAAGCAAATCAATGACACCCTCGGACATGCGGCAGGCGATGTTGTGTTGGTCGAAGTGGCCAGACGTCTGCGTGCAGCAGTGCGTGACAGCGACATGGTATTGCGCTGGGGCGGTGAAGAATTTCTGGTGTATTCCCCCAAGTCGCAATATGTCCAGGTGCTGACTTTGGTTGAACGGGTGTTGTATGCAATCGGGGAAAAGAGAATTCATGCTGGCGGCCGTGATATTCAGGTGACTGTTTCTGCTGGTTTTATCGCTCTGCCGTTTTCAGGTGTGAGTGAAAGTCAATTGAATTGGGAAAAGGTCTTGCAAATTGCTGATATGGCGCTGTATCTGGGTAAAGTAAATGGCAGGAATCGCGCCTATGGCGTGTCCGAATTGCTGGTCGCGCCCGATCTGGCGTTGCCGATACTGGAGCAGGATCTGGCCGCTGCGATCGATGCCGATATGGTCAGTCTCACTGAGGTTGAGGGACCGCCACGCTTTGAACAGACGATATTCGATAAACATACAAAAAAGGAACAAAACGAATTATTAGCGCTATAATGCGCCCGCTGTTACGAGCGAAGTCGTGACAACACAAATGCTAGGGGTCCTGTTTTCTGCGTATGAATTTGCAGATAACGGGTGAGAAATACCCTCGAACCTGATCTGGATAATGCCAGCGAAGGGAAGCTGCTAGAGCGTGCACAAACCCAGGTTTGCTGTGGTTCTATACCAACTCCTTTGCTGGCTCCAAGCCATAAGTAAAGTGCAAAGGAGCCACACCCATGAATGCCAATCCAAAATTTTTGTCCGCAACTGCGACAGTGGATGAAGCTGCAATTCAAGCCTTACCCAATTCCCGTAAAGTTTATGTCCAGGGCAGCCGTCCGGATATCCGCGTGCCTATGCGCGAAATCTCGCAATCCGACACGCCGGCCATGTTTGGCTCAGAAAAAAATCCGCCAGTGTATGTCTACGATACCTCAGGTCCTTACACGGATCCGGAGGCAAAGATCGATATCCGCTCTGGTCTGGCTTCGGTACGTGGCGCCTGGATTGCAGAGCGTGCAGATACTGAGGAGCTGTCTGGTCCCAGCTCTGAATATGGCATCGCAAGACTGAATGATCCGGCACTGGAAGAGCTGCGTTTTAATCTGAAACGCCAGCCAAGACGTGCGCTGGCCGGACGCAATGTGACGCAGATGCATTATGCACGTCAGGGCATCATCACACCGGAAATGGAATTTGTCGCGATTCGTGAAAATCTGCGTCGTCAGGAATATCTGGAGAATCTGCAATCCTCTGGCCCCATGGGAAAAAAACTGGCTGATATGATGGGGCGTCAGCATCCTGGCCAGTCTTTCGGTGCCTCGATTCCGGCCGTCATTACCCCTGAATTTGTGAGGGATGAAATCGCACGCGGCCGTGCCATTATTCCTGCCAATATCAATCATCCTGAATCTGAGCCTATGATCATAGGCCGTAATTTCCTGGTCAAAATCAATGCCAATATCGGTAACTCGGCAGTGACTTCTTCAATAGGCGAAGAGGTCGAAAAAATGACCTGGGCGATACGCTGGGGTGGTGACAATGTGATGGATTTATCGACTGGTAAGCACATCCATGAAACGCGTGAATGGATCATCCGCAACTCGCCGGTACCTATCGGCACCGTGCCGATTTATCAGGCACTGGAAAAAGTTAACGGTAAAGCCGAAGACCTGACCTGGGAAATTTTCCGCGACACGCTGATCGAGCAGGCAGAGCAGGGCGTAGATTACTTCACCATCCATGCCGGCGTCCGTTTGCAATATGTGCCGCTGACCGCCAGGCGTCTGACCGGCATTGTGTCGCGTGGTGGTTCCATCATGGCGAAATGGTGTCTTGCACATCATAAAGAGAGCTTCCTGTACGAACATTTCGAAGATATTTGCGAAATCATGAAGGCCTATGACGTGTCCTTCAGTCTGGGTGATGGACTGCGTCCGGGTTCTATTTATGACGCGAACGATGACGCGCAGTTAGGTGAGTTGCGTACGCTGGGTGAACTCACCCAGATCGCGTGGAAGCATGATGTACAGGTCATGATAGAAGGTCCAGGACATGTGCCCATGCAGCTGATCAAAGAAAATATGGATCTGCAGCTCGAGCAATGCCACGAGGCGCCGTTCTACACGCTGGGCCCGCTGACTACCGATATCGCCCCTGGCTATGATCACATCACGTCCGGCATAGGTGCTGCGCAAATTGGCTGGTATGGCACTGCCATGCTGTGCTATGTGACACCAAAAGAACATCTGGGCTTGCCCAATAAAGTCGATGTGAAAGACGGCATCATCACCTACAAAATCGCGGCCCATGCGGCTGATTTGGCTAAGGGCCATCCGGGGGCGCAAATCCGCGACAATGCCTTGTCCAAAGCGCGTTTCGAATTCCGCTGGGAAGATCAGTTTAATCTCGGCCTCGACCCGGATAAAGCACGCGAATTCCATGATGAGACTTTGCCTAAGGATTCCGCCAAAGTCGCCCATTTCTGCTCCATGTGCGGCCCGCATTTCTGCTCCATGAAGATCACCCAGGAAGTGCGCGACTTTGCGCAGAGCCAGGGCATCTCTGAAATTCAGGCCTTGAAGCAGGGTATGGAAGTCAAGGCCGTGGAGTTCGTTAAATCCGGTGCTGAAATCTATAAGAAGCAGTAAGGAGCGCAACGATGGAAATTCAGTTAAACGGTACTGCTCATCACTTGCCGGATGCGCAGTTATTGTCCGAGCTGATCGCCAGTATGCAACTGACCCAGCAAGCGATAGCGGTCGCCGTCAATCGCCAGATTGTTCCACGTCCGGCCTGGGCCACACGCATTTTGCAAGCGGCGGATCAGGTTGACATCGTACGTGCAATCGGCGGCGGCTGAGTGCTTGCTTCATTGCTGAAAATCTTAAACCTTAAAACCTTGAAACCTGAAAACCTCTCAACACAGAGGCACAGAGACACAGAGGAAAAAAAGAGAAAAGCTCGAAAGTGAAATTTTCCGCTGTGCTTGCTCTGAGCCTCTGTGTCTCTGTGGTTTGGCTTTTGACTGGGCTGTGATTAGGTGGCCGGAGTCAGTTTGAAAAACCTGAAAATCTCTCAACACTGAGACACGGAGACACAGAGGAAAAGAGAGAAAAGCTCGAAAGTGAAATTTTCCTCTGTGCTTACTCTGAGTCTCTGTGAATCTGTGATTTAGCTTTTGACTGAGCTGTGTTTAGGTAGTCAGAGTCAGTTTGGGAAACCTGAAGACCTTTCAACACAGAGGCACAGAGACACAGAGGAAAAAAAGAGAAAAACGGAGATCGGAAGCGATTCCGCTGTGTTTTCTCTGAGCCTCTGTGTCTCTGTGGTATAGCTTTTGGTTTGATTAGCTTCTTAAGTGATGTGCAGTTTTAGGTTGAATTGCACGCTCTGCGCCTGATGGGGCGGATATAAAAAGGAATTGAAATGCAAAATCAGAAAGACAGCGGATTGACGATCGCTGGTACAACGTATCGTTCGCGTTTATTAGTGGGTAGTGGGAAGTATAAAGACCTGGAACAAACCAGGCTGGCGACGGAGGCCAGTGGTGCTGACATTATTACGGTTGCGATACGCCGGGTGAATATTGGTCAGGATCCGAATGCACCTAGTTTGCTGGATGTGGTGCCACCTAGTCGCTACACCATATTGCCGAATTCTGCCGGTTGCTATAACGCAGAAGATGCGGTCTACACACTGCAGCTGGGGCGTGAGCTGCTCGGTGGGCACAAGCTGTGCAAGCTGGAGGTGTTGGGTAATGAGAAAACTTTGTTTCCGAATATGCCGGAAACCTTGAAGGCAGCAAAAATTCTGGTGCAGGATGGCTTCGATGTGATGGTCTACTGCAGCGATGATCCGATTCAGGCGAAGATGCTGGAGGACATAGGCTGTGTCGCCGTGATGCCGCTGGCGTCCCTGATAGGCTCAGGTATGGGCATACTCAATCCTTGGAATTTATCGCTGATCATCGAGCAATCCAGCGTACCGGTGCTGGTTGATGCCGGTGTCGGCACTGCATCGGATGCAGCGATTGCGATGGAGCTGGGTTGTGACGGCGTATTGATGAACTCTGCCATCGCGGCCGCACAAGACCCGGTTCGTATGGCGCATGCAATGGGGCTGGCGGTACAGGCCGGGCGTGAGGCGTATCTGGCAGGACGTATGCCACGTAAATTTGCGGCCTCGCCATCTTCTCCGATGAGCGGACGCGTGGTGTCCTGATGCCAGGGAAGCGACCGCTGGTGCTGGTGCTGGCTGGCCATGATCCCTGCGGCGGCGCAGGGATACAGGCGGATGTCGAAGCGATTGCAGCCCAGGGTGCGCATGCCATGCCTATTATCACCGCACTGACCGTGCAGGATCATGAGCGGGTTTATAGCGTGCACCCGGTAGCGGGCGATATCGTCCTCGTGCAGTTACGAACCTTGCTGCAGGCATATCGCTTTGATGCGGTGAAACTGGGCATTATCGGCAGTCGTGTATTGGCAGAGACATTAGCTAAAGAACTGGCACAGCTGCGATATGAACAGCCAGACTTGCCAGTGGTGCTGGACCCGGTATTGGGCAGTGGTTATGGTGATGCATTGAGCAAAGATGATGCGGTGCTGACGCTGCAAACTCTGCTGCAACAAGCGACCCTGATCACGCCCAACTTACCTGAGCTGGCGCGTTTGTCTGGGACCAGCGCAACTGACTGGCAAGCGCAGCTGGCGACATGGATGCCAACGCATGCGGCCGACGTTTTGCTCAAGGGCGGACACGGCACTGACCGCCTGGTACACAACTACTGGATACAGCGTGGTGGCAGGCTGGCGCGCGAATGGCAGTGGGAAAGGCTGGCGGGCGAATTTCATGGCAGCGGTTGCACGCTGGCGGCTGCGATTGCAGCACAACTGGCACTGGGCCAGTCGCTGGAAAACGCGCTCGATCAGGCGCAAGTCTATACCCAGCGCAGCCTGCAGCACGCGTTTGCTGTCGGTGCCGGGCAGCGCATTCCACAGCGTACTTTTATAGACTTTGAATGAGAATTTCATGATTCAGGAATCACAAGCGGGCCTGCGTGGCCTCTACCTCGTTACCCCTGACTGGGATGACACCCGGCAGTTAATCAGCGTCACTGAGCAAGCCTTGCTAGGCGGCGCAGCGCTGGTGCAATATCGCCATAAAACCGCCAACCCTGTACTCAGAATGCAGCAGGCTAGCGAATTGCTGCAACTATGCCGCTCGTATGCAGTCCCCTTCATCGTGAATGATCATCTGGAATTGTGCCAGGCAATTGATGCCGATGGTTTGCATGTAGGCGGCACTGATATGCAGGTGCAGGCCGCACGTGAGGCTCTGGGGCCAGGGAAAATTCTCGGGGCTTCCTGCTATGGCGATCTGGAGCGCGCACAACGTGCAGCAGAAGCGGGTGCCAGCTATGTGGCTTTTGGTGGATTTTATCCGTCCCGCATAAAAAAATATGAAGTCTCGACCGTACCCGACATCGTCAACGACGCTGCCGGGCTGGCGTTGCCACGTGTTGTGATCGGTGGTATGACGCTGGAAAACTGCAAGCCGCTGGTCGTGCGCGGCGCGGAAATGGTCGCAGTGATCAGCAGTGTGTATTTTGAGCGCGATCCGCAAGCTGCGGCACGTGCTTTGGCTGATTTGTTTGTATGAACTGACTGCTCAGTCTGCTCAGGTTTAGCAGACTGAGCAGACTTAGCAGACTGAGCAGACTGAGCAGATGTGTGTGGTGTAGCAGACGGAGCTGCCTGTGAAAGGCTGCTTTATTTTTCCACGCTTTTATCGACAGGATCTGTTTTTTCTTCACCGGGTTTTTCTGTTTCAGTCTTAGGATCGAGCGTGGATACATCCAGTCGCGCCAGCGTGGTGATGATGCCGGCACTGAGCGCGTCACCTTCCAGTTTCTCGCATCCTTTTGGACGTGGGCGCGCATTCGCCGGGCAGAACCAGACGCTTTGCTTACCCTCTTCCGGATAGTAGAAAATCAGCATATCCGAGGCATCCCGGATGTTCATGGCCTTATCGAGTAACTCAGGCGGGAACTTACCACCGCTGGTTTTCACTAAATATTCGCGCAGTCTGGGCACGCCATCGACTGAGATTTCCTTGGTCTCCTTATTGTGAGGAGCATGGAAGCCAAGTATGGTTTTTTTGTAATTTTTTTCTTCAATAATCTGACGCTGTTCACCCGCCATAAACATGACAGCGCAGGATGAGACACAAAATCCTTTGACTGAGGTGTTCAGATGGTTTTTACGGATCAGATCGGCAATGCCATAGGCAGAGCGTAAATCGCCGCCCGGGCTTTCCGCCAGTACCACATGCTTGACCGGGGCGCGTGACAGTTCCTGGCGAAATGGTGCCAGATCTTCAGGCAGCACCCTGCCGTACAGGATAATATTGGTATCCAGTCTGAGGATAGTCATCGCGTGCGCATGGACAGCCGGCAATAAGCTGGCACTGCTCAGCAAAAGGGTGGAAAGCAAACGGCGCATAGTGAAAATCCAGAAGTATGTTGATAGATAATCATTATGCATTTTTCTGTTCGTTATAACAAACATTGGCAGCTCCTTTCATCAGTCTGGTATCGCTTACTGCATGCCATACTTCGCTCAATTAGCTGTGTATATGTTCAGTATCTATGTCCAGCACCCATGTTCTGAACGTATAATCGGGGTATGCAAAATTTACTCCATAACCTGAATCCAGAGCAGCTTGCGGCTGTGACCCTGCCGGCCCAGTCGGCGCTTATTCTTGCCGGTGCCGGTTCCGGTAAGACCCGTGTACTGACCACGCGTATTGCCTGGCTGATCCAGACTGGACAGATCTCGCCGGGCGGCATACTGGCTGTGACTTTTACCAATAAAGCGGCAAAAGAAATGCAGACCCGTCTGTCGGCTATGTTGCCGATCAATACGCGCGGTATGTGGATAGGTACTTTCCACGGCTTGTGTAATCGCTTATTGCGCGCACACCACCGCGATGCCGGGCTGCCACAGACGTTTCAGATACTCGATTCGGGTGATCAGTTGTCGTTTATTAAGCGCTTATTGAAAGCGAATAATATCGACGATGAGAAATTCCCACCCAAGACCCTGATGTACTTTATCAACAGCGCCAAAGATCAGGGCTTGCGTGCGGCCCAGGTGGATGCCAGTGATGATTTCAATCGCAAGATGGTCGGGCTGTATGATTTATATGATGCGCAATGTCAGCGTGAAGGCGTGGTCGATTTTGCGGAACTGCTGTTACGTACTTACGAATTGTTGAGCCGCAACCAGCCACTGCGTGAGCATTATCAGGAGCGCTTCCGGCACATATTGGTCGACGAATTTCAGGATACCAATGACCTGCAGTATAAATGGCTGAAACTGATGGCCGGAGCCGGTAACCGGCGTCCGAATGCTGTGTTTGCTGTGGGTGATGATGATCAGAGTATTTATGCTTTCCGTGGTGCGAACGTGGGCAATATGACGGCGTTTGAGCGTGAATTTGAAGTGCAAAATCTGATTAAGCTGGAACAAAACTACCGTTCGCATGGTCATATTCTGGATAGCGCCAATATTCTGATCGCCAATAACAGCAAGCGTCTGGGCAAGAATCTGCGTACCGATGCCGGACATGGCGAACCGGTGCGCGTGATGGAAGCCAGCAGCGACATCCAGGAAGCCAACTGGATCATCGATGAAGCGAAAAACCTGATCCGTGAAGGTTCAGCGCGTAGCGAAATCGCCATCCTGTATCGCTCCAATGCGCAATCCCGTGTGATTGAGCATGCCTTATTCACGGCGAATATTCCATATCGTGTCTATGGCGGCCAGCGCTTCTTTGAACGCGCTGAAATCAAGCATGCGATTGCCTATCTGCAGTTGATGGATAACCCGCATAATGATTCGGCTTTTTTGCGGGTGGTGAATTTCCCTACCCGTGGCATAGGAGCGCGCTCCATAGAGCAATTGCAGGATGCGGCCAGACTGCACAATATCTCGCTGTACGCAGCGGTACCGCATGTGGCTGGCAAGGCCGGATCGGCACTGGCTAATTTTGTGCGTCTGATTGAGGGGGCACGCTTCGAAACGCAGAATCTGCCTTTGCCGGAAATGGTCAGGGTGGTGTTAGATATGAGCCAGTTGCTGGTGCATTATCAGACCGAAAAGGAGGGTGCGGATCGCATAGAAAACTTAGAGCAGCTGGTGAATGCAGCAGTCTTGTTTGTCTCGGAAGAGGGTTTCAATAAAGAGGCGCCCGCATTTGCCGGACCTGCGGTCAGGCAGCCAGTTTTGCTTAACAATGGCGCCAACGATGTCATTATCGATGCCGATGCGGCGTTGCCAACAGTGATGTCACCGCTGTCTGCGTTTTTGTCGCATGCCTCGTTGGAAGCTGGTGATAATCAGGCGCAGGCAGGGCAGGATGCTATGCAACTGATGACGGTGCATTCGGCCAAAGGGCTGGAGTTTGATGCAGTCTTTATCACCGGGCTGGAAGAGGGCTTGTTCCCGCATGAGAACAGCGCGCAGGAAGAAGCTGGCCTGGAAGAAGAGCGGCGCCTGATGTATGTGGCGATCACGCGTGCGCGCAAACGTCTGTATCTGAGTTTTTCACAGACCCGCATGTTGCACGGTCAGACCCGCTACAACATGCGTTCTCGCTTCTTTGATGAATTACCGGATGAGTCACTCAAATGGTTGTCACCCAAGGTACAACCCAGCTGGTTCGGGCAAAAAAAATCAGCCTGGGATGAAGTGCCTATGGCCGATGTGAACCAGATTGCACAGAATTTCAGCCAGACTTCTGCGCAGCAGAGCTGGCGGGTTGGACAGAATGTCGCGCATGCTAAATTTGGCGAAGGCGTGATCGTGAATATTGAGGGCAGCGGCATGAATGCGCGCGCTCATATCAATTTTGGCAAATTCGGGATGAAGTTACTGGACCTGAGTATCGCCAAGCTGGAAAAAATCTGAAGGCCACAGGGCGTAAGCTCTGTGTGCCATCTTCAACTGCATAAGGAGTAAGGATGAACACAGAGTTAATGCTGCAGTATTGTGCGGCCGGTATTTTTGCACTGGCCGTATTACATACTTTTTCCACCAAATATTTTCTGCATCTGGCGCACCAGAGTAAGCACCATGCCGGGCTCTGGCATTTGTTGGGTGAGGTCGAGGTGGTGTTTGGTTTTTGGGCCTGTGTTCTGGTATTGCTGATTTCTGCCATGGTGAATCAGAAAGAAGCAATCCATTATCTGGAAGCGCAGAATTTTACCGAGCCCTTATTTGTATTCGTGATCCTGGTGATCGCAGGCACCCGTCCGGTACTGTGGTTTGTGCAGAACGTAGTCTCGCGCATAGCACGCGCATTGCCGCTTAACACGCAGCTCGCTTCGTATTTCTTATGCCTGTCGCTGGTGCCTTTATTTGGCTCGTTTATTACCGAGCCGGCCGCAATGACGCTGGCGGCACTGATGTTGCGGGACAGTTTTTTCTCTAAAGCGATACCAGAAAAAATGAAGTACATGACACTCGGTGTCTTGTTTGTGAATGTGTCGATAGGCGGCGTGCTGACTTCTTTTGCGGCTCCACCGGTGCTGATGGTGGCGGAAAAATGGGGCTGGGATATCGCCTTCATGATGCAGAATTTTGGCTGGCGCGCGGCGATTGCGGTGCTCGTGAATGCCTTGTGGCTGACTATATTTTTCCGTCGTGAGCTGTGTGCTTTAGATCAGGCCGCTGGCTCAGACACTAATACACAGAACGCGACAGCGACGATACCTTTGAGTGTGGTCGCGATCCATTTTCTGTTCCTGGCAGCGACCGTCTGGTTTGCCCATTATCCAGTCGTGTTTCTTGGCTTGTTCTTATTTTTCCTGGGCTTTACCGAAGCCTATCAGCAATTCCAGGACCGCCTCATGCTGCGCGAAGGTTTGCTGGTCGCATTCTTCCTGGCGGGTCTGGTGGTGTTGGGCGGTAAGCAGGAATGGTGGTTGCAGCCGATATTGGCCGGGATGAATACCACCGTATTATTTTTCGGCGCAACCGGGCTGACCGCGATCACTGATAATGCAGCGCTGACTTATCTGGGCTCATTAGTCAGCGGCTTATCGGACAGTGCAAAGTATGCACTGGTGGCCGGTGCGGTGACTGGCGGTGGCTTAACTGTGATTGCCAACGCACCCAATCCGGCCGGGTATGCCATCTTGAAAGACTACTTTCATGAAAAGGCCATCAGCCCGGGCGGTTTGTTTTTGTCGGCGCTGATACCGACCGCTATCGCAGCTGTTTGTTTCCGTTTCTTTTAACCGGGGATGGCTGCCTTGCTGCAGCCTGTCTTGGTCCTGACGCTGGCTGTGCAGAATTACCTGCACGGCTTAACGTGAAGACGCTGATTGCCTGCTGCAAACGCAGAGTCTGGTCAGCTAAATTCCCCGCAGAAGCTGCAGCTTCTTCGACCATGGCCGCGTTTTGCTGCGTCATCTCATCCATGTGTGCCACCGCGCTGTTCATTTGCTCCACACCTTCTTTTTGCTCGCGGCTGGCGATCGTGATTTCATGGATAACAGCACTCACATGCTGCACTGACTGTACTAAGTGTTGCATGGTAGCTGAGGTGTCCTGCACCAGTTGATTGCCTTGCCCGACTTTATTGACCGAGTCATCAATCAAGACCTTGATTTCCTTAGCTGCACTGGCTGAACGCTGCGCCAGATTCCTGACTTCGCTGGCGACTACTGCAAAGCCGCGTCCCTGTTCACCGGCACGCGCTGCTTCCACGGCCGCATTCAGTGCCAGGATATTGGTTTGGAAAGCGATGCCATCAATCAGACTGATGATGCTTTCTATCTTACGCGCTGAACTACTGATTTCCTGCATCGTATCGCCGACCCGGCTTACCATTGCACCACCCTGATGAGCGACTGCTGACGCAGTTTCCGCCAGCGTATTGGCTTGCGCTGCATGGTCGGAATTCTGACGTACTGTCTCCGCAAATTGCTCCATGCTGGAGGCGGTTTGCTCCAGGCTGGACGCCTGCGATTCGGTACGCCCCGATAAATTCATGTTGGCATCTGCGATTTCCCGTGTGCCGCTGGAAATGGCTCTGGCATTCAGGTGTACATCATTAATGACGGAAACCAGATTGATATTCATCTGTCGCAGAGCCTGCAATAGCTGGCCCATTTCGGTGTCATCACCGCGCGGTATGTTGCGTGTCAGATCGCCACCGGCGATCGCTCTGGCGGCACTGACAGCAATCCCAACGGGATTGAGTAACTTTACGTGGATGACCACCCATTGATAGATCACCAAGGCTGCGCAGGCGATCAGACTTGCGACATTTGCCAGACTTGTGCCGTGTTCCGCGATATGCAGTCCACCCCAGATCAGCAGCGAAAGCAAAGTCAGACTCATGCCCAGCGCGAGTCTGGGCTTGGCAGCTAGCCGTAAGCGGCGCGCGATGCGGCCAGTCACAGTATCGGATAACAAGCGGCCTTCGCGTAGTAACAGACCCGTTTCACGACCAGCACGCATGCTTTGGTACAACTGGCTGGCTGCTTCGATTTCCTTACGTTCGGGCTTAGTCCTGACCGACATATAGCCAACCACCGCACCATTTTCGATTAAAGGCGTGACATTAGCGTTGACCCAGTAATGATCCCCGTTTTTACAGCGGTTCTTGACCAGCCCAGTCCACGGAATGCCACGCTTAACGGTATCCCATAAATCAGCGAAGGCTTGCGCCGGCATATCAGGGTGACGCACGATGTTATGTGGCGCACCAATCAGCTCGTTTTCGTCGAAGCCGCTAAGCTCCACGAAATACGGATTGCAGTAAGTGATTTTTCCCTTCAGGTCAGTCTTGGAAACGATGGAATGCCCATCTTTCATCAAAATTTCACGACCTGTCACTGGCAAATTTGTGCGCATAAAAATCTCCGCTGAAGGCGCGGAAGTGAGTATTCAACCGCGCCAGGTATGTTTCAGCATAGAACATGAACGTTCAGGTAGCGGAGGAAATGTCGTTTCCTTTGCCTAAATACCTGTCTATGAGGCAAGTATGCTGAAAAGAAGCGGGATTAAAGCACAAAAACAGAAAAAGTTCCTCAGGGAAACTGTTTGTGCTGAATCGGCTTGATACGCAAAAACTTAGATGTGGTAAGCAGTGCTGGTCATGATTTTAGCCATCGCCTTCATCCCCAGTCTGACTGGCAATGGTGTGCCTGTTGCTCCCAGCTGTTGAGCCGCAGCACCGTGGGCGATTTCGTCAATGCGCATCTGATCGACAATCGCGCGTGAGCGCAAATCGGCAACTGGCAATTCCCTGAGATGCCCCTCCAGATGAGCTTCTACTTGTCGTTCTGTCTCGACCACAAATCCGAGGCTGGCTGCATCGCCACATTTCGCAGCTATGACACCGCAGGTGTAGGCGCCGGCATACCATAAGGGATTGAGCAGGCTGGGTCTGGAATTGAGTTCTTTCAGGCGGCGTGCAGTCCAGGCCAGGTGATCCTCTTCCTCTAAGCAAGAGTGTGCCAACTGGCGCGCCACTTCCGGCGCATGCGAAAAAGCAGCTTGCGCATCATAGAGTGCCTGGGCACAGATTTCACCTACGTGATTAACCCGCATTAAACCTGCACTATGTTTTTTCTCGGCTTCACTGAGTGCTGACTCTGTAATACCAGCATCCGGATCTGGGCGCGAACTTCTGGTCTGGGCGGAAACAGTACGTAAAGCCCGGTCTAAGCCTATGATCAGGCGGTCGGTGGAAAGAAATGGCATCTTGCTGTCCTTGCAGAAATTTTTCGCCTTATTGTAATCCAAGCCCGGCCTGCACCACACTTGCCAACTGCTTTTCACTGGCTTTCTTGATATGCCTTAAATGATTGTTTAAATTGAAATTATTGAAGGGTTTTCTGAATAAAACGCTGTGGAGAAACCAATTCACCAACAAATTGTTGTCTGCTAACCACATAAAATTTGCATAAAAACGGTCGTTCGCAAATTCTCTTTGCTCAAATGCATTTGCTTTGGTTCAATGGAGTTCAACTTCTAGCAGCGATATTCCGAAGTGTTTGCACTATCCCTCAGACAAAATAGCCAAGCGCAGAGCTATGTCTGAAAGCCTGACTGACCAACTTATCTGGAGACTTTGACAATGAAAAAATCAGTACTCGCATTAGCTGTTCTTGGTATGTTTGCCTCTGCGGCGCAAGCCCAGTCCTCAGTAACTTTGTACGGCATCATTGATGCAGCGGCGGTTTACAACACAAATCAGGCAGCAAATGGTGGTGGCAAATTTTCCGTAGATGCTGGTCAATTGCTAACTTCGCGCTGGGGGATTAAGGGTTCTGAAGATTTGGGCGGTGGTTTGAAAGCAAATTTCAATCTGGAAGGTACGCTGGCCAATGATACCGGCGCGGCCGGTGCTGGATTCGGCGGCAATAGCTTTACTCAGGCGGGTAATAACACTTCCTTGTTTGACCGTTTATCCTGGGTTGGTATATCCGGTGATTTCGGTGCCGTGACACTGGGTCGCAATAACATTCTGGGTGTGGATTCTGTCGGTCTGGCGGACCCTATGAGCCTGGCACATGCGGGAACCAACCCTAACATTATGTTCAGCGGCATGAATTCGGGCGGGTTTTACGGTGGTTTTGGTACGAATCAGGGCGGTTCTGCCTTACGTCAAAATAACTCGATTAAATATGTTTCTCCCATCATGTCAGGCTTTGGTGGTGCGCTGATGTATGGCTTCGGTGAAAAAGCGGGTGATAACAGTGCCAGCTCCTATGCCGGTCTGTCAGGGTTTTTCACCGATGGCACCAATGGTGCAGCGATTGCTTATGCAAAAATGAAAGACGTATCGAATGCCGCGACGCTGACCAGCTGGGCGGCCGGTGCTAAGTACAAGGTCATCCCGACTTTGGGCTTGCGTGGTACTTACTCACATAGTGTCGTGGATGGCAATATCGTCATTGCACCATTTGGCAATGCGAATAACCGTAAAATTGCCGTGATCGGTCTGGGCGCAGATTACTTTTTATCTGATCAAATTACGCTGACTGGTGCTTATTACAACACCAAGCGCTCAGGTGACTTTGAAGGCAAGGCCGACCAGTTCATTGCTTTAGCAAAATATGCTTTCAGCAAACGTACTACTGCCTATGCCTCTGTGACTTACGCCAAAGCGGGCTCCGCTGCAATTCAGGATACCTCTCTGGCATTGGGCATTATCGGGGTAAATACCGGTAGTTCACGTGCCGGCCGTACTGCGGTAGGTCTGTTGCACTCATTCTGATTGCAATTCAATCCAGAAAAAGCCGCGTTTCGCGGCTTTTTCTTTTTTCTCTAAGAAAGCTTATTTAGAGAAGAAGTGATATGTTTTATATAATGGTCGTTGTCAATTTGAGACAATTTCTTGCTTAATTTGGCTAAAAGTGGCGAATCTGCTTGTGGCTTATAAGCAAAATTTGGTCAAATACGTAAAACAGTTTTCAGAATTAGCAGTTTTTAGGCAATTGTGTCGCTTCCGCTGGTGTTTCAGTTTTCTGCGATGCAGCTGCAAAATTAGGTTTATCTCAAAATCCTTTGGAGAAAAAAGAAATGAAAAAATCCTTGATCGCTCTGGCCGTTCTGGCTGCTGCAGCAGGTTCCGCACAAGCACAATCTTCCGTTACCGTGTACGGTGTTCTGGATATGGCTTTCAATGCAGAAAACAATGGCCAGTTTTCTAAAGGCAAAGGCAACATCTTCTCGCTGGATAGCGGCGTGCAATCCGGTTCCCGTCTGGGCTTCAAAGGCTCTGAAGATCTGGGCAATGGTTTGAAAGCTAACTTCAAACTGGAAATGGGCGTACAAGCTGACACAGGCGCATCTGCGCAAGGCGGTCTGGCATTTGGTCGCGCAGCATGGGTAGGTTTGTCCGGTGACTTCGGTGCGGTTCAGGTTGGCCGTCAAAACAAACCAATTTTCGATGCAGTTGACGCAGTGGATCCATTCAGCACCGGTATCATCGGTGGTTCCGCAACTGACAGCACCAGCGCAACTGGCCTGGGTAATCTGTTGTTCGCAACTAACCCACGTTCTAACAACACCATTAACTACACGACTAACAACCTGAGTGGTTTCACAGGTTCCCTGGCTTACTCTGCTGGTGAGCAAGCTGGTAACGTTGGTAGCGGCCGTGGTATCGGTGTGTCT
The DNA here is from genome assembly GCF_014284235.1 of Cognatundibacterium curvum. GTDB lineage: Bacteria > Pseudomonadota > Gammaproteobacteria > Burkholderiales > Burkholderiaceae_D > Undibacterium > Undibacterium curvum. The sequence goes on from NZ_JACOGD010000002.1 coordinate 327,767, forward strand.
GCTTCTTATGCAGGCGGCCCATTGCTGGTAACTGGTGCTTACCATGCAGATAACAATGTAGCAGTTGTTACAAATGCTACTAAAACAGCATTCATTGGTGCAACATACGATTTCGGTATGGCTAAAGGTGCTTTGTCTGTTGGTAAAGTTAAAACTGACAATGACAGCGTTGCATACAAACTGTGGAGCGTTGGTGTAACAGTTCCTGTCAGTGCAGCTGGTGCAGTGATCTCTTCCCTGACTATGGTTAAAAATGACGTAGTTAGCAGCGATAACGCTTCTAACCAGTTCGCTCTGGGTTACACACACTCCCTGTCCAAGCGTACTAACCTGTACACATCGGTTTCCCGTCTGAAAAACGATGCTAAGGTGAATGCTGGTGGTATCGCTTCCGGTATCGGCGCTACAGAACGTATGTTCAACGTTGGTATCCGCCACATGTTCTAATCATCGGCAAGCTTAGGCTTGCTGTTGAAAAGATCAAAAACAAAAAGCACCTTCGGGTGCTTTTTGTTTTGTTGTTTGTAAAATTTAAATCTGCCTGTGAGTATGTGTGTTGGTGTCGCAACTAGCCTCTCATACACCGACACTCAGGAAAAAGTGTCGAACCTGTGCAGGCAGACGAGCAGATTTGAATTGCCCATGGTAAAGCCAGGCCAGCGCTTAAGCGACCGGCCTGGCGGTGCGCGCAGATGGGATACGAATTAAGAAGCTGGCATCGCCACGCCAAAATGCTGGTAAGCCAGTGCAGTCGCAATCCGGCCACGCGGGGTGCGCTGCAGATAGCCTTGCTGGATCAGATAAGGCTCCAGTACATCTTCTATGGTGTCGCGTTCTTCACCGATGGCTGCCGCCACGTTATCAAGCCCGACCGGGCCGCCGCCAAATTTGAACAAAATCGCTTCCAGCAGCTTTCTGTCCATCAAATCAAAACCAGCCTGATCCACGTCCAGCATACGCAATGCCGCATCAGCAATGGCTTTGGTGATTTCACCATTGCCTTTGACTTCAGCATAATCCCTGACCCGGCGCAGCAAACGGTTGGCGATACGCGGCGTGCCGCGTGCGCGGTTAGCGATTTCACGCGCGCCGTCTTCCTGTATCGGTGCATTCAGCAGGGCAGCCGAGCGCGTCACGATGCGCGTCAATTCGTCAGCAGTATAAAATTCCAGTCGCGCCACGATACCGAAACGGTCGCGCAGCGGGTTGGTCAGCATACCGGCGCGCGTCGTCGCGCCAACCAGTGTGAATGGTTGCAGATCCAGTTTTACTGAACGTGCGGCTGGTCCTTCACCGATCATAATGTCGATCTGGTAATCCTCCAGCGCCGGATACAGAATTTCTTCCACCACCGGTGACAGCCGGTGTATCTCGTCGATGAATAACACATCATTGGCTTCCAGATTGGTCAGCAGCGCTGCCAGATCCCCGGCACGCTCCAGCACCGGCCCTGAAGTCTGGCGCAGATTGACGCCCATTTCACGCGCAATGATGTGGGCCAGTGTGGTTTTGCCCAGACCCGGCGGGCCAAACAATAAGGTGTGATCGAGCGCTTCCTGACGCTGGCGTGCAGCCGCAATGAAAATCTCGAGCTGACCGCGGATTTTTTCCTGCCCTACATACTCATCGAGCTGCTTAGGGCGCAGGGCGCGTTCTATCGCTTCTTCCTGTTGCGACACAGGCGTAGCAGCGATCAGGCGCGGCTCAGAAAAGTCGATAGACAGATTATCGGTTTGTATACTCATGGCGGGCTTCCGGTAGTGCTGAATTAAGGCGCAGTCAGGTTAGTGGCTCAGGCTTTAGATAAGGCTTTTAAGGCCAGCTTAATGCCTTCCGAGACGCCACTGTCTTTCGGTACCGCTTTGAGTGCAATGCGTGCCTCTTTGTCTGAGTAGCCAAGTGCCAGCAGCGCATTCAGTATGTCTGCGCTGTGATCACCACCAGGGCTGGCTTCAGCAGCGGAGAACAGGTCGGCACCCAGTTTGCCTTTCAGCTCCAGCAGCAAGCGCTCAGCGGTTTTCTTGCCTATGCCGGGGACGCGGGTGAGGCGACCGGCTTCCTGCATGCTGACGGCCTGTGCCAGATCCGCTACCGACATGCCGGACAGGATAGACAAGGCAGTACGTGCGCCGACGCCTGAAATTTTGATTAACTGGCGGAAGGTGGCACGTTCTTCGGCGCTGCCGAAACCAAACAGCACATGCGCATCTTCGCGTATCGCCAGGTGCGTCAGCAGTACCACTTTCTCACCCAAAGGTGGCAAATGGTAGAAGGTGCTCATCGGCACATCGACCTCATAGCCGACGCCCTGACAGTCGATCAGTAGCTGAGGGGGATTTTTTTCTATCAGGGTACCTGCGATGCGACCTATCATGCTGAACTTTCATACTGTATGAATAAACAGTGATAGTAAACGATTCTGTCTGGATTGAGGAGGGTGCAGGCAGGATTTTCCATCGCTCAGCAGCTTTCATCGCCGCAGCGCAGTCTGATACAACTGAAAAAGCTGCTTAGTATAGATAGTCCGCACAGAATAAGGCTGTCAGGCCATTTTGCCTTGGTAAGGCGCATGAATACTCAGTCTGTGCTTTCAGAACACAAAGCTCTATCAGCCTGTCAGCCTATCAGACGTCCGGCTTTCACGCGCAGCCCGCGTTTCGCCAGTTCCGGCGCGATAGCGCCCAGTGTGGCTAAGGCATCACCGCTATGGGCATGGCAAATTGCGACGCCCAGCGCATCGGCCGCATCCGGGCTGGGTGTGCCAGATAGCATGAGCAGCCTTTGCACCATATCCTGCACCTGCTCTTTGCTGGCGCGCCCTTGACCTACTACACCTTGCTTCACTTGTAAGGCGGTGTATTCAGCCACTGCCAGATCGGCTGCCACCAGCGCGCAGATTGCGGCGCCACGTGCCTGACCCAGTAATAATGTGGATTGCGGATTGACGTTGACGAAGACTTTTTCTATTGCCGCACAATCGGGCTGATAGGTGCGCACGATTTCGGAAACGCCGGAGAGGATAGTCTTGAGCCGTTCCGGCAAAGAGCCTTCAACGGTTTTGATAGTGCCGGAAGCGATATACGTCAGCTTCTGCCCCTGTTTGTGGATGACCCCGAAACCTGTGGTACGCAGGCCGGGGTCTATGCCTAATATTTTCATCGTTTCTCGTCATTCCTGCGCAGGCAGGAATCCAGTGGCTTACAAGATGCCTGAATATAAATCATTCCAATACGGATTAGTGGCTTCTATCAGCTTTATTTTCCACTCCCGGTTCCAGGCTTTGATTTGCTTTTCGCGCCGGATCGCAGATTCGATGGAGTCGGTTTGTTCATACCAAACCAGTTGATCAACGTGATATTTTTTCGTGAAACCATCCGCCAGATGCTGTTTGTGCTGAAAAACTCTTTGCACCAGATCACTGGATACACCTACATACAGCGTACCATTTCTGCCGCTGCTTAGTATGTAGATGTATGCCGACATAGACGCTAAAAAACGCCGCTGGGTTCCAGCCTGCGCTGGAACGACTGGGTATTAATGACGGAAATGACGCGTGCCAGTATAGACCATCACGACGCCGCGTTCATCTGCGGCATCGATGACTTCCTGATCGCGCATGGAGCCGCCTGGATGGATCACGCAAGTTGCACCGGCATCCACCACCACATCCAGACCATCACGGAAGGGGAAGAAGGCGTCGGACGCGACCGCAGAACCGCTTAAAGTCAGACCGGCATTTTGTGCCTTAATCGAAGCGATGCGGGCGGAATCGATGCGGCTCATCTGACCGGCGCCGACACCCAGTGTCATGCCATTGCCACAGAAGACGATGGCATTCGATTTGACGAACTTAGCGACGCGCCAGGCGAACATCATGTCTGCCATTTGCTGCGGTGTAGGCTGCAGTTTAGAGACCACGCGCAGTTCTTCCTGCAAAACGTTTTTCGCATCCGGTGCCTGTACCAGCAGACCACCGCCTACGCGTTTCAGGTCGTACTGATTGACGCCGCCGCCCAAAGGAATTTCCAGCAGGCGCACGTTTTGTTTGGCTGCGAAAATCGCTTTTGCTTCTGCTGTAAAGGAAGGAGCGATCAGCACTTCAACGAATTGTTTCGCGACTGCTTCTGCAGCTTTACCGTCGAGTTCGCTGTTGAAGGCAATGATGCCGCCAAACGCCGAAGTCGGGTCAGTCTGCAAAGCTTTGCTGTAGGCTTCCAGCGCATCGGCACCGAGTGCGACGCCACATGGATTGGCATGTTTGACGATCACGCAGGCTGTGCCCTGGAAGGATTTGACGCATTCCCAGGCCGCATCTGCATCGGCGATATTGTTGTACGACAGTTCCTTGCCTTGTAACTGGGTGTAGTTGGCCAGCGCGCCATCCACTGCTTTCAGATCGCGGTAGAAAGAGGCGGACTGATGCGGGTTTTCACCATAGCGCATTTCCTGCACTTTTTCGAAATGCAGATTCAGGGTTTGCGGATAGGCACTGCGTGTCGCATGGGCCTTGTCTTCTGCCAGGCTGGTCAGGTAATTGGTAATGGCACCGTCGTATTGCGCGGTATGGGCGAATACTTTTTTAGCCAGTGTGAAGTTGGTGTCATAGCTGACTACATTCGCATTGGCCTTCATTTCAGCCAGCACGATGCTGTAATCACTCGGGTCAACGATCACAGTCACGTCTTTGTGATTCTTGGCCGAAGAGCGCAGCATGGTCGGGCCACCGATATCAATATTCTCAATCGCGTCTTCCAGCGAGCATTCTGCCTTAGCGACAGTTTGCTGGAATGGATACAGATTCACTACCACCATGTCTATGGTCGGGATGCCATGCTGTTCCAGCGCTGCCACGTGTTCAGGCAGATCGCGTCTGGCCAGGATGCCGCCATGTACTTTCGGATGCAGGGTCTTCACACGGCCATCCAGCATTTCCGGAAAGCCGGTGTAGTCTGCGACTTCAGTCACAGCCAGGCCATTATCGGCCAGCAGTTTGGCGGTACCGCCAGTTGACAGCAGTCTGACACCGAGTGCTGACAATTCACGTGCAAAATCGAGCACACCGGTCTTGTCGGAGACGGATATGAGGGCTTGTTTGATCATGATAAGTTTTGAGAGTGAGGAAATCGGTGTCAGCCTGCTGAGCTATCCTAGAGCAAACCGTGTTGCTGCAGTTTTTTACGCAGGGTATTACGGTTGATACCTAACATATCCGCAGCCTGGGACTGGTTGCTGGACGCGCGTGACATCACCATTTCTAACATGGGTTTTTCTACGGCCAGTACCACCATGTCATAGATATTGGAGGCAGGTTGTTCGCCCAGATCACGGAAATATTTTTCCAGATTTTTGTGAACGGCGTCTTGGATACTATCTTTGCTCATGCTGTTTTTATTCAGTTCGTTCAGTGTGTTTATGCAGGGCGGCGTTTTGTGGCTGCGGGTAGCAGCAAAAAACGCAAATGGGTGTTGCTCGTTGCTACCTAATGCTGATCAAGCCGCCAGTTTTTCTTCAAAGGGGCGGTATTGTAACCGTTCCCCCGCCATGCAATCAAAAAAATGACCAACGGCTGCGAGTTGCTCTTCACAGTCGGTCAGCAGATTCATTTGCTGCCGGAATTCCTCACCGCCGACCAGATCCTGTACATACCAGCCTATATGCTTACGCGCAGTCCGGACGCCCAGGTACTCACCGTAAAATGCATAATGCGCCTGCAGATGATGCAGCATCAGTTGCCTGACTTCGGCAATCATCGGTGGCGGCAGATGCTCGCCAGTTTGCAGAAAATGCGCTACTTCACGGAAGATCCAGGGACGACCCTGCGCCGCACGACCTATCATGATGGCATCAGCACCGGTGTATTCCAGCACAAAGCGCGCTTTCTCCGGTGTGGTGATATCGCCATTGGCCACGACCGGAATTCCGACCGTCGCCTTAACTTGCGCGATGGTGTCGTATTCCGCGTCGCCTTTGTAAGCATCGGCCCGGGTTCTGCCATGCAGGGTCAGCATTTGTATGCCAGCTGATTCCGCCATGCGTGCAATCGACAAGGCATTTTTATTGGCTCTGTCCCAGCCGGTACGGAACTTCAGCGTGACCGGTACATCGACTGCACTGACGACCGCATCGAGAATTTGCCCGACCAGGCTTTCATGCTGCAATAAGGCGGAACCACACCAGGCATTACAGACCTTTTTGACCGGGCAACCCATATTGATGTCGATGATCTGCGCACCTTTATCCACGTTGTAGCGTGCACAGTCGGCCAGCATTTGCGGATCGGCACCGGCGATCTGGACCGCCTTGGGCTCCATCTCACCTTCATGGTTAGTGCGGCGGGTGGATTTCTCGGTTTCCCATAATTTAGGATTCGATGCAGCCATTTCTGATACGGCGTAACCGGCACCCAGCTCTTTGCATAACTGACGAAAAGGTCTGTCTGTCACGCCGGCCATAGGAGCAACAAATAAATTATTTCGCAGGAGATAAGGTCCGATTTGCACGATGAATCTGAGGGGAATTTTGAAGAAGCGCTATTCTACCTGAAAGCTGCCTAAATAATTAGCAAAAACAGCCTGTGTGGCAGGCTTTATTTATTGTGACAAATAATCATTTTTCATTGCCTTTTTTTAGCGTGTTTCTGCATCTGGTGGTGGACGACGGTCGTCGTCAAAACTGTGTATACTTTGTTCATGGATTTGCGCTGTTTTTTTGTTCAGTCTCGTTAAGTCTATCTACTCTTGTAACAAGTATGAATTCCTGAGCTGTCTGACAGTTGCTGGCGAACGGGTGTTTGCAGTGATCTCAGGAATGAATATTGACATCAGGAGGCACTATGCAGGCAACAGCATCTTTACCCAGAATTACCATCGTCGGTGGTGGAGCAGGAGGTTTGGAACTGGCAGTCCGTCTCGGTAAGCGTTTAGGAAAACGCGCTAAGGCGCACATCACGCTGGTTGACGCCAGCCGGACCCATGTGTGGAAGCCCTTATTACATCAGGTGGCAGCCGGTACGCTGGACAGTCATGCTGATGAACGAGAGTATTTTGCGCTGGCCAGGAGTAATCACTTTACTTTCCGCTTAGGCCGCATGGAGGGGCTGTCGCGTCAGAGTAAGGAAATTTTTCTGGCGCCGGTGCTGGATGAGCATGGTGAAGAGCTGTTGCCGCGGCAAGCGATCCCTTATGACACGCTGGTGATCGCACTCGGCAGCCAGACCAATGATTTTGGCACACCCGGCGTGCGTGAACATTGCATCATGCTCGATTCGCTGCCCGCTGCGCAGCGCTTTCATGAAAAATTGATTAACAGCTGTCTGCGTGCGCAGGCGACTTCCACGTCTGCCGGTGCAGGACGCTTCAACGTGACCATCATCGGTGGTGGTGCGACCGGTGTTGAACTCGCGGCCGAGCTGCATATGACCACCAGTATTCTGTCCAGCTACGGATTGCGCAATTTTCATCCCGAAAAAGAAATCAAGATCGCCATTGTCGATGCCGCGCCGCGCTTACTGCAAATGTTGCCCGAACGTTTGTCGGATGCAGTCGCGCGTGAATTACGCGGTATGGCGATAGAAATACACAGTAATGAACAAGTGCAGCAAGTGAGCAAAACCGGCGTGCACATGGTGAGTGGCAAAGTACTGCCCAGCAGTATCGTGGTGTGGGCAGCCGGGATTAAAGCGCCGGAATTTCTGAAGGATCTGGATGGACTGGAGACGAATCGCCTGAACCAGCTGGTGGTGAATCCGCAATTACAAAGCAGTCGTGATCCGGCGATTTTTGCGATTGGCGATTGCTGTGCCTGTCCGCAGGGAGAGGGGCTGCCGAATGTGCCGCCACGTGCGCAGAGCGCGCATCAGCAAGCCAGTTTGCTCGCGCGTTCGCTGGAGCGTCAGTTGCAAGGCAAATCCTTACTTGATTTCCGTTATAAGGATCATGGCTCGCTCGTATCGTTAGGTAATTACAGTACGGTAGGCAGTCTGATGGGCGCCATCGCCAGTGGTTCTGTATTTATTGAAGGGACGCTGGCAAAGTGGATGTACTGGTCGCTGCATAAGCACCATCAGGTCGCAGTGAATGGCTTATTTCATACCTGGTTATCGACCTGGGCCGAAACCATAGACAGAGTAAGAAATCCACGTATCAAATTACATTAAGCGAATAAGGATGAGCGAACAAGGATGAGACGCAGCAGGCTTTTCAGACTGCTGCGGCAGCTCTTTCAGGCTTGTGTCTGATTGATTTCATCCAGCGCATCAGCCGCATCCAGGTGAGCGATATCGCCCCACTGTAATAAGCTGATTTGACCGTCCTGGTAAACAAAACGGTTAATGCTGGCGTTATAAATCGTGACTTCGCGTGGCGCATCGAGTGGCAGTTGTTTCGCGGCGCGATACGCGCATTCCAGTACGCCGCCATGCGCGACGATGGCGATTTTTTTGCCGTCGAACTGACGCGCATAATGAAGAATATGCTCCATCACGCGCTGGTGAAAGCGGCGTATGGTTTCACCCGCATTTTCACCGGGAGGAAATTCCGCATCCGGATCATGCGCGCGCCAGGCCGCATGTTCTTTCGGATATTTATGCGGCAGTTCGCTATACAGCTCCCCTTCAAAACCGCCAAAGCAGCGTTCGCGCAAGCCTGGATCTGTACGCGTGCTCAGGCCTTGCAGGCGAGCGATCTCACCTGCGGTCTGCACGGCTCTTTGTAAGTCACTGGCGATAATGGCATCCAGTTTTTCATTTTGTAATGCTGCCGCCAATGCCTTGGCCTGACGCCTGCCTTCCGCATTGAGTGGAATATCGAGATGGCCTTGCAGTCGTTTCACCGCATTCCAGGCAGTTTCGCCATGGCGTATCAATAAAATTTCTGTCATGGCTCAGGAGGGTATTGCAGTATTAGCCGGTGCACGCTTGGTTTCCAGCCAAAAGGTGACTGGCCCGTCATTGGTGAGCGATACCTTCATGTCAGCGCCGAAGCGACCGGTTTGCACCAGTGCGTGCCGACTGCGTGCCTGGTCCACGAAGTAATCAAACAATTCCTGTGCCACGGCAGGCGTAGCAGCAGGTGTGAAAGAGGGGCGGGTGCCGGACTGGGTATCGGCCGCCAGCGTGAACTGCGGTACCAGCAGCAAGCCACCCTGGGTATCGCGGATACTCAGATTCATTTTTCCAGCTGCGTCGCTGAACACCCGGTAACTGAGTAATTTAGTCAGCAAGGCATCGGCTTCTTTGCGTGTATCGCCACGTTCTGCGCACAGCAACACCATCAGACCGGCATCGATACTGCCCAGCGTGTGGCCATCGACCACCACGCTGGCATGACTGACTCTTTGTAACAGCGCGATCATGCGCTGAGTGTGACGCGCGCAAACTTACGCTTGCCAACTTGCAGCACAAAGGTACCGGCTTCAACTTTCAAGCCCTTGTCGCTGATCACGACGCTGTCTATACGTACGCCACCTTGTTCTACCATGCGCAGTGCTTCAGACGTGGATGCACACAGATTTGCCTGTTTCAGCAACTGACCTATGCCGACCGGTGCGCCGCTCAGGCTGAGTTCAGGAATATCGTCCGGAATACCGCCTTTGGAACGGTTCACGAAATCTGCCAGCGCATCTTCACCGGCTTGCTTGCTGTGGAAGCGTGCCACGATTTCCTGTGCCAGTGCGACCTTGATATCACGTGGGTTCTGACCTTCCGCCACGGCTTTTTTGTAGCCTGCGATTTGCTCTATGGAGGTGAACGAAAGCAGGTCATAGTATTTCCACATCATTTCATCGGAAATACTCATCACCTTGGCGAACATGGTGTTCGCAGGTTCGGTGATCGCAATGTAGTTATTTTTGGATTTGGACATTTTTTCAACGCCGTCCAGACCTTCCAGCAAAGGCATGGTCAGAATACATTGCGGCTCTTGTCCGTAATCTTTTTGCAGTTCGCGACCAACCAGCAAATTGAATTTCTGATCGGTACCACCGAGTTCCAAATCGGATTTCAGTGCGACCGAATCATAGCCCTGCATTAATGGGTACAGGAATTCATGCACAGAAATCGGCGTACCTGCCTTGAAGCGTTTAGTGAAATCATCGCGCTCCATCATGCGTGCCACGGTGTATTTGGATGACAGTTGTATCATGCCGCGCGCGCCGAGCGGATCGCACCATTCGGAGTTGTAACGGATTTCGGTTTTGGACGCATCCAGCACCAGGCTGGCTTGCTTAAAGTAAGTCTGCGCATTGTCCTCGATTTGCTCGCGGGTCAGCGGCGGACGGGTGGCATTGCGTCCGGATGGGTCGCCGATCATGGAGGTGAAATCACCGATCAGGAAAATCACGGTGTGCCCCAGATCTTGCAATTGACGCATCTTATTCAGCACCACGGTGTGACCCAGATGCAAGTCAGGAGCGGTTGGGTCCAGACCGAGTTTAATTCTTAAGGGAACACCACTTTGTTCGCTGCGCGCCAGTTTCTGCGCGAATTCGGATTCGATGAGTAATTCATCCACACCGCGTTTTGCCACGGCCAGCGCGTGCTGGACCGCATCGGACAAAGGCAGAAGCTGATTAGGTGTGCTGGAGACTGGAGTTGGATTAGCTGTTGAAGTCATAATTAATTTACATCAAATTTTTTGTAACACCGCTGGTCATGGCTGCGCTTCTGAATCCATAATCAGCTTTTTGTCAAATTCTGGGTGGGGATAAACTCGGTATTTTGCCGTATTTTGTGCAGACTATTGATTTATAATCCCGTCTTTACTTTGTCAGCCGCATTCATTATTTTGCAATTTTTGCAAAGCCGACGGCGGCAACGACCTCGAATTTTCTATAAAACAGTCAATTTTAACTTATTGCATGCGTCCTACAGATAAATTACTTCGTGTGGCTACTGGCAGCAGACTGTTGTTCGGTTCGTCCCGTGTTTCCCGTGTTGTGAGCGTCACCGCTTTTTTCTTTGCCGTATGTGCCGTAGGTGCGACTGCAGTCGCGCCGCTGGCGCCCGATGCAGCAGATCTTCCGGTTAAAAAAATTACCCAGGTTTTAGCTTTACCATCACTCGATGAGCAAATCGCAGCGATCGCCGCCGTTGAACATCAGTATGTGCGTGAAGATGTGGTGCGACGTGGTGACACCCTCAGTGGCCTGTTGTTACGCCTCGGCGTGGATGATCAGGATGCCGACAAGTTTATCAAGTCCGATCCTGTCGCCCGTACTCTGTTGCAGTTACGCGCAGATAAAACCATACGTGTCAAAACCAATGAAGATGGCGACCTTGAATGGTTGCAGACCACGGTGTCTGATGGCCCGGATAAACCGGCGCGTAACCTGGAAGTCAAGCGCAATGCGGACGGACACTTTAGCGCCAGCGACAGCACAGCCCAGCTCGAACGCCGGATAGAAATGGCATCCGGTAATATCCGTTCCTCGCTGTTTGCAGCAACCGATGAAGCGCATATTTCTGATGCGATTTCTTCCCAGATCGTCAGCATGTTTGAGACCAATATCGATTTCCGTCGCCTGCAGCGCGGTGATCAGTTCAACGTGGTCTATGAAAGCTTCTGGCAAAACGGACAATTGATACGCACCGGTCGCGTGCTGGCCGGTGAATTCAAAAATGCCGGTAAGACTTTTCAATCGGTATGGTTTGATGAAGCCGGTGGTCAGGGTGGCTATTACACCTTTGACGGCAAGTCACTCAAAAAAGCCTTCCTGAAATCGCCTTTAGAATTTACCCGTGTCTCTTCCGGTTTCTCGATGCGGGTCCATCCTATTTCCGGTCAATGGAAACAGCATAAAGGTGTAGATTTCGCTGCGGTCAGCGGCACACCTATCCGTGCTACCGCTGATGGCGTGATCGATTCGGTTGGCCCTAGCGGTGGTTACGGTAATTTAGTGGTGGTACGCCATCATTCGAATTACACCACGGCCTATGCCCACATGAGCCGTTTTGCTGCGGGTATCCGTAAAGGCAGCCGTGTGAGTCAGGGTGAAGTGATCGGTTATGTGGGCTCGACTGGCTGGTCGACCGGGCCACATCTGCATTATGAATTCCGCGTCAATAACGAGCCGCGCGATCCTATGTCAGTGATCGTGCCGGATGCGCCGCCACTGGCTGGTGCAGATATGCCGCGCTTTAAAACCGTCGCCGGTGATATGCAGCATCGCTTTAATTTGCTGCGTCCTGAGCGTATGGCTGAATCCATGAAACTGGCTTCGCGCTGATCTGCGCAATGCAATATCACATCAGGCCGGACCGCGAGGTTCGGCCTTTTTTTTAATGCTGATGTGTGCCAGCTCGCCTGCTTTTGCAGTCAGGGTGAACGCGCCAGCCGTTTAGTGTTTGAGGACTTATGCATCCTTTACCTCCCATACCTCCCATACTCCCCATGAGTCAGTATATCTATATAGGGCTGATGTCAGGCACCAGCCTGGATGGCGTCGATGGCGTGATGGTGCAATTTGCGCCGGGTGGCGCGACGATGCAGATACTGGCTACTGCTTATCAGCCATTTGACGCAGCCTTGCAGCAGGCCGCCATGCAATTGCAGCAGCCCGGCGAGAACGAAATCGAGCGCGAAGCCGCATTGGCACAGCGTCTGGCGCAAGTTTATGCGGCCTGCGTGGCCGACTTGTGCAGACTGGCTCCGGATCAGACCGTACAGGCGATAGGTGTGCATGGACAAACGATACGACACCGGCCTGAACTCGGCTGGACCCGTCAGACCAATCATCCGGCCTTGCTGGCCGAACTCAGCGGGCTGGATGTGATTGCCGATTTTCGCAGTCGCGATCTGGCTGCAGGCGGGCAGGGCGCGCCCTTGGTACCCGCTTTTCATCAGGCGATATTCGGTTCATCTGTGCACCAGCGCGTGGTGGTGAATATCGGTGGCATCAGCAATATCAGTATCCTGTGTCCCGACGGAGCGGTGAGTGGCTTTGATACCGGTCCCGGCAATGTGCTGATGGATGGCTGGATACGGCAACATCTGGGACATGGCTATGATGCGGACGGCGCCTGGGCCGCCAGCGGTCAGGTGAGTCAGGCTTTGCTTGATTGTTTGCTGCAAGAACCTTATCTGCAACTGCCTGCGCCTAAGAGCACCGGGCGTGACTTGTTTCATGCTGAGTGGTTGCGCCTGCAATTGCGTGATTTTACCGACTTGGCTGCGGCTGATGTGCAGGCTACCCTGTGTGCCTACACTGCGCAGACTATCATCATGGCCAGCCTTGCACATAGCCCGGTCTGCGATGCGCTGTATGTCTGCGGCGGCGGTGCTTACAACAGCCAATTGATGCAGCAGATGCGTCATTATCTGGCGCTGTATGGCAGCAATGCGCAAGTACATAGCACAGCGGCGTTGGGCGTGGCACCGGAATATGTGGAGGCACTCGCATTTGCCTGGCTGGCACGCCAGTTCTGCCTGCGGCTGCCGGGTAATCTGCCAGCGGTGACCGGTGCCAGGGGCTTGCGCATCCTGGGGGCGCTGTACCCTGCCTGAGCAGGCTGAGGCCGCATCCTTTACAATCGTCCGCTTAGTACATTTACAGCACACATATTGAAAGACAGGACATGACAAAAGAACCCTTGCAACTACTCTATATCGCCGACCCTATGTGTTCCTGGTGTTATGGCTTCGGTCCTGAACTGGAGCAAGTGCTGAATGCATTGCCTGAGGCTGAACTGGACATCATGACCGGCGGTTTGCGTGCCTATGAAAAAGAAGTGTTGAGTTCAGAAAAACGCAGCACCATCATGGAACACTGGCGTCAGGTAGCGCTGGTAAGCGGTTTGCCGTTTTCTGATCAGGCCATGGCACAAACTGATTTTGTGTACGACACTGAGCCCGCCTGTCGCGCGGTGGTGACGGCCAAGCTGGTGGCCGATCATTTGAGTGGTCGCCAGTTGTTGCAAGTGTTCAGGGCAATTCAGCACGCGTTTTATGCCGAAGGCCGCGATGTCACGCAAGCGCAAGTGTTGACTGAAGTCTGCGTGCGCAGCATCAATCAACTCGAACAGGGCGCTGACTATGATCAGCCTAGTTTTGCCGAAACCCTGGCATCACCGGTGGCGATGGCAACGGTACAGGAAGAATTCCGCCAATGCCAGCAGTGGGGCGTGCGCGGTTTTCCCGCTTTGCTGATGGTGCATGATGAGGCTTTACATATGCTCACCTCGGGTTATACCCAAGCTGAGCAAATTCTGCAGACGATAGCGCAGGTGAGACAGTCATGAGCCAGCGCACGCCGCAAACAGAGATAGCGCCGCAAGGCCCGGCGTTTTCGCGCATCATCCTTGGATTGTGGCGGCTGGCGGAATGGAAAATGACGCCAGCCCAGCGTGTGAGTTTCCTGCAGCAGGCGCTGGAACTGGGCATCAATACCATCGATCAGGCGGATATCTACGGTGACTATCAGAGCGAGCTTTTATTGGGCGAAGCGCTGAACGCGGCGCCGGAACTGAAATCCGCCTTCCGCTTTGTGAGTAAATGCGGTATCTGCCTGCCATCGCGTCATCGCCCGGCGCATACGGTGCATCATTACAATACCAGCCGCGCGCACATTATCGCTTCAGCTGAAAACAGCCTGCAGGCGATGGGCATAGAACAGCTCGATCTGTTACTGATACATCGTCCCGATCCTCTGATGGATGCCGATGAAATTGCCGGGGCTTTCCTTCATTTGCAGCAAAGCGGCAAGGTGCGTCATTTCGGTGTCTCCAATTTCACCACTGCGCAGTTTGACTTACTCGCAGCGCGTTTCCCGCTGGTGACGAATCAGCTGGAATTATCGGTATTGCAGCAGCAGGCTTTGCATGACGGCACGCTGGATCAGTGCCAGCGTTTGCGTATTTCTCCGATGATCTGGTCCGCTCTGGGTGGCGGTACGCTGTTTCAGCAGCCTGCACCAACCGCGCAGATCGCCCGGGTACAAAGCGAGCTGCAACGCCAGTCTGCAGCCTCAGGGCTGCCAGCCAGTACCATCGCCTTGAGCTGGGTGCTGCAGCATCCGTCTAAACCCTTGGTACTGACCGGTTCCGGCCGGGTACAGGCCTTACAACAGGCGGTACAGGCCTGTGCTCATACGCTGAGCAGGCCAGACTGGTTTGCACTGTGGACGGCAGCTGCGGGTCATGCTTTACCCTGAAGTGGCCCAGCCACGCAATAATTGGAAAAAACAGATGAAAAAAACAGCTGACAAAATCTAAAAATTTTCCCTGTTTAAATTGATATTGTTGGTATAACATTAGCAAGACAAGTGTTCATGTTCGCTGATGCATAGCCATATCTATGGTCTGGTTTTGAGCTGATTCTGGAATGAGCATGGTCCGAACGCGACCAGATTATTGCCTGTTATCACTGACTACATCTTCATTGTTACGCATCACAGGGATGGTCGCCCGAGAAACGGCCAAACCTGTGCCGCCCGCAGCTTCAATCTGGCATCAGGCAACAAGAAGTATGCGCAGTTCGCCAATTTCCATCGCCTGGCAAGCAAGGATCAGAGAAGGACAGAGTTGTGACTGTTTTTCAATATTGTTATCGTCGCTTTCTATCGTTCGGGCCTGCGGGCTCGGGGACGCGCGCATGGCGCGACCAGATGCTGTCCGCTATTTTATTTGTTGGTCTGGTGTTAGGCGGCATTGCAGCCATACCCAGCATCGGGCTTGCCATCAGTGAAGGTTTGTGGTCTATCGTCGCGATCGACTTGCTGGCGCTGGGTTGGGTGGCAACACTGATCTTTCTGCCTAAGCTGAGTTTCAAGGCGCGGGCTTTACATTTTCTGGCGCTGATCTATTTGCTGGGCATCTGGTTTTTGCTCAAGGTTGGCGTCACTGGCCTGATTTATCTGCTGGCGTTTCCTGTCATTTGCTCGTTTTTATTTCCCTTACGCGAAGCCGTGTATGCCTTACTGCTGGCCTCAACTTCTTTACTGCTGGTCGGTTACTTCGGTGACGCGAATTTGCAGTTGCTGGGCTTCGAGATCAATGCGCTGCTGCGCTGGGTGATCATTACAGTCAATTTTTCTTTTATCAGTGCACTCATGACGGTCACTTGTAATGTGCTGATACACAGGCTGGAATATGCGCTGGAGGCACAACAGAAAGTGAGTGCGAGTTTGCAGCAGGAGCAGGAATCACTGCGTGCTGCCAACGAAGAGTTGCGCCTGACGGTCGCTGCCGTTGCGCGTCTCAACGATATCGTGATGATACTGGCTGATACAGAAGCGCCGGATAGTGCTTATTACCTGCGTATCGTACTGGTCAACGATGCATTTGAGCGCCACACTGGCTATGACAGTCTGGAGGTATTGGGGAAAAGACCTGACTTTCTGGCTGGCCCGAATACTCAGCCAGAAGAGCTGGAACGTATACGCTATGCAGTGCGTCAGCTGGAAGCTGTGCATGTGGAGATGATCGTATATACCATGGGTGGCAATGAATTCTGGCTGGAAGCGGATATCATTCCGCTGGCTAATGATGAAGGTGTGTATACCCATTGGGTGGTGACGGGGCGCGATATCAGTGAGCGTAAAAAATCAGAAGAGCATATCCAGCGGCTGGCTTATTTTGATGTGCTGACCGGATTACCGAACCGCCGCTTACTGCATGACCGCCTGCAATCCTTGCTGCAAGCGGCGCATCGTAGCGGCATGGTCAGTGCGGTACTGTATATCGATCTGGATAACTTTAAACTGATCAATGATGCGCGTGGTCATGTGGTGGGGGACGCCTTGCTGAAGCAAGTCACGCAACGCCTGTTACATACTTTACGTGAAGTTGATACAGTGGCCCGCATTAGCGGCGATGAATTCGTGGTGTTGCTGGCCAATCTCAGTGATGAGGTGCGCACCGGTGCGCACATGGCCTTGCATGTGGCAGAGAAAATCCGGCTGGCGATGATGCAGTTGTTCGAGGTCGACGGCTTGCAATACAGTTCTACCTGCAGTACGGGTGTGACTCTGCTGCCGCGCGAAAATCAGACTGCTGACGATATTTTGCGTGAAGCCGATACCGCGATGTACCGCGCAAAATCAGGTGGCCGTAACCAGGTCGTGTTTTTCGAAACAGGAATGCAGTCGGAAATTGAATTGCGCCTGACCATGGAGCGGGAACTCAGTCAGGCTATGGATGGCGGGCAGTTACAGATGTATATACAGTCACAGGTCGACCGGCTGGGTACGCCAGTCGGCGGTGAATTGCTGATGCGTTGGCATCATCCGCAGCGCGGACCGATTTCACCTGCAATTTTCATTCCTGTGGCAGAAGAATCCGGCATGATTATCCGGCTTGGTGACTGGGTGCTGCGTCAGGGTTGCCTGGCACTGAATCAGTTAGCCGGAGCGGGGTTCCTGTTGTCGCTGTCCGTGAATGTGAGTCCGAGACAATTTCGTCAGCCGGATTTCGTTGATAAGGTCCGCTTGGTATTGGCTGAGACACGGGCTGATCCGCATCATCTGATTTTCGAAGTCACCGAAGGTTTATTGATCGATAATCTGCATGACACCATTGCACGGATGCGGGAACTCGCCACACTGGGTATACGTTTTTCGATTGATGATTTTGGCACCGGATATTCGAGTTTTTCGTATCTGAAAAAACTGCCTTTATACGAATTGAAAATTGATAAGAGCTTTGTGCAGGATACGCCGGGAGATAAAAATGATACGGCCATCGTGCAGTCTATGCTGTCGATGGCCGAACATCTGGGCTTACGGGTGGTGGCTGAAGGTGTGGAAACCAGAGACCAGGCCGATTTCCTGATTGCCAATGGCTGCAGCTGTATGCAAGGTTATTTGTTTGGCCGGCCTATGCCGCTCGATGCATGGATAGACTTGCAGCGCAAAGTGGCGCTGCAGCCAGCCATGCCTGTGATCAGCGCGCCTGAAAAGTCGTTAGCATCCACTGAATAAACAGCTCCACTTCAGGACGCAGACTGGGTTGCGCCTCATGCACCAGATAATAGGCATGGGGTGGTGACGCCAGTTGGGTATCAAACAGTCTGACCACGTCGCCACTCTGTATCATCTCTTGCGCAAAATGCTGGCGTGTCAGACCTACACCATGACCGTGTTTGACCGCTTCCAGCAATAAGCCCAGATCATCTATCCGTAAACCGTGCGTGGGTTCGGCCCAATCCAGTCCTGCCACTTCAAACCAGGGCTGCCAAGGCTCGAGTGCCGAGCGCAACAAGCGCGCATGCTTGAGATCGGCCGGTGTGCGGATAGGGGGGATGGTTTTCAGATAGGCTGGGCTGGCGACGGTAAAGCTGGGTTCGACAAACAGTTTTTTGGTCACCAGATTCGGATACTCACCGGCACCGAAGCGGATTTCCACATCGCTTTCAGACAAGCTGAGGTCATACAGCGGTACAAACAAATAAACTTCAACTTCGATGTCCGGATACTGAGTGGAGAATTCCGCCAGTCTGGGCATGAACATATAGCGCGCAAAGGTGGGCGGCACCGTGACCTTGATGCGTTGCTGATGCTGAGCTGCTTTATGCGGCAGCGGGAATTCTGACAGGGTACGTAAGGCAGCGCGTACCACATCCAGATAACGCCGCCCAAACTCAGTCAGTGTCACACTGCGACCCTCGCGTACAAATACGCGTTCGCATAAGTGTTCTTCCAATAAACGGATGCGGTGAGATAAAGCGGAAGGCGTAATGCACAATTCTTCCGCGGCGACCGCAAAGGAACCAAAGCGGGCCGCAGCTTCAAAGGCTGACAATGCATGTACGGGCGGTAATCGTGTTGCCATTCTGTATCCTCAATATCCCAGTTAGCTCACTCGCGAAGAATGAACTTCTGTATCTGCTAAATCTACTGAATTTGCTGAATCTGCATAAGCTGAGCAATCTGCACAAGCAGCACAATCTGTGTTGCTGTGTTATCGACATGCTGCAAGCAGAGGTCTGCACTAAAAATCTGCCCTGGCATACAAGGCGTGGCAAAAGCCATATCGTGCGGAGGGTCTATTATGATGCGTTATTCTGTTTTTTGGCTTATCCTCTGCGACTTCTTACCAAATATTATTCGATATGGGCAACCGACTTTCAAAAATTGCGACGCGTACCGGCGATGCGGGAACTACTGGCCTCGGCGATGGAACCCGGGTCGATAAAGATGCGCTGCGTGTACATGCTATGGGGGACGTGGATGAACTGAATTCGCAAATCGGCGTGTTGTTATGCGAGGATATTCCTGAGACGATGAAGCAGGAGCTGTTTTCTATCCAGCACGATCTGTTTGATATGGGCGGCGAACTCTGCATACCCGGTTACACCATGATCACAGATGCCCAGGTCGCCAGGCTGGATGCTTTGCTGGAAAAGTACAATGCTGATTTGCCGCCGCTGAAGGATTTTATTTTACCCGGTGGTTCACGCGCTGCTGCTATCGCGCATGTATGCCGCACCGTGTGCCGTCGTGCTGAACGTGCGATAGTCAGCGTCGGTAAGGCCGAGATACTGAATGATCACCCTCGTCAGTACATGAACCGTTTATCGGATTTGTTATTCGTGTTGTCGCGCGTGCTGAACCGCTATGCGGGCGGCAGCGACGTGTTGTGGGAAAAAGAACGCGAGCGTTGATTGCTCAGACTGAGCTGCATGTCAATGCGGTATGTGGCCAGTCTTTGTTGACAGTATTACTTGTTTTGATGGCGCGCAATCATGCGCGCTAAAGCGGCATGCAAATCGCTATTGTGCTTGTTCTTTTCTAACGATTGTTCGAGCTCCGTCAATGCGTGCAGCGCGTGATTGGATAAACTGATCTGCTTGACCGGTGCCGGTTTCTCGATCACGCGTTTCACTTGTACTTTGATACGGATTGCGTTAACCTGCCAGCCTCGTTCTTGTAGGCAAGTTTGCAATTTCGTGCCAGATTGCTTGAGTTTGGTGGCGAGCGCCGCATTCGGCGCTGCCAGTGTCAGAACGTCGTCCTGTAATTGCAAGACCTCGCAACTATCAAACATGCGTGGCAGGATGTGCTGGCAATCCTGTTTCAGGCGCAGATTGCGCTGTATCGTCGGTAACAACATCGCCATCTTGTCGTTCAGACGCAAATAGTCTGCGGCACCGCTGACTTTCTGTTGAGGCCGGCCCCGATGGATAAAAATACGCGCTGGATTTTTCGTTGGTGTTGACATGCGCGACACCATAACACAAAGCGCCTGACCATTCAGTAGCTGATTTCTGAGGACCGTATTGATGCAAATAATATTAATGCATTCTCGCTTCACTCAGGCCAAGTCGGTCACCCTGAGTTCACATCATCTGATACTCGCCGTACTTGGCTTTTTGCTTATTACCTGTGTGTGTGGCGCCTTAATGGCAGCGCTGACTTTGCGTCTGGCCAGTGCGGACGTGCCGCTGTTGCGCAATCTGTTACCAGCCAGCGTCAGTCTGGCGCATGATCCGGATGCGAAAGAGCGCTATCTGAAAGAAAACCTGGCCGCCATGGCTGCACGACTGGGCGAAATGCAGGCGCAACTGGTGCGATTGGATGCGCTCGGCGAGCGGGTACAAGGTCTGGCCGGTGTTAAACCGGAAGAATTCAACTTCAAAGAAGCGCCCGGCCGCGGTGGCCCTGAAATACTGAAATCGCCTTCTGCAGAGCTGGATATGAAGGAATTGCAGGCTGCACTGGATGCCTTGGCGACCGATATCGAGCACCGCTCAGATTATATGAATGTGGTGGAAACCAAGCTGATGGCCTTTAAAATTCAGTCTAAGTTATTACCCACTATCCAGCCTGTCAATGTGGCCTATAACGCGTCCGGTTTTGGCTGGCGCATGGACCCGTTCACCGGTCGCAGCGCTTTTCATGAGGGGATAGATTTCTCCGCACCGACCGGTACGCCGATTATGGCCGCCGCCGGTGGCGTGGTGATCGCGGCTGAATACCATCCTCAGTTCGGTAATATGCTGGAAATTGATCATGGCGGCGAGCTGATCACCCGTTATGCGCATACCTCGAAAATCTATGTCAAACTCGGTGACATCGTGAAGCGCGGTCAGCATGTGGCCGATATCGGCTCGACCGGCCGCTCAACCGGCGCCCATCTGCACTTTGAAGTCAGGGTGAAAGATGTGCCGCAAAATCCGCATAAATTTCTGTCGGCCGGCGCAAATCAGGCAAATCTGGCGAAACTCGATCAGAAATAAGCTTGTTTTTGTGTATTTAGTCACCAACTCCGTATATGTGGCAGAGTTTTGATCAGTGTTTACTGGTCAAGGTGGTGTCACATGGTAAAATCGTGAGTTATCCATATTGTTGCTGTGCAAGCAAGTTTTTGCCGCGGCGTTTTTCAGAATTTAACTTTCCGTTCATAGCATGTCATTCCTGACCAAGATATTCGGCAGCCGTAATCAACGGCTTTTGAAGCAATACCAAAAGACGGTGCGTGAGATCAACGCATTGGAACCTCAGCTGGAAACTCTGTCGGACGAGGCCTTGCAGGCCAAGACTGCTGAATTCAAAGCACGCGTTGCAAAGGGCGAAACTTTAGATAGTTTGCTGGTTGAAGCCTTCGCGGTATGTCGCGAAGCCAGTAAGCGCGTATTGAAAATGCGCCATTTCGATGTGCAGCTGATTGGTGGTATGACTCTGCATTACGGCAAAATTGCTGAAATGGGTACCGGTGAAGGTAAAACCCTGATGGCGACCCTGCCGATTTACCTCAATGCCTTGTCTGGTAAAGGCGTGCATGTGGTGACGGTGAATGATTATCTGGCACAGCGCGATGCTGAATCCATGGGTAAGCTGTATGGCTGGCTGGGTCTGACTACCGGTACCAATCTGGCGCAGCTGGATCACGATGCCAAGCAAAATGCCTACGGCTCCGATATTACCTACGGAACCAATAACGAATTCGGTTTCGACTATCTGCGCGATAACATGGTGTTTGAAGCCAAGGACCGCGTGCAGCGCGGCCTGAACTTTGCTGTGGTCGATGAAGTTGACTCGATTCTCATCGATGAAGCACGTACGCCGCTGATCATCTCGGGTCAGGCTGAAAACCATACTGAACTGTATTACCAGATGAATGAAGTGCCTAAGCTGCTGACTTTGCAGGTAGGCGAAGAGACCCCTGACGGTAAAGGCGTGGTTGAAGTCCCTGGTGATTACACCAAGGATGAAAAAACGCATCAGGTCTTGCTGACTGAAGCGGGTCACGAAAAAGCAGAAAAAATTCTGACGCAAATGGGTCTGCTGCCGGAAGGCGCGTCGCTGTATGATCCGGCGCATATCACCCTGATTCACCATCTGTATGCCGCCTTGCGTGCACAGGCACTGTATTTCAAAGACCAGCACTATGTGGTGCAGGATGGCGAGATCGTGATCGTGGATGAATTCACTGGCCGTATGATGACTGGACGCCGCTGGTCGGATGGTCTGCATCAGGCGGTTGAAGCGAAAGAGGGCGTGCGTATCCAGAACGAGAACCAGACGCTGGCCTCGATCACCTTCCAGAACTACTTCCGTATGTACGGCAAGCTGTCCGGTATGACCGGTACTGCCGATACCGAAGCATATGAATTCCAGGAAATCTATGGTCTCGAAACCGTAGTGATTCCGCCTAACCGTCCATCCCAGCGTAAAGACCGCCAGGATCAGGTATATAAAACCTCGGAAGAAAAATATGGTGCGATGCTGAATGATATTCAGGATTGCTATACCCGTGGTCAGCCAGTATTGGTGGGTACCACATCGATCGAAAATTCCGAGTTATTGTCCGGCATCCTGACTAAGGCGAAGCTGCCGCACAACGTACTGAACGCCAAGCAGCATGCACGCGAAGCGGAAATCGTGGCACAGGCAGGCCGTCCACAGGCCATCACCATCGCTACCAATATGGCAGGTCGTGGTACTGATATCGTGCTCGGTGGTAATGTCGGTAAACAGGTGCAGATGATAGAGGCGAATGCCGCTTTGTCTTATGCTGAAAAACAGACTCAGTCCGATAAATTGCGCAATGAATGGCAGTCGCTGCATGACCAGGTGGTGGCAGCCGGTGGCTTGCACATTATCGGTACCGAACGTCATGAATCGCGTCGTGTCGATAACCAGTTGCGCGGTCGTTCCGGTCGTCAGGGTGATCCAGGCTCCAGCCGTTTCTACCTGTCGCTGGATGATCAGTTGCTGCGCATTTTTGCCGGTGACCGGGTAAGGGCGATCATGGACCGTCTGAACATGCCGCAAGGTGAGCCTATCGAAGCTGGCATGGTGACCCGTTCTATCGAATCAGCGCAACGTAAAGTGGAAGCACGTAACTTCGACATCCGTAAGCAATTGCTGGAATACGATGACGTCGCCAATGATCAGCGTAAAGTCATTTACCAGCAGCGTAACGAGTTACTCGAAGCGCATGACATGACAGAGATGATGACTTCGCTGCGTCATGGTATGTTCCACGATGTCGTGCGTACTTATGTGCCGGAAGAATCGGTGGAAGAACAATGGGATATCGCCGGTCTGGAATCCGTGTTGGCCGCAGAGTGGGACATCCATCTGAATCTGAGCAAGATGCTGGCTGACGAGGCTGACCTGACTGACGACGACATACTGGAGCGCGTGTTGCAGGTCGTGAACACGAACTACGATGCCAAGGTGGAATTGGTGGGCAAAGAATCCTTCGCAGGATTTGAACGCAACGTGATGTTGAATAGCATCGATACTCACTGGCGTGAGCATCTGGCTGCACTCGACCATCTGCGTCAGGGCATCCATCTGCGTGGCTATGCACAGAAAAATCCTAAGCAGGAATACAAACGTGAAGCGTTTGAACTGTTCGCCCAGATGCTGGATCAGATCAAGAGCGAAGTGATACGTACGGTCGTTACAGTACGCATACAGTCGCGCGAGGAAATCGAAGCAGCGGAACAGCAGATGGCACATTCTCAGGTAGAGAACGTGTCTTACCGTCATGCTGATTTTGATGCTAACGCGTCACCGGAAGAAATGCTGGCACCACCAGCTCTGGCAGACGGTGAACCGGAAGTGACAATGGGCCTCAAGATAGGCCGCAACGACCCTTGCCCATGCGGCAGCGGTAAGAAGTACAAGCAATGTCACGGTAAACTGGCCTGAGCCAGTTGGCAGTGAAAAGTGAGTAGTAAAAAATGAGTAGTAAAAAGTGAGTAGTAAAAAGGGCGGACAGGTTCCGCCCTTTTTGCATTTTTGGCTGATGTGATTCAGCGTGCGCTTGAAAATTGTTTCAGGTTTTGAGTTTGCTGAGTACAACTGTAATGACGAAGCATGTGATGCCAACAACCACTGCACGCTCCCAATCGAAGGTCGCGGCTGACGACAGGAATCGCGAATACAACAAAGTGCCACATGCAATACCCAGGCTGAATTTAAATGCGGCTTTCATTCTTTAACCCCTGACCAGTCGTGCTGTACTGGATGTTGAAAAAAGTTAGCTCTATGTGTCAGTAAGTATATTAACGCTGATAACGCTGATCTCAATGCGTCAGCGTCATGATCAGGCGCCAGCTGCGGGGGCGTCCCGGGAAGAAGGTGTTATCGCTGTCCACTTCCCAGGTATCACGGTTGAACAGATTACTGACCTGAAAGCGCAATTGCAGCTTCGCTTTGCCCCAGTCCAGTTGATGACGCAAACCCAGTTGTACCAGGACTTTCTTATCGAGCCTGCTGCCACTGGATTCTGAGCTCGTTTGTGGGCCAGTGTACTGCAGCCCCAGATCGGCTGAACTATTCGGTAATTGAGGCGGGCTGTATTCGAGATAGCTGCGCACTTCCAGCGGCACACTGGCAACCGGTCTGACGCGGGCCGTATTGCTGAGTGGCTGATTGACGCGTGCATCCAGATAAACCGCGGCCATCACCAGATTCAGGTGTGGCGTCAGATTCCCGGCAATACTGCCTTCCAGTCCACGGTGCTGCACTTGTCCGGTCTGTACATACAGTTGTTGGCTGTTGAAGCCGTAATGCGGCTTGCTGACTTCAAAATAGCCCAACACCGCATTCAGGCTGCGTTCATCCTGCTGCCATTTCCAGCGCAGGCCCGCATCTTTTTGCGAGGTATGGATGGCGGGCAGCGCGGCAAAGCGGTTGCTGGCACTAACCGGCGCCACGCCACTTTCTTCCAGTCCCTGGGTTTGACCGCCATACAGCGAATAGCCTGCACCTAAAGCCAGACTGAGATTCCAGTAACCGAGCAAGGGTTGATCCTGCATGCGCACAAAGCTGCGTTCCTGTGCAGTGCCGGTCCAGGTTTGTTTGTCATAGTAAGACTTCATCAGACCCAGATTCAGCGTGGCACGTGCATTTTTGTATTCGTAGGCCAGTCCCAGATTATTTTGTCGTACGCGGTCCAGTGAGCGTTCGCCATATTGGAAATCAGGGGCCGTAGCGGGCAGCGTCAGTTCGGCGAATTGCTGGCGAAATGCTACAGTTCCAAGATCGGCGTAGGCTTCGCCACCATAGCGTTGTTCGCTGCGCCGTCCACGCCAGACCAGATGAAACTGTTGCCTGCTGTCCTCATGTTGCAGGGTTTTACTCAGCCTCAGTTCGGCACTGTCAGCTTGCTTACTGACGTTTTTTTCTGAGTAGTAACTGTTCTGCCAGTGATTCGCGGACAATTGTTCGATCACATGCGTTTCTGATCGGGGGGAGTCGGCCGCTGAACGTATCAGGCTGCCTTTGATCAGCCACTGCCCTGGTAACTGTTGTTGGTAGATGATACCCAGGGTACGTGAGTGACCGTGGCCACGCATCCAGTCTGCCTTCATCGCGGACTTGTTCGCGATGTGATAGCTCTCTGCGGGCGGCAGTTTCCCATCCGGCACATACCAATAGCTGTGCGGTGTTTCATACGGCACCTGATCGTGGCTATAAAACGGCAGCAGTTCGAACGCGGTGTCGCCCTGATCTGCGCTGCGGATATGGCCTACGATGGCGGCCGAGCGGTAATACGATGCTTCATGCTGCGGGGTCAGTTCTTTAAAGGCCGATGCCGCAACCGATACGCCCATTTTGACGCGCGCATCAGGCGCTGTCAGTGGCAGCAGCGCATTGACATCGAGTGCACGGTCACCGGCGCCGCGCATAGAGTTTTCTAACTCCACAGAATAACTATATTCGGCCTGATCACCGGCTTTGCGCAGTTGATAATCCACGATGCCAGTCGGCGCCGGAAATGGATAACCTGTGACCGTGGTGCCTATCCTGACTTTAGAGCCATCCAGCAGCAAATGACCGAGATAAGCACGCTTATCAAAGTACATGCCTTCTATCCGCAAATTACCTGCTTTGCCAGGGGAGAAGCCGCGCACATTGCTGTCGCTGTAGATGCCGATGGATTCTTTTCCCGCCTGATTACCAAAGCCATCTTCGGCCTGCGTGACGGCATTGTTTTTATCTGGGGCAGCGGTTTCCGTGCGCACCGGACTGGCCAATTCATCCGCCTGCGCGGGTAGCAGCCAGGCCTGTGTGACCAATGCCAGCACAGTCAGGCACAGGTGTTGATGTTTTTTGACGGTGCGGGTCTTTTGCTTCATGGATTGGCCGGTGAAATCGTGAAAAAGCTTGAAAGTATGAACCTGCGCTCAGAAAGGTCAGTGTGTTTTTTTTTGAGGTGACAAAATAGCAAAGTCTCTGACCATGATTGTGGTCTTGAAGTTCCCAAATATGACTTGCTGTTGCAGAGGGATGTTGGCTCTGTCTTAGCGGAATGCAGGCGTTGATTTTGTTATCCGCCATGAGCGAACTCAGGCGTCGCAGCGCAACAAAATGCCCTACAATGTCGGCTTGATTTCATCGCTAGGAAAAAACATGGCTGTCAATTCCCCTATCCCCGTTGCTGCTGATCTGAAACCGGTCGCAGGTATCCGTCTTGGACATGCTGAGGCTGGCATTCGTAAAGCCAATCGCAAGGATGTGCTGGTCATGGAACTGGCGCCAACTGCGACTGTCGCAGGCGTGTTCACGACTAACCGTTTCTGCGCTGCGCCAGTGCAGGTGGCCAAGGCCCATCTGGAAAGCCTGCACATGGCGTCAGGCCCTATCCGTGCGTTGGTCGTCAATACCGGTAATGCGAATGCTGGCACCGGTGATGCGGGTCTGGCGGCAGCGAATAAAACCTGTGCCGCACTGGCTGATTTGCTGGGTTGCGAAGCGTCCCAGATACTGCCGTTTTCTACTGGCGTCATTTTGGAACAATTGCCGGTAGACCGCCTGGTGGCTGGCTTGCCGCAGGCGATTGCCAATCTGCAGGAAGATAACTGGTTCCTGGCAGCAGAATCCATCATGACGACCGACACGCAGCCTAAGGCAGCATCGGCTACCGTGCAAGTCGGCGGTCAAACTGTGACCATGACTGGTATCAGCAAAGGTGCTGGCATGATCAAGCCTAATATGGCGACCATGCTGGGCTATCTGGCGCTGGATGCAAAGGTATCCCAGCCTGTGCTCGACCATCTGGTCAAGCAGGCAGCTGATCAATCCTTTAACTGCATCACCATCGATGGCGATACCTCGACCAATGATTCCTTCATGCTGATCGCAACCGGTGCTGGCAGCGTGGAAGTCAGTGAGATCGACAGCCCGGAATATGAGCAACTGGCGCAGGCGGTGATAGCCCTGTCCCAGAAACTGGCGCACATGATTATCCGTGACGGTGAAGGTGCGACGAAGTTCATGACTATCGCCGTAGAACAAGGCCGTGACGTTGAAGAGTGCCGCAAAATCGCGTATTCGATCGCGCATTCGCCACTGGTCAAGACCGCCTTCTTTGCTTCCGATCCTAATCTTGGCCGTATCCTGGCTGCAATCGGTTATGCTGGTGTGACGGATCTGGATGTGAGCAAGCTCAATCTGTATCTGGATGATGTCTGGGTCGCTAAGAATGGCGGCCGTAATCCTGACTATCAGGAAGCCGACGGTCAGCGCGTGATGCAGCAAAGCGAAATCACGATACGCGTGAAGCTCGCGCGCGGTGAGGCGCAGGCCACGGTCTGGACTTGCGATTTGTCGCATGACTATGTGTCTATCAATGCCGATTACCGTTCCTGATCACGTCTGATATGACGCAACTGGAGCATTTCCTCAATCGTGCCGAGCAGGTGCTGGCGAGACTGGAAGCCTTGCTGCCAGCCGCTACGCCAGTGCCGGACTGGGCGCTGGGTACGGCCTTCCGCTGGCGTAAGCGCGGTGGCATAGGCTATTTGCAGGTAGTAAGGCATCCGGCCACGATACGGTTGGAAGACTTGCAAAACATCGTGCGTCAGAAAGACCTGATCACTCAGAATACGCGCCAGTTTGTACTGGGTTTGCCGGCCAATAATGTATTACTGACTGGCGCACGCGGCACCGGTAAGTCATCGCTGATCAAAGCCTGTCTGCATCAGTTTGCTGACCAGGGCTTGCGTCTGATCGAGGTAGATAAAGCGGATCTGGCCGATTTGCCGGATATCGTCGATCTGGTGGCAGAGCGTCATGAACGTTTCATTATTTTCTGCGACGATTTATCTTTCGAAGAAGGTGATGCGGGTTACAAGGCATTGAAAGTCGCACTCGATGGCAGCATCGCCAGTCCATCCGACAATGTGCTGATTTACGCGACCTCGAACCGGCGTCATTTGTTACCGGAAAAAATGTCGGATAACCAGGGCTATAGCCATGGCGATGATGGTGACCTGCATCCGGGTGAAACGGTAGAAGAGAAAATTTCTCTGTCCGAGCGCTTTGGTCTGTGGGTTTCCTTCTATCCCTTCCGTCAGGATGATTATCTGGAGATCGTGGCGCACTGGTTATGCACACTGGGCTGCGATGCGGAACAGATTGCGGCCGCGCGGCCTGAGGCTTTGCGCTGGGCCTTGCAACGCGGTTCGCGCTCAGGCCGCGTGGCATGGCAATTTGCGCGTGATTATGCAGGACAGTCAGCAGGGAGAAAACATGTCTGAAATTGCAGCAAAAGCGAAGCGCCCGGTCGATGTCGCGGTCGGCATCCTGATGCGTCCAGATGGGGATGTATTGCTGGCGCAACGTCCGCCCGGCAAGCCTTATGAAGGTTACTGGGAATTTCCGGGCGGTAAGGTCGAGTCCGGTGAGGATATCCTGGCAGCCCTCAAGCGTGAATTTCTGGAAGAACTGGGCATACGGATTATCGATGCCCAGCCCTGGTGTGGTGTTGAGCATGTTTATCCACACGCCCATGTGAGGCTGCATTTTTTCATCAGTCATCAATGGGAAGGTGAGCCGCAAAGTCTGGAAGGACAGGCGTTTGCCTGGCAGGGTCAGGTTGCGGTAGAGCCTCTGTTGCCTGCTACCATACCCTTACTCAGCTACCTGGGTTTATTGCAGGACGATTTGCAGGCCGCCTGAGCCCCACTCTGGGCTCAGACTAAAACGATACACCAGGCGGCACGGAAGCCACCGTGCCCGCGAGTCCTTGCTCTGTTCCATTTCCACATCTTCATACCGTCGCCTTGACGGGCGGCGCTTTTTCATCTGTTTGTCCAGCATTCGTGCGCTGTCTTATCTATACAACTCACTCCGTAGTTTTACTTATTGCCGGAACTAATCCTGACTGAGATGATCAGCACTTGATTTTCTTTATTGTGTATTGAAAACAATACAGTGTATTAAATTTGATACACTGTTCATGAATTCGTACGCTCTAGAGGGAG
Source organism: Cognatundibacterium curvum (assembly GCF_014284235.1). GTDB lineage: Bacteria > Pseudomonadota > Gammaproteobacteria > Burkholderiales > Burkholderiaceae_D > Undibacterium > Undibacterium curvum. Next base: position 357,424 of record NZ_JACOGD010000002.1, read on the forward strand.
GCTTCAGTCTTTTGACTGGAGAATCAGTGAAGGGTGTACGGATTTTAATACACCTGGTTGCCAGAGTTTTTTCTGGTGTGTTGTAAGTCATTGAATCAGCTGACTATTTTGCAGTGGCATGAGCATTGCTAGGTGGAGTAAAACTTTCTACTAAGGGTGGCGCGGCCGCAAGTTGGAATATCTTGGCAAATGCCAGTGAAATTCGCAGGCTAAGGGCTCGCAGACATCCGGCTATCGAGCAATGGAGTGCGTGAATGATGCAAGAAATGACGGGAAGAAGTGGTGCAGTGCTGCGGGTGGATTTGCAAGCTGTGCAAAACAATTACCGCTTACTGAGTCAGAAACTGGGTAAGGCGCAATGTGGTGCGGCCGTCAAAGCCGATGCCTATGGGCTGGGCGCGATCCCGGTCTCGGGTGCCTTGTATGCGGCCGGATGCCGGCATTTTTTTGTAGCGCATCTGGAAGAAGCGATCAGTTTGCGTCCGCATCTGCCGTCTGACGCGCGCCTGATTGTGATGCATGGTTCGCCGGTCGGGTATGAAGCCGAGTTCCTCGAACATGGCTGCATGCCGGTACTGAACAGCCTGGCTCAGGTAAGCGCCTGGCGTGCTCTTGCGAAACAACAGCAGCGTGCATTGCCTGCCATCGTGCAGTTCGATACCGGCATGGCGCGCATGGGCTTGTCAGCACAGGAAGTGGAAGTCTGGCGCAATGATGCAGATTTCCTGGAAGGCATACAGGTTGAATACCTGATGAGCCATCTGGTCAGTGCGGAGGATGCGTCCCATCCTGTGAATGCAATGCAGTTGGCACGCTTCAACGACTTACGCGGTTTGTTGCCACAGGCGAAGGCAAGTCTGGCTAACTCCTCGGGTGTATTCCTGGGAGCGGCCTATCACTTTGATCTGGCGCGTCCGGGTGCTGCTTTGTATGGGGTGGCGCCGGTAGCAGGACAAGCCAATCCTATGCAGGCAGTCGCGTATTTGCAAGGCCGCATCATTCAGGTACGTGAGATTCCACCGGATACCGGCGTTGGTTACGGCTCCACCTGGCGTAGCCGGGATACTGCGAAAATCGCGACAGTCGCGGTCGGTTATGCCGATGGCTGGATGCGTAGTCTGAGTAACCGTGGTGTGGCACAGATAGGTGGGCAGGAAGTACCACTGGTAGGGAATGTATCGATGGATACCATTACGCTGGACGTGACAGCGATTGCCGACAGTGAGCTGCAAGAGGGGGCACTGGTGGATTTGCTGTCTGCCAGCAATACCGTCGATCAGGTCGCTGCGCGCGCAGGCACCATAGGTTATGAAATCCTGACCAGTCTGGGCCACCGCTATCAGCGCGTTTACCGCTAAGCAGTCAGCAGCATCTACAACACATCACTTATTAAAACAGGCATCAAGGAGCAAAACAATGAAAGTTATCGTACTCGGCGCAGGCGTGATCGGAACCGCAACTGCCTATTATCTGGCAAAAGCGGGTCATGAAGTGACCGTGATTGAGCGTCAGCAAGGTGCCGCACTGGAAACTAGTTTTGCCAATGCCGGTGAGGTATCGCCTGGCTACTCGGCACCTTGGGCTGGTCCCGGCGTGCCGCTGAAAGCCATCAAATGGCTGATGATGGAGCATAGCCCGCTGGCGATACGTCCGACTTTCGATCTGAACACCTGGCGCTGGGTCATGCAGATGCTGATGAATTGCACCAGCTCCCGCTATGAAGTGAACAAGGGACGCATGCTGCGTATGGCTGAATATAGCCGCGATGTATTGCAACAACTGCGTGCCGATACCGGTATTTCCTATGATGAGCGCACGCAGGGTACTTTGCAGTTGTTCCGTAATCAGGCACAACTGGAAGGCGCTGATGCCGATATCGCGATTCTGAACCGCTATGGCGTGAAGTATGAAAAACTGGATAAAGCAGGATGCCTGAAAGTAGAACCGGCACTGGCTAAAGTACAGGAAAAGTTTGTCGGCGCATTGCGTCTGCCTGGTGATGAAACTGGCGATTGCTTTAAATTTACGCAAAACCTTGCCAAGCTGGCAGAGGGCCTGGGCGTCAAGTTCCGTTACGGCGTCAGCATACAGCGTCTGGTGTACAGCGGTGATCAGGTCAGCTCAGTCATTACCTCAGAAGGCGAGCTGAAGGCCGATAGTTTTGTGCTGGCGCTAGGCAGCTATTCGCCTATCCTGTTGCGCGAGCTGGGCATACGGATTCCGGTCTATCCGATCAAGGGTTATTCGATCACCGTGCCGATTACCGATGCCAGCGCCGCGCCGGAATCCACCGTGATGGATGAAACCTATAAAGTGGCGATCACCCGTCTGGGCGACCGTATCCGTGTTGGCGGAACCGCAGAAATCACCGGTTACAACCTTGAGTTGCGTGCAGATCGCCGCGCGACACTGGAGTATTCTGTGAGTGATCTGTTCCCGGCTGGTGGCGATGTCAGCAAAGCGGAGTTCTGGACTGGTCTGCGTCCTATGACACCGGATGGCACGCCAGTGGTTGGTCCTACGCCTTACCGTAATTTATTCCTGAACACAGGACATGGCACCTTAGGTTGGACCATGGCTTGCGGCTCAGGGCAATTCGTTGCCGATATCGTTTCCGGAAAACGGCCGGCAATTTCCACGGAAGGTTTATTCATGAGCCGTTATGGCAGCGTGAACCGTCCCATCATTGTTCCCAAGGAGTTGGCATGAGCCAGTTTGAACAATTGTTTTCTTCTACGCAGGTGTTTGCAGACGCCAATCTGAATACCCGTTTTTATACCGCCATTGAATTGCTGGCGCAGGTGATGATGGTCATGCCACGCGCCGCGACCATCAGCAGTCTGGCGGAAGCAACGGGAAAAACACCGCGTCTGGTCCGTTCTATCTTATCGACCTTGAGTAAGGATGGACTGGTCGGCCGCGATGCCAAGGATAAAGATGCCTGGCATTGCCGCGACTGTAACGGCATCATCACACTGGCCGATGTGTACCGGTGTTTTGTCGAAGCAGAAGAGCGTGCGGCCCTGAAAGCAGCCCGGCGTGCAGAAAAAAATGCTGAGCACGCAGAGTTGGGAGTGCAGACTTCCAGAAGTTCAAGCCAGCAAAGTGTGGACCTGCTGATGTTGCAGGTCAAAATGACGGTCAACCGCGCAGTGTTGCAACAGTTGGAGCAATTCGACCTGAGCCGTCTGCGTGGCTTGGCCAGCACCACTGCATTCCGCGCGCAGCATGCCAGACCGCGCGGCTATATTCCTGAGCCTTACTGAGTTCCGGCCGCCTCTGCATGCGTATTAATATCCAGTTTCAGGACAGGGTCGGCATCGCCCATGAAATACTGGCCGTGCTGGCACAGCGCGGACTGAACGTGGTCGCGGTTGAGGTTGATCCGCCTCAGGTCTATATCGATATCCCTGAGCTGAGCAAAGACATGCTGCCTTCGCTGCAGCAAGCCTGTCAGCAAATCAGCGGCGTGACACAAATACAGGTGATCGACGTATTACCCGGTATGCGCCGTCGCCTGCATCTCGACACCATGATGGCCGTGATGGAAGATCCGGTACTGGCCATCGATGGTGAAGCCAGACTGGTGATCGCGAATGCCGCTGCGGCAGCCGTGACTGGCCTGAGTGAGGCGCAGTTAGCTCAGCTCAAACTCAGTGATGTGCTGGATGATCAGGGCTTGCAGGAAGAATTACTGCAGGCAGGCTTACGTATTCCCAGCCGCGAAGTGCGTTTGCATGGCGAACCGTTTTTCATGGATGTGACGCCGGTATCCGAGCCGGTGCTGCCGGATGGTACGGCGCTGCATCGCTCGGTCGGCGCGGTGCTGACCTTTCATGCGCCTTCACGCATAGGCGGACGGCTGCATGCCTTGCAGAATACCCAGGGAAATGGCTTTGATCTGATCATCGGTGATTCAGAGCAAATCCGCGCCATGAAAACCCGCGCCGCCCGAGTTGCGGTGGTCGATGCTCCTTTGCTGATCACTGGTGAAACCGGTACTGGCAAAGAATTGCTGGCGCAGGCCTGTCATGGCGTCAGCGCGCGCAGTAATGCGCCTTTTCTCGAACTGAATTGCGCTGCTCTGCCGGAAAGCCTGGCGGAAAGCGAATTGTTTGGCTATATGTCAGGCGCTTTCACTGGTGCGCAAAAAGGCGGCAAGCCGGGTCTGTTTGAAATGGCCGATGGCGGCACCGTTTTTCTGGATGAGATCGGGGAAATGTCGCTGTATTTGCAGGCGAAATTATTGCGCTTCCTGAATGACGGCAAATTCCGTCGTATCGGCGGCGATAAAGAGATACGTGTGAATGTACGCATCATCAGCGCCACGCATCGCAATTTGCGCAAAATGGTACAGGAAGGCTTGTTCAGGGAGGACCTGTTTTATCGCCTGAATGTCTTACATCTGGAAATGCCGGCACTGCGCGAGCGTCCGGATGACATCCTGCCACTGGCCCGCCATTTCATTGAACGTGCCTGTACCCAGTCGCAAAAGCCGGTGTGCCGTCTCAATACCGCAGCCTGTGCAGCCTTGGTAGCCAATCATTGGCCAGGTAATGTGCGGCAATTGCAGAATGTGGTATTCCGGGCCATTACTATGTCAGACCAGCGTGTGCTGGATGCGGCAGATCTGGATTGGGCTGAGGGCAGCATCAGTGCAGATGAACACAGTGCCGTTGACACAGAAAGCTGGGATCTGGCCTTACAACAGTTTGAGCAGAGTCTGTTGACGCGCCTGTATCCGCATTTTCCTTCCAGTCGTAAGCTCGCCGCGCGCTTGCAGACTTCACATTCAACGATCGCGGCCAAGCTCAGGAAATACGGCATACCGCAAAAGCGTTGACTGTCATTTGACAGTTCAGGCCAGCAGCAGGCAAATTTAATTTAGCTGGACTGGCTGAACTCATTGAGAAAGCAGGAAGGATTTACTCAGGCTGATCCGGATCTTCCGGCAGATTGACGGCGGGGATAGTGTATTTCTCTTCGGCCCAGGCACCCAGGTCGATTTGCTTGCAGCGTTCAGAGCAAAACGGACGCCATGTGCTGTCGGGCGTCCAGGCGACTTTTGCCTGACAGGTCGGGCAATTGACGAAGGTGGTCATAGTATTCAGGGCGTATTCAGTGTATCTTCAGAAGTTACAGAGTGTCAGATCAAACGGGATATCGTGCTCAGAGGCTTTAGGCTTCATATCCCCATCCTGGCTCATGTAACGTATCCAGAGCATGTATTTGTTGGCGGATATTTCCGGGATCGCGCCGAGTTCCTGTGGAATATTCACACGTAACAGCTGATACACCTTACCCTGCAACATTTGTTGGTAACTACCGGCCTGGGCAATTACCTTAGACGTGGTGCCAGACTCGCGTAACAGGCGTAAGACCACGCTAATGGCGGTAAACAGCGGTGCGATAGGTGCAAACCAGGCAGAAATATCCGCAAAGCGTTTCTCTGGCGGATTCTGCTGCCACGCATGATAACTCGGCAAATCAAACTCGCAGGCGCCACCCGGTATGATGGTACGGCCACGTATGCTCATCAGCCATTCATTTTCACGGATATGCTGACCGGTTTTGCCTGTGCTGGCGATCAGTGCAGAGCTGGCCTGATCGACTTCTTCCAGTACCTTGTCCAGCATTTCAGCCTGTACGTTAGGATTGGATTTAAAACTGATCAGTGTATGTTTTTGACGTTCGAGTTCCTGCAGCAAATCTGATTTCAGATCGGCACGACCAGCGACTTCCAGCATTTCAAAAATGGTGGCAAGCGCAACGTGATGCTGCAGTGGGTCTGACTGGTGCAAGAAAAAATTAAATTTTTCGTACAGGTCTTCCAACCGCAATAGCGTGCGAATACGCTCGTTGAAAGGGTATTCGTAAACAATCAAAATAGTATCCCTGTTCTAAATATGTGCCAAGCTCAGCTCCACGTGATTCTGAACCATACTGTCAGAAAATACAAATACCATGTGCGTTTTTTAAGAATTGTTTTTGTAGCAGACCATGCCGCAAACAGCCAGAAATCAGTTCCTGCCTGATTTTTTGGCAGCAAGGCGCAAGTAATGCTGATGCAAAGTGAGAATTTTCGCCTGTAGCAGATGGAGCTCTTCCTCATTCACTATCACATCGTCTGCTGCTGCCAGTCTTTCTTGCCGTGAGGCCTGATTGCGCATGATGGCTGATACTTGTTCCCGGCTTAGCTGGTTACGCTGCATCACACGTGCGATCTGGACTTCCTCCGCACAATCGACGACCAGGATACGATCCACTCTTTGCTTCCAGTTGCCGGACTCAATCAGCAGTGGCACCACAAAAATCAGATAATCTCCTGTTGCACTGGCGGCTGCCTGCTCAGTCTGTGAACGTATCAGTGGATGCAAGATGGCTTCCAGTCTGAGTTTGGCAGCGCTGTCATTGAAGACCAATGCGCGCATTCTGGCTCTGTCCATACTGCCATCATCAGAAATCGCCTGATCGCCGAATTCTTCGCGTATCTGCGGCATGGCCAGGCCATCTTTCCGGGTCAGAGCGTGAGCGATCAGATCGGTATCGATCAGGCTGGCGCCCAGCGCCTGAAATGCATTAGCGATGGTCGTTTTACCGCTGCCTATGCCTCCGGTCAGACCCAGGCTAAACTTTTCCAGACTCATCATCAGTTTATAAATGGCTAAGATAGGCCTGTACGATCTGCGGGCCCCAGAGCATCGCAATCAGGCCTGCCATGGCCAGATAAGGTCCGAAGGACAGTTTTGTTTCAAAGCCCATTTTAGATAAGAGTATCAGCGTGATACCGACCACTGAGCCGACTAAGGATGACAGCAGAATAATCAGCGGCAGCATTTGCCAGCCCAGCCAGGCACCAAGCGCAGCCAGCATTTTGAAATCGCCATAACCAAAGCCTTCTTTGCCGGTCAGCAGGCGATACAGGTGAAACACCAGCCATAAAGACAGATAGCCTGCGACTGCACCCAGTACCGATGCAGCCGGGCTAGAAAATGCACCAGTCAGACTTAGCAGCATGCCCAGCCAAAGCAGGCTATAGGTCAGATCATCGGGCAGGAATTGGGTGTCCGCATCGATCAGCGTCAGGGTAATCAGAAAAAAACAAAATACTGTTGCTGCCATTCCCGTAACACCGGTGCCGAAATGCCAGGCCATCGCCGCTGCCAGTGCCCCTGTGATCATCTCCACTAAGGGATAGCGCACTGAGATGTGGGCTTTGCAACTGGTGCATTTGCCGCCTATCAGCAGGTAACTGACAACCGGAATATTTTCCCAGGCCCGTATCTGATGTCCGCAATGCGGGCAGGCTGAACGCGGTACGACCAGGTTGTAGCGCTCAGTATGTGGTGGTTGCTTGCCCAATTCTTCAGCGAGATCATTGTCAAACTGGCGCTGCATCATTTTCGGTAGCCGGTAGATCACGACATTTAAAAAACTTCCTGTCAGTAAGCCGATCAGACCGAAACAAAATGTACCGAACCAGTTTGCTGCTGGTTGAAAAAAAATTTCTTGCAACATCAGATGACCGAACCCAGTTTGAAAATTGGTAAATACATCGCAACCACCAGACCACCGATCAGTACACCCAGGATCACCATGATCAACGGTTCCATCAGACTGGATAAAGAGGCGACCGCTTCATCCACTTCTTCTTCATAGAAGTCCGCCACTTTGCCCAACATATTATCAAGTGCGCCGGATTCCTCACCAATCGCGACCATTTGCGTGACCATGCTTGGGAATACATTAGAATTTTGCATCGCGACAGTCAGGCTGGTACCAGTGCTGACTTCAGTCTGAATTTTAATGGTGGCATCCAGGTAGACCGCATTGCCAGCAGCACCACCCACAGAATCAAGCGACTCAACCAGCGGCACACCAGCTGCGAACATGGTAGCCAGGGTTCTGGTCCAGCGTGCAATGGTGGCTTTGCGTATCACCGCGCCAAAAATAGGTGCCTGCAACAGGATGCGATCCATCGCTCTTTGCATTTGCAATGAGCGTCGCCAGGTCTGGAAGAAAAAGTAAATTGCGCCGAACAGACCGCCAAAGATGATGTACCAGTAGGTGACGAAGAAGTCTGACAGCGCCATCACAAACAGCGTTGGTGCAGGTAACTCTGCGCCGAAACTCATGAAGACTTCTTTAAATGCGGGTACCACCCAGATCATAATCACAGCGGTGACGATGAAAGCAACCGACAAAATAGCAATAGGGTAGGTCAGTGCAGACTTGATCTTTTTCTTAATAGTCTGGGTTTTTTCTTTATAAATGGCGAGTCGCGTCAGCAAGTCTTCTAAAATACCTGCCTGCTCACCGGCGCCAACCAGATTGCAGAACAGCGGATCAAAATAGAGAGGATATTTGCGGAAAGCCTGATTCAGGCTGGTCCCGGTTTCTACATCGCCGCGTATGTCTTGCAGTAATTTCGAGACAGAGGGGTTGGCGTTGCCTTTGGCGACGATATCAAACGACTGCAGCAGCGGTACGCCTGCTTTCATCATCGTCGCTAGCTGACGGGTGAATAAAGTAATGTCTGCATCTGAAATGCGTTTGCCCGAGCTATAGCTTTTTTTCTTGAGCTTGGTGACCAGAACACCCTGGCGGCGCAAGGTCGCATTGACGATCGCCTCGCCGCCAGCGCGCATTTCTCCTTGCACTTTTTTGCCAAATTTGTCCTTGCCTTCCCAGGCATACAGGACTTCCTTGACTTGCTTGGCTGGTTTCTGGGGATTTGTTGCCATTTAAGGGACTCCGGTTATTCGTTGGTGCAGCCGAGCACTTCTTCGAGGCTGGTCAGACCTTGTTTGACTTTGAGCAGGCCGGATTGGCGCAGATTACGTATGCCCTCGCTTTGTGCCTGCGATTCGATATCCAAGGCAGATCCGCTGGCCAGAATAATGCGCTCGATGGACTCAGAAATCGGCATCAGCTGATAGATACCAACCCGGCCCTTATAGCCGCTGCCACTGCAGCGATCACAGCCGACCGGCTCGTAAGGTTTCCAGCTGCCATCCAGATCTTCTTCTTTAAAGCCAGCCGCCAGCAAGACCTCGTCCAGCACCGTTGCCGGGCGCTTGCAGGTACACAGGCGTCGGGCCAGACGTTGTGCTGTAATCAGAATGACTGAAGACGCAATATTAAATGGCGCCACGCCCATATTCATCAAACGTGTCAGGGTCGATGGTGCATCGTTGGTATGCAGTGTGGAAAAGACCATATGGCCGGTTTGCGCTGCCTTGATCGCAATATCTGCCGTCTCCAGGTCACGAATCTCACCCACCATGATGACGTCAGGATCCTGACGCAGAAAGGACTTCAGTGCAGCGGCAAAGGTCAGACCCGCCTTGTCATTCACGTTTACCTGATTTACACCGGGCAAATTGATCTCAGCCGGATCTTCTGCAGTCGAAATATTGATGCCTGGCTTGTTGATCACGTTCAGACAGGTGTAGAGCGAAACGGTCTTACCGGAGCCTGTTGGCCCGGTCACCAGCACCATGCCATATGGACGCGTAATCGCATTGAGCAGCGTTTCTTTCTGATCCGGATCATAGCCCAGCGCATCAATACCCATTTGCGCCTGCGAGCCATCCAGAATACGCATAACGATTTTTTCACCGAACAAGGTCGGCAGGGTACTCACACGGAAATCGATGGATTTATTCGCATTCAAGTGCAGCTTCATACGGCCATCTTGCGGTACCCGTTTTTCCGAAATATCCAGCTTGGAAATGACTTTGATACGGGACGACAGCTTATCTTTGATCGCCAGTGGTGGTTGCGCGATCTCACGCAGCTCGCCATCGATACGAAAGCGGATGCGGTAAAACTTTTCAAAAGGTTCAAAATGTAAATCGGATGCGCCCATATTGATCGCATCAATCAGCATTTTTTGCAAGAATTTGACGATAGGCGCGTCATCGACTTCATTGGCTTGCGCATCGGCGGCAGCCTGATTCAGATCTTCTTCTTTAAAATCCAGTTCAAAATCATCACCGGCCAGTTCACTCAGACTTTGCTCTGAGGTTTTGCCAATTTTTTCCAGCAGCTTGCTCAGTGCATCGTGCTGTACGATGATGATTTCCAATGCAAGGCTGGTTTGAAACTTTACCTGATCCAGAGCGGAATTATTGGTCGGATCAGCAATGGCAACCGACAGCTTGTTACCCTTTTTAGCAATAGGAACCAGACGCTGTGACAGCATCAGCTTGAGATCCACCAGTTTTTCCGGGAGCAGCTCTTCGTTAATAGCAGATAAGTCGAGTAAGGGATAGCCAAAGGTGTCAGAGCAAAAACTGGCGACATCTCGGGCGCTCATAGAGCCACTGGAAATCAATGCATCTATAAATGGCGACTTATCGGCTGCGGCTTTTTTTAACGCCGTATCCAGCTGCGCGGCATTTAATAAGTTACCTTGCATTAAAGCGCGGGCAAGACCAGGCGTGCTGGCCGCGGGAGCAGAGTTCGGAGGGACAGCGGACATAGTGACTTATCGGTAAAGTTTGCCAAAACAATCAGTTGCCTAGCGATAATGCAACTGATGCCAGTATTTGTAAAGCGATGCTACTCTTTTTTACATATGCGGAGAAGCGCACCGCCGCCTGGCGCAACACTCGCCAGGTATCGTGTAAAAAGTAGCTTTTTCAGACAGGGTGAGGCGCGCGCCGGCTGGGATAATCCGGCGCTGCGTGTTCTTCAGTGGAATTGCTGTTCAATGGTTGCGGCTGACCGCAAACTGAGTGAGGGCAAGTAAGGCTGATTTGTAGGCAGATTCAGGTAAGTCAGTAACGGATTGTTTCGCAACTTCCGCAGCAGCCACTGCTTTATTGCGTGTATATTCAAGCGCGCCGGAGTCGGTGATAGCTCGCAGAATTGCATTGAATTGTGATTCATCGCCTTGCTCGATGCAAGTTCTGACTAGTTGCCGCTCTGCATCCGAGCCGTTTTTCATCAGATAGATCAGCGGCAGGGTCGGTTTTCCTTCGCGTAAATCATCGCCGACATTTTTGCCTATATCATCGGCATTGCCGGAATAGTCAAGCACGTCATCTATGAGCTGGAAAGCGGTGCCGATGGAACGTCCGTATTCACCGGCAGCACTGATTTGCGCATCATTGGCGCCCGCAATTAAGGCACCAATTTCAGCGGCTGCCTCAAACAACTTGGCCGTTTTGGAGCGTATCACTTGCAGATAGCGTTCTTCTGACACATCAGGATCATGCATGTTGAGTAATTGCAACACTTCACCCTCAGCGATCACGTTGGTCGCATCGGCCAGGATCTGCATGACGCGCATGCTTTGGATGGAAACCATCATCTGAAACGCACGCGAGTACAGGAAGTCACCCACCAGTACGGAGGCAGCATTACCGAACATCGCATTAGCGGTCTGGCGTCCACGGCGGAGAGAGGATTCATCCACCACGTCATCATGCAGCAAGGTGGCGGTATGGATGAATTCCACGATGGCGGCCAGATCGAAATGGTGTTTGCCCTGATAGCCGTAGGCATTGGCTATCAGTAGCACCAACACCGGACGAATGCGCTTGCCACCTGCGCTGATAATGTATTCGGCGATCTGGTTAACCAGTGCAACTTCAGAATACAGCTGCTGACGTATCACTTGATTCACTGCCACCATATCCGTGGCAATCACATCGGTAATCGGGTTGGGTTGTGCTGTGGCAGACAAGGGAAGATCCTGCTAAAGAATTCTAGACGCCGAGATTATACGATGAGGTGACTAAAATTGCTGTTCGCATCATGAGTAAAATCAGTAAGCACGCTGTTACAGACCCTGAAACAGCGTTTGATTTGATCTTTAACAAGCGAAAACCCGTTTTCTGCAGAACGGTAGTGCTGAAAAAATATGCAAATTGTTTTTGACGCTACTGCTAAGTCTATGTATAATTTGGGGTTTTCCCGAAAACAAACCCTGTTTTTGGGTGAAAAAAGAAATTCCCTATATTTATTTGATGAGGTTTCCCATGTACGCGGTCATAAAAACCGGCGGTAAACAATATAAAGTTGTTGCCGGTGAAAAACTTAAAGTAGAACAGATACCTGCAGACATTGGCTCCGAAATCACCATTGATCAAGTGCTCGCATTGGGCGCAGGTGAAACCATTAAATTTGGTGCTCCATTGGTCGCAGGTGCTACGGTGCTGGCTAAGGTAGTAGATCACGGTCGTCACGACAAAGTACGTATTTTCAAAATGCGTCGTCGTAAGCATTACCAGAAGCGTCAAGGCCATCGCCAAAACTACACTGAATTGCAAATCGTATCTATCAACGGTTAATCTCAGTTTCCACTGAATTACTGTTTATTACCTGTATCAAGGAGCTATTAAATGGCACACAAAAAAGGCGGCGGCACCACGCGCAACGGCCGTGACTCAGAGTCAAAACGCTTAGGCGTTAAAGTTTACGGCGGCCAGTCTATCAATGCTGGCGGTATCATCATTCGTCAACGCGGTACACGTGTTCACGCTGGTGAAAATGTTGGTATGGGCAAAGATCACACTTTGTTCGCTCTGGTTGACGGCAAAGTACAATTCGCGACCAAAGGTGCAAACAAGCACCAGTACGCAATTGTTGTTGCAGCTTAAGTTTTGAAGTAATTCAAAACCAGGCGCAAGCCAGTACTATAAATAGGCTCTGCCATTGGTAGAGCCTTTTTTTCTATGGTTTCACAAACTGTCCTATAGTGTGTCAGTGAAACAGAGAGATCCTGTATAAATCGGTTGCACCAATCGGGTGGCAAGGATTTATACAAGCTTTTTTAGGTGCTTAACATGAAATTTATTGATGAAGCCAGAATTGAAGTGATCGCCGGTGATGGCGGTAATGGAGTTGCCTCATTCTGTCGCGAAAAATTCCGCCCGTTCGGCGGTCCGGATGGTGGTGATGGTGGCCGCGGTGGCAGTATCTGGGCGGTTGCTGACCGCAATATTAATACCCTGGTTGATTACCGTTATTCCAAGCTGCATAAAGCGAAAGATGGCGAAAATGGCCGTGGCGCTGACTGCTATGGTAAAGGTGCGGATGATATTTTCCTGCGCATGCCAGTTGGTACTTTAATCTCAGACCGTAATACAGATGAAGTGATTGCCGATCTGACCGAGCATGGTCAGCAGGTTGAGCTGGTCAAGGGTGGCGAGGGTGGCTGGGGTAATATCCATTTCAAAACCTCGACCAACCGTGCACCACGTCAGCGTACTGAGGGTAAGGAAGGCGAACGCCGCGAATTGCGTCTGGAGTTGAAGGTCTTAGCCGACGTTGGTTTGCTTGGTATGCCAAACGCGGGTAAATCCACATTTATCACTGCGGTATCGAATGCGCGCCCTAAGATTGCAGATTATCCGTTTACTACGCTGCATCCGAATTTGGGCATGGTGCGTGTCAGCCATGAAAAGAGTTTTGTGATTGCCGATATCCCCGGTCTGATTGAAGGCGCGGCCGATGGTGCAGGTCTGGGCATACAGTTTCTGAAGCATTTGCAGCGCACTGGTATTTTGCTGCATATCGTCGATCTGGCGCCTTTTGACGAAAATGTCGATCCGGTCAAGGAAGCAAAAGCCTTGATCAAGGAGTTGCGTAAATACGATGAAAGCCTATATGAGAAACCACGCTGGCTGGTACTCAATAAGCTGGACGTATTAAGCGAAGATGAGCGTAAAAAGAAGGTGAAGGATTTCATCAAACGCTTTGCCTGGAAAGGTCCGGTATTCGAGATTTCCGCCCTGAGCCGCGAAGGTTGTGAAGACCTGGTCACGGCTATCTATGCACATCTCGAAGAAAAACGTACCCAGGAGCAGCGTTCCCAGGAAACCAAAATGAAAGAGGAAGCCCAAGGCATACTCTCGATTGATCCTGATGATCCACGTTTCAAAGTAATCGAAGAATAAAAAAAAGGCCTGAAATGTTCAGGCCTTTTTTACGTCTGCCTGCTTAGGTGGGATTAATTGTATTTAATGAAATCAATCAGTATTTATACGCAATTTAATCATCCAATTCTAAATAATATTCAGATTTAGTTATATCATTCCACATAAAGTATAATTGTGCGCATTCGGCAATGCTGCCCGGGTGACGTAGCTGTTCGTGCGCGCGCTCCGCCATCATCGCCAGCTCTGCAATCAACGCAGTCAACACATTCTTACTTTGTCGTGGTCTTACTATGCAATCTGTGATTCAACAAGCAAAACGCCTCATAATTAAAGTCGGTTCTTCGCTGGTAACGAATGATGGGAAGGGGCTGGACAGCGTTGCCATTGCCAAATGGGCGACCCAGATCGCTGCGCTGCGTGCGATGGGCAAGCAAGTTATTTTAGTCAGCTCCGGTGCAATTGCTGAGGGACGGCAAAGGCTGGGTTTTGATAAGCGTCCGACCGGCATACATCAGTTACAGGCTTGTGCTGCTGTGGGGCAGATGGGGCTGGCACAAATTTATGAGAGCAGTTTCCGGGTTCATCAGCTAGGCACGGCGCAGATTTTGCTGACCCATGCGGATCTGGCTGACCGCGAGCGCTATCTGAACGCAAGGTCAACTTTATTCACGCTGCTGGGCTATGGCATCGTCCCCATCATTAATGAAAATGATACGGTAGTAACCGATGAAATCAAATTCGGCGATAACGATACCCTGGGCGCGCTGGTCGCAAATCTGACCGAAGCGGATGCGCTGATTATTCTGACCGATCAAAAGGGTTTGTACACGGCCGATCCACGCAAGCAGCCAGATGCCGAGTTCGTGCATCAGGCACGCGCCGGTGATGTCGCGTTGGAGGCGATGGCTGGCGGCGCTGGCAGCAGTCTGGGTAGTGGCGGCATGCTGACCAAAATATTGGCAGCTAAGCGCGCTGCGAGTTCCGGTGCGCACACTGTGATTGCCTGGGGGCGTGAAGAAAACGTATTGATACGCCTGGCTCAGGGCGAGGCAATTGGTACGCAACTAGTTTCTGAGCGGGCTCCACTCGCCGCACGCAAGCAATGGATGGCCGATCATTTGCAAACGGCAGGCCAGTTCGTGCTCGATGCCGGTGCGGTTCAGAAGCTGCTGAAGGAAGGTAAATCTTTGCTGCCTATCGGTGTGACTGAGGTCAGTGGTGAATTTGGCCGTGGTGCGGCGGTGACGTGTGTTGATCAACAGGGTAATGCGATAGCGCGTGGCTTATCGAATTATGGCAGTGCCGATGCACGTCGTATTCGTCAAAAATCATCGCAGGATATTGCCGGGATACTGGGCTTTGTCGAAGAGCCAGAGCTGATACACCGTGATAATCTGGTGCTGTTGACTACATCAGCGCTCAGCGATAGCTAAGCTTGGCTTAAGCATCAGTGCAGCACAGCTTGCGAATTGCGCCGCAAGCTGTGGGCTTCAGAATTAGCGGCCGTAAAGGGTGCGCTTGCCACGCAGCCGGTCAAGTATGCTGTTTGCTTTACCCGCGATGGTATTTCCTTCGCAAAAATACTCTGTGAATAAGTTGTGGTGCTGCTTATTCGCGCCTGTTTGCGAAATCTTATCCCATTCATCACGACGGCTACGCGACCAGGTACCATCGCTGCGCCCAAAGGCATACAGCTTTTTTTCATAGGTCGCGCAACGTATGCCTTCATAGCTCACGTTGCGCGCGCCTGCGCTGCTGCTGGCGACCAAGGTGTAGCGTATGGTGCCATCACTGGCGATACTTAAAGACGTCGCATCGATGAAAAACTGCATGCTGCCGGACTGATAAAAAGGCAGCAAATTTTCATTTTTAGGTGCAGCCGGTAATTGCGCCTCGACTTCACGCCATTCCTTGTCAGGCTCGTCTTCCGCCGCCAGCGCAGTAGTGCTGTGCAGGCTGCCCGCTAACAGGAGCAGAGCCAGTGAGGCTGAGGTCATTAGGGATCGTTTGTGCATGGTTTTATTTGGTTTGTTCAGACTCATCGGTCTGCGGGGCCGGGATTTTTGCGGCTGCTTTATGCTGATTGCGCCGGTTACGTTGCGCTCCGGGGTGGTCCTGTCTGTGGATGAAACGCGATAACTCTTGCAGTGCAAGCTGGTACACGCCGCGTTTAAATTCAATCACCACATCCAGCGGCACCCAGTATTCATGCCAGCGCCAGGCATCAAATTCCGGGTGGTTGGATGCGCGCAGGTTGACGTCGCAATCGCGACCCACCATGCGCAGCAAAAACCAGATTTGCTTTTGCCCGCGATAATGCCCACGGATTTCACGTTTGATGAAGTGATCCGGTACTTCATAGCGTAACCAGTCACGGGTGCGGCCTATAATTTTGACGTGCTCAGGCAACAATCCTGTTTCTTCTTCCAGCTCACGAAACATAGCTTGTTCAGGAGACTCACCATACTTGATCCCGCCCTGAGGGAACTGCCAGGAGTGCTCGCGCACACGCTTTCCCCACCAGACTTGATTGTTGGCGTTCAGCAAAATTATGCCTACGTTAGGGCGGAAGCCTTCACGGTCTAGCATAGTTAACCTCAAAACTTTCTGTGGCTAACCGCTCGGTCTTGCAATTTCCTGGTTCTGAAATCGGTGTTTACGTCGAAAAGTGTGCCCATTTTGCTGCGGGCAGCATCAAGTCTGGCGAACAAAACGCGGTTTCCTTCATCAAATATGCAAAGAGTGGGCGCATTAGCCAGCTAATCCTTTAAAATTGAGTTGATTATAACCTTCCATTTAAAAAGAATCACTGTCATGCGAGCTACCCGATTTTTTATTTCTACACTCAAAGAAGCACCGGCAGACGCAGAGATCGTCAGCCACAAACTGATGATGCGCGCCGGCATGATCAAGCGTCTGGGTTCCGGCATCTATAACTACATGCCGATGGGGCTGCGCATTATCCGTAAAGTGGAAAATATTATCCGTGAAGAGATGAACCGCGCGGGTGCGATAGAGATGCTGATGCCAGTAGTGCAGCCCGCAGAATTGTGGCAGGAAACTGGCCGCTGGGACAAAATGGGCCCGGAACTGATGCGCGTCAAAGACCGCCATGGTCGTGATTTCATTATCCAGCCAACTTCTGAAGAAGCCATCACTGACGTGGTGCGTACAGAAATTCGCTCCTACCGCCAGTTGCCAGTGAATTTTTATCACATCCAGACTAAATTCCGTGATGAGCGTCGTCCGCGTTTCGGTCTGATGCGTGGTCGTGAATTCACCATGAAAGATGCCTATTCGTTTGATCGCAATGTCGAAGGCCTCAAGCAGTCTTACCAGGTGATGTACGACGCCTACACCCGTATTTTTCAGCGCTTTGGCTTGCAGTTCCGCGCAGTCGCAGCCGATAACGGTGCGATTGGCGGTTCCGGCTCCCACGAGTTCCATGTGATCGCGGAAACCGGTGAAGATGCACTGGTTTACTGCCCGACTTCCGACTATGCAGCGAATATGGAAGCGGCTGAAGCCTTGCCACTGGTGACGACACGTCCTGCCGCACAGGCAACACTGACTAAAACAGCGACACCAGGTAAGGCAAAATGCGAAGACGTGGCTGCCTTGTTGTCCATTCCTTTGCAAAACACAGTTAAGTCTATCGTTCTGACCGTGGATGCAGAAAAAGAAGAAGACAAACAAGTCTGGCTGCTGTTGTTACGCGGCGATCATGAACTGAATGAAGTGAAAACCAGCAAAGTGCCTGGCTTAGCGACGTATCGCTTCGCGACCGAAGCGGAAATCGTGGAGTGGTTTGGTACCAAGCCTGGCTATCTCGGTCCGATTCATACCCTGAAACCTGTCAAGGTCGTAGCAGACCGCACTGTGGCGAATATGGCCGATTTCGTCTGCGGCGCGAATGAAGCCGATTTCCACTTCACCGGCGCGAACTGGGGCCGTGATTTGCCTGAGCCAGTGGTGGCGGATTTGCGTAATGTGGTCGATGGCGATCCTTCACCGGATGGCAAAGGCGTACTGGCGATCCAGCGTGGCATCGAAGTGGGCCACGTATTCCAGCTTGGCACCCGCTATTCCGAAGACATGAAGGCGACCTTCCTGGATGAAAATGGCAAACCGCAGCTGTTACAGATGGGTTGCTATGGCATAGGCGTGACCCGTATTCTTGGCGCGGCGATAGAACAGAATTTTGACGACAAAGGCATCATCTGGCCAACTTCTATTGCGCCGTTTGAAGTCGTGATTTGTCCTATGGGCATGGATCGTAGCGAAGCGGTCAAGGCAGAGACTGAAAAGCTGTATCAGGCGATGCTGGAAGCCGGTATCGACGTGATTCTGGATGACCGTGGTGAGCGTCCTGGTGCGATGTTCGCAGACTGGGAGCTGATCGGTGTGCCGCATCGCGTCGTGATCGGTGACCGTGGTCTGAAAGATGGCAAACTGGAATACGTGGGCCGTCGCGATGCAGAAGCGACTATCGTTCCGGTGGCTGAGATGCTGGCTTTTGTACAGGCTAAGCTTGCGGCGTAACAGAGCGGGCAGGCCAGCCTGCCCGTTACTGTCTGTGCTGAACATCGTTCGCAGTATGTCCCGGATTGTAGTTCCTCTCTCTCTAAGCCGATTTTCCGTGAAATCCTGTTGTCGTCTGGCGGCAGGATTTTTCTTGTCCGCGACCTTAGGCGCGATGCCTGCGTGGGCCGGTAATCAAAAGGAAGAAGCGATGGCTGATTCCGTACGTCTGGCTTTATCCAAGGCGATCTCTGATCCACGTCCACCTAAGCCCAGCTTCAATAATATTGACGAACGTATCAGATATCTGCACTGGCTGGGTGAGATGTCGGTACGTCTGAAGCGGCGTATTCCCGATTACCAGAGCCGGATAGAATTGCTCGAAACGATATGGTACGAGTCCAAACGCGCAGGGCTGGACCCGGCGCTGGTAATGGGCCTGATGCAGGTGGAATCGGCATTCCGTAAATATGCGACCTCCGTGGTTGGTGCGCGTGGTTATATGCAGGTGATGCCGTTCTGGTCACGTGTGATCGGCGATGGCGATGCGAAGAAGCTGTTTCAGATGCAGACCAATCTGCGCTATGGCTGTTCTATCCTGCGTATGTATATCGATATGGAAAAGGGGGATTTGTATCTCGCTTTAGGTCGCTATAACGGCAGTCGGGGCAAGCCTGAATATCCGAACGCAGTGTTAGCTAACTGGAAAAACTGGGAATACACGCCGCCACGTTAAGACCTGCGTTACTCCCGCTATTAGGGAGTATCGCTATGCATCGCTATCAATACCCTGCGCGGCCCTGGCTGATACTGCCTTTGGTTGCGGCCTTTCATCTGCTGATACTGTGGTACTGGCCTGCATTTCACGCGCCAGCTAACTCACAACAGGCGAATGCTATGCACTTCGTACTGTTGTCGCCAGCGATCCGGCCGACACTGCCATTGTCTGAACCTGCATTGGAGGCAAACGCAAGAAGCAGCAGCACCCAAAGCAACCCGGAGCGTACGCGCCAGCGCACTGTCAGCGCGCCGTCTCAGGTTTTAAGCTCAACTCAAACACCAACCAAAGAGCAGGTAAAGGCTGAGCCGGAACAAGCTGTAGCGGTAGAGTCAGCTAATTCGGCTACATCAGCGACATCAGCACCCGCCAGTACTGAACTCAAGCGCGATGTACGTAGCCTGTTCTTCGGCCTGAAGAAAGAGTTTGAAGCGCGTGACCGGGTGTTAACGGCGGCAGAGAAATCGGCGTTCGCCAAATTTGCAGATCAGATCGCACGCTCAGGAACTGTGAATCACGAAGGGGTGAAACATGAGGTGCATATCATGGGCGATGGCCGTCCGGTGTCAAAAGTTATCACGCCGTTTGGCACCTACTGCATCATGCATCGAAAGCCCGGTGAGTTATTGGGCAACGAGATGCCGACTATTCCTATGAGTTGCGGGAATCTCTGAAGTCAAATCCGTCGCTGCGATATTCTTTGGATGGGAATTAAACTCAGCCTGACTGCCTGAAAACAAAAATGCCCGCGCGATGCGGGCATTTTTGTTTGGGATGGGATCATGACTCCCATTCAGCTTCCCAACGCACTTGGGCACTGCTCTGACGAATCAGGACAGATGACCGGAAATGAGTTTAGTCATTTCGAACATGGAGACTTGTTTCTTGCCACCGAAAACGGCTTTCAGTTTGTCGTCTGCATTGATGTTGCGTTTGTTTTCTGCGTCTTGCAGATTGTGCTTTTTGATGTATTCCCAAACTTTTTTCGTGACTTCAGTACGTGGAATTGGTGCTGCACCGATAACTGCTGCCAGTGTTGGGGAAATCGTCATAGGCTTCATGAACGCGGCGTTTGGCTTGCGTTCTGCAGCTGGTTTTGCTGCTGCTTTCTTAGGTGCCGCTGCAGGCTTTTTGGCTGCTGCTGCTGGTTTTGCTGCTGTAGATTTCTTTGGTGCTGTTGCCATAAATAGCCTCCTTCACAAATTTCTTGGATGGAGCTTTGATCGTTTTGAAAAGCTCCTGCATTGCGTCACTTCACGCATCGCTAATAGTGGTGTGGTTTTTATAGTGATGCAAGTCTTTTTTACTAGTTTTTTGTGAAAAAATGCAGGAATTTACGCTTCGTTGGATTTCTGGGCAAAAAAAAGCCGGATCAGCGTGATTTCTCCTCTGATCCGACCTGTTTTTTGACTGAATTTCGGAATGCGAATTAACGGCGTCCCGGCATCATTCCCTTCATACTGCGCAGCATTTTCATCATGCCGCCACCGCGCAGTTTTTTCATCATGCTCTGCATTTGTTCGAACTGGGCCAGCATGCGATTCACTTCCTGGATCTGTACGCCGGCACCTGCCGCGATACGGCGTTTGCGTGAGGCTTTGATCAACTCCGGCTTGGCACGCTCCAGCGCTGTCATGGAATTGATAATACCTTCCATGCGGCGTACCGATTTCTCAGCCTGATCCATATTGGCACCGCTGGCAGCCTGTTGTAACTGGGCAGGCAGTTTATCCATCAGATTCGACAGACCACCCATATTACGCATCTGGGAAATCTGCATCTTGAAGTCGTTCATGTCGAACTTGCCGCCATCCTTGATTTTATGCGCGAGGTTTTGCGCGGCGGCGACGTCCATGCCTTTTTGTGCCGATTCGACCAGGGCCAGAATGTCACCCATACCCAGCACACGGTTGGCCATACGGGTCGCGTCGAAGGATTCCAGACCATCCAGTTTTTCAGCGACACCCACAAATTTGATCGGCTTGCCAGTGATATGGCGGACTGACAAAGCGGCACCACCACGCGCATCACCATCGAGCTTGGTCAGCACTACGCCTGTGAGCGGCAAGGCATCATTAAAGGCCTTGGCAGTATTGACTGCATCCTGACCCAGCATTGCATCGACCACGAACAGGGTTTCAATAGGACGGACTGCAGCGTGAACCTCCGCGATCTCTTTCATCATCGCTTCATCGATACCCAGACGACCAGCGGTGTCAACGATCAGCACATCGTGATAATGCTTCTTGGCGTAATCCAGTGCAGCCAGCGCGATATCAACTGGTTTCTGGTCCGGGGTGGATGGGAAAAAGTCAGCACCCACCTGTTCAGTCACGGTCTGTAACTGACCGATCGCAGCCGGACGGTATACGTCGGCAGATACGGTCAATACTTTTTTCTTCTTTTGTTCGCGCAGGTATTTGGCCAGCTTACCGACAGTCGTGGTTTTACCGGCACCTTGCAGACCTGCCATCAGGATAATCGCCGGTGGCTGGCAGGCAAAGCTGAGTTGGGACGCATCTTCACCCAGATCGGCACCCATCAGGATAGCCAGTTCTTTCTGTACTACGCCAACCAGTGCCTGGCCCGGTGTCAGGGAAGAAATCACTTCTTCACCCATGGCTTTTTCTTTAACCCTGGCGATCAGTTCGCGCACTGCTGGCAGCGCTACGTCGGCTTCCAATAATGCCATGCGCACTTCACGCAGCATGTCGGCGGTGTTGGATTCTGTCAGTCGGGCTTCGCCGCGCATAGTCTTGACGACTTTGGCGAGGCGTTGGGTGAGATTATCAAGCATAGCGCAGAGTTCAGTTCTTTGAAATAAACACAATTAAGTAAAAAGTATGGGCAAAACTGCAGTGCAGGCACTGAAGTCGCCAAATCATCCCGCATTTTACCTGATCGCGATCTGTGTTCCGTGGAAAACCTGAATACCGCACTGTTACTTAGCCGCTTTTCCCATACTGAAGCTGTGATGGCTCAAGTCAGAGCGAAGTGTTGATGGAACAAATTGCTGTCATTGGCAGTCAAAGTTGCATTGCGGTAATTTTTGTCGACTAAGCTGTAACGGCATGAAGCTGGCGTTTCCAAGTTCCAGGTATAGCCTGCGCCAGGTTCTGGTCTGACCAGTCCGGTAGCGCATGCTTGTGCGGAATATCAGACGCTAGTCGTGCAAAATTCTGATTTTGCGGAAAAGAGATGAGGAGTGGCATTGCTTTTTAGCCAGCCGTCCGACGGTTTGAGGCAGAAGGCTAAGAATTGATACGGGACGGCATGTTTAGTGCTAATCCAGGAAACAAACAAAAAAGCAGATGCGCAAATGTGTTGCATCTGCATCAGATCATCAAGGAGACATCATGAACGTATTTTCCAGCCGCCGCCGTCAGGTCGCGGGTTTACTGGCTGCTTCAGCCATCTTGTTGCCATGCAGCGCAATGGCCGAGGATGGTATCAGCGACAGCCAGATACTGCTCGGCCAAACCGTAGGCGTCAGCGGGCAGATCGCTGGGCCAGTCAAGGAAATGATGGCTGGTGCCAATGCCTATTTTGCTAAAACCAATGCGGGCGGCGGTGTACATGGCCGTAAGATAGAGCTGATTACGCTGGATGATCAGTTCGACCCGGTCAATGCGGGGAAAAATGCGGAGCAACTAATACGTAAAGAACGCGTGTTTGCATTATTCCAAAGCCGTGGCACGCCGCATACCCAGGCCATCTTACCCTTATTGGCGGAACATAAAATTCCGCTGGTGGCGCCTAGTACCGGTGCTGCTATATTTCACCAGCCTGTGAACCATTACCTGTTCAATGTCAGAGCCATGTATCAGACCGAAGTGAAAAAAGCGATTGAGCATTTTTCCATGACCGGCCTGAAGGATATTGCACTGGCCCATGTCGATGACACCTTTGGTAAAGATGGCTTGACTGGATTTCAGGAGACCATGCAAAAGCAGGGATTGAAACCCAGCGCTGTTCTGAGCTATGACAGGGCCAAGCCGGATGTGCCTAAGGTAATACAGGCACTACACAATTCGAATGCCAAAGCCCTGATTGTGATTGGCTCCGCGGTGACTACTGCTGAAATCATTAACGGTTTGCGTAAAGCCGGGAATGCCATGCAGATCATGACCTTGTCCAACAATGCCTCGCAATCCTTCATTGACAGCCTCGGTAACAACGCACCGGGTATTATCGTTTCGCAGATTATGCCGGCGCCATTTTCCATTACTACCGCTTTGGGGCAAGAGTTTAAGCAGGCCGCCAAAGAGTACAAATTGCCGGAGTCTTACGCCGCGATGGAAGGCTATGTCTCTGCCAAGTTAATGGTGGAAGGCTTGCGCAGAGCAGGGCGTGGCTTGAGCCGGGATGGCTTGATACGCGCCTTGGAAGGTATCAAAAAGCATGATCTGGGTGGGATAGTGATTCAATACAGTGACAAAGATCATACTGGCAGTGAATTTGTAGAGCTGACCCTGATCGGGCGTGATAAGCACTTTATACGCTGATACGCTCAGGCTGCTTTTCCGCACGCACCCGGGGTGTAAAATCCGGTTATCCCGACGCTTTTTCACTTTGAGTGCTTGTTCAAACTGGTTCAGGCTTGAAAAATCAAGGACTTAGTAGCGGGCGGAAAATTGGCACAGTCTTTGCAGTATTTGGAGTGCATATAAAAAACATCAAGGAGATCAGTATGTTGAAAAAAGCGATGTGCCTGGCAGGTTTGTTGTCTGTAACGCTGGCTGGCAGCGCCACTGCGCAGGAAGTTGTGCGGCTGGGTAATCTGAAATTTGCGCACTATGGCGCGGTGTCCTATATCAAGGAAATCGCACCTAAGTGTGGCCTCAAAGTGGAAGAGCGCGTGTTCGCCAAAGGTCTGGATGCGATGCAGGCTGTGATCGCCGGTGAACTCGATGTCGGTGCCGTTTCTTCTGAAGCTGCGATTTCCGGTCGTGCCAGCGGCACACCGCTATATCTGGTGGCTGGCTTTGCCAAAGGCGGTGCGCGTCTGGTGGGGCGCACTGAGCTGGGCATTAAGACGGTGAAGGACCTGAAGGGTAAGAAAGTCGGCGTCACGCGCGGCGGCATTCAGGAAATTCTGCTGGCGGCGGAGCTGGCACAGAATGGACTGAGTTATTCGGATCAGCCTGGCAAAGATGTGCAGATTATTTATCTGGGCTTTCCCGATCTGAACCAGGCGCTGCTCGGCAAAAATATCGATGCCATCATGCAGTCCGAGCCGTATTCTTCACAGGCGATCAATAAGGGCTTTGGTAATGAAATCATCAAGCCTTATGACACACCGATAGGCGAGCCTATACGTACCATGGTGATGACAGAAAAGTTTTACAAAGAACGTCGTCCGGTCGCTGAAAAATTCATGCGCTGCTTTGTGGAAGCCACCAAGACTTTCATCGACAAGCCTGAAATCGCCGAAAAATATGTACGTGAAAATATGTTCAAAGGCCAGATCACGCGCGATGACTTTGCTGATGCAATCAGTAATTCGCCTTACAGCTATGATGTGACGCCTGAACATATACAGATCACTACCGATCTGATGCAGAAATATGGCATAGGCAAAATGGCCAAGCCACCAGTCGCTAAAGACTGGGTCAAGACTGATTTGCTGGAGCAGGCAAAGAAGTCATTGGGTATCAAATAATCCGTCTTCATACTGAGCAGTTCAGCCTGAAACAAAGCTGAACTGCCGGATAAATTTTCAAGGAATTTCTATGAATAGCAAATGGCGTGAAATTGGCGCGGGGCTGATTGTGCCCGTCGTTCTGATCGCACTCTGGCAATGGGTGACCAGTAATGGCTGGGTCAATCCGCAGGTATTGCCGTCACCGTTGGCGGTCGTTAAAAAATGGATAGAGTATGCGAGCCCGCTGGAAGCCTATGATCCGGCCAGCATGAGCCGCCTTGCCTGGATTTTTTCTGGTGAGCTGATCCGCGATACCTTAGGCAGTATGTATCGCGTCGTGGTTGGCTTTCTGATCGGGGCCGGACTGGCCTTGCCGCTGGGACTGGCGATGGGTTCCAGTCAGCGTGTGTATGCATGGATGAATCCGCTGATACAGGTGTTGCGTCCGATTCCACCGATTGCCTATATCCCGCTCTCTATTTTGTGGTTTGGACTGGGTAATCCACCAGCGGTTTTCCTGATTTCTATCGGTGCGTTTTTCCCGGTACTGATGAATACCATAGCCGGCGTCCGGCATGTGGATGGCATCTACATTCGTGCTGCGCGCAATCTGGGTGCCAGTCAGACAACCATGTTCTTACGTGTGATGCTGCCAGCGGCCGTGCCTTACATCTTGTCCGGTGTACGCATCGGTATCGGTACCGCTTTTATCGTGGTGATCGTATCGGAAATGATCGCGGTGAATAATGGTCTGGGTTTCCGCATTCTGGAAGCGCGTGAATACTTCTGGTCGGACAAAATTATTGCCGGCATGTTCAGCATAGGATTTTTAGGTCTGGCGATTGATCTGGCGATGAATAAACTGAATAACCACTTGTTGCGCTGGCACCGTGGATTGGAGAACTGAGATGACAAACACTGCACAAATTCAAGTTAAGGGCGTCAACAAGATTTTCCGCACCGGCGATAAAGAAGTCGTCGCCTTGCGCGATATCCAGCTGGAGATTCCGGAAGGGCAGTTTGTCTGCCTGCTGGGGCCTTCCGGCTGTGGTAAATCGACTTTGCTTAATGCCATCGCTGGCTTTTCGCTGCCAACATCGGGAGAATTGATCGCCAATGGTAAAGCCGTGACTCAGCCAGGGCCGGATCGTGGCATGGTGTTTCAGGAATATGCGCTATTCCCGTGGATGACGGTAGAACATAACATCGCGTTTGGTCTGGAAATCAAAGGTATGTCCAAAGGCGATATCGCAGCCCGCGTCAGTAAGTTATTGAGTATGCTGGGCTTGTCCGATTTCCGTCAGCGTTTTCCCAAAGATTTGTCCGGCGGTATGCGGCAGCGGGTGGCGATTGCGCGGGTGCTGGCGCTGGATTCTCCTATCATGTTGATGGACGAACCTTTCGGCGCGCTCGATGCACTGACCAGACGTAATCTGCAGGATGAGTTATTGCGCATCTGGGCAGAACTCAAAAAGACCATCATCTTCGTGACGCATAGCATAGAAGAAGCGATTTATCTGGCGGACCGGATCGTCGTGATGACTTATCGTCCGGGAACAGTGAAAAAAGATTTGCTGATCGATATGCCGCGTTTGCGTGATCCTTCATCCGCGGAATTCAATCAGCTCAAGCGCGAGCTGGGGCAACTGGTGATGGAAGAGCAGCAGCGTCATCACAATGATGAATTAAAAATGGCCGCAGTGGATTAAGCTGGCCGCGCAGGGACAAAGTCGGAAATAATACAGCCTTTGCCCCTGCGCTACAGAGCATGAATTCCTATAAACGCCAGATTGCCATGCTGTTACTTGCCACGCTCGCTGTGGTCAGTATTTTTGCGACCTATCTGTTCTCCAGCTACCAGGCCAGAAAAGATCTGCGTCAGAGTGGTGAGCGTCAGTTGCAGATGATCGCGCTGGATCTGGAGGCGGTGTTGGAGCGGCATGAAACCCTGCCCTACACCTTGTCTTATCTGCCGCAGGTAGCACAGGTTTTGGCCCATCCTGAGAGTCAGGACGGGATACGCGCACTCAATCTGGATTTGCAGGCGATACAGCAGCAAGCCAAGATTGCCGCCATCTATCTGATGGATGCACAGGGCAATACGATTGCAGCGAGTAACTGGGATCAGCCGCAAAGTTACATAGGTCAGAACTTCAGTTTTCGTCCCTATTTTCAGGATGTGATGCAAAGGCGTAGTGGGGCTGGCCATTTCTATGCGATCGGAAACACCACGAATATCCCCGGCTATTTTATTTCTCAACCAGTGTTCGCCTCACCCGGTCTGCGCGGCAGCAGCGAACCGATAGGCGTGCTGGCAGTCAAAATCAGCCTGCATGAATTTGAAAAAGCCTGGCGCAGCAGCGAAGATCCGATTGCACTCAGCGACCGGCATGGCGTCGTTTTTCTGAGTAACCGCGAAGTCTGGCAGTATCGCAGTCTGCGTCCGCTCGATGCGGAAGTGCAGCGTGATATTCAGGCGACGCTGCAGTATTCGGGAAAAACCATCCATGCTATTTCTGCACTGTCAAAAAAAGAACAAAACGGCTACGGTGAATACCTGACGCGTCCGATCGGACGCCTGGGCTGGCAATTGATGCTGTTTCCCGATGAAGCCAAAGTGAATACGGCAGGCTTAGAAAGTGCGGCTATTGTATTGCTGTTGTTAGTGGTGCTGGCGACTATCGCTGCCGCCTGGGATCAGCGTCAGCAACGTTTGCAGGAGCGGCTGGCGGCTCAGCAGGCTTTGCAACAGGCGGCTGCGCAGCTGGAACAACGTATCGCCCAGCGTACCCGCGATCTGACCCAGGCGAATGCAGACTGGGAGGCGCAATTCTGCAAATTACAGCAGGCAGAGCAGGTTCTGCGCTCTACTCAAAACGAGATGGTACAGACTGGTAAACTGGCCATGCTGGGTCAGATGGCAGCCGGAATTACGCATGAACTGAATCAGCCGCTGACCGCGATCCGCGCTTTTGCCGATAATGCGGATGTGTATCTGCAGCGCGGTAAGCTTGAACAGGTCAGCGCCAATCTGCATCACATCAGCAGTGCCAGCGAGCGCATGGGTATCATCATCGCACAGCTCAAAGGATTCGCACGCAAGAGCAGTGAGCAGCTGCAGGCTGTCAACGTTACACAATCGGTGCATGCCGCCATCGCTTTATTGCAAAATGACTTGCACAGACTGGGCTTGCAGCTGGAGCTGCATTTGCCTGAATCCTTACTCGTCTTAGGGGACAATATCCGTCTCGAGCAAGTCATCGTGAATCTGCTCAGGAATGCGATGGATGCGGTCGAACAACAGCCGCGCATATGGATAGAAATACGGGTTAGCGAACAGGTGGGGCAAGTGTGGATACAAATTTCAGACAGTGGTGCTGGCTTGCCGGATGCCGTGATCGCACATTTATTTGAGCCCTTCTTCACGACCAAGCCCAGTGGCCAGGGACTGGGTTTAGGACTGGCGATTTCTTCATCGATAGTGCAGGCCATGAATGGCACGCTGCAGGCTGAAAATCGCTCCGCCGGTGGCGCATGTTTTACTGTACGGCTACCGCTGCTGAATGCGGCATCCTGACAGGATAGAAAGGAAACAGAGTGACTGTAGCACGTGTGATATTGATAGAAGATGAGCAGGCGGTCCGGCTGGCGACTACACAAAGTCTGGAGCTCGGTGGTTTTGAAGTCAGCGCTTATGCCGCGCTGGAACAGGCTCTGCCGCATATTCATGCCGACTATGAAGGAATCGTCGTCAGTGATGTGCGTTTATCAGGCATGTCCGGCCTGGAAGGACTGGAAAAAATCAGTGCATTGGACAAGGATTTACCCGTGATACTGATTACTGGACATGGTGATGTACGCATGGCAGTTTCCGCCATGCGTAGCGGTGCTTACGACTTTATTGAGAAGCCATTTTCTGCCGAGCGCCTTAGCGAGACCTGTAGCCGGGCGCAGGAAAAGCGTCGCCTGGTGCTGGAAAACCGTCAGCTGCGGCGGACCCTGGCACGCCACCCGGCCACGCCGGAACTGATAGGGCAAAGTGCAGGTATAGAAAAATTGCGTCAGTTTATCCGGCATATCGGGCCGACCCAGGCGGATGTACTGATACATGGCGCCACCGGTACCGGCAAGGAAGTGGTGGCGCGTCAGTTGCATCTGGCCAGCGGCAGGACAGGAGAGTTTGTCGCCATCAATTGCGGAGCCTTGCCTGAGTCGGTATTCGAAAGTGAAATTTTCGGACACGAAGCCGGTGCCTTTACCGGTGCGCAGAAGCGTCGTATTGGCAAGCTCGAGTATGCGAATGGAGGCACCGTATTTCTGGATGAGATAGAAAGCATGCCGCTGGCCTTGCAAGTTAAGCTGTTGCGCGTTCTGCAGGAACGTAAGCTGGAACGGCTGGGCGGCAATGCGCTGATCGACCTCGACTGCCGCATCATCGCTGCCACGAAGGCCGATTTGCTGGCGCTGGCCGCGCAAAATCAATTTCGGGAAGATTTGTATTTCCGGCTCGCGATAGTGCAGCTTGCCTTGCCGCGTTTGCAGGACAGACGTGAAGATATACCTTTGTTGCTGGCCCACTTTGTACAATTATCGGCGCAACGTTTTGCGCGTCCTGTCCCGGCCTGGACACCAGCGCATATACAGGTATGGCAGCAGAAGGACTGGCCCGGTAATGTACGCGAATTACGTAATTTTGCCGATCAGCTGGTGCTGGGTTTAGTTGATCCTGTCGGAAGTGAGCCGGACGGCTCGTCTCCATTGCCAGCCAATACTGCGCCAGACAGCTTGCCACGTCAGCTGGAGCTGATGGAGATTTCGCTGATTTCCGAGGCCCTGCAAAAGCACCAGTTTCAGGTCGCTGCTGCCGCAGAGGCCTTAGGTATTCCGAAAAAGACGCTGTATGACAAGCTGAAAAAATATCAGATAGCATTGTAAGTTTGCACCGCATTCAGCCTGATGCCTATGATTGCTGCTGACGGCGAAATTCTTGTAGATTGCAGTGAGCTTTTCACCATCATCTTTATCCGCTTGATAGCAAAAAGCCCCCGTGTGTAACGGGGGCTTTCAGGATCATGCCGGGAGCGAGATTATTCTGCGCCCATTTCCTTGATCAGCTTGTCAGCTTTATCCACGTGTTTCATTTGCCACAGCATGTAGCGCAGATCAACTTGAATAGAGCGGGTTTTGGCTTTATTGAAATCCCAGTCAGAGATGATGGAATCCAATGTGCCGTCGAAGGCCAGACCGATAAATTCACCTTTGGCATTCAGCGCTGCGGAGCCTGAGTTACCACCTGTGATGTCGAGTGTCGCCAGATAAGCCAGCGGTACCGCTTTCAGGTGAGGATCGACATATTTACCAAAGTCTTTGGCTTTGATCGCAGCCAGTTGTGCAGCAGGTGCATTGAACTCGCCTTTGCCAGTTGCCTTAGGTGGGATACCATTGACAGTCGTGAAGGCAGACCATGCCAGACCATCGGCGGTGCCGTGATCGCGGCCAGCAACTTTACCGAAAGTGACGCGCAGGGTGCTGTTTGCATCCGGATAGACAGCCTGGCCTTTGCTGGTCATGTAAGCGATTTTTGCTTTCATGTAGTTGGCATAAGCTTGCTGGATTTTGCCAGCCAGCTCTTCATCTTCAGCTTCGCGCTTCATAAAACCATCATACATGGCGACTGCAGCTTTGATGAAGCTGTCATCGCTGGTTTTAAAGTCTGCTGGTTTTGCAGCCAGCCACGCTGTGCGTGCTGCTTTGTCAGCCAGTTTGCTGCCTGCATAGATCTTATCCAGCAATGCTTTCAGATCTGCTTCAGACATGTTATCGCTGATACCGATCGCTGCATCAAAATCTGCATTGCGTTCCGCTTTGGATTGCGCTGCATATTTTTTCAGGTTATTGAGTACCAGTGCCTTGTCTACACTTTCCACATAGCTGCGCTCCAGGCTTTCTACGCCAGCTTTGAAGCGTGGCAGATCACGTTCCTGGAAGCCTGCTTTACGTTCCGCATCCGGTTTGACACGTTCGTTAGCGAGACGGTACAGCGTACGTGCTGTGCCTAACAGGCGTGGGAAGGAGCTGCCCAGATAGAATTCCTGTTTGCTTTGTGCATCGCGTGCCGCGATCAGTTTTTCAACCTGAACCAGATCTTCGCCAAACTGTTTGGCACGTTCCGGATTGCCGTTGACCCAGGCTTTCAGCTCTTCATGTTCCTTGGTTTTACGTGCCAGGAAGTCGCTGCCAGCATAGCTGTCGAGCATACCCTGACGGTTTTTGTAGTAATTATTGATGCCGGCAACCTGACTTGCATACTTCAGGCGCGCATCATCATTGCCAGCGGTTTCTTTAGCGATGATCGCCAGTGTTTCGCCTGAGGATTTCACGAATGCAGGATAGTTCCAGTCAAAAGTGTAGGCTACTTCAGACGGCAGACGATGACGGTTAGTACGGCCAGGGTAGCCCAGTACCATCACGAAATCGCCTTCTTTCAGGCCGTCTTTTGCCAGTTTCAGGAAGTGCTTAGGAACGTAAGGAACGTTATCCTTGCTGTAGTCAGCGGCTTTGCCGTCTTTGCTCACATAGGCGCGGTAGAAGCCGTAGTCGCCGGTATGACGTGGCCACATCCAGTTATCGGTATCTCCACCGAATTTGCCTACACCTTCAGCTGGTGCATGGACCAGACGGACGTCGCGGATTTCCATCTGTTTGATCATGTAGAACTCGAGTCCACCATAGTAAGGGTAGACGTTGCAACGATGACCTTCGTCTTTTTCACAGGCGGAAACCAGTGCTTTGGAATTCTTTTCGATCGCATCGACGCGTTTTTTGCCAGTCAGTTTGGCGGTGTCTTTGTCGATGATTTTGTCGGTGACATTATTGACTTCTTTGGTCACGAAAATACGTGAACCTGGCTGAGCCGGTAATTCTTCTTCCAGGGTATTGGCCAGGAAACCATTGGCCAGCAAATCACGGCCTGGTTTAGAGTTGTAAGCAACGCTGCCGTATACGCAGTGGTGGTTGGTCGCAACCAGACCCTGAGGTGATACGAAAGAAGCCGAGCAACCACCCAGGCTGACGATGGCACCCATAGGGAATTCAGTCAGTTTGGTCAGGTTTTTCGGATCGAGTTGCAGACCAGCCGCCTTGAGCTGTTTCGCAACTTGCGGCAATTGTTGTGGCATCCACATACCTTCGTCGGCATAGGCGACGGAAGCAGTGCTGAGCACAGCCAGCGTAAGAAGTGTCTTTTTCATCTTTGTATTTATCTGAAAGTGTGAAATAAAATTTCTGTCCCTTGGGGCAATCCGGTAAGCCGGAAGGCGCGCAGTTTAGTGTGAATTCCAGCGAAAAAGTTCAAAAAAACCTGAAAATGCGGGAAATTTTATTCAGTCTTGAATTTCATTAGCTTCGAATTTGTCTTTTTAATAATTTACTTTTCTTCGTGAACGTGAGTCCGCCATCTGTGCATAGCCTTGCGCTATTGGTGGAAATCAAAAAAAGCTGTTGCAGATAGTGTAAACTTAGGCGATGCAAATCTATTTACCTTTCCTGTCTGCAGCCCTGTATCTGGCTGCGCTCCTGCTGCCATTACGACAAGTGCGCGCTGCTGCAGCACTCACGGCTGTTGCCTGGCTGCTGCAGGCGATCTCCTTGTGTAGCCATGTATTTGCGGGCGATGCCTTGCGCGTTGGCTTCGCAGTGATGTTATCGGCAGCGCTGTGGATGACAGTCAGCGCCTATGTGCTGGAAAACCGCAGCTTTGCCTTGGGTGGTTTGAAAATACTTTTGCTGCCGCCCGCCTTGGTTGCCGTCAGTCTGACCGCCTTGTTCCCAGGCAGCCTGATTCCGCTGGATGGGAAAACCCAGATGTTTCCCTGGCATGTAGCCATTGCGCTGCTGGCCTATAGTACGCTGACCATCGCTGCGTTCCATGCTGCGATCATGAGTCTGCAAGATAAGCATTTGCACAAACTACGTGCGCAGCCGGTCAGCCCGTGGCTGAATCAATTGCTGGATCAGTTACCCGCTTTGCTGACGATGGAAAAAGTCTTATTCCGGCTGATCACCATTGGCTTTGTATTGCTGACACTGACGGTGTTTTCCGGTATCGTTTTTTCCGAGCAGGTATTGGGCGTCGCGTTTAAATGGGATCATAAGACGGTCTTGTCTTTATTTTCCTGGGCCTTATTCGGCACTCTGTTAATGGGGCGTCATTGGCGTGGCTGGCGTGGAAAAACTGTGCTGAGTTTTACACTGTCTGGCTTTCTGGTCTTATTGCTGGCCTATGTGGGCAGTCGTTTTGTGCTTGAAGTGCTGTTGCACCGGAGTCTGGTATGAGAATTATTTTGTGGCTGGTGCTGGGCGTGCTGGTTATTCTGGCTTTGAAAAAGAAAGCAAGGGATATGCAATCCCGTGCATATCAGTCCCGCTCTGAGATGGGGCCGGCCTCTGCGCCATCGGCTGCACCCGCACATACGGTAAAAGATGCTGAAGATATGGTCAGCTGTGCCCATTGTCAGTTGTATGTGCCGGTTTCTGATGCGGTGCTGCGTGGCGAACTGCACTTCTGCAGCGTGGCGCATGCGGATCAGCATACACATTAAGCAGCACGATGCCGGCTCCTTTTCCCGGATTGTCTAATCCTTCGCCTTCGTTCTGGCGTTCGCTGCAGACTTTCAATATCTCGCGCATTATCATCGCAGCTTGCTTATTGCTCTTACTGAATTTGCGCAGTACCAAGGATATCTGGGTCTTCAGTCATTTGTTTGCCAAAGACATTTGCTTCGCCTACCTGTTTGCCAGTATTAGTTTTGCTTTAATCCGTTTTTTTCATCAGCGGCATTTCGTTGCACAGTTGTTATTGCAGATTATTGTTGATCTGCTTGTCATTTCCTTGCTGTATCTGGGTTCGGGCGGCGGGCGCGGCGGTCTCAGCATCCTGTTTATGTTTCCGCTGGCTGGTGTGGCTATCTTGTCGCCACTGATCTGGGCCTTCTTTTTTTGCGCCATCGTCAGTCTGTTTCTGCTGGTGGAAGGTGTGTACCGCGCGCTGGAACTGAATGATGGCAATCTGGTGTCGCAGGCTGGTTTGTTCGGTGCCTCTTATTTCGCCGTGATTTATGTGGTGAGTCGGCTGGCTAATAATCTGATCCGTCAGGAGCAACTCGCGACCCAGCGTGGCAATGAATTGGCGATGCAACAGGCGATTAACCGGCTGGTGATCGCAGATATGGGCGACGGCATCCTGGTACTGGATCATTCCGGCCGCGTGTTTGAAATCAATCCGGCTGCAGAGCGTATGCTGGGCGGTAACCTGACGAAGGAAATGCTGGGCATCAAGCTGGCCAATATTGTTGCGCTCAGACCGATGGCCGAGACCCTGGCTGATATGCGCCAGCGCAGTATCAGTGAGCTGGGGCGGAATCCCGAGGATGATATTTCCTTTGTGTCGATTCCCTGTTATCTGGATGAGGGGCGCGGTGGTTTGAAATCCGGCTTTGAGGTCAGCAGTTTCGGGCTGCGTGCTGAACGCCCGCATTTCGTGACCCATCTCAAGCTGCGTTTTATTCTGGTCGAGGATAGTCATCTGTTGCCGCTGTCCACACAACAGGCACTGGACCGGCGGTATACCATCGTCTTCATGCAGGATGTCTCGGATATAGAGAATCAGGCGCAGCAACTGAAGCTGGCTTCGATGGGGCGCTTAACCGCCAGTATTGCGCATGAAGTCAGGAACCCTTTGTCTTCGATTTCGTATGCGGCCTCCTTGCTGAATGAGGATTTAAGCCAGTTACTGCCTGAAAATCCGCAAGCACGGCGTTTGCTCCGTATCGTCGATGATAATGTCGCACGTTTGAATCAGTTGATTGAAGATATACTTAAGCTGTCGCGCAAAGCGAGAACCGACGTCGAAGCTTATCCTCTGATGCGTGTCGTGCGTGAGTGTGTACAGGATTTCAGTGAAACCCGCAGCATAGATCCAGAGCTCATCCTGATCAGCGATGAGGTGGATTTCCAGGTCAGTTTTGATCCTGGACATTTGTTTGAAGTGCTGACCAATCTGCTGTCGAATGCCGTTCGTTATGCCAGTGGTCAGCCCGGCAGTATCCGGCTGCATGCCATGACCAGCGCCAATGGCCGTCAGGAATTGCATATACAGGATGATGGTCCGGCGATCAGCTATGATGTCAGGGCACACTTGTTCGAACCGTTTTATACAACTTCGCGCATGGGCACCGGTCTGGGTCTGTACATGGCGCGTGAGCTGTGTCTGAATAACCGTTCTTTACTCGATTATGAGTACCGCGTTGATGACAGCCTGGGTGAAGCGGCTGAGCCTAGCGGTAGGTTTGTGATTAATTTCTCAGGATTGTCGGTGTAATGGTAATGAACACAAGCAGTTGCCCAAAAATTCTGGTCGTCGATGACGAGGCTCATCTGCGCGAGTTACTCGAGATTACGCTGATTAAAATGGGACTCGATGTCGACAGTGCAGAGAATCTCAGTGTGGCACGCAGTTATCTGCAGAAAAATACCTATTCGCTGGTGCTGACCGATATGCGACTGCCCGACGGCTCGGGGATGGAGCTGGTGGAGGAATTGAGTGCCAGCGATAAAAATACACCGATTGCAGTGATTACTGCTTTCGGCAGTGCAGACAATGCGGTAATCGCTCTGAAGGCGGGCGCCTTTGATTACGTATCCAAGCCGGTTGCGCTTGATCATTTGCGCAAACTGGTGCGTTCAGCGCTGGAAATGCATGAAGTGGCGGCCGCACCGGTCAGCCCTGATCCGGATGCCAGCCTGCGTGCACCGTCCTTCCTGATCGGCAGTTCAGCCGGTATGCAGATGGTACGCAGCCAGATCGAAAGACTGGCGCGCAGTATGGCGCCGGTGATTATTACCGGTGAATCTGGCAGCGGTAAAGAACTGGCTGCACGTGAAATTCACAAGACCAGCGCGCGTGCAGCTCAGGCATTTGTCGCGGTGAACTGCGGTGCAATTCCGGAAAACCTGATGGAAGCCGAGTTTTTTGGCTATCGCAAAGGGGCGTTTACCGGTGCCGTGGACGACAGGGATGGTTTTTTTCAGGCTGCCAATGGCGGCACCCTGATGCTGGATGAGGTGGCCGATCTGCCACTCGCGATGCAGGTTAAATTGTTGCGGGCTATCCAGGAGCGCCGTATCCGTAAAATCGGCGCCACGACGGAAGAATCTGTCGATGTCAGGATTATCAGTGCGACCCATCAGAATCTGGCGCGTTGTGTTGAAGAAGGGCGCTTCCGTCAGGATTTGTATTACCGCCTGAATGTGATTGAACTGCATTTGCCACCGCTGCGCCAGCGCCTGGAAGATATACCGGAACTGGCACAAGGCATGCTGACCAAGCTGGCACAGACGCCAGTCAGTCTGGCACCGGCCGCACTGCAAGCTTTGTTGCAATATGATTTTCCCGGCAATGTGCGTGAGCTGGAAAACATACTGGAGCGGGCACTGGCATTTGCCAATGATGGTTGTATAGAGCCCGGTGATCTGATGTTGCGTGGCACCCGCAGTGATACGCATGGGCTGCCTGCTGCAGCCTCAGCCTCGGCAGCTTCAGCCGTCGCTGCCGATCATGGTGCTGCCCCTGCAGCTATAGCTGAAGGGGCGTTGGAGTTGACTTTGCCCAGCTTGCCTTGTTCGCTGCCTGACTTCCTGGAACAGGTCGAGCGCGAAATGATACGGCGCGCCTTACAGCAAACCTATCAGAACCGGACCCAGGCGGCAGAGCTGCTGGGTGTCAGCTTCCGTCAGTTACGTTATCAGATTCAAAAGCTGAAAATACAATAAGCTGGTAACTCCGCCTGGCCTGGAATAAATGCATGCTTATTGGCTTCGTCAAGTCCCTGATTTCTGCTGTGCTGGCCGGAAACGGCTTTCGGTTAGTGCTTACTTGCACTGCTGGGCAGCATTTTCTGTGAGCCTCAGAAAGTCAATTCCCTCAGGGGAATTTTCATCAAAAAAATAAATATTTTTTCAATCAGAAAGCGCTTGCTACTGCCGCAGTGTGACACTAGAATTAGGGCTGTCGAGAAAATATGCACTATATCTAGTGTTTGATCTCATGATGAATTCTATGTTTTACCTTTCTTGCTTCACATCCCCCTCTAGCATTAACTGTTACACAAAGATGAGATTTACATAGCATTCAGCTATGTCAGGCAGTCTGTCGTAAAGCGCTGTACCCAATTAATCCCTCGTTATTCTGCGCACAATTTGCGCCGTATGACGCCCAGAAATTACTGAACCGGAGGCTCAATGCACTCTTCAACCGAAACATCCACGCTGACTCATTCTGATATTCCTGGTCTGCTGAACCCTGTCAGCGGATCTGCTGCGTCCAGCGGCCAATTCAGTCAATACATGGTGATCCGTCGTAATGGCGCAGTCGTTGGTTTTGAACCATCGAAAATTGCGATTGCGATGACTAAGGCCTTCCTCGCAGTGAATGGCGGTCAGGGTGCGGCTTCGGCACGGGTACGTGAACTGGTTGAGCAATTAACTGCGACAGTAGTTACTGCGCTGATGCGCAGACAGCCTGCCGGTGGCACATTTCATATTGAAGACATCCAGGATCAGGTCGAACTCGCATTGATGCGTTCGGGTGAACACGATGTAGCACGTGCTTATGTGTTGTATCGCGCCAAACACCAGGAAGAGCGCCGGCTGGCGCAGGAAGCACAGCGCGCATCCCAGGCCAGTCTGCCACAGATCCATGTTGTGGTCGATGGCGCAAAAGTTGTGCTCGACGTAGAAAAAGTACGTGCCATGATCGCGGCTGCCTGTATCGGCCTAGATAAACTGGCAGACGCAGAAGCGATCCTGACTGAAACCCTGAAAAATCTGTATGACGGCGTACCTGTCGAAGAACTGCACAAATCTGCCATTCTGGCGGCACGTGCCCTGATGGAAAAAGAGCCGGCTTACAGTCAGGTGACTTCCCGCCTGTTGCTGCATACAGTGCGTAAAGAAGTGTTTGGCAAAGAAGTCGCACAGAATGATGCGGCTGCTGAATACATTACTTACTTCCCTGAATTTATCCGCAAAGGTATCGCTGCTGATCTGCTCGATACCCGTCTGGCAGAATTTGATCTGCCTACGCTGGCTAAGGCCCTGGTGGCTGATCGCGATCTGCAATTCAGCTATATCGGTTTGCAAACTCTGTATGACCGTTATTTCCTGCACATCCGTGGTACCCGTATCGAAATGCCTCAGGCTTTCTATATGCGTGTAGCGATGGGGCTGGCACTGGAAGAAAAAGACCGTACTGCACGTGCGATTGAGTTTTACCATTTGCTGTCCAGCTTTGACTTCATGAGCTCGACACCGACGCTGTTTAACTCCGGCACACAACGTTCGCAATTGTCGTCCTGCTATCTGACTACCGTGGCTGATGATCTGGCCGGTATTTATGATGCGCTCAAAGAAAATGCCTTGCTGGCGAAATATGCAGGTGGTCTGGGTAATGACTGGACACCGGTGCGCTCACTGGGCGCGCATATCAAAGGCACCAATGGTAAATCCCAGGGCGTGGTGCCTTTCCTGAAAGTGGTCAACGATACCGCGGTTGCAGTCAATCAGGGTGGTAAGCGTAAAGGCGCAGTCTGCGCCTACCTCGAAACCTGGCATATGGATATTGAGGAATTCCTCGACCTGCGTAAGAACACCGGTGATGACCGTCGCCGTACGCATGACATGAATACAGCTAACTGGATTCCGGATCTGTTCATGAAACGTGTGATGGAAAAGGGCGACTGGACGCTGTTCTCCCCATCCGACGTACCGGATCTGCACGATAAATTCGGTAAAGCATTTGAAAGTGCCTATCTCGCTTACGAAGCCAAAGCCGCCAGCGGTGAGATCGAACTGTCGAAAAAAATCCCGGCACTCGACCTGTGGCGCAAGATGCTGTCCATGTTGTTTGAAACCGGACATCCATGGATTACATTCAAAGATCCTTGCAATATCCGCAGCCCGCAGCAACACGTCGGTGTGGTGCACTCGTCGAATCTGTGTACCGAGATCACGCTGAACACGAACGAAAGCGAAATCGCCGTATGTAATCTGGGTTCGGTCAATCTGCCGGCACACATGAAGGATGGCAAGCTCGATCACGTCAAACTGCAAAAAACGATACGTACCGCGATGCGTATGCTGGATAACGTGATTGATATTAACTACTATGCAGTTCAGAAGGCACGTGAATCCAATTTGCGTCACCGTCCGGTCGGCATGGGTATCATGGGCTTCCAGGATTGCCTGCACATCATGCGTGTGCCCTATGCATCCAACGAAGCAGTACAGTTTGCTGACACCTCGATGGAAGCCGTTTGCTATTACGCTTATCTGGCATCGACTGAACTGGCCGAAGAGCGCGGTACTTACAGCTCTTACAAAGGCTCGCTGTGGGATCGCGGCATCCTGCCACAGGACTCGCTCAAGCTCTTGATGGAAGAGCGTGGCGGTTATCTGGAAGCGGATTTCAGCGAATCGATGGACTGGACTGTCGTACGTGAGCGTATCAGGCAACACGGTATGCGTAACTCGAACTGCGTAGCGATCGCACCGACCGCGACCATCTCGAACATTATCGGCGTCTCGGCCTGTATCGAGCCTACTTACCAGAATCTGTATGTGAAATCTAACCTGTCCGGTGAATTCACTGAAATCAATGAATACCTGGTACGTGATCTGAAACAGCGTGGCTTGTGGGATGAAGTCATGATCGCCGATCTGAAATACTTCGACGGCAGTCTGGCTCGCATAGACCGCATCCCTCAGGATCTGCGCGAATTGTATGCGACCGCATTTGAAGTCAGCCCATCCTGGCTGGTCGAAGCTGCGTCACGCCGTCAGAAGTGGATAGATCAGGCGCAATCCCTGAATATCTATATGGCCGGTGCTTCCGGTAAGAAGCTGGATGAGACCTACAAACTGGCCTGGTTGCGTGGTCTGAAAACGACTTACTACCTGCGTACTATCGGTGCAACGCATACAGAAAAATCCACCACGAAAACCGGTGCCTTGAATGCGGTTGCGGTAGATGGCGGTAGTGGTTCTTTCAGCGCCGCATCGGTCGCGACAGTTCCGGCAGTTGCGCCTGAAGCGGAAGGTGCAGCCTGCTATCTGCGTCCGGGTGACGCTGGTTTTGAAGAATGTGAAGCTTGCCAGTAAGCGCTGGCGCTTGATTGTATCAACCGGTGACAGTCAGCTGATTGTCACCTCTGTGTACTGATAGCGGATGCAAAACAGAGCTCAAGTCTCTGCATAGTCATCAGTACTCATCAATGTAAGGAATAGTGAAATGTTATCTTGGGATGATGAGGCCACTCCGGCCGCGCCGGCACCGAAAGCTGCTGCCCCTGAACAGCAAACACGTTTGCAAACACAGGAAGTTGCGCTGAATCCGGCGCTGGTCAGCAAACCGGCTGCCGCTACAGATGAAACTGCACGCCGTGTGAATGCTGCAGACAAGCGCATTATCAATGGTCAGACTGATGTGAATCAGCTGGTGCCATTCAAGTACAAATGGGCCTGGGACAAATATCTGGCTGGTTGCGCAAATCACTGGATGCCGCAGGAAATCAATATGCAGCGCGACATCGAGCTGTGGAAAAATCCGAATGGCTTATCCGAAGATGAGCGTCGTCTGGTGAAGCGTAATCTGGGCTTTTTCGTGACCGCCGATTCGCTGGCTGCTAACAATATCGTGCTCGGTACTTACCGCCACATTACTGCGCCGGAATGCCGTCAGTATCTGCTGCGTCAGGCATTTGAAGAAGCGATTCACACGCATGCGTATCAATACATCGTTGAATCGCTGGGCCTGGACGAAGGCGAAATTTTTAACGCCTACAATGAAGTGGAATCGATACGCGATAAAGATCAGTTCCTGATTCCTTTCATCGACGTGCTGACTAATCCTGAATTCAAAACCGGCACCACAGAAGCGGATCAGACTTTGCTGCGTTCGCTGATTGTGTTTGCGTGTCTGATGGAAGGTCTGTTTTTCTACGTGGGCTTCACACAAATTCTGGCCTTAGGTCGTCAGAATAAAATGATGGGCGCAGCAGAACAGTATCAATACATTTTGCGTGATGAATCGATGCACTGTAATTTCGGGATCGATCTGATCAATACGATTAAGATGGAAAATCCACATTTGTGGACACCTGAATTCAGAGATGAAATTAAATCGTTGTTTTTGCGCGCGGTGGAGTTGGAATATCGCTACGCAGAGGATACAATGCCGCGTGGAGTGCTTGGATTAAATGCGCCTATGTTTAAAGGATATTTGCGCTTCATCGCAAATCGCAGAGCACAACAAATTGGTCTCGAAACTTTGTTCCCTCAGGAAGAAAATCCTTTCCCTTGGATGAGCGAAATGATAGACCTGAAAAAAGAGCGCAACTTTTTTGAGACGCGTGTAATTGAGTATCAGACCGGTGGAGCCCTCAGTTGGGAATAAACGCTTAATCAGCACCACGGGATTCCTGCCAGGGAGTACTCAAGGCTAACGCGAGATGTAAAACTCGAGAGGCCTCACCAAACCGAATGAACAGTCACAGACTACAAAGATTTGTACTGTCAGTGCCGCACTACCTGAGAAATTCAGGTATGGCGGCTTTTGGTCGTTCGTTTCGGAAGTCAGACATACCGACGCCGGCGTAGAACGCGGGCGTTTTTTTTGGTTTGATGTATTCTGCAGGAATAGATAAACCGATATGGCTGAAGTGCTGCATCGAGAGGGGATGCAGCAGTTCAGCCGGTGCCGAATTCATTAGCGCAACCAGCAGACTGTTTGCGCCGATGAATAATCCGCTTGAAAGGATAGAGCGGATTTAACTTTTATCCGATTTTTTTCCATCTCAATTGAAGGAGAAACAAAATGGCAACAGCACCACAAGATCAGCCAGGTTCGCCAGAACCAGCTGGCAAAAAAGCACCGGCAAAAAAAGCGACAGCGAAAAAAGCAGCAGCTAAACCAGCAGCTAAACCAGCAGCTAAACCAGCAGCTAAAGCGACTAAAGCTGTAGCGAAACCAGCCGCTAAGCCAGCAGCTAAAGCGACCAAGGCAGCAGCGAAGCCAGCAGCTAAAGTCACTAAGGCAGCAGCAAAGCCAGCAGCTAAAGCGACTAAGGCAGCAGCGAAGCCAGCAGCTAAAGTAGCGAAAGCGACTAAAGCCGTAGCAAAGCCAGCAGCTAAAGTAGTGAAGGCGACTAAGGCAGCAGCGAAGCCAGCAGCCAAAGTCACTAAAGCAGCAGCAAAGCCAGCCGCTAAAGTAGCGAAGGCAACTAAGGCAGCAGCGAAGCCAGCAGCGAAAAAAGCCGCCGCAAAACCAGCAGCTAAGGCGACTAAGGCAGTCGCAAAACCAGCAGCTAAAGTAGCGAAGGCAACTAAGGCAGCAGCGAAACCAGTAGCGAAAAAAGCAGTCGCTAAACCAGCAGCTAAGGCTGCAACAAAAGCAGTAGCGAAGCCAGCAGCTAAAGCAACGAAGGCAGCAGCGAAGCCAGCAGCTAAAGCGACAAAAGCAGCAGCGAAGCCAGCAGCTAAAGTGACAAAAGCCGCAGCGAAGCCAGCAGCAAAAGCGACAAAAGCAGCAGCGAAGCCAGCAGCTAAAGCGACAAAAGCAGTAGCGAAGCCAGCAGCGAAAGCGACTAAGGCCGCAGCGAAGCCAGCAGCTAAAGTGACTAAAGCAGCAGCCAAGCCAGCAGCTAAAGTAGCGAAAGCCGCAGCAAAGCCAGCCGCTAAAAAAACAGCAGCGAAGAAAACCACTGAAGCGAAAGCAGTTGTGAATGCCAATGCAGCATGGCCATTCCCAACCAGCGCGAATCGCCCTGCGTAATTCTGAACTGCTTGGACGCCTGTGAGTCTTCAGGCACAATACCCACTGTGTGAACCTTCACCCGGTGGGTTTTTTATTTTGAGGACGACCTGTGCTGCATGAACTTTTGACTTTTGTCGTGGATACCATCACTGGCTTG
Source organism: Cognatundibacterium curvum (assembly GCF_014284235.1). Taxonomy (GTDB): domain Bacteria; phylum Pseudomonadota; class Gammaproteobacteria; order Burkholderiales; family Burkholderiaceae_D; genus Undibacterium; species Undibacterium curvum. Next base: position 400,282 of record NZ_JACOGD010000002.1, read on the forward strand.
TTTGCCAGTTTCCTGCTGTTGAGATTTTGGATGCAGGTGCTCAGAGTCCGGCCGCCAGCTCAGTTGGCGCAAGCGATATTTCAACTGACCGATTGGCTGGTCCATCCTATCCGGCGTCTGGTGCCTGGCTATAAGGGTTATGACTGGGCCAGCCTGATCGCGACCTTTCTGGTTGCATTAGTCGCGATGCTGGTTGATTTCTGGGTGTTGGCGCAGTTTCCGGTGCAGGCCATACTGATCATGGCATTGTTCCGCGTGGTGCAATGGATATTGTATGGACTGATGGCGCTGCTGGTGTTGGAGGCTATCTTCAGCTGGGTGAATCCGAGTGCACCATTTGCACCTTTAATCCGCGCTTTGAATGAGCCAGTATTAAATCCGATCCGCAAAATTCTGCCGTCGCTGGGTGGTCTGGATTTTTCTCCGCTGCTTGCTTTGCTGTTGCTGCAGGTAGTGCACCGGGTGCTCAGTGCATCGCTACCTGCGTTGCTGATGCTCTGAGCTGCTTCAGGCTTGCACCAGCGCTGCGGTAGATTGCCGGATGATCAGTGCAGACTTCAGCATTTCGCGGCGTAATGGTGCATCAGGTTCCGCAATGCGCTTGACCAGGGTCTGCGCCGTCAGCTGCCCGATCGCATGTTTAGGCTGGGCGATCGTGGTCAGCGGCGGGTTGCTGAATGAAGCCAGTGCGATATCATCGTAACCGATCACCGATAAATCCTTCGGTATGCTCACGCCCGCTGCATTCGCGGCACAAATGCCACCGATCGCCATCAGATCATTGCTGGCAAAAATCGCAGTCGGCCTGTCGCTCAGTGCCAGCAACTGCTGAAATGCGTTATATCCGCCCTGGCTGGTGAAATCGGCATGGATCAGATAATCGGGACGGAAAGCGATGCCCGCTTCTTTGAGTGCCTGCATATAGCCGGTCACGCGGCCACCACTGGGCAGCAGGGTATCCGGGCCAGCCACGCAGGCGATTTTGTGATGACCCAGTGACAGCAGGTAGCGTGTCGCTTCATAGCCACCTTGTACATGATCGGCTTCAATAAAGTCTGCCGCCACACCGGTCACTTCGCGGTCGACCAGCACTTTGGGAATGCCTTCATCTGCCAGTAACTGACTCAGGTCTTCATCTGAACCGGAGGAGACCAGGATCAGACCATCTATCCTTTTCTCCATCAGTACGCGAATGTAGGCCGCTTGTTTTTTCGGGTCATCGTAGGAATTACACAGGATGATGTTGTAACCCAGCTTGAAAGAAGCATCTTCTATTCCCTGTATCACTTCTGCAAAATAAGGATTAGAGTTATTCGGTATCATCATCCCCAGCGTGTGGGTACGATCATTCTTCAGGCTGCGGGCGACGGCGCTAGGGATATAGCGCAACTCCTGAATAACCGACAAAACACGTTCGCGCGCATCTTCACTCACCACCCGGGTGTTGTTGATGACATGCGAAACGGTAGTAGTGGAGACGCGTGCTTTTTCAGCGACCTGCTTCATTGTTGCCATAAAAATTCCTGCCTTTCTGGGTCGTGATTATGACGCAGCTACACGACTGCGGTTAAACTTTTTATAAATTAACAGCGCAGACGAAGTAATGAGCCGGTCTCGTGACACGCAGTCTGCTGACAGATAAGGACCCAGCATGAATGATCTTATAGTGAGAAACGCCAGTTTAGCGGATGGCCGTCGTCATATCGATATCCTGGTCAGGGATGGAAAGATAGTCGCCACGGAGCCAGCTATTGCCGTGACCGGCATGCCTGAGCTGGATGCGGGCGGTGATTTGCTGTGTTCGCCTTTTGTCGATGCACATTTTCATATGGATGCAGTACTCAGCTATGGGCAGCCACGGGTGAATCAATCCGGTACGCTGTTGGAGGGCATTGCTTTATGGGGTGAGCTGAAACCGCATCTGACCCAGCAGGCCCTGGTTGACCGGGCACTCCAATACTGCGACTGGGCGGTTGCCAAAGGCTTGCTGGCGATACGCTCGCATGTGGATATCTGCGATCCGCGTTTGCTGGCGGTGGAAGCTTTGCTGGAAGTCAGAAAACAAGTGGCGCCTTATCTCGATCTGCAGCTGGTTGCCTTTCCTCAGGATGGTTTACTGCGTAGCGCCGACGCCTGGACTAACTTGCAGCGTGCCATCGCGATGGGTGTCGATGTGGTGGGGGGTATTCCGCATTTTGAACGCACTATGCAGGACGGCGCTGAATCGATACGTCTTTTGTGTGAATTCGCAGCAGAGCGCGGACTGATGGTCGATATGCATTGCGATGAGTCGGACGATCCTATGTCGCGTCATATTGAGACCCTGGCCTACCATGCACACAGGCTCGGTTTGCAAGGACGGGTCACAGGTTCACATCTGACTTCCATGCATTCTATGGATAATTACTATGTCAGTAAGCTGTTGCCGCTGATGAAGGAAGCGGGCGTAGCCGCTATCGCTAATCCCCTGATCAATATCACTTTGCAGGGGCGTCATGACCATTATCCTAAACGGCGTGGTATGACGCGGGTGCCGGAAATGCTGGCGCTTGGTATCCCGGTCGCGTTTGGGCATGATTGTGTGATGGACCCTTGGTATAGCATGGGAGCGGGCGATATGCTGGAGGTGGCGTCTATGGGCTTACATGTGGCGCAGATGACTTCGCAGGCGGCCATGCATCAGTGCTTTGACGCTGTCACGCGCAACCCCGCACAGATACTGGGCTTGCAGGGCTATGGGCTGGAGCCCGGCTGCCAGGCTGACTTTGTGATTCTGGATGCGCGCGACCCGATTGAGGCTTTGCGTCTGCGCCCGGTAAGGCGTTATGTAGTACGGCGCGGTCGTGTCATCAGTCAGACTGCCGCGCCAATTGCGCAGCTGAGTCTGGACGGAAGACAACAGTCTGTGAATTTCCGTTTGGGGTAATGCCTGATGCGAGGCAGCATGGTCAGTCCTGAGGGGCAACCATGCTGTCTGCTTCTTGTGGATCAGAGGCGGGCGAATGCGCGTTGTGCCGCTTCCAATGTGGCGGCAATGATGGCACTGTCGTGCTGGATAGAGACAAAGCCAGCTTCAAAAGCAGATGGCGCCAGATACACGCCTTCGTCCAGCATCAGATGGAAGAAGCGATTGAATTTCTCTTTATCGGTCGCCATCATGGCCGCGTAGCTGCGTGGGATTTCTTTGGCAAAGTAAATGCCGAACATGCCACCAACTGCATCGGCGCAGAAGTCGAAACCAGCGGCCTGACCTGCTGCTTGCAGACCATCCGCCAGTTGCCGCGTCTGTGTGGTCAGTGTTTCATAAAAGCCGGGTGCCTGAATCAGCTTGAGCGTGCTCATACCCGCAGCCACCGCAACCGGATTGCCGGACAGTGTGCCAGCCTGATAGACGCCGCCCAGCGGTGCCATATGTCCCATCAGATCGGCGCGGCCACCAAAGGCTGCCACCGGCAGGCCACCACCGATGACTTTACCCATACAGATCAGGTCAGCCGCAATGCCGTACAAGGCCTGGGCACCTTGCAGACCAACGCGGAAGCCGCACATCACTTCGTCAAAAATCAGGATGCTGCCATGCTGAGTGCACAGGCTGCGCATGGTTTGCAGGAATTCTTTGGTGGCCGGAATCAGATTCATATTGCCGGCGACCGGCTCCACAATCACGCAGGCGATCTGATCACCGATAGACGCAAATACCTCTTCCAGTTGCTGGCTGTTGTTGTAGTCGAGTACCAGCGTATGTTTGCTGAAATCTTCAGGAACGCCAGCGGAAGTCGGATTACCAAATGTCAGCAGGCCGCTGCCCGCTTTGACCAGCAAAGAATCGGCATGACCGTGATAGCAGCCTTCAAATTTGATGATCTTGTCGCGCTTGGTGGCGCCGCGTGCCAGACGCAGTGCACTCATGGTGGCTTCCGTGCCGCTGGAAACCAGTCTGACTTGCTCTACATTTGGCACGATTTTGCAGATTTCTTCTGCCATCAACACTTCACCTTCGGTCGGCGCACCAAAGCTCAGCCCTCGGGTGATCGCTTGCTGCACGGCGCTGATGACTTCCGGATGGGTGTGACCGACGATGGCCGGACCCCAGGAGCCGATGTAATCAATATAGCGTTTGTCATCCGCATCCCAGAAATACGGTCCTTCTGCGCGGGAAATGAAGCGTGGCGTGCCGCCGACTGAACGGAAAGCGCGTACAGGCGAATTCACGCCGCCCGGCGTGGTTTGTTGGGCACGGGCGAACAGGATGTCGTTATTGCTAGTCATGGTAAGAGCAGTCTGAAGAAAAATGAAAGGCTAAACAGCGGAGTCGGGCAGCGTTTCGCGTGCCCAGAAAAAACGGTCAGGGATCAGCTTGCCCATGCCCAGTTGCTGCGCATGGCGTAAGGCAGCATGGGTGAATTCCTGCGCTTCCAATACGGCTTCCGGCACATCAATGCCACAGGCCAGCAGTGCTGTAATCGCTGCCGATAAGGTAGTACCTGCGCCTGCATGGGAACCTGGTATGCGTTGCCATACGTCGCGCCGCACGACGCCCGCCTCATTGAATAAGGTATTGGCAAATTCATTGTTGCCAGCCTGAGTCCCGGTGACCAATACAAATTTGCAGCCAGAATCAATCAGGGTCATCACGTCGGCGGTCAGATCGTCGTCCTCGCCCTGATCTTTCCAGGTTTCAGCAAGACGGGATAATTCTACGGCTGAGATCACCAGCACACTCGCTTGCGGAATCAGTAACTCACGGATGGCCAGTATCAGGTCTTCTGCTTCAGCCGTCTGTTCATTCACTTCGGAATGGAAAGGGTCTAGTACAAAGGGCAGATCCGGATAATCAGATGCGATTTCAGCAATCGTGGTGACATTGTCTACACTGCCCGCCTGTCCCAGTTTTAATGCAGCGACCGGCATATCTTCCAGCACGGAGCGGGCTTGCTCGTCAATCAGGTCGGCTTCCAGTGCATGGATACTGTCTATTTGCGCTGTATCGCCGGTCAGTACCGAGGTCACAACCGGCAAACCATGACAAGCCATGGCCGCAAAAGTGCCGATATCGGCAAATAAACCAGTGGCAGAGACCGGATCGGAAGCGCCGAAGCTGAGAATGAGAGGAGAAATTTGGTTTTGCACGTTACGTAGATTAATATAGCCAGCTTAGCAGCGCAGTCAAACCTGAATTAGGGGACTATGCGGTCTGTTTATGCAGGATTTGCAGCAATTTTAATATTCTACTTGATTGAAGGGCTTTAGTCGTGAGTGATAACGTTGGTGGTACGCCTGAGTACAAAACATGGATGTGTCTGATTTGTGGCTGGGTGTACGATGAAGAGCAGGGTTTGCCGGATGAAGGCATTGCGCCAGGCACCAAATGGGATGATGTACCAATGAACTGGACTTGTCCTGAATGCGGCGCGCGCAAGGATGACTTTGAAATGGTTGTGATTTAACCGCAAATCCAGTTTTTTTCCTTGTATTAAATGTTTATTCAGGGAAAATAAGCACAGGTGTAATTTTTTTTTGATAGAGTGCTTGTTTGCTCCGAATTTGTCGGATTTAGTCGGGAAGAGATGCGTTTATGTCAACGATGACTGGTAATGAAAATTTAAAAATTATGGTGATCGACGACAGCAGTACCATACGTCGCTCAGCAGAAATTTTTCTCGGACAGGCAGGATACAAAATTGTATTGGCTGAAGATGGATTTGATGCCTTGGCCAAAATCAATGATTCGCATCCTGACCTGATCTTTTGCGACATCCTGATGCCGCGCCTGGATGGTTACCAGACTTGTGCCTTGATCAAGAAAAGCGCGAAATTCCGCGATACACCTGTGATTATGCTGTCCTCTAAGGATGGCTTGTTTGACCGCGCACGCGGCGCTATGGTAGGGTCTGATGAATATCTGACTAAGCCATTTACTAAGGACAGCCTTCTGAAAACAGTAAAGAATTACACATCAGAAGCGCAGGACAAATAATTCAGTTTTAAGTGAGGTATTAGCAATATGGCTATTCAAAAAATTCTGGTTGTAGATGATTCCCCAACCGAGCGTTATTTTCTGACCGATGTTCTGGTAAAGCACGGCTTTTCCGTGTCGACCGCAGAAAACGGCGAAGAAGCACTGCTGAAAATTAAAGCAGACAAGCCACAACTGATACTGATGGACGTGGTGATGCCGGGCCAGAATGGCTTCCAGATCACGCGTGCGATTGCCAAAGATCCGGAAACACAGGATATTCCCGTGATTATCTGTACCAGCAAAAATCAGGAAACTGACCGTATCTGGGGTTTGCGTCAGGGCGCGCGTGACTACCTGGTCAAGCCTATAGATCCTCAGGAGTTGCTGACCAAAATTGCTGCGCTCGGCTAAGCCGTTGGCGCACTGATCTCTGTTTCTTTCTATACTCCGGATAAGTTCATGACCCAAGCGTTGAGTGATACTGCCACTCTGTCTGAAGTGGCAAAGCCTGACAATAGTGTCAGGCGCACCCGCCTGCGCGAATTCCAGGCGCAGTTGGTTGACCGTATGCAGGCGGCTCAGCGTGGTGGTTTCACCCAGCTGAGTCAGTTGGGAGTGCTGATCGGTGGCGTACGGTATTTGCTGGATCTGCGCGAGGCAGGCGAAATCGTCAGTGTCGGTACGCTGACAGAAGTGCCGCTTACCCGCGACTGGTATAAGGGTGTGTCGAATATCCGCGGTAATCTGACCAGTGTGGTGGATTTGCCGCGTTTTCAAGGGCAGGAGCTGACGTCGCTGGACGCGTCCTGCCGTATTGTCGGTTTTGCTTCTGTGCTCGCATTTAATGGCGGGCTGCTGGTGTCTCAGGTTCTTGGCCTGCGTAACGTGGCGGAAATGGAAGTTGTTGTAAATGAACCCGGTGCGGCCGACAGTCGCGCCTGGTTGCCCAGAAGCTTTCGCGACAGCGAAGGCCGGATCTGGCATGAGCTCAGCCTGGCTGCCTTGGTGCAGGACCAGGATTTTTTGCATATAGGTTTGTAATCAGTAGTTGTTTATGAGTTGTTCAGTAGTTTATTGAATACTGCTGATAGCTTTTCAATCGTTTAGGAGACTTAGTAATGGCATTCAATCTACCGTTCTTGTCCAAAGGAAAAGAAACTCCGGAAGTTGACGGAACCGACGTTGCGGCAAGGTCGCTTGGAAATGCTGATTCGGTTGAAATAGAAGAAGCAACAAATGTCCGTATGCTGACCCCGGAAGCAGCACCGGCAGCAGCGGCAGGGGCCGAGACACGCCCGGCCTTAGCGGCAGACCCGCTGTCAGAAACCCACCCAGATGCGACCTTCATTGGTGATGCGCTGGAAAAAGGTGGTGATATCCGCCTGCCAGTCATCGGCAAGATGACCCTGCAAAAGCAGATGCGTATCCTGTCGATTGCGATGGGTGCTTCGCTGTTATCCGGCGCGGTGTTTGTGTATCTGAATGCGAGTCAGTCTGCGCTGGTGTCTACCCAGGTACAGATCGCGGGTGACGTGCTGATGCACTCCCAGCGTATCGGTAAAGCGGCGCCAAATGCGATTCAGGGTAATGTGGAAGCGTTTAAGCAGCTGGAAGACAGTCGCAAGGAAATCAATTCAGATCTGAAAATTCTGCTGGAAGGCGGTAACTATCAGGGCCGTGATGTGCGCAGTGCAAGCTCTTCGTTGACGCCGGTACTGAATGACACGATCAAAATCTGGCAAAGTTCGAATAAAGCGTCGGAAACAATTTTGAACCGCCGTAAAGAACTGACCGGTTTCGGTCAGACCCTGCGTAAATTGAATACTTTGTCGCCGGTTTTGCTGGAACTCACAGAACAGATTTCTACCTTAAAAGTTCAGGGCGGTGGCTCTGCGCGTGAAATTTCTGCTTCCGGTCAGCTGGTCATGTTGACCCAGCGTCTGGGTCGTAGTGCGAATGAATTCCTGACTTCTGAGGGTGTTAATCCTGAAACGGCTTTCTTGCTGAGTAAAGATACCAACACTTTCTATGATCTGGTGGAAGGTTTCCTGGCCGGTAGTGATGTTTTGCGTCTGACGGCCACCAAGGATGCAGATACCCGTGAAAAACTGGAAGAGCTGAAAAAAGTGTTCGCGGAATACAAAGACAGCGTGTCTGTGATTCTGGGTAACTTGCAAAACTTCATTGCAGCTAAACAGTCCGAACAGTTACTGTTTAACGAAAATGAGGAATTGAAAGCCAAGCTGAGCAATCTGCAAAAAACCTATACCGCGCAGCAGGATTCCACCAGCATCAGCTTCGTCTTGTTGATGTTGTCGGCAGCTGCCGCGCTGGCTTCTGCGTTAGGTATCGCGCTGGTTCTGTTGCAGGATAGCCGTAACCGCGCTAAAGAGGCGAATGAACGTCGTCAGGAAGCAGCGTCCCAGATGCTGCAGGCGAAGAAGCAGGAAGAAGAAGCGAAAGCTGCTAACGATCAGAACCAGGCTGCGATTTTGCGACTGATGAATGAATTGCAGGAAGTGGCGGACGGTGACTTGACAGTGCAGGCGACGGTTTCTGAAGATATTACCGGTGCGATTGCCGACTCGGTTAACTATACGGTGGAAGAGTTGCGTGGTCTGGTCGGTCGTGTTACCAACACAGCGGAACAGGTTACCTCTGCGTCTGATCTGGCGCAGGATATTTCTAATAATCTGCTGGATGCGTCTGAACAGCAATCACGTGAAATTACCGATGCAGGTCAGGCAGTTCTGACGATGGCGGCGGAAATTACCGACGTTTCGCGTTCTGCGAATGAATCGGCCGAGGTTGCGCGTCAATCGGTTGCTGCGGCGGAGCAGGGCGCGCATGCGGTGGAAGACGCGATCAAGGGTATGAACGAGATTCGCGAACAAATCCAGGAAACGTCTAAACGTATTAAACGTCTGGGTGAATCTTCCCAGGAGATTGGTGAGATCACAGAACTGATTTCTGACATTACCGAACAGACCAACGTACTGGCGCTGAATGCGGCGATTCAGGCGGCATCTGCGGGTGAAGCAGGACGAGGCTTCTCGGTGGTTGCGGAAGAGGTGCAGCGACTGGCGGAACGTTCCGCTGAAGCGACCAAGCAGATCGGTGCGCTGGTTCGTACGATTCAGACCGATACCCATGATGCGGTAGCGGCGATGGAAAAATCCACCCAGGGTGTGGTTGAGGGTGCGAAGCTGTCCGATGCGGCCGGTACTGCGCTGTCAGAAATCCGTAGCGTTTCTAATCGTTTGGCGGAACTGATTCAGGGCATCTCGCTGGCGACGGAACAGCAGGCAACTTCTGCGAATGGCGTTGCACAAAACATTCAGCACATTTTGAGTATGAATGACCAGACCCGTACCGGTACCCAGCAGACAGCTGACTCCATTAAGCAACTGGCGTTGCTGGCGGAAGAGCTGAAAAACTCGGTGTCACGATTCAAAGTGACGGCCTGATTTTCAAGCTATGGGGCAGTGTTGCCCCTGTCTTTTTGCAAGGCAATGAAGATTTCTTCATTGCCGCTTGAGTTTGCGGAGTACGCATGACATACGAATTTTCCAATTCGCCTGAGCTGTCAGAAGAACAGTTTGACACCGGACCTCTGTCCTGGGTAATGGCGGATATCCGTGAAGCGATTAATCATTCAGGCAAGTTCCTGACTGAGGCCCTGGTGCAGGATGAGGAAAGCCGCACCACGACTTTACTGCATGCGAAAAATTATCTGCATCAGGCGCATGGTGCTTTACAGATCGTTGATATTGATGGCGTTGCCATCGTCACAGAAACCATAGAAGAGTTACTGGAGCGCCTGCAGGCAAAGCAGCTCGATCTCAACCAGGAAAATATAGACGTTATCCTGGATGCTTTTCATGCGGTATTGCGCTATCTGGAAGACTTACTGTCTGGCGCCAGTCATCAGCCAGTCCGTCTGTTCCCTTACTACCGTGGCTTATTGCAGTTGAAAGGTGCCGAACGTATTCATCCGGCCGACCTGTTTTTCCCTGCACTCGCAGTACGTGAAAAAATCCCTGAACTGACCGTTACGCATACTGGTCCGGCACCGGCCTACAACGGTTTGCGTCAGCGTTTTGAAAAACAATTGCTGACGGTGCTGACTGCTAAAGATGCGCAAAAACAGCAGGAAGCCGCATTGGCGATGCAAGAGCTGGTTGCTGAAATCGATCAGGTCCAGTCTAACCCGCAGGCCAAAGCCTTCTGGGTGGTGATGCGTGCCTTCATCGAATCGGTAGCGACAGGCAGCATTCCGAATCAGCAATATGTGAAGCAAATTTTTGGCCGTATCAATTTACAGATACGCCGTCTGGTCGAGGGTGTCACCACGATACCGGAACGTCTGTTACGTGATGCGCTGTTTTTTATCGCCCAGGTCGAACAGCCTACGCCTTTTGTTGCGCGTGTGCGTCAGGCCTATGCACTGAATAACACTGTACCGCTCGATTATGACCAGAAAAATTATGGTCAGATCGCAGCTGGTGTGTTGAGCAGCGCGAAAGAGCAATTGACTGCAGTGAAAAATCTGTGGGGGCGCATTGCCAACGGCGAGTCCGGTCTGGCAGATAAATTCTCGGCGAAGATGAAAGACCTGGCTGAAACCGGCAGTGGCTTGAATTCTCCTGCGCTGTCCAAACTGTTGCGTGAACTCAGCGGTATTGCGCGTCATGTCGCGCATTCGGAAGATGGCAACAAGCTCGCGCTTGAACTCGCGACCAGCCTGCTGTTCGTCGAAAATGCACTGGATCAGATTACCCGTTTACCAGCGCATTTTGCGGAGCGTTCGGAAGAGATCACCTCTCGTTTATTGTCAGTCGTGTCTGGCGATGAACCACAATCCCAGGCCGCCTGGATGGGCGAAATCTCGCGTGAAGCACAGCAGCGTCAGACCATGTCAGTCTTGGTCGCTGAGATGCAGGCCAGCTTGCGTCAGATTGAAAAAAATCTGGATGAATATTTCCGTCATCCGGAACAGACTGACTTACTCAAACCAGTCGATGGTACCTTGCATCAGATCGGTGGTGCGCTGGCGATCCTGGATCAGGATGATGCTATGCGTGCAGTGGAGCATACCCGTGCGCTGATTACGCAATTTGTCGCGCCGGAAGACGGGCAGCTTAGCCCGGAACTGGAAGCCAGTCATCGTCAGGTGGCGCAGAATATCGGTGCCCTGAGCTTCTTCATCGAAACGATGCAGACGCAGCCCGAAACCGCCAGGAAGAAATTCACTTTTGATCCTGACAGTGGTGTGTTCCGTTCCCATTTACTCGAAGCCCCGGTACAGAAAGAGTTGTTGCCAGCTAACGCAGATGTGCAAACCGCGCATACCGCAGGTCAGGCCGCCGCTGTGCAGACTGCAGAACAAGAGCTGGCACATCAGCAACAGGAATCAGCCCGTCTGGCTGCGTCCTTAGTGGCGCATCCGGAAGATCAGGATTTGCAGGAGCAATTAAAGCAATCGCTGGAGTCGGAGCGCAAAGTGGCGACCCTGCTGGATGATGCCGATGCGAGTGACCGCGCACGCGCAGCGATTGCCATGCTGGATAATGCAGATGATGAAGCGCATTCCGGTTTGCAGCATCTGGTGGCGGGCGAAACACAGGCTGCGGCAGCCGCCGCACCTGCTGCGCTGAATACGCTGCCACAATCGGAAGAAGCGATCGATGCCGAATTGCTGGAAATTTTCCTGGGCGAAGCGGAAGAAGTGCTGGAATTCGTCGGCCAGACTTTGCCTTTGTCGCGTAAAGACACGGATAATCAGGAATACCTGACCAGCCTGCGTCGTTCTTTCCACACACTCAAAGGCAGCAGCCGCATGGTAGGCCTGAATGTGTTTGGCGAGACCGCATGGCATATTGAACAGGTCATGAATATCTGGCTGTCCGAATCTAAGCCAGGTAATGAGAATTTGTATCGCTTGCTGGAGCGTGCTTCCCATGAGCTGGCATTGTGGACCGAAGAACTGAAGCAACAAGCCTGGTCGCACCGTACAGGCGCTGCGATTATCGAAGCTGCGCAGCGTGTGAAATCCGGACTTGACTATGAAGATGTGCCTGAGACCCTGGCACCGGCAGCTGTTGCACCTCATGAGGTCGCAGAGGCCACAGATACCGGCGCTGAAGTCATTGAGCTTGCTGAGTTTGCTGAGCCGGTTCAGCCTGACAGCGCGCAATTGGATAGCATTGCTGAACAGCTGGCGCCGGATCATGCAGCGCTGACGGCGCAAGCCGGTTTATCGGTTGAAGCTGGTGCAGAGATAGCAGCGGGCCCTGCTGCAGACGACGCACATGAAATCGTTGCTGATGGCGTTATTGGTGATATAGCTGATATAGCTGATATAGCTGCAAATGCGCTGACAGACACGCACGAGAGCGATCAGGCTGCTGTGCATGAGCTGGACATAACAGATGTCGCGCCAAGCGCTGAGCTGGAATCAGCAGCTGTGATCGAGGCAGAGCCGTTCATTGCAGATGCCTCACCGGAATTTGAACTTACTGCAAGTACACCGCATCAGTTCCCGGAAACGATCGCTGCGCCTTTGCAGGCGGCGGCCTTGGCGATGGATGACCTGGCTGCTGATGTGGCTGAGGATGTGGTCGCGGATGTGAGCCTGGATACAGCGTTGCCGGAACTGACTACACTGTCGGATGTGCCGGCACTGTCAGAAGATACTGAGCTCGCAACAATTGCGGCTGAGGTACCGGCTGATCTGGCACATGTGGTACTTACACCTGACGCTGAACCGCTGGCCGGGACACATGCGGAAGCAGAATTCCAAACGGATGCACTGATGCCGCCAGTCAGCCCTGAACATCTGCCTGAGCACAGCGATACACCGCCGGACAGCTTGCCTGAGCTGACTTTGCCTGAAACAGCTGATAATGAATTTACTGTTACCGCTGAAGAGCTTGCTGCCTCAGTTTCTGGGCCTGAAACTGAAACTGCTGATATCCTGGCGTCGGAATTACCGTCTGAACCGGAACTGACTGCGCAGATACTGGCGGAAATCGATGCTGAAGTGCGCGCCGAAATGCAACAGGCAGCACAACAACCGGATGAACCGAACCCAGAGTCTGTTATGCCGGAAGACCAGCTGGCACAAGTCACAGCGCAAACTGAAACGGTGGAACCTGTTCAGAACGGCGCCAAAATCATTGAATTCCCTGACTTAAGCAAACCGGCAGTCACACTGGATGACAATATTAAGCGCATCGGTGATCTGGAAATCAGTTTGCCGCTGTTCTCTATCTACATGGCAGAAACCGATGAAATCGTGCGCTTCCTGAGCCAGGATTTCGCGGAGTGGCGTCATGAGTCCTACCGGCCTGTGACCACCCATGCGATTCATGCGACGCACTCACTGGCGGGCAGTTCTGCCACGGTTGGACTCAAGCCTTTGCAAGAACTTGCGCACAGCCTGGAATTGGTATTGCAGCGTCTGGCGCGTCACTCTGTGGTGTTGCAAGCCCATGAGTATGATGTGCTGGATCACGCGCTGGATACGGGCAAACGCATGCTGCAAAAGTTTGCCTTGTCCGAAATGGCCGATTATGCGCCGGATGAAGTCAAACAGCTGGAAGCCTTATTGCAGGATGTGATCAGCCGCTCGGATGCAGGTGCGGATGAGGAATTCATCACCTCCACCAATGAGCGTCTGGATTTGTCCGATTTGTCTGTAATGCATGACGATGCCGCTGAACAGCTGGTGCAAGCGGAATCTACTGAGCATGCACAGCCTTCCCCGGAACCTGTCGCCAGCAGTATCAACCTCATTGATACCCAGACTGTCAGTGAAAACACCGCTGGCATCCAGATCAATGATGAACTGGATCAGGATTTGCTGCCGGTATTTATCGAAGAAGGACAGGATTTGCTACCTATGGTAGGGCAGTTATTGCGCAGCTGGCAGGATAATCCGGCTGACAGTGCGACGCCACAGGCGATCGCGCGTCTGATGCACACCATCAAAGGTAGTGCAAGGATGGCTGGTGCGATGGGACTGGGACAGCATATCCATGATATGGAAACCCGCATCGAAAGTCTGATGGCTGCCGGTAGTACGGTACGTTTGCCTTTGCTGGATGATCTGATGGCACGCCACGATCTGAGCATGCAAATGTTCGATCAGCTGCAAAATCCTGAAGCATTTGCCCAGCCGGTCGCAAGCGATGTGCCGCTGACAGCTGCGCAAGAACTCGATCAGTTCCAGGAAGCGATGGTGGCTGGTGAAGCTGAACCCGCGGCTAAACCGCGCGATATGGTCAGTCTGACGCCATTGATGCCACTGAATACAGACGGCGTGAAGAAAACCAGTTTCACGCCAGCTGTTCCAGCTGCTACTCCGGCGGCTGCAACCGGTCCGGTACCGCTGGTGCGCGTGCGCGCTGACGTACTGGATCGCCTGGTCAATCAGGCCGGTGAAGTGTCGATCTCGCGCTCACGTCTGGAAAACGAAGTTGGCACCCTGCGTGCTTCGCTCAGTGAGCTGACCGAAAACGTGAACCGTCTGCGTTCCCAGTTACGTGAAGTGGAAATTCAGGCGGAAACCCAGATTACTTCGCGTATGGCACATTCCGGCGACCGCGAATTTGATCCGCTGGAGTTCGACCGTTTCACGCGTTTGCAGGAGCTGACCCGTATGATGGCCGAGAGCGTGAGCGACGTGGCGACGGTGCAGACCAATCTGACCCGTACCATCGATGGCGCTTCCGGTAATCTGCATGTGCAGGCCCGTCTGACCCGTGAATTGCAACAGGATTTGATGCGTGTGCGTATGATCCCGTTTGCCAGTGTGTCTGAGCGTTTATACCGTGTGACCCGACAGACTGCGAAAGAACTTGATAAGCGCGTCAATCTGGATATCCGTGGTTCCAACATAGAAATGGACCGTGGCGTTCTGGAAAAAATGGTAGGTCCGTTTGAACATTTGCTGCGAAATGCGATTGTGCATGGCATAGAAAGCCGTGAGCAGCGTAAAGCCACAGGTAAGAATGAAACCGGCGAGTTACTGATAGAAATCCGTCAGGAAGGTAACGAGGTCGTGATCCGCTTTAAGGATGACGGCCAGGGGCTGAACCTGAACTTTATCCGTGAAAAAGCCCTGAGCGTGGGCTTGTTGAGTCTGGATGATGAGCCAGGTGAAGCTGAGACCGCTGGCCTGATTTTTGAGCCAGGCTTCACTACCGCATCTGAAGTGACTGAGCTGGCTGGGCGCGGCGTTGGTATGGACGTGGTACGTTCCGAAGCTGCATCCTTAGGTGGCCGTGTCGAAGTCGCCACCAGCAGCGGTCAGGGTGCGGAATTCACGATTCACTTGCCGCTGACACTGGCTGTGACGCAGGTTGTATTGTTGTCCGCCGGTGGCCGTACGTTTGCCGTTCCCTCTGTATTGGTGGAGCAGGTACAGCATCTGAAATCGAATGCGCTGGCGAATGCATATAACGATGGTGCCGTCATGTGGCAGGGTCAGCGGGTAGCGATGCATTTCCTGTCATCGCTGCTTGGACATCGTGAGGTGGTGCCGATGGCGCAGCAATACACACCTTTGCTGATCATGAAGAGCGGTACTGAGCGCGTTGCTTTGCACATCGATGAAATTCTGGGTAATCGCGAGGTGGTGGTTAAAAACATCGGCCCGCAGCTGGCGCGTATGGCAGGTATTGCCGGTGCAACGGTGCTGGGTTCCGGTGAAATCGTGTTGATTCTGAATCCGGTACCACTGGCGCAGCGTTTCGAAACTGAACGTGCGCGTCTGCCACAGGCGGGCGTGGAAGCCGTGCCGGGTGCCGTGGCTGATCTGCATCATCAGGAAGCGGTGCAGCCTGTGCGTAGCGAACCGGTACAGGGTTTGCGTACCCAGCATACGGTGATGGTGGTGGATGATTCGCTGACTGTGCGCCGCGTGACCCAGCGTTTGCTGACACGTGAAGGCTATCAGGTGATATTGGCCAAAGACGGTATCGACGCGCTCGAGCAATTACAATCGGTCACGCCGGATGTGATGCTGGTGGATATTGAAATGCCGCGTATGGATGGTTTCGATCTGACCCGTAACGTGCGCAGTGACAGTCGTACCAGCCATATTCCTATCATCATGATCACTTCGCGTACCGCGGATAAACACCGTAATTATGCGAAGGAGCTGGGTGTGAATGAGTATTTCGGTAAGCCTTACCGTGAGGATGACTTATTAGCTGCGATCGTGCATTTTGTCGGACAGGAGCATGCCGTCATCGTCTGATGGTTTGAAGACTGGGTATTTGAATAAACAAAAAAGCGGAGTTAGTCTCCGCTTTTTTGTTGTGGTGACTTATTGTGCATTTGTTGCTTCTTACTTAGCTGTCGCCAGAAACAGCTGGATTTTTCACGACTGCGTAACGGCTGAGTGTTTGCTGGCGCGCGACATCGTGTTCAACGATGGGATAGGGGTAATTCTCACCCAGCTTGATGCCGGCCTGCTGCAGTAACATGGGCGCGGCTTTCCACGGTGCGTGTAGGCTTTTCTTATCCAGTCTGGCCAGCTGTGGCAGATAGCGTGTGATGAATTTGCCGTCCGCATCAAATTTCTCAGATTGGGTGATGGGATTAAAAATCCGGAAATAAGGTTGCGCATCGCAGCCTGAAGACGCGGCCCACTGCCAGCCACCATTGTTAGCCGCCAGATCAAAGTCCAGTAATTTTTGTGCGAAGTAGGCTTCGCCGCGCCGCCAGTCTATGCCCAGATCCTTGATCAGAAAACAGGCGGTTACCATTCGTAAGCGGTTATGCATGTAACCGGACTGATTCAACTGCCGCATCGCGGCGTCGACCAGCGGATAGCCGGTATTACCGCTACACCAGGCCGCAAAATGCTGATCTGCCTGTGCACCTTGCTCCCACTGGATAGCGTCATAAATGGGCTTGAAAGCATGTTGTACTACACGTGGATGGTGGTGCAGTATCATGAAATAAAAATCCCGCCAGATCAGCTCCGATAGCCAGGTTTCCGCGCCACTGCTGGCCTGAGTCCGTATCGCTTCTAACGCGTGCCTGACCAGCTGGCGTATCGAAATCGTACCGAAACGCAGATGTACGCTCAGGTAGGATGGGCCTTTTACAGAAGGATAATCACGCCTGACATCGTAGTGGTTCAGCCGTGGCAGAAATGCTTCGCACAGTGCTTCAGCGCCGGAGACACCGCTGGCTATTTTTAAATCTTCATCCAGGCTGGCGGCAAAGCCCATTTCGGCCAGACCCGGGACTTCACTGCGCAGCGGCGCCTGTAACTGCTGACAATAAGCATCGGATGGATAGGCACGCGCATAGAAATCACTGCCTTCGGCATAGAATTTTTTCAGCCACGCATTTTTATACGGGGTGAAGACAGAGAATGGCGTACCGCTTTGAGACAGGACTTCATTCTGTTCAAAAATGACCTGATCTTTGTCGTCCAGGAATGCACAGGACTGCGCTTGCAACTGCGTCGCTACACGCTGGTCGCGTGCGATGGCTGCAGGTTCGTAGTCGCGATTCACGAACACCGCATCGATGCCCAATTCGTGTACCAGTGTAGGGATCGCGCTTTCAGCTGCATCGTAGCGTACGATGAGTTCACCGCCACGTGTGCGTAGCAATTGCTGTAACTCGAGCACGCTGGCATGGAGGAAGCGTAGCCGCCTGTCATCGGCTGGCAGGTCTTGCAAAATAGACTTATCGAAAATAAAAGCAAAACAGACTTCGCGGCTTTGCTTCAAGGCGTGATACAGCGCTGCATGGTCGTGCAGACGCAAATCGCGGCGGAACCAGACCAATGCGCGCTGAAAATTAGGAGTCTTAGTCATACAGAACAGATCAGGTTTAGGGGGCTGGAACCCACGTCTTATATTACTGTGCGCAGGCTTCCTAGTATCCGGCGCACATTATCACACATCGAAAAAGCACGCTAAAACTGCTAAAATGGCGGCTATGGCGAAGCACACAAAATCCCTCCAAACTGAATCCCAGGAAGACAGTACGACGTCTGCTCCTGTTGTTTCTGATCCCGGCAGTCCGCTTTCTTCTGACACCGCTGCAGCTGAGGCTGCTGAATTAAATCTGAGTAATCACTTCCTGATTGCCATGCCTTCTTTGCAAGACCCGGTATTTGCCGGCGCTGTGGTCTATCTGTGCGAGCACAATCCACGCGGCGCGATGGGACTGGTGGTCAATCGTCCCACTGACCTGAATGTGGCAGGCCTGTTCGACCGTATCGATCTGAAACTGGAAAATATTCCTGACTCGCATCCTATGGGCAAACATGCTGTGATGTTCGGCGGCCCGGTGCAGGATGACCGTGGTTTTGTCCTGCATGCACCAGCCGGAAAATACAGCTCATCGCTCAAAGTGACGACCGAAGTCGCCTTTACCACTTCGCGCGATGTACTGGAAGCGGTAGCGGCTGGTGATGGCCCGGAAAAAGTACTGATCAGCGTCGGTTACGCGGGCTGGGGTGCCGGACAACTGGAAAAGGAATTACTCGCCAATAGCTGGCTCACAGTGCCTGCCCAGACGGATATTCTGTTTGATTTACCGGTCGAGGAACGTTATCAGGCCGCGATTCGTTTATTAGGTATCGATCCCTGGATGCTGACAGCTGAAGCGGGGCATGCCTGATGACTACTCCAGAGGGCAGCATACTTGCATTTGACTTTGGTCTGAAACGGATAGGCGTCGCAGTGGGTAATACCTTGCTGCGCCAGGCGGAAGCTTTACAGATTATTCACGCACCTGGCAATGATGCGAAATTCGCCGCACTGAGTAAGCTGATACAGCAATGGCAACCGGTGTTATGTGTCGTCGGTTTGCCCAAACATCCTGATGGCACAGAGCATGAAATGAGCGTGCGCTGCAAGCGCTTCGCGAATCAGCTCAATGGCCGCTATGGCGTACCGGTTGTATTGGTCGATGAGCGTTACACTTCCGCAGTCCTGCACGCACAACGCGGCGAACACATCGATGACGATGCTGCCGCCCTGATTCTGCAACAATACTTTGATGAGACACCATGAGTACATCTACTCCTACCCTTACGCTGG
The DNA here is from genome assembly GCF_014284235.1 of Cognatundibacterium curvum. GTDB lineage: Bacteria > Pseudomonadota > Gammaproteobacteria > Burkholderiales > Burkholderiaceae_D > Undibacterium > Undibacterium curvum. The sequence continues at coordinate 419,317 of NZ_JACOGD010000002.1, forward strand.
ATGCAGAGGCGCTGTATGCGCAATTACTGCAGCAGATACAACAGGCTTTTCCCGATCCATCCGGACTGGCTGTGGTTGGTATTTATTCCGGTGGTGCCTGGATCGCGGAGCGCCTCGCGCGTGACCTGGGCTTAAGCACACCGGCTGGCATGATTGATGTTTCGTTTTATCGTGATGACTATGCGGCTAAAGGCTTACACGCAGAAGTCAGACCGACCCAGATCAGCTTCGCAGTCGATGCGGCGCAGATTATTCTGGTCGATGACGTGTTATACACAGGGCGCACCACGCGTGCCGCAATTAACGAGTTGTTTGACTACGGCCGTCCGGCCCGCATTATGCTGGCTGCGCTGGTTGATCGCGGTGGCCGCGAATTGCCGGTTGCTGCCGATTTCGTTGCCCATGTTGCCGCCTTTGAACCAGCTGTCTCTGTCAATCTGCACCGCGCAGACGATGGCCTCTTGAGTATCTCTATCGACCATGCATAATCCTCAGCTCAATAAACACGGCGAACTCCAGCATTTGCTGACTATCGAAGGTTTGCCGAAATCCATCATCTACCACATTCTGGATACAGCTTCTTCCTTCGTCAGTATCAGTGACCGCGAAGTGAAAAAAGTCCCGCTGCTGCGTGGTAAAAGCGTGTTCAATCTGTTCTTTGAAAACTCTACCCGCACCCGGACTACTTTTGAAATCGCATCGAAACGTCTTTCTGCCGATGTGATCAACCTCAACATCGCGGCGTCCAGTACCAGCAAGGGCGAATCTTTGCTCGATACGATAGACAATCTGGCGGCCATGCATGCCGATATGTTTGTGGTGCGACATGCGACGTCCGGTGCGCCTTTTCTGATCGCCAAACATCTCAATGACACGCGTCAGCATCATGTCCACGTGGTGAACGCTGGTGATGGCCGTCATGCGCACCCGACTCAGGGGCTGCTCGACATGTACACCATCCGTCACTACAAAAAAGATTTTAATAATCTGACGGTGGCTATCGTCGGTGATGTACTGCACAGCCGGGTGGCGCGTTCCGATATCCATGCCCTGACCACGCTGGGCGTGCCGGAAGTGCGCGTGATCGGCCCGCGTACCTTGTTGCCAGGCGGTCTGGAGCAGATGGGTGTACGCGTGTTCCACGACATGAATGAAGGACTCAAGGGCGTTGATGTGATCATCATGCTGCGCTTGCAGAATGAGCGCATGAGTGGTGCCTTACTGCCATCCGCACAAGAATATTTCAAGAGCTACGGCCTGACACCGGAACGTCTGGAGCTGGCCAAACCGGATGCGATCGTGATGCATCCGGGACCGATGAACCGTGGCGTGGAAATCGACTCTGCTGTTGCCGATGGACCGCAGGCTGTGATATTGCCACAAGTGACTTTCGGCATCGCCGTGCGTATGGCGGTGATGAGTATTGTTGCTGGTAACAGCGGTGGCGATGCCTGAGGAGATGAGTATGCAATTACAAATTAAAAATGGTCGTGTGATCGACCCGACAAGCAACACAGATGCAGTGCAGGATGTGTTTATCGCAGATGGAAAAATTGTCGCACTGGGTAGCGCACCTGCTGGCTTCGCGGCTGAGCGCATCATTGATGCCAGTGGTCTGGTGCTGGCGCCGGGCCTGGTGGACTTGAGTGCGCGTTTGCGCGAACCCGGTTTTGAATACAAGGCCACACTGGAATCTGAATTACAGGCCGCGATGCGCGGTGGTGTGACCAGCCTGGTCTGTCCGCCGGATACTGATCCGGTGCTGGATGAATCCGGTCTGGTGGAAATGCTCAGGCAGCGTGCCCATACCCAGCATAAAGCCCATGTATATCCATTGGGTGCACTGACTATAGGCCTCAAAGGCGAGTCCCTGACGGAGATGGCAGCGCTGACTGAGGCCGGTTGTATCGGTTTCTCTCAAGCAGAGCATCCGATCGCAGATACCAATACGCTGCAGCGCGCTTTGCAGTATGCGAGTACTTTTGGCTACACCGTCTGGTTGCGTCCACAGGATGCCTATATCGGACGTGGTGGGGTAGCGCATGCAGGGCCGCTGGCCTCGCGTCTGGGCTTATCCGGTGTGCCAGTGATGGCAGAGACTATCGCCTTGCATACGCTGTTTGAGCTGATGCGCGCAACCGGCGCAAAAGTCCATGTCTGCCGTATTTCTTCTGCTGCAGGACTGGAACTGATCCGTCAGGCTAAGAAAGAAGGTTTGCCGCTGAGTTGTGACGTGAGCGCACATCATGTGCATATGACCGATGCAGATATCGGCTTCTTTGATTCCAATGCGCGTATTGATCCTCCTTTACGCAGCCAGCGTGACCGCGATGCGATCAAAGCGGCACTGCAAGACGGCACGATTGATGCCATTTGTTCCGATCACACGCCGGTCGACGATGACGAAAAACTGCTGCCGTTTGCCGAAGCTTCAGCTGGTGCAACCGGTCTGGAATTACTGTTGTCACTGGCCTTAAAATGGGCCGAAGACAGTCGCGGTGAAGTCAGTATCGCGACTGCGATCCGTAAAATCACCAGTGATGCAGCGAAGGTGGCTGGCATCGCTGGCGGCAGTCTGCAAGTGGGTGCTGATGCTGATATCTGTGTATTCGACCCGGATACCCGCTGGAAAGTACAGGCCTCCAGCCTGCTCAGTCAGGGCAAACACACGCCTTTCCTGGGGTATGAGTTACCGGGTCAGGTCAGAATGACGATGGTGGCAGGTCGCATCGCCTACGAGTACGCTGAGCGCTAATCCATGTTGATCGCGCCGGAGCACAGAAGGGCTCCGGCGTTTTATTTTTTTCAGAGTTCTCAAGCTTCTTTTCGCTTCCGCAGTTCGCCGCATAAAACATGGTGTCAGCTGGGGTGAGATTGCCGCCTGGTCAGACCTGATCTGGCCGCGTCAGGCTAATGTTGTTGAATTCAGGCGCACAGAAATTCGCTTGCTTTACAACAATTGCATCATAGTGCTGGCGTGAACTCTGTTTTATCGTAAATAATTTAGTTTTTCCTCTCCCTGGCGGGTTGGTGAGTCCAGTATGATCGTTTGGCATTTTTTTCGGGTCTTTCTTCACCTGCTCGCAGGTTTGTTCACCTGTGGCTTGTTGTTTCCGTTTTCCTCTCCTGCCACGCAAGAGAAACTGATACGGCGCTGGTCCAGAAGGTTGCTGGCTATCTGTACGGTCGATGTGGTGTTTGATGATCGCTCCCAAGGATTGCACGCTGAACCAGCCATGATCGTGTCCAATCACGTGTCCTGGCTCGACATCTTTGTCATCAACACGCTGCATCCCTGTCATTTTGTCGCCAAGTCTGATATTCGCTCCTGGCCACTGATAGGCTGGCTGTGTGAAAAAGCCGGCACGATATTTCTCGCGCGTGGCAAACAACGCGAAGTGCGCCGCATTTACGAAGGTCTGGTCCATCAGATACAGGCCGGCAAACGCATCGCTTTTTTCCCCGAGGGCACGACTGCAGCGCAGGGCACAGTGTTACCTTTTCATGCCAACCTGTTTGAAGCCGCGATTGAAGCACAGGTACCGGTACAGCCTTTTGTGATTCGTTATGTGGACATGCAGGGCGAATTCCACCCGGCGGCGAATTTTATCGGCGACATGACTTTCGTTGACAGTATGCGTGAAATTCTGAAGGCACCGAAAATGCGTGCTGAACTGATACGTCTGCCAGCGATACCTACCCGCGATGCACACCGGCGTGAAGTCGCCCAGCAAGCCAGAATGGCGGCGCAACAGGCTTTGAACATAGCGGAAACAGCCTGAGTGTTGGTTGTAAGCCTTAGATCCGCTTAGTTTACGCGACACTTGCCGCTGAGTGCGGCTTTTGTGACAAACGGCAGTGCCGCCAAGCCTGTAAAGGAAATGCCAGCCGCTTTGGCAGGCGCAAATTTCAGTGCGTCCTGACCGGTGCACGCTGGCAGTGTGGCTTGCTGTAATTGTTGTTGCGTGCGCTCGCTGTCGCTGAGTGGCGGCGTTTGCAGCGAGTGACCAGAGGCCTGTGCCATTTTCTGTATATCGGTTCTGGCATCACGCACAGCAAGGCGCAGGCTATCCGGATTTAACAATTTGCTGCGTGGTGCCGCATAAATGTCAGTCTCTGAAAACGGTTGTTGCTGAACTGATGGTAAGTCATCCGTGATTTTTTGTTGGCTTGCTTCCGGCTGATGCTTGTCAGTATAGGGCTGAGCCGATGGGGAAATCCGTTGCTGTTGCACGGTATCCGGCTCATGCTGTTCTTTTCGACTGCTGGCTGTTGCGGCGTTTTTCAGTGATGGGCTGCTTGTTTCTTGCCGGACTTTCGCAGCCTCAGGGAGCCATACCTGTAACTCAGCTTGTTCAGGACTCCCCGGCATATGGCTGGTTCTGACTTGCAGTGCGCTCAGCAGCAGATAGCAAATACCTGTGGCAGCGATAACTGTGCCTAGTCTTTGCTGCCAGCTGTGACTGCTCAGCTGCGCCTCGTTTTCATTCCACATCAGTTGCATCATGCGACAGGCGCATCGAGCATATCGGCATTGGTCAGCAAGGCCTGTACCGCCCGCTCAAACAACGGTTCAGCTTCCAGGAAACGGACTCTGCCATGGGCGATCATACGCCGGAACATGCGTACGCTGACGACCGATGGCTCCGGCGTGCCAGTCAGACTCAGCACCAGATGATTTTGCTCAGGATCGACCCAGTTCAGTTTGCCTGAAGTGGGTTTAATTCCCAGATTCACTTCCAGACTTACACCACAACGCAGCCGCTCAAGTATCACGTCATCATTAAGTGCGCTATCTGTCTCAGGCAGGCTGGCCAGCAATGCCGGGTCTACTTCCTGATCCAGCAACTGCACTTGGATATCCAGATCCTGTATTGCCTGTTCCAGAATTTTCTGCGTTTCACTGGCGGCCAGTTCCGCATCGATATGCTTCATGGTCGCAGTCTGATAGGCAAAGCCTGAGAATAGTTCGTGCAGAGCTGGCAGGGTGTACAGGCGCTCATTATCCGGGCCGGGCGCCGCCCGCAAAGCACGGGTATGCGCATCAACCAGCCAGTCCATTAACTGCTGTTGTTCTTTAGGCGCAAATGCGATATTGCCCAGGCCTTCACGCAGAGTATTCAAAATCAAAGGCAGTAACGCAAATAACTGAGTCTTATCTTCCTGCTCCAGCTTGGGCAAAATACTCCATAGCAGATCCGGTACTGTGAGGCGGTAGCGCAGGCCACGTTTTTCGTCTGCGCGCTCGGCGAACTCTATCGCCTGTACCCAGCTGGTTTCGAGAAATTGTCCAAGGTAGGCATCCATGTTCAACACATGCAGCACTTCATGCAATTGTGCACTGATGTGCAACAGGCGCAATGTGCGGTGCTGCACGTCTTCTATCGTATTGACGGTGATCGCGATGTGCTCGTCACTCTCACGCAGTTTTTTGGCGATGAAGGCATCCAGCTCATCCAGCATGCGGGAAAATAACAGCGCACTTTCACTGTCATCATCCAGCAGCGTTTCGACGATGCGGCAGATTTCTTCGGCGATATCTGCACCAGTCGGATCTATCTGTTTCAAACCTAGCGAAATAGAGCCAACGCGGTTGATCAGCATGCGCGCAGGATGGCCTTTTTGCGTCAGCAGGCTGGGATCACGTAAGGCGACTTTCAGCACCAAAAATTGCAGACGCCCAAGCTGAGCGCGGATTTCAGCAGGTACGGTGTGGTCGCTCAGGATGAATTCAAACAGCATGGCGACCACATCGATGGTCATCTGTTCGTCAACATCCTGCGTCATTTCATTGAGCGAAGATCTTTGTTCGAGAATCAGATTACGGATTTCGCCGTATTGATTGAACATGTGCTCAACCGGTGTCTGAAATGCCTTTTGCAGGTAATGGACAGACTGCACGATGCCAGAGACAGGTGCTGGCGCCAGATTTTCTTGCCAGGCTGCTTGCGATGCTGCAGTTGAGGTGCCTGGCGCTGCTGGGGTAAATTCGTCAGCCTGATGATTTGCCTGTCCAGCTACGGCTTGCGGCAAAGGGCCGCCATCTTCTGTGTCTGATGTCGAATGGAATTGCTGCGCACCTGCAGCCGGTTCCCCATTCGCCTGTAGCGGATTGCTATGTGCGGGTGCAAACAACTGACGAATTGCTTTGCCGATAGAGCCTTGCTTACCCAGCCAGCCCGGGTTCATACTGGCAGACCTGCCTGTGTGCGCTGCATTTGTGCTGGCAGCGCTTGCTGTTGATGTCTGACCGGTGGCAGCCTGAGCCAGCGCGGCAGTCATATTCATCGCTGCAGGCATGACTGCCGTATTGTAGAGATTGTTATTGGTCGAATTTGCCGGCGCCGCTCCGCTGGCGGCTACGCCTCTGACCTTTGCCAGCAATTGCTCCAGCCTGCCGGGTGCGGGCAAATCCGGCATGGATGGCATGAAACCTCCAGGCTGGCCATGCATGGCGCTCATGCCGTTGGTGGCCTGCATCGGGTTCGTGCCTGCGGCATGGCCGTGGTGTAGGGCTTGTGTAGCGGCATATGGAGCAGGATATTGTTCTTCCCCTTGTGCAGCAGAATACGCTTCTGCTGAACTGTTAATTGCATTGTTACCCACGAAAGCGGGGACTGCCTGGGCTGCTCCGGTTTTTCTGATCTTGAATTGCAGTTCAGCCGCGATCCCGTGTGCGGCCAGCATTTGATTGATTTTTTCGTAGATATCCTGAATGTATCGGCGTAACACATAGGCCAGTTGCTCATGCATGATACGCGACAGATCGGGCTGCAGCTTTAATTCATCCAGCGCATTTGCGATACAGCGCGTCAGGATATAGGGGCGGAATGGGTTTTCTCTTTCCTTGATGGTTTCCTGGCCAAAAATCAGCGCAATACGAATATTCAGATCCCGGATCTGATCCTCAGCCTCAGTACGAAAGCTTGCGGTAGTTTCATTCAGCATCAACTCATTTTCTAATACACTGGAATCCAGCAGTGACAAGCCACTGCTTTCCATGCGCAACAGGGAGCTGGGCCGAAAAGTGTTGTAGGTAGTCTGAAAACTGCGTGTGAGCAGTGCGTCCAGGCTGTTTTCCAGTTGCGCCAGTAAGGCATCTGCTTTGCGGCTGATGGTGTACGCATGCAGCAGATTTGCCTGCTCTGATGAAGAGCGGGCAGCTTCGGCTAATTTGAAAATATTTTCTTGCAAAGTGGGCAGGCTGTCCTTTACCGCTTGCAAAAAAGCTGCCTGAAACTGCTGGCGCGCAGCAGGCAAAAGCTCGTTCGGATCCATTACTTTCCTTCACGACAGAACATGAATTTCCCGTTCGGCGCATTGTGACTCCGGCCTTGAGTACGAAGTAAAACTGCGCTCTGTGAAATATTGTAAAAAAAATATTGATATAGTATAAGGTCGATGAGTATGGCTGTGTTTCGTTTACGGCAGAAATTCAATATTGTTGACAAATATTACCGAAATGAAAACATGTACAAACAAAATTTTTAGTTTGTACTGAGCCCTGATGCCCGCTCATCGCCGCTTCGGGTCCTGCCATGACGGGCGCAACTTCACTGCTGCTACCCTCGCCAGGGTCTTGTAATGACGAACACAGGCAGGTTCAGCTGCGTTTAGTGACAATCTGAACAGTTTAGCCGGATTTCGGCGCGGCTGATTTCTGTGTAATGCTGCAACTGAGGGAAAAACAGCAGGAATTGCTGGTCGAGATAATCATGCGCTTCCCTGAGCACAGGCAAGCCAGCGATCAGCGCATCACCATTACGCGACAGCCGTCTGGCGGTTCTTTGCACCGCCCAACTGACACCATCCCAATGTGCATAGCCACCCAGCCAGTCATGCGCCACCATATGATCGCTGATGTCGAGTAGCCTGGGCGGCAGTATGGCTTTGTACTGAGCAATGCCTTGATAAAAGCTGGTAATCAGGCTGGCGCGCGGCTGTGGACTGAACTTGTTCCAGTGCGCAGACAGCAGAAAATCAAAATAAATATCGAGCAGAATACCGGCATAGCGGCGGCTGTCAGCGGGGAACACGCTTTTTGCCTCCAGCACAGCAGGATGGCGGTCCGTATAGCTATCAATCAGGCGATGGATTTTGATTTCCAGATTCATCTCGTCTGGAAAATCAAAACTATGCCGTACCGGCACAAAGTCTCCTAAAATTCCACCTAACATGGCGGCCTGGCTGTACTGAGCCAGGAAAATATGTGCCAGAAAATTCATGCAGACTTTCGCTTTGCAGACTTGCCACCGTAAGCCGGGCTAGCCTGGCTTTAGCTGTTTTTACCCGGTTTCTGTTGCTGAGGGCAATCGATTTGTATCACATGATGATCATGCAGCCGGACCGCAGTGAGCTGACCGCCCCAGACGCAGCCGGTGTCCAGGCTGATCAGATTGGATTCAACGATCAGGCCCAGCGTAGACCAATGGCCAAATACCACACACTGATCTGTTGACTGACGTGGTAAATCAAACCAGGCCTGATAGTGATCCGGCGCTGCGCGTTTGCCTTCCTTGATGGCAAAGTCCATGCTGCCGTCCTGATGGCAATAGCGCATACGTGTCATGGCATTGATGATGCAACGCCAGCGTTCTGCACCTTGTAAATCCTCGCTCCAGCGATCAGGCTGATTGCCATACATGACGGCCAGAAAATCCAGCCAATGGTCGGATTGCAGCATCTGACTGACTTCAGCGCCCAGACACTGTGCCTGCGCGATGCTCCAGTCCGGGAATAAGCCTGCATGGATCAACAAATGGCCTTGTTCCAGATGGGCCAGCGGACGCTGGCGCAGCCAGTTGAGCAATACTTCACGGTCTTCCGCCTGCAAGATATCTTGCAGAGTATCGGACGGATGCGGTTTGCGTAGGCCGTGCGCCACCGCCAGCAAATGCAGATCGTGATTGCCCAGTACTGATTCGGCCCGGCCCGCCAGTTGCAGCTCGCGTATCAGGCGCAAGCTGTCCAGCGATTTGGGGCCACGGTTGACCAGGTCACCGGCAAACAGATAGCGCGCACCTGGGGTCTGTGCCTCGGTTTTTTCCAGCAGTTCACGTAACTGATCGGCGCAGCCCTGGATATCGCCGATAAAGTAGGTGACTGAGGCAGTTGCGCTCACAAAGGCGCCCCGATCCGTTTGGCTTCCGAGCGGCTGATCAATGCCTGTTGTTTTTGCTCTTCGCGCAGACTGACGGTCATCATCGTTGGCCAGCCTATCAAATGCTGCTCGGCGATTTCTGCCAGCGCGCGTAACCAGGATGGTGACTCATTCAGGCAGGGGATGTAATTGAATTCCTTGCCGCCTGCATGTAAGAAGTCTTCCCTGACTTCCATCGCAATTTCTTCCAGCGTTTCCAGACAGTCTGCGATAAAGCCGGGGCAAATTACATCGATACGTTTAGTGCCTTGTTGCGCTAATTCTTTCACCGCATTCGAGGTGTAAGGCTGCAGCCATTCTGCGCGGCCCAGGCGGGACTGGAAAGTCACCAGATACTGGTCTTTACTGAGCCCCAGTTTCTCTGCCAGCAGTCTGGCGGTTTTATAGCATTCACAGTGATAAGGATCGCCGCGTAACAGAAAAGCCTTAGGCAAACCGTGGAAGCTCATCACCAGCTTTTCAGGGCGGCCATGGGTTTGCCAGTGCTTGAGCACAGACTGGCGCAAGGCTTCGATATAGGCATCGTGATCATGGTAGTTTTTGACCAGACGTAATTCCGGCACATTGCGCACTTGCTGATAATGCTGGAACACGGCATCAAAATTGGATGCGGTGGTGGTTGCCGAATATTGCGGATAACCGGACAGGATCAGTATCCGTTCATAACCCTCGGCTTTGAGCTTGTTCAGCACCGAAGGGATAGACGGTGAGCCGTAACGCATCGCATAGGTGACGTGTACTTCATGGCCACGTTCACCCAGATAGCCTTTGAGCAGCAAGGCTTGTTTTTCCGTATGGACTTTGAGTGGCGAGCCGTCTTTAGTCCAGATAGACGCATATTTTTTGGCGGATTGCCCGGAACGGAAGGGCAGGATGATGCCATTCAGGATCAGCCACCATACCGGACGTGGCACTTCCACTACGCGTCTGTCCCACAAAAACTGTTTCAGATAACGGCGCACTGCCGAACGTTCCGGCGCATCCGGTGTGCCGAGGTTAAGCAGTACCACAGCTGTTTTACCGATCTTGCCATGAGAGTAGTCGGGTTCAGGATAAAAGCGCATATCAGTGAGTAAAATAAGTTTTTCGGTTAATTGAAACTATGTGAAACTAAGTGAAATTGAGTGAAACTAGGCTGAAAACAGTCAGCGCAGGTTACAGGCTGCGCTACATGCACGGCTATAGCCTATCTCAGGAGGCTAGCAGCTCGCGTGCGTGTTTGCGCGTGGTGGCTGTGATCTCCAAACCTCCCAGCATACGCGCAATTTCTTCCACACGTTGCTTGTTGTCCAGCGCCGTGATGCTGGAGATGGTTTTGCCATCAGCTTGCCGTTTGCTGACCTGAAAATGTTGATTCGCCTGACTCGCCACCTGCGGTAAATGGGTGACGCACAGTACCTGCCTTTCCTGACCCAGACGCTTAAGTAAACGTCCGACCACTTCGGCCACTGCACCGCCTATGCCGCTGTCGACTTCATCAAAAATCAGGGTGGGCGTCGCGGTGGCACAGGAAGTGATCACAGAAATCGCCAGCGATATGCGTGCCAGTTCGCCACCGGATGCCACCTTGGCCAGCGGGCGGGCCTGTACGCCGGTGTGACCTGCGACTAAAAATTCCGTTTGTTCTAATCCGTAAGACGCCGGTTCGCAAGGCTGTAAAGCGATAGAAAAACTGCCGCCGCGCATACTCAGATCCTGCATCGCGGTGGTGACTGCCTGTCCCAGCTGGGCTGCGATATCGCGTCGTGCATGGCTGAGTTTTTTCGCCAGTTCCAGATAGGCTTGCTGCGCTTTTTCTTCTTGCTGGCGTAGGGTTTCCAGGTCGCTGGCGTCGGACAATTGATGCAATTGTGCCGACAGGGTGTCCAGTTCCAGATGCAGTTTATCTGGCGCTACATGGAAACGCCGGGCTGTGCTGTGTATCACATCCACTCTTTGCTCAACCTCGCGCAGACGGGCCGGGTCCAGTTCAGTGCGATTCAGGTAGTCACTCAGCGCATAGCTGGTTTCTTGCAAATGGATGCAGGCCGTATCCAGCGCATCAGTCACCGGTTTTAAGGCGCTGTCATAAGCCAGCAATTTCAGCAGACGCTGTTGAATTGAAGTGAGCTGAGACAGTATCGCGTGATCGGCATCCGATATCGCGCCAGCTGCCTGCTGCGCGCCGTCGAGCAGGCTGACAGCATGCGCAAGTTTGCTGTGTTCCTGGCTGATTTGCTCCCATTCGCCAGCCTTGAGCTGCAGCTTGCTGAGTTCGCCGACCTGCCACTCCAGCCGTTCACGTTCGAGTAAGACGTTCCTGGTATTGGTTTCAAATTCTTCGCGCTGACGGGCGATACTGCGCCAATATTGAAACAGCCGTGCGACCTCAGTTACCAGGCCCTGTAAGCCACCTTGGGTATCGAGCAAATCACGCTGCACTTCATTGCGCAGTAAGGCCTGATGCGCATGCTGCCCATGAATGTCGATCAATAGCTCGCCGAGTTCGCGTAACTGGGTGGCTGTCGCAGTGATGCCATTAATCCAGGCTTTGGAGCGACCTGCATTATCGATAGTGCGGCGTAAAATCAGCTGACCGTTGGCATCTGCAAACTCATGCTGCGCTAACCAGTGCTGACTGGCGGCATGGGTGGAAAATTCTGCGCTGATGTCCGCCTTGGCGGCGCCTTCCCTGACCATACTGGCATCGCCGCGTCCGCCCAGGCTCAGGCTCAGGGCATCGATCAGTATCGACTTACCGGCGCCGGTCTCACCGGTCAGCACGCTGAAACCATGGGAAAACTCCAGTTCCAGATGGTCGACGATCACGAAATTCCGGATGGCTAGGGTACGCAGCATAGCATTCGCTTATCAATGATGGTTACTGTAGGGTTGGTCTGAAATTTGGTCGGAAATCCAGCAGCTTATGGCGGAGGTAACTTCGTTTGCAGCATAAGAACAAGTGCCACAACATGAGCGCAAACTGCTGCAATTCCCGCCATTATAGGTGAGTCCTGTTACCGTATGAATGCCGTGAGCATGTTACAGCTTCAGTTGAGTGCACCGGATACCGTCGGGTATTCATTCCAGTGCAGTTTTTCACGCAGGGTATGATAGTAGTTCCAGTCCTGAGGATGCAGGAAGGTCACGTTATGCGCTGAACGTCTGACGATGATTTTGTCCCCATGCTGCAAACTGGCAAAGGTCTGCATATCGAAGTTCACACTGATATCGCGGCCGGCAGCGATTTCGATCACGATTTCGCTACTGTCCGGCAGCACGATAGGGCGGTTCGATAAAGCATGTGGCGCGATCGGCACCATCACTATCCCTTGCAGGCTGGGATGCAGCAGCGGTCCGCCCGCAGACAAAGCGTAAGCCGTCGATCCGGTCGGGGTGGAGATGATCAGACCGTCAGAGCGCTGGTTGTACATAAAATGGGTGTCGACATCGACCCGCAATTCGACCATGCCGGAACCGGCGCCGCGCGCCACCACGATATCGTTGAAGGCCACGCCGCTGAAAATCTGGTCGCCTTCACGCACTACGATGGCTTGTAACAGTGAACGGCGTTCAGAGACGTATTTTCCATCCAGCATATCCGTCAACACCGGCAACATGCGGTCGCGTGGAATATCCGTAATGAAGCCCAGCCGGCCCTGATTGATACCGATCAGCGGTATGTTATACGGTGCCAGCTGGCGCGCGATGCCTAACATAGTGCCGTCACCGCCGATGACAATCGCAGCGTCTGCGCTTTTGCCAATTTCAGCCACGGACATGACGGTAAACTGATCGATTTGCAGATGCTGTGCGGTCTCTGCTTCGATCACGACCGTATGGCCTGCCTCATACAGAAAAGCGGCCAGCTCGCTCATGGATTCGAGGATGCCAGCGGCATTATGCTTACCAACAAGTGCAATCGTTTTTGGGTGTACAGTCATAAATTCACATTGAGTTCTGCGCTGCTGCGGCTGGCCCTGAAGTAATTGCATGCGGATCAGAGCCTTTGCTAACGCAGTTTTCCAGCTATTTTTGCGAAATGCTAGGAGAGCTTGCTCAGATTAGACCATAATTCATAGAGTTTTGAATCAAATGAGTGCTGAATATGACAATAAAAGCGGTGTTACTCGATCTGGACGACACCTTATGGCCGGTTGCACCTGTGATCCGGCATGCTGAGCAAAGCCTGTATGACTGGATGTGTCTGCATACTCCGGCAGTCTGTGCGGTACATAGTATAGACAGCCTGCGTCAGCGCCGTAATCAGCTGGTCAGCACCGACACGCGGTTTTCTTATGATTTGTGGGCCTTACGCCATACTTTACTGACCCAGGTATTTCGCGAACATGGCGAGTCTGAACCAGAGTCGCGTGCCGATGCAGCGATGCAGGTTTTCGCCCATGCACGCAATCAGGTGCAGTTGTTCCCGGATGTGCAGACAGGTTTGCAAAGCCTGGGACAGCGCTTTCAACTGGGGACGGTATCCAATGGCTTTGCGGATCTGGAGCAGATTGGGCTGGCGCCACATTTTCAGGTGTCACTGGCCGCACACCGCTTTGGTTGCGCCAAACCCGATCCGCGCATTTTTCATGCCGCCTGCGATGCCTTAGGCGTGTTGCCGGAACAGACGCTGTATGTCGGTGATGATTTGCAGCTGGATGTGCTGGGTGCGCAACAGGCAGGTTTGCGTAGTGCCTGGATGTATCGTCACTCCCTGTCTGCGCTTCCTGCTGAAGCGGCGCATATACAGTTAGACCTGCAGGTAAGTAATTTGCATGAACTGGCGCAAATTCTTGAGACACTTGAGACACAATAAGCTGTCTCTGTGACAGCTTGGTTTAGAATGACATGATGCAACTTGATATCCGTGCTCAAACATTATTAAAAGCCTTGGTTGAACGTTATATTGCTGACGGTCAGCCGGTAGGGTCGCGCGCCTTATCGCGCATATCTGGCCTGGAGTTGTCGCCAGCGACGATACGCAATGTGATGGCCGATCTGGAAGAGATGGGGTTCGTTGCCAGTCCGCATACTTCGGCTGGGCGGGTACCTACACCACGCGGCTATCGCGTGTTCGTTGATGAATTGCTCACGGTGCAGGAAATCAGTGAAATTGAGCTGGAATCGCGTCTGCAGCCTGGCAGCTTGTCTCAACCACCTCAAAAAATTATTGCCAATGCGGCGCAAATATTGTCATCTCTGTCACAGTTTGCCGGGGTGGTGATGACGCCAAAAATCGGTTCTGTGTTTCAGCAAGTGGAGTTTTTACGCTTGTCTGAAAAACGGATTTTGCTGGTCGTGGTGGCACCCAACGGCGAAGTACATAACCGCTTATTGCTGACCGACGTAGATTATGGCCCATCCCAACTGACGCAGGCGGCCAATTACCTGAACCAGAATTTCAGCGGCATCAGTTTTGACGAGGCCAGGTTACGTCTGAACGGCGAGTTACGTCAGTTACAGACGGATATGACCAGACTGATGCAGGCAGCGGTCGAGGCGGGTAGTGATGCCTTATCCGATCAGGAAGACGGCATGGTGATTTCTGGTGAGCGCAATTTGCTCAATGTGCAGGACTTATCGTCGAACATGAGTTCTTTGCGCAAGTTGTTCGATATGTTTGAGCAAAAAAGCGGTTTGCTGCAGTTGCTTGATGTTTCGAGTAAGGCAACCGGGGTGCAGATATTTATCGGTGGTGAGTCGCAATTAGTGCCTATGGATGAAATGAGTATTGTGACGGCACCATATGGTGTAAATGGAAAAATAGTCGGTACTTTGGGGGTGATAGGCCCAACCAGGATGGCTTATGAGCGCGTGATTCCTATCGTTGACATCACGGCCAAGCTGCTTTCTAACGCATTGAGTCAATAAGCCCGCTATACTGAAGTGAACAACACGTTGGCTTTGTTTTCGTATCCTGTCTGAGAAACGAGAAATATGATGAACAAAAATGTGTCTATTCTGTTGATTGATGATAATGACATCACGCGCGAGGTGTTGCGAGTCGTTTTGCGTGGTGAAGGTTATAACGTGGTTGGCGAGGCCACAGATGGTGGTAGTGGCCTTGAAATGGCACTGAAACTGAGGCCAGATATCATATTGCTGGACGTCGTGATGCCAAAAATCAGTGGCCTGGAAATTTTGCCAAAAATGAAGGATTTGGTGCCTGAGGCACGCATTTTGATGGTAACCGCAAACAAAGATCAGGAAACCGTCAGCGAGGCGGTAAAAGCTGGCATACATGGCTTCATCGTGAAGCCATTTAATGCGCAAAAAATTATAGATACCGTGGCTGGCGTCGTCGCCAAAATGGGCAAGTGATGCAGTGGAAGAATTAAAAGTAACTAAAAGACAAAACGTTGCGCAAAATTAGTGCACGCTGATGCTACTGAGGGTCGTAAATATGGCTACTTTGTAATTTATTTTTATTGTTGATTAATTAACTTTGCTTGTTTTCCTTGTCTTTGTGCTCGCACTTTTCTTTGGTGCAGTTCCCGTAAATCGCCAGTGCATGTTCTGCAATTTTGAAGCCGCGATCCAGTGCAATCGCATGTTGTTGCTTCTCGATTTGCTCATCGTAAAACTCTTCTACGCGTCCGCAATCCAGGCAAACCAAATGGTCATGGTGTGAGCCTTCATTCAGCTCGAAAATTGCTTTGCCCGTCTCAAAATGATTACGATGCAATAAGCCCGCCTGCTCAAACTGCGTCAGCACCCGGTAGACGGTCGCCAGGCCCACATCCATATTTTCATTGAGCAAAATTTTATAGACGTCTTCGGCGGTCAGATGGCGTACTTTACTGTTTTGAAAAATTTCCAAAATTTTCAGACGGGGTAAAGTCGCTTTCAGGCCGCTGGCTTTCAGGTTTGAGGTGCTGTTTGTCATGTTTTCATTCAAAAGAGTGCTATCTGCTTTATGATATCGGGTTTTAGGGCATGTTGCTCGATTACTGAGGTTACCTATGCGAATGTTGTTTTCAGAATCCATCCCAGTCCATGCTGGCCGGTTCGCAGCGATATTATTGCTGACAGCCTTAAGCGCCTGCGCATCGAAGACGCCTTTGCTGGCGGATGATGCAAATAAAGCAGACGCTGCAGCGACTGCCAGCTCCGGCACCCAGGTGTATGCGCCTACTGGTGCTAAAAAGTTTTTAGGCTATATCTCGCCGTATCGCATTACTGTGCAGCAGGGTAATTTTATTTCTCAGGAAATGATGTCCCAAATTAAAGAGGGCATGAATCGTGAGCAGGTGCGCACAGTGCTCGGCACCGCCTTGTTGACCGATATGTTTCATGAGGATCGCTGGGATTATCCTTTCAATCTGACCAAGCCGAATGGTGAGCGGATTGTGAGCCGCGTTACGATCCATTTTAAAAATAATCTGGTATCGAAATTCGAAGGCGGTAATTTGCCGAACGAGAAAGAATATCTGGCCCGCATTACCGAGTCCGCACTCACTGGTAATCGCGTTGAATCAGTGACTGATCTGGACGGTACACCTAAGAAAAAAGATAAAAAATAACGACCCGGAAGAGACAACACTGAGCAATACCGGGTAATAAGGATGGCGTGAAACGTGTCGCGTCATCCGCAAGAATGACAGCATGACTGAAGAAGAAATTATGAGCGAAATCAAAGTTGCAGTTGCCGGTGCTTCCGGTCGTATGGGGAAAATGCTGGTTGAGGCGATTGCTGATGCAGGCGATATGCGGCTGGCAGGCGCGCTGGACGTGGCTGCTTCCCCGGCGCTGGGTACGGATGCGGGAATCTCACTGGGCAAACCATCCGGCGTGCTGATTTCCAGTGATTTTGCTGAAGGCTTGAAAGATGCCGCTTTCCTCATCGACTTCACTCGCCCTGAAGGTACGCTGCAACATCTGGAATACTGCGCCGCGCATGGTATCAAGATGGTCATCGGTACCACGGGCTTCGACGAAGCAGGTAAAGCCGCGATTGCAGAAGCTGCTAAGAAGACAGCCATCGTGTTTGCGCCCAATATGAGTGTGGGCGTGAATGTGACCCTGAAGTTGCTGGAAATGGCAGCCAAGAGTTTTTCGCACGGCTACGATATTGAAATCGTTGAAGCGCATCACCGTCACAAGGTCGATGCGCCTTCAGGCACAGCATTGAAAATGGGCGAAGTCATCGCCGATACCTTAGGCCGTGACCTCAATGAAGTCGGCGTATTTGCGCGCGAAGGCGTCACAGGTGAGCGCGATCCGTCTTCGATTGGCTTTGCGACTATCCGTGGCGGCGATATCGTGGGTGACCATACCGTGCTGTTTGCCGGCATCGGTGAAAGAGTGGAAATTTCCCACAAATCGTCCAGCCGTGTGACTTATGCGCATGGCAGTTTGCGTGCGGTACGCTTCCTGCAGGATAAGCAGACTGGCTTGTTCGATATGTATGACGTGCTGGGTTTGCGTTAAATCCCTGGCCTGATTTGAAACCCTGAGGCGTTTTCAGACTGAAAGCGAAGGATGATGAGTCAGACTATTGCGCAATACTGGCAACAGGCAGACAGCTTTGCCCAGGCGCTGGCGCTGCTGCTGTTGCTCATGTCTTTAATTAGCTGGACCATCATACTGGCGAAGGCCTGGCAACTCGGCAGTTTGTCGCGCAATGCCCGCAGTGTTGTGGCATTCTGGACAGCACCGGATTTGCAGGCTGGCTGCCAGTTGCTGCAAGTGGCGGGGCGCCGCTCTCCTTATCTGTTTCTGGCCTCAGCATTGCCAACTTTGCTTGAACATCCTGCGCAGCATCTGGGACGGCCTGCTGCGCTCAGCGATCGCCTGAGCGCTACCTTGCGCCAAGCCTTGCAGGTACAAACCCGAGTGCTGGAGTCCGGGCTCACAGTCTTAGCCTCAATTGCATCCAGTGCGCCATTTGTTGGCTTACTGGGTACGGTGTGGGGCATCCATCAGGCACTCTTGAAAATCGCAGACAGCGGTGCGGTGCAAATTGATCAACTGGCCGGTCCGGTCGGTGAAACCCTGATCATGACGGCATTTGGCTTAGTCGTTGCGATTCCTGCCTTACTGGCCTATAACGCGCTGGGACGCCAGCTACGACTGCATCTGGCACAGCTCGATGGTTTTGCCCACGACTTGCACGCGCATTTCAGTGCGCCGCAGGCTGCAGACCAGGTATGAGCATAGGGCGCTTCAGTCAAACCGGCTCGTCCAATCAGGACGGCAGCTCTGCGCTGGCAGACATCAATGTCACGCCTATGGTCGACGTGATGCTGGTCTTGCTGGTCATTTTCATCATGGCAGCGCCGCTGATGCTGCCTGCGGTTCAACTGGAATTGCCCGCTACTCAGGCTCGTACGGCACCCGCTCCCGCTGTGACTGTGCAAATCGCGATTGCGGCTGACCAAAGCCTGTACTGGGGCGGCAGCCGGATTTCTGCTGAAGATTTATCCGGGCGCCTGCAGATCCAGGCCAGACAGTCACCGCAAACCGTAATCAGCCTGCAGGCGGATAAGGCCACTCCCTATGAACAACTGGCAAAAGTCATGGCGGCAGCCCAGGCTGCAGGCCTGAACCAGATCAGCTTTGTGACTGACAGCATCCAGCCTGCGCGGCCCTGAGTCTCCTTATCCGCCAGACAGTTAGCGTAGATTTCAGCGTGCAGTTCGGCTGACACGCTGGCGGGCAGGCGCAATTTTGCGTCAGTCACGACCGAAGCAGTTATAATCAAAGGTTCTGTTTATTTCCGCACCTATTTCCGCACCTACTTCCGGCCACGCCATGCAAGAAAAATACATCCCATCCGACGTCGAACAAGCGGCGCAAACTCATTGGAAAAACACGAATGCCTATCAGGCGGTGGAGAATGATCCACGTTTCCCCAAGGGGAAATACTATGCCTGTTCTATGCTGCCTTACCCTTCCGGCAAGCTGCATATGGGCCATGTGCGTAATTACACCATCAATGACATGCTGGCACGCCAGTTGCGCATGAAGGGCTATAACGTGCTGATGCCTATGGGTTGGGATGCGTTTGGTCTGCCAGCGGAAAATGCAGCGATTGCCTATAAAAAATCGCCGGCCGAGTGGACTTACGCCAATATCGAAGACATGAAATCCCAGATGCAACCTCTGGGTCTGGCTTTCGACTGGAGCCGTGAAGTCGCCACCTGCGATCCGCAATACTATCGCTGGAACCAGTGGCTGTTCCTGAAAATGCTGGAAAAAGGCATCGCTTACAAAAAGACCCAGGTGGTGAACTGGGATCCGATTGATCAGACGGTACTCGCCAATGAACAGGTGATCGATGGCCGCGGCTGGCGCTCCGGCGCTTTGGTGGAAAAGCGTGAAATTCCAGGTTACTACTTCGGCATTACTCAATATGCTGATGAATTATTGAATAGCATAGATACGCTCGATGGCTGGCCGGAACAAGTGCGTACCATGCAGCGTAACTGGATAGGCAAGAGCGAAGGCGTACGTTTCGCGTTCACGCATACTATCCGCGATGCGGACGGTGCTTTGGTACAAGACGGCAAAATGTTTGTGTTCACCACCCGTCCTGACACCATCATGGGCGTGACTTTCTGCGCAGTAGCGGCCGAGCATCCGCTTGCTACGCTGGCGGCAAAAAACAATCCTGCACTGGCCAGCTTCATCGAAGAATGCAAGGCAGGCGGCACCACCGAAGCGGAAATGGCAACCAAGGAAAAAGAAGGTCTGCCTACCGGTTTGTTTGTGACGCATCCTTTGACTGGCCAACAGGTTGAAGTCTGGGTCGGTAACTATGTGTTGATGACTTATGGCGACGGCGCTGTGATGGGCGTACCTGCACATGATGAGCGCGATTTTGCGTTTGCTAAAAAATACCAGATCGCGATTCAGCAAGTGGTGCAGGTTGCTGGTGAAGAATTCACGACTGATGCCTGGGCCGAATGGTATGGCGATAAGCAAAAAGGCCTGACCGTTAATTCGGGCAAGTACGATGGCCTGAGCTACAAGGCGGCGGTAGATGCGGTTGCGGCTGATTTGGCAGCCAAAGGTTTGGGCGAAAAGAAAACTACCTGGCGTTTACGTGACTGGGGTATCTCCCGTCAGCGTTACTGGGGTACGCCTATCCCTATCATTCATTGCGATAGCTGTGGTGATGTACCGGTTCCTTACCAAGATTTGCCTGTGGTATTGCCGACGGATTGTATTCCTGACGGTTCCGGCAATCCGCTTAAAACCCGTGCCGACTTCCTGCATGTCGATTGCCCAAAATGCGGCAAACCGGCGCAGCGCGAAACCGATACCATGGATACCTTTGTCGATTCCAGCTGGTACTTCATGCGCTATACCTGCCCGGATGCGACCGATATGGTGGATGCACGCAATGACTACTGGATGGCGATGGATCAGTACATCGGTGGCGTAGAGCATGCGGTACTGCATTTGCTGTATGCGCGCTTCTGGACTAAGGCCATGCGTGATCTGGGTCTGGTCAGCATAGCCGAGCCATTTAAAAATCTGTTCACGCAGGGCATGCTGCTCAATGAGTCCTTCTATCGTGAAGAGGCGAATGGTAAGAAGACCTGGTTCTACCCGAACGAAATCGAAGTGCAGCACGATGACAAAGGTCGTCCAGTTGCCGCCATCCTGAAAAGCGATGGTCAGCCGGTGCAGATGGGTGGCATAGAAAAAATGTCCAAGTCTAAGAACAACGTGGTCGAGCCTAAGGACATCATTTCTCAGTTCGGTGCTGACACGGCACGTCTGTTCACCATGTTTGCCGGTCCACCGGATCAGAGTGCGGCCTGGAGCAACAGCGGTGTTGAAGGCGCGTCGCGTTATCTGCGTCGTCT
Organism: Cognatundibacterium curvum; assembly: GCF_014284235.1. Lineage (GTDB taxonomy): Bacteria > Pseudomonadota > Gammaproteobacteria > Burkholderiales > Burkholderiaceae_D > Undibacterium > Undibacterium curvum. The sequence goes on from NZ_JACOGD010000002.1 coordinate 440,275, forward strand.
GTGGGCCTCGGCACTGAAGTTATCGGACACGATAGCCGCCGGTGCAGTGGCTGCGACCAGCGCGCCAGCCTTTGCCGCCGATGTGAAGGTGCTGCGACGCGAAGTCCATCTGACTCTGAAGCAGATCGATGCTGACTATGACCGTCTGCAATACAACACGGTTGTTTCCGGCGCGATGAAACTACTCAACACGATAGAGTCGTTCAAATCGGAAGCAGAAGGCTATCAGTTCGCATTGCGTGAAGCCTTCGGCATCTTGCTGCGTGCCTTGTATCCGGTATGCCCACATGTCACGCATGCTTTGTGGCAGGAGCTTGGTCTGGTGGCTGAACATGGCGAACTCATCGATGCGCCGTGGCCGACGGTGGATGAAGCCGCTTTGGTGCAGGATGAAATCGAGCTGGTGGTGCAGGTCAATGGCAAACTGCGTGGCAGCATCAAGGTCGCTAAGGATGCCGATAAAGCGACGATAGAAGCGACTGCGCTGGCTTCGGAAGCAGTGCAACGCTTCCTCGAAGGCGCACCGAAGAAAATCATCGTAGTCCCTGGCAAACTGGTCAATATTGTTGCCTGAGGCGCGAGCCTGAACGCCAACCAGGCTGCGGTCTCCAGTATCAGGCCGCAGCAGTTTATCTAGCTTATGTTGTTTATTTCCGGAGTGCGTCACATGCGAATTGGTCTGAGTTCAGTTATGAAAAAACTGCTGCTGTTGCAGCTGGTTTTTATCCTGAGCGCATGTGGCTTCGCCTTGCGTGGCCCTGTCAGTTTCCCGTTTTCCAGCCTGTATATTGCCTTGCCTGATGCCTCGCCTTTAGGGGGGGAGTTAAAGCGCCAGATTCGTGCCAATGGAAAAACAGAAATCCTGAGCGCGCCGGATAAGGCCCAGGTGATACTGGAAGTGATGGGCGAAAGCAGGGAAAAGCAAATCCTGTCGCTGAATAGTCAGGGCCGGGTGCGCGAATACAATTTGTTATACACCTTCAGCTTCCGACTGCGCAGCCCCGATGGGCGTGAGTATCTGGCGCCAGCCAGCATGCAGTTCAAGCGTACCGTGACGTTTAATGAATCACAGGTGCTGGCCAAAGAGGCAGAAGATGCCTTGTTGTACCGCGATATGCAGACTGATCTGGTGCAGCAGATTATGCGCCGTTTGTCGGTCGTGAAATTAGATCAGTAAGCGCCTCTCAGCGCAGGCTACGGAAAATTTATGCAGTTACGCTACGACGCTCTCGAAACGCATTTAGCCAAGTCACTGGCACCGCTTTACGTAGTGACCAGTGATGAGCATCTGCTGGCGCTGGAAGCTGCAGATAAAATCCGTCGCGCGGCAAAGGCGCAGGGTTTTTATGAGCGTGAAATTCTGAGCGTGGAGCGTAGCTTTAAATGGGGTGCGCTGCTTGCCGCGAACCAGTCGCAATCCCTGTTCGGTGATAAAAAACTCATCGATTTGCGTATTCCTTCCGGCAAGCCGGGCAAGGATGGTGCTCAGGCTTTGCAGGAATATGTGGCCAATCTTTCGCCCGATAATCTGACGCTGATTACCTTGCCTAAGCTGGATTGGGCCAGTCAAAAAGCAGCCTGGGTGACCAGTTTGCAGCAGGCTGCGGTGTATATCGACATTCCGCTGGTCGAACGTTCCCATTTGCCGGGCTGGATACAGCAGCGCCTGGGACAGCAACAGCAGAGTGCCGATCGCCAGAGTCTGGAGTTTATCGCGGACCGGGTCGAAGGCAATCTGCTCGCGGCACATCAGGAAATCCAAAAGCTGGGTTTGCTGCATCCGCCGGGCAAGCTGAGTTTTGAGCAAATCCACGATGCGGTCTTAAATGTGGCACGCTATGATGTGTTCAAACTCAATGAAGCTATGCTGACTGGTGATGTGGCGCGGCTGGTCAGAATGCTCAACGGGCTTAAAGGTGAGGGCGAAGCTTTACCACTGGTATTGTGGGCCATGGCGGAAGAAATCCGTACTCTGCTGAAGCTGAAAACCGGTATGAGTCAGGGGCGTCCGCTGTCAGCCTTATTAAAAGAATTCAGGATCTGGGGACCAAGAGAAAAACTCATGGACCCGGCACTGCGTCGCGTGACTCTGCAGACCTTGCAGATAGCGCTGCAGGAAGCATCACAAGTCGATAAGATGGTGAAAGGTCTGCGCAGTAAAGCATTTGCAGGCGATGCCTGGGATGCGCTATTACAATTAGGACTCAGAGTCGCGCGCGCAGCGTGAAGCCGAACAGGCTGCACCGCAGCCGCCAGAGCATTTGCCTCAGCGCTGAGCCAGACATGATTAACCAGTTCGGATGCACAGGCATCCGCCAATTCCGGGAGAGCGCAGCAGGCTCTCAAAAACTATGAGCGATATCAAGCAATATATGAATGGGCTGGGCCAGCGGGCACGTGCTGCATCGCGCGCCATGGCCAAAGCTGACAGTGCGGCAAAAAATCAGGCTTTAAAACTGATTGCTGCAGCGATACGGCGTGACGCTGCCATTTTGCGCGCTGCCAATGAGCAGGATCTGGCTGCTGCACGTGCCAATGGCATGGATGCGGCGATGCTGGATCGCCTGACTTTATCTGATCAGGCTATCACGACGATGGCAACTGGCCTGGAACAAATGATTGCCTTGCCAGATCCGGTCGGTGAAATCTCTGACATGAAATTCCGCCCCAGCGGTATCCAGGTCGGCAAAATGCGTGTGCCGCTCGGGGTGATCGGCATTATTTATGAAGCCCGTCCGAACGTCACGGTGGATGCGGCCGGTCTGTGCATCAAGAGTGGCAATGCGACCATATTGCGCGGCGGTTCGGAAGCGATAAACTGCAACCGCGCACTCGCGGGCCTGGTCATGGAAGGCTTATCCGGCGCCGGTTTGCCAGCCGATGCGGTGCAAATTGTGGAGACCACGGATCGCGCTGCAGTCGGCGAGCTGATCACCATGCCGCAGTACGTCGATGTGATCGTGCCACGCGGCGGCAAAAGCCTGATCGCACGCCTGATGCAGGAAGCAACCGTACCGATGATTAAGCACCTGGACGGAAACTGCCACGTGTATATCGATGATAAGGCTGACCAGCAGAAAGCACTGGACGTCGCATTCAACGCGAAATGCCACCGCTATGGTACCTGCAACACCATGGAAACTCTGTTGGTGGCAGAGGGTATCGCAGCGCAAATATTGCCTGCGTTGGCGCAGCGTTACCAGACTAAACAGGTGGAACTACGCTGTGATGCGGCTTCCGAGGCCATTTTGGCTGATTACCCATATCTGGTGCGGGCAAGCGAAGAAGACTGGAGTACCGAATATCTGGCTCCGGTGCTGGCAGTGAAAGTGGTGCCTGAGATGGATGCAGCGATTGCCCATATCAACCACTATTCGTCCAAACACACAGAGGCGATCGTGACCGAAGACTATAGTCGTGCCATGCGCTTTTTGCGTGAAGTGGATTCGGCTTCGGTGATGGTCAACGCATCGACCCGTTTCGCCGATGGTTTTGAATATGGTTTAGGTGCAGAAATAGGTATCTCCAATGATAAGCTGCATGCGCGTGGGCCGGTAGGACTGGAAGGTCTTACCTCGCTCAAGTACATCGTGTTTGGTCATGGTGAGGTGCGTCAGTAAAATCGCTTCTCAGTCTGTCCTCATTTTTTGAAAGTCCGTATGCTCTGGATTAAAGCTTTTCATATACTGTTTGTGATCTCCTGGTTTGCCGGGCTGTTTTATTTGCCGCGTATCCTGGTCAACCTCGCTATGGAAAATGATGCGACCAGTACGGAACGTTTGTTACTGATGGCACGTAAGCTCTACCGTTTCATGACGATACTCGCGGTTCCGGCGCTGGCTTTGGGGCTGTATCTGTGGCTGGTCATCGGTATAGGGCGCGGTCCTGGCAATGGCTGGATGCATGCCAAACTCTTGTGTGTCGTGCTGTTGCTGGGCTATCACCATGCCTGCGGCAGCTTGCTGAAAAAATTTGAACAGGGCAAAAACACGCGCAGCCACGTCTGGTTCCGCTGGTTTAACGAAGTACCTGTACTGTTGTTGTTAGTTGTATTAATTCTGGTGGTGGTAAAACCGTTCTGAGAAGACCATCACCTTCTCCTGGCGCTTATTTTTGCTTTTATTTTTGCGCTCGTACTTGTGTTTATTTAACGGATAAAAGGTTCCCCATGACACGTTACTCTTATTTTTGTCCATGCCCGCGCGGCATGGAAATTGCGCTGGCTGAAGAGCTGGCTGAAATCGCGGCAATGGATAAAACCATGGCTGTCCACAATCAGGTGCCGGGCGGCGTGCATTGCTCTGGCAGCCTGCAGGATGGCTGGCGTATCAACCTGCATTCGCGCATCGCTTCGCGCGTATTGATGCGCATGGGGCATTCCAGCTATGCCAATGAAAACGATATTTACGATCTGGTGCTGGAACAGCCATGGGAAGACTGGTTCGGCTATCACCACACCATACGGGTGGATGTGACTGCAGTGAAGTCGCCGCTCAAGAGTCTGGAATTCACGACGCTGAAAATCAAGGATGCGATCTGCGACCGTTTCCGCGATCAGTTCACCCAGCGTCCATCTGTGAATACCCGTAATCCTGATATGCGCATCGTCGGTTTTCTGGATGCGAGAAATTTTACGATTTACCTGGATTTGTCTGGCGAGCCTTTGTTCAAACGCGGCTGGCGTCTGGAAACCGGTGATGCACCTCTGCGTGAAAATCTGGCGGCGGGTTTGCTGCGTACCGCAGGCTGGAAACCAGGTACGCCGCTGTTCGACCCTATGTGTGGCTCCGGCACTATCCTGATCGAGGCAGCGCAGATACTGGCTGGCATACCACCAGGCCTGAAGCGTGAATTTGCATTCGAAAAATTCCATCAGTTTGACCAGGATGCCTGGAATGCGATCAAGGCGCAGGCCAAGCCGCATCCTTTACCGGCTGAGCCAACTTTGTTCGGCAGCGATATTTCCGGCGACATGGTGGTCATGACGCGCAATAATCTGAATAAAGCCGGTATCCGTTTTGAAGTGCCGCTCAAGCAGATCGAGGCGCAGGAAATCAAAGCGCCGACCACCCAACCAGGCATATTGCTGACCAATCCGCCTTACGGTGAGCGTATCGGTGTGCGTGGTGACAGCAATCTGGAATCGGATGAACTGGCCAGAGAATTTTTCAGCGCGTTCAGCGCCACGCTGAAACAGCGCTTTGCCGGCTGGAGTGTGTTTTTGTTTACCGCCGATCTGAGCGTGCCAAAACTGCTGCGCCTGAAAGAAGCACGCAAAACGCCGTTTTTCAATGGTGCGCTGGAATGTCGCTTGTTCCGCTTCGATATGGTGGCAGGCTTCAACCGGCGTGAAGAGGCTAAGCCTAAAGCGCAGGATTGAATGCTTCAGGTTTGAATCTGCAATAGTATGAAGGAAACAGCCGGCTCTCTGCAGAACTGGCTGTTTTGCTTTAGGCTCTCGGCTTTACATTCGAAATCCGGCTGGCCAGATGCGTCAGATGAGTCAGGCAAGTCACAAATAGGACTTACGCAAAATTGTCCCTGCAAGGCATGGCGACGCAGGCAGTACGCATAGTACGACAAGGAGCCATAACGCTGCAGGGGCGGTTTTTCGTAAGTCCTGACAAAATAAGAAAGGGATGAATATGCAGCACGCAGCACAGACTTTAGCTTTGCAGGACCCCGCATTATTGAAGGAGTCCGCCTATATCAATGGCGCATGGCACGATAGCGCAGACCGCTTTGACGTTGTTAACCCATCCAATGGCAGCTTGCTGGCACAGGTCAGCAATCTGGATAGCGATGACGCAGAGCGCGCGATTCAGGCAGCACAGACGGCGTTTGGCCCCTGGTCGGCAAAGACAGGTAAGGAACGCGCGCAACTGATGCGGCGCTGGTTTGATCTGATGATCGCGCATGCCGATGATCTGGCGCGCATCATGACAGCGGAGCAGGGCAAACCCCTGGCTGAAGCCAAGGGCGAGGTGATCTATGGTGCCAGTTTTATAGAGTGGTTTGGCGAAGAAGCGAAACGGGTTGCTGGTGATGTGCTGAGCACGACTGCAGCGGATAAACGCATGCTGGTCTTACGCCAGCCCATAGGCGTATGCGCGGCCATCACGCCCTGGAATTTCCCGATTGCGATGATTACCCGCAAAGTTGCTCCGGCCATTGCGGCTGGCTGCACTATCGTGATCAAGCCAGCTGAACAGACTCCGTTGTCCGCATTGGCATTGGCGGAGCTGGCGCATCGCGCGGGTATTCCCGCTGGCGTAGTCAATGTCTTGACTGCAGACGGCGCACGTTCCGTAGCGATAGGAAAGCGCCTGTGCGAAAGCACGGTAGTCCGGCATTTGTCGTTCACAGGGTCTACGCCGGTTGGCCGCATCCTGATGCAGCAATCTGCGCCTACGATTAAAAAACTGGCGCTGGAACTCGGTGGTCATGCCCCTTTCATCGTCTTTGAGGACGCGGATCTGGATGCGGCGGTAGAGGGCGCATTGCAATCAAAGTATCGCAATGCCGGACAGACTTGCGTCTGCACGAATCGCTTTTATGTCCATCGTTCGCTGTATCAGGAATTCGTTGCGAAACTGGTGGCTGGCGCGCGCAAAATCCAGGTCGGTGACGGCTTTGCGGCTGGCGTGCAGCAGGGGCCGATGATCGATGCGCAGGCGATTGCCAAAGTACAGGAACATGTCAGCGATGCGCTCAGCAAAGGTGCGCAACTGTGTGCGGGCGGTCAGCAACATGCAGCTGGCGCCTTATTTTTCGAACCCACGGTATTGGCAAATGTCACAGACGACATGCTGGTCATGCAAGAAGAAACTTTTGGCCCGGTTGCAGCCGTCATGCCTTTTGATACCGAGGAGCAGGTAATCGCCGCTGCCAATGCGACCGATTTTGGTCTTGCTTCTTACTTTTATTCACGTGATATCGCACGCGTCTGGCGGGTGGCAGAAAAACTCGAATACGGTATGGTCGGCATCAATACCGGTCTCATGTCTAACGAGGTGGCTCCGTTCGGTGGCGTGAAGCAGTCGGGTCTGGGACGCGAAGGTTCCCGTTACGGGATGGATGAATATTTGGAAATGAAATACCTGTGTATGGGGCAGATGCAATAGTGCTCTTCACTTGAGCCTGCTTAGGATCTGTTAACAAAGACAGGCTCAGACCTTGTTTAAGCCAAAAAAAGAAAGAATTTATGCGTTCCTCGACGCCTATGAACAGCACCGCGCTGGCCTGTATTCTGGCTGCGCTGGCGATGCTGGGGCCTTTTGCGATTGACACTTATTTGCCGGCGTTTCCGGCTATTCAACAAAGCCTGCAGGCGCATACGCTGGAAGTGCAGCAGACGCTGACCGCTTACATGCTGTCGTTCGCGGTGATGACCTTATGGCATGGTGCTTTGTCTGATTCCTTCGGTCGCCGCAATGTAATCCTGATTGCCTTGTCGGTATTTGCTGTTGCCAGTTTTGGATGCGCTTCAGCACACAATATTCATTATTTATGGGGATTCAGGATACTCCAGGGCGTGTCGGCCGGTGCCGGTATGGTGGTGGGGCGCGCGATTATTCGCGACTTGTATGAAGGGCCTGAGGCTGAAAAGTTATTGTCACTGGTGACCATGATTTTTTCTATCGCGCCTGCAATTGCCCCCATTTTAGGTGGCTGGCTGGTCGGAATTTGGGGGTGGCGTGCTATCTTTTTGTTGTTATTTGGCTACACTGTTGTGCTGTGGATTGCATGTTATCGCTGGCTGCCAGAATCTTTAACAATTGATAAGAGACAAGCTTTTAGTGCAGATTTTTTGTGGTCCAGTTACCGCCAGGTATTTCGCTCCAGGTTGTTTTATCTGAAGGCGGGCACGATAGCGTTTAATTTTGCCGGTTTGTTTTTGTATATCTCTGCAGCGCCTGCGTTTATTACTCAGCACCTGAAACTGGGTGCCGACCAGTTTGGCTGGCAATTTGTACCTACCGTCGGCGGTATCTTTCTCGGCGCTCTGGCGGCCAATCGTATGGCCGGTAAATTGACGGTCTGGGTCCAGGTAAATGCTGGCTTTTGCTTTTTAATAGGAGCAGCATTCACTAATGTCGTTTATCACGCGCTGTTTGCTCCTCAGTTGTTCTGGTCTGTGATGCCCTTATTTTTTTATGCTTTTGGCATGTCTTTGGTGGCGCCGGGTGCAACTTTATTGGTATTGGACCTGTTTCCGGAAATTCGTGGCGTAGTGGCATCTTGCCAGTCTGCCAGCGTCACTTTTGTCAGTGCGCTCATAGCGGGCCTGGTTGCACCAGCACTTGATCATGCCGTATTTTCACTGGCCTTGGGACAGCTCACATGCTGCGTGATCGCGGCCAGTCTGTGGTATTCAGGCAGGCGTTTTTCACGTTCACACATGTAAACCAAACAAGACCTTGCAGCGTTAACTTCATGCTCAAAAACAATTTTTTGGCGGGGTCTTGAAATCTAGGTGATTTCCCTTATATGCATGGTGCTGTGCAGCATCCGCAAAAATTGCCTATAATGTGGCCTTAAGTCGTGAATAGATGCTAATTTGATGTGAACTTATCAGTGTCTGTCATGTCTTTATATTGCAACGCTTTGTAGTGCCTTGTTGTGAATTTGTTCGATTTCATCAAAGCGTCATTTTGTGCAGGTAAGGTGTCGCTTGTCATTGAATCAATCTTGGTTCAAGGCTGTAAAGAACCTGCAATCTGTTTTTTGCTGTGCCTGGCTCTTTGGTGTCAGCAAAAATTAACATTCATTTTTGGATACTAGACAATGAAAAAATCATTCCTCGCACTCGCTCTGATGGGTGCTTTCTCTGGCGCAGCTTTTGCTCAATCTTCCGTAACTATCTACGGCGTAGCTGACGTTGGCGTTCAAGGTGTTAGCGCTGGTGCTGGTAAAAAAGCGATGGTAACTAGCGGCCAACAAGGCGGTTCCCGTCTGGGTTTCAAAGGCACTGAAGATCTGGGTGGTGGTCTGAAAGCTAACTTCGTTCTGGAACAAGGCGTTAAGATCGATGATGGTTCTTCTGATCAAGGTGGCCGTACATTCGGTCGTACAACTCTGGTTGGCCTGTCTGGCGATTTCGGTTCTGTGAACCTGGGTCGTGACAAGACTACAACTCTGAAATTCTTCGACAAGTACGATCCGTTTGGTTCCGCACTGGTTAACAACGGTAACGGTACACGTGCTCTGTATTTCGTAGCTGGCAAAACAGCACAAGATACAAACGGCCGCGTTAGCAATGCGATTTTCTACAACACTCCAGATCTGAGTGGTTTCACAGCATCCGCTTCTTACGGCGCTGGCGAAGCAGCTGGTGACAACTCTGCAAACCGTTCTGTTGGCCTGACAGCTGGTTACAAAGTTGACGCGCTGGAAGTTGGCTACAACTACGCAAAAGACAATGTTGTTGGCAATGCTGTTTCTGCAAACACAGTTGCTGCTGCTTACGACTTCGGCGTAGCTAAGCCAGTTTTCCTGTTCCAAAAACAGAAAGACGACAAAGGTATGGATCGTAAGATCTACACTCTGGCTGTTAGCGCACCTGTAACTGCAACTGGCAAAGTATTGGCTGGTTTCACTAAAGTGTCTGACTCTGCAGTAGCTAAAGACGTTAAACAGTTCTCCCTGGGCTATGTCCACGGTCTGTCTAAGCGTACTGACCTGTATGCAGCATACGCATACGCTAAACAAGATGCTAAAGCTGACCTGGTTAGCGCAGCATTCGGTGGCGTTGCTGGCTCCAAAGTTCACGAACTGACAGCTGGCGTTCAACACCGCTTCTAATCTTTACGGGCTTAGCCTGTATTGATTTGAAAAGAGCAGCTCAGGCTGCTCTTTTTTATTGGAATTCAGCTAAATACCTGGCGTAATCAGGCACTGCGCCGTGCTGTTTGTTACAATGAAAGAATTCCGGCTTCACCGAAAGACCATCATGAAAAACGCTCTCCTGCCCATCGCCGCAGTGATTTTCGCTGCCCAGCTTGCTACACCTGTGTGCGCCCAAATGCCAGCTAAAGCTGAGGTGCCACCGCCACCGAAAATGGAAAAACTGGAAGAGGGGCCAACTGAAAAGAATTTATCTGTCGGTAAGCCTGAGCAAAAAAATAAAGTTGTCGAAAAAAAGAATAATGCAGGCAAAGTCACTGAAGTCGAAGTGAAGTCTGGCAAAAGCAGTTACACCCTGAAAGCAGACCCTCAGGCGGGTAATGCTCAGCCTGGTACCGTACAAGGTCAGGGTAATCGTGCTGCCCAATGGACACTCCTGGAGTTCGGCGGAAAAAAAGAAGCCAAAGAAGCGCCGGAACCCTTACCCGTCTTACCGCCAGCTCCGGGCAAGCCAGCCCCCGCCAGCGCAGCAGCAAAAAAATAACATCGTTGATAAGAAAAGAGTATGGCAGTTTTTACCCCCGTTTCTCTGGAAGATCTGAGTTCTTGGATAGATCAGTTCCCATTAGGCAAAGTCAGTGCAGTGAAGGGCATCTCTTCAGGCATAGAAAACAGTAATTTCTTTATCACCACTGAAGCAGGGGAGTATGTACTGACCATTTTCGAGAACCTGAATTTTGAGCAACTGCCTTTTTACCTGAAACTGATGCGTCACCTGGCGGATCACGGGGTATTGGTTCCTGCGCCGGTTGCCAACCGCGATGGAGAACTGGTTGTGCCCTTGCACGGTAAGCCAGCTGCGATAGTCAGTAAGCTGGAGGGAAGTTCCCAAATGCAGCCACAGGCTGTACATTGCGCTGCCGTGGGTCAAATGCTGGCGAAAATGCATTTAGCTGGTACCAGCTTCCCTTTGTTTCAAAAAAATCTGCGCGCCTCAGACTGGTGGCATCTGACCGTACCTAAGGTCTTGCCTTTCATCAGCGATGATTTGCAACACTTACTGCGTGCAGAAATCCACTTCCAGGATGCCTTTGAGGCTAGCGCCATCTATAAAGCCTTGCCACGCGGCCCTGTACATGCCGATTTGTTCCGTAATAATGTGATGTTCTCAGGTGAGCAACTCACCGGTTTTTTTGATTTTTATTTTGCAGGCTGTGACACCTGGTTGTTCGATGTGGCAGTGACGGTCAATGACTGGTGTATAGACCTTGCCACCGGCACGTTGGATAACGCACGGGTCATTGCTATGCTGAGCGCCTATCACGCAGTCCGGCCGTTCACCCCGGAAGAAAGTAGTGCATGGCAGCCGCTGTTGCGTGCTGCGGCCTTGCGTTTCTGGCTCTCCCGTTTGTACGATTTCTATCAGCCACGGGATGCAGAAATGCTCACGCCGCATGATCCGGCACACTTTGAACGCATCTTGCGCCTGCGCGAATCCCAACCTGTTCCACCTTTGCCTGTTAATTCATGAATGCGATGCCTGCCTTGACCGGATGGTCGTGGGTGAAGCGCGGCTTTGCCTATTTCAAACAACAGCCAGCAGAAATGTTGAGCCTGTTTTTTGCCTATATGTTTTGTTTGCTGTTGGCAGGAATTATTCCCTTGCTCGGCGTAGTGCTGCCATTTTTGCTGATGCCGGTTTTCTCTATGGGGTTCATGCAGGCTTGTCAGGATATTGATCTGAAGAAGAAAGTCACGCTGCCAGTGTTGTTCAGCGGTTTTCGTGCCAAGCGCTGGCCTGCATTGATTAATCTGGGCGTCTTGTTTTTACTGGCAATGACGATCGCGGTTGCTGCGTCTAAGCTCGTTGGCAATGCAGAATTATTCACGGTGCTGACCAGCACTGAACCACCCGACCCGAAAACGGTGGACGCGGGTAATCTGATGCAGGGTATGCTGGTGATGGGACTGGTCTTTATGCCTGCATTAATGGCATTCTGGTACGCCGGCCCTTTAATTTTTTGGCAGAAAATGTCGGTTGCTAAGGCCTTATTTTTCAGCTTTTTATCAGTGAAGCGTGCCTGGCGCGTTTTCCTGGTGTATTGCCTGTGCTGGTTGTTGCTGGCTGGTCTGTTGCCGGCCTTGATAATGGAAGTGCTGGTCGCGATTGCCGGACAGGAAGCGATGCTGCTGCTGTTCATGCTTCCTGTGCTGTCCGTGCTGACCACGATACGCTATTGCTCGTTTTACCCAAGCTACACCGATGTGTTCGGTGTGCCGGACGTGGAAACTCAGGCCTGAACGTCGTGCTCTGAAGGCAATTCACTGTCTTCGATAATTTCAAAGCTATGTGTCATGCTGGCCGTTTTTTCCAGCATGATTGATGCGGAGCAATATTTTTCGTGAGAGAGTTTGATGGCGCGCTCGACCGTAGCAGGCTTCAGATTGCGGCCACGCACCACGAAGTGGAAATTGATTTTCGTGAACACCTTAGGCTCGGTTTCTGCACGTTCAGCACTCAATTTGAGGTCGCAACCACGTACATCTTGCTTACTCTTCCTCAAAATCAGCACCACATCATAAGCCGTGCATCCACCGGTGCCCAGCAACAGCATTTCCATCGGCCTCGGTGCCAGATTGCGGCCACCACCTTCCGGCGCGCCATCCATCAGTACGGCGTGACCAGAGCCTGTTTCTGCTAAAAAAGACATACCGGATGTTCCTGTCCAGCGTACCGTTGCTTCCATATTCTTTCCTTCTTGTTGAGTGACTTGCATCACAGTGTAGCCCAGAGCGGGCAGGGCTTACAATCCTGAGTCCTGCTTCCGACTGTATCCCGTGTATTTAGAGGGAATCTTCGCATAAATCCGGGAAATTTTCTTGCACTGCACAATTTCTTCACCTATTATTGACTCATCGGTTAGTTATTCTTCTTGAGCAGCTAACCACGCTTTGTCTCCTCCACCTACTCCTTTGGTGGATTCCACCCGAAGCCTGGTCTTCGGGTATTTTTTTGCCTGTCAGCCTTGCATGCGCAAAAAATCTGCCTAAATTTTAAACATTTCTTGCCTTAAGTCTTTGAAAGGCTTTATAATTTTCGATTCTCGATTTGCCCATGCGAGAAATGAACAAGGGAGAGTCTGCCGGAGCAAAGGCAGAACCACCGCAACAGGGCGTATTTAACTATTTAGGATTCAACATGAAAACCTTTTCCGCTAAGGGCCATGAGGTTCAGCGCGACTGGTTCGTGATTGACGCGACAGATAAAGTACTCGGACGTGTTGCCAGCGAAGTGGCACTCCGTTTGCGCGGCAAACATAAACCAGAATTTACACCACACGTAGACACAGGCGATTTTATCGTTGTTGTTAACGCAGCTAAACTGCGCGTGACTGGTACTAAAGCTCTGAACAAAACATACTACCGCCACACTGGTTACCCAGGCGGTATCTATGAAACAAACTTCACGAAAATGCAACAGCGTTTTCCAGGTCGTGCACTCGAGAAAGCTGTTAAAGGCATGTTGCCTAAAGGCCCACTCGGCTATGCAATGATCAAGAAGCTGAAAGTTTATGCAGATGCAACACATCCGCACGCTGCTCAGCAACCACAAGTACTCGACATCTAAGGATTAGCCATGATCGGTAATTACAACTACGGTACTGGCCGTCGCAAGAGCGCAGTTGCTCGTGTATTCCTGAAATCTGGCAGCGGCAAGATCGTTGTCAACGGCAAACCAGCGAGCGAATACTTCTCTCGTGAAACTGGCCTGATGGTTATCCGTCAACCACTGGAACTGACTAATAATCTCGAAACTTTCGATATTATGGTTAACGTTCACGGCGGCGGCGAATCCGGCCAATCCGGTGCAGTTCGTCACGGTATCACTCGTGCGCTGATCGACTACGATGCAACTTTGAAATCTGAATTGTCCAAAGCTGGCTTCGTTACTCGTGACGCTCGTGAAGTTGAACGTAAAAAAGTTGGTCTGCGCAAAGCACGTCGCGCAAAACAATTCTCCAAGCGTTAATTTTTTTATCGCTGGAAACAAAAAGCCGCCTGTTTGGGCGGCTTTTTTGCTTTTCCGGTGCTCGGCCTCGCGCAGCAATATCAGCGTGGTCAGGATCGCATCTGCTGTTAAAATAACGGAAAATTTCTTGCAAGGAACGTTCATGATTAAAGTTGGTATTGTCGGTGGCACCGGATATACGGGTGTCGAGTTATTACGTATTTTGTCCACCCATCCCGAAGTCGAGCTGACCGCGATCACATCGCGCAAAGAAGATGGCTTACCGGTGGCTGATATGTATCCCTCCCTGCGTGGCAAGGTCGGTATAGCGTTTTCTTCGCCTGATAAAGCCAGGCTGACCGATTGCGACGTCGTTTTCTTTGCCACGCCACACGGTGTGGCCATGGCGCAGGCACCGGAATTGCTGGCTGCGGGTGTCAAAGTGATTGATCTGGCGGCGGATTTCCGTTTGCAGGACGTAGCCCAGTTTGAAAAATGGTATGGCATTCCACATACCTGCCAGGATGTATTGAAGGAGGCTGTATATGGCTTGCCTGAGCTGAACCGCGATGCCATCAAAGCGGCACGTGTGATTGGAAATCCCGGCTGTTATCCGACCACCATGCAGCTCGGTTTTGCGCCTTTGCTCAAAGCAGGTGTGATTGATGCGGGCAGCCTGATTGCCGATTGCAAGTCCGGTGTCTCGGGCGCCGGTCGCAAAGCGGAAATCGGCATCCTGTTCTCAGAAGCGAGCGACACATTCAAAGCCTATGGCGTATCCGGACATCGTCACACACCGGAAACTACAGAGCAGCTGCAACGTCTGAGCGCTGAACCGGTCGAGCTCTTATTTACACCGCATCTGGTACCGATGATACGTGGCATGCACTCAACTTTGTATGCAAAACTGAAGACGGATATCAGTAATGAAGCCTTGCAGGCCTTGTTTGAAGATGCTTATAAAGATGAAGAGTTTGTCGATGTGATGCCATTTGGCTCGCATCCTGAAACCCGCTCCACACGTGCTTCGAATATGCTGCGCCTGGCTTTACACCGTCCCGGCAATGGCAAGACGTTGGTGATTCTGGTGGTGCAGGATAATCTGGTCAAAGGCGCATCCGGTCAGGCTGTGCAGTGTATGAATCTGATGTTTGGCCTGGCGGAAAACACAGGTCTGCAGCACGTTCCGGTCATGCCATAAGTATGGCCAAGCGTCCTTTGCGTCATCATCCGCTGTTGTCTGCAAAACTGACGGTACGCCAGGAGCAACCCTGGCATACCAGGTTCGCTTTGCTTGCATTGGTGTCGGTGCTTGTTCTTGGCGCGCTGTACGGCGCTTATGTCATGGGTAAACGCAGCGTCAGTGCAGTGGGGCAGGGTGGCGTCAGTATCCTGGAATTACAAGAGCAGATCAGTGAGTTGACCTCTGAGCGCGATCAGTTGCGCAAACAGACCAATACCATAGACAGTAAGCTCAACATTGATCGCTCTATGCAAAAAGAGCTGATGGATCAGGTTAAGACACTGACCGCCGATAATCAAAAGCTGAAAGACGATCTGGCTTTTTTTGAAAGCTTTATGCAGGCAGGTACTGGGCCGGATGGCGTGGCAGTACAAAACCTGAAGGCTGAGCTGGTAGCGCCGGGGCAGTTGCGTTATCGCGCCTTGTTAGTGCAGGGCGTGAAAAAAAGCAGCGAGTTTTCCGGTGAAATGCAATTGACCCTGAATTTGGTACAGGCCGGTAAACCTGTTACGATGCTGTTCCCTGATCCTAAATCCGGCGAAGCTGCTAAGCTTAAATTGTCGTTTAAGCACTATCAGCGTATGGAAGGCGTCATACCGCTACCTGAGGATGCAACGGTAAAATCGGTTCAGGTGAAAGTGCTGGAGCGCGGACAGCAACGTGCTCAACAGACGATCAATGTAACCACTTGAATCAGCATGCTCTGACCGCTTGTTCGGTGCACAGGCGCTGCTCTGATTTTCTGAAGAAGGGATGCTCATGTTTAATCGCAAAGCAAAAAATACTATAGACAGCCTGATAGGCTCGACCACACGCATCGCCGGTGACCTGCATTTCAAAGGTGGGCTGCGCATAGATGGACATATCAGCGGCAATGTGATCGCCGAATCGGATGCTGCCAGTATGCTGATTATTTCTGAGCAGGCGGTGATTGAGGGTGAAGTGCGTGCCTCGCATGTGGTTGTGAATGGTGTCATCAACGGGCCGGTATTTTCCAGCGATTTGCTGGAGTTGCAGCCTAAGGCAAGGATTTCCGGAGATGTGCATTACAAGACACTGGAAATGATGAGTGGTGCACTGGTGTCCGGCAAGCTCACGCATGACGTGGTGCAGGAACCGGTGTTGAAGCTGGCGGCATCCGCTGCATAGATCTGCACTCAGGTCTATAATGGAACAATCTTAGATACAAGGAGCAAGAAATGAACGCCGTTGCAGAAATGCCAGCACCAATTATTTTCACCGACAGCGCTGCTGCCAAAGTAGCGCAACTGATAGAAGAAGAAGGTAATCCAGACCTGAAACTGCGTGTATTCGTACAAGGCGGTGGCTGCTCTGGTTTCCAGTATGGCTTCACTTTCGATGAAATCACCAATGAAGACGACACCACCATGACAAAAAATGGTGTGCAGTTGCTCATCGATTCCATGAGCTACCAGTATCTGGTCGGTGCCGAAATCGACTATAAAGACGATCTCGAAGGCGCGCAGTTTGTGATTAAAAATCCGAATGCATCCACCACTTGTGGTTGCGGATCTTCATTCTCCGTGTAAGCACGCTGAATGCAAAAACTGAATGCAAAAAACAAAGGACGCTGCGGCGTCCTTTTTTTATGCCTTGAAAACAATTCAGCGGCAGCCGTTGAAACTATTCATCCCAAAGCCTGTAAAGCTGATTACACTGAGACTCATTAGGACTTTCGCAAAACCGCCCCAACTGCGTTATGGCTCCTTGTCGCACTATGCGTACTGCCTGCGTCGCCAAGCCTTGTTGGAACAATTTTGCGTAAGTCCTCACCATGTAACTCAGGGCGCTGTGACTGCTGTGTTTGCGCGCTGGCAGGCTTGCAGCCTTTGCCTGAGTAAGAACTCATGTTGAATACGCCGATAACAAAGAGGTGAATATGCAGCAGACCGAGCAGGGACCGATGATAAGGCAAAGGCAGCGTGAACTGGTGCAGGCCTTATTACAGATATTACCTAAGCATTCCATCCTGCATCATGAAGAGGATACCCGCCCCTATGAATGCGATGGCCTGACTGCCTATCGTCAATTGCCTATGGTGGTTTGTCTGCCTGAAGATGAAGCACAGGTAAAGGCAGTGCTGCGTATTTGTTCCCGATTGCAAATCCCTATCGTACCGCGTGGTGCGGGTACAGGCTTATCGGGTGGTGCTACGCCTATCGCCGACGGGCTGGTGTTATCCACTGCCAAACTGAACCGCATAGTGCATATCGATGCGCTGGCGCGGACTGCGCGGGTGCAGCCCGGTGTGCGTAACCTGGCAATTTCTGAAGCCGTTGCCGGGCATGGCTTGTATTACGCGCCTGATCCTTCGTCACAGATAGCCTGCACCATAGGCGGCAATGTGGCAGAAAACTCGGGCGGTGTGCATTGCCTGAAATACGGACTGACGGTACACAATGTGTTGCGGGTCCGTGTCGTGCTGATGGATGGTGAGGTAGTTGAGCTAGGCAGCGAAGCGCTGGACGCGCCAGGGCTGGAGCTGTTATCGGTCTTCATCGGCTCTGAGGGGATGCTGGGTATCGTGACCGAAGTGACGGTCAGACTGGTGCCGAAACCGCAAGTCGCGAAAGTCATCATGGCCTCGTTTAACGACGTGGTCACGGGTGGCAATGCTGTGGCAGAAGTGATCGCGGCTGGCATTATTCCGGCCGGACTGGAAATGATGGACAAGACTTCCTCTCGCATGGTGGAACCCTTTGTTCATGCGGGTTACGACACGGATGCCGAGGCCATACTGCTGTGCGAATCAGATGGTACTGCAGCTGAAGTGGAAGAGGAAATCGCACGCATGACTGCGGTATTGCAGCAAGCCGGTGCCAGCGCGATTGCGGTATCGCAGACCGAGGCTGAGCGTTTGCGCTTTTGGTCTGGCCGTAAAAATGCCTTTCCCGCAGCAGGCAGAATCTCGCCCGATTATTACTGCATGGATGGCACGATTCCACGCAAACGCCTGGCTGAAGTGCTGACCGGGATCGCCACGATGGAGCAGAAATATGGCCTGCGCTGTGCCAATGTATTTCATGCCGGTGATGGCAATCTGCATCCGCTGATCATGTTTGATGCGAATCAGGAAGGCGAATTTTTCCGCGCCGAGGCCTTCGGTGCGGAAATTCTGGAATTGTGCGTTGCTGTCGGTGGCACCATCACCGGCGAGCATGGTGTGGGTATAGAAAAAATCAATTCCATGTGCGTACAGTTCACGGAAACTGAGTTAAACGCTTTCTTTGCCGTTAAAAAGGCATTCGATACCGCTGGCTTACTCAATCCGGATAAGGCGATTCCTACCCTGCACCGCTGTGCGGAATACGGACGCATGCACGTCAGGAAAGGGCAACTGAAGTTCCCGGACTTACCCCGTTTTTAATGAAAGGCCAGTCTAGGCATGAGTGCAAAGAATAATCCCGTCCTCAATGATTTACGTGAACAGGTGCTGGCGGCCGCTGCACAGGCGCAGCCACTACACATACAAGGGGGCGGCAGCAAAGCCTGGTATGGACGGCAGAGCAGCGGGCAATTGCTGGATACCCGTGCTTACCGCGGTATTCTGTCTTATGAACCGACCGAGCTGGTGATCACCGCCTGCGCCGGTACTCCTTTGCGTGAGATTGAGGCTGTATTAGCGGAGCAGCAGCAAATGCTGGCTTGTGAAGTGCCACATTTTTCAGAACACGCTACCTTCGGCGGCATGCTGGCAGCGGGTCTGGCGGGTCCACGTCGTCCCTATGCCGGTGCTGTGAAGGATTTTGTGCTGGGTACAGCGCTGATGGATGGGCGTGGCCAGATTGCGGAATTTGGTGGTCAGGTCATGAAGAACGTCGCTGGCTATGATGTGTCGCGCATGCTGGCGGGTTCTTTGGGTACGCTGGGCCTGATCCTGCATGCCTCGGTCAAAGTATTACCCAGGCCAGTGGCAGAAACCACGCTGGTATTTGCACTATCCGAAGCCGATGCACTGCGCAAAATGAATACCTGGGCCGGACAACCCTTACCCATTTCAGCGACTTGCTGGTACGTCGGGCGTTTGCTGGTACGTCTGTCAGGTGCGCAGGCCGCGGTCGATGCAGCGCGCCACAGCATGGGCGGAGAAGAGATTAGCGATGCCAGCAACTGGTGGCAGGCATTGCGGGAGCAGACGCAGGACTATTTTTCCCAGGAAGAGGCGCATGTTTTATGGCGCTTGTCCTTGCCACCGACGACGCCCGCTTTGCCTTTGACCGGTAAATCCTTGATCGAATGGGGCGGCGCGCAGCGTTGGCTGTACAGCGATGAAAGTCCAGAGCGTATTCGGACACTGGCAAGGGAAGCGGGCGGACATGCGAGTATTTTCCGTGGCGGCGACCGTCAGGCCGAGGTGTTCGCTCCTTTATCTGCGCCTTTGCTGCGCATACACCAGCATTTGAAACAAGCATTTGACCCCGCAGGAATCTTCAATCCTGGCCGTATGTACAAGGATATCTGACGCTTATGCAAACCAATCTCGCCGATTTCATTAAAGACAGCCATGCCGGTCAGGAAGCTGACGAAATCCTGCGCAAGTGCGTGCACTGCGGTTTCTGTACTGCGACTTGCCCTACCTACCAGTTACTGGGCGATGAGCTCGATGGGCCGCGTGGCCGCATCTATCTGATCAAGCAGGTGTTAGAAGGTCAAGCCGCTACCGAGAAAACCCAGCAGCATCTGGACCGTTGCCTGACCTGTCGCAATTGTGAATCCACCTGCCCATCCGGGGTGAAATACAGCCGCTTGCTGGATATAGGACGCGCCGTAGTTGAGCAGCAAGTCGGACGTTCAGTCACGCAGACCTTGCTGCGGAAAACTCTCAGCGCGGCTCTGCCGCGACCATGGATATTCCGGCCAGCGATGCAGGCAGGACAATTCCTGCGCCCGGTATTGCCGCAGTTCCTGAAAAATAAAATCCCTTTACGCAAAGCGGCACAGCCTGTATCGCCGCTATCCGTAATGGTTCAGCCAGGCAGTCGCATGTTGTTGCTGGATGGTTGTGTCCAGCCCGCGATGGCACCGGAAATCAATGCGGCGGCGCGGCGTGTGATGGCCGCACTGGGCACAGAGCTGATCGTAGCGCCTAAAGCCGGTTGCTGTGGCGCGATCCGTCATCATTTGAATGAGCAGGAGGCCGCATTACAGGATATGCGCCGTAACATCGATGCCTGGTGGCCAGCGATCGAAGCAGGTGTGGACGCCATTTTGATGACCGCTTCAGGCTGCGGTGTGACGGTCAAGGAATATGGCCATTTGCTGGCGCATGATGCAGCTTATGCGGAGAAAGCAGCCAGGGTCACGGCCTTGTGCAAAGATTTAAGCGAAGTATTAGCAGAGCGTGAGCCGCAAATACGCGCGCTGGTGAAGCTGCCGGTCGGTAAAAAGATAGTCTGGCATCCGCCCTGTACTTTGCAGCATGGTCAGCAAATACGTGGCAAGGTGGAATCCTTGCTGCGTGCGGTGGGCGTGGATGTCAGCCTGTGCGCCGACAGCCATTTATGCTGTGGCTCGGCCGGTACTTATTCGGTGTTACAGCCGCGTCTGGCTTATCAGTTACGCGATCAGAAGTTAAAGCAATTACTGGCCAGTCAGCCGGTCGCGGTGGTGTCAGCCAATATCGGCTGCATCACGCATCTGCAATCCGGAACCGATACGCCGGTGCAGCATTGGATAGAATGGATAGACCAGGCTTTACGTTAACTAAATTGATTCATCTAGGTGAAGCGACTGAACATTGATCATCACAAAGTAAAAAGGCTTGATTCCCTACTGGATTTTCTGGAAAAAAACGACTGGGTATGTTGCGAGTATCGAAAATAAGATCATCGGAGGTGTCTAGCTCACAGTTGGAGGATGGCGTTATCTCTGGAAGATACAGGTTGTAAACCGCTGGTTGGTTATGGACAAACCAAAATCCCAATGGGAAAAATTTTAAGATATGTCCGTATAAAACTTTATCATCGCTGTTTACAGAAAAATCTGTCATTGCAACATGTCTATGTATGACCTGATTTTTTCCGAGGTATGGCCAACAGTAAAGTCGCCATTCCTTTGGGAAGCCAAGGGTTGAATCTAAAAGATATTTCCGCAAGGATTCGCTTGCACCTATTGGGGCTAACTTGTTTTTTGTATGTTCGACAGAATGAGCAGCGAGAATATGGCCAATTACAGAGCGTGCAATTTTATGTGATTCTAGGGATAGCTTAAAAACAGGAGAAACGCCGGGATTTTGTCGAAGGCGTAGAGCTTCAAGCATATTCGCAGCAAAATTATTCAACGATGGGTCATATCGGCGACCTAGCAGGTCGCTATTGCAATTCGTGCAAACTGTGTTGAATTTTACGCCTCCTTGGATTATTGGGGGGCGTCGCTGATCTCTGTCTTCGGATAAAAAATTCCTAAATATCACATCCTTTATAGCTCCACTAATTTTCAGGCACCCAACTGGCGGAACATGGTCTGCAGTTAGTTTTCCATAGTTACCACATATGGCACAAAAACCGGAGTTATTTGTAGTTCCAAAAATCTCAGACTTTTTGCGAAAATTTCTTAAAGTATTACTCATGCCCAGATTTCGGATTTTTATTTTTTATAAGAAATTACGCTGAATTGATTTGGAAATGCGAATTTTTCAAATCGCTTTAGGGAGTCAGGGAGTGGTTGAGCAGCAAAGCCTCGATATCCTGTATCAGATCTTCCGGCTTGGTTTGCGGTGCATAACGTTTATACACACTGCCATCCTGACGTATCAGGAATTTAGTGAAATTCCATTTAATGGCCTGGGTACCTAACAGTCCGGGGGCAGCAGACTTCAAATGCTGATACAGCGGATGCGCTTGTGCACCGTTCACTTCTACTTTCTCAAATAAGGGGAAAGTTACACCAAAGTTTTTTTCACAGAAGCTGCCTATCTCCGATGAGTTGCCGGGTTCCTGATGACCAAACTGATTGCAGGGAAAACCAAGCACCACCACGCCACGCTCTTTGAATTGCTGGTACACCGCTTCCAGCCCCTTGTATTGCGGCGTAAAGCCACATTGGCTGGCGGTATTCACGACCAGTACCAGCTGGCCCAGGTACTGGCTGAGATCAACTGGTTTGCCACTGATGTCGTTAGCGGTAAAGGCGAGTGCATGCATATCAGACGATTCCTAAATGATGGGTTCCGGCGCTCAGATCGCGTTCTTTGGCTTCTTTGCCGTTGAGCATAATAGCGAGTCGCAGTTCGTTGACCGAGTCAGCGTTGCGTAAAGCATCTTCATACGAGATTTTATCTGCTTCGTGCAAATCGAACAGCGCCTGGTCAAAAGTCTGCATGCCCAGTTCCCGCGATTTTTTCATGATCTCTTTAATTTCATGTACCTGACCTTTGAAAATCAGATCAGAAATTAAAGGTGAATTCAGCATGATCTCGACTGCAGCAACGCGGCCTTTGCGTCCTTTGAGTGGGATCAGACGTTGCGAAATCACGGCTTTCAGATTCAGCGATAAATCCATCAGCAACTGTGCACGGCGCTCTTCCGGGAAAAAGTTAATGATACGATCCAACGCCTGATTGGAGCTGTTGGCATGCAGGGTAGCCAGGCACAGATGGCCGGTTTCAGCAAAGGCAACCGCAAAATCCATGGTTTCACGGTCGCGGATTTCACCGATCTGTATCACGTCCGGCGCCTGACGCAGCGAGTTTTTCAGCGCTGCGCCCCAGTCTTCGGTATCGATACCAACTTCACGTTGGGTCACAATGCAATTCGCATGCGGATGCACATATTCAATCGGATCTTCGATCGTAATGATATGACCGTGACTGTTCTGATTGCGGTAGCCGACCATGGCTGCCAGCGAGGTGGATTTACCCGAGCCAGTCGCACCCACCATGATCACCAGACCCCGTTTGGTCATGGCAACTTCTTTCAGATTATCCGGCAGACCCAGATCTTCCAGTTTTGGAATGGCGGTAGTAATCGTACGCAGCACCAGACCGACGCGGCCTTGTTGCATGAAAGCCGATACACGGAAGCGTCCCATGCCAGCCGGATTGATCGCGAAATTACATTCCTTGGTCGATTCAAATTCAGCGGCCTGCTTGTCATTCATGATGGCACGCGCCAGATCGACGGTGTGTGCGGGCGTCAGCGGCTGGTTCGAAACAGGTGTGACCTTGCCATCAATTTTGAAAGCAGGGGGGAAATCTGCTGTGATGAATAAATCTGAACCATTTTTGCTGAGCATCAGCCGCAGCAAGTCGTGCATAAATTTGGTAGCCTGATCGCGTTCCATGTGTTTATCTCCAGTTCAGCATCAGCCAGGGAAGTTTTCAGGGATTTTTGCTGCGCCACGAGCGGTGCCGACAGAAATCACATTGCGTCTGACCAGATCGGTCAGATTTTGGTCCAGCGTCTGCATGCCGACATTATTGCCAGTCTGAATCGCGGAATACATCTGAGCGATCTTGGCTTCGCGTATCAGGTTACGGATAGCTGGCGTACCTACCATGATTTCATGCGCAGCCACACGTCCTGAACCATCTTTGGTTTTCAGCAGCGTCTGGGAAATGATCGCTTGCAGCGATTCGGATAGCATGGAACGCACCATTTCTTTTTCTTCCGCCGGGAACACGTCGACAATACGGTCTATCGTTTTTGCCGCAGAGGATGTATGCAAAGTACCGAACACTAAGTGGCCAGTTTCTGCCGCGGTCAGGGCCAGGCGTATGGTTTCCAGATCGCGCAACTCACCGACCAGAATCGCATCCGGGTCTTCACGCAGCGCAGAACGCAGAGCATTGTTGAAGGACATGGTATGCGGGCCGACTTCGCGCTGATTGATCAGGCATTTTTTCGATTCATGCACGAATTCAATCGGATCTTCGACGGTCAGAATGTGGCCGTATTCATTTTCATTGAGGTGATTCACCATGGCGGCCAGCGTGGTCGATTTACCTGAGCCGGTCGGGCCGGTCACCAGTACCAGACCACGTGGTTTCAACGCCAGATCGGCAAAAATACGTGGCGTGTTTAATTGTTCCAGCGTCAGGATTTTAGACGGAATGGTACGCATGACCGCTGCCGGTCCGCGTTCCTGATTAAATGCATTGACACGGAAACGGGCCAGGCCGGGGATGGCAAAGGAAAAATCGCATTCCAGCGTTTCTTCATAGGTTTTGCGCTGGGCATCATTCATGATGTCATAAATCAGCTCATGCACATCTTTATGTTCCAGCGGCGGCAGGTTAATGCGGCGCACATCCCCGTGCACGCGTATCATCGGCGGCAATCCTGAGGATAAGTGAAGATCGGAAGCGTTATTCTTGACCGAGAACGCCAGCAGTTCAGAAATGTCCATTTATAATTCCGGAAAGTATTGATGCCGATTGATTTACTGATATGGTTGCAGACGGCCACAAGGCCAGCCCATGCCAGACCAGCACAGAAGAGTAGTTGATTATGTCCTTAATATCTGACAACTTGCAAGCCGTCAGCCAGCATATCCGCGCCACTGAGAAGCAGTATAGCCGCCCGCCGCTGGAGGTAAAGTTGCTTGCTGTTTCAAAAACTTTCCCGGTACAGGCAATTATCGAGGCAGCACTATGGGGGCAAGTCGCGTTTGGCGAAAATTATCTGCAGGAAGCGCTCGATAAGATACAGTTTGTGAGGGAAAACCAGCCTGCGCTGGCGCTGGAATGGCATTTCATCGGCCCGATACAAAGCAATAAAACGCGTGCTATTGCAGAAAATTTTCAGTGGGTGCACTCGGTCGACCGTGAAAAAATCGCGCTCAGATTATCTGAGCAGCGCCCCGCCACGCTGGCCCCACTTAACATTTGCTTACAAATTAATATCAGTGGCGAGACTAGTAAGAGTGGTGTGCCGCCAGCGGAGGCGGTCGAACTGGCCTTGCGTATCGCCAGCCTGCCCAATTTGCGCCTGCGTGGTTTGATGGCAGTACCCGAGCCCAGCGAAGATGTGGCAGAGCAGCGTGCAGCATTTGCTGCACTCAGGCAGATACAGGAAATACTGAAGCAGCGTGGATTAGCATTGGATACCTTATCAATGGGGATGAGCAGCGATCTGGATGCTGCGATTGCAGAGGGCAGTACTATGGTTCGTATCGGAACCGCTATTTTCGGGAAAAGAGATTATGCAAAATAAGACCAATCATCCTAAATTGAAAATCGCCTTTATCGGTGGTGGCAATATGGCGGCAGCCCTGATGGGCGGCTTGATCCCTGCGGTCGCAGCGGCCAGTGATGTGCACGTCGTTGATGTCAGTCAGCTGAGCCTGACCCGGCTGGAAGCTGAGTATGGCGTCAGCACTGCATTACAGATAGGTCAGGATGTAGCGGCTGCAAATGTGATTGTGCTCGCGGTGAAACCACAACAAATGCGCGATGTGATTCAGAGCCTGCAGCCTTTTCTGACGAAACAGTTGTTGATTTCGATAGCCGCTGGTATACGTGCTTCGGATATGTCGCGCTGGATGGGCGACTATCCGCACATAGTCCGTTCCATGCCAAATACGCCCGCGATGGTAGGGAAGGGAATCACAGGCTTGTATGCGCTGCCGGGTGTTACGGCTGACCAAAAGCAAATTGCAGAAACCATACTGTCCGCAGTGGGCATGACTTCCTGGTTTGAGGACGAGGCCAAAATCGATGCGGTGACTGCGATCTCCGGCAGTGGTCCGGCCTATGTGTTTTATTTCATCGAAGCGCTGCAGCAGGCTGCGCTGGAATTGGGCTTCTCGCCGGAGCAAGCCAGCCAGTTTGCAATCGCCACTTTTGAGGGGGCGGCCAGTCTGGCTTTACATGCGGATGAGCCAGTAGCGACTTTGCGTGAGAAAGTTACCTCCAAAGGCGGAACCACTTTTGCTGCCTTGAGCAGTATGCAAGAGGCAGGAATACAGACTGCTATCGTGCGCGCCGCAAAAGCAGCAGCACAGCGCGCCACTGAACTGGGCGACGAATTCGGTCGCCAATCCTGAGTGAATTGCCTGGTTTAGTCTTACACAAGCAGGCTGAACCGGGCTAAATGACTGCCTGAGTGCTGAAATTTTCTGCATCTCTCCTCATACCTTGCCATGCATGCTGAGCTTGTAAGGCATGTCAAAATAATACTGCGTTACAGTCATAATAAGCTGATCTT
This sequence comes from Cognatundibacterium curvum, assembly GCF_014284235.1. Taxonomy (GTDB): domain Bacteria; phylum Pseudomonadota; class Gammaproteobacteria; order Burkholderiales; family Burkholderiaceae_D; genus Undibacterium; species Undibacterium curvum. Next base: position 466,538 of record NZ_JACOGD010000002.1, read on the forward strand.
CTTCAGTTCCTCCTTATCCTCATACGCTGCGTAGCGTAGACATACTTAGGCAGTATCTTGTCAGGACAGGCATGATGCGATGTCAATCGTCTGGTAGTTGTTACAGAAAATGATGTTAATAAAATCATTTAAATCGCCTTTGTACGCATTTGGCACACGCCGGAAAGTTGTTCTGTTGAAATATAAGTCCATGATTATATGAAGAAAAGTGAATATATTTATCTAAAATAAGTGGAAATGGTCTGTATAAATCCGATACAATCCGTTACTTTACATGGCGGGGTGTTACTTTCCTTTTGAGTGCCTTCAGCCACCTGAACATGGATGCTAGGATAGGCAAGCAAAATATGATGGCAGAAAGTGATGCGCGATGGAGTCCCGCAGTCTGGATACACACTGGTGTATCGGGTGTTTACCGTTCATTGACGAATATGCGTTTCATGCGACTGGAGCGTGGAGCAGTCTTAGTGCTTATGCTGGGCATGGTCTATTTATTCCCCGGTCTGGTAGGGCATGATCCCTGGAAGCAGGATGAGGCTTATATATTTGGCATTATTCAACACATGGTGGAAACTGGTGACTGGATAGTACCGACGATGGCTGGCGAACCGTTTATGGAAAAGCCGCCTTTGTATTACTGGCTGGCGAGCGTGCTGGCGATCAGCTTTTCTCCGTTGTTACCATTGCATGATGGCGCGCGCCTGGCAACGGGGGTCTTCATGCTGATCACCTGCTGGGCAACAGCCTGGACCAGTCAGCAATGGTGGGGGCGGCAGCATGGGCGTTTCGCCGTGTTTGCCTTGTTGGGCTGCATAGGCTTGATTCTGCATTCCCATATGATGTTGACGGATGTGCCCTTACTGACCGGATTCGCGGTCGCTATGGCCGGGTTCGTGCAGCCAGAAAAATTCCCTCTGCGTTCAGGATGTTTGCTTGGAACGGGTATCGGTATCGGCTTCATGGCAAAAGGTGTGCTGGGACTCGCCATTTTTGGTTCGACCACGATCTTGTTACCACTGCTGTTTGCCAACTGGCGTCACCGTAATTACCTGAAGGCTTTGTGCTTTGCTTTTTTGTTTGCTTTACCGTGGATGCTGATTTGGCCTCTGGCTCTATATTTGCGCTCTTATCAGTTGTTTATGGATTGGTTCTGGCTGAATAATGTAGGACGCTTTTTTGGCTTTTCTGTCGCTCAGCTCGGTGCGCCGCATACCTATGCATTCTGGCGTACTACTTTACCCTGGTTCTTATTCCCAGCCTGGCCTTTAGCCTTGCTGACACTCTGGCGTTATCGTCTGCAATGGAAAAATAGTGCCGCGCTGCAGTGCTGCATGCTGGTTGCCGGACTCATGATGTTGGTATTGTGGAAGTCTGCATCCGCCAGGGATAATTACGCGCTGCCTTTGATTTTGCCTTTCGCCTTGTTGGCTGCACCGGCTGCGGCTAGCCTGAGCCAGCGTTGGGATAGCTTACTGAGCTGGAGTGCACGCATCGTGTTTACTTCAGTTGCCATTGGACTGTGGTGGATCTGGGGTGTCATGCTGGCAGAGGGAAAACCACCTGCCTGGGCCTGGTTGATCCGTATGTTGCCTGAAGATTTCAGTCCGGTTTTTTCCTGGTCCTCGGCATTGACTGCAGTGATACTGACCAGTGCTTGTCTGTATATGGTAATTGCTACCCGTGGTAGCCGTGGCCGCGGGCTGACGAACTGGATGGCGGGCGTCAGTGTCTGCTGGATGTTGTTGGTCAGTTTGCTGTTACCCTGGGTCGATCATGCAAAAAGCTACCGCAGCGTGTTCGCAGAGATGGAGACGGTGTTACCGGAACGCTTTGACTGTATGGCGAGTAAAGATCTGGGCGAGTCAGAGCGCGCCATGCTGCGCTATTTTTCCGGCATCATTACTTCCCGTCAGGAAGTTAGGCCAGATCATCAATGTGACTTATTGCTGGTCAACGGCTTGAATGCCATCAAGCCAGCTGAATTGCTCACACATCCGGAATGGCAGTTGGTATGGGAAGGTGCTCGTCCGGGTGATCAGCGCGAACGCTTATGGTTATTCGCTTCACGCAAAATTCATCACCAGTTTGCCGCCATAGATCGCCATCAGGCTTTACGCTGATGGCACATCTTTGGAAGAAGCAGAAGACGGTGGCCTGATTTCGCGCCAGATCATCCAGGCCTGTAATGCCGTTTTGGCGATGCTTAACACGCGCCTTGGTCTGAGTAATACGAGGCCAGCCGCCAATGTGGCTGTCAGTAAGGGATGATCTTTAGCGCGACTGAACAGATTCAGGCCCAGTTTCTGACTGACCGCCGCCAGGTTGAGCGAGCCGGATAATTCGCTTTTTTGCAGGCTGAGCAGCTGACGCTGAGCTTGAATTTTGACTAGCAGAGCCTGTTTTCTAAGTGCGAGTTGCTGAGCCTGTTTATGCATCATTCACTCCGGCTTGGCACTGGATGCAGGTACTTGCAGCCCCTGAACATCTTTGTCCAGTTCGCCCAGTGTAGCGCTCAGAAAGCGTGGGCGTTGCCTTAACTGTTGACGTACCCAGAACGCAATACCAGCCGCGCTGACGGCGAAAAACAGGATCAGTACGCTGATTAAAGCGACCCGATGCGTTTCCCAAAATACGGCGATGAGCAATAAGGCTGCCAGCATGGTGGCAAAACAGGCGCAAAACAGGGCGGCTAAGGACCACAGCAGCATGGAGGAAAAACGCTGCAGTTCTTCCTCCACTTCCACAGAAGCCAATGCCAGCCGCGTCTGCAGCATATCTGCAAACGTGGCTGTCAATTGCCGGATGGAGTCCAGAACAGCCATGGATCAGCGACTGCGACCGATGAGTAAGCCGACCAGCAAGCCGACACCGGCTGCGATACCAGCGGATTGCCATGGATTTTCTTTGACGTAGACGTCAGTCGCCTTGGCAGCGTCTCTGGTACGTGTCACGACCAGATCTTCTATCCTTGCCACTTCGGCTTTGGCATTACGCAATGTGTGTTCAAAACGTTCTTTGGCAGATTTAAAGCCTTCGCTGCCTTGTTGTTCGCTATTGCGTAACAAGTCTTCTGCATCTCTGATGACCTGATTCAGGTCGTGCATCAGTTTGTCTTTGTGCTGTTCTGCTGAGCTCATAGTTTTTCCTTTGTAAAAAAAACAGTGTTAATCACATCAACGCATACTGCCATGTTGTAAGGCCGGGAACTACCACAGTTCTCAGTCTAAGCAAGTATGGGTAAGACAATTTGTGACAAGTCAAACAAAGCGACATCGGATACAGCAGCCAGAGTTGTCTTTACTTTAAAGCATAGTCAAAGGCAATTCCAGCGAAGATTGCCGCTCCTAACCAGTTATTGTGGCGGAATGCTGCAAAACAAGACATGCGTTCACGATCTTTGATCAGCACATAGTGGTAAAGCGCACACAGGGCGGCAGTGGCTATGCCGAACAGGAAAATTTTCCCTAGTCCATTGTTCAGACCAACCAGCGTAATCAGACCCAGGCTGATGCTATAACACAGCATCACGGCCAGCACATCAAAGCGCCCAAAAGTAATTGCGGAAGTCTTGATACCAATTTTTAAGTCATCATCGCGGTCAACCATCGCATACTCCGTATCGTAGGCGACAGCCCAGAATACATTCGCGATCAACAGTAGCCAGGCACTGGCTGGCAGCAAACCCTGCACAGAGGCATAAGCCATAGGAATCCCGAAGCCAAATGCGATACCCAGATAAGCCTGAGGAATAGCAAAAAACCGTTTGAAATACGGATAGCTGGCCGCGATCAGTACGGCGAAAACCGATAACTGTTTGGTCAGTGCATTCAGTGGAATGATAAGCGCGAAAGAGATCAGTGCCAGTGCAGCAGCGACTGCCAGCGCTTCTTTGCCTGAGATTTTTCCACTGGTGATAGGGCGCCCGGCGGTGCGTTTGACGTGTTTGTCAAAATCACGGTCGGCATAATCATTGACGGCACATCCGGCTGAGCGCATGAGCAAGGTACCCAAACTGTAAATCAGCAGCAGCTGCCAGTCCGGCATACCACCTGATGCGAGCCATAAAGCACCCAGTGTAGGCCACAATAACAACAGGGTGCCAACCGGTTTGTCGAGACGTATCAGACGTGAATACCAATAAAGACGTTCCGTAACAGACATGAAGGGCATACTCCAATAAGCAATGCCCGCCATTATAAGGCTTAAGCTTTACATCAGTACCCTTTGCGGGCGTATCAAGGAGGGCAAGGGCGTGCCTGCTTCTTCCGGAATCTGTTCATCACTCATCAAAATATCCGAGTTCGCTGGACAGCTGGCCGCGGCAGCGGGAGCGCTGCCAGTCTGCTCGCGTCCGGTCAAAAATCCAGCCAGAAAGATGATCCCGGACAGAAGGAGGCAGATGGCATAGAGAGCGATATTTTTCATACTGGCTTTCTGTACTTTGCAAAGTGAGGTCTGCGCACTGGCAGCCGTGGGCGGCTGAGTTGCATGCTGTAGTTAATAGATAGGACTTACGCAAAACTGCCCCAGCGGCGTTATGGCTCCTTGTCGTACTGTGCGTACTGCCTGCGTCGCCATGCCTTGTTGCGACAATTTTGCGTCAGTCCTGATAGAAAAAGAAATAGTGCCGCAAGTTCAGAAAATTAGTACCATAGCATTTGGAAAGGGGTAAGATTTCCAATCTCAGGTAGCGTAGGGCGCTACCATGTCAATAATGCAAACTGATCAGGAGAGAAAATGAGTTCACCGGAATTGCTGTTGCAGGTCTTGCGTTCAGAATTACGTGCAGCCGGCGTGACCTATAAGGTGCTGGCAGAGCGTATTCACATGAGTGAATCCAGCGTCAAGCGCATGTTCGGTCAGAAGGACATGAGCTTGTCTCGGCTGGCTGAAATTTGTAAAGCATCCGGTGTGGCGATGGAAGACATTTTGCGTCAGGCGGCAGATGTCACTCCGCACTCAGACACGCTGACGCTGGCGCAGGAAAAATCCCTGATCGCCGCGCCCAAGCTCTTGCTGGTCGCGATTTGCTGCCTCGGTAACTGGACGATGGAGCAGATCGTTGAGACGTATCAGATGACGGAGTCTGAATGTGTACTGCAATTGATTGCACTCGACAAGCTGGAATTGATTGAATTACGCCCCAATAACCGCTACCGTCTGAATGTATCGCCTGCTTTCCACTGGTTGCCAGATGGCCCGGTACAGCAGTATTTCCGGGATTATGTGGTCGCTGATTATTTCAATGGCAGCTTCGATCATAAAGGGGAAACGCTGCTGTGCGTTCCAGCGCGCGTGTCCAGCCGCAGTGCACAGGAAGTGGTGCAAAAGATTCAGCAACTGGTCGCAGAGCTGGCACGTTTGCATCAGGAAGACCGGCGCTTGAAAGCCGAAGAACGCGATGGCTTCACTTTGCTGGTAGGCTTCCGTTCCTGGGAATTTTCCGCATTTACTGCGCTGCGCCGTCCGGAAGCCAAACCTGAATTACCCAGTATGACTCACCAGATCGGTCCTAAGAAAAGATAAACAGAGGAACCCGCACCGCGGGTTGCTCCTACGCCGAAATACAGGGGGCCAAACCGGGTATCGACTGATAAACTGGTACTGGCTGCCTGTTTCAGTTCGCGCAAATGGAAGCTATTTTCATTACCATACGCGCCGCCCAGTTCAGCCGAAAAGCCCAACCGTATGGCACCGCCCACGGTCGCAGGCAAAGCGCCGATTTTTCTCGCAATCAGTACGCGGCTAAAAACGTTAGAGTCACCCGTCAATGAGTTTCTGGGTAAGCCAGACAGCCGCAAAAAACCACCCAGCGCAGAAGGCGCATTGCTATGCTGTGAACGGCCCCATTCACCGTATACATGACCAGCCCAGTCGCCATACTGGAAGGCGCGCATCATGCTGATTTCCGAACTTGCCTGGGACCGTTCACTGGCATCCTTACCCGGTGAGCGTTGCCATGACAGGGTAAATAAGGAGCCTTTGCTAGGGAAGTTAAGTGAATCCAGCGTATCTGCACGGAAGCTTAGGAACTGTGTGGTATCAAAGAATTTGGTATTGGGATCAATCGGTGCCACCGGGATGACACTATTCAATTTGGCATAACCACGCCGGATACCTGCTTCGATACTGCCCCAGTTGCCGAGCTGGCGTCCCAGCAAGAACGAGACGCTGGTCTCGCTGGCATTAATCCTGCCTACGCGTAATCCCTGACTGTAGTTATCCAATCCCGTTGCATTGTAGTCAAAGCCTGGAGCAAGATACCAGGGCGAGGCCGGTGCCAGCGGTTGCCAGAACTGCGTGCTGAATTCCTGATGACTGCCGATTCTGGCGACTGAGCGCAATTCTGCACCATAGCGATTGAGTGAAGAAGCGACATGCATCACGCTCAGAGAAAATCGATTATCGTCTGAAAAATCGCTGGATAACTCCACGCCAAGGCGCAGACGGTTGCGGCTGGACTCTGACTCTTTGGCCTCTATCGTGACTTTGCGCTCAGTAACCACGTCTTCTATTTTTGCCTCTACGACATCGAGATCGCCGCGTCCATACAACTTCGCTGTCGCTGCACGGATTTGATCCTGGGTCAGGCTCACACCGGCTTCCAGTCCGGTCTGCGAGATCAGAGTCTGCGGATTAATGTATTGCGTGCCCTTCACTTCAATTTGCGTAATCGGCATAGCGACCAGGCTGGTCTTGGCGGTGCGCGTGGCGTGAGTACGTTGAGCGTCAGTTGCCAGATATTGTGCTTCGTCGACTGCATAGTTGCGTAACTTACTTTGCAACTGGAAGGCTGCATTTTCACCTGCGGAAATCGCACGCCGGTAAGCAGAAAAATCCAGAAAACTGATGCCGTCCAGTTTGGGCGCGATCAATACATCGCTATCTTTCAGTTCCTTGATTGAGCGCTGCACATTTTGTTCAGTCAGTATTTGTAACATCTGGGTCGCAACGTCAATCGCGCTGTGTAAATCTCTTTCTTTTGCCAATGGCGTTCCCACGTTAACTGCAATGATGACATCCGCGCCCATAGAGCGCGCCAGTTCGACCGGCAGATTGCTGACCAGACCACCATCTACCACCAGTTTATCTTTAATGCGTACCGGGGCGAACACACCGGGAACGGCCAGCGAAGCGCGCATGGACGCCAGTAATGGGGTATCCGATAATTCCACCAGGTCGCCCGTGAGCAAATCGGAGGCGACTGAGCGGAAAGGCAATGCCAGCTGATTCACGGCATGGTCGCGCATCCCCTCTGGCACCAGGCGTCCCAGTGCATGATCCAGCGTGGCATTACCTGCAGCGGCTGCTGGCAAAAATACGCCTGATTTGGTAACTGCCAATTCCAGCCGTGTGGGGATGATCGTATCTTCGATTTTACGGCGATAGTCGAGGTCGTAACGGGCGGGGCGGTCTGCCATCACATGATCCCAGTCGGTTTCGATCACGATGCGTTCCAGTTCATCGGCCGTTCTGCCCGCCGCATAAGCGCCGCCGACCACTGCGCCCATGCTGGTTCCAACCACCACATCAACCGGTACCCGCATCTTTTGCAAAGCCCGTAACACGCCGATATGTGCAAAGCCACGTGCACCTCCACCTGACAATACCAGCGCTATCCTTGGCCGCTGGGTCATTGTGGCGTTAGTGGCAGCATTTGCTGCTGTACTAGCCAGTGCATTTGCCGTCGGGAGCGTGGATACTGAGCTGCTGACAGCTTTATTCGTATTGGTCTGCGCTGCCGCTGGCAGGCAGAGGCTGAGTAGCAAGCCAGACAGTAGTGTAGGGAATAGGGACATCAGGCGCGAGAGCTTCATGAGATGATGAATCCGGAAAAAACAAACAACGAGCTGGAGACGAAAATAGTTGACGCTGGCCGACAGGGAGAGCAGCGGCCTTGACGATCAGTCTGGACTTGAGGGAGCTACCAGGGCAGTCAGTACATGATCGCGCCAGCTGCCATTGATGCGCAAATAAGCTTTGGCATAGCCCTCCTGCTCGAATCCCAGGCTGCGCAACAAGGCGGCACTGCGTGTATTGTCTGGTACATAATTTGCCATCACCCGGTGCAGGCCCTGCTGTAGAAAGACGTAGTCCAGGCCAGCCTGCACTGCTTCACGCATTAAAGCTTTACCCTCGCAGTCGGCAGCAATCGCATAGCCCAGATGGCAGGCTTGAAATGCTCCCCTGACTACATTGCTGAAATGGCAGATGCCTATCATCCTGTCCTCTAACCAGACTGAGAAAGGAAATCCTGTTCCGCTGATAAATTGCTGATTGAACTGAGTGATGCGTGCTTCGCAAGCCTGTATTGAAAAATAATCAGGCTGACGCTCTGGCTCCCATCGCTGAAGATGAGCCTGATTGTCCAGCAAATAATGCTGATAGGATGGGCTATCCTCCAATTGCAATACACGTAAGGTCAGTCTTTCGGTTTGCAGGATGGGATAGGGCATGGCGGCCTCAGAAAATGGCAGTGGCCGAAGTATACAACTTTTGTTGTTTATATGGCAGTTTTTTGCTATTGCGCACTCGCATCTTCGCTCAGCATGGTCACGCCAGGTAAGGTACAGGCAAGTACAGTCTGGCGTATCGCCTCGATGGCAGCCTGACGGGTAAAACTTTTACGCCAGGCGATCACAATTCTGCGTTCCGGCGCCGGGGCCGCAAAGGGTACATAGCGCAGCATACCATCTTTGCTGTGCAAGTCAGCGACTGAGGCTGCCGGCAACACCGTCAGACCTACACCAGATGCCACCATATGGCGTATGGTTTCGAGTGAAGAGCCTTCAAAAGTGCGTGCAATGCCATCGCCGGTAGTGGAAAAGCGAGCCATCTCTGGACAGACTTCCAATACCTGATCGCGGAAGCAATGTCCATTCCCAAGCAATAACATGGTTTCCGTCTTTAACTCAGCAGCTGAAATTTCTTCACGCTCAGCCCAGGCATGGTCTTTCGGCATGGCGACCACGAAGGGCTCGTCATACAAAGCCTGTATCATCATGCCGTGATCAGGCAGTGGCAACGCCATGATGGCCGCATCGAGCTCACCCTGGCGCAGTAATTCCAACAGTTTGACAGTGAAATTTTCTTGCAGAACCAAGGGCATCTGCGGCACCCGCTCTATCATATTTTTGACTAGCGAGGGCAGCAGATAAGGGCCTACGGTATAGATCACACCAAGGCGGAAAGGGCCCGCCAGCGGATCTTTATTTTGTTTGGCAATTTCTTTGATGGCAGCGGTTTGCTCCAGCACCCGCTCAGCCTGCGCTACGATTTGTGCGCCCAGCGGTGTGGTTGAAACTTCAGTGCCGCCACGTTCGAAAATCGTGACGCCCAGCTCATCTTCGAGCTTCTTGATCGCGACAGACAAAGTCGGCTGCGCCACAAAACAGGCCTCTGCAGCATGACCAAAATGTTTTTGCCGGGCGACCGCGACGATGTATTTTAATTCGGTGAGTGTCATGACGTTAGTTTGGCACAGTGTGGTGTGAGAATCAGCTTTTTTTTCAGGCTTTCGAGAAAAAAGCTATCGAATTAAGAATACTTAATGTTATTTGTGTATTTGTACTTTTCTTTTCTGATAACATCACTGCTCTTGTTTTTGACAAGATATTCTCAAAAAATAAAATCAGGTGATTTATGAAAAAAATAATATGTGTTGCAGCAGTGGCATCGTCCTTGGTTGGTTGTGCTTCTATCGTGAACGATTCTTCACAACAAATCCGGGTGGAGACAAAAACTCAGACTGGTGAGATGGTTGCCGGTGCAAATTGCAAATTATCAAACGATTACGGTACTGTGGAAGTCAAATCGGGCAATTCTGTCGCTCTACATCGATCCAATAAAGATTTTGATATCACATGCGTTCATCCGAGTAATCCGGATGCGACCGCGAGAGGAATTTCACGTGCCAATGCAGGTTTAGCCGGTAATATCCTGTTTGGTGGTGGAATCGGTGCAATTATTGACCATAACAAAGGGACGGCATACACCTACCCGACATGGATACAATTAGTGTTTGGAAAAACACTGGTATTTGATCGTTCCGCTGAAAAAGAGGGGCAACCTGTTGCGCCGGTAGAGCCAGCAACGGCAAGTAAATAAGCGACGCTTAAAGCAACATAAAAAAATCCTACATTGCTTGTTTTAGCTGTGTAATGTGAAAAGTAAAAAGCCAGCCATGATTTTTGCATGACTGGCTTTTTCTTTGGGCGTTAGCGCATTGGAATTGTATTTTGTATTATTTTCTATTTGCCATAGCCTTAGTCAATTCCAGATGCCCTTGCGCCATGCCGCTTTCCGGCACGGTTTCGTGCTCGCGCTGACGTACTTCCGCCAGTTGTGCAGCCAGCTGTTCCGGTGCGTCGCTCGCATGGCCTATGTGTACACCTTGTGTCAGTGTGATGTGAGCTGCCTCAAAACTGCCAGCTCCGGCGCATAAAATAGTTCTGTTCGGCGCCTGTTCAGATGCGAGCACCAACATGGCAGGAACCACATCGGCGGGTTGCAAGGCCTGTAAAAACTCAGGCGGGAACAGGCTTTCCGTCATGCGGGTAGCGGCAGTCGGGGCGAGGCTGTTGACCCGGATATCGTATTTAGCGCCTTCCAGCGACAAGGTTTGCATCAGGCCTACCAGTGCCATTTTGGCCGCGCCGTAATTGGATTGGCCGAAGTTGCCGTACAGGCCAGAGGATGAGGTCGTCATCACGATACGGCCATATTTTTGTTCCGTCATGATGGGCCAGACGGCTTTACAGCAGTGCACCGCGCCCATCAGATGCACATCCAATACGAGTTTGAAATCGTCCAGCTCCATTTTAGCGAAACTCTTATCGCGCAGGATGCCAGCATTGTTGACCAGGATATCGATGCGGCCCCATTTGGCCATGGTCTCATTCACCATCGCCTGTACTGCCGCGTAATCGGTGACTGATGCGCCATTCGCGATCGCCTCGCCACCGGCAGCACGGATTTCTTCAACCACAGCGAGCGCTGCAGCGGATGAACCACCCGAACCATCACGTGCACCGCCCAGGTCGTTAACCACCACTTTGGCACCTCTGGCAGCCAGGGCCAGCGCGTGCTCACGACCCAGTCCGCCACCGGCGCCGGTGACGATGGCTACGCGTCCTGTCAAGTCTATGCTCATGCTGTCATCCTTTATATTTTTCGTTGAAATTGAGTTGCTGAATGAGTGTCTTGTTTAGCGTCTTGTTTAGCGTCTTGTTTTTGCGCCAGTCTTGGCCTGGCTTGAAGCCCGGTCAGACTGCAGGTATGCATTGTAACCTGACATGATAGTTGGTTTATCAGCTCAGTTTTTTCTGCATCATGATGGCGCCACCCATGGCAGGATCAAGCTCATATGTGGCAAAGCCCTGGCTCAGATACAACTGACGTGCCGGATGATTACCCTCCAGGACTTCCAGCGTGAGCTTGCAATAGCCTTGTTGTTGCGCAAATTCGCCTATGCTGTGCATGAGTCTATGGCTGATACCCCGTCCGCGGAAATCGGGATGCACGGCAAAGTCGTGAATATTCAATAAGGGCTGACAAGCGAAAGTAGAAAAGCCCTCTATGCAGATGGCAAAAGCAGCGGCCTGTTCAGCTTCATATGCCAGAAAAGCATGCACCATTGTTTGGCGTTTTTGCAGTTCGACGATTAAATTCGCCTGACTGTAAGCAGACAGGGCTGCGCCGCCGCCCATGGGGTCCAGCGCATAGGCATTCAATTGCTGCAGCAAGTCTTGCGCATGACGCGGATTGTGCAGGTCGGCTTTGATGATTGTGAGCATAAGTTGTCGTGTGTGTGGAGTCGCTGAGTGCATGCCGCCATGGCAGCCTCAGACCCGCAAAAATTCTTCTTTGTTCCCCAGCCAGCGTTCCAGATGGGCGGCGACCGTGACCGGGTCGTGTTTGAGTAATTCCTGCGCCAGATTGCGCGCTTTTTCAACCAGCCACTGATCGGTTTCCAGATTCGCAAAGCGTAACATCGCCTCGCCGGATTGGCGCGCACCAAGGAACTCACCGGGGCCGCGCAATTCCAGGTCTTTTCTGGCGATTTCAAAGCCATCATTACTCTCACGCATCGTGGCCAGCCGTTGTTTGGCCGTGCCGCCCAGCGGGCCTTGGTAAAGTAACAAACAGACCGAAGCCGCCGCGCCGCGCCCGACCCGGCCGCGCAACTGATGTAATTGCGACAGACCGAAGCGCTCGGCATGCTCTATCACCATCAGACTCGCATTCGGCACGTCGACCCCGACCTCAATCACCGTAGTGGCGACCAGTACCTGGCTGCGCTGGTGGATGAAATCATCCATCACGGTTTGTTTTTCAGCCGGTTTCAGACGTCCATGCACCAGGCCGACCTGTATGCCGGGTAAGGCGGCAGCCAGCATCATATGGGTATCGGTCGCGGTTTGTAATTGCAGGGTTTCCGACTCTTCGATCAGCGGGCAAACCCAATAGACTTGTTTGCCTTCCTGTGCTGCCGCATGGACTCGGGCGATCACTTCATCACGCCGGTTCTGGTCGATCACGCGCGTGACGATGGGCGTGCGGCCGGGGGGAAGTTCATCAATTACGGAGACTTCCAGATCCGCAAAATACGTCATCGCCAGCGTACGCGGGATAGGCGTAGCGGACATCATCAGCTGATGCGGGACTTTGCCGGCCACGGCCTTATTCGCCAGATTCAAGCGCTGGCCCACGCCAAAGCGATGCTGCTCATCGACCAGCACCAGTCCCAGATTAGCGAACTGCACGCTGTCCTGGATCAGCGCATGCGTGCCTATCACCAGTTGCGCCTCGCCAGAGCTGATCATGGCATTGGCCTGATCTTTTTCTTTCTTTTTCAGGCTGCCGGTCAGCCAGGCAGTTTTCACGCCCAGCGGTTCGAGCCAGGCGGCGATTTTACGGAAATGCTGTTCTGCCAGAATTTCAGTCGGTGCCATCAATGCCGCCTGAAAGCCATTGTCTATCGCCTGTGCCGCCGCGAGTGCCGCAACGATGGTTTTGCCGCTGCCTACATCGCCTTGCAATAAACGCTGCATAGGGTAGTCCTGACGCATATCGGCGCGGATTTCTGCCAATACTTTTTCCTGCGCCCCAGTTAGCGCAAACGGAAGATTAATCAGAAAAGCATTGCTGAGTTCACCGACCACGGGCATTGCCGGTGCGCCTTTGCTGCGTCTTGTCAGCTGGGCACGCTTAAGCGAGAGTTGCTGTGCCAGCAGTTCATCGAACTTCATGCGCAGCCAGGCCGGGTGTTCGTGCTCCATCAGACTGTGCTGATCGATATCGGGCGGCGGGTGATGCAGGGTACGGACGGCAGTTTCAAATCCACATAATTGCAGGCTGGCCAGCCGTGCTGCGGACAAGGTGTCGCGCCAGTGTACGCGTTCTATCGCATTGCTGATGGCCTTCCGCAGCAAGGCTTGTGGCACACCTTCGCCCGATGGATAAACTGGCGTCAGCGCATTCGGCAGCGGTGCGCCTTCATTCACGATTTTATAGTTAGGATGGACCAGCTCGGCACCCAGGAAGCCATGCCTGAGTTCGCCACGTGCACGCACCCTGGTACCAATGGCTAATTGCTTGGTCTGGCTGCCGTAAAAATTCAGAAAACGCAGCGTGACCTGATCGCTGTCATCGCTGAGGGTCACCACCAGTTGCCGGCGTGGCCGGTATTGCACATCTGCGGCCGTGACCACGCCTTCGATCTGCACCTGGCTGCCGCCGCGCAGACTGGCTTCGCGCATACTCAGGATCTGGGTTTCATCCTCATAACGCATAGGTAAATGCAGGATAAAATCCATGTCTTTACGTAAGCCCAGTTTGGCCAGCTTATCACTGGCTTTAACGGGGGCTTTTGCGGGGGGCTTGGCGTTTTTTTTTGTATTGGTTTTCGTGCGGGCTGATGTCTGTGCCGACTCGCTGGCATCGCTTTCCATAGCGCTTTCCGCTGCGGGCGCTGCCGTAGTCAGGGCTATCTCATCCTGTGCATTTGGGTGTTCCGCTGCCATGGGTGTAAAATGGTGGGTTTTGCCGTCGGCTTTGCCTAGTCGGTTATAAACAAGTTTGCTAAAAAATCAGCATACCGCATGTGCACTTTCCCCTGAGTTTATGCTGAGGGGCCGGTTGTTGTGCTTTATTTTACTGATTTTTTATACAGTGCGCAGCATTTTGTTCCATTTGATACGGTTTCCCGAGCATGAACTATTCTTTGAGTGATTTTGATTTCGATTTGCCCGATGCCTTAATTGCGCAGACTGCCTTGCCAGACCGGACGGCATCGCGCTTATTGCATGTGGATGGCGAGCGCCTTCTGGATCGTCAGTTTCCTGACATTCTGGAGCAATTGCAGGCTGGGGATGTGCTGGTGTTTAACGATACCCGCGTACTCAAAGCACGCTTCTTCGGCGTCAAGGAAACCGGTGGCAAAGTGCAGTTGCTGGTCGAGCGTATTCTGTCCAATACTGAGGAAAACCGGTGTGTGCTGGTACAGATGCGCGCCTCTAAAGCGCCGTTAGTGGGTAGTAAAATCCGTCTGGCCGATGCATTTGATGTGACTGTCGGTGAGCGTGTCGGTGAGTTTTTCACGCTGCACTTCCCGAACGATATTTTTACCTTGCTCGACACCTATGGCCGCTTGCCCTTGCCACCCTACATTGAGCATGATGCCGATGACTTTGATGAGCATCGCTATCAGACGGTGTACAGCCGGGTGCCGGGTGCAGTCGCCGCGCCGACCGCAGGCTTGCATTTTGATGAAGCCCTGCTGCAGCGCTGCCGCGATAAGGGGATTACGCTGGCCTATGTGACGCTGCATGTCGGTGCCGGTACGTTTCAGCCGGTGCGTACTGAAAACCTGAGCGAACATGTGATGCACAGCGAGTGGTACACCGTGCCGCAGGAAACCGTGGATCTGATCCGCGCGGCCAAGGCTGCCGGACGCCAGGTGGTGGCAGTCGGCACCACCAGTATGCGTGCGCTGGAATCTGCCTCGCAATCCGGCAGTCTGCAGGCGGGCAGCGATGATACCTGCCTGTTTATTACGCCGGGCTATGTATTCAAGACGGTAGACCGTCTGATTACCAACTTCCATTTACCTAAATCGACATTGATGATGCTGGTATCGGCCTTTGCCGGTTATGAGCGTGTTAAGCAGGCTTATGCACACGCCATCGCACAACAATATCGTTTCTTCAGCTATGGTGATGCCATGTTGCTGACCAATACTTCCGGGAAAGATCATGCTTGAATTTACCTTAATTAAAAAAGACAAAACCACAGCAGCGCGCCGTGGCCGCGTGAAAGTCAATCATGGTGTGATTGAAACGCCTATCTTTATGCCGGTCGGTACCTATGGCTCGGTGAAGGCGATGTCGCCGCTGGAACTCAAGGAAATCGATGCCCACATTATTTTGGGTAATACCTTCCACCTGTGGCTGCGCCCGGGGCTGGAGGTGATGAATAAATTCGGTGGCTTACATGGTTTCATGGGCTGGGATAAACCTATCCTGACCGATTCCGGCGGTTTCCAGGTGTTTTCGCTGGGCGCGATGCGCAAAATTACCGAAGAGGGTGTGAAGTTTTCTTCTCCTATCAGCGGCGAGCGCCTGTTCCTGTCGCCAGAGATTTCCATGCAAATCCAGCGTTCCCTGAATTCCGATATCGTGATGCAGTTCGATGAATGCACACCTTACGAAATCGATGGCCGTCCGGCGACAACCGAAGAAGCCGGAAAATCCATGCGCATGTCGCTGCGCTGGGCGCAACGCTCTATCGATGAATTCAATAAAACCGAAAACCCGAACGCACTGTTTGGTATCGTGCAGGGCGGTATGTTTGAACATCTGCGCGACGAATCGCTGGCGGGCCTGAATGAGCTGGGCTTCCATGGCATCGCCATCGGTGGCTTGTCGGTGGGGGAGCCAAAAGAAGACATGATGCGCATCCTTGCGCATACCGGTCCGAAATTGCCGGAAAATAAACCGCATTACCTGATGGGCGTGGGCACACCGGAGGATCTGGTAGCTGGCGTTGCGAATGGCATCGATATGTTCGATTGCGTGATGCCAACCCGCAATGCGCGTAATGGCTGGATTTTCACCCGCTTTGGCGATGTGAAAATCAAGAATGCACGTTATAAAGAAGATAAAGAGCCGCTGGATGCGACTTGTGAGTGCTATACCTGCAAGAATTTCTCGCGCGCTTATCTGCATCATTTACACCGTACCGGCGAAATTCTGGGTGCCCGTCTGAACACTATCCACAATCTGCACTATTACCTGGATCTGATGAAAAACATCCGCCGTGCGCTGGATGACGAGCGTTTCCCGGAATTTGTACAGCAATTCCATGCTGATCGTCAGCGCGGGATCTGAGTCAGCAAGCTACAGTATTACTCTGCCTGCTGTGAGCCTGTCACGCGGCGGGAAAGGCAGTAAACGGGAGTAAAAAGCAGGAAAACGCAGGAAATAGCCGTTTTTTCGATAGCCGGTGCTAGAATGTGGCGCTTTGCCAATTGAAAAAATGGCTTTTGGCATCAGATGAGGGATGGCCGCGCTTTGTCCCGGCGAGTTGGCTTGCGCAGCATGCCTGGCTGGTACATCCGTCCGGATCAGCGTCCGCCTGACAGGTATTTACCATCCTGCTTATCTGGAATTGCAACGAAAACAGTATGTCGGTTTGATCACATACTGTGGATTATTACAACGATTGGAGTCTGAACGTGTTTATTTCTAACGCTTACGCGCAAACTGCGGGTGCAGGTGTCGATGGTGGTCTGATGAGTTTCTTGCCACTGGTGTTGATGTTTGTGGTGCTGTATTTCCTGATGATACGTCCACAGATGAAGCGTCAGAAAGAACAGAAATCCATGATGGATGCGCTGGCTAAGAACGATGAGGTCGTGACCGCCGGTGGCATACTGGGTCGTGTGACCAAGGTGAACGAAAGCTATGTCACGCTGGAAGTCGCTAACGGTACCGAAGTCGTGGTGCAGAAAATCGCGATTTCGACTTTGCTGCCAAAAGGCACAATCAAGGCGATTTAAGCTCATCATACAGGCAACGCAGTCCATGTTTATTGTGGACTGCGTTGTGCTTTTCAGCATCCCATTCTTAGATAATTATGAATCGCTATCCACTCTGGAAGTATGTCCTGATCCTGATTGCCCTGCTGTTCGGTGCTTTATACACGGCGCCTAACTTCTTTGGTGAGTCTCCTGCGGTACAGATCAGCAGCGCCAAGTCGACCGTCAAGATCGATGAAAGCATGAGTAAACGCGTTGAACAGGTGCTGCAACAGGCGGCACTTAAAGACAGCGGTATTTTTTATGATTTCAACGGTATGCAAGGCTCGGTACGTGCGCGTTTCGCCGATACAGATACCCAGTTCAAGGCCAAAGACGCACTCGAAAAAGCGTTGAATGCTGATCATAATGATCCCACCTATACCGTTGCATTCAATCTGTTATCGAATACGCCGAAATGGCTGCAAAGCATCCATGCACTGCCTATGTATCTGGGTCTGGATTTGCGTGGTGGTGTGCACTTCCTGATGCAGGTTGACACCAAGGCAGTCATGAACAAGCGGATCCAGGGTTTGCAATCCACAGTGAAAACCAGCTTGCGTGATAAAGAAATCCGCTATGCGGGTCTGAGCCGCGATGGTGACGTGATTTCTGTCAAGTTCCGTGATGCAGAAACCCGTAGTAAGGCGAAAGCTGTACTGGCTGACCAGATGCAGGACGTCAGTTTGCAGGACGTGCCAGAGTCGACTGAATTCGAAGTAAAAATCGCACTCAAACCCGAGGCATTGAAAGCCGTCATCAGTGAGGGTGTGAAACAGAATATTACGGCCTTGTCCAAGCGCGTAAATGAGCTTGGCGTGGCTGAACCTATCATCCAGCAACAAGGTCCTGACCGCATCGTGGTGCAATTACCTGGTGTGCAGGATGTGGCGCGTGCTAAAGAAATTATCGGTCGCACTGCAACGCTGGAAGTCCGTGTACTGGATGAAAGCGTACTCGGCGCGGTTGATGAAAATACACCGGCTCCGTTTGGTGCAGAACGCTTCCGTTCTGACCGTAACGGCGAATGGCTGATGCTGGTCAAAGATCCTGTGGTCACAGGTGATTACATTACCGGTGCTACCGCCAGTTTTGACCAGAACCAGCAGCCAGCGGTATCGGTTGAACTGAATGGTGACGGTGGTCGCAAAATGCGTGACGCAACCCGTAGCCGCGTCGGCAAACGCATGGCCATCGTGCTGTTCGAAAAAGGCAAGGGCGAAGTTCTGATTGCGCCGACTATCCAAAGCGAACTGGGTTCCCGCTTCAATATTACCGGTATGGGTACGCCTGCAGCAGCAGCCGATCTGGCGTTGTTACTGCGCGCCGGCTCGTTGGCGGCACCGATGGAAATCATCGAAGAGCGCACCATAGGACCGCAACTGGGTGTGGAAAACATTAAGCAAGGTAAGAATGCCACGCTGTATGGTTTTGCTGCGATCTCGGTATTCATGATTGCCTATTACATGCTGTTTGGTTTCTTCAGCGTGCTGGCCTTATCGGTTAACTTGCTGCTGCTGGTGGCGATACTGTCGCTGATGCAGGCAACCCTGACCTTACCTGGTATCGCGGCGATTGCGCTGGCGCTGGGTATGGCGATCGACGCCAACGTGCTGATTAATGAACGTATCCGTGAAGAGCTGCGTGCTGGCCGTGCGCCGCAAAAGGCGATAGAAGAAGGTTTTGCGCATGCCTGGGCGACGATTCTGGATTCCAACGTGACGACCATGATCGTCGGTCTGGCCTTGCTGATATTTGGCTCTGGCGCTATCCGTGGTTTCGCCGTGGTGCACTGCCTAGGTATTCTGACCTCGATTTTCTCATCCGTGTTTGTCTCGCGCGGTGTCGTGAATCTGTGGTACGGACGTAAGAAAAAACTGAGCGCAATTTCTATCGGTCAGATCTGGAAACCCAGCGAAGACGCTGCGAAGTAATTTAAAGGACACAGGCATTTATCATGGAATTATTCCGCATTAAAAAAGACATTCCTTTCATGCGCCATGCGCTGATTTTCAATGTCATCTCCGCACTGACTTTTGTCGCTGCTGTGTTTTTCCTGGTACAAAAACAACTGCATTTTTCCGTCGAATTCACCGGTGGTACGGTGATGGAAGTGAGCTACACCAAGGCGGCAGACGTGGAGGGGATCCGCCGTACCGTCGATAGCCTGGGCTATGTAGATGCTTCGGTGCAGACTTTTGGTAAGGCGCAGGATGTGGTGATCCGCTTACCGCTGTCAAAAACCCTGAGTTCCACGCAGCAGGCAGATCAGGTCATGGCGGCGCTGGTTGCTAAAGATCCTGATGTCAAAAAGCAGCGTGTAGAACAGGTCGGTGCCCAGGTGGGTGATGAGCTGGCCCACGATGGTCTGATGGCCTTGTTATTTGTGGTACTGGGCGTGATGGCCTATCTGGCGATACGCTTCGAATGGAAATTCGCGGTGGCAGCGATCGTCGCAAACTTGCATGACGTGATCATTATTCTGGGCTTCTTTGCTTTCTTCGAATGGGAATTCAACCTGTCCGTGCTGGCTGCGGTGTTAGCGGTGTTGGGTTACTCGGTCAATGAATCGGTGGTTATTTTTGACCGTATCCGCGAAAATTTCCGTAAGCAGCGCAAGATGTCGGTGACAGAAGTGATCGACAATGCGATTACCAGCACCATTTCACGTACCATCATCACGCACGGCAGTACGCAGATGATGGTGTTGTCCATGCTGCTGATCGGTGGCCCGACGCTGCATTATTTCGCTATGGCGCTGACCATCGGTATCTGCTTTGGTATTTATTCCTCGGTCTTCGTGGCGGCAGCGATTGCAATGTGGCTGGGTGTGACCAGAGAAGATCTGATCAAGCCGGTTAAAGAAAAAGACGATACAGACGGTGCCGTTGTATAAAACATGTCTTTATCGTGTAACGGAAAGTATCTACACTGAAAGCCAGCGGAAACGCTGGCTTTTTATTTGTTAGCATACAAAATGTATGCAAGCCGTGCACTTCAGAGTGAAACATCGGCGAAATGAGCGTTTGACGCTAAGGTGTTCTTAGCTCGCTAATCGCCCTGATCCCGTTCGCGAAACCGGTATTGTTACTTCACTTACCGGAATTGACCGCAAATCAGCATAGGTTCCGCGAACTTTATGTCTCTAAGGCAGTCCTAGCGTCCGCGAAGTAAAAAAAGAATTGAAAAAAATGAGCCAACTGAAAACCATCACACTCGTTGCGGCGATCGCCGCTCTGTCCGCTGGCGGCTATTATGCGTACCAGTCATCTGCATCCAAAAATCCTGAAAGCGTTAATACGAAGAACGCTGACGCCAGCGCAAAATCATCGGCATCGGCTTCCGCCAGTGCCTTGGCTGGTAAAGGCGATAGCCGCCCGGTCAGTGTCTCTACCATACTGACGCAGAAAAAAGATTTCCCGGTTCGTCTGCAGGCTAACGGTGTGGTGTCCAGTCTGAACACCGTCGATATCCGGCCGCAGATCACCAGCACTGTCACCCGTGTGCATATCAGGGAAGGGCAGTTTGTACGCGCCGGTGAGTTGTTGTTTACGCTGGACAGCCGTAATGACGAAGTGAACCTGGCTAAGGCGCAGGCGCAGCTGGACAAGGATATGGCCACACTGGCTGACTTACAGCGTCAGTTGGTACGCAGCAAGGATCTGGTCAGCAAAAAATTTGTCGCGCAAAGTGCGCTCGATACCAGCCAGACTCAGGTCGATGCGCAGCAGGCAGTGATCGCAGCGGATAAGGCCGCAGTGAATGCCGCTAGGGTCGCGCTCAGCTACAACCGCATCGTGGCGCCCGCATCCGGCCGTACCGGCATCATCAGCGTATTTGTGGGGTCTCTGGTGCAGCCCAATGCGACGGCTGCCGCGATGGTCACCATTACTCAGATCGATCCGATAGCTGTGACTTTCCCGCTGCCGCAGCGCCATTTGAACGATGCCCTGCAAAGCATGCGCAATGCAGACAGCTTTGTGCAGGCCAGTCTGCCGGATGGTCAGGGTAAATATAAGGGCAAATTACAGTTTGTTGATAATGTGGTTGATGCAGCCTCTGGTACCGTTAAAGTCAAAGCGGTGTTTGATAATAAAGAGATGAAGTTATGGCCCGGCGCTTACGTCAATCTGGACATGAGTGTGCGCACCATTAAGGATGCCGTGGTGGTACCGCAGGATGCGATTGTGATCGGTGCACGCGGTAAGTCGGTCTATGTCGTGAATGCAGAGTCAAAAGCCGAAGTGAAACCTGTGACTGTGCTGGAAAGCTATGGCAACGAAGCGGTAATTTCCGGTGTTGAGGCTGGCGTCAAGATTGTATTGGATGGCAAGCAGAACCTGCGTCCCGGTGGCCTGGTGAAAGAGCGTAGTGCGGATGACAAAGACGCCGCTAAAGCTAAGGATGGCAAAGAGGCCAAAGAAGGCAAGCCAGCCAAAGCCGCTGAAGCACACAGCGCCTCTGCAGCGAGTGCATCATGAATTTATCTGAGTTATTTATCCGCCGTCCGGTGATGACGGTATTACTCAATCTGTCTATCGTGCTAGCGGGTATTCTGGCCTACCGCTATATCCCGATTGCGGCTTTACCCAGCTATAACACACCCGTCATTAGCGTGAATGCCAATCTGCCGGGTGCCAGTCCTGAAACGATGGCGACTTCGGTCGCTCTGCCATTGGAAAAGCAGTTCGCTACCATACCCGGCTTATCTGTCATCAGCTCCAGCAATACGCTGGGTAATACCTCGCTGACGCTGGAGTTTGATCAGAACCGGAATATCGATGCCGCTTCGGTTGATGTGCAAGCAGCCTTGCTGCGCGCCCAGCGTTCGCTGCCGATTGATATGACGTCGCCCCCTTCTTATCGCAAGGTGAATCCGGCCGATGCTCCGGTCTTGTTTATTGCACTGACTTCACCTTCTCTGAGTCTGGCTGAACTGACTAACTTTGCCGAGCATCTGATTTCGCCCAGCCTGTCTACGCTGGAAGGGGTGGCACAGGTCAATATCTTCGGTATCAAGCGTTATGCGGTGCGTATCCGCGTGATGCCGGATGCACTGGCTGCGCGTAATCTGACCCTGGATGACTTGTCGACCGCCATCCGCACCTCAAATGCGAATACCCCGGTTGGTACGCTGGATGGTGACAAACAAACCCTGACCCTGACTGCGAATAAGCAATTGCAAAGCGCACAGGAGTTCGCCAATCTGGTGGTCAGCAATAAAGGTGGTCAGGTGGTGCGTCTGCGCGATGTGGCCAACGTCGAAGACAGCTACGAACAGGTAAAAACCAGCGCCAACTTCAATGGCGAGAGCTCGATTACGCTGGCGATTCAGCGCCAGTCGGATGCCAATACCGTGAAAGTGGTGGATTCGATCAAGGCTGCCTTACCGGGTTTCAAGGCCCAGTTGCCTGCTTCGGTGAATATGAATCTGGTCAATGACCGTTCAGTCTCTATTCGCGACGCCTTACACGACGTGAACCTGACGCTGCTGTTCACGATTTTCCTGGTGGTGCTGGTGATTTTCCTGTTCCTGCGCCGCATGGTTGCCACCCTGATTCCTACGCTCTCGCTGCCAGTTTCGCTGGTCGGCGCGATCAGTCTGTTATGGGGCTTTGGTTATACGCTGGATAATGTGTCGCTGCTGGGTCTGACGCTGGCCGTTGGTCTGGTGGTGGATGATGCGATTGTGATGCTGGAAAACATTATGCGTCACGTCGAGAATGGCGAAGAACCGTTCAAGGCTGCATTGCAAGGCTCACGCGAAGTCGGCTTCACGATTATCTCGATTTCCACTTCGCTGATTGCGGTGTTTATCCCGATTTTCTTTATGCCTGGCGTGATCGGTCAGTTATTCCATGAGTTCGCTGTGATCGTCAGTCTGGCGATTGTCGCTTCCGCCTTTGTCTCGCTGACCCTGGTGCCTATGCTGGCCAGCCGCTTTTTGAAGAATGAACATGAAATGGCTGCGCCACCGCGTTTGGTCGGCGCCATGTTAGGTGCGTTTGAACGTGGCTTCGATGCGTCCCTGCGGGTCTACACACGTGGCCTGGACTGGTCACTGCGCTATCGCAAGCTGATTTTGTTACTGGCGTTGGCCACCTTCATAGCGACAGCTTATCTGTTTAATGTGATTCCTAAAGGCTTCTTCCCGCAAGAAGATATAGGTCAGATTAATGTGACGACTGAGGCGGCTGAAGACACCTCTTTTCCTGCCATGGTGGTGTTGCAGGATCGCGTGGCGAAGATCATACGCGATGATCCGAATGTGGCGACTGCCACCTCCTTCAATGGCGGTAGCGGTGCGCAGAATAATGGACGTATGTTTATCAATCTGAAGCCACGCGATCAGCGTAAGCCGATGAAAGAAGTGGTCGATGGTTTACGCAAGAAGGTCGCGGCTGTTCCTGGTATCACGGTATTCCTGCGTCCTACCCAGAACTTACAGCTGGGTGGCCGCCCGAGTAAGAGTCAGTATCAGTACATCCTGCAAAGTGTGGAAGCGGGTGAACTTAATGACTGGGCGCTTAAGCTGGTGGATAAACTGCGTAATGATCCCGGTTTTAAAGATGTGACGACCGACTCTCAGCTCAAAGGTTTGCAGGCCTCGATCGATATTGACCGTGACCGTGCGAATAGTTTGGGCGTGGGCATGGACAGCATACGTTCTGCGCTATACAGCGCGTTTGGCGAGCGTCAGGTATCAACCATGTATACCAGTGTCGACAGCTATTCCGTGATTATGGAACTGGCTGCCGAAGCGCGTAAAGATGAGAGTGCGATCAATGGTATCTACGTGCGCAGCAATACCGGCACGCTGGTGCCGCTGAACAGTATCGCCACGGTCAAACGCACTGTAGGACCGACCTCCATCAACCACGTCGGGCAGTTACAGGCTGTGACGGTGTCCTTCAATCTGGCACCTGATACGGCGCTGGGAGAGGCGACCAAGCGCATAGAACAATACCGCGAACAGATTAAATTGCCGCCTTCGGTGATTACTTCTTACGGTGGCGATGCTGCGGTGTTTAAAGACTCACAGTCTGGTCAGGTGGTGTTAATCGTTGCGGCTTTGCTGGTGATTTATGTACTGCTGGGCGTGCTGTATGAGAGCTATATCCATCCGATTACGATCTTGGCCGGTTTGCCATCGGCTGCAGTCGGCGCGCTGATTACGCTCAAGTGGTTTGGTGAAGATCTGACGCTGATCGCAACCATAGGCATATTGCTGCTGATAGGTATCGTGAAAAAGAATGCGATCATGATGATCGACTTTGCTTTGGATGCGCAGCGTCATCAAAACATGACACCGGCAGAAGCGATACGCGAAGCCTGTATCCAGCGTTTCCGTCCGATTATGATGACTACACTGGCCGCGCTGGTAGGCGCTTTGCCGATTGCACTGGGGCTGGGCGCCGGTGCTGAACTGCGTCAGCCGCTGGGCCTGGCAGTCGTCGGCGGCTTGATTTTCTCGCAGGCGATTACGCTGTTCATTACGCCAGTGATTTATCTGGCGTTGGATAAATACAGTGGTTCCGGGCCGATAGTCGGCGACCGTTTGCCGGGGCGATAGTCCTTAGCTGAGCAAGGAAAAAAAACGGCACCTGAATTCAGGTGCCGTTTTTTTATTTGATTACAGAAAATCATAATTCGTTGAAAGTTACACTTATAAAATATCTCATAATGTTGTATTTTTGTGTCAAAAAGTATCGTTAATATTGATTTATTGCATTTTTAATTGTGCTTATTGAAATTAAATAGTTATATTTATATTGATGAATATCATCATTCTAAGATTGACTCTGCAGCTCAATAGTGGCTTTTTGCATAGCTTTTCGTTCTTTTTTATAAAAATTTACTTCTGTTAAAAATGTATACACAAAATAAAAAAATAATTTCTGCTTTCTTGGCTGTGGTGCTTCAGTTTTCTATTTTTAATAGAGTAAATGCTGAAGTTCAAACTGTGATAATTGTTGGAGTAAATGCACAAACATTTGGTGAGTCAGGAATAGGTAGTGGTGGAGAGGGCGGTGGATGTGGTAGTCGGCCAACAGATTGTGATTTTATGACCATGCCTGAGCAAGAGAGAAGTGTAGAGATTGTTGCAGATGCCAGTAAATACGATGTGCGCTGTAGGCAAGACAAATATAGCAATGTCACATCCCTTGATAGCATTGAATCGAGGAAAGAGGTGGCTAAAGAAGTATTTAAATGGGTAGATTTCACGCAGTTAAGTGTGGTAAACGGAAAAAATGCATTTAAAGTTACCTATGCTGATGGCGGATTTGATTGGTGGTACTTCGAAATAGTTAACCCTTGGAGTACTGGCTTTCGAATGACTGGTGAGCTTGCAAAGCGCGTTGTTGCTGATGGTGTGATTCGCCCAAATCCCAAATGTACACAACAAGGATGAGCATGACGCCTGCTTTGAAATTTGCCGGCATAGGTGCGATCTGCGTATCTATCGCTACCTTGAGTTATCTGACGATGTCCAGGTATACCGAAGAAGTTCAAACTACTGCGCCTGCCCAGCCAGTATCGGGCTACGCTCAAAGCAAACAGGACAGCTCTGCCGTTGGCGTGCCTGATGGCAGCGTGAATGAGCAGCGGCCCGCCGACCCCACAACGACACAGCATCCTTTGCAGAGTGCTCGGGCTGCTCAGCGCTTTCAGGAAAGTAAAAATCTATATCTGTTAGTGGAGCAATTACGTGCAGATAAAGTGACGGGGGCGGTCGCTTACGAAGCGGAGGCGATGGAGCGTTGTATCGGATTCATCGGGTATAAGCCCGCTTATGATGGCAAAGGTGATAGCAAGAATTTTTCCAGAAAAATTGAACTGGCGCGCCATTGGCAAGAACGCTGTCAGAACTTCACTGAACGCGATTTACGCAGGCGTATCGATTATGATGCGCCTGATTATGGAGACAGACGACGTAGTGATGATTACATAGCGATTAACCGGGGCATAGATAAAGTCGACCGGAGTGATCGCGCTGCAAAGCGAGCCTTCGTACGGCAGTGGCTGGCTACCCAGGACCCCTTTGTGATCGATCGTATGGCCAGCAAAGTATTGGGCTTAAGTGAGCGGGAAGTGGAGGGGCGCAGATCGCGTTACTGGTTTGATGGAAAATTGCTCACACCCGATGAAACCTTTCTATATCAGTTATCGGTGGATTTATTCGCTTGTTATCTGGGTATGGTTTGCGACAAATACGAAGGCTTTGTGGCTCAGTTTTGTATAGAACTTAATCAGTGCTTTGACAGCCGCTTTGATTATATTCGTCTCTATCGTCTAGGCAAAGGAGCGGAACAGGAATACAAGAAAGTGCTGAGTTATGCGGAACGTGCAGTCGCTGCGATCCGGCGTCAGGATGTCGATGTATTTTTCCGTCCGGACGATATACCTGAGCAGTAAGCATGGCGTGATGTCGCACAGCGGTCGCAACAATTCCTGTTGCGATCAGGTGCTAATCGGTCAGCTTGGTACGGGATAACGAAGTATCTTCATTGCCCAACTCGGCACCCAGATGCTGCTTCAGCTTGCTCAAAGCCGCTTCCAGCTGCGCGAAATCTTCCTCGCTATATGCCTGAAATCTGACTGCACCAGCTTCTACCACTTGCGGGAAAATCTCTGCAAAGCGTTGTTCACCTTTAGCCGTGAGCTGGATGAAAAAATGGCGTCGGTCTTCGGTGCTGCGGCTGCGTTGTACCCAGCCTTGCTGTTCCAGACGATCAACCACGCCGGTTAAGGTGCCTTTGGTGATCAGGGTTTTTTCACCGAGTTCTTTGCACGTCATTCCTGGCGTATTGCCTAGCGTGGCGATGATGTCGAACTGAGATGGTGTGAAGCCGAAGCGCCGCACATTGCGCGCGGATGCGTGTTCAAACAATTGCATGCATTCCGATAACAATCGTATGCTGCGCAGATAAGTCTTATTCATAATGAAGAGAAGTGATACTGATCTGAGCAGACTTTGGTGATCTGCTCAGATCAGTATTTTGTCACCGCGGCGCAGGCCGCTGTGACAAAACATGAAGCTGCCGCTGGTGGATTAGTCAGCGCGGATCGCTTCAACCTGGATCGCCAGGCGGACTTCCGGTGCGAAGCGTGGCAAGCCGTAGTTCAGGCCAAAATCAGAGCGCTTGAATTCTGCCGTTGCGTCGGCACCGCAGACTTCTTTTTTCAACATAGGATGCTGGATGCATTTGAACTTGTTGATTTTCAGTGTCAGCGGTTTAGTCACGCCTAACAGGGTGAATTCGCCTTCAACCGCAACTGGTGTGTCGCCATCAAATTTGATGGAGTTACCTTTGTACGTCGCAGTCGGGAATTTGGCGACATTGAACATGTCCGGGGACTTTGCATGTTCATTCATTTTTTCGTGACCGAAATCAACCGAGTTGGCATCGATAGTGATGTCAACGGTACCGGTTTTTGCCGCACGGTCCAGTGTGACTTTGCCGCTGGATTTATTGAACTTGCCGCGCCATACCGAGATGCCGAAGTGATCGGCTTCGAAGCTAGGGTAGGTGTGGCCAGGTTCGATGACATAGCTGTCAGCGAATGCTGGGGCTGCGCTCAGCAGCAAAGTGGCGGCGATCAGTTTAGTCAATTGCATGGGATAGCTCCTGTGTGAAAAACTTAAGGTTGTGTGACTACATGAAATTTAATCGTGACTTCATCGGCGACCATACTGGTATCTTTCCATTCACCTTCACCGATGTTGTAAGTCAGACGTTTAATAGGTAAAGCACCATCGAAAATCTGCTTGCCGCCCTCTTGTTTGATCGTGACCGGGAAGCTCACATTGCTGGCCTTGCCTTTGATGGTCAGGGTGCCGCTGACATCCAGTTTGCCGGCACCAGCTGGTTTCATCGAGGTACTGGTGAAGCTGGCTTTAGGGAATTGCGCCGCGTTAAACCATTCTTTTTTCAAGACTTCTTTGTTGTATTCGGCATCGCCCAGATCAAAGCTGTTGAGCTCGATTTCCACATTCGCTTTGGAGCTTTCAGGTTTGGCGGCGTTGTAGTCGATATTGGCGCTGAATTTTTTGAATTTGGCATCGACCGGTACATTCATTTGCTTGAATACGATATTCACCTGGCTCTTGCTGGCATCAACTTTCAATACGGCGGCAAAGGCAGGAATGGCCAGCACAAGGGCAGCCAGGCTGGCGGCCCAGCGGGTACGGCGTGACAGATTGGATAAGCGTTTCATCAGATTTCCTTATGGGTTGGATTTGCCTGGCATCATGCGGCGCATCAAGCCATCTTTGTCGATGACCTGGTGCTTCACAGCGGCTGCGATATGCAGCAAGACCGTGAACAGCATGAGGTTGCTGAGTATTTCGTGAACTTCTTTCAGGGTGTGTTTCAATTCCGGTGCCGGAGCGATGATGCTGGGCAGCTCGATCAGACCCAGGTAGACCACAGGATAACCGGCTGCGCAGGTATAGACATAACCCGACAGCGGAACGGCAAACATCAGAAAATATAAAAATACATGGGTGCCGTTGGCGACCTTCTTTTGCAACTCACTCATATGCGCCGGGTAGGCGGGTGCCTGGGTCAGCAAACGGCTGATCAGACGCAGTGCGACCAGACCCAATACCGTCACCCCTAACCATTTATGATAAGAGTAGTATTGCAGTTTAGTCGGGCTGATGCGCATATCGGTCATGATCGTGCCCAGCACAAAAGCAGCGACGATCAGCAGAGCCACCAGCCAGTGCAGGATGATGGTTGGGGTCGCATAGCGGGTCTGATTACTCATAGTCTTTCCTTAAAAACTGACACAAAAATTATTCTGACATGACGTGCAGAAGCAGAGTATGCGCTTATTGCGGTCTTGGGTCATGGCGCAACTTTTGTGGACAGATCACTGTCTAATACTTCACTGAACTTTTAAAAAAAATAATTAGTTCGCATTAGGACTAATATAGCAAAAAAAATGAAAGTGTGCTGAGCAGGCCAGATTTTTGGACTTGGCACACAGGCAGCGTAGTAAAGAAATGCAAAAAAGCCAGTCTGCAATTCACTGCAGACTGGCTTTTTGCTTGCTAATGACTCCAGCTGACTATGTGCGTTGCGCTGACGATCAGCGCGATGCACATCGCTTAGACTCGTTTGCTCAGGCTCAGATCGCTTTGGCGAGCTTAACGGCGATACCGGTGTAGTTGGCCGGTGTCATGGCCAGCAACAAGTCTTTGGCTTCTTGTGGGATTGCCAGGCCTTCGACGAATTCACGCAGTGCTTGCTTAGAAATGCCTTTGCCACGGGTCAGTTCTTTGAGCTGTTCGTAAGGATTTTCTATGCCATAACGACGCATGACGGTTTGCACCGGTTCAGCCAGCACTTCCCAGGTTGCATCCAGATCCGCAGCCAGACGCTCAGGATTGGTTTCGAGTTTATTCAAACCACGCAGGCAGCTGTCATAAGCGAGCAGGGTGTAGCCAAATGCAACGCCGATATTGCGCAATACGGTGGAATCGGTCAGGTCACGCTGCCAGCGCGATACCGGTAATTTTTCCGACAGATGACGCAGCAGGGAGTTGGCCAGGCCCAGATTACCTTCGGAATTTTCAAAGTCGATAGGATTAACTTTATGTGGCATGGTAGATGAACCGATTTCGCCAGCCTTGGTTTTCTGTTTGAAATAGCCTACCGAGATATAACCCCAGATGTCGCGGTTCAGATCGAGCAGGATGGTGTTGACACGTGCAAACGCATCAAACATTTCAGCCATGTAGTCATGCGGTTCGATCTGGATGGTGTAAGGGTTGTAAGTCAGACCCAGACGCTGTTCGATCACGTTTTTGGAAAAGTTTTCCCAGTCATACGATGGGTAAGCAGATAAATGCGCGTTGTAATTGCCGACCGCACCATTCATCTTGCCGAGTATTTCTACCTGTTCTATGCGCTTGACCGCACGTTGCAGACGCGCGACTACGTTGGCAACTTCCTTGCCCAGGGTTGTCGGGCTGGCAGGCTGACCGTGGGTGCGTGACAGCATAGGCACTTCCGCATTCAGATGCGCGAGTTCAGTCAGTTTGCTGATGACTTTTTGCAGCGCCGGTACCATGACCTGATCACGTGCTGTTTTGAGCATCATGCCATGCGAAGTATTGTTAATGTCTTCTGACGTGCAGGCAAAGTGGATGAATTCGCTGGCGGCTGTCAGTTCTGCGGAGCTGGCGACTTTTTCCTTGAGCCAGTATTCGACCGCTTTCACGTCGTGATTGGTGACAGCTTCGATTTCCTTGATGCGTGCCGCATCCGCTTCGGTGAACTCTGCCACCAGTTTGTCTAACAAGGCATTTGCTTCGGCCGAGAACGGTTTGATCTCATCAAAGCCAGCCTGGGATAAGGCTTGCAGCCAGGAGACTTCAACTTTGACGCGATGATGCATGAAGCCAGCTTCAGACAAGGTGGCACGCAAGGCATCAACTTTTGCGGCATAACGGCCATCAATAGGGGAGAGGGCGGACAGAGAGGATAAGGACATGATCACTCGATTTTGTAGAGAAAAAATGGGAACTGCCGTTGCAAAATCTCCCTCAGGCTTTTCTTGCTCAGCGCATTCTTTCCAAATTATTGCCACATGGAATGAAGCCGCGCAGAAAAGTTGACTTGGTGCAAAAGTCTCATGGAAGGCTTGCGCAAAAAACAACAGAACGAATGAAATTTTTGCCAAACTTGCCAGAGCTCATGTTCACTGGGTAATCATGGTGAAATGATCTGAATGCTGGGAGTTCTTGCATGAATGCGCGGATTTTACCATTTTGTACGCTGAAAATCTGAACTTTCCCCTTTGTGTTGCAATGCAATAGGTATTTTCCCGCGGCAAGGGAGAGGCATTTGCCGATGGTATAATCGATGCTAAATTAATTTCTCAGAAACTATGAAACTCTTAGGCTCTACGACCAGTCCATTTGTGCGAAAAGTCCGTGTTGTTCTGGCGGAAAAAAAACTCGACTACAGTTTTATCCTTGAAAACGTATGGGCGGCAGACACGACCATTCAGCAGTCCAATCCTTTGGGGAAAGTTCCTTGTCTGCTGATGGAAGATGGCGCGGTGATGTTTGATTCACGCGTGATTGTGGAGTATCTGGATACCCTGACGCCGGTTGGCAAGCTGATTCCTGCGCTCGGCCGCGAACGTGCTGGTGTGAAGTGCTGGGAAGCGCTGGCCGATGGCGTGCTGGATGCGGCTATTCTGATCCGTCTGGAAAAAACCTTGCGTCCGGTGGAGCAGCAAAATGAAGAGTGGATACAGCGCCAGTGGAGTAAGGTGCATGCCGGTTTGAAAACCATGTCGGCTGATTTGGGCGAAGCGACTTTCTGCGCAGGCAATCATTTGACGCTGGCCGATATCAGCGTAGCCTGCACCTTGGGATGGCTGAGTTTCCGTTTCCCTGAAATCGACTGGCGTACGGATTATCCGAATTTGGCCAAATTGTTCGATAAACTGTCTGAGCGTCCTTCGTTTAAGGACACGATTCCACACTGAAGCAGGCTATGCGCCACGCAGCGGTGTAAAAGTAAAAAGGGATGGCCTCGCGGCGCATCCCTTTTTTTTATTCCTCAGCAGACAACTGGGATTGCAGATAATTCTGGATACCGATTTTCTCTATCAGTTCTATCTGGGTTTCCAGCCAGTCTATATGTTCTTCGGTGTCTTCCAATATCATCTGGAATAAATCGCGCGATACATAATCGCTGCAAGCTTCACTGGTGGCGATGCCTTCTTTCACGGTTTTTTGTGCAGCTTGTTCCAGCTTCAGATCGCACTGCAGCATTTCCAGTGTTTCTTCGCCTATCATCAGCTTATGCAGGGCTTGCAGGTTAGGTAAGCCGCCCAGCATCAGGATGCGGTCTATCAGCTTGTCCGCATGCTTCATTTCGCCTATGGATTCCTGGTATTCTTTTTTCGCAATCTTTTCAAACCCCCAGTGCTTATACATGCGCGCATGCAGGAAGTATTGGTTGATTGCACTCAATTCATTGGTTAACTGCGCATTGAGCAGTTTGATGACTTTGGCATCGCCTTTCATTTTCTTTCCTTTCGTAAACGGAACTGGCCCACGCTCACATGATAGCAAGCGCGGGCCAGTGTATGTGGGAAATATCAGGAATCCAGCGAGAAATGGATAGTTGCGGTAGCGATCATCGCCAGTGCTTTGCCATCTTCATGATAAGGCTTAAACACCGCACGCATGATGGCGACTCTGGCAGCATCATCCAGCCTTGGGAAACCGGAAGACTGATGGACTTCAATTTTCTCAGCCTGACCTTTGTCATTGACCAGTACCCGCATCACAACTTTGCCTTCTTCTCCCATACGACGTGACAGCGAAGGATATTCAGGACGCGGTGGGCGCAGATATTCGACCGCGCTGACGGATTTCGGTGTGGCTGGCGCAGGTGGTGTTGGCGTCGCACTGACCACCGCCGGTGCCTCGGTCTTAGGCGGAGGCGGTGCATCATTGACCACCGCAGTAATGCTGTGTGACGTAACCGGAGTATTGACAACTGGGGTAGGGATCACAGGCAGATGGATTTCCGGCTGTTTCAGGCTGACCGGTTTCTCGATGATTTTTGCCGGTGGCGGTGTGACTTGTTTTTCCGGCTGCACAAAGGTCATCACGACCTCTTCCGGAATGACCTTGACCACATGTGAAATCAGGCCATTTTGCAGCGCATAGAATAAGGCAGCGTGTGCCATTACGATGCCTGCCATGGGCAAGAAACGACGCCAGGATGTAGTTTGACCAGACAGGGAGAACTCAGAATTCATGACGGCATTCATGCTGGCATGGCCTCAGATGGCATCTGCAATTTGTGCAGCAAGATTTGTAAGCCGGATTGCGGTGCGGGTTGCTGCGCGCATTCGCGCAATACCTGACGCGCACAACCTGCACATTTGCCACAGCAGGTGCCGACTTCCAGATTGTCACGGATAGCGGCGAAAGTCGTCATGCCTGCATCGTAGGCACGCTGTATCTTTTTCTCTGACACGTTATGGCAAACACAAACTATCATGCAGTCCTCACTGGCTTGTTGCTTTAGGTTCAGGCATTTCCCGGTGTGAGCCAGGAAAAGCGTTTTAATTTGCTGGGTGGTGGCAGATGCTGATCGATCAGCCCTGCCCATTGTTCCGATAACTGCTGGCACGTCGCTCTGACCACGGGTGCTAAATCAGGCAACTCAGACAGAGCTTTCAAATGGCGCTCTATCACTGCTGCCAGCTTCAGGCAAGCCTGGTCTTTATCTGCTGCATTGGCGTTCACGCTGTAATGCGACATCAGATGCAATACGGCGGATACCAATAAATCAGGCTGGGTCGAGCTGCGCTCAGTGGCCGCTGCTGCCTGGGTCAGAGGTTCATACGTCATGGCATTTCTCCATTGAAGGGTATGGTGTCCGACTGGCTGCGAGGGGGAGTCTCACTGGCTGGCTGACCATGCCTGGCTCATGCTGTCAAAATCAACTTATTCAATTGGGTGACACGCAGGCGGTAAATCCGGCCTTCGTGATCGATTTCTAACTCGCGCGACTGTTGCATCAGTTCCTGGCTTTTCAGACGTGGAACAGGCTTGCCATGGACGCTATGCACTTTGGCTGGCAGGGCGGCGGCAAGTGGATTTGTTGTATCAAATTCAGCCATATTCACTCCGGTAATCTAAACGAGAACAATTCTTATTTAGATTATTGTGTAAACCCGAAAAATTTGCAAGCGATTTTCTATCGCAGGAATAGAAATTCACTATCTCTTGTGTAATCGCAAACGAAGCAGGCAATTTGGACTTACGCAAAACCGCCCCAGCGGCGTTATGGCTCCTTGTCGTACACTGCGTACTGCCTGCGTCGCCATGCCTTGCCGGGACAATTTTGCGTAAGTCCTGGTAATAAAAAAACCCACGCTATGCGTGGGTTCGTGTCTTTAGCCTTGGTAAGCCGCTTATTGTGTGGTCTGGCGATCTGCCATTTTTTCACCCAGGCGTACCGGCCGGGCGGCATCCCACTCCGTATTAATAGTCACAGTGGCAGGCGGGAATAACAACACTACTGTCGAACCCAGCAGGAAGCGTCCCATTTCTTCACCCTTTTTGAGCAGGATTTGTTGGGCAGAGTAATCCCATTCCTGGATGTGACCCGGGCGCGGAGGATTGACCACGCCATGCCAGACCGTGGCCATACTGCCAACGATGGTGGCACCGACCAGCACCAGCACGAAGGGGCCGAACTCAGATTCAAAATGGCAGACGACGCGTTCATTCCTGGCGAATAAGCCCGGCACACCGCGCGCCGTGGTTGGGTTGACCGAAAACAGATCGCCCGGTACATACACCATGCGCTGCAGCTTTGCATCGCAAGGCATATGAATACGATGGTAGTCACGCGGGCTCAGGTAAATGGTGGCGAAGTGGCCATCCGTATATCGTGCAGCGGCCTGACTGTCTCCGGCCAGCAAAGCGGTGGTCGAGTAATTGTGACCTTTGGCCTGGAAAATCTGATCTTTTTCAATCGGTCCGAACTGGCTGATGGCGCCATCCACCGGGCAGACCCAGTCTGATTTCGCGAGAGGGCGGGCGCCGGCTTTCAATTCACGTGTGAAAAACTCATTGAAGGAGGCGTAACTGCTGAGGTCGGAATTTTTTGCTTCCTCCATGTTCACCTGATATTTGCCAGCAAACCAGCTGATCAGATGTGTCGTCAGCTTACCTGCGCGGGCATTGGCAATCCTGCCAGCGAAACGGGTCAGAGCAAGTTTAGGCAGCAGATATTGAGGAAGAACGGCAAGTCGATCAGACACAGTGGAAACCCCTGAAATGAATTGGTCGGGAATTATAACGTTGTGCCGTGATAGCGACTATGATTTGTTCATGCTGCAACGCAGATCGGCCTGGTTTTTGACTGCGGTCGCAAACGTATGACACATGCACTTCACGAGTTTGCGGTATACTTGCATCTTGATAGTTAAATTAAATCAAGTTGATAAATTTAATTATCTTTGTAAATGTTGCGCATGATATTAAGATACGCACATTCCCATTCAACAAGACTTTCAACCACGAAGGAAACGCTATGTCTCTGATCAATACAACTGTTAAACCATTCAAAGCAACCGCTTACCACAACGGCAAATTCATTCCGGTTTCCAGCGAAGATCTGGCTGGCAAATGGTCGGTATTCGTGTTCTACCCAGCAGACTTCACGTTTGTTTGCCCAACAGAACTGGGCGACCTGGCTGATCACTACGAAGAATTCAAAAAGCTGGGCGTAGAAATCTACTCTGTTTCTACTGACACACATTTCACACACAAAGCATGGCACGACACATCTGACACCATCGGCAAAATCCAGTACCCAATGCTGGCTGATCCTACACTGCAGATTTCCCGTAACTTCGAAGTACTGATCGAAGAAGAAGGCCTGGCGCTGCGCGGTACTTTCGTCGTGAATCCAGCTGGCGAAATCAAAGTGATGGAAGTGCATGACAACGGTATCGGCCGCGATGCAAAAGAATTGCTGCGTAAAGTACAAGCTGCACAATACGTAGCGAGCCATCCAGGTGAAGTTTGCCCTGCAAAATGGACACCAGGCGCGGAAACACTGACACCATCCCTGGATCTGGTCGGTAAGATCTAAATTCTGATCAAGTAATACCTTACTTAAGCAGGATTCCTCAGCGCCGCATTTCCTGTACCGCGACAAACTGGCTGCAGTCAGCCGGTTTGCCAGCAGCGGCGCTGAGGAGCTATACAGCTCTAAAAAACAGGAAACACAAGACGACCCCAGCGGCCTGATGGCTCGCGATGCTGAGTGCTTTTGATGCACCTCCGTGATAGCCAGCCCTGGACCTCATTTTCTTCATTCCTGAGAAAGAAGCATCATGTTAGACAATACGCTCAAAACGCAATTAAAAGCTTACTTAGAACGCCTGACCCGTCCGCTGCAATTAGTGGCATCGCTGGATGACAGTGATAAGTCCAGGGAAATGCACGAGCTGCTGCGCGAGATCGCTGAGTTGTCTGACAAAATTTCCGTGGTCGAACAACGCGATAATGCAGAACGCAAACCTTCGTTTGCGATCACCTCCCCGGGACAGGCGATTTCCCTGCGTTTTGCAGGCATCCCTATGGGACATGAATTTACCTCGCTGGTACTGGCTTTGCTGCAGACCGGCGGCCATCCGCCGAAAGTCGACGCGGATGTAATACAGCAAATACAGCAGCTCGATGGCGATTTTCATTTCGAGACTTATATCTCCCTGAGCTGCCAGAACTGCCCTGAAGTCGTTCAGTCACTCAATCTGATGGCGGTACTGAATCCGCGTATTAAGTCGGTCACGATAGACGGCGCGCTGTTTCAGAGCGAAGTCGAACAGCGTCAGATCATGGCGGTGCCGACGGTGTATCTGAACGGTCAGGTCTTCGGTCAGGGTCGTATGTCGGTAGAAGAAATACTGGCTAAACTCGATACCGGTGCGACTCAGCGTGCGGCAGAAAAACTGAATGCCAAAGCGCCTTACGATGTACTGATCGTCGGTGGTGGCCCGGCTGGCGCAGCGGCAGCGATTTATGCTGCCCGTAAAGGCATACGTACCGGCGTGGTGGCTGAGCGTTTCGGCGGTCAGGTGCTGGATACGATGTCGATAGAAAACTTTGTTTCCGTGACTGAGACCGAAGGACCGAAATTTGCGGCCGCACTCGAACAGCATGTGAAAACCTATGACGTTGAAATCAGCAATCTGCAACGTGCAGAAAAGCTGATACAAAAAGATGGTATGACGGAAGTGCAGTTAGCCAGCGGCGCAACGCTGAAAGCAAAAAGCGTGATCCTGGCAACTGGTGCGCGCTGGCGCGAAGTGAACGTGCCCGGTGAAAAAGAATACCGTAACCACGGTGTGGCTTACTGCCCACATTGCGATGGCCCGCTGTTTAAAGGCAAGCGCGTAGCAGTAATTGGTGGTGGTAACTCAGGCGTGGAAGCGGCAATCGATTTGGCCGGTATCGTCAGCCATGTCACCTTGCTCGAATTTGCCGCAGAATTACGTGCCGATGCCGTTTTGCAGCGCAAGTTACATAGCTTGCCGAATGTGACCGTGATCACCCAGGCGCAAACCAGCGAGATCCATGGCGATGGCCAGAAAGTGAATGGCATCAGTTATAAAAACCGTAGCGATGACAGTATCCACCGCATAGATCTGGAAGGTGTATTTGTACAGATCGGTCTGGTGCCGAATACGGAATGGCTGAAAGATACGCTGAATCTGTCACGCCATGGTGAAATTGAAGTTGATGTACGTGGCCAGACTTCGCTGCCAGGCGTGTTTGCCGCAGGCGATGTGACGACTGTGCCTTACAAACAAATCGTCATTGCGGTTGGTGAAGGTGCGAAAGCTGCACTCAGTGCTTTTGATCACCTGATCCGCCAATAAACCTATCCACTCAGTCAGCCCTGATCACACGCGGGGCTGACTTCTGCCCCGGTTTTCCATTGAGTTGGAGACCGGGGTTTTTTTATTTTGGGCGTGATATTCGTCAGATTGAACGTGTCTTAAATTACAATAAAGTATGATTGCTAAATAAATAATTGTTATAATGTGTAACTTATATAACAATGGGACTTGCGCAAAATTGTCCCGGCAAGGCTTGGCGACGCAGGCAGTACGCATAGTACGACAAGGAGCCATAACGCCGCTGGGGCAGTTTTGCGTAAGTCCTAAACAATTTGTTTGGCTATGACTCTCTTTCCTCAATGCTTGCGTAATTTTCTCGGCTGGCAATATCCTGAACGGCAATTGATGGTGAGTCTGAGTTTGCCATTGGTGAAGGCCGCGGCCGCACCTGTGCTCAATGATTTGCATCAACTACAAAAAAAGCGCGAAAACGATGAACAGGATGCGGAATTCTTGCGTTTGCTGTTACAGAAGCTGCGCCAGCTGAATCGCTGTCGTCTGCGTGTTGCTGTCAGGGAAGAGTTCAACCATACGCTGGCTGCCTTGTTTTACCCGCTGGCGCAGGCAAAGCTTACGCAGTACGGTAAAGATGGTGGGGTGCCGGATAGTCAGACCCGTGCTCAGGTGCTCGAAATGCTGATCGCAAGCTGTGCTGAATTCGTCAATTCTTATATCGTCATCACCCAGTACTATCAACGATGTTCGCGTTTTCGCTATGCCAGATCCATCAAAAAGTCGGATCTGGCATCGGCCCGGGTGCTGGAATTTCTGAAACTCAAACAAAGTCTGAAAGCCTTGCGTTATCAAGAGCTGAGTCCGCGTGCCTGGGCATTTGCCAATACCCTCATGCATCAGATCGTCGCTGCCGGGCGGCAGGATGAACTCTTGTCGCCGCTGCAGCGTAGCTATGGCAGCGATACCGAGCTGGAGACCATACGCGTGCGTGATGTGTATCTGTCGCTGCACATGGTACAGCGCTTACAGCTCAGTTACTGGCCGGTGCAATGGCAAACCTGGTTGTTGCGTTCTATCGGCCTGGGCGATTTGAAAATTGCGCTGGGCAATGCAGCCTCAGGCGCGCCTTCACGTCATACCTCGCTGGTTTATTGTGGTGATGAGCAGCCGACCCGCTTTGTGGCTGTACCCGGCCAAGCCGGGCCTGCGCCTTTGGTATTGCAGTGGGAGTCTTTGCAGCAGGCGCTGACCTCAGACCTGGCTCAGGTCTTGCGTACGCGCCGTGGGCAAGAGGTTGCTACTTTATCGCGCCATCTGAGTCTGTTTGGTCCTACTGAACGGCTGGCACTGGCGCAGTTACAGTTTGAGCGTTTCATGGCCTACTCGGACAGTGTGGAACCGAAGCTGGATCAGCAGCGAGAAGTACCGGACCTGCGCATTTTTATTGGCTTTCAAAATGTGTTTGCCTTGCTGCGCCATATTGCCAAAGGTGGTGACTGGAAGGCGGTCGGTGAGCGCATGGTGGATTTGCTAGCGCGTCATTCCGCAGTGTTTTCCGATGACGCCGAGGGCAGTGTGCAAAGCTCCTGGACCTTACGTCACCAGGATGAACAGCATCTCTGTTTATCCACTCAGGAAAGTCGCCATACCACGCAGATGCAGATTGGCGACCTGGCCGCTTTTATGCTGGAACAGGCAGACTGGCATGTGCCTAAGCTGGGTGTGATACAACGCATACTACGCCCGCAGAATGGACAACTGCTGATTACGATTAAGTTGCTTTGTGAGAATTCACAAGCCGTTTTGATAGACAGTCAGGCCGGACAGTCTTCTGCGATCAGCCATCACAACACCGATCAGCGTTCTGCGCTAATGCCTGCAATTCTGGGCGGCCGTGAAAAGTTGACGCAACTGTTGCTGCCAGTTGGGGTGCGCACACGTGAAGAGGGGACGCTGCTACTGCAAACGCGTCAGACTCTGGAAACTGCGCAACTGGGCCATATGATCAGCGCGAGTAAGGGATTTACGCTGTATGCCCTGCGGCGTCAGCCGCAAGCCGTGCCAGCCGTGCGCCAGGCAAAACGAGCACCAGCCATTCACACTGCGCAAGGGCTGAGCCTGAGCGAGACTGAAACGGGTTTGCTGCCATAAGTGCTAAGGTGTCCAGTCGCATTTCAGCCTGAACACTGGGCGAATGAGGGGAACTGAACAAAGAAATAGCGGGGCAGCTGGCCCCGCTTTTGAGCAGAATTGAGCAAAATTAAGCAGAAAGATCTCAGCGATTTGTTTCCGCCGCCGCTTTATTGCCGATCTGCAGGAAAGGAATCACGCCACCGGTCGTGGTTGGCAGACGGCCATCCCATTTTTCTATCGCTTTAGCCTGATTTTCCACTTCACGCAAACGCAGCAGTTCCGGTGTGACTTGCTGACGTTGCAGGGCCAGCGCTTCGGCCTCAGCACGGGCGCGTGAGACTTTTTGCTTGGCTTCGACTTCTATCCTTTGCAGATCGCGCTCAGCCTTCATTTTTAACTGATCAGCGGTGGTTTTTGCTTCAATCGCTTCATTGAAGGTCTTGCTGAAGTTGAAGTTGACTATCGAGAATTCATCCACCACCAGGCCGTGTCTGGCCATTCTTTCCTTGAGCGCCAGCACAATTTCATCACGTACCTGGGAACGTTTGGAAATCAGTTCTTCGGCGGTAAAGCGTGCAGTCACTGCTTTCACCGCTTCCTGTACGCTGGGGATAATGATGCGTTCACCCGGCTCATTGCCGAGATCACGGTAGACTGAAACCGCCGCATCGGGGCGTATGTGGTAATTGATGGCGATCTTGGTATGTACGGTCTGCAAATCCTTGGAGGCCGCATCGCCGTCGCCTTCACCTTTCTGTATCGCGACCGAGACTCTGTGCATACGCTGAGCAACTGGCCATACAAAATGCAGACCTTCGCTATACACCTGATCAGACGGTTTGCCAAAGGTGGTCAGCACACCGCGGTAACCGGCGGGTATGGTGGCGAAAGGATTTAAAATCAGGATCAGAAGCAGGACGCCGATTGCAGCGGCGATTTTGGGGAGAGCACGCATGATTTTCCTTGTTGATGTTGTTTGGAAAGCATGCTGAGTATAGTGAGGAACAGACAACTTAAAACGGTAATTGCATCAGCAATCCACCGTTCTGCCGGATAGTGATGTGATCACGCAACAGCTGCTCAGCCTTCACGATCCATGTCGGCCAGTTCTGAAGCAGGTGCCCTGTGCTTGGTGTTGCTTTGAAGCGGATCCTGATACAACCAGGGCAGCACAAATTTAGTCATTTCTGACGCCGCATGGACTGGTGCCTTAGCCTGATGCGCAACTGCACTGCAAATCGCTTCAATCAGACACAGAGCCGCACCTTCGGAATTCGGTGAAAATTGTCGGCGGGTCTGCGCAAACAGGGTGACATTGGCCATCGACGCCAGCGGTGAACTGGGTGCATCCGTCAGGGCCAGAATCGGCACGCCTTTTTCTTTCAGCTGGCGCAGGATGGTGACTACATCATCGGCATAACGCGGGAAAGAGATACCGATCACCAGGTCTTTTGCTGTGTACTTAAACAACTGTCTTGCCACGGTAGATGGCCCGGCGGTTCCCATCGTTGATTGTACAGTGTTGCAAAACGGATCTAAGCTGTGTGCCATCAAACCACCTAAAAATCCGCTGGCACCATAGCCGATGATATAGATGCGTTCGGCATTCAGTATCATGCGTACCGCCTGATTGCACAGCTCAGGGTCCAGCCCGCGACGGGTGGCTTCCAGATTGGTCAGATCTTCGTTCAGCGAGCCCGCGATAATCTCCGTGCTGGTGGCTGGCCGTTGTACTTCACTGCGCAAGTTATCAATAGGCACCAGCATCGCTTCGAAACCGCTCACCAGCTCCGCACGGAACTGAGGATAGCCTTCGAAACCCAGCGCACGCGCAAAGCGATTCGCTGTTGCGACAGAAATGCCGACGGCATTGGCCAGTTCGTCTATTGACATCGTGGCTGAGCGGAACACATTGGTCAGCACATAATCGGCAGCTTTTTTATGTGCTTTCGACAGGTTCATATACACCTTGCCGATACGGGCATTAACGGTTCCACCGAGGGCTTGCTTGTCAGGACGATTCATGATGGCTGGCTTTTCCAGTGTAAGAGAAATGTAAATATAATTTCATTAATTTGAAATGTAAAGTAATGAAACGTATCAAGTCAGAGAGGTGCTTATTTCTGCCTGGATACAGATATTCTCACCAGTAATGCTGAATTATCGCCAGATAATTTTAAATAATTCAAATATTATTTATAAAAAATTCAGAAATGCTGCGAAAAACGGCGCGTTATCCGTGAAATGTATAAGCAAATTTGAATTCTGAGGCAGGCCATCAGTTGCGGACTGCGCGTGCAACTGATGGTGAGGCAGGAAGTGAGTGTAGGAAGCGTTTATCCAGCCTGATGAATGATGCCACCGCCGAGGCAGACATCACCGTCATACAGGACTGCAGACTGGCCAGGCGTGACTGCCCATTGCGCGTCAGGGAAATGCAGTTGGAATTGTTCGGTGTCACCGGCAAACTGGCAGGCCACATCAGGCTGGCGATAACGGGTTTTGGCCGATAACTGGGCTTGCGCAGGTGCATAACCTGCGACCCAGCTGACTTGCGTGGCTTCCAGCTGAGCCGACAGCAGCCAGGGATGATCATGGCCCTGAACCACGTACAAGGTGTTATTCAGCACATCTTTGCGTGCCACATACCAGGCATCGCTGCTGCCATCGGCATTTTGATGGGATTTGATGCCGCCTATGCCTATGCCTTTGCGCTGACCCAGCGTATAAAAACTCAGCCCTACGTGCTGGCCGATGACCTTGCCTTCCGGCGTCTTGATATCACCGGGCTGATACGAGAGGTAACGGTTCAGAAACTCGCGGAATGGACGTTCGCCGATAAAACAAATACCGGTTGAGTCTTTCTTTTTCGCATTCGGCAGTTGCAGTTGTTCCGCGATTTTTCGTACTTCCGTCTTATGAATTTCACCCAGTGGGAACAGGGTATTGGCCAATTGCTTCTGATTCAGCCTGTGCAGGAAGTAACTCTGATCTTTGCTGGCATCCATCGCCTTGAGCAACTGGAATTCACCATTCACTTCGCGCACCCGCGCATAGTGACCGGTAGCGATATAGTCAGCACCCAGCTTCATCGCATGATCGAGGAAGGCCTTGAACTTAATCTCAGCGTTGCACAGCACATCCGGATTCGGAGTGCGGCCAGCCTGGTATTCACGCAGGAATTCGGCAAACACACGGTCTTTGTATTCACTCGCGAAATTCACCGCTTCGATATCGACGCCGACCACATCGGCGACGCTGACCGCATCGATCCAGTCTTCGCGTGTTGAGCAATATTCAGAATCGTCGTCATCTTCCCAGTTTTTCATAAACAGACCGATGACTTCATAGCCCTGTTCCTTTAACAGCCATGCCGAGACCGAGGAATCGACCCCGCCAGACATACCGATTACTACACGTTTTTTACTCATAATGCGCTCGGGTGGGTAAACAGCAGCGAAAGCGGAGCACGCTTGCCGCGTAAATAATCATCCACACATTGCAGCACCAGCGGGCTGCGATGGATGTGTTCAGAGTTCAGGATATCGTTATAGCTCATCCAGACCGCTCTTAAAATGCCGTGATCCAGCGTGCGTCCGGTATCGGCGCCCGCATCACCGGTAAAGGCGAAGCGCAGATAGCTGACCTGCTCTTGCGTCACTGGGGAAGTAAACGTCGATAAATACATTCCTACCAGCGCCGTCGGCGTAAATTCGTAAGCCGTTTCTTCCAGGGTTTCACGGATCACGGCCTGTTCCAGCGATTCCTTAGGATCGAGATGGCCCGCAGGCTGATTGATGCGCACCCCGTCGGGGGTTTCTTCTTCCACCATTAAAAAGCGGTGATTGCGCTCAATAATGGCGGCGACGG
The DNA here is from genome assembly GCF_014284235.1 of Cognatundibacterium curvum. Lineage (GTDB taxonomy): Bacteria > Pseudomonadota > Gammaproteobacteria > Burkholderiales > Burkholderiaceae_D > Undibacterium > Undibacterium curvum. Next base: position 510,039 of record NZ_JACOGD010000002.1, read on the forward strand.
TGACAGATGGTTTCCAGATGGCAGACATAACTTCTTTCGGTAATAGAACCTGAGCTGGCACTGTCGCCCTGTCAGGGGGGCGCATTCAGCGTGTCGGTAGGGCTGACGTGGCAGGAAAATCGTACTTCAGGATCTAAGTAAGTCCGTCATTTTACTTGGCTGTCACATTTTGTGTGGCGAAGCAGCAAATTTGACTGCGCATTTGCTAATGCAAATTTTGTCTATGGGGCATTTTTTGAATGGTAAATTGTTGCGATCGCACAATTTTGCTTTGTTTTTTATAAATATTTTTCAGGCTAAGCCTCTGTTTTGTATAAGAAAAAAATAAATTAATACGAATTGGATTGCATTGATGGTTTTCAGAAAGCTGATGAAAGTTGCAAATGATCTGAAAAAACTTCGTTTGTTCAGTCCTGCAGAATCCATGTAATATCGTTGTCGAATATGACATGTAAGATTGTGGTAAGCATACTGCGCATGTCATCAGACTGTGCCGCGGAACTTAGAATTGTCCGGTTGCGATGTACAGACTGAGGATTGGTTATCCCCAAAAGGGAATTCCGTCACGAGATTTCACAGCGGGGTAAGCCCTCAGTTTGTTGAACTGAATATGAAAGTAGGAATGGAGCCCTGATTGCGGCGGCAAACAATTGCCGGGCTCGCATATGGCTGCATTCCTGAAAGAAATTGCTTAGCGTACTAACGAGAACGATTTTATTTTTACATCATCAGGGAGCACATCTATGAAAATCGGCATTCCCGCCGAGACCCGGCCGGGGGAAACACGCGTTGCGGCCACCCCCGAAACCATCAAGAAGTATGTCGCCGCAAAACATCAGGTCATCGTGCAGTCTGGCGCCGGTGTGGCAGCCAGTATTACCGATGAGGCTTATCAGGCGGCAGGTGCCCAGATAGGCAGTGCAGCTGATGCATTTGGCGCAGAACTGGTCCTCAAAGTGCGTGCACCGGATGCCAGCGAACGCGCGCTCATGGCATCCGGCAGCGTGTTAGTAGGGATGCTCAATCCTTTCGATGCTGACAATATCAGCGCCATGGCAGCGACCGGTTTGTCGGCCTTCGCGCTGGAGGCAGCACCGCGCATTACACGCGCGCAATCGCTGGATGTTCTGTCCTCTCAGGCAAACATCGCAGGCTATAAGGCGGTGATGCTGGCAGCGAACACTTACCAACGCTTTATGCCTATGCTGATGACCGCCGCCGGTACTGTAAAAGCCGCCCGCGTGCTGATTATGGGAGTAGGGGTGGCCGGCTTGCAGGCAATCGCGACCGCCAAGCGTCTGGGGGCGGTGATTGAAGCGTCCGATGTTAGACCTCCGGTCAAAGAACAAGTAGAATCTCTCGGCGCGAAATTCATTGATGTCCCCTATGAGACCGATGAGGAACGCGAAATTGCTCAAGGTGTTGGCGGCTATGCACGCCCTATGCCTGCAGCCTGGATGCAACGCCAGGCCGCACTTGTCCATGAGCGGGCCAAACAAGCTGACATTATTATCACTACTGCTTTGATACCGGGCCGAAAAGCGCCGGTGCTGATTTCCGAAGACACGGTAAAAGCAATGAAGCCAGGCTCAGTGATCGTCGATATGGCGGTCGAGCAGGGCGGCAACTGTCCACTCTCTGAATTGGGTAAAACTGTCACCAAATACGGCGTACATATTATCGGCGAGCCAAATCTGGCTACGCTGGTTGCCGCAGATGCGTCTGCTTTGTACGCACGTAATGTGCAGGATTTTCTCAAACTGATTATCGATAAAGAAGGTGGACTGGCGATTAACCGCGAAGACGAAATTGTCGCCGCGACGCTGATGTGTGCTGCGGGTGAAATACTCAGGAAGTAGCTGGTAAGTCAAATTTACCGAAACACGTATCAGAAAGTTGAAACACCATGCAAAGAAATATGCTCCGCGCCAAAATTCATCGCGCAACTGTAACCCAGTGCGACCTCCACTATGAAGGTTCATGTGGAATCGATGAAGATCTGCTCGATGCTGCGAATATCATCGAGAACGAACAGATCGAGCTGTATAACGTCAATAACGGTGAGCGCTTCTCCACCTATGCCATCAAAGGCAAGCGTGGCAGTGGTGAAATCTCCCTGAATGGCGCTGCAGCCCGTAGGGTGCAACTGGGCGACCTGATGATTATTTGTACTTACGCGCCGATGACGGAAGAAGAAGCGCGTAATCACAAACCGAATGTGGTGTTTGTGAACGCAAAAAATCAGATCACCAGTTTGAAAGAGTATTGAACCGCTATTGACTGATGCGCAAGGTGGTAAGCTGTGTCAGCCTGATCTGAATCAGGCTGACACAGCGGCTACATCAAGCGTAAGTTGGTGACGGAAATGTCTTTGCATGTCTTATTCATTTAAAAAGAGAGGACATCATGGAAGTTAGTCATACCCTTACCAACCTCATCATTTTCGTGTTAGCCGTGTATGTCGGTTACCACGTGGTGTGGACTGTAACGCCTGCATTGCACACGCCATTAATGGCGGTGACAAATGCTGTTTCTGCCATCATTATCGTTGGTGCCATGCTGGCTGCCGGTCTGACTGAAGGCTTGCTGGCGCAGGTGATGGGCACCCTGGCCGTCGCGCTGGCTGCGGTGAATGTATTCGGCGGTTTTCTGGTGACCCAGAGGATGCTGGAAATGTTCAAGAAAAAAGACAATAAAGCAGCAGGCAAGGAGGGCAAATAATGAGTATGAATCTCGTTACGATGCTGTATCTGATCGCATCGGTATGCTTTATTCAGGCGCTCAAAGGCTTGTCACATCCATCCACTGCTCGGCGCGGTAATGCCTTTGGCATGGCCGGTATGGCAGTTGCGGTGTTCACTACCATTGCACTCATCGTCAAACTGAAAACCGAAGCAGCGGGTTCAGGCCTGGGCTATGGCCTGGTCACGCTCGGTGTGGTGGTTGGTGGCGGCATCGGTGCCACGCTGGCGAAGCGGGTGGAAATGACCAAAATGCCGGAACTGGTCGCTGCGATGCATTCGCTGATAGGTCTGGCAGCCGTCTGTATTGCAGTCGCGGTGGTTGCAGAACCATGGATATTCAATATCACTACGCGTGAAGTCGCGATCCCGTTTGGTAACCGTATTGAGCTGTTTATCGGTACCTTTGTCGGTGCGATCACTTTCTCTGGCTCAGTAATAGCTTTCGGTAAATTATCCGGTAAGTATAAGTTCCGCCTGTTTCAGGGCGCACCTGTCACTTTCTCCGGTCAGCATATGCTCAACCTGATCCTGGCGCTGGCGATGGTTGCTCTGGGACTGGTATTTTGCTTCGATGGCGGTGTCACACCGGCCTGGACGCCGTTTATTATCATGACAGCCATCGCATTTGTGCTGGGTGTATTGATCATCATCCCTATCGGTGGTGCCGATATGCCGGTCGTAGTATCCATGCTCAACAGTTATTCAGGCTGGGCGGCAGCAGGTATCGGTTTTTCGCTGAATAACTCCATGTTGATTATTGCCGGTTCGCTGGTGGGTTCTTCCGGCGCGATCCTGTCTTACATCATGTGTAAAGCCATGAACCGCTCCTTCTTCAACGTGATTTTGGGTGGTTTTGGTGGTGCCCCGGCGGAAGCTGCTACTGGTGGTGCTGTTCAACGTAATGTGAAATCCGGCTCACCGGATGACGTGGCTTTCCTGCTGGGGAATGCAGAAACCGTGATTATCGTTCCTGGCTATGGTCTGGCCGTGGCACGGGCTCAGCATGCTTTAAAAGAGCTGACTGAGAAACTCACGCACAAAGGGATAACCGTGAAATACGCGATTCATCCGGTCGCAGGCCGTATGCCGGGTCACATGAATGTTTTGCTGGCAGAAGCGGAAGTGCCTTACGACCAGGTGTTTGAGATGGAAGATATCAACAGCGAATTCGGACAAGCTGACGTGGTCTTGGTGCTGGGTGCGAATGACGTGGTCAATCCTGCTGCAAAAGATCCAAAATCCCCGATTGCCGGTATGCCGATTCTGGAAGCCTATAAAGCCAAAACTGTGATCGTCAATAAGCGCTCTATGGCCTCGGGTTATGCCGGTCTGGACAATGAATTGTTCTACATGGATAAAACCATGATGGTGTTCGGCGACGCTAAGAAAGTCATCGAAGATATGGTGAAAGCGGTTGAGTAAGTAAAAGAAAGCATTTCCGGTATGTGTTAATAAAAACCCACGAATTTACGTGGGTTTTTATTAAATAACAGGCACTTTATTGGGCAAATGAGCTTTGTGTATTATCTTGACGGTATCTTTTTTTTAAAGGAATAACAAATGAAAGCCTTGCTTTTTGCAGCTCTTGTTATCGTATATTCGTCGGATGTATGCGCAGATGACTTTTCTGAGGCGACTGCACTCCATGCAAAGAAAGACTATAACGCTGCATTTAAAAAATTCCTGAAATCGGCCGAGGCGGGGAATTCTGAAGCGCAATACATGGTAGGCGAGATGTATTGGTTTGGCGAAGGAACAAAGCCTGATTTGGTCAATGCGGAACGTTGGTTTAACCAAGCCAACCAGGCTGGCAATCAAAAGGCGGCAGAGTTTGTAAAATTAATCAATGTAAGAAAGAAAAATCAAGAAAAAATTAGTTACTTCACTACCGGATTTGATGGCGATGCGGTTAAGTTATCCAACTTCACTTGTGAAGAGCCTGTCCTGCCACAAGTATCAAAAACAAACGCAGAAATTACGGGAATTAGTCAGGCCATGAATAAATGGCAGACTTGTTATCAGCATTTTGTCGGACAATTAAATTCAGTGTTGCCAGTTGGTTCGGTAATTCCGGCTGAAATTGAGAGAATACTAACCGAAGATGAAATGCAGGCAGCAAGATCTTTGATGGACAAGACATACGCAGAGATTAGTCTGAACATTAAAAATCGGGTAGAAAAAGTCCAGCAGAGTTACTCGGGCTGGAAAGCAGAAACTGAGAAATTTGTGCTTGCAAATAATGAAAAAACGAAGCGTGAACAGGAAATGCGCCAGAAAGATTTGGATGCAGGTGTAGGAGCATCGCGAGACAGGATGTTGGGCAAACCACCTGCTGACACAAAAAGATAGACTAAATTTGAAACGATACACGGTTCGCTAACCGTGTATCTTCATTACAGCAATTGCAGCCTTAAATCGAAACTATTTCACGCTCAGATACGTACCAGCGTCGACTTGCCGAACAGACTTTCAATCAGATCAACTGCCAGGATCGCAGTCTGATTGCGGATATCCAGCGCAGGGTTGAGTTCGACGATATCGAGTGAGCCCATCAGCCCTGTGTCTGCGATCATCTCCATGCACAATTGCGCTTCGCGATAAGTCGGGCCGCCGAGTACCGCCGTCCCTACGCCCGGTGCAATTTGCGGGTCCAGGCAATCCATATCGAAACTGACGTGGATATGGGTATTGGCATCGACACCGGCCAGCGCAGAACTCATCGTGTTACGGATGCCATATTCATCGATGTAGCGCATGTCATAGACTTGTATGCCCATCTCGTGGATGAATTTTTTCTCACCCGCATCCACACTGCGTATGCCGATCTGACGGATTTCATGTGGCAACATGGCCGGTGTGTGACCGCCATAGCCGATCAGCTCTTTCGGGCCATGTCCCATCAGGCAGGCAACCGGCATACCGTGGATATTGCCGGTAGGGCTAATGGTTGACAGATTGCTGTCTGCGTGTGCATCGAACCACAAAACACGCAGTTTTTTCCCAGCCCGACGGCAGTGTGCTGCCACCGCGCTGATAGAACCGATTGCCAGACAATGATCGCCACCCAGCATCATGGGAAGATGACCATCGCTCAGAGCCTGTCCGACCGCATCAAACACGGCCTGGTTCCAGTCGATGGCTTCTTTCAGATGACGCAAGCCGTTGACCGGCTCTTGCCAGGGATTGGCCGGACCGTGCAGATTGCCACGGTCGACCACCTGCAACTGACGTGCCTGCAACGCTTCCGTCAATCCGGCAACGCGCAGTGCGTCTGGTCCCATGCTTGCGCCTTTGACGCTGGCACCAACATCGGTTGGTGCTCCAATTAAGGAAATGGTTTTCATTCTTTTCAAGTAAATAAGGCAGGTTAAATAACCGTTTGCTACGCCCGGATCAGGCGTGTATAGGAACGGCTGTTACGGTATTGACCGTCTGGCTGGCATTGTGTACCAAGGACGGGTTATTTGCCATCCCCATACCAAACAAATCTTTAGGATCCATCATTTCGGGTACTAAATCCAACATAGTCGTTCCGGCTTGCAACACATATCTTTCCAGATAGCGCATGGCGGAAAAATCTTCCAGCGCGAATCCGACAGAATCAAACACAGTCACTTGTTGCGCATTGTGGCGGCCAGTATTGTTGCCATTGAGTATGGTCCACAGTTCGGTAACAGCAAAGTCAGCTGGCATTTGCTGTAACTCACCTTCAATGCGTGATTGTGGTTCATATTCCACCACCACCATTGCTTGTCTGAGTATGTCTGCATGCAGCTCGGTTTTTCCGGGGCAATCGCCACCCACACCGTTGATATGCATGCCGGGTTCTATCATGTCTGGCGTCAGGATGGTGGCATTGGTTTTGTCGGCGGTAACTGTCGTTACGATATCCGCACCTTTGACTGCCTGTGCGGTTGATGTTGCGCGGATCACGGTTAATTCCGGATAAGCACGCAGATTGCGTATCAGTTTTTCGGTTGCTGCCGGGTCCACGTCGTATACACGTAATTCACGGATACCCAGCATTTTGTGAAAAGCGATGGCCTGGAATTCACTCTGTGCACCGTTGCCAATCAGCGCCATGACTTTGCTGTCAGGACGTGCCATATATTTAGCAGCCAGTGCCGAGGTGGCAGCTGTGCGAATAGCGGTCGTCAGTGTCAATTCAGATAGCAGACGCGGATACCCGGTATCCACATCAGCGAGTACGCCAAAAGCAGTCACTGTGAGTAAGCCTGCCTGGGTATTTTTAGGATGTCCATTCACATATTTAAAAGAATAATTGCTGCCGTCAGAAATAGGCATTAATTCAATCACACCAACTTCTGAATGGCTGGCGACGCGTGCAGTTTTGTCAAACAGCGACCAGCGCAGATAATCTTCTCTGATCATTTCTGCCATGTTAATAATCGCATTTTCAGGCTTCACCTGACGTAAATGATTCTGCAGGTCGCGGGTGCCGATAAAGCTAACCATGATGTTCTCCAAGTTTTTTAATATGGACAGGGCTGACACATTGACTCCAGCTGAGGGAGCAATCAGGATGGCGGTTAATCACTGAAACTTTGTAATTAACTTTGCTATGTCAGCCCTGATGTAAGAACATCGTCAATGGACTTAGCCACGCTGCTAAGCAGGCATGTCCCGAAGCTGTTGCGAAATTTTTCCACATTTCGCAAAAGCCTCATGCACATCAGACAGTGCAATGAAACTGACGAGTTCTATGTCCATTGTAGCCAGCCCGCCAGATAATTAGATTGCTAAATTTCCCAAAAAAAACATGTGATTAGAAATAAAAATGCATAAAATGTGAAAATTGGTGATTAAATTTCATAAATCACATTTTAAATAAAATATATCAAAATCTTGCTCTTGATTGTATGCAAGCTGTAAGGAGTCAGTGTATGGACAATTATGATTTGAGTATCCTGCGTCATCTGCAGCAGGACGGGCGTATCAGCAACCTGAATCTGGCCGAAAAAATTCACCTGTCTGCACCCCAGACTTTACGCCGGGTCAGAGTGCTGGAAGAGCAGAAGGTGATACGCGCTTACAGTGCGCAAGTGAATCCGGAGGCGGTGGGGCTGGGCGTGATGGCGTTTGTGAATTTATCGCTGGACCGCGAACAGTTCCGCAATGTGCGGGAAGTGGAGCGCAAGCTGCAGGCATTCCCGAATATCATTGAGTGCCATACCATTTCCGGCGATTTTGATTACATCCTGAAAGTGGTGGCTGCCGATCTGAAGAGTCTGTCGCAGTTTTTAACGGATACCCTGATGCAGGTACCCGGGGTGGCTTCATTGCGCTCCATGATATGTATGGAAGAGATCAAACCGGTTTCTGGCTTGCCTATCGCCTAAGGACAGGCAGGCCAGAAAGCTGGCCTAGTGCGCTTCTTCCCAGTTATGGCCGATGCCGACTTCGGCCAGTAAGGGCACGTCAAGTGTGGCGACATTAGCCATCAGTTCCGGCAGTTTTTGTCTGACCAGCTCCACTTCAGCATCCGCCACTTCCAGCACCAGTTCGTCATGCACTTGCATGATCATGCGGGTTTGCAGTTTTTCCTGTTCCAGCCAGTTCTGTACGGCGATCATGGCCAGCTTGATCAAATCCGCTGCAGTACCCTGCATAGGGGCATTGATCGCTGCGCGTTCTGCGCCCTGGCGGCGCGGGCCATTCGGGCTGTTAATTTCCGGCAGCCACAGACGGCGGCCAAAAACCGTCTCTACATAACCATGTGCTTTCGCCTTAGTGCGGGTATCGGCCATGTACTGCGCCACGCCCGGATAACGCTGGAAGTATTTATCGATATAGCTTTGTGCTGCCGCACGTTCTATCCCCAGATTGCCCGCCAGACCAAACGCGCTCATGCCATAGATCAGACCAAAATTAATTACCTTGGCATAGCGGCGCTGTTCATTGCTGACTTCCGCAGGCGTAACACCGAAAATTTCTGCCGCAGTCGCACGGTGTACGTCTTCGCCATCGGCAAAAGCCTTGAGCAGACTTGCATCGCCTGAGATATGGGCCATGATGCGCAATTCTATCTGCGAGTAATCGGCCGACATGATGATATGACCCGGAGAGGCAATAAAGGCTTCGCGGATGCGGCGTCCTTCCGCAGTGCGCACCGGAATATTTTGCAGATTAGGATCATTCGAAGCCAGCCTGCCGGTGACGGCCACGGCTTGCGCATAATTGGTATGAACACGCCCGGTAGCAGGATTGACCATCTTCGGCAATTTGTCGGTATAGGTCGATTTCAGTTTGGCCAGACCACGGTATTCGAGCAGGATTTTCGGCAGAGGATAATCTTCCGCCAGTTTCTGCAAAACCTCTTCATCGGTAGATGGCGCGCCGGATGGGGTTTTTTTGACCACCGGTAAACCCAGCTTGCCGAAGAAGATTTCACCCAGCTGTTTAGGTGAGTTCAGGTTGAACGGCTGACCCGCCAGTGCATAGGCATTTTGTTCCAGCTCCAGCAGGCGGATACCGATTTCATGCGACTGCGCTGCCAGCAAGGCAGGATCGATTTTTACGCCATTGCGCTCGATTTTTTGCAGCACCACAGAAGTCGGCAGTTCGATATCGTGATAGACCTTGAGCAGCTTGGCATCGGGTGCGATTTCCGGCCACATGGCTTGATGCAATTGCAGTGTGATATCCGCATCTTCAGCCGCATAGTCGGTCGCGCGTTGCAGCTCGACCTGGTCAAAACCTATTTGCGATGCACCCTTACCGCAGACTTCTTCAAAGCTGATGGTTTTCTTACCCAGATGGCGCAGTGCCAGGCTGTCCATATCATGTGATTTATGGGATTCAAATACATACGATTCCAGCAAAGTATCATGTGCGATACCGCGCAGCTGTATGCCATGATTGGCCAATACATGGCTGTCGTATTTCAGATTTTGTCCTACCTTGGCTTTGCTCGCGTCTTCCAGCCAGGGGCGCAGTTTTTCCAGTACCAGTTCACGCGTGAGCTGCAGCGGGGCATCCGCATAGTGGTGCGCCACCGGGATATAGCAGGCATGACCCGCTTCGCAACACAGTGAGAGGCCAACTAACTGTGCATGCATAGGTTCCAGCGAAGTGGTTTCGGTATCGAATGCAGTCAGGCTGGCTTGTTGTATCCGTGCCAGCCATGCGTCCAGTGCAGACTCAGTCAGCACCAGTTCATAATTTTTTTCGATGACGGCTGCATTTTCTTCTTCCTGAAACAGTCCGCCCTGTACCGGTGAATTCGCTGGTGCAGCGGCGCTTGTAGCGCTGGCTGCTTTGAGTGGTGTGGCACCGGCGGTGGCGTCGCCCGATAATTCACGCAACCAGGTTTTGAAGCCGTAACGGCTGAAGAAAGCCAGCATGTCTTCCTTGCTTTCCGGTTTGGCGACCAGGCTGTGCTGAATATCCTGATAATGCGCACTCAGGTCGCAATCGGTCTTGACTGTGATCAGTACCCGTCCCTGCGGCAGCCAGTTCAGCGCGGCGCGCAGGTTGTCACCGACCACGCCCTTGATTTTATCGGCATTGGCCATGATGCCATCGAGGCTGTCATATTCAGTCAGCCATTTAACGGCGGTTTTAGGGCCACATTTCGTCACGCCAGGTACATTGTCTACCGTGTCTCCGATCAGGGTCAGATAGTCGATGATGCGCGCCGGTGGCACGCCGAACTTAGCTAATACGCCCGGTTCATCCATGACTTCATTGGACATGGTATTAATCAGCGTGACCTGGCTGTTGACCAGCTGCGCCAGATCTTTGTCACCGGTCGAGACCACGGTTTTCATATTCTGCCGGGTCGCAGCAACGGCCAGTGTGCCGATCACGTCATCGGCTTCCACGCCTTCTACCATCAGAATAGGCCAGCCCATCGCGGCCACCGCCTGATGAATAGGCTCTATTTGCAGACGCAGGTCGTCCGGCATAGGGGCGCGTTGCGCTTTGTATTCGGGATACAGGTCATCGCGGAAAGTCTTGCCTTTTGCATCAAATACGCATGCCATGTATGCTGCCGGATAATCGCTGCGCAGACGGCGCAGCATATTAATCATGCCGTAAATGGCACCGGTGGGCTCGCCTTGTGGATTACGTAAATCCGGCATCGCATGGAAGGCACGGTACAGATAGCTGGAGCCATCGACTAACAAGAGGGTATTTTGCATATGAACGGAAACAGAAAAAATGTGACCAGATTGCGTCAGATTATTGATCAGGACAGAGCGACAGCCTTAAAAGCGCGCGAATCCTGGCATATGTTCACGATTATGGCAGAGTTTATCGAGTCTACCGAACGCCTTTCTACGATACGTCCGGCCGTCACGATTTTTGGCTCTGCGCGTACCAAACCGGACGATCCCTATTATGCGCAATGTGTGGACTTGTCGCGACGCTTGTCTGACGCCGGTTTTGCGGTGATTTCCGGCGGCGGCCCAGGCATTATGGAGGCGGCGAATAAGGGCGCGTATGAAGGCGCGTCTCCTTCTGTCGGGCTGAACATCGAATTGCCGCATGAGCAGCGCAGTAATCCCTGGCAAAACATCAGCCTCAGTTTCCGGCATTTCTTTGCGCGTAAAGTCGCGTTTGTGAAGTATGCCGATGCCTACGTGGTTTTTCCTGGCGGCTTTGGCACCATGGACGAGGTCAGTGAGGTGTTGACGCTGATGCAGACCGGTAAATCACGTCGTATTCCAGTCATTTTGGTTGGCACCACTTTCTGGAGTGGTCTATTGGAATGGATCAAGGTACAGATGGCAGGCAATGGCATGATCGCGCCTGAAGACCTGAATCTGGTCCAGCTGATCGATGAGCCTGCGAATATTGTCGATGCGATTTTTGCATTCTATGAAGCGCGTGATATCGAGCCGTCTGAGGATGAGCGTCAACGCATGCTGTATTTGTAAACAGATTTAACCGGAAAACCCCGGCACGGCGCGTTGGCTCCCCGTCATCTGTAGCGGGCGCCAGCCTTGCCTGTTTCAATGTGTGCTTCGCCTCTCAAGCTAAAGGAAGACTGAACGATGAAGAAAAAAAACTGGATGCTGGTCAGCGCTGTGCTGCCGTTCGCTGCGCTGGCACAACAGCAGGATTGCAGCCAGCTTGCACAGGATGCAGAGCGTCTGGCTTGTTATGACCGCTTGTATGGTAAGCCTGCAAAGCAGAGTCCCACTCAGATCAGTCATGAAACCGGTACGGCAGCGCAGCGCAAGGAGCAGCCTGTCGCCACTGCCAGCCCTGCAGCGCGCGAGGTGGATGGACTCAGTGAACGCTGGGAATTAGAGCCCGCAAATGCGAAATCCCTGTTTTTCCCTAAGCCGTATAAGCCGGTGTATATCCTGCCAGTCGCATACAGCAATCGCATCAATGCAGCTCCGTTTTCGCCCGCTCCCGGCCATCAGGCGGATAAAGTGGATCTGGATGCAGTCGAAGCGAAATTCCAGCTCAGCTTTAAGTCAAAAATAATGGAAAATGTGCTGGGGACCAAAGCCAATCTGTGGGGTGCCTATACCCAGTCATCTCGCTGGCAAGTATATAACGGCGGTTTGTCGCGTCCGTTCCGGGAAACTAATTATGAGCCGGAAGCCATGTTGGTTTATCCGCTCAGCTTCGATATGCTGGGCTGGCAGGCCAGGATGGCTTCGCTAGGCATCAACCATCAGTCGAATGGACGCGCTTTACCCTTGTCGCGTAGCTGGAACCGTATCATTGGCGAGCTGGCGCTGGAACAAGGCGACTGGAGTATCAGTCTGCGTCCATGGTGGCGTATCAAGGAAAGCGACGCGGCTGACGATAATCCCAGCATTCAGGACTACGCAGGGCGTGGTGAATTACTGGTGACAAGGAAAACAGGCACGCATATCTTTACGTTTCAGGGCCGCCACAGCCTGCGTTCCGGACAGCAGTCACGCGGCTCGGTACAGCTGGACTGGGCTTTCCCTTTGCTTACCGGCCTGCATGGCTATGTACAGATTTTCAGCGGCTATGGCGAAAGCATGATTGACTATAACTTCCGCCAGACCCGGGTAGGAATGGGTGTTTCGCTGGTAGAGTGGCGTTAATCCCTGCGGCTGGCCTGCGCGATGCACGTCAGCCGTAACAGTCATTCAGGCCAGATACAGCAAGGCCAGACCTATTGTGGCAGGCACCGCCTGAATAAACAGAATTTTGCGTGAGGCAGTCGCTGCGCCATACAGGCCTGCAATCAATACACAGAGCAGAAAAAAGGTACTGACCTCTTTGCCAGCCGCGCCCAGACTCAGCCCCCAGAACAGACCCGCAGCCAGAAAGCCGTTATACAGGCCCTGGTTCGCTGCCAGCGTCTTCGTGGACTTGGCCATTTCCGCGCTCATACCGAAGGCACGGCGGCCCGCTGGTTTTTCCCATAAAAACATTTCCAGAACCAGAATATACACATGTAATACCCCGATTAGTCCTATTACGATATACGCGGCTGTTTGCATGCCTGACCTTTATTTGAAAAGTGAAAAGTGGAACAGCAAGTTTAAACGAAAAATTCAGTTGGGCAGCCAGTTCGCCTGCGGGAACTTGGCCATGAATTCTGGTGGCATCGCAACGACTTTACTGATCTGGTAGTCGAAAAATACAAAGCCAGACTTTGCCATCGCGATCAGCGTGTTATCCGCTGGACGTGTAATACGGAAAATAATATCGCCGCCATATTTGTTGAAGTCCATCACCCCGACTTCAAACAGCAACTGGTCACGTGCATGTGCTTCGGCTTTGTAGGTGGTCGCCAGGTCAGTCACGATGATGCCCAGTCCCTCATTGGCTGTTTCACGGATACCAAACTCAAACATAAAGCGGGCGCGGGCTTCTGAGATCATCGACACCATAGAATCATTACCGACATGGTTGGCGGCATTGATTTCAGTCACCCTGACATTAAGCTGGGTGCGGTAGTAATACTGATCTTCAGGAAACTGTAGTTGTAAGCGTGCCATAGGGATATCAAGCGGGAGAGAGTAAAAAATTGTACTGACGGCGCAGTCAGATAATGAATTTCCTCATTGTAACGGTCTTTTACCTCTCTCTTGAAATTCAGAAAAAGTCAGCGCAAGAATGAGAAACATTTCCTTGAGTTAACAATTGTTTGAATCTTGCTGCTTGTAAATACTTAAATACTGAGTAGTATGAAATTCAGGAAAATAGAACCAAAGCTGGGCTACGGGGGCGCAAGGTGCGCCACAAAGATATGAAATAGTTGTTTTTCGGGTAATTATTTGGCAGGGCAGATCAGCTGATGTGGGGCCAGAGATGGAAAACCAATTTGAATATTTCGACTTATCTGCGCCAGCACCGGCGACCACAGCGGCTGCCAGTGCCAGTCAGCCTGCGAGTGTCAGTCAGGAAGTAGCGCAACATAATCGTCTGAAATATCTGATTGATAATACGCCTGCGATTATTTACAGCAGCGTGCCGACCGGCGATTTCAAAATGACTTATGTCAGCTCCAATGCGCAACGCATACTGGGCTACGATTCCGCGATGATGGTATCCGATCCGAATTTCTGGTTTGATCACATTCATCCTGAGGATGTGCCGCAGATATTTTCCAGTCTGGCCATGCTGTTCTCGGAAGGCGAGCGTACCTACGAATACCGTTTTAAAAACAGCAATGGCCACTACATCTGGATGCACGATATGTTGCGCCTGATCCGGGATGAGGCTGGCAATCCGCTTGAAGTAGTGGGTTCATTGACCGACATCAGCGAACGCAAGGCGATGGAAGAGTCGCTGCAAAAAAAAGGCGAGGAGCAGAAACAGTTAATCCATAAGCTGCAAGAGGCGCAGGATCAGTTGATGCAATCGGAAAAAATGGCCTCGGTGGGTCAACTGGCCGCAGGTATTGCCCATGAAATCAATAATCCTATCGGTTTTGTAAATTCCAACATGGGATCATTGCAGGGTTACGTAGAGAAGCTGTTTGAAGTCCTTGGACAATATGAGCAGTTAATTCTCCAGCCCCAGGCAGCGCAGTCTGCGGTCGCACGGGTCAACGCCATCAAAAAAGAAGCCGATCTGGAATTCCTGCAGGAGGATGTGGAAGATTTAGTCAGAGAGTCTATGGATGGCCTGAAACGGGTGCGCGACATCGTACAGTCACTCAAAGATTTTTCGCATGTCGGTGAAACTGACTGGCAAGAGGCAGATATCCATCATGGCATAGACAGTACGCTCAATATCGTGATCAATGAGATCAAATATAAAGCCACCGTGATCAAGGAATACGGCAATTTGCCGAATGTACGTTGCGTCATTTCGCAAATCAATCAGGTGGTGATGAATCTCTTGGTCAATGCCTCACATGCGATCAAGGATAAAGGCAATATCACCATCAATACCGGATGCAAGGATGACTGGATCTGGATACGTATCAGTGATACAGGATCCGGTATTCCGCCTGAAATCATGACACGTATTTTTGAACCTTTTTTTACCACTAAGCCGATAGGCAGCGGAACCGGTTTGGGCTTGTCGCTGTCGTACGGAATTATCAAGAAACACAATGGACGTATTGAGGTGAAAAGCGAGTTGGGTGTGGGGACCAGTTTTACCATACATTTGCCACTGCATCCGGATAAGGTGGAAGTGAACAAAGAATAATTACCGCCACAGATCAGGGACAGATCAGAGAAATCAGGATGCAAGCTATGAGTCAGGAAAATACCAATAAAATCAGGGATGACTTCACTGCGATGCTCAATATCGGCACGGATGGTATGTTCGATAGCATGAGCAGTTTGCGTTTGAGTAGTAATGAAGCCAGAATACTGACGACCATCAGTCCACAGCTGGCACAGATACGCGCACAGTTTGATCGGGCCTTACGCGAGCATATCGCTGATACGCCTTTCCTGTCTTATGGCCTGCCTGACAGTTTGCAGCAACGCATACATCAGCGTCAACGCAGCTATTTTTCACTATTACTGCAGTCCAAATCGGATAGCAGTTTTCTGGCAGATCGCAGCAAAATCGAGTTTGCCCATCAACAAATGGGACTGAACCGCGACTGGTATTTTTCTGCTTACAGAAAATACCTGGGGGCGGTGTGGGGGGATCTGCAGGATATTAAAGCGGATTACCAGCTCTCCTTCAGTGGCATGATGCTGCTGGTGTTTAAGCTATGCATGTTCGACCTCGGGCTGGCGCTGGAAGTATATTCTGAAGTCGAGAAAAAGCGTTTTTTTGAAAGCTATATCGCCGATATGCAGGTGCCGCCACCGATGCTGGCAGAAACCCGCCAAGCTGGTTTGGTGGATCACTCCAAGCGTAAAAAACTCGATACGCTGCTACAGTCTTCGATAGATCATTCACCACAGATAAGCGGGCATCTGAGCGTCTGCTATCTGGGGCTGGATCAATATGAACAAGTTGCTGAAAGCTATGGCTTCGAAGCTTCACGGCTGGTGTTACAGACCATAGAAATGCGTTTACGTGCTGAACTGCGCGATCATGATGTGATTACCCACCTTGGCGCTGGTGAATACTTGCTGATCTTGCCTGGCCATGCTGACTCTGCTGAAGTGCTGGCGCTTTGTCAGCGCGTCATGAATACTTTCACGCAAGCGATTTCCCTGATTGACCAGAAACTGAATATGTCCTGTTGCATAGGCATCGCCATGTATCCGGACGATGGGCAATTGGCAGAGGATATTTCCAGATGCGCTGAAGTCGCATTTCGCAGAGCGCGCGAATGTGGGTGTGGCAATCTGCGTTTTTATTCATCGGCCCTGAATGGCCCGGTCGATGAACAGATAGCGCTGGCCTCAGATTTGCGCTTAGCGATACAGGACAATCAGCTGCACTTGTTTTATCAACCTAAAGCGGACCTGCGTACCGGAAAAATAACAGGATGCGAGGCTTTACTTCGCTGGCAGCATCCAACGCGGGGTGAAATCTCACCGGCAAAATTTGTACCGATTGCAGAGCAATCCGATTTAATCGTGTTGCTGGGCTATTGGGTGATACGACGTGCGTGTGAGGATATTCAGCGCTTACTGGCACAACAGCTGGCGCAGCCGGTCGTGGCGATTAATGTATCACCACGCCAGTTGAAGGAGGTGGATTTTCCGGAACGTATGCTGGCCATTATGAATGAGTACGGCGTGACAGCTGCGCACATCTCGCTAGAGGTGACGGAGAGTGTGTTGATAGGCTGCGATGAGGAATTTGATGCCTTATTTTTCCGGCTGAAAAACCTGGGCTTCAGCCTGTCGCTGGATGATTTTGGAACGGGTTATTCTGCACTCGGTTATCTGAAGCGTTTTTCATTTGATTATGTCAAAATCGATCAGTCTTTTGTCAGGGAATTGCCTGGCCATCAGAGCGATGCCTCGATCTCTAAAGCCATCATCTCCATGGCGCATAGCATGGGGATGGAGGTGATTGCTGAGGGTGTAGAGACAGAAGCACAATGTAAGTTTTTTTCAGATAATTTATGCGAACAAGTGCAAGGCTATTTCTATGCACGCCCTATGCCATTTGCGCAGTTACTGGATTTCATACGTCAGGATATCAGTCTGCATCCACATGTATTACAGGCTACCCGGCCGGAGCGTACTTTACTGCTGGTGGATGATGAACCCAATATTTTGTCTGCACTCAAACGCTTGCTGCGTAAAGATGGCTATCGCATCCTGACCGGCAACAGCGCGAGTGAAGGCTTAGAAATACTGGCCAGTGAAAATGTCGATGTGATTATGTCGGATCAGCGCATGCCTGCGATGTCAGGTGTCGAATTTCTGCGTCAGGCCAAGGCCTTATATCCGGATACAGTCAGGATCATCTTATCCGGCTACTCCGAACTGCAATACATTACTGACGCGATCAATGAAGGTGCAATCTATAAGTTTCTGACCAAACCCTGGGATGATGAGCAAATACGGAAAAATATCAGTGATGCATTTCAGTTTAAGGAAATTCTCAATGAGAACCGCAGATTGAATGTGGAGATACAAAGCAGTAACCGGGAATTGGCGAAAACCAATCGCCAGCTATCGGACATTTTGAAGCAAAAGCAGAATCAGATACAAAGAGATGAGGTCAGCATTGGTGTGATCCGCGAAATTTTGCATCAGATACCATTTCCCCTAATTGGGATTGATGACGAAGACCGTATCGCATTTTGCAATCTGCAGGCAGAAGAATTATTACCTGGTGCCGCAGTGAATCTGGATAATGAACTGCATCAGGTATTTCCAGAGCTGGCGCAGCGTTTAAACGGGCCAGATCAGCAGGACATGACTTTTGTGCAGATCAGCGGGAAAACTTACCATGTCGATTGCCGCGCAATGGGAAAACACTCTGGCTCGAACGGACGTATTATTATTTTTCTTCCAGTGGCGGGGATGCGTGAAACGGGGAGTCAGGAAAGTATATAAATTCGCGCAGGCTCTGGCGCGACACATGCTGCAATAGCGGGAATAATAGCCGGAATAATAGTGGGAAAAAATAGCAGGAATATCAGAGGTTCTATATGAGTGCCATATCTGCAGAACAGCTTGTACGTGCACTGGAGGAACTGCCCTCCTTACCACAGGTATTGTCTGAACTGATAGAGGCCATCGAGCACGATAATGTGGATCAACGCTCCATCATCATGCGGATTGCTCAGGATCAGGCCTTAACCTCTAAAACTTTACGTCTCGCAAATTCTTCTTTTTATGGCTTGTCCTACCGCGTAAATTCCTTGTCAGATGCGGTTTCTATACTCGGTTTTCGCAGTCTGCGCACACTGGTGACCAGTACTGCCATCGCCAATCTGTTACGCCGCTTTGTGTTGGAGCGGAATGACGTGGACTATTTTCTCGAGCATTCTATTTCGGTCGCGATTTTTGCCAAATTGCTGGCTGCGCACATCTGTGCCAATCAGGAGCAAGCCTTTACCACCGGGCTGATCCATGATCTGGGTAAGTTAGCGCTGGTGACAAAATTCCCCGCCGAATATGCTGCGGTGAAGCGCTATCAGAAAGAGCAGGATTGCGCACGTTATGAGGCTGAAAATGCCGTGCTTTCTATGAGCCATGCATCGATAGGGGCAATGCTTGCGCGCAGATGGCGCTTTCCGCTCGAGATGCAACAGGCGGTCAGTGCGCACCATGATCCGGTTACGGCAGAAACCAGTGAATTGGCTATGCTGATGACCGTAGCGAATATTTTTGCCAAAGTACGTGTAAGCGACGAGGAACGCATCCATTTGCTGCGTGAATCCAGTTATGCATGGCAGCGTCTGGAATTGAATGAAGAATTATGTCTAAGGATTTTTGCGATGGAGAAGCAGCAATATGCCGAAATCAGCCAGATTTTACTCAGTCACTGATCCTGCTGACTTAGTCGGCAGAGCAGGCTGAACGCTATTGATTTAACGCATAGCCACCAACCACTTAGCCCATTTGGGAAAGCAGGCATGATGAATACAGAATTGCATGCTGAGCCGCAGACTGAACGCGTCTACCGCATCTTATGCGTCGATGACGAGCCGAATATTTTGTCATCGTTGCGCCGTTTGTTCCGTGGCAAAGGATATCAGGTCCTGATCGCTAATGGCGGTCAGGAAGGACTGGCTACGCTGGAAACAGAAACGGTTGATCTGGTCATTTCAGATATGCGAATGCCGGTGATGGATGGAGCAGTTTTTCTCGAACATGTCAGGGCACGCTGGCCAGATACCATACGCCTGCTGCTGACTGGTTACGCTGACATACAATCGATCATCGATGCGATTAACCGTGGCGAAATTTATCGCTACATCACCAAACCCTGGGACGATAACGACATTGTCCTGATCGTGCGGCAGGCGCTGGAACGCAAAGCCCTGGAGCAGGAAAAACTCAGGCTGGAAGAGCTGACCTTAAGGCAGAATGAAGAATTAAAAACGCTCAATGCCAGCCTGGAGATCAAAGTCGAGGAGCGCACAGCCGATCTCAGAAAAGCGCACGAATCGCTGTTGAGTGCGAATGATAAACTCAAGGATAGTTTTCTGACCTCGATCAAGGTATTTTCCAGCGTGATCGAAATGCGCGGCGGTAAGCTGATGGGGCACTCGCGCCGGGTGGCTGATCTGGCGCGCAAGATCGCACGGCGCATGGGGCTGGAAAGCAAAGATACGCAAGAGATTTTTGTCGCTGCCTTGTTGGCAGATATAGGCAAAATCGGATTTTCTGATGAATTGCTGGAGACACCATTGAATCAGATGAATGGCGACCAGTTAGGCCAGTTTCACAAACATACTCTGCGGGCCGAGCAATTGCTGATGCCGCTGCAGGATTTGCAGGGAGCGGCGCGCATTATCCGCTTCCAGCATGAGCGTTACGACGGCCGTGGTTTTCCCGATGCGATCGCGGGAGACCAGATTCCGCTGGGCTCCAGAATACTGGCGCTGGCTGGCGATTATGATAGTTTGCAAATAGGCTGCCTGGTCCCTAAGCGCGTACATCCGGATGATGCCTTGCCACTTATCGTGCGTGGTGCCGGTAACCGCTATGATCCCAAGGTGGTTGAAGCTTTTCAGCAGGTTATGGGTAATGTCAGCGAGGAGCCGCATGATAAAGAAGTCATGGTGCTGCAGTTATTGCCTGGCATGGTGTTGTCGGCGGACGTGGTATCCAAAGACGGTATGCTCTTGTTACCCGCTGACTTTGTGCTGGATGAAGGGGTGATAGAAAAGCTCAGGCTTTTCAGTGAACCTGTACATGGCCGTATGGCTGTTCGTATCTATACCAACAGGAGGAAATGATGCGAAGAATTCTTTTACTGGATGATGAGCAGAATGTACTCTCAGCCTTAAAACGCAGTTTCAGAAGCATTGCGCGTAACGACCAGCTCAGGATAGATACCTACAATGTGCCTGAGGAAGCATTAGCGCATTTGCAGGATACTGCTTACGATTTCATTATCTCTGACTATCATATGCCATCCATGAATGGCATAGGTTTCCTGACGCTGGCCAAAGCGATACAGCCGGATGCGGTGCGTATGATGCTGAGTGCGTCTGCTGAGTTCAAAACCATACTTGGCGCGATTAATGAGGCGGAGGCTTTCCGTTACATTGCCAAACCCTGGACGCAGGAAGAACTGGCTGATACTTATCAGGCTGCTTTGCAAAAGCGCGATCAGATACTCGAAGACCGGCGGCTGGCCGATGAATTACGCGTGCAGCGCGGTCAGCTCTCACCGCAGGAAGAGGCGTTGCGCAGGCTGGAAGAGAGTGAGCCAGGCATCACCAAAGTGAAGTGGGGTGCTGACGGTTCGGTTATGCTCGAGTAAGCAAGGGGGGCTGATGCAAAACCGACGCGGCGGCCCTGGTTCTTTGCTGATCTTGAGCGGGAAGGCAATGTGCGGCTGGCTTTGTGTTGGTTTGAAACTGGCGTGGTCTGGTAAAATGCCGCCTTTCTGTCCTGTTCTGTAGCCGGTTGTCTGATCTCAGTATTGTCACTGCGATATCTTCCGCTTCACAGTATGACCTCTTTTTACTGAAACTCCGTATGTCCGACTCTACACCTGCTGACAACAGCAAAACGCTGTTTTATGACCCGACTGAACGTCGTATCCGTAGCTTTGTCACCCGCACTGGCCGTGTCTCTGACGCGCAGGCCCGCGCAATCGAAACGCTTGGACCTGTCTTTTGCATCCCTTATCAAAAATCCCTGCTTGATATCGATGCGACTTTCGGCCGTCAGGCACCGACTGTGTTTGAAATCGGTTTCGGCATGGGGGAGACCAGCGCCAAAATTTCTGCCAGCATGCCTGAGAAAAATTTCATCGGCGTCGAAGTGCATACGCCTGGCGTAGGCAGCCTGCTCAAGCTGACCGATGAAATGGGCTTGAAAAATCAGCGCATCATCCAGCATGACGCGGTTGAAGTGCTGAATTACATGATTGCGCCGGAATCGCTGCATGGCGTCCATGTGTTCTTCCCTGATCCCTGGCATAAGGCGCGCCATAACAAGCGTCGCCTGATTCAGGGTCCGCTGGTGCAATTGCTGGCATCACGACTGGCGCCGGGCGGCTATCTGCATTGCGCAACGGACTGGGAAGAATATGCCGTGCAGATGCTTGAAGTGCTGAGTGCTGAACCTGCTTTGGAAAATACCGCAGAGGCATATGCGCCACGCCCAGAGTATCGTCCTGTGACGAAATTCGAAAACCGTGGCCTGCGTCTCGGTCATGGCGTGTGGGATCTGGTGTTCCGCAAAAAATAAGTCTGCGCGTCATAGCGCCAGCCGTGCTTGCCGCACGGCGCGCTGTATCAAACTGCTCACTCGTCAGAAAAAAAGCAGCCGTGTGGCTGCTTTTTTTTTTGCCCGTCAGCGTGGCTTGAACTGCAATTGCATCACACCCAGCTTGCCAAAGCGGACTGATACCGGCACGTATAGTGGTACGTCCGGGCTGCCGGCGTAGGAGCCGGTAATCACAAACTGGCCTTGTCGTAATCCCATGCCCTGACTGCGCAGGAATTCAGCCAGCCAGTACAGCGGCTGACGCGGGAATCCGGCCGGATGTTCGCCGCGTAATTGCTGTATGGTCTGTGCTTGCGTCTGGATTTCTATGTTAATAAGGCCAGGCTCATTGCCCAGGTAATCCGCAGCCAGTTGTGGCCCCAGCACGCAACCCTGATTGTACAGACCGTCCGCCAGATGTTCGGTGTATTCCGCTGTCTCTGGCTCCAGATAACGGCTGCCTATCAATTCCAGCGCGATATGACAGGCAGAGACTGCCTGATCGACATCCTGCATGCCATACGCAGCTTCACGGGGCGGTAAATCCTGACCCAGTACAAATGCCAGTTCCGGTTCTATGCGCGCCATTCCATGCAGGGGCAGCAGGCTGATGCTATTGTCGTTTTTGAATACGCGGCTGGCAAAGATGGGCGCCAGTACCACGCGTCCATCGCTGGGGATGCCGCATTTCCAACCTGCTATGGTTTCCCCTGACAGGGATGGAACCAGCGCCTGTATTTGCAAAGCGTCGTCTATACTGCCAGGGCGCAAGGAGAGTGGCAGCCGCTCACCGCGTTGCTGCTGCGTGTGACGCTGGGCTAATTCGGCTGCAGCCTGTTGTTGCGGGGAGTCGCTTGAGGATGTGCTGGTCATGATCTTACCTGTCTGAGGATACGCTGCTTCCGTATAGCGGGTGGAGATCAGCGTATCTTAAACCAGCTCAGCACGGATTGCCTAGTTAGCTTTTATTTTTACCAGGGTTACTGTGGCGGCTGCCAACAATAACAAGGCACCTGCCAGCCGGATCACGTTTTCCGGATTGCCGCCCAACAGGCTGTGGTAGTACAGCGGCAGTGTGAAAATCTGAATAATCATGGGGATCACAATGAACATGTTAAAGATGCCCATATACACACCGGTTTTAGCGGCAGGGATGCAGCCCACCAGCATGACATAGGGATTGCCCATGATACTGGCCCAGGCCAGGCCTATTCCTAACATCGGTAACAGCAACCAGATGGGATCGTGAATGGCAGGTATGCTCAGCATGGCCAGACCAGCCAGCGTCAGGCAAGTGGCATGGGTGAATTTGGCGCCAAAACGCCGTGTCATAGGGATTAATGCGAATGCCGCGATAAAGGCGATGAAATTATAAAACGCACCAATCTGACCATTGAGCAAACCCGCATCACGAAACCCGGCAGAGCTGGGATCACTGGTGTCGAACAAGGTACGAGCCAGTGATAACACGATGTATTGCCAGTAGCAGAACATGCCATACCACTGAAACAGCTTCATCACAGCCAGCTGGCGCATGGTCAGGGGCATTTCTTTGAACGCATTCAGTATGTCTTTGAGCGTGGTTTTCCAGCCGGCCGGCTCCGCCTGAATCGCCTTAATTTCTTCTGTAGTCAGAGGAATTTCCGGTGTGGTCTTCAAGGTCCATAAGATAGACGCCAGCGAAAAGAAAGCGCCTATCATAAAGGCGGCGATCACGATGTGCGGGATATGCTGGGCGTTCACCGCATCCTTGTTCATCCCCAGCCAGACCAAAAGAGACGGCGTCAGATAAGCCAGCGTCTGGCCCAGCCCGGTAAATGCGCTCTGCGTCAGAAAGCCCAGCGTATGCTGGCTGCGATTCAGCTTGTCACTGACAAAGGCACGGTAAGGTTCCATCGTCACATTATTCGCTGCATCCAATATCCACAGCAGACTGGCTGCCATCCACAACACCGGGCTATAAGGCATTGCGAGCAAGCCCAGGCTGCACAATATGGCACCGATCAGAAAATACGGCGTACGGCGGCCCCAGCGGCTGATGGTGCGGTCGCTCATGGCACCTATCACCGGTTGCACCAGTAAGCCGGTGACCGGCCCAGCCAGCCATAGATAGGGCAGGCTGGCTTCATCCGCGCCCAGATACGAGTAAATCGGACTCATGCTGCTTTGCTGTAAACCGAAGCTGAACTGGATGCCGAAGAAACCGACATTCATATTGACGATCTGCCAGATATTCAGCAAAGGGCGCTGTGTGCTGCTGGCGGGTGAACTCTGATGATTCATACTCTTTCCTGTCTCTTGAGGATAAGTGTCTGCTGCGCTTTCTGTTATGCGTGTTGCGCGTATGGTGTGTTTTGTGCGCCCTGAGTATTCACGGCAGCTTATGGCGTGTTATTCCAGGCCTTTTCTCAGGTCTTTTCCCATACCTTTTCCCAGGCCTGATAAAACGGCTTATCGCCGACTGCACCACGCACGCCGCAAATCGCCGAGGCAAATGCCTGTGCTCTCTGCAAACTCAGCAAGCGCGGCCAGTCGCGTAACATGCCCAGCAAAACTATCGCAGAAAAGGCATCCCCGGCACCGACGGTGTCGACTACGTCTATCGCAGACGCAATGCTGCCGCGGCTTTCCAGACCTTCGCCATCTACATACAAATAGCCTTGCGCGCCCAGGGTCACGATCAGTGTCTGCAGCTTGCAGGTCTGCAATAACTCACGTAACAGCTCGATTGAGGGGATGCCTGGTGCGCTGAATTGTTGTTCTGCAGGCGTAGACAAACCCGGATACAGGCGCAGTAAGACCTGTAATTCATCTTCATTGATTTTCAGGATATTTGCCGCAGCAATTGAGCGCAGTATGGTATCGCGACTGGCCTGATCCTGACGCAGGTTCAGGTCCAGATAGCGCAGTGCGCTTGATTGCTTCAGTATGTCGTCTAATGCCTGATGCGAAGCCGGTGCGCGCTGCGCCAGGGTGCCGAAGTAAATGATATCCCTGTCTGGTGGCACTGCAAACGAGGCATTACGCTGCGCACAGGCCTGGCTGGCAGATGCGCTGGCTATGTGATCATAGGCCTGATCTGGCAGGATATGGAACTGATGGCTGAGCAGATCGTGGGTATGCTGTATCTCCACACTGACTTTTCCAGTCGGGAAGTGGGGATCAGTTTGCAGCCCGGCATCTGACATGCCGAATTTGTGCATATCTTCGCGTATCCAGGTGCCGTAAGGGTCGTCACCAATTCGCGAAATGAATAGCGGATCGCAGCCGAAATAAGCCAGCGTGCGGGCCACGTTGTAGGGTGCGCCACCTATCACCGGGCCATCCGGGAAATCATCGATCAGTACTTCACCGAATATGCAGATATTTGAGGCGGACATCAGTTCACTCCTGTTGCAGATAAATTCGATGCGATCAGCCAGCATTGCGACCAGGCTGGAATCAGCAGTATATCCGGCGGAACTTCGCCATCCGGGGTTTGCCAGCATCGTGATATTGAGCTGGCAGTTGGCTGTATGGATGCTAGTTGTTGCGCAAGTGTGCTCAGTATCACCGTCTGTGGCTGATCAGAGAAATTTCCAATGAAAACAAAGGGCGCACGGGCTTCACCGCGACTGAATGCCAATAAGGATGAGGAGTTTGTATGCAGCAGACTTCGGGCTGCCTGCGCTTGTAATTGCGGTAGCTTGCGGCGCCATTGCAGCAATTGCTGCAGACCTGAGCTGCACAGATGTGCCGCACTGCCAGCCGTTTGGCTTTGTGCAGCCAGCGCCGCATTCCATTGTGGCCGGTGCAGCCAGCGAGCGTCGTACTGATGGGCAGCGACTGAACGGTAATCCTCATTGTTTTCCTGCGCAAATTCATCACCCATGTAAATCAGTGGCATACCACCGAAGCAAAAACTCAAACCATATAACAGCAATTGACGCTGCACAGCTGTGCGTCTTTGTTCTTCATCAGTCGCGCGGCTTAAGCCACATAGCGCAGCGGCCATGCCTACCGTGCCATGCACCGCAGCAGGATCGCTGGCCTGAAAGCTGGCGCCGCTGGCGAAGCTGTCGCCCTGTCCCGCAAAAAACTGGCTGACTGCCGACAGTCTTTGTTCTACATCCATCGCTTGCAGATTGGCTTCCGGACGCAATACATTCCAGCCTATGTCGTCATGGCACCGCACATAGCTGAGCCAGCCGGTGTTCGGTGGCAGTTGCGGTGTGCCAGCGATGACTGCTGAAATCAGGCTGGTATTTTGTTCCGCGACCGCGACCCAGGCGGCTGCCATCAGGCTGCTGTGATAAGCGAGATGACATTCCTGCACGCCACCCTGCACATCACCCAGATAGGCGGGCAGATCACGGGTTGCGACGATTGCCTCTGCCTTCAACAAGACGCCGGGCATCGTGATTTCAGTGATGCAGCGCAGGCATTGCAGTAGCCAATGCGCCTCCGGCTGATTCATGCAAGTTGTGCCCGGCCGTTTCCATAAGAATGCGGTGGAGTCGAGCCGGAATACTTCTATGCCACGATTGGCCAGTTGCAGCAAAGCCGCTGTCATGTCCAGAAACACGGCAGGATTGCTGTAGTTCAGATCCCATTGATACGGATAAAAGGTGGTCCATACCCAGGACTGCAGCGCATCGATGTAGCTGAAGTTACCTGGCGCTACCTGAGGAAAAACCTGACCCAGCGTGGCTTCAAACTGATCCGGCACTGTCCGGTCAGGATAATGGTAAAAATAATCGCGATACTTCGCATCGCCCGCACGCGCTGCAATCGCCCAAGGGTGATCGTCGGCGACATGATTCAGGATAAAGTCAGAACACAGACTGATACCGGATTCGCGTAATGCCTGAGTCAGTTGTTCCAGATCCTGCATACTGCCCAGCGTGGCTTCGACCTGATTGAAATCGGATACGGCAAAGCCGCCATCATTCTCACCGGCCCGCGCTTTGAGGAAGGGTAGTAAGTGCAGGTAAGTCACGCCCAGCTGCTGCAGATGTGGGATACGTTGTATGACGCCTTGCAGCGTGCCGGCAAAGCGGTCGGTATAAGCGCAATAGCCCAGTCTGTCTTCACGGGTGAACCAGTCGGGCTGTTGACTGCGTTGCTGATCCAGTGCCTGTAGTCCGGCCGGGCGCGCCTGCAGCGCATCGGCCATGACTTGCATCAGGTGCAGGCACCAGTTTTTCAATTGCACCTCGTCGGCAAAGCGCGTTGCGTATAGCTGGCTTAAGCGCGTGATCAGCGTTGGTGCGTGCTGCGTAAAGCGCAGTTCTGCAGTGGTTCTGAGCGCAGGCGCAAGCTGCATCAGAAAAGCCTCCTTGCAGGCACTGAGCAGGGCGGTGGAATTGGATGAAGAATGGACAGGCATAATGGTCTGGTTAAAATGGGCTCCCCCGGTAAGTAGGGGTTACAGGGGGAGCTCAAGTGCTGCGGGGACAATCGGTCGTACTGAGTTTCAGACTCAGAACGAATATTTCAAGGTGGCGCGTATGCTGCGTCCGTTGATGGAGCGCGCAGCATGTCCATCGCCTTCGACTTCGGTGTAGCCTATGGTGTTGAGTAAATTATTGATGCTTACCGACGCCTGCAGGCGTTCTGTCAGCTGATAGTTGGCAAAGGCGTTCAATACATTGAAGCCACCCAGCGTCAGGGTATTGCCATCGTCGCCATAGGACTTGGTGGTGCCGATCAGGCTGGCGCCAAAGACGGCATCACCCATGGTGTAGGTGGGAGCGATCTGATACACATACTTAGCCTGGCGTCTTGGCGTTTTTCCTATGATACTTTTATCGGCTGCTGCGGTGATGTTGGCATTGGTATACGTCAGTCCACCGGTCATGCGGAAGGCGCCGATTTTATAACTGGCTTCGACTTCCAGACCTTTTGCATCATAGGTGTTAGATGAAAATTTCTGCGTGGTCGCTTCGAAATTAGACTCTGAGGTTTTGGCCTGGAACAGAGTTACAAAGCTGCTGAAATCGCCGCTTTTCCACTTCACACCTGCTTCGTTTTGCTTGACGATATTGGTGCTGATCGGTGTGCTGCCATCCAGTGGGTTACCAAACATAATGCGATCGGCATTGAACGCGATACCATCGCTGGTACGCGCAAACAAGGCCAGATCTTTATTCAGGCGGTAGTTCACACCGACCGAATACGAAGTGTGATTCACATCGTAATTGATGAACTTGGTATTGGCCTGAATGTAAGTCTGTTTAACGGCCTGATTGTAAGTGCCGCTGGCATTTTGCTTGTCATAGCGCAGGCTGGCATCGACATTCCAGTCGCCTTTTTCCCAGCCCAGATTGGTGTACAGGGCATTGGTTTTGTATTGGGCATCGATGGCGCGGTTACAGCAGCCACCCCACACATCAGTACCTTGTGCCAGCAAGCCCGGGCTGCCTGCGACGGTAGCGGCAGAATTCAGCAGTGCCGGTTTATCGCCGCTGGCCTGCATCAGATATTGATTGAAATTCCAGGTCAGTGCGACATTTTGTATGGAGCTGAAATAACCCACGGTAGTCGCGAGTTTGCCTTCTGCCAGCTCGAACGCACGTGATAAGCGCACATCATTGGTGGTGCTGCCCAGATCATCCAGCGAGGTATTGAAGACAGTGGCCGTAAAAGCCGGACCGCTGTAAGCCTTACCTGCATTAGGCCCGGTTGCATATGTCATACCGCTGCTATTGTTGGCATTGTCCGCCGGGAAGATAGAAATGAAACGGCCGGTATTAGTCGATTTGCGGAATTTTTCATCCAGCGTCCAGCCATTGCCTACATTTAAAGAAGCCTCTAAGCCGAAGGCATTGCTCACTGCATGCAAGCCATCATTCACATTTGTGGAGACTTTGTTGTTGTTTTTATCCAGTACGATATCGCGCGTCCAGTAAGGCGAGTAAAAGCTGACAGTACGCGGATCAATGCCTGCCATTTCAGAGATAGAACCGTTCACGGTACGGACAGGTACTGGCATATTCATCGGCGTTTTGTCGTCCAGATGTTTGACGCTCAGGCGGATGTAGCCATTGTCCAGTTCATGCGTGATATTGGCGCGCAACTGGCCGCCATCTTCAGCGGTGACACCGGCCGGACGCGAACTGTCACCATTACGATAAAAGCCAGCGATAAACATCCGTGTTTTTGGTGACAGTGCTGCACCATAGTCGAAATCGAAACGGGTCTGGTTAAAATCCAGGCCTTTGGTGATACCTATGCTGCCGCCTTTTTCCTTACCATTTTTGCTGATGAAGTTAATGATGCCGCCAGGTGCATTGGTCGCCATCGTCGATGCGGTACCGCCGCGTACCACTTCCAGGTGGCTCAGGCTGCCATCGGCGCGCAGATACATATCGGGTGTGGCAAAGGCGATGTCACCGAACAGCAATACCGGCAAACCGTCTTCCTGGAATTGCACATAGCGCGCGCCACCGGCAGAGATCGGTACGCCACGCACGGTCAGGTTGGCATTGCCTTCACCACCTGAGGATTCGGCACGTACACCTGGCACGGCGCGCAAAATTTCTGCTGCATTGGTTGGGGCGGACTGGGAAATCTGATCCGCATCGAGCGAGCTGATGGAGACGCTGGCCTTCATTTTCGAGGTGCCGGTCGGTGTGCCGGTCACGATCACCGAATTCAGGTTCAGGGAATTTTTCTCTTTGTCGCTGCTGACTGTGCCGGCTGCTTCCTGCGCCAGTGCACTGCCCATATGGAATACGGCCAGGGATACCAGACTGGCCATGCGTGTCAGTTTGAGGCTATGTGATGTCATTTCTGTCTCCATTGTTTTTGCATGCCGACTTATAAGGTGTCGGCGGTTTGGCATACCTGTTAGCACCAAGTCGAACTTTTGCCGGTGTTCAGCATGGACAACTCAGGAGCAAAAGACCTCCAACAATCCTCGCCTTGCCCAGCAATGGTGAGAGCGGTGCTGGTTTAGCGATCCGGCAAGCATTCTTGAAGATCTTTTGCACTGTAGGTGAGCTGCATTATGGTGCAAGTTATTTTTCTTTGCAATCGATTGCAAAGATGCGGTGCAATAAGTTTTATTTTGGTGCAGGGAATAAAATTCGCTGTTGTTTCAAACGAGATAGAGTCAGGCTGCGGACGAAAACGATTGCATCACTCTTGCCAGTCAGGCGCTAAAGACTCAGCTTTGATGCGCTCTTAGACTGCTTTTCTTGGTGTAAAGTTGAATTGATTTTGTCTGCAATATGCAACGCTTCAGCGTTTGGTAGGTAATTTTTGATGCGATGCACAATAAAAATTGAGCGGAAATAAGCCGATTTTCATTGTGTCTTCCGGGTGTGCTTGCAGTATTTTGCAAACGTTTGTAATTGATGGGCGACTGTTGTCTGCTCAGCCTGCCGGATCAGAAAATGAAACAGGTTTTGCGTCGCCTTAGTGCTGGCTCACTGGCTGCTGCGACGGATGATGAGTTCGGTATCCAGCAAAAATGCCTGACTGGCATGCGTATCGATTTGCTGTAATAAGGCATCGACCAATGCCAGTCCGGCGACCGGCATGGGTTGCCGGATGGTCGTCAGTGGTGGATGAAAATAGCGAGCCAGCTCAATATCGTCATAGCCGACGACTGCGACATCGGCGGGAACGCTGAAGTCGCGCTCGCGCAGTGAATTAATCGCTGTCATGGCCAGCAAATCGCTGCAGGCGAACAGGGCATCGAATTTCACCTGACGTGCGCACAGTTCGGCTACCGCCTGTTTGCCACCATCTTCTACAAATGATGCCGCCACTACGAGTTCCTCACGCACAGGCAGCCCGGCTTCGCTCAGCGCTGCACAGTAGCCCTGATAACGCTGACTGACTTCCGGTAGCTGGATGTCGCCAAAAAAAGCAATCGCGCGGCGTCCCTGATCCAGTAAATGGCGGGTAGCGAGTTTGCCACCGTTGATGTTATCGCTGCCTACCGTCACGTACAGTTGTTTTGGAAGTTGCGCACCCCACACCACCAAAGGCACTTGACGCAATGCGAGTTCATTGAGCTGATCATGGTGGCGCCATTGACCAATCAGGATAATGCCGGAGGCGCGGCCTGTGTCATAGATCTGCGATACGCTGTCCAGCTGCTCTGCATCGACGCGCGAGACCAGCATGTCAAAACCGCGCTCTGTCAATGCGTCGGCCAGACTACCCAGCATGCCCAGAAAAAACGGATCGGTTAAATGTTGGCGGGTGGCGCTGTCAGATGGAATCACGACCGCAATGGTGCGGCTTTGCTTCAGACGCAGATTTTGTGCGCCGATATTGATGGAATAATTGAGCGACTTGGCCAGTTCAGCAATGCGGGTCTTGGTTTCATCATTCACCAGCTTGCTGCCGCTTAATGCGCGCGATACGGTGGATGTGGAAACCCCTGCCAGTCTGGCGATATCTGCCATTTGCAGGCGGCGCTGTTCCTTTTTATCGGCGCGCTGAGTCGTGTTGGCGGTGTCCGGGCTAGTCTTCATCTGATCTGCGTGTAGAGTGAGCGGAGCTGTAGGCTGTAGCTTATAGGCTCCTAGCATAGCAAATCCGCTCAGCGCTTGGGTAAAGTTCCTGCTCGCTGAAGTCTTAGCTTGTGCTGAGTTCTGCGATCAGTTGCAGGATGTCATTGCCATAGCTCTCCAGCTTTTTATCGCCGACGCCAGAAATTGCACGTAAATCGACCAGAGTTTGTGGTGCATTTCTGGCGATTTCGCGCAGTGTCGCATCGGGGAAAATCACATAGGCCGGTACATTATGTGTGCGTGCCGTTTCAACCCGCCACCAGCGCAGCTTATCGAACAGTTGCCGCTGCTCGCCGCTGAGTTCACTTTCTGCGTAATCTTTGGCTGACTGACGCTTATGCTTGAGCGCTTTTTCAGCTTTCTTATACTGCCTGAGCTGTATCTTCGTTTCACCGCGCAGCACAGGGCGCGCAGCTTCGGTCAGTCTGAGCGCGCTGTAGTTATCGTAATCGACTGCGATCAGTTCCAGCGCGATCAGCTGCCGCAATAAGGCGCGCCATTCAGCCTCGCTTTTGTCTGAGCCTATGCCGAAGGTGGAGAGCTGATCATGGCGCCATTGTTTGACGCGGTCGGTATCAATACCGCGCAAAATATCCACCACATGGCCGGCTGCAAAGCGCTGATCGACGCGGTAAATGGTGGACAGGATTTTTTGTGCTGCGACAGTGCCATCAAAGGAAACCGGCGGACTTAAGCAGGTATCGCAATTGCCGCATGGGCTTGAAGCCTGACCAAAGTAATCCAGGATATGCACGCGGCGGCAATTGATGGTCTCACATAGTGCCAGCATCGCTTCCAGCTTGACGCTTTGCACCCGTTTATAGGCTTCATTGGCATCGGACTCATCGATCATGCGACGCTGCTGCACCACATCCTGCAGACCATAAGCCATCCAGGCATTTGCCGTCGCGCCATCACGACCGGCACGTCCGGTTTCCTGATAATAGCCTTCTATACTTTTCGGCAGATCCAGATGGGCGACGAAGCGCACATCTGGCTTATCGATACCCATGCCAAACGCAATTGTCGCGCACATCACGATGCCGTCTTCACGCAGGAATTTCGCCTGATTTTTGCTGCGCTCGGTCAGCTCCATACCAGCATGGTAGGGCAGGGCGCTGATGCCATGTTCATTTAAAAAAGCGGCGGTTTCTTCGACTTTTTTGCGCGACAGACAGTACACGATGCCCGCATCGCCATTGTGCTGGGCTTCGATAAAATCGAGTAATTGCTTACGTCCATTCGCTTTCTCTACGATTTGATAGCGTATATTCGGACGGTCAAACGAGGAGACAAACTGCAGCGCATTTTCCAGCTGCAAGCGGTGTATGATTTCATCGCGGGTTTGCTGATCGGCGGTCGCTGTCAGCGCGATGCGCGGTACATGTGGAAAGCGTTCATGCAGGGTGGACAGTCGTATATACTCGGGCCGGAAATCATGTCCCCATTGCGATACGCAGTGCGCCTCATCGATCGCAAACAGGGCGATGTCGAGTATCTCCAGTAACTCCAGACAGCGTTGGGTGAGTAAGCGTTCTGGCGCGATGTACACCAGATCGAGTTCACCTTCGCGCATTTTCTTTTCCACTTCCAGGATCTGATCAAAGCTCTGGGTAGAATTCAGGAAGGCGGCACGCACACCGACTTCCGCCAAAGCATCGACCTGATCCTGCATCAGTGCGATCAGCGGTGAAACGACGATGCCTACGCCGCGCCGTATCAAGGCGGGTATCTGATAACAAAGGGATTTACCACCGCCGGTGGGCATCAGCACCAGGGCGTCACCACCCTGTATCACATGATCGACGATCTGCCCTTGTTGCGAGCGGAAAGCGGGGTAACCGAATACGGTCTGCAGTAAATGCAGCGCCTGATCCGTGCTTTCCCCGCTATCCTGGCTGTGTTGGTCTTGCAGGCCGTAATGGCTGTTGGAACTGAATGAGGACACTACTTAATCAACCCACTGAATGGCACCCGTGTAGGCGGTGATCAGGATCATGATGCCGAAGGCAATGCGGTACCAGGCAAAGACCTTGAAGTCATGCGAGCTGATATAGCGCAGTAACCAGCGCACACAAAAGAAAGCAGAGATGAAGGCTGCAACTGTACCCAGGGTGAACATAGGTACATCTGCCATGGATAAGTCATTGCGAGCTTTGTACAGCGAGTAGACCGTGGCGCCGAGCAGCGTTGGAATGGCCAGGAAAAAGGAAAATTCAGTCGCGGCTTTACGTGACAAACCAAACAGCATGCCGCCAATGATAGTCGCACCCGAACGGCTGGTGCCTGGTATCAGCGCAAACGCCTGTGCCAGTCCGATTTTGATGGCATCAGTGATGGTCATATCGTCCACGGAATCGATGCGTGCGACTTGCTGATCCGCAGGTTTACGTTCCACCCACAGAATGATGAAGCCACCAATAATGAAAGCGAGTGCAACCGGTACCGGTGCGAACAATACCGCCTTGATGTGTTTGGAAAACAGCACGCCAAGTACAGCCGCAGGTAAAAACGCGATGAACAATTTCAATGCGAAAAAACGCGCTTTTGCATCCGATCCCAGGCCGCACAGCACGCTCGCGATTTTTGCGCGGTATTCCCAGCAAACCGCAAAAATGGCACCCGCCTGAATGACGATCTCAAATACTTTTTGTGTTTCGCCTGTGAAGTTGAGCAGACTGCCGGTCAGGATCAGATGTCCGGTGGAAGAAATGGGCAGGAATTCAGTCAGACCTTCGACGATACCCATGATGATGACTTTGATGGCGAGTAATAAATCCATATGCTAAATCTGTCGTGTTTGTGGTGAGGAAGTAAAAAACCGGAGCGAAGCTTACCATGTCAGGCTGAGCGGCTGTTGAGTTTTCATAGTAAAACCAGCTTGAATTCAAGCGGGGGGCGCAGTACAGACGGAGAAAAAAATCCTCGTCGCTTAGTATCCAGGTGAGAGCGGTGTGCAGCAGTTCATTGCTGTTTACAACATCCTGACTTGAGCAAGCTGATCGTCGGGGTTGGATTTTCTTTTATGCATGGATTTCACTGATTGGTACTGAAATTTAATGCCAATCAGTATTTGATTGAGCGGTATGTTGTTATTGCCGATACTTCCGGATCCCAGTGTAGTGGCAGTGTTCTGTTCGTGTAGCACCGTACAGTCACCGCGACGAGCGCTGCTACCATGAGCGAGCGATGTTTGATGTGTACATTGGTCGCCGCTACTGATCTGATACCGGAGGCATGATGACTAAGAATGAAAGCACTTCCCTGCACACCGAGGCCGCTCCAGCCGTAAGTGCCTGCTTTGGCGAATTTCAGCAACAAGCCGAAATTTCCTCATCCGAAACGACACGCATGGGTGTCTACCAGTTTCAGCTGCAGCCTTTCCGTGCCGCCAAAGGGATGGTGATGGAAGTCGAGCGCGAAGGCCAGCGCATTATTTCTGCGCATTTACCTGCCTCGTTTTCACGCGGGGTGATGCGTAGCGCGAGCATCCATATTCGTGGTGCAGAGTATTTGCTGCTGGCGGCCAGTTCTGCCAGCCGTATGCTGGCGCATAGCAAGCGCTGGTTTGCGATGTTCCGCGCCGATGGCAAGAAAATCTATGCCACCAGTCTGGAGCAACATGTGGCGCGGGTATTGCCTATGGAAGATGGTGTCTCCCTGCTGTTTATGAATGGGGACTCCATGCGCATCAAACTCTGAATTTGACTCAGGGACAGGTCGCCAGCTCCAGTGCATTCAGCCACTGTATCGCCTGTTCCTTATTCTCCCCACACATCTCCGCCGACGCCTGCAAGCCTGAACAACAGGCCGGGCGCTCAGGCCGGCCAAAAATCATACACAAGCCCTGTTCCGATAATTGCACACATGCGACACCGGCTGCTTTGCCGTGCGGCATACCAGGTATAGGGCTAGAGATCGAAGGTGCGATACAGCAGGCGGCACAGCCGGGACGGCAAGAAAAAACGGGATTTTGCATGAAAAGGGGCGGCTGGCTAACGATGAGAATTGCATAAAAACGGGGTTTTCTGCAATTAAAGCACAGGATTTTGCATTTCATCGCATTTCGCTGTGTTTCCTGTGAGCGCTTTGGCATGATGCGTCTGCATTCCGGCTTGACGCTCATACGGGGGCGGATTACATTACTGACTCAAGAGTAAGTTATTCAAAATTGGCATTTTCTTCTGGCGCTACGGCGCAAGTGTGGAGATGACCGACAGATACCGCGAGTAGTAGTGATATGTTATGTCCTTGTAAGCCCAAGTGGGAAAGGCGCAAAGAGGCGCGACCCCAAGAGTTATTAGCCGCTGCGCTGGATTTGTTCGTTGAGCGCGGCTTTGCCGCGACACGTCTGGACGATGTGGCGAAGGCGGCGGGCGTTTCTAAGGGGACGCTGTATTTGTATTACTCGAGTAAGGAAGATTTATTCAAAGCGGTGGTGCGTACCAGCATCGTGCCGCTGATTGGTGAGGCTGAAGAGCTGATTAACCAGTTTACCGGTAGCAGTGAGGAATTGTTCCGGATCGTGATCAGAACCTGGTGGGCCAGCGTCGGTGATACCAAATTATCAGGTTTGCCCAAGTTAATGATGGCCGAAGCGGGAAACTTTCCTGAATTGGCAAAATTTTATCAGGATGAAGTGATTACCCGTGGCGAATTGCTGGTTGCAAATATGCTGAGACGCGGTATGGAGCGCAAAGAAATACGTCAGGTTGACTTGGAAATTGATGCCAGACTATTAATTTCGCCTATCATAATGATGATGATGTGGAAACATTCTGCGGGTGTTTGCCAGGTTGAGCCAGAAAAAATGGGACTTTACCTGGAACATTACATAGAGATGGCCTTGCATGGCCTGTTGATCCATCAAAGTACCTGAGCACCTTGGCCGTCTGACTAAGTTTGAAGAATTTTAAGAATTGTGTGGGGGAATTATCCGCTGATATCCATGATTGCAGATCTTTTGTCCGAATTCCAGCTGTCACCCAGCTGAAAATGACAAGGTAATCCTCAATCTGTGCATGTGCTTTGATAAAATGCGGTTTCCCTTAATAAATGCATCGAGTGAAGAAATGAATATCGAAAAAGCCCGTTTCAACATGATTGAACAACAAATCCGTCCTTGGAATGTGTTGGACAAGGACATTTTAGATATGTTGATCGTTGTGAAACGTGAAAACTACTTCCCGGACGAGCAGAAATCGCTGGCTTTTTTTGACACAGAATTGCCTTTGCCAGGCGGGACAACAGCCATGTGTCCACGCGTAGAAGCGCGTATCGTGCAGGAACTGGCGCTGAAGAAAAATGAATCTGTGCTCTTGCTGGGAGCCGCATCCGGTTACCTGGCTGCCTTGCTTGCCCATATGACACGTCATGTCACTGTGATGGAAGCATCAGCAGAACTCAAAGCGCTGGCTGAAAAAAATCTGGCTGACAATGGCGTACGCAATGTCAGCGTATTGCATGCCAATGGTCTGACTACAGCGCATACCGGTACTTACGATGTGATCGTGGTGGCAGGTGGTCTGGACGTGATGCCGGAACAGTTACAAAAGCAATTGAATGTTGGTGGTCGTCTGCTGGCGATTGCCGGTGCTTTGCCAGTCATGCATGCGAATGTCGTGACCCGTGTATCGGATGCCAGCTTCACTAGCCGCACCGCGTTTGATACAGCAATCGCCCCGCTGTCAGGTTCTGTACCTGCCTCGCAATTTAAGTTCTGATTGAAAGCAGGGAAAGCATGCAACACATTACCGCTACAGAACTTGCGCAGTGGCTCGCAGATAAGAGTAAAGAAACACCGGTATTGCTGGATGTGAGGGAACCTTGGGAATACGAGACCTGTCATATCAGCGGTGCTCAGCTCATGCCCATGCAGACTGTGCCGGTTCGCGCGAACGAGCTCGATCCGGATGCTGTGATCGTCTGCATCTGTCATCACGGCGGACGCAGTATGCAGGTGGCCAATTTTCTGGAGCGTCAGGGATACAGCCAGGTCATTAATCTGACTGGTGGTGTGCATGCATGGGCTGCGCAGGTTGATCCTGCTATGCCAACTTATTAGAACTGACGATATTGGCCTGGTCAGCTGAGGTGAAGTTTGCCTGCTTCTGTTGTACTGAGCTATTAATACGTGAGTCCTGCTTAATAAACTATTTTTCACTCGGAGCGTTTGATGCGTAATCCTATCTTGGCAGCCTTGCTTGCCAGTGCTTTTTTTAGTCTGAATGCTAGTGCGACTGACTTATTGCAGGTCTACAAAGATGCGCTTGCAAATGACGCGCAGTTTGCCAGTGCACGTTCTGCACTGACTGCCGGGCAGGAAAAAGTGGTGCAGGGCCGCGCTGGTTTATTGCCTACGATAGGATTGTCCGGTTCGGATACCCGCTCCCGTATCACTTCACAGTCTGATCTCCCGGTTCCGGACCGCAGCTTTACCACAACCACTAATTCCTGGACGCTGGGTCTGACTCAACCTTTATTCCGTTGGGGTAATTGGGAGCAGTATGAGCAAAGTAAATTATCCGTCGTCGCCAGTGAAGCGCAGTTTGCGCAGTCGCGTCAGGATCTGATCGTACGTGTAGGTCAGGCTTACTTTGACGTACTGGCAGCTCAGGATACGCTGGCGACTTTACAGGCTCAGAAAATTGCGACTGGCGAGCAACTTGCATCAGCTAAGCGTAATTTTGAAGTGGGTACATCGACCATTACAGATACCCATGAGGCACAGGCTCGCTATGATCTGATCACGGCTCAGGAGTTTGCGGCGCAAAGCGATTTGCAGGTAAAACGCTCAGCATTGCAGCAGATCATCGGCAAAGAAGCTGGCGATCTGGCGACCTTAAAGTCAGGTGTAAAGCTCAGTGCGCCACAACCAAATGGCATTAATGAATGGGTCAGCACTGCTGAGAAACAAAATTATAGTGTGGTGGCGAGTGAAGTCAGCGTTGAGATTGCAAAACGCAGTATTGCATTGAGCCGCGCTGGCCATTATCCGACACTGGACCTGGTTGCGAGTACCGGTCGTTCTTCTACGGGAGGCAGTCCGGTTAGCAGCGGTGTCACTAAGCCGACTACGATAGGTGTGCAATGGTCAGTACCGATTTTTGCCGGATTTGCGGTCGATAGTAAAGTCAAGGAATCGATTGCTCTCGAAGAGAAAGCCCGCAATGATCTGGAAGTCGCACGTCGTGCTGCAGCACAGGGCGCACGTCAGGCTTACACTGGCGTCACCAGCGGCCTGGCACAGGTCAAAGCGTATGAGGCAGCGGAAATCTCCAGTCAGTCTGCACTGGATTCGAACAAGCTCGGTTATCAGGTAGGTGTGCGTATCAATATCGATGTACTGAATGCACAGCAGCAGTTGTACACTACTCGCCAGACGCTGGCAAAAGCACGTTATGACACGATTTTGAATGGCCTGCGTTTGAAGTCAGCAGCAGGTATTCTGAAAGAAGACGATTTGCTGGAAATTAACGCTTTGCTGCAAAACTGATCGTCGCAATGCCAAATAAAGAAACCGCGTATCCTGAAAGGAACGCGGTTTTTTTATAGCCGCAGCCAGCGTTTGGACAGTGCCTGTGCTTATTTATACCGCGTAAAACAAATTTCTGAAGTCGTCAGGCGCAATCCGGTATAACCAGAAGCCAGTATCATCACTGGCGATCTGACGTAACAAATGTGCTGGTGAAAAGCCCGTCAGCTCAACAAATTCTTTGTGCATATGGGCCTGATCGTAATAGCCAAACTGCTGCGCAATCTGGGTCAGATCACCACGTTGCGTCGGATGGCTGAGCAGATGCAGCAAACAAAAGCCATAACGCGACAGCTTGCGCATATCGCGCAGATTCAGACCAAACGTATCCTGTACCCTGCGTTCTAGCTGCCGCTGGCCGATGTCAAAAAAACTGGCCAGTTCCAGCAGAGGTAAAAACATCTTCTGATGCGAACGCAAAAACCGTTCACCCAAACCTTTCCCATTTTTATAATCGAGTATCTCGGACAGGAACTTCTGAAACAAGGCTGCTTGCACAGCGATTTCTTCTTGTTGATCAATGCACTCAAGAAAACGCTGTACTGTTTGGGCATCAAACGCCAGTTCCATTTCCACACTGTTACCCGCCAGCGTTACCGGGGATAAGTTGCATGCCTGCGGCAGCATACCTGGCCGGAAGCAAACCGACATCGTGACTGTACCTGGCGCATACCGGGTATGGATAGGATTCATGAAGGGGCCGAGTATCAGAAAACGTGGCGATGGCTGATAAGTGTGATCCGGCATCCGTACCTGAGTCGCGCCGCGCAGCGTCAGCATAATCGACGGGCAGGGCGAAGCAGGAATATAACCATCGCAGTCATCGAGTTCGCTCACCAATACATGCATCAACAGATGCTGTAATTGTGGCAGAGGGGGGAAAGTCTGGTATTTCATGTTGCCAGTTTCGGATAGCTGAAGCAAACGAAATGGATGAGGTTCAGCGTAGCGTGGGTCAGTATCGCCATTTCGATGCGGCCGTTACGCTGATATATCCATCCATAGCCCAGACCAGCTGTCGTGGCAAGTATCATATAGACCAAACCACCACCAAGATGGACCAGCCCGAATAAGATTGCTACGATCACGATACTGATCGCTGGCGGATACTGTGCAGGTAGTAGCTGTGACAGTTTTTGCTGAAGAAAACCACGGAAAAAGGCCTCCTCAGCAACGCAGGTAAAGACTAAGTTCACGGCCAGAAAAACTGCAATATCGGTATTCCACTTGAGGTCCCAGCGTATCAGCTGCAGCATGCAAGCCAGCGTCAGTACGGTCGTTATGGTCAGGATGGCGGGCCGCAGGCTATGCCTGACATCAGCAAGGAACTGCTTCACATCGGCTGCGCGTGGGCTCAGGTAAGACAGCAGTAAGAACCCTGCATAGCCTTTATCAAAATTCGCATACAAGGTAAAAGGCATGCTGTCTGGCGCATAGCGTACGGCTGAAATCAACTTTAGATTGTGGAAGCCAGGCAGTAAATGACTCGCCATTCCCAGCACCAGCAGTGTGCTGCCCAGGCCGCTGGCTATGCGCCAGGTGGCTGACAGCTGTGGTTTCGCACATACATGGATGAAAAACCAGCATAGCAGGCAAATCAACAAGCCTGGCCAGCTCAGCAAACCACTACTGACTGCGGCAGCCAGGCTGCATGTGGCCACGATGTGGGCGGGTTGCCAGCGCCAAGACGCTTGCTGTGGCAGCCAGCACAGCGCGATAGCGCAAAACAGCAGCAGGTAGGGGATGTAGAGCAGATTCATAAATTTCCGGATCGGGGTCACTTCCGGGTATGCCGGTAGTGTTGGATGGAAAGCCTGGTTAGTCAGTCACGGAGTTGAACAGTCCGGGTGTGCTGACAAGTTCTTGTAATTGCTGGGGGCTACCTGCACTGATGACAGACAAGTGTCGTGTGATCGTTTCTATCGGCCAGTTCCACCAGGCGAGCTGTTCCAGGATATCGATTTGTTCTTGTGGAAAGCGCTGGCGGATTATTTTTGCAGGATTGCCACCAACTATGCTGTATGCGGGTACATCCTGCACCACCACCGAGCGGCTGGAAATTATCGCTCCATTGCCAATACGGACGCCGGGCATAATCAGACTGTCATAGCCTATCCAGACATCATTGCCGATGACCGTGTCGCCCTTATACGGCAGCCCGGCAAGCTGCAAGGGTGCTGATTCCCAGCCATTGCCAAAGATCGCAAATGGATAGGTGGACACGCCTCCCATAGGGTGATTGGCGCCATTCATGATGAACTTGACGCCACGGGCAATGGCACAAAATTTGCCGATAATCAGCTTATCGCCGATGAAAGGAAAATGGTAAAGCACATTACGTTCAAAGTCGCGCGCATGTTCCGGGTCATCGTAATAACTGTACTCGCCAACTTCGATGTTGGGATTGCTGGTGGTATTGCGGATAAAACAGACTTGTGGGAAACCAGGCAGCGGATGCGCCTGATTTGGGTCGGGGCCAAATTTATGCATATCTTATTTTTATTTATATCCACTCCGGACAGCCGTTGTGAATTTTGTATTTAAGCAGTACCAGCGCAATCAGCTTAGCAAGGATCGCGTGGATAAACCCAGAAAATGTCCGATGAGTAAGATAATAACAAAGGGCACCATGCCATAAAAAGCGGACAGTAAATAGCGCCAGAATATCCAGATTTTTTCTGAAATAAGTGCTTCCATCATCCAGATACAGCCGCCATACACCAGAACAAGCGTCAGCAGAAAAAACATGAACAGAAAATGATCAGGACGGAAGGGGGCCGTTATCGCGAAAATGCTGCACCAGATGATCCAGGCGGGAACTGCTACCAGTATCAGACGCTGAAATGCTTCCAGAAATGCCAATGTGCGCATGGTCAGACTCACTTATGTCAGGGACTACTATGGTAATACACATTATAGCCAACACATACAGCTGCCTGTTATCCGGGATGCGCACATGACAGCACTGGCTGTGTGGTGTTGATGCCAGTAAAGATATCAAGCCAGATTGGCTGTGATTTTGCCATGCTATTGCCTTGGAATACACCCCATATTATCTGCTGGCGAAATAAACATCACAGACAGACGATGTATCAGGCGGCTTAAGCAATCTCTGTCCAGCCTTGTTGTACAAACAGGTAAGTCCGCTTAAAGCAAATTAACTTTTTTGTTGAATATGATCAATTAAACTGTGCAATCCACGCGTCATTGCGGCTACCGATGTTTGCATATCCCATTGATCGTCGCCGACTTTAACAATATTTGAGATTGCGCGCAATTCCAGAAATGCCTGTTGTTCCTTTTGGCAGACATGAAAAAAGGCAGCACCTTCCATATTTTCCAAATCGGCGTCGGCGATATCAATGAAGTCTGCCATTGCTGCATTCACAGAAATGCTACGTGCCTGACGCATAGGGAAATCTGGCGGAAGGTGAGGGCAGTGTAAGACATGGCGGCGCTCAAACTCCATATCGATGGGCAGCTGTGCCATATGTACAAAACCATGTGGTGTAAAAAAACCGAGGTCAGCTTCCACTTCGCTGTGAATCAGGGTGACTTCGCCCAGCGCAAAATCCCGGCCGGGAAACACGCCTGCGATACCCGCCAGTATCAGCATGTCTGGCCTGTCCTGATGAATGGCTTTGAGTGTGGCATAAGCAGTTGCTGTCAGTCCTACGCCGGAAATGCAGGTTTTGACTTCATCTCTGTGGAACAGGCTGGCTTCGGTTGCTGTGGGGAAAAGAACTTGAATTTTCATACTGGGTTCGCGTTGGAATAGATGCTCATACAGGGGACAAAGTGGGTTTACGGAGCGCAGCATACCCTAAACTATTGATGCTGACTTGCAACACACATACTACACTGTGAACACAATAATCTGGTTCAGGCCTTGTCCAGTCAGGCTGCTAATGGCTATGATGACCTCAATGTGCGTGTTAGATGTTCCTTGTCCTGAGCAAAAAATTATTTACTACGATAGGAAAGCAGGGCATGCAAACCATCCGTGATCTGGGGGTTACACCAGAAGATCAGGCCAGAATTGATATAGAGCCGGACGTACAGAGTTATGTCTGGCGCCGCTCGACCACAGATTTGTACATCCGCTCCAAACCCGGCCCGGTTTTTTATCTGCTGGCATGCGCGATCAGTTTCTGGCTG
Source organism: Cognatundibacterium curvum (assembly GCF_014284235.1). Classification (GTDB taxonomy): domain Bacteria; phylum Pseudomonadota; class Gammaproteobacteria; order Burkholderiales; family Burkholderiaceae_D; genus Undibacterium; species Undibacterium curvum. Next base: position 553,222 of record NZ_JACOGD010000002.1, read on the forward strand.
GCGGGTTATATTCAACAATCCTGGTGGGTGATGCTTGCGCCAACAATAGCATTTGGCGTGCTCGGATATTTACGCATCGCACACAAACCACCGGAAGCACATGCCGCGCAACAAGTCTTTGAACGCTGGAAACAGGTGCACTGGACTTACATTCATATCGGCTCCGTTTTGTGGAGCGTGATTGCAGTCACGATAGGCTGGCTGGAGAGAGAGCCGAATCAGGCCGTGATCGTTTCTGTGATTACCACGATAACGTTTAGCACAGCAGCCAGCCATGCATTTGCCATGCACCCCCTGCATGCGCGTATTTGCGTGATGGAATTGATTTTACCTTCCATACTCTTGTATATTTTTGGCACCAAAAATTTACAGGCGACCGGCATCACACTGTGTATTTTCTTTGGCTATTTGTTGCTCAATGTCAGAACAACGATACGCGAATACCAGAAACAGATTGATGTAGAAGTCATGCTGATACGCAGCCGTGCAGAGATATCCAGTTTGTCTATGACGGATGCACTGACCGGTTTGCCTAACCGTCGTAAATATGAGCAGGCCTGGCAGAGCATATGGTATATGGCTGCACGCAAGCAAGAAGTACTGGGTTTGATCGTGGTTGATCTGGATCACTTCAAACATATTAATGATGAGTTTGGTCATCTCGCCGGTGATACTTGTCTGCAGCATTTTGCAGAGATATTGAAGCGCCATGTGCGCAGGGATAGTGATATAGCAGCACGTATAGGCGGTGAGGAGTTTGTGATTATTATGCCAACTTGTGGTAAGGTGCAATTGATACAAGTTGCTGAGAATTTGCGTGCGGATTTGCAAAAAACACCTTGCCAGCTCGGTGCTGTACAAATCGTCTTCACTGCCAGTATGGGAACCGGTGTCGTTGATTGGAAAAACGATGACAGTCCAGACCTGACGTTTGAACGCATCGATAAAGCTTGTTATCAGGCCAAAGCCAGTGGACGTAACCGCGTAGTTGCTGTATGAGCTGTTTCTATGCCTGGCGATGCAAAACGGCCTGAATGTATCTGATGGCGATGTTTCAGGCCTGCACTGGCTTGACTAAATTCAGTTCTTATCCGGATAGGGCAACGTAAATCTGGAAATTTCCCTTATTTTCCATTGCGTACAGCGAAATTTTTCATGCTTGGTAGAATGCTGCGCGTAATGCACCTGCATCTGGCCCCAGCCTGTTCCTACACTTTTGCCCACTCAGTGCGGCCCCCGGTCTGCGTGCATTTTTCGGATTTGTGCATATGAAGGCCTGTATGCAGATGCATAGTCCAATTTCTTCATTACAAGACAACCGCTCAGTGGCGGTCTATCACAGGAGTACACATGAAGTTTCGTTTGAGTGCCTTGCTGGCGCTGGCATTTGCCGGTGCTGCACAGGCTGAGATGCGTGGTTTGCAAATTGAAGATCTGGTCAAAATGGAGCGCGTTGGCGCTCCTGTGATTGCGCCGGATGGTAAGAAAATGCTGTACACCCTGCGTCAGACCGACCTCGAAAAAAATCGCGGCAGCACTAACCTCTGGCTGCAAGATCTGAGTCAGCCACGTCAGCCAGCGCAAAATCTGACTACTCAGGGCGCGACTGATCCGGTCTGGTCGGCCAAAGGTGACGCAATCTATTTTCTGTCGGCCCGCTCCGGCTCATCCCAAATCTGGAAATTGCCTTTGCAAGGTGGTGAGGCTCAGCGTGTCACTGATTTACCTTTGGATGTCGATAACTTCCGGCTCTCACCTCAGGGCGACAAGCTCTTGTTCAGCATGGCGGTATTCCGCGATTGTCCTGATCTGGCCTGCACTCAGAAAAAACTGGCAGACAAAGCCGCAAATAAAGCGACCGGACGTATCTACGACCGCCTGTTTGTGCGTCACTGGGATACCTGGGCTGATGGTCGCCGCTCCGTTTTATTCACTGCCCAGCTCGACAGCAAAGGTATCGTGCAGGGCGCACCGGTGGCTCTGAGCGCAGCGCTGGATGGTGACGTTCCATCTAAACCGGATGGTGATCAGGAGGAATATCAATTCACACCGGACGGCAAAAGCGCCGTATTTGCGATTCGTATCGCCGGAAAAACCGAGGCCTGGTCGACTAATTTCGACCTGTATCAGGTTGCGCTTGATGGTAAGCAGGCTGCGAAAAATCTGACTGCTGACAATCCAGCCTGGGATACCCGCCCGAAATTTTCGCCCGACGGTAAAACCATGGCCTATGTGGCGATGCGTCGTCCCGGCTTTGAAGCAGACCGTTTTCAGTTAGTGCTGATGGATGTCGCCACTGGCAAGAAGCGTGAGCTGGCGGCGAACTGGGATCGCTCAGCTGCTGACTTCCGTTGGGCACCCGATGGACAGTCCTTACTGGTTGTGGCCGACGATCTGGGACAGCACAGATTATTCCGTATCGACGTGAACAGCGGCAAGGTCAAGCCCTTGACTGGCCTGGGCGCTGTCAATTCCTGGGATGTGCATGGCGATCAGTTACTGGTGAATTTTGGCAGCCTCAATGGCGATGGTCAGATTTATCGTTTGTCGCTGAAACAGGCGGATAACACCGATGTGAGTAAGGCTGAGCAACTGACATTTGCGAATCGTGAGCTGATGCAAAATGTGCGTCTTGGCAGTTATGAACAATTCAGCTTTGCCGGTGCAAACGGCGATCAGGTTTATGGCTATGTGATGAAGCCTTGGAATGCGCAGCCAGGCGTCAAGTATCCGGTTGCTTTCCTGGTGCATGGTGGTCCGCAAGGCAGCTTTGGCAATAAATGGGGCTATCGCTGGAATCCGCAGATTTATGCTGGTGCCGGGTATGCTGCGGTATTCATCGATTTCCACGGCTCTACCGGTTATGGTCAGAAATTTACGGACTCCATCAGTGGCGACTGGGGTGGCAAGCCGTTGGAGGATTTGAAAAAAGGGCTGGCTGCCGCAGCAAACAAATATCCATGGCTGGATACCAACCGCGCTTGTGCATTGGGTGCGTCGTATGGTGGATATATGATGAACTGGATCGCCGGTAACTGGTCAGATGGCTTCCGTTGCATCGTCAATCATGACGGCGTATTTGATACCCGTGGCATGGCCTATGCGACCGATGAAATCTGGTTCACAGAATGGGAAAACGGCGGTGCTTACTATGATGTGCCGGAAAAGCATGAGCAGTTTAACCCGGCACGTTTTGTGAAAAACTGGAAGACACCGATGCTGGTGGTACAGGGCGAACTGGATTTCCGTATTCCGACTGAGCAGGCCCTGGGCAGCTTCACCGCCTTACAGCGCCGTGGCATAGAGAGTAAATTGCTGATTTATCCGGATGAAAATCACTGGGTCACCAAACCGGCTAACTCAGTGTTGTGGCATCACACCGTACTGGACTGGCTGGGTCAGCATGTAGGACCTGAAAAGAAGTAAGTATATCAGCCAGGCTGGTACGACTGCAGTTGGCATGCAGATAAAAAACGGACACTGTCAGGTGTCCGTTTTTTTTATCAACGCAGTCTCAGACTGCATAAGCTGCTAAGCCGTGATTAACCACAGGCGCCGACATAGCCACAAGAAACACAACGGCTGCAGCCATCGATTTTTTGTAAGGCATGCGCGCCGCATTCCGGGCATTTTTTCCCGGTTGGAATATAGCTGATCGGCGCGGTTTCAGCCTCGTAGGCCAGATCATCCAGACCGTATTGCTGCAGACGTGCTTTGAATTTTTCTGCCAGCACGTGGACTGGAATCTGGTTTCCGGAAGCATCCAGATAACCGCGTTTCATCAATATTCTTTGCAAAGAGTAGCCGATCGCGGCTACTTCTGATTCATGGAACAGCGGCGCCTGACTGCCATCATCCTTGGTGAGCATGCCGCAGCGTACCGTGCCTTTATCCCACACTACTTCGCGCATATCGGCCAGCGCTTTGGCAATGGAGCCACCGGAGCGGGCAGCCATCGATAACAGACGCATACTGGCAGAGATCCATTGCTGGCCATCGTTTTTCTGACCGGCGGGCATAAAGAATTCAAACGGACGTTCTATCGTCACCAGTTCACCACCCACCATGCCTTGCACATGAATAAAACTCACGGTCAGGTAGACAGTTTTCTTGCCTTCATAAGTCATGTACTGCACCTTGGAGGTTACGGATTCCAGATCACCAAATGGACGGCCTTCGAATTGCTTACGCAATAAATCTTCATCCGCTACAGCTTTGATTTCAGGTTTGACTTCCGGTGTGCCGACTGACAGTACACTGCCAAGGATATTGTTTGGCCGGTAGGTTGCGAGTCCTTTTAAACCTGCCTTCCAGGCATCCATGTACAGATTCTGGAAGTCCGCATATGGATAATCGGCCGGTACATTGACGGTTTTAGAAATCGCAGAATCGATATAGGGTTGCACCACCTGCAGCATCTTCATGTGGTCGCTGGCAGACATATTGAGCGCAGTCACAAACTGAGGTGGCAATTTGCTGTCGTCCGTTACATCATGGCCCATCGCGCGATACAGACGCCAGGCGTGATCAGCCACTTCATACACCCGTGGATCACCGCTGGCCATACGCTTTTTACGGTTATAGACCCAGGAGAAAGCGGGTTCTATACCATTCGATGCATTGTCCGCGAAGGCCAGTGTGATGGTGCCGGTCGGTGCGATGGACAGTAAATGGGAATTGCGTAAACCGTGCTTTTTTATCGCTTTGCGTACCGCTTCAGGCAGGCGTTGCGCGAATTTACCAGCCAGATATTGCTTGGCATCGAACAAGGGAAACGCGCCTTTTTCTTTAGCCAGTTCAGCCGAAGCCAGATAGGCGGTATCGCGCATTGCTTCCGATACCTGACGTGCAAATTCACGGCCTTGTTCCGAGTCATAGCGTATGCCCAGCATCACCAGCGTGCTGCCTATGCCGAGGAAGCCCAGTCCGACGCGGCGCTTGGACATGGCTTCTGCCTGTTGCTGTGCCAGTGGCCAGGCGGTCGCATTGAGTACGTTATCAAGCATGCGGGTGGCTACGCTGACCACAGACTGGAAAGCTTCAAAGTCAAAGCTGGATTCAGTACTGAATGGCTGGCGCACGAAGCGGGTCAGATTGACCGAGCCCAGACAGCAGCAGCCGTAATCCGGTAAAGGCTGTTCTGCACACGGATTGGTCGCTTCAATTTTTTCGCAGTAGTACAGATTGTTTTCTGCATTCATGCGTGACAGGAACAGAATGCCCGGCTCAGCATGATCATAGGTCGACTGCATCACGATATCCCACAGCTCACGGGCGCGTACCGTTTCATAAACCCATAAGCCATCTGCACGCTGATAGGCTCCCGCTGCTTTGCGATCTTCACTGGGTTCTGCTTTGTGTACCAGGCTGAAGTCAGTATCCTGTTCGACCGCTTGCATGAACTCATCGGTGACACCGATAGAGATATTGAAGTTGGTCAGCCCACCCTGATCTTTAGAGCGGATAAATTCCAGAATATCGGGATGATCGCCACGCAGCACACCCATTTGTGCGCCACGCCGTGCGCCGGCGGATTCAACGGTGGAACAGGAGGCATTAAACACCTGCATGAAAGAGACCGGACCGGACGCGCGCGAACGGGTGCCGCGTACCAGTGCATCTTTAGGACGTATGCTGGAAAAATCATATCCGACACCGCCACCGCGTCGCATGGTTTCAGCCGCATCGGCCAGGGCCGCGTAAATGCCAGGCTTACCATCGGTAGGATTCGAAACGGAATCCCCAACCGGTTGTACAAAGCAATTGATCAGGGTCGCGTGCAGATCCATGCCTGCCGCAGAGTTAATTCGTCCGGCGGGTACAAAGCCATTTTTCTGAGCCCATAGAAACTGCTCTTCGTAGTAGGCGCGGCTATCCTGCTGCTCTACGCTGGCCAGTGCCTTAGCCACGCGTGTTTGTACGTCATGTATGCTGGCTTCATCGCCTTTAGCATATTTTTCAAGTAAGACATCGAGCGAGATTTCTTGCGGTGCCATGGCTGTGATTCCCAGGATGTTGTCGTTGGCATTCATATCAATAGTTCATTTCTCTTCGGGTTGATGCGGAAGGCAATAGGACGAAGGCAGTCAGCGAACCTTCTCAGTTTGGCCTGGACTTGCCGGAGTGCTATTGCCTCATTCTATTTGATAGGGGGCTGCTGGTGCGCAGTGCTGCTTACCGCTGCATCAGCATCAATCTGTCATTCAATACTATAGCGCCAGTTGCGCAGTTTTGCGCGGCTGGGCTCAAGGCAGAACCGTGTCTGACTGTGGCATGTACTTTGTCAGTCCGGCTTGAGGGGGCGCAAGCCGAGGGGGAATCTCTTGTCTTGCTTAAGGTTTGCAACTGCGAAGGGAAGCCGGACTTCGCATAGTAGCTCCGCGTCACCACAGAGCTGGGACATGCAGGTTCAGCTCTGTTTCAGCCAGGCTTGCAGCAGTTGTAGTGTGCGTGCAGTTGCACCCTGATGTTGCAGGAAAAAGGCATGTGCTTGCTGGCCCATCTGCTGGCGTTTGAGCGGATTGCCGAGCAGGGTGAGGGCGAGACTCAGCATGCTGCGCGCACCATCGGTACGCAATGCGGCCTGAGCAGCAATGGCCTGATCGGTGATTTCTGAAAAATTGAAGGTATGGCTGCCAGTTAATACCGGCTTGCCCATGGCACAGGCTTCGATCAGATTATGACCACCCAAGGGAACCAGGCTGCCACCGACAAAGGCGACATCGCAGGCCGCATAATACATATACATTTCCCCCATACTGTCGCCCAGCAAAACCTGTATATCTGATGGGACTGTAGGCGCGGCGTGCTCAAGCGCAGAGCGCCGCATATAGCGCACACCGCGCTGCTCCAGCAATTGGGCGACCTGGTCAAAACGTTGTGGGTGGCGCGGGGTGATGATCAGTAATGGTTTTTCCTGCAACAGCGGGAACTGTTCCTGAAATGCTTCCAGTATCAACTCTTCTTCACCATCGCGGGTGCTGGCACACAGAATCACCTGACGCTTGCCAAACTGCTCACGCAGCGCACGGCCGCGTGCTTCCATATCTGCCGGTGGGGTGACATCAAACTTCATATTTCCAGTGACGACTGACTGATGTACACCCAGTTGCATCAGGCGGTCAGCATCCGGTGTTGATTGGGCTGCAACGGCATTAATTGCATGTGCTGCAGGCAGTATCAGCTGTTGCATACGCAGGGCTTTACGCAGCGATTTTTCTGACAGGCGCGCATTCACCAGCGCGACCGGAATCGCGGCCAGCTGACATTGTGCGATCAGATTGGGCCAGACCTCAGTCTCCATCAGGATACAGATTTCGGGGCTGAAATGACGCAGGAAGCGCGCCATCATCCAATTGATATCGTAGGGCAGAAAAGCTTGCTGCAGCCGCGCACCAACATCAGCAAATAACAGCGCGCCGGTTTCGCGACCGGTGGCTGTCATGTGGGTCAGCAGTATCCGGTGTTGCGGATACTGTTGCAGCAGTGCACGTATCAATGGTTCGGCCGCCCTGGTTTCGCCTGCAGACACCGCATGCACCCAGATCAGACGGCCGGCAGTGAAGTCCGGGTAGAATCCCAGTCGTTCCGGGATATGGCGGCGATAGCCAGGCTCCTGACGCCCGCGCCACCATAGCCGCAGCAGCGCAAAGGGCAGTGACAATCCCCAGATCAAAGAATAAAAAAGACGCATTCTGTTAGTTTTTCCTGAAATTCAACAGCACGATACCACCGGGTCCTGCCTTTACGCTAATTTCCAAGCGGTTTAGACTCAGGTACCAAGCCAGTTGGGCGCGAAAGTGCATAGCATATTGCCTCAGAGCGCACATCGTTGCAGCCAGAATCATGCCAGCGTATCAGCGATGTATAGCATCCTGCCTGGCAGAGCTGGGCGATACCGGCATTTTTAAGAAGCAGGACTATACCCTAAGTTCAGCCACGGCTAAACTTCTTATTCAGCAATTTCCAGATGTGAGTCAGGGAGGCGCGGCGCTGCGATTGTATGAGCCGGCGTTTTTTCCAGGCTTGGGGGATACCGGTAAAGGCATCGCGCTTGGCGCGCCAGATTACCTGCCCCTGGCCCTGACGTATAAAGTAAGCGATCGTGATCAGGTTCAGGGCTAAATGCAGTGGCAGGCATAACCAGAACAGCAAACCCGGCATATTTTTGATAAAGGTCCAGACCAGATTTCTGTGTCCATAATAGACAGAAAAATCACTGCGTTTTCCTGTCAGGGCAGAACCTACGTGTTTCGCAACAGATGTGGGAACATACAGGCAGCGATAGCCAGCTAACTGATAGCGAAAGCCCAGGTCTATATCTTCCACGTAGCAAAAGTAATCTTCATCAAAGCCACCCAGTGCATCAAACACATCGCGTCGATACAAGCCAGCCGCAGCGCAGGTTGAAAAAATTTCTTTACTGACCAGATGTCCTTGCTGCACAGGCTGACCATGTGCCTCACGCCATACCAGGCCGCTCAGGTGATAGGCATCACCGGTTCCATCCAGCAGAGTGCCGCTGTTCGCATCCATTAAACGACTGCCAAAAATCGCAAATTCTGGATTTCGGATCGCCGCATCGAGCAAGCTTTCCAGCCATTCAGGCTCAGGGAAAGCATCAGGATTAAGTAATGCAATCCAGCTACTGTCAGATGCCGCCTGGCGTACCGCCAGATTATTACCCGCTGCAAAACCCAGATTACTGCCGGCATGGATCACGCGTATGTGCGGGAAGGCTTGTTCTACTGCCAGCCCTGAGCCATCGCTGCTGGCATTGTCGACTACGATGATTTCATTTGGGAGCACAGTCTGTTGCTGCAGTTCTGCGATACAGCGCTGCAGTAAGTCTCCGCCGTTCCAGTTGACGATGACTACACTGACTTTAGGATAATTTTTTATTGTGCTGGACATAGGTAAGTCTGCTCTAGCCTAATGCTGAGATGTTAGGTCGAAATTGCTGTACCGCCTGAATGACAACATCCACGGTTGGCGGCTCGCCATTATCGCCAAGATTGATAATACGCTCCGACCAGTTACCTTCAGTTTTCCACTTCGGTGAAGCACAGTACAGTTCTATGGTCGGTGTCTCATAAGCGGCGGCAATGTGGGTCAGACCGGTGTCGACACCTATCGCCAGCGTGGCGGAATAGGCGAGCAGGGTCGCTTCCTGCATAGACAGTGCAGGGAGTACGCTGGCATTTGGCATGGCTGCTGCCATCGCTTCTGCTTCGGCTTTTTCTTCTGCATTCCCCCACGGTAGCAGCACCGGCAATGCAAGTGTCTGCAGGTAGTCAGCGACGGCTATCCAGTTGGATCTTCCCCATTTTTTTGCAGCACCGGCAGTGCCATGGAAAAAAACCACAAAGGGATGTGCCGGCATCCAGGCCGCATCACAAATGGGTGGCTGTATACCAAACACAGCCGGTCGGTCGACGGTATAGCCTGCAGCAGCCGCTGCGACCAGGCGGCCGCGTAATACGGCATGGGTATAGGGATCAACGGCTACGCTCTGGTCGTGGAAGATTCGGGATATGCCTTCATAGCCCGAGCCCACAGTACCATTCGCGAGTCCGGCTTTTTTCCCGTTCTGGCTGGTTTGAGCCCAGCCCATCAGCAAACCGGTTTTGAGCAGGCCCTGGGTATCGAGGATCAGATCATACTGTTCTTCACGCAAGGCACGCAGAAACTGCCGCATTTCAGCGCGGTTTTGGGAAGACAGCAGTTTCTTTCTCCAGCGCCGTAATGCAAACGGGATGATGCGCCTTACTCCCGGGTGCAGACGCACCAGATTTACGTAGGCTTCTTCTACCACCCAGTCGATGCTCGCATTCGGAAAATGCTGCAGTAAATCGCTGACGACCGGCATATTGTGCAGGACATCCCCGAGGGAGGAAACACGGATGATGAGGATTTTCACTGAATACGAAAGAAAAAGTCTGTGGCGGAAAAAAGGGTGAGTCCCAGGACAAGCATGCATCCTGTGCTCAGGATGTCAGCTTGTCCTCTGTATAGCGGATACTCAGAATGGCATCTGTGCGTCAGGTTTGACGGCTAACACGGCTGCTTTGAGCGCAGCTTGTATGCGTTGCAGAGCCTCTGGATTTTCTGCTTCAAAGCGCATCACGATCACCGGGGTGGTGTTGGATGAGCGAGCCAGGCCAAATCCATCCGGGTATTCGACACGCAGGCCGTCGATGGTGATGACTTCATCTGCGCCCGGGAAATTGGCATTCGCCTGCATGGCAGCGATGATGCTGAAATTCTCGCCTTCATTGAGCTTCAACTGGAGTTCCGGCGTCGATGGCGATTGTGGCAAATTATTCAGGGTAGCAGTCATATCTTTCACGCGGCTGATGATTTCCAGTAAACGCGCACCGGCGTACAAGCCATCGTCAAAGCCATACCAGCGGTCTTTAAAGAAAATGTGACCACTCATTTCGCCGCCCAGCGGCGAGCCGGTTTCGCGTAATTTCGCTTTGACCAGAGAGTGACCGGTTTTCCACATCAGCGGTACGCCACCGCGCGCTTTGACCCATGCCGAAATATGGCGGGTGCATTTCACGTCATACAGGATTTGCGCGCCAGGGTTACGTGTCAGTACATCTTCAGCAAATAACATGAGCTGACGATCCGGATAAATAATCTGGCCATCTTTGGTCACGACACCTAAGCGGTCGCCATCGCCATCAAAGGCCAGGCCAATTTCTGCATCCGTGGTTTGCAGGCAGTGAATCAGGTCTTGCAGATTTTCCGGATGGGCCGGATCAGGATGGTGATTCGGGAAAGTGCCATCCACTTCGCAGAACAGCTCGATGACTTCGCAACCCATGCCACGATACAGATCTGCCGCAAACGCACCGGCCACGCCATTGCCGCAATCCACTGCAATTTTTAAAGGGCGGGCGAGCTTGACGTCGCTCAGTATGCGTTCCAGGTAAGTGGCTTTGATATCATGCGTACGATATTGACCCTGTCCACTCACGAAATCCTTGTTCAGGATGCGCTGATACAAAGCCTGAATCGCATCGCCATAAATCGCTTCGCCAGCCAGTACCATTTTGAAGCCATTGTAGTCCGGCGGGTTATGGCTGCCTGTTACCATGATGCCGGAAGTCGCACCCAGCACATTGGTGCCAAAGTAGACCATAGGTGTGACGACTACACCCAGATCGATGACGTCCACTCCCGTCGCTTGTAAGCCTTTAGCCAGCGCTGCGATCAGGTCTGGCCCAGACAGTCGGCCATCGCGGCCTATCACCACGGTTTTTTCGCCTTTAGCGATGGCCGCAGAACCAAAAGACTGACCGATCAGATAAGCCACATCGGCATCCAATGTTTTGCCAATGATGCCACGAATATCATACGCCTTGAAAATGCTGGCTGAAAGTAGGGACATGATGAATTACCTGTTTGATTAATGGAGGGTTGATGTGTGGTTCGTCGGTTTGCGTGATCTGGCTTGCCACAGCAAGTCCTCGATCCCGCATTGCGGCTGATATTCTGCCACCGTCTTGAGCAGTAAAGCACGTAATTGTGGAATGTCGAATTGTTCGCAGGCCTGTTCTATCGCTGCCAGGCTGGCTTCCAGCGCAGACCAGGGGAGTTCGTTTTCACGTGCGCGCATGATCAGCGGATGCGTGGTGCCTTCAACATTGTCACCTATTAGCAATTCTTCATAGAGTTTTTCGCCCGGACGTAAGCCTACGTGCTGAATCTCTATCTGGCCATCTGGTGTTTCTTCGCATTTCACTTCGAGACCACTCAGATGTACCATGCGCCGCGCCAGATCAATGATGCGGACCGGATCGCCCATATCGAGCACAAAGACATCACCACCTTCGCCCATGGCACCGGCCTGCAACACCAGTTGGGCTGCTTCCGGTATGGTCATGAAATAGCGTGTGATTTCGGGGTGGGTGAGTGTGATCGGCCCACCAGCCTGAATTTGTTTTTTGAAGAGGGGAACGACAGAGCCGGATGAGCCCAGCACATTACCAAACCGCACCATGCAAAAACGCGTCGCTGACTGGCGTCTGGCACAGGCTTGTAAAACCAGCTCAGCCATGCGCTTGGTCGCTCCCATAATATTGGTCGGACGTACCGCCTTGTCAGTGGAAATCAGGACAAACTGGCTGACACCGGCACGCATGGCGGCACTGGCCACACTCAGGGTACCAAATACATTATTACGTATGCCTTCTATAGGATTATGTTCGACCAGTGGCACATGTTTATAAGCGGCTGCATGATAGACAGTATCAATCTGCAGGGTAGTAAAAATATTATCCAGCTTCTTGCTATCTAAGACAGAACCCAGAAAAGGCAGTATGCGCAGCGCAATCTGCTCCTGCCTGGCGAGCTCTGATAATTCCTGCTCGATCGCATACAAAGCGTATTCCGACATATCGAGCAGGATCAGACTGGCCGGACGCTGGCGCAGGATTTGACGACACAGTTCTGAACCGATAGAACCACCCGCCCCGGTAACCATTACCTGCTTATCACGAATACATACGCTCAGCAATTGTGGATCCGGTGCGACTTGATCCCGGCCCAGCAAATCATCGATTTCCACATCCCTGACATCCTGCACTCTTAGCTCTCCGTTCACCAGGCTGGTGAGCGATGGTGTCATACGTATCTTGAGTTTAAAGGGTTCCAGCTGATCCAGAATTTGTTTGTGCCTGGCCTTGGAAATCGAAGGCATGGCCAGTAAAATTTGTTCTGCACCAAAACGTTCTGCGATTTTAGGAATATCTTGTGGCCCGTAGACTTTAATGCCAGCGATGGTTGCACCCTGACGGTTAGGATTATCATCGACAAAGGCAACACACAGATAATCGCCGCCTGAGCGCATGACAGACGCCAGTTGCGCGCCGGCTTTACCGGCACCATAGATGCAGACTGGCACCGTATTTTCGTTAATATCGGTACGTACCAGCCAGGCACGTGCAATAAAGCGGCTGGCGCATAAGTAAAAAATGGAGCCCGCCCAAAAAAAGCCAAATACCGCACGCGAAATCGGCAAAATGTGCAACATCAGGCTGATAAACGTCAGTAGCAGCACCGAAACTGTGGCACCGAACACCACTACGCCCAGAATTTTCTGATCAATGTATCTGACGATAGCGCGGTACAAACCAGTGCGTATGAAAATCGGCACGCTGACAAAGGGGATGGCAACGATCAGCCAAAAATAATGCTGAAATAAGGCCTGACTAAAGGTCTCGTAGCGTAACCAGATCGCGCAGATAAAGGCCAGCGGCAGGCAAACCGCATCCGTGGCGATGGCGAGTAACTGCTTTTTCCTGCGTGGCAGCTGTATCAGTAAATTCAGCATCGCCCGTCCTTAGTGCGTGATACCGTCACGACGTATCACTTTGAGAAAGGTCAGCAGCAATATACGCAGGTCAAATCCAAGTGACTGATGCTGCAGATAGTAGCTGTCGAGTGCGACCTTTTGTGGAATCGGTATTTCATCGCGTCCGTTAATCTGGGCCCAGCCGGTCAGACCTGGCGGAATGGTGTGTACGCCAGCTTTTGTACGCAAAGCGATCAGATCATCTTGATTGTAGAGTGCAGGACGGGGACCGACAAAGCTCATATCGCCCATGAGTATGCTCCACAACTGAGGCAGCTCATCCAGGCTGGATTTGCGTAAAAAAGAACCGATCGGCGTCAGGTATTGTTCAGGATTGCTCAGCAGATGGGTGGCGACCGCTGGTGTATCGATGCGCATGCTGCGGAATTTGGGCATTTTGAAAATCTGATTATGTTTGCCGACCCGGTCTGACCAGTACACAATGGGTCCGCGCGAGCTCAGTTTGACGCAGAGTGCAGTCAGCAATATTGGGATCAATAATGCGATGCTGGCGCACAAGGCCAGTCCCAGATCGAATATGCGTTTCAAGATACTATACATACTTATTTATATCAATTCCGTGATGATTCATGCTCTGCGGTGTATTGCAGGCCTTGTGCGACTGTAAAAGGCGGCTCCCAGCCTAATTGGCGTCTGGCTTTGCCTATATCTACCTGCAGTGACTCACATAAGCGGTCAGCAACCGCACGTCTGCCCAGTATGCGCGCTAACAGACTGAGCCAGCCGGGCGGAAATGCAAATAATCTGGGTTTGACCTGCAAAGCCTGCGCGCAGGCCTTCAATAAGGCTGGTGTGGATAAATCCTCGTTATCTGACACCTGAAACACTGCATTCTTTGCTTGCGGATGATACAGGCAATGCGTCAGAAAGTGCGTCAGATTGCCGATATAAAGCAGACTGCGCTGATTGCTGATACTGGCCAGTGGCAAAGGGATGCCACGTCTGACTGCCTGCATCATGCTACGGAAATTGGCTTTGACACCAGGACCGTAAATCAAAGGCGGGCGCACGATAGTGATGGCCATGCTGGTTTTTTTTCCGATTGCAAGCAAAGCCCGTTCTGCTTCATATTTCGATAAACCATAAGGGTCATGCGTTGCCGCGATATCTTTTTCCGATAAAGGATGACCTGGCAGGCTTTTTTCGCCATTCACCTTGACCGAACTCAGATAAATAAAATGTTTGACTCCCGCCGCTGCGGCCTGCCTGGCCAGATTGACGCTGGCATCGACATTCAATGCGCGGAACAGGCTGAGCGGATCACCGGCCGTTTCATGCATCACATGCACCCTGGCTGCACAATGGATGACGGCACCGGCCTGATGCAGATGGTCTGTCCAGTCGGTTTGTGCGTCCATACCCGGGATCACCGGGTTTTGCATATTGGTATGCTGAGTATTCAGTGGCTGGCGCGTGGGGCAGACCAGGTGATAGCCCAGCTCAAGCATGTGCGCAGTCAGCGCCTGGCCGACAAAACCGCTGGCGCCGGTGATGAGTACGGGTTGGTTCATAGGGACTTCAAAGTATGTAGGCGACGCGGATAAACACAATATTTACGGAAAATAAAGCGTATGAAGCTGGTCAAAAACCATCTTGCATGCGGTGATGCCAGGCTGCGGTTTCTGTGTGCACCAAAATGTACCGCATGCAGATCCGGATAATAGCGCACACCATGTCCTGTCCGCAGATAAGAGCGATAGCACAAGTCCACATCTTCAAAATACATGAAGTAATCGTCGTCGAAACCGCCCAGTTGTTCGAAATGCGCGGCCCGCATCGCCAGAAAAGCACCTGAACACCAGTCAATTTCACAGCTCTCTGGCAACTTGCTTTTGTCATAGACACTGGTCAGTGAGCGCACCAGCGGTACACGGAGCGGCGATAGCAGATCAGGAAAGATGCGGATATTTCCATCTGCAATCGTTCCGGCATGGTCTTTATATAAATTCAGCGTGGCGCTGAGAGCGTGGTCATTTTGCATACGCTGTTCAAGCTCTGCTATGCGTTCCGGTGTAATGGCAATATCCGGATTCATGATCACGAACAGGTCATCCGCTGCGTAGTCTGCGCTTTGCCGGACTAACTGAAACAAAAAATTATTATTTGCACCAAAGCCCAGACCAGGACTGGCGTCCGTGTAATGGACACCCGCTTGCTCGCAATAGTGACGTAAGCTGGCGGATGGGCGGTTATCTTTTACCCATATCTGCATTTGTTCACCGGCCTGCGCTAAGCCACCCAGCTGGCTGGAGATCAGCAATTCTTCGTGGCCGTGGCTGACTATAGCGATATGTATCATGATAAAAGTGTCGTTCTGAAGATAGGCAGGTGGTGAGTTGGCTTACGCAGGCGGCTCTTGCAATGACAGCCGTCTGCGTAAAAATCAGCTTGCAGCCAAAGGGTGTTGTTGATCCAGGCACTCCGCCAGTGCGCTTTGCCAGTCCGGTATCGAAACTGAGAAAGTTTGCTGAATTTTCTGAGTATCCAAACGGGAGTTCACAGGTCTTTTCGCGGGCGTCGGGTAGTCGGAGGCGGGTATGCCTTCCAGTGTGGGTGCCGCTTTGTTGAGTAGTCCACGCAATCCTGCCTGTTCTACAATCGCTGTAGTGAAACCGAACCAGCTGGTGTAGCCGGTGTTGGTCAGATTGTATAAACCTTGGAATTGCTGCCACCAAGCCGCTTGATCCGGCGCCGCCGCCAGTTGACGCACAATTTGCTGCGTTACTTGTGCAATGCTCAAGGCAGAAGTTGGCGCGCCAAACTGATCGTTGACGATGCGTAAGTGATCGCGCTCATTGGCCAGCTTCAACATAGTCAGCAAGAAGTTTTTACCATGCAGTGAGTAGACCCAGCTGGTACGGAAAATCAAATGCTGGCACTGGCTGTCCTGAATCGCCTGTTCACCTTCGTATTTGGTTTTACCATACTGATTCACCGGGTTGCAGGCATAGCTTTCCGTATATGCCGGCAGCTCAGTCTGGGGTTGATCTGTGCCCAGACTGCCATCGAACACATAGTCCGTCGAGTAATGAATCAGGCCTATCTGCAAGCGTGCAGCCGCGCGCGCCATTGCCTGCGGTGCTAATACATTAACTTTATATGCGGTATCGGTATCCGTTTCCGCTTTATCAACGGCGGTATACGCCGCAGGATTGATCATCAGATCAGGGCGGATTTGAACTATCGCACTTTCGATCGCGTCTGGCTGGCTCAAGTCCAGCATCTCCCGGTCTGCGGCGATGATTTCATGTTCAGCTCCCAGCAGACGCTGCAGCGCAGCGCCGAGCTGACCACTGACACCGGTCAGTAAAATCCTCATGCAAAAACCTCAGCTTCAGCCAGGGTTTTCGCGAGCTGATCTTTGCCGGATAAGACTGGTGCCTCGCTGATTGGCCAGGTGATGCCTATGGCAGGATCATTCCAGGCCAGGCTGCGTTCAAATTCAGGCGCCCAGTAATCGGTCGTTTTGTACAAAAATTCAGCCTTTTCACTGAGCACCACGAAGCCATGCGCAAAGCCAGGCGGTATCCATAACTGACGCTGATTTTCTGCAGACAAACGCACGCCGGCCCATTGTCCGAAGCGTGGCGAGCTTTTTCTGATATCGACAGCAACGTCGAACACTTCACCTGATACGACGCGTACCAGCTTACCCTGCGCTTGCTGGATTTGATAATGCAAGCCACGCAAAATATTTTTTGCTGACAGCGAATGGTTGTCCTGTACAAACTCAGTCTGCACACCGGTCAGTTCAGCAAATTTTTTGGCATTAAAGCTTTCAAAGAAAAAGCCACGCTCGTCGCCAAATACCTTGGGTTCGATAATCAGTACTTCGGGTAAGTTAGTTGCAACAACTTTCATCTTCAGCCGACCTTTTTCTCTAATAATTGCAATAAATAGCGGCCATATTCATTCTTCTTCAGAGGCTGTGCCAGTTTTTCCAGTTGCGCGGCATTGATGTAATTGCGACGGAACGCGATTTCTTCCGGGCAGGCAATTTTCAAGCCCTGGCGTTTTTCTATGGTTGCAATGAACTGGCTTGCATCGAGTAAAGACTCATGGGTGCCGGTATCCAGCCAGGCCATGCCACGTCCCATCAGCTCCACATTCAGCTCACCTTGTTTCAGATAAGTATTATTGACGTCTGTTATTTCCAGTTCACCACGTGCAGACGGTTTGATCGCGGCTGCGATATCCACCACTTGCTGATCATAGAAATACAGGCCGGTGACGGCATAATTCGATTTCGGTTTCAGCGGCTTTTCTTCTATGCTGATGGCCTGGCGATTGGTATCAAAATCAACCACGCCATAGCGTTCCGGATCGTGCACATGATAAGCAAATACAGTGGCGCCACTGCCACGTGCATCGGCATTGCGTAATTGCGGCTCAAAGTCATGACCGTAATAGATATTGTCGCCAAGGATTAAGGCCGACGGCGAGTTACCGATGAATTCCTTGCCGATGATGAAGGCTTGTGCCAAGCCATCTGGTGAGGGTTGTACTGCATATTGCAGGTTGATACCCCATTGCGAACCGTCACCGAGTAATTCGCTGAAGCGTGGCGTGTCCTGAGGAGTGGAAATGATCAGGATATCGCGTATGCCCGCTAACATTAAAGAAGTCAGCGGATAATAAATCATGGGTTTGTCGTAGACTGGCAGCAATTGCTTGGAAATTGCCTGCGTCACAGGATACAGGCGCGTGCCTGAGCCGCCTGCCAGGATGATTCCTTTGCGTTGTGTAGCTTGTACCATTGCTTATTCCTTGTTGCTGTATTGCAAATCAACCCATTTCATGTAATCGCCCGACTGTACATCGCTGACCCAAGCATCATTCTCCAGATACCATTGCACAGTTTTGCGTAAGCCAGTCTCAAAAGTCTCAGCAGGTTTCCAGCCCAATTCACGTTCAATTTTGCGCGCATCGATCGCATAACGGCGGTCATGCCCCGGGCGGTCTTTGACGTGGCGGATCTGATCGCGGTAACTGCCCGCTGCTTTTGGCTGTAACTCATCCAGTAAGTCGCAGATGGTATGTACCACGCTCAGATTGGTCTGTTCATTCCAGCCACCGACGTTATAGGTTTCACCCGGACGTCCTGCTTCCAGCACGCGGCGAATAGCAGTGCAATGATCAGTTACAAATAACCAGTCACGCACTTGCTGCCCATCGCCATACACAGGCAAGTCTTTACCTGCGCGCGCGTTGGTAATAATCAGAGGGATCAGTTTTTCCGGGAAATGATAGGCACCGTAATTGTTAGAACAATTTGTGGTCAGTACCGGCATGCCATAGGTGTGATGGTAGGCGCGAACTAAGTGATCAGAGGCCGCTTTTGATGCAGAGTAAGGACTGTTTGGTGCATAAGCGGTTGTTTCTGTGAACGGAGGATCTTCTGCCGACAAAGTGCCATAAACCTCATCAGTGGACACATGCAGGAAACGGAAGTCAGCTTTTGCTTCGCCTTCCAGACCATTCCAGTAAGCACGTGCCGCCTCCAGCAGGCTGAAAGTACCGTTCACATTGGTGGTGACGAAAGCGGCCGGGCCATGGATGGAGCGGTCTACATGACTTTCCGCCGCAAAATGCAGGATGGCGCGTGGTTTATGCTCGGCAAACAAAGCATGAAGCAGCCCGGTGTCACAGATATCGCCTTGCACGAAGATATGCCTGGGGTTATTGCGTACAGCGGCCAGATTATTCAGGTTGCCTGCATAAGTCAGTTTGTCAAAATTGAGCACCGCCTCATCATGCTGCGCCAGCCAGCTTAAGACAAAATTGGAACCGATGAAACCAGCGCCGCCAGTTACGAATATCATTCACCACTCCTAGAAATGCGGTATTTAAAATATAAAGCGGCGATTTTACTGGAAAATTCGTCAAAATCAGCACTATGTTATATTTGTTGCAATTTTAAATTAACGCTGATTTTGCGCGCAAATAGAAATCAGGCTGAGACTTACGCAGGTCCACGCTTTGGCGAGGCATTTTGACGTATTTTTATGGTGGTTATAAATAGTTGACTGCCCTGTATATGGGTGAAATTTCTGGGAAATGGGGGAAACATCCTTTATTCTGAGTTATTTTTAAGGGAGGGGCTTGATTTATTCCGCTACGCCCCCAATTGCAGCAGCAATAAAGTTTTGACTGGAGAGTTTGTATGCAAGAGCAAGATAAAAAAACGGAACAAGATATTCCTGTGACAGAGACTGCTGCCGAAACAGCGCAGGCGAATCCAGAGCTGGATGCGACAGCCGATCAGACTGTACAAAATAATGATCAGTTGATTGCTGAGCTGCAGGCGAAAGTTGCAGAATTGCAAGATGCGTTCATGCGCGCCAAGGCTGAAGGTGAAAATATCCGTCGCCGTGCCCAGGATGATATTGCAAAAGCGCATAAATTTGCGATCGAAGGTTTTGCAGAGGCCATGGTGCCAGTCAAAGACAGTCTGGAAATGGCATTGAAAGTAGAGACGCCTTCTATCGACTCGCTCAAGGAAGGCGTTGAGTTAACATTGAAGCAATTGTCGTCTGCATTTGAGAAAAACCGCCTGCTCGAAGTGAATCCGCTTCAGGGTGAAAAATTGGATCCTGATAGGCATCAGGCGATTTCTATGGTGCCTGCAGAACAGGACGCGAATACCGTGGTGACGGTTTTGCAAAAAGGTTACATGATCGCTGATCGCCTGCTGCGCCCTGCATTAGTGACAGTCGCACAAGGAAAATAAAAAAATGCGTAAAAAACGCGCAAATTTCGCTTGAAAACTGCGTTTTTTACCTTATATCCGGAACAGACGAATCGGAAATACAGGCAAACTGAGCTGATTCTACAATCTCAACAAATAAAATTGACATTCTGAGGGAAAATCATGGGCAAAATGATCGGTATTGATTTGGGTACAACCAATTCTTGCGTAGCAGTTATGGAAGGCGGGCAGCCAAAAGTCATCGAAAACGCAGAGGGTGCACGTACCACTCCTTCTATTATTGCTTATCAGGAAGACGGTGAAATTCTGGTTGGCGCATCCGCTAAACGTCAGGCTGTGACCAATCCGCGTAATACACTGTACGCAGTGAAGCGTCTGATTGGCCGTAAGTTTGAAGAAAAAGAAGTGCAGAAGGACATCGGCCTGATGCCTTACGCAATTTCCAAAGCAGATAACGGCGACGCATGGGTGTCTGTGCGCGACAAAAAACTCGCGCCACCACAAATTTCCGCTGAAGTCTTGCGCAAAATGAAAAAGACCGCCGAAGACTACCTCGGTGAAGAAGTGACTGAGGCCGTGATTACTGTTCCGGCTTACTTCAACGATGCGCAACGTCAGGCAACCAAAGATGCAGGCCGTATCGCTGGTCTGGATGTAAAGCGTATTATCAATGAGCCGACCGCTGCTGCGCTCGCGTTTGGTCTGGATAAAAAAGAAAAAGGCGATCGTAAGATTGCAGTGTATGACCTCGGCGGCGGTACTTTCGACGTGTCCGTGATTGAAATCGCTGACGTAGACGGCGAAATGCAATTTGAAGTGTTGTCCACTAACGGCGACACCTTCCTCGGTGGTGAAGACTTCGATCAGCGCGTGATCGACTACATCATTGAAGAATTTAAAAAGATCAATGGCCTGGACCTGGCAAAAGATCCGATCGCGCTGCAGCGTATCAAAGCGTCTGCTGAACGTGCAAAAATCGAATTGTCCAGCTCCCAGCAAACAGAAATCAATGAACCGTATATCGCCATGGCCAATGGCGCACCGGTGCATTTGAATCTGAAAATTACACGTGCCAAACTGGAAGCACTGGTCGAAGACCTGATCCAGAAAACCATAGAACCATGCCGTATGGCGATCAAAGATGCGGGAGTTAAAGCATCTGATATCGATGACGTGATTCTGGTCGGTGGTATGACACGTATGCCTAAAGTGCAGGAAGCGGTCAAAGAATTCTTCGGCAAAGATCCACGTAAAGACGTGAATCCGGATGAAGCTGTGGCAGTTGGTGCCGCGATTCAGGGTTCTGTCTTGTCTGGCGATCGTAAAGACGTATTGTTGCTGGACGTGACGCCGCTGTCTCTGGGTATCGAAACCCTGGGTGGCGTGATGACCAAAATGATCCAGAAAAACACGACTATCCCGACTAAATTCAGTCAGGTATTCTCGACAGCGGATGATAACCAGCCTGCGGTAACGATCAAAGTATTCCAGGGTGAGCGTGAAATCGCTGCTGGTAACAAAGGTCTGGGCGAGTTCAATCTGGAAGGTATTCCACCGGCAGCGCGCGGCACACCGCAAATCGAAGTCACTTTCGACATCGACGCGAACGGTATTTTGCATGTAGGTGCAAAAGACAAAGCGACCGGCAAAGAAAACAAGATCACCATCAAGGCTAACTCCGGTCTGACCGAAGATGAAATCCAGAAAATGGTGAAAGATGCTGAGCTGAACGCTGAAGAAGACAAGAAAGTGAAAGAACTGGCAGAGTCCCGCAATCAGGGTGATGCACTGGTTCACTCCACTAAGAAAGCCTTGTCTGAGCACGGCGATAAGCTGGAAGCTGGCGAAAAAGAGAAAATCGAAGCAGCGATCAAGGATCTGGAAGATGTATTGAAATCCGGCGACAAAGCTGAAATCGACACTAAACTGGGTGCCTTGTCGACCGCTTCTCAGAAACTGGGCGAAAAAGTTTATGCTGACATGCAGGCGCAGCAAGCTGCAGCAGGTGGTGCAGCTGGTGGTGCGGGTGCAGCTGGCGCAGCAGAAGCGAAAGCGCAGGACGATGACGTAGTTGATGCTGACTTTAAAGAAGTCAAAGACAACAAATAATTCGTCACTTCAGTCTGAAAATGGCTGCAGAGGCGCAGAGCACGCAGAATGAGTTTGGTCTCTGCGCACTCTGCGCCTTTGTGGCATAGAGCCCGCTTTTTTTTAATATTGAATCGCCATATTTTGTGTACCAGTCCCAAAATATGAACTACGAAAACAAGGTGTAATCCAGATGGCGAAGCGTGATTTTTATGAAATTCTCGGCGTGGGCAAAAATGCCTCCGACGAAGAAATCAAAAAGGCTTATCGCAAACTGGCGATGAAATACCATCCGGACCGTAATCCGGACAATAAAGTCGCCGAAGACAAATTCAAAGAAGCCAAAGAAGCCTACGAAATGCTGTCCGACAGTCAAAAGCGTGATGCTTATGACCGTTATGGTCATGCGGGCGTCGATCCGAATATGGGTGGCGGCGGTGGCGCCGGTGCGGGTGGATTTGCAGATGCATTTGGTGATATTTTTGGTGATATCTTCGGCGGTGGTCGCCGCAGTGCAGGGCCGCAGGTTTATCGTGGTGCGGATCTGCGCTACAACCTCGAAATCTCGCTGGAGCAGGCTGCGAACGGCTATGAAACCACGATACAGGTACCAAGCTGGGATGAGTGCGATACTTGTCACGGTTCCGGTGCTAAACCAGGTACCTCGCCGGTAACCTGTACCACTTGCGGTGGTCATGGTCAGGTACGTATGCAGCAAGGCTTATTCAGCATACAGCAAGCCTGTCCTAAGTGTCATGGCACTGGCAAGATGATTCCTGATCCTTGCACCACATGCTTAGGCGTAGGCCGCATCAAGCGTAAGAAAACACTGGAAGTGAAAATACCTGCCGGTATTGATGATGGTATGCGCATCCGTTCTTCCGGCAATGGTGAGCCAGGTGTTAACGGTGGCCCTCCGGGCGATTTGTATGTGGAAATTCACATCAAGCAGCATCCTGTGTTCCAGCGCGAAGGCGATGACTTGCATTGTGAAATCCCGATTTCCTTCTCTAAAGCTGCTTTAGGTGGCGAGATTGAAGTGCCTACACTCAGTGGTAAAGCTTCATTCACGGTGCCGGAAGGTACGCAGTCCGGTAAGACTTTCCGTTTGCGCGGCAAAGGCGTCAAAGGTGTGCGTTCAGGCTATGCGGGAGACTTGTTCTGCCACGTACTGATAGAAACCCCGGTCAAGCTGACTGAGCGTCAGAAAGATTTGTTGCGTGAGTTTGAGCAACTGACAGTCGAAGGTGGCTCCAAACATAATCCTCAAAGTAATACCTGGATGGATAAAGTCAAAAAGTTCTTCGAGTAAGCGACGGACTTGTTTGACGGTACCAGATGAACCCCGCTACACGCGGGGTTTTTTTACGTCCATCCGTATGATGCAGGAGCCTCAGTGGGTACATGAAAATGCTGTTCTAGAGCGCTTTTTCCATAAAAAATCTGCATAAAATTTCCGCCTTCAGTTAAGCTAAAGCACCGCGTTAAGCGCGGAAAAATAAAGGATATGGCCGCATCGGCAGTACTGATGCTGACCTGATCCAACACAAACTAAACGGAGACAGGAAAATGCTTTGGAATCAAACGAAACAATGGCTGGCCGGATGCAGTCTGGCACTGGGACTGGTGATGCAGGCGCAGGCAACGGAAGTCGCAGGCGTTAAACTGGATGAAACGATACAGTTGGCCAATACCGAGTTAAAACTGAACGGCGCCGGCATACGTTACAAAGCGATTTTCAAGGTTTATGTGGCTGGCTTATACCTGAAAGAAAAGAAGACCACTGTGCCCGATGTGCTGGCTGCACCAGGACCACGCCGTGTAACTATCGTGATGCTGCGTGACCTCAGCAATGAGGATTTTGGCCGTGGCTTCATGCAGGGTATTCAGCAAAATACCGATAAGGCTGAGAAAGCGAAACTGACCTCGCAATTCCTGCGTTTCGGTGAATTGTTTGCCTCTGTACCGGAATTGAAAAAAGGCGATGTCATGACCAATGACTGGATTCCTGGTGTAGGCACCGTGTTGACCCTGAACGGGAAAAAACTGGGTGAGCCTTATCCTGATCTGGCTTTTTACAATGCCTTACTGCGTATCTGGTTGGGCGACAGTCCGGTCGACAAAGGCTTGAAAAAAGCCATGCTGGCGGAACCTGACGACCGTAGCAATTATCGTTAATCGCAGTTTGTCGTTCTGGTCTGAGGCATCTCGCGCAGACGATAAGCATCATTTAACGGAAGATCACAGCGTATCGGGAGTTTCTCCCCATACGCTGTTCGTGCTCAAGCTTTTTGTACTGTAAACAGTTAGAATCACGCCTGTTTCGATCAATGGGCCAGATGATGACAGTGCAAAACAGCAAAAAATTGACCCCTGAGCAGCTATTTGATAATAACCGCGCATGGGCACAGTCCATACGTAGTAAAGATGCCGATTTTTTCAAAAAACTCGCTGCCCAGCAAAACCCTGAATACCTGTGGATAGGCTGCTCTGATAGCCGTGTCCCTGCCAATGAATTACTGGGCTTATTGCCAGGTGAGTTATTTGTCCACCGTAACATCGCCAATGTGGTAGTGCATTCTGATCTGAATTGCCTCTCTGTTTTGCAATTTGCCGTCGATGTGCTGGGCGTGAAACACATTATCGTCTGCGGCCACTATGGCTGCTCCGGTGTGCATGCCGCAATGACGCGTGGCCGCGTCGGTCTGGCTGACAACTGGCTGCGCCATGTACAGGACGTGCATCAGAAACATGAGCGCTATCTGGGTGAGACCTTGTCGCTGCGGCAGCGCGCTGACCGTTTGTGCGAACTGAATGTGATAGAACAAGTGGTCAATGTCTGTCAGACCACCGTGATTCAGGATGCCTGGCAACGCGGTCAGGAAGTCACGGTACACGGCTGGGTATATGGCTTACAGGATGGCTTACTCAATGAACTGGGGATGACCATAGACTCTCAGGATGTGTTGGCAAAACACGTTGAAGCCAGTCTGGCCCGCTACCAATAATTTCTGCATCAAAGCCGCACGCCGCGGCTTTTTTTACGTACCAGACCTGTCGCGCCAGCAGGCATTTGAGTGCTGCCCAGCAACTTCACACAAATCATGGCATGATCGCGCTCATTCATTCTGATGCACGAGCGAGCTGAATCTAACCATGAAAATGCGAAAAAAATCTGATCTGCCGGTACGCCATTGTGTACAGTGTGGCTTGCCTTTTCAGTGGCGTAAAAAATGGGAAAAGGTGTGGGATGAAGTGAAATACTGTTCCGACCGTTGCCGTCGTCAGCCGAAAGCACCGATATGAAAACCCGCAGTCTTCGCCTGATTTTGGGGGATCAGCTCAACCCTCAGCATTCCTGGTTTCAGCAGGTCAGTGATGAACACGTCTATGTGATGCTGGAAATGCGGCAGGAGACCGATTATGTGCTGCACCACGCACAGAAAATCATCGCAATCTTTGCTGCCATGCGTGCGTTTGCGCGCAGCCTGCAACAAGCAGGTCACCGTGTCCATTATCAAACCATACAAGATGCCGGTCCGGCGCTTAGCCTGCCCATGCTGCTGGACCAGTTATTGCTGCATTATCAGTGCACAGAGCTGCGCTACCAGGAGCCCGACGAATACCGGCTGGACCAGCAATTAGCCACTTATCAGCCTGCAGCGGGCATACGCAAATACGGCGTCAGCAGCGAACATTTTTTCACCATGCGCCACGAAGTCGCAGCGCAGTTCAAAGGCAAATCACGCTGGCTGATGGAGCATTTCTATCGCGCGATGCGGGTACGTCACCAGATACTGATGGAGCAGGACCAGCCTGCCGGTGGTCAGTGGAATTATGATGCCGATAATCGCGCAGCCTGGTCTGGTCTGCCGTGGGAACCGGCTGATCAGCGGCCGGTATATGACCACAGTCAGCTGTGGCAAGACATACAGGCAGCCGGTGTTGCCAGTTTTGGCGAGCCGCAGGCCGCACAGTTCCGCTGGCCGCTGGACAGGACAGAAGCGCTGCAGCAGTTACAGGTTTTTGTGAGCACGGCGCTGCCGCATTTCGGCTCTTATCAGGATGCGATGAGTCACCGTGCCTGGCGGCTGTTCCATTCGCTGCTGTCTTTCGCCTTAAATACCAAGATGTTGAATCCGGCTGAGGTGGTGCAGGCGGTTGAGCAGGAGTGGCGTGCAGCACGCATACCACTGCATACGGCAGAAGGTTTTATCCGCCAGATCCTCGGTTGGCGCGAGTATGTGCGTGGTGTGTACTGGGCCAGAATGCCCGACTATGTGGAACAGAATCACTTTAACCATCAACAGCCTTTACCCGCCTGGTTCTGGACCGGACAAACACGCATGCATTGCGTCGCAAGTGCGATTGGACAGTCGTTGGAACATGCGTATGCGCACCACATACAGCGCCTGATGGTGATAGGGAATTTCGCCTTGCTGGCGGGTTTGCAGCCGCAGGCTGTACATCAGTGGTATCTGGGGATATACATCGATGCATTTGAGTGGGTCGAGTTACCAAATACGTTGGGCATGAGTCAGTATGCGGATGGTGGTTTTCTGGCGACTAAGCCCTATGTCTCGACTGCCACCTACATCGATAAAATGGGTGATTACTGCAAGGGCTGTTATTACGATAAAAAGCAAAAAACCGGTGAGCGCGCCTGTCCCTTTAATGCCTTGTACTGGGATTTTTTTGCGCGTAATGCAGAACAGTTGTCACGCAATCCGCGTATCGGCATGGTGTATCCGCAATGGCGCAAAATGAGCCCGGAGATCCAGGCCGCTTACCAGCAGCAGGCGCAGCTGATACGGGACAATCTCGACAGCCTGTAAGGCCAGCGACAAGCAATATTAATAGTAGGACTTACGCAAAATTGTCCCGGCAAGGCATGGCGACGCAGGCAGTACGCATAAGTACGACAAGGAGTCATAACGCCGCTGGGGCGGTTTTGCATAAGTCCTAAATAGACTGAATACTGATGCGCCTGCTGGCAGCAAAATGCCTGCAAACCCAGGCGTACTGCGGACTTGATAAAAAAGGAGAGCGCGATGCAAAGCAGAGCGATCAGGAAGTTATTGCATTCTAAGTGGACAGCGCAGCAAGTGGTGGACAAGCAAAAGCATTTCATCGTGACGAAGCTGATAGAGCCGCAATGTCCGGATGCACCGGTCAGCGAAGTGGAGATAGAAGCGGTGATGACTAAGCGCTCGCGCATAATCCCGTGGCGCGAACTGGACAATCCTTTGCAATGGAAAAGAGGCTGGTGATGGATCAACACATACTGAAGAGTTTTCCCACCGGTTACCGTGTGCTGATACTAGGCGCATCCGGTGGCATAGGCGCTGCATTTGCCGATCAGCTCAGCGCACAGCCTGCTTGTGGCGCGGTGCATGTGCTACACCGGCACAGTGAGCCTGCCTTAGACTTTGCTGATGAAGCCAGTATCGCTGCGGCAGCAGCCAGCATGCGCGCGCATGGCCCCTTTCATCTGATCATCAATGCGGCCGGTCTGCTGCACAGTCCTGACTTCATGCCTGAGAAAAAACTCAGCGATCTGCATTATGCGCAATTAATGGCGACCTTTCAGGTGAACACCTTTGGGCCAGCGCTGGTGCTACGCCACTTTTCCGGCTTGCTCGATACCCAGCGTGCGGTGCTGGTGATGTTATCGGCCAAGGTCGGCAGCATAGAAGATAACCGGCTCGGTGGCTGGTACAGCTATCGCGCCTCCAAAGCTGCGCTGAATATGCTGATCAAGACTGCTGCGATAGAACTCAAACGCAGCCAGCCTGCGACGGTGTTACTGGCCATGCATCCGGGTACGGTGACGACCCGTTTGTCGCTACCTTTCCGTGGTGGGAGTGCGGCCCGGCCAGCAACGCAGGCGGCGCAGGAAATGCTGGCGGTGATCGATCAGAAAATGCCAGCCGACAGTGGCAGCTTCGTCACTTACAGTAACGAGAATTTACCCTGGTAGTTTATTGCGTCACCAGCCGGTAACCAACGCCGGTTTCAGTCAGAAAGTAGCGCGGTTGAGCGGGTTCGGCTTCCAGCTTCTGGCGTAAGTTGGCCATGTAAATACGCAGATAATGGCTGCTTTCTGCATGGCCGGGGCCCCATACTTCTTTCAGTAATTGCTGATGCGTGAGTACCTTACCTGCATTCCTGGCCAGTACCGATAACAGGCGATACTCTATCGGACTCAGATGCACTGCAAGGCCAGCCCGGCTTACGGTGCGCAAGGCAAAGTCGATACTGACATCACCGAATTCAAACCGTGCTTCCTGTTGCGCATTAGCGGGCTGACGCCGCCGTAAATGCGCCCGTATGCGTGCAATCAGTTCGGCTGCACCAAATGGCTTACTCAGATAATCATCGGCACCGGCATCCAGTGCCGCTACCTTTTCGTGTTCCTGCGTGCGCGCTGACAGGACGATCACAGGGACTTCACTCCAGCTGCGGATATCGCGTATCACATCCAGCCCATTCATGTCGGGCAGCCCCAGATCGACGATCAGCAAATCCGGTTTGCGGGTAGCACAACTGATCAATCCCTGCTTACCGGTTTCACTCTCAAATACGGTCATGCCCTCAGCCTCAAGCGCGGTGCTGAGAAAGCGTCGTATCTGTTTTTCATCCTCAATCAGGACGATATGAATTTTTGCGTCACTCATTCCAGTTCATCTTCTATCATCGGTGGCAGTGGCGGCGCATTTCCCAGTGGCAGAGAAACCGTGAATTGCGCGCCACCATCTGGCCGGTTGGACGCGACGATTTTTCCGCTATGCGCGAGCACAATACTCTCGCAAATCGCCAGCCCCAGCCCTACACCAGGGCTGGCCGCTTCCAGTTCGCCACGGGTAAATTTTTCAAAAATATTGACGCCTGCCGGCAATCCGGGACCATCGTCCAGTACACTCAGATGCACAAATTCTGTATCTGCCTGCGCAGTGATCTGAATTTGAGTGCGGCCATATTTTGCCGCGTTTTCTAACAGATTGCACAGTACACGCTCCATCAGCACCGCGTCAAAGTACAGCAACGGTAAGTCCGCCGGTATCGCGGTTTTGAGACCATGGCCTTGCAAGCTGTGCTGACAGGCGCGCAGTGCGCTGCCGACCACTTCTTCCAAAGGTTGCCATTGCTGGTTCAGCGTGACTTTACCCGATTGCAGCCGCGCCATGTCCAGCAAATTGACCACCAGTCCGCTCATGCGCAGCGCTTCATCATGGATAGCCAGACTCAGTTCAGCCCGTTTAGGCGGCGCTAAATCAGCTTGCTCATTCAGCGTGCTGGCCAGACCCACAATGGCCGTCAGCGGGGTGCGCAGGTCATGTGAGATCGCAGATAACAAGGCATTGCGCATGCGTTCTGCTTCCATGCTGATTAAGGCATCCTGCGCCACATCGACATAATGCACGCGCTCCAGCGCCAGCGCTATTTGCGCGGCAAAGGTATCGAGTAACTGTTGCTGCTCAGGCTGGAAAATCTGTCGCGTATCCTTAGGTGCGATCGCCAGCACACCGCGCGTGCGCATTGGTGCGCGCAGAGGCAAATACAAGACAGCATTCGAGGGCAGGGTCTGGGTGCCCAGACCTGCGCTTTGATGATGATCGTAGACCCACTGTGCAACGCTGGTATCGAGTGTACTGAGCAGCATAGCCTGCATAGGATCTGGCTGAGCAGTTTCTGCCAGTGGCTGGCGGATTTTGTCATGACTATCCGGCAGCAGGATGGCGACTCTGGCCTGGAATACCGGTGCCAGATGGTTGACGCCGATTTCGATAATCTGTTCCACCATCAGGGCACCGGACAAGGCTTTGCTCATGGTGTACAGCGCATCGGCACGGCGTTCCCGGTACAGCGCAACCTGGGCCTGAAAGCGCAGATTGGTCATCAGTTTGCTAATGGTCAGTGATACGGCCAGCATGATGACGAAGGTGAACAGATACTGACTGTCGCTGACGCTAAAGGAAAAACGCGGTGGCACAAAAAAATAATCAAAGCTGGCGACACTTAAGAAAGAGGCGAGTATCGATGCACCACGCCGAAATTGTATCGCGACAAAAACCACTGCCAACAAATACAGCATCACGACATTCGCCAGATCAAATACCTGAGTCAGCCCGGCACTTAGCAGGGTTGCCGCCAGGCAGATAACTATCGTCCAAAGATAATCAGATAGCGGTGTGCGTTGCTCTTGTTCGAGATCGATATGATTGCTCTCAGTATGACGTTCGCTGTCTTGCACGCTAAGGTCATGGCCGACCATCACCACATCAATATCGGTGCTGCGGCTGGCCAGTTCATCTGCCAGGCTGGTGCGCAGCAGGCGGGTCCAGGCCGGACGTAATGATTTGCCTATCACCAGTTTCGATGCATTACGGCTGCGCGCATAGCTGAGCAGCAGGCTTGCCAGATTGTCCCCTGCCAGTGTGGTGGTTTCAGCACCCAGTTCCTGCGCCAGTTTCAGCGCCTTCAATATCGCATCTTGTTGTCCCGCCTTGCGTTTAGCCAGTTTCGGCGTTTCCACATAGACGGCGATCCAGTCGGCACGCAGGCTGGCCGCCAGTCGTGCTGCACCTCGTACCAGCTTGCTGGCGCTGGCATCTGGCCCGATACAGACCAGCAGCCTTTCTTTCGCTTGCCAGACTTGATGGATGGCCTGATCGGCGCGGTAATCGCGCATCTGCACATCAACCTGATCGGCAGTGCGGCGCAGTGCCAGCTCGCGTAAAGCGATCAGATTCCCTTTACGGAAAAAGTTTTTAGCAGCACGCTGCGCCTGATGTTCAAGATAGACTTTGCCTTCCTTTAAACGGCGCAGCAATTCATCCGGCGGTAAATCGACCAGCGTGATTTCATCGGCCAGATCAAAAATTTTATCAGGTACGGTTTCCCACACCCGGATGCCGGTGATCTGTCCCACCACATCATTCAGCGTCTCCAGATGCTGTACATTGACAGTGGTGTACACATCGATCCCAGCCGCAAGTAATTCTTCCACATCTTGCCAGCGCTTGGCATGGCGCGAGCCTGCCACATTGGAATGCGCCAGTTCATCGACCAGTAATAAGCCGGGACGACGCAGCAGTGCTGCATCGAGGTCAAACTCTGACAAAGTCCTGTCTTTATAATGGATTTGCTGTGCTGGCAGGATGTCGATCCCTTGCGCAATCTGGATGGTATCCTGCCTGCCATGGGTTTCAACGATGCCGATCACGACATCGACCCCTTTTTGTTTTTGCAGATGCGCCGCATTCAGCATCGCATAGGTCTTACCCACCCCGGCACAGGCGCCAAAAAAAATCTTTAAGTATCCGCGCTGCTGTTTTGCGTCTTCACGCTGTATCTTGTCCAGCAAGGCATCCGGGTCGGGGCGGTAATCGTTCATCATTTACTTCAACATTTATTTCTTGATTTGATCAAGTGCGAGATTCAGTTCCAGCACATTCACACGTGCTTCGCCCAGAATACCGAATTGTGCAGACTCTGTGTGTTTTTCCACTAAAGCGCGCAGTTGCTTAGGACTGATGTCGCGTATCCGCGCTACCCGCGCTAACTGATATTCGGCAGCAGCCGGGCTGATATGTGGATCGAGGCCGCTGCCGGAAGCCGTCACCAGATCGACCGGAACCGGCTTGGTATTACCCGGATCGGCATCGTGCAAAGCCTTGATGCGCTCTTCCAGCGCAGCTTTCAAAGCGGGATTGGTCGGCCCCTGATTGGCACCTCCGGAAGCCAGGCCATTATAAGAAAACGTGCCACTGGCTGATGGGCGGCTCCAGAAATACTTGGGATCGCTAAAGCTTTGCCCTATCAGCTTCGAACCGAGCAGCTTGCCATCTTTTTGTATCAGGCTGCCACTGGCTTGCTCAGGGTAGGCGATTTTGCCAACGCCGGTGACTGCCAAAGGATAGAGTATGCCAGTGATGGCGCTCAGTATGATGAATGAGCCGATTAAGGGACGCAGAATTTTCATAACAGGACTCCTTATTAAACCAGACCGAGTACGGTCAGAATGATGTCGATGAGCTTAATGCCGATAAACGGAACCAGCAGGCCGCCCAGACCGTACACCAGCAAATTGCGACGTAACAGGATATCCGCGCCTAGCGGACGATATTTAACGCCTTTCAATGCCAGCGGAATCAAAAACACGATGATCAGCGCATTGAAGATCACCGCCGACATGATGGCGCTGGCCGGGCTGGTCAGATGCATCAGATTCAGTGCGTTCAGTTGCGGATAGGTAGTCGCAAACGCAGCCGGGATAATCGCAAAATACTTGGCGACGTCATTGGCGATACTGAAGGTGGTCAGCGAGCCGCGTGTCATCAGCATTTGCTTACCGATTTCGACGATTTCGATCAGCTTGGTCGGATTCGAATCCAGATCGACCATATTGCCGGCTTCTTTTGCTGCCTGGGTGCCGCTGTTCATCGCGACTGCTACGTCGGCCTGCGCCAGCGCCGGTGCATCATTGGTGCCATCACCAGTCATCGCGACCAGTTTGCCATCGGCCTGATGTGAGCGTATCAGTTTCAGTTTATCTTCCGGCGTTGCTTCTGCCAGGAAGTCATCGACACCGGCTTCGGCTGCAATGGCGGCTGCGGTCAGGCGGTTGTCGCCGGTGATCATGATGGTTTTAATCCCCATTTTGCGCAGTTCCGCAAAACGTTCTTTGATACCACCTTTGACGATGTCTTTCAGTTCTATCACGCCCATCACGCGTTGATCGTCGGTCACGACTAATGGTGTACTTCCTTGACGCGAAACCTGATCAACGATGTCGAGTACCGCTTGTGGGAACTGCATGCCGGTTTCAGCGAATGCTTTACGCATCGCATCGACTGAGCCTTTGCGAATTTTGCGCACGCTACCGTTTTGCTGCAGATCGACGCCGCTCATGCGCGTCTGTGCAGTGAAAGGAATGAATTCGGCACCCAGCGACTGTATGTCTCTTTCACGCAGCTGGAATTTGTTTTTTGCGAGTATGACGATGCTGCGGCCTTCCGGTGTTTCATCTGCCAGCGACGACAATTGCGCGGCATCGGCCAGCTGTTCTTCAGAGACGCCGGACGCAGGATAAAACGCAGATGCCTGGCGGTTGCCCAGCGTAATGGTGCCGGTTTTATCGAGCAGCAGCACATCGACATCGCCTGCGGCTTCAACGGCGCGACCCGACGTGGCGATCACATTTGCCTGCATCATGCGGCTCATGCCAGCCACACCGATCGCCGATAGCAAACCACCTATCGTCGTAGGAATCAGACACACCAGCAGCGCGACCAGTACCGTGATCGTGACCGGCATGCCAGCACCGGATGCTTCCACGCTGAACAGCGAGAAAGGCAGCAGGGTCACGGTTGCCAGCAAGAACACGATAGTCAGGGCCACCAGCAATATCGTCAATGCGATTTCATTCGGGGTTTTTTGACGTTTGGCACCTTCCACCATCGCGATCATACGGTCGAGAAAGGCTTCACCCGGATTGACCGTCACTTTGACGATGATCCAGTCTGACAGCACGCGGGTACCACCAGTCACAGCACTGAAATCGCCACCGGATTCGCGTATTACAGGTGCGGATTCGCCGGTAATAGCGGATTCATCGACCGAAGCTACGCCTTCGACCACTTCGCCGTCAGCAGGAATTACATCATTTGCTTCAACCAGGATGAAGTCACCTTTACGCAGGCTGGAACCATTGACCAGGATTTGCGTTGCATCACGCTTAGCGGTCTGCAGTTTTTTTGCTCTGACATCCTGTTTTGCACTGCGCAGCGACTCTGCCTGCGCTTTGCTGCGGCCTTCTGCCAGTGCCTCGGCAAAATTGGCGAACAAGACGGTAAACCACAGCCACAGGCAGATGGCGAGTATAAAGCCAGCCGGTGCTTCGCCTTGGCTCAGGAAGGCTTGCACGGTCAGGGCGGTGGTGAGCAAACTGCCGATATACACCACAAACATCACCGGATTTCTCATCTGGACTTGCGGTTGCAGTTTGCGGAAAGCATCGACAATAGCTGGTTTTACAATGCTGGAATTCAGCAAGGACAGCTCGATTTTATGGCTCATTTTCTTCTTTCTAAACGAGAGACTTCTGCATATTCAAAGTGACGAATAACACTCCTGTTACCTTCCCTGCGCGGCGCTGGCGATGACGCCTTTGCGCTGCACAGGGAAGCACGGGACAGCGTTGAGCAGTTCTCTTATTGGGCGATCATGATCAGGTGTTCGACGATAGGGCCCAAGGCCAGCGCCGGAATATAAGTCAGTGCACCAACGATGACTACTGTGCCTAACAACAGACTCACGAATAAAGGACCGTGGGTAGGCAAGGTACCTGCCGTCGGTGTCAGACGTTTCTTGGCAGCGAGTGAACCGGCTATCGCGAGGATAGGTATGATGATCCAGAAGCGGCCGAACCACATGGCAATTGCCAGCATCACGTTATAGAAGGGCGTGTTGGCAGACAGTCCGGCAAACGCACTGCCGTTGTTATTGGCTGCGGAAACGAAGGCATACAGAATTTCGCTGAAGCCGTGAGCGCCTGGGTTGGCAATGCCCGCCTTGCCATCCGCTGCCAGCACGGAGATCGCGCTACCTGCCAGCACCAGCAAAGGGCCGATCAGGATAGAGACCGCAATCATTTTCATTTCGTAGGCTTCGATTTTCTTACCCAGATATTCCGGTGTACGACCTATCATCAGACCAGCGATAAACACCGCCAGAATCGCGAAGATCAACATGCCATACATACCTGCGCCGACGCCACCAAACACCACTTCACCGAGCTGCATCAGAATCATTGGCACCATGCCGCCCAGCGGTGTGTAGGAATCGTGCATGCTATTCACAGCGCCACAGGAAGCTGCCGTCGTGATGGTCGCAAACAAGCCACTGGCCGCGATACCAAAACGCGCTTCTTTGCCTTCCATATTGCCGCCAGCCTGAGACTGCAAGGCAGCGTCGCTTGCCATCTGATCGACGCCTAATTTGCTGAACATGGGATTGCCTTGCTGTTCGGCGGTGATCGCTACGCCGGCCAGGCAGACAAATAAAATCGTCATCACTGCGAAAATCGCCCAACCTTGACGCTGGTCGCCGACCATCTTTCCGAAAGTGATACACAGCGCTGCGGGAATCAGGAAAATCGCGAGCATTTCTAAAAAGTTCGAAAACGGCGTCGGATTTTCAAATGGATGCGCGGAGTTGGCATTGAAGAAGCCGCCACCATTGGTGCCCAGCATTTTGATGGCTTCTTGCGAAGCAACCGGTCCCATAGGTAAAGTCTGGGTTGTCGTACTTTGCGCTTCAGGCACAGCTTTGCCAGCAGCATCCAGCACAGGTGCACCGGTTGCGTCGACTTTAGGAACCGTGTAATCGAGTTTTTCAAGCAAATCAGCCGTTTTGTATGCATCGAAATTCTGGATCACACCCTGGCTCATTAAACCAGTCGCAAATATAAAAGCAAGCGGCAGCAGTATGTACAAAGTGCCGCGTGTCAGATCAAGCCAGAAATTGCCTATGCTTTGCACCGTATGACGCGCAAAGCCGCGTATCAGGGCAATCGCAACTGCCAGGCCAGTTGCTGCGGACAAGAAGTTTTGTACGCTCAAACCCAGCATCTGGGTCAGATAGCTCATCGTCACTTCCGGCACATAACTCTGCCAGTTAGTATTGGCGACAAAGCTGACTGCAGTATTGAGTGAGGAATCTGGCGTGATGCCTGGCAGGTTTTGAGGGTTCAGCGGCAGCGCAAACTGCAGGCGTTGTAAACCATACACTACAAAGACACCGAGCACATTAAATGCAAGTAAAGCGATCGCATAGTGCTTCCACGACATTTCTTCTTTTGTATCGATGCCGAAAATTTTATAGCAGAGTTTTTCCAGCGGCTGTATCAGCCAGGTCAGCGCATTTTTTTCTCCGCTCATCACTTTGGTGATGTAGAGCCCCAGCGGTACTGCGAGTACCACGAGTACGCCCATATACAGGGCAATCTGGAAAAAGGCAGAGTGATTCATTTTAAAATGCCTCCGGTTTCAGCAAGGCATACACCAGGTAAATCAATAGCAGCAGCGCGACGATGGCGCCTATGACGTGAAACAGGCTCATGCTTTGCCTCCGAGACGGTTGCAGCCCTGAACCAGGGCGAAACAGGCGACTGCGAATAGCAACAGATAGCCGAGATATAAAAAATCCATATAAACTCCAACGAGAATGGCTGAGTCATTACGATAGGGAAATTGGGGTAAAGATGTCGTATAGCTTGTATAAAGCGGTGTAAAAATTGCGTAAACGTGTGGTCGGGGCTAGCGCGCTTAGCGCTTGAATGCGGGGATGGCTTTACTTAGGTCTGAATAAAAATCGGGTGTCAGACCTGATGTCCTGACACCCGATTTAACGGTAGTGACTGCCTGCGTATTCGATAACTCAGAAGGTTTTACTGACGCTGACGACCAGGCTGTGTTTGCCCATGAATTTGCCATTCGCTGGCGAGGCGTAAAAGCTTTTATCAGCATTCGTGCCGATCGCGGCCAGGCTGAATGTCATGCCACCGAGCAGATTGACATCCTGACTGAGCCCGATTTTGTAATCGCTGTAGGTGGCTGCACTGGCATTGATGCCCTGAACTTTCTGGTAGCCCGCATGCAGATTCAGCGTCAGGCCTTCACGCAGTACGATAT
This sequence comes from Cognatundibacterium curvum, assembly GCF_014284235.1. GTDB lineage: Bacteria > Pseudomonadota > Gammaproteobacteria > Burkholderiales > Burkholderiaceae_D > Undibacterium > Undibacterium curvum. The sequence continues at coordinate 590,099 of NZ_JACOGD010000002.1, forward strand.
TCGCACCGAGGTCGAGGTAGCCGCTGTTTTTACTATCAACAATGCCGAACAAGGGGGTAAGGGCATGTGAATACTTGAGGTAGGCCGGACCGTAATTCAGCTGACCGTACAGCTCCAGGGTATTCGCATCTTTCAATCCCACCTGATCCAGTTTGTTACCAGCATACACATAGCCCAGTACGCCCACATCGTAGCTCAGGTCCTGACTGAGTTGCCCTTTTTTACCCGCATACACATCCCATTCCAGTGGCGTGCTGCCAGCGCCTGGCGTGTCTTTAATCCACTTAATTGTCGATAACCAGGTGCCAGCATACAGACCGGTAGGCGTATGGCTGAGATCGGCACCGCCTTGCAGTGCAGGTTCCAGGCGGGTCTGTGAAATGCCGCGGTAACGGTAATCACTGATCAGGCTGGCATTGAAACTCAGATCCAGATCAGGTTTCGCTTCCTGCGCCCACGCGGCAGAAGTGCTAAGGGTTGCGCTGCTCAGCAGCAAAGCGGCGTACAGTTTATTTTTCTTCATGTGAATTCCTTGATGGCGCTCGCCGGAATAGCGAACGGAACGCACAAGAGAATACGCATTCGCACATAAAAACAGTGCAAAGACCATTTATACGAGTATTAAGAAACTGTAAAAATGCAGCAGATTTGCTGTGTACTGAATGTTGAATTACGCGCTAGGGAAGGGAAGTTGAAAACTGCTGTTGTCAGCCGCATCGCTAACAACAGCAGTGATCCGAACACAGTCTGAAGGCGGTGTTCAGAACCAGTGTTCCGGCGCTGGGAAGCTTTGCGCTTTGACTGCCTGCACATAGGCGCTGACAGCCGCATCGATACTGGTCTGACCTTCCATGAAGTTCTTCACGAAGCGCGCTTTACGGCCAGGGAAGACGCCGAGCAAATCATGCATGACTAACACCTGACCAGAGCAATCCACGCCCGCACCTATACCTATGGTGGGAATATGCAGCGAGTCTGTAACTTCTTTACCCAGTGTCGCCGGAATGGCTTCCAGCACCAGCAGGCTGGCGCCCGCTTCTTGCACAGCAAGTGCTTCCGTCTTCAGTAATTCCGCTGCGGCGCTGGTTTTACCCTGCACTTTATAGCCACCCAGCTGATGTACCGATTGCGGTGTCAGACCCAGATGGGCACATACCGGTATCGCGCGTTCAGTCAGGAAGCGTATGGTCGGCAACAACCAGGTACCGCCTTCCAGTTTCACCATTTGCGCACCGGCGCGTATCAGACGCGCGGCATTCTCAAAGGCGGATTCCGGGGTGGCATAGGCACCGAACGGCAGGTCGGCCACGACCAGCGCTTTTTGATTGCCACGTGCGACAGACGCGGTGTGATACACCATGTCATCCACCGTCACTGGCAGCGTGGAGTCATGTCCCTGACTGACCATGCCAAGTGAATCACCGATGAGCAAAATCTCAACGCCGCAGCGATCCATCAGCGCTGCAAAGCTGGCGTCATAGCAGGTCAGCATGGTGATTTTTTCTCCCTGCTCACGCATGGTCATCAGACCCGGGATACTGACCGCTTTGCGGTCTTGCAGATATTCCGCCATTTTCTTCTCCAAAGGATGTTACTTTGTTGCTTAAGGATTTGTGGGCTGCTTCACCAGATGTCTCTCCGGCTATTTCATCGACAATTTCGTCAGTTTTTTTATTAAAACAAGCTCAGCAGCGGTCCCGCTTGTTTATCGCTGCGGCAAACGGAAAATACTTTGTTGTGCCACTGCGGGCAAATAATCCGCCGCAGCTCCGCGCCCAGGTATTTGTATGTCAGCCGCGATTTCACAAAGCGGCAGCAACACAAACGCGCGTTCCGTCATACGCGGATGGGGCAGCTGCAAATTCGCACTATCCAGTATCAGCTCACCGTACAGCAGAATATCCAGATCCAGCGTGCGCGGCGCATTACGATACGGGCGCTCGCGTCCGAAATCTGCTTCTATGGCCTGAATCGCAGTTAATAAATCCTGTGCAGACAAACCGGTATGCAGCGCCGCTACCGCGTTCACATAATCATCACCGCTGGAGTCAACTGGCGCACTGCTGTACAGCGATGAGACTTGCAGTAAACGCGTTTGTGGTAATTGCGCTAAACGCTGAGCCGCAGCCAGCACAGTGTCTGCTGCCTGCCCGAGATTAGCGCCCAGCGCAATGTAAGTCAGTTCCATAGAAGCCAGTTCCATTACTCTTGCGCTGCTGCGGTTTTCTTAGGACCGCGACGGCGTGGCTTACGTTTTTTAGCACCGCCCGCTGCGACTGCTGTCCGTGGCTTGGTATTGATCAGGCGTTCACGCGTTTCGGCGTCGCCTTCGATAAATTCTGTCCACCAGGTACCGGTTTCTTCATCCAGTTCACCCGAAGCACAGCGCAGCAGCAGGAAGTCATAACCGGCACGCAGGCGCTGATGTTCCAGCATTTTGTATGGGGTCTTACCTATGCGTTTTTCGAAACGCGGTTGCATGGCCCAGATATCACGCATATCGGCCGCCACTTTGCGCTGAATCGCGAGTGCATCGGTCTGACGGTTCAGCACATCATCGGCTGCCAGGTGTAAGGCCGGAATCGGGAATTCACCGGCTGCTTTATAGGCCTCCCATTTTTCCAGTACCTGATGCCACAGCAGTGAAGCAAACAGGAAGCTAGGCGACACTGGCTTACCTTGCTGTACGCGCGCATCGGTATTGGCCAGTGCCAGCGTCACGAATTTTTCGCCCATAGGCTGTTCCAGCACTACGTCCAGCAAAGGCATCAGACCATGATGCAAGCCTTCTTTGCGCAATTGCTGAAGACAGGCCATGGCGTGACCACTGGTCAGTAGCTTGAGCATTTCATCAAACACGCGTGCAGCAGGAACATTGTTGATCAATGGTGCCATTACCGCGATTGGAGCGCGGGTCGCATCATCGATCTGGAATTGCAGCTTGGCCGCAAAGCGGACGACGCGCAGCATGCGCACCGGATCTTCACGGTAACGCTCTTCCGGCACGCCGATAATGCGCAGGGTTTTTTTACGAATATCCTTGATGCCGCCGTGATAGTCGAGCACCGTTTGCGAAGCCGGATCGTAATACATGGCATTGATGCTGAAGTCGCGGCGCGCCGCATCTTCGTGCTGTTCGCCGAAGGTATTGTCGCGTAACACGCGTCCATGTTCATCGGTCAGCGCAGCTTTATCAGAAGGGCCACGGAAGGTGGTGACTTCCAGCAAATCCTGGCCAAACATCACATGCACAATCTGGAAGCGGCGACCGATAATGAAGGCGCGCCGGAACAGACGTTTGACCTGCTCCGGGGTCGCATTGGTCGCGATATCAAAGTCTTTAGGCTTGACCCCGGTCAGCAGATCACGCACTGCACCACCGACGATGAAGGCCTTAAAGCCATTATCCTGCAGCGTCTGCGTAACCCGGATCGCGTTGGCCGAAACCAGTTGCGGGTTGATGCCATGGTCTTTGGCACTCAGTATCACAGGCGTGGCATGGTCACTGGCCAGATGGCCGGATTTTTTAACGCCGAGGATTTTTCGTATAAATTTCTTGATCATTGTTTCTCAAACAGCTGGAGTAGAGGCCAGTTTTTCGCCTGTGCATGGGCCCGCAGCTTATCGTTGGGGTTGGTTGCGACTGGGTGGGTCACTGCCTCGAGTAAGGGAATATCGTTATGGGAGTCGCTGTAAAAATAGCTGCTGCCAAAATCACTGAGTTGTTTTTCTTGTTGATTCAGCCAATTCTGTAAATGGATCACTTTTCCTGCCCCTGAGCTCGGGACACCGATCAGTTTTCCGGTGATGTTATTGTTGGTATCTGTTTCAGGTTCTGCTGCGAGCAAATGCGCTACACCCAGCGCACGTGCGATTGGCGCCGTCACAAAGCGATTGGTGGCCGTGATGATGGCGATCAGATCACCCTGATCCTGATGTTTTTTCAGTAAATCATAAGCGACTGGTAACAGCGCAGGCTGTATCACTTCCTGCATGAACTGCGCATGCAGCGCATCCAGCTGTGATCTGGGAAAGCGTGCCAGCGTACCAAGGGCAAATTCCAGGTATTCGACCGCATCGAGTGTGCCAGCCTGATACTGGGCAAAAAAGTCGGCATTACGACGCGCAAATTCCTGCGCATCGACAGCACCGACGCGGCACAGAAACTGTCCCCACTCATAATCGGAGTCGATAGGAATCAGCGTGTGGTCGAGATCAAACAGGGCGATGTCAGCGGGTTTCATGGTCGTGTTCAGGGCTGTTGTTGCAGCATCAGTTCGCGCAATAAGGGCAGGGTGATAGGGCGTTTGGTGACCAGCGAATAATGATCTAACTGATCCAGCATAGCCGTCAGCGAGCTCATGTCACGCTGATAATGCGTAATCAGGTAGGGTATCACGCCAGCGGAGATCTGTATGCCACGTGCATGCGCCGCACGTTCCAATGCATCGATTTTGTCTTCGTCCGTCAGACCATGTAACTGATAAATCAAGCCCCAGCCAAAGCGCGTACGCAAGTCATCGCGCATGCTCAGTATCATAGGAGGATGATTGCCAGCCGCGACCAGAAAGCCACCGCGCGCGCGGGCTTCATTAAACAAATTGAATGCGGCAATCTGATTTAACGGTGACAGATGTTCACAGTCATCCAGCAGATACAGACTGACTGCCTCGCTGAAATCAAACGCGCTTTCAGGCGCATTGGCTGGTATGTAGCGGGAATCCGGATGGTCGGCCAGCGCATGCAGTAAATGGGTTTTGCCCGCACCAGGCTCACCCCAGATATAGACCGAGCGCTCGCCGTACTGACTTGGAATACGCTGCGAAAACAGTCCCAGCAATTGTGCCAGCTCTGCATTCTGGCCCACCACAAAGGTGGCCAGGGATGGCAGTTTTTGCGCATCCAGATCGAGAAGTAATTGCTTCATGACTGACTGTAAAAAGTACTGTTCAGGTAAGAGCTGCGCAAATGGCGTACCGCGACCGAAATGATCGCTGATGCCGGCAGTGCAACCAGAATACCGATAAATCCGAATAACTGACCAAATGCCATCAGCGCGAAGATGACGGTCAGCGGATGCAGACCGATGCGCTCACCAACCAGGCGTGGTGTGAGTATGAAAGACTCCAGCAACTGACCTATGCCATAAATGATGGCGACCGCGATCAGACCTTGCAAACCATCAAATTGCAAGACCGCGCCTATCAGCGCCAGCGCCAGTCCGAGGCCGTAACCTATGTAGGGAATAAACACCAGAAAGCCGGTGATGATACCGACCGGTATCGCCAGGTCAAAACGGGCTATCGACAAAGCAATCGAATAATAGGCAGCCAGCACCAGCATTACCAGTATCTGTCCTCGCAGATACTGCGCCAGCAAATCATCCACTTCCAGTAAGCCTGAGGTTGTGGCGCTGACCCAGCGGCGCGGAATAAAGTGCGACAGCCGCTCTAGTAAGGCATGCCAGTCCAGTAGCAGATAAAACAGCACGATGGGGATCAGCAATAAGTTAGCCAGCATCCCAAGTACCGCAGTACCGCCAACTTTGATGGAGGACAGGACGGCTTTACCGATCACATCGCCACTACCGGCCAGCTGTTCAGTCAATAAGTCTTTAATGCCAGCGCTGTCGAGGCGGATATTAAAGCCATGCGCTGCCAGTAAAGGCGATAAAGTCTGGTCGAATTTATCAAAAAAGCGTGGGATCTGCGCCTGTAACTGCGGAATTTCCTTTTGCAGAATAGGCACGATCACCAGTACCATGGCCAGCACCGCCGTGATCAGCAGCAAGATGGTGATGCTGGCGGCCATAGGACGTGGCAGTGACCATTTCTTAATCCGCCAGGCGCTTAATTTATCGACCCAGGGATTAAGCACATAGGCCAGTATCCCGGAGACCACAAACGGCATCAGCACCGGCCCCAGTAAAGCCAGTAAGACTACCAGCGCCAGCGCAACGCTGAGCCAAAGTAGTGACTGTTTCTGCTCTGTGGACAAAGGTATCAGCATATTCAGGACGGGAACCCCAGGATTAGTTAAGCTTTTGTTATGCATCGACCGAAAATCAGGTCAAGGCGCAGTCGTTTTGTTAAAATAGCGTTTTTGCCGCTGATTTCTGGCAATTTCTCTATTTTACCGCCTCAAGCCCCTACTGACGAATATCATGAGCACTTCTACCCCTGTTTCTCTCTCTTACGCCGACGCCGGTGTCGATATGGTTGCCGGTGATGCACTGGTCGACGCGATCAAACCATTTGCAAAACGTACCATGCGCGAAGGCGTTATGGCTGGCATCGGTGGTTTTGGTGCGATGTTCGAAATCAGTAAAAAGTACAAGGAACCGGTCCTGGTTTCGGGTACAGATGGCGTTGGTACCAAGCTGAAACTGGCGTTTCATCTGAATAAACATGACACGGTCGGTATCGATCTGGTCGCAATGAGTGTTAACGATATTTTGGTTCAGGGTGCTGAACCTTTATTTTTTCTGGACTACTTCGCTTGCGGCAAACTGGATGTGGCAGCAGCGACAGACGTCATCAAAGGCGTAGCTTTCGGTTGCGAGCAGGCTGGCTGCGCGCTGATCGGTGGCGAAACCGCAGAAATGCCTTCCATGTATCCGGATGGTGAATATGATCTGGCCGGTTTTGCAGTCGGTGCAGTAGAGAAATCCAAAATCATCGATGGCAGCAAAATTCAGCCGGGTGACGTGATCCTGGGTCTGGCTTCTTCGGGCATCCATTCCAATGGATTCTCGCTGGTACGTAAGATTATCGAAGTGGCCAATCCTGATCTGAACGCGGATTTCGATGGCCGTACTTTGGGCGATGCACTGATGGCGCCGACCCGTATTTATGTCAAACCTTTGTTGGCGCTGATGGAAACGCTGGAAGTGAAGGGCATGGCGCACATTACCGGCGGTGGTCTGGTCGAAAACGTACCACGTGTGTTGGGCGACAAATTGACTGCAGTATTGCATAAAGATGCATGGCCATTGCCACCACTGTTCTCTTGGTTGCAACAACACGGTGGTGTGGCGGATGCTGAAATGCACCGCGTTTTTAACTGCGGTATCGGCATGGTCGTCATTGTTTCTCAGGAAAATGCGCAGGCAGCAATGGAGCAATTAAGCGCCGCTGGTGAAACGGTATTCCGTATCGGTGAAATCCGTGCGCGTGATGGTAATGAGCATCCGACTATCGTAGTCTGAGCTGAAGTGTATTCAACAAAAAAAACCTTGTCCGTGGACAAGGTTTTTTTATGTCTGCACCTATGAATAGTGAGTTTTCCAGATGATGAACTATTGAGATATCCGTGTTTTTGTTTTGAATTACTTAAACGGAAACCAGGCTACTGTAAATAGGTGTTTTATTCAGTATGGTAAATTTCATACAGCTAAGAAAACTTTTTTTACAATTTACATCTATAGTCGTAGAATTTGCTCGCAATAGTGGTATTTGATTAACGTAATTGAAAATGGTGTTTTATGAAGCGATATGGCGTAACTCTGGGCTTGCTGACATTGCTGACTGCATGTGGCGGTGGCGGTGGCGGAGGCGGTGGCGGTGGTACTGATGTTGGCGGTTTGCCGTCTTCTGCATCACTGGCGAATTTGTGTGCTAACCCACGTGCGGGCAGTGCTGACCGTCAGGGCACGATGGATAATGAAAAAGCATTCCTGCGTTCTTTTGTTGATGAGACTTATCTCTGGTACAAAGATGTACCAACGAATCTGAATCCAGCCAGCTACGCCAATCCTCAGCTGTATTTTGATGTACTGAAAACGACAGCAAAAACAGCATCGGGTGCAGCGGTAGATCAATTCCACTGGTCACAAACCACCGAATCCTATGAAGCGTCTTCCTCCGGTATTTCTCAGGATTATGGTATTCAATGGGCTTCCCAAAGTAATGTACCACCGCGTAATTGGGTGGTGGCTGAAGTTGCAGATAGTTCACCTGCTGCACTCGCCGGTGTGAAACGCGGAGACAAGCTTACTTCGGTCGATGGGATCAATTTTATTACGGATAACACGACCACAGGTATCGCGACGCTGAATGAAGGTCTGTTCCCGAGCAAATTGGCTGCTCATAAGCTGGGCTTCAATGGCAAGGCTGAGATCAGTCTGCTGCCAGCTAATTACACGATTGCTACCGTCAAAAATGTCAAAATTATTCCTACAGCCAAAGGCAATGTGGGTTACTTTATTTTTGATACACATATCGCGAAATCTGAAAATGAGTTGATCGCTGCCATCAATACACTGAAAAATGCCGGTGTACAGGATCTGGTCATCGATCTGCGCTATAACGGTGGCGGTTTGCTATATATCGCAAGTCAGTTGTCATACATGATTGCAGGCCAGGCTCAGACTGGAGGTAAGATATTTGAACTGTTGAGCTATAACGATAAGCTGACTGCGAAAAACCAGAAATACCCTTTCTACGATACCACGACTACGAATGCAGGCTTGCCGACACTGGGGCTGAAGCATGTGTCTTTGCTGGTCAGTCATGGAACGGCCTCTGCGAGTGAATCGATTATCAATGGTTTGCGCGGCGCAGATGTGGCCGTGGATCTGATCGGTGATGTCACGCGTGGCAAACCATATGGTTTCGTTCCTCAATCAAATTGCGGTTACACCTATTTCACGATTCAGTTCAAGGGTGTCAATAACAAGGGATTCGGCGATTACGCGGATGGTTTTGCGCCGACCTGTAAAGCATCAGATGACTTTACAAAGTTGCGCGGTGATGTGGCTGAAGGAATGTTACAGACTGCCCTCAGTTATCGTCAAAATGGCACTTGTCCTGTGCTCGCAACTACCCAGAATGGTGTGCGTTCTGTGCCGGTACTGGATCAGCCGTATGAGTTGATACGTCCAGCCAGCCAGGAAATGCGTATCGTGACACCTATGCCGCGTTCATAATGAAATTCTGGAAACTAAGTTTCCTGCTAAGCCTGTCCGCCTGTCAATTGACGGGCGCGGCGGGCTTGCAGCCAGCCGTGCTGACACAGCCGGAGGGCGCATCTGCTCAGGAATTACGTCGCGTCATTGCTGAATTAAGCGGTTTTTCCAGTGTGATGTTGGCTGAGGATGATCTGACACGTAGCAGTGAATTAGTGATAGAGCGGCGTCATCAGTATAGGCCCAATGGTGACCTGATACAGGGGCGCGATTTGGAGCCGCCTCAGCGTTTCCGGTTGTTGCAAGGCGGTGCACAGTGTTGGCTGCTGCATCTGAATTCTGGTCAGCAACGACTATTGCAAGGCCTTTCCTGTCGACCGTTAACGCCGGCATCCGCAGTCATTCCACCAAAATCTGAGTGAGTCTTACATGAAACGCTGCGCCTGGGCCAATTCCGCCAATCCACTTTACCTGGATTACCATGATCATGAGTGGGGCGTACCCTGTCACGATGAATTGCGCTTGTTTGAAATGCTCAATCTGGAGGGCGCGCAGGCGGGATTGAGTTGGGAAACCGTGCTGAATAAACGCGAAAGCTATCGCCTTGCTTTCGATGGCTGGGATGCGAGAAAAATTGCCAATTACGATGCACAAAAAGTGGCGTCTTTGCTGGCAGATCCCGGCATCATTCGTAATAAACTCAAAGTCGCTGCTGTAATTACCAATGCGCAGGCCTATCTGCGCTTATGTGAAGAGACTGGCGGCCTTGATGCCTATTTGTGGGCGTACGTGGGTGGTATACCTATCATCAATACCGGTGAGCGCATTATCACCACACCTTTATCCGATCAGATTTCAAAAGATCTTAAAAAGCGTGGTTTCAAATTTGTCGGCTCTACCATTATCTATGCCTATATGCAGGCTATCGGCATGGTGCAGGATCATGCCGCTGACTGTGACTGGCGTTGCCCCAAATGAGCCTGTGGGGCAAACGCAGACTCAGTCTGGCGGGCTGTTCAGATGGTTTTTCGATTTACCATTACTGGTTTGCACGCAGGTCTTGCGGTATTCAAAATAGGGTGTGCGCTGGTCTCGCTATCAGGATTCCAGGCCGGTGCTTCTATGCCTTCAAACACGTGTTTTAATTGCTCGCCCCAGCGATCCCGTATCATCTGGAAATAGGTATTTTTTTCATCAATGGTGGTGAAGCGTGTGACTTGCAGACTACCCGTTTCATACACTAGTAAGTCCAGCGGCAGGCCAACCGAGATATTCGAGCGCAAGGTCGAATCCATAGAAATCAAGGCACATTTCGCGGCATCGTCCAGGCTGGTTTCCGGATTGACGACGCGATCAATAATCGGCTTGCCATATTTGGCTTCGCCAATCTGGAAATAGGTATTTTCATCATGTGCTTCGATGAAATTGCCCGCTGCGTAGATTTGAAACAGGCGGCAACGCTCGCCTTGAATCTGGCCGCCAAATATCATACTGACGTTGAAGTCGATACCAAAGCCAGACAGGGACTGGGCATCACGCTCATGCACACGTTTAACTGTTTCGCCGAGTATTCTGGCCGCTTCATACATATTTGGCGTGTTCCAAATAGTATGACCATTGGCATCTTCGTACTCAGAAAGCAGTTCGCGTACTGATTGCGAAATCGACAGATTACCGGCTGTCATCAGCACCATCATGCGTTCGCCAGGTGTTTCAAAAACAGACATTTTGCGGAAGGTGCCGATATGATCGACACCCGCATTGGTTCTGGAGTCGGATAAAAACACCAGCCCGGCATTGAGGCGCATGCCCACACAGTAAGTCATAGTTACGAAGCTAATCTGAAAAGAAACCGATTTTAACTCAAGCCAGTCCTGTGGCTGCCAATATTTAATGCAGTTGTAATAGAGATACCGTACCCGAAAAACCAGGTGCTATTTATAGGCAGCAGTTCAGTGACGGCTGAGTGGCAGAGCTGGTTAGTCACTGCCTGCCGGGCAAGGCTACCAGGCGCCGGCAGTAATGTGGGTCTGCACACTCACACTGACCGACATGCTCTCATTGCCACCGCCACGCCTGACGCCACGTACCGGTGAGGCGGATTCATAATCGCGACCTATCGCAAGACGACAGTAGGCATCATTCATCAGCCTGGCATGCGTCACATCGATACTGACCCAACCTGTGTAATCATGCTGCTCCACCCAGACATCAATCCAGGCATGACTTTCTGCGTGATCGCTGGACTCAGGATCGATATAGCCTGAAACATAGCGCGCAGGTATTCCCTGGACGTGGCAGCAAGCCAGGAAAATATGTGCATGATCCTGGCACACGCCGCTGCCCTGAGCCAGTGCCTCGCTGGCGGTGCTGGTCACGATGGTGCTTCCAGACAAGTAGCTGACGCGGTTTTGAATGGCGCTGGCCAGTTGCAGTGCCTGTTGCGTGTTACAGTGTTCAGCTGGCAGCTTGCCGCGTGCGAAATCCAGCAGGTGCTCACTGGCTGCCGTTAGCCGGCTTGGCACTGTAAAGATCAAAGGCGACAGTTCTGCGTGATCTGCAATCCTGCCCTGCAAAGGGGTACTGACTTCCACCACGCCTTGCGCCACGATGTTGATGTCGGTGTGCGCGCCTGTCACTACCAGTAATTCAGACAGATTGTGATAAGCATCCTGAAATGCCTGGCGTTTGCCCGGGCTGTTGATTTCCCAATGCACAATTTTCTGCTGCGCTTCCAGTCTGGGGCGCAGCCGCAACTGCTGTATCGTATAGCCGGAAGGCGACGAGTAATGGTAAGTAGTACGGTGTTGGATGGCGAGTTGCATGCGCTAGTATCCGGTCATCAGACGGTGGGAACCAGAAAATCACGGCTGATCCGGTTTCCGAGTTCAAAAATACGTTCTAAAAAAGTCGTCAGCGTGGCATGAAGTCCTGTTTGCAGGATATCTTCGATATTCGCGAATTTCAAATCAGCATGTAGTTTTCCGGCAAATTTTTCGGTATCGAGCGAAGCATCGTTACGGATTTCAGCCAGACTGGCAATGACTTCATCCATGCAGGCGAGCAGGGAACGTGGCATATCGGGACGTAACATCAGCAATTCAGCGACGCGCTCAGGTGTAATTACATCGCGATACACCTTACGGTAAATTTCGAAGCCAGATACTGAGCGCAGCAGCGCCGCCCAGTAGTAAAAATCTCTTTGCATGGGATCGATGCCAGCCACTGAATCTTTGCTTGCGTGGAATTTGACATCAAGAATACGCGCCGTATTGTCTGCCCGTTCCAGGAAAGTACCGAGGCGCAGAAAACTCACTGCCTCATCGCGCAACATAGTGCCTACAATGACGCCGCGCGATAAATGCGAGCGAAACTTTACCCATTCAAAAAACTGACTGGGATCTTTTTCCAGGCTGCCGCGCGCCAGCTTATCCTGCATAGACAGCCAGGTCGCATTCTGGGTTTCCCAGACCTCGGTTGTTAAGGTGCCACGCACAGCACGTGCATTTTCGCGTGCTTCATTCAGGCAGGCTGCGATCGAGGAGGGGTTCATCGGGTCACGCACCATGAAATCGAGCACATCACGCTTGCTCAATAATCCATATTGATGATCGAAGGCTTCTTGTAATTCTGAGATACCCAACATGGCACGCCAGCCTTGCTCTGCATCTTGCGCGCTTTGTGGCAGCATGGAAGTCTGGATATTCACATCCAGCATCCTTGCGGTATTTTCTGCACGTTCAGTGTAACGGGCCATCCAGAATAAGTGATCGGCGGTACGGCTCAGCATTCTTTTCTCCCTTTATTTTTCCAGTACCCAGGTATCTTTGGTTCCGCCGCCCTGCGAGGAATTGACCACCAGCGAACCCTCTTGCAAGGCAACCCGGGTCAGACCACCCGGTACCATGGAAATCTGTTTTCCGGAAAGCACAAACGGGCGTAAATCGATATGGCGTGGTGCAATGCCCTGATCAACAAAGGTCGGGCAGGCAGACAGAGCCAGGGTAGGTTGTGCGATATAGGATTCTGGTTTTGCCAGTATGCGCTGCCGGAAATCTTCTATCTGTTGCTGACTGGACGCTGGGCCGACTAACATGCCATAGCCACCTGCGCCGTGCACTTCTTTGACCACCAACTGCGGCAGATTTGCCAGCGTATAGGACAGGTCGGCAGGTTTACGGCACTGATAAGTCGGCACATTGTTGAGGATGGCGTCTTCGGATAAATAAAAACGTATCATGTCCGGTACGAAAGGATAGATCGATTTGTCATCCGCCACGCCGGTACCTATCGCATTGGCCAGACTGACGCGGCCAGCACGATACACCGCCAGCAAGCCCGGCACGCCTAGTGAGGAATCTGCGCGGAAGGCCAAAGGATCAAGAAAATCATCATCGACGCGGCGGTAAATCACATCTACCCGCTTAGGCCCGCGAGTGGTGCGCATATACACAGCGTTATCATTGACGAATAAATCCTGCCCCTCCACCAGTTCCACACCCATTTGCTGAGCCAGGAAAGCATGCTCAAAGTAAGCGGAGTTATACATGCCAGGCGTCATGACGACTACTGTCGGATCATCGACGCCAGTTGGCGCGACTGAGCGCAGATTGTCAAGCAGCATGTCCGGATAATGGTCGACAGGAGCGACCTTGTTCTGCGCAAACAGCTCAGGAAACAGGCGCATCATCATCTTGCGGTCTTCCAGCATGTAAGACACACCGGATGGCACGCGCAGATTATCTTCGAGTACATAGAACTCGCCTTCACCGGCGCGTACTATGTCTACCCCGGCAATATGCGCATAGATGTCCGATGCGACTTTAATGCCTTGCATTTCGGGCCGGTATTGCGCATTTTTATAAATCTGCTCGGCAGGAATCACGCCCGCTTTGATAATGCGTTGTTCATGATAGATGTCATGAATAAACATATTCAAAGCCTGCACACGTTGCGCCAGACCGCGTTGCAGATGACTCCATTCATGTGCGGGGATCACCCTTGGGATGATGTCGAAAGGAATTAAACGCTCGGTACCGGCATCATCACCATAGACCGCAAATGTAATACCGACCCGACGGAAACTCAGATCTGCCTCGGCGCGCTGGCGTTGCAGATGTTCCCCTGTTTGTTCAGCCAGCCATTGCGCATAGCGCTGATAATGTTCTCTGGTGGATGCTGGGGAATTGTCATCTCCGGCATGCATCTCATTATAAAATCTGGCCATTTTTTCTCCCCACAAAGACGCGTTAAACGCACTATATCAAGAAGCATGCCAGTTGTGGTATGCAGACTCAGGGGCGGCGGATATGGTCGACCAAATCTGTTGTTTGCCGGTCCGGTGCCGGGGTCAGTAAGCTCACGATGATCATCATTAAAATACCGAAAGGCACACCAAAAATCCCGGCTGATATAGAAGCAATGTTTCCCCACTGTAATGCTGGATTGCCGCCAAACAGAGGGTGGGTGTACATCATATAAAAAATGCAGAGGCTGAATCCTGCGATCATGCCCGCTACCGCGCCCTGATAATTGGCACGCTTCCAGAATATGCCCAAAACCAGTGCAGGAAACAAGGTGGAAGCTGCAACTGAGAATGCGGCGCCTACCAGCGACAGGATGTCGGCTGGCTTGAGTGAAGCGACGTAGGCAGCTATCAGTGCCACCACCAACAAAATCAGTTTTGACATGGTCACGCGTTTTTGTGTGGACGCGCTGGGGTCGACAATTTTGTAGTAAATATCGTGCGACAGCGAATTGGAAATAGTCAGCAATAAGCCGTCTGCGGTGGACAATGCGGCCGCCAGTCCGCCTGCTGCCACCAGTGCCGACACCACGTAGGGTAAGCCTGCGATTTCCGGCGTGGCCAGTACGATGATGTCGCCATCCATCACAATTTCTGCGAGTTGTACGATGCCATCCCGATTGACGTCGATGATGCTGACCAAAGGATTGAGCTTATCTATATTCGCCCAGTAAGTAACCCAGGATGGCAGCTTGGAAAATTCGCTGCCAACCAGAGAAGTATAAATATCATACTTGACCAAGATCGCGAGCGCCGGAATCGTAATGTAGAGCAGCATGATGAAGAACAGTGACCAGAATACAGAGTCGCGTGCTTCAGTTACTGAGGGTGTGGTGTAATAGCGCGTCAGTACATGGGGCAGGGCGGCCGTCCCCATCATCAGACACAAGACCAGCGCCATGAAATTATTACGTTTGCTGTCGGATTCTTTCTGGTCTTTGGCCGCATAGGGCGTGTACTGCGCATACCCCGCTTGCGACTTGCTGAGTAAGGCGTTGCGTGCATCCTGCCATTGCTGACGTGCTTCGGTTTCTGATTTTGGATAGCGGGCCAGATTTTTACTCGCAGTTTTAATTTCTATCAGCGATCCATTGCCACTCTTGAGTTCATCCAGTCGACGCTGCAATTCGTCACGTCCAGCCAGCCAGGAGGCAGGCAATTGTTCGATCTGGCGTTGTAATACATCGGCGCGCTGGCGGTAGATAGTGCGCACCTGTTGTTCTTTGTCGCTGTGTGCAAATTCCTGTTCTTTGTTGACCAGTTTTTTCAGAAACTCGCCATACGAAATTTGTGGTACCGGATTATCTGCATGTTTGAGTGACAGCCAGCTGACCGGTATCATGAAGGCCACGATAATGATGATGTATTGCGCTACCTGGGTCCAGGTAATTGCACGCATCCCGCCCAGAAACGAACAGACCAGAATACTGGCCAGGCCGAGAAAAATCCCTACCGAAAAATCGACACCGGTAAAGCGTGAGGTAATCAGCCCCACGCCGTAAATCTGCGCGACTACATAAATAAATGAAATGAAGACCGTAGCTGAAACAGCCAGGATGCGGACCAGATTATTGTTTTGTGGCCCGGCAAAGCGTGTTCCTAAAAAATCCGCGATAGTGTACTGGCCGAACTTGCGAATATAGGGTGCGATCAGCATGGCGACTAAACAGAAACCGCCGGTCCAGCCTATGATGTAGGCCAGGCCATCAAAGCCCTGCAGGAATAAACCACCGGCCAGACTCAGAAAACTTGCGGCAGACAGCCAGTCGGCAGCGGTGGCCATCCCATTAAAGACTGCCGGTACCCGCCGTCCCGCCACATAGTATTCCGTGATATCCGATGTTCTGCTCACCAGTCCGATACCGGCATAAATCACGATGGTGGCAAACATGAACAGATAGCCTATCCAGGTACGAGGCACACCTTCTTTTTCAAGAATAGAAAGACTGATCAGGAAAACCAGAAATAAGAGGGTGTACCACAGATAGTAGAGTGTCAGTTTTTGGGTAAATTTTCCGGGGACCATACACTTAATCCTTGCCATAGCGATACGCGATCCAGCGCATGCCAACAGAATAGACCGCCAGTATCAGCACGAAACTCAGCGTCAGGCCCTGAGCCAGCATATAGAACGACAGATTCCATCCAAAAAAATCGATGGTGGCCAGCTCACGTGCGAAAAACAAGGTGCCAAACACCAGCGCTGCCCAGAAAGCCAGCAATAATACTGTCAATAGCCTGGTTTGAAGCCAGTAACGTGCTCTGGCGCTGTGCGCTGTGTGGCGAGGGTTAGCTGACATCATCGATCAGATTCTGTGCATGGTTGAGTGGGAATTCTATGCGGAACAGACAGCCAGGAAAGCCAGGGGCTGTGCTGTCAGTCGCATCGCGTATGCTCACTGTCGCCGCATGCTGCTGCGCGATTTCCCTGACGATAGCCAGTCCTAGCCCACTACCTTGTACATTACTCCCGAGGATACGGTAGAAACGTTCAAAGACATGCTCGCGCTCTGTTGCCGGGATGCCGGGCCCATGGTCTTCCACTTCCAGTACTGCCAGTGCCTGGCTGGCATCGATATCAACCCTGACTGTCACGCTCTTTCCCGATGGCGTATAACGGATCGCATTGTCGATCAGATTGCTCAGCATTTCCCTGAGCATGAGTGGGTTACCGAAAATCTGTACCGCTTGTTCACATTGTTCAAAACCCAGATCGATCTTTTTATTAAAGGAAGCCGGTATCCATTCACGCACGACCTGCATTGCAAACTCATTCAGATTCAGCGGTTCCAGCATCTGTACGGCCGGGCTTTGATTTTCTGCTTTAGCCAGTGCCAGCAATTGATTAATCAGGCGGGTTGCCGCTTCTGAACTGGTTGAGAGTTGTAGTAAGGAGCGGTGAATTTCTTCCTGATCGGTTTGTCGTAAAGCGAGTTCAGATTGCATGCGCATCCCGGCCAGCGGTGTTTTCATCTGATGCGCCGCGTCAGCGATAAAGCGCTTTTGTATCGCGATGGTTTGCGCCAGCCTTTCCAGCATTTCGTTGAGTGAGGCAACCAGTGGCGTGATCTCTTCCGGCACATGGTGCGAATCGATAGGGCTCAGATCATCCGGCCGGCGTGCGCGTATGCGTTGCTGCAGCTCTGCCAGCGGCGAAAGTCCGCGACTCAGTGCAAACCAGACCAGTGCAAGTGCGATCGGCAAAATTATAAACTGTGGCAGTACCACGCCTTTGATGATTTCGTTGGCCAGTACCGCACGTTTTTCCAAACCCTCTGCGACTTGTATCAGGATCAGTTTGTTTTGATTGACGGGTGTTGTTTTGATCAGGTCGACATAAGCATACGCGATACGCATTTCGCTGCCATGAAAGTTCAGATTGCGGAATTGTATGGCGCCGGGCGCCGCGCGCTCTTCTTCCTGCAGCACAGGAAAATCGGTATCACCGTCTATGATGCCGCCTTCCGGCGAGCTGATTTGAAAATAAATATTGTCCAGATCATCCGCACGCAAAATATCGCGCGCCGGTTTAGAGAGTTGGGTAATGGCCTGTCCATCCAGCTCTTTGACTTGCTGCGCCAGCACCAGCACTTTGTCTTCCAGGGCGCGGTCAAAAGGCTGATTGGCGATCGATTTGGCGACCAGATAAGTAATGGCGATACTCATAGGCCACAGCAGCAGCAGCGGTGCCAGCATCCAATCCAGAATCTCACCAAATAAGGAGCGTTGTACCGCTTCATTTTCGTGAGGCAGTAGCGCGCTTACTGTCGCGTCGTGCTGATCTGGTTTGTGGCTATGCTCAGAATTCATGCGGATTCTGGCGGCTGTTCAGGGCTGCGCGCAGCCGGTGCAACATAGAATTTTTCCAGGCAATAGCCCAGGCCTCGCACGGTGGCTATCCGTACACCGTCAACTTCGATTTTCTTACGCAGCCGGTGTACATAGACTTCAATGGCATTATTGCTGACTTCCTCGCCCCATTCACATAAATGGTCGACTAACTGCTCTTTCGAGACCAGCCGTCCGGTGCGTTGCAGCAGCACTTCAAGTAATCCTAATTCACGTGCCGACAAGTCCAGCATTTGTTCATGGATGTAGGCAATCCGGCCAACCTGGTCATAGCTGAGTGGGCCGTGTTTAATGACGGTTGGGCCGCCACCCGCACCGCGCCGCGTCAGTGCGCGTACTCTGGCCTCCAGTTCGGACAAAGCAAAAGGCTTGGCCATGTAATCATCTGCACCCAGATCCAGGCCTTTAACCCTTTGCTCGACCGAGTCGGCTGCGGTCAGTATCAATACAGGCAGATGGGAATTTCTGGCACGCAGCCGGCGCAATACTTCGAGCCCACTCATTTTTGGCAGCCCCAGATCGAGTATCAGTAAATCAAAATCCTGAGTGGATAAGGCGGAATCCGCTTCCTGCCCGTTGCCAACGCAGTCGGTGGCATAGCCGGATTGGCGTAAGGAGCGTGTGAGGCCGTCGGCCAGCACACTGTCGTCTTCTGCAAGCAAGATACGCATGATGTTTGAATTGTCCCGGAATTTTTATCATTGTCACAGGCGATACACGCGTGGTATCCAACCTGTCTCAGTCCTGCCTGTGATTATCGGCATGTGTACTGGGCTCACGTTGAGCCAGATACAACTTTACCGCAAAAAACCTGGCTTTATCCTGATTTAAGATAGATATTCTGCTATTTCAGAAGAATCTTGTGACACTTTAATGAATGTTGTCTATACAAGTGGAACTTTCCCGGATACTTAGCGACTAAGTGCCTGTGAAATTTCTTCCTGCCTAAACACTTTTAAGAGAAGCCCGAATGAAACTGAATCTGCGTCAGTCTGCCTTAAGTCTGTTTGTTGCTGCCTGTTTTACACCTTTCGCTGACGCTGCTGTCCTCGGCAATATCACGCATCAGGAGTCAGCAGCTGCGCTGCCTGCTGGGGTGCAGTTTAAAACTTCCAATGGAGCCATAGTACGCATAGAACTGATCAGTGCGGATGTGTTCCGGGTACAGGCTGGTCTGAATGGACAACTGACGCCGGCTACCGATAAGGCTGCGCCTATCGTATTGCCACAAGCGCCGCAGACAGTGAAATTTCAACTGACACAGCAAGAAGGTTATCGCTTATTACAGACCACAGGCTTTGCACTCAGAATTTACGATCAGCCTATGCGTCTGGCTTTGTATGCGGCAGACAATCAAAGAAAAATCTGGGAAGAAGTGCAGCCTTTAGAAATTTCGGAACAGCAGAGTTTTCAAACCTTATCGAGTTCAAAAGACGAAGTGTTTCTCGGTGGCGGGCAGCAAAATGGCAGCTATGCGTTTAAAGGCAAGACGCTGGATATTTCTTATTCTGGCGGCTGGGAAGAGGGTGACAGACCAAGCCCGGCACCGTTCTATATGAGTAATCGCGGTTATGGCGTCTTGCGCAATACTTGGTCGAACGGCAGCTATGATTTCCGCTCCGCTGATGCGATCCATACCAGCCATTCAGAAGCACGCTTTGATGCTTACTATTTTGTCGGCGGCTTGCCACGCATACTCGATGCCTATACCAGTCTGACTGGCAGGGCAAAGTTGTTGCCACGCTGGGCGCTGGAGTTTGGTGATGCGGATTGCTATAACGATGGCGATAATGTCAAAAAGCCAGGCACGGTACCAACTGGCTGGTCAGACGGCGCTACTGGCAAAACGCCGGATGTGGTGCAGTCAGTCGCGGCACGCTACCGTGAACACGATATGCCGGGTGGCTGGATCTTGCCGAATGACGGTTATGGTTGTGGCTATGCAGATTTGCCAGCTGTGGTCAGCGGCTTGAAAAAATACGGATTCCGTACCGGTTTATGGACAGAAAATGGCGTCGATCAAATCGCCTGGGAAGTCGGCAAAGCGGGAACGCGTGCGCAAAAGCTGGATGTCGCCTGGACTGGTAAAGGTTACCAGTTTTCGCTGGATGCGAATCAGGCAGCCGCGCAAGGTATATTGAATAACTCCGATGCACGGCCTTTTGTCTGGACCGTGATGGGTTGGGCCGGTACCCAGCGCTATGCAGTGACCTGGACCGGAGATCAGTCCGGCAGCTGGGATTACATACGCTGGCATATTCCTACCCTGATCGGTTCCGGCCTGTCCGGGCAGGCCTATGCCACCGGTGATGTGGATGGGATTTTCGGCGGTAGTCCGGAAACCTTTACCCGTGATCTGCAATGGAAGACTTTCACGCCAGTATTGATGGGGATGTCCGGTTGGTCAAAAGCAGTGCGCAAGCATCCATGGTGGTTTGATGAACCTTACCGTAGCATCAATCGTCAGTACCTGAAACTGAAAATGCGGCTGACACCGTATATGTACACCTATGCCCGGGAAGCCGAGTTGAGTGGCGCACCCATCGTGCGTGGTCTGATGTGGGATCATCCGCAGGATGCGCATGCACTGACTGAACAATACAAATACCAATTCTTTCTCGGTAAAGATTTTCTGGTCGCGCCTGTTTACAAAAGTCAGGCCGCCAGCCGTGGCTGGCGCAAAGGTATTTATCTGCCACAGGGGCAATGGATAGATTACTGGGATGGCCGTGTGGTCGATGCCGGTGTGAATGGCAAAGTGATAGACCAGCAGGTGACGCTGGAGCGCTTACCTGTGATGGTACGCGCCGGTGCCATTCTGCCTATGTACCCGACTGCTTTATATGACGGTCAGGTCGCGAAAGATACGCTGACACTGGATATTTATCCGCATGGAAAATCCAGTTTTACCATGTATGAAGATGATGGTGAAACCCGTCAGTATCAGAAGGGTGAATTCGCTTCCCAGACCTTTACGGTGGATGCGCCTGTCGGTACAGCGGGAGATATTCAGGTCAAGGTGGACGCAGTGACTGGCAGCTACCGCGATATGGAAGCCGCACGTGCATTGGAATTACAGATACATAGCCGGGTTGCACCGCGTCAGGTCCTGGCCGGAATGCAGGAAATGCCTGCGTTGAACAATCGTGCGGCCTGGCTGGCCGCATCAAGCGGCTGGTATTACGATGTCCGGGATAAGTACGGCACGGTGTATGTCAAAACCGCTAAGCAATCTGTGCGTGAAGCGCAGGAATTTTTACTGCGTATTCCTGCAGATCAAAAGCTGACCGCAACGGCATCTTACCCATCCGCACCTGACTTAGGCGATGCGATTGCGCCGGACAACCTGTTAGTGGTCAATCGTCCTGCTGAAGAGCCTGGTCACCCGCTGGAAAATGCGTTCGACGGTAAGCCAGAAACCTGGTTCCGTACTGTGCGTGATCAGTCGCAGAAAACCGGTGCGCATGAATTTGCGCTGGCGCTGGGCGAGCGCCGCATGGTGAAAGGCTTTGAAATTGCACCGCGTACTGATCAGCATTGGCGATATGGTCAGCCTAAGGATGTTGAGGTGTATCTGGCGGATAGTAATGGCGAGTGGGGACAGCCGGTATATCGTGGTCGTCTGCTTAAGCAGCAGGCTAAGCAAAAAGTCGAGTTTGCAGCCAAACCCGGACGTCTGTTCCGTTTCCGCATTTTAAGTACCTATGACCAGAGTGATGATGGCAGCACGCAGGATCCTATGGTACTCACATCTGCAAATGAAGCGAGTCCGGCAAAAGCCTATCACGCCGCAATTCCAGCGGTAGTCACACCGGTCACGATCTCCGAATTCAGTGTTTTGGAGCAAGCCTTACCCGACCTGCCTAAGCAGCAACTGTATTTGTCGGATGCACTGACTAAGACCAATTTACCGGTCAGCCTGGATCAGTCTGCCTATCGACCTGATGGAAGTTCTGGCGTGATGCAAATGAATGGACTGAAATTCCGCAAAGGACTGGGCGTGGTGGGTAATACCGCTATACCTTTACAACTGAGCGGACAATGGCAAACCTTCCGTGCCGACGTCGGTATCGACGATGCGTGTCGTCTGTTTGGTGGTTTGCAATTCCAGGTCTGGGGCGATGAGCGCCTGCTGTTTGACAGTGGTTTGATCAAAGCGCCAGCGGTGGTGAAACCTGAACTGGATATCCGTGGTGTGAAACAATTACGACTGGTGACCACTGGCGTACAAGGCAATACCAAAGCACCGGTCTGCGCCAACTGGGCAAATGCACAACTGATAGGATTCCAGGGCGATCAGGTGCAGCCTTGAAGTCTTGCCGTTTCACAGACCCCGTATTCAGGCCTGTGCGACAGGAAAAATACGGGGTCACAGAAAGTTTGAAAAAATTGCTTGCCAAAAGAACTGATTTTTTATACAGTGCTGAAAACGCTCAATGTACTGTATTTAAATACAGCACTTTTCCACCATCCGATTATTGACTGAAAGAATGTATGGACGATAAAAAACCTGACAACAGCTCTGAAAAAGCTAAAGCACTTGCCGCTGCACTCGCGCAAATCGAGAAGCAATTTGGTAAAGGTTCGGTCATGCGTATGGCCGATGGCGAGGTGGTTGAAGAAGTGCAGGTGGTTTCCACAGGCTCACTCGGTCTGGATATCGCGCTCGGCGTAGGTGGTTTGCCACGTGGCCGTGTGGTGGAAATTTACGGTCCTGAGTCTTCCGGTAAAACCACACTGACACTGCAGGCGATTGCTGAAATGCAGAAGCTGGGCGGCACTTGTGCGTTTATCGATGCGGAGCATGCATTGGATGTGGGTTATGCACAGAAGCTGGGTGTGAATTTATCTGATTTGCTGATTTCTCAGCCTGATACCGGCGAGCAGGCATTGGAAATTACCGATGCACTGGTTCGTTCCGGCAGTGTCGATCTGGTGGTGGTGGATTCGGTGGCCGCATTGACGCCAAGAGCGGAGATTGAAGGCGATATGGGTGATTCTCTGCCGGGTCTGCAGGCACGTCTGATGTCGCAGGCTTTGCGTAAGCTTACAGGCAGTATCAAACGCACCAATACTCTGGTCATCTTTATTAACCAGATTCGTATGAAAATCGGTGTGATGTTCGGCAGCCCTGAAACCACAACAGGCGGTAACGCACTGAAGTTCTATGCATCGGTTCGTCTCGATATTCGCCGCACAGGTTCGATCAAGTCGGGTGATGAGGTTGTCGGTAGCGAAACTAAAGTGAAGGTAGTGAAGAATAAAGTTGCGCCACCGTTCAGAGAAGCGCATTTCGACATCATGTATGGCGAAGGTACTTCACGTGAAGGTGAGATACTGGATCTGGGTGCGGAAGCAAAGATTGTTGAAAAATCCGGTGCCTGGTATAGCTATAACGGTGAAAAAATCGGTCAGGGCAAGGATAATGCGCGTAGTTTCCTGAAAGATCATCCGGAATTGGCATACGAGATTGAAAACAAAGTACGTGAACATCTGGGCGTTCCTTTGTTGCCACCAGCAGGCCATGACGAGTAATAAGCGCTGACTGAAGATGTAACACTAGTCAGGTGTCGCAACTGATGCGCATGAACGCCAGCATGGATTGCTGGCGTTTTTTATTCCTAACGGTAAAACTGAAGATTGCTGTCTGATGCAAAAGCCTAAATTAAGCCTCAAAGGCCGTGCCCTGCGCTATTTATCGCAACGCGAACATAGTCGCCTGGAATTGGCACGCAAACTCAGTCCCCATGTGGCGGAAGGTGAGGATCTCGATGCGGTGCTGGATTGGCTGCGGGATGCCAATTTTCTTTCCGCTGAGCGATTTTCTGAGTCACTGGTACACCGCCGTGCTGCACGCTTTGGAAATCATCGCATCCTGGCTGAGCTGCAAAGTCATCAACTCAGTGCAGAGGATATGGAAAACCGTAAAGCAGAAATGCAGGAAACAGAGTTAGCCAGAGCCGTGAATTTATTACATAGGAAATTTCCTGTAGCACCGGTTGATCAGGAAGAAAAATATAAGCAAATGCGTTTTTTGCAACAGCGCGGATTTTCCAGCGCGTCGATACGCGCGGCTATGCGGGCTGAGCGTGAGGAGTGGCACTGACAGCCCCGATGGTTATGGCGGACGCTTAAATTGCTACCACGCGTAAGCTATATAAATTTGTTTCAAGCTTATTGTCTTTAAGTAAATGGTTCTGTTAAAAAACAGCTTGTCCTTGCAAGTTCCTTATATAGCTGTGCTAGAATTCCGTGGTTTTTGCAGCGCCGCAGGAGCGGCTGTTACCGTAGAAGCTGCGGTAACGACACGCAATTGTGGCTCTTTTATTCAGAATTAGCCGCCCAAAAAGGCATGATGCCCATATCTCAGTCCACCACAAAACGCACGTTGAAGCACACGCGCGCGATCACCATCGAAGCGTTTGCGCGCGACGATGGTCTGTGGGATCTTGACGCTCGCATAACTGATCACAAGCAACGTGATATTCAGCTCGCTTCCGGCCTGCGGCCGCAAGGCGCGGCTTTGCACGACCTGACTTTGCGTGTGACGGTTGATCTGCAACTCAATGTGGTTGATGCGTTTGCCTGTTCGGACGCGGTTCCCTATCCTGGATATTGTGAGTCTATTGGCCCTGATTACCAAAAACTGATAGGTTTGAACCTGATGCGTCAGTTCAGGCAGGGCGTTAAAGAGCGACTATCCGGTACTAATGGATGTACTCACCTGACAGAGTTAGCTCAGATTTTACCTACCGCAGCAATTCAAGCATTCGCCGGTGACGTGATCGATACACGTGACGCCGCCAGCAATTCCACTGATTCCAACCAACCTTTCCAGCTAGACCGTTGCCACGCATTGCGTCTGGATGGACCGGCCGTTGTTCAGTATTACCCGCGTTGGGCGAAATCTTCGCCTGATGCAAAATCACCCAGCTAGTTTGTTTAATTATTATTTATACCTCAGTGTCTGAAGGGAAGTCGTATGAAAATCCATGAGTATCAGGGTAAAGAAATCCTCCGCAAATACGGAGTGACCGTACCACGCGGTATCCCATGCATGTCCGTTGAAGAAGCAGTCAAAGCGGCTGAAACTCTGGGCGGACCAGTCTGGGTCGTCAAAGCACAGATCCATGCCGGTGGCCGTGGTAAGGGTGGTGGCGTTAAAGTTGCAAAATCCCTGGAGCAAGTGCGTGAATACGCAGATGCCATCATGGGTATGCAATTGGTCACACACCAAACCAGCCCTGAAGGCCAGAAAGTTCGCCGTCTGCTGATCGAAGAAGGCGCGGACATCAAGAAAGAACTGTACGTCAGTATGGTGACTGACCGTATCAGCCAGCGCGTTGTTCTGATGGCATCTTCCGAAGGCGGTATGGACATTGAAGAAGTTGCGGAAAAACATCCGGAACTGATTCACTCCATTGCTATCGACCCTAGCGCTGGCCTGCAAGATGCAGAAGCTGACGATATCTCCCGTAAAATCGGTGTTCCTGAAGGCTCCATCGCTGACGCACGCGTACAGTTGCAAGGTTTGTACAAAGCATTCATGGAAACTGACTGCTCCCTGGCAGAAATCAATCCACTGATCCTGACCGGCTCCGGTAAAGTAATCGCACTGGACGCGAAATTTAACTTCGATGCAAACTCCCTGTTCCGTCAACCGGAAATCGTGGCTTACCGCGATCTGGATGAAGAAGATCCGGCTGAAATCGAAGCGTCCAAATTTGACCTGGCTTACATCTCCCTCGACGGTAACATCGGTTGCCTGGTGAACGGTGCCGGTCTGGCGATGGCAACGATGGATACCATCAAACTGTTTGGCGGCGAGCCAGCTAACTTCCTCGACGTAGGCGGTGGCGCGACAGCAGAGAAAGTCACTGAAGCATTCAAGATCATGTTGAAAAACCCAGGTCTGAAAGCCATCCTGGTCAACATCTTCGGCGGTATCATGCGTTGCGACGTGATCGCAGAAGGCGTGATCACTGCATCTAAAGCTGTTTCCCTGCAAGTACCTCTGGTTGTACGTATGAAGGGTACGAATGAAGACATCGGTAAGAAAATGCTGGCCGACTCCGGTCTGCCTATCATTTCTGCTGACACGATGGAAGAAGCAGCTCAGAAAGTTGTTGCCGCTGCTGCTGCTCACGCTTAATTATCGCAAGGAATCACTATGTCCATCCTGATTAATAAAGACACTAAAGTCATTACCCAAGGTATTACTGGTAAAACAGGCCAGTTCCATACACGTATGTGCCGCGATTACGCGAACGGCAAAGAATGTTTCGTTGCTGGCGTGAATCCAAAGAAAGCTGGCGAAGATTTCGAAGGCATCCCGATTTATGCAAACGTTACAGAAGCAAAAGCTGCAACTGGCGCTACTGTTTCCGTGATCTATGTTCCGCCAGCAGGTGCAGCGGCAGCGATCTGGGAAGCCGTGGAAGCGGAACTGGATCTGGCGATCTGTATCACTGAAGGCATCCCTGTCCGTGACATGATGATGTTGAAAGACCGCATGGCTAAAGCCGGTAGCAAAACAAAATTGCTCG
Organism: Cognatundibacterium curvum; assembly: GCF_014284235.1. Classification (GTDB taxonomy): domain Bacteria; phylum Pseudomonadota; class Gammaproteobacteria; order Burkholderiales; family Burkholderiaceae_D; genus Undibacterium; species Undibacterium curvum. The sequence goes on from NZ_JACOGD010000002.1 coordinate 616,704, forward strand.
GCCCTAACTGCCCAGGTCTGATCACTCCTGACGAAATCAAAATCGGCATCATGCCTGGTCACATCCACAAGAAAGGCCGTATCGGCGTGGTTTCCCGTTCCGGTACTTTGACTTATGAAGCAGTTGGTCAGTTGACCGCACTGGGTCTGGGTCAATCTTCCGCCGTTGGTATCGGTGGTGATCCGATCAACGGTCTGAAGCATATCGATATCATGCAGATGTTTAACGATGATCCTGATACTGATGCCGTGATCATGATTGGTGAAATCGGTGGTCCGGATGAGGCAAATGCCGCTTACTGGATCAAAGAAAACATGAAAAAACCAGTCGTTGGCTTTATCGCTGGCGTGACTGCACCTCCAGGCAAACGTATGGGCCATGCTGGCGCATTGATTTCCGGCGGCGCAGATACAGCACAAGCTAAACTGGAAATCATGGAAGCTTGCGGTATTAAAACAACAAAGAACCCGTCTGAAATGGCGCGTCTGTTGAAAGCAATGCTGTAATCTCAACTGATTCAGGTTTTCAGGTATCAAAAGGCCGCGCATGTCGCGGCCTTTTTTTGCGTCTGGCGCACGCAGTATTTGTGCTTGTGTGTGAATTAAGTGCAAACTGTTGTGGTCAGTGTTAAGCTTATTAGCGGCAAGGTCTTTTGGGATCTGGATCATGATGAGGTTTGCGTAAAGGCATATGAAATTGGTCTGACTTCCTGTAAGCACCGGAAATGCCGGAAACGCTGATTTACCTGTAGTTAGCAGGTCCTGAAAAACAAAGAGATAATGCCCAGCCCGCAAAAAATAGAATTTTCTGCACTGTCCGATATAGGAAAAGTCAGAGCACATAATGAAGACGCCATCGTCGTGTGCGAAGACTATGCCTGCGCAATTCTGGCAGATGGGATGGGGGGATACAAAGCGGGGGAGGTGGCCAGTGCGATGGCAGCGCAGATCATTGCTGATGATTTAAGCAGTCATTTTGAGCGTCGCTGGCTACCGCATTTCCGCCTTCGTGCCAAGCAGATTAACCGTTGGCTGCATGATGCAATTGACCATGCGAATGCGCAGATAATGCGCGCTTCACAGGCTGATCCGGCCTGTTTCGGAATGGGAACGACAGTGGTGGTCGCTTGTTTTTTTGAAGATAAGCTGGCTATTTCGCATGTCGGCGATTCGCGTGCTTATGTTTTCCGGCAAAACAGGCTGATCAGGCTAAGCTATGATCACTCGGTATTACAAGAGCAAATTGATGCTGGTTATATCTCGGAAGAGCAGGCACGCTTTTCTGCGATTAAAAATTTAATTACCCGGGCTGTCGGTACCCAGAGCTATGTGCAGGTAGAACAGCATATACATGAAGTATACGATGAGGACATCGTTCTGCTGTGCTCGGATGGTTTGAGCGACATGCTCAGTCATGATGAAATTCTGCAAATTATTGAGCAGAATAAACTGGATCTTCCGGCTTGTTGTCAGCGCTTGATTGCAGCTGCGAATGCGCAGGGTGGATTTGATAATGTCTCTGTGGTTTTGCTGCGCGTACCCGCAGTACGTGCGCAAAGCTGGTTGCAGCGTCTGACCGGACGCTGATTGCTAATTTAATTATTTTCTGAATCTGAGATTATGGCGAAAATCATCGTCACCTTTAATGGGTTGATACAACAAGAAGTCAGCATAACCAAGTCACGCATTACGATAGGGCGCAGACCGGGTAATGACATCGTGATCGATCATCTGACCGTAAGTGGTCAGCACGCTGCAATAGACACCACATCGAATGGCTCTTTTATTCTGGATCTGGGCAGTACCAATGGCACCATGGTCAATAGTCAGCCTGTTAAAAAACATTTGCTGCAACACGATGATGTGATTGATATTGGCAAATATAAATTGCGCTTCCAGGTCAATAAACAAGAGCAGATCAGAACACTGGACACGGTAACGGGAGCTCCTGCTGCAAAAGCTGGCATCGCGAAAATCAAAGTGATGAACGGCGCCAATATCGGAAAAGAGCTGACGCTGACTAAGCCAGTCACTACGATAGGATCACCAGCTGCGCAGGTGATTGCGATTGCTAAACAGGATGGTCGTTATACCCTGCGCTTTGTGGAGGGGAAGGAAATGCCAAAAGTAAATGGTCAGATTCTCGGCGATGCGCCTTACCTGTTGAACCACGCCGACATCATAGACTTGATGGGCGTACACATGCAGTTCAGTTTGTCCTGAAGCCTGAATAGTCAGGCAAGGCGTTGATATTGGAAGTTTTTGACGAAAACTGGCAGTTTACTGACAAATTTTGTCTAACATCAAAAAAACGTCAATCTTTACCCTGGATGTTTCCTACCTGGATGAGCTGGCACACTGTTTGCTCAATATACGATCAGGAATATTCCTGATTACCTCTCAACTGGAGATTAAGCATGAAATCGATGAAATTTGCTAAGAAAGTACAACAAGGTTTTACTCTGATCGAATTGATGATCGTTGTTGCGATTATCGGTATTCTGGCTGCTGTTGCATTGCCAGCATACAACGACTACACAACACGCGCTCAGGTATCTGAAGCTGTTGAATTGCTGGGCGGTATGAAAGGTCCTCTGGCTGCATACGGTTACGAGCAAAATGCTTGGCCTGCTCTGGTTGCATCTAACCCAACAGCAACTGACATCGTCGCAACTTTGACTGGTAAATATACCTCTATCACAAACTCTGTTACAGGTACTTTCCCAACTGGTGCGATTACTGCAACAATGTCTTCCGGTCAGGCTAGCGGTAAAAAAGTAGTGTTGAAAACTACTGATGGTGGCCAGACTTGGGCATGTAATTCCACAGCAGGTACTGACGTTGCGATCAAATGGTTGCCACAAGCTTGCAAATAATCTGCTGGTGTAATTGACAAAGAAAGGTGCTTTTTGCAGGGCACCTTTTTTTTTATCGATGTATTGCGTCTTTGATAACTTTTTATGTGAGGTTTAATCTGTTGTTAAAACCTTTGTAAGAGCTGCCTGATGCGATAGGGAATTTGATTCAATTGACTGCTTAATCTAAGACCAGAAGCAAGGGAATTGATGCTTCCTGTGGGGAGAGTGAAAAATGAAACCAAGAAGATTATTAAAAAAAATCCAGCGTGGATTTACCTTGATCGAGTTAATGATAGTGGTCGCTATCATCGGCATTCTGGCTGCGGTTGCATTGCCAGCGTATAACGATTACACCACGCGTGCCCAGGTCGCGGAGGCAGTGGAATTGCTGGCAGGCTTGAAGGGCGCAGTGGCGGCTTATGGGTATGAAAATTCGTCCTGGCCTACTATGGTGACATCCAGCTCTACAGTCACAGCGACCAATATCGTCGCAACTTTATCCGGTAAATACGCGACTGTGACACCTAGTGTGACGGGGTCATTTCCGGCGGGAACCATCAAGGCAACAATGCAGTCTGGTCAGGCAAATAGTAAAATTGTTGGTTTGGCTACCACCAATGGTGGACAAACCTGGAATTGCTCATCCGGAAATGGCGTAACGACGGTTGATGCAAAATGGTTGCCGCAAGCCTGTAAGTAAATTGTGTGAACGATTCATTGTATTTTTTCCTTAAGGCACCTGAGGGTGCCTTATGTTTTTTTGATTGTTTTTGTGTGTGTTGCTGATGGGATGAATTTGTTATGTCCTTGCTATAGATGTACAAAATACAGCGCAGTACAATGTTGCTTTTGACCCTCAGACGGCAAAGCTGAATTAAATATGAATACAGGAAAGCGTAGATTGCAGGCGGCAGCTTTACACTTGTTATTTTCAGGTGTGATTGCAGGTGTTGTGACCGCATTGATTTTATTGCTCTGGTACCCGGGGCAATATGCCCAAATTGCCCGAGGCTTAAAGCTGATCGTGCTGGTGGTTGGGGTGGACATCGTATTAGGTCCATTATTGACGTTAATCGTCTTTAATCCTGTCAAAAGCCGGACGGAACTGGTGCGCGATATCAGCGTGATCGCACTGTTGCAATTGTCAGCCCTGGCGTATGGTGCCCACACTGTGTTTATCGCGCGTCCGGTTGCTTTGGTGTTTGAAGGTAGCCAGTTCCGCCTGGTCAGTGCAGCGGAAGTCGAGCAAAAAGAATTAGAGCAGGCATCTCCGGGCTTGCAGAAATTGTCTTTGACTGGTCCTATGTTATTGGGAACCAGAGATTTTAAAGATGAAAAAGAAAAATCTGATGCAGCGCTCACTGCTTTTTCAGGCTCAGATATCGGGGTCAGGCCTACATTTTGGCAGAACTACGAACATTCAGCCGCCAAGGTTAAACAGGTAGCAAAACCTTTATCCATCTTGCGCTCGAAATATCCTGCACAAAAAGCCTTGATCGACCGTGCTGCGCAAGATGCAGGTGTATCTGATGCTTCCTTATGTTTTGTGCCTGTGATCGCACGTGGTACCGAATGGTCTGTTTTGGTGGATGCGGAGACCGCGGCAGTCAAAGGATTTGTTCAATTGGATGGTTTCTGAATCTTTGCCAGCGCAATGCGGCCGGCGGTTATAGCTTAATTCTCGGTCTGCAACACTTGCTTTATATTGCAAATACCAAAATTGGGTTTGCAATTTTTTTATCGAATTATGAAACCACAACTTGTTTTTGCAGCACTCCCATTCGCATTGGGCATGGTGATTGCGTTTCTGACACCTGTGCATTTACATCCCCTGCGCTCTTATTTTAATGATTTGGCGATCATACTCGGCCTGATAGTCAGTGTTTGGATGGCTGCAGGCAATGCAGGATTTCGTTGGCGGGTAAATGCTATCGCTGCAGGTTTCGCAGCGATGCTGTTATTGATCTGGCTGCAATATGGCTTGGCAAATCACCAGGCCTGGTACGATCTGTTACTGCCATCTGTCTATTTTGTGTTGGCTGCTTTTGCTGTCATGCTGGGCGCTGGCTGCGGCGATTACACTGAGCAAAGCGACAGGCTGGGTTTGATATTGGCGATTGCATTTCTATTGACTGGTCTGTTATCGGTGCTGATACAAGTAGTCCAGTCTATGGGCTGGTATCTGGGGCCTTTGCTCATGTACATGGGCAAGTCAGGTGTGTTTCAGCGGCCTTATGCCAATCTTGCGCAGCCAAATCAACTCGCTCTGGTACTGAGTTTTTCATTAGCCGCCTGCTGGTTCCTATATCGTGAAGCGCGCTTAGGCCGCGGTTTGGCTCTGATGTTCAGTTTGATTTTATTGACGGGTCTGGTGATAACGCAGTCTCGCATAGGCTGGATTATCGTCCCTGCTTTCGCCCTGGTGTTGGCTCTGCGTGATGCTGCTGGGCGGCGTTTACATCCTGCTGTCGTAGTGGGCTTGCTTGCCGCGTATCTGGCTGCAGTGCTGTTACTACCTAAGCTGGTTGCGGCCGCCGGATTGTCTGGTGCATCGGTGATTGATCATGTTGTTGGCAGCCGCTCCGAGCGCCTTGGTCTTTGGAAGCAAGCGTTGCAATTGGCGCAAACTCATCCCTGGACTGGTGTCGGCTGGTTTGGCTTCGGCGCAGGACAAGTACAGATAGCAGCTGATTTGCCATCCACCACTTATGCCGAACATGCACATAATCTGTTGCTGAACTTCGCTGCGGAAATGGGCTTTCCGGTCACTATCATCATGGCTGCTGGTTTGTTGTGTTGGTGCTGGCTAACATGCATACGTACTACACAGTCTCCTTTTGTGCGTTTTGCTGGCTTATGTCTGATTGCTGCGGCTGTACACAGCATGGTGGAATTCCCATTGTGGTATGCCTATATATTGTTGCCGCTGGCATTTATCATGGGGATGTTACATCAGCGCCGCTGGCCTGTTTCAGGCTACGCGGTACCAGCCGTTTTTCCGCGTATGCTGGTTCTGTGTGCGCTGATGGCTGCAGCCTTGCTGACCTGGGACTATTTGCGCGTAGTCCGTGCATTTAAGGTGTTAAGGGTCGATCCGGTGGCGAATCAGCAGCAGAGTCAGTTGAAACAACCTGCATACACGGTGTTCCCACAGTTTTATGCCTATTTTCATTTGTTTGAGATACAGCCGCATGCAGGAATGTCTGATGCCGAGATCGAGGAATTACGTTTCTGGGTTGAGCGTTTTGGCTTTGTACATAATCTCAATAAGCTGGCCGAGGTCTATGTACTGAATCAGCGTCCCGATGAGGGCGTGCGCGCAATGCATACGCTACAGCGTTTGCATCCTGAAGTCTATGTAGAATATTTTGATTACTGGCAGGCTAAAGCCCGCCAAGAGCCTGCATTCCGCGCCATAATCGACAGAATTCCTGCCAGGGACGCTCCTTAAATCTGAACCGTCGAGTTGCTTGCAGGCCGCCAGTCATCGCCACAGCTTGGCGATGACTGGCGTACAATTCAGGCCTGACCTGAGGATGCATCAATCAGGCTGGTCCAGTCACCAGATTTGCCGCCATGTTTTTCCAGCACCCGGATATCGCTCATTACCATGCCACGGTCGACTGCTTTGCACATATCGTAAATAGTTAATAAGCCGATCTGGACTGCAGTCAGGGCTTCTATTTCTACCCCGGTTTTTCCTAAGGTTTCCACTTGCGCGGTGCAGATTATCATTGCCTTCTCTGCCACGATGTTAAAATCAATACTGACCCGAGTCAGCGGGAGTGGATGACATAAGGGAATCAGATCGCTGGTACGTTTGGCTGCCATAATCGCGGCGATGCGTGCGATGCCTAATACATCGCCTTTTTTTGCATTTCCTTGCATGATGATGGCTAATGTTGCTGGCAGCATGCGTATCGTTCCACTCGCAACGGCAATACGGTGAGTATCTTGTTTTCCTGCCACATCGACCATATGTGCTTGTCCAGTCTGGTCGAAATGGGTCAGTTCTGTCGATTGCGCTTCTGTAGTCATAGCTTGAGAGGATCAGTGAAAGATGTCCGGAGTATATCCAGCAGTGCCGCCACGTGGGGCGTTGATCAGAAAAAAAATCACGCAAGTCGGACGCTTGGCAACAATGGGCTTACTGGTGGCAAGCTGTATTTATCCGGCGGGTTGGTCAGCCAGTGTGCAGGCGCAAAACCTGCCGAATCTGGGGGATACAGCACGCGAAGACTTGTCGCCGCTGATGGAGCGGCGTCTGGGTGAGCAGATCATGAGTAGCGTGCGGCGTGATCCGGATTACATGGATGATGGCCCAATTTCGGAGTATCTGAACCAGCTTGGTAATCGTATGCTCGACGCCCGTCCCGACGCGCGCGGCGAGCAATCCTATGATTTTGAATTTTTTGCAGTGCGCGATCCGGTATTGAATGCATTTGCCTTTCCCGGTGGTTTTATTGGTTTTCACTCCGGCCTGATACTTGCAGCCCAATCTGAATCCGAGCTGGCTTCGGTCATGGGCCATGAGATTGGTCATGTGGCACAACGACATATAGCACGCATGATCGCGGGTCAGAAATATGATGCATTTATCCCTCTGGCTGCACTGGCACTGGCCATACTGGCTGCCCGTTCCAGTCCCGATGCGGCTATGGCAGTGGCGGCAGGTGGGCAAGGGCTGGCGATCCAGAAGCAATTGAATTTTAGCCGGGAGGCTGAACGTGAGGCCGATCGCATTGGTTTTCAGATTTTGCGGGATGCTGGTTTTGACACCAATGGCATGGTTGCTTTTTTTGGTCGCTTACAGGCATCGATGCGTAATTATACGGATAACGCACCAGCCTATTTGCGCAGCCATCCGCTGACCAGTGAGCGTATCGCCGATATCCAGGCCAGGGTACTGGATCAGCGCTATCGCCAGGTCGAAGACAGTATCGACTTCTTCTTGCTGAAGGCGCGTATTCGGGTCTTGCAAGACAGCACGGTACAGGGCTTGATGGATAGTAAAACCGCATTTGAGCTGCAAATGAAGTCGGAACGCCCGGAAGACCGAATTGCTGCTACTTATGGTTTAGCCTTCGTCGCGCTCAAGCAGTCAGATACCCAGAAGGCTCAGGCTCTTTACAACCAAGCCAGAAAGCTGGTGGAGCAAAGCAAGGCAGCGCAAGCCACACTGACCCGTAGCAGCATGTTCGCCAGCCTGGCGATAGATATTGCCGTGGCCGAAAAACGCTATACCCAGGCAATTGCGGATGCTGAAAAATCTATGCAGCAGCTGCCCTTGTCGCGCGGATTGGTCTACCAGTATGCGGAAGCATTGATTACTGCGAAACAGGAAACCAAAGCCGAAGGATTTTTGCGCGATCAAGTCGTGCTATACCGGCAGGATGCGCGCTTACAGAATTTATTAGCCAAAGTTTATGCTGCACAGGGTAAACAAGCCTTACAACACATCGCACTGGCTGAAGCTTATGCGATCCAGGTCAACTGGAAAGCCGCCATGCAGCAACTGGAGTTGGCCAGACGCGAAAAAGACGCGCAGTATTATGAGTTATCAGTGATCGATGCACGCGAACGTGAATGGAAAGAAGCGCATAAAGACGAGTTGACTGAAAAGAATAAAAAATGAACCCGGCGCTGATTGCACTGGCATCACTACTTTGCTGAATGACAGGGGTTTGCCACATTTCTTTACTTGAGGACTTACGCAAAACCGCCCCAGCGGCGTTTGGCTCTTTGTCGTACTGTACGTGCTGCCTGAGTCGCCAGGGTGTAGCCAGGGTTTCAGGCAACACCTTGCCTGCTGGCGAAACGGACATCGCTTGCCTGCGATGTCACCCAAAGCAGAGAAGGGTTTTTTAGCTCTTGTCGGGACATTGGTGCGTAAGTCCGATACTTACTTGCCGCACTAATTTGGTTTTTTTGAAAAAAAATGTAGGTTCCGTTTGGTTTTGGCGAGCAGGCATGTATATTGGAGCGAAGTAAAAATGAGAAATTAAGGAGTCTTCATGTTCGCATGGTTCAATGCAAAAGAAAGTAAGCAGTTTGGTGTATCTTTGGCTGAGTTCTATCTGGAACGGGTTTTGGTTGAAGGTAAATCAAGCGGAAAAAAAAATGTGGGGATGAAGCAGGCCGAGCTTTTAATTAAATTACAGGCACAGTTACGAACTTTTACAACTAAGCACCCGTTAAATCTATACAAGAAAGCGGCGTTGAGTAATGCTTTCCAATGGAAGCTGAAAGACGCTGGTTTGGAGAGTGAGCAAGTTGATCAGTTGGTTACCTGGTTGACCCGACAACTGTAAATTTAGCCGACAACGCCAGATCAGAACTGGCAGTGTGTGGCTAAGGTTCATTGCTAAGACGCATACGCTCTTGTTATGCCATGACTGCGCAAGTCTGTGCCAGTTCAGTATGCAAATCGTAGTGTCAATTTTTCCTGTCTGTTGATAGATCATGACTTTGCTTAATCGTTTCCTTGCATTTTTGAGTAAGAAAGAGGGCAAGAGCTCTCAGGCTCAACCCGTTTCCGGTCAAACCGGCAATGAGGTGAAATTGGCGATTGCCCTGATTGAGCAGGGCAATGTACTGGAAGAGCAAGGCAAGTCCGAACTTGCTTTACAAAAGTATCGCCAGGCGAGCAGTACCGACCCGCAGTCAGCACGCGCCCATCTGAATATCGGGAATATTCACACTTCAGCCGGTCGCTTCAATGATGCCTTGCGCGAATACCGTACGGCGATTTCCAAGCAGGCGGATTATGTTGGCGCTCATTTCAATCTGGGGCGCTGCTATATGCTCGCCGCGCAGCCAGAGGCGGCGCAAACCGCGTTCCAGACCGCGCTGGCGCTGGATCCTTCGTTTGCACATGCGTATATCGCGCTGGGTAATGTACAGGCTGAACTTGGTAAAACCGAAGCGTCCATTGCCAGTTATGAAAAAGCACTGACTTTGACGCCGGATAATCCTGAGATTTATCGCAATTTGGCGCTCACTTATTCCGAACAAAGGGCGCATGCCAAGGCGATAGAGAAATTTGAGCGCATACTGGAGATGGACCCGGCATCTGAATTAGCTCACCAGGGGCTGATCACGGTTTATCAGCGCATGGGTGCCTTAGATAAAGTGCTGGATGTATGTCGCCACGCGTTGCAACAAAGCCCAGATTCAGTGCCTGTCTACACGCAACTGTTATTCCAACTTTCTCACGATGTGCATACCAGTCCGCAAGACTTGTTTGTGCAACACAAAGAATTCTCGACTAAATTTGAGTTGCCATTACAGTCTGCACGCTACCAGCATGAGCCAGCAGGCTCAGCCGACAAGCAACTGCGCGTGGGTATCGTCAGTGCGGATTTACGTGGGCATGCGGTTACGTCTTTTATAGAGCCTTTGTTGCGCGCTTTGGCAGTTGTTCCGGATGTGGAACTACATATTTTCTATAATTTTCCGGAAGAAGATGAGGCGAGTGCACGTTTGCGTACTTTCTTACCGCTTTGGAAAAATGTAGCTGCTTTGACCGACGAGCAGTTTGCTCAAGTGGTGGTAGGCGATGAGATTGATATCCTGATTGATTTATCTGGTCATACGCAATGGCATCGCCTGTTATCGTTTGCACGCCGTCCGGCACCGGTGCAGGTCAGCTGGCTCGGTTATCCGGGGACTACCGGATTGCAAGAGATGGATTATTTCATCGCAGACCATCACTTTTTGCCTTACCCTGAGTTTGATGCATGCTTCACTGAAAAACTCGTTCGTTTGCCGATTACCACGACTTTTCTGCCGTTTGAAGCAGCACCGGAAGTATTGCCATCGCCTTTATTGCAACGCTCGCATCTGACCTTTGGCAGTTTTAACCGTGCCAATAAGATTAGCCGTGAAGTAGTGGCTTTATGGGCCCAGGTACTACGCCAGATTCCTGATGCACGCATGAAGCTGGCTGGATTGCCTGAGCTGATGGATTATCAGTTTTTGATTAATTGGTTTCAGGAAGAAGGTATAGCTGCAGACAGACTGGAATTTTATACCCGCACCTATATGGAGGATTATCTGGCCTCACACAAAGAAGTCGATGTCTGTCTGGATACCTTCCCCTATACCGGCGGCACGACGACTAACCATGCGATGTGGATGGGGGTACCTACGCTGACCCTGACCGGAAAAACAGCGCCGGGACGGCAGTCCGCTGCCAACTTACTGCATGTCGGTATTGCTGAGCATTTCGTTGCCGAATCTGAACAGGACTTCGTAGCGAAAGCAGTCTGGCTTAATGAAAACCGCAGCTATCTGACTGAATTACGGATGCAGTTACGCGCGCAGTTTGCACAATCCGGATTTTTACAGCCAGAGCAAGTCGCGCTTGCATTGCATGCTGCTTTACGCCAGATGTGGGTATACCGCTGTCAGGCCCAGCCACCAAAGCCATTCGAGGTGTTGCTGCAAGATGAGGCCTATGTCTGTCTTCCGCTGGAAGGGCGTTCAACATGAGCAAAGAGCCGGTATATGTGACGCGCCCCAGTCTGCCACCGCTGGCAGATATGCAGCCCTATCTGGAAAAAATCTGGCAGACCGGCATTTTGACCAATGGCGGCCCTATGCATCAGGAGTTAGAGCTGGCTTTGGCGCATTATCTGAATGTACCGTATATCTCCCTGTTTTCGAATGCGACCATTGCTCTGATCACAGCGTTCAAAGCTTTGCATTTAAGCGGTGAAGTCATCACGACGCCATATTCATTTGTCGCGACTTCGCATGCATTGATGTGGAATCAGATTACCCCCGTGTTTGTTGATATTGATCCGCTGACCCTGAATCTGAATCCTGATCTGATTGAAGCAGCTATCACCGACAAGACTACCGCGATTTTACCTGTGCATTGCTATGGCGTGCCTTGCAATGTAGAGGCGATACAGGCGATAGCAGATAAACACGGTTTGAAAGTTATTTATGATGCTGCACACGCATTTTCGGTGTGTCAGGGAAAGCGTAGCTTGCTTAGCGCAGGTGATCTGTCTGTCTTAAGTTTTCATGCAACTAAAGTATTCAATACCTTTGAAGGTGGTGCCATCGTCTCACCGGATGAGGCGAGCAAACGGCATATTGATCACTTAAAGAATTTTGGTTTTGTCGATGAAGTCAGTGTGGTCGAAATTGGCATCAACGGGAAAATGAATGAATTTCAGGCTGCTGTAGGTTTGCTGCAGTTACAGCGTGTCGATGCGGCGATACAGAGTCGTGCCGAAATAGATCGCTATTACCGCGAACAGCTGGCGAACGTGAAAGGGATATCTTTTCTACATACGCCGACTGACTGGAGCTCTAATTTCTCTTATTTTCCGATTCAAATTGGCAGTGAATTTCCTGTGTCGCGCGATGCGCTGTATCACCACTTCAAACAGCATGATATCCATCCCAGACGCTATTTTTATCCTTTGATACCAGAATTCGAAATGTATCGGCACCTGGCTTCCGCTAATATTGCGAAGCTGCCGATAGCTAAGCAAGTCTCAGAACGTGTTTTATGTTTGCCGATTTATCCCGACATGCCGCGTGAAGTGCAGCAAAAAATCGTCAGTCTGATCCTGAAGCTGGCACAGGGAGCTGAGGCATGAAAGGATATGCCAGCATACAGGCGCTTGCGTATGCATTGCCTGAACAGATTTTAGATAATGCGCAACTGGCACAGATATTCCCTGAGTGGACCGCTGAGAAGATCTTTGAAAAAACCGGTATTCGTCAGCGCCATATCGCAGCAGCCGGGCAGACCGCAGCTGACCTGGCTGTGCAGGCTGCAAAGAAGTTATTTACTACGCCGGAAATATCTCCGGCCAGCATAGATTATTTGCTGTTTTGCACCCAGACACCGGATTATCTGCTACCCAGCTCGGCCTGTCTGATTCATCAGCAATTAGGTCTGTCTTCTGCTTGTCCTGCGCTGGATTTGAATATGGGCTGCTCCGGCTATGTCTATGGTTTGTCCGTCGCTAAAGCCCTGGTCGAGTCCGGCATGGCGAACAATGTTTTACTGCTGACGGGTGACACCTATACCAAGTTAATTGCAGAAAATGACCGCAGTGTACGGCCATTGTTTGGCGATGCGGCAACCGCTACGCTGATCCAGGCAAAACCGGGTGAGCAAGCAGCGATATCTGCGTTTAACATGGGTACAGATGGCAGTGGCTATGAGCATTTGATCGTCCCGCAAAGCGGCTGTCGCTCTATGGGGTGCGAGGATGCAGCTGTATTTACCGATCATGCCGGCAATGTCAGGGATGCGTCCAGGCTGTATATGAACGGGCCTGAGATATTGAAATTCACGCTGCAAAAAATTCCCGGACTATGTAAAGAGACGCTGGAGCTGGGCGGCTTGGGCTGGGATAGCATCGATATGCTGATACTGCATCAGGCGAATCGATTTTTGCTGGAAGCACTCAGGAAGAAAATCGGTATTGCTTCAGAACGGTTTTTAATCGAACTGGAACATGTAGGAAATACGGTTTCTTCATCGATTCCGCTTGCGCTGGCCATCAGCATAGAAAAAGGCTGGAATGCGGAGCAGAAGACAGTGTTACTGGCCGGTTTTGGCGTAGGCTATTCCTGGGGCGCTTGTATAATCCGGTTCGATCAACAACTTATCGTAAAAAGTTAAAGAAATTATTATCAGGAGTAAGGTATGCAAGAATTTTTTGAAGGTATGGCGGAGATTTTGGAGCTGGATAGCGGGCAGATACAGCCGGATCTGAGTCTGCAGGATTATGCATGGGATTCGCTGGCGGTAGTATCGACGATGGCGCTGGTTGATGATGTGTACTCTGTAATGCTGGATGGCCAGGCGCTGGCAAAATGCACTACTGTTGCTGATATTCTGGCGCTGATAGACGCGGCGAAGAAAGACTGATATGAGTGTTACTGATGCGCAGAGCGGCTTGCAGATTCGCGTAGATCACGTTGCTATCCGTGGCGTAGTCAGCGCAGTTCCTCAGGGTATTTGTACTAATCAGGATTTCGCAGACCGCTTTGATACGCAGGTGATTGATGAGATCACCAAGATGACTGGCGTCGAGCGCAGGCATATCGCAGGCCCTAATCAGACTACCGCCGATCTGGCGGAAGCTGCGGCAAGTCGCTTACTGAGTCAACTGGCATGGTCAGCCGAAAGCGTGGATGCGATCATTTTTGTATCGCAAACTCCGGATTATCGTTTGCCTGCGACCGCCTGCACCTTACAGCACAGGCTGGGCTTATCTAAGAATTGTGCAGCACTGGATGTTAACCTGGGTTGCTCCGGTTATGTGTATGGCTTGTGGCTGGCTTCACGTCTAATTGATGGCCTTGCTGTCAAGCGCGTGCTGCTGCTGGCCGGAGACACCTCCAGCAAACTGGTTAATACGGAGGACAGGGCGACTGCTTTGTTGTTTGGCGATGCCGGAACTGCGACTGCGCTGGAATATAACGAGCAAGCTCAGCCAGCGTATTACGTGATTGGTACCGATGGTGGCGGCGCACGTCATCTGATGGTGCCACGCAGCCCGGTACGTGTGGAGCAACAAGAGGATGCGCGTCTGAGTCAGCTGAATCCCGACTATTTGTATATGGATGGCGCACAAGTATTTAACTTCACAATCAGTAGCGTACCAACATTAGTAAAGCAGTTGCTGAGTTTTTCCGGGCAAACGCTGGAAGGCACTGAACACTTCCTGTTTCATCAGGCAAATGCCTTCATGCTGAGGCACATCGCAAAAAAACTCAAGATTCCTGCCGACCAGTTTTCCCTGAATTTGCAGCGCTTCGGCAATACCTCCAGCGCTTCTATTCCCTTGTTACTGACCGATATATGCCGCGAGACGCCCTTACGTGAACGCGTTGTGATGGCTGGTTTCGGCGTTGGTTATTCCTGGGCCGCTGTCAGTTGCGATCTCAGTCTGATGCAAGTCACCGATTTAATTGAAGTCGAGTCATGATATTTAAAGAAAACGCTTTGCAGGGACGACACATACTGGTTACAGGTGCTTCGTCCGGAATTGGACGTGCAGCTGCGATTGCCATGGCGGCTTGCGGTGCCAGATTATGTCTGAGCGCACGCGATGCGACGAGACTGGAAGAAACCCTGCAAGCCTTGGCCGGATCAGGGCATTATTGCGTACCAGCTGATTTGGATGGCAGTGATCAGATCGTCGAACTGGTGCAGAAAACGGCACAGTTACATGGCCCGTTTAATGGCATGTTCCATGCGGCCGGTATCAGCATGTTACGTCCCGCAAAGCTGTCTAAGGAAAAGCAGTTTGATGAAATATATGCTTCCAGTGTGAAGTCGGCGATGGCACTGGCGCGCGCTGCGTCGCTGCGCGGTGTGATGGAAGACGGCAGTGCTATCGTGATGATGTCGTCTGTGGCCGCAACGCGCGGGCAGACTGGCATGGCGCTGTACTCTTCGGCGAAAGCGGCGATAGAAGGCCTGGTTCGCTCACTCGCGGTTGAGTTTGCCCCACGTCGAATTCGTGTGAATGCGATTGCTGCAGGTGCGGTGGAAACAGCGATGCATGCACAGCTGACTCATACACTGGGTGAGCAATCCTTGTCCGCGTATGAGCATAAGCATTTGCTGGGATTCGGTACTGTGGACGATATCGCCAGCGCCGTGATCTATCTGATGGCGGAGTCCGGACGTTGGATGACAGGCACCAGCTTGTCTGTCGATGGTGGTTATTCAGTAAGGTAAAAGATGACTCTCCCAACTCAACTCATATTGGCCGGTGCTGGTGGCATGGGCCAGGAATTACTGGCCCTGCTGGCGCCGGATATTGCCAGTGGACGTGTTGTTATCCGTGGCATCATTGATGATACGATTGCGCCCACCTCCTGTTTTTCAGCCGATTTTCCTTACCCGGTACTTGGTGGCATTGCCGGTTTTCAGCCAGAGCCTGAAGACCGGATTCTGCTGGCGATAGGCGAACCTCAGGCCAGGATGACGGTGGCACATGCACTCAGAAAACAGGGGGCACGTTTCTATACCTACGTCCATGCGAATGTGATCGTTGCACCCAATGCCAGCCTAGGTGAAGGCGTCGTGATTTACCCGTTCTGCCTGATTTCAGCTAACACCCGGCTTGCGGATTTTGTCGTGATTAACACCCATTCCGGTGCCGGACATGATGTGGACATCGGCGAATCCAGCGTCATCTGTGCGCATGTGGATCTGACCGGGCATGTGAAGATAGGCAGCGCGGTATTGGTCGGCTCGCATGCTTCGGTATTGCCATCGGTGGTTGTGGGCGATGGCGCCAGGATAGGTGCCGGTGCAATTGTGGTCCGGCGCGTGCGCGAGCAGACTACCGTTTATGCGCAACCAGCCAGAACTCTGACATGATGAATAAGAAATTACGCGATCAGTACTGGCACTTGCTATGCCACCGTTCCGAATTACCGCAGCCCGGAGATTTTCTGCGTTTGCAATGGCTGGGGCAGGATGTCGTAGCCGCCAACGATGCGGGTGAAATTATTGTTTTTGATAATTTGTGCCCGCACCGTGGCGCGCGTTTTTTTGATGCCGAATACGGCAATGCTCCCATCAGTTGTACCTATCATGGCTGGACATTTCAAGCAGGGACTTTACTGATACCTGCGCGTGAAAAGTATAAGGCCTGTGAATTAAGCAAAGTCAGCATGGGTATGCTGAAGACGGAATGGTGTGGTGATTTTCTGTTTGCCTCAGTGAAGCCAGCACAAACGCTGGACATGCAATTAGGCGACTTGTCGCAACAACTGGCCTCCATTTCTATGGATATTAACGGACGTGCAGACTGGAATGCCTATACCTATGAGTGCGATTGGAAAATCGCCATTGAAAATGGCCTGGATTCGCTGCATACACCCTATGTCCATACTGAGACCTTGGGGCGCTTAAGCTTGTCTGATCCTGAAAATGCCTACGTCGCAGACAATTCAACAGCGTCTTTTCAAATTACTGATACGTCTGTGGCTAAGAAACTCAAGTCAGCTGCGCGCTTGTTTTCGCGCACTGAGCCGATAGAGGGATACATCAGTATTTATCTGTTCCCATTCACGATGCTGACGTCTACCTGTGGCCTGTCGTATTCGCTGCAAAATTTTTTCCCGTCAGCGCAAGAGCAAAAAACTCACTTTTACAGCCGCTTATTGAAAACCTCATTGCGTACGGGCATGCCAGCCACCAGTATGGATCATTTTTTCCTATCCACTGCTGAGGTTAACCGTCAGGTGTTCCGGGAAGATCATCACATTTGCAGCCGTATCCCCATACAGAACTATGACTGGAATGATGTCAGCCGTTTATCTGTGGATGAAGAAAAAATTATTCATTTCAGAAAAAGCCTGCAGCGTGTCGCCAGTACCGGAGAATGTTAAATTCCCCGGTGTGTCAGCTATCCTGTCGTGGTGTGGCTTGAAACGGATAGCTGGACCTGAGTGACTGGGCGCTGCCTTTACGCAGACCTACAGCGGCTGAGATACCCGGCAGTTCCAGCCATAAATCGCTGGCCTCGTCTGCTTCTATCCAATGCATCAATGCTTCAGTGCTGAGTGCCTGAGCCTGATGATCGCGGATACGATCGAGGCAGTCTGCAATGTCTCTGTCTTCGAGCAGGCACAGCTTGTGGTCCCATACAAAAAACAGCCGGCCAGCTTCGTCCATCACTGCCTCGTGTAGCTGATGCAGAACTGTGCCGGTATGTAGTTGCAGATGGGTTGGTGAGAGAGTGCAGATATAAGGTGCTGCTTCCAGGTCGACATAGACGCGTTGCGGGCCATTCTGGAAATACCAGCGACCGTCCTCGTCATGGGTGTAATTACGCTGTATGAAGTTGATCAGACTGGGGTGTCGAATGATATCGCCGGGCAGGCCGAGTGCCTGACAGCGCTCATCGCGCATGCGCCACTGGCCGCGTGCATCGAGTGCCAGCCAGCCAAAACAATGGGGTACATTTGGCCATTTCGTCATGGCTGCTTTGACTATCTCATCCATCCTTCACCTGTTTCTGCGTCCATCTTGCTATGGAGTGCGCTGT
Organism: Cognatundibacterium curvum; assembly: GCF_014284235.1. Taxonomy (GTDB): domain Bacteria; phylum Pseudomonadota; class Gammaproteobacteria; order Burkholderiales; family Burkholderiaceae_D; genus Undibacterium; species Undibacterium curvum. Next base: position 634,608 of record NZ_JACOGD010000002.1, read on the forward strand.
TACGCTTTGTGCTTGAATAGCCGTCTGAACGCTTATACAAACTGTTCAAAATAGCCCAGAATTTTTTGCGGCAGCCAGTCCAGTTTTCCGGGGAATCCACCCGTCGCAAAGCCCACATGGCCACCATGTTGCGGGTAGTCCAGTGTGACACACTGCGCAGCCTGGCGGGGTAAATGTTGACCTGGCAGGAAAGGATCATTCCTGGCATTCAGTACCAGCGCAGGAATACGGATATCGTTCAGTATCCAGCGGGCGCTGGCGCGATGCCAGTAATCGTCAGTATCGCGATAGCCATGTAAAGGCGCAGTGACTACATTGTCGAATTCGTACAGATTTTGCGCTGCCAACATGCGCTGCTGATCAAACAGACCTGGGAATTGTCTGAGCTTTTGCAGGCATTTGGGTTTCAGGGTTTTCAGGAACATGCGGGTATACAGCATGTTCAGTCCGCCAGACAAAGCAGCGCCACCCTGTGCCAGATCCAGCGGAGCAGAGACCGCGCATACCGCATCGGCCAGGCTGGCCTGATGCTGAGATTCGCCGGTCCAGCGTAATAAGGCATTGCCACCCAGCGAAACACCGGCCGCAAAAAAACGCGCTGTTGTATGCTGAGTCCGCCATTGCTGGTGCAGACGGCGCAGTATCCAGTTGATCTCAGCGGAGTCGCCGGAATGGTAAAAGCGTGGTGCCTGATTGAGCTCACCCGAGCAGCCACGGAAATGCGGTATCACACCTGACCAGCCACGCTGCTGCAGCGCATGCATCAGTGCCTGGGCATAATGGCTCTGACTCGAGCCTTCGAGGCCGTGAAACAGCACCACGCAAGGCTGACCGGGCTGGCCATCGAGAAAATCGATATCAATGAAATCCTGATCCGGTGTTTGCCAGCGTTCGCGTCGTAGCGCAACCGCTGGACGCGGTATCCAAAGTGCAGGAAGTATGGTTTGCAGATGGCCACCGGGCAGCCATGCAGGAGCCTGATAAGTCATGGTCAGTGCAGGGTGCTGGCTTTGAACAGATCCAGTGGTGCTTTACCTGCTGCGACGGAGGAGTGATGCATGGTGATGCGCCATCCTTGCGGTGTTTTCATGTACACGTTGGTCGCCAGGATGTGGATATCGGCTAATTGTTCGTTAGGGCGCTGTATCTGCTCGATCACACTGTGGACAGCGGTCAGCATATTATGCGTCGCATGAATCTGATGTGCCTGCACTTGTACGCCACCGCGTTCGAAAATGGCTTCCCACGAAGCCCTGATCGCGGCATGTCCAATCAGGCGTGGCGCGCCCGGATGGATGCAGACGATTTCTTCATCCTCTGCCCACAGCGCCATCATCGCTTCAAGGTCAGCACGGCTCAGCGCATCGTAAAAGGCAGCTTCGGTTTCTTCCGGGCTGCCGTTCATTTGCTTTTTGGCTGGCATATTCTGATCCGGTTTCAGGCTGGCCGGATTAATGCGCCTTGAGCACAGTGCCGGGTGCCAGCTTGTATTTGGTGCCGCAATAAGAGCAAGTCGCTTCGCCACCATGGGACAGGTCCAGGAACACACGTGGGTGCGAGGACCACAAAGGCATGGCTGGATTCGGACAATGCGCAGGCAGGTCTTTGGCTTGCAGTTCAACGACATTGTTCGCAGTATTTGGGGTGGACATAAGCGCTCCGTTGGTAAGTGTCATCAGTCAGCTGACCGGCGGGGTCAGCGTTAAGCCGCGATTTTAACGGATTTGCGCTACTTCGGTCAGCGTTCTGCGCTGATTTTCATTCAAGGCTAGAATACCGGCCTGCCTGCGACTGTCGGTGCGCTTTAGCGCTTAGCCGGACTCCCGCAACTGATCAGACTCAGCGCTCAGCGCCGTTACAGGCGGCGCTGCGGTCCGAAACTGAGCGATTTCAAGGCTCACTGCCTGGCTGATGCTGTGCACGTGGGTCAATTTTTCTTTAAGTCAGAATACATGACGTCTATTAAAACAAATCAGGATGCCTGGAAAGAGGCGCTGCAAGCCGGTGCGCCTACCTGGTTCGGTATCGCGGCCTGGGGGCTGGTGGTCGGTGTGGCCATGATTAAGGCAGGTCTCAGCACGCCGCAAGCGCTGGGTATGACGCTGCTGGTGTTTGCCGGTTCGGCACAACTGGCATCTCTGCCTTTGCTGGCTGCACATGCACCTCTGTGGGTCATTTTTGCGACCGCGTTGGCGGTGAACCTGCGTTTCGTGATTTTTTCCGCGATACTCGCTCCGCATTTTGCCCATCTGCCGCTGCGGTCCCGCGCCTGGCTGGGTTATACCTCAGGGGACTTGTCGGTCAGCCTGTTTTTACAGAAATACCCTGAGCTCAGCGATGCCAAAGGGAAGCTGACTTATCTGAAGGGTTTGATTTTCCCAAATTGGCTATCCTGGCAGACCGGGTCCATCATCGGTATTCTGGCCGGAAGCCAGGTGCCGGAATCCTGGGGGCTGGGCTTTGCCGGTACGCTGGCGATACTCTGCGTCATGCTGCCCTTGATACTCAACCGTGCAGCAACCGTGGGTGTGCTGGTATCCGGCGCTGCGGCACTGGCGACATTTGCCTGGCCGTATAAGCTAGGCTTATTGTTTTCCGTTGTAGTCGGGATGGTAGCCGCGATGCTGTTTGAAGAATACGGCACACCGCGTGCAGCCAGGGAGCAGCATGATGCGTGATCTCGATGTCTGGCTTACGATTGCTTTGTTAGTACTTGCTACCTTTATCGCGCGCAGTGGCTTTTGGCTGGTCGGCAGCCGGGTGCAATTGCCTAAACGGGTGCAGGATGGCTTGCGTTATGCGCCTGCCTGCGCACTGGCTGCGCTGATCTTCCCGGATTTATTGATGCTGCAAGGGCAGTTGGCGATCAGCTGGAACCAGCCCAGACTGGTGGCTGGTTTGCTGGCCACCGCCTTTTTTCTGGTCAGGCGCAATATGCTGCACACCATCCTGTTCGGGATGGCAGTATTCACTTACCTCAGGCTGGGCCAGTAGGCTGGGGCCAGTCTGTCTGCGGCCTGCAGGATAAAAGTGGTATCAAACCAAGAAAACGCTATAGCCACGGCTGGCGCTTTGGTAAAATAGCGAATTCACTCCAATTTCTGAGAAAAAACGCGCTGCAATTATTTATTTTGCAATGCTTTCAGGCCTGCACTACAGCATGCAGGCCAGACCGTAACGGTCATCTCATGAAGAACGGAGCGCAGATTTCCTCACTTTGATACTGAAAAGACGATGCAATTCAACCGACTCAGCGATCTCATCGCAGCTAATCAGCTCCAGAGCAAGCGCGTATTTATCCGTGCTGATCTCAATGTTCCACAAGATGATGCCGGTCAGATTACCGAAGACACCCGCATCCGCGCCTCCGTACCTGCAATACAACAGGCTTTGCAAGCTGGTGCTGCCGTGATGGTGACTTCCCATCTGGGACGTCCGGTCGAAGGCGAATTCAAGCCTGAAGACAGCCTGGCGCCAGTCGCACAGCGCCTGTCTGAATTGCTGGGCTTGCCAGTTGCATTGAAACAGAACTGGCTGGACGGCGTCGATGTCGCACCTGGTCAAGTGGTATTGCTGGAGAATTGCCGCGTCAATAAAGGCGAAAAGAAAAATGACGACGCGCTGGCGCAGAAAATGGCAGCTTTGTGCGACGTATATGTGAACGATGCCTTCGGTACTGCTCATCGTGCAGAAGCCACGACCCACGGTATCGCGAAATATGCACCGGTAGTTTGCGCCGGTCCTTTGCTGTCCGCAGAACTCGATGCGCTGGGTAAGGCTCTCGGCCAGCCAGCACGTCCGCTGGTCGCGATCGTGGCGGGCTCCAAAGTATCCAGCAAACTGACTATCCTCAAATCCCTGGCAGATAAAGTTGATAACCTGATCGTAGGCGGCGGTATTGCCAATACCTTCATGCTGGCATCCGGTTTGAAAATCGGTAAGTCGCTGGCCGAAGCGGATCTGGTCGAAGAAGCTAAAGCGATTATCGACATGATGGCTAAGCGTGGTGCTTCGGTACCGATTCCTACTGACGTGGTATGCGCCAAAGAATTTGCGGCGACCGCCGTGGCGACGGTGAAAGCCGTGGCAGATGTGGCTGATGATGACATGATCCTTGATATCGGCCCTGAAACGGCTGCCAAGCTGGCGGAACAGATACGCCAGTCCGGCACTATCGTCTGGAATGGACCGGTCGGTGTATTTGAATTTGACCAGTTTGGTCAGGGCACTCAAGTGCTGGCGAATGCGATCGCTGAATCCTCTGGTTTCTCTATCGCCGGTGGCGGCGATACCCTGGCAGCGATTGCCAAATACCATATCGCTGATCGCGTTGGCTATATTTCCACAGGCGGCGGCGCTTTCCTGGAGTTCCTGGAAGGTAAAACACTGCCTGCAGTAGAAATTCTGTTGCAGCGCGCAGCAGGCTGATCGTCAGTGCAGGCAGCAGGCTGATCGTCAGTGCAGGCAGCGGGCAACTCAGATGAGCGCCTGCTGTCAGTCTTTACGCCTGCATCGCCAGGAAGCAGATGCAGGCTGAAAAGATAAAAAGATACGCAAAAGCGTACTGTTTGTTAGATGGTTAGATGGTTAGATAGTTAGATGTATAAGTGCATTGTTTGTAATCGCCTTATTTGTAATCGCATTTTTCGTCCACATTAAAAACTGAACTTTATACTCAGGAGACCCGATGTCACGTGCTACCAAAATCGTCGCTACGATAGGACCTGCTTCTAATGATCCGGATACGCTGAAGCGTATGATCAAAGCTGGCGTGAATGTCGTACGGCTGAATTTTTCGCATGGTAAGGCACAGGATCATATCGACCGTGCCAGCATGGTACGCCAGGCTGCAGCTGAGTGTGGACGCGAAATCGCGATTATGGCCGATTTGCAAGGTCCGAAAATCCGTATCGGTAAGTTTGAACAGTCTAAAATCCAGATCGCAAATGGCGATAAATTTATTCTGGATGCAGATTGCACCTTGGGTAACCAGGAGCGCGTAGGACTGGATTACAAGGCCTTGCCGCGCGATGTGAAACCGGCTGACGTGTTACTGCTCAACGATGGTCTGATCGTTTTGGTGGTTGAGAAAATCATAGGCAATGAAATTCACACCATTGTTAAAATCGGTGGCGAATTATCCAATAACAAAGGTATTAACCGTCAGGGCGGCGGTTTGACCGCACCGGCGCTGACGGCCAAAGACATGGAAGACATCAAGACTGCGATGTCGTTTCAGGCCGATTACATCGCTGTTTCATTTCCGAAAAACGCCACAGATATGGAAATGGCACGTCAGTTATCGAATATCGCCGGTGAGCCGTATAACCACAAGCCGATGATGATCGCCAAGATAGAGCGCGCTGAAGCAATTCCGGTCTTGCAGGAGATTCTGGATGCATCGGATGGCATCATGGTGGCGCGTGGTGATCTGGCGGTAGAAGTCGGCAATGCTGCTGTGCCTGCGCTGCAAAAGCGCATGATTAACATGGCACGCGCCTCGAATAAACTGGCAATCACTGCGACCCAGATGATGGAGTCCATGATCGTCAATGCTGTACCTACCCGCGCTGAAGTGTCGGACGTGGCAAATGCGGTGCTGGATGGCACTGACGCGGTGATGGCATCGGCCGAAACAGCCTCCGGCAAGTATCCTGTAGAAACCGTGGAAACCATGTCAGCGATCTGTCTGGAAGCTGAGAAGTTCCAGGAATCCAAGCTGGATGCGGATTTCATGAATCTGACCTTCACACGTATCGATCAGTCGATTGCTTATGGCGCGCTGTTCACTGCGCATCATTTACGGGTGAAGGCGATCGTTGCGCTGACCGAGTCTGGCTCAACCGCGCTGTGGATGAGCCGTCACAGCATAGATGTACCTCTGTTTGCGCTGACGCCTAGTATCGCAACCCAGCGTAAAGCTGCCTTGTACCGTAATGTGCGTACTTTTGCCTTGCCATCTTCCACTGACCGTGATGCAGTGCTGAATGCAGCAGAAACAGTTTTGCTGGACAAGGGCGTGGTCAGTAAGGGCGACATGATCGTGGTGACATGGGGTGAGCCTATGGGCCAGGTTGGTGGTACCAATGCACTTAAAATTGTGAAAGTGGGTGGCTGAGCGGCTGCCGCCATTCAGCTCAGAAAAGGACAGAATTTGTAGTACTCAGCGCGGATACAAACAGGTGCGGACCAGATGGCGTATGCGAAGCGGTCCGCCACCGCTGTAGTGTCAGTTTTGCTGAAGAAGTTTAGCTTGTTGTGCTGCGCCGCTGCGCCATATGCGCCGGTCACAATGCCAGGTGCGGACCACAAGCGCTACCGTTTTTTTTATCGACCTTCTGGAGTTTATTATGCCTCTCGTTTCCATGCGTCAATTGCTGGATCATGCTGCCGAAAATGGCTATGGTCTGCCAGCGTTTAACGTCAACAATCTGGAACAAGTTACTGCGATTATGCAGGCTGCGGACGAAGTCGGCGCGCCTGTGATTATGCAAGCCTCGGCTGGTGCGCGTAAGTACGCCGGTGAAGCCTTCCTGCGCCATCTGATTGAAGCTGCGGTTGAAGCCTATCCACATATTCCTGTTGTGATGCATCAGGATCACGGCCAGTCGCCTGCCGTGTGTATGGCTGCAATCAAATCCGGCTTTACTTCTGTGATGATGGATGGCTCGCTGATGGAAGACGGTAAATCTGTCGCCAGCTATGAATACAATATGGAAGTGTCACGCAAAGTGGTGGAATTCTCGCACGCGATTGGTGTGACGGTTGAGGCGGAACTCGGTGTGTTGGGTTCGCTGGAAACCATGATGGGCGACAAGGAAGATGGCCACGGTGCTGATGGTAAAATGACCCGCGAACAATTGCTGACTGACGTGAATCAGGCAGCTGACTTTGTAAAAGCCACCCAATGTGACGCGCTCGCGATTGCAATCGGTACCTCACACGGCGCTTACAAGTTCTCCCGTAAGCCTACCGGCGACATCCTGGCGATAGACCGCATCAAGGAAATCCACGCACGTATTCCTAATACCCATTTGGTCATGCATGGTTCTTCTTCCGTGCCTCAGGAACTGCTGGAAGAGATCCGTCAGTTCGGCGGCGACATGAAAGAAACCTATGGCGTACCAGTTGAAGAAATCGTCACTGGTATTAAGCATGGCGTACGCAAGATCAATATTGACACCGATATCCGTCTGGCGATGACTGCCGCGATCCGTCGCTTCATGTTTGAAAATCCAGGTAAATTTGATCCGCGTGACTACCTGAAGCCAGCACGTGAAGCGGCTAAGCTGGTGTGCAAAGCACGCTATCTGTCCTTCGGCTGCGAAGGTCAGGCTGCCAAGATCAAGCCGATGTCACTCGAAAAAGTCGCAGAGCAATACAAAAAAGGCGCATTGTCGCAGATCGTCAACTAAGCTGAAGTAGTCACCAGGGCGCAGATAATGCGCCCTGCGCATTTTTACTGATTCAGAATCGGGGCCACGGACTGGTCTGGCAGAGCACAGTGTGAATCTGCCTTCGGTCTGAATCACAGACAGACACAAACTGCAGTATCCAAAGTATCGAAATCACCATGACAACCCAAATCAATTCCACTCTCCATTCCCTGCCATTGCTCGGTCGCGGTAAAGTCCGTGATAACTATGCGGTCGGCGACGACAAATTATTGATCGTGACCAGCGATCGACTGTCGGCTTTCGACGTGATCATGAACGAGCCTATTCCTGAAAAAGGCCGCGTGCTGAATCAGATGGCGAATTTCTGGTTTGAAAAGCTCGGCCATATCGTACCAAATCACTTAACTGGTATTGCTCCAGAGTCCGTGGTGGCAGCCGATGAAGCGGAACAGGTACGTGGTCGCGCCGTAGTTGCCAAACGTCTGCAACCTATCATGGTGGAAGCGGTGGTACGTGGTTATATCATCGGTTCCGGCTGGAAGGATTATCAGGAAACCGGCGCCGTCTGCGGCATCACGCTGCCTGCCGGTTTGCCACAAGCGGCGAAACTGCCTGTGCCTATTTTTACACCCGCTGCCAAAGCGGAAATGGGCGAACACGATGAAAACATCAGCTTTGCCGATATGGAGCAAAGAATCGGTGCTGAGCTGGCGGCGAAAATCCGTGACATCAGTATTCAGTTGTATACCGAGGCATCTGAATATGCGGCAACACGCGGCATTATCATCGCCGATACCAAGTTTGAATTCGGCCTCGATGAACAAGGCGTGCTGCATTTGATGGATGAGGTGCTGACCGCTGACTCTTCACGCTTCTGGCCTGCAGATTCCTATGCGACCGGCATTTCTCCACCTTCGTTTGACAAACAGTTTGTGCGTGATTATCTGGAAACCATCACCAGCTGGAATAAGACCGCACCGGCACCGGCTTTGCCTCAGGATGTGATCGCCAATACCTCTGCTAAGTATCAGGAAGCGCTGCAGCGCCTGACTGGTGAAACCTTGAAGGCGTGATCATGACTCAGAATAAAAAAATTCAGGTCGGCGTGGTGATGGGTTCTTCGTCTGACTGGGATGTGATGCAGCATGCTGTCGCGGTTTTGAAGGAATTTGACATCGCTTTCGAAGCACAGGTGGTCTCTGCTCACCGTATGCCAGATGAGATGTTCCGTTATGCCGAGACAGCGCGCGAACGTGGTCTGCGTGGCATTATCGCCGGTGCTGGTGGCGCTGCCCATTTGCCAGGCATGATCGCAGCTAAAACTATCGTGCCGGTATTTGGTGTGCCTGTGCCATCCAAGTATCTGCGTGGTGAAGATTCGCTGTTGTCTATCGTGCAGATGCCTAAGGGCATACCGGTTGCGACCTTTGCGATCGGGGAAGCCGGTGCGGCCAATGCGGCGCTGGCGGCGGTTGCGATGCTGGCCACTACGGATGCAGCACTGGCAGAAAAATTAGAGGCTTTCCGTGTACGTCAGACCCAGGTCGCACGCGATATGGTATTGCCAGTCTGAGTATTGTAGTGGGTGATGCGGGCCAGGCGGTGGCTTCGCCTGCATTGCTCGTTTTGTTTGCATTCACAGCCTCATTTGCATAGTCTGCTTAGTTGAGTGTTGTATTGAGCTGTGCAGCTGGTATGACTACACTGCCAGCTTGCAGGTGTATTTTGCTGGCTCTGACTTCATTCAGATGAGGGGCCGGATTTTTAAACCTGAGGAGAGTCTGCTCCTCGGGGCTGAAGCGGCACAGGCCAGTCACAGCGACTAGCGCAAAGGCATAGCAGCCTTGCAGGGTCGCCACGTTAAAGCTTCAGCGCTATTCCTTTTCATTTTCAGTAAGACATCATGAATATCGACAAACAAGATCAGCCGCGCCAGCCGTTGTTACCGAATACCGCAGCAAGCCGTCTGGGCATCCTGGGTGGTGGTCAGCTGGGCCGTATGTTTGCCCACGCGGCGCAGGCGATGGGTTATCAGGTCGCCGTGCTGGAGCCCGAAGCGGCTTGTCCTGCGGCGCAAGTGGCAGAGCACCACGTGCAACTGGCTTATGACGACGAACAAGGTCTGGCCTTATTGTCCAGGCTGGCGCCGCGTGTCACCACAGAATTTGAAAATGTACCGGCAGACAGCCTGAAACTGCTGGCGACCGGCGGCTTCGTTGCACCTGCCGCAGCCTGTGTGTCGATTGCACAAGACCGTCTGGCGGAAAAGCATTTCTTCACCCGTTGTGGCCTGCATACCGGTGTGTATCCGGCACCGCATTGGGGTATCGCTTCTGAAGAAGACCTGAACAGTGTGAAAGACGATTTGTTGCCCGGTATTTTGAAGACAACACGCATGGGCTATGACGGCAAAGGCCAGGTCCGCGTGCGTAATCGCGAGGAATTGCATACCGCTTATGCGCTGATGCAGGGCCATTGTGTGCTCGAAAAAATGCTGCCGCTGGCGTATGAAGTCTCCGTGCTGGTTGCACGTGGCGTTGATGGTGAAGCAGTGGTTTATCCTATCGCAGAAAATGTACACCGCGATGGCATCCTGTTCACCACGCTCGCACCTAGCCCGAATGTGTCGCCGGAAGTCGCACGCCAGGCCCAGAAAGCAGCGCTGGATATCATTGCCGAGCTCGGCTATGTGGGCGTATTGTGCATAGAGTTCTTTGTGCTGACTGATGGTTCTATCGTGGTTAATGAAATGGCGCCGCGTCCGCATAACAGCGGCCATTACACCATGGATGCCTGTGATACCAGTCAGTTTGAACAGCAAGTCCGCGCACTGGCGCAACTGCCACTGGGCAGTGTGCGTCAGCATTCGGCAGCGGCCATGCTGAATATACTCGGTGATGTCTGGTTTGATGGCGAGCGTCAGCGTGAACCCGCCTGGGATAAGATACTCGCCATCCCTGGTGCGCATCTGCATTTGTATGGTAAGGCTGAAGCACGCCGTGCGCGTAAGATGGGGCATGTCACTTTTGTCGCATCCAGCATGGAACTGGCCCGCGCCAATCTGCGCAGTGCCTGCGTCATCCTTGGCATTGCTGCACCGGAGTCCGCATGAAAGCTGTAGCTTGTACCCCTTGCGCGATTGCTGAAGCAGCGGAAGCCTTAGAAAGCGGCCTGCTGGTCGCATTCCCGACTGAGACCGTGTATGGCCTCGGTGCCGATGCCGAAAATCCGGATGCCGTGGCGCGTATTTATGAAGCCAAAGGCCGTCCCTCCAATCATCCCGTGATCGTGCATGTGGCGCCCGGTGCCGATATTTCTTATTGGGCACAGCAGATTCCCGAGCAGGCGCAGCAATTGATTGCGGCTTTCTGGCCAGGTCCGCTGACCCTGATCCTGAAGCGTGCTGCGCATATACCGGATGCGGTATCCGGCGGACAGGACACAGTAGGCATACGTTGCCCATCGCACCCGGTAGCGCAGGAATTGCTGCGTGCTTTCAAAGGTGGGCGTGGTGGTCTGGCAGCTCCCTCAGCCAATAAATTCGGTCATGTCAGCCCGACCATGGCTGAACATGTGATGGAAGAGTTTACCCAGGAGCTGAGTCCTGGCGGCCTGATTGCTGCTGTATTGGATGGCGGTCAGAGTGAAGTTGGTATCGAATCGACCATCGTTGATCTGAGCCGCTTGAGCACCCACGGGCCAGTCTTGCTGCGTCCAGGTCATATCAGCGCGGCCCAGTTAGAGCAAGTCATGCAGATGCCGGTGGCCAGTCCTGATGCCACGGCACCACGTGCTTCCGGTACTTTGGATGCACATTATGCGCCGCATACGCCGGTGGTGCAGGTCAGGGCGGATGAGCTGGATCAGGTCGTAGCGCAATTACAAGCACGTGGTAAGCAGGTGGCACTGATGAGTTATCAGGCGCATCCTGCGATACAGGCTCAGGCCTGGCGCCATCTGCCCGCTGATCCGGTATCGTATGCACACGATCTGTATGCCGGATTGCGTGAGCTGGATCATGCGCAGGCTGATCTGATTCTGGTCGAGGCTTTACCGCAAGAACAGGATTGGCAGGGCGTCAATGACAGGCTGCGCCGCGCTGCTTTCGATTCGCGCGATGTGCTCGCACGACTGCTGGCCTAAGTGGGTTGAGCGGGTAAGTTGCCAGCTTATTTGTAAATCAGTTTCATCGCCAGGATGAAGGACGCGAGCATCAGCGTCACGATATTGGCGATGATCACTGGCCAGGCTGAGAGCAGTATGCCGTAAGTGAGCCACATCAGAATACCGCCGATGAAAATCACATACATGCTCAGCGAGACGCCTTCTGCGCGTTTGCAGCGCCAGGTCATCCAGGCTTGAGGAACGAAGGCAGCAGTAGTCAGTACGGCTGCGATGTAGCCGATGATGTCGGAAGTTTGCATAGACTTATTACGGCAGGGTCTGAATAAATTGACCGGAATGATAAACCAGCGGGGCTTGTGGGGTAAATTCACAATGCTCGACTTCGCCGACAAAAATCACATGATCGCCTTCGGGGTAGCGGCTGCGGTTATGGCATTCAAACCAGGCAGAAGCACCTTTGAGGATAGGGTGTCCGGTACGCGATAAGCTGAATTCCACGCCCTCAAAGCGATCGGTTTTTTTGCTGGCAAACTGTTCCGCCAGCCAGCCCTGTTCGGCTGACAAGACATTTACTACATAATGAGAATTGCCGCTGAAAACAGGCATGCTGTTGGCTGCATTGCCCAGACTCCAGAGTATCAGGGGCGGGTCCAGCGAAACTGAGTTGAAGGAGCTGGCAGTCAGCCCTAAAAACTGGCCATCCGCCAGGCGGGTCGTAATGACGGTCACCCCGGTCGCGAACTGAGACAGGGCCTGACGGAAATGGCGGGTATCGAATTCGCGCTTTTCAGCGCGCGGAGCGCGGGTGTGCATTGGGAGTCCATGGCTTTTTTGCGACATTATCCCAGATTTCCCTGCATTCGTAGAAGTCGATGCGGCTTTCCTGTTCTGACGGCGGCTCTGTGTTAAACTTGCGCCCTTGACGGATTCCTGATCCAGACTTTAAGTGGTTGATTTGTTTGGCTTTTTTTAAACACTGACAGGTTGAATGATATGAAGACACTAAGCAGCCTGGCTGGATGCCTGGGTTTATTGCTATGCCTGCTTTTCTTAGGGGGCAGTGCATTTGCGCAAATGACGACTGAGCGTCAGTTCCCGCCCGGAACAAAACGCGGTGTGCTCGATATGTCACGTTATCCGGATATACGCCTTGATGGTAAAGCCCGTTATTTGTCGCCGGGAGCCAGGATTTTTAATAATGAGAATCTGCTGGTGCTGCCTTCCACACTGGATGCGCCAAAAATCATCGTCAATTACACCGAAAACACTATGGGTGATATTGATAAGGTCTGGATACTGACGACAGCGGAAATGCCTAAAGTTTTGCCTAAACCGGAAGTCTGGGCACCGATACCGTTTAAAAATCCGGAAATAAAGTAAGTAGCACCTCCCCGCTACAGCGAGGCTTAGTGAGGCTTAAGTGGCTGGCAGTACAGACGCGTTGCCGTCAGCACGACATCCTGTGCTGTCATTGTTCCGGCGAACCGGGCCAGATGGCACAGCTAGCTGACAGCAGATCACTGAAGCGCAAACTTCCGTTTCATAGTTTTGCTTAAATTTTCAAAATAGTAGAAGTAGATAATGCAAAAAAAAGTATTTATTAAAACCTTTGGCTGCCAGATGAATGAGTATGACTCAGATAAAATGGCGGATGTATTGAATGTCTCTGAAGGTTTAGTCAAAACCGACACGCCGGAAGATGCGGATGTGATTCTGCTCAATACCTGCAGCGTGCGCGAAAAAGCCTCGGAAAAAGTGTTTTCCGACCTCGGGCGTCTGCGCGAACTCAAAAAGAAAAATCCTGACTTGCTGATCGGTGTCGGCGGCTGTGTGGCGTCCCAGGAGGGCGAGGCCATCATCAAACGAGCGCCTTATGTCGACGTGGTGTTTGGCCCACAGACGCTGCACCGCTTACCACAACTGATTGATGCGCGACGCCATTCAGGGCGTTCGCAAGTGGATATCAGTTTCCCTGAAATCGAAAAATTTGACCACCTGCCACCAGCCAAGATAGAAGGCGCGACCGCCTATGTGTCTATCATGGAAGGCTGCAGCAAGTATTGCAGTTACTGTGTCGTGCCTTATACCCGTGGTGAAGAAGTATCACGCCGCTTTGAAGATGTGCTGGCCGAAGTGGCCGGTCTCGCGGCGCAGGGCGTGAAAGAAATCACTTTGCTGGGTCAGAATGTGAATGCGTATCGCGGTGTGATGGAAGATGGCGAGATCGCCGACTTTGCCTTGCTGATCGAGTACATCGCTGAATTCCCGGAAATTGAACGCATACGCTTTGTGACCAGCCATCCTAAGGAATTCACCCAGCGTCTGATTGATTGCTATGCCAAAGTGCCTAAACTGGTGAATCATTTGTATTTGCCAGCTCAGCATGGTTCTGACCGCATCCTGTCCGCTATGAAGCGCGGCTACACGGCGCTGGAATACAAATCGGTGTTGCGTCGTCTGAAGCAGGTGCGCCCTGATATCGCCGTATCTTCCGATTTCATCGTTGGTTTCCCGGGCGAGACGGACGAGGATTTCAATGCCTTGATGAAGCTGATAGAGGATGTCGGCTTTGATAACAGCTTCAGCTTTATTTTCAGTCCGCGTCCAGGCACGCCAGCGGCGAATCTGGCTGATGATACGCCGCAGGAATTGAAATTGCGCCGTCTGCAGCATCTGCAGGCTGTGATCGATGCGAATACCAAAAAATACAGCAATGCCATGATAGGCACGGTGCAGCGCATCCTGGTCGATGGCCGTTCTGTGAAAAATCCGGCCGAGCTGCAGGGCCGTACTGAAAACAATCGGGTCGTGAATTTCCCTGGTCCTGCCAGCCTGATCGGTACCTTGGTAGATACCCGCATCACAGAGTCGTATAACTATTCGCTGCGCGGCGAACTCATAGACACGAAGGATGCGGCTGCATCATGATAAAAACGCCTGTGCCGGTTACGCATTTTGTGCCTCAGCCGCTGGATAATAACCGGCTGGCGAATCTGTGCGGTCCGCTCGATGAAAATCTGCGCCAGTTATCTGCTGCGCTGGATGTGACGATATTCCGTCGTGGTGAGAAATTCATCATCAGCGGGCATCAGGGCGAGCGTGCGCTGGCTTTGCTGGAGCATTTTTATACAATGGCGAAAAAGCCTGTGTCTATCGACGAGGTGCAACTGGCGCTGGTGGAGCAACGTGCGCGCCAGCATCAGGCTCAGAGCGCAGACAAACCCGAGCTGGTCAGCCCGACCCCGGCTGGTGTGCCGGCCTTACCGCTGACACCAGCGGATGTCAGTGAGATTGAAAGTCCGCTGCTGAAAACCCGTCGTACAGATTTGCGCGGGCGTACCCCGCTGCAGAATTACTATCTGAAATCGATCTTAGAGCACGACATCACCTTCGGTATCGGGCCGGCCGGAACTGGTAAGACTTATCTTGCGGTTGCCTGTGCGGTTGATGCGCTGGAGCGTGATGCTGTCAAACGCATTATTCTGACCCGGCCTGCGGTAGAGGCCGGTGAGCGGCTGGGTTTTCTGCCCGGTGATCTGGCTCAGAAAGTCGATCCCTACCTGCGTCCTTTGTATGACGCGCTATACGACTTACTGGGTTTCGACCGCACGCAGAAGCTGTTTGAAAAACAAGTGATAGAAATCGCACCGCTTGCATACATGCGTGGCCGTACCCTGAACCATGCTTTCATCATTCTGGATGAGGCGCAAAATACCACGCCGGAGCAAATGAAGATGTTCCTGACCCGCATAGGCTTCGGCAGTAAAGCGGTGGTGACCGGCGATCCTTCTCAGGTGGATTTGCAGCGCGGACAGCGCAGTGGCTTGATGGATGCCTGCCATGTGCTGAAAGAAGTGCGCGGCATCGCCTACACCCAGTTCACCAGCGCCGACATCGTGCGGCACCCGCTGGTCGGCCGTATCGTCGATGCCTATGAAGCTGCCAGCGAGCACAGTGCCGCGCATCAGACCGCACTTGGCATGTTTAAAACCGGCAGTTCTGCCTCTACTTCCACACTCAGTACTTCACATCATGGCCGTAAAAAATCCAGCTAAACCTAAACTGACTTTATCCGTGCAATATGCTGATGCCAGACTGCAGGAAGTCCTGCCAAGGCCTCTGCTCAGAAAAACGGTGCAGGCTGCTTTGTTTTTCCCGGCAGAGCTGAACCTGCGTTTTGTCGATGCTGAAGAAGGGCAGATACTGAACCGTGATTACCGCGGTAAAGATTATGCGACCAATGTACTGACCTTTGCCTATACCGAAGATCAGGATGCCGAAGTGACCCAGGCTGATATCATTTTGTGTACCGATGTCTTGCAGCGTGAAGCCGCGGAGCAGGGCAAAGCGGTAGTCGATCATGCGCAGCATCTGATCGTGCATGGCGTCTTGCATGCGCAGGGCTATGATCACGAAGTCGACGAAGAAGCGGAAGAGATGGAAGCGCTGGAAATTGAAATCCTCGCGGCTCTGGGTTTAGCTAATCCTTATCAGGAGTAAATCTGCATGCGGTTTCCCTGGCAGCAGCGACATTATGGACAGCGCATCACCATGGGTGGGCGTGATGTGGTGGTGTTCGGTATGGAGCGTCACTACTGGCAGGATATTTACTATTATGCGATGACGTCCAGCTGGCCACAGTTTTTTCTGGCGGCGGCGCTGGTTTTTCTGAGTTTCAATCTGATCTTCGCCAGCCTGTACATGCTGGGCGATCATCCGATTGCGAACATGGCGCCAGATAATTTTCTGGGTGCTTTTTTCTTTAGCGTGGAAACCCTGGCGACGGTTGGCTACGGCGATATGCATCCGCAAACTGTGTACGCGCACTGGGTGTCGACGACAGAAATTTTTGTCGGGATGGCCAGCGTCGCTTTGATTACGGGCGTGATGTTTGCCCGCTTTTCACGTCCGCGCGCGAGCATTCTGTTTTCTCAATATCCGGTTTCCCATGTCGCAGACGGTAAGCAATTACTCTTATTCAGGATAGCCAATGCACGCCTGAATATCATCAGTGAAGCATCGGCTAAATTGCGCATGCTACAAGATGAAGAAACCACCAGCATGGGCAAATTCCGTAAGCTGACTGATCTCAGGCTGGAGCGTGATCAGCATCCTATGTTCAGTCTGGGCTGGACGATTATCCATGTGATTGATGCGAACAGCCCTTTATACGGAAAAACGCCGGAGCAACTCAAAGAGGTGAATACTGCATTTGTACTCACCATCGAAGGCGTGGATGAAACTACCCATCAAATGCAACGTGCACGCCAGTATTATCCGGTGCAGGAAATTCGTTGGAATCATCGTTTTGTGGATGTATTAAATTATCAGGGTTCAGTAGCTCATCTGCATTACCAGCACTTTCATGAGACTGTAGCCATTTCCGAATCAGCGCAAGCTGGTCAATGAGCGCTGCACGCGGTCGTGCTCATGCTAAGCTAAGTGTGGATTTGCAATAGATGCAACACGAATCGGCAGGATAATTTTGGATTCCGCTCTATTTGTTGTATTCTGTAGGATTGAAACAACGGCGTTAAGCCTCCTATGCAAGAGCACTCTAGCAAGGTCAGATCTGCTGACCTTAAACCTCACCGGTCACTTTTTGAACGATTGACCGCCTTAATTTCTCCCGAACCCGAAAATCGTGCGGAACTGTTAGAAGTTCTGACTGAAGCCCAGGAGCGCAATCTGATCGATGCCGACGCACTGGCAATGATAGAGGGCGTGTTCCAGGTATCCGATTTGTCTGCCCGCGACATCATGGTGCCAAGGGCTCAGATGGACGTGATCGACATTTCCAAACCTATTGATGAATGGATGCCTGAAGTGCTGGCCACTGCACACTCACGCTTCCCTGCCATCGATGATGATGACGAAAAAGTGGTCGGTATTTTGCTGGCTAAAGACTTATTGCGCTATTACGCGGAAGAGGCGTTCGATGTGCGCGACATGCTGCGTCCCGTCATTTACATTCCGGAATCAAAACGCCTGAATGTCTTGCTGCGTGATTTCCGCGCCAATCGCAACCATATGGCGATGGTGGTCGATGAATACGGTGGCATTGCTGGTCTGATCACGATTGAAGATGTGCTGGAACAAATCGTGGGTGACATCGAGGATGAGTACGATTTCGAAGAGGAAGAAGACAACATCCTGGCGCTGGAAAACAAAGGTAATGGTAAGCGCTGGCGCGTGAAAGGCGTCACAGAAATCGGACAATTCAACAGCGTATTAGGCGTACGTCTGGCTGGCCCGGAGAGCGACAGTCTGGCGGATTTCCTTGCTGGTCATCTGGGCGAAGTCCCCCACAAGGGCGATGAGTTTACACTCGCCAATCTGCATTTTGAAGTATTGCGTGCCGATGCACGTCAGGTTCAGATTGTACAGGTAGAACAAAGGCCCCGGACGGATGAGGATGAATAAAGCGGTTGCCACGGCCGCGACCTGGCTGACATCCTGCCGTAGCTGGAAACTGAATTTGTTGTTGCTCATCGCAGGTGGATTGAATGTATTTGCATTTGAGCCTTACGGCTTCTGGCAAATACAGACGCTGGGTCTGGCGCTATTGTTCATCGTGCTGCTGGCACCAGCGCCGGAACAGCAAAGCTATCGTCGCGTCATGCTCCAGTCGGGTTTGTACAGCTTTGCCTGGCTGACGACTAGCATCAGCTGGCTGGTGATAGCAATGTCGCGTTATGGTGGTATGCCCTGGCCGCTGGCCGTGCTTGCGCTGATCGTGTTAACTCTTTTCCTGTCACTGTATAGCGCGGCTTTTGCTGCGCTCTCGCTCTATTTACGTCGCCGCTTTGCTTTAAGTCGTTTGCAAGTCTTGCTGAGTATTTTTCCGGCAGTCTGGATGCTGACGGAATGGTGTAAAGGCTGGATGTTCACCGGCTTTCCCTGGGCGATTGCCGGTTATGCACACACCAATAGCCCGCTGGCTGCGTATGCGCCAGTGGCGGGCGTTTATGGCCTGAGTCTGCTGGCTGCCATGTTAGCAGCACTGCTGGCAACTACCTTGTTGCCCGCTGTGAGCCGGCGCACACGTTGGGCTGCACTGGCCGGAATTGCTGTCTTACTGTTATCCGGCGCGGCATTGCATGAGGTGCGCTGGACTCAGCCACTGGGAAACACCTTGCAAGTCAGATTATTGCAGGGGAATGTGGATCAGGATCTGAAATTTCAACAGGAACGTCTGAACGATTCGCTGCGCCTGTATTTCGACATGATCACCGCAGCACCCGCAGATTTGATCGCGACTCCGGAAACGGCCTTGCCGACCTTGTCGTCTATGCTGCCGGAAGACTATCTGCCACGTATCAATGCGTTTGCGCAGCAGAGTGGCAGCACTGTTTTGCTGGGCCTGGGCGTGCAGGATGCGGCTGATAAATATTCAAACAGCCTGCTTGGTTTTTCGCCGCAATATAAAGAACGCGCCTACCGCTACGATAAACATCATTTGTTGCCCTTCGGTGAATTTATTCCTTTCGGTTTTCATTGGTTTGTAAAACTGATGCATATACCGATTGGGGATTTCTCCGGTGCCGGTTTGTATCAGATGCCGATGGCGGTCAAAGATCAGTTTGTGATGCCCGATATTTGTTACGAGAGTTTGTTTGGTGAGGAAATCGCAGCGCAGATCAAAGCCCGTTATGTGGCGCAACAGGCGGTACCCAGTATTTTGCTGAACGTGTCAAATCTGGCCTGGTACGGCGACTCGATAGCCATGCCCCAGCATTTGCAGTTTGCACAGATGCGGGTACTCGAAACCGGGCGTCCTTTAATCAGTGCTACCAATACTGGCGCTACCGTGATTATCGATGCCTCGGCACAGGTGAGGCAGCAACTGCCTTACCAGCAGCAAGCGGTATTGCAGGGTGCGGTGCAGGGTATGCAGGGCGTCACACCTTATATCCAGTTCGGAAATGGCCTGGCGCTGGGCGTGGCTTTGCTGCTGATCTTATTGGCGGTGGTAGCACGTCGGCGCGGGCACTAAACGCGGGCAACTGGCTGAGCGGAATCAAAAAGGCACTCATAAGAGTGCCTTTTTTTTGCATCGCAACCTGAAGCCATGCTATGTCAATTTGTTTTAGCCTGCCTGTTGTTGCTCTATATCTTCCAGGCATTCGCGGCCGCGTTGTGTGATTTCCAGTTGTTGTGTGTCTGGATTTAACTGCACATGCGCCTTTTTGCTCAGGAAGTTAACGATTGCATTCGGCAATTTGACTTCTTCACCTTTGGCGATAGCGCGTAAGCCATCAATGCATTGTTTGATAAACAGAGTCTGACGTCCGATTTCTGTTAATTCCAGACTGCCATCCTTGCGAAATGCAATCAATTTAATGCCGGATAATTTTTTTGCGTTACGGTTGACGCAGACACTGGGCTTGCCATGCTTGCCGAGCAGACTAACCTGCTCGAGTGCATCGAATTCATCAATGCTCAGTTTGTGATTCATAGTACGGGTCTTTCTTTGGAGTTTGCGGTAACTGGTGCGCACGCCTGACGGATGGGTGGCAGGGAATCGCAGAGCTTGCGGGCGGGTTTTGCAGAACTCTCGGCTCTGTGCATCGCATTCTTGCCCTGCCGGGTGTCAGTGCTGCTGTTCATGCTGCTCAATCAGGGGTCTGAATATAGCACATGCGGGCAGTGATCTGCCTTATCTGACTGGAGATGAGCGGGATTCTTTTCATGAGGATGGCGGGAGTGGACCAGCCGGGTCTGTAGATTTCAGTGATGAGGATTGGATTGATGGCAACTGGTATTGCTTCTATGTAATTTTTAAAAAAGTAGTTGAACTACAAAAAGTAGTATAACTACAAAACATTTGCGCTATTTGTGGGCTCGTTGCAACATCGATGGGCATTGTTTTAAGGCGTATGCACTGTTATCGGTCAAATTTCTGTAGTTGTATGTAGTCTTCGTTTGACACTGAATCTAGTTTTAGTACAAAATTCTTTCTGGAACGTAGGGTTCTGGTTCGTAAAGTGGTAGATACAGTGCAGCTCAAAAGTGTAGTTTTATACAAGAGTGAGGGGACAAACAGATGAAACAACAAATGCAACAGCGTGTGCAGGCTCAGCCTGCGCAGCGTTTTCAGTTAAGCCCGGTCGCGATCGCTTGCGGCGTATTGGTCATGAGTATGTCCAATCTGGCGCAGGCGCAGGAAGCCAAAGCGGAGAAGCCAGCCGCCGACGCCAAGTCAACGACCGTCGTTGTGACCGGTATCCGTAAAGGTATCGAAGACGCGATCAGCGTGAAAAAAAATTCCAACGCGATTGTTGAGGCAATTTCTGCAGAAGACATCGGTAAACTGCCGGATACCAGCATTGCAGAATCGATCGCCCGCCTGCCTGGCTTGTCAGCGCAGCGCGTGAATGGTCAGGCGCAGCAAATCAGTATCCGTGGTACTTCCGGTGATTTATCTACCGTGACCCTGAATGGCCGTGAACAAGTATCCACCAGTGCCAGCCGTGTAGTTGAATATGATCAGTATCCATCCGAGCTGATCAGCGGTGTGACAGTATATAAAACTGCAGATCCTTCTTTGGTAGGACAAGGTTTGTCCGGTACCGTCGATCTGCAAACCGTGAAACCTTTGGCCTTTGCCGGCCGTACGATTGCTGTGAATGTACGTGGCGAACGTAACTCCCTGGGCAGCGAAAGCCCGGGTGCACCGAGCACCGGTAACCGCGTCAGCGCTTCCTATATCGATCAGTTTGCTAACCGCACCGTTGGCGTGGCACTGGGCTTTGCGCACAGCGATAAACCAAATGTGAACAATTTCTTCGAAACCTGGAACTGGGTAGAAGGTAATAAAGGCGTACCTGATGGCGTGAAAGCCCCGCAAGGTATTAAAGCCCTGGCGATCACAGGTAATTCCAAACGTGATGGTCTGATCGGTGTGGTCGAATGGCGTCCATCCAAAACCTTTACATCGACATTTGACGCTTACCATTCTGAGTTAAAGCAGGATGAAGTGCGTCGTGGTTTTGAAGTTCCGCTTGAAAGCTGGTCCGGTGCCAGTTTCTCTAACCTGAATGTGGTCAACGGTCTGGCAGTCGCTGGTACGATTAACGCGAGTCCGGTGATCCGTAATAATTCCTTTACTAAAGAGAGTGAGATCACTGCTTTTGGCTGGAACAATAAATTCACGCTGGATCAATGGACATTGGTGGCTGATATCAGCCATTCTTCAGCCAAAATCAAAGAAAAACTGATAGAGATCAACTCTGGTCGTGCAGCTGGCAACATCAGCTACAACTATGCAAATGGCCGTGATATTCCGACTTTCACTTTCTCTGATAGCCTGTCCGATCCGGCTGCGATCAAGATCGGCGGTAAATTCGGTGATGGTTATGTGAATGTACCTTCGCTCAACGATAAGCTGAATTCTTTCCGCCTCAGCGCTCGCCGTGATTTTAGCGACGGCATGATTTCCAGTGCTGAAGTTGGTGTGAATTACTCCAAGCGTGATAAATCCAAAGAGCATCTGGAAACTGGCTTTGATAAGATAGGCGATGGTTCTTTCTCATCCAGTGTTTTGTATGGCCCGCAGGATCTGAGCTTCCTGAATATGCCAAACACGCTGAGCTGGAATATTCCTGGTGTATTGGCTGCGAATTTCGGCCCTTATAACGCGGTAGTATTGAACCCTTGGGGGGCAACGAAGAACTGGTCGCTGACTGAAAAGGTCACTACCGGCTATGCCAAACTGAATCTGGATACCGAAGTCTCCAGCATTCCGGTCGCTGGTAATTTTGGTGTGCAGGTAGTCCGTACCGACCAGTCCTCCACCTCGAATGCTTTGCTGTCCTGGCCTATCGCTGCGCTTGTACCGGTCACGGATGGTAAGGTGTATACCGACGTATTGCCTAGTCTGAATCTGGCTGCGACTTTCCCTGGTGAGCAAATCGTCCGCTTTGGTATCGGTAAGTCGATAGCACGCGCCAAGCTGGACGAGTTGAATGCTGCACGTGAAGTCGGTTTATCTAACGGTAAAACCGGGACCCCTAGCGGCAATGGTGGTAACGCCAGACTCGATCCGTGGAAAGCAGATTATGTCGATCTGTCTTACGAAAAATACTTTGGTAAGAAGGCTTATGTCTCCGCTGCGGTATTCCACAAGCAATTGAAATCGTATATCTACAAACAGACCACACCTTACGATTTCTCTGCCATGAATATCCCTGGTGCGACGACCAATACCGGTACCTTCACGCAGCCTATCAATGGCCAGGGCGGTAAGCTGCAGGGACTGGAGCTGGCGGTATCTTTACCATTGGATCTGGTTTCGCCTATGCTGGATGGCTTCGGCGTAACAGCGAACCTGTCGCTGACCAATAGCGCAATTTCGATTAAAGATCAGCGTTTTGGCAGCCAAAGCGTACCTCTGCCAGGCTTGTCTAAAAATGTCGCTAACCTGACTGCTTATTATGAGAAAGATGGTTACTCTGCCCGTATCAGCCAGCGTCGTCGTAGCGATTTCGTCGGCGAAATCGGTGGCCCTGGTGGTCAGAATGAGCTGACTTTTGTGAAGGCGGATACTGTCGTTGATCTGCAATTGGGTTATGACTTCACAACGGGTTTCGCGAAAGGTGCTTCGCTCTTATTCCAGGTGAATAATCTGACTGATACCGCATTCCAGACCTACTCCGGTTCACCAGATCGCCCACGTGGCTATCAAAAATATGGCCGCCAGATGTTCGTCGGCATCAACTATAAGATGTAATTTTTGTCTTGTTATTGAAAGCCCTTCTGCAGCCCAGGCTGAGAAGGGCTTTTTTTGAGATATGCTGCGGCACTGTATGCAGACTTGGCATATCTGCTGGAATGACAAGAGCAAGCCAGTCATAATCAGACTTCATGAGGCGAAACCGTAGCAGTTTCGTGAATTGGAGCATTTCTTATTCAGGCGGGGACAAACAGATGCAAAGTATCGTCAATAAGCCCACACTGTCGTTCTGGCAGTTGTGGAATATGAGTTTTGGTTTTTTTGGTATTCAGTTTGGATTCGCTCTGCAAAATGCGAACACCAGCCGCATTTTTTCAACGCTGGGCGCACTGCCTGATGACCTGCCTTTATTCTGGCTCGCAGCACCGGTGACCGGCTTGCTGGTGCAGCCGATAATCGGCTATCTGAGCGACCGTACCTGGCATCCGACCTGGGGCCGTCGTCGTCCTTTTTTCTTTATCGGGGCCTTGCTGGCTTCATTCGCTTTGTTAGCGATGCCACATGCCAGCGCAATCTGGATGGCGGTTGTGGTCTTATGGCTGATGGACGCGGCGATTAATGTCTCTATGGAGCCTTTCCGTGCCTTCGTCGGCGATAAGCTGGCACCATCACAGCAAACTGCCGGATTTGCGATGCAAACCTTCTTCATTGGTTGCGGCGCCGTGATTGCCTCGCTGTTACCGACTTTTTTCTCGGATGTCATGGGCGTGAGCAATGTTGCATTGGATGGTGGCATACCGGATACCGTCAGATACTCGTTTTACGCCGGTGGCAGTATTTATTTTCTGGCTGTGCTGTGGACGGTGATTAGCAGTGAGGAATTACCACCGCAGGATATGCAAAAGTTTGAGCAGCAACGTGCTGCCAGCAAGGGTATAGCGGCAGCCGTGCGTGAAATGGTATCCGGTTTCATGCATATGCCTGAGACCATGATCAAGCTGGCGGTCGTACAATTCTTTACCTGGATCGCTTTGTTCGCGATGTGGATCTACACCACCACCGCAATTGCAGAACATATTTTTGCGACCACGAATTCGCAATCCTCCAGTTTTCAGGAAGCGGGTAACTGGGTAGGTACCATGTTTGCGGTCTATAACGGCGTGTCTGCGCTGGCGGCCTTTTTGTTGCCTGTGCTGGCGAAACGCAGCAGTAAAAAATTAGTCCATATGCTGTGTCTGCTGGCAGGTGGAGCCGGGCTGATCAGCATCTACTTCATCCATACACAACTGTGGTTATTGCTGCCTATGCTGGGCATGGGACTGGCGTGGGCCAGCATACTCACGATGCCTTATGCATTGCTGGCGTCTTCTTTGCCACAAGAAAAAATGGGCTATTACATGGGGGTGTTTAACTTCTTCATCGTGATCCCGCAAATTGTGAGTGGCTTATTGCTGGGTTGGGTGACGCGTCACTGGTTTGATGGCCAGACCGTCAAAACCCTGATGCTGGGCGGCGCCTGTATGATCATTGCCGGTTTGCTGAGCCTGATGATTAAAGAAGAAGCTGCCGCGTAAGCGATTTTCTACTCAAGGGTGAAATATCACTCTGCGCTTCGGCCTTTGCTGGCTGAGGCTAGCAGAGTGGCGCTTTATCCGCGTAATGGAGTGAGAGCCAAATGAAGTATGTATTGAGTACAGCCCTGGCCGGATTGCTAAGCTTATCGGGCTGGAGCTTAGCCCAGTCTCAGCCTCAACGAGCGCAACAGCGCACACAAACGTCCTCCGCAATAGCCGCTGCGAGCAGCGCTGCAAAACCCCATACACAACAACAGGCAGCCCGTTTTTTATGGGCGAATGCGACGGTCTATTTCTTAATGACCGACCGCTTTTTGAATGCCAATCCGCGCAACGATCATGCCTATGGGCGTCAGGCCGATGGCGCTGCTTTGCGTTCTTTCATGGGTGGTGATCTGGCAGGTGTGACCCGAAAAATCAAAGAGGGCTACTTCAATGCTTTGGGTGTAAATGCAATCTGGATTACGCCACCGGTAGAACAGGTGCATGGCGCAACCGATGAGGGTAGCGGCCGCTCGTATGGCTTTCATGGTTATTGGGCCAAAGATTTCACTCGCCTTGATGCCAGTCTGGGTAGTGAGCAGGATTTACGCGAACTAGTCGACACCGCGCACAAACACGGTATACGGATATTGCTGGACGTGGTGATGAATCATACTGGCCCGGCGACTGAAAAGGATGCACTGTGGCCAGACAGCTGGATCAGATTAGATCCGGTGTGCACTTATCAGGATGTGCCGACTACCGTAGCCTGTGCCTTGGTGAAGGGCTTGCCTGATCTGAAAACTGAGGTGATGAAGGATACGCCTCTGCCGCCCGTACTCGCGGAAAAATGGAAGGCAGAAGGGCGCTATGAACAGGAAGTGCTTGAACTCGATACTTTCTTTGCGCGTACCGGCCTGCCACGTGCGCCGCGCTATTACCTGATGAAATGGCATACCGATTGGGTGCGCCGTTTTGGCATCGATGGCTTCCGTGCAGATACTGTCAAACACACAGAACCGGAGTTGTGGAAGGAGCTGAAGACACTCGCGAGTGAGGCGCATAGCGACTGGAAACGCAGCAATCCTGCCAAGGTCTATTTCGATGAACCGTTTTACATGACGGCAGAAGTGTACGGCTACAGCTTGCAACAGGGCCAGCAATTCCGCATGGATGGTGGCAGTCAGATCAATTACTTTCAGTATGGCTTCGACAGCCTGATTAATTTTGGCTTTAAGTCTGATGCGAAAGCCGATTATGAAACCCTGTTCTCGTCCTATGCGCGTCAGTTACACGGTCCGCTTAAGTCATATTCTGTCTTGAATTACATCAGCTCTCACGATGATGATCAGCCTTTTGATCCGCTACGGCAGCAAGCGATCTCAGCGGGTACGCGCCTATTGCTGAGCCCGGGAGCGGCACAGATTTACTACGGTGATGAGACCGCACGCGACTTGCAGGTGGCGCATGCGCGTGGTGATGCCAAACTGCGTTCTGTGATGAACTGGGATGAGTTGAAAAAAAATCGTCGGGTACAGTATAGCCATGTGCAAGAGATACTGCAGCATTGGCAAAAGCTGGGACGTTTCCGCCAACAGCACCCAGCTATAGGCGCGGGTCAGCATCAGCAACTGACGGCGCAACCGTATACGTTTTCCAGAATTTTGCAGCAGGCTGACTGGCAGGATCAGGTGGTGATAGCACTGGATCTGCCCGCCGCGCAGGCCGTTAGCATCACCGTTGCGCCTGTGTTTGCCAACGGCAGCAGGGTCAAAGACAGCTATACCGGACACTCCGCTATTGTCAAAGATGGCAAAGTCAGTTTGCCGCGCGCAGGTATTGTCGCGCTTATCGCACAGGATCAATGATGAATTCCACACTCAGTAATCAGTCTAAAAAACATCGTATGTCTAGCCCTGTCCGTCAGTCACGCGGCCTCTATACAGTATGGATCAGCACCTTACTCGCGGCGGCTTTGATACCTGCTGCCTATGCCCAGAATGCGCAGCGCAGCGTGCAGGACGTTGTACAGAAAGAGTCGGTCTTAGAGCTGCGCCTGAACGATGGTGTGGTGCAGTTTCGGCCCTATGCAGCGAATCTGATCGAAACCAGTTTTACTCCTTCAGATGCAGCTTCGCCACCGCCATCGCATGCGGTAGTGATGAAGCCTTTACAGGTGCCTGTGCGTTTGCGGCAGGATAAGGAGCAGATAGAATTCCGGGCCGGTGATATGCTGCTCAAAATCAGTAAATCGCCGTATCAGGTCAGTTACTTTTATAAAGACCGGCACTTACTCTCTGAACAGCAAGGCTTTCACCAGGCGGGTGCTGTGCAAGCGGTCGATTTCAGCATTAGTCAGGATGAGGTGCTGTATGGTGCCGGTGCGCGTGCGCTGGGTATGAACCGGCGTGGTCATCGCCTGCCGCTGTATAACAAGGCGCACTATGGCTATGAAGAGCGTTCAGAGCAAATGAATTTTTCTATGCCGCTGGTGTATTCATCGAAGTTATACGGCATTCATTTTGATAATGCCAGCACCGGCTTTCTGGACCTGGACAGTCAAAAGAATAACCGCCTGGCTTTTGAGGCCAATGGCGGTCGCCAGACTTACCAAATTTTTGCGGCAGACAAGTGGGAGCATCTGGTCGCCACTTACACCACGCTGACCGGTAAGCAGCCTTTGCCTGCACGCTGGGTACTGGGAAATTTCGCGAGTCGCTTTGGCTATCATACCGAGCAGGAAGCGCGCACCATAGTTCAAAAATATAAGGCTGAGACCATCCCGCTGGACGCGATTATTTTCGACCTGTTCTGGTTTGGCAAAGAAGTCAAAGGTAGCATGGGTAATCTGGCTTTCGATCGTGACAGCTTTCCTCAGCCGGAAAAAATGATGGCGGATTTTGCTAAACAGGGCGTGAAAACTATCCTGATCACTGAGCCATTTATCCTCACCACATCCAAGCGCTGGAAAGAGGCGAGCGAGCAGCGCATCCTGGCTACCGATATGCAGGGCAATGCGGCGACTTATGATTTTTATTTCGGCCATACCGGCCTGATCGATGTGTTTGATCCGGTCGCCAAAGACTGGTTCTGGAATATCTATGCCGGCTTGAAGAAGCAGGGCGTAAGTGGATGGTGGGGCGATCTGGGGGAGCCGGAAGTACATCCGGCCCATGTGCAACACAAGACTGGCAGCGCCGATCAGGTACACAATATTTATGGTCATGAGTGGGCCAAGCTGATCGCGCAGGGATACCAGAAACACTACCCCAACGAGCGTCCGTTTATCCTGATGCGCGCCGGATATTCCGGTTCTCAGCACTATGGCATGATACCTTGGTCGGGCGATGTGAACCGGACCTGGGGCGGCTTGCGTTCGCAACCAGAGATCGCCTTGCAGATGGGGATGCAGGGTATGGCTTATATGCATTCCGATCTGGGTGGTTTTGCCGGCGCGAATCTGGATGATGAATTGTATGCGCGCTGGTTGCAGTATGGCGTGTTTCAACCGGTGTTCCGGCCCCATGCGCAGGAAGAGGTCGCATCTGAGCCGGTGCTGCGTTCCGCACATGCAAAAGCCCTGGCAAAGGCCGCGATAGAATTGCGTTATCAACTGCTGCCGTATAACTACACACTGAGCTTTTTGAATCATCAGCGCGGCTTGCCGCTGATGCGCCCTTTATTCTTTGCCGAGCCTGCCAATCCAGGCTTGCAGGCGGATGCCAGCAGCTATTTCTGGGGTAATGATTTCCTGGTGCATCCTGTGCTGCAAGCCGGCCAGAAACAGGCAGAAATCTATTTCCCGAAAAACGGACCCTGGCTGGATTTTTATACAGGTCAGCGCTATGCAGCCAGCAGTCGTGCCACAGTCCCTTTGCAAGCGGACCGGATACCGGTATTCGTACGCGCCGGTGCCTGGATTCCACAGGTGCAGGGTTTGCAAAATACTGCGCAATTTGATGTGAGTAAACTGGATCTGCATTACTACTATGACGAGGAGCAGACACAGAGCGACGGTATGCTGTATGACGATGATGGATTGACTGCCAATGCCTATGAGTCGCGCGCTTATGCCATCATGCGTTTCCGTGCGCAAAAGCAGCAGGCACTGCCAACCCGGCAAAAACAGTTGACGCTGTCTTTCGACCACGAATATGGCAAACAATATATTGCTAAGGACAGAAACTGGCGTCTGGTGGTGCATCAGATCAAACAGCGCCCGCAGTCTGTGAAGCTGAATCAGCAAGATGCCGCGTTTACCTGGGATGCAGAGAAGCAGGAGTTAACAGTGGATCTGGCATGGAAAGCCAGACAGCAATTACGTATGCAAGTGCTGTGGGCTGAAGCTGAAAAATAGTCAGCATCGCTGACGCTGTGGTAAATTGCAGGGAATTTCGTCACCCTTGTTCCGTGCTGCGCCTGAACGCACACGGCGTGGTGACCCGCTTAAGAAAATAGCGCATGATAGCGCGCAGAATGAACAAGCAAGCCTGGACATGACCGACAACGCAATTGCAGATGTAGCCAGCGCCGGATTTTCCGGCGGCCCACGATTACTCGCCGACATAGGCGCGACCCATGCACGCTTCACACTCGAAACCGCACCCGGCGTATTTGAAGCGGTGCGGGTGCTGAAATGTGATGATTTCAGTGGTATTGTTCCCTTATTACAGGCTTACCTGAGTGAGCATGAAGGACGACGTATCCACCATGCTGCCTTTGCGATTGCCAATCCTATCGATGGCGATGATATCCGCATGACCAATCGCGCCTGGTCGTTTTCTATCGAAGCTGTACGCCGCGAATTCGGTCTGTACACGCTGTTGATTGTGAATGACTTTACCGCACTGGCGATGTCGTTGCCTGGCTTGCAGCCGACAGACGTGCTGCAGATAGGTGGGGGGCAGCCTGTGGCCAAGTCTGTCATCGGCGTACTTGGTCCGGGTACGGGTTTGGGCGTATCCGGTCTGATTCCGACTTCCGATGGTTTCGTGACTTTAGGTTCTGAAGGTGGTCATGTTAATTTCGCGCCTTGTGACGAACGTGAATATGCGATTTTGCAGTACGCCTGGCGAGAGTGGCCGCATGTATCCACTGAGCGCCTGATTTCCGGCCCCGGGCTGGAGCTGATTTATCTGGCGCTGGCCGATAGTCATCAGCGTCAGGCCGAGCCGCTGGCGGCGCAGGAGATCATGCGCCAGGCTTTGCAGGATAAGGAGGCGCTGGCGCAGGAAGCGATAGAATGTTTCTGCGCGATGTTAGGCAGTTTCAGCGCCAATCTGGCGGTAACGCTGGGAGCCTTCGGAGGCATTTATATTGGCGGCGGTATCGTGCCGCAGATGGTCAGTTATTTTGCCGAATCCCCTTTCCGTTCCCGTTTCGAAGCCAAAGGGCGCTTCAGTACTTATCTGGGACAGATACCGACTTACGTCATCACTACACCGAATCCGGCTTTCTATGGTGTGTCAGCGATTTTGTCTGAGCATTTGCGCGGGCGCAGCGGTGACAGTTCACTCATGGACCGCATACAGCAAATCCAGACTGAACTGACGCCAGCAGAACGCCGGGTCGCCAAGCTGGTGCTGGAAAATCCACGCACCGTCTTGAATGAGGCGATTGCCGAGATCGCACGGCTGGCCGATGTGAGTCAGCCTACGGTGATCCGCTTCTGCCGTTCGCTGGGCTTCACCGGACTGGCCGACTTTAAACTCAAATTTGCCAGTAGTCTGACTGGCACTATCCCGGTGCGGCACAGCCAGGTCCGGCGTAGCGATAGCACGCATGATCTGAGTGCCAAGGTGATTGATAATACCGTATCGGCGATATTGAATTTCCGCGATCAGCTGGAGGTGCATGCGATAGACCGTGCCATCAGCCTGCTCAGAAAAGCGAATAAAATCGAATTTTACGCAGTCGGCAATTCTCGTGCAGTGGCACTGGATGGACAGCATAAATTTTTCCGTTTCCGCATTCCTACCGCCAGTTATGGCGATGCGCATTTGTTCAGCATGGCGGCGGAATTGCTCAATCCCGGCGATGTGGTGATCGTGGTGTCGAATTCCGGTAAACTGCCGGAATTGCTGCACGCCGCCGAAGCCGCACTGGCTGCTGGCGCCGATGTGATTGCCATTGCACCGCATCAGTCGCCGCTGGCACGTCTTGCCAGTGTTTGCCTGGCGGTGAATCATACCGAAGACAATGCGACCTTCCTGTCCATGATTTCCCGCATCCTGCAGTTATTGTTGATCGATATTCTGGCCGTCGGTTTATCCATGGATGCCGGTGTCAGCCCGTCCGGGAGTCGTGCGCGTGAGGCTTCGCGCCTGAGCCATTTGCTGATCTCCCACCTCGATAGCTGAACGCTGCTGTTCATTCACCGGCACAGACCTTACAATGCGGTCTGTTGCCGCATATTTTTGTTCGGCCAGGCTGCCTGCGTTGGGGCATGCTGCCCGTTGCCCATCCACCGCGACGAAAGCGCGTGCTCAATTCTTCTTAATTTTTGATCGTTTTCCTATGAAGTCTTTTTTGAAGTCTGTGCAGACATTAAAAAATCAGTGGTTTTCTTCTGCACCTGCCGTGAATCCTGTGTGTTTGCCGGCTGGCGTTGCCGCGACTGATCCGGTACTGACTGCCTTATTGATCACCGTATTGCAGCAGCACCAGAAGCTAACAGAGGAAGGCGAAGGATATGTGCGCCTGTTCAGCGGCTTATGTCTGAGCATCCAGGCTTTGGAAAAAAAAGAACTGGGACCAGAGCGTATAAAGACGGTGACCCGGATTACAGTCTGGCATCCAGAGTTTTTCCCTGAGGGCGTCACTGAGTATCAGCACGCGTTGGGGAAAGATGAAAGCAGTGCGCTGAGTGAAGGTATGCTGAACTGGATCAATATGGATTTGGTCGCACTGGAAGATGCGATTGCGGAATACCCGCAACAATGTGCGGTGATCGAACTCAATACTGCCGCTGGTGAGCGTGCCGCTGCACGCTATCGCCAGATCATACTCGGACCGGTCGCACATCTGGCCACGCTGCCTGAAAAGAAAAAGGAAGAGCATCCATTTTGCCCATGCTGCCTGATGACAGAGACGATGGAGGCTTTCCATGATGTGCTGCAAACTGAGCGCCTGCTTGGCATACGCTTGTTTGTCTCGCGTGACCAGCATGGACAATTGAATGCAGATTGCCGTGTGAATGGAGAGGATTTTCCTGCCGCTTTGCCTTTGCTCACCGCATATGCAGAAAAATGGCCGCAACGTGGTTTGGAATTCCGCAAACAATATGTGATCGTGCGTTCTGCGCAGAACAGCATTCATCAGAAATCGCAGTCTGTGCAAGCATCAGAGCATCCAACTCAGTGAGTCGCCTATGAATCCAGCTTTTATCTTGAGTCGCATGTTCGCTATCGTCACAGCAATTGCGTTGACTGCCTTATTGATACTGGCGCCGTTCTGGGTGGTGAACCATGCAGGCCCAGCGGCTTTGCTATGGTATGAAGGCTTGTCAGCAGCGATGCAAAGCAGGGTGGACTTTGCCTTACGCTGGTTTGCACCCGCCATCATTGCTGTTTGTGGCTTGATATTGTTAGCCTTAATGGCACGTCGCGCCTTGGCCGCCAAACGCGGCGATGAACACCGCCCTTTGTAAAACTCTGCATCATTGGTGGCAGTGTTAAGGTATTTAAAAGCGTTTAAAACCTTAAACCTTAAAACCTTAAACCTTAAAACTTTAACAGCGTTTAACACAGAGACACGGAGATAGCACAGAGGGCGCAGAGAAAAGCGAAGTAAGCTGATCATTTAGTTATGCTCTTGCGCCTTTCTCTGTGCCTCTGTGTCTCTGTGTTTAAAGGTCTAAAGGTTTACACGTTTAAAACCTGAAAAGTCTTCAACACAGAGACACGGAGGGCGCACAGAGGGCACAGAGAAAAGCGAAGTAAGCGGATCAATCAGTCTCGCTCTCCTACCTTTCTCTTAAGCCTTTTTCTGTGTCTCTATGTTTAAAGGTTCAAAGGTTTAAATGTTTGAAACCCGAAAAGCGCTTAACACAGAGACACGGAGGTTGCACAGAGGTCACGGAGAAAAGCAAAGAAAAGTAAGCTGATCAAGCTTCACTTTCTTACGCCTTTCTCTGTGCCTCTGTGTCTCTGTGTTTAAAGGTTTAAAGGTTTAAAGGTTTAAAGATTTAAAGATTTAAAGATTTAAAACGTTTAACACACAGAACGTGCAGGCAAGAAAAAAGGCAGGGTATCCCTGCCTTTTTTTGATCAGTCCGGCTTGCATAGCGATGCATGCCGGGGGCGA
This sequence comes from Cognatundibacterium curvum, assembly GCF_014284235.1. Classification (GTDB taxonomy): domain Bacteria; phylum Pseudomonadota; class Gammaproteobacteria; order Burkholderiales; family Burkholderiaceae_D; genus Undibacterium; species Undibacterium curvum. Next base: position 667,664 of record NZ_JACOGD010000002.1, read on the forward strand.
TGATCTTTACTTCATAAACTGCTCATTGCCGACCATACCGATCTTGGTCACGCCCAGGCGCTGGGCTGAGGCCATCACCGCTGCCACCGATTTGTACGGTACCACGGCGTTTGGACGCAGATGCACTTCCGGCTGGTCAGCCTGTGTTGCGACTTCGG
>NZ_JACOGD010000030.1 GCF_014284235.1 Cognatundibacterium curvum
AACAAGAGCGCGATGGAAGAAGTCCGCGCGTTCGCCGCTGACCTGCACTCTGTTGTCCTGTCCGGCAACATGACTAAAGTCGCGAAAAAAGCATAAGGTCCAACCCGGTCAACGGGGGCAGACTGAGCTGTAGAGATAGTTAAAACCTAAAAGCGTTAAAACCTGTTTAACACAGAGGCACAGAGACACAGAGGAAAAGCAGAGAAAAGCTAAGCAAAGCGAAGAAAAGTAGTCTGATCTGCTTTACGCTCTTCGCCCTTCTCTGTGCCTCTGTGTCTCTGTGTTTAATGGTTCAAAGGTTTAAAGGTTTAAAACTTCAAAGTTTAAAAATTTCCACACTCCAGTCTCCCCCGACCGGACATACTGAAAGAGAACAAAATGGCAATGGCAATCGGCAACGATGGTGACGGCGAAGAC
>NZ_JACOGD010000031.1 GCF_014284235.1 Cognatundibacterium curvum
ATTTATTGACAATTAGCAATTGTCGCTTAATGACAGGCATTCATTTCTGTTTCCCATCCAGGAGCCCCATCATGCCCCAACGCTTCCACCACCCGCGTGCGCTCAGCATTTCCGGTCCGGCGGTGACGGCAGGTGGGCTGGCGGGTTTTAGTCCTCTGAGTTTGTGCGGCAGCGATGGCATCAATACTTTATTCAGCTACACCCTGCGCTTGCAGAGCAGTGACGTGACGGGTTTTGCTGACTTGGGTTTGAGCGCAAAACCTGGCACTGCCTTCCGTCCCGATCAGGTGATCGGCAAAGAAATCACCTGCCACATTGAACTCGAAGGCAGGGGCTCGTTTGTGTCTGGTCTGCCTGGTGGCGCTGCGGTGAGCGTGGGTGCAGGTGTGCGTGAGTTGTCTGCTGTCGTGACGG
>NZ_JACOGD010000032.1 GCF_014284235.1 Cognatundibacterium curvum
AAACCTAAACAGCGCTCGCGCCATTTGCGTTTGTTTTCTCAACATACCTTTGGTAGGGCTGGTTGGGCTCGAACCAACGACCCCCGCGTTATCAACACGGTGCTCTAACCAGCTGAGCTACAGCCCCAGTATGGTGGAGGTTGACGGGATCGAACCGACGACCCCCTGCTTGCAAAGCAGGTGCTCTCCCAGCTGAGCTAAACCCCCATTCAGGTACTGCTTCCTACTGCAAAGCAGCTTCACTACTCTTTACTACTTTTCTCGTCTCTTCTTTTAACAGTCAATAAAAGTGAACACTTAACTACCAGCGCTACTCTAGAAAGGAGGTGATCCAGCCGCACCTTCCGATACGGCTACCTTGTTACGACTTCACCCCAGTCACGAACCCTGCCGTGGTAA
>NZ_JACOGD010000033.1 GCF_014284235.1 Cognatundibacterium curvum
TGGATGCAGAATTGCCGCTGCGCCGTATCTATGAATTATTTTTTAAGCAGCCAAAAATTGTCGATAAAGACGTGAACTATGGAGTTGTGAAACCACGCTTTTCTGAATTGCGTTTTGGCATAGCACCGCAAGGCTACATCATGTTGTGGGCCAGCGGTTATACCCATCAGGTGGAATTGCAAACTTTCCGTGCGCAAGTTATCCGCGATATCGATGTGCGCCAGTACAACGCGCGGTTACCCGGCGGTACCTTTACTCTCAATGAAGACCGTTGGAAAGAGTTAAAGGCCTGGCGCTTTAAGCCAGAAACCATAGAGCGCATCAAGGCTGGCTGGCAGGCGAATCCCGACTGGTATATGCGTAGCATACGCGTCAAGTTCCCTTGGCGTCATACCCTGG
>NZ_JACOGD010000034.1 GCF_014284235.1 Cognatundibacterium curvum
AAGGGAACTTGACGCGTATGCTACGCATATACCAGTCGGGATTCGCCTGCCAGCCAGCCTTGATGCGCTCTATGGTTTCTGGCTTAAAGCGCCAGGCCTTTAACTCTTTCCAGCGGTCTTCATTGAGGGTAAAGGTACCGCCGGGTAGCCGCGCGTTGTACTGGCGCACATCGATATCGCGAATTATCTGGGCACGGAAAGTTTGTAATTCCACCTGATGGGTATAACCGCTGGCCCACAACATGATGTAGCCTTGTGGTGCTATGCCAAAACGCAATTCAGAAAAGCGTGGTTTCACAACTCCATAGTTCACGTCTTTATCGACAATTTTTGGCTGCTTAAAAAATAATTCATAGATACGGCGCAGCGGCAATTCTGCATCCA
>NZ_JACOGD010000035.1 GCF_014284235.1 Cognatundibacterium curvum
GTGCTTCCTTTAAACAAATTATTTAAGGTTGGTCGTGCTTACTGCTGTTTTTGTATGAGCGCTTGCCACCGGGGTGGCTTACGCTCGTTTGTAATTCCTCAGGAATGACGGGCGGTGGGTAGAACGGGGCTGTCCCCCGTTCTTGCCTGTTGCCTTAATCCAGCTTCCAGACGTACTGGACTTTGGTCCAGCTTTGTTGTGGCTTGCCATCCACTGTGCCTGGTTTGTTTTTGCAGGCACCTGATAACAACTGGGAACGGACCGCATTGTCCAGACCGCGGAAGCCACTGGACTTCTCGATCTTGACGTCGGCGACGGTACCGTCTGCGCCGATCAGTACGGCCAAGGTGGTGATACCGGTTTCTTCATTACGCAGCGAAGCGC
>NZ_JACOGD010000036.1 GCF_014284235.1 Cognatundibacterium curvum
CCTTGTTTGCTGAGCCTGCGATTTCTGCATTTTGTTGTTCGAGGTCTTGTGCGACCTGAGGCTGATCGCTTGCTTCTTGCGCTCCGGCTTGCTGGGCGGCGTCGGCCAGACTGGCGTGTAAATTGTGGGCATGTTGCAGCCGGTTTGCGCTTTCGTTCAGGCTGGTGTGGTGTTGCTGGGCCTGGGGTCTTGCTTCGCTGCTGATCAGGAGGCCGTCTTTGGCGCGGACAGCGCCATGACCGTCGGTGCGTAGTTCAAAGCCTTGGCCGCGTGGGTCTTGCCGTCCACGGTTGTTGTCGATGCGGGTGATGTGTCCGAGGCTGAGCTGGCTGTGTTGGTGGTCGCTTCTCAGCTGGAGCTGAATTTGTTGTGCGG
>NZ_JACOGD010000037.1 GCF_014284235.1 Cognatundibacterium curvum
AAACCTAAACAGCGCTCGCGCCATTTGCGTTTGTTTTCTCAACATACCTTTGGTAGGGCTGGTTGGGCTCGAACCAACGACCCCCGCGTTATCAACACGGTGCTCTAACCAGCTGAGCTACAGCCCCGCATGACTGCTTAAAACGCGCTTGCTCTGCGTTGCAACTCCTTGCCGTACTTTCGTACTGTCTGCGTCGTTGCGCCTTGATCAATCTCGTTTGAATCAGTCTTTTTCATGTGGTGGTGGAGGTTGACGGGATCGAACCGACGACCCCCTGCTTGCAAAGCAGGTGCTCTCCCAGCTGAGCTAAACCCCCATTCAGGTACTGCTTCCTACTGCAAAGCAGCTTCACTACTCTTTACTACTT
>NZ_JACOGD010000038.1 GCF_014284235.1 Cognatundibacterium curvum
ACGCTTTTAGGTTTTAAACCTTTAAACCTTTAAACACAGAGACACAGAGACACGGAGAAAGGCTTAAGAGAGATACTGAATGATCAGACGACTGCTCTTCGCTTTGCTTTGCTTTTCTCTGCTTTTCCTCTGTGTCTCCGTGTCTCTGTGTTAAACAGGTTTTAACGCTTTTCAGGTTTTAACCTTTTAAACCTTAAACCTTTAAACACAGAGACACAGAGACACGGAGAAAGGCTTAAGAGAGATACTGAATGATCAGACGACTGCTCTTCGCTTTGCTTTGCTTTTCTCTGCTTTTCTCTGCTTTTCCTCTGTGTCTC
>NZ_JACOGD010000039.1 GCF_014284235.1 Cognatundibacterium curvum
AGCCCCTAGAAACAAAAATCGTGGAAGAGGTCAAACCGCCTCCGCCACCACCAGACACGCCACCACCACCGCCGCCGAAACTGCTGGCTCCGCCGCCACCATTCATTCCGCCGCCGGAAGTGCAGGTACAGCCACAGGTACAGCCACAGAACACTATTTCTGCGGTGACCAACGCCAAACCGGAAACCACGACTTTCACCAAGACAGCGCCACCAGCGCCGCCAGCGGCTGAAACCAAGTCCACCGGCCCGGTCAGCGTGGCACCTGTGATCGACTTCAATGTGGGCGGTTGCAAACCGGAATACCCACGCGCTTCGC
>NZ_JACOGD010000003.1 GCF_014284235.1 Cognatundibacterium curvum
GAACACACCGCATTCCTTTACCGGTAGGCCGGGTACAACGATTCGCGCTCAAACCCGGTGCCCACTGGAATGGTCAGGCCAGTCCTAAACCAGAGATCGTGCGCTTGTTTCAGACCGGGCCGGGGAAAGACTAGTTTTCTGATGCTGACGCAAGACTGCTTTTAAGGACATGAAGATGAATCATCCATTTTATCCGTACCGCCGTAGCTGGCTGTTGCAAGTGAGAAGTAAGGCATTTAGTTTGGGCGAATTTGCTTCTGTCCATGTCTATGGAAATTTTGGTCTGAGTTAGTTAACTACGCACGGATCCAGACATCGTGGCAGTTGCCTGATGCGATCGTAACCTAAATAAATCATCGGAATACCCACAAAGAAAGTGAAACATGGAACCACAACTTTTGGAGTACTACAATCAGGAGCTGACCTATATGCGCGAGAGCGCTGCGGAGTTTGCTGAGCTGCACCCTAAGATTGCACGGCGTCTGGGTTTGCATGGGGTAGAGGTGGCTGACCCTTATGTGGAAAGGCTGATCGAGGCATTTTGTTTTATGTCGGCGCGTATGCGTATCAAGCTGGATGCGGAGTTTCCACGCTTTACCCAGCGTTTGCTGGAAGTGGTGTATCCGAATTATGTGAGCCCTACCCCGTCGATGGCGGTAGCACAGCTGCGCCCGGCGATGTTAGTCGGTGACTTTAGCAGTGGCTTTGCAGTACCGCGCGACACGGCATTTTTTTCCAAGATACCGGAGGGTGAACAGACCGCTTGTGAATTCCGCTCCAGTCAGGATGTGATGTTGTGGCCGATAGAAATCGTCGATGCCAGGCTGGCCGGCGTACCGCCCGATATTCCGGCCTTGGGGCGATATTTACCACCGCATTTGCAGGTCGCAGGCAGTCTGCGCTTACGGCTGCGGGTTGTGGGTGAACTGAATTTTTCTGATCTCAAAGGCCTCGATAGTTTGCCCATCTATCTGAGCGGTGATGAGCAGATTGCCTCACACTTGTTTGAATTGCTGCATGCAGGTGCGGTTGCGACGCTGACTGGCTTGCCGGGGCATATGGCGGATCAACCTCATGTGGTGGTTCAGGATGCACTGGTAAAGGAGGGCTTGCAGCCGGAACAGAGTGTGTTGCCGCTGGCCTGGAATACCTGGCATGGCCATAATTTACTGCATGAATATTTCGCTTGCCCGAGCCGGTTTTACTTTTTCTCTTTACAAAATCTGTCCGCCGGTTTGGCAAAAATCCAGGCGAAAGAAGCAGAAATCGTTATTCTGCTCACACGTGATACGCAAAGCCTGCGCGGTCTGGTAGATAAAAATCAGTTCGCATTATTTTGTACTCCGGTGGTGAATTTATTTCCGCGCCGGACCGACAGACTGGAAATAAAAACCGGTCACAATGAGTTTCATTTGTTGCCAGATCGCGCACGCCCTATGGACTATGAAGTTTTCAGCGTATCTGAAATGCTGGCACAGCGTTCGGAAGCGGATGCCGGTGTGAGCTTCCGCCCTTTGTTCCAGACTTTGAACCAGGATGAGGGAAATCACGGGCGTTATTTTTCATTGCGGCGTGAACCCAGACTGGATTCTGACTCGGCCCGTAAATACGGCACCCGCACCGCCTATACCGGTACCGAAGTGTTTGTCAGTCTGGTGGATCAGCATGAAGCCCCCTACAGCGAAACACTGCGCTATTTGTCGGTACAGGCGATGCTCACCAATCGTGATTTGCCACGTCTGATACCGCGTAATGGGGTATCCGATCTGCGCGTGGTGGCATCCTTGCCACTGGAAAGTGTGGGTTTGATTCGCCCCCCCAGCGCACCGATGCCAGCGTTCGCTCAGGGCGAGATGGCCTGGCGTCTGGTGCGGCAGCTCAGCTTTAATTATCTGCCTTTGCTGGATATGGATGCACGCCAGGGGGCACAGGCTTTACGCGATATGCTGCGCTTATTCGTCAACACTCAGGATGTGGTGGCAGCGCGCCAGGTCAGCGCGCTGATCGGTAGCCATATAGAGCCAGTGACACGGCGTTTGCCTGGCAACGGGCCGTTGGTGTACGGGCGTGGTGTGCAATGTACGCTGACTGTGGATGAAGACGGTTTCAGTGGCGTCAGTCCCTATTTGTTTGGCGTGGTCCTTGAGCATTATCTGGCACGTCATGTCGCCATCAATGTGTTCACCCAAACCAGGCTGGAGTCCATGCAGCGCGGCATGGTGGCAGAGTGGCCCGTGCGCATGGGCACACGAGGAGTGGTGTGATGCAATCCAAAACAAGACACAAGAAGCCAGCCAATGCCGATAGCGAACAGCGTTTGCGGCAAGCGCAGGAGCAACCATGGCAACACGGCTTTGTTCCCTTGTTGCGCTATCTTGCTGCAGTTCATACGGATCAACCAGCGATAGGACAGGCGCAAAGGCCATCACAAGAGCGTTACCGCTTAGGGCAACAAGCCAGCCTGGCCTTTTCACCGCGCGAAATCGCCTCAGTATCTGAACGTGACGGACGTTGGATGATCAAGCTGTTTGGCTTAGGGATGCTGGGTTCGAATGGCGTATTGCCTTTGCACTTTACCGAATTAGTTCGTGAGCGCAGCGAAGCGAAGCTGGATCATACTTTGGCAAATTTTCTGGATATGTTTCACCATCGCTGGATGACACATATGTACCGTGCCTGGTCTCAGGCACAAAGTGCAGCCGGTCTGGACCGGGCCGATGCAGAGAGTTTTTCCCGCTACATTGCGCGCATAGGCGGTGATGAACCGGATGAGGTTCAGGGTAGCGCGCTGAGCCCGCATGCACGCTGGGCTTCAGTAGCACACAGAGTGCGTGCTGCACGTAATCCGGATGGTCTGGTTAGCACCCTGGCGCGTTATTTTGGGGTGAAGGTTGCATTGCGTGAATACTGTCTGGCATGGATGCCGATAGAGCCACAGGATCAATGTAGGCTTGGTCAGGCCGGAATGGCGGGGACGTTGGGGCAGGGCGCTATGCTGGGGGAAGTGGTGGCTGACCGGCAAACCCGGTTTCGCCTGATTATTGGCCCATTAAACCTGAGCGCCTATCTGCGCCTGACGCCTCAGGGTGATCAAACAGGCAGTGATCTGGCGGCACTGGTCGAGCTGGTGCGTGCCTTTGTCGGCTTTGAATATATCTGGGAAGTTGAATTGCTGATCCAGTCTCATGCTGCTCCGGCAACGCAATTGGGTGAGCATGCTCAGCTGGGCTGGTCCAGCTGGATGGGTGGTGAATCCCTGGCTGGATTGGAATCCATCACAGGCATGATACTGGAGCCGGAAAATTACATAGGCAAGCGTGATCAGCAACAGCCTGCCGTTACCACACTAGCCACCACAACACCAGGATATCCGCAATGAAAGCCTTACAGCAGCTCTACAGCAAATTAATCGATGGCTTAAAGCCTGCGGAAAATATCCCCACACAATTTTTAGAACCCATCAGCGAGGCCGCACCTTGTGGCGACAGTCTGGAGTACGACAATGAGTTTGCAGTCCTGCGCAGCCGTTTGGAGCCAAGGGCGGAGGTGCAATATGGCAGCTTCACCAGCAAAGCCGAGGAGCCTGACTGGAGCGAGATAGAACGTGACTGCCTGCGCTTATTATTGCGCTCCAAAGACATCACTTTGTTGATCTGGTACGCACGCTGTCGTACCCGCTCTGCCGGTGCCGAAGGCGTGGCACAGGGGCTGTGCGCATTGAGCGCAGTGCTTTCCCGTTTTGAACGTGAGGTTCATCCGCAATTGCTGATTGATAATTGCATCGACCCGGCCGTGCGCGCCAATGCGCTGGCGGCATTGTGTGATCCCGAAGGCTTATTGAGTGACATCCGTAATGTACTGATTTCCGGTAATACCTCGGCTCGCCTGACGGTACGTGACGTAGAACGTGCACTGGCAGTCCCCAGACTGCCAAATGCCTTAGACCCTGATCTCGTTAAGCGTCAGTTGGCCGACCTGTACACGCGTCAGGGGAGTGGCATTAAAGCATTACTGTCTGCGGGAGTGCATACGCAGAAAATCATCGATTGGGCAAAGGCTAACCTCAAAGGTGAAGCACCGGATCTGACTTCTTTGCAAAGATTACTAGCGACGATGACTGCCTTTTCACAAGGGCTGCATTTTTCTGAGAAAGTGACACCCAGCAAAACGGCTCATCCTCCAAATAGCAGTGAAAACCACGAAGCTGATTCGATTCAAGAATCGCAGACAAAGAGCAGCGCGCAATCACCGGGGGCAGAGTCTGGCCGGGCGAATCTGCTGTCACCGTTCGGGAATCAAACTATGGCCGTATCACAGGAAATTGGCATGAGCACTGAGCAGCAGCGCGAACATATCCGTCAGTTACTCAGCCAGGCCCGTATCTGGATAGAAAAAAATGAACCCAGCAGCCCAGTCGCACTGCTGCTCAAACAGGCTGAACGCCTATGGGGCAAACGCTTTTCCGAAGTTGCTCATTTCATTCCCGCAGATTTATTAAAGGCTTGGGATGAAGAGGAAGGATGAGCTGGCAAAGCCAAAGCTTAAGTCCGCCCGTTGGCTATGTTTATCAGTTCATTTCCGTGCCGCCCGCGCTACTTTCGAAATCAAGAGCAGGCTTGCAAAGCTGCTCGCTGGTTTTTCACAAGCTGACCAGGTGCCCGTAGAGGATGACGGTACGGCTGTATAGATGATTTTTGATTTTCTGCGACGAAGGTCCATCCGATTTCTTTGCTGACTGAGTGAGCGTCAGTGCTGCGCCTGAATTGCTCACTGAAGAACTGCTTTGTGTCCTCCGCTTGCAGATTCAAGCCATATGCCGCTCAATGAATGGCAGTGAGTGCGCCAGACGCATCGCTGCCATCAATGTGTTGCTGGCAAAGTAAAGCAGCATCTTTGGGCAGTAATGGATGTAATAACAGTTCTGAAAGATTCGCTGGTTCGGCCAGGCAGCACTGAGTCACAAAAAGAGCTGTCAGCAAAAGTTTTTCATCGATAGTTCTTACTTAACTTTAACAGCTTATTACTATATCTGGTCGTCAGATACGCCAGTGCGCAGCTGTGCTGGATGCACTTGATCTCAAGGTCGTTGTGTAGCTCAAGAGTAGTTGAAAAAAGGATGGACTGCGTCAGCAGGTAGATATATTTTGATGGGATGAATCCAGAATTGCGGAACTACTGCCGAATTGCGGAACTAAATCCACATAAAATAAATGCGGCGTACATCGCTGTAAGCCGCATGAATTCTTGTGGTGCCGAGAGCCGGAATCGAACCGGCACGCCTTGCGGCGCGGGATTTTGAGTCCCGTGCGTCTACCTATTCCGCCATCTCGGCAACGCGTAGGCGAGATTATGACAGGGTGGAGGGGGTTTTGCAAGCCGACATCGGTTTTTGCTATGCAATGCGCTGGGGTGCTTGCCGTTTCATGCACCGGATACGGTTTTGTGGTGCTGGCGTTGTACGTGTCGCAGATAGCACCACAGGCTGATGGCGATCAGTACCACGCTGAGTGTGTTGGCGATCCAAAAGCCGGTTGCGCCATGTACGTTTGCCGGAAACCAGCCGCCAGGATCGATGCCTAACAGGTAGCCACCACCCAGTCCACAACCCCACAGCGTCAGCGCATACAACAGGGTGGGGACGATGGCGACGTGGTAGGCGCGCAGGATGAAGGCGATGATGACTTGGATCGCATCAAATATCTGATAGACCGCAACCAGAATAAACAAGGGCATGGCGGCTTCAATGATGGCGGGATTATCGGTGTAGGCGAGCAGTATCCAGCTTCTGCCCAGTACAATCAGTAGCGCCAGTGGCAGGTTCAGGCACAGGGCCAGCCTGATACCTGCACTGGCGGTCAGCCTGGCTTGATTATGCTGACCGGCACCCAGCGCTTGTGCAGTCAGCGTGGCGCAGGCATTGGCGATAGAAAGAGGCAGCATGTAGAGCACAGTGCCAAAATTGGCGCTCAGCTGATGGCCGGAGACGGCGATTTCACCAAAGCGCGCAATGAATAAAGCCATGAAGGCATAGGCCGTGACTTCAATCAGATAGCTCAGGCCCATAGGGATGCCAAGTCGCAGCAATTGCTTCATGCTGGGCCAGTGCGGCCAGACAAAACCGCTGCCAAACAGAGCAAACTGTTGATACAGCGTGGCATGGCGCAGTATGAACCACGCGATCAGCAGCGTGAGCCAGGAAATGATGACGGTTGCCACGGCACAGCCCGGCCCGCCCATGGCAGGCAGACCGTAACCACCAAAAATAAATAAACTGTTTAACGGGAATTTCAATCCCAGGCTGAGCACCTGTATCGCCATCACCATTTTGGGTTTGCCTATCGCATTATTGAGTGCGCTGTAAATCCTGAAGCCCATAGTGGCGGGCAGGGCATAGGCGAGTATCTGCAGGTATTGCGCCGCTTTGTCGGTCAGTGTGGCATCGGCATGCGCAATGCTGAGTAAAGTCTGCGGGAACAGTAAGGCCAGGCAACCGATGATGGTCAGCAGCGCGGCCAGCCACATACCTTGTTTCACGCGTAGTCCAATCGCGCGGAATTCCTGTGCACCGTATAGCTGGCCTATGGTGGGAGAGAGTGCCTGCAGCACGCCATTGAGCCCGACAAAGATGCTGATATAAATCGATACGCCGATAGACAGCGCGGCCAGATCGGTGGCGGAATAGCGTGAAGTCAGTGCGGTATCAATGACGCCGTTACTGACGGTGGCGAGCTGCCCGACCAGCACCGGCCAGGCTAGCGCGCCTATGCGGCGCATTGCTTGTTTCGCGCCGCCCGCGGTGTCACTCATGGACGCTTGCGGCGATACAGTGTGAACAATTCATCCTTGTCGGCAGCGCGGTGTCCTATCCAGATCGACTCCCATTCTTTGGCCTCGTAGTGGCTTGGCATCTCAGGCGTGAAGCTGTATCGGCGGCTGTGCTGCAGCAGCAGGTATTGGCAATTGTGATCAGAGAAACCGGCAAAGCGTAGTTTGCCAAAGTAGGCAAAACTGGCGCGCTGTGACGGGCCAACATAGGCTTCCACACAAGCGTTCTGAGTCGGCAGATGTTGTTGTAAGTCCTCAGACAGTGCGGCGTAACTGATGCGGTGATTGATCCATGGCAGGCCTATGCTGAGCAATAACAGCCAGCATAAAATCACGCCACCGGCTGACAGCACCACGGCGCGCCACAATACAGACGGGCGACGTGAAATGCGCCAGTAGACCAGCATGAACCAGGCGATAGTGGCTGCACACGCGATTAGAAAAACCAGGGGCTGGAAGCTGGACTCGAAACCCGGTGCAAGCAGGCGCAGCTTCAGACTCAGCTTATCTGGCCAGCCCGTCTGTAAAGCGATATATGCGAGCCAGATCAGACTGGCTGTACCTGTCATGACCATCACAGCAAACCAGTCGACCGCATTGATTGCACTGCGTTTCATGGTTGGCAGGCCAAACGCGGCGAGTATAGAAATCGCCGGTAGCAGTGGCAGTAACAGCGATTCTTCAGAGTTGTGGTTGATGAATGCGAGTATCGTAAAACACAGCAAAAATGCCGCTGATAAGGAAATATGCAGCGCTTTTTCTTGTCTGCGCCAGGCAAACACAGCCCAGGCCGCGAACGGCCATGCAGGCCAGGCAAACCAGATTGCATATTTAAAGAAGTAGCTGATGCTATCCAGGTCAGGCATTCTGATCTGGCGATAATTCCATTCCATCCAGGCTGGAAAAGGGCTGCTGTCGAAGGGGTGATGCTGACGTAATACCAGCATCCAGGCTATCGGTAGCAGACATGCCAGCGGCAGCGCGCCAAGCACATAGCGTATCTTTGCAGACTGTCCGCGCACTATGCATAAAGCGGACAAGGTCAGTGTCAAAGCTGCGGGTACCACCCAGCCCCGGTTCAGGATCAGTAAGCCCAGTACCAGCCCCAGTTGCAGGCTGTAGCGAATGTTTGGTTCATCGAGCAAACGCACGCACAGATAAAAAGTGAAGGCGACCAGTGCCATTTGCAGGCTTTCCACCCCGGTTTCATGGCTGTGTAACAGCAAACCCAGGCTGGCGATATAAATCAGCAAAGCGCCGTCAGCCAGCGTACGTCCGAAATCACGAGGCTCAGGCTGGCCGCCAAAGGCTAATTTGAGGGGCTGAGCTTCTGGTCTTCGGCCCAATAAATAAGTCGCATACCAGACTGAAACCGCACCGATCAGAAAAAATAGTCCTGTCATCAGACGCGCGGCCATAGGCTCGCCCATAACGCCACCTAACAGCTTGATGCTCACAGCGCCTATCCAATAGGCGAGCGGGCCTTTTTCCGGTAATGGCAAGCCAGCGATATGTGGCCATAACCAGTCTGCGATCGTGCCGTGAGCCATCGTCCACATCACACCAAAGCTGGTCGCATCATCGCCTTTCCAGGGATCGCGTCCTATCAGTCCCGGCAGAATATACAGCAGGCAAAGAGCAAAAATTCCCCAGCGTGGTAAGGCAATGGTGGCAGCAGCAGGCAGACGGACTGGCTTCATAATTCGGTGAGTAAGCAGAGCGGTTGTTTAACAGTAGGGGATGGTAGATTGTAAGTAAAGCCGCAGTAAAAAAGGCAGCCTGAGCTGCCTTTTTTATGGAAATCGTTGCGCTGATTAGTTGGCAACTGCGGTTTTGGAACCGACTTTGCCGAACTTTTGGCGGAATTTTTCAACGCGGCCAGCGGTATCAACGATTTTATGTTTGCCAGTGTAGAAAGGATGGGATTCTGCAGAAACCTCGATCTTGATCAGTGGCAGAGTTTTGCCTTCGAATTCAACTGTTTCTTTGCTGTGAATTGTAGAGCGTGTTACGAATTTGAAATCGTTAGAAACGTCGTGGAACAACACTTCACGATAATTTGGGTGGATGCCGTCTTTCATGCTTGCCTCGAAATAAAAGTTGGTAGCCAATAAGCACTTCGTCGGTCGCACAGCTTCTTGACCCGATTGCGTATCACTTGCCAGAATTGAATTAAATTAATTGATAACCTGCACATGCAAGTTGCCAAGCCCGCGATTATACAATGCAAACCGGATTGAATGCCAGCTTGGCGAGTTTAGCGTGGTTCTGTAGCGTGGTTTATGCTGGGAAACAGTCTGTCTATATGTCACTTTTAATGTTGCATATAAGAATTGCATCGCTACAGAACAGACTTCTAACAGGTAAAATCTCATGGTTTGAGTTAAGAAAGCAGGGAATGGCAAGTACGACATTAGGAATGAATGCCATGTTGCACACGATAGAGTTCGTCGGCGTGCTGGCATTTGCATGTTCGGGATTTATTGAAGCCCGGCGTAAGCGTATGGATTTTGTCGGGGTATTTACGGTCGCCTTTATTACGGCTTTTGGCGGTGGTACTTTGCGCGATCTGTTGCTGGATCGGCGGCCCTTGTTCTGGGTGGAAAATCAGGAATATCCGATACTGATATTTATCTTTGCTCTGATCGCTGTCCCGCTATTGCGCCGTTTGCGCCATGTGGTGACTGAGAATATTCTGGAATGGGCCGATGCACTGGGTCTGGGCTTATTCAGCGTGACCGGCACTTCGCTGGCTTTTGAATCCGGCATGCCTATGTTTGTGTGCGTGATGATGGGCGTCGTGACCGGTATTTTTGGTGGTGTGCTCAGGGATGTGATCTGTAATGAAATCCCGCTGGTATTCCGGCGCAGCCAGTTGTATGCAACCTGCGCCTTCACCGGTTGTTGGGTCTATCTGGGGATGTCGTATTTTGAGTTTAGCGATGCAGCCGCGTTGTCAGCCGGGATCATCAGCACCTTTGCTTTGCGTATGCTGGCGGTGAAATTCGATCTGAAGCTGCCTGCCTGAGCTGGTGCCTTGCGGTCTGATTTCGTTTGCAGGTTCAGGCCGCAGCTGGTTTTTTGAGTGGCGGTCGCGCGATTAAGCCAGCCAGGAACATATCTACCATCGCCTCTGCATGTTCGTTCATGTTGTAAGCGCGCGTATCTTCCAGCCATTCACGCAGCAGGCCGATCAGGAATCCATGGTTGGCTTGCATCGCGATCCAGGTATCTGTCTGGGCCGGTAATTGCCCTTGATTCACCGCATTTTGAATAATGCCCTGGACTTTGGCCAGGCACTCATCGCGCTTTTCTCTTTCGTCGACAAAGAAAGGCAGGTCAGAGTTCTTTTCACAGCGATGCATGATGATGTCGAATACTTTGCGCTGACGCAGATCACTGGCAACCTGGCGTAAGAAGTGAATATTCAACTGGCGTAAAGCAGCGATAGGATCCCGGTCAGGTGCAGCAGAAATCTCATTCAGCAGTGACTCCATAGGCAGGAAGGCGCGGTCACACATGGCCTGAAATAAGGCATTTTTATCTTTAAAGTGCCAGTAAATGGCACCACGCGTCATTCCCGCTGCGCTGGCCACATCATTGAGCGTGGTGTTAGTCACACCTTTGCTGGCAAAGACCTCCTCTGCTGCATCTAATAATGCGGCATAGGTTTCTAATGCTTCTTCTTTGGTCTTTCTTGCCATGATATGTGTTTGCTTTCTGATCCCGGTATATGACGAACTGCCTGCAGTAAAGCGTTTCCTTACTTCAAAACTGGTAAGGACGGCATCTTAAAAGTTGGCCTCGGTTTGCGCAATGTACGTCTGTCATCGAATTCGAAAAAAGTGCAGATATACAGCTTTCTACTGTGTAATTTTGTTTGTAAGCAACATTTACTTATTGAAATGCTAATTTATTGCCTGTGATAATGAAAACACTGCACAGATAATTGCTGTCAGGCAGCGGTTTTCCCAACGTTGAATAAAAAAACCAACAATTCATCTATTCGTCATTGCATTGTCATTGTGCTAGCGCAATGTCTTGTTAATCTATAAGGGTATTGCAGAACCTTATTTACAAACATTCGTGTATGTATATAATAGCACACCATCCTTTCATCAATCAGAAAGAATTACCATGCACTCTACAGGCATCCCTTCCTCCCGGTCATCCGACCTGTCCGCTCAGATAGAGCAATTATTTTCCCGTCGTTCCCTGCGCGTGCTGGCTGTCAGTTTGCCTTTGCTGGCACTGGCTGCGTGTGGCAAGCAAGGTGCGCCGCAAGGTGCGGGCGGCATGCCACCACCTGAAGTTAACGTGGTCAAGCTGGAAAGCAGCGATCTGGCGCTGGACTATGAATATGTAGGCCAAACCGCAGGTTCCAAAGAAACTGAAATCCGTGCGCGTGTACCTGGTATTTTGGAAAACCGTCTTTACGAAGAAGGCGCGCGCGTCAAAGCTGGAACCGTATTGTTCCAGATAGACCCATCCACTTATCAAACCCAGCTCGCTTCTGCTGAAGCGGCGGCGGCGGTATCCGAAGCTAAGCTGAATCAGGCCAAGCGTGAATATGCGCGCTTAGCGCCACTGGCCGCAGAAAAAGCGATCAGCCAGAAAGAATTTGATGACGCTAAATCCAATTTGGAAACAGCCGAGGCCAGCCTGAAGCAGGTCCGTGCTCAGGTCAATGAAGCACGTCTGAATCTGAGCTACACCAAAGTTGTCGCACCTATCGATGGCGTCACCGGGATGGCAGCTAAATCCAACGGCAGCCTGGTGACTGCAGCCGACAGCCTGCTTACGAGCATCGTACAAACCGACACGCTGTATGTGAACTTCAGTATCCCTGAAGCCGACTACCTGAAAGTAGCAAAAGAAGTCGGTAGCGGCAAAGTTGCAGTTCCGGGTAAGCGAGCCAATAACGGCAGTATCGGTTTTGATGTGAAGCTGAAGCTGGCAGATGGTTCAATGTTCCCGACCACAGGAAAAATGAATTTTGTGAGCGAGCGTATCAATACCGCTAATGGTGGCTTTGATGCACGTGCACAGGTCGCGAATCCCGAAGGCACACTGCGTCCTGGGCAATTTGTACGTGTGATTTTATCCGGTGCCAAACGTACAGCCGCACTGGCTGTGCCACAACGTGCAGTCATCGATGGACCTATGGGTAAGATGGTTTTTGTGGTGACACCGGATAACAAACTGGTACCTAAGCCAGTAGAGCTGGATGGCTGGACACATGGACAATGGATAGTCACCAAGGGCTTGCAGGCCGGTGAGCAAGTGATGGTCGACGGTGTGATCAAGGCGCATGATCCGGGCATGACCGTCAAGCCACTGGTCGTTTCCGCGCAGGCTGCGCTGAACCCGCCGCCAGCGATGCCAGGCGCGCCTGCAGGCAAGCCTGCATCAGCCAGTGCTTCTGCATCGGCTCCGGCGGCAGCATCGGCAGCATCTGCCTCAGCAGCAAAATAAGCTGAGCCGGTTCAAAGGCAATTCCAAGCCAGGCAGTTACTTTTTCATGAACATCCTGTCCTGAATTAGGGCGGGCGATAAGGAAACATTCATGTTCTCAAAATTTTTTATTAACCGGCCGATTTTCGCGACTGTGGTGTCGCTGATCATCGTGCTGGCAGGTCTGGCCGCACTGCGTGTGCTGCCGATCTCACGCTATCCGGAGATTTCTCCGCCAGTCGTGAATGTGACAGCGTTTTATCCTGGCGCTTCGGCTGAAGTGATAGAACGTACAGTTGCAGCACCGATTGAGGAACAGATCAATGGTGTGGAACACATGCTGTATATGGACTCTGTGTCGTCGGCAGATGGTCGCGTTTCTATCAACGTGACTTTTGAAGTCGGCACCAATCTCGATATTGCAGCGGTTAACGTGAACAACCGTGTGCGCCAGGCTGATGCCAAGCTGCCGCAAGAGGTACGCCGTCAAGGTGTAACCGTCTCCAAGAGTTCGTCGAACTTCCTGGTGGTGGCTGCTTTGTATTCACCGGATAACCGCTACGATTCTCTCTACCTGTCAAATTACGCTACGCAGAACGTACTGGATGCAATCAAACGTATTCCGGGTACCACCAATGTACAGATTTTCGGTGCCAAAGATTATGCGATGCGGATCTGGATGCGTCCTGATCGCATGGCGCAACTGGGCGTGACGGTAGCGGATATTTCTAACGCCATCAATGAGCAAAATGCCCAGTATGCGGCCGGTAAAGTTGGTGCGACACCGAACACCACTGAAGAGCTGACCATGACGGTGACGGCCAAAGGGCGTTTGCTGGAGCCAGAACAATTCGCCAATATCATCGTCAGAACAGATAAAAGCGGCGCTGCTATCCGCATCAAAGATGTGGCCAGGGTAGAACTGGGTTCGAAAGATTACAACCTGTATGGACGCGTGAATGGACATCCATCTGCCAACGTCGGTGTCTTCCTGCAGACTGGTGCCAATGCGTTGGAAACCCGTCAAGCAGTAGAAAAAACTTTGCAGGAGCTGAAGGCGAAATTCCCTGAAGGGATGACTTACGCGGTTCCTTATGACACCACACCGTTTGTGACGGAGTCGATTGCTGAAGTGCTTAAGACGCTGGCTGAAGCGATGGTGCTGGTATTTATCGTGGTTTACCTGTTCCTGCAAAGCTGGCGTGCCACCATCATTCCTACTCTCGCTGTTCCAGTCTCACTGATTGGTACGATGGCGGGTCTGCATTTACTCGGATATTCGATCAACACGCTGACCCTGTTCGGCATGGTGCTGGCGATCGGTATCGTGGTCGATGACGCGATTGTGGTGCTGGAAAACGTAGAACGTCTGATGAATGAAGAGGGCATGTCTCCCAAAGAGGCCGCCATCGAAGCGATGCATGAAGTTACCGGGCCGGTGATTGCGATTGTGCTGGTGCTGGTTGCCGCGTTTGGTCCGATTGCTTTCCTCGGTGGGCTGGCAGGTGAGTTATACCGTCAATTCTCGGTCACGATTTCGATTGCGGTTGTATTGTCCGGTATCGTCGCGTTGACACTCACCCCTGCCTTGTGCGCGATTTTGCTGAAACCGGGTGCAGAGAATCATCATCCTTTCTTCCTTTGGTTTAATGCGGCTTTCCTGCGTTTGACCAAGCGTTATACCAACGGTGTGAGCTTCTTCCTTAAGCGTGCAGTGTTAGGCACGGCGCTGGTGCTGGGTATGGTGGCACTGACCGGTGTGTTATGGAAAACGGTACCTGGTGGCCTGGTACCGGATGAAGATCAGGGTTATTTCATTGGCGCTGCTATCCTGCCTGACGGCGCGTCGCTGGACCGTACTGATGCGATGGTGAAGCAAGTCGAAGCCGCGATGAAATCGAATGGGAGCATAGACACGACGTTTGCGCTGGTCGGTCTGGATTTCCTTGGTGGTGGTGGTCTGAAATCCTCTTCAGCAACCATGTTTTTCCCGTTGAAACCCTGGGATGAGCGGTCTAAGTCTGCTCAACAGCTGGTCGGTGAAAGCTATATGAAGACCGGGCATATCAAGGAAGGTTTGCCGCTGTTCTTTGCGCCGCCTGCAATACAAGGTCTGGGACAAACCGGTGGTTTTGAATTCTATTTACAAAATGCCGGTGAAGGTGGTGTGAAACGTTTAGCACAGATACTGCCTTTGCTGATCGCAGAAGCGAATAAGCAACCGGAACTGGCTGGTGTGAAAACCTTATGGCAGGCTAATTCCCCGCAGTTGTATGTCGACGTAGATAATGAAAAAGCCAAATCCATGGGCGTATCTTTGCCAGATGTGTACAACACGCTGGCAGCGACTATGGGTAACTACTATGTGAACGACTTCAATAAAAACGGTCGTATCTACACGGTACAGTTACAGGCAGATGGACAGTTCCGTGCCAAGCCAGAAGACATAGGCAATATGTATGTGCGCAGCGCTTCCGGCCAGATGATACCGGTACGTGCTTTCACCACCATCAAGTTCATTACCGGACCGGATTCTGTGCAGCGTTTCAATGCAATGCCAGCGATTAAACTGATGGGCGATGCCAAACCAGGCTTTAGCTCGGGACAGGCAATTGCAGCGATGGAGCGTGCTGCGAAAAATGTGTTGCCGGCTGATGTGGTGTACGACTGGGGCGGTGCTTCATTCCAGGAAAAACGCAGCAGCAATGCAGCGGGTCTGGCTTTAGGTGCCGGTGTACTGATGATCTTCCTGATTCTGGCTGCTCAGTATGAAAAATGGTCACTGCCATTCTCAGTATTGCTGGCTATGCCTTTCGGTATCTTCGGCGCCTTGCTGGCTGTGTATCTGCGTCACTTTAATAATGACGTGTATTTCCAGATCGGTCTGGTGACCTTGCTTGGCTTATCGGCGAAAAATGCGATTCTGATTGTGGAGTTTGCGGTGATGAAGGTGCATGAGGGTTACGCGCCGGTAGCAGCCGCAGTGGAAGCCGCCCGTCTGCGTTTCCGTCCGATTCTGATGACTTCGCTGGCCTTTATTCTTGGCGTAGTACCTCTGGCGTTTTCGCATGGCGCCGGTGCCGCAGCCCGTCAGTCACTGGGGACCGGCGTGTTGGGCGGTATGCTGGCAGCGACTTTCCTGGCGATCTTCTTTGTGCCTTTGTTCTTTAAACTGATCAATGACAAACGCTTTAAAACAACAGCAGAAGATTTCCATCATCCGGATCACATTCCTCTGAGCCAGTCGCATCAAGCACAAGGGAAGGAATAATTATGTTGAAATTATCGTTGAGTTATAGCGCAGTGCTGAGTGCCTTGATGCTGAGTGCCTGTGCTTCAGTGGGGCCGGATTATCAACGTCCTGCACTGGAATTGCCGGGATCTGCGAAAACAGAAAACCTGGCAAGCGCAGGCAAGCCTGGCCTGCTTGCTGCTGATCTGACCCAGTGGTGGGCACAGTTCCAGGACCCGGTGCTGACCGACCTGATATTGGAAGCTGCGAAATATAATCAGGATTTATTACTGGCTACCGGACGCATAGAAGAAGCGCGTGCACTGGCAGTTGGTGCGACTTCAAACCGCTATCCTACGGTGGATGCCACCCTGGTCGGCACCAAAGTCCGCACCAGTGAAAATGCAGGCAAACTGGCGGCTGGTGCCAATCCGGTCAGTAAAGATTTTCAGCTCGGTTTGACGGCTTCCTATGAAGTTGACGTTTGGGGCAAGTTATCGCGTGCCGATGAGGCTGCCAAAGCACGTTTACTGGCGCAGGAACAGAATCGCAATGTAGTGCAAACTACTCTGTTCAGTAATCTGGCTCAGTCTTATTTCGCATTACGTGCAGCCGATGCCCAGTTAAAGCTGGCGCAGGAAACCGATAAGACCCGCGCCGAAAATCTGCGTCTGCAACAGAAGCGTCGTGCCGCCGGTGCCATTAGCGAGCTGGATTTACATCAGGCTGAGGCAGAAACTGCAAGTGCTGAAGCCAGCGTTGCGCAAGCTAAGCAAAATGTCGCCAACCTGGAATCTGCCATCGCAGTATTGTTAGGCCGCAGCCCGGCTGGCATCGCGCATCCCGTGATTGCGCGCGGCAGTGAGATTTCCAGTCTTTATCAGCATTTGCAATTACCTGCTGATTTATCGTCTGAGGTCTTGAATCGCCGTCCTGATATTCTGGCCGCAGAGCAGGCGTTGGTGGCGGCGAATGCAGACATCGGTCAGGCAAAAGCTGCTTACTTCCCGAGTCTGAAACTGACCAGCGGTATCGGCTACGAATCGCGCGTGTTTAAAGACCTGGTCGACCCTTCTTCCCTGTTGTGGAATCTGGGGGCGAATCTGGTACAACCGGTATTCAGGGCCGGTGCAATCGGAGCTGTGGTAGCGGGTGCAGAAGCACGTAAAACCCAGGCTACGGCTCAATATGTGCAAGCGGTACAGGGGGCATTCCGCGATGTGCATGATGCGCTGAATAATGCTGAGGCCAATGCCCAGCTTTACACCGCGAATCAAAAACGCGTGCTGGCCTTGAAAGACAGTCAGCGTCTGGCCGAGTTACGCTACAAAAATGGCTATTCCAGCTATCTGGAAGTGCTGAATGCGCAGCGTGATCTGGCTCAGGTTGAGTCTGGCCTGATCGAAACTCAGCGCGCCCATCTGAGTGCCGTCGTTGGCCTGTACAAGGCCTTGGGCGGTGGCTGGAATAATGCCGCAAGCGCAAACGTTCAGAAACCATAAGCTCAGGCTTCAAAACTCAGGTCATTGCGTTTAACAGGACAGCCCCTCAGCAATTGTTGCAGGGGCTGTCTCTTTTCTAAACATGATCATTTTTGAGAAAAGCTGATTGTGTTGAGTGTAAGACCCGAATCGTCAGCCTGAGAGTATCCATCTTTTTTTGTGAATCGACAGTGAAATAAAAAAGGGCTGGCAAATTGATTTGCCAGCCCTTTATCTGTCTCAGGCAGACAGATTAACCACCACGACGCATCATTTCAAAAAACTCTGCATTGTTTTTAGTGGCTTTCATTTTGTCCTGAATGAATTCCATCGCTTCGATTTCATCCATCGAGTACAGCAACTTACGCAAAATCCAGATCTTTTGCAGCTGATCCGGTTTGATCAGCAATTCTTCACGGCGGGTGCCGGATTTGTTCAGGTTGATAGCTGGATAAACGCGTTTTTCTGCCAGGCGACGTTCCAGGTGAACTTCCATGTTACCTGTACCTTTGAATTCTTCGTAAATCACGTCATCCATGCGGCTGCCAGTTTCGATCAGCGCGGTAGCGATGATGGTCAGCGAGCCACCTTCTTCCACGTTACGTGCTGCACCGAAGAAGCGTTTCGGACGTTGCAGTGCATTCGCATCGACACCACCGGTCAATACTTTGCCGGACGCCGGAATCACTGTGTTATAGGCACGTGCCAGACGGGTAATGGAATCAAGCAGAATCACCACGTCCTTCTTCATTTCAACCAGACGCTTGGCTTTTTCCAGCACCATTTCGGCAACTTGTACATGGCGCAAAGCGGGCTCATCGAAAGTCGAGGCAACCACTTCGCCGCGCACCGAACGCTGCATCTCAGTGACTTCTTCCGGACGTTCGTCGATCAGCAATACGATCAGTGTCACATCCGGATGGTTAGTCGTTATCGCATGTGCCACGTGTTGCAGCATCACAGATTTACCAGACTTAGGCGAGGCAACCAACAGACCACGCTGACCACGGCCTATCGGTGCAATCATGTCGATAATGCGGCCAGTAGTATTTTCTTCGCCGCGCATTTCGCGTTCCAGCGTCAGCACCTTATTCGGATGCAGTGGCGTCAGGTTTTCAAACAGAATACGGTGTTTGGACGCTTCCGGCGATTCGCCGTTGACTTTGTCCACTTTCACCAGTGCGAAGTAACGCTCACCATCTTTCGGGGTACGGACTTCACCTTCGATCGAATCGCCGGTATGCAGATTGAAACGGCGGATCTGGGAAGGAGAAATATAGATATCGTCGGTCGAGGCCATGTAGCTGGCATCTGGTGAACGCAGAAAGCCAAAGCCGTCTGGTAAAACTTCCAGAGTGCCGTCGCCGAAAATTTGCTCGCCCGCTTTGGCGCGTTTTTTCAGGATGGCAAACATTAATTCCTGCTTGCGCATACGGGCTGCGTTGTCGATTTCAAGTCCTATGGCCATGTCCAGCAAAGCGGATACGTGCAGGGCCTTTAATTCAGATAGATGCATGGTGAGTGTCCCGGGATGGGAAAATGAGGTGGGGGAGTGAACGGGGGAAATGACAGAATAAACAGAATAGTTATTATGTACTCTTGTGTACTTAAGTACTTAACTGACACACAGCCAGTTTCGGTTCTTGTTACTTAGTCGTTCAGTAATCGGTAATCGTATTTAATTCACGCTGTAACTGCCGGTGTCAGCAGCTACAGCGTGGTGATGATACCTTAGATATTGCTATCAATGAAGGAAACCAACTGACCTTTTGCCAGCGCGCCGACTTTTTGTGCAGCTGCAGCGCCATCCTTGAACAGGATCAGGGTTGGAATGCCACGGATACCGAATTTGGCAGGTACTGCCTGGTTCGCATCGACGTCCATTTTGGCAACAACAATTTTGTCGCCATATTCTTTAGCAACTTCTTCCAGAATAGGGGCGATCATTTTGCAAGGACCACACCACTCAGCCCAGAAGTCAACCAGTACTGGTTTGTCAGATTTCAATACGTCAGCTTCAAAGGAAGCATCGCTTACATGTTTGATGTTTTCGCTCATGGAATCCTCGTTGAGAGGGAAAAATTAAGGGGTAACAGCGCCACAGAATGTCGGTCGGTTATTTGGAATTTGCCGAATTCAAATTTGTATCTGAAGGCGATTGGCCAGAATTCAATGGTGACATCCAGAATGTACCAGAATTATGCCAACGAAGAGTCAGGCGTGGTTAGCTATGCAGCAAATAATAACCTATTTTTTTAAAAAGTGGGTCGTTGAACATAAAAATCTGTAAGTCGCTCATTGAATCCCTTGCTGCCTGCCGCTTAGCAGGTAGAGTTAAGTGCACTCAGGGCGACACTTTGGTGCCTGGCAGAATTGGACAGTCTGGCTTTGAAAATTCGCAGCTGCTTAGGGCTGCGCTTGTTGAATATGCTTGCGACTTGCTGCTGGTTTCCCGCCTGGTTTGAGGGATTTAACGAAATTTCGCGTCAGACTCAGCTTGGCTGCTGGAAATTTGCTCGTATAATAAGAGCTCAGATTTGTTGCATCCAAAACCTAGCCTATGATGATTCCCGAATTCGAATTACTCGCCGAAAAAGTCGCCAGACTCGCTGAGCTGACGCATGCATTGCGCGCAGAAAACGCTGCCTTACGCAATGAACTGGCTGGCCAGACGGCAAAGAATCTGGATATGCAACAACGCATAGAGCAAGCACAGGATCGTGTGCTGGCGCTGATACAGTTATTGCCACCAGAAATTGTTAATCAAGATCAAGAGGAAGATGCGGCATGACCGAGAAAAAAGTCATACAGGTAGATGTGATGATCATGGGACAAAGTTATAAGTTGTCCTGCCGTGAGGGTGAAGATCGCGCCTTACGCGAAGCCGCCGCCTATCTGGATGCAAAAATGTGCGCCATCCGCGATACGTCCAAGGTCAAAGGGACGGACAGGATAGCCGTGATGGCGGCCTTGGGCATGACCACGGAATTGCTGGCGACCAAAACCTCAGAAGGCCCGCTGTCCGGCATGTCGATTTCCGAAGTCAGGCAGAAAATCACTGGCATGCACCAAATCATGGATCAGGCACTGACGCCGCAAGAAAAGCTATTCTGAACCTGAACTTTATTAGATTATTTCATCAAAACAACTTTCCTTGAAGCCGGTTTTAGGAGTAAACTTTAATTCCCTGCCGTGTTCGCCAATGTCATATATTCCTTGAACCATTTATGTGCATAGGCTGCGGAACATAGTTCGATGGGCGTGAGCGTCGCTAGTCCGATGAACCCGAAATTGAACTGACTGTGGCCAACTTGAACCATCAGGTTCAGGATGCCGGCATAGCGGCTCTGGTGGGGACTTATACAGAACGGCTGTCAGCAATGACAGCCGTTTTCTTTTGTATCGCTGATTAAGTATCGCTTAGGCAGCAAGGCGTTGACAGCCTTTGATAGGGAACCCCGTTCCTACCCGTTGTGCGCTGTCTGGATCGCGCTGTGCGACAATATGCTTTTGAGAATTTGCGACAGTCAGGAGAGGATGATGGCGTATTGGTTAATGAAGTCTGAACCCGATGAAGTCAGTATCGATGATGCATTAGCGGCTGGCAGCGTTCCCTGGTTCGGTGTGCGTAATTATCAGGCCAGAAATTTCATGCGTGATCAGATGCAATTGGGCGATGGCGTGCTGTTTTATCACTCCAGTTGCGCTGAGCCTGGTATCGCTGGCATTGCTGAGGTATGCAGCAGCGCCTATCCCGACCATACCCAGTTTGATGCGGCGAGTCATTATTACGATCCGAAATCCACTCAGGAAACACCGTGCTGGATGATGGTCGATGTGCAGGCAATCAGAAAGACCCGCTTGCTGAGTCTGGCTGAAATGCGAACGCACGCTGAGCTGGCGGATATGCTGGTTTTACAAAAAGGCAGCCGCTTGTCAATTACCCCAGTCTCCACCGCAGAATGGCAGGCCGTGTTAGCACTGCTGGATCAACCGTGAGAAAAGCATGACTGCGCAAGAACTGAGTAGTGGCCAAACATTGCCAGCCGCCCGTTTTATTAAGGAAATCGGACGCGGTAAAGACGGTGCACGTGATTTGTCGCGACAGGATGCCTGCAGCTTGTTTACTGCAATGCTGGAGCAGCGCGTCAGCGATTTGGAGTTAGGCGCGATTCTGCTGTCTATGCGTATAAAGGGGGAGTCCATCAACGAACTGGCGGGCTTCATGGATGCTTTAGCGCCAGCCATGCTGAAGCTACAACTGCCACCCGGTCTGACCGCTGCGCCCGTACTGATACCAAGCTATAACGGTGCGCGTAAAAAAGCTAATCTGACGCCGCTGCTGGCGAGCTTGCTGGCGCGCGAAGGTATTCCGGTACTGGTACATGGGATTGCCGAAGATCCTGGTCGTGTGACCAGTGCTGAGATTTTTCAGGCTATGGATTTGCCTCTATGCCTGTCGGCGCAGGAAGTCAGCCAGCGCTTTGCGTCTGGTCTGCCAGCAATGACAGGTTTGGATTGTTTGTCGCCCGCTTTGCATCGGCTGCTGATGCTAAGGCGTATTCTGGGCGTGCGCAATTCTTCTCATACTCTGGTCAAGATGCTGCAGCCCTTCGATATTCCCGCACTGCGCTTGTATTCCTATACCCATCCTGAGTATTTGCAGTCTTTGGGCCATTATTTTTCTACCCATCTGACGTCGACGCAAGGCGAGGTGCTGATGATGCGCGGAACTGAAGGTGAGGCAGTTGCCAACACTGGCCGCGCGCAGCAGATAGACAGATTTGCCCAAGGCGTGCGTGAGACGCTGTTGGAAAAGCAAGAGCTGTTAACTGCTACAGAGCCTGAACTGCCTGAAGACACTGATGCCGCCTCCACCGCAGCCTGGATACTTAAGGTCTTAAATCAGGAATTGCCTGTCCCGGCGAACATCGCAGAGCAAGTCAGACTGTGCGTGAGCATCAGTCGCCGCTTGCATGGGGGGATAGCGAACGCCGTTGAGAATTCATCCCACGGTAAGGCTTAGGCCAATTAAGGCACGCTATTCGTCTGAGTGTGTTTTGTTTTACACAATAAAAAATGCACCGGTTTTAAGGCCAGTGCATTTTTTTGTGCCCGCTCTGTGTAGAGCGGGCTGGACCATCAGGTAATCAGAAATTGACTTTGAACTGGACGCCGTAGTTGCGTGGTTCATTGACGATACCTGTCAGGTTGTTGAAGTCGATTGCTGCGATGACTTGTTGCTTGTTGGTGATGTTACGACCATAAGCAGCCACTTCATATTTGCCATCGTTCCAGATGTAACCGATACGAACACCACCTTCGAGTAAGGATTTCGCCTTGTACTCTTTGGCTTCATACAAGAACATATTGTACGTGTCTTTGTAAGACCAGTCGGTATTAGCATACAGCGTGCCTTCGCCGATTTGTGTGGTGTACTTCAGTGCGAAGTTACCTACCCATTTCGGTGCGCGTGGCAGTGGATTGCCACCGATCAGAACTGTA
Organism: Cognatundibacterium curvum; assembly: GCF_014284235.1. Taxonomy (GTDB): domain Bacteria; phylum Pseudomonadota; class Gammaproteobacteria; order Burkholderiales; family Burkholderiaceae_D; genus Undibacterium; species Undibacterium curvum. The sequence continues at coordinate 22,498 of NZ_JACOGD010000003.1, forward strand.
CCGGCAACCGGGCCTTTTGGATTGGTCACGGTACATCCGTTACCGCAAGGAGAAACAAACAAGCCGGAATCTTTAATCTCCGTATCATTGTAGCTGATGCCTACATTTGCCTTCCAGTTGCGGTTGATGTTAGCTTGCAGATCCAGTTCAAAACCCTGACCGGTTGCTTTGTCAGCATTAACCAGGCGGTTTTGGTTAACTGCACCGCTACCTGCTGTCAGCTGCAAATCTTTCGCTGTGTACTGGAATACAGTTGCACTCACACGTGCTGTGTTATCCAGGATGTCTTTCTTGATACCTGCTTCGAAAGACAGATTTTTTTCAGACTGGGCAACAGAGATGGAATCGCCGAACAATACGCGACCCTGGATACTAGGAGCGCGGTAGCCAGTTGCAACGCGCGCAAACACATTGGTTTCTTTATCCAAAGTGTAGCTGCCGCTCAGATCCCAGGTCAGATTGCTGGAGGATGGATTGGCTGTGAACAGTGGAGTGATGCCTACGCCAGGTGCTTTGCCTGGAGTCCAGGTACGTTGTGCGTCAAAATCTTTCTTGTCGCTGGTGTAGCGCAAACCGGCGCGCACTTTAAACTGATCGCTGACAGCATAGTTAATAGTGCCGAATGCTGCGTAAGAAGTTGCATTTTGGTGCTGAACTGCATAACCGTCTTGTACATTGCCGCCGAGAGAGTTGAAGTCAAAGCTGTCGACTTGCAGTTTTTCGTTGAAGTAGTACAGGCCAGCGATCCATTGCAGCTTGTCTTTCGTATTCGATTCAATGCGAACTTCCTGAGTCAATTGCTTCAGATATGGCAGTCCGTCAGCTGTTTCAGCCGGGAATGGAATGAAGCCTGGGCCCATAGGCAATGCGAAGGAAGCACCGTAACCACCGTCAACGTCAGCGCGGCTGTAGAACTTTGCCTTGTCATAGCCAGTGATGGAATGGACTGTGATGCCGTCCAGATCCCAGCGCAGACGTGCGCTTGCGCCGGAGGAAGTCAGCGTTTGCTTGTTCAGGCCATCGGTAGGATAGCTGCCGTAGTCAAAGCCAGGTACCAGCTCATTCGAGCCTTTTTGTATGATGTTAGCGCGGAACAGGGTGGCATTGCCTGACATGTCACGACCATGCAGATTCAGCAAAGCACTGAAATTACCGTTTTTGTACAGGAATTGCAGACGTGCGGCGTTATCGCGGTAGCCTTCCAGGTTTTTCTCACCGGTAGCACGTGGATTGGTCACGCGGTTGTCACGGCTTTGTGCCTGACCGGAGAAGCGCATTGCCCAGTCCTGGTTCAAAGGAATATTGATCGCTCCTTCCAGGTTGACGGCATTGTAGTTGCCATAACCGATGTTGCCATAGCCTTCAAAGCGGCGGCTAGGTTTAGCGGAGTCAAACTTGATCACACCAGCCGGAGAGTTACGGCCGAACAAAGTGCCTTGCGGACCGCGCAGGATCTCTACCTGTTCTACGTCGAATACCGGGAAGCCTTTGAGCATAGGGCTTTCCTGAACCACATCGTCATACACCAGGCCAACAGGCTGCGATGCATTCAGATCGAAATCGGTATTGCCCAGACCGCGGATATAAAAGCGTGGGAAAGAGCGGCCAAAGTCAGATTCAACGTTCAGACTAGGCACGCGCGCTGCCAGGAAACGGATGTCCTGGCCGCTGGCATTGTAGGTGTCGAGCGCATCGCCTTTGATCGCAGAAATCGACATTGGTACTTCTTTGATGTTTTCCGCGCGGCGGTTGGCGGTTACTATCACTGTTTCCAGCTTAGTGCCGTCATTTTTTGCTGCTTCTGGTTTGGCTTCCTGAGCCCAGGCGGCATGCATAGGGAAGGCTGTGGACACAGCCAGCGCGATCAGGGTTTGGGTAGTCCCTTTGTAAAACTGACGCTTGGATTTCGCAGTCATGGGTTTTCCTTGGAAAGTTGATGGGTAATCTGGAATTGCAGAGCTTCAACATGATGCCGTCTTTCTCTGATGCCTTGCACTCAGACAGACACATGGAGCGCATTGCGCAAACGTTTGCGGCCTATGTCCAGCAGTTAACTCTTAGTGCTTGAGCTTCGTCAAGAACATATTATTTCCTTATATGAATACTTAAAGTTATTCTATGAAAATGTTGTGTATATCAAACAAATTAATGGTTAATTGGCAATTGCAGTTATTGAGGTGGGCCTGCCTGGGAATTGCTGTGTTTAAGCGCATGCAGGCTTGTTTTGCGCAACTTTTGCTACAAGTTTAATCCTGTTCAGATGAGTGTTCGTCTGCTATCCGCTACAATCGCGCGTTCTGAGAAACGGAAATGTTATGAATAAACAGGTCGATGTGGTGGTGATCGGTGCCGGTGCCGCCGGAATGATGTGTGCGGCAACTGCCGCTAAGCGCGGCAAGCGTGTGGTGTTAATTGATCATGCAAGTAAGCTGGCAGAGAAAATACGTATCTCTGGTGGTGGGCGCTGTAACTTTACCAATCTGCAGGCCGGTCCGGCTAATTTTCTGTCAGAAAATCCACATTTTTGTAAAAGTGCGCTGTCACGTTACACCCCACAAGACTTTCTTGCTTTATTGCAGCGCTATCGCGTGGCCTGGCATGAAAAGCATAAGGGGCAGTTATTTTGCGATAGCTCGGCGGAGGATATCATTCAAGTCCTCAAGTCGGAATGTGATGCGGCTAAAGTGCAATGGCGTATGCCTTGCAGTGTAAGTGGCGTTGAGCAGCTGCCTGAGCGGGGCTTTTTGGTTAAGACCTCGCAGGGTGAGTTGGTGACTGAATCCGTCGTCATTGCAAGCGGAGGTTTGTCGATTCCGAAAATAGGTGCGACTGATTTTGCACATCAGATTGCGCGTCAGTTTCAATTAAAAATGGTTGAACCCAGACCGGCCTTGGTGCCCTTAACATTTGATGCGCAATCCTGGGCGCCGTTTATTCCTTTGGCGGGTATTTCGCTGGAAGTAGATATCGCGACTGGTGATAAAAAACAGAAAATGCAGTTCCGTGAGGATTTGCTGTTCACCCATCGGGGCTTGTCTGGCCCTGCGGTATTGCAGATATCCAGTTTTTGGCAGCCGGGTACTGCGATCAGAATTAATCTCTTGCCGGAAGTTGATTTGGCAGAAGAGTTGTTAGTTGGAAAAAACAGTAGCAAGAAGAATCTGGTGAATTTTCTCGCGCAGTATTTGCCAGCCCGACTGGCGGATGGATTATTGCAGGCCCATGGATTTGATGGTGCAGCGAAATTGGCGGAGATGCAGGATAAGCGCCTGCGTTTGCTGGGTGAAAAGCTGAATCGCTGGGAATTGATACCAAGCGGATCAGAGGGCTATAAGAAAGCCGAAGTGACACGCGGTGGTGTCGATACCCGTGAACTGTCGCAACAAACGATGATGGTGACTAAGGTGCCGGGCCTGTACTTTATCGGCGAAGCGATGGATGTGACGGGTTGGCTGGGAGGCTACAATTTCCAGTGGGCCTGGGCGTCCGGATTTGCAGCCGGATCGTCGGTCTGAGTCAGTTTGTAATTCTTAAGGTGCCAGCATTCATGCTTTGGTGTACAATGCCGCCTTCAGGGTTAGCTCCGGTCAGACCGGAATTTCAAGAAAATTGGATAGACTCTGAAAGGTTTTGTGGTTTTTGTTGCTACAGAATCTCAAAATTTGCGTAAGATTTAATCAGTATTCTTCCCATTTTTAAGAATTCCTGTTAATATCTCTGTCTTCCTATAATTTTTCCATGGTTTGAACTTAAATGACCACAATTCGCCTTAAAGAAAACGAGCCGTTCGAAGTCGCCATGCGCCGCTTCAAGCGCACTATCGAAAAGACCGGTCTGTTGACCGAATTGCGCGCTCGCGAGTTCTACGAGAAGCCAACTGCAGAGCGTAAGCGTAAGCTGGCTGCCGCAGTTAAGCGTCACTACAAACGCATTCGTAGTCAGCAATTGCCTAAGAAGATGTACTAATCCTGATTGGTGTCTGGTTATGCCAGGTGCTTTCAGAGTTGTATAGCTTAGGTTTGCATGCCCGCTCCGGTAAGCCGCAGCGGGCTTTGTTGTTTTTATCTGATTCAGTATTCAGGGGTAAGTAATGAGCTTAAAAGACCAAATCACCGACGACATGAAAGCAGCAATGCGCGCTAAAGAAGCAAGTAAGCTGGCGACGATACGTCTGCTGACTGCGGCAATGAAGCAAAAAGAAGTCGATGAGCGGGTTGAGCTGGATGATGGCATGGTGTTGGCCATCATAGAAAAAATGATCAAGCAGCGTAAGGACTCGGTTCAGCAGTTTGAAGCTGGCGGACGTCAGGATCTGGCAGATATTGAAAAAGCGGAAATCGAAGTGCTGGCGACTTACATGCCTGCGGCTTTGTCCGATGAAGAAGTGCAGGCTGCGGTGAATGCTGCGGTCGCTGAAACAGGTGCTGCCGGCCCTCAGGATATGCGCAAAGTCATCGATGTGTTGAAGCAGAAGCTGGCTGGCCGCGCAGATATGGGTAAAGTATCCGGTCTGGTCAAAGCTGCCTTGTCTAAATAATTGAATACGAATGCCGGACCTTCCGGCTGTATGCATTGATACCGCAAAGTTTTATTCAGGATCTGCTTGCCCGCGTTGATATTGTCGACGTGGTGGGTAAGTACGTTCAGTTGAAAAAAGGTGGCGCAAACTACATGGGTTTGTGTCCCTTCCATAACGAAAAATCTCCCAGCTTTACCGTCAGTCCGACCAAGCAGTTCTATCATTGCTTTGGTTGTGGCGCACATGGCAGTTCCATCGGTTTTTTGATGGAATATTCCGGACTCAGCTATGTCGATGCGATACGCGATCTGGCGCAAAGCCAGGGGCTCGTGGTGCCGGAAGAAGATCGCATGCTGCCAGCTCAGCGCGCAGAAGTGCAGGCTAAAAGTCTGGCATTATCCGAAGTAATGACTAAAGCTGGTGAATATTACAAGCAGCAATTACGTCATGCACCGCCAGCGATCGCTTACCTCAAGAAGCGTGGCCTGACGGGCGAAATTGCGGCCCGTTTCGCGCTGGGTTTTGCGCCTGATGCCTGGGATAGTCTGCGCAGTGTGTATCCGGATTATGCGGCGCCGGAACTGGTTGAAGCTGGGCTGGTCATCGATAAAAGCGATGAGGAAGGTGCAGGACGCAAGCGTTATGACCGTTTCCGTGATCGCGTGATGTTCCCGATTCGTAATACCAAAGGCCAGATTATTGGTTTTGGTGGTCGCATCATGGAGCAGGGCGAACCCAAATATCTGAATTCCCCTGAGACCCCGCTGTTTCAAAAAGGTTTTGAGTTATACGGACTGTTTGAAGCCAGACAGGCTATCCGCGACGCTGGCTATGTGCTGGTGACGGAGGGCTATATGGACGTGGTGGCGCTGGCACAAATGGGTTTTCCGCAAGCGGTTGCCACATTGGGAACGGCTTGTACGCCGACCCATGTGCAAAAACTGTTACGGCAGACAGATCATGTGATCTTCAGTTTTGATGGCGATGCAGCAGGGCGCCGGGCGGCACGGCGTGCGCTGGAAGCCTGTCTGCCGCATGCGAATGATGATAAATTTATCAAGTTCCTGTTTTTGCCGCCTGAACATGATCCGGATAGCTATATCCGCGAATTTGGTGCAGATGCATTTGAGCAGCAGGTGCGTGATGCGATGCCTTTGTCGCAGTTTTTTATGCGTGAAGTGATCGGTGTTAATGACCTCAATTCGGCAGAGGGCCGCGCTAAGACGCAGTTTGATGCCAAGCCTTTGCTACAGGCGATGCAGGCCTCGGGATTGCGCTTGCAGATAGTTCGCAACCTCGCGCAACAGACCATGACAGCACCGGCAGAGATCGAAGCTTTGTTTGAGCTGAGTCAGCCGGTCGCCAGGGTTAAGTTAGCGCCTCCACGCACTAAGCGTAGTGCTCCGGTTGGCCTGGAGCGCCAGATTATGCGTATTTTGGTCGCGTATCCTGCCTTGGCCGTTTATGTTGATGAGCATGTGTTGCAAGACGCCGCCTTATTAGCACCGGATGGTGCAGCTATGCTCAAAGAATTGGTACAGGTTTGCATGTCGCTGGGCGAAAATGCGCAATTCGTTGCGCTTGCTGAGCAATTGCGGGGAACGGGATCGGATTTTGATGGTCTGATTGCTGAAGTTGCCGAGCAGACGGATACTGAGCCTGAACTGGTCAGACTTGAATTATTGGGGGCTGTGCGCCAGATACGTACCCAGGCACTCAAGGTAGAGGCGGAGCGCTTGGTTGCTGCTGGTTTGCATGGTGAGCAGGAAAAGAATCGTTGGCGGGATATTATGTTGGCACTAGATCAATTGCGTAAGCAGGCGATTTCCGAGGCAGCTAACCGTCAATAAGAATTTTTCGAGCTCCATTTGTTTTTTGCGCGTCTTTTTTGTATAAATGCTTATCGCCTTAGAAATAGGTTAAATGAAAGCTTTGCCTATTTTTTTATCAGTTCTGGGCTGTCGCAGACCTGGTCAGGCTAGAGAATGTGATGTCCGCGTGGTATAATTAAAAGCTTTCGATTCAAGGTCTTAGGTTGTTTCATTCTGCAAATTTTGATGTTTTTCTGTGCAGAATGTGTTGTTTAGGTGAGCAGATGCTCCTCCGAGTAACCCAAAACGCTGGCGCTGAGACTCGGGAAGTCTGAAACAAAATGAGGTGCAGGGCTTGCAGATGCAGAGTCTGTAAGCTGTTCTTCCTTTTGTATGAGAGGTATAGACAGACGACTTCCTCAGTACCGGATGGTTTGATTCAATGGCTAACGCAATGAAGAAACCCGCGAAAACCCTGATGCCGACAACGGTAAAAAAAACAGCGGCTAAGGCGTCTGTGAAAGATGCCAGCGATGTACCCGTAAAAAAAGCAGCACGCCCATCAGCTGCAGCTAAAGCAGTCAGTGTCAGTGCAAAAGCGCAGACGAAAACGGCAGCCAGTGCGGCTGCACGAGTTGCCTTAAAAAATGATGCCCCTCAACATGATCCTAAGCTCAAAGCTGCAGAGAAAAAAGGGGTTGCGAAAGACGTGAAAGCGCCTAAAGTGAAATCTGCCGTAGCAGTGACTGCGGCAGCTAAAGTCACTGAAAAAGCCAGTCCGAAAAAGTCTATGACCGAATCAGCAAAATCGACTTCAGCAAAGAAAGCGCCTGTGAAAGAAGTTAGCACCAAGCCATCCTCCAAATCCAAGAAAGCCGATGTGGCTGCAGAGAATCTGGAATCCCTTGCCCCTAAAAAGCGTAAAGCAACTGCCGTAGCCAAGGCTGAAGCCGCTGCGCCGGAAGCGCCGGCTGTTGTCGAAAAAGCTGAAGCGAAAGCAGCGCCAAAATCTGCGCGCAAGCCGGCAAAAGCAGTGCCTGAGGTTCAGGAAATTAAAACCGGATCAGCACCTGCCGTCAGCCAGACTACCGATGCTGCTTTGCTCGCGACGATAGACACGTCGGGCTATGTTTTGCCTGGTGTGAAAGTGCCTGGGCGCCGTGGTCGCAAACCTAAAGAATACCAGCCTGAAAACGAAGAAATTGCAGCTCTGAACGCGGTTGAACGCGCGGAGATGAAAGCCATTGATAAGGCGAAAGCAAAAGACCGTAAGGCGAAAGAAAAAGCATTGTTGAAAGATGCGTTCTCTTCTGATCCAGAGGCGACAGAAGAAGAACTGGAACGCCGCCGTCAGAAATTAAAAACCCTGATCAAACTGGGTAAAGACCGCGGCTATCTGACCTTTGCAGAAATTAACGATCACTTGCCGGAAAACGTGGTTGATCCGGAAGCGATTGAAGGCATTATCGGCACCTTCAACGACATGGGTGTTGCGGTGTACGAGCAGGCTCCCGACGCGGAAACCCTGTTGTTGTCTGATAATGTAGTAACAGTCACCACAGACGACGATGAAGTCGAGGCAGCTGCTGAAGCCGCCTTGTCGACGGTTGATTCCGATTTCGGTCGCACCACCGATCCGGTTCGCATGTATATGCGTGAAATGGGTTCGGTTGAGTTGCTGACCCGCGAAGGTGAGATCGTCATCGCGAAGAAAATCGAAGAAGGTCTGAAAGACATGATACAGGCGATTTCCGCCTGTCCGACCACGATCGCCGAGATTCTGGCTGCTGCCGACAGGATTGCGGCAGATGAAATCAAGATTGATGAAATCGTTGACGGTTTAGTTGATCCGAATGCTGTAGAAGATGCGCCGGCGGTTGCGGTGGCTGCGCCTTCCGATGAAGACTCTGATGAAGAGGAAGAAGAGGAAGAAGAGGAAGAAGAGGAAGAGGAAGACGGTGGTGCCGCAGGTGCTGCAGCGATTTCTTCCGAGCAGCTCGAGCAGATGAAGCGTGATGCGCTGGCTAAGTTTGAGATTATTGCGACCAACTTTGAAAAAATGCGCAAATCTTACGAAAAAGAGGGTTATAACTCGAAGTCGTATGTAAAAGCGCAGGAAGCAATTTCGAATGAATTGCTGGGTATACGCTTCACGGCAAAAGTCGTTGAGAAGCTGTGTGACACTTTGCGTGGTCAGGTCGACGAAGTGCGTCACATCGAGAAGCAAATTCTGGAAGTGGCAGTTAATCGTTGCGGTATGCCACGCTCGCATTTCATCAAAGTTTTCCCGGGTAATGAAACCAATTTATCCTGGGTCGAAGGTGAAGTGAATTCTGGTCATTCCTATAGCGCTATCCTCGGCCGTAATGTACCCGCTGTGCAGCAGTTGCAGCAAAAACTGATCGATCTGCAGGCACGTGTAGTATTGCCTTTGGCTGATCTGCGCAATATCAATAAGCGCATGTCTGCCGGTGAAATGAAGGCACGTAAAGCGAAGCGTGAAATGACTGAGGCTAACTTGCGTCTGGTGATTTCTATCGCTAAAAAATATACTAACCGTGGCTTGCAATTCCTGGATCTGATTCAGGAAGGGAATATTGGTTTGATGAAAGCCGTCGATAAATTTGAATACCGTCGCGGTTATAAATTCTCGACCTATGCAACCTGGTGGATACGTCAGGCGATTACCCGCTCTATCGCAGATCAGGCGCGTACTATCCGTATTCCGGTACATATGATAGAGACGATCAATAAAATGAATCGTATCTCGCGTCAGATTTTGCAGGAAACCGGTGTTGAGCCGGATCCGGCTACGCTGGCGATCAAAATGGAAATGCCGGAAGATAAAATCCGCAAAATCATGAAGATCGCTAAAGAGCCGATTTCCATGGAAACACCGATCGGTGACGATGATGATTCCCATCTGGGCGACTTCATTGAAGACAATCACACCCTGGCGCCAGCCGACGCAGCTTTGCATGCATCGATGCGAAATGTGGTCAAGGATGTGTTGGATTCATTGACGCCACGTGAAGCTAAAGTGCTGCGCATGCGCTTTGGTGTTGAAATGTCGACCGATCACACGCTGGAAGAAGTTGGTAAACAATTTGACGTGACACGTGAACGTATTCGTCAGATAGAAGCAAAAGCTTTGAGAAAATTACGTCATCCATCGCGTTCTGATAAGCTCAAGAGCTTCCTAGAAGGTAATTAATCGTATATAATGGGCGCTGATTTTTTTCGGTGCCCGTTTAATATGTTGTGCTGAGTTTTCAGTACAATATTTGCAGGCGGCAGCATCTGGCTTTACCTGCAAATCCTGAAGTCCTTTTCCAAACCTGGATTAACCTCAGATTACAGCAGGCATTGCTTGCAGAAAGAATTGGGCCTCTAGCTCATGCTGGTTAGAGCAGCGGACTCATAATCCGTTGGTACCGTGTTCGACTCACGGGAGGCCCACCATTTATCATGACCGATACGAAGTCCCAGACCCCATCCCCCACAGATCAAACAGCGGCACAAGTCCGGTTTGAAGATTTTGGCTTGTCGCCAGATATTTTGCGTGCATTGACCGAGCAAGGCTATGTGCATCCTACCCCGATTCAGGCACAGGCGATTCCTGTAGTACTGCAAGGTAAAGATGTCATGGGCGCTGCTCAGACTGGTACTGGTAAAACAGCCGGTTTTTCCTTGCCTATTATCCAGCGTTTGCTGGCGCATGCGAACTCCAGTGCCTCACCTGCGCGTCATCCGGTACGAGCATTGATTTTGACACCGACCCGTGAACTGGCGGATCAGGTGGCTGAAAATGTGAAAGCGTATTCCCGCTTCACGCCTTTGCGTTCTACTGTGGTGTTTGGCGGGGTCGACATGAATCCGCAAACGGCTGCATTAAGGGCAGGCGTGGAAATTGTGATCGCAACGCCGGGACGTTTGCTTGATCACGTTCAGCAAAAAACGATCAACTTGTCACAGACCCAGATACTGGTGATGGATGAGGCGGATCGTATGCTGGATATGGGATTCTTGCCTGACCTGCAGCGTATCATCAACCTGTTGCCAAAACAGCGGCAGAATCTGATGTTTTCTGCGACGTTCTCGCCTGAGATCAAAAAACTCGCAGCGAGCTTCCTGAATCAGCCGCAAACTATCGAGGTCGCACGCAGCAATGCGACCTCCGATAATGTGACGCAGATACTGTATAAAGTCTCAGAGGAAGAAAAGCGTGATGCGGTTTCTTTCATTATTCGTGAGCGCGGCCTGAAGCAGGTTATCGTATTCTCTAATACGAAGATAGGCGCTTCACGTCTGGCGGTTCATCTGGTGAAGCAGGGTGTCAAGGCAGCCGCAATTCATGGCGATAAATCGCAGAATGAGCGCATGGTGGCGCTGGAAGATTTCAAGCGCGGAGAGGTTGAAGTGCTGGTCGCAACCGATGTGGCTGCGCGCGGACTGGATATCTCTGAAATGCCATGCGTGATCAACTTTGATTTGCCTTACAACGCCGAAGACTATGTGCATCGTATTGGCCGTACCGGTCGTGCCGGTGCCAAAGGGGATGCGATTTCTTTGCATACCGATCAGGACGAACGTTTGCTGGTCGATATAGAAAAGCTCATCAAACAGAAAATCGTACGTTTGCAATTATCCGGATTTGTTGCGACTTCAGTGCATACTGAGCGTACCAAGCCAGCGCGCGAACGCTTTGATGCGGGTAGCAGACACGAATCTGGCAGCAGACATGATGCGCGTCCAGCCAGAGGTTATCAGCCACCGCGTGAAAAAGTAGACCCGTGGTTCCTGAAGCCCTACACACCAAGTACAACAGCGTCGCTGCCGGTGGCAACTGCGCAGGCGGAAGAAGTCAGCGCAGCTAAGCCTCAGAAGCGGGCGGCGTTATTGGGTGGCTTACTCAAAGCCCGCTCTTAAGAAGGTGCTGGTCGCGCTTTTTATGCTGTGACCAATAGTAAAAAAGGAGCTGCGTAGGCACAGCTCCTTTTTTTATTTCTGGCGCCGCATGTAGCCGGTCAGAGGTGACCGGCTCCGGGCTTACACCAAATTCAGATTCACTTCCACATTACCACGCGTCGCATTGGAATATGGGCAGACTTCATGCGCCTGGTGTATCAATGCTTCTGCCGCTTCTTTCTCCATGCCAGGTAAGGAGATATTCAGCGTGACGGCGATACCAAAACCACCTTTTCCATTTGGACCTATGCCGACCAGTCCATTCACGGAGACATCTGCTGGCAATGCTTTTTTCTGGCTGGCCGCAACGAATTTCATTGCGCCGATAAAGCAGGCAGAATAACCCGCTGCGAATAATTGTTCAGGATTCGTGCCTGCACCACCAGCGCCACCCAGCTCTTTTGGTGTCGTCAGTTTCACATCCAGTTGTTGGTCGTCAGAAGTGGCGCGGCCATCACGACCACCGGTTGCAGTTGCATTTGCTGTGTAAAGAATTTGCATGATCAGTTTCCTTTAAATAGTTGGGGGGGGGGGGCAGAACAGGAGCGGTGGTCTGCAAGTTTCTGTCAGCAGGCTAGTGCTCCAATGAATAAATTATAGTTCGCAATTGAATTGCGCGCAATCTAATTGTTCATTGTATATTCCTATGCTTACGATAGATTCTTACTAAATGTGCGGTTGTTTGCCAGCAGCGCCGACTGCTGGCAAATAAAAAATGTGCTGAATTGCCGCTGGCTATACTTCCTGTTGCTGATGTAATTCATCGCGTAAGCCGCTTAACTGCTGCCTGAGCGCCATCAGGCTGTCCAGATTTTGCCCACTGGCACACATGATTTTTTCCGGTATGCTGCGCGCAAGCTTGCGCAATGCTTTACCATCCTGCGTCAGCAGGATCCTGACCTGACGTTCATCTTCTTTGTCGCGCTGGCGTAGCAGCAGGCCAGCTGTTTCCAGCCGTTTTAATAAGGGTGTCAGTGTGCCTGAATCCAGAAACAGCGCGTGCCCTATGTCCTTCACCAGAATATGATCTTTTTCCCACAGCACCAGCATCACCAGATACTGCGGATAAGTCAGTCCTATCTCATCAAGCAAAGGTTTGTAGGTCTTGGTCAGTGCAAGCGAGGCTGAGTACAGTGCAAAGCAAAATTGCTTGTCGAGTGCCAGTAAGTCCTGGCCGGAGTCAATTGTATCGTTCATATCAGTCTGAGCGGTAAGCGCTGGGTAAGTAGGTGGCGGCGTGGCTATCTGCAGCGGGGTTAGCCATTCGGAGCAGCCTTTACAGCAGGATAATAATCAATAATCCCGGCGATGTCCTGCCTGTCGTGAAATTGAGCAATAGCGGGGCGCGGTATAATGGCGGGATACAGATTAATTTTACCGGGGCAGACCGTGACTTTTATTGAAAATCTCAACGCCGTATGGCAACAAAATAACTCCTTACTGTGCGTAGGCCTGGACCCGGACATCAGTCGTTTCCCCGCTGAATTTGCTGGCAAGCCAGATGCGATTTTCCAGTTTTCCAAAGCCATCATCGATGCTACCGCAGATCTGGCTTGTTCATTTAAACCACAGATCGCCTACTTTGCTGCCTTATCAGCAGAAGATCAGTTGTTGGATATTTGTCGCTATATCCGCCAGACTTACCCCCATATTCCCGTGATCCTGGATGCGAAGCGCGGTGATATCGGTGCGACAGCAGAGCAGTACGCGCGTGAAGCGTTTGAACGCTACGGTGCCGACGCGGTTACCGTGAATCCTTACATGGGTTTTGATTCAGTCGCGCCTTATATGGAATGGAAAGATAAAGGATGCATCGTGTTGTGCCGCACTTCCAATGCCGGCGGTTCAGATCTGCAATTCCTTGAAGTGAATGGCAGACCTTTGTATCAGCATGTGGCGCAACTGGTCGCAGAACGCTGGAATCTGAACGGACAGGCTGCACTGGTAGTAGGCGCGACCTTCCCGAACGAACTGGCGGAAGTCCGTAAAATCGTCGGCGATATGCCTTTACTGGTTCCCGGTATCGGTGCGCAGGGTGGCGATATCGTCGCGACTGTGACAGCCGGGCAGACAGCGAATGGCGGCGGCATGATGATTAACTCTTCACGTGCAATTCTGTACGCCAAACCCGTGGCTGACGAGGGCTTTGCCGCTGCCGCACGCCGGGTCGCCCTGGAAACCCGTGATGCAATTAATCTGCATCGCGTTTCGGCCTGATCTGATTAGTCTGGTTGACCCAGACGCGCAGGTGCCTGGCGGCTTTTTCTCACATTGAAGAGCGTCAGCGCACCCAGCAGTTTGAGCAAAACAAACAACACAAACAAGCTTAATGCCAAAGGCAACACGCTGATGAAAATCGCCAGCGCCAGACAGGTGACCAGCAGATGTGGCAATGGAGTGCGCTCCAAAGAACGCAGGCCGCTGCGTATCAGATAAGCAAACTCTTCCAAACATTGCTTGAAGAACAGATAGATGTTGTCGCGATTGTTTGTATTCATGATTTTCTCCCCGGAAACCGTTAAGATAGATAAAACTGGCAGAGCGCATGGTTAATCACATTGAGTCTGGCCTGCGTTCTTCAGTTATTAGCTTAAGGTCGTCCTTGAGCTGGCACCAGCAGTTTGCGATCAATGGTCGAAAATGCCAACCAAAGCGTCATCTGCTGCGACGGATGCCTCTCATCGCCGGGTAAGGAAAGCGCATCATGGAAAAAAACGCAGAATTCACATTTCTGGAAGACTTTACAGCGGAGTTGTCGGCGAAAAAGCTGGTGTTCCCTACTTCGCTTGGCGCCACCATGAAAATACGCAAGGCGCTCAGCCAGCCGGATATTTCCAATGATCAGGTAGCCAGGATTATTGGTGCTGAACCGGTGCTATCTGCTAAGGTTTTACATTTGAGTAATACAGCCAGCTTCAATCCTTCTGGCCGTCAGGTCACGGATTTACGCTCAGCCACGTTATTGCTGGGATTTGCGGCCGTCAGAAATATCGCGATTTCTGTCGGTATGAAACAGCTCGCTGAAAATAAATACAAAGGCGGCTTTTCGGTGCAAATGGATGGTTTATGGCGGCGCAGCCTGCGTGTGGCTGCGCTGGCGATGGTAGTCGCCAGAAACAAGACTCGTATGAGCCCGGATAAGGCCATGCTTGCTGGCCTGCTGCATGATATCGGGAAATTCTACATTCTTAACCGGGCCCATCAATACCAGGATATTTTTAACTCAGAAGCCGTGCTATGGAATCTGATCGATGACTGGAATGCGAGTATAGGCGCGGCCATACTCGAAGATTGGGAAGTCCCGGACGAAATCCGCGATGCGGTCGTGAATTTCAAACATTATCAGGCTGCACCCCAACATAAAATCAGCCTGACCGATGTGCTCACAACGGCTGATTTTCTGGATGCGGTATTTGTGCATAATCAGCCGGAACAATTGGACTGGAGCCAGGTTCCGGCCAGCCTGCAGCGCCTGCATATTGATGCGGATAATCTTCCGGCACTGATGCTGGAGACGAAAACCGAGCTCAGCATAGTGCTGCATGCAATTCAATAAAACTGCTACGCATCGGACTGTTAGCAAGCTTCAGTCCGGCTAAGTCAGGCTGGGCTTTATACGCTCCAATCCCGAACGGCTGACCGGAATTTTGTGACCATTCCTCAGTACCGCGAGCTGACTGTCTTTACTGATTTTTTCCAGACTGTGCAGTGCAGGCAGGTGCAGCAGGTAGGAACGGTGCACGCGGATGAACTGAGCCGGGTCTAATTGTGCTTCCAGATCGGACAGGCTTTGCGTTTTCATCCAGGATTTCTGGCCTGCATGGATCAGGATGTAATCGTCCTGGGCCTCAATAAAATCGATGTCTGCAATTGGCACCACATGCGTTTGCCCTCGGTCGCGTATCAACAGGCGTTGTGTCTGTGCGGTTTGTGCTGCCAGCATGCCTGGCAAGCCTGCTGCGGTCTGTGACCTGGACGTATCCCGCGCATCACCTTGACTACTGATCAGTTTCCTGGCTTTGCTCAGCGCCTCATTGAAACGTTGCTGCGAGTACGGTTTAAGCAGGTAATCAATGGCATGCAAATCAAAAGCACGCAGCGCGTATTGGTCGTAAGCGGTAGTAAAAATGACGCCATGCTGGCGGCCAGTCGCTTCCAGCACTTCGAGTCCGGTTAGTTCCGGCATTTGTATATCGAGAAATACCAAATCAGGCTGCAGATGGGTTATGGCATCCACCGCCTCGGTTCCGGTTTCACATTCTGCGATTATATGCAGATCGTTATGCGGTTTCAGGTATTCAGTAATCAGGCGTCGTGCCAGATCTTCATCATCAGCAATGACTACACGTAAGGGCTCATTCATACGCTAACTCCAGCGGTAAGGCAATTTCGATTAAAAATTCTGTCTCAGTCCTGCTCCAGCTGACTCGGCCTTGATCCGCATACAGCGCGGCAAAGCGTTGCTTCAGGTTTTGCAAACCTAAACCATTTCCTTTGCCGGGCAGGTCTTGTTGCGCCACCGGATTTCTGACTTGCAGATGTAGCCAGCCAGCCTGAGCCTGTATCCTGACCTGAATTTCTCCACCCTGACGCAGATTCCGTATGCCGTGCTTGATGGCGTTTTCCAGCAAGGGTTGGAGGATCATGGGAGGGATCAGCGCGGCTTGCGCCAGTTCATCGACCTGTATGCTGCTTTGCAGTTTTTTACCAAAGCGGATTTTTTCTACGGCCAAAAATTGTTCGCACAACTCAGTCTCTTGCTTCACAGTGATTTTTTCTTTTTCAGACAGACTCAGCGTCAGACGGAAAAAATCAGCCAGCGCTATCGTCATTTCGCGTGCTGCGGCCGGATCAATGGCAGTCAGCGCGCTGATGGAATTCAGGCTATTGAACAGGAAATGCGGATCTATCTGCGAACGCAATACTTGCAGTTCGGCGTCACGTGCCAGTAGCCTCGCGTCGGCTTCACGGCGCTCAGCTGCATGCATATGATCCAGTGCGATCAACACATCGTAAGCAAACAAATTCAGCAAGTAAAGCGCGAAGGCGATGCCAAAAATAATCAAGCTAATATGCTCATCCAGACTGACCGCGAACGCGTCTTCATACAGGCTATGCAGGATTTGCAGCCACAGACTGCTGATCAGCACGCAAGCAAGCGCTGAAAGAAAAGCCGCACTGACAAAGATCAGGAAGGCCAGATAGACAGCGCGTTTGTGATGCGGAAAGATGCGGCAAATATAGTAGGCCGAGGTAGACAGAAAACTGTATACAACGATGACCGGCATCAGGAACAGCAAGGCTTGTGACCAGTTGGCATAGGCCATCGTTACCATCAGTCTCGTAAGTAAAAGCGTGAGTAACAGCCAAATCATGGCGTACCACAGAAAACGTCTGGTGTCGGACAAGAGTGGATGCATAGTGTGCACAATAGTTAGCTAGTGAGATGCGAAACTGAACAGTGGCGAAGTGATAGCTGCAAATTGAGAGCCACAAAATGAAAGCAAAAAAATGCCACCATCTGTCTTGAGAATGATGGTGGCACTGCCTGGCGCATTGTTCAGTTACTGATTTCCACTCCACCCATAATGGCATATCCCTGGATGTAGAGCTTCTTACTTTTATCCATAGGTGGTACGGTTTTATCTTCGATACCACCCAACAGTGGCACGCCTTGTGAAACCACGGTCCAGTCATTTGGTACACGTACGGTAATACCGCCCCAAATCGCAAACACATTCAGTACCGCTTCAGACTGTATCGAGGCGCCGCGCATATCCAGTTCTATGCCACCCATCACAGCAGTCAGTTCACCGCCTTGAAAGTCAGGCGACGCATTATTGATTTTGGCTCCACTCATCATGGCAGATACGTTGCAGATGTTTTGTGGCGATTGTTCCGAATTCAGCGGATTCAGGTTATTTTCAGTAATCAAGCGGTCTTTAAAGATGACGGCCATACCTCCTGCGATAAGAAAGATTGGCCACCAGTTACGCATGCGGAAGTCAATAATGCCCATGTGTTGTAAAGTCATGGCTGCACCTACCGCGATAAACATACCGCCGATCAAGTGTCCGGAAACGGTATCGCTGCGTGAAATTTTCAAAGCACCGACGGCAATGAATACCATAGGCCAGAAGTGGAAAATATTGAGTGTGTTGAAAACATTCAGATTATCGAGCAAAGCTAAGGCGCCGAAGATCATCAGTATGGCACCGAATACCAGGCGGTTTTGTGGGTTACGTTGGCGCATGATGCGACTCCAGTTAAATATAAAATTCAGTCAGATTTTAGATATTGTGACGTGATAGACGCCGGACTTTACTGACGCTTGGCAGACATCGCGATCACCAGGTGACGCAGTCCTACACCTATGATCAACACTGGCCAGCTGGTGCGGAAAGTCCAGCCCCATAAGTGCTCAGCGGAAGCAAACAGCCAGAACGCTAAAATGATTTGAAATAGGCCATTGGCACGCTCTTCGGGATTTTCGCGGGAAAACAGATTGATCACACCGGCTATTGCAATCATCGCTGGAGCCACGTACCACCATTCGAGCGCATTGATCATATTCATGCGGTCAAGCAGGAATAAGCCACCGATGACGATCATCGCCAAACCTATCATCAGGTTATTCGATTTGTTACCAGACTTAGTATTGACTTGCTGAGTATCCATGTTGATCTCCTTAGTATTTGGGGTTCAGGTTTGTTTTGCTGACATGCTCAGAATAGAGCAGGCTGATCTGTCTGTCTTGTGTTGATCGGCGAATGACGGCGGCTGGTCGGTGAATGACGCCGGATAGCAGAAAGCGTGTAGATTTTTGCTGTGAAGGCAGTGATGCATACGGGCTCAGACAGCTATGCCTGAACCGCATCGGGTTGTGCGCCGGGCGCAGCGCAACTAAGGGGATTTGGGGTTAGCTCAGCAGTAAAACAAATTCATCAGCCTGACGTACCGTACGTTTGGTTTCCACGCCAAACACATCATGAGTCTCTTGCACGATGAAGTCGTTAGAGCCACGGGTGCAATACAATAGTCCGCGGAAATTGGTACCCAGATAGGTGAAAGGTGCCAGTTTAGTTTTGACCGGCGTATCGTCACCGATCAGTGCCCTGAGTTTACGCTCCACGTCGTACAGGCTTTTTTCTTGAATAGTCACCATGCCGCCCTTAGGGTTAGGAAAGCTGGTATCGTAACTTGGGCTTTGTCCCATTGGGTTTTTGAAGGTGATTTTGACGCCGAGTTTGAGAAATTTAGAAACTGCCGTGAAGTCGTTTTTATCGTACATAGTCTGGTCCCTTAGCCTGTTTCTGAGCACCTCAAACGATAGACTTTGGCGCTGAAACGATGATGCAGTCAGCTTGCCAGAAATACGCCCGCCTGACAATCTGCGTGCGCAAACTGCCACAGTTTGCTGCAAATTTGTTGTCTAGAGCCGCGCGAATACCTGCGATCTCCAGGCCGCATAAGTAGTCGGCACATTCTGATCAATCACGAGCAGCTGACGCATTTTTTCTGTCAACATCTCCAGGTCTTGCTCAGTGGCGGGGCTGGGCAAGCTATCCAGTGATGCAGCGATGCGCAGCCAAGGCAATTCCGGCTGTATTTGCTGTAAGCGGCTGGCTCGCTGTTGCAGCACTGTCTGTTCGAGGGTTTGCTGACTGGCGTACACGATCAGGTTATAACTGTCGGGTGAACGTGCCCAGCAGACCTCGGTAAATTGGCTGCGTAAGCTATTCAGCATGTGGGCGATGCTGCTGGGTTTGCCCCAGACATTGGCAATCAGCATGCCTTGTGGCCGCAAATGCTGCTGGCAACTGCGGTAAAACTCTGCTGTATTTAATGCCGGTACCAGGCCTTGTTTGTCATAGGCATCCAGAAAAATTACATCCACCTGTTGCGTCATCACCGGCAGATAGCTTGCGCCGTCGGCCTGTATTACTTGCAAACGGGCGTCATCGGCGGGCAGTGCGAATGCATCACGCAGTGCAATCACATCCGGATTGATTTCCAGCGCAGTGATGTGCGATTCCGGCAGATGGGTCAGGATATGTTTGACCAGCGAGCCACCGCCCAGACCGATCAGAAAAAACTCGCGCGGCTGTTCCTGAAACAAGCGAAATCCCATCATCCATTGCGAATACGCGCACAGTAATGCATCTGGCTGCTCCATATGCATCACGCTTTGCATGCATTTCGGCGTCAGGTACATCATCCTGAGCGGCGCATCCTCCAGCACAAAGGCCTTACCATCACTAGCTTTGGCCAGCGTGCGCAGGCGCTTCTGATGGGCCTGCTCAGCCGGATCAGGCGAGCTGTTTAAAAATAGCTGACTTAAACTTGGTCTGCGGTTTGCCATTGGTGTTCGATCCGGATTGTTTATACCTGCGCGCGTTGTAAAGCGGTGCGCAACTGCTCAATTTCATCTTTCAGGCGCTGGTTTTCGGTTTCCAGCTCGTACAGACGTTGCTGCAATTCCTGCTGTGGAACCGCAGGATGATCTGCAGTTGCAGTTAAGCCTGGCGCTGCAGTGTTCGGTGTTGCGTCGCTCTCCCAAGGTGGGGACGCCACTTCGGATGCTGTCGTTTCTGGCTTAGGCTTAGCTTGCTGGCGCTGTACGCGGTTCTTTTCGCGTACTTGCCGCGCTATCTCCTGCAATTCCTTACGGCCACCGGCAACTGCTGCTTTTTGTTCTTCTGTGGGCAGGCTGGCGATGGTGGCGGCCGCACTGATGGAGATGCTGCCATCACGTACCGCCCTGACTAACTCCGGTGATGCAGCACGCTGGATTTTCTCTATCTGCACTACAGCATGGCTGCTGATGCCTGCTACGCGTGCGATTTCCTGACGGCTCTGAGTCGGTTTAGTTACGGGGATAGCTTGTTCGCTTTCCTGTTGCTCAGGCTTTGCATTGGCCGAATGCTGTTGACTTTGTTGCTGGTTTCTGGCGCTCAGAATTTCTTTCTTGCGCAAGGCCAGCATGCCACGCTGGAAATCAGACACACTGCGACGTGCGAGATGATTATCGATCATCCACAACTGGACTTCTTCGATATTGGCAAAGTGATCGTTTTGTACCACCTTGTAGGGCAGCTGGTGCTTTTGGCAAATCGCATAGCGATTGTGGCCATCGATGAGCACATTGCCCCAGCACACCAATGCATCCCGGCAGCCTTCAGTCAACAGGCTGCGTTCCAGTGCTTCATATTCATGTTCTGTCAGTGGATCAATGTAGGCGCGTAATGCGTCGTGGATGACGATGCTCATAAAAATCCTTGCGGCAAAATCGTAGTTGGCACCATGCGCCATCAATGCTCAGATTACTGATGGTGCTATGGGTAAAGCGAAAGGCCGCATTGTAGCCGAGAACGGCGTTCACCAGATGAGCCTGCGGCGTTAATTCAGAGGAGGAGGGGAAGTCGCTATCTGCCCCTCGTTTGTAAAAAGAACGAAAGGGCAGAAAGCAGATATGCAGGCTTGAGGGCCTGCTGTATCAGGGCTTGGTGGTTCTGGCTTTTTTGGCGGCAGGGGCAGTTTTTGCCTGCAGTTTAGCCGCAGGGAAAGGGAACTTCTGCGCTGGCTTCTGTGCGCTGGCGGCATTGGCGCTGGTAGTTGCTACAGGTGTGGCCGCAGCACTGAGTTCCGGTGCGACTGGCTTGACGACCGCTTGCTTGGTAGTTGCTGGCTTAGTAGTTGCAGGCTGAGCACTGGCGCGTTTGGCAGCCGGTGCTACTGCTTTTGCGGCGACTACGGGCTTAGTTTGCGGCGCTGGACTGGGTGTCAGCTTGGCAGCTGCGCTTACGCCGGTTTTGCTAATGGACGTGGCTTTAGTGGTTTTGCTGGCGCTTGCAGATTGCTGCGTGGGTTTGTCAGAGGGGACTGCTGCTGTGGTAGCAGGCTGCACTGACTTGGTGACGGCTTTTTTGGGTGCTGCTTTTGGGCTGGGTGCAGTCTTAGCCGCTGTATTAGTTTCTGCCGTCAGCAGGGATAGCTGGCTGACTGAGCCTGGTACTGTTGCTGGGTTTGCAACTGCAGGTGCGGGGGTGATATCAATTTCAGTGACGCGCTCTTCTGCAATCGGTACCAGCGTCGTGGTCGCCTGCACCTGGGTGTTCAAAGGATTGCTGACGGTGATACTCAGGGTATCGGGTATCAGACTGGCTGGCACATTGAACACGGTATTGCTGTGAAAACTCAAGCCATGACCCTGATCAACGAGTTGCTGTTCAAGCTGACTTTTCCATTGACTGCCAGCCTGCTGCCATTGTTGCAGCCATTGTTCGCGGGTCTGTTCGCCGAACTGTTGCAAGGCTTGATGATGAGCCTGCAAATGGTCTGCGCGGGTTTGTGAACGTTGTTTGCTCAGCTCCACCCATTCCTGGGCATCTTTTGCATTTAATAACTGATGTGAAGTCTGGCTGTAATCATTCAACGACTGGCGCGCGAACTGGAATTGCAATGCAAGAATCTGCTCCAGACTTTGAAATGCGAATGCCGCGTATCCTTGCAGTAGTGTAAATTGTTGGCTGAGCTGCTCTTGCGCAGCAGCAGCGGTGACATCGGGGTGTGGCAACGGCATGAAGCTCTCCTTCAGATTAGGTAAGACGGTTCAGGCGGGCTGCGTCAGGCCAGATTTGACAATTGACGCATTGCAGCAATCTTGATTTTACTCTGGGATTGCTTAAAAAGTCAGCAAATTATTTTGTATGAGCATCTGGCTTTTTTGTATGCACAGCTTGCAGGGCAGGATGGCAGCTTATGGATGAACAGATCAACACAGGAAGGAAAAGATGCAGGACAGTTTAATCACCTTACAACAGGCACTCAGGGAATTTGCTGCTGAACGCGATTGGGCGCAATTCCACACGCCGAAAAATCTGGCTGCTGCCTTGACGGTAGAAGCAGCTGAGTTACTCGAAGTTTTTCAGTGGTTACCCAGCGGTGAGAAGGACACTTTGAACCCGGCGCAATATCAGGCGGCCGAACATGAAATGGCTGACGTATTGTGCTACTTACTAATGGCGGCAGACCGCTTGCAAATTGATTTATTCGCCGTCACACAAGAAAAAATCAGAATAAATGCCTTGAAGTACCCGGTTGCCAGGTTTGCAGGAAAATCCGATAAATATGATCAGCCCGGGCAGCCGGATTCCTGACGTAATCACGCACATTGATGTTGGCGCTGTTCGAGCTTGTTTAAAAATACCTGGTGTGGATACTGCTCCGGCGTGATTGCGAAGCCGCGCTGGCTCAGCCATGCACAGGCTTGCTCCAGGCTGGTACAAGATTGGTAGCGAGGATTTTCTGCCAGTCCGCCCTGGCGGCGCATGATATCCAGATGCAATTTACTGGGCAGAATAAATGCAACACAAACGCAGCCATTGGCGAACACCCAGTCACTCATGCTGCTGTAGGACTGCAGGGAATCCTGGGTTGACATTTCCCACATGGCGCCGTGTGCTAATCCAGCCCAAGGTCTGTCTTTAGGTGCCTTGGCTTGCAATTCTGCGAATAAGGCTTCTGTTCCCTGCTGGTTAAAACTACCACCGAAAGTTCTGACCAGCACATCGCCGACCAGGTCAATCTGCCACTGACCGTGGATATTCATGTTACTTTCCCGACTCACTTTATCAGCTCGTAGTCTGGCAGTGTTTCCCTGTCAAAACAAGTGAAAATGGTTGTTTTTGTGCAACGATGTTACTTGTCCAGCGTCACTGGCGCGTCATAATTTTTCTATATTGTTTCTCCACACTTTAACGGCGATCCCCAGATCGTCTTTGCTCACTTTTTGAGTTCGTATGAATCAGCCAGAAAAACGTCAGTATCAACGCATACAATTTTTCCGTTTAGTCAAAGATCAGGATCTGATTCCGGTTTGGGTATTCAATAGCGTGTCACCGGGCAGCAGCATCGCGGCTCTGGTGATTGATATGAGTGAAACCGGTATCCAGGTGCTGACTAATGCTGAGGAAAAACCGGAAGCGATTCACTATTTTCTGCATTTTTTAGGCGATGAAGGAAATGCATTGGATATTCCAGCCATTCAGGTGGAACGCGTTTGGTCAGAAAATGAGCAGGGCTTGTATGTCCGTAGCGGATTCAGGCTCGATGCTATCGATAGACTGACGCTGGAACTGATGCAAGACAAAATGCATAAAAATCCAGTCGCCTTCATACGCTGCAGTCTGTCGCCGGCTCAATGATCGCAGACGCGCTTACCGCTCAGCGCGTGGCGTGACGGGTGGCATCGCGGTAAAGTGAAGGAATTTTATGCTGACTCAAAATCACCATCACCAGACTGCCGGCAGCCAGTAATCCCCAGTTGATGGCAGGTGTGTTCCAGCGTTGTGCCAGGTCAAATAACAGACCACCGGCCAGGCTGCCCGTCATATTCCCCATACTCTGATACAGCATCTGACGCGACATCAGCTGGCCGGTATCGGCTGATACCCGGTCTGCATAGCGTGCGGTCAGCACATCCAGCGAAGGGCCATAAAAAATCTGGGCAAAAGACAGCAGCACCGAGGCGATGATCACTGTCGCAGCGTAGGCCGGAAACGCCAGCATGCACAGGAAACTCAGAAACAGGCTCAGGTAACCGAATTGCAGGAAACGGAAATGGTCTTTGTTGCGCACGGCCTGTCTGGATACCGGAATTTGAAACGCAATGATCACCACGGCAGCGATCCAGAATGGGGTAGAGACGGAAAGATCCGGGGTGAATTTAGGTATATGCAGACTGAAGCCTATGGTTGGTTGCACGGCAAAGCACCAGAACACTGCGTTGGACAAATAAAACAGCAAGGGCAATTCTGACTGCTGACACCGTTCATGGCTTAGCTTTTCATTGCCGGCCACCAGATCACAGGCGAGTTTTTGTTGCTGTTCCTGCTCAAGCTGTTGCTTCAGTAAGTTGCTTTCATGGCGCACGATAGCGCGCATGGCTGCTAACATCAGTAGGCCATAGCTGATAAATGTGAGTAGCACGATCAGGAACACCAGCTTCATGGTGTGATGTGGAATCCAGCCCGCCAGCAGATAGCCTGCCACCAGGCCTATCCTGATGGCGAAAGATAAGCGGCTGAATAAAGCTGTCTGATCCAGATCGCGTAGCTTTAGCAGGTAAAACTTCAGCCCCGGAAACGACAAGCCGCTGCCCAGCCCGGCCAGCACAGCAAAGACAGCCAGCGCCCAGGCCTGTTCCAGGAATGCCATGCAATACAGGGCGATGCCCTCAAGCAAAATATTGCCGGACACCGCCAGCGGATGATTGGCTGTTGCGGGGAAACGGCTGCCTAACCAGGACCCGATTACCCGTCCCAGGTTCAGGCCGCACAAAATAGACGCAGCCCAGAACCCGGAAAATTTAATCCCGGTTTCAGACACAATCAGCGGCGTATATAAAGCCACACCTCCCGAAGCGATGGCAACGCCAAGATAAATCAGATAAGCATTCAGGCGGGAATTCAGAGTTTGTTTATGCATGGAGCAAGTGGCCGGTAGACGGGAACTACATCTCTCCCTGAGCGGGAGACTGAAGTAGCTGGCTGCTGCCACACAGATAGCAGAATGGATAGCAGCTATTTTACCCGTCGTTAATGCCTGAGTGCAGCACAAATTAAACGGAAATTCCGTGCCAACTGTCACTGTTGCAGTCTGACCGCATGCGCTTGGTGCGGGCGGCCAGGTCGTGGGCTACAGCGTTTAGCGATGGTTTGCGTATTGAGCGATCACTTGCTGACTGGCAGCAGGCGTATCGAGTAGGGCGCGTTGTACAGCTTACCGGCGGTAGTGGCTGGGTTGAATTTGCAGCTTTTGACAACACGTATGCTTTCACGGTCCAGTGCTTCATCACCGCTGGCCCATTCCAGAGAAGTGCGTTGTACTTCGCCGGTTTTACTGACCAGGCTGCCTACCACAATGCCTAAGCCATTTTCTTTGGGATCAGCAATTTTGACAAGATCGGATTTTTCACAACTGTCCGCGATCAGTTCCGGATCTGCGTCGAAACGATATTTCTCATCCAGACGGAAGTGATAGCTGACTGCTGCCGTGATGTCTTTACCTGGTGCTTGGTCCAGGATTTTGCAGCCCACCACAGATTTTGCCAGGGCCTCATCGAGTACCCACCAGCCACTGCTGCGTAAAAAGTCTACTGCATCGACTTTTCCGTCAGTATCAATTTTCAGTAATACTCTGGCACTTCCATGAAACCGGTTTAATTGCGCGGCTTTGGGATATTTAGGTGGGACGCAGTGGTCGAGAATATCAATTTTTTTCAGCAGCATATCGGCTGTGGCGGGCTGTGTAGACTGCTGGGCTGACTCAGGTTCGTTCGCATAGCAAACAGAGTTGCCAAGACTGAAGATAAGAGCAGAGATAAGCAAACTGCGCATAGGAAAGCACTTTCAATCAGAAGAAATACAGGACTTGCTCAAAACCGCCCCAGTGGCGTGGTGGCTCTTTGTCGTACACATTATGCTAAGTGCGTCGCCAAGCCTTGCCGGGAAAATTTTGCATCGTCCTAAAACAAATGAGAATCAGCAGAAGGTCATTGCTGAGAGAATAATTGCGTTCAAGCAAGGCCGCTGATCATAGCATGACTACCTTGCATGAATTGTAAATAAGCCAGCAAAAATACGGGTTTGGCCAGGCAGCTGTTGTACAGATGGCGCAGGCATTCCCGCTCAGGCATCCCATCACTCAGAAAAGTGCTCAGGACTTGATGAGGTGATGTACAAACTGACCAAAACTCTCTTTAAAATGCGCGTCTTTTTTGAGTATCGCATCGGGTAATTCTTTATCATGCCTGAGCTCAGATGCTGTGACTAACACACTTTGGGTGTGCCTGTGTCTGGGGCTGGATTTTTGCATCGCGCTGATTAAGGCAAGTCCATTTAAACGCGGCGTTTCCAGCCCGGTGACCACCAGATCGAATGGTTCAGACAAAACGCGGCCCAGGGCCAGATAACCATCATTAACGACTTCTACCCGAAAGCGGTAAGGAATCAGGATGTCACGCACTACGCTGATGATCACATCAGAGCTTTCTACGATCAGTGCCGAATAGCTGCATTGTGCGGTGCGCAGCCGGATATGACTCAATTGCGCACGGATATCATCACCGGGTAATTCTTGCTGTCGGTATAGCAGGATCACACGTCGTAACAGATCCAGGTACTCCAGCGCCGTCGGAGTGAAACGCTCACGTAGTAAGCCCGGCTGCTCTATTAATGCAGAAATCAGATCTTCAAACGGGTGACAAATATCAGACACGATATGCATGCCGTAGGTACCACCACTGCCTTTCAGGCTATGAATACGCCGGTATAACTCTCTGCACGTCTCCAGATTAAAGGAGTGTGCATCCATGTGCAGGATCAGATTTTCCAGTTCATCCAGTTGGGAAGGCAGATCATTGAGGTAGTGAGCGCGCAATGCATCCAGCATTGCCTGAGCCTTATTCATAGGGAGAGTGCCTGTTTTTTTAGGGTCAGTATCCGTGACGCATTCTGTCTGGCCTTGATGCGTTTCCTGCTGCAGTGTGAGCTTAGCTTTTCGCTGCGTCAATTCCAGCACCGGAAAAATGTATGTTTCTCTTGCTAAATGTTGTAAAAATAATCGCACGAACGTTCGTGAAGCATACGTTTCTTTATATCTGAAATTCGTCGCTTGGTGTAAAAATAATACTCTTAATTGTGTTAAATAGTGGTTGTAGTATTGATTTTCAGTACCTTTCTTCTAGTTAAGATGCACTTTGAGATAATTGATTTTCTTCAAGTGAGCAGGCTGTCAGACTGTGTTCACGGTGAAGCAAACAGGAGTAAGCGCAATGCAAACTTGCGTAGCACCTGTGGATTCAGTCGAAGACTCTATACACAATGACTAAGGATATGACTATGTTGAAAAATAAATTAATCAGTGCAGGCCTGGTAGCAGCTGGTCTTTTGTTGAGCGCAGCGGCGTCTGCCCAGGTCTATGTGGGCGGCACTATCGGTAAAGCAAAATGGAATAACGATTGCAGCGGCACCACCACTTGCAGCACAAACGCCAATACCTACAAATTATTGGGCGGCTACAACATCAATAACACGTTTGCGGTAGAAGGCAGTTACTATTCGCTGGGAACGATAGACGCGTCTTACCGCGATGCCAAGTCCAGCGGCACAGCCAGCCTGAAAGGTAAAGCGTTTGAATTGGCCGGTATCGCTAAATATGACCTCACCAATGAACTGACTGGCTTTGCTAAACTGGGTATCGCCAGCGTTAAGGCAGAAGGCAGCGCAAGCGGTAGCGTTGCTGGTTTGGGCAGTTTCACCGGCTCAGATTCCACTACTTCTACCCAACCTGTGTTTGGTCTGGGTCTGACTTACAAGCTGACCAAAGAACTGGCGCTGCGCGGTGAATTCGAAACACGCAAAGTCAAGTTTGGTGATGACAAATCTGCTGTGAACAACCTGTCGGTCGGTGTGCAATACGCATTCTGATCCCCCGTTGTAAAGTGCAGTGTCGATGACGCTGCATTGCCTTAATACTCAGCCCCGTACGGCCATCTGGTCGTCCGGGGCTGAGTTTATTACTGATCTTATTGCTGTTCCTATTTATTCTGTCGGGCGGCAGAAATCCTGTTCTATCCAGTGCAGTGCGCTTTGGCGGCTTAGTTTGAAATGTGGAGCCACCCGCACGCGTGCAATTTCTTCGCCGAACTGGTCGGCAGCGCTCAGCTCGGCATACGGTTCATATTCATCCGGGATGATTTGCAAACGCACGGTGTAATCACTGTCAGCATGGCTGAGTTGTACGCTTTTATGTAGCTGCGCATGCAATTGCTGTTCGTGTCGTCGTATCACTTCGCAGGCCGTTTTTACCAGCGTACGGAAGGCATTGCCATCCAGCGGTTTAGGATTTTTTTTATCCCTGCCCATAGTCCAGGGGCCGACCAGCGCGGGTTCCGGTTCGCCATCCTTGATCATGGCAACCGCCCAGCCATCGTCATCTTCATTTTTGATGACACGGGCGGTCCAGCCTTTATCGCGCCATAGGCGCGCTTCCTGTATGGTGTCGGGGATGTCGCCGGAACTGGCATTGTTTGATGCTTGTGACAAGTTGATTCTCTCTCAGGGCTGCTGCAAATTAGCCGAGGCAAATTTTGCGAAGGCGCCATCCTACACTGTTCGGTGCTTCAGGTGTGGGTGCTCAGTCTTGCTGGCGCAGGTAAGCCAGGATATTGGCCAGTTGCTGCTCATTGCTGATGCCATAAAAGCGCATCTTATTCCCCGGTACTACTTCACCCGGTGCGCGCAAAAAAGCCACCAGTTTCTCGTCCGTCCACACAAAGCCTGCATTTTTCATCGCACTGGAATAGGCAAAGTCTGGCACTGACCCGGCTTTGCGTCCTACTACCTGATACAGCGGCGGGCCAAATCCGGCGCGTGCTGCAGGCCCGGTCTGATGACAGGAAATACAGATGCGGAAACTGGCTTTACCCGCTTTGGCATCACCCGCAGGCAAAGCCGCACTGGCAGGCAGCGCAAAACCAGCCAATAGCAGCAGTGAAGCGGGGCGCAGGGATTTCATCATGGCGTAGTGCATGGCAGGGCTGTGTGAATGGGATCGGTTACATATTGTGCGACAGAATCACAAAGTTTGCACTGCGACTCTTGTATTCTCAGCGTTCGCAGCCACTATAGTCTGACATCACAGGAGTATCCCCATGTTTGTATTACATCATCCTCAGCCTGTGCGGCCACGCAAAGAAGTCGCGACTTTACAGGTGCAACAACAGCAGAAAACCAGTGTGCCGCAGATACTGGTGGCGCGCCAGCCAGCTATTGGTAATACGGATGCTACTGCGCCTGCACTAGTGAAACCAGCAACGGATGCCAAATAAAAAACAGCGGCGCACCGGTGAGGTGGGCCGCTGTCCGCGCTTGCTTAGCGCAAGCTGTGGTCTGGCAAATTAGTTTGCTGCATTAGTTTGCTGACTTAGTTGGCCACCTTAGCCGGTATCCGCTCCAGCACCGCCAGCAACAATGTCCAGTATTGACCGACGGTTTCGATGTTGACCATCTCATCCGGGCCGTGTGGATAACGGATAGTCGGGCCTATCGATACCATGTCCAGATCCGGATAATGTTTTTTGAACAGGCCACACTCCAGACCCGCATGGATCACCATGATCACGGGTTCCTTGTGATAAATGCTCTCATAAGTTTGACGTACGATCGCCATCACCGGTGAGCTGGTGTCTGGTTTCCAGCCCGGATAGCAACCGGAAAAAGCGATCTGCGCGCCAGCCAGGTCGCTCAGACTTTGCAGGCTGCTTTCTATGTTTTCACGGCCACTGTCGATCAGTGAGCGTATCAGGCACAGGACGGTGACTTTGTCGCTGCTGGTACTGATCACACCGACGTTCAGCGAACTCTCAGTCACACCGGCGATCTCGTCGCTCATGCGGATCACGCCGTTAGGGCAGCTGTTGATCAGGTTGATCAGTGTGCGCTGGCTGTCCGCCTGCAGAGTTTGCGCTGGTGCTGTGCTGGTTTCTAATTGCAGTTTCAATGCAGGTTCTGCACTCGCCAGTTCCGCTTGCAGTATGGCCTGATATTGCGACACGCGTTGTTGCAGCAAGCCGGCCTGTGCGGTTGGAACGGTAAAGCTGCATTGCGCTTCACGCGGGATCGCATTACGCAGCGAGCCTCCTTTGATCTCTGACAGCGCCAGACCCAGCTCTGCCGCATGGCCTGCCAAAAAACGTGCGATCAGTTTGTTTGCATTGCCACGGCCCAGATGGATATTCACACCCGAGTGACCACCTTTTAAGCCAGACAAACTCAATGTATACGCCTGCTGATCTGCGGCTGCAGTCTGCCAGCTGACCGGTAATGAAATCTCTGCGTCCACGCCACCGGCGCAGCCCATGTAAATTTCGCCTTCCTGTTCGGAGTCGGTATTGATCAGGATTTCTGCCTCCAGCATGCCAGGCTGCAGGCCGAAAGCGCCTGTCATGCCGGCTTCTTCATCGACCGTCAGCAGCACTTCCAGCGGGCCATGGCGGATATCATCCGCGCCCAGTATCGCCAGTGCAGATGCCATACCGATGCCATTGTCGGCACCCAGCGTGGTTCCGGTCGCCTTGACCCAGTCACCATCTATGCGTGGCTGAATAGGATCGGTCACGAAGTCATGCACCTTATCGGCATTTTTTTGCGGCACCATATCAATATGCGCCTGTATCACCACCATTTTGCGGTCTTCCATGCCAGCCGTGGCTGGTTTGCGGATAATCAGATTACCTACCTGATCCACTACCACCGGCAGGCCGCGTTGTTTCGCCCAGTCCTGGATCAGCTGGCTCAGCGCAGCTTCGTGCTTGGATGGGTGTGGGACTGCACAGATTTGTTCAAACCAGTGCCACAAAGGGCGAGGGAAAAGCTGATTCAGTTCGGTAGTGGTGGTCACGATAAATATCCTGTAAAAACATAGCGCTTGCGTATGCGGCTGGCAGCCATCTACAGCAAGGCGGGCCGCGCGGCGGAAGCGGAAAGAAGACCCGCAGTTTACCATAGCGGGCATACGGCTAAGTGTCCGTAGCTGTACTGACCGTGAGGGCGGTGCGGCTTAGTAACAAAGGCAATAAAAAAGGATGACACCCGGTCATCCTTTTTGTCACAGCTTCATTGCGCAGACTGAATTACGACAGGCTCCAGACGTATTCCAGTTTCGTCCAGACTTGCTGTGCTTTACCGTCTTTGCTGCCTGGTTTGAATTTGCAGGAAGAGAAAATCTTGGCAGTTGCCTTGTCCAGGGTTTTGGAGCCGCTGGATTTTTCGATTTTAGAATCCATCACGTTTCCATCCGCACCGACCAGCACTGCCAGCGTGACAGAACCACTTTCCTCATTGATCAATGCCGCTTTTGGATAAACCACTTTTTCGCAAGTGTTTTTATCCATTACAGGGGAAATTTCGTTGGCAGAGACGCTGGACACAACAGCCAGCAACGCAGTAGCTAATAGAATTTTTTTCATGGGAAAATGCTCAATACAGACAAAGGTAAAAATGAATCAACAATCCGTGCCGGCGCGCAAATTTGTGCAGCGCAATAAACATGCGGGATTTTACGTATTTACTTTCTGAGTGGCAATTCATTTTGAAAAAAATTTGCCTGTTTATTCAACAGTAAAGCCGGTTCTGCACGAAAATAGTGCGACTTGACTGCAACTGGTATTGATTGCATTACGACTGGCATTTGAAGTGGCATTGCACCGGTGCACAATGCCCGTGCTTCAGGCGCGCCTAGTCGTCCAGCCCGACCGCATAGTGATCTGCCTGACGCTGTCCAGGTACCCGGTGGCTGTACACCTCTTTGGTGATAGGCAGCATCGTGGCATCCCATTGTTGCCATTGCTGTTTCAGGCGCTGAAATTGCGCTGCCTGTAGTACCGCCAGATTGGCGCGTTCACGCGGGTCCTGGCGCAGATCGAATAAAAATTCGTTATTGCCGATTTTCAGATACTTCAGATAATTATCGATCACCGCGCGCTGCTGAAACGATTTATAACGCCAATACAGCGTGCGTGGAATTGCTTTTTCCTGTTGCGTCAGTACCGGCAACAGATTCACCCCGTCACTGGGAAAATCCGGGTCGGGCGCGACGCCTGCGGCTGCCAGCAAAGTCGGCAGCCAGTCCATGCCTATGCAAATCTGATCGGACACAGCAGGCTTGAGTGCGGCGGGCCAGCGTACGATGGCCGGTACCCGTATGCCGCCTTCCAGCAACTCAGTCTTTTGTCCCGACAAAGGCCAGGTATGAGAAAAACGTTCACCGCCATTGTCACTGGTAAAAATCACGATGGTATTGTCCGCCTGACCGGTTTCTTTTAAGGCCTGCAAGACTTTGCCTATGCCACTATCCATTGCGGCCACCATTTTTCCATAGGTTTCCAGACTGCCGCCATCAGCATGGATCAGTTTTTTCAGCGTGCCAGCCACGGCTTCATCCATAGGGCCTTCCCAGGGCCAGTGCGGTGCTGTGTAATGCAGGCTGAGCAGGAAAGGTGCGGCCTCTCTGGCATGCGCCCGCACATATTGCTCCGCGCGCTGGCTCAGGATGTCGGTGTAATAACCATGCTCATGCACCAGCTGCTCGCCTTCCCACAAATCCACCGGCTCGTTCGCACCTACCCCGGCCTTATGCGTGAAATAGTCGATTCCACCCTGCATATTCCCGAAAAAATACTGATAGCCACTTTTCAGCGGACCAAACTCAGGTGCTGCGCCCAGATGCCATTTGCCCGGCAGCGCAGTACGGTAACCGGATTTCCCTAACAGAGAAGGCAGCGTAGGATGGGCAGGCGATAAACCATGCCTGGATTTCGCATCCGGTATCGGCTCTTCCAGCCCGACGCGCAAACGGTATTGGTAACGTCCGGTGATAATGGCAGTGCGCGAGGCGGAACAGACCGGCGAATTTGCATACGCATGCGTCAGCCGCACGCCATCACTCGCCAGTTGATCCAGCACTGGCGTGGCAAAGTCCCGCATGCCATAACAACCCAGATCGGCCCAGCCCAGATCATCCGCCATGATGAACAGAATATTCGGCCGCGCCTGCTGCGGCTTGGCCTGAACCAGCCCGGATAACATACTGGCAGCCAGGGCTGAGCTTCCTAAAAACTGACGACGTGAAATGGGTGGCATAGTGCGTGCAGACGCAAAATGGAAAACTGGATTTTAATGGCAAGCAGCGCTTAGCTTCCACCGGCAGGCTAGATTCTTTTTTTATAAATTCATATCAGCCATCATCTGTAGTGGCTGCAATGGTGCGCTTGTCGCTGGGGTTGGAGTAAAGATAGCAGTGCAATCTGAGCTGATTGCGCATGTGGCAGGCGAAGCTTCAACATCACTGCGACGCTGTTTAAGCAAGACGCCGCTAAAAAAATCAATCCTGCGCTGGCGGGAATTCAGCGTCGTTAAATGCAGGCGATAAGAGCCCAAAAACAAAAGTAGAGTAGGGAAGGTTTTAAATAATCCGCCTGAACAGCGCCGCGGAACGAAGACCTGCTAAGTCAGCGCAAGCCGTGTGCCACAGCTTACTTGCCCGGCTTTTGTACACCCGATGCCGGCGGTAAAAAACCCAGGCGCTGCGCTTTTTCCACCGCTTCGCAAACTGCTTGCTTGACCAGCTTATTCATCATTGCGCTATCACGCAATTTTGCAGCGATCAAATCAGGCGGCTGCTTTATATCGACTGGAGGTGTTGCCATGATAAGCCCTTGTGAATAATAAGATCAGTGGCGACGCCCTCTGCCACTAATTGTGGATCAGATAAAGCGGAATTGTCATAGACCCGCCACTCATCTGCTATACGAAGATACAGGAACTCTTTCTTGCTAATTAAGAAATTTTAATGCATTATTGAAATTGGTAATTGGTTAATAAAAGTACTTGTGTGAAGACTTTAAGCGTTTAGTATTAGCAAAATTGGAAGAATTAAAAATTATGAATGACAAGCAGAATCCGGGTATATTGCCAGGTCTCGAACTTCGCGATTTCGGACCGCAAGAAATCCAAATCATTAATAATCTTAGCGCGTTCTGGTTTGTTTCTGGAGCCTCCATTTTGCGCACGGGGAAAAGGAATAGATTTCCATATGCATTCCTAAAGCCAACCGATCTCTTCATTCAGCGATTTAATTTTCATGCTCAGTTGCTCTGTATCTTTCATAATTATCCCGAGGTAGACGGTCGGTTATTAGAAGCTATAGATAAAATAATTGCTACGAACGGACATCGTGTAGACAGACTGTGCATTGTTCTTGTCACGAATGGAGAGGTCGTTTCTTCCACGTTATCCCGCTTTGAGGCTGATGGTGACCCTCGGATTATGGTGGCCTTCCGATATCACGAGTTAACTGGAGGGGTGAGCGCCAAGGAAGCGCTTATGATTCGACGGCTCGAAGAAACGCTTTATACAAAAGACCTCTTCTCAATTTCCTCTGTTCTTAAAACAGAGCGCTATTTCTATGGTCGAAAAACTGAGTTGCAACGGCTGATAGGTCAATATAACAATGGGGAGAATGGTTCGCTTTTTGGGTTGCGCCGCATAGGAAAATCGTCGTTGCTTTGGGCAGTGCTTCGAACGCTGAAACAAATGACCGTGCCTGTTGCATTTTTAGATTGCTCGGACCCCGGATTTCACAAAACCAAGTGGAATAAAGCCCTGTTCCGCGTCAAGGACACACTTTTCCGTGCCAATGGCATGGAGGATCTTGGTAAACAAGAGACTGCTTACACAGAAGAGGATGCCACAACCTGTTTCGCATCAGACCTAGCATTAGTGCGATTCAAATTTAATCGCCCGTCCTACCTGATTTTTGATGAGGTTGAGAACCTTTGTTTCGATGTTTCATCTTCAGAGCATTGGCGTAGCGGTGAGAACTTCCTTCCATTCTGGCAAGCGATTCGTTCGACATACCAACAGTCCACAAATATGTTTTCATTTCTAATGTGTGGAACGAATCCCTATCCCCTAGAGACAGCTTATCTCCCTGGTGGTGTTGATAACCCTATTTATAAGTACATCGAACCCTATTACTTAGGCTTTTTTAACGTCGATGACGTAGAGCGCATGATCTCTCATTTGGGATTCTACATGGGAGTGACATTTGATCGTGAGGTATATACATATCTAACAGATGACTTTGGCGGCCATCCGTTTTTAATTAAACAAGCCTGCAGCTTTCTTCGACTTAATCGTGTTACCGAAAATGTTCCACGGAAGATTCATATTCGAAAAGAAGAATACCGTGCCGCAAGAGATCAAATCAAAGCGCATACACGAAACTACATTGCATTAATTTTACAAGTGCTAACCGAACGATTCCCTCGCGAGTTTTCCTTGCTTAAACACCTTGCTGTTGATGATAAAAAGCTGTTTAATGCATATGCGGAAGATGATCCCCGCTCCATTGAACATCTGGTCGGTTACGGTCTAATAGAGAAGGTTACACAAGATTTTTGCTTTCGCATCAAGCTCGTTGAGGCTGCCGTGCAATATGATGCGCGGGATCTAGCGTGCCCCGAATCGTTGGAAGAACGCTGGGCATTGTTGAGCAAAGAGCGCAATCAGTTCGAGTTCGGATTCCGTGAGTTGGTTCGTAGCGTAGTTAAGATGGGCTACGGAGCTAAAGCAGGCAAAGATTTTATTATCGGTTGTTTGAATAAACAGGTACAGATAGAAAAAGCAAGATGCCTGGATTTCGATGATATTTTCCGTGGGGAGATGTACTTCCTAGACTTGAAGCGAGCAGTCTTAAAAGACTGGGACAGATATCGGTTCATATTTAACGACGACAAAACTAAGTTCTCGGAATATGTAGATGCTGCGAATAAGTTTAGGTCTGATGCACATGCTGAGACGATTACGAAAGAAGAGTTCCGTTCAGTTATGCCCAAACTTGTTTGGTTGACCAAGGCGTTAAAGGATAATTCGTAGTTTTATAGCGATCAATTGGCGCGAATTTCCACTTTCGGGATAGAAGTGGCCTAACACGAAGTGTTAGGCCACGTTTGAATTACATTAGTTGCTATACCTAAAAGAAAATAAAATATTGACGTAATTTTATTTCTCTATAAAAATTCCATTATTAATTTTTTAATATTTTCTACAGGCTTAGGCCTAATTAATTCTTTTTGAATATGCAATGCCTGCTGAAAGAATTAGTTAAGGTGTGTAGTTTAGATTTTACTTCCCAAATGAATCCTTCAAAGTCGTAATCCGGTTAAACACCGGTTTGCCGACTGTGCTGTCAACGCGGTCGGTCACGAAATAGCCGTGGCGTTCGAATTGCAGGCGGGTGTCGGGGGCGATGTTGTGTAAGCCGGGTTCGACGTAGGCGCGTATGGTTTCCAGGGATGCAGGATTCAATAAGGTCATGAAGTCTTTGCCGCCTGCGTCCGGGTTGGCGTCGGTGAACAGGCGGTCATACAGACGGACTTCCACTTCCATTGCATCGGCTGCGTTGACCCAGTGGATATTGCCTTTGACTTTGTAATTGGCGCTGCCTTCGGTGCCGGATTTACTGTCGGCGAAGTAGTTGCAATGTACTGCGATCACGTTGCCGTTTTCATCTTTGTCGCAGCCTGTGCATTCGACTACATAGCCATAACGCAGACGAACTTTATTGCCCGGGAACAGACGGAAATAGCCTTTGACTGGCTCTTCCATGAAGTCTTCCTGTTCTATCCACAGTTCTTTACCGATGGTGAATTCGCGGTTGCCGCGTTCCGGATGATGTGGATGTACCGGTGCGCTGCAGGCGATGTTCTGAGCTTCAGGGAAGTTATCGATGATCAGTTTCAGCGGACGCAGTACGGCAGTGGCGCGCGCTGCTTTCGGGTCGAGATCTTCGCGCAGGCAGCCTTCCAGCGTGCTGTAATCGATCCAGCCGTCGGAGCGGGTCACGCCTATGCGTTCGCAGAAGGCCTGGATAGATTCCGGGGTATAACCACGGCGGCGGATACCGACCACAGTCGGCATGCGCGGATCATCCCAGCCGCTGACGATGCCGTCTTCAACCAGCTTGCGCAATTTACGCTTACTGGTCACGACATAGGTCAGGTTCAGACGGGCGAATTCATATTGACGCGGTACCGGACGCTGGACAAAACCGCCTTCTGCGGCGCGTTCGATAATCCAGTCGTAGAAAGGACGGTGATCCTGGAATTCCAGGGTACAGATAGAGTGCGAGATGTTTTCTATCGCGTCTTCCAGCGGATGCGCGTAATCGTACATCGGGTAGATGCACCAGGCGTCGCCGGTGCGGTGATGATGCGCATGGCGGATACGGTAAATGGCCGGATCGCGCATATTCATGTTTGGCGAAGCCATGTCGATTTTAGCGCGCAGGATGTGTTCGCCATCTTTGAATTCACCGGCTTTCATGCGACGGAACAGATCCAGCGATTCAGCGGCGCTGCGCTCACGGAAAGGCGAGTTCACACCCGGCTTGGAAAAGTCGCCGCGATTGGCTGCCATGTCTTCCGCCGACTGGCTGTCTACATAGGCGTGGCCAGTGCTGATCAGGTGTTCAGCGATGGCATAGAATTTGTCGAAATAATCGCTCGCGAAATACAAGTGATTGCCACCGCCTTTGGCTGCGGATTCCTGCCAGTCAAAGCCCAGCCATTTCACGCTGTCCATGATGGAGTCTACGTATTCCTGGTCTTCTTTTTCCGGATTGGTGTCATCAAAACGCAGATGGCAGCGGCCATCATAGTCGCGTGCCAGACCAAAGTTCAGGCAGATCGACTTAGCGTGGCCGATATGCAGGTAGCCGTTCGGCTCAGGCGGGAAGCGCGTGATCACACTGGGCATGCCATCGCGTTGATAAGTGCCTGCGGCCTGGTCGTTATCGATGATGGCGCGTAAAAAGTTAGATACCGGTGCGGCTTCGGCTGCCGCTGCCGCTGCTTTATTTTTGTTGTCGTTGCTCATAGTCTGGCCATTCAGGACGATACGTGATTATTTATGTATTAAATATCAAAAATTTAATTTAATACGGTGATTTTTTTAAGGGATGGCAGCAAACTGTTTTGCCGCCCCCGTATATACATAGAGGCACACCCAGACCGCGCTTTGCTCATTTAGCCTGCGCAGCGAGGCGTATGCACCCATAGTGGGATGTCAAGTATTTTACCGTAGCGCAGCACAGAAAGCGCGTTTGTTTGCGCTTCTGGCGGGGAAAAGCGCAGTAAAGCCGCGTCTGGCAGGCTAGTCACAGCACTGAGTGCGCATCATTTTATTGAAAAGTTAAGTTTCAGCTTATTTCAGCTTATCTGTGCAGCCCTGACAATAAGCCGGTCGCAGCCTGTTACTGTGCAGGCCAGGAAAGCTGGCTGAAATCTGCGCCGGACTACTGTAACTGCAGCTTGGCGCGGTAGAATAGCGGGATGACTACAGAATTGATAATTTCTCCCGACCAGGCAGTGACGCCTGAGGCCAGCGGCCCGCGCGATCCCCAATTTGTGCACTTACGTGTCCACTCAGAATATTCTATCGTGGATGGTTTGGTGCGCATCGACGATGTGATCAAGGCGGCGGCTAAGGATAAGCAGCCTGCGCTGGCAGTGACTGACCTGGCCAATTTATTTGGTATGGTGAAGTTTTATAAAGCCGCGCGTGGCAAGGGCATGAAGCCTATCGCCGGTTGCGATGTCTGGATCAGTAATGATAATGACCGCGATAAGCCTACCCGCATGCTGCTGTTGGTGAAAAACCGTCAGGGCTATTTGCAGTTGTGCGAATTGCTGGCGACCGCCTGGCTCACCAATCAGCATCGTGGTCGCGCTGAGCTGCGCATAGAATGGCTGAAGCAATTACAGGACAGCGGTGCAGGTGGCAATCTGATCGCCTTGTCCGGCGCGCATTTTGGTGATGTCGGTACTGCGATTGACAATGGCAATATCGCGCTGGCCGAGCAATTGGCACTTCAATGGGAAAGCATCTTCCCGCGCCACTTTTATATCGAGATACAACGTGCCGGTCAGCCGAATATGGACAACCATGTGCGCGCTGCGGTCGCACTGGCGGGCCGTTTGCGCTTGCCGGTGGTGGCCACTCATCCGGTCCAGTTCCTGAGCAAAGACGATTTCACTGCGCATGAGGCGCGGGTCTGTATCGCGGAAGGCGATATGCTCGCCAATGGCCGCCGCGTGCGCCGCTTCAATGATCAGCAATGTTTTAAAACCCAGCAAGAGATGCAGACCTTGTTTGCTGATTTGCCGGTAGCATTGAAAAATTCGGTAGAAATCGCCAAACGCTGCAATCTGACGCTGGAACTGGGTAAGCCTAAGTTGCCGGATTTCCCGACGCCGGATGGCATGAGCCTGAATGATTTCCTGGTGTTTGAAGCGCAGCGCGGGCTGGAATTCCGTTTGCAGCATTTATTCACCAACGAAGAGAAGCGTGAAAAAGAGCGGCCACGCTATGAAGCGCGCCTCAAGTTCGAAACCGATACCATCATCAAGATGGGTTTCCCCGGTTACTTCCTGATCGTGGCAGACTTTATTCAATGGGCCAAAAACAATGGGGTACCGGTGGGACCGGGCCGTGGTTCCGGTGCGGGTTCGCTGGTCGCGTATTCGCTATTGATTACTGACCTCGATCCGCTGCAATACAACCTGCTGTTCGAACGTTTCCTGAATCCTGAACGCGTTTCCATGCCCGACTTCGATATCGATTTCTGTCAGGAAGGCCGCGACCGCGTGATTCAGTATGTGAAAGATCGCTACGGTAAAGATGCGGTGTCGCAGATTGCGACCTTCGGTACCATGGCGGCCAAAGGCGCGATCCGTGACGTGGGGCGTGTGCTGGACTTCGGCTACATGTTCTGTGATGGCGTGTCTAAGCTGATTCCTTTCAAACCGGGTAAACAAGTCACCATCGCTGAGGCGATTGTCGAAGAGCCTTTGCTGGCTGAGCGTCAGGAAAACGAGGAAGAGGTGAAAACCCTGCTCGATCTGGCGCAGCAGGTGGAAGGCATCACCCGTAACATCGGTATGCATGCGGGTGGTGTGTTGATTGCGCCCGGCAAGCTGACCGATTTTTGTCCGCTGTACACCCAGGGTGGTGATTCTGGTGTGGTCTCGCAATATGATAAAGACGACGTGGAAGCGGTCGGTCTGGTCAAGTTCGACTTTTTGGGTCTGACTACGCTGACTATTCTTGACCGTGCGGTGCGTTACATCAAAATGCTGGACCCGGCGCTGCAAGACTTTGATCTGGCCAAGCTGCCGCTGGATGACCGCGCCTCGTATGACTTACTGACCAAGGCCAAAACCGTGGCCGTGTTCCAGCTGGAAAGCCGCGGCATGCAGGGCATGCTGAAAGATGCGCGGCCAGATCGCTTTGAAGACATTATCGCGCTGGTGGCTTTGTATCGTCCGGGTCCTATGGATCTGATTCCCGACTTCTGCAAACGTAAGCACGGCGAGAAATTTGATTATCCCGATCCGCGTACTGAAGGCATTTTGTCTGAAACCTACGGCATCATGGTGTATCAGGAGCAGGTCATGCAGATGGCGCAGGTGGTCGGTGGCTACTCACTGGGTGGCGCTGACTTACTGCGTCGTGCTATGGGTAAGAAAAAAGCCGAGGAAATGGCGGAGCACCGTAAGATTTTCCGTGAAGGTGCGGCCAAGGGTGGTTTGTCTGAGCAAAAAGCCGACGAGATTTTCGATTTGATGGAAAAATTCGCGGGTTACGGCTTCAACAAATCCCATGCTGCCGCGTATGCGCTGCTGTCTTACCACACCGCTTATCTGAAAGCCCATCATCCGGCCGCGTTCATGGCAGCCAATATGTCGCTCGCTATGGATGATACCGATAAGGTGAAAATCCTGGTTGAAGATGCGATGGATATCTGCAAGCTCAAAATGCTGCCGCCGGATATCAATCAGTCTGACTACCGCTTTATGCCAGTTGGCGAGCCAGGTAAAAAAGCGAACCAGATCCGTTATGGTCTGGGCGCGGTCAAAGGTTCAGGCCAGAATGCAATTGAAAACATTGTTGCTGCACGTGAGGCCGACGGACCATTCAAGG
This sequence comes from Cognatundibacterium curvum, assembly GCF_014284235.1. GTDB lineage: Bacteria > Pseudomonadota > Gammaproteobacteria > Burkholderiales > Burkholderiaceae_D > Undibacterium > Undibacterium curvum. The sequence continues at coordinate 63,402 of NZ_JACOGD010000003.1, forward strand.
ATTTATTCGATTTCTGCAAACGCGTCGATAAGCGCCAGGTTAACCGCCGTACCATAGAATCGCTGATACGTGCCGGTGCTATGGATAGTCTGGGCAAAGACCGTGCGGTGTTGCTGGCTACTGTGACACTCGCGATAGAAGCGGCAGAACAGGCCGATGCGGCCGCCAATCAGGTCAGCCTGTTCGGTGACGATGATGATCTGATCCCGCCACCGGAATACATCAGTGTGCCGCATTGGACCGACAAAAAACGCCTGACCGAAGAGAAGCTGGCGCTGGGCTTTTATTTGTCGGGGCATTTGTTTGATTCCTATGCGCCGGAAGTGCGCCAGTTCATCAAGACCACACTCGCCAAAGTTGAACCTTCGCGCGATTTGCGTATGATTTGCGGCATCATCACCGGCGTACGTACCCAGATGACCCAGCGCGGCAAGCTGATGGTGGTGACGCTGGATGACAGCACCGCGGTGGTGGAAGTCACGGTCTACAGCGAGCTGATGGAAGAGTTTAAATCGCTGCTGAAAGAAGATGAGTTTTTAGCGGTATTGGGCAAGGTATCGGAAGATCGCTTTTCAGGCGGTATGCGCATCTCGGCAGAAAAGCTGATGGACATAGGCCGTGCACGCGTGCAGTTCTCGCAAGGCTTGCGGTTGAATCTGGATGCCAGCACCGACACTAAAAAATTACAGGAAATGCTTAAGCCACATCTGAATCCTGACGGTTGCCCGGTGGTGGTGAATTACCAGAATGCGCAAGCCAGCGCAGAGTTGTATCTGTCCGACCAGTGGCGCGTGAATCCGGATGACACGCTGCGTGCCAATCTGGCGGAATGGCTATCGGCGAAGAACGTGAATATTGATTATGCATGATCCTCTGAGTACCACTGCCAGCGCCGATGGGCCGCAAGCGCTGGATTCTCGGAATATGCCATTGACAGCGCGCAGCCATTGGCCTGAGCAAGTCGCGGTCTGGCTGCCGCTGACGCTGTTTTTTCCTGTGGCCTGGATGTACACCGGCGTGGTGTTGTTTTATGTCAGTCTGCTGGTGTCAGGTAACTGGCAACAAAAATGGCAGCGGCTGCGTCAGCATCCCATGCTGTTACCCATTCTGGGTTTGTCGGCGGTGACCGCGGTGGTGGCTGTGCTGCACGGGAAGCCGGACGGGGTACAGCAGGAATTCTGGCCCGCGTTTGGGCATTACCAGACCTACCTGTTCCTGTTGCCCTTTCTGACTTTGCAGGCCGGTGCCTGGCAGAGCAGGGCGTTGAACGTGTTTTTCGGCGGTGCCACGCTGGCAGCTTTTTTGTTTGTACTCTCCGGTCTGCAACTGCTGCCCGCTGTGCCTTTGTTCCGCAGCTATGTGCTCTACCTCGGCAATAAATCTATTCTGCTCGGTATGTTGCTTGCTATCGCGAGTGGCTGGCTGTTATGCGGGCTGGTGGCCAGACAGAAAAACAGTGCTGCGCAATGGCTGCAGTTTTTGTTTATCACGGCAGTGATGCTTTTATTGTCCAAAACCCGTACCGCGCTGGTGATCTGGGTGCTGATGCTGTTATTGATGATGCTGAGTCGCCTGCGCTGGAATTGGCGCAGCCTGCTGATTGCGGCCTTACCATTGCTGGCAGCTATTGGTCTGTGGCAATATGCGCTGAGTCAGCCACGTCCGCCCAGCTGTGTAGTGAATACGGTGCAGGCTGCACCTTGGGAAAAAGTGCGTTTGCGCAGCGTCTGTACTCTGCAGCAGATACGGGATTTTTCTGAGGGCAGACGTAGTGGCGATGATGATGGCATGCGTACTGAGCTGTATCGTGTCACCTCAGGTTTGATTGCGGAAGCACCATGGAGCGGTCACGGCATAGGCAGCTGGATGCCCTTGTATCGTGAACGTGCGCAAGGCTTGTCCAGTGCCACTATGACGACGCCACATAGCGATTACCTGTTGTATCTGACTGAAACCGGTGTGCTGGGCATGCTGGCCTTGTTGCTGATTTATGCGCAGCAGGCGCGCCTGGCCTGGCAGTTTAGCCGCAGTGCAGCGTCAGATCAGCGTAGGCTGGCGGTGCCGCTGGCGATGCTGACGCTTAGTATGGTTTGTGGTGCAGCGTTTAATGCGATCCTGCGCGATGGCGTGTTTGCGATGGCTTTTCTGGTGTTGTTGGCGGTGTTGTTGGCCGGTGCGAAGCGACCGGCCTGAGGCTGAACACCAGCCTGGAAACGCAGCAGCAAACGGGAACGCAGCAGCAAACGGGAACGCAGATAAAAACAGAATTCAGGTGACGGGGCAGCGCCCCGTCTTTTATTTTTTCAGGAAGGCTGCAGCGCGCGCTATCCTGTGACGCATTGGTGAAGCAGATTTTTGCGCTTCACTTGCTGTCCGGATCGCGTTGAATAGCAGCCTTCTCAGGGTTTACACATTATGGCAACACTCAATAAATCGATTACTACCCGCCTGTGGCAAGCATTGTGGCAGTACAAGGCTTACTTGTTTCTGACTGTGCTGACCATGATAGGAACGGCACTGACTGAAGTTGCGTTGCCACGTGGGCTAGGCTATTTGCTGGATAACGGCTTTCATACGCGCGCAGGAGTCCCGGCAAAGGAATTCCATATCTGGTATGTACCGGTCGGTTTAATCGGGATTTTTCTGTTCCGTGGCATCTGTACTTTCATCACCAGTTATCTGATGAGCCGCATCGCGATTAATTTGCTCAATGATTTACGTGCCCAGGTATTTCGCAAGCTGATGCAGGTACCGGTCGGCTTCTATCACAAAGAATCCAGCGGCCGCATCATCAACACCATCATGTTCGAAGCGCAGCAAATCGTGGAAATGATTAAGGTCTCGATCACCACCTTGTTCCGTGACTCCTTGACGGTGCTGGCGCTGATGTCGTATCTGATCTGGCTGAACTGGAAGCTGACCCTGGTCACGCTGATTCTGATTCCTGGCATTTCTTTGCTGGTGCGCTCTGTCAGTAAACGCTTACGCCGTCTGAACCAGCAGCAGCTGGATTTGAATGGTGAACTGACGCAGGTGATAGAGGAAAGTACCCGCGCCCATCAGGTGATACGTATCTTCGGCGGACAACAGTATGAGCAGCAGCGCTTTGAAGACAAGAACGGCACACTTGGCAACTACGCGCTGAAAACCACAGTGGCGGTGGCCTTTACCACGCCACTCACGCAGTTACTGGCATCGGTCGCGATTTCTATTGTGATCGTACTGGCGCTGATACAAAGCCGGGCGGATGTGACGACGGTAGGCGATTTTGTGGAATTCATTACCGCGATGCTGATGTTGCTGACGCCTTTAAAAAAACTGGCTGACCTGAATGGCCCTATGCAGCGCGGTATGGCGGCGGCAGAATCGGTATTTGGCATGGTCGATACCGCAGGTGAAGACATGGCTGGACAGCGTCTGCCTCAGCGTGCCCAGGGCGCGCTGCGTTTCGAGCAAGTTGGCTTCAGCTATGCAGGACAAGAGCAGGAAGCCTTGAAGCATATCGATCTGGATGTACAGGCGGGAGAAACGATCGCGCTGGTCGGTATGTCGGGTGGTGGTAAAACTTCGCTGGTGAATCTGGTGCCGCGTTTTTATGCGCCGACTCAGGGCCGCATACTGCTCGATGGAATCGCCTTATCGGATATCGCGCTTGATAGCCTGCGCAGCCAGATCGCCATGGTCAGTCAGAATGTGGTGCTGTTTGATGACAGTATCGCCGCCAATATCGCCTATGGTGATGCGGCTCCGGATCAAGCCAGAATCGATAATGCGGTCAGGGCTGCGCATCTGACCGAAGTGGTGGCGGAATTACCGGAAGGTTTACAGACCCGCATCGGTGATAACGGCATGCGTTTATCCGGTGGCCAGCGTCAGCGTCTGGCGATTGCGCGCGCGATTTACAAAGATGCGCCTATCCTGATTTTGGATGAGGCCACCTCTGCGCTGGACAGCGAATCCGAACGCGCCGTACAGGCCGCGCTGGATGAGCTGATGCAGGGCCGTACTACCTTAGTGATTGCTCACCGCCTGTCGACCATAGAACGCGCGAGTCGTATCGCTGTGATGGTAGAGGGGCAGATCGTTGAAGTAGGCACTCACGCTGAGTTACTGAAAAAAGAAGCTGTGTATGCCAACCTGCATCGCTTACAATTTGCAGCCTGACAAGATCAATCAATGGGAGATCAGGATGCACCTGGCCAGTATGCAGAGCGCTGCCAGGCGCATACTGTATGTAGCAGCATGAAACAGAAACTCAGTCTTGCCCCGCGTCTGCTGGTGATCGCTCCGAACTGGATAGGTGATGCCGTGATGGCGCAGCCCTTATTGCAGCTACTCAGACAGCAGCAGCCCGATGCCATCATCGATGTGCTGGCACCAGCCTGGGTTGCGCCGGTATTGCGCGCGATGGCAGAAGTGAATGAGATCATACAAACGCCGTTTCAGCATGGGGCTTTGCAACTGAAAGAGCGTTGGCGTTTTGCGCAGCAATTGCGCGCGCGTGGCTATAGCGCAGCCTATGTATTACCGAATACGATTAAATTTGCGCTGATCCCCTGGATGGCGGGTATCCCGCTGCGCGTCGGCTATCGTGGCGAAAGCCGTTATGGCCTGATCAACCGCATGCATTTTGACGATAAACTGCAGCCGCGTCCCATGGTGCCGTTTTATGCGGCTCTGGCTTTTCCACCCGTACCGGAATTGCCTGCGCAACTGCCTAAACCTAAGCTGACGCTGGATGCAGAGCGTATCACCGCAGTATTGGCTGAACTCAAACTGGACGCCAGTCAGTCCATCATCGTGATGGCACCCGGAGCAGAATTTGGCCCGGCCAAGCGCTGGCCGGAACAACACTTTGCGACGCTGGCGCAGCAGATACAGCAGAGCGACAAGGAAGCTCAAGTCGTATTACTAGGGTCTGGCAAAGATGTCGAAGTCTGCAATCGCATCGCAGCGCTGGCACCGCAGGTGAAACAACTGGCGGGTACAACCAGTCTGTACCAAGCGGTCGCGCTGATCGCAGCGGCAACGGCCGTGGTCAGTAATGATTCCGGCTTGCTGCATATCGCTTCTGCATTTAACCGGCCGGTACTGGCGATTTATGGCCCGACCGATCCCGATCATGCGCCGCCATTTTCCAGCGTCGCGCATTCTTTCTCTCTGCGCCTGGATTGCGCACCTTGCCGCCAGCGCGTGTGTCCGCTCGGTCATCAGGATTGTATGCAAAAGCTGTTACCGGCTCAGGTATGGCAGCCTTTAGAGCAGATACTGCAGTCAGGGAGTGCACATGACTGAAGCCGTGCAGGAAAAATGCCAGCTATTGCGTCTGATGGAGCAGGCCGCTGGCTGTGCCTTACCGGCTGGCGCACAGTTGCAACAGGCGGTCAGCCTTAGAAAAATCCAGAAAGGCCAGCAAGTATTTTCTGCGGGCGAATGGCAGCCCTATGTGTATGTGGTCCGTAAAGGAATTTTTAAACTGACCTATCTGTCCGAAAACGGGCAGGAGTGGATTAAGTCCTTTATTGGTGAAGCAGGTTTTTTTGCCTGTCCGAATGTGCTCATCAGTGGCTTGAAAACAGATTTTTTTGTGACCGCGATCGAAGACAGTCAGATCGAGCAGGTCGATTATGCGCTGCTGAAATCGCTGGCAGAGACTTATCCCGAATGGCAAAAAGCAATCCGTGGCTTGCTGGAATCGCATATAGTCAGAAAAGAACAACGCGAGCGCGAATTACTGACCATGACGCCGGATGCGCGCTATCTGTCATTTTTGCAGCACTATCCCGAGGTGGCTGCACGCGTGCAATTGCGTGATCTTGCCCATTATCTGGGGGTGACGCCAGAAGCGCTGAGCCGGATACGTAAGCGCTTGCATGGCTGAGTGGTTTTAGCACCGGATTTTTTCTGGTATTGTTGTACAATAGATGACAGAATCATTATAAACCTTTAAATTTTTATCCTCCCTGAACCCTGCTTCACCTTTTTCCGCGGCTGTGCTTGCCCTGGGTGTTTGCTATGAGCTTGAAATTTCGTGTGCTGCTGTGTCTTCTGTGCATAGCCAGTCAATTGTCTCCGATGCTGACCGGGGAAGCGCATGCTTTGGAAAAAGTGGTTTTGCAATTGAAATGGACGCATGCATTTCAATTCGCTGGCTATTATGCCGCGCAACAGCAGGGTTACTATCAACAGGCTGGTCTTGAAGTCGATGTGCGGGAAGTGAGTCCGCAGGCAAGCGGCTTGAATGTAATAGATGAAGTCGTCAGTGGACGTGCCCAGTTTGGGGTCGGTACCAGCAGCCTGCTATTGGAAAGAAAGGCGGGCAAACCGGTCGTTGCGCTGGCTGTGATTTTCCAGCATTCGCCGCAAATTCTGATTGCGCGAAAAAAATCTGATTTGCAAACCGTCCATGACTTGAGTGGTAAGCGTTTAATGCTGGAGCCGCAGTCTGACGAACTGATCGCCTACCTGCGCAGTATCGGTATCCCGGATGCGACCATGAAAACAGTCGATCACAGTTTTTCCACTCAGGATTTTATTGATGGCAAAGTGGATGTCATGTCTGCCTATGTCACCAATGAACCCTTCTATCTGAATCAGTCGCATGTCGATTATCAGATCTACACGCCACGCTCTATGGGTATCGATTTTTATGGCGACAATCTGTTCACCTCGGAACAGGAAATCAAACAGCATCCTGAGCGTGTGCAAGCTTTTCGGGACGCCAGTCTGCGCGGCTGGGAATATGCGATGGCGCATCCTGCAGAAATTATTGCACTGATCTTGCACAGCTATCCGGAACGATTTGCGAGTCCGCAAGCCCAGGCGGCTTTGCAGTTTGAGGCACAACAGATGCAGGCTTTGTTAAGGACGGATTTAGTCGCGATCGGCTATATGCATCCGGGGCGCTGGCGTCATATTGCGGATACCTATGCCAGTATGGGCATGCTGCCTGAGGGCTACACCAGTGATGATTTTCTGTACCAGGCACCGCAAGAACACAATAATCGCCTGCTATATGTGTGGATAGGGCTGACTTTATTAATTGCGTCCGGTGTAGCCGCGATCGCCTTGTACATCTATAGCGTGAATCGCCGTCTGGCCCTGAGTATGCAGGAGTTAAAAGAACAGTCGCTACGCTTAAAGTTACTGTCGATGGCAGTCGAAAACAGCCCGGCATCGGTGCTGATTACCGGCCCGGATACCCGTATTGAATATGTGAATCCACAGTTTTCTAAGGAAACCGGCTATAGCGCGGAAGAAGTCTTTGGGAAAACACCTAAGCTGCTGCAATCCGGTTTCACCAGCCCGCAGACCTATGCGTCGATGTGGGCGAATCTGAATCAGGGTAAGCTGTGGTCAGGCGAACTAATTAACCGTCGCAAGTCTGGCCAAATTTACTGGGAAGAGGCATTGATCGCGCCGGTACTTAATCAGCATGGTGAAACCACCCATTTTGTAGCGGTAAAACGCGACATCACTGAACGTAAGCGGGCTGATGAAAAACTCGCCCATATGGCACATCATGACAGCCTGACCAATTTGCCGAACCGGGTGTTATTTTTCGAGCGGGTGCAGTACGGTCTGAGTTTGGCGCGTCGTCAGCAAAGCCAGCTGGCATTGATGTTCATCGATCTGGATAGATTTAAACCGATCAATGATAATTACGGCCATGCGGTGGGCGATGCGATTTTGCAGGAGGCTGCGCGCCGCATGTCTGAATTGTTGCGCGAATCCGATACCATAGGTCGCATAGGCGGTGATGAATTTGTCGGCCTGATGATGGACATAGGGTCGGTCACGGTGGCTGAGCAATTGGCGACAAAAATCTGTCATGCGCTCAGTATTCCGTTTGAGCTTTCCGGTGTACAGCATGAGATCACTGCCAGTATCGGTGTCGCCCTGTTCCCGCATCATGGTGAAGATGAGCGCACTTTATCGCGGGCTGCTGATATCGCGATGTACCATGCTAAAGCGGGTGGGCGCAATGCGGTCCGCATTTTTGAGGCTCAAATGCAGGATAATTATCTGCTGGCTGAGACAGAAACCCGTGCCATGCCAGCTTCTTCCGGGCTGTAATTCACCAGGTAAAATATCCAGAAACAGTGGCATCAGGGCTGGCGATCGCATCGCCATCGCATGATGGTTGAATTTTTGTAAGTTAATTTATTTTTGAAAGCGTTTTATGGCTGGTGCCAGTTTATTGACTTTGTTTGATGATATTGCGACCGTATTAGACGACGTCGCTGCCATGACAAAAATCGCGGCAAAGAAAACTTCTGGCGTACTCGGTGATGACCTGGCGCTGAATGCAGAGCAAGTCTCAGGTGTGCGCGCTGCGCGTGAATTGCCGGTGGTGTGGGCAGTGGCAGTGGGCTCGATACGGAATAAGCTGATCCTGTTGCCACTGGCCTTGTTGTTCAACGCACTCGCACCCTGGGCGGTAATGCCTTTACTCATGATAGGCGGCGCTTATCTGTGCTATGAAGGCTTTGAAAAAATTGCGCATTCATTTTTGCATACCGATGCAGAAGAGCAGCAGGAGCAGGATGAATTACTGGCGGCCGTGGCCAGAGAAGATCTGGATATTCTGGCGCTGGAAAAAGAAAAAATCAAAGGCGCGATCCGCACCGATTTTGTGCTCAGTGCTGAGATCATGATTATCACGCTGGGTACGGTTGCAACTGCGCCCTTCATGTCGCAACTGACAGTGCTGTCGCTGATCGCAGTCGTGATGACAGTCGGCGTCTATGGCCTGGTAGCAGCGATTGTGAAGCTCGACGATATGGGTTTGTATCTGCAGCGTCACGCCGCTCCTGGTGGACTGGGCAGCCTACAAAAGCTGGTCGGTAGCGGTTTGCTGGCCTTCGCTCCTTTGCTGATGAAATCGCTGACGGTGATCGGTACGGTCGCGATGTTTATGGTCGGCGGCGGTATCCTGACCCATGGCCTGCCATTTGCCCATCACTGGAGCGAAGAGCTGAGCCATATCGCGCAAGGCTTACCGGGCGGTCAGCTGTTGGCGGCGATCACTCCTATGAGTTTTGATACTGTGCTGGGTGTGGTTGCCGGTGCGCTGGTATTAGCCGGGGTAAGTATTGTGAGTAAAATCCGTAGCCGCCGTGCCTGAAGATTGAGTTTCGCGTATATAAACGCAAATCAAACGCAAATCAAACGCAAATCAAACGCAAATAAAACGCAAATCAAAAAAAGGGGAGTCCTCATGTGAGCGACTCCCTTTTTTTCATTACCCAGTCAGCGCATCATCACATAAGTGCCAGGTGCTGCGCCCAGACTGGCTGCGGTATCGGCTTGTTGTGCTGCTGACTTTGCTGCGCTGCTGTTTTTCGCGAGCCACAGATGCCAGTGTTCCCACCATGAGCCCGTTACCGTTTCTGCAGTTTTCAACCAGCTTTCTGCATCGGGTTTGATCGCACCATGCGTGCTGGTTGCACCCAACTGATAGCTGCGATGTGCATGACCGGGTTCAGAGATGATACCCGCATTATGCCCACCGGAGGCGAGGATGAAATCGACGGTGGTGTCGGTCAGCTGATGAATTTTAAAGACGGATTTCCAGGGTGAGACATGATCTTTGACCGTGCCCACCACATACAGCGGCACCTGTATGTCCTGCAGATGCAGCGGCTGCCCTTCATACAAATAGCGTCCCTGCGCCAGATCATTGTGCAGGAACAGATGCTGCAAATACTCGCTGTGCATACGGTAAGGCATACGGGTGGTATCGGCATTCCAGGACATCAGATCATTCGTCGTATCTTCTTCACCCAGCATGTAGTGGCGCATGATGCGCGACCAGATCAGATCGCGTGAATTCAATAGCTGGAAAGAGGCCCCCATTTGCTTCCCATCCAGATAACCCTGCTTCCACATCAATGCATCCAACATGGCGAGCTGGCTTTCGTCAATGAATAAGCCGAGTTCGCCAGGTTCGCTGAAATCAGTCTGTGCCGCCAGCAGACTGATGCTGGCCAGTTTGGGGGCATAGTTATCGGATTGCCGTTTCGCCAGTGCAGCTGCACCAATGGCGAGCAGGGTGCCGCCCAGACAATAGCCGGTCGCATGGATCGCTGCGTGCTGAGTTATTTCGCTGACTTGCTGTAATGCTGCAAATAAGCCGGATTCCAGATAATCATTCATGCCCAGATCACGATCAGCCGCATCCGGATTTTTCCAGGAAATCATGAATACCTGATGTCCCTGTTCCAACAGATAGCGCACCATGGAATTATGCGGCGACAGATCCAGGATGTAAAACTTCATGATCCAGGATGGAACAATCAGCACCGGCTCGGCATAGGTGTTTGGGCTAAGTGGCCGGTAGTGGATCAGTTCTATCAGTTGATTGCGGAATACCACATTGCCTTCCGTGAGCGCCACATCGCGTCCAGGCTGGTAAGGTAAATCCTGTACTTTGGCGTCTGCTTGCAGTTTTTGTTGTACGGCCTCGGCCACATCATGCATCCAGTGCTGCATGCCATGCTGCAGGCTGGTGCCCTGGGTATTGCGGGCCGTCTCCAGCACTTCAGGATTGAGTGCCGGGTAGTTGACTGGCGACAGGACATCCAGCCACTGGCGCGCCATAAAGCTGACGACGTTTTCATGATGGCTTTGTACGCCACGCACGCCTGTGGTTGCGCTGTCCCACCATGCCTGATTCTGCAAAAAACTTTTCGCCAGCGCGTTGTAGGGCCAGGCTGACCAGCCAGTGTGGCTGTAGCGTTTATCGTCGCCCGCCTCGGGCTGAGTCGTGCTGTTCTGCAGTGCCTGGCCCAGGAATAAAGGCCACTCCGCCATTTGCTGTTGCCACAAGCGCTGTAACTCCATTTGCTTGCCCGGTGCGAAGGACAGATGTAAGCCCCAGTCCAGCCAGGCCAGGATCACGCTGGCCGGTGAAATACCGCCAGTCCATTGCGCGAGTTGATTGTGCAAGGCTAAATCTAGCGGATGTACCGACTGCTCCCGGGTCAGATAGCAAATGCTGTCGGGCTGGGCAGGTGTGGATGGCGCAGTTGAAGAGGGCTGATTCATGGTGGGCTCCGGTTTCGTGCTGTGGTTTCATTGTGGCGAACCTGGCAGTGATCACGATTGATTCGAATCAATTGGATAGTGCATTTGCAGCAATACACTGTAAAAAACATTCCTGGATAGTCTCATGAAAAACTCCGTTTTCACTCTGCGAACAGACAGAATCCGACAATATTTTGCGCTGCCGCACAAAAGGCCCGCGTCGCATTGTTGCGCTGAAAATCGCCGTAATGACGGCGCTACGCACCTAATTGCAGCTGGTTTGATCTGCATCAATGGCCTGCTGCTGAGCCCGCTGGCGAACGCTGCAGAAAGCCTGCAACAAGCCTGGGAGCAGGGTTTAAAACGCGATCATTTACTCGCGTCTTCCAGCGCCAGACAGGAGGCAGCCGAAGCCCAACTGGCAGCCGCCAAAGCGACTTACTTTCCTAAGCTGGCGCTGGAAGCGGGCTATCTGCGCACAGAAAGCGAACCGGCTGCCAAGATCAGTATTCCGGCACTGCCTATGCTCAAAGGCGCATCGCTGCCATTTGCGCAGGATGCCAGTTATTTCGGCGGCGTGACCGTCAGTGCTCCCTTGTTCACCAGTGGCCGCATCGCGCAAGGCGTGGCGGCGGCGGAAGCACAACAGCAGGTCAGTATCGCTCAGACCCGGCTGACTTACAGCGAACTGAAACTCGCAATTGCACAATCCTATGTGCAGGTATTGCGCGCAGAGCATGCGCTGCAGGTCAGCCACAGCCATGTACAGGCCATGCAAAAACATCGCGCTGATGTGCAGGCTTTACATGAACGCGGTTATGTGGCCAGACATGATGTGCTGGCCACCGAAGTCGCACTGGCCAATGCTTTGCAGTGGCAATTGCAGGCAGAGAATGGTTTGTCGCTGGCGCGTGCCGCCTACAACCGCTGGCTGGGCCGTGCCTATGATGACAAGGTTGAGTTGCAGGATCTGGTCACCGATCCCGGCAATGAGCGGCGTGATCTGCATCAGAGTCTGAGCGCCTATTTGCTGGCCGCGCAAGAGCAGCGTCCTGAATTGCAGGCGCTGCGTCAACAGTCGCAGGCTTTGCAGCATCAGGCCGCCAGCGTGAAAGCCAGCCACTTGCCGCAGTTAGGCGTGAGTGCCGGTTATAACAAACTGGAGAACCGTTATCTGGCGCAGGATAAGGGCTGGTGGGCCGGGCTGGTGATGAAGTGGGAGTTGTTTGATGGCGGTCAGGTACGCCAGCAATCTTCGCAATTGTCCGCCAACGCCCGCGCTGTGGCTGAACTGGCGCAAGATAATCAGGAAAAAATCCAGCTGCAAGTCAGACAGGCCTGGATGAATCAGCAGGAAACCCGGCAAAGGCTGGGGCTGGTGGCGACTGCGGTTGAACAGGCTGATGAAGTGCTGAATCTGGCACGTGAACGCTACCGCTCAGGGCTGGCACCGAACAGCGATGTACTGGATGCCGAGACGCGCCGTCTGCAAGCCTATTCCAACCGCGATAACGCCATTTACGACCATGAACTGGCACGCCTGCAACTGCTCTATGCAGCCGGCATGCTGGCTGCTCACCACCAATAAATCTGCAAGGAATGACTATGCAAAGCAAACAAAAAAATCTGGGTCCGGCCTTGCTGGGTGTGGCTGGCGTGGCGATCATCGCCGGTCTCGCATATTACTTCAGCAGCAGCCGGCCTATGCCGGATGGCCTGATCGTGGCAAGCGGCAGGGTAGAGGGCGAACGCATTATCGCAGCCGCTAAATATCCGGGCCGTGTGCTGAAGGTATTGGCGAAAGAGGGCGATACGCTGGCAGCCGGTGCACTGGTGGCGCAACTGGAAGACGAGAGTTTTCAGGCTAAAACCGAGCAGGCGCGGCAGGTGCTGAATGCCACCGAGGCACAATGGAAGTCGGCTCAGGCCAGCCTCGATGTCGCACAAAAAGAAGTACCGATGGGACTGGCACTGGCCGAAGCCAGTCTGAGCCAGGCGCGCGCCATGCTGAGTAAAGCCAGCGCCGTTGAGCAGCAGAGTCAGCGTGATGCGCAGCGCCACAAGGAATTGTTTGAGCGCGGCGTGATTGAGCGCCATCGCTATGAACAGGCGGATCTGGCCTGGCAGGTCGCGCGTACTGATGTGCATGCGGCTGAAGAAGCGGTGAAGCGCGCCGCGCAGGGTGTGGCACAAGCGAATCTGGGCAATGAAAAAATCCGCGCGCGTCAACAGGAGGTAAATGCCTTAGGCGCGCAACGTGAGCGGGCTGCAGCTGGCGTCAGCGAAGCCGGAACTGTGCTCAAGGATTTGCAAATCACCGCCCCCGACAGCGGCGTGGTGCTGAGCCGTTTGCGTGAGCCGGGTGAAGTCGTGATGCCGGGCGGCGCGATATTAGAAATGGTGAATCTGGACCGGCTCTATCTCAAGGTCTATGTACCGGAATCCAAAATCGGACAAGTCAAACTGGGCTTGCCTGTGCGCGTCTACACCGATGCGGCTGGCGACAAGTTCTTTGATGCGACGGTCAGCTATATCGCTGCACGCGCTGAATTCACACCGAAAGAAGTCCAGACTACCGATGAACGCACCAAGCTGGTGTATGCCGTCAAACTGCGCATCACAAATAATCCTGAACATCAGCTGACACCGGGCATACCAGCCGATGCAGTGATACGCTGGAAGCAGGACGTGGCGTGGCAAAAACCACGCTGGAAATAAGCCTATGCCGCTGTTATTCAATAAGGATGGCGCTGCAGCTGAGGTGCCCGGTGCGCCTCAGCCCTGGCTGGTCGAAGCGAATCAGCTGGTCAAGCGCTATGGCGCACATCTGGCGCTGGATCACATCAGCCTGCAAGTGCGGCCCGGTGAAATCTATGGCCTGATCGGCCCTGATGGCGCTGGCAAAAGCAGTCTGCTGAAAGCGGTTGCCGGTGTGCTCGCGCATGATGAGGGCGAACTGCGCGTGTTTTCTCAGTTAATCAATAATGAGGCGGACAGTGAGCTAATCAAGGACAGGATAGGCCTGATGCCGCAAGGCTTGGGGCAGAATCTGTATGGGGATTTATCAGTCGAAGAAAATATCGATTATTTTGGTGGCCTGCGTTTACTGAGTCCTGAGGCTTTGCGCGAGCGTAAAGAGGCACTGCTGAAAAGCACGCGCCTGGAACGCTTCCGTGACCGCCCCATGAAAAATCTGTCGGGCGGCATGAAGCAAAAGCTGGGTCTGGTTTGCACGCTGATCCACGAACCCAAATTAGTCATACTCGATGAACCGACTACCGGTGTAGACCCGGTCTCGCGCCGTGAATTCTGGAGCATCTTGTCACGTCTGTTGCAGGAAAAAGGTATTACCGCGCTGGTCTCGACTGCGTATATGGATGAAGCCAGCCGCTTTCATCGCGTATCGCTGATGCATGAAGGGAAAATCCTGGCTTCAGGCGAACCCGCACGCATGAAGGATCTGGCAGCCGGTTGCATCGTCAGCACCGTCTGTGCGGATGCGCAGCAGCAGATGGCAGCGGTACAGCGTCTGACCCAGCGCTTTCCACAACTGGAAGCACTGGGCCAGGAAATCCGCGTGTTTGTGGATAGTGCTGAAGCCGACGCGGCGCGTCAGCAAGTGCTGCAGACTTTACAGCAGACACCAGCGATTGCACAGGCGCAGACTGAGGTACTGGATGCGGAGTTGGAAGATGTGTTTATCGCTTTGCTCAGGCAGCGTGCAGCTGCAGGTGCGGATGCGGATGCGATTGTCGCTGAGCCTGTCGTTGCTACGGCTGTCGTTGCTACGGTTGCAAATACCGCTGCTGTTGTCTCTGCGGCGCAGCCCGCCACACAACAGCTGGCGATAGAAGCGCGTGAACTGAGCCGTCATTTCGGTGAATTCAAGGCCGTCGATCAGGTCAGTTTTCAAGTGCCGCAGGGTGAGATTTTTGGTTTGCTGGGTGCCAATGGCGCGGGTAAAAGCACGGTCATCAAAATGCTGACCGGTATCCTGACCCAAAGCAGCGGGCAAGGCATGGTGGCCGGTGCCGATATGCGGACTGCGGGTTTGCAGATACGCGAACGCATAGGCTATATGTCGCAGGCATTTTCCCTGTATCTGGATTTGAGCGTACTGGAAAATATACGGCTGTATGCGGGCATCTATGGGCTGAGCCGGCAACAGACTGCCGAGCGCATGGATTGGATACTCGACATGGCTGGCTTGCGTCCCTTTGGTCATGCGCTGACCGCCAGCCTGCCTATGGGTTTGCGGCAGCGGCTGGCGCTGGGTTGCGCGCTGATACACCGGCCTCAGGTTTTATTTTTAGATGAACCGACTTCAGGCGTTGATCCTTTGGGGAGACGCGCATTCTGGGATGTACTGTTCCGGTTGTCGCGTGAAGAGCATGTAACGATACTGGTCACTACCCACTATATGTCGGAAGCCGAGCATTGCGATCATATCGCGCTGATGTATGCAGGGCGCGTGGTGGCGGATGCCTCGCCTGAACAGTTAAAAAACCGGCTGGAGCAGGAAGCCGGTCAGTTAGTGGAAGTCGATTGCTCAGATGCCCCGCAAGCCTTACAGGTATTGCAGCAGGCCGGTTTTGCCAGCGCCAGTCTGTTTGGTCCCAAGCTGCATGTGCTGCTGCAAGACCTGGAGGCTGACAGCCAGCGTGTGCGAACCAGTCTGCAGGCGTTTGAGGTGAGCGCACTCAGACCACGTCGTCTGTCTATGGAAGATGTGTTTGTCCATATCGTGACCAGCCTGGAACAACAGGATGCCCAACATCAGAAAGGCAGTTCATGAATCTGCGTCGTATCCGTGTCGTCGCGTATAAAGAGTGGCGCGAAATTGTGCGTGACCGTTTGTTCTTCACGCTGGCGTTTGTCGTTCCTTCACTGCTGATGCTGTTGTTTGGCTACGGCTTGTCGCTCGATGTGGAGCATATACCGCTGGCAATCGTCGACTACGATCAGTCGGTCAGTTCGCGCGAGTATGCGCATCAGTTCAGCGATTCACGTTACTTCGCTTTTCAGGCCTACAGTCAGCGCGAATCTGAACTGGAAAAACTGGTCATGGATAACAGCATACGTGCCGTGATCATTATTCCCCCACAGTTCGGTGCCCGCCTGAAAGCCGGGCAGCCAGCCGATGTGCAAACCTGGATCGATGGTACTTTCCCATTCCGCGCACTGACCGCCAAGGGCTATGTCAGCGCCATCAATGCAGCGGCCAATATCGAACAGCTATCCGCGCATTTATCTGCACTCAGCGGGATTCCACAAGCCACGCTGCGCGCTGCGTTTCAGCCGGTTAAGGTGGAGATACGCTATCTGTATAACCAGGAAGTCAAAAGTATCTGGTCGATTGCACCCAAGCTGATTATGGTGATCCTGATGCTGTCACCGCCGTTTCTGACTGCGCTCGGCGTGGTCAGGGAAAAAGAATCAGGTGCAATTTACAACGTGTATTCGTCCACGCTGTCGCGCGGTGAATATCTGGTTGGCAAACTCTTACCCTATGTCGCGATTTCAGTCGT
This sequence comes from Cognatundibacterium curvum, assembly GCF_014284235.1. Taxonomy (GTDB): domain Bacteria; phylum Pseudomonadota; class Gammaproteobacteria; order Burkholderiales; family Burkholderiaceae_D; genus Undibacterium; species Undibacterium curvum. Next base: position 79,958 of record NZ_JACOGD010000003.1, read on the forward strand.
GAATGCCTGCCTGCTGACCGCTTTTGCCTTATTCCTGTTTGGTGCGCCGTTCAAGGGGAATCTGCTGTTTTTCCTGCTCGCCACTATCCTATATGTGGTCTGTACCACGGGCATAGGTTTGCTGGTGTCGGTGATGGTCAATACCCAGGTCGCGGCCATGGTAGGTACGGCCATCGTGACGGTGGTGCCTGCGGTACTGTACTCCGGCATGATTATTCCCATCCCTTCATTGTCGGCAGTTGCCAGCGTGATTGCGCATGCCTTACCCGGCATGTACTACGCCGAGATTGCGATTGGCAGTTTCCTGAAAGGCGTGGGCTTTGCTGCTCTGTGGCCGGATATGCTGATCCTGGTCCTGTATTCGTTTGGCTTGTTCAGTGCGGGTTTTCTGGCCTTCCATAAACGTCCGGCAAATTAAGGGAGTAGTACAGTGACTTTATTTTTTTTGAACCGGGTCTGGTGGCGCCGGGTGCAGGCGATGACCTGGAAAGAGTTATTGCAATTGTTGCGCGATCCAGTCTTACTGGTATTCGTGCTGTATGCATTTACTGCCGATATTTATAACGCAGCGTCCGGCGTGTCATTCCAGTTAAATAATGCGGCATTAGTCTTGTCGGATAGTGATCGCACAGCTGCATCGCGTGAGCTGGCGGCACGTTTTATGCCGCCGGAATTTCGCTGGGCCGGAGCCATGACACATCCAGAGCAGGGGCAGCAAATGCTGGATGATGGCAAGGCGATGGCGGTGCTGGATATACCGCCTGGCTTTGGTGCTGCACTTGCACGTGGTGATGGCACTGCTGTGCAGATGCAGATTGATGCTTCCAATTCGGTGCAGGGTTTTCTGGCAGCGGTGGATGCGACCCAGATCATTGCGCGCTATGGACTGGAGCAAAGCGCCAGCCGGCTCGGTGTAGACCTCAGCAGTGGGCTGTCTAGCGGCCCGGTGATCAGTAATCACACCCGGGTCTGGTTCAACCCGAATCAGAACGATGCCTGGTTTATGGGGATTTCTGAATTGCTGAATGTCGTGACCTTGTTTTCCATGCTGTTGCCAGCGGCCGCTATGGTCAGGGAAAAAGAACGTGGCACGATAGAGCAATTGCTGGTGTCGCCGCTGTCGCCGCTGCAAATCATGCTGCCTAAGATTATTGCGATGGTGGCGGTGATCTTAGGTGGTACCGCACTGGGTCTGTTCGGTGTGCTGATACCGGTATTTTCTATACCGGTGGCAGGCAGTTTGCTGCTGTTTTTTGCACTGACCACGGTGTATGTGAGTACGCTGGCAGGTATAGGTATAGGCATTGCAACCGTCACCCGCAATATGGCGCAGGCTGGCATGATGGTAATCCTGATACTGGCACCGATGATGTTTTTATCCGGCGCCTGGACGCCGCCGGAAGCCATGCCCGCCGTCATGCGCTGGGGGATGTATGTGTCGCCGCTGTATTACTACATCAATGCCAGTTACGGCATCCTGATGAAGGGAGCGGGTATCACCGTGTTATGGCCCATGTTTGCAGGCATAGTCGTGCTTGGCTTGCTGGTACGCAGCGTGACCATGCTGCGTTTTAAAAAACAATTTCAATGATCGCTGCAAAATTCTGCACAACGCTTTTTGACAGAAAAAGGATAAGCTATGCATCAAAATTCCGCTCCCATGTCCCTGCAAGGCAAACGTGGTTTGATTATCGGATTAGCCAATGAGCACAGTATCGCCTGGGGCTGTGCAAAAGTGGCGCATGCGCTGGGGGCGCAACTGGTGCTCAGTTGTGTGAATGAAAAAGCAGCGCAATTTGTCGCGCCGCTGGCGCAGCAAGTTGAGGCGCCGCTGATCGTGTGTAATGTGGAGCAGGAAGATGCACTGGCCAAGCTGGTGCAGCAGGCGACAGCAGGCGGGCAGCAAATTGACTTTGTGATTCACTCTATCGCCTGGGCACCGCTGGAGGATTTGCACGGACGAGTGATCGACAGTTCTGCCACAGGTTTTTGCCGTGCGATGGATATTTCTTGTCATTCCTTTGCACGTCTGGCTAAGCTATGTGAACCGCATCTGAGCCCATCGGCCAGTCTGATCACGATGACTTATCTGGGCGCGGCGGAAGCGGTTGATCATTATGGCCTGATGGGGCCGGTCAAGGCGGCGCTGGAATCGCTGGTGCGCTATCTGGCCTCTGAGATGGGCCCGGCCGGAACCCGTGTGCATGCGGTCTCGCCTGGACCGGTGCCAACCCGCGCCGCATCTGGCTTACAGGATTTTGACGGCTTGATGGACAAGGCCAGACAGCGCGCGCCTTTGCGTCGTCTGGTGACATTGGATGAAATTGGTCAGCTGGCCGCATTTCTGGTCAGCGATGCAGCTTCCGGCATGACGGGGCAGACCCTGTATGTCGATGGCGGCTATCACATCGTGAATTAAGGAAAAGAGATGAATGATCCTGTGTATCCGGTCGCCAGCGACCAGCAACAGATAGTGAATGTGGTGTATGACGATCTCTACATCGGACAACGCGCCAGTACCGAAAGAACCCTGACACATGCTGATATTCAGGCTTTCGCTACGGTCTCCGGTGATGTCAATCCGGCGCATCTGGATGCGGAATATGCAGACGCCACGCTGTTCCATGGCGTGATCGCGCATGGCATGTGGGGCGGCGCGCTGATCTCGGCGGTACTCGGTACCCAGTTGCCGGGGCCAGGTACGATTTATCTGGAACAGAATCTGCATTTCTGTAAGCCTGTGCATATCGGTGATGCGCTCACGGTGTCGGTGACTGTGACCGCCAAAGAGGATGAAAAAAAACGCGTCACCCTCGCGTGTGAAATCCTGAATCAGAAAGGCGTGACCGTGGTATCGGGTACGGCACTGGTGATCGCACCAACGTTGGCGGTCGCACGTCCGCGCGCACATTTGCCTACCCTCGCCATGTTCGATCTGGGCGCTCGTCAGCAAGCGCTGATACACAGCGTGGACGATCTGGCGCCAGTGCTGTGCGCCGTGGTTCATCCCTGCGATGCAGAATCACTTAAAGGCGCACTCGATGCGGCGCGTCAGGGACTGATCATTCCGGTATTGGTGGCACCTGCCGCCCGGTTGGCGCAATTAGCCAGCGAAGCCGGGTTGTCACTGGATGGCATACGCATCGTCGATGTGCCGCACAGTCACGCTGCCGCAGAAACAGCAGTACAGATGGCGGCCAATGGCGAGGTAGAGTCGCTGATGAAGGGCAGTCTGCATACCGATGAGCTGATGTCAGCAGTCGTGCAATGCACGGCTATGCGCACCAAGCGCCGGCTGTCGCATGTATTTCATCTGGATGTGCCTATGTACCATAAGGTCTTATTGCTGACCGATGCGGCGCTGAATATCGCACCCGGTCTCAATGAAAAAGCTGACATCCTGCAGAATGCGATAGAACTGGCCCATGCATTGCAGATCAGCCAGCCTAAAGTCGCATTGCTGGCCGCAGTCGAAAGTGTGAACGCTAAAATGCAATCCACGATTGATGCTGCCGCGCTGTGCAAAATGGCAGACCGCAAGCAAATCACAGGCGCATTGATCGATGGCCCGCTGGCTTTTGATAATGCGATCTCTGCTGAGGCAGCACGCATCAAGGGCATACAGTCGCCAGTCGCAGGGGACGTCGATATTCTGATGGTGCCGGATCTGGAATCCGGCAATATGATGGCGAAACAATTTGAATATCTGGCCGGTGCCGCCACCTGTGGCATTGTGCTGGGTGCCCGCGTACCGATTGCGCTGACCAGCCGTGCCGATGGCGCCAGTGCGCGTGTCGCATCGGCTGCGCTGGTCAAATTACTGGCGCATCAATACCGGAAAAAAGCACCATGAGTCGCGCGATTCTGGCGGTGAATTCGGGTTCCTCCAGTATTAAATTTGCGCTGTACCAGTTAGTGCAGCAGGAACTAGGCGAGGTGATATTGTCTGGTCTGGCCGAAGGTCTGGAGCCGGGCGGACAACCACGTGCCACCCTGCGTTATGACGGCGAACAACATGCGCTGACGCTGCTGGCAGAGTCTGTTACCGGGGACGCGTTTCACGCCATGCTGACACTGCTGCGCGAACAGATAGGCTTACACAGCGATGGTGCGCAAATCGTCGCGGTGGCGCATCGCGTGGTGCATGGTGGTGAACGCTGCGCCAATTCAGTGGTGGTGGATGAGGCGATGCTGACTTATCTGCGCAGCCTGCACCATCTGGCACCGCTGCATCAGCCGCATAATCTGGACGGTGTCGAAGCCTTCCGCGCCGCCTTTCCCGATTGTCTGCACGTGGCCTGTTTTGATACCGGCTTTCATGCGCAAATGCCGGAGCAGGAATACCGCTTTGCCTTGCCCGCAGAACTGAGTCAGCAGGGCATACGACGCTATGGATTTCATGGTTTGTCTTACCGCTATGTCGCCAGTCATCTGGCGGACGTTTCGGCGCGCGCCGGTCAGCGCGTGATCATGGCGCATCTGGGCAATGGTGCCAGCCTGTGCGCGATGCGGCAGGGCGTCAGTATCGCCACCACCATGGGATTTTCTGCGCTTGATGGCTTGATGATGGGCAGCCGCTGCGGCGCGCTCGACCCCGGTGTGCTGCTGCATTTGCTGCAGGATGGCTGGGATGCCAAACGCATAGAAAACACGCTGTACAAGCAATCCGGTTTGCTCGGCGTATCCGGCATCTCGGCCGATATGCGCACCCTGCGCGCCTCATCCGACCCACGCGCCGCACTCGCAATACGCATGTTCGCCTACCGCATCCTGCGTGAATGCGGCGCACTGACAGCGGTGCTGGGCGGTATCGATGCCATCGCGTTCACCGGCGGCATCGGCGAGCATGACGTACAGCTACGCGCCGACGTCATCGCCGGTCTGCATTATCTGGGCCTGCGACTCGACCCTGCTGCAAACCACGCCGCCGACGGCAACGCCATCTGCGCCATACATAGCACCGACAGCAGCGCAGAAATCTGGGTCATCCCCACTGACGAAGGCCGCATTGCGGCGCAGGATGCGGCACAGTTGTTGGCGTGTGCTTGATGTATTTGACTGGTTGATTGGCGCTCAATCAACCAGTCAATTCACATGTAATGTATTATCTAAAGTGAAAACATTCCCTTCAATTTAACTTGTGTTTTTCGTCGCACTATAAAGACGTCTTTGTGTTTCAGTGCGGCGGGTACATTCTATTCGTCAGGTTATATGTAATGCCTCGCCACTCTTTCAATGCAACGTTTGCAGACGGCTCTGATGCTAATTCTGAGTTAAGGAATTTTGCTAATCAAATCCGACTTGATTCCATATTTGAGGATCGATTCAGTTTTTTGCTCTTGCTTCAATTGTTTGCAGCGTTTAAGTCTGGACACTTAGATCCTACAAAAGTAATCAGCCAAATAAGGGCACTAGAGGGATTGGAAGAAAATATTGGACTCAAAGCAGCTACTGTATTTACACGTACCCCACTTAAAGGATTGTGGCATCAACATTATCTTGAGGATGGAATAGCAAGTTTTGCTAAAAACATTCACAAAGGTATCGATAAATTTGGAATACCTTATTTCGAGCAAAAAATTGTAGAGGCAGATGCTGCCGGGGAGCGCAGGTGGGTGGTCGAGACCGATACCCCTCATATCGTAAATGATATAGTTTCCGGCAGTTGGGATCGTCTCGTTAAATCAAAGTCCTTAACTGGAGAGTGGCTAATTTTCGCTAAATTTGAGAATAAAAATTATTATTTATGTATAGGTAAACATGATAGTGGCGACGATTATTTACGATCACAAATTGATGCTGTATGTGTGCAAGAATTCCCTTTTTTGAAAAGCATTCTTAGCACTTAAGTTGTGAACAATTCCCGATAACTCGTTTGAATCATCTAATTTTTTTAGATAGAACTTGACCAAGTGTTGACCTAATTAATTACTGCAAGTTACGCAACGCGGTAAGGCGCATCGCGAAGCTCCCTACGTGCTGATGTTATGTGATAAAACTTAGTTTTTGCGCACTTTGTCTTTATCGAATAGGTCAATGATCATGGCAACAGATAACATCCGAAAAAACATCATGTTGACTCAGCCCAGATTCGTTCTTGCGGTACCTGGCCTCAAAGTGTCTGTCCCTTTTTATCGCGATAAGTTGGGAATGGATGTTGAATTTGAAGAGGGTGGCTGGTGTTTTCTGTCCAGGGATAATTTTTCGCTCATGCTTGGCGAATGCCCTGACGCGATTGCGCCTAAGGCCTTAGGTGATCATTCCTATTTTGCCTACATCACGGTTACGGATGCGACAGCTTTGTTTGAAGAGTTTAATTCGAAGCTGGTCGAGATGATGAAACCTTTGACGGATGAACCTTGGGGGATGAGAGAGTTCGGCATCGTATCCGTTGATGGGCATAGGATAATGTTTGGCGAAGAACTGGATTCAAATCAGGATGTCAGTCTCAACAGCTAAAGTTCATACCCATACACTCAGCGTAGTCAGGTGCAATCCTGAGGCAGGGCGCATCACGATGCGCCGGATGTGCCATCTCGTTTTTTCTGTCCTCTTTGTTTTCTTTCCCTCAAATTCAACACAGAATTAGCATCCCTTGATCAGGTCGACGGGTGCTGAGTCGCCGGGATTTGAAGTTGCTGATTTATTATTTTTAGCTAATTTGCTGCTATAGTTGCAACTTTTAGGCGTGGTCACACATTCGCTGTCTATGGAAATTGGAAGATCGTAAACTATGCAGAACATCCGGTACTTTTTGCGTCAGGCAGTTGATTCGTTGCGGGCATGGTGGCTGGTGCTTGTGCTGTTGTCTGTTAGCGCCAGTCATGCACAGGCCTGGGAACATCAGACGCTGACATGGCCAAAGCCAGATATCCAGACATTTAGCCAGCAAGAGATCGCAACGCCTTGCACGGACTGTCTGTTGGAATTGCGCCTGCCGCTGAAGCAGAGTGCAAATGCGGCGCCAGGCTTTGTTTATCTGAGTGCCTGGCGTGGGCAACAGATGCTGCGGCATTACATTAGCAGCCTGCCTTCAGGGACGGCAACTGCGTTACGTGTATTGGCCTGGGCACCGCCGGAGACGGAACGATTACAACTCAGTTTTGTGCATCCTCGTGGCGAGGACTGGCGCTGGGGACAAGCACAACTCATTTGGTTACCAATCGGCGACAAACGGCAAGCTGCTCAACCTGACTTCGTACTGCAACAGCAAATGCAGCGTATTGAACAGCAAGCGATGTTTGCGCCGACGATGGGATGGGGTGCCTGGCGTGCAATGATGGAACGAAGCAGGCATGCGCTGGCAGCGAAGGACAGGAATCTGGTATTGCAACTCGGCCTCAATCTGTTGGCAGAACCGGTTCCCCATTCCCGTATCCTACCTGCGCGGGGTGGCCGGGCGCCCGCCTTGGCATCTGCTGCCGCTACTGCCGTGCCGCAGATGCAGCTGGAGTGGCCAGCGCCGGGCGTAGCCTATCTGGCTTTGCCGGGGTTTGGCGCTCCGCAACCTGAATTACGTCAGGCCTATGCTGATCGTCTGGGTGCATTGTTGCAGCAGCTAAGCGGCGCTTGTGGCCTGATTCTGGATTTACGCGCGCATGGTGGTGGTGCAATTGGTCCCCCTTTAGCTGGCTTTAGCCCATTATTTGAAGAAGGACAATTGCTGGGTTGGTGGAAGAATGCGCGGTCTGAAAAAACCATGATACGTCTGACGCATGGCACTTACCAGGAATTAGAGCATGGCAAACAAATGCAGCCCGATGTGGCATTGGCAGCGCAATGGCGTCAGCCGCAAACCAGCTTGCCGCTGGCATTGGTAACCGGGCCGGGCACTGCCAGTGCATCAGAAATTCTGGCTGCACTACTGCAGCAGCGGCCCGCCACCCGCAGTTTCGGTGAGGGCAGTGCAGGGCAATTAAATGGTGTCAGCTCCTGGTTGCTGCCAGACGGTGCAAGGCTCGCCCTGGTCACCCATGTGCTGCATACTGCCGATGGTAAGGAAGTGCCGGCTCAGTTCCAGCCACAACAGCAGACGGCTGCAGCTTTGCCAGCAGCCATGGAGTGGTTGCAATCATCGTGCCGCAAGCCAGAAATTCAATGAATTTGCTCTTTGTTTTATGACGGTCCGGCGCAGAAAACTACGTAAAAAGCTAACAGAAGATTTCCGGCCCCAATATTCAGCTCAACACGGCAAGATGCAATCCTGAGGTAGGGCGCATCATGATGCGCCGGATGTGGACGAAGTTTACAGCTACCCAGTCAGGAATGACTGAGTCGATAGCGTTTCAGATCGGCTTTATTTGAGTTTTCTCGTTTAGTGGAAGCTGGTGTGTAGCCTTACGATAGCGCAGTCTGTGAATTGAAATAACTTGATGATAATAGCTAATGCATGCTGCGCATCGCGATGTGCCCTAGGTGCTGTTTCCTCTTCAGCAGCTAAAGTGGAAAAAAACAAAGAAGATCAGCAGGAATTCAAACGTCGCTCATATTGCTCAGGCCTCCATACGGCGCATCTTGATGCGCCCTACCAAAGGTTTACGCCTTACGGCCTTACAAATTCATATATAACGATGCTATGGAAGTTAGGGTAATTGATCCAACTTCAGGCTTTAAACCTGGGACAATTACATCTTCTCAAAGTTATTTTGATACGTTAGGTAATCGATTATTTTACAAAAATGGTCAATGGACTTCATTTTGATAATAGGAATTTATGAGTGACATAGATTTGACTCAATCTCTAACTATCGGATCATCGATATTTGGATTTAAATTAGGCGCATCCTTTGATGCAACGTTGCGAATTATTGATCCATCTTTTCTTTTTGATGGAAATGATAATCTCCACTTATTTTTTGAGCGCAATATTACTTGGAAACTTAACAAATACCCTTATGGACTGGAGGGGGAGTCATATGAGGTTTTATCATATAGCAATGACTCTCTGCAGCTTGTATTTAATGCTGGTGTTTTAACTGATGTAATTCTGGGTGGCGAATATAAAGGTAATTTTTGGGGCATTCGAATAGGTGATCAGTTGCCTAAAAAAATTGAATGCTATGAAGTGTTCTTCAATGATCAACAAGATGAATTTCTATTGAGAAATGAGAATGGTTTTTTTGAATGGAATTTCAATTGGAACAGATCATCGTAGTTCATTGGAATGTGCGCCAGTTCAAATGATCGAGAAATTGCGATTATTTTTGTAATATCCAGGTGAGTTCGCGTAGCTCCGATTGACGAGGAGTAATCGGAGGAATGTTTGATGCTTCGCGAATAAAAAAATCATTCGTCATTCTTCTTTAGAAACAAAAAAAGCCACTCCCAACCCCTTAGCTGCAAGGGGTTGAAGAGTGGCTTAAATTTTTTGCGGCTAAAGAAGAATTATTTTTTACCCTTAGCCGCTTTCGTTTTATTGTAAGCAACGCGGTAAGGTGTAATCCGTAAGGCGTTAATAGCGAAGCGTATTACGCCGAATGGAATCGTTCAGATACTACAAACGCTGAACGATACCAACGTCATTAATCCGCCTGTCACAGCATGTGCAAGCCGTGCAAAGTTCAGCGCGGCGCAGTAAACAGCAAACCAATCCACTGAAATCCCTGGCGTTCGCGCAGGCGGTAGAACAGTAGCGGTAACAGCACTGCAAACAGGCAGCCGAGCAGCAGGTGTAGCGGGGCGGACTGCAGGTGGAACACTTTTTTGAGCACGATGCGTATGCCGCTGCCGCTCAGGATGTGCATCAGATAGATGGGCATGGAGTAGCTGCCGCATAGCAGCAGTGCTTGTGTGAGATGCGTGCGCAGGCCAGCTTGTCCGGGCTGGCTGGCTTGGCGACGTTCCAACAGCATGGAGGCGCTGATCACCAGCAGGATGCCACTCAGACTCAAAGGCAGTTTCAGCCAGTGGTTGCTGTCATGATGCAGGCCCAGCTGGCTGTGATAAAACCAGGCCAGCGTACTAAAACTGAATCCGCTGATCAGCAGCACGCTGAGTGCATGTTGCCGGAATGTGGAGCGGTATTGCTGAAACAGCGTGCCCGCGAGGAAGAACAGCATAAACGAGGCGACAAAATCCACTGGGAATAGCAATTGCCATTGGTTTTGCGCCCACCACGCCGCCAGTGCAAGCAGCAGACCGGCTTTCAAGCGGGCCGGGTGGCGCTGTAACAACAGCACCGCCACCACAAACACGATGAACAGCACATACAAAAACCAGAATTGCGCGCGCGGTTGCCAGAACAGGCGCAGCACTTCAGCCATGCTGGTCTGGCTGGTGGTATAGCGCGACAGGAATACTTCTACGCTACCCTGCAGCAGCGACCAGACCAGATACGGATAGAGCAGGGTGTCGAGCTTACTGCGGATCAGGCCGCCAGCACCGTATTTCTGCAGCGAGCTCAGTAAGTACAGCCCGGACAGCCAGAAAAACAGCGGCATGTGAAAGTCATAGATCAAATCGTCGATCAGCCGGAACCAGCCTGCATCCATGCCTAAGTCTGCATTGAACACACCACGCGCCACATGGCCATACACCACCAGCAGTATCCCTATGCCTTTGGCGATATCTGTCCAATGGTCACGCGCTGAGCGTAGTTCGGTGTCTTGCATGGTCGTTCAGAGTTGGATGCCGGAGCCGGGCATTGTATAGGATGGGGCGAAGATTTCCATAAATAAAGTTTGCGGATGTGAAATTGTTGCATTTCAGTAAAAGCAAGTGAGGTAGCCAAATAAAATTAAGGTAAATTATGCTTGTGACTAAGTAAAATCTAGCGAAAAAATCTAGCGAAAAAATCTAGCGAAACTTAGCGTAAGCAAGCTAAGCCTGACCTAATAAAAAACGGAGACCACTATGCAACAATCTAAGCCTTGGCTGTCCTCGTATCCCGCCGGTGTACCGGACGAGATCGATCCCGGTCAGTACGCATCGTTGACTGCCTTACTGGAAGAGTCATTTCAACGCTATGCGACCCGCGACGCCTACCTGTGTATGGGACAGCGGCTCAGCTATCGGGATCTGAATTTGTATTCGGCCCGTATTGGCGCCTGGCTGCAAAGCCGCGGTCTGACACCCGGTGCGCGGGTGGCGGTGATGATGCCGAATGTGCTGCATTACCCGGTGTGCGTCGCTGGCATACTGCGTGCCGGATACACCGTGGTGAATGTGAATCCCTTGTACACGCCACGCGAACTCGAGCATCAGCTCAGCGATTCCGGTGCGGAAGCCATCGTGATACTGGAGAATTTTGCGCATACGCTGGAAAAAGTCCTGAGCAAAGTCCCTGTGCGCCACATCGTGCTTGCGAGTATGGGCGATCTGCATCCCGGACTGAAAGGACATCTGCTGAATTTTGTGGTCAGACATGTCAAGAAAATGGTGCCCGCTTTTCAGTTGGCTGGCGCAGTCAGTTTTAAACAGGTACTAAAAGAGGGCACGGGTCTGCATTTGCTCAAGCCCTTGCAAACGCATGAGGACATCGCCTTCCTGCAATACACGGGCGGTACCACCGGTTTATCCAAAGGTGCAGTGCTCACGCATAGGAATGTGATTGCTAACATCCTGCAGAATGATGCCTGGTCCCAGCCCGCATTACAGAGCTTGCCTGCAGACCGGCCCTGGATCACAGTGTGCGCACTGCCGCTGTATCACATCCTGGCGCTGAATGCCTGCATGATGATGGGCGCGCGTTGGGGAGCGATGAATATCCTGATTCCGAATCCGCGTGATATCGGGGGCTTTCTGAACGTGCTGAGTAAGCATAAAGTGAATTTCTTCCCCGGCGTGAATACCCTGTTTAACGCCATGCTGAATCATGCTGACATCAAACAGGTGGATTTTTCTGAATTACAGATCACGCTGGGTGGTGGCATGGCAGTACAGCAAAGCGTGAGTGAACGCTGGCAAAAACTGACTGGCAAACCTATCCTCGAAGGCTATGGCTTGTCCGAGACTTCGCCTACCGCCACGCTGACGCCACCGGACGCAAAGCAGTTTTCCGGCACCATAGGCTTACCGGTGCCATCGACCGAGGTGGCGATACTGGATGATGCTGGCCAGCCGGTCGCACCAGGTACGCCGGGTGAAATTGCTATCCGTGGTCCGCAAGTCATGCGTGGTTACTGGAACCGCGCCGATGAAACGGCCAAAGTGATGACGGCTGATGGCTATTTCCGTTCCGGCGATATCGGCACTATGGATGAGCGCGGATTTGTACGCATCGTGGATCGTAAAAAAGACATGATCCTGGTGTCCGGTTTCAATGTCTATCCGAATGAGGTGGAAGCGGTGGTGGCAGCGCATCCGGGCGTACTTGAATGTGCATGCGTCGGTGTGCCGGATGCGGCTTCTGGCGAAGCAGTGAAATTATTCGTGGTGAAAAAAGACCCGGCACTTACAGTCGATGTCTTGATGGACTATTGCAAAGAGCAGATGACGGCTTATAAAAAACCAAAATACATAGAATTCCGCACTGAACTGCCTAAGACCAATGTAGGCAAAATCCTGCGTCGCGAATTGAGGGATGAGCACAAGCCCTGAGCACGGTAGCGCGCGACATAATCGACGCAATATCATCAAACATAAGCGCACTGCTGAGTCCGCAGTGCGTTTTGTGTTTATACCGTGCTGTAACAGGCCGTACTCGTTTATCAGCTTACTTCATCGCACGCCACACCATTGCGCTGTCGACGATTTGTTCGAAGGCGCTGATACGGCCATCTCGCAAGGTCCACAAATGCGCAACACGGGCGCTGAAGGCTAGTCCGGTTTTCAGATAGATACCGCTATAAGTGCCGATTGCGACCACCTGATCCTGACTGCTCAGGTAATGCTCTATCGTGACGCGGTAATCCTGCCATTCGCTACCCAGACGTGCGAACACATTATGCTGTATCTCATCCCAGCCAATATAGGTACCGGCATATGGAAAACCGGCAGCTTCAGTCCAGCGTATGTCGCTGGTGACCGCGTCGCGCAGGCGTTGTGCATTCTCGGCTGCATTGCTTCCTTCGTAAGTGCTGCGTACCAGCGCCAGATGTTGTGCGGTTCGTTGTGCATTCGTTGAGGTATTCATAGCTAGCTTTTCAGTCGTGCTTAACTTTTTTGGCATAGCGAAATGAGCGAAGCTGGGAAGCAGCCTCCCGTTTGATACATAGGGAGGCTGCTGCGTTCCTGCTACTTGCTACGTACAACTGGCGTTGCCGTTGCCGTTTCAATTACCAGTCAAACGGGCGCGAACGTTTGCCGCTGACATCTGACTGCGTCCTGTATTACCACTTCATTTCGCCTTTAGTGACCTTCGCACCGATATCCAGCGACAGCGCGCCATCTGCATCCGGATAAGCTTGCTGCATCTGGCGAATCAGCTCTGCGCTATTCGCCGATTTCGCTGCAAATTGCTCAAACTTTTGCAAATAGGTTTTGGTGTAGCCGATGGCACTTGCATCTAAAGCGCTGCCTGCACGCATGTGGCCAGGTACCACCAGTGCCGGTTTCAAGGCTTGCATTTCGTCGAGCTGGGCGATCCAGGCCTGACGCTCTGCCACGCTCTGGGTATCTGCGGTCCACACATGCATATTGTTGAACACACCGATATCACCCACTACAGCACGGATAGACGGCACCCACAGATATGGACGGTGTGCGAGCAGGCCTTCGGTACCGCGGATTTCTATGGTCTTTCCATCCAGCGTCAAAGTGTTTGCTGTGTAGGCGACTGGCAGCACAGGTTTGACCGGTGCATTCACGCCCATTTTCGGGCCCCAGAAAGCGACTTTGGCGGCGACTTTAGAGCTCAGCTTTTCTAATACCGCTGGCGTTGCCAATACCTGAGCCTGTGGGAAGTATTGTTTGAGCGTTTCCACACCAAAGTAGTAATCCGGATCTGCCTGGCTCACAAAAATCACTTTCAGTTCCTTACCGCTGTCTAGCACATTGGCAGCGATGCGCAGCGCATCAGCGCGGGTGAAGCCGGCATCAATCACCATCGCTTCTTTTTCACCGGTGATCAGGGTGGAGTTCACATTAAAGCTCTTGGCATCGGCGTTATACACGCGCACTTGCAGAGCCTGTTCAGCCTGTGCAGCGTTGACGGTAAGGGCGATAGTGGCGGCGATCAAAGTCTGACGTAACATGGTAGGTTTCCTTTTTCAGTAGGAGGATGCAGAGTTTGTTGTAGATCTGCTCAATGTTTGCTGTAAGTTGTATTCAAGGTTTTTTGAAACTGAAGCCAGTGTATATCTGCCTTCCTGCGTGATAAATCCCTTAAAATGGGCATGATTGTTTCAAAAAACGTGCGAATTCAAACCAGCAGAGGACAGCATGGACAGACTGACGGCGATGCAGGTATTTACCGAGGTAGCGGCCAGTGGCAGTTTTAGTGCCACCGCGGACAAGCTCGATATGTCGCGTGCGATGGTCACCCGCTATGTGGAAGAGTTAGAAGAGTGGCTGAATGCGCGCCTGTTGCAAAGGACCACGCGCCGCGTCAGCCTGACCGATGCAGGTGAATGCTGCCTCTCACACTGTCAGCAAATGCTGGCGATGATGCAGGATTTGCAGCAAGAGACAGCCATGCCAGATGGCGAGTTGCATGGACAATTGCGCCTGACATCCAGCGTCTCGTTCGCCTATGCGCAGCTTGCGACAGCGGTCAGCGCTTTTCTGGAGTTGCATCCGCGTTTGCAGATCGATCTTAGCCTCGGCGATGGTGCCTTGAATCTGGTCGAATCGCGCATCGATCTGGCGATCCGTATCAGCAGCGATCCCGATCCCATGCTGATCGCGCGCCCGCTGGCACAGTGTGATTCGGTGCTGGTCGCAAGCCCGGCGTATCTGCAGCGCACGGGCACACCCTTGCGTCCTGAGGACTTGTTGCAGCATCGCTGTATGAGTCATAGTAGTTTCGCTAAATCGCCATGGCAGCTCAGTCAGGGTGAACAGCATCTGGCGCTCAACATCAGCAGTCGTTTCACAGCCAACGATGCCACCACGCTGATGCAGGCGGCACTGGCTGATGCCGGTATCGTGATGTTGCCCACTTATCTGGTCAGTCAACAACTCAAAGACGGCCGCTTGCAGCCTATACTGCCGCAATGGCAATTGCCCAGCTTTACTATCAGCGCTCTTTATCCTTCGCGCCGTCATCTGTCACCGGCAGTGCGTGCATTGCTGGATTTTCTGGTGCAGCGTTTTGCGAATACACAGTGGTGAAATGCTCAGACTGTGCGCTGAGTCCATTAGTGGACGAACTCAGGCAAGCAACGCCAGACTGCTCACAGCCAGCCCTGATCACGCGCAAAACGAAACGCTTCAACGCGGTTTTTTGCGTTCAATTTACTGATCGCTTCAGACAAATAATTGCGCACGGTACCCTCTGACAGGCACATGATTTTCGCAATTTCACTGCTGCTTGCGCCTTCGCCAGCGAGGCGCAGCACCTGGCGTTCACGTTCACTTAAGGGGTCTTGCTGCCCATTCCAGCTTTCCATCGCCAGTTCTGGCGCAATAGCCCGTCCACCAAGGTGCACATTGCGAATTGCAGCTGCCAGCGATTCTGTCGGTGCGTCTTTGAGCAGATATCCGTGTACACCGGCTGCCAGTGCACGGCGCAGATAACCGCTGCGGCCAAAGGTGGTTAACACGATGACCTTGCATGTCTGCACCTGAAGCTTGATCTCCGCCGCCAGTTCCAGTCCTGTCATTTGCGGCATTTCTATATCTGTCAGCAGGATATCGGGTTGAAGTTCGCGGCATAAGCTGAGCGCCTGAACGCCGTTATTGGCAAGTCCAAGCACCTCCAGATCGGCTTCCAGCCTGAGTAAGGCGGCCAGTGCACCCGATACCATGACCTGATCCTCAGCGATGACTATCCGTATCATGCCTGCACCTCCATAGGCAGGGACAGCACGATCTGCATACCCTGACTGGTATCGAGCGTCAACTGCCCCCCCACAGAGTGAGCACGTTCAAGCATACCGAGCATGCCATTTCCTTTCTTTAAAGCAGACAGCGATCCGGCAATACCGTCATCACGGATGCTCAGCACGGCTTGATCTGTTATCCGGCGCAGCTGTATCACACATATGCTGGCTTGGGCGTGGCGGATGATATTGGTGACCGCTTCACGCAGTATCAAGGCCATCACATTTTCCAGCGCTGCAGGCAGCGTGAGTTCTTCCAGCTCGGTGACTACTTGAATCTGTGCGGCATCCAATACGTGTCTGGCATTTTTTATCTCGTGGCTTAGTCCGGCAGAGCGGTAGCCGCTGATGGCCTGACGTACTTCATGCAATGCCTGCCTCGCGGTTTGTTCTATGTCCTGAATTTCCTGTTTTGCGGCCACAGCATCACGTTCAAACAGTTTTCTGGCCAGTTCTGCTTTTAAGGTGATGACCGACAGATTATGGCCTAGCAAATCATGCATGTCGCGCGCAATCCGTTCACGTTCTGCCAGCGTTGCCAGATACTCGACTTCTTCCTGTTTGCGCAACAGACTTTCTTTGCTTAAATCCAGCTGTGCAGCAATGATTGCACTGACACCGACTGAAGTACCAAACACCAGTGCAGTCACCCAGAACTGAGGTGGCAGTGCAAGCAAGACAGTTGCTGCGACCACTGACAGCTGCAGCAGTGCCAATACCCGATAGGCTGACCGGCCTGGGCTGATTCTGGAGCACATACTCGCAGCAAAAATACAGAATGTGGAACTGCCGAAGTTAAACGGAGCCCAGCCTATGCCTAGCAAAGCAGTCATTAGTATGGTGCTGTACAGCTGGCTTTGCTGCACGCTGAAACTCCACAGATATAGCGGAAGAAAGAGCAGTATCGATGCGCTCAACAGCAAGATCTCTGTCGTCGTGGGCGTCACATACACGAACTTCCAGACCATCATGACTAAGGACAGCAGCCAGAAATAAGGCGCTTTGCCATAGCGTTGCGGCAGCCTTGGAAACCCGAGTTTTGTCATGAGCGCGCCAGTCATTGTATTCATAAGGCAGAGAGCAGATGAGTCAGCATAAAATTGGCGGGCAGCAGGTCCGTTCAAACCGGAACCGCTACCCACGTATCGTTCCCAAATTAGCGATCTTACGCGAATGCTCACTCCCTGAGCAATCTGATATCAGCAATGTCCAGTTGATATTCACCGGTTTCTGGCCCCGCATTGATCGCGATGGCAGTGATGATTGTCGGATCTAAACCGGCTACCTGATTAAACGGGACACTCACTTCCTGCCAGTCCTGAGTTGACTTGATGCGATAACTCAGTGGAATAAAACTGCCCCGGATAGAAAAGGCGATGCTATACATTTTGCCGTCGCCGCGTATTTTCAGTCTCAGCACATTGACCTGACTCAGATCCACGGCCTGGGTCTGATCCTGGCCGGGAAAGAAACTCAGTCCAGCCCAGGGAAAAGCAAAGCCGGGATTGACCTTCGCTGACATACGTAACACTGCATCGCCATCGGATTGAGCATCCATGACCTGATATTGAATCTGCGATTTTCCACCCAGCATCGCGTCTGAGCTGGTATGCCAGCCCATGCCAAAAGGACTGCTGATTTTTTGCTCGCTGAACGTGGCGATGCGGCCATTTGCGGGCAGGCGTGGACGATTACCGGTTTCTTGTTTTTCTTTTAGAACGATGTCGGCTTTTTGACTACGCAGTTCATTGAGCGCGAATCCATGCTTCCAAACCTCAACGATGCGCTTAGTATCCCGAATATGCTGATCAGGGCTGCCCTCAACCAGCAGCAGATCAGCCAGGTAGCCATTGGCTATGCGTCCGCGTTCGGCTAAGTGAAAGCGCTTTGCAGGTGCAGACGTAGCTGCAGTTAATGCGGCAGCAGGTGTCAATCCAGCCTCTACCAGTGCGCTCAATTCACGGTGGATGCTGATGCCATATTGTGTGCCACTGTTACCGGCATCGGTACCTGCAAGTATGCTGACGCCGGCTGCTGCGAGCGCTGCGGTGACTTGTTTAGGGGCGATCAGCAAGTCAGGATCCGGACTTTTGCCATACACAGTCTTCAGTGCAGGTAACTGCGCCTTGCTCAGTAAAGCACTCAGTTGTGCGTCTTCCAGTAACTCCTTAGACTGTATGCCAGCAATGCTTTCCAGTACGGTAAAGGTGGGAATCACAAATGCATGATGGCGTTTCGCACTGTCCGTTAAGCGTTGCAGCTCACGCGCACTGATGCCCTTACCTACAAACAGATGCGCTAAACCGTCGGCACCGGCATCCAGTGCGGTGATCGCATCCTGCACATTACTGATGTGCACCACCGCCAGTTTTTGGCGACGATGTGCAGCTTGTATCAGTGCTTTAACGGTCTCCGTATCCAGACTGCTTACAGCATGTTGCGGACTGCCGGGTTCCATCACTATTTTGATGAAATGTGAGCCTTCTTTAATGCGTGCATCGACCCATGCCTGTGCCTGACTTGCCTGGGTCAGGGTTTCCACCGCGATGCCGTATTCGGTGCCATGACCATTTGGCGCAGTTGCCAGCATCCCTGAAGAATAAATATCCGCTTCGCGTGGTACATCCTGCGCTTGTAAATTGCGGTTGAATTCCCGTAAACCCGGCTGCGCGGCGAACATATCTATTTCGGTAGTCACCCCATACAGCGTGGCTAATTCAAAATCTTTGAAGGCATGCACGTGTGCATCGATTAAGCCTGGCAATAAAGTACGCCCACGACCATCAATCACTTGTGTATCACGGTCGGCTTTTCCGTGAAAATTGATATCTTTGATTTTTTTACCGGAGATCAGTACATTTCTTTGACCCAGATATTTTTCCCCGTCAAAGACCCTGACGTTTTCAATTAATGTACTGGCGGCATGTGCCTGGGCACTAAGGAGCAGGGCGAACAATAAAGCAGATGCAGTTTTCATGACTAGTCCTGAGGTGAGTAAGAGTCTGCATGATGCAGCTGAAAACAGCTTTCATGTAGTACAGCTTGCCACGACTTTGCTATGACATTTGTCATGTCGGTGCTGACATGTGGAATACCTGGTACAGGCCGGTTTCCGGTCAGGGAACCAAAACGTGCGCTGCGACTCCAAACTGCAGTTTCAAATAAAATTGTGGTAGCTAAGTATGAAATTGAATGAACAACGTCGCCAGCTGTTGGGCTGGCTGGCAGCTACGCCGCTGGGACTGGCCTCGCCAGCCTGGGCGCTGAATGATTCTCCGCTGATGGCTAGTCGTCAGGAATTAGCCAGACTGGAAAAGAGTTTTTCCGGATCGGTAGGCGTGTATTTGCTCGATACGCAAACGCGGCGTCACTTCAGTTATCAAGGCGAAAAGCGCTATGCATTTTGCAGTACGTTTAAAGCCTTGCTGGGTGCCGCGATTCTGCATAAAAGCAGTCAGGAGGCGGATTTGCTGGAGCGTGAAATGACGCTTAACAGCAGCGACTTCGTCACGTATTCACCCGTCACAGAAAAGCATAAAGACGCCAGCATGCGCATCGCTGATTTATGTGCGGCGACCATACAAACCAGCGATAACACAGCGGCCAATGCCTTGCTGCGCGAGCTGGGCGGCCCGGCGGAACTCACCGCTTACATGCGCAGCATCGGAGATAACGCGTTCCGGCTGGATCGCTGGGAAACCGAACTCAACAGCGCGCTGCCTGGCGATTTACGCGATACTTCAACCCCGTCTGCGATGGCCAACAGCCTGCATAAACTGGTGCTCGGCAATGCGCTGGCCGAGCCGCAAAAACAACTACTCAAGGATTGGCTGATAGGGAATACCACCGGCAATACCCGTATCCGCGCGGGGTTGCCGCAGGGCTGGATCGTTGGTGATAAGACCGGTACCGGTGACTATGGAAACGCGCACGATATCGCGGTGGTCTGGCCGCCATCACGCGCACCGTTTGTACTTGCGATTTACACCAGCCGTAAGAAAAAAGACAGTGAAGCGAGCAGCGATATCATCGCCGAAGTGACACGGGTAGTAGTGCAGCAATGGCTGCTGAAGCAGGGCTGAGTGCCAGGCAGTTAAGCTCGCTAAGGGACAGCGCATAGCGCTGCCCCGGCGTAGTTCGGCTTGCTGTCGCTTACATCAAGATGATGTCGTACTGCTCCTGATGGAACATGGTTTCGACTTGCAGAGAAATCGGCTTACCGATGAAGTCACCCAGCATGGCGAGGTGTTGCGATTCTTCTTCCAGGAACATATCGACCACCACTTGCGAGGCCATGATACGGAATTCCTTGGGATTGAATTGTTTGGCTTCACGCAGCAGTTCACGCAGGATTTCATAGCAGATGGTGCGCGCAGTTTTGACCTGACCCTTACCGGTACAGGCCGGACAGGTTTCGCATAGCACATGGGCCAGCGATTCGCGGGTGCGCTTACGTGTGACCTCGACCAGACCCAATGCAGAAAACCCGGATACCGACAGTTTGGTGCGGTCACGTGACAAGGCCTTATTCAGCTCTGCCAGCACGGCACTGCGGTGCTCCTCATTTTCCATATCGATCAGATCGAGAATGATGATACCGCCCAGATTACGCAGTCTGAGCTGGCGTGCAATCGCATGCGCCGCTTCCAGATTGGTTTTGAAGATGGTGTCATCGAAATTGCGGCCTGCGACGAAGCTGCCGGTATTCACGTCTATGGTGGTCATTGCTTCGGTCTGATCGACGATCAGATAGCCACCCGATTTCAGATCGACGCGGCGACCCAGCGCGCGTTCAATTTCCTCTTCCACACCATACAGATCAAATAGCGGACGTTCACCGGTGTAGTGCTGTAATTTTGGCAGTACTGAGGGCATGTAGTGCTGGGCAAATTCCAGCAGCATTTGATAATTTTCGCGTGAATCAACCTGGATATTGCTGGTTTCTTCATTCACGAAGTCGCGTAACACGCGCTGTGCCAGATTCAGATCCTGATACAGCAGGGTAGTCGGTGGCTGGGTCTTGGCCAGCTGGGTGATGGTAGACCAGGTGCGGCGCAGGTAATCGACGTCGGCCTTCAGATCTTCATCCGACGCATCTTCCGCCATGGTGCGCACGATGAAGCCACCTTTTTCATCGGCTTGCTGCAGGCTCTGCACTTTGCTGCGCAGGGCTTCGCGCTCCGCCTCATTTTCAATTTTTTGAGAAATGCCGATGTGGGTATCTTGCGGTAAAAACACCAGCATACGGCCTGCGATAGAAATCTGGGTCGACAGGCGTGCTCCCTTGGTACCGATAGGGTCTTTGATGACTTGCACAGTGATGGCCTGACCATCGTACAACAGCTTTTCTATCGGCGTCGGTCCCTGCGTATTACTGCCTTCCGGCGCTCTGGCATCCCAGATATCGGCCACATGCAGAAACGCAGCGCGTTCCAGGCCGATATCGATAAATGCCGATTGCATACCAGGCAGTACGCGCACGACTTTGCCCAGATACACATTGCCGACCAGACCGCGCGACAAGGTACGTTCTATATGCAATTCCTGGACTGCGCCTTGAAAAATCAAGGCGACCCGGGTTTCCTGCGGGGTGATGTTGATGAGGAGGTTTTCGCTCATAATGGCCTGTCTGTGGTGTTGCGAACGCCAGCTGCTTCTAGCAACTGACAGGTTTCGAAAATGGGTAAGCCCATAATGCCAGAATAACTGCCGCGTATGTTTGCTATATAGCGTGCCGCTGCGCCTTGTATGCCATAGCCACCGGCTTTGTCATAGGGTTCGCTGGTGTCGCAATAGGCTGCGATCTCAGCCTGACTCATGGCTGCAAAGCTGACTTCCGAACATTGCGTGACGGTGTGCAGACCCTGTTCTGAACGTACTGCGATACTGGTCAAGACCTGATGGGTTTGTCCGGCTAACTGGCTCAGCATGGCAATCGCTGCATCACGATTAGCTGGCTTGCCCAGGATTTGCTCGCCCAGCACCACCGTGGTATCCGCTGCCAGCACCGGACGTTGCGGCAGGCCGCGCAACTGTATGACTTTCCACGCCATTTCCGCTTTTTCCTGCGTCACACGCGCGACATAGGCTTGTGGCTTTTCGCCGGGTAAAACGATTTCAGTCACATCCGGGCCACGCGGCGGTGCATCACGCAGCAGCAGCACTTCATAGGCGATGCCGACTTGCTGCAGTAATTCTTTGCGGCGCGGGCTTTTGGATGCGAGATAAATGCGGTTTTCGGACATACGTTAAGCTTTCATGAATCAGAAAATTCGGGACTGGACGGCGCGGTAACAGCGTTGATACTCAAACCCGGTGATAGGGATGATTTTGCGTGATAGACCAGGCGCGGTATAACTGTTCTGCCAGCAAAACACGTACCATGCCATGCGGCAGGGTCAGGCTGGAAATGCGTACCAGGGTATCGGCTTTGGCTTTAAATTCGGCATCGAGACCATCGGCACCACCGATCACGAACACCACATCGCGCCCGTCCTGCTGCCAGTTTGTCAGTTGCTGCGACAGTGCGACACTGGTCCAGTCTTTACCGCGCTCATCCAGCGCAATCACGCGTGCATTTTTGGGGATGACGGCTTCTATCTTGGCTTTTTCCAGAGCCATCACGGTTTCTGCCGTTTTGCTGCCCGAGCGTTCCACCGGTTTGATTTCTTTCAGATGGATACGGCATTCCGGAGGCATGCGCTTGGCATATTCCTGAAAACCGGTTTCTATCCAGTCCGGCATTTTGTGGCCTACGGCCGCGATTATCAATTGCATAGCTGTTTTGCGTGAGAGAGATCACTGACAAACAAATGGCTGCCCAGGGCAGCCATTATCAGGGTTTGCGAGGCAGGCATGTGCCGCCTCACATTCGCGCAGCTTATTCAGCCGCTTTTTTACGTGGACGCTTGGCTGCTGCTTCTTTGGCAGAAGCGGTTGCCGTCTTCGTCGCTGCTACTTTGACGCGTGCACCGGTCGGTACTTTAGCTGCCTTAGGTGCAGCAGTTTTACGTGCTGGCTTAGCTTCTGCATCAGCCGCTTTGACGGTACGTGGCTTGCGCGTCTTTTTCGGTTCGTCATCCAGCGTAGTCTGGATCGCCATCATGTCATGTGTGACTTCTACCGGAGCCGCTTTAGCAGCAGTTTTACGCGGTGCGCGCTTAGGCTTGTCTTCAGCATCTTCGCTGACTTTCTTGGTAGTGCGTTTAGCAGCGCCAAGTTTGACTGGCTTGTCGCCCCAGATTTCTTCCAGACGGTAGTAGGCGCGGATCGCTGGCTGCATGATGTGCACGACCATGTCGCCCAGATCAACCAGTACCCATTCACCGGTGGCTTCGCCTTCTACGCTGACGATTTCGCCGCCGGCTTCTTTGACTTTATCGCGTACCGACGCTGCCAACGCCTTAGTCTGGCGGTTAGAGGTACCGGAAGCGATCAGCACGCGGTCAAACAGGCTGGTCAGGTGTACGGTGTCGAACAGTTGTATGTCCTGCGCTTTAACATCTTCGAGGGCATCAACGGCGAGGGCTTGTAATTTTTTAATATCCATTTTTTCAGTAAATTGAATGTTGTTGTATGTAGTCTAGCACCTTGTGAGGAACTAGTGATCTCATTGTCGGGTTATGCTGATGTAATCCTGCGCGCAGTTGGGTCGCTGACACATCCACCGCCAGTTCCGGCTCCAGAAAACTCCCGCCACACGGGGTGTTCTGTATGGTGAGTGCACTGCTCGCCCTGCGTCTCCATTCCTGTGCTACTTCCGGTGCGGCTACCTCCAGGCTGAATCCGGGGCGGGCTGCCGCACACAGATGGGCCAGGTCAAACAGTTCGCGCCACTGCCGCCAGGTATGTAAGTTCTGCAGCTGATCTGCACCCATCGCAAAGCTGATGGATGCCCGGCTGCCTGATTCCTGTCGCAAAGCGCGCAGCGTGTCTATGGTGTAATTGACCTGCTGCTGCTTTGCTCTCTGGATTTCCTGTTCGTCGATGATGACCGGACAGAGTGTCCATGTTTCAAAAGCCAGTTTCAGCATACTGACTCTTTGCTCTGATGTAGCCGTCAGAGCGTTTTTTTGCCACGGCTGTCCTGCCGGGATAATTCTTAACTGTTCTGGTCTGAGCTGCAGACAAAGACTGTGTGCTAGCGCCAGATGACCGGCATGCACCGGATCAAAACTGCCGCCGAACACCAGCAGACGCGGTCCGCTTTGATTTATACCCATTCCCTGTGCGCCAGAAAATGCGTGCTCAGTTGTTCTTCCGGACTACCGGCTTCCGGCGTCCAGTTGTAGCGCCACTTAACGATAGGCGGCATCGACATCAGTATCGATTCTGTGCGTCCGCCCGATTGCAGACCAAAATGGGTACCACGGTCAAACACCAGATTGAACTCCACATAACGGCCACGGCGATAAGTCTGGAAGTCACGCTCCCGTTCACCATAGGCGAGTCCGCAGCGCTTTTCAAGTATAGGGCGATAGGCGGGGATGAAAGCATCACCGACACTGCGTGTCATTGCAAAGCTTTGTTCAAAATCGAGCTGGTTAAAATCGTCAAAAAAGATACCGCCGACGCCACGTGCTTCTTTACGGTGTTTCAGATAAAAATACTCATCACACCATTTTTTGAAGCGTGCATGCAATTCATCACCAAACGGTGTCAGTGAAGTTTTGCAGGTCTGGTGAAAATGACGCGCATCCTCTTCAAAACCGTAATACGGCGTCAGATCCATACCGCCACCGAACCACCAGACCGCTTCCTTGCCTTCTGCATGAGTGGTGAAAAAGCGCACATTCATATGTACCGTCGGCGCATACGGATTGCGCGGATGCAGCACCAGTGAAACGCCCATCGCTTCCCATTTGCGGCCTGCCAGCTCCGGACGGCTGGCCGCAGCGGATGGTGGCAGGTTATTACCCATCACATGGGAAAAATTAACGCCGCCACGCTCAAATACCTGACCTTCTTCGATCACGCGCGAAATACCGCCGCCGCCTTCCGGCCGCTCCCAGCTATCGGTGAGAAAAGCCTTGCCATCGACGGCTTCCAGCGCCTGTACGATGTTCGCCTGTAAGGACAAGAAGTAAGACTTGACTGCCTGCGTATCTGTCATCGTATCCTTCATCAGAATATGCCTTGATTGTGCCTTGATAATGCCTGGGTTAGAAAGCAAGACGGGCTGGACTGCGTCCAACCCATCCAGGTGAGTCACGGAGTACACACTCCGTCATCTATCAGTGTTTGCGGTTCAGTGCGCGCCAGCCTATATCGCGGCGGTATTGTGCGCCATCAAAATGAATTTTTTCCACCACGTCGTAAGCATGTTTCTGTGCCAGTTTGACGGTATCGCCCAGGCCCACCACGCATAATACGCGACCACCGCTGGTGTGCAGGGTTTTGTCGTTCAGGCTGGTACCGGCATGGAAGGTCACGCTATCCGCGGTTTCCGGAGGAATACCGCTGATCACATCGCCTTTACGTGGCGTATCCGGGTAGCCCGCTGCTGCCATCACCACACCCATCGCAGTGCGGCGATCCCATTCCAGTTCCACGCTGTCCAGTGTGCCATTGACTGCATGTTCCATCACTTGTACCAGATCGGTTTTCAGGCGCGCCATGATAGGCTGGGTTTCAGGATCGCCCATGCGGCAATTGAATTCCAGTGTCTTAGGATTACCCTGATCATCGATCATCAGGCCAGCATACAGAAAGCCGGTGAATACGATGCCATCTTTGGCCATACCTTGTACTGTCGGTACGATGATTTCGCGCATCACGCGTGCATGCAATTGCGGTGTCACGATAGGTGCCGGGGAGTAGGCACCCATACCACCGGTATTCGGACCTGCATCCTGATCCAGCAAGCGCTTATGATCCTGGCTGGTGGCCAGTGGCAAGATGTTTTTGCCATCTACCATCACGATAAAGCTGGCTTCTTCGCCTGCCAGGAATTCCTCGATCACGACGCGTGCACCGGCATCGCCGAGCTTATTATCGGACAGCATCATGTCGACCGCGGCATGTGCTTCATTCAAATCCATCGCAACCACCACGCCTTTGCCGGCGGCCAGACCATCGGCCTTAATCACAATCGGCGCACCTTTGGCGTCGATGTAGGCATGGGCTGCCTGCAAGTCAGCAAAGGTCTGATATTCAGCGGTTGGGATATGGTGGCGCTGCATAAAGGATTTAGCGAAATCCTTAGAGCTTTCCAGTTGTGCGGCTTCTTTGCTCGGGCCAAAAATCTTCAGGCCACGGGCACGGAAAATATTCACGATACCTGCTGCCAGCGGCACTTCCGGGCCAACTACGGTCAGTGCGATGTGTTCCTGTTCAGCGAAATCTGCCAGTGCCGCCGGATCGCTGATGGCGATGTTTTTCAGACGCGCATCAGTCGCTGTGCCGCCATTGCCCGGCGCCACAAAAATAGTTTGTACCCGCTCAGACTGAGCAAGTTTCCAGGCAAGAGCGTGTTCGCGGCCCCCTGAGCCGACAACCAGAATTTTCATATTAATCTTCAATGATGGCGTTGGTATAAACTTCCTGTACGTCGTCCAGATTTTCCAGCGCGTCGATCAGTTTTTGCATTTTGATCGCATCGTCGCCGCTGAATGCAGTTTCTGTGCCCGGTTTCATGGTGACTTCGGCTACTTCCGGCTTAAAACCGGCCGCTTCCAGTGCCGAGCGGATGTCAGACAGGCTGAATGGGGCGCAAATGACTTCGATGCCGCCTTCATCGTCGGTAATCACATCATCGGCACCGGCTTCCAGTGCAGCTTCCATCAGTGCATCTTCATTCGTACCAGGGGCAAACAGCATTTGTCCGCAATGCGTAAACAAAAAGGCGACCGAACCCTCAGTACCCATATTGCCACCGAATTTATTGAAGGCATGGCGTACTTCTGCGACGGTACGTACCCGGTTGTCTGTCATACAGTCGACGATGATCGCTGCGCCGCCTATGCCATAACCCTCATAACGTACTTCTTCGTAATTAGCGCCTTCCAGTGTGCCAGCGCCGCGCTGAATTGCACGCGAGACATTTTCTTTCGGCATATTGGCATCGGCCGCTTTTTCAACGGCGAGACGCAGACGTGGGTTAGAGTTGACATCCTCGCCGCCCATTCTGGCGGCTACGGTAATTTCTTTAATCAGACGGGTCCAGATTTTGCCGCGTTTTGCATCGGTCGCAGCTTTTTTATGCTTGATGTTGGCCCATTTACTATGTCCTGCCATGATCGCTCTTTCCTGAATCGGCATTTGCACACGCAAAGGTGGCTGATTTGCCTGGCTTTTTAGATATTGAAGGGCAGCATTCTACCATATCGCCCTCAGAGAACATTTCCAAATCCGGTGTTCAGAGATGAAATGTTGATTAGATACAAAGTTGTTCTATAGTGGAACTCCGGGCCGGGCAGTCAGTCTGGTTTCCTGCCTCTTGTAGGTACACAGTGGCCTGGCATCATAAAGTTCCCTGTAAGTTGCAATAAATTGCGTGGAATTTGTAAGTAAATGTACGTCTCTCGCAAACTGCCTGTTGCAGAGTTGAAGGTGTGAATTTTCTTACAAATGTAAGCACGCGTGTTGCTCATACAGTTTCATCTGCAACACCCGGATGACAGCAGTTTATCTGCACATCTTTGTTGATTGGCGCTAATTAGCTTGTTTTCAGCTCAGCGTGGATAGCGCTTACAATGACTGGCATGAACACGAATCCCTTACACATTATTTCCAGACGGAATTATTTGTCTGGTCTTGCGATGGCAACAGCAGGCGCCGTCCTGTTTTCCGCGAAAGCAATTGTTGCAAAACTCTTGTACCGCTACCAGTTGGATGCTGTTACCTTAATCGCTTTCCGCATGGCATTTTCATTGCCGGTATTTGCTGTGATTGCGATGATGCAGATGCGTCAGCCTTTGCGGCTCAGTACAGGTGAAAAATGGCGTTTGCTACTGGTGGGGCTGACCGGTTATTACCTGTCCTCCTTCCTGGATTTTCTGGGCTTGCAGTACATCAGCGCCGGGCTGGAACGTTTGATCTTGTTTTTGACGCCGAGCTTTGTGCTGTTTTTCTCAATGATTTTGTACCAGCGTCAGGTAACGAGGCTGGAACTGGGCGCCTTATTGCTCAGTTATTCAGGCATTGTGCTGGTGTTTTTACATGATTTGCATTGGGGTGCTGACAATGTGGTTTTGGGCGCGGCCTTGGTGCTGGGTGCGGCAGTTTCGTATGCCGCCTATTTGATGCAGTCGGGACAATTGCTGGCGCGACTCGGTACTTTGCGGCTGGTGTCCTATGCCATGTGTATCGCAAGTGTTGCTTGCATTACACAATGTCTGGCGATCCGGCCAATTTCCGTGTGGAATCAACCTGATGCCGTGATTTATCTGTCATTGTTCAATGCTTTGTTTTGCACAGTGTTGCCGGTATTCCTGACGATGATGGCGATCAAGCGTATCGGTGCGGCAACTGCTTCTCAGGCTGGCATGATAGGCCCGGTATCGACCTTGTTTCTGGGTGCATGGTTGTTGTCCGAGCCGGTCACCGGCTGGCAATTGCTGGGAACAGCGTTGGTACTGAGTGGAATGTATTTGTTATCGACTAAAAAATAAGGGAGGTCGTGATGGTGAAGGCAATCCGTATGTACCGTACCGGTGGTCCGGAAGTGATGGAGTACGAGGACGTGGAACTGGGCAGGCCGGGACCGGGAGAAATTTTGGTGCGCCATCACGCCTGTGGTTTAAATTTTATTGATGTGTATTTTCGCACTGGCTTGTATCCTCAGGAATTACCGGCAGGATTAGGCATGGAAGCAGCCGGTGTGATTGAGCAGTTAGGCCCGGATGTGCATGGTTTGCAGGTCGGCGACCGGGTGGCTTACGCTGCGCGTCCGAATGGTGCCTATGCCGAGGCGCGTGTGATGCCTGCTGCACATGTGGTCAGGCTGCCAGAGGGAATCAGTTTTGAGACCGCGGCCGCCATGATGTTGCAGGGCTTGACCGTACAGTATCTGTTTCACCGTACTTTCCATTTGCAAGGCGGTGAAACTATCCTGTTCCATGCCGCCGCCGGTGGCGTAGGTCTGATCGCCTGCCAGTGGGCGCGTGCGATTGGTGTGCAAATGATAGGGACGGTCGGTTCCGATGACAAAGCGGAACTGGCCAAAGCCCATGGTTGCACCCATGTGATTAATTACAATAAAGAGAATTTTGTGGACAGAGTCAGGGAAATAACGGATGGCAAAGGTGTACCCGTTGTTTATGATTCCATCGGACAGCAGACATTTAAAGGATCGCTGGATTGTCTGTCGCCGTTGGGCATGATGGTCAGCTTTGGTAATGCTTCAGGACCGGTGCCGGATTTTTCTCTGTCCGAGCTTGCATCACGCGGTTCCCTGTTTATTACCCGACCCAGCCTGCTGCACTACACCGCACGGCGTGCGGATCTTGAGCATATGGCGGCTCAGCTGTTTTCTATGGTTCAGGGCGGCAAAATTAAGGTCGATGTGCGGCAGCGCTATGCACTGGCAGATGTGGCGCAGGCGCACCGCGATCTGGAAGCCAGGAAAACCACAGGCTCCAGCCTGATCATACCCTGACAGGAACTGGATATGTACGTCCCGTATCCCCCGAGTTGCCCCGCATTGTTCCGGGTTTCCGGAATATCCAGCTTAATCAGAGAGGAGTTGTGATGGCCGAGCCGCATTTCGAAGATGATGAGGAAGAGAAGCCCCAGTTTGGTCGTTTGCTGATCGTCTTGTTCCTGGCTGTATTGACAGTCGTGGCAATTACCGTCGCATCCGAAGCATTTTATTCGCACTGACCGGAGTCAGTCTGGTCCCGGTCATCGCTAGCGTTAGGTCAGGTAGCGCAGTCCGTGTAGTACAGAGCACATTTTGAATTCAATTTATGGACACCATTCCTTTACATATCGCCAAAAAAAATGAGTTTTCTAACTCCAGCCGCTTATTGCTGCTGCAAAGCCTGGTACCGGTGGCGACCAATCTGGTGTCATCCCAGCTGGAAGCATTTGCTTCCCGTCTGACGCAGGCCTTGTTTAAGGTGTCGGATCAAAATGTCAGGCCAGAAGAAGCTGCCAATAGCTTTCAAACCTATCAGCTTCTGAAACGCAACCACACCAGCTTTTACCGGATTGTAGCGTCGCAAATTAATGCTGCGCTGGCCAAAGAAGTGAGTGTGGTCAATACCCGCAAAAAATTCAAAGAGGCGGGTGAGGCGCAGGATATTTCGCTGGTGACGTTTGAAGAGATGGAAAATAAAGTATTGACTACCAATCTGGCCAAGGCATTGGAAGTCAATAACGCCGATCATCTGGTGGCGCTGAACATCCGTATTGGTCATGTGCTGCGACGCACGCCTATCAGCGTATCGCAAAATCCCTTCCGGCCCGAAGTGTTTATTTCTGCATTTCTGCAAGCCTGGCAAGAGTTCGACAGTAATAAGGAAAGCCAGCATCTGGTGCTGCGCCTGCTGCAACCCGAAATTTTTCTGCAACTGGCCAATGTGTATCAGGGACTGAATGAGGCTTTCATAGAGCGCGGAGTGCTGGTCGATATTGATGAGGCCAAGCGCGAGAGTAAAAAACGCGGGCGTTTTAGCAGACGTGAAGATCTGGAGTCTACCGATCCTTACCTGGAAAATAAACTCAGAAATATTTTCTCGCCTAAGCCAGGTAATGTCAGGCCGGAGCTTGCGCATGACATGCAGGAGCAGGGAATGTCTGCGCCATCCTATGGCACGCCTGGCGCCGAGATGGTGACGATAGACCGTCAGTTTTTTGATTACCTGACCAGTTTGCAACGTCAGCAACAGGCTGCCAGTCAGAATGGACAGGGCATCTATTTGCGTCAGCTGAGCCAGCAGGCTAGCAGCAGCGAGCTGACGCATATTGATCAGAATACGATAGAACTGCTGGCGCGTATTTTTGATTATGTGTTCAATGATCCGAGCATTCCATCCGATATCAAAGCCCTCATAGGGCAGTTACAGATACCCACTTTAAAAGTGGCATTGATGGATAAGGACTTCTTTTTTAAAGACAGTCATCCGGCGCGCGTATTGATCGACACGCTGGCCAAATCCAGTGTGTTATTAGGCAGTGAGGCAACGCCGGAAGATCCCTTGTATCAAATGATAGAAGACGTGGTCGAAAGGGTGCAGCAGGAATTTGATGAGCAGATTGACCTGTTTTCTGATGTGGTGGCCGACCTGGAAGCCTTCCTGAAAGAAGAGGAGCAACAGGCAGAGGAAGCGATTTCTGAACCGGTCGCACTCGCTCTGAAGCAGGAAAAAATGCGGCTGGCGCGCGAGTTTGCTGAAAACGATGTGGCCATCCGGGTTGAAACCGGTGAAGTTGCTGGCTTCCTGGAGGATTTTCTGCGTAATCAGTGGATACGCATCCTGACTATCGCGCACAACGTCAAGGAAGAAAAGCCGAACGCACTGGAAAATGCGCTAAGGACTATGGATGACCTGATCTGGAGCCTGAAGCCCAAGAACAGTTCGGAAGAGCGCAAAGAGCTGGTCAGTAAGCTGCCCGCCATGCTGACTTTACTCAATGCCTGGCTGAATGCGATTAAATGGGATGAGCCAGACCGCGTACTGTTTTTTTCCAAGCTCGCAGAACGTCATGCAGCCATTGCGCGCGCACCGCTGGAATTGTCACCGCGTCGCCAACTGGAAATTGCGGTGAACATTGCGCAACGCGCGAGTGAGAAACGCTTGAATCGTCATGTGCTGGACCAGGGGGATCAGGCACCGGATGAGTGGTTGCAACTGGTGGATGAACTGGAGCGTGGTGTCTGGGTGGATTTCACCAACAGCGCCGATGTCACAACCCGCTTCAAACTGGCCTGGGTCAGTCCTAAACGTACCCGTTATATTTTCACCAGCCGCCAGGGACATGACTCTTTTTCGATTTCCAGTGACGAGCTGATTACCCAGTTCAGGCATGGCGATGCGGTCTTGATTTCTGCCAGCTCTATCGTGGATCGCGCGCTGGTTGAGGCCCTGCGCGATCCACCAGCCTGAGCTGCAGGCTAAAACAGCTGCAGCGGCCTGCGCCGCAAGCACTGTTATTTCGCTGTTATTTCGCTGTTATTTTTTTGATGGCAGTTCGACCTGGGTCGTGCTGCCATTTTTTTGTGGGAAGCCGAGTAAGGCCGCTTCGATCAGATCGGGCATATACAGCGAAATCTGCGGACTCAGTTGTTCGCTGGAGGCGCGGATGTCAGCCAGCTTTTTATTTGTTACTGCATCGGTGATGTTAATTTCCAGCTGATGCAGATAATAACGGCGCAGGTTCAGGTCCGAGGCGCGCAGCGGGAAGTAGGGATCGGTCGCAAAATAATAAGGGCGATAAAAATAGCCGCGACGGAAGTGCAGATTCCAGAAAGGGTCATACAAAGCCGGATGGCCAAAGCCGGTGAATTGCACTTCACTCAGATTACTGCCATAAGCGATGGAAACTTTGACTTGTGGCGCAGCGCCAGTGGCGACCGGCTGAAATCCCTTGGCATCCAGTTGTCTGCGTAATTCTTCTTCATAGAATTTGTACTCAGGATTATTTTCCTGAGCTGGGGCGCGTTCTACGATATACGATTTACCCTGATTGGCAGGCCATTCCTGAAAGACGCTGACCTGGCTGCTGAAGGTGGTCGCACAGGCACTCAGTATCAGTGCCGAAGCAAGTAATATCAGGGGGCGTAACAGTTGTTTCATGATTTTCTCCGGATTACGCGCATCAACATGCGTACTGCTATGATAGTACCAAGCTGGGTTTTGTTCCGTTTCGTTTTGTAATCAGCGAGGCAGCACAACAAGTCACGGGTGCCACGACCAGCCTGCGTATTGGCAGAACAGCCGCAAGCCAGCCGCTATTTCCGGAAAAAACAGCGGACTTTCCCAAATTTTCTTCATTTCGCTTTATGAAACGCATTGCAAATTACCTTGATCAGGTCTGGTATTGGTAAAATGCAGCTCTGATCAAAGCGCTTGACTCTCAGACTGTAAACGCGTCCTTTGCCCGTTCTGATGCGGGCCCAGGTCGCCTCAGACATGGTATGCGGCCTCAGTGCAAATGCTGCCTGCAGCGCGCAGCCAGTATCCGGCCTGAACGGCAAGCCTTTGCTATTCTAACTTTTTTCACGAGACAGCCAGCATATGCGTAACGATACCGCAGCGACTCCACAAGCCATTTTCCGCAAAGACTATGTTGCGCCCGGATATTGGGTCGACACCGTAGAAATGGGCTTCGATCTTGATCTTGATGCCACGCATGTGGCGACCCGCCTGACCATGCGCCGTAACCCTGACAGTGCCGAAAAAGATCTGGTTTTGTTCGGTGCCGAACTGAAGACGCTGCAATTACGCCTGAATGGCGTGAATCTGAAAAAGTCTGCCTACACGATAGACGGCGAAACCATGCGCATTCCCAATGCACCGGATGAAGTGGTGCTGGAAATCGAAACGCTGATCAAACCGTCTAAAAACACGTCTTTGTCGGGCTTGTATGCTTCCAATGGGAATTTCATTACCCAATGTGAAGCAGAAGGTTTTCGCAAAATTACCTGGTTCCCGGATCGTCCGGATGTGATGGCCAAATACACCGTGGTTTTACGCGCCGACAAAAAGAAATTCCCGGTCTTGCTTGGTAACGGCAATCTGATTGAACAGGGTGATCTGGGTGATGGCCGTCATTTCGCCAAGTGGGAAGACCCGTTCAAGAAACCGTCTTATCTGTTCGCGTTAGTGGCAGGTAGTCTGGTTTGTCAGGAAGAGCAATACAAGCTCGGCTCAGGTCGTGAAGTATTGCTGCAAGTCTGGGTGGAGAAGGGCAATCTGGATAAAACCCAGCATGCGATGGATTCGTTGAAAAACAGCATACGCTGGGATGAAGAGCGCTTCGGGCTGGAGCTGGATCTGGATCGCTTTATGATCGTGGCGACCAGTGACTTCAATATGGGCGCGATGGAAAACAAGGGCCTGAATATTTTCAACACCAAATATGTGCTGGCTAATCCAAGTATTGCCACCGATGTTGATTATGCGGGCATAGAATCTGTGGTCGGGCATGAATACTTCCATAACTGGACGGGAAACCGCGTGACTTGCCGCGACTGGTTCCAGTTGTCGCTCAAAGAAGGGTTGACAGTATTCCGCGATCAGGAATTTTCTGCCGATCTGGTTGGCACAAGCACTGGCCGTGCGGTGAAACGTATCGAAGATGTACGCGTGTTGCGTCAGGTGCAGTTCTCCGAAGATGCAGGCCCGATGGCACATCCGGTGCGTCCTGACTCCTTCGTGGAAATCAATAATTTTTATACCGTGACGATTTACGAAAAAGGGTCGGAAGTCGTACGTATGTATTACACCCTGCTCGGTCATGAGGGCTTCCGCAAAGGCATGGATCTGTATTTTGCACGCCACGATGGACAGGCGGTGGAATGCGATGATTTCCGTGCCGCGATGTCGGACGCCAATGGACGTGACCTGACTCAGTTTGAACGCTGGTACAGCCAGGCCGGTACGCCGCGTGTCGATGTGCAAACGCACTATGACGCTGCAGCACAAACCTTTGAAATCACATTGAGCCAAAGCTGCCCGGCGACTCCGGGTCAGACTGAAAAACTGCCTTTCCATATCCCGGTTGCGATGGGCTTGTTGAACAGTGCAGGTCAGGATATGCCTTTGCATTGCGAAGGCTATGAAGCGCAGGCTGGTGTAAATAGCCTGGTGCTGGAACTGACCGCAGCCAGTCAGACTTTCCGCTTCACTCAGGTGACAGAGCAGCCGGTTGCCTCGCTGTTGCGTAATTTCTCTGCGCCAGTCGTGCTGAATATCAGTTACAGCGACGAAGAGCTGGGTCTGCTGCTTGCGCATGACAGCGATCCATTCAATCGCTGGGAAGCAGGCCAAAGGCTGGCGACCCGTCGCTTGGTGCGCCTGACTCAAGCCGTGCAGGCTGGTGAGCCGCTGGAACTGGACAGTATGTTTATCGAAGCCCTGCGTGCCACACTGAACAATGACACACTTGATCCGGCCTTCCGCGAACTGGTGCTGACCCTGCCATCGGAAGCGATGATTGCAGAAGAATTTGAAGTGGTTGATCCGCAAGCTATCCACACTGCGCGTCAGTTTGCGCGTGCGCAGATCAGCCAGCATTTGCGTGCTGATTTGCTGTCGGCTTATGAACAGCACCTGACCCCGGGTAAGTTCAGTCCGGATGCGGTATCTATGGCAAAGCGCAGTCTGAAAAATCTGGCCTTGTCCTATTTGCTGGAATGGGTCGATGAGTCCACCTTTGAACTCGCGAAAACCCAGTTCTACGATGCAGAAAATATGACTGACCGTTTGGCTGCATTGGCTGGTATCAGTAATTTCCGTGGTCAGCCTCAACAGCAGAAAGTAGCGGCGAAAGCATTGCAGCACTTCTACAAAGAATTTAAGAAAGAAGCACTGGTGATCGACAAGTGGTTTATGCTGCAGGCGACTGCGCATACCACTGATGTGGCGAAGGTCAGAGAACTGATGACACATAAGGCCTTCACACTGGGTAACCCTAACCGTGCGCGCAGCCTCACATTTAATTTCTGCAATGCGAATCCGGCGCAATTCCATGCGACGGATGGCAGCGGCTATGCCTTATGGGCCGAGCTGGTGATTGCCTTGAACAAGATTAATCCTCAGGTTGCGGCGCGTCTGGCTCGCAGCCTGGATCGCTGGAAAAAATATCCTTTGCATTTGCAGGAAAAAATGCGCGCTGCACTGGAAAAAGTGGCAGCCACGAAAAAGCTGTCTAAGGACGTTGCCGAGGTTGTGACTAAGGCGCTGGCCGCATAAACCTGGCGCTGCATTATGCGGTGCCGCAAGCTGCGCACCGCGAGCCGATTTTTAATAAAGGAGCATCATGAAACGTGTAAGTCTGACCCAATATCTGGTCGAAGAACAAAGGCTGAATAACTCTATTCCAGCTGAATTGCGTTTGCTGATTGAAGTGGTTGCACGCGCTTGTAAGACCATCAGCCATGCGGTTGGTAAAGGCGCACTGGGCGAAGTGCTGGGTACTGCCGGCAGTGAAAACGTACAGGGTGAAGTGCAGAAAAAACTCGATATCCTGTCGAATGAAATTCTGCTCGAAGCCAATGAGTGGGGTGGTCATCTGGCCGCGATGGCGTCGGAAGAAATGGAAAGCATCCATCCTATTCCTAACCGCTATCCTATGGGCGAATACATGCTGTTGTTTGATCCGCTCGATGGCTCCAGCAATATCGACGTCAACGTTTCTATCGGCACCATTTTCTCGGTACTGAAAGCACCGGATGGCATGGGTACACCGACTGAACAGGACTTCCTGCAGCCTGGTAGCAAACAGGTCGCCGCAGGTTATGCAGTCTATGGCCCGCAAACCGTATTGGTGCTGACCACCGGTAATGGCGTGAACTGTTTCACGCTGGATCGTGAAATGGGTTCCTGGGTACTGACTCAGCGTGGCATGCAAATCCCTGCAGATACCAAGGAATTTGCGATTAACGCGTCTAACAGCCGTCACTGGTATCCGCCAGTCACACGTTATGTGGATGAGATGCTGGCAGGCGAAACTGGTCCGCGCGCGAAGAATTTCAATATGCGCTGGATCGCTTCCATGGTCGCTGATGTACATCGTATTCTGAATCGTGGCGGTATCTTTATGTACCCGGCTGATCAGCGTGAACCGGATAAAGCGGGCAAGCTGCGCCTGATGTATGAAGCCAACCCTATGTCCTTCCTGGTTGAACAGGCGGGTGGTGCTGCCACCAATGGTAAGCAACGTATGCTGGACATTCAGCCTACCGGCCTGCATCAGCGCGTTGCGGTTTTCCTGGGTTCGAAAAATGAAGTGGAGCGCGTGACCAGCTACCACCAGGAGTAAAACCTGAACTACAGACGCAGCAGCACAGCGCGCGTCTGTCAGTACATCTAAAGGCGAAGCAATCAGCTTCGCCTTTTTTATTGTCGGGAATAAGCGCATACGCTGCAACATAGCTTTGCCTGCACGGGTTTTGGCGCTTAGGGCTTACGTTTTTTTTTCGTCAAGAAGATATAGATGTTAAGTTAATATATTGAAATTAAATTAAATTAATTTATATTCTTTCTTTATCCTGGAGTGGAAAGCATGAAAATATTGAGACTATCCTTGATGTGTATCGTTCTGACAGCCTGCTCCAGCCTGCCGCCACCCTCGACGCAGCCAGATTGCGGGGTCTGGTCGTATGCCATTCCTCAGCCATCCAGTACTGACCTGAGTTTTTACGACAAAGAGGCGGAACAGCGTTCGCGTAGCTTGCGTCTGCAATGCAGGCAGCTCGCCTCAGCTGGTTCAGAGCCCGTCAATAAAACGGTGATAGCGAGTGATGATAAGGTGAGTGCTCGTAAGATTAAACTGAGCCATGATATACAAATCGATGTGACTAATCGCTGGGAGGCCGCGGCTTTACCGACACCTTTGTACACTTACTTCATGAAAAACCGGCAGGCCAATGCGGCCTTGTCTGTTGCGATCTATGAACAAAATCCTTTACTGGCCTGGTCGGATAACCGTGATGCACTGTATCAGCGGGTTCAGGCAGAACTCAGTGAATTCGCGGCGGAGCGGTTTGAAGAGCTTGTTATTCATGGAAATAAGGTATCCATGTTCGAATATCTAGGTAAAGATAGGCTCGCACAACAGCCTTTACGCTTTATGGCGGCACATTACCGTATCGCCAGGCAGAATGTCTATCTGACGATGTGGATCAGCGCCAATGACTATGCGGCCAACCGCGAAGAATTTAAGCGAATACTGCTGTCTGTGCAGCGACCTTAAGCCTGTCAAAGCGCAGCTGACAGTTGGCATTAGATTAGCAAAGTAAAGAAAAACAGGCTTGCTGCAAGGAGATGCAGACAAGCCTGAAAGGGGAGAAACCTGAGTGAGCGCTTATGCGATTATGTCGTTTTCTTGTTCATGGCGCTAAATTTCAAAATACTTCAAAAAAATCAAAACGAGTAGTTGACTGTGCTGATCAACAGCAAATTGTCACTCATCTTGCTGAGTGGACTATCCGCGGCGTCGTTCAGCATATGCTGAATGCCAGCCAACGTGCGTACCGACCAGTTCTGATCGATCACATGGGTCCATGCTATGCTGGACAGGCTGCGATTCCAGCCAGCGGAACCCGTCGTCACCGGTAAACCGCTGCGCAGACTTTGGTACGTACTGACGCCGAAATAGCGCTGGTTGTAGCTGGCATCACCGTAATGCACAGTCGTCTTCAATTCAATCTGATCACTCATGCTGCGCCAGATTGCAGCGCTGATACCCAATTGCAGACTGTTGCCATTCTCGTGCTGATTCAAAGCGATGGCGGCCATACTGCTGAGTGTCACGCGATCTGTCAGGTGGGTACTTAATCCCAGATTTGCCGTTATCGTGCCCGCGATATTATCCATGCCGTGTAAGGCTTCGGTATGTGTCAAATACAGCAGTGCAGGATTTTCCGAGCGGCCGGCACGATACGACAGTGCGATGCTGCTGGTCCAGTTTGTATGACGTGTCAGTTTGCCCAGACCGCGTGTAGTGCTGGCAAAAAAACCTTCTTCATTCTGATATTCGGCAAACAGTGCAGGTACAGTTCGGCTGTTTTCTGCACCGGCATAGTCAGGCAAATAGGCGGCACCCAATCCCAGCAGCGCACGGTGATTGCCAACTGGCGCGCTGACTTCCTGCGCACTGGCGGATGAGAGTAGGCAGAGCAGCATCGCAGAGCTGCATACACATCCTGTCATCCTTAAGCTTTTCACCATTTCTCACCCGTTCTGGTTCGTACAGTTTGCAACCCGGTTCAGCCGGGTGCGCGCTGTGGAGCTTCGCAGTCTGGTGAATTCAGCTGTTACAGGCAAGGCGGGAATGAAAAGCGTAATCCTCTGATGCGAGAGGGGGCAGAAGACGGGACTTAGCACTCAGGTTCGGCAGCTGGCGCTATGCAGTCATAGGCCACCAGCGCCTGTTAGTTGCTTATGCTGCTTAAGCTGCTGCCTAGTTCCTGGATTTTTTGTGCATGTTGATAGACCGGATAAAAACGCCAGAACAGCAAACCTAGGAAGCCAAACAAGAGCAGGAAAAATACACTGCGCTCCAATATCTCCGGCAGAATAACAGCAGCAAGTGTGAACGCGACCAGTACGTCGCGCCCCAGCCAGCCCTGATTTTCGGTGCGCCGTTCAGACAACTGATCGAGCAGGCTGGCGATGCGCTGGCACTGACGTTCGGTGCGTGTGATACGCTTTTTAAACTCCATCCAGTCCGGCGAAATATGCTCCGCAGCGCGCAGCTGTATCGTTTGCGTGAACAGGCGATCCAAAGCCTGTTGCAGCTCGGCCGCAGCATCACCCAGCATCAGATTGCGGCGACAGGCAGCACGGATATCGCTGATGATGGAGTCCAGATTGCGCCTGGCGGTTTTTAATTCCTCATCCGCTGCTTCCACTTGCCGCAGCTGCGCTGTTTTTTGTTTTTCGACTGCAGCACGTGCATCAGGCAGTAATGCATCCATCACCAATAACATGGATGCTGGCGCACCCGCGATGTCGCCCAGTGCAGACAGCCAGGGGCAATAGGCTTGCAAACCGGTATAGGCTTGCTCCAGCCGCAGTCTTAAGCGTTCAGCCCATTTCGGGTCATAGGAAATCGCCAGCAATTGCGGATGTACTTTGAGCAGTGAGGGGCTGGCTTGGCGCGTGCTGCCATACATCAGCTGATCGATGTTCACATATTCACCCGGAATATACTTAGGGCTATTTTCTTTGATCAGGGTCTGTGCATCGCGCCAGCTTTGCACATAGGCTTTGGCTGCCAGCTGCCACTTTTGTACGATATCCTGACTTGCCGCATTTCCTGCATTGGCATAGATCTCCAATACATCATGGATGTACAGTTGATGCAGCCAGGAGGCGGCGGCTTCATCTCCTTTCAGCGCCGCATTCGCTTTGCGCAGTATATCCGGCAGTTCAATTGATTCGCCGCGCCAGACTGGGGGAATGCCAGGCGCCAGGAACAGAACCAGGATCAGCAATTGCACATCAATGGATAATTGCTGATCGCTGCGTAAATCAATGAGTACCCTGACGGCATTCTGATCTTTTTGCACATCGCGGAACCAGGCCAGTAACTGACCATTCGCGATATCGCCCGCTGCTTCTGTCCAGTTACGCGACAGAGCCACCGCTAACTGCGGTTTGGTGTGACAGATATCGGCACCGATGTGATATGGCGTATGAAAGCCCGCCATCGTCTGTGTTTCAACCGGAGCGGGCAGGCTGGGATCACGCGCCAGCCAGCGCAGCACTTCAGCTTCACCCCAGCGTTGTTGCGGGTCACGTAGCAGTAAGCCTTGCAGCAGCTTGCGCAGATAGCCATCCTTGATGACGCTCAGATCCAGCTCGCGAGTGGTCAGCTGATGCAGGATCACGGCTTCCGACAGTCCTGCGAATGGATGACGGCCGGCCGCGATTTCCAGCACTATCATGCCCAGCGCCCAGAAGTCCGTTTTCGCGCTGAGTACGCCAGATAAGCTTTCCGGTGCGGCGTAATACAAAGTGCGCGCAGCGCCGGTCAGCTTTTGGGTAGCATCCATGACGGAAGAAATGCCGAAATCGGTCAACACCAGATCCAGTGGATGCGTGGCGCGTAGCAGGATGTTTTCCGGCTTCAGATCGCGGTGTAACAAGCCGGCCTGATGCACGCTGGCGATCGCGGTGGCGAGTTCACGGATGATGGCTTCGAGCTGGCTGGCGGCCCGTCCCTCAGACATCATCTGACGCAAGGAGCCGGAGGTGCAGTATTCGAGCACTTCGAAATGGTGGCCTTCTGAACGGCCGGATTCCAGCTCGACCACTTTGTGAGCAGCCGGAATCTGCGCCATGCGCTCCTGAACGGCAGCGCTGATCTGCATGCCATGCCGGTACAGCTTGAGCACAAAGTGCTGTTGATCCTGCAGTCTTTGTATCAGTAGTAACTCAGCTTCCGCACCTTGCTGCGCCAGTGGTGCCAGTATCTGATAGCGTGCAGCCAGTTCGGCAGGCAGCCGCAGCAGGCTCTGGATCTGGCTGATGCCCACATCCGCAGGCGCTGTTGTAAGCGGACGATTACAGTACAGGCAAGCTGTACTGCCAGGCGGATTATCCTGCTCACAATCCTCATAGCTGCAACGCAGATTGGTAACTGGTTTTTGGCTGGAAGTCTGAGCTGTGCTTGCTGGCGCAACCGGATTTTCTGTTGCAGGCAAACTGGAGTGCAAAGTTTTGGGAAGACTCAGATCAACGCCAGTCAGCAGCGCACCGCATCCACAGCGCAGGCTGGTGGCCGGATTTTCAGTCTGGCAGCCCGGACACAGCCGTATGTATTCACTACTCATATTCGCTACTCATAATCGCTACTCATATTCGCCACTCATTCAACACTCACTTATTGTCTCCAGCTGACCTGGTCGAAATGCAGACCGCGTTCTTCGCACTGGCTGGCCAGTGCTTCCATGTCGCCACGCGCCGGTATGCCTATGTACCAGATGCGCTTGCCATCGAGCATGGTCTGTATTCGTTTGGGCTGGCTGTCCAGTGGCAGTTCGGCATAGGGGTCGTAAATTGCTTTACCACGTTCCGAACAAGTGATCAGTGCCTGATTCGCCGAGCCGCGCCAGACCCGGTCCGGCGGCTGGCTGTCTATATAGGGTTCCGGTATCAGCGCATCCAGTTTAGCCAGGATTTTGCTGTGTTTTTTTTGCAGGGTAGTCAGTGGATAACCGCTGTAGCACAGGATATCAAACTCGCGTTGCTCCTGTGCGCGCCAGAAATGCAGTGCGTCCAGTAAGGCCGACAGCGCAGCGGGCTGATCGAAGGGTTCACCGCCCGATATCGTCACGCCATCCAGGCCAGCAGTAGCTACCCGGCGGCACCAGCTGAGTAAACTCGCCACCGTCATTTGCTTACCCGGATCACTTGCCCAGGTATCCTGTGACACACAGCCTTTACAGCCTATGTTGCACCCCTGTAGCCAGATGCCGATGCGCTTGCCAGGTCCGAGTACGGTGACCGGATAATGGGCTTTATTGATCGCGATTTTCATGCACTTTGTATTTGCAGGCTGATGACTTTGTCGCTTTCCTGCAGACCCGTCACGATCAGTTTTTGTTTGCCTTCCAGGTCCAGCTCAAACAAGGCGCGTGACAAGGGATTGATGAAACAGGATTCAAGCTGATTGCCTATGCCACGGCCGCCATGACTCAGGTCTTTGGTGCAGCGTGACAGCAATTCCTGTCTTACCGTTGCAGGCATAGACAATTGAATTTTGCATTCTTCAAATAAACGGCGCGCCACATTACGCAGCATGCCATCAAAAATACTGGCCGCGACTTCAGGATTAATAAAGTCGAAGACCACGATGTTATCGCCTATGCGATTGAGTAATTCAGGGCGGGATAATTTGAACTTGAAGTAATTGCCGATCGCATCGCGTACCTTGCTCTCGACCGCATCATAGGTTTCACCCGGCTGCACATTTTGCCTGCGCTGCCCATGCTGGTCTTCGACAAAAATGCCGAGATTCGAGGTGAAGACCAGGATGGTCTCAGAAAAATACGCCGTATCACCGCGCCCGTCGGTCAGGCGGCCGTCTTCCAGTATCTGTAAAAATTTATCCAGAATGCGCGGGTGGGCTTTTTCAATTTCATCGAATAACACGACAGAAAATGGTTTTTGCCTGACCGCATTGGTGAGTTCGCCACCGGCATCGAAACCGACATAACCGGGCGGTGCACCCAGCAGGCGTGCGCTGCTGTGCTCTTCCGCAAATTCACTCATATCAAAACGCAGATAAGCACGTTCATCACCAAATACTAACTGCGTCAGGGTCTTGGCTAATTCGGTTTTGCCGACCCCGGTAGGTCCGGCAAAAAACAATACGCCGCGCGGGCGGCTGCCGCCGGATCTGGCTTGCGCACCGGTCAGTCCCATCACCGAACGCTTCAGAATATCCAGGGTTTTGACGACGGCCGGATGCTGGCCTTTGACGCGGTCCTCGATGAACTGATGCGCATTGCGGATTTTTTCACGCAGATAGTCTTTGCGCCAGGGATTATCGAGCGC
The DNA here is from genome assembly GCF_014284235.1 of Cognatundibacterium curvum. GTDB lineage: Bacteria > Pseudomonadota > Gammaproteobacteria > Burkholderiales > Burkholderiaceae_D > Undibacterium > Undibacterium curvum. The sequence goes on from NZ_JACOGD010000003.1 coordinate 123,051, forward strand.
ACCGACTTTGTAGCAACGCACCGCATCATCAATCATGCGTATGCCCAGTTGCTGACGGTCGGCCAGCTCCGTAATGTCTGATAGCGCGGTCAGCGACATACCCTCAGTCCCTTCAGTGAAGGATTTCAGGAATTGCTCACGTGCTGCCGGGCTGGCTTCGTTAAAACCGGCAAACAGCGCTGCCAGCTGATTCGCTGCCGCGTGGCGTGTTTCATAATCCGGTTTGGCTATCACCAGACTCGCGATACGTTCACTGTCCAGCGTGAGCCAGGAGGGCAAATCCTGGGCCCGGTTCACCAGCCAGCAGACCGGATTAAACAAAGGCGGGCCGCCGGTTTCCCGTGGCACCACTGGTGCTGCATACAGAGACAGTTTTTCAGCCGCGATAAAGAAGCGATGTTCAGCTTCGCTCAATTGCTCGCTATGGCGCGTCAGACGCGAAGCGAAGTCCAAAACCAGTGCGCAGCGTGCGTCGCGTTCTGCACTCACGCGTTTCATCAGTTTTGCCAGGCTTTCCAGACTCATCATCTGGTAGCCATCGCATAACTTCAGATCAAACAAACGGCAAGCCAGTTCTTTCGCAACCGGTTCATCCGGGTAGACGCGCAAGCCATCTGCCGGATCAAAAATCAGTAAGAAACGGAAGTCGCGCTGCCTGAGTGCTTCCCATAAGGCACGCGCCAGCGGCACCAGTGCCTGGCTCTCACCGACCGGCGTCAAAAAGCTGTCGCGTATGCTGCCTGAAATCACAAATTGCGAGCGTATTGCTAACAGGCGCTGCAGATCCTGTAACCAGCGGGCTTGGCTAAGACTCATGGTAATTGTCGGGTTTTCAGTTGACGGTGATGCAGCACAGGCGAAGCATCTGTGAATACCGGCAGTTTATGCGCAGCGACCAGTTGCACAGGCAGCTCGCCTGCTTCCAGCCGGCGCGTGACTTGCAAATGTAAGCCGCGTGCTTCCAGCGCTTTTAGCAGCGCCGGGAACTCACTGCACCAGCGGTCCTCGGCCAGATGATCAAGCACACTGCGTTCGTTGTCCGCTTCGCTGACTGCGCGTATCACATTAAAGTTAGCGCTGCTGGTTTTCGGGTCGATACGCATGCGTACCATGTAATTGCCCCAGCTGGACTGACGGAAATGCACGGTGCCGCCATCGACAAACAGGGTCTCGGCGATATCCTCGACCTGATAACCGAGGTCTTGCAGGGTTTGTCCTATGATCAGCGCATTGGCTTCCTGTAGCTGGCGCTGCAGGTCGGCTTCTAACGCCGCTTGTACCTGTAAGCGCAGTTCGGTCGCGAGTAAATCGGCTTGTGCGCCGGGCAGAGCTTGCGCCAGTCGCGCGGCCAGATCGCTGATGTTGGCTTGGATTTGCGGCAAATGTGCAACGCGGCGCAGCAGGCGCGCAGCCAGTGACTGCGGTACTGCGGCGGCGGTTGCGTGCTCGAAATCCACATCGGCCTGCGCCTCCAGGCTGCGTTCGCGGCGCAAGGCTTCGGCTTCGATTAAGGGTTGTAATTCCAGATTCAGCATCTGTAATTGAAACGCGTAGGCCGCCAGCGTTTGCTCATCTTCTTGCTGTGGCCGTTGTGGCTTGCTGGCGCTGATTTGGGTCGCAAGTCCTATCTTGTCGGCCAGCGCAAGCAGGTGGTTAAACAGTTGTTCAGCCTCGTTAAGCTGCTGTTGTACCGCATTCTGGCTGGCAGTAACGGCCTGATCCATGAGCAGGGTTTGCGCATCGCGCTGACGCTGATGTTCGCCAGCCAGTTCCGCAGCCGCTGCGCGCGCACCGGCCACAGAGATGGCTGCGCGCAGGATGGCAGCCGACAGTAAAACGGTGAATGGATCAGAGGTAGTAAAGATCGCTGTTGTAGGTCCGCTCATGGCTGAACAAAGCTCGTTAATTGGTTAGGGCCTGTTAATAATTAAATTACGCATCTCGCAATTTAAATCAATTTAAATGTTAACAGGCCCTAGTACCGTCGTCATAAAGCGACTGTACTATAGAGGGTGACCAATATAACACGAGCAACAAAAAAGACACACAATAGCGAGTGCGGGTTTGGTTCGCGCTTTGGTTTCAGGTCACTGCCGGGCGGCAAGTGGAAATTTTATTTGTGCTTGTGGAAACCCCGTATTTTATAGATGCAGGACTTACCCCAATTCTCCCCGGGTGGCAGGATGACTCCCGGTTTTTCTGATGTTTACTGATCGTGAGGCTTGGCCAGCCAGCACAGACGGGATAATTTTGTGTAAGTCTCTCAGGGAGAAGGCTGATACTCCGTTTATAATTTCAGGCTCGAGTCAGAGTAGCTAAGTATTTGCTCTGCCAATTTAGCGTGTTCAGGGAACTAATTCACCTGAAAAAAATCTAAGTGACCTATGAATTCCGTTTCTCAACCTGCTCACTTGTCGTTTCAGCAGCAAAAACCTTTGCCGGTGCGTGGTCTGGCGCTTGCCATTGCCGTACACATGGCCTTGCTTGGCTTTCTTTGGGTGGGCGTCAGTTGGCAAAATCAGGCTTCGACTGCGGTCGAGGCGGAAGTCTGGGATCTGACTAATCGCGAGGCAGCGCCGCTGCCAACGCCGCCAGCACCCGAGCCGGAACCGGAACCTCAGCCTGTAGCAAAAGCCCCTGCGCCACCAGTGGAAGCGCCCCGTGAAGATCCCGACATCGCCTTGCAGCAGGAAAAAAAACGTCAGGCAGAACTGAAAAAACAGGAGCTGGAGCGTCAGCGTGAGCTGGCCGAAGAAAAACGCCAGGCTGAAAAAGAAGCCCAGCTGAAAAAAGAACGCGAGCGTGAAAAAGAACGTGAACGCGAAAAAGAACGTGAACGCGAAAAAGAACGTGAGCGTGAAAAAGAGCGCGATAAGCTGAAAGAGCGCGAAAAAGCCGATAAACAAAAGCTGGCCGATCAGAAGGCGCGCGAAGCGAAAGATAAAGCCGCCTCCGATAAATTGTTTAAAGAACAGATGCAGCGTCTGAATGCCCAGGCGGGTGTCACCGGCAGCGGTGGTAGTGGCACAGCAGAAAAGTCGACCGGTAATAACCGTGGCGACCCGAGTTATCTGGCGAAAATCGCGGCTAAAGTCCGTTCGAATATGAATTATGGAGCGCCTGTCACGGCAGGCAGTAACCCCACGGTGGAATATCGTATTGAGCTATTCCCGGATGGTTCTTTACGCGGCGGTATCCGCAAACTGAAATCTTCAGGGATACCAACATTTGATGATGCGGTGGCCACTGCGATAAAAAATTCCTCGCCGCTGCCAAAAGATAAGTCGGGTAACGCACCGTCCAGCCTGGATCTGGTCTATAAAATGAAAGAAGAGTGATTAATGATGCGCCCTAATTATGGATATTCCCGTCTGTTAAAGAAAGTCGCCTTGTCCGCACTGGTGCTGGGTCTGGGCAGCGCGTTGCCGTTTGCACCTGCGCAGGCGCAATTGCGGGTTGAGGTATCAGGCATAGGTTCGAGCCAGATTCCGATTGCGATTGCCGGATTTACCGATGAGGCGCTGACGCCACAACAGGTGACCGCGATCATCCGTGATGACCTCGCACGCAGTGGTTATTTCCGTTTGATCGATGCCGGTGTGACGATCAGTGAAAGCAGCGCAGTTAATTTTGAAGAGTGGAAAAAACGTGGTGCCGAAGCGCTGGTAGTCGGCAGTGTGCAGCGCCTGGCCGATGGTCGTTTTGATGTGCGTTACAAATTGCTTGATACCGTGCGTGGCAGCACGTTGTCTGGCTTTTCTGTCGCCGCATTACCGACCAATACCCGCGTTACTGCGCATAAAATCGCAGATGATATTTATGAAAAACTGACCGGCGTACGTGGTGCGTTTTCCACTCGTATCGCCTATGTGACCAAAGCTGGCAGCGAATACCGGCTGGAAGTGGCGGATGCCGATGGGGAAGGTATCCGGGTTGCGCTGCGTTCCAATGAGCCCATTATTTCACCCGCCTGGTCGCAGGATGGCAGTAAGGTCGCCTATGTCTCGTTTGAAGAGAAAAAACCTGTGGTCTGGACCCAGAATCTGTTGACTGGTGAGCGACGTAAAGTCGCGAATTTCAAAGGCAGTAACTCGGCTCCGGCATGGTCGCCGGATGGTAGCAAGCTGGCGATTGCTTTGTCGCGCGATGGTCTGACGCAGATTTACACCATCAATGCCGATGGCACAGGTTTGCAGCGCCTGACCAGCAGCAGCTCTATCGATACCGAGCCGCAGTTTTCTGCCGATGGGCAATCGGTGTATTTCCTTAGTGACCGCAGTGGCGGGCCACAGATTTATCGCATGAATGCGAATGGCGGCGAGGCCAAACGTGTGACCTTTAATGGCAGTTATAACATCACGCCGCGCATTTCACCGGATGGCCGCACATTGGCCTATATCTCGCGCCGCGAAGGCAAATTCCAGTTATATGCGCTGGATTTAGGCAGTGGGCAGGAACTTAAACTGTCTGACACGACCAAAGACGAGTCACCGAGCTTTTCCCCTAACGGCCGCTACATTATGTATGCAACTGAAACTGGCCGCCGCGCGACCTTGGCGGTAGTGTCAGTGGATGGCAAAGTGAAGCAGACTATTTCGGTCCAGGCAGGCGATATTCGTGAACCCACCTGGGGACCGTATTTGAAGTAAAGCAGTACTGTGATTGTTTTTCTGGCGCAATACCCGCTGTAAGCGTTACACTAGCTGATGCGGAATTTGCTCCCGGTAGCAGTCTCAACCCAAATAACTTGTTGTCTATTTTTGATCAGGAGAGAAAATGCAATTCACTTCCCAAACTAAAACTCTGGCAATGCTGGTATCCAGCGTTGTATTGTTGTCTGCCTGCGCATCCAAAGTACCGCTGGAAGAAAAAGCCCCTATCGTTGAAAAACCAGTCGTACAGGCAGTAACACCAGCTGCAGATCCAAATGCAGTGAAAGAAGTGAAAACCGTGTCGGTTGATCCGCTGAACGATCCTAACGGTGTTCTGGCGAAGCGTAGCGTGTACTTCGATTTCGATAGCTATATCGTCAAAGACGATTACAAATCTGTGGTTGAAAATCACTCCAAATACCTGAACACCAACAAAGCACGTAAGATCCTGATCCAGGGTAATACCGATGAACGCGGTGGTTCTGAATACAATCTGGCATTGGGTCAGAAACGTGCAGAAGCAGTGCGTAAAGCGATGAGCCTGCTGGGCGTGCCTGAGTCCCAACTGGAAGCCGTTTCCCTGGGCAAGGAAAAGCCAAAAGCAACTGGCCATGATGAGGCATCCTGGGCAGAAAACCGCCGTGCTGATATCGTTTATCAGTAATCTGCGCTTCACCCTCACGGTGAAATAAGTTGACTGGCGCCGCTTGTTATCTGACAGGCGGCGCATTTTATTTTTAGAACGCTATGAAACTCACTTCTACCCGTAAATCCCTGATTACAGCAGCGTTCCTGGCTGCCTGCCTGCCATCGGCTGCCACTGCCGGTTTGTTCGATGATGATGAAGCACGCAAAGCGATTCTGGATCTGCGTGCCAGACTGGATGCCGTTAATGCGCGGCTGGATAACCGGCTCGACACCAAGGCAGATAAAAGTACCGCACTGGATCTGGCGAATGAAAATGAAAAACTCAGAAGTGAGATGGCGAAGCTGCGTGGCCAGTTAGAAGTGTTGGCGAATGATCTCGCCAATGCGCAACGCCGTCAGCAGGATTTTTATGTCGACCTGGATAACCGGGTACGCAAACTCGAACCTAAGCGTGCCGTGATTGATGGCCGTGAAGTCGTGATAGAGCAAAGTGAAGAACGCGCCTATGAAGCTGCGATGACGACTTATAAGTCCGGCGATTTCAAAAATGCCGCGACTGCATTTTCCGGTTTCCTGAATAGTTATCCGCAATCTGCTTATGCCGGTTCTGCACAATACTGGATGGGTAATTCCTACTACGCGCAACGTGACTGCAAAGGCATGATCCCGGTGATGCAGCAGTTGCTGAAATCCTTTCCGGACCATCCTAAATCGCCGGAAGCGATGCTGAATATCGCGACTTGTCAGATCGAGTTGAAAGAAAAGCCAGCAGCCAAGAAAACCCTGGAAGGTCTGATCGCACAGTATCCGGGTACGGAAGCGGCGCAGGCAGCGAAGAGCCGTCTGTCGGGCTTGAAGTAAGCATTGAAATAAACAAGAAACGGGATTTAATCCGGCTCAGCCCATTGACATCAGGGCTGAAGCCTCATACAATCTCGTTCTTCTTCGGGTCGTTAGCTCAGCTGGTAGAGCAGCGGACTTTTAATCCGTTGGTCGCAGGTTCGAATCCCGCACGGCCTACCACGAATACAGAGAGCTGAGTTTCGCAGATCGTCATGTCATGATCGCGCTCACGCAGCTCCTACGAAGACACATCCAGGTTTTGGGTCGTTAGCTCAGCTGGTAGAGCAGCGGACTTTTAATCCGTTGGTCGCAGGTTCGAATCCCGCACGGCCTACCAAAATCATCGAAGTTTATCTTGCGAATAAACTTTCAGGCAGTTCAGCAAGTTTTGGGTCGTTAGCTCAGCTGGTAGAGCAGCGGACTTTTAATCCGTTGGTCGCAGGTTCGAATCCCGCACGGCCTACCAAAATAAGAAGGACTCAGGTGTAAGCCTGAGTCCTTTTTCTTTTCCAGTTACCGTCGACAGTGACAGCATTTGCCTGCATCCAGAGGACAGGCAAACTTTCCCCACCGGCGCCGGATTGGATTTATGATGCCAGATCAGTACACCGGATTACGCCATGAAAAAGTCAGCCCAACCCCATCCAACTGCTGCTGCACCTGCAAGCCAGGAAAAGCATGAAATCCGTCCCGGACAATCGCTGGAGCTGCTCAAGGAATTACATATTTTGACGCGTGACGGCAAGCTGAATCAGGACAGCCGTCGTAAATTAAAACAGGTCTATCACCTGTATCAATTCATCGAGCCGCTGCTGCAGCAATTGCAGACCGAGCGCAGTGATATCAGTCTGGTCGATCATGGCGCGGGTAAATCCTATCTGGGCTTCATCCTGTACGACCTGTTTTTTAAAGCCGGTCAGGCGCAGAGCAAGGCGCATATCTATGGCATAGAAACCCGCGATGAACTGGTGAAGCGCTCGACCGAACTCGCGCAGCGGCTGGACTTTCCGGGCATGTCATTTCTGAATTTATCGGTTGCGGAGGCTACCCGTTCGACGCAGTTGCCGGCGCAGATCGATATCGTGACGGCCTTACATGCCTGCGATACTGCGACCGATGACGCGATAGAATTTGCGTTAAAAAAGAAAGCCCGCTTCATGGTGCTGGTGCCTTGCTGCCAGGCTGAAGTGGCGGCGGAATTACGCAAGCATAAAGGCGATGCGGTACGCAATAACCCGCTGTCAGAAATGTGGCGCCATCCCATCCATACGCGCGAATTTGGCAGTCAGATCACGAATGTGCTGCGTTGTTTGCAATTAGAAGCGCATGGCTATCAGGTGCGTGTGACTGAGCTGGTCGGCTGGGAGCATTCGATGAAGAATGAACTCATCATCGCCGAATATAAGGGTAAGCCAGTACGCCGTGCTGCTGAACGGCTGGCGGAAGTGCTTAAAACCACAGGCCTGGATCATATGCAAAGACGCTTCTTTGTTGCAGATGGCACAGCGAACAGTGAAAACGTCACCGCTTAGTCACAAATAATGATTAATATCATTTCAGACGCTGCGCATTCAGGTACACCACTGAACAGCAGCGCACTGTTTGAGCCGTGGCAAATGATGTGCCGGTAAATGCAACGATAAGTGCAATGATAAATGCACCGATAAATTCATCGATAGATACTGATAAAGGATAGGAAACATGCTGGCTGCCGTTGATCTGGGTTCCAACAGTTTTCGTATGCACATAGGCCGCCATGAAGGCGATGTGATCAAAGTCGTCAAAAGCGCGCGTGAGCCTATACGCCTGGCTGCCGGGCTGGATGCCGATGGCAATCTGACGCCGGAGTCCATGCAGCGTGCGATAGATTGCCTCAGTCGTTTTAAAGAAGTGCTCAACGCATATCCGGTCAGTGCGGTGCGGGTGGTGGCAACGAATACCATACGCATTGCGAACAATGCTGCCGAATTACTGCCACGCGCTGAAGCCGCGATTGGCTGCGCTATCGATGTGATCTCGGGCGAGGAAGAAGGACGACTGATTTACCTCGGTGTGGCCAATGCCATCAGTGTGCCGGGCGAGCGCCGTCTGGTGATGGATATCGGTGGCGGGTCGACTGAAGTGATACTCGGACGCGGTCATGAAATCGTCAAGGTGGAATCGTTTAGCGTAGGCACAGTAGGGCACAGTGCCACGTTTTTTCCGGATGGACGTTTGACTGAGGCGGCGTTTGAAGCCGCCATCCTGTCTGCGCGCTCTGTGTTTGAAGACGACGCGCCTTTCTATCAGCCACAGCACTGGCGTAAGGCCTATGGTTCATCAGGCACCATGCGCGCGATTTCTGATGCGATTGCCAAAGGTGGCCTGGGTGACGGCAAACTCACGCTGCAAAGCCTGACTACGCTCAAACAATACTGCATACAAAGCGGACATCTGCAGACGCTGGAACTCAGTGGCATTAAGCCTGAGCGCGTGGCGATGGTGGTCGGCGGGCTGGCGATCCTGATCGGTCTGATGACCGAATTTAAGATAGACGTGTTGTATCCGGTAGAGGCCGGTTTGCGCATGGGCGTCATGTGGGACTTGCATTTGCGTGCGACCAAGCGTGACCGGCGTGAAGTATCGGTACAAAAAATGGCCCAGCAATTTCATGTCGACGTATCACGTGCACACCGCGTGGCCGAGATGACGAAGTCAATTTATCAGCAGCTCAAACCTGCCAGCGACAATTACAATCGCCTGCTGGTCTGGAGTGCGCGCCTGCATGAAGTCGGCATGGTGGTGTCGCATACCGGTTTTCATAAGCATGGTGCGTACATGGTAGAGAATGCCGATATGGCTGGCTTTACCACGCTGGAGCAGCGCATCATGAGTAAGCTGATCCTGAGCCAGAAGGGTAATTTGCGCAAAGTTGCTGAAGGGCTGGCTGATGCGGATTTCGCCAAGGCGGTACTGGCCTTGCGGCTTGCGATCATGCTCATGCATTCACGCGCAGAAATCGAATACGAAGATATTCGGCTGAAGATGAAAAAAGCGATAGAACTGGAAATGCGGCGCGACTGGGTCAGCGTGCATCCTACAGTGGCGTACTGGTTGCAAAAAGAAATCGAATGCTGGCGCGAAATCGGGGTCGACTTCCTGGTCAGAACCAATGTGTAAGCTGTGATCTTCAGATCGAAAAAAGGCTGTCTCCGTTAGCGGGCGACAGCCTTTTTTTATGGGTATGCAGGCAGTGAATTACATGGTTTGTGGAGCGTTAAAAAAACCAAAGTCCTGATGTAATCTGGGCTGCAGGCCAAAAAAGGCTGGAAAGCCGCGTCTTTACTGGACTTGCTATTTATCTTCGCTCAGATAAGCCCACAAGGTATAGGCACCCAGGGCAGTGCCAAACGGGAATTGAAATAGTTCAAAAGCCGCGATCACCAGCAAAGGGATTCTGACCCAGGGCTGGCCTGCGAGTCCGGCAAAACCGATGATGATTTGTGCCAGACAAAACACGCTGGCGAGTATGAAAAATGCGCCAACAAACTGCGTGAACAGCGCTGGAATTTCGCCGTTACTGAATAGCCCAAACAACTGACTGGCGAACACATAGATGCCCAGCAGCATAACGACATGGATCACACCTAAAGCGGCATGCAGGGCGGAAGAGAGTTTGCGGTGGGATTCCATATCGGCGTCGCTTGTAAGTAAAAAGAGGACTATTGTACAAAATTTAGCCAGCGCCTGTGCGTAGCTGCATACGCTGCATCGCTAACAAAAAACGACGGCATGTAGCCGTCGTTTTTTTATGCGTTTTTGCGTGCATTGCGCTTAGCGCTGCGCGCTTCAGAAATCGAATTGCGCCGATACTTTATAAGTACGTGGTGCACCTGGCAGCAGATAGCCGCCCAGCGACTGGGTCACATCGCGCCAGTAAAATTTATCGCTCACATTATCGATATTGAAGCGCAGTGTAGTCGCTGTGCCAGCGATCTGCGTGCTGTAGCGCGCACCCAGATTCCAGACCTGATAGCCAGGCACGATCACACTGTTATCCGGGGAAAAGGCTTTATTGCCCGAATACTGCCAGGCTGCCTGCAGATTCAGACCCTTCACCGCAGCTACTGCGTAGTCAGCATAGATACTGGCTTTCAGCTCCGGTACATTCAACACCCGTTTGCCATCCATGCTGGCCAGGCCAGTATCCTGCTGTTCTGCGCGCAGGCTGCTCAGGCTGGCACCCAGGCTCAGGCTGCTGCTCAGTTTGCCTTGTGCCGACAATTCCAGACCGGTGTGCTGTGCTTCGCCATTTTGTACATACACATTGGCGGCATTCGTGTATTCCAGCGGTTTTTTGATCTGGAACAGCGCTGCGCTCAGGCTCAGGTCACGCAGCAGATCGGCTTTGACGCCGAGTTCTAGCTGGCGCGAGCGGGCCGGATTGAGCATGGTATTGGCATTGGCCGTACCGAAAGGCGCGATACCGCCATGTTCCAGTCCTTGCGCAAACGACGTGTAGAGCGAGACTGCAGCTTGTGGTTTAAATACCAGCGCGGCATTCGATACCCAGTGCGTATTGCTATAGCCCGCGTTATCTGACTGGCTGCGCTGCATATTCAGATGGCGCAGGCCTATGTGCAGAGTCCATGCGTCAGATATAGTCATGACATCCTGCAGGAAGGCTGACCATTCTTTGTCGGTGCGGCGCAGATACGCGGCACCCGGCACTTTGTTAGTGATGGCAACTGCCACCGGACGGAACAGATTGCTGGACCCTGCGTATTCATACACATAATCACCGAAATAATCACGGCGACGCGAAGTCGACAGTCCGGCTGCAATCTGATGGCTGAAGCCACCTGCTACCAGTTTGCCTTGCAATAAAGCCTGGGTGCCGGTCAGTTTCTTGGATTCATTGAGGCTGCGGTAATCGTACACATCATAATCGCCGTTGGCGCAGTAGCCCGGATACAGATTGGCAGCACCGCAGCCATAAGGAAAGGCTGTGTAATCATCACGATGGAAGTCATGCAGATTGGCCGCCAGGCTGGCGCGCCAGTCCGCATTCAGGCGGGTCTCAAAACGCAGGCCCAGATTGCTGCTGCGGGTATCGACAGGTTTGGCCCAGGGCTGATCATTGAGCATCATCTCTGCATTCACACCGCGTGGCAGGGAGGTGCCGTTAAACAGCTGAAAGCCGGGTACGGAGAGCTGGGATTTATGCTGATAATCCAGATCCAGTTGCAGCAGCGAGTTATTGTTCAGATGCCAGTCAAACGCGGCTGACACAAACTGGCGTTCGCCATTGGCACCCTTCACATACGAACGCAGTCGCTCTCCAGCCGCATTGATGCGGTAGCCAAACTGCTTGTCGGCGCTCAGATTGCTGAGGTCTGCCGCGCCATACAGTGTGCCGCGTTCCGATATTTCTGTGGTCACCGTACGTAAGGCGCTGTTGAGCGGACGCTTGGTCACGTAGTTGATTACGCCGCCCGGTGTGGCGAAGCCAGACTGGAAACCAGCGATACCTTTCAGGATTTCTACGCGTTCTTTATTTTCCAGCGGAATCGAGGCATCGCCCGGAATGGCGAAACCATCTTTGCGATAGCTGCTCGCATTGTCGAGTGCAAAACCACGAATGGAAAACTGTTCGGCATAGCCGACTGCGTTATACGCATCGTTGACGCTGGCATCGAATTTCATCGCATCGGTAGTTTGGCGTATGCGTAAGTCCTGCATTTGTTGCTGGGTCCAGCTGCTGACTGAGAACGGGGTATCGAGTAAAGGCGCATCGATGAAGCCTGCTGCCTTGCTGCGTTCTGCTTTACCGTCTTTATTTTTGCTGGCACTGACCACAACTTCTGGCAAGTTACTGTCGCTGCTTTGTGCATAGGCGGCGGTATGGCATTGCGCGATAGCCAGCGCAAGCAGGGATAGACGGAACGCAGGCTGGAAAAGTGCATGCGCAGCAGGGCGGGAAGTAGATGTCATGATTGTTCTTGGTTGTCAGTGAGACCTGCGACTCGCTGCATAGTAGTCGCTAAAGCAAACCAGAACTGGCTGTGAACTTTGCGCTTTCCTACGCTGGCATGATCCAGATCAGGTATAAGGGTTTTTCTCACCCGGCAAAGCGGGACCCCTAGCGAAGCCGCGATTTTACCCTGAATCGCGCTCCGCTGTCCGTGCCAGATTGTGTCTGCCGCAGGCTGGAGTGGTATGCGTGCCGGATTCTCAGTCAAAATTATTGCTGTATTTGCTATTAAATTGGCAATATAATATCTCTGTTTCCCGCTGCTGCACACCGACACGGCGCAGCACATTGCGTCATTCACTCAGGAGTTATGATGTTCCGCTTTCCTATTTCCTCTACTTGTGTACTGGCTTTGCTGCTACTGCAAAGTCCCTTGAGTCTGGCCAGGCAGACGGCGACGACGGCTGCCAGCGCGAGTACTGAGCAAGCCGCACCTGCGCCGCTGACTGTGCCCGACGCCGTGTTTGACAGCTATGTGGGCGACTACCGGCTGGCACCGAATTTTGTGCTGAATGTCAGGCGTGAAGGCAGTCGGTTTTTGATTCAGGCCACCGGACAGTCAGCAGTCGAGGTCAGGGCCAAGGCGCAGGAGGTTTTTGTATCCGATAAGTTCGGCGCTGAAATCCGCTTTGAAAAAGACAGCGAAGGCAAGTTCAATAAACTGGTGCTCAGGCAGGGGGGGCGCGAGCTGCCAGCGCAACGTGTGGCGCTGCAGTCCTCAGCTGACAAGGCAGGCAAAGCGCTGGTGCTGCCTGCAGCCGTATTTGATGCCTATGTCGGCCAATATCAGCTGGCACCCAATTTTGTGATTACCATCAGTCGTGAGGGTGAGCGTTATCTGGCGCAGGCCAGCGGCCAGCCGCAGTTTGGTTTAATCGCAGTCTCAGAAACTGAGTTCGATGCGGTTGGTGTAGCTGCCCGCATACAATTCGAGAAGCAGGCAGATGGCAGTGTGAAGCAGCTGATACTGCATCAGCATGGTCAGCACTTACCGGCGCTCAGGCTGCGCTGATACCAGGATGTTGAAGGCGCAGAACTTGCGTCAAAAAGCAAAGTCCGCATGAATACTGTGTTTTCAGCCAAAATCGGGCTGTGAGCAAGTGTTCATGCGGACTTTGTTGTAAGCAGTTCGTCAGCAAGCGTTTTATTGAGAACGGCTGTCAGACTGGGTACGGAAATTCATCCACAGTCCCTCAGCCGAATAGACCAGCAGCGCAGCCCAGATCAGCACGAAGCCCAGCAATTTATGCTGATCGAAAGGCTCATGAAATAACCAGACGCCCAGCATCAGTTGTACCATCGGTGCGATGTACTGCAACAGGCCCAGTGTGGTCATAGGAATGCGGCGTGCACCGGCGGCAAACATCAGTAAGGGAATCGCGGTCACCGGACCACTGAGCATCAGGATCAGTTTCAGATCCGTGCTTTGGGTAATCAGCGCATTCTGCCCATGCCAGGTCAGCCAGCCCAGATAGCTGATTGCGAACGGAAACAGGATAGCAGTCTCCAGCGACAAACCTTCGAGCGCACCCAGCTTAGAGGTTTTACGCAACAGGCCGTAAGTGCCGAAGGTCAGCGCCAGGAATAAACCTACCCACGGCAGATGACCGGTTTGCCAGGTCAGCCAGGCCACACCGGCCGCTGCGAAGCCCACCGCCAGCCATTGCACTGCGCGCAGTCGTTCACGCAGCATGATGGAACCAAGCAGAATATTGACCAGCGGTGTGATGAAATAACCGAGGCTGGCATCGATCACATGACCATCATTGACGGCCCAGATATACACAAACCAATTGGTCGATAACAGCAAAGCACTGAGTGTAAAACTGGCGATCAGCTTAGGTTGTGCGAGCGCTTCCCGCACCCAGCCCCATTGCTTGCGCCAGGCCAGAACCCCAACCAGAAATAACAGCGACCACAGCATGCGGTTGAGCAGAATTTCTAAGGCAGGTACCGCCTGTAAAGCATGAAAGTAGAGCGGAAACAAACCCCATATGACGTAAGCGGAGCCTGCCAGTAAAGTGCCTTTGCGCATAAATCTATCCAAAAGTGAAAAGGCCAGATAACACTGGCCAGTTCGCTATTATCGCAGCAAAGTCTGAGTCAGGTGTACCGGTACTTTGTCTGGTACATCGTGCTTAGAGCGGATTACCTGATACTTATTGTCGGGCGGAAGCAATCGCCTTGCAGAGAGCCTCTGTACCTTCGAGGATGCGCGGGCCGGCGCGGTTGAGCCAGTCGCCTTTGACGGTGTAGATATGATTTTTCTTTACCGCATTCAGTATTGCATATTGCTTCCACTGTTCGCGCAGCTTATCCGGGCTGTCACCGGCGCTGATGATGGCGTCGGGATTGGCAGCCAGTACCGCTTCCAGGGAAATGCTGGGGCTGATTTCCTTCAGCTCTGCAAATACATTGCGGCCACCGCACAGGCGTATCGCAGCGGACACCATGTGCGTATCGTTGAGTGTCATCAGCGGTTTTTGCCAGACTTGATAAAACACGCTGACCGGTTTCGCATCAGACTGATAGGTCTTACGCAATTGGGCCAGACGCTCGCGGAATTGCGCTGCTGCTGCCTTGCCTTGCGCATCAGTGCCAGCCAGATGGGCCAGTCTCTCTATCGAGCTGGCCACCATTTCATAATCGCGTGGTTCACTTTCAAACACATTGAGTTTGCTGCTGCGCAGTTGATTCGCCAGATTTTTTGCATTGCCTGTGCCCCAGATCACGATCAGATCCGGCTTGTAAGCGACGATACGTTCCAGATCGAGTGCGAATACATTGCCGACCGAGGGCAACTGACGCGCCGCATCCGGATAGTCGCTGTAATCGCTGACCGCGACCATGCTTTTGCCAGCCCCGGCCTGAAACAGTAATTCAGTCGCATGCGGTGCCAGACTGATGATGCGCTGCGCCGGTTTATCCAGCGTGACTGTGCGTTGCGCATCATCTTTCACGCTGACCGCTGCCAGCGCAGAGGCGGCAGTCAGGCTCAGGGCAAGCGCCAGGCTATGGCCGGCCATGCCACGCAGGCAGAGCTGAGGCAGTGGCATCAGATTTCCAGATTGTCGATCAGGCGGGTGCCACCGAGTTTGGCGGCAGCCAATACCACCAGTTGCGCGCCCTGTGCCAGGTCACCGGCTGAAGGCGGTTGCAGATTATCGCGTTTGCGGATAGAGACATAATCCGGATTCCACTGACGCGCATGCAGTTTTTCCATGGCCTGGCGTTCCAGCGCAAACATATCCAGATGGCCGCTACGGACTTCCTGTGCTACTTCATGCAGGGTTTGATACAGCGCCGGTGCTTCTGCGCGCTCTGCCGCAGACAGATACATATTGCGTGAAGACAGTGCCAGTCCGTCATCGGCACGATAGGTGTCGGCCGCGATGATTTCGGTAGGCAATGCGAATTGCTTACTCATATTCCGGATGATCATCAATTGCTGGTAGTCTTTTTTGCCGAACACCGCGACCTTAGGCTGTACGCAGGAGAACAGTTTCAGCACCACTGTGGTCACGCCAGTGAAAAAGCCGGGGCGGAATTCGCCTTCCAGAATATTGCCCAGATCATCGGGTGGACGAACACGGAATTCCTGAGGCTCAGGATACAAATCTTTTTCGGTTGGTGCGAACAGGATGTAGACGCCTTCTTTTTCCAGTTTTTCTACGTCAGCCTGGAAGGTGCGCGGATATTTATCGAAATCTTCGTTAGGGCCAAATTGCAGGCGATTCACGAAAATCGATGCTACTACCGGGTCACCATGTTTTTTGGCCAGACGCATCAGCGACAAGTGGCCTTCATGCAGATTGCCCATGGTCGGTACGAAAGCCGTACGCAACTGACCACTCAGGTGGTCGCGCAATTCTTCTATGGATGAAATGATTTTCATGGTGAATAAAGAGAGAGTAAGTTCAAAAAGAGGTCAGCATCAGGCTGGTGTATAAGCCAGACGGACGTAGATAGGGGCAAATGCTTCAGCCTGAGTGATTTCAATCAGGGTTTCCTTGGCCAGTTCCAGCAAAGCGACAAAGTTCACCACCAGCACCGGCGCACCGCGGCTGGGATCAAACAGTTCAGAAAACTCGACAAAACGTGTCGATTGCAGCTTACGCAGGATGCCGGTCATGTGGGCGCGCACCGACAATTCCTCGCGGCTGATTTTGTGATGCTGTACCAGCGTCGCGCGCTTGAGTACATCGGCCCAGGCGGCCTGGATGTCAGCAATCTCGACTTGAGGCCAGTGCAGTACGGTCTGGGTTTCGATAAAGACCTGGGCATGTAAAAAATCACGTCCCAGTTGCGGCACCGTATTCAGATCATAGGCGGCCAGCTTGATTTGTTCATATTCCAGCAAACGGCGCACCAGTTCCGCGCGCGGATCATCGGCTTCTTCGCCCTCAGTGCTCTTGGTGGAGGGCAGCAGCATGCGCGACTTAATCTCGATCAGCATCGCTGCCATCAGCAGGTATTCTGCTGCCAGCTCGAGATTATGTTTGCGGATCTGGTCTACGTATTTCAGATACTGCAGGGTGACATCCGCCATAGGAATGTCGAGGATATTGAAGTTTTGCTTGCGGATCAGATACAGCAGCAGATCGAGCGGGCCTTCGAAGGCTTCCAGAAATACTTCCAGCGCATCGGGCGGGATGTACAGATCGTTAGGCAGCTTGAATAAAGGCTCGCCATACAGCTTGGCAAACGCCAGGCCGTCAACGACGTCCGGTGTGGTGTCTGTAGCGCCGACCAGGGGCAGGTCGGCGTTGCTGGTTTCGCTGTCAGTCACTCGCGTTAACAGTCAGTAAACAGTCAATAATCGGTCGATAATCAATCAATTAAGGCAGAAAAATCAGCCTTTGTTTTGATAGACATAAGGCTGCTGGGCCACGCGCGACTCTTTATTGCGACTCGCTACATCCAGATCGATAGGTGCTTTATCCCACAGCAAGGCACGGCCATCGCGCTGGCTTTGTTCCAGATGTGGATTGGCCTTCTTCAGATTTTGCAGAAAGTTGGTCGCTTCGGATTCGTACAGGGAAAATTGCTTGGAGAATTTCATTTTGAAATAAACACTTAAAAGAACGGGTGAAGCGGCATTTTACTCTGGTTTTAAAGGAAATAAAGGAAATCCCCTTCGAATGCCGCCTCAGATCCCGGATTGTGACCGTAGCACCAGTTACAAGCGCTAAAAATTGCTTTTAGAGATCGCTTTGCTGCAACCATTTACGCGTATCGACAGGGCGATAAGCAGCGAGCAGATCGAGTAATTGCGCCGGGTTTGCGCTCGCTTGCAGAATGGCCTGATGCGCCGGGCGTAAAAACCCTTGTTCAGTTGTGTGTTGCAGGAATTGTATTAATCCATCATAAAATCCCTGGGTATTCAGTAAGCCCACCGGTTTGTGGTGGAAGCCTAACTGCGACCAGGTCATGACTTCAAACAATTCTTCCAGGGTGCCTATGCCACCGGGCATGGCGATAAAGCCTTGCGCCAGTTCAGCCATCAGGGCTTTGCGTTCATGCATATTGGCAACGACGTGTAATTGCGTGAGCCCACGGTGACCGACTTCCTTGTCCATCAGGGCTTGCGGAATCACGCCGGTAACACGGCCGCCCAGGCGCATGACTTCATCGGCAATCACGCCCATCAGGCCGACATTGCCGCCGCCGTACACCAGCTCGTGGCCGCGTGCGACCAGCTCAGCCGCTAACTGGCGCGCTGAATCTGCATAGACTGGGGAAGTGCCGGGCGATGAGCCGCAATAGACGCAGATGGCACTCATTCCTGATTCATCTTCCGTAAGTAGTCGGCAGATAATTTTTCAAATACCTGTTTTGCTTCGCCGCGCAGATAGGGGCTGATCAGCACGATGACCTGATAGCAGCCACGCGCCAGAGAATCTGACATGGTTTGCAGCTCGGTATATTTGCGCGGATTACGCACGTATTCGTAGGATAACCAATAGGTTGCAACAACGACCATGTTAGTGGCGAGCGCATCAATATCCATATCGGTCGCTTCGAACTCACCATCTGCCCGTAAGCCGGTGCATAAGCCAGTCGCGACCTTGATTTTATGGGTCAGAATTTCTTTGAAATTCAGTTCCAGCTTGCGGTTGCGTGACAACAGGTCATTCAGGTCGCGATAGAAAAAGCGATAGCGCCAGACCAGCTCAAAGGTCAGATGCAGGTAGGTCCAGACATCCTGAATGTTTGCTTTTCTTCCCTGAGGGAAGGCCAGTTTCTTATTAATTTCTGCTTCAAACTGAGCAAAAATAGAATTGACGATATCGTCTTTATTTCTGAAATGATAATAAAGATTGCCGGGGGAAATGTTCATTTCCTCCGCTATCACGGTCGTAGTGATATTCGGTTCACCAAATTCATTAAATAAGCGCAGCGAGAGCTCGAGGATGCGTTCTCTGGTACGGCGAGGAGCTTTGTGTTGCATGTCATTCTTCTCGATGGATGATTCCGTAAGAATATCATCCTTCTCGCCAACATCAAAACTTCACTGGTCTGCAGTGCTGTCCAGCTTCACCGCAGGAATATGCAGTAACCGTGTTTTCGCCAGATGATCGTGCAGGAACTGGCGGTCAGGGCGTAGTAAGGCCGTCGCGCCCCAGGCAGCGGCACCTGCGGTCACTGCAATCACCATAGGCCATTGCTTGAGATTAAATTGATACACCAGCGCCATTGCTGGCAGGAACCACATCCAGGCCAGACAGTAGCGTACGATCGCTTTAATGACTGGTATGCGCCCGCCATTGTCATCGGTCACTTTGATGCGCCAGGTTTGCATCGCCAGCGTCTGGCCGCTGCGGGTCCAGCAATACACAAAATAAAAGCCGAATACCACAAACAGCCAGGCTTGCCGGCCAGCGCGTAAACTGAGCGCATGGCGGCTTTGGGTCAGCACATCAAACAGGAAATCGGCGACGAAGGCTATGCCAAATAACAGCATTGCTTCGTACACCATGCAAATTGCCCTGCGCCTGAGTGGCGGGGCAGACAAAATCGGAATCGACATCTTACTTGGTCTGAGGCTGAGAGGCAGGGCTGGAGCTGGTGTTGACAGGAATTGCTTCCGCTGCCGCTGATGCCGGTGCTGCGCTGCTCAGACTCGCAGGCGCAGCCTGGACGGCTGGCTTGGGGGCAACTGCCGGTTTAGGCCCCAGTTTAATCGGTGCCAGCGGATTCGGATTTTTAATCGCTTCCGGAGACAGATTAGTCAGGCTCTTTTTCTTCTCATGCTCAGCAGCCAGGCGTTTTTTTTCTTCATCGCTCAGTTGCTGATACTGTTGCCATTGCGCTGATTTTTTTTCAGCTGGCAATTGTGTCGATTTGGCGTAGTTTTCTCTGGCTGCCATGCGTTGTTCCGGTGTCAGCTTGACCCAGTCACGCATGCGCTCTTGCAGGCGAGCCTGTTCGTCCGGCTTCATGCCATTGTAGCGGGCGGCGATTTCCAGCCATTTTTTCTTACTGAGTTCAGGCAGCTTGTCCCATTCGACAGCCAGCGGACTGAGTACTTGCTTCTGCGCAGCGCTTAATTCTGTCCAGAGTGGTTTGGTCGCAGCCTGGGGCAGAGTTATCTTGACCGCAGAGGTGTTGCTGCTGGCAGGTAAAGCGCCGCCTATGGCATAGGCCAAAGGCAGCGCAGTTGCTGTAGCGATAAGTATGACTGTGATACGCGGCAAAGCTTTCAACAACACGCTCAATCCTCCGGTTTATCTTTATTGTCTTTACTATTCAGATAAGCCGTGAAGCCTGTATCCACATAGGCGGCCGGTGGTAATTCATCGACCAGCATGGTGGCGTCTATATCTGCCAGCTCGTTGATATTTTGCTGTTGTTCATATTCGTAGATACCGAACATACCAACCACCAATACCAGCGCCGGTAAAGCCAGTCCGAGTTTGCCCAGCCAGGAGTCCGGGCCATTGAATGAAAAGCCGTTGTTACCGGCGAAAGCGCCTTTAAATACACGTACTGCAACCGGCGCTTCTTTTTTCTTGCGTGCCATTGCCAGCTTGCGCGCCTGGGCGAGCCGGTCCAGAGTCGGGGCAGGGAGTTGTTCTGCCGACTCATTGAGTGCACGTTTTACCTTGTAGGCAAAATCAAGATCCTGCGATTCTTTTGAGTAGTTCATAGCTGTATTCCTTTAGCCTTAAGCGATGCAGCCAATGCGTGAGTGGCACGCGAGCAATGCGTTTTGACACTACCTTCAGAGCAGCCCATTGCGGCAGCCGTCTCTGCTACATCCATGTCCTCCCAGTAACGCATGAGGAAGGCTTCCCGTTGACGTGCCGGAAGTTTTTTTATTTCTTCATCAATAATGTTGAGAACTTGCTCACGCTCTATTTTATCAGCACTGGATTCCGCTGCTTCAGTTCCCTCTTCGGCAGCATAGCTTTCCAGCAAATCGAAGTTGTCATCTTCGCGGTTATTGTCCGGAGTGATACTGGAAAACAGGCTGACCCAGGTATTTCTGACTTTTTCTCTCCGGAAGTAGTCCAGTGTTGTGGTCTGCAATATGCGCTGAAACAGCATGGGTAATTCGGCCGCAGGCTTGTCGCCGTATTTTTCGGATAACTTGATCATCGCTTCCTGCACGATGTCGAGTGCGGACTCTTCATTCCTGACGGCATACATCGCATGCTTAAAAGCACGTCGTTCCACGCCCTCAAGGAAACTGGATAATTCTCTGTCGGTGGCCATTGTTGGCAATATTCGCTTGGTGATTCAGATAGTCTGATCCCGGTCGGGCGACCGGAACAGGTGGTTTTTGTTCTGTAAAAGTGCGCACATGCTAGCAAAAATGACTCTACATGTCCTTAACTTTGTCAAAGTTCTGTAATTTGCACCTTTTTGTCTCAAAGAAATTGTAGAAGAATATAAGAAATTCACATAATTCCGCTTGACCAAAATGCTGCGACGCAGTACCGTATGAGTCCGCTCCAAAATCTCGGAGCACCAAATATCTGCGTGGCTCGACCCACAATGTTGCCGCCAGCAGATGCGCTTTAAATGAAGCTGTTTGTTCTGACCCATGCCACAAGCGTGAGAAGTCTGTCTTTGCAAAGCCTTACCACTGATTGAACGAGTGCCTCAAGTATTGCCTGGAACCATGTCCAACGGATATGCGAAGGGGAATATGCCCGCACGTAAAGGAATTTCAGCTTACCGGACCTGCATCGCGATTTCGCCAGGAAAGAGCATCCGATCAATTTCCTATGGACCTTGAAAGGACAACATAATGAGTTCAGAGTTTACAGGCGCAGAGATACTGGTTAAGTGTCTGGCCGAAGAGGGTGTTGAGCACGTTTTCGGATATCCGGGCGGCGCAGTACTCTACATCTACGATGCAATTTTCAATCAGGATAAGTTTCAGCATGTGCTGGTTCGTCATGAACAGGCTGCCATTCATGCTGCAGATGCTTATTCCCGCTCCTCCAATAAAGTCGGTGTCGCAATTGTGACTTCCGGACCCGGTGTTACCAATGCGGTTACCGGTCTGGCTACGGCTTATATGGATTCCATTCCTATGGTGGTGATTTCCGGTCAGGTGCCCAGCGCCGTGATTGGTCAGGATGCCTTCCAGGAATGCGATACCGTTGGTATTACCCGTCCTTGCGTCAAACATAATTTCCTGGTGAAAGACGTCAGGGACCTGGCTGAAACAGTCAAAAAAGCATTTTATATTGCAACTACCGGGCGACCAGGTCCGGTGCTGGTGGATATCCCTAAAGACATCAGTATGCATAAAACTTCTTTCCATTATCCGAAAGAAGTCGAAATGCGCTCTTACAAACCGGTTGATAAAGGTCATGCGGGGCAGATCCGTAAAGCCGTGCAATTGTTGTTGCAGGCTGAGCGTCCTATGATTTATACCGGCGGCGGCGTGATACTCGCGCATGCTTCCGATGAGTTGAATCAACTGGTGGATATGCTGGGTTTTCCCTGCACCAATACGCTGATGGGTCTCGGTGCTTACCGCGCCAGCGATTCCAAATTCGTCGGTATGCCGGGCATGCATGGCACCTATGAAGCCAACATGGCGATGCAGCATTGCGACGTGCTGATTGCGATCGGTGCACGCTTTGACGACCGCGTGATTGGTAATCCTAAGCATTTTGCCTCGCATCCACGTAAGATCATACATATTGACATTGATCCTTCTTCGATTTCCAAGCGCGTCAAGGTTGATATTCCTATCGTTGGTAACGTCAAGGACGTGCTGATAGAAATGCTGTCGCAATTGCGTGCTGTTGAGACCCGCCCTGACCAGAAAGCACTGTCAGCCTGGTGGAAGCAGGTTGAGGAATGGCGTAGCCGCGATTGTCTGAAATATCCGACTTCTAATGAGGTGATCAAGCCGCAATCTGTGGTCGAGAAAGTCTGGGAAGTCACGCAGGGCGACGCCTTTGTGACGTCTGACGTAGGCCAGCATCAGATGTGGGCCGCGCAGTACTACCGTTTCAATAAGCCACGCCGCTGGATCAATTCCGGTGGTCTGGGCACCATGGGTGTCGGTTTGCCGTATGCCATGGGTGTGCAAATGGCGAACCCTGGTGCAACAGTTGCCTGCATTACCGGTGAAGCGTCGATACAAATGTGTATTCAGGAACTGGCTACCTGCAAACAATATCACCTGACACCAAAGATTATTCTGCTCAATAACCGTTTCCTGGGCATGGTACGTCAATGGCAGCAGATCGATTATGGCTCGCGTTATTCCGAATCCTATATGGACTCTTTACCTGACTTTACTAAGCTGGTGGAAGCCTATGGACATGTGGGCATGAAGATAGAAAATCCTGCCGATGTCGATGGTGCGGTACGTGAAGCATTTGCGATGAAGGACAGACTGGTATTCATGAACTTCATTACCGATCAGACCGAGAATGTCTGGCCTATGGTGAAAGCCGGCAAAGGGCTGACTGAAATGTTGCTGGGTTCGGAGGATCTGTAATGAGACACATAATTTCTATTCTTCTGGAAAACGAAGCCGGTGCTTTGTCGCGTGTGGTTGGTTTGTTTTCTGCGCGTGGCTACAACATCGAAACCCTGACCGTTGCGCCGACTGAAGATGCGACATTGTCGCGTATGACTATAGTGACTTCGGGTTCGGACGACATCATTGAACAGATTACCAAGCATTTGAATCGCCTGATTGAGGTGGTCAAAGTGGTGGATCTGACCGAAGGCGCGCATATAGAACGCGAACTGATGCTGATCAAAGTACGCGCAGTCGGTAAGGAGCGTGAAGAGATGAAGCGTACAGCTGATATTTTCCGCGGCCGCATTATCGATGTCACAGAAAAAACCTACACCATAGAACTGACCGGCAACAAAGGCAAACTGGACGCGTTCATCGATGCGATAGACCGTGCAGCGATTCTGGAAACAGTACGTACCGGCGGCTCCGGCATAGGCCGTGGCGAGCGCATACTCAAAGTGTAATTCTTCAGGCAGACTGGCTGCGAACGGATAAGGATGAAACAGATGAGTAATCGTCGCAGTGCAGTGTGCTGACCACCACCCATTGAAGCATTTAAAAATTCAGACATTTAAACAGGATAAAAAATGAAAGTTTTCTACGATAAAGATTGTGATCTCTCTTTGATCAAAGGTAAAAACGTGGCCATCATCGGTTACGGTTCCCAGGGCCACGCACATGCGCAGAATCTGAATGATTCGGGTTGCAATGTGACGGTTGCTTTGCGTAAGGGCGGTGCATCCTGGGCGAAAGCCGAAGGTGCCGGCCTGAAAGTGGCTGAAGTCAATGACGCCGTAAAAGCAGCTGATGTCATCATGATTTTGCTGCCAGATGAAAACATCGCTCAGGTCTATGCTGAAAACGTCGCACCACATGCAAAACAAGGTGCAGTGCTGGCATTCGCACATGGCTTTAACGTGCATTACGGCCAGGTTGTACCACGCGCAGATCTGGATGTGATTATGGTTGCGCCTAAAGCGCCTGGCCATACCGTACGCGGCACTTATGCCCAGGGCGGCGGTGTGCCACACCTGATCGCTGTGTATCAGGATAAGTCCGGTGCTGCACGTGATATCGCCTTGTCCTATGCAATGGCGAATGGTGGTGGTCGTGCCGGTATCATCGAAACCAACTTCCGCGAAGAAACTGAGACCGATTTGTTCGGCGAGCAGGCGGTATTGTGTGGTGGTGCGGTTGAGCTGATCAAAGCAGGTTTCGAAACACTGGTTGAAGCTGGTTATGCGCCTGAAATGGCTTACTTCGAATGCTTGCATGAGTTGAAGCTGATTGTAGACCTGATCTACGAAGGCGGTATCGCCAACATGAATTATTCGATTTCGAATAATGCCGAATATGGTGAATATGTGACAGGCCCACGCGTTGTGACAGCTGCGACCAAAGACGCAATGCGCCAATGTCTGAAAGATATTCAGACTGGTGAATACGCGAAGAGCTTCATCCTTGAAAACAAAGCAGGAGCGCCAACTCTGATCTCGCGCCGTCGTCTGACTGCAGAGCACCAGATTGAAGAAGTCGGTGCCAAGCTGCGCGCGATGATGCCTTGGATTGCGAAAAATAAACTGGTTGATCAATCTAAAAACTGATCGCTGCCCGCTTCGCACTGAAGCATAAAAAAGTCGCCCTTGCAGGCGACTTTTTTTATTTTATCGAAGCTCATGCGCTAAGCTGAGGCTGCTGCAAACTTGTTAAAAAGCGTGAATCATGAACAGATGATGCAACTTTGATTTCTGAATCATGTCTGAGCTTAACAGATCCTGGTATTAACTACATTTTCGGAGAATACGATGAAAAAAATGATCTTGCTTGCTGCTGCAATGAGCTTTGCAATTCCTGTCTATGCACAAAGTCTGGCCGGTACGGTATTAACAGTAGGTGGCAGTGCTGAAATTAAAGTCGACAACGATCAGGCGAATCTGAGTTTTTACCTGGAAGAACAGGATAAAGATAAAGCGCAGGCCGCGTCGCGCCTGAATCAGAAAATGAAATCCGGCACCGATCTGATCAAAAAAGAAGATCCTCAGGCAGAGCTGATGACGCGTAATTATTATACGTATCCAGTCTATTCTGATGAAGTGCAAGTCGCCGGTGCTCAGCCTAAAAAACGCCAGATCACAGGCTGGCGCGTAGGTCAGTATCTGGAAGTCAAAACGATCAATTTGAAGCAGTTGCCATCTACCGTGGCATCAGCGCAAAAAGTTATGAGTCTGAATGGCATCCATTTTGGTTTGTCGCCACAGGCGGCAGCTAAACTGGAAGAAGAGCGCATCCAGGCTGGATACAAAAATTTTTCTGACAAATTAGCCATGGTGGTCAATGCGATGGGTCGCAAATTGCAGGATGTGCAAATTGAAGCTGTGGATTTCGATGGCGCAGCATTGGAAATGCCCCAGGTACAAATGGCAGCAGCGCCTATGATGTTGAAGGGTGCCCGTATGGCAGATGCGGTGGCGGAGCCTAGTTTCGAGCCTGGTTCAAGCTCGCTGTCAATACGCGTCAATGGCAAGGTTCGCCTGAAGTAAGCGGGGCCTGCCGGTACAAAGATCCAGTGCCGGCAACAGCATGGGTTTTCCTGTGTAGGAATCAGGGTTATACTTGCCCGAACTTTCATCTATCGCCCGGTCAGAGTGGATTGCTCAGGCAGTCAGCTCTGGTTCGGGCATATTTTTTCAGGCAAAAACGCATGTCATCTTCACCGCGACGCAAACCAAAAGGCAGTTTTAAACTTTTCCCTAAAGGTGCGCGCAAATCACAGCAGAGAAACGATGGACTGCCACCACCAGCCGTGCGTGAGCGTTCGCGTGGTATTTATCTGCTGCCCAATGCATTTACTACCGCCGCTTTGTTTTGCGGATTTTATGCCATCGTGATGGCGATGGATCAGCAATTCCATCAGGCTGCCGTCGCGATTTTTATCGCCATGGTATTGGATGGTCTGGATGGCCGCGTGGCGCGGCTGACCAATACCCAGAGTGAGTTTGGTGCGCAATATGACAGCTTGTCAGACATGCTGTCTTTCGGGGCGGCGCCCGCACTGGTGGTGTATGAATGGGCCTTGCGTGGCATGGGTAAGCTCGGCTGGCTGGCAGCCTTTGTCTACTGTGCTGGCGCTGCGCTCAGACTGGCACGTTTTAATACCAATATCGCCGTGGTTGATAAGCGTTATTTC
Organism: Cognatundibacterium curvum; assembly: GCF_014284235.1. GTDB lineage: Bacteria > Pseudomonadota > Gammaproteobacteria > Burkholderiales > Burkholderiaceae_D > Undibacterium > Undibacterium curvum. The sequence goes on from NZ_JACOGD010000003.1 coordinate 149,393, forward strand.
CAGGGTTTGCCGAGTCCGGCTGCGGCAGCATTGGTGGCGGGTTTTGTATTGCTGATGAATGATCTGCAATTTACTGGTGCTGACTTACGCTGGTACGCATGGGCGATTGCTTTGTTTGCCGGATTGACGATGGTGACGAATGTGCCGTTTTACAGTTTTAAAGAAGTGAATCTGCGCAAAACGGTACCCTTTATGGCGCCGCTGCTGATATTGCTGGTGTACGTGATTGTCGTCAGTGATCCGCCTAAAGTGTTGTTCGGACTATTTGTGTTTTATGGCTTGTCCGGCTACATCGTATTGTTGTGGCGCTGGCGCCGCGGTCGTCCTGTTAGTCTGATTCAAACCAAAGCAGAACACGCGGACGAAAAATAAAATTCCGGGTTTTTCGAATAGAGCCACAGTGAGCGAAATACACTGTGGCTTTTTTCTTTTTTGTCTGGATTTAATTTGGTTTTTTGCTGCTATAAATTCTTGCACTTTTCCGCATTCGCGCTTATAGTCTGAGGCATGAACTTTTCTTCTTCATCCTTTGCAGTTTTCACTTTAGCAGGCGCGACCCGTCTGCTATCGCTATTGGCATTTCTACTAGTGCGGTAACGCGCTAAATCCCCCCTACCCACAATCCGTGTATTGCCCCGCTCGTGCATATCCTGCAAGGGCAGGCCGGACAATAGGCAAAATCTGCATTTTTCTTATTCAAATTATTCGCTACTGGAGAGTAACATGGCTGACAAACTGATCATATTCGATACAACTTTGCGCGACGGTGAGCAATCACCGGGAGCTTCGATGACTAAGGATGAAAAAATCCGCATCGCGAAACAGCTGGAGCGACTGAAGGTAGATGTGATCGAAGCTGGTTTTGCAGCAGCTTCTCCTGGTGACTTCGAAGCGATCAAAGCGATTTCCGCAACGATTAAAGATTCCACGATCTGCTCACTGTCGCGCGCGAATGATCGCGATATTGCACGTGCAGCCGAGGCTTTGCAGGCGGCCCAGCGCAAGCGTATCCATACTTTCATCGCAACCTCTCCGCTGCACATGGAAAAGAAGCTGCGTATGTCTCCCGATCAGGTGCTGGAGCAGGCGATACAGGCGGTGCGCTATGCACGTCAATTTACCGATGATGTGGAGTTCAGTCCTGAAGACGGCAGTCGTTCCGAAATGGATTTTCTGTGCCGTGTGATTGAAGCGGTCATTAAAGAAGGTGCGACCACGATTAACTTTGCTGACACGGTTGGTTACGGCGTGCCTGAGTTGTACGGCAATATGCTGAAGTCTTTGCGTGAACGCATACCAAATTCCGATAAAGCCATCTGGTCTGTGCACTGTCATAACGATCTTGGCATGGCGGTCGCCAATTCCCTGGCAGGTGTGATGATAGGCGGAGCGCGCCAGGTGGAGTGTACGATCAATGGTCTGGGTGAGCGCGCTGGCAATACCGCTCTCGAAGAAATTGTGATGGCGGTACGCACCCGTAAAGATTATTTCAATCTCGATTTGGGTATCGATGCAAGCCAGATCGTATCGGCTTCTAAGCTGGTGTCGCAGATTACAGGTTTTGCCGTGCAGCCGAATAAGGCCGTGGTGGGTGCCAATGCATTTGCACATGCATCGGGTATCCATCAGGACGGTATTTTGAAAGCGCGCGATACTTATGAAATTATGCGTGCCGAAGACGTGGGCTGGAGCGCTAATAAAATTGTATTGGGCAAGCTGTCTGGTCGCAATGCGTTCAAACAACGGCTGGAAGAATTGGGTATAGAGCTGGAATCTGAAGCGGAAGTCAATGCAGCGTTTGCGCGCTTCAAGGAATTGGCGGACCGTAAATCAGAGATTTTCGATGAAGATATTCTGGCGCTGGTCTCGGACGAAGAGCATGCGAATGATAATGAGGCCTTCCATTTTGTCTCACTGGCTCAGCGTTCAGAAACCGGTGAACTACCGCTTGCCAAGGTAGTCTTTTCGCGTGAAGGCAGTGAAATCAGTTGCGAGGCGAACGGTAATGGCCCGGTGGATGCGATAGTCAATGCGATTGAGTCTAAAGTCGCAAGCGGAGCTGAATTGCTGCTGTTCTCGGTGAATGCGATCACGACTGGTACGCAGTCGCAGGGCGAGGTGACGATGCGCCTGTCCAAGTCGGGACGTATCGTTAATGGTGTCGGTGCTGATCCGGATATCGTGGTGGCTTCGGCAAAAGCTTATTTGTCAGCACTGAATAAGCTGCAATCGAAAACAGAAAAGCTGAACCCTCAGGTCTGATGCTTGTGCTTGTTCAATTATTCGCATTTATGTTATAGTTGCGGGTCCCGTCATTCCGGCGGGTATTTATTCACGATAGCGGAGGTTGTCTCTGACTCACTTTTGCTATCGCATGTAAAGGAAAATTATGTCTATCGTTAAATCCCAGAAAGCCGCCATCGTTGCGGATAACGCACGTGGTCAGAACGACACTGGCTCTCCAGAAGTTCAAGTTGCTTTGTTGACAGCTCGTATCAACGATCTGAACTCCCACTTCAAAGCACACGGTAAAGATCACCATTCCCGTCGCGGTCTGATCATGATGGTTAACCGTCGTAAAAGCCTGCTGTCTTACCTGAAAGGTAAAGACCTGAACCGTTACCGCGCTCTGATCGAAAAACTCGGTCTGCGTAAGTAATTGTTGCTGTTTCTGGCAAAAAAATTGTAGCAAAAAGCCTGCGTCAGATGATGTCGCAGGCTTTTTGTTTTTGTGGTTTTGATTCTGTGGTACCTGTAGGTCTGCGCAGGTCAAAGCTATACAGATTTGCTCTGCTGCACACGGGATTTGTGTGTGCTGATGCAAAAAAGGTGGCCCTCAAGGCTGCTTGTGGTGAGGTGAACGACAGCGCCTGAAAATCTGTCGGCAAAATAGAAAGGACACATTGTGTTTAATAAAGTTACTAAAACCTTCCAATACGGCCAACATCAAGTCACCCTGGAAACCGGTGAAATTGCGCGCCAGGCATCCGGCGCTGTGATGGTTTCTATCGAAGATACCGTTGTGCTGGCAACCGTCGTTGCTAAAAAAGATGCAAAGCCAGGTCAGGATTTCTTCCCATTGACCGTTGATTACATGGAAAAAAGCTACGCAGCTGGCCGTATTCCAGGTGGTTTCTTCAAACGTGAAGGCCGCCCTTCTGAAAAAGAAACACTGACATCCCGTTTGATCGATCGTCCGATTCGTCCGTTGTTCCCTGAGGGTTACCTGAATGAAGTTCAGGTGATCGTGCATGTACTGTCCGTGAATCCTGAAATCGACCCTGATATCGCTGCGATGATCGGCGCTTCTGCTGCGATCAGCCTGTCCGGTATTCCTTTTAACGGTCCTCTGGGCGCAGCGCGTGTAGGCTATACAAATGGTCAATACGTTTTGAATCCAACTGCGACTCAGTTGAAGACTTCCGAGATGGATCTGGTTGTTGCCGGTACCGAAGCAGCTGTGCTGATGGTGGAATCCGAAGCGCAGCAATTGTCGGAAGAAGTCATGCTGGGCGCGGTTGTGTATGGCCACGAACAAATGAAAGTCGTGATCGATGCGATACATGAGCTGGTACGTGATGCTGGTAAGCCTGAAGTGCAGTGGGCGCCGGCAGCTAAAAATGAGGCGCTGATCGCTGCGGTGACTGCAGTTGCTGAGCCACTGTTGCGCGCTGCGTATCAGACTAAAGAAAAGCAAGCACGTACTGAGCAGCTGAAATCTGCAAGTGCTGCTGTTGCTGCTGCGTTGGCAGAGCAGACTGCTGCTGCCAGTGTGGATGCGCCGGATTCCGCTGAAGTTGGCAATATCTTGTTTGATCTGGAAGCAAAAATTGTACGTTCCCAGATCCTGGAAGGTGAGCCACGTATCGATGGCCGTGATACCCGCACTGTGCGTCCTATCAGCATCAGTACTGGCGTATTGCCACGTACCCATGGTACTGCTTTGTTCACACGTGGTGAAACACAGGCGCTGGTGATTGCGACGCTGGGTACTGCACGTGACGAACAAAAGATTGATGCTTTGATGGGCGAATACTCTGACCGCTTCATGCTGCATTACAACATGCCTCCATTCGCAACTGGCGAAACTGGCCGTGTTGGTACGCCTAAGCGCCGTGAAATCGGCCATGGCCGTCTGGCTAAGCGCGCATTGCAGGCTGCATTGCCTGATCCTGAAGATTTCAGCTACTCCGTACGTCTGGTGTCTGAAATTACAGAGTCCAATGGTTCTTCCTCCATGGCGTCGGTATGCGGTGGCTGTCTGGCACTGATGGATGCGGGTGTGCCTATGAAAGCCCACGTCGCCGGTATCGCGATGGGCCTGATCAAAGAAGGCAATAAATTTGCGGTCTTGACAGACATTCTGGGCGATGAAGATCATCTGGGTGATATGGACTTTAAAGTGGCAGGTACTGCTGCCGGTATCACTGCCTTGCAGATGGATATCAAAATCCAGGGCATCACCAAGGAAATCATGCAGGTCGCTTTGGCTCAGGCTAAGGAAGGCCGTATCCATATCCTGGGTAAGATGCAGGAAGCTGTGCCAACCGGTAAGACAGAATTGTCTGACTTTGCGCCGCGTCTGATCACTATCAAGATCAATCCTGAAAAAATCCGTGACGTCATCGGTAAGGGTGGTGCAGTGATCCGCGCCTTGACTGAAGAAACTGGTACGCAGATCGACATCAGTGATGAAGGTGTGGTCACTATCGCTTCTGTAGATGCTGCTGCAGGCCAGGAAGCTAAACGCCGCATTGAAGAGCTGACTGCTGAAGTTGAAGTAGGCAAGGTCTATGAAGGTACAGTGTTGAAATTGCTGGACTTCGGTGCCATCGTTCAGATCATGCCAGGTAAAGATGGCTTGCTGCACATCAGCCAGATCGCAAATGAGCGCGTGAATGCAGTCGCTGACTACCTGAAAGAAGGTCAGCAAGTGCGCGTAAAAGTGCTGGAAACAGATGACCGCGGCCGCTTTAAGCTGTCGATGAAAGCAGCGGTGGCTGAAGGTGCTGATGTTCAGCAGCAACAACAGCAACAACAGTAATAGTAATCATCGGCGTTAGCTGAGATTGTGGAAAACGCCCGTATCATTGCGGGCGTTTTTTATTGGGGCTTACAAAAATTTTTGGGCAAGGTGGAATGATAAGCTGATGCAGGATGCGTGACATGCAGTCATAGCGCTGCTCAGCCACCTGTGTGTTGAATTGGTATGTGAAATAGTTGGAGGTACATGATGCGTGCGATAGAGATGCGTGGTTTTGGTGGTCCGGAGGTGTTGCAACTTTGTGAGCGCGACATGCCTGTGCCGGGCCCGGGTGAGATATTGATACGGGTTAGCGCGGCAGGTGTGAACCGCCCTGATGTGCTGCAGCGTATGGGGCTTTATCCGGTGCCGCCTGGTGCTTCTGATTTGCCAGGCCTGGAAGTGGCTGGCGAGATTGTGGCTGGTGATATGACTGGCAGTGAATTGCGTATTGGTGATGCGGTGTGCGCTCTGGTGCAGGGTGGGGGCTATGCTGAATATTGCGTCGCGCCGCTGGCGCAGTGTCTGCCTGTGCCACAAGGATTGTCTATGCTGGAAGCGGCATCGCTGCCGGAAACTTACTTTACTGTCTGGAGTAATGTCTTTGACCGTGCGCGTCTGCTGCCTGGAGAGAGTTTGCTGGTGCAGGGTGGGGCATCCGGTATAGGTGTGGCGGCGGTACAACTGGCGCGCGCAATGGGTAACCGGGTCTTTGCGACTGCCGGTTCGGATGAAAAATGCCGTGCAGTTGAGGTGCTGGGTGCGGAGCGCTGCATTAACTACAAAACCGAGGACTTTGTGCAGGTAGTGCGTGAGCTGACCGCTAACCGGGGTGTGGACGTGGTGTTAGATATGGTGGCCGGTGATTATCTGCCGCGTGAAATGCAATGTCTGGCGGATGACGGGCGGATAGCGATCATTGCATTGCTGGGTGGAGCTAAGGCGCAAATCGATCTGGGGCAGGTATTGCGCAGAAGGTTGACAATCACTGGGTCCACGCTGAGGCCGCGTTCCGTGCAGTTTAAGCGTGACATCACTGCACAACTCAAAGAAAAGGTCTGGCCGTTGCTGGAAAAAAGGCAAATTCAGCCCGTGATTCATACGGTACTCCCTTTGCAGGCGGCAGCCCAGGCACATGCATTGATGGAGTCCGGGCAGCATATTGGTAAGATAGTTTTGCAGCTTGATTGAATTTGCCTGTGTTGGTGTTTTATTTAAGCTTGAAACTTGTTGGATAGTGCAGGGCTTGTGGTTTGACCACACTTGTTCCGCGGGATACAATAGACGGTTATTTACATTGAAACTGACTATGCGACGCACTCTTATAGCTGGTAACTGGAAAATGAATGGCAGCTTTGCTGCTAACCGCTCCTTACTTACTGAAATCGTAGCTGGTTTGCCAGCTTCCTCGTCGGCAGATGTGCTGGTTTGTGCGCCTGCTCCTTATCTGGCGCAATGCGCTGATGTGCTGGCTGCTTCGCCAGTCGCCTGGGGTGCGCAGGATCTGTCTGTGCATGCACAGGGTGCGTACACAGGTGAAGTGTCTGCTGCGATGTTGCTGGATTGTGGTTGTCGTTACGTGATCGTCGGACACTCAGAGCGCCGTGCATATCATGCGGAATCGGATCAACTGGTCGCGCAGAAGGCGTTGCGCGCCGTTGAGGCGGGCTTGAAGCCCGTGGTTTGCGTGGGCGAAACGCTGGAGCAGCGTGAGGGTGGCCAGACGAATCAGGTGGTGGGGGCGCAGCTTGATGCGGTGCTGGCTTTGCTGACGGTTGAGCAGTTGCGCAATATTGTGGTTGCGTATGAGCCAGTGTGGGCAATTGGTACTGGCAAAACCGCGACACCCCAAATGGCGCAGGATGTGCATGCTTTCCTGCGTCAGCAGATTGCTGCAAAAGACCAGGAGTTGGGTGTGTCTGTGCAAATTTTGTATGGTGGCAGTATGAAGCCGGATAATGCGGCTGAGTTGCTTTCAATGGCAGATATTGATGGCGGCTTGATTGGTGGTGCAGCGCTGAAATCGGCGGATTTCCTCGCTATTGTCGGTGCAGTGAAGTAATTGCGAATTTGGATATTTAATCTTTCTTGGGTGTTTTGAATGCAAACTTTTTTTACGTTGATCGTTGTGGTGCAAGTGGTTTCGGCGTTGGCTATTATCGGTCTGGTGCTGCTGCAGCACGGTAAAGGTGCTGATATGGGTGCTTCTTTCGGTTCCGGTGCTTCGGGTAGTTTGTTTGGCGCGACTGGTTCTTCCAATTTCCTGTCCCGTTCGACGGGTATCGCTGCTGCAATTTTCTTTTCTGCGACGCTGGCATTGGCGGTAGTGGGTGGCAAAGCTAAAGTTAGTGGTGGTGTGATGGATAATTTGCCTGCGTCGGCTGCGCCGGCCAGTGCGGCAGTATCCGCTGTGCCAGCCTCTGCGCCTGCTGATACGCAATCGAATCAAATCCCAAAATAAGTTGTGCAGGGCAGAGTGGCCTGGCTGTAGTGGGACTTAGTTTTGGGTGTTGAAGATACCTGAATGTTTGGCCTCCATAGTTTGAGTTGACTCTGCTGTGTATTTAATTTGTTGCTCAGCAAAAAAACTTTGATTTTATGCCCTTTGTGCGTTGAACAATGGGTGTGGAAGTAGTAGAATGCTGGGCTTAGGCCGACGTGGTGAAATTGGTAGACACGCTATCTTGAGGGGGTAGTGGCGCAAGCTGTACGAGTTCGAGTCTCGTCGTCGGCACCAAGCAAAAAGTCAGATTTTCTTTCCTGGCTTTGTCGAGGAAGTGGTTGTGGGTTTGAAGTCTCTTTCAAAATGCAATTCGCTTCATATGGCGTTCAATTACAGGTAGCCTAACGTGAACCTCGAAAATTATTTCCCAGTTCTTCTATTTATTCTGGTTGGCATCGGTGTTGGTGTGTTGCCGCAATTATTGGGTCGCATTCTTGCTCCTTATAAGCCAGATTCCCAAAAAACATCCGCCTATGAGTGCGGCTTCGAGGCATTCGAAGATGCGCGCATGAAGTTTGATGTGCGCTACTACCTGATTGCTATTCTTTTTATTCTGTTTGATCTTGAGACTGCGTTCTTCTTCCCGTGGGGAGTGGCAATGCGTGATCTGGGCTGGCCAGGTTTCCTGATCATGCTGGGTTTTGTCTTGGAATTTGCAGTTGGATTCTGGTACATCTGGAAAAAAGGCGCTCTGGATTGGGAGTGATGGATTATGGCAATTGATGGTGTGTTGAATGAAGGCTTCGTTACGACGACTGCCGATAAGCTGATTAACTGGACTCGTACCGGGTCTATGTGGCCGATGACTTTTGGTCTGGCTTGCTGCGCGGTTGAGATGATGCATGCTGGCGCTTCCAGGTATGACCTGGATCGCTTTGGTGTGGTGTTTCGTCCGTCGCCACGTCAGTCTGACGTCATGATTGTTGCTGGTACGCTGTGCAATAAAATGGCGCCTGCGCTGCGCAAAGTTTATGATCAGATGGCTGAGCCGCGCTGGGTAATCTCTATGGGTTCCTGCGCTAACGGTGGTGGTTATTATCACTATTCGTACTCAGTTGTGCGTGGTTGTGATCGTATCGTGCCTGTTGATATTTATGTTCCGGGCTGCCCACCGACTGCTGAGGCGCTGATGTACGGCATCATCCAGTTGCAGAATAAGATCAAACGTACCAATACTATCGCGCGTTGAGCGATAGGTTGCTGAGGCATTCGTAAATTATGACAACCAAATTAGAGAAACTTGAGGCTGCTGTACAGGCTGTCTTGGGTGAGCGCATCGTTCAGTCGAAAAATGCGCTGGGTGAGTTGACTATCGTTGTTGCGGCTGCAGACTATCTGCAGGTAATGCGTGATCTGCGTGATCACGCAGATACGCATTTTGAAGAGTTGATTGACCTGTGTGGTGTTGATTATTCCACCTACGGTGACGGTGCTTGGGATGGGCTGCGTTATGCAGTCGTATCCCATTTGCTGTCTGTGAAGCATAACTGGCGCTTGCGTGTGCGTGTGTTCGCTACGGATGACGAGATGCCAGTAGTTGCTTCACTGATTGATGTGTGGAACGCGGCTAACTGGTATGAGCGTGAAGCTTTCGATTTGTACGGTATTTTGTTTGATGGCCACAATGATTTGCGCCGCATTCTGACTGATTATGGATTTATCGGTCATCCGTTCCGTAAAGATTTCCCTGTTTCCGGATATGTTGAGATGCGCTATGACGCTGAACAAAAGCGCGTGGTCTATCAGCCTGTCACCATTGAACCCCGCGAAAATACACCACGTATTATTCGTGAAGAAAATTACGGGATGAAATAATGGCTGAAATTAAGAATTACACCCTGAACTTTGGTCCTCAGCATCCTGCTGCGCACGGTGTGTTGCGTCTGGTGCTGGAGTTGGATGGTGAAGTAATCCAGCGTGCTGATCCGCACATCGGTTTGCTGCATCGCGCGACAGAAAAGTTAGCTGAACAAAAAACCTTCCTGCAGTCCGTACCTTACATGGATCGCCTCGATTACGTATCCATGATGTGTAACGAGCATGCCTATGTGATGGCGATAGAAAAAATGCTGGGCCTGGAAGTGCCTTTGCGTGCGCAGTACATCCGCGTCATGTTCGATGAAATTACGCGTTTGCTGAATCATCTGTTGTGGATAGGCGCGCATGCGCTGGACGTGGGTGCGATGGCGGTGTTCCTGTACGCTTTCCGTGAACGTGAAGATTTGATGGATTGCTACGAAGCGGTATCCGGTGCACGTTTGCATGCGGCTTACTACCGCCCTGGTGGTGTGTATCGTGATCTGCCGGATCAGATGCCTCAGTTCACGACCTCTGCGTTGAAAAACGAAAAAGCAATGCGTCAGATGAACGAGAACCGTCAAGGCTCGTTACTGGACTTTATTGAAGACTTCACTAACCGTTTCCCTGGTTACGTCGACGAATACGAAACTCTGCTGACTGATAACCGCATCTGGAAGCAGCGTCTGGTTGGCGTCGGTGTGGTGTCGCCTGAGCGTGCACTGGCTATGGGTTTCACAGGTGCGATGTTGCGCGGTTCCGGTATTGAATGGGATCTGCGTAAGAAGCAACCGTACGAAGTTTACGACCTGCTTGATTTTGATATTGCTGTCGGCGTCAATGGTGACTGCTATGACCGCTATCTGGTGCGCGTCGAAGAAATGCGTCAGTCTAACCGCATCATCAAGCAATGCGTGGAATGGCTGCGTAATAATCCAGGTCCTGTGATCACCAATAATCATAAAGTGGCTCCGCCTGCACGTGTGAACATGAAGTCGAATATGGAAGAACTGATCCATCACTTCAAATTGTTCACTGAAGGCTTCCATGTTCCTGCTGGCGAAGCGTATGCAGCAGTTGAGCATCCAAAAGGTGAGTTCGGTATTTATCTGATGTCTGATGGTGCGAATAAGCCTTACCGGTTGAAGATCCGTGCTCCTGGCTATGCGCATTTGCAAGGTCTGGATGAAATGGCGAAGGGACACATGATTGCTGATGCGGTGACCATTATTGGTACTCAGGATATTGTGTTTGGTGAGATTGATAGATAAAGACGTTGGTTGACGTTGATTCGAGGCATGGGCTATGGTGTTATCAGAGCAGGCATTTAAAAAAATTGATCGTGAACTGGCAAAGTTCCCGGCTGACCAGCGTCAATCCGCTGTGATGGCGGCATTGGCTATTGCTCAAGACGAAACGGGATGGGTTTCCCCTGAAGTGATGCAGACCCTGGCAGACTACATTGGTATGCCAGCTGTCGCCGTTCAGGAAGTGGCCACCTTCTACAACATGTACAACACGAAACCGGTTGGCAAGTTCAAGATTTCTGTGTGTACCAATCTTCCTTGCGCCTTGTCTGGCGGTGAGCGCGCAGCGCATCACCTGAAGCAAAAACTGGGTCTCGATTACAAAGAGACCAGTGCTGACGGACAGTTTACGCTGGTTGAAGGTGAGTGCATGGGCGCTTGCGGCGATGCACCGGTTATGCTTGTGAATAACAAGCGTATGTGCAGCTTCATGTCGAACGACAAAATCGACCATCTGGTTAATGAATTGAAAGAGGCAGGTAAATAATGACGAGTCTGCATAGTCGCCATATTAAGCCTTTGATTCTGGCTGGTTTGGATGGAAAAAACTGGCATCTCGAAGACTATGTCGCACGGGGTGGTTATCAATCCCTGAAGCGCATCCTTTCCGAAAAAATCCCGCCTGAACAGGTTATCGCTGAGCTTAAAGCGTCATCGCTGCGTGGTCGTGGTGGTGCAGGTTTCCCGACTGGCCTGAAGTGGAGTTTCATGCCACGCCAGTTCCCTGGTCAGAAATACCTGGTCTGTAATACAGATGAGGGTGAGCCTGGTACATTTAAAGACCGCGATATCATTCGCTATAATCCGCATGCCCTGATCGAGGGTATGGCCATCGGTGCGTACGCGATGGGTATCACCGTCGGCTACAACTACATCCACGGTGAAATTTTCGCAGATTACGATCGTTTCGAAGAAGCGATTGAAGAAGCCCGTGCAGCTGGCATGTTAGGTAATAACATCGCCGGTTCCGAGTTTTCTTTCCAGCTGCATGCTTTCCATGGTTATGGCGCTTACATCTGCGGCGAAGAAACGGCTTTGCTGGAATCGCTGGAAGGTAAAAAAGGTCAGCCTCGCTTTAAACCGCCATTCCCGGCCAGTTTTGGTCTGTACGGCAAGCCGACTACGATCAATAACACCGAAACCTTTGCAGCCGTGCCTTTCGTGCTGGCCATGGGTGGTGAAGCCTATGCGGCATTAGGTAAGCCTAACAATGGCGGTACTAAGATTTTCTCCATGTCGGGTGACGTGGCGAAGCCAGGCAACTATGAAGTGCCGCTCGGTACCCCGTTTGCGACGCTGCTGGAATTAGCTGGTGGCATGCGCGATGGTAAGAAGATTAAAGCGGTTATCCCTGGTGGTTCCTCGATGCCAGTATTGACCGGTGATGTGATGATGGCGACTGACATGGATTATGACTCCATCGCTAAAGCGGGCTCCATGCTGGGTTCCGGCGCGGTCATCGTGATGGATGAAACACGTTGCATGGTCAAATCCCTGCTGCGTCTGTCTTACTTCTACTTTGAAGAGTCTTGCGGTCAATGTACTCCTTGCCGTGAAGGCACAGGCTGGTTGTATCGCATGGTACATCGCATCGAACATGGTCAGGGCCGTCCGGAAGATCTGGATATGCTCAATTCCATCGCCGACAATATTCAAGGTAAAACGATTTGCGCACTGGGCGACGCTGCAGCAATGCCGGTACGTGCATTCGTGAAGAACTTCCGCGAAGAATTTGAATATCACATCGAGCATAAGCATTGCTTGGTTCCCACTTACCTGTAAGCCAGCTTCGGTTAGCACACTTAGAGTAGACCATGGTTGAAATCGAAATAGACGGCAAAAAAGTCGAAGTCCAAGAAGGTAGTATGGTGATGGATGCTGCCAATAAGCTTGGCACTTACATTCCTCATTTTTGCTATCACAAAAAATTATCTATTGCGGCAAACTGCCGCATGTGTCTGGTTGAGGTTGAAAAAGCACCTAAGCCTTTGCCTGCCTGCGCGACCCCGGTCACGCCGGGCATGATTGTGCGTTCCCACAGCGATAAAGCGGTGAAAGCTCAAAAAGCGGTGATGGAATTCCTGTTGATTAACCATCCGCTGGATTGCCCTATCTGCGATCAGGGCGGTGAATGTCAGTTGCAGGATCTGGCAGTTGGTTACGGTGGCACGACTTCACGCTATGAAGAAGAAAAGCGTGTGGTATTCCACAAGGATGTAGGTCCGCTGGTATCGATGGAAGAAATGAGCCGCTGCATACATTGCACGCGTTGCGTCCGTTTCGGTCAGGAAATAGCCGGTGTGATGGAGCTGGGTATGCTCAATCGCGGCGAACACTCCGAGATCACTTCCTTCGTCGGTAAGACAGTTGACTCTGAATTGTCCGGCAATATGATTGATCTGTGCCCGGTTGGTGCACTGACTTCTAAGCCATTCCGCTACTCCGCACGTACCTGGGAATTGTCCCGTCGTAAATCGGTGAGTGCACATGATGGCCTGGGCTCCAACCTGATCGTTCAGGTGAAGAATCACAAGGTAATGCGCGTTGTTCCTCTCGAAAACGAAGAGATCAACGAGTGCTGGATTTCCGATAAAGACCGCTACTCTTATGAAGGCGTGAACAGCGCTGAGCGTCTGACCAAGCCTATGATCAAGCAAGGCGGTCAATGGCAGGAAACAGACTGGCAAACCGCGCTGGAATACGTCGCGCATGGCCTGCGTAATGTCAAGCATGAACATGGTGCTGATTCGATAGCAGCTGTCGTTGCACCTTACGCGACGCTGGAAGAAATGAGTCTGGCACAACGCATCGTGCGTGGTCTGGGTTCTGACAATATCGATTTCCGTCTGCGTCAGACTGATTTTGCATTGAACAGCACAGTTAAACCTTGGCTGGGTACAAGCATTGCGCAATTCGCGCAGCTGAAAAATGTATTCGTCATCGGCTCTTTCCTGCGTAAAGACCATCCTTTGCTGGCTGCGCGTCTGCGTCAGTCCGTCAAGTTGGGTGCGAAGCTGAGCGTGTTGAATGCAACGGACGATGACCTGCTGATCAGGCTGGCAAATAAAGTCGTTGCTGCACCTTCCGCATGGCTGGCAGAACTGGCCAAAGTAGCAGTAGCTGTCGCCGCTAAAAAAGAAGTGGCTGCACCAGCTGGTTTCGAACAGTTTGTAGCTGACAGCACTGCAGAAAATATCGCCGCCAGCCTGATCGCGGGCAAGGCTGGTGTTTTCCTCGGTAACGCAGCAGTTGCACATCCACAGTCCGCACAGTTGCACGCGCTGGCACAGTGGATCGCTGAACAGACTCAGGCTGATTTTGGTTATCTGACTGAAGCAGCAAACACAGTCGGTGGCTACCTCGCAAACGCCTATCCGCAAAAGTCTGCACAAGCAGTTTTCGCGGCGCCTAAGAAAGCCTACATCGTATTGCACGCTGAGCCACTCCTGGACAGTGCTAATCCGGTACAGGCACAGGCTGCACTGGCTCAGGCTGATATGGTAGTGGTCATGTCGCCGTTTAAACACGGTGCTGAATACGCCGACGTCTTGCTGCCAGTATCGCCATACACAGAAACAGCCGGTACTTTCGTCAGTTGCGAAGGTCGTGCACAAAGCTTCCACGGTGTGGTTCGTCCTTTGGGTGATACCCGTCCGGCATGGAAAGTCTTGCGCGTACTTGGCAATTTGCTGAGCCTGCCTGATTTTGATTTCGAGACTTCTGAAGCAGTACGTGACAGCGTGCTGGCAGGTAAAGACCTTGCTACTATCCTCAATAACCGTGCTGATGTCGCCGCAGTTGCACCAGTTGTAGCGCAAACTGCAAACGTCGCGCTGGAACGTATCGCTGACGTGGGTATTTATAACACTGACGGTATCGTGCGCCGTGCTGAAGCGCTGCAACAGACTGCAGATGCACGTGCACCGCTGGCGTCGATCAGCGCTGCGCTGGCTGCACAGCTGGGTGCGCAGGATGGTGATTTGTTGAAATTCACTAAGGGTGGTTCGGTATTGTTGAATACACGTATCGATGCTGCGCTGCCGGCGAATGTCGTTCGTGTTGCAGCAGCCAATGTGTTGACCGCAAATCTGGATGGTATGTTTGGCGAAATTAACGTGGAGCGTGCGTAATGGATTTGCTGCTCACTTTGCAAAATATGGGTCAGAGTGTATTTGGCTATTACTGGACTTTCGTCTGGACCTTAATCAAGATCGTTTGCATTACTTTGCCTGTCATGGGTTGCGTTGCCTACCTGACTTTGTGGGAACGTAAGATGATAGGCTGGATGCATATCCGCCTTGGCCCGAATCGTGTTGGTCCTGCCGGTTTGTTGCAGCCGATTGCTGACGCACTGAAGCTCTTGCTGAAGGAAATCGTTGTTCCGGCTAAAGCAAATAAAGTCTTGTTTATCCTGGCGCCAGTCATGACCATCATGCCTGCGCTGGCAGCCTGGTCAGTGGTTCCATTTGGTCCGGAAACTGTGCTGGCGAATGTGAATGCAGGTCTGTTGCTGATCATGGCGATCACTTCTATGGAAGTGTACGGCATCATCATCGCAGGCTGGGCTTCTAACTCCAAGTATGCCTTCCTTGGTGCCATGCGTGCTTCGGCACAGATGGTGTCCTATGAAATCGCAATGGGTTTCGTGCTGGTGATCGTACTGATGGTATCCGGCAGTCTGAATCTGACCGATATCGTTAATGCGCAGACTAAGGGTTTTGCTGCGAGCCATGGTTTCAATCTGTTCTCCTGGAACTGGTTGCCATTGCTGCCTATGTTTGTCGTGTATGTGATTTCCGGTATTGCTGAAACTAACCGTCATCCGTTTGACGTGGTTGAGGGTGAGTCTGAAATCGTTGCCGGTCACATGGTTGAATACTCCGGTATGTCGTTTGCGATGTTCTTCCTGGCTGAATACGCTAACATGATCCTGATCTCCGCGATGGCATCCCTGATGTTCCTCGGCGGCTGGTCGGCACCATTGGCTTTCCTGGACTTCATCCCTGGCTGGATCTGGCTTGGAATTAAAACTTTCTTTGTGGTTTCCCTGTTTATCTGGGCACGTGCATCTTTCCCACGCTATCGCTATGACCAGATTATGCGTCTGGGTTGGAAAGTATTCATTCCGCTGACCCTGGTGTACTTGGTAATCGTTGCAGCTTGGATGCAAACCTCCTGGAATATTTGGAAGTAAGAGGCTAGAAAAATGGAAGCAATTAAAGATTTTTTTGGCAGCCTGATGCTGCGCGAACTGATTAAGGGGCTGGCACTGACCGGTCGCTATATGTTCGCTCGCAAAATTACTGTCCAATTTCCTGAGGAAAAAACGCCACAGTCGCCACGTTTCCGTGGCCTGCATGCGCTGCGTCGTTATCCAAATGGTGAAGAGCGTTGTATCGCCTGTAAATTGTGTGAAGCAGTTTGTCCTGCAATGGCGATCACCATTGAATCCGACCAGCGTGAAGACGGTAGCCGTCGTACCACACGTTACGATATCGATCTGACCAAATGTATTTTCTGCGGATTCTGCGAAGAGTCCTGCCCGGTGGATTCGATTGTTGAAACGCATGTGCTGGAATATCACGGTGAAAAACGTGGCGACCTGTACTTCACCAAAGAAATGCTGCTTGCTGTAGGTGATCGTTACGAAAACGAAATCGCCGCAGCCCGTGCTGCTGACGCTGCTTACCGCTAATTGGATAGAATTCGATATGGAATTTACCACTGCTTTATTTTATGTTTTTTCAGCGATTCTGGTGCTGGCAGCCACGCAGGTGATCACTGCCAGAAATCCGGTTCACGCAGCGCTGTTCCTGGTGCTGTCTTTTTTCACAGCAGCTGGTATCTGGATGCTGTTGAAAGCTGAGTTCCTGGCTATCGTACTGGTGCTGGTGTATGTCGGTGCGGTCATGGTGCTGTTTCTGTTCGTCGTGATGATGCTCGATATTAATATCGACAAACTGCGCGCCGGATTCTGGAGCCATTTCCCGCTGGCGGCGACCGTTGGTATCGTGATCGTGCTGGAGATGTCTGCAGTATTGTGGAAGGGTTTCCTGCGTCCGGTTAACCACGTACCGGCTGCTGCAGAGACCATCGGTAACACTAAGAATTTGGGTGTTATTATTTTCACCCAGTATCCGTTTGCCTTTGAAGTTGCTGCTGCGATTCTGTTGCTGGCTATCGTTGCTGCGGTCGCACTGACACTGCGCAAGCGCAAAGACAGCAAATATGTCGATCCTGCACAAGCCGTCAAAGTGAAAGCATCTGACCGTGTACGCATCGTTAAGATGAAAGCTGAATCTGAGCGTGTGGCTGACGCATCCACCGCGACTAAGGAGAACTGATCATGGGTTTGTCTCTGACACACTACCTAATCCTGGGCGCGATACTGTTCGCAATTTCTATCGTCGGTATTTTTCTGAATCGTAAAAATATCATCGTCTTGCTGATGGCGATTGAGCTGATGCTGTTGGCAGTGAATATCAACTTTATTGCATTCTCCCATTACCTGGGTGATGCAGCGGGTCAGATTTTCGTCTTCTTCATTCTGACGGTAGCAGCGGCAGAATCGGCGATAGGTCTGGCTATCTTGGTCGTACTGTTCCGTAATCTGGATACGATCAATGTCGAAGATCTGGACGCATTAAAGGGATAATGATGGCGGGTCGTTACTGGATAACGACCCATCATTCGCTGGCGATTTAAAAAAGTAATAAGCTAACAAAGGGTCATCATGGCGGGGCAACTTAACCCACAACTATTATTGGCTGTACCTCTGGCTCCATTGGCAGGATCTGCCATTGCAGGTTTGCTGGGCACCAAGTTTTTCGGTAACGTCGTTGGGCGTAAAGTCTCACACACGGCGACTATCCTTGGCGTTCTGGTCGCGTTCATCCTATCGTGTATGACGCTTAGTTCACTGCTGGATGGTGCACCGGTCTACAACGCGACTTTATATCAGTGGATGGAAGTCGCTGGTCTGAAGCTGGAAGTCGGTTTCCTGGTCGATAATCTGACGGCCATGATGATGTGCGTGGTGACCTTCGTGTCGCTCATGGTGCATATCTATACCATCGGTTATATGCAGGAAGATGAAGGCTATAACCGCTTCTTCTCGTATATTTCCCTGTTCACTTTCTCCATGCTGATGCTGGTGATGAGTAACAACTTCCTGCAATTGTTCTTTGGCTGGGAAGCTGTGGGTCTGGTGTCTTACCTGCTGATCGGCTTCTGGTATACCAAGCCAACAGCGATCTACGCGAACATGAAGGCTTTCCTGGTTAACCGTGTCGGTGACTTTGGCTTCATACTCGGTATAGGCTTGCTGCTTGCTTACTCAGGTTCGATGAATTACGCAGAAGTCTTCGCTAAGAAAGAAGAACTCGCGACAGTATTGTTGCCAGGCACAGACTGGATGCTGATTACCGTTGCCTGTATCTGCCTGTTTATCGGTGCGATGGGTAAATCTGCTCAGTTCCCGCTGCACGTCTGGTTGCCTGACTCCATGGAAGGCCCGACCCCGATTTCCGCGCTGATTCACGCGGCAACCATGGTGACCGCAGGTATCTTCATGGTATCCCGTATGTCTCCGCTGTTTGAATTGTCCGATACCGCCTTATCCTTTATTCTGGTTATCGGTTCGATTACCGCCTTGTTTATGGGTTTCCTGGGGATTATCCAGAACGATATCAAACGCGTTGTCGCTTACTCTACGCTGTCCCAGCTGGGTTATATGACAGTCGCCCTGGGTGCTTCTGCTTACTCGGTTGCGGTTTTCCATCTGATGACGCATGCATTCTTTAAAGCCTTGCTGTTCTTAGGTGCAGGTTCTGTGATTATCGGTATGCATCATGATCAGGACATCCGTAACATGGGTGGTCTGCGTAAATACATGCCTATCACCTGGATCACCTCCTTACTGGGTTCCCTGGCGCTGATCGGTACCCCGTTCTTCTCCGGTTTCTACTCTAAAGACAGTATTATTGAAGCAGTGCAGGCTTCGCATCTTGCAGGCGCTGGCTTTGCCCAGTTTGCGACACTGGCTGGTGTATTCGTGACTGCCTTCTATTCTTTCCGTATGTATTTCCTGGTCTTCCACGGTAAAGAAAACTTTGGACATGCGCATGATCACCATGGCCATGATGCCCACGATGCGCATGATGATCACGGCGATCATCACCATGGACTGGCTCCGGGTCAGAAACCGCATGAATCCCCGTTCGTGGTCTGGTTCCCATTGGTTGCGCTGGCTATTCCTTCGGTCGCTATCGGTTTCATCGCAATCGAACCTATGTTGTTCGGCAGCTTCTTCAATAACGTGATTTTCGTCAATGAAGCACATCACGCAATGGCTGAACTGAAGCACGAGTTCCATGGCCCGGTAGCAATGGCCGTGCATGCACTGACCTCCTTGCCACTGTGGCTGGCGATTGCAGGTGTAGCCTTGTCGTATTTCTTCTACATGGTAAAACCAGCGATTCCAACGGCGATCAAGAAAAATGCAAGCGCAATCTACACGCTGCTGGACAATAAATACTACATGGATCGCTTCAATGAGATCGTATTTGCAGGTGGTGCACGCTTATTGGGTGGCGGCCTGTGGAACATCGGTGACAAAGGTTTGATCGACGGTCTGGTGGTCAATGGAAGTGCCAAAATTGTTGGCTGGTCTTCCCGCGTCATCCGTTTGTTCCAGAGTGGTTATATCTATCACTATGCTTTTGTAATGATTTTGGGCGTACTGGCATTCCTCGTCTATTTCATGCCTTTCCCTTTTGCTAAATAAGTGACCTCAGCGATAACAATATAATCATGATGCAGTCGACCTCTTCTTTACTCAGCCTTGCGATTTGGTGCCCTATCGCGTTCGGCATATTTGTCCTGGCGTTCGGCCGGGACAGCAATCCAGGGCTGGTGCGTGGCTTATCTCTGATAGGTTCCTTAGCCAGTTTCCTTGTGACTTTGCCTTTGATCAAAAACTTTGATAATGCTGCGCATGGCATGCAGTTTGTCGAGAAGTTTTCGTGGATAGAAAAGTTTAATGTTTTCTATGCACTCGGTATCGATGGTATCTCTCTGTGGCTGGTACCGCTGACCGCGTTTATCACGGTGATCGTGGTGATCGCAGCCTGGGAAGTTGTTGAGAAGCAGGTCGCACAATATATGGGCGCATTCCTGATCTTGTCCGGATTGATGATCGGTGTGTTCTGCGCGACAGATGGTTTGCTGTTCTATGTGTTCTTCGAAGCGACGCTGATTCCTATGTATATCATCGTCGGTATCTGGGGTGGCCCGAACCGCGTGTATGCAGCGTTCAAGTTTTTCCTGTACACCTTGCTCGGTTCTTTGCTGACTCTGGTTGCTGTGATTTATCTGTATATCAAAGCAGGTCACTCGTTTGATATTCTGGTATGGCACAAACTGCCTTTGCCACTGCATACACAGATTATGATTTTCTGTGCCTTCCTGATGGCATTCGCGGTCAAGGTACCTATGTGGCCCGTGCATACCTGGTTGCCGGATGCTCACGTTGAAGCACCTACCGGTGGTTCTGTAGTACTGGCTGCGATCATGCTGAAACTGGGTGCGTATGGTTTCCTGCGTTTCTCTCTGCCTATCGCACCGGATGCCAGCCACTATATGGCCGGTTTCATGATTACCTTGTCGCTGATCGCTGTTATTTACATTGGTCTGGTTGCATTGGTACAGGCCGATATGAAGAAACTGGTAGCTTATTCTTCTATCGCTCACATGGGTTTCGTGACTTTAGGCTTCTTCATGTTTAACGACATGTCGGTACAAGGCGCTATCGTGCAGATGATTTCTCACGGTTTTATTTCCGGCGCGATGTTCCTGTGTATCGGTGTATTGTATGACCGCGTACACTCCCGTCAGATCGTTGACTACGGTGGTGTGGTGAACACGATGCCGCGTTTTGCAGCTTTCTTCGTGTTGTTCTCCATGGCTAACTGCGGCTTGCCTGCGACCTCCGGCTTTGTTGGCGAGTTCATGGTGATTCTGGGTGCAGTGAAGTTTAACTTCTGGATCGGCATGCTGGCAGCAACTGCTCTGATCTTTGGTGCGGCTTACTCCCTGTGGATGGTTAAACGCGTGGTATTCGGTCAGATTGTTCATGATCATGTTGCAAAACTCACAGATCTGAACATGCGTGAATTCTTCATGCTGGGTGTGTTGGCTATCGCGGTATTGGCGATGGGCTTGTATCCGGCAGTATTTACCGATGCAATGCAGGTCTCGGTATCCGATTTGTTGAAGCACGTTGCAACATCGAAGGTATTACCTTAACAGAGGATGTAGCCAGGTAAGCGGGCCGCAGCGGCGTATTGCTGCGGCAGCGATCAATGCTAGTAGAACGAAATAATATGAACTTCATACCACTTTATCCTGAAATGTTTTTGCTGGTGGCCATTTGCGCCATTTTGCTGATCGACATGTTCCTGTCAGATGGCAAACGCAATCTGACCTATGTGCTCAGTTTGCTGGCACTCGCTGTGACTGCCGCATTGACCGTGGGTACAGCTGATTCCGGCACATCGGTGTACGTCAGCAATAACATGTTTGTGTCTGACCCTATGTCAGTCATGCTGAAACTGGCGTCTTATGCAGCAGTTGCGATGACACTGGTCTATTCCCGTCAGTACGTGACAGACCGCGGTATGAGTAATGGCAAACTGGGCGGCGAGTTCTATGTGCTGGCACTGTTCTCCTTGCTGGGTCAGATGGTCATGATCTCTGGCAATAATTTCCTGGTCATTTACCTGGGCCTGGAATTGATGTCTTTGTCACTGTACGCACTGGTCGCGCTGCGTCGCGAACATACGGTGTCGACTGAAGCAGCGATGAAGTACTTCATCCTTGGCGCACTCGCATCCGGCTTTATGTTGTACGGTATTTCCATGTTGTATGGCGCAACCGGTTCTCTGGAATTGGCTGAAGTATCTAAAGTAGCTGCTTCTGCGACCGCAAACAAAACCATCCTGGTGTTTGGTATCGTGTTCCTGGTGGCTGGTCTGGCCTTTAAACTGGGCGTTGTACCTTTCCACATGTGGGTACCTGACGTGTATCAGGGTTCTCCGACTGCTGTGACTTTGCTGCTGGGTGGCGCACCTAAGCTGGCTGCATTTGCGATTACTTTCCGTCTGTTAGTAGAAGGTTTGTTCCCTCAAGCAGTTGACTGGCAACAGATGCTGGTTGTGTTGGCGGTGATGTCCATGGCAATCGGTAATATTACCGCGATTGCACAGACGAATCTGAAGCGTATGCTGGCCTATTCCACCATTTCCCAGATGGGCTTCATGCTGCTGGGTCTGCTGTCCGGCGTATCGAATGGCAGTTCCGCTCTGGCTGCTGATGCTTACAGCGCATCCATGTTCTATAGCATCACTTATGTGCTGACTACATTGGGTACTTTCGGTGTGATCATGCTGTTGTCACGTTCAGGTTTCGAAGCTGAGAACCTGGAAGATCTGAAAGGTCTGAATAAGCGTTCACCTTGGTTCGCGTTTGTCATGTTGCTGTTGATGTTCTCGCTGGCAGGTATTCCACCACTGATGGGCTTCTATGCGAAATTGTCGGTACTGCAGTCGGTTGTTGCGACTGGCCAGATCTGGCTCGCTGTGGTCGCGGTTTTGTTCTCACTGATCGGTACTTTCTACTATCTGCGCGTCGTTAAACTGATGTACTTTGATGAAGCTCAGGACAGTAACCTGATTAACCCGACCGCAGACGTACGTATTGTTTTGAGTCTGAATGGTCTGGCGGTTCTGGTGATGGGCTTGTTGCCTAGTGGCCTGATGTCCGCTTGCCTGAACGCCATCGTCAAAACACTGGCTTCCTAAAGGTGAGTTTTGCATAGTTCAGTCTCTGTCTGGTTATTGGTAGGGTTTGCAGTGTTTGCTGCAAACCTGCCTTTTCTGAATGAACGCTGTTTCGCGATTGTCGCGCTACAGCGTTTTTCTTTTTCTAAGCCTGTCTTTGTGCGGTTGCTCGAATTGCTGGCGCTTTACTTCGTCGTGTTGGGACTAGGTTTTTTCCTTGAGGCGCAGCTCGGCAATCGTTTCCCACAAGGATGGGAATTTTATGCGACGACTTTGTGCTTATTCCTGGTATTGAGTTTCCCCGGATTTGTGCTGCGCTATCTGGTAAAACGCAGGAGCCTCCGTCATGAGTGATGATCAGCTCAGAGAGCAACGTATAGACAGCCGACTCGCCTATGACGGTGATTTCTTACGGGTGAATAAGGATACGATTGCACTACCAGACGGCAAGACCGCGACTCGCGAGTACATCTTGCATCCGGGTGCGGTGGTCGTCATTCCCTTGCTCGATGATGGGCGAGTATTGATGGAACGTCAGTTCCGTTACCCTTTGGACCGTGTGTTCATCGAATTCCCTGCGGGGAAAATTGATGCAGGTGAGGATATTCTGGCCTGTGCCAAGCGCGAATTGCAGGAAGAAACCGGCTACACAGCAAGCGATTGGCAGCATGTGTGTACCATCCATAATGCTATCGCTTATTCAGATGAACACTTAGAAATTTATCTGGCCAAGGGCTTGCAGGCAGGTGAAGCCAGCCTCGATGAAGAAGAATTTTTAGAAACTTTTTTTGCAACGCCGGAGCAGCTGCTGGCTTGGGTGAAGGATGGCAGTATCACCGACGTGAAAACTGTTATTGGTATTTTTTGGCTGGAAAAAATTCTCAGTAAAACCTGGTGAGTGCCGACTGCAGAGCGGCGCCTGGCGCCAGTCTGCAGCACAGTGCTATACACAGTGCGATCATAGCGCCATAAACACAGCACCATAAAAAAGCCGTCGCTTGCGACGGCTTTTTGCTTACATATTCGGGTAGTTAGGGCCACCACCGCCTTCAGGCGTCACCCACACGATATTTTGTGTCGGGTCTTTAATGTCACAGGTCTTACAGTGCACACAGTTTTGTGCATTGATTTGCAGCTTATCCTGACCATCATCCGTTTTGGTGAACTCATACACACCAGCCGGACAGTATCTGCTTTCCGGGCCTGCATATTTGGCCAGATTGACAGAGACGGGCACGTCCGGATTTTTCAAGGTCAGATGGATAGGCTGATCTTCAGCATGATTGGTATTCGAAATAAATACTGAGGACAGCCGGTCAAAAGTCAGCTTGCCATCTGGCTTAGGATAATTGATAGGCTGGAATTCGGACGCCGGGCGCAGGCACTCATGGTCAGCATGGGTATGACGCAAAGTCCATGGTGCTTTACCACCTAACAGTACCTGATCTATCCCCACCATCAAGGTGCCCAGGTACAGACCTTTGCTCATCCAAGGCTTGAAGTTACGTGCCACATGCAATTCCTCATGCAGCCAGGACGCTTCAAATGCACTGGCGTAAGCCGTCACTTCGTCATACTGACGGTTTTCTTGCAAGGCATCGAATACTGCATTCGCCGCCAGCATGCCGGTCTTAATCGCAGCATGGCTGCCTTTGATACGGCTCGCATTGAGGAAGCCCGCATCACAACCGATCAAAGCGCCACCCGGGAAAGTCAATTTTGGTAAGGATTGCAAACCACCAGCCGTAATGGCGCGTGCGCCGTAGGCAATGCGCTTACCGCCTTCAAAGAATTTGCGAATTTCCGGATGCGTTTTATAGCGCTGGAACTCTTCATACGGTGACAGATACGGATTTTCATAACCCAGACCCACCACATAACCGACTGCGACCTGATTGTTTTCCAGGTGATACAGGAAGGAACCGCCATAGGTGCTGCTATCCAATGGCCAGCCAGCGGAGTGAATCACCAGACCAGGCTGATGTTTGGCTGGATCGATTTCCCACAGTTCCTTAATACCGATACCGTAGGTTTGCGGATCTTTGCCTTTGTTCAGATCAAATTTACTGATCAGCTGTTTGCCCAGGTGACCACGCGCGCCCTCTGCAAACAGGGTGTATTTTGCATGCAGTTCCATACCCAGCTGAAAGGCCGGACCCGGCTCGCCTTCGCGATTGACACCCATATTGCCAGTGGCGACGCCTTTGACCGAACCGTCATCGTTATACAGCACTTCAGCCGCGCTAAAACCAGGGAAAATTTCTACGCCCAGATTTTCTGCCTGCTGTCCCAGCCAACGCACTACATTCGCCAGCGAGATCACATAATTGCCGTGATTCTGGAAGCAGGATGGCAGTAAAAAGTTCGGTGTTTTATAAGCTTTGGTTTCTGATAAAAACAGGAAGCGGTCTTCCGTTACTTCTGTATTCAGAGGTGCGCCCAGTTCTTTCCAGTTCGGGATCAGTTCGGTTAATGCTTTTGGATCCATTACTGCGCCGGACAAGATATGTGCGCCCAGTTCGCCGCCTTTTTCCAGCACGCAAACTGACACTTCATTGCCTTTTTCTGCGGCCAGCTGTTTTAATTTGATTGCGGCAGACAAACCTGCAGGACCGCCACCGACGATCACGACGTCATATTCCATCGCATCGCGGGGGCCGTACTGTTCAAGAATGTTTTGTGTCATGGCTGTAATCGCTTTCAGAAAATTTTTCGAACGAACGTGCTAAATTAGTCACAGCATGGTATATGCTGAAAACGCATTCTGCAAGTTCTGGATTAGGCGCGCGCCCCTAGAATCCCACCCTCAATTGCCGCATCTCCGGCAGATTATTATTTTCTGTGAACTGAGCCTGTGACAGATCAGTGCGATTAGCCTGAGAGTGTGACAAACTGCGGTTTTGGGTGTTTGTTGAGCTAATCGGGGTTAGCGAGCCATCCTGTTTTGCTGTTTTGCAGGGTGGCTGAATTATGGCAGAGCCATGCAAGGATCGCATCATCTGCTGGCGGAAACCTGCATATTTTGTGAAAAAAAGCGATGTGTACCAATTCCATGCAACATACTTGTGATCTGTATGTCATCATAGCGAATTAAGAGAAGGTCCGCATACCTAACAAAACGGAGAGACGAATGGGTATTGAAGTCAATTTCGAAGGCAAAATTGCGTTGGTGACTGGCGCCTCCAGCGGCTTAGGTGCACGGTTTGCCAAGGTGCTGGCACAGGCAGGGGCGCAGGTCGTACTCGCTTCACGCAGAATAGATCGCTTGAAAGAGCTGCGTGCTGAAATTGAAGCTGAAGGTGGCGCCGCGCATGTGGTGGCATTGGATGTGACTGATTATGCCAGCATTAAGTCAGCCATCGCGCATGCTGAAACAGAAGCAGGTCCTATCGATATTCTGATCAATAATTCCGGTGTCTCG
Source organism: Cognatundibacterium curvum (assembly GCF_014284235.1). Taxonomy (GTDB): domain Bacteria; phylum Pseudomonadota; class Gammaproteobacteria; order Burkholderiales; family Burkholderiaceae_D; genus Undibacterium; species Undibacterium curvum. The sequence continues at coordinate 175,281 of NZ_JACOGD010000003.1, forward strand.
ACCACGCAGCGGCTGGTCGATGTGACGCCCGACGATTATGCCTATGTGATGGACACCAATCAGCGTGGTGCTTTCTTTGTGGCGCAGGAAGCGGCGAAGCGCATGATTGCGCGCCATAAAGGCGATCCGCGCAAGCAGCACCGTATCGTCAATATCGCCTCAGTTGCTGGTTTGCGGGTTTTGCCACAAATCGGCATCTACTGCATGAGTAAGGCGGCTGTCGTGCATATGACCAAGGCCATGGCGGTCGAATGGGGTAAGTACGGCATTAATGTGAATGCGATTTGCCCCGGCTATATCTCAACTGAAATTAATTCCGATTATTTCGATACTGAGCAGGGACAAAAACTGATCGATTTGTTGCCACGGCGCCGAGTCGGCAGCCCGGAAGACCTCGATGGCTTGTTGTTGTTGCTCGCAGCGGAAGAGTCCCGCTTCCTGAACGGCGCTATCGTGACTGCGGATGATGGATTGAGTGTGCAATGACAGAAGTGATTACTGAGCGTAAGGCGGCGGATAAGAAGCTGGTCTATACCGTTACTATACCCATACGCTGGGGCGATATGGATGCGCTCGGCCATGTGAACAACACCGTGTATTTTCGTTTTATGGAGCAGGCCAGGATAGAGTGGCTGGCGATGATGGGGTGTTTGCCAGATGAGAATGGTAATGGCGCTGTGATCGTCAATGCGCATTGCACCTTCAAAAAGCCGCTGAAGTATCCTGATCAGGTGGAAGTTTGTACCTATATTGCTGCACTGGGCAGAACCAGCTTTGAAACCATACAAGAGATGCGCTCGGTCAATGGCGGCTACACCCTGTATGCAGAGGGCGGTGCCAAGGTGGTATGGGTAGACCGGCAGACTGAAAAAGCCACCGCAGTTCCGGAAGCGATACGGCAAAAATTCAATGAGTTAAAGCAGGCCGGACGGCGCCGCAGGACTTGATTCCAACACTGGCTTAGGCCTGCGTTTCAACGCATAATACCCAGCAGCTTATGTACCAGTTCACTTGAAGTCGCAGCGCTGAACTTTTTCATTAGTTTGGCTCTGTGCATTTCGACCGTACGCGGACTCAGCTCAATTTGCCGTGCAATCAGTTTGCTGGTTTTACCCTCGACCAGCAAAGCAGCAATCTCTCTTTCTCTGGGAGTTAATTCTGCTGACACACTGCGTTTCGCGCTCAAATCCTCAAAGGTCCAGATGCCCGCCGCATGTGGGTGATCCTTTTGTAAACCTCGCCCCGAAACATGACACCAGAATAAATCCTGATTGGCGCGTTTCATAATTCTCTCGTCTGAATAGCAGCCCTTGGCATTGATGATGGGCGTGATTCTCGCACCTGTGCGCTCAAACTCATCGCTGCTCGGATACAGTATCTGGAATGACGCACCAATGAGCTCTTGTTTCGTGTACCCAAACATCTCAGCCAGCGCATCATTACAGGCGTGAATCACCCTGTTTTGCGAGACGCACATGCCTATGGGCGCCAGTTGGAAAATCGTTTCAAAATCGATGGTTTGCATAGCTCTGACAGATAAATCCTGATGTGCTGCTTCAGTGGCCGGGCGTGCTCGAACGCTAGGTAGTTTTACGGTATTGCGGAGTATAACGCAGCAATCTATGCTGCATGGCTAAGATTATAAGACGTATCTTTTCTGATCCGGTGTGTGTATCGTTGCGATTGAATAGCTGCTCCATATGCTTGCCGTTTTGACGAATTTTCCTGAAGAGAGGGGACAAACATGAATAAAGTGTATCCTGATGCGGCCAGTGCGCTGGCCGGACTGGTTCAAGATGGGCAGACTGTCGCTGTTGGCGGCTTCGGCCTGTGTGGTATTCCTGAGGCACTGATAGGCGCATTGCGCGATTCCGGTGTGACCGGTCTGACCGCCATTTCGAATAATGCAGGCGTGGATGGATTTGGTCTGGGTCAGCTATTGACCACACGTCAGATTAAGAAAATGATTTCCTCCTATGTTGGGGAAAATAAAGAATTTGAGCGTCAATATCTGGCCGGTGAACTGGAACTGGAATTTACGCCGCAAGGCACCCTGGCAGAAAAACTGCGCGCAGGCGGTGCCGGCATTCCTGCATTTTTTACCAAGACTGGCGTCGGTACTATCGTGGCTGAGGGTAAGGAAATTCGTGAATTCGATGGCCATCAATATGTGATGGAGCGCTCCCTGGTGGCGGACGTATCTCTGGTGAAGGCCTGGAAGGCAGATAAAGCGGGGAATCTGGTGTACCGTAAAACAGCGCGCAACTTCAATCCCAATGTGGCGATGGCAGGTAAGGTCACTGTGGTGGAGGTTGAAGTGCTGGTGGAAACCGGCGAGCTGGACCCGGATGAAGTGCACACACCAGGTATTTTCGTACATCGTATCGTTGTGAATGCGCAGCCTGAGAAGCGCATCGAACAACGTACAACGCGTCCAACTAATTAAGCCGGGAGATCAACATGGCGTGGAACCGAGATGAAATGGCTGCGCGTGCAGCTGCAGAATTGCAAGATGGATTTTATGTGAATCTGGGTATAGGTTTGCCTACCCTGGTGGCGAATCATGTACCGCAAGGGATGGAGGTCTGGCTGCAATCTGAAAATGGTCTGTTAGGCATAGGTCCTTTTCCTACCGAAGAGGAAGTGGATGCAGATTTGATCAATGCAGGTAAACAGACCGTAACTACCTTGGCGGGATCTTCTATTTTCAGTTCTGCCGATTCGTTTGCGATGATACGCGGCGGTAAAATTAATCTGGCGATTCTGGGTGCGATGCAGGTCAGTGAAAAGGGCGATCTGGCGAACTGGATGATCCCTGGCAAAATGGTTAAGGGCATGGGCGGTGCGATGGATCTGGTCGCCGGTGTGGGCCGTGTCGTGGTGCTGATGGAGCATGTCGCCAAAGGCGATGCGCATAAAATTCTGCATCAATGCAATCTGCCACTGACTGGGGTCGCTGTGGTTAACCGCATCATTACCGATCTGGGTGTGATCGACGTGACCCCGGCTGGCTTGAAAGTCGTTGAGCTCGCCAGCGGTGTGAGTGCAGAAGAAATTCAGGCTAAGACCGAAGCAAAACTGGACCTCAGCGCAGTACAATAAACTGCGTTGTCAGTAAAAAAAAGCCAGTCCGGATAGACCCGTACTGGCTTTTTTGTTAGCGGCGCTACCGACCTTATTGCGCGACCCAGCCACCATCCATATTCCAGGCCACGCCACGAATCTGAGTCGCTGCATCGCTGCAAAAGAATACGGCCAGGGCGCCTAATTGTTCAGGCGTGACAAATTCGCCGGACGGCTGTTTTTCAGCGAGCAAGGCTTTCTTGGCTTCTTCATTGCTCAGGTTGTCTTTGGCAGCACGCGCATCCACTTGTTTTTGCACCAGTGGCGTCAATACCCAGCCAGGGCAGATCGCATTGCAGGTCACGCCAGTTTGCGCGGTCTCCAATGCGGTCGTTTTAGTCAGTCCTATCAATCCATGTTTGGCAGCGACATACGCAGATTTTTGTGCCGAAGCGACTAAGCCATGCACGGAAGCCAGATTAATTATGCGGCCCCAGTTTTTCTCCTTCATATAGGGTAAAGCCAGGCGCGTGGTATGAAAGCAGGAGCTCAGATTAATCGCGATAATCGCATCCCATTTTTCGACCGGAAAATCCTCGATCGCGGCGACATGCTGTATGCCTGCGTTATTGACCAGGATATCGACGCCACCAGCGCGTGCCGTGGCATAGCTCATCATCGCTACAATTTCACTTGCTTTACTGATGTCCGCACCGTGATAGCCGACATCGACACCGAATTCAGTGTGCAGATCAGCCTGAATTTTTGCGATCTCGTTCGCATCGCCAAAACCGTTGAGAATGAGATTGGCACCTTCTGCAGCCAGTGAACGGGCGATGCCCAATCCTATGCCTGAGGTAGAGCCGGTGATCAGCGCAGTTTTTCCACGTAAAGTTGAGGCAGACATGAGCTCTCCTGAAAATTGATATTAAAGAAATGAGATTGAATGCGGATTAACAATGATTTTAAGCGCAACGATGGGTAAAATGGGAGTTTACTGTAACAGCTTAAGCGCTGTATTACCGTCCTGTAGCGCTGCAACGCATCTTTAACTCAACTTTCACTCAGTTTCATTTGATAAGGTCGCCTTATGTCAGCAGATCGTAAATATGTGCAATGCCTGTCTCCTGCCGGACTTCATAAAATGGCATATCGGGAATGGGGTGATCCATCAAACCCTAATGTGCTGATCTGTGTGCATGGTGTGACACGGGTAGGGGACGACTTCGATGAGCTTGCCCGGCATTTTGCCGGCGAATACCGCGTGATCTGCCCGGATGTTGTGGGGCGTGGTTATTCTGATCGTTTGCGTAATCCTGCTTTTTACGTCTTGCCACAGTATGTGAGTGATATGGTGACTCTGCTGGCACGTAGCGGTGCGCAATCGGTAGACTGGATAGGTACTTCGATGGGCGGCTTAATCGGCATGGGCCTGGCTGCCTTAGAGGGGAATCCCATCCGTCAACTGGTGTTGAACGATGTCGGGCCTACACTGAATCCGGAAGCCATTGCACGTATTGGTTCTTACATCGGTCAGGATACCCAATTTGCTGATTTTGACGCGGGACTGGCGTATATCAAGGCGGTATCTGCTTCATTTGGACCGCATACCGATGCGCAATGGCGCAAGCTGGCACGGGATGTGCTGCGTCAAAATGAAGACGGTAGCTGGCGCAAGCATTATGACCTGGGCTTGGCTGAACCATTTAAAGCGACCACGCCGGAGATGGCTGTCGCGGGTCAGGCGGCTTTGTGGGCTGCTTACGATGCCATCCGCGCCCGCACCTTGCTGATACGTGGTGAATTGTCAGACTTATTGTCACGGGAAACAGCCCAGGAAATGGGGCGGCGCGGGCCGCAGGCGCAGTTGGCTGAAATTGCCGGTGTCGGACACGCACCGACGCTGCAGGATGCAGCGCAAATTCAGCTCATACAGGATTTTTTATCAGCATATGGAAAGTGAAATATGGAAGTTCAACGATTGCATGTAGGTCCACGCTTGTCAGAAACCGCCATCTATAACGGCGTAGTGTATCTGGCTGGACAAATTCCTGAAAACACGCAGCAAGATATCTACGGTCAAACTGCTGAAGTGCTTGGGCATGTTGATCGCTTGCTGGCAGAGGCTGGCAGCGACAAGTCGCGCATTTTGTCTTGTCAGATATTTTTGCGCAATATCAGCATGATAGGTGCGATGAATGAAGTGTGGGATCAATGGGTGGCGCAGGGTAGTTCGCCACCGCGCGCCACAGTTGAGGCACGCCTCGCTGATCCAGACTGGTTAATCGAAATCGTTGTTACAGCAGCGCAAAAATAAAGAAGAATTTAGAAGAACATGGTTTCCATATCTGTCGCAATGTCCGAGTCGCAATTGCTGGAAGGCTTATCAGAGGCTGATAAGGACAGGCTGATTGCAGCACTGGAGTTTGTCACGCCGTATTATCAGGCCCGCTCTATCATTACTGAACAAAATGCCTTGCTGTTTGTGCGTGGTGTGGTATCCACGCTTGCCATGTTGCGCGCCGATGTGGATTCCCGGATCGCTGCATTGTTGTTTGAATTGCCTGATCTGCATCCTGAAGCGGCTAAGAAAATTGAAGCCCTGTTCGGCAAAGAAGTGGATGAGCTGGTGACAGGCATACGTCGCCTGATGAAGTTGCGTGAAGCGGCGTTGACGCAACATGAATTTGGCAATGGTAAGGATGCTGTAGAAAAGACTGCGGCGCAGATGGAGACCTTGCGTAAGATGGTGCTCGCAATGGCGAACGATATGCGTGTGGTGTTGATACGTCTGGCGTCCAGAGTGACTACCTTACGTTACTTTGCTGAATGTAAGCGCGAAGACGGCGCTGCTCAGCAATATGCAAGTGAAACCATGGACTTGTATGCGCCATTGGCTAATCGCCTCGGTATCTGGCAATTGAAGTGGGAGCTGGAAGATTTGTCGTTCCGCTTTCTGGAGCCGGCTCAGTACAAGCGTATCGCCAAAATGCTGGAAGAAAAACGGGTTGAGCGCGAAAGTTTTGTAGTGAATGCGATTGCGCGCCTCAATGCTGAGTTAAAGCTTGCAGGCGTTACGGCAGAAGTGTCCGGTCGTCCCAAACACATCTTTAGTATCTGGAAAAAGATGAAGGGAAAATCGGTCAATTTTGATGAGTTGTACGATGTGCGCGCCTTCCGTGTGATCGTCGATGATATCAAGGATTGTTATACCGTTTTGGGCATCGTACACAATGCCTGGGCGCCGATTCCTAAAGAGTTTGATGACTATATTTCTCGCCCCAAGTCTAACGGGTACAAATCTTTGCATACGGTGGTGGTCGTTGAGGATGGACGCCCGCTGGAGGTGCAGATACGCACCAGAGAGATGCATCAGTTTGCTGAATATGGTGTGGCAGCACACTGGCGTTATAAAGAAGCCGGTGGGTCCAATTTCACGGCTCAGGAATATGATGAAAAGATTGCCTGGTTAAGGCAATTACTCGCCTGGAAAACCGATGTCACGGATGTGGTGGTGGAGCAGGAAGATGTACAGCGTGAATGGGTAGAAAGGCTGAAGTCCGCCACTCTGGATGATCGCATCTACGTGTTGACCCCGCAGGCCAGAGTGATTGAGTTGCCAAATGGCGCAACGCCGGTGGATTTCGCTTACCAGTTGCATACAGATGTAGGGCATCGCTGTCGTGGTGCGCGCGTCGATAATGTGATGGTGCCGCTGAATACCCGGCTAAAAAATGGCCAGACGGTAGAAATTATTACCCTCAAGCTGGGATCTGCTCAGGCTGGGCCTTCACGTGACTGGCTGAGTCCTGAGTACTCGTCCGGCACCCGTACGCGCACCAAAATCCGCGCCTGGTTTAATGCGATAGATCAGCAGGAAACGCTGGCGAATGGACGTGCACTGATCGAAAAAACCTTGCAGCGCGAAGGGAAAACGGCGGTTAATCTGGAAGAGCTCGCGCGTAAATTGGGCTTTGCGGCGGTGGATGAATTTTTCTTATCGGTCGGTAAGGATGAATTCAGTCTGCGCCAGGTAGAGACTGTTTTGCGTGACAATGTTGTGGTTCCAGATGAGATTAATGAGCAGGCCATCACCAATAAGAGTCGTGCATCCAGTGTGACACAGGGTGCTAAGTCAGGTGTGTTGGTGGTGGGTACGGATGGCTTAATGACACAGCTGGCACGCTGCTGTAAGCCGGCTCCGCCAGATGATATCGTTGGCTTCGTCACGCGCGGTAAGGGTGTGTCTATCCATCGCCTCAATTGCAAAAACTTTGGGGAAATGCGCAACAGAGCGCCTGAACGGGTGATCCAGACCACCTGGGGCGATGGGGGTAAAGATACGGTTTACCCAGTTGATATCTATGTCATGGCGCAGGACAGGCAGGGCTTGTTGCGCGATATTTCTGAAATTTTTTCGCGTGAAAAAATCAATGTGATTGGCGTCAATACCCAGAGCGCGAAATCGCAGGCACGCATGTCGTTTACGGTGGAAATCTCAGGTACGACCCAATTGCAAAAGGCGCTGAGCGTGATACGTGAGGTGGGTGGGGTGCAGGAAGTACGTAGGCAATAAGCGGTTTTTATGCGGGCTTTCTGCTCTCTGCGCTAGCCTGAACTGGCTGGAAAAGCAAAAAAGTGCTTGGGGGGACTAGCAATATTCATACATGCTCTGCTATACTTTGGTTTCTTTAGACGCGTAGCTCAGCTGGTTAGAGCACTACCTTGACATGGTAGGGGTCGTTGGTTCGAGTCCAATCGTGTCTACCACAGATTTAGAAGTTTAACTTCTTAGATAAGAGCGAGAAAGGCATCCTGGTTATGACACCGCGAACTACCACTAAAATGGTTTGGGAGCGACTCTAGTCGGGGATCTTTTTCGTCTGAATCAAATTGGAAAAAGCACGGCTAGCCGTGCTTTTTTTTCGTCCAGATTTTTTCAAATTTTCAATTACACATTTTCGGCAAACTTCTGCCACTTTGGAGAGTGACATGGTCTCAGTAAAACTTCCTGATGGTTCGCAACGTCAATTCGATGCGCCAGTGACGGTTGCGCAAGTGGCTGCCAGCATTGGTGCTGGTCTGGCCAAGGCAGCGTTGGCCGGGCGTGTGGATGGTCAATTGGTAGACACCTCGTTTCTGATTGAAAAAGATGCAGAGCTGGCGATTGTGACTGATAAAGATGCGGATGGTCTGGATGTGATTCGTCACTCGACTGCGCATTTGCTGGCTTATGCGGTAAAAGAACTGTTTCCTGATGCGCAGGTAACCATAGGCCCGGTCATTGAAAATGGCTTTTACTACGACTTTTCTTACAAGCGTCCATTCACGCCTGACGATCTGGTGCTGATTGAAAAGAAAATGCAAGAGCTTGCTAAGAAAGATGAGCAAGTGGTACGCAAGGTGGTGCCGCGTGATGAAGCGGTGGCTTACTTCAAATCTATTGGTGAAGCCTATAAAGCGGAAATTATCGCTTCCATCCCGGCTGATCAGGATGTGTCGCTCTACACTGAAGGTAATTTCACGGATCTGTGCCGTGGTCCTCACGTGCCATCGACCGGCAAGTTGAAGGTGTTCAAGCTGATGAAGCTGGCGGGTGCTTACTGGCGTGGTGATTCTAAAAACGAAATGCTGCAGCGTGTTTATGGTACAGCTTTCGCTAAAAAAGAAGACCAGGAAGCCTATCTGCATATGCTGGAAGAGGCGGAAAAACGCGACCATCGTAAATTGGCAAAAGCGCTGGATTTATTCCATTTTCAGGATGAGGCGCCAGGTCTCGTGTTCTGGCATGCCAAGGGTTGGACTATCTGGCAACAAGTTGAGCAGTACATGCGCAAGGTCTATCAGGAATGTGGTTATCAGGAAGTGAAAGGTCCACAAATTCTGGACAGTAGTCTGTGGGGGAAAACCGGTCACTGGGATAACTACAAAGACAATATGTTTGTCACTGAGTCGGAAAACCGTACTTATGCGTTGAAGCCGATGAATTGCCCTGGGCATGTGCAGATTTTTAATTCCGGTATGAAGAGCTACCGTGATTTGCCGCTGCGTTTCGGTGAGTTTGGCCAGTGCCATCGTAATGAGCCGTCCGGTGCCTTGCATGGCATTATGCGCGTGCGCGGCTTTACCCAGGATGATGGTCATATTTTCTGTACTGAAGAGCAGATTCAGTCTGAAGTAATGGCCTTCCATCCGCAGGCAATGAAAGTATATGCGGATTTTGGCTTTGAACAGATTTCTATCAAGCTGGCGTTGCGCCCTGAAAACCGTATTGGTAGTGATGAAGTCTGGGATCGCGCCGAAGAAACCTTGCGTGCCGGTCTGCGCGCCTGTGGTGTAGAGTCGTGGGAAGAGTTGCCGGGCGAGGGTGCTTTCTATGGTCCTAAGATTGAGTATCACCTCAAAGACAGTCTGGGTCGTCCATGGCAAGTTGGTACGATGCAAGTGGATTTCTTCATGCCAGGTCGCCTGGGTGCGGAGTATGTGGCGGATGATAATAGCCGCAAAGTGCCGGTGATGTTGCATCGTGCCATCGTGGGCTCACTGGAGCGCTTCATTGGCATGTTGATTGAAAATCATGCTGGTGCGATGCCATTATGGTTATCTCCATTGCAAGTTTCCGTGCTGAATATTTCCGAATCGCAAGCTGAGTACGCCCAGCATGTTGCAGAAATCCTGAAGAAACAAGGATTTAGGGTAAATACTGATTTGCGCAATGAGAAAATAACCTATAAAATACGCGAGCATTCTATACAAAAAATGCCTTATATCATTGTTGTCGGTGATAAAGAGCGGGATGCAAACACCGTAGCTGTGCGTACGCGTGGCAATCTGGATCTGGGCGTAATGCCTATTGATACCTTCATTTCCCGTCTGCATGACGAGATAGCAACTAAGGTTTAACAGATGCGCGGCAATCTTCCCTTTTGGCAAGATCGCACGGTAAAGATTTTATTTTTTTAAAGGAAACTGCAATAGCTACCGAAAGAACACATCGTATCAACGGTGAAGTTACCGCGCCTGAAGTGCGCTTGTCTGGCGTTGATAATGAACCTCTGGGGATCGTCAAACTGAGTGAGGCTTTTCGCTTAGCCGAAGAGGCCAATGTGGATTTGGTGGAAATTGCGCCAAACGCGCAGCCACCAGTTTGCCGCTTGATGGATTACGGCAAGTTTAAGTACCAGGAGCAGAAAAAAGCTCATGAAGCCAAACTGAAACAAAAAGTCATTTTGGTGAAAGAAGTGAAATTCCGCCCGGGTACTGATGATGGTGATTACAACATCAAACTGCGTAATCTGGTGAAGTTCCTTGATGATGGCGATAAAACCAAGATCACATTGCGCTTCCGTGGTCGTGAAATGGCGCATCAGGAAATTGGTATGCGTATGCTGGAGCGTCTGAAAGCAGATCTCGAGCCTTACGGTCAGGTAGAGCAGTTTCCTAAGATGGAAGGTCGCCAGATGGTCATGATACTGGCACCGAAAAAGAAAAAATAAGCTTTTTTAAAGCTTGTAGTTGAATTCAGGTTTTGTGGGGCTCGCTTTGGCGGGCACTACAAGATCCGGTCTACAGACCGGGTCACAATAAGTGAGAAGTAGGCATCCAAGAGTAGCGATCGTTGCTGCCACCTACCATCATATAAAATTGGAGCTGTCGTAAAAGACAGATAGTGCTATGCCAAAAATGAAGACGAAAAGCAGCGCGAAAAAGCGCTTCCGCGTCCGTCCAGGTGGTACCGTTAAACGCGGTCAGGCTTTCAAACGTCACATTCTGACTAAGAAAACCACCAAAAACAAACGTCAATTGCGCGGTGCTGTAGGTGTTCATGACACCAACATGGTTTCCGTTATGCGCATGATGCCAACTGCTTAACCTCATACTCATTATTTAAGGAGTAATTATGCCTAGAGTAAAACGTGGGGTTACAGCTCGTGCCCGTCATAAAAAAGTACTGAACCTTGCAAAAGGTTACCGTGGTCGCCGTAGTAAAGTATTCCGTATTGCTAAGCAAGCAGTTATGCGCGCTGGTCAATACGCATACCGCGATCGCCGCAACAAGAAACGTGTATTCCGCGCTCTGTGGATCACACGTATCAATGCAGCGACACGTCAACACGGTATGACTTACAGCGTATTCATGAACGGCCTGAAAAAAGCCGCGATTGAACTCGACCGTAAGGTATTGGCTGACATGGCAGTGACCGACAAACCAGCATTTGCTGCGATTGTTAATCAAGTCAAAGCCAACCTGGCAGCGTAATACAGTATCAGTAGTTGATGCAGTCTGTACGCAGACTGCATCTATCAAGCGGGGCAGAGGTTGATTCCTATGCCCCGTTTTGTTTTCAGCTCATTATTTCAGCTTCTATGTAAGCGGGAACAACGCATGAACCCATTAGATCAAATCGTCAGCCAGGCATGTGCTGATTTTCTGGCGGCTGTGGATGCCGCTGCACTGGAAAATGCTAAAGCCTTATACCTGGGCAAAAGTGGCCAGATTACCGAACAGATGAAGAGCCTGGGGAAATTATCCCCGGATGAGCGTAAGACACAGGGCGCCATCATTAATGCCGCTAAAGTGCAGATAGAAAATGCCTTGACCGAGCGCCGTGAAGCGCTGGCCAATGCACAATTGCAGGCGCGCCTGAGCGCGGAAGCAATTGATGTGAGCTTACCCGGCCGTGGCCGTGGCGTTGGTGGTATCCATCCCGTCATGCGTACCTGGCAAAGGGTGGAAGAGATTTTCCGTTCTATCGGTTTCGACGTGGCAGATGGCCCGGAAATTGAAACCGACTGGACCAATTTTACTGCACTGAACAGCCCGGAAAACCATCCTGCGCGTTCTATGCAGGATACCTTCTATGTGGATGGTAATGATACTCAGGGTAAGCAGTTACTTCTGCGTACCCATACCAGTCCTATGCAAGTGCGTTATGCACGCATGAATAAACCGCCGATCAAGGTGATTGCACCCGGTCGTACCTATCGCGTTGACAGCGATGCGACTCACTCGCCTATGTTCCATCAGGTCGAAGGTTTGTGGATCGCAGAAGACATCAGCTTCGCCGATCTGAAAGGCGTGTATCTGAATTTTGTGAAGGCCTTTTTTGAGACCGATGATTTGCAGGTGCGTTTCCGTCCGTCTTATTTTCCGTTCACTGAACCTTCCGCTGAGATCGATATTGCCTTTGGCAGTGGTCCATTGAAAGGTTGCTGGCTGGAAGTGTCAGGTTCTGGACAGGTTCATCCTGCGGTGATCCGTAACATGGGTCTGGACCCTGAAAAATATATAGGTTTCGCGTTTGGTTCGGGTCTGGAGCGTCTGACGATGTTGCGTTACGGTGTCAATGATCTGCGACTGTTTTATGAAGGTGACTTGCGCTTCCTGAAGCAATTTAACTGACGCAAGATACAGACCACATGGTTCCGGCGACTTCAGGCTCCTGGCGATTTCAGTCATGCCTTGGTCGCCACGCTTTACTGGAACTGGGTTGCCTGAATCTTATGATGAAATCTGAATCAATCTGAACGCCAGGCGTTCAAACATCCAACATTAGACGGCTGAATTATGCAATTTTCTGAAAACTGGCTCCGTACTATGGTCGACCCGAAGATGACTTCGGATGAGTTGTCCCATTTGTTGACCATGTCTGGTTTAGAGGTGGAAGAGGTGGAGCCGGTCGCTCCTCCTTTCACCAATGTCGTGGTCGCTGAGATCCGCGAAATCAATAAACATCCGGATGCCGATCGCCTGAATGTATGCCAGGTCGATGTCGGTACCGGCACCTTGCTTAACATCGTATGCGGTGCACCGAATGTGCGTGTCGGTATGCGTGTTCCTTGTGCTATGGCTGGCGCTGTATTGCCGCCAGGTCCGGACGGTAAGCCTTTCCTGATCAAGGTTGGCAAGCTTCGTGGCGTTGAGTCGCAAGGTATGCTGTGTTCTGCGCGTGAGTTGAAATTGTCGGAAGACCACGGTGGTTTGATGGATCTGCCATCGGACGCACCAGTCGGTCAGAATTTCCGCGATTACTACCAGCTTAATGATTTGAAATTCACCATCAAGCTGACACCAAACAAGGCAGACTGCCTGTCTGTGCTGGGTGTGGCGCGTGAAGTGTCTGCATTGACCGGCACGCCTATGCATTTGCCGACCACTAAAGAATTGCCAGTCACGCTGACTGAAAAATTAGCCGTCAAGGTCAGCGCACCTGATCTGTGTGGCCGTTTCTGTGGCCGTGTGATCCGTGGTGTGAATGCGAAAGCAGAAACCCCGGATTGGATGAAGCAACGCCTGGAACGCAGTGGCCAGCGTCCAATCTCTGCCTTGGTAGATATTTCGAATTATGTGATGCTGGAATTAGGTCGTCCTACCCATGTGTTCGATCTGGACAAAATCCAGGGTGGCCTGGAAGTGCGTTGGGGTAAAGCCGGTGAATCGCTCAAACTCTTGAACGGCAATACCGTGGATGTGGATGAGTGGGTCGGTGTGATTGCGGATGAAAAAGAAATCGAATCGCTGGCGGGTATCATGGGTGGTGACTCTACAGCCGTCACGCTCGATACACAAAACATCTATCTGGAAGCTGCTTTCTGGTGGCCATCTGCAATACAGGGTCGTGCCCGTCGCTATAACTTCTCTACCGATGCAGCGCACCGCTTTGAGCGCGGTGTCGATTTTGAAAACATCGTTGAGCATATCGAACGTATCAGTGCACTGATCGTGGAAATCTGCGGTGGTATTGAGCAGGTCAAACTGGGTCCGGTGGATGATCAGATCATACAGTTGCCACAGCGTAGCCCGGTACAACTGCGTACTGCACGTGCTCAGAAAGTGATAGGTGTTGCGCTCACAGATGCGCAGATCGCTGACATCTTTACCCGTCTGAACCTGCAATTCACCCATCAGGACGGCGAGTTCCTGGTGACGCCGCCTTCCTATCGTTTTGACATCGAAATCGAAGAAGATTTGATTGAAGAAGTTGCGCGCGTGTATGGCTTTGAAAACATCCCGGCACTGCCACCAGTCGCAGCGAATGCGATGTTGGTTGCGCCTGAAAATCAGCGCTCCTTATTTGCTATCCGCCGTCTGATCGCTGATCAGGATTACCAGGAAGTGATCAACTACAGTTTTGTAGAAGAAGCCTGGGAAAAAGATTTTGCCGGTAATGCTGCGCCGATACGCGTCGTCAATCCTATCGCCAGTCAGATGAGTGTGATGCGCACGAATTTGCTGGGCAGCCTGATTGCAAATGCCAGATACAATCTGAACCGTAAAGTCAGCCGTGTCCGTATTTTTGAAATGGGTGCTGTCTATTTGCGTGATGAAGCTGTGCAGGATGGTCCGTTAAGCGTCGCTGGCTATCATCAGCCTAAGCACTTAGCTGCATTGGCGTATGGGCCGGTAGCCGAAGAGCAATGGGGCATGGCAGCACGTAATGCGGATTTCTTTGACGTGAAAGCGGATCTGGAAGCCTTGTTTGCGCCGCTGAGCCTGAAGTTCGTGAAAGATGAGCATGTGGCCCTGCATCCTGGCCGCAGTGCACGCATCGAGCTGGCTGGTAAAGCTATCGGATTTATCGGTGAACTGCATCCGCGCCTGCAGCAGAAGTATGACTTGCCGCTGGCGCCGGTCGTGTTCGAGGTAGAGATCGCTGCCTTGCAAACTGTGCAAGTGCCGGTATATCAGGAAATTTCGAAATTCCAGGCCGTTTCACGTGATCTGGCGCTGGTGGTGAAACAGGATATTCCAGCGCAGAATCTGGCAGATGCTTTCGCGGCAGAGATACAAAAAAATGCAGCTTGTCATATCGTGCAGTCCGTCACTTTGTTTGACGAATATCGCGGTAAAGGTCTGGCTGAAGATGAGAAAAGTCTTGCTTTCCGGTTTAGCTTGCAAGATACTCAATCTACCCTGCAGGATGATCGTGTTGAAGCTGCTATGACAGCTTTGACAGCGGCGGCTGCAGCGCAGTATGCTGCGAAATTGCGTTAAGTTCTTGCTTGTGCTGTTACGTAAATGAGAGAAGTTTGATAATGAATGATGTACATTCCGCTGAATTTCAGTCAGTACTGGATGCGGATCTGAATCGTGCCATGCAGGCGGCCAGAGCGCGCTCGCAGGCGGAAAAAGAATTACCTACCCTGACCAAGGCTGAACTGGCTGAATTGTTGTTCGAGCAGGTTGGCCTGAACAAGCGTGAAGCCAAGGACATGGTAGAGACTTTTTTCGTTGAAATCCGTGATGCGCTGGAGCGCGGCGAAGCAGTCAAATTATCGGGTTTCGGTAATTTTCAGTTACGTGACAAACCACAGCGTCCGGGGCGCAATCCCAAAACTGGCGAGGAAATTCCGATCACGGCACGCCGTGTCGTGACTTTCCATGCCAGCCAAAAGCTGAAAGGTATGGTTGATGAAACCAGTGGGCAAAACCTTGCTCACGCTGCTTAATGTGAATGTATGACGGAAATCAGGATAGAAACTCAGGCTTTGCCCGCTATCCCGGCAAAGCGTTATTTCACGATTGGCGAAGTCAGTGAACTTTGTGGCGTCAAGCCGCATGTGCTGCGCTACTGGGAGCAGGAATTTTCCCAGCTCAAACCGGTCAAGCGACGCGGTAACCGCCGTTACTATCAGCACCACGAAGTTCTGTTGGTGCGGCGCATCCGTGAATTGCTGTACGATCAGGGTTTCACCATCAGTGGCGCAAGAAATAAACTGGGTTCTCACGGCGGGCGTAGCAACGCGCAAGCAGAGGGGCCAGTGGAACCACAAGTCAGTCTGCATCAGATCCGGGATGAGTTAAAAGCGGTTCTGGCTTTGCTCGCTAGCTAAAACTGACCAGTTAAACAAAAAACGGTACTGTGTTTACAGTACCGTTTTTTTATGCTCCTCATTATCTGAGTCTCAGGACCTCATGATCTGGCGATACTCAGTTTTTGATGTCGTAAAGCTGCCTGGCGGCCGCTGTGTTTTCGGGGAACACTTGCGTGTATGACTGTTGCGGCAGCATGTTCCTGAATGCGGAAGGCGCTGACGGCCTTGCTGAGTGTGGCTGCATTTTGCTCTAACTGCTCAGTAGAGAGTTTCGCCTGCTCGACCAGGCTGGCATTTTCCTGCGTCAGCTGGTCTATGCTGCTGATCGCGTTATTCACGCTGGAGATGCCTGCACTTTGTTCCTGGCTGGCGTTGGCAACATGATGAATCAGGCTCGATACCTGTTCCACATTCTCGGCAATAACCTGCATGGTTTTGCCAGCACTATTGATCAGGGTACTGCCTTTTTTGACTTCTGCGCTCGAAGAGTCGATCAGATGTTTGATTTCTTTGGCGGCGTTTGCACTGCGCTGCGCCAGATTCCTGACTTCGCTCGCCACCACCGCGAAGCCACGTCCTTCCTGTCCGGCGCGTGCCGCTTCCACTGCTGCGTTCAGAGCCAGAATATTGGTCTGGAATGCAATGCCATCCATCACACCTATAATTTCAGAAATCTTTTTAGAGCTGTTGGTGATACTTTGCATAGACTCAATCGCATCGCTCATCACTTGCAAGCCTTCCTGTACACTTTGTGCTGAGCCACTGACTAACTGACTGGCCTGTGCCAGATTCGCTGCGTTATCCTTGGTGGTAGTGGTCAGTTCTTCCATCGCACTGGCGGTTTCTTCTAGCGATCCTGCCTGACTTTCTGTGCGGCCAGACAGATCGCTGTTGTCCTGATGAATTTCCTTGGCGATAGTATCGATGCTGTCCGCGTTCAGACGTATATCTGCAACCAGGCTGCCTAAGCCGCTCTTCATTTGATTAACGGCGCTCAGCAGCTGAGAAATCTCGTCTTTACCAGCTTGTACCTGTTCCGGTACCAGATCACCGGAGGCGGTTTTTTGTATGCTTGCGGTTAGCTGATGGATGTCACGTGACAGCGCGAAATAGATCCCAGCCAGCAGATAAGTCGCTACCGCGATCAGTACAAAAATTCCGGCAAACATGCGATAAATTTTCCAGTCCAGCGCAGTCACTACTTGTGTCAGCCTGTTTTGTATTAAAGTTGCAAGCTTTTGGTTTTGATCAGCAATCTGTTTTGCTGCGCCGGTTCCTGCAGTGTAAAACTCTGAACCTGAGCTTTGATTCACTGAGGCCAGCACTTCGTCCTGAGCGCGCGCGAAAAATTTGTCGCTCTCGAGCAGCACGGTCCGTATCGTCTGCAATGCTGGCTTGAGTTCGCTTTGTTCTTGCTCCAGTGTGCTTATCTGTTCCAGTAATTGTTTTTGTTCAGACTTGACGTTCATGAGCAGGGAATTCAGCATCACATCTTCACCCGCTTCAAACAGACCACTATCGATATACGCGGCACCGCGCGCGGTCATCACCATCAGCTTTTCCTCTGTCGATGGAAGTGAGCGTAACTGTATATTTAATAATTGATTGGTCGTGATATCCGCATCCAGATTCAGCTTGCTATCATTCGCCAGTTGGCGTGACAACTGATCGATTTTCTCCAGAAACTGGTTATGGTTCTGAAAGTTTTGTGCTGGCTTGCTGCTGCTTTGGGCTGCGATCAGACTTTGCCAGTCCTTTTTGAGTTTGTCCGGTAGCGATGAAGACTGCAATTGCTCATGAATTTGTTTTTCCAGGCTATTGAGCTTGTCTGCGACTTGCTTATTGCCCTGGGCTTGCATGTGACTCAGTGCGCGGTGTTGCCGTATGCCGGATTGAATCTGGTTATTTGCCTGAATTTCAGTTAGTGCGCTGAGTTTTTTACGTGCAATCGCGCCCTCGGTGCGCATCTCTGTAAATAGCAAGCCAACCACTATCAATAATGGGATAGCAAAACTGATCGCGACAAAGGCGACCTTATGCGTAATGCGAAAGCCTTGCATAAGACGCATAGCGGGGGAGAGTAGCGTGAGTAGGGCGGTTGTCATTGCAGATATCGGTGAGAGATAAAACTTGATTTTCGGCAATATTAGTTACTAAATGTTACAGTGCTATGACTGAGGCTCAACTTCTATACTTATTATAGGAAATCGATTTCGAATTTGAAGGGAAATTTCCACACAGCAATCGTAGTCGGAGGCAAGTGCTGCAGTCGAGTTGCGTCGACGGGAGGGTGTCGTGGAAGTGCGGTATGCGATGTTTGCGTAATTGTGGCCAGGTAAGTGAGCATTGGGGAAAAGCTGGCCACAACTTTTGCCACAACAATGGCTCACTCAGATTACGCAAACACAGATGCAATCAGGTTAGGTAAAGCAGGGATGTTACTGGGGAGATGCCGCCATACTGAAACAGACTGGCTGCGGTGTCTGATAATGCCGCTTGAGCGGCTGATGTGACTTGGCATGGAATATTGATCAGATATACATGCCGGAAAAAAGGGCTTAACATCATTGATGTTAAGCCCTCAAATTTGGCTCCCCGACCTGGACTCGAACCAGGGACCTGCGGATTAACAGTCCGTCGCTCTACCGACTGAGCTATCAGGGAACAGAAGATACAATATCTTCAAAACTCTTCAATCTGTGCTGCGAGTGATTTTTTTCTTAAGTTCACTGCTTACTTGGTCACTTTGCTTCTCTCCGGCGTATACCACTTCCGAAGAAAAAGGGCTTAACAATGAAGTTAAGCCCTTGAATTTGGCTCCCCGACCTGGACTCGAACCAGGGACCTGCGGATTAACAGTCCGTCGCTCTACCGACTGAGCTATCAGGGAATAGAAGATTTGATGATCTTCGGTAAACTTTATGTAGTGATTGGTTTTAAGTTCACTACCTACTTTGAATTCTGTGGCTCCCCGACCTGGACTCGAACCAGGGACCTGCGGATTAACAGTCCGTCGCTCTACCGACTGAGCTATCAGGGAACAGAGACAAAAATTATATGCTTCGCAGCCTTTCTTGTCAACAGCAGCGCCAATAATTACAGCACGCTTGCGATCGCTGTAATCACCTTATCGATGTTTTTGCTGTTCAGGGCGGCGACACAAATACGGCCGGTATCGACCGCGTAAATCGAGTGTAACTCACGCAGCTTGCCAACCTGCTCCTTGTTCAGTCCGGAATAAGAGAACATGCCGCGTTGCTGCATCACGAAGTCAAACTGATGAGCCGGAGCCTGTTCTTTGAGTTTGCTGACGAAAGCTGCCCGCATTTCACGGATACGAACGCGCATGCCAGCCAGCTCTTCTTCCCATAACTGGCGCAGTTCCGGTGTGGACAGCACAGTTGCCACGACCTGGCCACCATGGGATGGCGGGTTAGAGTAATTGGTGCGGATCACGCGCTTCAGTTGCGACATGATACGACCTGCTTCTTCGGCACTGGCAGCCACGATGCTGAGTGCGCCTACCCGTTCGCCGTACAGGGAGAAAGACTTGGAGAACGAGTTGGAGACAAACAATGGGCCGCCAGCCGCTGCAAAACGACGCACTACCTGACCATCTGCCTCGATACCATCGCCAAAGCCCTGATAGGCCATATCCAGGAAAGGAATCAGGCCGCGGCTGGTGATGACTTCAATAATCTGGGTCCATTGCTCAGTGCTGAGGTCGGCACCGGTTGGGTTATGGCAGCATGCATGCAGCAACACGATCGAGGCTGACGGCATATCCTTCAGCGCGGCCAGCATCGCTTCGAAGTTCACGCCGCGCGTATTCGCGTCGTAGTAAGGGTAGTTATTGACGGTGAAACCGGCTGATTCAAACAAGGCGCGATGATTTTCCCAGCTTGGATCACTGATATACACCTGGGATTGCGGGCTGAAACGTTGCAGAAAATCTGCGCCCAGCTTGAGCGCGCCGGTGCCGCCTATCGCTTGTGCTGTAATAGCACGTTTTTCAGTTACTACCGCACTGTCGGCGCCAAACACCAGATCCTGCACCGCGCGATCATAGGCAGCCAGGCCTTCGATAGGCAAGTAGGTACGCGGCGCGTATTTTTCTATCAGCAGGGCTTCTGCTTTTTTGACGCATTCGAGTAAAGGTACTTTGCCATTGTCGTCATAATAGACACCCACGCCAAGATTGACTTTGGCCGGGTTCTGATCGGCATTAAACGCCTCGGTGATGCCGAGGATAGGGTCGCGTGGTGCCATTTCTATGGCGGAAAACAGAGCGGAAGAAGCTGGAGCAGTCATCGTGATAATATGAAATGTTTCTGCCGTTGCCGGCAAACAGGTTGGAATGAAATAAAAATGCGTTACGGCCAGGGCTTACGCAAACAATGATTCCGGCAAGGTATGCAGAGCAAAACACAGAAAAACAGTACGGGTAGTACGTGGGGTGGCGCAGGGTAGGGCGCGCGTGTCGGTTTTGCGTAAATCCTCTGAGAGCAGAGTCAGCCTGGTGGCTGGCAATGCTGATAAACGGCTTATTTTAACAAAGGTATGGGTACCATGGCAGTCGCACCAGTGAATTCAGTTGCTTTAACCGATGAATTCGATGAGGAGAAGTTCATTTCTTTTCCGGATTCCCCATTTCAGCTGTATCAGATCTTCCCGCCGGCGGGTGATCAGCCCGCCGCGATCGCGCAATTAACTGAGGGCGTGCATGATGGCTTGTTTTTCCAGACGCTGCTGGGTGTGACCGGCTCTGGTAAAACCTACACCATGGCGAATGTGATTGCACGTTGTGGCAGGCCTGCCATTATTTTTGCACCTAATAAAACCCTGGCGGCCCAGTTGTACAGCGAATTCAGGGAGTTTTTCCCGCGCAATGCGGTGGAATACTTCGTGTCTTACTACGATTACTATCAACCTGAAGCCTATGTGCCTCAGCGCGATCTGTTCATAGAAAAAGATTCAGCGATCAATGAGCATATCGAGCAGATGCGCCTGTCCTGCACCAAGTCTCTGATGGAGCGGCGCGATGTGATTATCGTAGCGACCGTGTCGGCGATTTACGGTATCGGTAATCCCAACGAATATCACAAAATGATACTGACCCTCAGAGCGCGCGATAAGGTCAGTCAGCGTGACCTGATTGCCCGGCTGATCCAGATGCAGTACAGCCGTAACGAAGTCGACTTTGGCCGTGGTACTTTCCGGGTGCGTGGCGATACTATAGACATCTTCCCGGCTGAACATGCAGAACTCGCCGTCAGGGTGGAAATGTTCGACGACGAAATCGAAAATCTGCAGTTATTTGATCCTTTAACCGGCAGAGTTAAGCAAAAAATACCACGTTTTACTGTGTATCCCGGTTCTCACTACGTGACACCGCGTGAAACCGTGCTGCGCGCCATAGAGTCGATTAAGGACGAATTGCGCGAACGGCTGGACTTCTTCCGCCGCGAGAATAAGCTGATCGAAGAACAGCGTATCGAACAGCGTACCCGTTTCGATCTCGAAATGATGGCTGAAATCGGCTTCACCAAAGGTATAGAAAACTACTCCCGTCATCTGAGTGGTGCTAAGCCCGGTGAGCCGCCACCAACGCTGGTCGATTATCTGCCACCTGATGCGCTGATGTTTCTCGATGAATCCCATGTGCTGACCGGACAGTTGAACGGCATGTATAACGGTGACCGTGCGCGTAAAACCAATCTGGTCGATTATGGTTTCCGACTGCCTTCTGCGCTCGATAACCGGCCGCTCAAGTTTGCCGAATTTGAGAGCAAGATGCGCCAGACTGTGTTTGTATCGGCCACACCGGGCGATTATGAGCATGAGCATGCCGATCAGACGGTCGAGCAGGTGGTGCGGCCGACCGGGCTGGTTGATCCTGAGATTGAAGTCCGTCCGGCGCTGACGCAGGTGGATGATCTGATGGGTGAAATCACTGAGCGTATCCGCAAGAATGAGCGCGTGCTGGTGACCACGCTGACTAAGCGCATGTCAGAACAACTGACCGATTTTCTGGGTGAAAACGGTATCAAAGTGCGTTATTTGCACAGTGACATTGATACTGTCGAGCGGGTAGAGATTATCCGCGATCTGCGTCTCGGCACCTTCGATGTGCTGGTCGGGATTAACTTGCTGCGTGAGGGGCTGGATATTCCTGAAGTGTCGCTGGTCGCGATTCTGGATGCAGATAAAGAAGGCTTTTTGCGTTCAGAGCGCAGTCTGATTCAAACCATAGGCCGCGCCGCGCGTAATCTGCATGGTAAAGCGATACTGTATGCTGATCGTGTGACTGACTCAATGCGTCGCGCTATCGACGAGACCGAACGACGCAGGCACAAGCAACTGGCATTTAACGCGGCTAATAATATTACGCCGACTGGCATACGCAAGCAGATCAAAGACATCATAGACGGTGTTTATAATCCTCAGGAAGCACGCGCAGATATGGCGGTGGCGCAAGAGCAGGCCAAGTACGAAGTCATGAGTGAGAAGCAGATCAGCCGCGAAATCAAGAAGCTGGAAAAACAAATGCTGGAGCATGCGAAAAATCTGGAATTTGAAAAAGCAGCCCAGGTACGTGATCAGCTCGCCCATCTGAAGGAGTTATTGTTCGGCGCAGGCGGGCACGACGCCTTGTCTGTGATCGCCGGGAAATAGGTAGCTGGCAGTCTTCGACTAAAGCGCCTGATTGCGCTTCGTATGCTGTGATAAGAAAAATCCCGGGGCTGAGCTCCCGGGATTTTTTTCATAAAACCATCACCTGTCTGCCTTACGCAAGGACAGGCATGTGAACAAGCGTAGGCTTATTTTTTCAGGCATTTATCAAGGAACTGATCCTGTTCCCACAACAGATGCATGATGTTTTCACGGGCGGCATAGCCATGACTTTCCTTAGGCAGGATCACCATGCGGGCCGGTGCACCCAGACCTTTTAAAGCCTGGAAATAACGCTCGGTCTGCAATGTGAAAGTGCCTGGATTGTTATCCGCTTCTCCATGTACCAGCAGCAAAGGTGTTTTCATTTTGTCGGCATTCATGAACGGCGACATCTTGGTGTACACCTCTGGCGTTTCCCAGTAATTGCGTTGCTCAGTCTGGAAGCCAAATGGCGTCAGGGTGCGGTTATAGGCACCGCTGCGTGCGATACCGCAGGCAAACAGCTTGGAATGCGTGAGCAGATTGGCCGTCATGAAGGCGCCATAGGAGTGGCCACCCACCGCAACACGCTGACGGTCTATATAACCTAACTGATCCACCGCATCGATCGCAGCTTCGGCGTTATCGACTAACTGAGGAATGAAGTTATCATTCGGCTCGGTTTTGCCTTCGCCGATAATCGGGAAGGCAGCGTCATCCAGTACCGCATATCCTTTCGCAACCCAGTACACAAAGGAACCATAGTTAGGGAAGGTGAACTGATTCGGATTGTGTGTGCTTTGTCCTGCAGAATTTTTATCCTTGTATTCAGCCGGATAAGCCCAGATCAGCAGGGGCAGTTTTTCTTTCCTGATTTTGTCGTAGCCAGCCGGCAGATACAGGGTGCCGGATAATTCGACGCCATCTTTACGCTTGTATTTGATGACTTCTTTGCTCACATCTTTTAAGCCAACAAAAGGATTGGCAAAGCGGGTGATCGCGGTCAGTTGTTTATCTGCCTGATCACCTGCTTTCAGGTCGCGGAAATAAAAGTTAGGGTAATCGGTTTTCGATTGCAGTTGTACCAGCACCTTACCTTTTTTCAGATCTTCTATCGACAAAATATTTTCGATTTTGTCAGTGTAGGCGGACTGATACAGGCGGTTCTTTTTCAAGCTCGCCAGATCAAGTTCATCGATAAACGGGAACTGACCTTTCTTGCTGTGACCGGCACCGATCAGATAGGCTTTTCCATCTTCTATGGCCAGAACGCGACGATCAAACTCATTGCGTTTAGTTTCAAAGCGACCCGGATCAGCATAAATATCCTGCATGTTTCTGTCGCCGATGACGCGTGGCGCTTCGGACGGTGCGGATGGATTAAACAGATAGGTTTTCAGATTGCGGGTGTCATACCAGTTGTCGTAGGCAATCGCGACTTTATCATTTCCCCAGACCACACCACTGAAACGTTGCTGGGTTTTGAGTAGGGATACTGGCTCCTGATCAAATGGTGCATTCCACTGGAACAGCTCGTCACGGAATTCGGTTTTGTTGGCAGGATCTCCACCGTCCAGTGCCACCACATAGTACAGCGTGGCAGGCTTGTCACCGCGCCAGCCCATGCTGCGCTTGCCCTTGGCTACTGCGGAAAATCCTTTAGGCATAATTTCATTCAAAGGCGTTTCATTGACGACTTTGATCACTTTACCGTTCAGATCGGTGACTGTGGCACGGGTCGGGAAACGGTCTAGTTGAACGATGTAGGAAAATGGTTTTTGCAGCGTATCGAGCAACAGGAATTTACCATCCGGCGAGAAGCTGATGTCTTCATACATATCTGCTTTTTTGAACAAACTGCTCTTACCATTGAGTGAGACTTTGACTAACTCAGAGGTGACCAGATTTTCAAAATTGGCTTCATCATTTTTATTCTTCAGCAAATCTGCATAGGTGCGGTTTTGCGAAACGCTGCCGGTCGCATTCGAAATGATGGCGCCAGTTGGCAAGTCTTTGCTGTTATCGAGCAAAGCCGTACGGTTTTTCGGCAATACCTTGACCAGCAAATTGTCGCTGTCTTTAAACCAGCTGTAAGGCGCACCCAGATTGGCGTTCAGCTTGGCTTCGCTGATTTTTTTTGCAGTCGCGCTTTCTACGTCGATCATCCACAGTTCTACGCCATTAGCGGCGGTATGGGTGAAGGCAATTTTCTTTTCATTGGGCGACCAGCTGACATTCGCGATCAGTGGATTGGCAGGCAAGCCCTTGACCTGAACTTCTTCACCACCTGCGACTTTGCGTAATTTCAGGTTATTCACATAGGTCAGGGTGCTGCTGATATTGGTGACCGGGTTGATGCGCAAACCGGCCAGTCGCATTTCTGTCTGACTCAGATCGCTCAGCGTTTTATAGGTATTGCGAAAACTCAGCAACAGATTCTGATTGTGATGATCCATGCTGACGGTTGGCGGGCGCTGGAAGTCGGCCAGATCGAGGATGGGTTTGGGCGGTAACTGATAACTCAGATTTTCCTGTGCGCTGGAGTTGGCGCACAGGCCGGCCAGTAAAATCAGGCTTAACGAACGTTTCATGGCAGTCCCTGTTATTTTAAAATAGTGCTTGCTTAGCATAGCGGTTGCGAGCAACCAGTCCTTATGCCGCAAGGAATGAGCTTGTAAGGCGCAGAATTAGAATGAGGTCAGCGGAATTAGTTCAACCTGAATGAGTTCAAACTGGAATGATTCAGCTTGCCGGCGGCACGGCCGGCTGAGGAAATTTCTTACGGGAAATGTGTGGCGGTTCGTGCTCAGCCTGGGCGCATGCTCAGGTGGCACATACCTGATTGCGGCCGCCTTGCTTAGCCTGATACAGCATCGCATCCGCCTTCAGGAACAGTTCATTTTCTGTTTTGCACTCGGGGTAGTCGGCGATGCCGCCGCTGAAGCTGAATTGGCGGAATTCGCCGGGCGTGACTTCAAATACCACTTTACCAAAGCTCTCACGCATGGCATCGAGCTTGCGTTTGCCTTCTTCGCGTGAGCAATCCCAGAACACCATTACAAATTCTTCACCGCCGAAACGGCTCAGCAGATCACGTTCACCGAGCTGAGCGGACAGGACCAGAGACAGGCGTTTGATCACGATATCGCCGAAGTAGTGACCCCAGGTGTCATTGATGGTCTTGAATTTGTCGATGTCGATAATGCCGTAAGCCAGCGATTTATCTTCGCGTCCGGCACGTCGTATCCATTCCTGTGCTTTCTTTTGCAGACCAATCTTATTGAGTAAGCCTGTAGCACGGTCACGACTGATTAAATCTTTGCTGGCGCGGATTTTATTAATACGGTTGATCAGTAAGCGGGTCAGTACATCGGCGTCACTACTCTTCAGAATTTCGTCAAAGCCGCTGTCCAGCGCCTGACGCGATAACGCGGATGTATTCTGGTGCTGCAGCATCACAATTTCGCGACCAATATCGAACTCTATGTTTTTCTTAAGTACGCGCACCAGAGCTTCAGTTTGCAAATAGTATTTTTCATCGATCAGCACGATATCTGGCTGCGCTTCTTTGACCTTGGTATGTAAAGAGCGTGCATCCTGATAATGAAGGAGCTCGATGTCATGCTGACTCAGCATCTGGGTATCGAACTGCGCGTCGTCACCCAGATAGACGATGGTATTGGATTCACCGCGCTGCTGACGCGCAAAAATATTGAATAGTTTATCGACCAGCACTTCATTGCTGATCGGTTTTTCAGCGTAGGCAAGGCAATTGCTGTCGACCAGCTTTTGCTGCAGCAGGAAACGCTCACCCTGACGCACGGTTTGCAGATAAATGTATTGCTGATGCGCGGGCAGCCTTTGCAGCAGATCGCTCAGGAACATGGTCTGGCGACGCTGCTGCTGCATGTCGTCCTGCATGTTGTACAGCACGTCAAGATCAATCACAAACAGCGTGTGACCCTCTGCATTTTCGACCGCACTGACAAATTCCCGCATCTGGTCGAAAAACAGTATGTCGAAGTCATACTTGTGAGCGCTGAGCAGTAATTCATCTTTATTGTCTTTGATGAAGAATGTTTGCGTCAAAAGCATCACTCTGTTTTTATATAACAATCCTGCTTCTGCCATTACAACTCCGTTTTATCTGCTGATGCGGCTGCTAAGCTGCGCTTTCTTCTTCATAGAAGAAATTGAATGTTGCTGAAGGTAAATGCGATTCTAATGTTTAATCTTACTTGCTGGGAATAGAAAAGCCGTCAGTTTATGTTGAATGTTGTGTATTTGTTTGCATATTGCTTAGGAAAACCCTTGAGACAGGGAAATTTTCTGGTTACGCCCTGTCTACGCAATACGCTAGAATTGGTTTTGATACAACATGTTGACTGCAGAATGACTGTATTCCGGCCAGAAGCGCGGCGAGTGACGGGTTTCTATGCTAATTTTCTCACTCCAATTCTGGTCTGAACAGGTGCTCTATGCGTGCTGCTTTGCTGATCATTGATGTACAACGTGCTTTGTTCGATGAGGCGCCGCGCCCTTTTGAGGCCGATCTGGTGGTGCAGCGTATTAATGCGCTGGCAACCAGAGCCCGTCATGCCGGCATCCCGGTGGTGTTTGTACAGCACGAAACCAAAGCAGGTAATTTGCGTTTTGGCAGCGATGGCTGGCAACTGGAGCAGGGCTTATTGCTGGAAGATGGTGATACGGTCTTGCGCAAAACCACGCCTGATTCATTTTTGCATACCGAACTCAGCAGCCTGCTGGCCTTATGGGAAGTTGAGCAATTGGTCATCTGTGGCTACGCATCCGAGTTTTGTGTCGATACCACCACACGCCGCGCCGCTGCATTGGGTTTCCCGGTCACGCTGGTGTCAGATGCACACACCACACATGACAAGGCCCATGCCAGTGCTGCGGAAATCCGGCGTCATCATAATATGACTTTGCCGGACATCAGCAGTTTTGGCGTAACGATACAGGCGCTGCCATCTGCCCAGGTGGTGTTTGCACTGTGAGTGTGATGCTTAGCGTTTGCCTTGATACAGTTTGTCAAACTCCGCGCCATCATCGAAATGCTTTTTCTGCGCTTGCTTCCAGCCACCAAACACTTCGTCGATGGTGAACAGGGTCACAGGCTTGAAGTTGGTCGCATATTTTTGAAAAGCGGCTTCAGAGCGCGGGCGGAAGAAATGCTTGGCGATGATTTCCTGCGCCGGTTCAGAGTACAGGTATTGCAGATATGCAGTCGCGGTTTTGCGGGTGCCTAATTTGTCGACTACCTTATCCACCACGGCTACCGGCGATTCTGCCAGGATAGAAATTTTCGGATAAACCACTTCATACTGATTACCGAATTCCTGTTTGGCGAGCTGAACTTCATTTTCAAACGTGACCAGCACATCGCCGATTTCTCGCTGGGTAAAGGTGGTGGTCGCACCGCGTCCACCCGCATCGAGTACCGGTACGTTTTTGAAAATCTTATCGACCAGGGCACGCGCCTGCGCCTCATTGCCGCCCGCCTTAATCACAGATCCCCAGGCCGCCAGATAGCTGTAACGGCCATTGCCTGAGGTTTTAGGATTCGGAATGATTACTTTCACGCCCGGCTTGCCCAGGTCTTCCCAGCTTTTGATCTGCAAAGGATTTCCTTTACGGGTCAGGAATACCATAGTGGAATAAAACGGTGCCGCATTGTTTGGAAAAGCTTTAGACCAGGTGGCTGGGATCAGGCCTTTTTCTGCCAGGATATCAATATCATTGGCTTGATTCATGGTGACAACTGAGGCTTCCAGTCCATCGATGACCGAGCGCGCCTGCTTACTGGAGCCGCCATGAGATTGGTTGATCGACGCAGTCTCACCGGTTTTCTTCTTCCAATCGGCCACGAAAGCGGGATTGATGTCCTTGAACAATTCACGCGTTACGTCGTAAGACGCGTTCAATATGCTGCTGTTGGCGTAGGCAGATGGCAGGCCACTCACGGCTTGCAAACCAAGTAAAGTTAATAGCGCCAGCGTGCGTCGGCGTGCTGCGGATGCGGTGGAAACAGATGTCTTCATGGAATCTCCTGATTGAAGCCACCATCTTGCACAGTTTCCGAGTGCAAAGGAAATACAGACTTTTTCTATGCATAGATGATTTGGCTATGAAGCGCGGATTGCGCATAAACACATGCGAAAAAAGTCTGCATCGTCTGCCCGCAATGTTTGTTAAACTGCAGTTTTTCTTTCATCCGAATGACGCAAGCAACAGCGCAGTGGCGGGCTGCCCGGCCAGTTGCACATGGTTTTGTTTGCGGTCGTTCATTTCAGATATGGCTGGTATGAAAACACTCTCTGCTTTTTCCCTGAAATGCCTGCTGGGCCTGATGGTTGCGGCTGCGGTACCGCTTGCGCATGCGGCCAACCCTGGTGCGAGTGCCTCTGCCCATGCGGCAGCTGGTGGTATAGACTGGCGCAAAGACAATAATGTGGAAGCCGCTTTTGCGCAGGCCAAGGCCAGCAAAAAGCCCTTATTCCTGTACTGGGGTGCAGTCTGGTGCCCGCCTTGCAATCAGGTCAAGGCAACGATTTTTAATCGTCAGGAATTCATCGATAAGTCACGTCACTTCATCCCTGTGTATCTGGATGGTGATAGCCCTGGTGCACAAAAATTCGCCGCCCAGTTCAAAGTGCGCGGTTATCCAACCATGATTTTATTTAAACCGGATGGCACGGAAATCACCCGTCTGCCGGGCGAGGTTGATTCTGAACGCTATTTGCAAGTGCTGACGCTGGCGCTGAATACCTCAGCATCGGTGGCTGATACGCTCAAGCTGGCGCTGGCTGGTGGTAAGGGTTTGAAAGAAGATGACTGGAGCCTGCTGGCGGATTATTCCTGGGATGATCCGGAACAAAAACTGGTGGCACCTAAAGAGCTGGCGACGACTTTGGTCAAACTCGCAGAAGTTGCCCCTGCCGGATTGGCGGCAACCCGGATCTATCTGAAGTCTCTGTTTGTTATCGCCAATAGCAAGCCTGGCAGCAGCGTGCCGGCTCTGGATAAGGCGCAGGCGGCCGAGCGTTTGATTAAGGCGCTTAGTGACAGCAAGGTGGCGCGCGATAACCTCGATCTGGTTGCAGGCTCTGCGGCTGCACTGACCGAGTATCTGACGGCAGCGAAGTCGACGCAGCGTACGACCTTGGTGCAGGCCTGGAATGGCGCGCTGGTCAAACTGGCCGATGATGCAAGTATTTCCAAAACTGACCGTTTGGGTGCGGTGATTGCGCAGGTCGATCTGGCGAAGCTGGATGGCGGCAAACCATCGGCTTCATTCCAAAAAGAAGTGCAAAAACGCGTGGCGCAGATAGAGCAGGCCACCACAGACTCTTATGAGCGTCAGTCGGTAGTCAGCTCTGCCGCCTATGCCTTGGGGAATGCCGGTCTGCTGGATGATTCGGATACTTTGCTGAAAGCGGAACTCAAACGCTCGCATTCACCGTATTACTTCATGTCGACGCTGGGTTCTAACGCGAAGAAACGCGGCGATAATGCCGCTGCCATTAATTGGTATGAGCAAGCCTACAATGCCTCGAAAGGACCGGCTACCCGTTTACAATGGGGTTCCAATTATGTGGCGAGTCTGGTCGACCTGGCGCCAGGTGATGAAGCGAGAATACAAAAAGCAGTGAGTGGTGTGTTTGATGAAGTCGCGAAAACGGAAAATGCGTTTTACGAACGTAATCGCGCCTATCTGGAAAAACTGGGTAAGAAACTGCAGGACTGGAATAAAGATGGTAAGCATCAGCAAACCTTTCAAAAAGTGCAGGCTCAGCTCGGTGGCATCTGTGCTAAGTTGCCAGCCAATGACCCTCAGAAAGCCACTTGCCAGAATTTGTTGAATAAATCCTGATCCAATTTTGACCACCCAAAAAAAGCGACTCTGCGAGTCGCTTTTTTTATATCGGTACGCAGATTCAATATAGACCTTAGAATTCCTTTATATTTTATTGAATATAAGCAAGTGAATTTATATGATTAGTAGTGATGTTGAGAGCCCAGTAAAATACCAGTTCGAAAGCAAGATGGGCAGTAAGTGTGATACAGATTTCTCAGTTAGAAAAAAACTACATCGTTAAAGGTCAGGCCGTGCAGGCTCTGCGCAATGTCAGCCTGACGATAGAACAAGCCAGTATTTTTGGCATTATTGGTCGCTCCGGTGCGGGTAAAAGCACACTGCTGCGTACCCTGAATTTACTCGAACGTCCGAGTGCCGGTCAGATCCTGTTTGAAGGCGAGGATATCACCCGCTACGACCAGGCACAGTTGCTCAAATTACGGCAACGGGTAGGCATGGTGTTTCAGCACTTTAATTTGCTGAATGCAAAAACCATCGCTGAAAATATCGCCTTTCCACTGACCCTGAGTGGCAATACCAACGCGCAGCAACGCCGTGAACGCGTGAATGAATTGCTGGAGCTGGTTGGCTTGCAAGAGCATGGACACAAATACCCATCGCAGTTGTCAGGCGGGCAGAAGCAGCGTGTCGGCATAGCGCGCGCCTTGGCCAATTATCCGCACTTGCTGCTATGTGATGAAGCAACCTCAGCACTCGATCCGGAAACCACGCAATCGATACTGCGCTTACTGTCCGATATCAATCAAAAGCTGGGCCTGACCATCGTCCTGATTACCCACGAAATGCAAGTGATACGCTCTATCTGCGATCAGGTCGCTGTCATCGAGGGCGGCGAGATCGTTGAGCAGGGCGCAGTGGCCGATGTTTTCCTGCATCCCAAACACAGCGTGACGCAAAAACTGGTCGCAGAGCATCAGGCTTTCGATCTTGATCAGCTGCCGCAATGGAATACCGCGACCGGTAGTCAGCTGTTACGTCTGACCTATGTCGGTAATGCCGCGCATGAGCCGATACTGAGCCGTATCGCGGCCCAGACGCAGGCCGAAATCACGATTTTGCAAGGTACGATCTCGCGCGTGAAGCAGACCCCGTATGGACAACTGATCGTCGCGCTTAATGCGAGTGCGGCTGAGAGCACGAAAGTGCTGCAATTATTACGTGAAATGGATGTCACGGTGGATGTGCTGCCTTCTGGCCAGACACTGGCGGAAGGAGAGTAAATATGGATTTTTCAAATATTGATTGGGCTGATATCGCCCAGGCTACGCTGGATACACTGACCATGACCGGCTTCTCGCTGTTCTTCACGGTCTTGCTCGGTTTACCGCTTGGAATCCTGTTATTCGTGACGGGTAAAAATCAATTGCTGGAACAGCGCGGTGTGTATGCCTTGTTGTCGATAGTGGTGAATATCCTGCGCTCTGTGCCTTTCATCATTTTGCTGATCGTGCTGATTCCTTTCACCTTGCTGCTGGTCGGGACTTCATTGGGCGTAGCGGGCACCATCCCGCCGCTGGTGATCGGTACCACACCGTTTTTCGCGCGTCTGGTCGAGAACGTATTGCGCGAAGTGGATCGCGGCATTATCGAAGCCTGTCAGGCTATGGGTGCGCGCAACTGGCAAATTATCTGGCATGCCTTATTGCCGGAAGCTTTGCCGGGTCTGATTGCAGCCGGTACTGTCACTACCATTGCGCTGGTGTCGTATGCCGCGATGTCGGGTGTGATTGGTGGCGGCGGCCTCGGTGATCTGGCGCTGCGCTACGGATATCAACGGTTTCAGACGGATGTGATGGTCGTCACCGTACTGATACTGATTTTGCTGGTTCAGGTGTTGCAATGGGCAGGAGACAAGCTGGTATTGCGCTTTACACGTCATTAATGTTGTTTAACTTATTGGAGTATTTATGATTTCACGTATTTCCCATCAATTACGTCGCGTTGCCGTTGCCAGCGCTTATGCCGTGTTGTTCGCAGGTTCTGCCATGGCGGCAGATACCCTGAGCATTGCTGCGACACCGGTACCGCATGCAGAGATTCTCGAATTCATTAAGCCACAGCTGGCCAAAGAAGGCGTGGATCTGAAAATCAAAGTGTTCACCGATTACGTGCAGCCTGCGGTGCAAGTCAATGAAAAGCATTTGGATGGCAATTTTTTCCTGCATCAGCCTTATCTGAATGAGTTCAAAAAGAGCCATAAAAACGATATCGAAGTACCGGTTGCCAAGGTACACGTAGAACCGTTTGCGGCTTACTCCAGCAAGTACAAAAAAGTTGCGGATATCCCAGCCGGTGCGACGGTAGCGATCCCTAATGATCCTTCTAACTCTGGCCGTGCTTTGCTGCTGCTGGCAAAACAAGGTCTGTTGAAGCTGAAAGATCCAAGCAATATTTCGGCAACTAAGAAAGACATCATCGACAATCCTAAGAATCTGAAATTCAAGGAATTGGAAGCAGCAACTTTGCCACGCGTACTGAATCAGGTTGATCTGGCGCTGATCAACACGAATTATGCGATCGAAGCGAAACTCAATCCTGTTAAAGATTCCCTGTTCATCGAAGATGCGAATTCACCGTATGCAAACTTGCTGGTGGCACGTGAAGACAATAAAAACAGCCCGGCATTTAAAAAGCTGATCGCTGCATTGAATTCACCGGAAGTGAAGAAGTTCATTGAAGAGAAATACAAGGGTGCAGTTGTTCCTGCATTCTGATTATTCAGTTCAGTTAAACTAAACTAAACTAAGCTAAGCTGAAGTGCATGTAGCTTTGTACTATTCAGCGTAGCAGATTGAAGTTTTATAAAAAAACGCAGCATGCCTATCGGTGTGCTGCGTTTTTTGTTTTGATCTGCTCTGTGTGACTTTCGCAGACTTGAAATCGCAATAAAAAACGCTGCCGGTAAGGGCAGCGCTTTCAGGTGCTTAAGATACTTCAGATACTTCAGATACTTCAGATACAAATCCGCTGAAATCAGCGCAGCTCGCAAGATTAGTTGCGTACTGTTTTTTTGTATTCATTAGTACGTGTATCGATTTCGATCATGTCGTCCTGGCTCACGAACAGAGGAACCTGGATAGTGAAAGCGTAAGCTTCGATCGCGTTTTCGATTTTTGCTTCTTTCAGAACGTTACCGGAAGTGTTGCCCTTCACCGCTGGTTCAGAGTAGATCACCTGACGTACGATAGTCGTTGGCAATTCAACAGAGATTGCTTTGCCGTCGTAGAAAACCGCTTCGCATTCCATACCGTCTTTCAGGTAGTTAACTGCTTCACCCAGGTTTTCTGCTTCGATTTCGTACTGGTTGTATTCTTCATCCATGAATACGAACAGTGGGTCAGCGAAGTAAGAGTAAGTCACTGGTTTTTTGTCCAGAACAACAACGTCAAACTTGTCGTCGCCGCGGAAAACGTTTTCCTGTGGGCTGTTAGTCAACAGGTTTTTCATTTTCCACTTGTAAGTGAAACCTGTGCGGCTGGAACCGTTCACGTCGGAACGCAATACGATCATCGGCTTGCCATCAACCATAATAATGTTGCCAACGCGAATTTCTTTTGCAAATTTCATAGCGAATATACGTAAAAAGTAGGTTGCGTAAAAATCATCAGTTGCCTACAGGTTGAAGCCCGGCAAGCCCACGTTTGATTCAATTTGGTGATACCTGAAAATTTAACCGCACATTTTACCTCATTTTTGCCTTCTGTCTTGCGCTTGTGCATGTGCAAATTGCAGTAAATTCGTCGCCAGATCACCAATTTCAGCCATTTTCCTTTGCCAGTGCTGCGAAAGCTTGCTGATATCTGCCTTGCTGGCGCTGAATTCACGCCATAATTGAGCCCAGTTAATAGCGCCCTGCGTGACGCCATTCCAGGCTAGCGTGAGCTGCTGAGCGGCTGGCAGGCTGGGCTGATGGGCATTCAGGAAGGCGCGCAGCTTTTTGTGATGCAGATTCTCGTCCTGCGGATAGATATGCCAGATAAACGGCCGGCAAGCCCATTGCGCGCGCACGAAGGAATCCTCACCACGAACAAAATTGATATCGCAAGCCCATAACAGACGGTCATAGTCAGGCTGGGGAATGAAGGGTAAGACCCTTACCGTCAATGCTCCCCGGCTCAGATATGCTCCGGCCCGCGCAGGCTGCCCCAGAAAAGCACTGATCTCAGTGTGTGCCACGCCTTCCGGAACCAGCAGCGTGATCGCTTGTTCCTGCTGTTGCCAGACTTCCAGTAAGGCCGCTACCGGCGCATGCGGATAGCAGAACAGGGAAATTTTCTGCGCAGCGATTTCTTCTGGCGTCAGGCCCAGTTCGCGCAGGAAGGCAGCGCTGTACGCCGTATCGGACTGGAAGTGGCTGCGCTGAGGCGCGATCTCAGCCTCGCATAGCAGGCCGCCGGTTTTGATGGTAAAGCCAGGGAAAAAGAAGTGCTTGGTAATCGGCAGCGAGGGATGGGGCGAGGGCAGGGTGTGGCAGCCTTCCACCCATTCTTCTGCTGTCAGGCCTTCCAGATTCA
Organism: Cognatundibacterium curvum; assembly: GCF_014284235.1. Lineage (GTDB taxonomy): Bacteria > Pseudomonadota > Gammaproteobacteria > Burkholderiales > Burkholderiaceae_D > Undibacterium > Undibacterium curvum. Next base: position 210,228 of record NZ_JACOGD010000003.1, read on the forward strand.
GCCATACCGGACGCGGCTCACACTGTGCCATCGCCTGTATATAGCCTGGCGGGATATCACAGGCAAAGAATTCAATTACGATGTCGGCGATCTGTTCAGTGGAAAATTGTCCATCCTGGTTTTGCCAGTGTTGTATCTGTATGCCTTGTACCGTCTGGTGCGCGGCATGCATATCCACTTCAGGGCAAATGCGGCGGAAGCTGGACAGATCATCGACCCATAATTCAACTTGCAGCATATGTTCGTGTGCGAGCTGGCGCGCGAGGCGCCAGCAAATACCGATGTCGCCGTAGTTATCGACGACTTTGCAAAAGATGCTCAGGCGCGTGGCAGGAGGATTTGTTTGATGCATACGTGGTGTTTATTAGCTGTAATTAGTGGAACATCAGAGGTGATGAGCTGGCATGTGCCCCGATCTGAAAATCAGAATTGGTTCACCTGCTTCATTTTCAGGCAAAATGATTTTTCCAGTTGCGTAACGCGGCAAAACTGGCTACCGGATCATCACGGTTCTCCATTCTGCCAGTCGCAATCAAAGTCGCAATCACGGCAGGTTCGCGACTACGTAAGAAAGGATTGGTGCGCTTCTCCAGCCCAATTTGGCTCGGAACCGTTGGCTGGCCTAGTGTTCGCTTTTCAGTATCTGATTTCATGCGGTCTTGCAGTGCAGCGTTGTCCGGTTCTGCCGCCAAGGCAAAGCGCAAATTGGATAAGGTGTATTCGTGTGCGCAGTAGACCTCGGTATGATCCGGTAAGCTTGCTAAAAGTTCCAGTGAAGCCAGCATTTGTGCCGCCGTTCCTTCAAACAGGCGACCGCAGCCACCCGCAAACAAGGTGTCGCCACTGAACAGCCAGTGCTGTGCCTCGGCATAGTAGGCGATGTGACCAGCGGTATGTCCTGGCACATCGATGACTTGCAATTGCCATTGCGGCGCGTCTAAGCGCACTACATCGCCACCATGCAGCGCATGGTCAACCTGCCGTATGCCATCACGTGCTGGGCCGTAGACCGGAACGCGCTGATGTGCGAGCAGTGCGTCGACGCCGCCGGTATGATCGGCATGATGATGAGTCAGTAAAATCGCAGTCAGCCTCAGTTGATGTGCTTCCAGAGCATGTAGGATAGCATTTGCATCGCCCGGGTCGACTGCGACGGCTGAAACGCCATCGTGAATGATCCACAGATAATTGTCGTCAAACGCGGGGACAGTCAATATACTCAGGGAATTCTTCATAAACGCGCATGGATGCATTGGAAACGCACATTATAGACCTCGATGCCTGGTTGTCGTTGCCGGCAGGTCAATACATCAAGGATTGGGAACAGGCTGCCTTGTCACGCCTGGTCGTTGATATCTTTGGTTTTCATGCTTTACAGATCGGTATGCCGCAAATCGATGCTTTATCGGCCAGCCGCATGCCCCATCGCTGGCAAAGCGTGGGGCCACATGCGCCACGTATTGCCAGTCCAGCCACGCGCGCGATTGCGGTGGTACATGATTTCACTGAATTGCCATTTGATTCGCAATGTATGGACTTGGTGATCCTGCCGCATGTACTGGAATTTGCCGAAGAGCCGCATCAGATCCTGCGCGAAGTTGAACGTATCCTGATTCCGGAAGGCCGGCTACTGATCACGGGTTTCAATCGAGCCAGCAGCTGGGGTGTGCGGCAGGCGCTGGGGCGTTTGCGCGACAGCTATTTCCTGCCGAAAGAAGGCGAATTCATCAGCCCTGCGCGTTTAAAAGACTGGTTGAAATTACTCAGCATGGAAGTCGGCAGCCTGGAATATGGCTGTTATGCGCTGCCGCTGCGCTCAGAGAAATGGCTGCAAAGGAATGCCATGCTGGAAAAAATTGGCAAACGCTGGTGTCCTTTTGTCGGCGCCGTGTATATGATGCAGGCCGTCAAGCGGGTGCGTGGCATGCATTTGATTGGCCCGGCCTGGAAAAACAAAAAACGGGCAAGGGTACAGGCAGTACCGGTTGCCAATAGCAAAAAATGAATCATGGACACAATTGAAATTTATACGGATGGTGCGTGCAAGGGTAACCCCGGTGTGGGCGGTTGGGGTGCGCTGCTGGTCGCAGGCAAGCATGAAAAAGAATTATTTGGCGGTGAGCAGGAAACGACTAATAACCGCATGGAACTGATGGCGGTGATACAGGCGCTGGGCGCTTTAAAACGCCCCTGCCATATCCGCCTGCATACCGATAGCCAGTATGTATTAAAAGGCATTACCGAATGGATCACGGGCTGGAAAGCCAAGGGCTGGCGTACCGCCTCTAAAGCGCCGGTCAAAAACGTGGACCTGTGGCAGAGTCTGGATGCCGCCCAGGGCACGCATCAGATTGAGTGGATCTGGGTTAAGGGGCATGCCGGTCATGCCGGTAACGAGCGGGCTGATGCGCTGGCTAATCGTGGTGTGGAAAGCGTGTTGCGTCCTGAATAGACGCATGCCGGGATCGTGTTAAAATTGTATTTATTAATTTGCATGTTCGGTGGGCCCAATCATGAATCTGAAAAATGTCCTCTTGCTGATCTTGATTGCTGCGCTTACTGCCTGCGGCAAGCATGATACAAAATTTCACCACGGAGATGGACTCATTTATCCCCCGATGCCGGGTAAGCTGAGCTTTAGTCTGGACACCATAGATAAGGGAAAAATTGATTGTGTGATCCAGCTGGCGGGCAGTCACAAAATCTTGGTCACACTCAAAAAGACTGAAACGGAAGCGATGCAAACGACGCCCGGCACACCGGCACCGCGGATACCGACGCAATATGTAGCGAGCGGTGTATGGGAGGTCAGGGGTGACAGCTTAGAGTTGACTCAGTTTAGCAAGGCGCTGAGTGCCTGCCACAGCGGTCCGGGTGATGATGGTGCGAATCTGACGACCTCATTTACGACAAAAACCAAGGGCTGATAGCTTGCTGCGCACTGATCATTGCAGTATCAGGATGCAGCACCAGGAAATACGCAAAAAAAATGCCGGACTGCTCCGGCATTTTTTTCATCGCTACCGCAATCGGCAGTTCATCCTTCTGAACAGCGTTTGCTGATATGAGCCAGTGCCTCTTCGACCTGATCGATCAGGATCAGACACAGATCGCCAGCTTGCAGACGTTCCAATGCGAGGTCGATCGCAACGAATTCACCCGTGATTTCATCCACGCGCGTGGTTTTCTTGGCCGTTTTGAGGCCGTCACGCAGCAAGGCAACAACTTCACCATCGGCGCGGCCACGCTGGCACTGATCCTGGTACAGAATCACATCTTCGAACGCATCGCCCAGGATTTCTGTCTGTTGACGGATATCCTGATCGCGACGGTCACCGGCACCGCTGATCACGACTGAGCGACGTTGTGCAGGCATGGTTTCCACCGCCTTGACCAGGGCCAGCATTGCATCCGGATTGTGGCCATAATCTGCAATCACCGTAGCGCCACGGAAATCAAACATATTGAAACGTCCGGGCGCATTGTCGTTTTCATTGGCAAAGCTCTTCAGGCCTGCGCGGATCACGTCAAAATCCATGTTGACTGCCCAGGCTGCGGCCACCGACGCCATGACGTTTTCGACCTGGAAGCCTATGCTGCCATTGCGTGTGATCGGGACTTCGGACAAAGGAATACTATGCTTCATTTTGCCTTCCGCCGCGATCAGATGACCGTTCTCGACATAGACTGCGCGTTTGCCCTGGGCGCGCTGCGCTGCCATCAGCGGGATTTGCGGGTCAGCTGCAAAGAAAATGACTGGAGCCGGACTATTTGCTGCCATGGACGCCACGATAGGATCCGCTGCATTTAATACCGCATAGCCATCATCTGCCACATTTTGTACGATCACACGTTTGAGTACCGCCAGATCTTCTACTGTCGTGATGTAATTCAGACCCAGATGGTCGCCGGAACCGATGTTGGTGACGACTGCGACCTGACAGTAGTCATACGCCAGACCTTCGCGCAGTATGCCACCCCTGGCGGTTTCAAAGACTGCAGCATCGACATCCGGATGCGACAAGACATTGCGCGCACTGCGCGGGCCGCTGCAATCGCCGCTGTCAATCTGACGGCCATTGACATACACGCCATCCGTATTAGTCATGCCGGTGCGCAGACCATTGGTCGTCATCAGATGGGCGATCAGTCGCACTGTCGTGGTTTTGCCATTGGTGCCAGTCACTGCGATGATAGGGATGCGGCCATCATTACCCGGTTCAAACATAGAGTCGACGATGGCTTCGCCGACTGCGCGTCCTTTACCGAATGAAGGGGATAAGTGCATGCGCAAACCTGGGGCTGCATTGACTTCTACGATGCCGCCATTGAGTGCTTCTATCGGTTTTAATACGCTGTCGCAGACCAGGTCGACGCCACAGATATCGAGGCCAACCATCTGTGCCGCTGCGATCGCACGTGCTGCGACTTCCGGATGCACGTCATCGGTCACATCGGTTGCGGCGCCACCGGTAGACAGATTAGCGTTGTTACGCAAAATAACGCGTTGTCCTTTAGGCGGTACCGATTCGGCGCTGTAGCCTTGTTTTGCCAGGCTGGCGAGTGCGATATCGTCGAAACGTATCTTGGTCAGTGAAGTCGAATGACCGCTGCCACGACGCGGATCTTTATTAACCTGTTCGACCAGCTCGCGCACGGTTTGTTTACCATCGCCGACGACTTGCGGCGGATCGCGTCTGGCCGCTGCCACCAGTTTGTTACCGATCACCAGTAAGCGGAAGTCATTGCCCGGCAAGAAGCGTTCGACCAGGATGTCATCGCGGAATTCGCTGGCCGCCAGATAGCCGGCATCCAGTTGTTCGCGCGTCGTAACATTGACGGTCACGCCTTTGCCCTGATTGCCGTCCTTAGGTTTAATCACGACCGGCAGACCGACTTCCAGTGCCGCAGCCCAGGCATCATCCGGGCTGGAGACTGCACGTCCCATCGGTACCGGGACACCGGCTGCGTGTAATAATTTTTTGGTGAGTTCTTTATCCTGAGCGATGGCTTCGGCGATAGCGCTGGTGCCGTCCATTTCAGCAGCCTGAATTTTGCGCTGGCGTGAACCCCAGCCGAATGCGACCAGGCTGCCATCGGTCAGGCGGCGGTAAGGAATATTACGTGCAATCGCGGCATTCACGATGGAGCCGGTGGACGGGCCCAGACGTACGTCTTCATCCAGCTCACGTAATTGCTCAAGTGCTGCAGCCAGATCAAAAGCGCTATTGTCGACCGCGGCCTGTATCAGTTTTTCTGCCAGTTCCAGTGCCAGACGACCGACTGCCTCTTCAGAATACTCAACCACGACCTGAAATACACCTTGTTCCAGTGTTTGGGTGGTGCGGCTGAAAGTGACCGGGCAACCGGCTTGCGCCTGCAAGCCTAATGCAGCGAGTTCAAACACATGCGCAATCGAAATGGCGTCGTTGTGACCGGTGGGCTGAAGTATGCTCAGTTCCGGGAATAAAGCACGCAGGCGGTCTTCAAATCCGGCCAGTTCTGCGATAGCGCATTCCGCTTCGCTACATTTAACGATGGCTTCAACGGCCGTATGGTGGCTCCAGAGATTGGGGCCGCGCAAGGCACGAATGCGTGATACTTCCATAAAAACTTAGTCCTGTCGAAAAGGGCAGAATTCAGGTCTCATTCATCATCCGTTCAACAAGGATTGCTTGATCCGGATCGTCCTGAGCCTGTAACAAAAATTAGTCTGCCGCAGTCTGGTATTTATAGCCACTGACGGCGGCAGGTGGATTAGGCAAAAATCAAAATGCTGCTTTGGTGCTGGTGTCAAAAGTGCGCAAACCTGCCGCGATCAGTTCCGGTGACACTTGCAGCGCCCAGGCGGCAGCGACGGCAGCCAGTACGCTCAGTGCTTTTTCTGCTTTTGCTGGCTTCAGGGCAGATACAGGCATCAGCTGGATTTCTTCCGCACCGGTCGCGAGGATGATTTGTCCGTCACGAATGAAGGCCACACGTTTACCTTGTTCGCGATGCGCAACGATGGCCGGAAGCTCTGCTGAACTGCCATAGAAAATCACATCGCCATCACACAATTCTGCCAGTTCCACCACAGCGGCTTCATCGGCATTTAAGACCGCGACGCCATCCGGTAACACCACATCGACCTGAGTGCGCATGATCTTATACATCTGGTCCTGCTCATGAATGTAGAACTCTCCGAGCTGTTCTGCGCCATCGAAATCCGTCACTACAGCGACGCTGCAACGGTCATAGGCCAGGCCATCGTTCAGGATAGCGCGCGCATTGGTCTCAAATACAGCGGCTTCAACCGAGCGGTTGATCAGCAGGCGTTCGCCCGCATTCCAGGTCGCGCAATTACCTTCGGTGACCAGGCGCTTATTCAGGAACAGGCCATCCTGACAGGCTACGCCAGTTTGCTCACCGTGCATATGCAGCAAGCCCGCGATCAGGCGCGAGATCAGGCTGGTGTGACGGCTGCCTGCGACACCGATGATGTCGATGCGACCAGATTCTTCTTCAGCGAACAAATGATCGATAATCGCTTTGCCGACTTCACGGCCTGGGCCATTGGCGGGCTTGATGTGAGCCAGTAAGCCAGGGCTGGCATTGACTTCGATAATCGCGCCGGTTTGTGCAGACAGTGGTTTGGAAATGTCTTCGACCACCAGATCCACACCGGCGATATCGAGACCGACGATGCGCGCTGCGAGGCAGGCGGTTTCTGCGATGTCGGGATGGATGTCATCTGTCACATCGAGGGCGACATTGCCGTTAATTTGAATTAATACCTTCTGCTGCAAGGCTGGTACCGAGGTGCTCGTCATGCCCTGGCGTTTCAACTCAAGAATTACTTCAGCAGATACTGCAGGGTCTATGATATTCAGCGGGAAATCTTCAGTGGTGCCGCGTCTTGGGTCGGTATTGATCTGGCTATCGACTAATTGCGCGACCGTAGACTGACCATCGCCACTAATCCACAACGTCTCGCCTTTACCGACCGCAACCACCTTATTGCCGACAATTAGCACCCGGTGTTCATCGCCGGTGATGAATTTTTCGACTATCACTGATTTACTGCCACCTTTGCGTACCGCCAGTTCATAAGCGGCGGTGACGTCAGCCAGTGTCATCAGATTCAGTGAGACGCCACGGCCATGATTGCCGTCGTAAGGTTTAATCACAACGGGCAGGCCGATATCCTGCGCCTCTTCCCATGCCTCTTCAGCGCTGCGTACAATGCAGCCTTCCGGAACCGGTACACCACAGGATTTGAGCAGGGTTTTGGTCAGATCTTTGTCGCTGGCGATGCTTTCTGCGATCGCGCTGGTGCGGTCGGTTTCTGCAGTCCAGATACGGCGCTGCGCAGCGCCATGGCCTAACTGCACCAGATTGCCATCGGTCAGGCGGATAGACGGAATGCGGCGCGCGGTCGCTGCATCGACGATGTTGGCGGTGCTTGGTCCCAGGCAACGTGCATCGACCAGATCGCGCAATTCTGTGAGTTGCGTTTCCAGATCGAAAGCTTGGTCATTAATGGCGGCCATCAGCAAGTCGCGGCCGATTGCGAGTGCACGGCGTCCGACCTGTTCTTCACGGGTACGGAAAGCCATTTTGTAGACGCCGATGACATTGGTGGAGCGGGTCTGGCCAAAGCCAGTGCGCATGCCAGCCAGATTTTGCAGTTCGAGTACGACGTGTTCCAGGATATGTCCGGACCAGGTGCCTTCGCGCAGACGCTCAAGGAAGCCACCGCGTTCACCAACGCCGCAGCGATGTTCCATCAGGCCAGGCAACCAGCTGGTCAAGCGCTCATAGAGTCCGGGCAGCAGGTTGGAGGGGGTGTCTTCAAGAGCACCGATGTCCAGCCAGGTTTCTATGACTGGGCGGTAGGTCCAGATATTCGGCCCGCGTAAGTGGTTGACGCGGAGAATGCTGATGTCTTTCTTCTTAGTTGTCATGTAAGTCATTTCTAGCCGATCCGGATAGATATCCAGATCCTGTCATAGGTAGAATCATTCTTCGCTTCTCAAGCGGATTCAGGCTAAACGATAGACATGGAATGTCAACCGATTCGCTTTCCTGTCGTTATCAGGCCACCGGCATGGATATATTCATCACAAAGCGGGAATGTGAGACGCGCTTGCTGATATACTTGCGCGCCAGCGCAACAGCTTGAATCCTCTTGATCAGTTTCGTCTGATTATTCTTCTTTCGATAGAATACCGTAAATTGCCGCCTCCGTGATATGGCTTATTGCCATTACGGAAGCAAGAAATCTGTTTTTTCAAAATTTTCAGTCCCGATTTCCCCGGGAATAGCGCATCTGCCGGAGTTTGCTTCACGATGACCACTTTATTACCTAGTTCCGAGCAATCCATTTTATCGCTGAGCGCCGAATGGCAATCTGCGCTCGCACAACAGATCGCCAAAGGCGAAAACGTACAGAGTGCGTTTGAGGTTGACCTCGATAACAAACTTCATTTTGTCAAAGGCCTCATCGTCGTGACCGATCAGGCTATTCTGAGCCAACCGGCCGGAGAGACAGAGTGGAAGCGCTGGGCATTTGAACCTGGCTTGCAATTAAAACACCACGACCATGCCGGTGTCGGCCATTTGCAATTAACGAATCAACAAGGTCTGTTGGCCAGCTGGCGTTTTACGCTGGGACAGAATCTGCATGCAATCCGTTTGCTGGATCATTTTAAAGAGCAGCTCGATAGCTTTGTGACTGGCCAGCCGGTGCAGCGTGCCGAGCAAAATACCTGCCCCAGCTGCAAGGCCGTGTTGGAAGCGGATCAGGAAGAATGTCCTGTCTGTACCAAGGTGATTTACACGCCGCCGTCTACCTGGACCTTGCTGCGCCTGTGGCGCTTTGCCCGTCCTTACCGTTTGCAGCTGTTTATCGGTTTCGCACTGATGTTGATGGGTACGGCAGCGCATATGATTCCGCGCTATCTGACCAAGCCACTCACGGATGAAGTGTTGATTCCGTTTCAGCATAAGGAATTTGTCGATCCTAAGCTGGTATTTTTATATATCGGCGGACTGTTGGGATCGGCTGTGATTGCCTGGCTTCTGAGTTGGGGCAAGACTTACATACTGGCTCTGGTCTCTGAGCGTATCGGCGCTGATTTGCGTACCACGACCTATGAACATTTGTTGAAATTATCGCTGGAATATTTTGGTGGTAAACGTACCGGCGATTTGATGTCGCGTATCGGTAGTGAGAGTGACCGTATCTGCGTCTATCTGTCGCTGCACTTACTTGATTTTATTACTGACGTTCTGATGTTCGTGATGACCGCGGTCGCGCTGTTGCAGATGAATACTAAGCTGGCGCTGGTGACTTTGCTGCCACTGCCATTTATCGCCTGGATGATTCATCTGGTGCGTGACAAACTGCGTACTGGTTTCGAGAAGATAGACCGGGTCTGGGGTGAAGTCACTAATGTGCTGGCCGATACCATACCAGGCATCCGCGTGGTGAAGGCCTTTGCACAGGAAACGCGTGAAGCGGGTCGTTTCCGCGAGGCGAATAAGCATAATCTGGCGGTGAATGACCGTCTGAACAAGGTCTGGTCGCTGTTTTCGCCTACCGTTTCTTTCCTGACTGATCTCGGTATTCTGGTGGTGTGGGCCTTTGGTATCTGGCAGGTCGCGCATGAAGAAATCACAGTCGGTGCGCTGGTCGCAGCAGTGGCTTTCATCAGTAACTTCTATGGCCGTATCGATTCCATGAGCCGTATCGTATCGGTGACCCAGAAATCGGCATCGGCGGCCAAGCGTATTTTTGACATCCTGGATCATGTGTCCAGCGTACCTGATCCTCAGCATCCGGTGAAAGTACAAGAAGTTCAGGGCAAAATCGAATTACGTGAAGTCGGCTTCCGCTATGGTAACCGCGCTGTGAATCGCGGCATTAACCTGACCATAAAACCAGGTGAAATGATAGGCCTGGTGGGGCATAGTGGTTCCGGCAAAAGTACTTTGGTCAATCTGATCTGCCGTTTTTACGATGTGTCAGAAGGCGCGATTCTGCTCGATGGTAAAGATATACGCTCGTATGCGGTGTCGGATTACCGCAGCCAGATCGGTCTGGTATTGCAAGAGCCTTTCCTGTTTTTCGGCACCATTGCTGACAATATCGCTTATGGCAAACCACATGCGACCCGTGAAGAAATCATCGCAGCAGCGAGAGCTGCCCATGCGCATGAATTCATTTTGCGTCTGCCGCAAGGCTATGATTCTATGGTGGGTGAGCGTGGTCAGGGCTTGTCCGGCGGTGAGCGTCAGCGTATTTCGATCGCGCGTGCCTTGCTGATCGACCCTAAGATTTTGATCATGGATGAAGCGACTTCTTCCGTCGATTCACAGACGGAAAAAGAAATTCAGAAGGCACTGGACAACCTGGTGCAGGGCCGAACCACCATCGCGATCGCCCATCGTTTGTCTACCTTGCATAAGGCCGACCGTCTGGTGGTACTGGATCGTGGCCAGGTAGTTGAAGTCGGCGGACATGATGAATTGATGGCGAAGCAGGGTGCGTATTTTGATTTGTACACCGCCCAGGCCAGAAACGCGCAATTAGCAGGAGATGAATAAGATGGCGACTACGCAATTCAATTTACACAGAAATCCGTTTGCGCAGTTAATTCTGACCAATCAGGCTGGCGAAGTGTTTGAAGGTGTCAGCCCGGTGCGTGCCTTTCCTATTCAGTCTCCAGCCGGATGTATTTCTCTGGTTACGACAGATGGACGTGAAGTGGCCTGGATAGACAGTCTGGAAGACTTGGCTGACGGCGTACGTCAACTGGTGTTGGAAGAACTGAGCGGGCGCGAGTTTATGCCGGAAATTCAGGCGATTACCGGTGTCAGCAGTTTTGCTGTGCCTTGTACCTGGACCGTCAGCACAGATCGCGGCATGACTGCCTTTGTCCTCAAAGGTGACGAAGATATCCGTCGCATCGGTCAGGCTTCCTTGCTGATTACGGATAATCACGGTATTCAGTTTCTGATCCGCGACATGTTTACTATAGATAAGCACAGCCGGAAAATTCTGGACCGTTTCCTGTAAGCGCTGTCTTCTCAGCTGTGTATGTCTGATGCGCCCTGATCATTCGGGGCGTTTTTTTTACTTTCGCGGAAATACAAATTACTGATTCTGGTTTCGCCGGGCAAAGTCAGTACTTCCTGCAGGCTGAAACCCAGTAAATTCAGCAAACGGTTCGAGCGTTCATTGTCCGGATCTGTAATAGCCGCCAGCCGCACCAGATGCAAATCCTGTTCAGCATGCTGCACAACTGCCTGCGCCGCTTCCAGTGCATAGCCCTGGCCGGTGTAGCGCGGCAGGAAAGCATAGCCGAGGTCTATGCAAGGCAGGCTATCCCGTTTGATCAAACCACAAATTCCCATCGCAATACCTTGCCCGCGGTCACAGACCACATAAAAGCTGTAACCAAATTGTTGCTGACTGGCAATCGGCCGGGTTTGTATCCAATCCATCGCCTGCTCAGACGTTTTGACACCACGGTCACCGATAAAGCGCAACCATGAGGGATCATTGAGTAATTCCAGCACGAAATCTGCATCGTCGATGTTGAAGACTCGCAACACTAATCGTTGAGTTTGTATGGGTAGCATGCTCTTCCCTAAGTCCTTATCCAGATTCGTTTTCAGGCTGGTAACAAAAGTTTCCATGCCGATTATGCTCTCGAATGAAATGATAATCGAATAACAAATTATTTTTTTAAATTAAATTTCCTTTGGGCACATGCCTTGATGCGGCGTAAGATGAAAACATGAAATGAATTTTATGCAGAAGAAGCGTTTGTTGCGGTCAGCCTTCATATCAGCCAACCCGGGAGAGCACAATGAATGTCAAGTCGTTAAAAAGCAGGTTGATTTTTGCGATTGCCAGTCTGATCACGATCTGTACCGTGATACTGACGATAGGCAGTTACATCCGCATGAAATCGCAGATAGAAGCAGGACTGGCGAATGAAGTCCGTGGTGTGGCTGCCGGATATGACGCCATTCTGGGTAACTGGATACAGGTCAATACCTCCATGGTGGCAAGTCTGGCAAACGCGGTGGGCAATGGTGCAGATCTGACCACCAGCCTGACAATGACGCGCACCGGTGGCAGCTTTCTGAGTGTGTATCTGGGGACACCAGACAAAACCTTTACCAATAATCCACCTAATCCACCGCCTGCAGGCTATGACCCGACTGTACGACCTTGGTATAAAGCAGCGATGGAGGCCAAAAAGCCCATCGTGACTTCGGCCTATATGGGCGTGAACCCACCAGGCTTGATGATTTCGTTTGCAGCGCCGGTTAAAGGCGGCGAAGCGGGAGTGGTGGCAGCGGATGTGTTTCTGACTAAAATTGTTGAGCAGATTTTGAATATTAAGCTGGCTGGCGATGGCTATGCCTTCCTGCTCGACAAATCGGGGCAAGTACTGGCTCATGCAGACCAGGCTAAGGTGTTGAAGCCCGCAAAGGAAATTGCCGCTGAACTGGCGCTGGAAAATTTGTCCAGTTTGTCTGGAAAAAAAGAACTGGTGCAAAGCACCGTGGCCGGTAAGAGCAGTTTTATTTATCTGCAGCAGATCAATGGCTCGGATATGTATCTGGCACTGGTAGTAGATAAACAAAAAGCGCTCGCTTCGCTGGATCAGCTGGTGATGATTTCTGTGGTCGTGCTGCTGGTTTTGCTGGCTATTGTTTTACCTGTCACTACCTGGCTGGTCGGTCACATGCTATCAGGCTTGCAGCGTGTGCGCGATGCGATGCTCGCGATTGCAGCCGGTGGCGGCGACCTGACCCGCAAGATTGATGTGGAAGGTGAAGACGAAGTGGCGCAGACCGCAGATGCATTCAATAATTTTATGGATCAGTTGCGCGTAATGGTGGTCGATGTGCGCAAAGCGACCGATTCGATTACGGTAGGCGCAACTGAAATCGCAACCGGTAATATGGATTTGTCAGGGCGCACCGAGCAGCAGGCTTCTTCACTGGAGCAAACCGCTGCCAGTATGGAAGAGCTGACGGAGGCGGTGCGTAACAATGCGGAAAATGCACGCGAAGCCAATCGTATGGCGGTCAATGCATCGGATGTCGCGACCCAAGGTGGTGAGGTAGTCAACAAAGTGGTGACGACCATGCAGGGTATATCGGACAGCTCGCGCAAGATTGTTGACATCATCAGTGTCATCGAGGGTATTGCATTTCAGACCAATATTCTGGCCTTGAATGCAGCCGTTGAAGCAGCGCGTGCGGGTGAGCAGGGACGCGGCTTTGCGGTGGTGGCAAGCGAAGTCCGTACGCTGGCGCAGCGCAGTGCGGCAGCGGCACAGGAAATCAAGAGCCTGATTGAAGACTCTGTGTCTAAAGTTAACGAGGGTTCAGAACTGGTCGACAAAGCTGGTGCTTCGATGACGCGTATCGTATCTGCAGTCGATCAGGTGGCTGCAATCATTAATGAAATTACTTCCGCGTCGGCAGAGCAAAGCGACGGTATTCAGCAAGTGAATCAGGCGTTGGCGCACATGGATGAGGCGACTCAACAGAATGCGGCGCTGGTTGAACAGGCCGCTGCTGCAGCCGGTTCACTGGAAGAGCAGGCCAACTTACTGAAAACGGCGATGTCTGCCTTCCGCATGGAACACAACGCACCAGCCACGCGCGTGAGTGCGGCAGGCGGTGCGCGCTCAACACGTCATGCCAGTCTGGGGTATGACGCCTGAGTGAGTAGTAACAAGTCTTAGGACAGGGTGGCAATCACCGGCGCATGATCCGATGGTTGCTCCCATTTTCTGGGAACCCGGTCTATCACGCAGGCTGTACAACGTTCTGCCAGGGGCTTACTCAACAGGATGTGATCTATCCTGACTCCCTTGTTCAGGCGGAAGCCCAGTGCGCGGTAATCCCACCAGCTGAATAATTTATCTGCCTGCTCAAACTGTCGGAAGCTGTCGCTCAGACCCAGCTGTAGCAACTGCTGGAAGGCAGCACGCTCTTCCGGCGAGACCAGATTCATGCCTACCCAGGCGGCCGGATCATGCACATCGCGGTCGTCCGGTGCGATGTTGTAATCGCCGAGTAAAGCCAGTTCAGGATATTGCTGCATTTGTGCGCCGAGCCAGTTGTGGAGTGCTGTCAGCCACTTCAGTTTGTACTGAAATTTATCGGAATCCGGCGCCTGTCCGTTTGGAATATAGGCACAGATAATCCGCATACCCTGTATGGTCGCGGCGATGATTCTTTGCTGTTCATCCTCAAACAAGGGATTGTTTTTCTGGATGTCAGTCATGGGATGACGCGACAGGATCGCGACTCCGTTATAGGTTTTCTGACCTGTGTAGGCGACGTGATAGCCGGCCGCCTCAATCTCCGCTTGCGGAAATTTATCGTCGGTCAGCTTGGTCTCCTGTATGCACAGAATGTCGACCGGATTGGTTTCCAGCCAGCTCAATACCTGCGGCAGACGTACCTTCAGGGAATTGACGTTCCAGGTGCTCATTTGCATAGTGCTACCTCAAAAAAAGAAAAGCCGTGCTCCAGGTGGAATGGAGCACGGCCTGATTTAACTGCCCAAGACTGCAGGCGCAGAGTCAGCCAGCTGACTCCGTCCTGATCAGCCTGCGCGGTTGATCAGGAAAGTTGTCAGCATCGGTACCGGACGGCCGGTGGAACCTTTTGCTGCACCGGATTTCCAGGCTGTGCCAGCGATATCCAGATGCGCCCAGGTGTATTTCTTAGTGAAACGCTCCAGGAAGCAGGCTGCAGTAATGCTGCCGCCTGCCGGGCCGCCAATATTGGCCATGTCAGCAAAATTCGATTTCAGTTGCTCGTTATAAGCTTCTTCTATCGGCATGCGCCATGCGGTATCACCGCTTTGCTTACCGGCAGCCAGCAATTCATTGGCCAATGCATCATGGGCTGCATCGTGACGTGTGAACAAACCGGTATTGTGATGACCCAGCGAAGTCACGCAGGCACCGGTCAGGGTAGCAACGTCGATGACTGCTGCCGGATTGAAGCGCTCAGTATAGGTCAGTGCGTCACACAGGATCAGACGGCCTTCTGCATCGGTATTCAGGATTTCTATCGTCTGGCCAGACATCGAAGTCACGATGTCGCCCGGACGGGTTGCTGTACCGGATGGCATGTTTTCGCAGGTAGGGATGACTGCATAGACATTCAGCTTGAGTTTCATTTCGCCGATGGCACGCATGGTACCCAGCACAGAAGCGGCGCCGCCCATATCGTACTTCATCTCATCCATACCAGCACCCGGTTTCAGGGAAATACCGCCGGAATCGAAAGTGATGCCTTTACCGACCAGTACTACCGGCGCATCTTTCGCTTTGCCGCCGCTATGCTTGAGGACGATGAACTTCGGAGGTTCGACAGTGCCATTGGTTACGGACAGGAAGCTGCCCATTTTGAGTGCCTGTATCTGTTTGCGATCCAGTACTTCAGCGACCATCTTGTAGTCAGTCGCGATTTGTTTTGCAGTATTGGCCAGATAAGTCGGTGTGCAAACATTCGGTGGCAGATTGCCCAGTTCTTTGGTCAGATCGACGCCATTCGCCAGCGCGATGCTTTGCGCCAGTGCGGATTTGGCTACAGTCGCTTCAGCAGCGGCAACAGCAAATGCCACTTTTTTTACGCCTGCAGTGCTCGTGTCTTTTTTGCTCTTCAGGCCATCAGCACGGAAGATGCTGTCGCGGAAGGCCAACACGCCTGCATTCAGGGACCAGTTGACAGTGCGTTCTTTGACGCCAGGCAGAGCAATAACTGCGTCATTTGCGCCTAAACCTGCTAAAGTGCGGGCTGCTGCGGCAACGGCGGACTGATAGGCTTTTTCAGTCACAAGTTCGGAAGCTTCACCCAGACCTACCAGTAACACGCGCTCAGCGGCGATGTCGCTGATATTACGTAACAACAGGGAGGAGCCGGCTTTGCCGGTGATATCGCCGGATTTCAGCGCTGCAGCAATGGCGCCGGACGCATCCAGTGCAGTAGCAGCGACCGACAATTTTTTATTTTCGAATACACCAACAACGATACAAGCGGTTTTGATCGCCTTGTGGGCAGTTGAGGCACTTTTTGCGTCGATTGATTTTATGCTAAAGTCCACGTATTACTCCTCTTGGTAAGTCTCGTAAAACAGACATTATAATCCTTCTCATGATTTTTCAACGCGCGCTTCGACGTGAATTGCTGAGTGCAGCTGGCGCAGTCCTTGCAACCCTCTTTGTTATTACTGTTACCTGGATGCTGATCCGCGTGCTGGAGCAGGCTGCCGGCGGCAGAGTTGCTTCTGCTGATGTGCTGGCACTGATAGGCTTTATGTCCTTGATGTACCTGCCGATTTTACTCATCCTGACCGGATTCATTGCTGTGCTGCTGGTGGTCACCCGCAGCTATCAGGAATCGGAAATGGTGGTCTGGTTTGCTTCAGGTCTGAGTCTGACACAGTGGATCAGTCCTGTCATTAAGTTCGGTTTTCCTATCGTCGCTCTGACTGCGTTTCTGAGTTTTTTTGCCAGCCCTTGGGCCAACCGTCAAAGTGTGGAATTTGAAGAACGCTTTCAAAAGCGTTCTGATATTGCTAAGGTTTCACCCGGTAAGTTTCAGGAATCTTCTGCTTCTGATCGTATTTTCTTTGTTGAGGAAGTCGCAGGCGATCTGAGTAAAGTGCAGAATATCTTCATCAACACCGTTAAGGATGGGCGTTCCAGTGTGGTGGTGGCGAAAGAAGGCAAGATAGAGATTGATAAATACGGGGACAAGTTTTTGGTCATGGACAGGGGGCGCCGTTACGATGGCCTGCCGACCGCACCGGATTTTCAAATGATGCAATTTGAACGTTATGGCGTATTGGTGTCCAGTCAGTCGAATGCCCTGAACAGCGATAACTCCGCCAAGTCCATGCCCTTATCCGAATTATTGATTCAGCCAGATCCTCATAAACAGGCTGAGCTGCTGTGGCGTATCTCGCTGCCTGTGATGGCGGCGGTGTTGATGCTGCTTGCGATTCCCTTGGGTTTCGTCAATCCACGCGTCGGGCGCTCAGCCAATCTGATTGTCGCCTTGCTGGCCACAGTGTTTTATCTGACGATGGTGAATATTTCTCAATCTCTGGTATTGCAGGGGCGTGCCGCCTTTGCCTTGGGCTGGTGGCCGGTACATGCTTCGGTCGCGGTCCTGGTCTGGCTGCTGTTCGTATGGCGATTAAAAATTAACAGCCGTTGGCATCCGGCCGGTATCTGGTCACGCTGCAAGTCTGGCGCAACACGCAAAGCGAGTGCAGCATGAAGATTTTACAAAAGTATTTTGGAGCCGAGATTATCCGTGCCGTGGCGTTTGTCATGCTGGCTTTGCTGGCGCTGTTCTCTTTCTTTGATTTGATGAAGGAATTGCAGTCGGTGAATAGCGGCAGTTATCGTCTGTTGAACGCCGTGTTTTATGTATTGATGGGCTTGCCCGGCTACGTCTATGAGTTCATGCCGATTGCGGTACTGATAGGCACTATTTACGTACTGGCGCAGTTTGCGTCTAATTCGGAATTTACCATTATGCGCTCTGCCAGTATGTCGACTGTTACGGCGCTGACAATGTTAATGAAGGTAGGCCTGATCTTTGTCGCGCTGACCTTTTTGTTTGGAGAAGTCATCGCACCAGCCAGTACCAAATTCGCTGAAAGTATGAAACTCAAAGCACTGGGCGCATCGCAAAAGAAGGAGTTCCGCACCGGTCTCTGGACTAAAGACCTGATACGTGAAAACGGGCTCAGCGGTGAGATTACAGGATCACGTTTTCTGAATGTGAAAGAGATCACGCCCACGCGCCAGCTTAAGGATGTGCGGGTCTATGAATTCGATAAAGAATTCCGCCTGAGTCGTGAGGTCACTGCAGTGACCGCGGACTATATTGGAAAAAATACCTGGCGTCTGACCGATGTGGCTGAAACTTCATTTCCGGTCACTTTATCGAGTGAAGACATTAACAAGGTGAAAACGGCACGCTATCCAAGCCGGGATGTGGTCTCAGAAGTCACGCCGGAAATACTGACGGTATTGTTCGCTGATCCGGATCGTATGTCTGCCGTTGATCTGGCTGCTTATACCCGCCATCTGGTTGATAATAAACAGGATAGCGAGCGCTATGAAATCGCATTCTGGAAAAAAGTGACTTATCCGCTGGCCATCCTGGTCATGATGGCGCTGGCTTTGCCTTTCGCTTATCTGCACGTGCGCAGTGGCGGTGTGAGCTTTAAAATTTTCAGCGGCATCATGATAGGCATGGTGTTTTATCTCATCAACAGCCTGTTTTCCCACATCGGTTTACTCAATACCTGGCCGCCGTATGTGACAGCATTGGTGCCCAGTGTCTTGTTTATGGGCCTGGCCTTGGCGGGTTTACGTTACGTAGAAAGACATTAATGAAAGCAATCGTATTATTTGCGCATGGCGCACGGGATCCAAGATGGGCCGCACCATTTGAGCGTTTGCAGAAATTGACTCAGGACGCCTTGCCCGAGGTTGCCGTCAGACTGTCGTTTCTGGAGTTTATGTCACCGGCTTTGCCGGAACTGGTGGCAGATCTGGCGCAGCAGGGTTGTGAGCAGATTTCTGTGGTACCGGTTTTTCTGGGACAAGGCGGCCATGTGTTGCGTGATCTGCCGGTGATGCTGGACAGTTTGCGTATAGATTATCCGGCTATCCAGTTCCGCCATTCGACAGCAGTCGGTGAAGATGCTGCGGTGTTAATGGCGATACGTGATTATTGCGTGACCCAGATTTAAGCCATGCCATGCGTGGTCTGGCTGTATCGCTGTATCAATGCTAAGCATCCATACGATTTGCTACGCATAAAACATACATAAAACATACATAGGCCACGCATACAGCCTAATTTCTCTTTTCCCCTTTTCTTCTCCTTAAATCATTGCTTTAATGCAGCATAGGTAGCATGTGCAGGATAGAGATGACCATGCTGTACAGCAGTCATCTACGCATTATCTTTCGTCAACCCAGACTGGGGGAGAGTCGCTGATGCCAGGAAAAAAACTGCTGGTGGGTTGGTGCTTGCTTGCATTGACGCCAGCCCGGGCTGCCGAAATCATCGTGGTCGGCACCGAGTTTTCGCATGTTTTTGAGCAGGATAAAGAGGGAAAATTCGATGGCTTGGCGGTCGCCACGCTGAACGAACTCGCCAGAAAAAACGGTGATCAGCTCAGCTTTGCACTCTACCCCTGGAGTCGCGCGCAGTGGATGGTGGAAACCGGCCAAGCTCATATCCTGATAGGTCCCTACAAAACACCTGAGCGTGAAGCGAAGTTTTTGTTTTCCAGACGGGCTTTTTATCGCGACTATATGCTGTTCTATGTCAGGGCTGGCGATGGGCTGAGCTGGGATGGCAACTTACAGAATCTGATCGGCAAAAAAATCGGCGTCATTAATGGCTGGGTGTACACCCCTCAGTTTGAGCAAATGCGCAGCCGCTTACAACCGGTGGTCGCCAATACCTTAGCGAATGGCCTCAATATGTTGCAAGCCCAGCGTATAGACTGGCTGGCTGCTAACTTGCGCAATGCCGATGGTGTGATGAAGCGTTTGAATCCAGAGGCAAAATTGGTCGCGGTCGAGCCGCCTATTGGTATCCAGGATGGTTATTTTGCTTATTGTCAGCAATGCGATGCGCTGCGTCAGAAATATGATGCGGCATTTGAACAACTGCTGCAAAGCCCTTTATGGCAACAGTTGGCGGCGCGTTATGCGGTAAGGGTGCCCTGAGCTGCTAAGTCGTCCGGCGCTGACGCATGGCTTCACCCATCATCACCAGTACCGGTCCGGATGAAGTGTGCAGACCCTGCGCTAAATCCTGTAGCGTCATGTGGGTAATGACTTCGTCGGAACGACTGCAGTTTTCTATCACAACGACAGGATGCGTCTCAGGATGACCAGCCGCCAGCATACGGTTCGCGGTCAGCATGGCTTCGCGGCCACCCATGTATTGCACCAGGGTGTCGCATTCCGGGATGCGGGTATCCGCCACTTCACCAGGCGCGGTGCTGGAGGTGAATAAGGCCACGCTGCGTGCCACGCCGCGCTTGGTCAGAGGCTGGCGCACACTGGCGGCAGCAGCCAGCGCGGTGGTGATGCCTGGTACGATTTCGTAACTGATACCAGCCGCTTCCAGCGCACGGATTTCTTCATCGGCACGCCCGAATAACATAGGATCACCACCTTTGAGCCGCACTACCAGACGGTGCGTCTGCGCCTGGCTGATGATTTGCTGGTTGATCTCATCCTGCGCCGCAGAACGTTGTCCGCTGCGCTTGCCGACCGAAATCTTCAGCGCCTGCGGACATAATTCCAGCATTTCAGCGGTAACCAGTGCGTCATACAGCACCACGTCAGCCTGAGCCAGCAGACGGGCGCCGCGTACTGTGATCAGATCGGCAGCGCCGGGGCCGGCGCCGATCAGAAACACTCTGGCAGTTGCTGCCTGACTCAAGCGGCTTCCCCGAGTCGTATCATGCCCGCTGCGACCGTTTGATGCGTCACTTCGTCGATCAGGATGAACGAACCGGTCGAACGCAGATCGGTGTAATTATCTGCGGCCAGCGGCTGCTGCACGTTGATGGAGACACTGGCGATATCGTTCAGTTTCAGGCTGTCAGCCGGACGGCGTTGCTGGGTATTGATATCAAGGATGGTATCTATCGCCGTCACCCGCGCAGCAACCTGACGGGTAGTATGCTTGAGCCAGTATTTGCGGCGTACATCCAGCGCATCTTCCGACAACCAGCATAAATCAGCCTTGACTGTTTTTTGCAGGGTGGCCGGACGTTGCGCATCCACCAGCATATCGCCGCGTGAGATATCCAGATATTCATTGAGCAGGATGGTGACCGACTGACCGACTACTGCCGTATCGAGCGAGCCATCCAGAGTCAGGATGTCTTTGACCGTTGCTTGCTGATTGCCAGGTTGTACCAGCAACTGATCCCCTTTACTGACTTTGCCCGCTTCGATACGTCCCATGTAACCACGGAAATCATTCGCTTCATGGCCGTTATGACGCGCCACTAACTGTACCGGGAAGCGGAAGGCTTCCTCTTGCGAGGCATCATAGACGCTTAAGGACTCCAGCAGGTCAATCAGCGTCGGCCCCTGATACCAGGGCATCTTGTCCGAGGCCGCAACCACGTTGTCTCCAGCCAGCGCTGACAGCGGCACCGCATGGATGTCACGCAAACCAAGTTGCGCCGCAAATTTCTGGTATTCCGCCACGATGCGTTCATACACAGACTGATCATAATCGACCAGATCCATTTTATTGACGGCTACAATGACATGCTCAATCTGCAGTAACTGGGCGATGGTGGAATGGCGCTTGGTCTGTACCAGCAAGTCCACGCTGCCATCTTCATGCAGTTTGACTTTGGATACGTCGATCAGAATGATCACCGCATCCGCAGTCGAGGCGCCAGTCACCATATTGCGTGTGTATTGTTCATGGCCAGGTGTATCGGCGATGATGAATTTACGCTTAGGGGTGGCAAAGTAACGGTAGGCCACGTCAATTGTGATGCCTTGTTCGCGCTCTGCTTCCAGACCATCGGTCAGCAGTGATAAATCAATGGTGTCGCCCACAGTGCGCTTGTGTTTTGCACGTGAAATGGCATCGAGCTGATCAGCAAAAATGCCTTTGCTGTCGAATAGCAGGCGGCCGATCAAAGTGCTTTTTCCATCATCAACGGAGCCCGCAGTGATGAAGCGTAACAGTCCGCGCTCGCTCAGGCCGGCGGCGTTGCTGACGGTGGAGGTGCTTGCTGCAGTCATCAGAAATATCCTTCTTTTTTACGTTTTTCCATGGAGGCTTCGGAAGTCTGGTCATCCATGCGGGTGGCACCCCGTTCTGTAATCTGGGTAATCGCGGTTTCTGCAATGATGGCAGACACGGTAGCTGCATCAGATGAGACCGGGCAGGTGCAGGAAATGTCGCCAACAGTACGGAAGCGCACGACGCGGGTTTCTACCGTTTCACCTTCACGCGGCGGCGTCAGATCCGTCAGCGGAACCAGCAGGCCATTGCGCGGGATAACCTGGCGTTCATGGGCAAAATAAATCTCAGGCAATTCCAGCTTTTCACGTGCAATATACTGCCAGACATCGAGCTCAGTCCAGTTTGAAATCGGGAATACCCGCATGTTTTCACCCGGATGGACGCGGGTGTTATACAAGTCCCACAGCTCAGGGCGCTGGGCTTTGGGATTCCACTGGCCGAATTCATCGCGGAAGGAAAAAATACGTTCTTTGGCACGTGCTTTTTCCTCGTCACGACGGGCACCACCTATGCAGGCATCAAAGCGATGTTCAGCGATGGTTTCCAGCAGTGTTACGGCTTGCGCAGCATTGCGTGAATCCGTCGCCGGATTACGCAGTCGCACGGTGCCCTTTTGTATTGATGCTTCTACGGAGCCGACGATCAGGCGCTCACCCAGTTCAGCTACGCGCTTGTCGCGGAAAGCAATCACTTCCGGAAAATTGTGGCCGGTATCGATATGAACCAGCGGGAATGGGAATTTGCCCGGACGGAAGGCTTTTTCAGCCAGACGCAACAGTACGATAGAGTCTTTGCCGCCCGAGAATAACAGGGCCGGATTACTGCACTCTGCCGCGACTTCGCGCATGATGTGGATGGCTTCCGATTCCAGCCAGTCGAGATGGCGATTGCTCGCGGCATCAATGAAATGATTTTCTGTCACAGTGTTCATAGTCTTCCTTAATGTTCTGCCTGCCGCCGGTTTATTCAGCGGCGGCCGACACAGCGCGTATGCGTATTAATTTACCATCCACCACATGCAGGCCGCATTCCTTGGATTCCGGATTTTCCCACCACCAGCGCCCGGCGCGTACATCTTCACCAGCTTGTATGGCGCGGGTGCAGGGCTCGCAGCCTATTGACGGATAGCCCTTGTCATGCAAGGGGTTGTAGGGCACTTCATTACTGCGGATATAGTGCCAGACATCGTCTTCGGACCAGTCAGCCAGTGGATTAAATTTTTGCATGCCATGTGCGACGTCGTCTTCCTGTATCGCCAGCTCAGTGCGGGTTGCTGCCTGAGCCTTACGCTGCCCTGTGATCCAGGCTGCTTTGCCAGCCAGCGCACGATTCAACGGTTCCACTTTACGGATGCGGCAGCATTCTTTACGCAAGTCCACGCTGTCATAAAAAGCATTCAGACCATATTGCCTTACATAGTCGTTCACTGCATTTTCTTCAGGCAGAAATAAGCTGATGTCTTTTCCGTAGTGCGTTTTAACCTGGTCTATCATGCCCAAGGTTTCTGCATGCAGGCGGCCAGTTTGCAAAGAGAAAATCTCTATATTCAACTGATTTTTCAGTATGAGATCGGTCAGCACCATGTCTTCCGCCGCCAGACTGGAAGCGAATACTGCCGGGCTGAATTCAGCTTCTATCCGTCGCAAGGTCTGCAGCGTCAGGCTGAGCTTGTCGGCAAACTCACTCATGCAGACACCACACTGCGATCAACGCGACGGAATAGCGGATTTTTCTGATCCCATGAAGTCTGGTAGGCATCGCTGAAATCGGTCAGGCCCTTGAGCGCATCCTGAATGCTGCGGTCTTCACGCGTGGCAAAAGCATTGAAGCCTACGCGCTGCATGAAAAACAGCTGATCGCGCAATACATCACCGATAGCGCGCAATTCACCGCTGTAAGCCAGACGGGAGCGCAGGTTGTAGGCGATAGAATAGCCACGACCATCCGAGAACTTAGGGAAATCGACCGCGATCAGTGAAAACAGGCTGACATCCTCTGCCAGATCCTGCGCGGCTTCATCACTGCTGAACCAGACCGCCAGATCCTGTTGCTGCTGCAAACGGGTGATCAGCGCTGTACGCTGTAACAGCCAGACTTTTAAAGGAATGATGGTTTTACCAGCCGGTACCTCAACCGCATCCGGTGTTTCATTTTCTGTCAGGCGCAATACTGTCCAGTCATCCTGAACTATCGCTTTATCTTTAATAATTTCACGCATGATGACTTCCTTTTTTAGTAAGCAACGGCGGCACCAGCATCTTCGCCGTGATGTACCAAAGTCTGAATCGGGGTGGCATACACGTATTCTTTGAACGGTGTGATGCCCAGGCGTTGTGCGGTATCGATGAAGCGCTCATTGTCTACCCGGTTGTCCAGATAGACCTTGACGATACGCTCTATCACTTCCGGCATTTGACCGGCAGAGAACGAAGGTCCGATAATTTTTCCGATTGCCGCCTGGTTACCCTGCGCGCCACCGATAGATACCTGATAAAACTCGCTGCCGTCTTTATCCACACCTAAGATGCCGATATTGCCGACATGGTGATGGCCGCAAGCATTGATACAGCCCGACATATTCAGCTCCAGATCGCCGATATCGTATAAGTAATCGAGGTCAGCAAAACGGTCGGTGATGTCCAGTGCGATAGGAATCGATTTGGCATTTGCGAGTGAGCAGAAATCACCGCCAGGGCAGCAAATCATATCAGTCAGCAGGCCGATATTAGGTGTGGCCAGACCATGTGCTTTGGCTTCCAGCCACAAATCATACAATGCAGCCTGCTGTACATCGGCCAGCACCAGATTCTGTTCATGGGTGACACGTAATTCGCCAAAGCTGTAACGCTCGGCGAGGTCGGCCACGAAGTCCATCTGATCTGCAGTTGCATCGCCAGGCGGCACGCCAGGTTTTTTGAGCGACAAGACGACGCTGCGGTAACCTGCGACCTTGTGCGGCTTCACGTTTCTGCGCACCCAGTTAGCGAAGGCTTTATTGTCTGTCAGTTGCTGTTCAAAACCCGCATCCGATGCTGGCAGGCTCAGATAAGCTGGCGCCGTGAAGTAGGACGACACACGTTTAAATTCGGCCTCGGTCAGTGTGGCCGGGCCATCTTTAATCGCAGCCCATTCGTCTTCTACCTGTTGGGCAAACACATCGGCACCGATTGCTTTGACCAGGATCTTGATACGCGCTTTGTACTTGTTATCGCGGCGACCGTGCAGGTTATAGATGCGCAGTATCGCTTCCAGATAAGTCATCACATGCTGCCAAGGCAGGAATTCACGGATCACACTGCCTAGTATCGGGGTGCGGCCCATGCCGCCACCAACCATGACTTTAAAGCCGACTTCGCCCGCTTCATTGTGCACCACAGTCAGGCCGATATCGTGTACCGCAATCGCGGCACGGTCTTCCAGCGAACCGTTGATCGCGATCTTGAATTTACGTGGCAGGTAAGCGAATTCAGGATGGAAGGTGGTCCATTGACGCAGGATTTCTGCATACGGACGCGGATCGATCACTTCATCATGTGCGACACCGGCAAACTCATCTGATGTGATATTACGCATGCAGTTGCCGGAAGTCTGAATCGCGTGCATTTCCACCTTGGCCAAATCTTCCAGGATGGCCGGTGTGTCTTCCAGATTGATCCAGTTGAACTGTATGTTCTGACGGGTAGTGAAGTGACCATAGCCACGATCATAATGACGCGCGATGTAAGCGAATTGACGCAACTGCGCTGAAGACAGCATGCCGTAAGGGACCGCGATACGCAGCATGTAGGCATGACGCTGATGATACAAGCCATTTTGCAGGCGCAAAGGCAGGAATTCTTCTTCAGTCAGTTCATTGGCCAGACGGCGGCGCACCTGATCACGATATTGTGCGATACGCTCTTTGATGATCTGGTGATCGTGTTGGTCGTAACGATACATCTCTTTTACCTTTTAGTTGCGCACCAATGGTGCAAGTGGTGATTCTGTAAATTGTGGCTAAAATATTGGCTGAAATTTATAACACCAGTTTGGCTGCCACCGCAGTCAGCGTAGTGGCCAGTATGCCGCGTAATAATTTTTCCGGTACCGCCCGCGCAGCGAGCGAACCGATGGTAATTCCGGGGACTGAACCGATCAGTAAGGTACCCAGCAATTCCCAGTTGATCGAGCCCAGCCACCAGTGACCAACTGCCGCAATCGCGGTCAGCGGCACTGCATATGCAATATCGGTACCTGCAATGTGAGCAGCAGGCATGCGTGGATACAGCATTACCAGGATAGTCGCACCAATAGCACCGGCGCCGATAGAGGAAATAGTCACCAGCGTGCCCAGTGTGGCGCCCGCGATCACAGTTGCCAGATCCAGCTTGAAACCTTGCAGCTGTTTTTTCGGGTGCGCATTCAGCCAGTTCACCATGCGTGCTTTAAACAGCAATGCGACTACCGTCAGCAGGACGGAGCCCGCAATTGAATAGCGAATAATCAGGCCAATTTCTTTGTTCAGGGTACCGAACTGCTTCAAAAATAAAGTCGCCACCAGTGCTGCAGGCAGCGCACCTATGCATAAAAGCCGGACCACCCGCCATTCCACGGTACTGCGCATCTTATGGGTCAGAGTACCTGCGACTTTAGTGACAGAGGCGAAGGCCAGGTCAGTGCCGACTGCGACCGATGGACTGACGCCAAACAGCAGGGTCAGCAAAGGCGTCATCAGTGAGCCACCACCTACGCCGGTCAGCCCAACCAACACACCTACAGCAAATCCGGATAACACATAAGTCAGCGTCATATCATCTCTCTATCAACGAAATCGCATCGTAATCAAGTCGCTATCTATTGCAAACTACTTAGTATTTATTTGCTTATATGTGAAATTGGTATATGAACATGCGCAGAAGGTATGAATTTCTATCTTAGTTCATCGCTTGCAATTTGCTACACAATTCAAGGTCACTTCAGTTCGCTGCTGAGATGTGCTGTCATGTCTGGGGGGCGCGTTATCTGGCGCAGAAAACCGGATTTTCCGCAGCCGCGTATAATGGCCGCCGCCAGCCCTTATGCTGGCAACGTCTTCAGGGCGGGGTGCAATTCCCCACCGGCGGTAACACTGCTTGCAGTGCAGCCCGCGAGCGCCTGATCGGGAAGCTTATTCCTGCTCAGGGTCAGCAGATCTGGTGCGAAACCAGAGCCGACGGTCATAGTCCGGATGAAAGAAGATGCGCATGAAACTGTGGACCGCTGAACCCGGTCCGGCAGGGCCTGTTGACGACTCAGCAGACCCTGGCTGCTGCTATGCGTTTTCCCTGAAACGTCTTTTACAAATCTTTTGTGGAGCGTTTCAACGATGTCTCAAACTAATCAAATTAATCAAACTATTCAAGTCACCCCAACTGGCGCGAGCGCTGCTGCGTCCGGTCACGATTTGCACGCCCTGTACACCCAAACGCCTTGGCCAGAACGTCTGCAAAGGGCACTGCAGGATTTGCGGCTGGGCCGTCCGGTATTGCTGATGGATGATTTCGATCGCGAAAATGAAGCGGATCTGATTCTGGCTGCAGAAAAAATCAGCGTCGAAGCCATGGCCCGCCTGATCCGCGATTGCAGTGGCATCGTCTGCCTGTGTCTGCCGGATGAAAAACTTAGACAACTCGATCTGCCGCCTATGGTCAGTGATAATCAAAGCCGTTACGGCACCGCGTTCACCGTTTCGATAGAAGCCAGGCAGGGCGTGACGACCGGTGTCTCTGCGGCTGACCGTGTCACTACCATACTGACTGCGATCGCGGACGATGCGCGTCCCGAAGATCTGGCTCGTCCCGGCCATGTCTTCCCTTTACGTGCAGTGCCTGGCGGGGTGCTGGAACGACGTGGACATACCGAGGGCTCGGTCGATCTTGCGCTGCTGGCCGGACTGAAGCCTGCCGCCGTATTGTGTGAGCTGATGAATCCGGATGGCAGCATGAGCCGGGGTCAGCAAGTGCTGGAGTATGCGCTGACGCATGATCTGGTGATACTGACCATCGCCGAGCTGGCGCAGCACCGTGCCAGCATTGAAGCTTGATCACGCTGATCTGCAGACTATCGTTTGAAGTGAAGTATGATTTGAAGTGAAGCATGCAGCCTGCAGCCTGACCAAATTCGGTCCGGCTGCTTTTTCAGTGGAGCCACTATGAAGCATGTTCTGAGTAAAGCAGGTTTATGCGGCATGCTGTTCGCCGCTTTGTTTTCTCCGCTACGGATGGCACAGGCGGCACCGGCTGACTGGTATTGGTGGAGCAGTAAAACCAGCGATGCCAGAGTGTGCGCGCAGACTTCGCCCGGTGAGGGCTGGACGCAGGAGAAACAAGCCTACAGCGACGCGCGCTGCGAAAAGAAAAAACGCTAAGCCGCTTTTGTGCCATATCCCTCGGCCATTCCGTATTCACTCAAGCAGCCAACCCGGTTTGGCTGCTACGGCGCATTGTTAAAGCGCCCGCCTTGACCTATAGTGCAGACAGGGCGAACTATGCGCAAAAGCCCGAACAGAGTGCTTTTTTTCGTTTAACTCTCAGTATTGTTTTTTTCTTTCCACAGGATAATCAGACACTCGAACCTGAGTTGGCTGCCGCGCTGCCTCTGCTCCGGATGTCGAAGCGCACCCTGTCCTGTTGGTGATAGGCAGGTCTATGATGAAACCAAACCTGGAAGGAAACGCTATGCTGAATGAGCGTGAAGCTGAGAGCTGCTATCTCGGGCAATTTATCCCTTTGCAGTACCATCACAATATGCTGATGGATGCAAATCGTATGGACAATTTCAAAGCTGCGATTCAACGTCAGGTCTTTGAAGGTGCCAAGGTGCTGGAGTTAGGCGGCGGCACTGGCGTGCTGTCCTGGTTCGCGGCACAGAGCGCGGCCAAAGTCTATTGCGTCGAATTCAATCCCGACATGGTCGCCGAAGCGCGCCGCCTGCTGGCGAAAAACCGCTACGGCGAACGGGTCGAGGTGATCCATGCCGATGCGTTTGAATACCTGCCGCCTGAGCCGGTCGACGTGGTGATCTGTGAAATGATACACGTCGGTATGCTGCGTGAAAAACAGGTCGAGGTCATAGAGAATTTCAAAAAACGCTATGCCGCTAAATTCGGTGACAAGATGCCGGTGTTTATACCGGAAGCGGTGGTGATGGCGGTGCAGCCTCTGCAGCAAACTTATGACTTCCTTGGTTATCAGGCACCGATCATACAATTTACCCAGCCCGGCGTGTTTTCTGCCGATACCCGTGAGCTGGGGCAGCCTGCTTTGTACAGCGTGATCGACTTTTGTCAGCCCAATGATTTGCATATCAGCTGGCAGGGCAGTATCACCATAGAGCAAGCCGGTACCCTGACTGCACTGCGCTTTGTGACTAAGAATATTTTAGCAGTGCTGATGGAAACTTCATCGACCATAGACTGGCTGAATCACTATATGGCATTGCCAGTAGCAGAACCCTTGGCGGTTAAGCCTGGTGATGTGATCGACATCAGCTTCCAGTACCGTACCGGTGGCTCGATTCAGTCTTTGCAAAATGCCTTGCAGGTCAGCCTGCGCAATACATTGACTGAAGTGATCGCAGACATCGTGACTGCGCCCGCCGTCGCTGCCTAGTCTGTCTCTCAGTCACGTACCCTTGTGACCGCATTGCGGTGACAAGGGTGCAGTTCAGGTGTTTCTTAGTTATGACTGCTGGTCCGGCAGCTCATACTCTGCCTGATCCGGATGCAGGCGTCGTATCACCGCCAGGTCACGTATGTTTTTTTGTACGGCGACCGCACCAAACAGGCTCAGTAAAAAGCCCATAGCATAAAAGCCTTTTTCACTATTACTTAAACTCGCGTTCCACAATCCCACACCCAGCAATAACAGCGAAATACCTACCGATAACCAGCACAGGCCGAAATAAATGCCGGTCACTGGTATGCCTTCCAGCTTGTCACGCACTGACTTTTGCAGGGAAACAGCAGAGAACAAGCCATACATCAAAATAGTGAAGTAATAGCCTTTTTCATTGAGCAGCATCGCTGCATTCCAGAGGCCGACCACATAGGTCAGTGCACCGACAAACATAGCGACCCAGGAGGCGGCGATAAATGCACCGGTAGGCGCCTGATATTGAGGCTTCATTTGACTTTCCTTTCTGTGAGCGTTGCGTCAGACCTTGGCCGTCAGTAAAGTGTGGCTAACTGATGGCTTGCCAATATAGCAAACGGAACCTGACTTGATAAATGAATTTACAGTTTGTCGGATTTTAATGTGGTTTGGTCGCGCTGCGTGATACGCAATCAGACTGGACAAATGGGCGCAGTCAGCGTAAGTTTTGCGACCTGCCCTGTAAACTTTTTAACAATGGAGTGAGCAATGCGTATGTCCAGAATGATGTGCCTGGTGGCCGCTGTATGCGCCAGTTTCTCTGTGCAGGCGGCGACGCCAGTCAAGTCTGCTGTCAGTATGAGTGATGTGTTAAAAGCCTCGTCCGCGACGGACTGGCGCGCGCTGAATCCGGATAACACCTTGTATCTGGAGTTGGAAAAGGGCAGAGTGGTAATGGAGCTGGCCCCTGACTTCGCACCGCGCCACGTGGAGAATATTAAAAAGCTGGTACGTGAATCCTATTTCGATGGGCTGGCCATCGTACGGGCGCAAGACAATTACGTGGTGCAGTGGGCTGATCCTGACGAAAAGCGTGAAGTCAATACTGCTAAACGCAAACTCGATGGCGAATTCACGGTCAAGTACAACGCTGCATTGCCTTTCACTCGCTTAGCTGACGTTGATGGCTATGCGCCGCAAGTCGGCCATAGCAATGGCTTTGCCGCCGGGCGTGATCCTAAAGCCGGTACCACCTGGCTCGCGCATTGCTATGGCGCGCTGGGCGTGGCACGCGGCAATGAAAATAACAGTGGTGACGGTACTTCGCTGTATGTTGTGACAGGTCACGCACCGCGTCAGCTGGATCGCAATATCACGGTAGTCGGCCGCGTCATGCAGGGCATGGAATTGCTGACCAGTTTGCCACGTGGTACCGGTGCGCTGGGCTTCTATGAAAAGCCTGAGCAACATACTCGTATAGTCGCGATCAAAGTGGCAGCGGATTTGCCTGCAGCAGAGCGCAGTCAGCTGGAAATCATACGTACCGATACCCCGACCTTTCAGAAACTGGTGGCTGCACAACGTAATCGTGGCGGTGACTGGTATAAAGTCCCGGCCGGACATATCGATCTGTGCAATGTCCCTTTGCCGGTGCGTGCAGTCAGTAACAAGGCACAGTGAGTAAGCAATGCAGCGTTGCTGTCCTGTGCGGCGCCGCTGCCAGTGTTATGATGTGGGGCAGCTCTTTGCGGGCTGCTAAGGCTGCGTCTCTTTTACTGACATCTCCACTTAATTCTCTATGAACGAACTGATACACGCCACTTTTGGCATTTCTGATTTCTGGACTTTCGTGATCGGGACGATTTTTATCGTCTTGTTGCCAGGGCCGCATTCTCTGTATGTGCTGAGTGTGGCTGCACAGCGCGGCGTGCGTCAGGCTTATCGTGGTGCTTGCGGGATTTTTCTGGGGGATCTGATCCTGATGGTATTGTCCGCTGGTGGCATGGCATCCTTGTTGAAAGCCAATCCGGCGCTGTTCTACATCGTCAAATATATAGGCGCAGCTTATCTGGCCTGGATAGGCTTACAGATGCTGCGTGGCTGCTGGCTAGGTTGGAAAAACCGTCATCAGGCGGTGACCGAAGTGCAGCGTGCAGTCGAGCCGGGTGACCCCTTCACTAAGGCACTGGTCATCAGTCTGATGAATCCCAAGGCCATCCTGTTTTTTATTTCCTTCTTCATCCAGTTCGTCGATCCGGCGTTTGATCATCCCTTGCTGTCTTACGGTTTGCTGGCGCTGATCTGCCAGATTTGCAGCTTTACTTATCTGACCGTGATTATCTTTATCGGCGTGCGCCTGGCGGAAACCTTCCGTCAACGCCGCCGTTTGTCGGCCGGTGTGACCGGTGGGGTTGGTGCCATGTTCATCGGCTTTGGTGCCAAGCTGGCCAGCGCCACGCTGTGATCTTATCCACGCCGCCCAGTGTAATGTAGGCCATCACATTACGCCGGGCGTAGCGCGAAACCTCATCCTTATTGCGCGGTAAAGCGCTTACTGCCAAAAGCCAGACGCTGATAGCTGCCAGATGCGACGGCGACCGCCACCAGGTACTCGGTTCCGGCTTTCAGATTGACACTCTGCGGTATCGTCACGCTGCCCGTGGCTGGCACAATGGTTTGCCAGATCACAGGATTACCCGTGCTTTGTGCGATTTGCGGATTCATCACATACACCAGCGTGACTGCGCTGCCGGTCATGCTGCTCCAGGACAGGGTGCGTCCATTCAGGCTGATCTGAAAGGTGTCCGGTATCAGCTTTTCTGCGGCAAACATCTCAAAGCTGCCATTTGGTGCGATGTAATACTGTATGCAGGGCTGCAGATTACGGAATTGCTTGCCACCTGCATTGGTATACGTGCCGCTATAAGACTGCGTAGCTGCCTGATAGTTGCCGGTATAGCTGCCCGTATTCATGACCCCATCCAGACTGCCGCTCCAGTTACCCGAAATCCCGCTATCGGTTTTATTGCCACTGACTGTACCTACATTTTCACTCTGGCAGCCTACATAAGTAAAAAACATAGAGCCGGAAAAACTGGTGTTGCTGGCAGGCAGATTCAGCACAAAGGCACCCAGAGTCGGGTCTTCAGGATTAGTTTTCGGGTCCTCTGCGTAATAGCCCAGGTAAACACCACCTGGCGCTGTCTGCACTGGTGAGCTGGCTGCACCAGAGGAAGAGTTGTTGCCACTATCGCTGGAGCCACCGCAGGCGCTAAGTACAGCGCAACACAAAACAGCTGAATACAAAACGTTTTTCTTCATCAGGCTTACCTCGTCTTTACGATCAATCGGATGTGCGTATCGCTGGCAATGGCCAAGCGTGCAGGCAGAAATGTAGCGGTAATATGGCAAGCAGGCGTTATGTATTTGTAAGCAATCATTGCCAGCGGTAGCATGTGTTTTTAGCTGTAGTGGCTGCGCTGATTCAGGCATTTAATGTGTGTGTGACAGGTCATAGAAAATGCCGCTGACGTTGAAAGGGAAAGCAGTCATTTGCCATCACTTATGGCAAATGGAAAATTTGAATTCGCTTTTGTCGATCTTGTTTTTCAGACCGCGCCACAGGGAAAAGCTTAAGGCTGGCTGGGTTTGCTTACATTACTTTGCAAATTACTGTTTATGCTGAATCGACGGGGGTGCTCTTCGCATGCGGGTTTTTTTTGTCACGCTTTTCATACTAAACATGGGTTGTTTTGCCTGGAAAATTGTTTGAATT
Source organism: Cognatundibacterium curvum (assembly GCF_014284235.1). Taxonomy (GTDB): domain Bacteria; phylum Pseudomonadota; class Gammaproteobacteria; order Burkholderiales; family Burkholderiaceae_D; genus Undibacterium; species Undibacterium curvum. Next base: position 243,468 of record NZ_JACOGD010000003.1, read on the forward strand.
GAAAGACCGCGTTAAACTGGCTTTTCCTTCCATTTAAGCTCCCCAAGTGTGCGTTATCCTGTATGTCCAACTTATTCATCGCTTCTGCCGCCTTATTGGTGATTGCTGCCAGCTCACTTGCTTTCGGTTTACGCTATCTGTTTGCAAGGGAGTATTTGTTTTACCATGCTCAGCTGACAGGCTTGGCCTGGACCGAAATTCCTTATCACTATCAGGCGATTATTTTGGGGATGTTGAAAATGGTCGGCGCTGACTTACTGGCATTTGGCTTGGCCTTAGCCTGGCTTGTGCTACCTTTCAGCCGTGGTGAGAGTTGGTCTTTTTGGGCGATTTTATCCTTAGTCAGTGTTCACGGTTTCATTTCGATATATGTCACGATAGCTTTGCGTAAGCTGAATCCTGCTGCGCAAACCAATATTTTCGCCTCCTGTGCCGGGGTCGCTATCGCTATGGCAGCGCTCTTGATCGCGTCGCGTTGATGCTGGCAAGGTAGGGGAGGCTGTACCTGTATCAAGCAAACAGATAATGAGGAAGAATGATGAAAATCATCACCACTGAAAATGCGACTGAGGCCGAGCAGGCTGTGCTCAGGGAGGGCATAGTCCGTTTCAATCATGAAGCCGTGCCGGATCTGGAGCCTGAGAGTGCAGAAGTGCGTTTCTTTGTTTTGGCACGGGATGAACAGGATGCGGTAGCTGGAGGTATCCGTGCCAGCTGTTTTTGGAACACGCTACATGTCGAGCTGCTTTGGTTGTCGCCCGCAAGCCGGGGTTCCGGGCTCGGGGCGCAATTGCTGCGCGCTGCGGAAGAAAAAGCGAAGCAGCATGGAATGGAGCTGGCGCTGGTAATGACGACCAGCTGGCAAGCTAAGCCATTTTATGAAAAGCAAGGCTATACCTTATTATCCAGCCTGGAGGGGATGCCTAAGGGGCATACTTCTTACACTCTGCAAAAACGGCTTTGACTGTCACTGTCCTGATTATGCCGCCTGTGCATGATGCCAGACGGGCTGATTGCTTCAGGTTTCGGCCCACATGCGTAGCAGGTTGTGATATTGCGCAGTCAGGCTCACAACTTCAATGCTGTCGCCAAGCTGAGCACGCAGGCGGGTGATGTTTTGGTCCATCTCAAACAACATGCTGCGGCGTGCATCGTCACGTATCATGCTCTGACTCCAGAAGAATGAGCAGATGCGGGTGCCGCGTGTGACTGGCGTGACCTGATGCAGGCTGGTTGATGGATAGGCGATCATGTCGCCGGCAGGCAGTTTGACTTCATGGGTGCCATAGGTGTCGACCACCATCAGTTCGCCGCCTTCATAATCTTCCGGATCGGTCAGGAACAGCGTGGTGGAGACATCGGTGCGCAGGCTTTGGCCAGTACCGGGTACCCGTCTGACCGCGCCGTCTACATGCAGTCCATAGTGTTCGCCGCCTGAATAGGCATTGAATAGTGGCGGTACGATGTGCAAAGGCAGGGCTGCTGAAAAAAATACAGGATGACGTTTGACGATGTCCAGCAATTCCTGGCTCAGTTCGCGTGATACCGCTGAATGCTCAGGCAGTTGACGGTTTTGTTTTACCTGGGCGCCTTGCGCACCGACGGTTTCTTTTCCATCGACCCAGTCAGTGGCAGCCAGACGACTGCGGAAACTGGCAACTTGTTCCGGTGTGAGTACGCCGGGGATGTGTAGCATCATTTTCTAACTCCAAATAGTCATGGCGGCTGATCATGTCGATCTGCAGATTCGCGAGCCTCTCATCATGCAGCTTATACGCATTGCCGTCATGATGTTGCGTAAGCCAGCTTACTTTTTTTCTCTGATCCAGAAAAAAAGCCCCTCCAGAGAGGGGCGTTAATTACAACAGAGTGGGGTATCAGAACTTCACATTCACACCCAGGCTGATCGCACGTGGTGCACCTGGTGTGTAACGGTAGCCGCTCTTATTGATCGCAGCGACATAGACTTTGTCAGTCAGGTTGCTGATGTTGAGCTGCAGATCAATGTTCTTTGTGATCGCATAGCTGCTCATCGCATCAAACACCCAGTAAGATTCGGTCGAAGCCGGTGTGCCGATTGCTCCATCCGTGCCACGCAATAAGGCATCCACAAAACGTGCGCCGCCGCCAACTTTCCAGTCTTTATTGATCTGGTAAGAAGTCCATGCAGTGAATGTCTGCTTAGGTGCATAAGCCAGATTGTTTTCGCCATTCGCAGTGACTACCGGACCTGCTGCAACTTTGGTATTCATGCGGGCATAGCCTGCACTGACCAGCCAGTCGCGGTTGATCGCGCCAGTCAGACCCAGTTCTATACCTTCTACACGTTTTTCACCTGTCTGGTAGTACATCAGATCAGACAGATTTTGTACGACTTCATTAGAAATCGTGGTGCGGTAAATTGCTGCAGTGAAGGACAGCTTTTCTTTCAGCAGATCCCATTTAGTGCCGATTTCTACGTTCTTGGTTTCCTGAGGATCGAACTTAGGATTCGCTGCGCTGCTCGCTGCAGTGCTCAGTGCGAAGTTCGAGCCGCCTGGTGGTTGCTTGGAGGTCGAGAACGAAGTGTAAACACTGCTGCTTTCGGTTGGCTTATACAAGGCACCCAGTTTCCAGTTCAACAGATTGCCGCTGGTATTCAGGTTGGTCGGAACCAAAGTGTTGACTGGCAGCGTAGGGTTAGAGGCCGCGGTGGATAAGGAGGCTGCTGTGTAATCAGTATTGTAGCGATCAACACGCACGCCGCCATTGACTTGCCATTGTGGTGTGAACTTGATGGTGTCAAAGACATAGGCGCTGACGGTGGTGGTTGCACCACGGCTGAATACACCGTTTTTGACCAGATTCAGACCGCTGATTGCATCAGCAGGATTTGGCTTGTACAGATTGGCCGCTGGCAGCGTACCGGTGCCGTTGTAGCCCCAGGTATTTTGCTTCTCGGAAGTCAGTTCCACACCAGCCAGCAAAGCATGCTGCAAGCCAGCCAGAGTCAGATCGGCCTGGATGTTGGTCTGGTTAGTCAGAATTTCGTTTTCCTGATCTTTCAGTGTGCGGGTGCTACGCGCCAGATTCCAGCCGGATAAATCGCTCGCGCTTGGAGTCAGCAAGTTAGCTTTGGATCCCATGAATGCGGTCAGCAGATAATTTTGCGTGGTCTTACCGTAACGCGCAGTATTGATCAGTTTGACGTTCTGGGAGAAATCATGCTCGATGCGGCCAGTCAGCATATCAGCCTGAACTTTATCGAAGTCGCTATTTGAGCCGTAGAAGTTTTTCGGATCAACTTTTGGTGCATTGCTGATGTAAGGACGGCTAGTGTCAGGGCTGGTGTAGCCTGGAAGACCGATGGTCGGTACGCCGCCATCCGGGATATTGTCTTGTTTTACGTGCAGGAAGTTGGCATAGAAACGTGTGTTGCCACCCAGACCCCAGGCCAGCGAAGGTGCCACTGCCCAGCGCTTGTTATTGACTTCATTACGGCCAGGAACGCCACTATCCTGCACCATAGCATTCAGGCGGAAAGCAGAGCCGCTTTTCTCATCGAGTACCACGTTGGTATCTGCTGCTACGCGCTTCTGCGAGCCGCTGCCGAAAGTGGCGTTAACCGAAGTGATGTTATCCAATCTGGCTTGCTTGCTGCTCAGATTGATAGAGCCAGTCGGTGCGCTGCGGCCACTGTCGGTACCTGCATTGCCTTTTAAAACGTCGATTTGTTCGATATTAAACAGATCGCGCGAAATGGAGCCGAGGTCGCGTACGCCATCAACATAGATGCTGCTGGATGTATCAAAGCCGCGCATGTAAATCGCGTCGCCAGTATTGGTGCTGCCATTTTCGCCCAGGAAGAATGCGCCCACACCTGGTGTATTACGCAGCGCATCGGTCAGCGTCAGTGCGCCTTGCTGGTCGATCAGTTCACGTTTAATGACAGAGATAGTTTGTGGCGTATCAACCAATGGTTGCGTGTATTTGGCAGAAGCCGCTTTTTCCGCCTTGAATTCGTTTTCAGCTTTGCCTTTCACTGTGACTTCAGGCAGTTTGTCTGCTGCATGGGCAACAACGGGCAACAACAGCGCAGCTGCAATGGCAGCGCTCATGGTGTGTTGAATCGGGGAACTGGCGTGTTTGCGGCTCTTGATATGCGACATCGGAATTTCCAAAAGTAAGTTTAACCACAAAATACCTGTTGGCTTTTCCAAGGGGGAATGGCTGGTATTTCAAATTCAGTGCCGGATTGTAACGAACTTTATTGGAAATGTAAATGAGAATGATTGCTAGTTGCGATTGAGTGAAGGTTTTGATTTTTGTGCTTTGCGCTACATCAAAACATCTGCGTCTGAGCGTCGGGATATCAGGCTTTTGGCTCAGCATCACGATGAACGGCCAGCGTTCACTAGCTGGCCGTAGTGTTTTTTATGCCCAGCTGCGAATGCCGATTACACCATAACTCCACAGGTAAGCCAGCATACATGTGTGCAGCACAGACAATATAGTTGCATGCCAGTGGCGCATCCCATGTTGACGCCATTGGCGGATACTGAGACCAACGCAGACTATGGTCAGGGCCGCGTAGGTAACAGTGCTGATCATCACGGTCAGTGAGGTGGCCGACACGGTTCCCCAGTCGTGACTGCTATCACCGAGCAAATCACCGGCAAACTTCATCAGTAACCAGCAGATCGTAGCCAGAAAAGGCAGGATTTGCAGCGTCAGTTGCGGGGCCGCCGGTGTTTTGCCAAGTATTTGACGTGCCACGAGTAGCAGTACCATGATTGCATTGAGCAAGGCAGAAAACATCCATGCCGCCATGATGGCCAGTATGCCGTACACCACAGGTGTTGCGATACGCTGATACAGATTGGAACGCACTTGCAGCACTTCGCCAGCCAGTGGGTCTTGCACGAAGGCAGCACTGGACAGGCCGGTTTGTGCATCGGTCAGCGTATTGCCGCTGAAATAGCCGCTGATCTCTGATCCGCCGAGTAAGCCGCCTTGCTCTACAGCGTTTCCGTTGATGCTGAAACGTGTCAGGCTGCTTAAGTCATCTACATAGCGTGTCATTTCATTACGCGGATTGATGCGGCGATACCAGCCATCGATATGGCTAAATGCCGCAGGTATCGCGGTTACGGCTGGTTTCTCAAGCGAATTTTGTAGCAGGAATTGCTGCAGCAATTCTTCTATGCCATCCAAGGTATCGTAATCATCGTTACTCAGCATGATGGCAAAACCCTGTTGCAAGGCGGGGGAGTAATACACATCCACCACGCCACCGGTCACCCGTCCGGCATGTCCATAAAAGGCAACTTGTGTATTGCCCAGGCTGCGCGTCATGCTGGCTAAACCATGCCCGCTTTGCACACCTTTGGCCGCACCCAGTGTGGTTTGTGCATGCTGCATACGTTCCAAAGAAGCCGGACTTAAAATTTGCTGCTGACCGAATTGACCCTTCTGGATAAAGAATTGCAGTAAATTCGCCATGTCATGTGCCGACGAGTTCAGCGCGCCATCAGGACGATACAGATGATATTCATAGCTTTGCAGAACGCCATCCGAATACAAGCTTGCACCGCGCTGTTTGACGTCGGCATTCTGGTAATAAGTACTGCTGCGCATTTGCAGTGGCTGGAAAAAATGGCTGCTCACATAATCTTCAAACTTTTGCCCGCTGATTTTTTCTACGATGTAGGCGGCGACCACAGTGCCGGTGCTGCAATACGCCATCCGGGTACCCGGAATCCAACGTGAAGTACGCGAATGGGGATGATAGGCGAGTGCATCTTTGATCGGCATATCATCGGCCTTATTCCATGCAAATTCAGCCGGGTGCATGTCATCCCAGCCGCTGGTATGTTCCAGTAAATGTGCCAGTAAGACCGGATGCTGTTCTTCCCATGGATTTTGATACCTTATTTCCGGTGCGAGCTTACGCACCGGGTCGTTCAGGTTCAGCTTGCCTTCTTCCACCAGTTTCATGACTGCCAGGCCGACGAATAACTTGGATGCAGAGGCCATGCGGAACAGTGTGTTTTCATCGGCCTTCAGTTTGCTTTCAGGTCGTGCTTCACCAAGACCGGCCACCCAGTAAGGGCCATCTTTGCTTACCAGCGCAATACCAAGCGCCGGTGTGCCGTTTTTGATGCGAATTGCTTCGACACCTGCCTTAAGCTGCTCCAGAGTGCGCACTGCTTGTGCTTTAGCAGCTGGGGCGGGGGCTTGTGCATGGCTGGCGCCGCTGAGTACGCAGCTCAATGCAAAAATTAAACCTATGCTGCTTTTCCAGCGCCATAAAAAATCACGCATCTTGTTTTGTCTCCTTAGAATGAAGCAACACCGCAGGTCTGCACAGCAGTGACGCAGGCGATACATCGTTCGTCACATTCGATGGATGGCTTCAGATGTGGCGGCAGCGACTGAACGTAATGAGACGTGCGCTGTATTTTTGCCTGATTTCAGCTTGTACTTACCGGATGTTGTCTGGTTTTAATCTGTGCGCTGACTGGTGCTGGTTTCGACGACGCAATCGCGCACGCTTTCTCATCTGGCCCAATGGCGAACACGAATCCGGATACTTGATTGAATTGGCATTCAAATACCGGCATATTGTGGCGCGCATCGTGTTATTTCCGAAGGGCAATTGATCATAGCAAACGATGGTTTTGTAAAAAACAACAATGTTGATTGTGCAAGTAAAATACATCTCTATTTACTGCCTATGTTGTTTTTAACACTAAATGCATGTCTTACTTGCGCATTGAATGATCGGTGTGTGATGGAGTGGCCAGTGTCGCTCATTGCGAGACTTAAACGTCTGTGGCCATCAGTGCATTCTGCCGCTGTTGGCGGCATTCGAATTAACAACGCTGCACGGCAGATCGCAACTCTGGGGTCCGCTTGGCAGGGGCGTTGGTTGCAGCCGGGAATAAAACTGTGTAGTGGGGCTGAAGCCTGGCAGCGTAGGGATGTTGATAATCGTGCCAGCAGCATGGGCGCGCTGAGAGATCAGTGTATTCGGGCTTGGATGTATCGTTGTGTTTGTGGCTGAAGGGCTGGTTTGCGCGATGGACCGGATCGCGCTGGTCTGCGCTCCCCATCATCCTGCACTGGTGGTGGATGATATGTGGATACGCAGACCCCGTAATATCTGGTCAGATCAGTATTTGATCATGCGGTTCAGACTGATCTGAAATCGCTGCTTAGCGCATGCGGCGCAATGCGCTTGCACAGTCTTTGATCAATCCCGGGCCTTGATAAATCAGGCCGGAATACAGTTGCACCAGCGAGGCACCGGCCTGCATCTTGGTGACTGCATCTTCACCCGAGAAAATACCGCCCACACCGATGATAGGCAATGCATCGCCCAGTTCTGCTTTCAAAGCACGAATCACGCGATTGGAGGGTTCAAATACGGGTTTGCCTGATAAGCCACCTGCCTCTTCGGCATACTGCAAGCCATGTACGGCATCGCGGGTGATCGTGGTGTTAGTCGCAATCACGCCGTCGATACGATGACGCAACAATGCTTCGGCAATGGTTTTGATTTGTTCTGCATCGATATCCGGAGCGATTTTCAGGGCGACCGGCACGTAGTGTTTATGCTGGTCAGCCAGACGTTGCTGCGCCTCTTTGAGCTGGGATAGCAGGCTGTCTAATTCGCCTGCGCCTTGTAGCTGGCGCAGGTTTTTGGTGTTGGGGGAGGATATATTGACTGTTACGTAGCTGGCATAGGGATAGACTTTGCTCAGGCAGTGCAGGTAATCGTCGGCTGCGCGCTCTATCGGCGTGTCTGCATTCTTGCCGATATTGAGGCCAAGTACGCCTTGTTTTTCCTGGAAAAAGCGTGAATTTTGTACGTTGCGCACAAACGCATCCACACCGCCGTTATTGAAGCCCATGCGGTTGATGATGGCTTCCGCCTTAGGCAGGCGAAACATACGTGGCAACGGATTGCCAGGTTGGGCGCGTGGTGTGACCGTACCGATTTCTATCGAGCCAAAGCCGAGCGAAGCCAGTCCGTCTATATAAGCGCCATCCTTATCCAGCCCGGCCGCCAGACCTACAGGATTAGGAAAGCGTATTCCCATCACCGTACGTGCATCTTCCTGTGGTTTGCCTATCAGGCTGGAGAGTCCCAGCTGATGCAGTTTTTGCAGGCTTGGTAAAGTGAAGTGGTGGGCTTTTTCCGGATCCATAGAAAACAGGGCGGGCCGGATGAGGGAATATAAAAGGCTTTCGGACATAGTGTGCTTAAAAATAGCTAATAGCTGATAGAGAAAAACGATGGAGTATTGGGCTGGCTGAGAAAAGGCTTGCCATTATCCTTCGCAGGTGGCGGAAGTCAGGTGTGTAGTTCCTGCCATCTGCCATGCATTAGAGCGTCCAGAGGTTTGAAATTGGTTTTATAAGCCATTTTCGGGCTGGCGGCTATCCAATAGCCGAGATAGACGTAATCTAATTGCAATTCCTGAGTCTGCCGGATTTGCCAGAGGATATTGTAAGTGCCGTAGGAGCAATTCGCATCATCCGGATCAAAAAAAGTATAAACCGATGATAAGCCGTCATTCAGTATGTCAATGATGCTGACCATTTTGAGTGCATTTTCGGCATCGCGGAATTCGACCAGGCGGGTGTTGACCCGGCTTTGCAGCAGAAATTGTGCATACTGGTCGCGACTATCCTGATCCATGCCGCCACCGGCGTGGCGTGATTGCTGGTAGCGTTGATACAGTTCGTAGTGCTCGGCTGAATACGCCAGGTTGGCGACATAGGCGTTCAGTCCGCTGTGTTTGTGCCAGGCGCGGCGTTGACTGCGGTTGAGTTTGAAATCATGGGCCCGCACGCGGACCGGTGTGCAAGCCTGGCAGTTGTCACAGTGTGGCCTGTAAATGAAAATGCCGCTACGCCGGAAGCCATTTCTGACCAATTCTGCATAGGCATCGCTGTGGATCAGGTGGGCTGGTGTGGCAACTTGCGAACGTGCCTGAGCCCCCTCCAGATAACTGCAGGGATAGGGTGCCGTCGCATAAAACTGTATGCTCGTCAGCGGAAGTTCATGGAGTTGTGTCACTTGCTTCTGATTCCAGGTGCTTGCCAGTTCGTGATGGCAGGCTGTTCTGTTGCGATGCTGAGCCACTCCAGAAAAGCGGTTCTGCTGATGGGCCGGGCGCCCAGCGAGCTGAGATGCGCTGTTTCCTGTTGGCAGTCTATCATTTGCACGCCTTGCTCACGCAAAAAAAACACCAGCTGGCTCAAGGCAATTTTAGACGCATCTGTCACGCGTGCAAACATGGACTCGCCATAAAACATTTTTCCTATGCAGACGCCGTAAGCCCCGCCGACGAGTGTATTGTCCAGCCACAGTTCTGAAGAGTGCGCGTAGCCTTTGCGGTGCAGTTCGCCATAGCCTTGAATAATGTCTTCTGAAATCCAGGTGCCATGTCCGTCTTTTCTGGGGGCGGCACAGGCGCGCATGACTGCTTCAAATGCGCTGTCAAAACGGATTTCCCAGGCTGGGTCATCACTGATTTTATTCAGCTTCTTGCGCAGGCTGTCTGAGAGTTTGAAGTCGGCCGTCTTCAATACCATGCGCGGATCGGTAGACCACCATAAAATCGGTTGCCCTTCTGAAAACCAGGGGAAAATGCCGCTGCGGTAGGCGAGGAGCAGGCGCTCTGCAGACAGGTCAGCACCGGCTGCAAGCAGTCCGGCTGCGCCCTGTGCTTCAGTCAGTGCGGTGCTCACATCCGGGAAAGGGCTGTTTTGCTCCAGCCACGGGATCACAGATCGCTCCGCATGGGTTTGAAAATATCATGCTCATGCAATTGATAACTGCCGCCTTGTGCGACCTGGCGCTGATTGTTAAAGAAAAATTTCAGCGTCTCACTGACGGTAGGGAAGGCAATGTCTTGCCAGGGTATATCGGCTTCAGAAAACAACTGTACTTCCAGGCTTTCAGTGCCAGGCTGAAAATCCAGATCCAGCAGGCTGGCACGGTAGAACAGGTGGACCTGATGTACATGTGGCACATTCAGGATAGAAAACAAATCATGCAGACGGATGTTGGCGCCAGCTTCTTCCTGGGTTTCGCGCTCGGCAGCAGCGCTGCTGGTTTCGCCGTTTTCCATAAAGCCCGCTGGTAAAGTCCAGTAGCCATATCTGGGTTCGATCGCGCGCTTACATAACAAAACCTGCAGCTTGCCATTGTCTTCCCACACAGGGATGGAGCCTACGACTAATTTTGGATTTTGATAATGCACTGTATGGCAGGCCGGGCAAACAAAGCGTTCGCGGTTATCGTCGGGTGGAATTTGTATGACAACCGGTGTCGCGCATTCGGAGCAGAATTTCATGGCTGAATTCGAATAGATAAGCAATGACCTGAGTGTACCACTGGCTTTGCCTGTGGTAATCAATGAACACGCTTTCTTGTGGTGGGGTAGGCGCAGACCTGAATTGTGCGGTGCATTACAGAGTAAGAATGTCGTCGACTTAAGCAGAATTTGTGATTGGGATTGCGCGAAGCAGCAAAGTCGTGTATAGTTTCATTCTTCAGACGCGGGGTGGAGCAGTCTGGCAGCTCGTCGGGCTCATAACCCGAAGGTCGTAGGTTCAAATCCTGCCCCCGCAACCAAGATTCAAAAAAGCCACGTTGTACGTGGCTTTTTTATTAGCTGCGTGATTGAATTTTTTTGATTGTCACCCGCATTCTGGACTACAATCTGTTATCTACTGATTTTGCAGGGCTAGCATATTCAAGATATGCGTCTTAATTAGCCTCGATCTTTAGCCCCGATCTGCCCTGAGAATGGGTGAAGCCAGCGAAGTGCTTGGTAATACGTAATGGTGAGTGATGGAATCCCGTCCTGCCATGTGACATCAATATAAACCCGTGTAATAGATTGCATGAATACTGCTGAGGCAAAACGAGTCCTCGAAACGGCTTTATTGTGCGCGCCTGAGCCTTTGACGGTCAGCGCCATGAAAAAACTGTTTCAGGAGACGGATGATCAGGCTGATGTAATTGGTGCTGATACGATCAGGACGATGCTGGAAGATTTGCGTCGCGACTGGACTGATAAGGGAATAGAGCTGGTGGCCTTGTCGACTGGCTGGCGCTTTCAGAGTCGTCCTGAGATGCGCGCATATATAGACAGGCTCAATCCTGAAAAACCTCCCAAGTATTCCCGGGCGACGCTGGAGACGCTTGCGATTATCGCGTATCGGCAGCCGGTAACGCGTGGTGATATCGAAGAAATCCGCGGCGTGACTGTGTCGTCACAAATGATTAAAACGCTGGAGGATCGTGGTTGGATCGAGACTATCGGTCATAGGGATGTGCCTGGTCGCCCTGCCTTATTTGCGACCACTAAACATTTTCTGAGTGATCTGGGTCTGGGTTCTCTCGATCAGTTGCCGCCTTTGCAGCAGATTAGTAAAGAGCAGGTGGCGCCGGAGTCGGGTGCGGAAGATTTGCTGACGTTGGCGACCGATGCTGTGGCTGATATTGAGTCTGCTCAATTGGATGGGGTACAGGTAGTTATTGCGCAGGCTGGGCTGGACGATGCAGGTGGGTCTGAGCTTGCTGTACCGGCCGAAGAATTGGCGGCTGAAAGATTAGAAGCTGAAGAATTAGAAGCTGAAGAATTAAAGGCTGAAGAGTTAGTAGCTGAAGAATTAGTAGTTGAGCCAGCGCCAGTCGCGTTGCCTCAGGTGACAGAGCAGGCCGCTGAATTGCATCAGCAGCCTTTAGTAGAATTAGAAATAGAATTAGAAGATAAATCCAATGAATTCTGAAGATATGGGCGCAGATCGCGCACAAGATAATGATCAGCCTGCTACCGAAGGTGGCAGACCGGCCAAGCGCGGTGTGCGTGGTCCGCGCAATATGCGCAGGAATAGCCGCCCACGTGCTGAGGCGGGTGAGCAGCAGGCGGTGGTAGCTGGTGCTGAATCGAATGAGTCGTTTGCGAAGCCAGCGGCGCCGCGTAAGCGTCAGCCACGCAACGAAGCGGGTGTTGATGCTGGTGCCGGTGCGGCAAGAAAAGAGCGCACTCCGCGCGATGCTTCTGCTCGCAATAAGCCAGCTTCCAGGCAGGGGCGTGCGCCTCAGGCGCGTGGTGGTCGGCGTGATGCAAATGCACCGGATGATGTGTTTTCCTTCGTCACTTCCGACGCGTATGATGCCATCGATGATGTGGGTGCTAAAGGGCGTGGGCGTCCACAAAAGGCGGTGCGTCGCGATCTGACGGCGGATGATGATGCGCCTAAATTGCACAAGGTGCTGGCGGAAGCGGGTCTGGGTTCGCGTCGTGATATGGAAGAATTGATTGTTGCGGGCCGGGTGTCCGTCAATGGTGAGCCGGCGCATATCGGCCAGCGTATTCTGCCGACCGATCAGGTGCGTATCAATGGCAAGCCGATTATGCGCAAGATTACGAAAAAACCACCGCGCGTGCTGATTTACCATAAACCTGCCGGTGAAATCGTGAGTACCAATGACCCTGAGGGGCGTCCTTCGGTATTTGGCAGTTTGCCGACCATGAAGGTGGGTAAGTGGCTGGCGGTTGGTCGTCTGGATTTTAATACGGAAGGTTTGTTGTTATTCACGACTTCCGGTGATCTGGCGAATCGACTGATGCATCCGCGTTATGGTATTGAGCGTGAGTATGCGGTCCGTACTCTGGGTGAGCTGGAAGAGGGTATGCGTCAGCGCTTGCTGGCGGGTGTTGAGCTCGAAGACGGCATGGCGCAATTCTCCAAAATCGCTGATGGCGGTGGTGAGGGTGTGAATAAGTGGTATCGCGTGATTATCGGTGAAGGCCGTAACCGTGAGGTGCGCCGTATGTTTGAGGCGGTCGGGCTGACTGTATCGCGCCTGATCCGTACCCGTTATGGTGCGATGACTTTACCGGCAAATCTGAAGCGTGGCCGTTGGGAAGAGTTGGAAGAAGATGCGGTACGCAGCCTGCTCAAGCTCAGTGGTCTGGAAAAAACTGCTTCAGATAAGCCTGCGCAAAAATCGCAGTATGCGCAAAAGCCGATTTCCAATAAATCTGCCGTGCCATCTTTTGCGCAACGTCAGCCTAGCCTGCCTATGAGTTCGGGTCGCCCTGAAATGGGTCAGGGTCGTGCTGCTAACGGCAATAAAATGAATTCCGGAGGCAAGGCGTCTGGCGGTAAAAAGCGTCAGCCCGATCCTTTGCAAACTGCCTTGGGTTATCCGGATGTTGCACTGCAGCGTCGTGGTCCGACCACGCGTGGCAGTGGGCAGGCGATAGGGCAGGGAATTGCGGCCCGTCGCCGTTCGCGCGGCGCCTGAGTTTGCACCTGAATGCGTGTCTGAATTGTGTTTGTTTGCCCCTGTTTTCCATTGCGACAGGGTAAATAATCGTTTATAATCTGGTAGTTAGCAGATTATGCCTAAAGTTGTAAAGTTCAGGCGCTAAAAAAGATGGGCAGTTGCCCATTTTTTTTTGGTTTTACCGCTTGTTTGTCTGAATTTTCTGCTGTGTTGGCTTATGTGAATCGGAGAATAGTTTGGTTTTATTGGAATTGATAGAGAAGACCGTCAATGGTACCGGATATGATCTGGTGGACTTTGAGCAGGCCGAGCGTGGCTTGTTCAGGGTGTACATTGATTTTTTGCAGGCAGATTGGGACAAGGGCAATATCACAGTAGAAGACTGTGAAAAGGTCAGTCACCAGTTGTCGCATGTACTGATGGTTGAGAATGTTAATTACAGTCGACTGGAAACTTCGTCTCCCGGTATGGATCGTCCATTGAAAAAGCTGAGCGACTACGTGCGCTTTGCGGGTTGCAAAGCGACCATCAAGTTGCGCATGCCTATGCCGGGAACGCCGAATCGTAAAACCTTTGAAGGGGTTTTGCATGAGCCTGAAGGCGATAATCTGAAGCTGGAATTTGAAGTAAAAGATGGGTCGGCCATGCTGGAGTTTACGCTCGCCGATGTGGATAAGGCACGTCTGGTGCCACAAGTGGATTTTAGGAGTCGCAAAGCATGAGTCGTGATTTGTTGTTATTAGTGGATGTGCTGGCGCGTGAAAAAAACGTCGATGAAGAAGTGGTCTTCGGTGCGTTGGAGCATGCACTGGCTCAGGCGACAAAAAAACGTTTTCCCGGCGAAGTAGATATTCGCGTTGAAATTGATCGCGACACAGGCGAATTCCGTTCTTTCCGCCGCTGGCATGTGGTGCCGGATGAAGCCGGTCTGCAATTGCCTGATCAGGAAATTCTGCATTTCGAAGCAGTCGAAGATGATGCAGATATCCAGGTTGGTGATTACATTGAAGAAGAAATTGAATCGGTTGATTTTGGCCGTCGTTTTGCGCAGGATACTAAGCAGGTGGTACTGCAGCGTATCCGTGATGCGGAGCGTGAACAGATCCTGGCTGACTTCCTGGCGCGTGGTGACTCCCTGGTAACAGGTACCATCAAGCGTATGGAGCGTGGCGATGCCGTGGTTGAGTCCGGTAAAGTGGAAGCCCGTCTGCCACGCGACCAGATGATCCCGAAAGAAAATCTGCGTGTCGGTGACCGCGTCCGTGCTTACATTCTGCGTATTGATCGCAATGCACGTGGCCCTCAGGTTATCCTGTCCCGTACTGCGCCAGAATTCATCATGAAGCTGTTTGAACTGGAAGTGCCTGAGATTGAGCAGGGCTCTCTGGTGATTAAATCAGCAGCACGTGATCCTGGTGTGCGCGCAAAAATTGCGGTACATACCAGCGATAAACGCATCGATCCTATTGGTACCTGCGTAGGTATGCGCGGTTCCCGCGTTCAGGCAGTGACTGGTGAGCTCGGTGGTGAGCGCGTCGACATCGTGCTGTGGTCGGAAGATCCTGCGCAGTTCGTGATCGGTGCGCTGGCGCCGGCCAATGTTTCTTCCATCATGGTGGATGAAGAGAAGCATGGTATGGACGTGGTTGTTGACGAAGAAAACCTTGCGATCGCCATCGGCCGCAGTGGTCAGAACGTACGTCTGGCAGCTGAACTGACTGGCTGGCAAATCAATATTATGACTGCAGAAGAATCCGCCAGCAAAGCTGAGCAGGAAACTGCAGGTATCCGTGCCCTGTTTATGGAAAAACTGGACGTGGATCAGGAAGTGGCTGAAATCCTGGTGGATGAAGGCTTCTCCAGTCTCGAAGAAATCGCTTACGTACCAATCAGCGAAATGCTGGAAATCGAAGCGTTTGACGAAGACACTGTGAATGAATTGCGCAACCGTGCGCGCGATGCCCTGTTGACTGAAGCGATTGCTTCGGAAGAAGGTCTGGAAGGCATGGAAGATCAATTGATCAACCTCGAAGGTATGACCCGCGTGACTGCTGGCAAACTGGGTTTGGCTGGTATTAAAACGCTGGCAGCTTTTGCTGCTCTGGCATACGACGAATTTGGCGCGATCCTGGCATTATCTGCCGACCGTTCCCGCCATTTGATTAAAGAAGCATTTGAAGATGTGACCGATGATGAGATGAAACTCATCGACGCTAAATATGATGATCAGGCCAAAGCTGTATTAGCGACCGCCTGGAAACTCGTAGAAGCTAAGTAATTCACGGGTTTCAAATTCATAACGCGCACATAGAAAAAGAGGACTGAATGGCGAGTAACAACGTTGCCCAATTTGCCACCGAGCTGAAAATGTCAGCGGATTTACTGCTCACGCAATTGCGTGCGGCAGGCGTGGATAAAAACTCCACGTCGGATTCATTGACCAAAGAAGATAAGGACCGACTGCTGGATCACCTGCGTCGTTCCCACGGATCTTCTGTTGACACTGAAAAGAAAAAGATCACCTTGACTCGTAAAGAGACAACTGAGATCAAACAGGCGGATGCTACGGGCAAATCTCGCACCATTCAGGTCGAAGTTCGTAAGAAGCGTACTTTTGTAAAGCGTGATGAGGTTGCAGCAGACGAAGCGCCGGCTCCGGTTGTTGATGCGGAAGAAATGGCGCGTCGCGAAGACGAGGCGCGCCGTGAGGCTGAGCTGATCGCGCGTCAGGAAGCTGAGCTGATCGAAAAGCAGGAGCGTCTGGCTAAGCTGGAAGCTGAAAAAGAAGCTCAGGCTCAGGCTATGCGTGAAGCAGCTGAAGCAGAAGCGAAAAAAGCTGAGGCTGAACGCCTGAAGGCTGAGCAGGCTGCTGCTGCAGCAGCCGTCGCTGCTGTCAAAACAGCAGAAGCGAAACCAACTGCCAATGACGACGAAAAGAAACGTCTGGAAGCAGAAGAAGCGAAGAAAAAAGCAGCAAATGACGCCAAGGAAGCAGCCGAACGTGCTGCCGCCACAGAGCGTGCCCGCAAAGCGGTGGCTGACGAAGTAGCGCAGATCAAAGAAATGATGAATGCCGCGCGTCGTCCTAAGCCAGTTGCTCCGGCACCTGCGCCTGCACCGAAAGTGGCAGAAGGCACGCTGCATAAGCCAACGGATAAAAAACTGGCCGACAAAAAGCCAGCGCCTGCGGCTGAAAAGAAAGATGACAAAAAACCGGCAACGACCGATAAGAAGGCAATTAAATCCGCCAACGTATCGTCGACCTGGCAGGATGAGTCATCCAAAAAACGCAGCGGTGGCTTGAAAACCCGTGGTGATACTTCGGGTGGTCGCGATGGCTGGAAAGGCGGTCCTAAAGGTCGTCGTAATCATCATCATGATGATCAGCGCGAATCGAATTTCCAGGTTCCGGTTGAAGCCGTTGTAAAAGAGATTTTTGTACCAGAAACACTGACCGTGGCTGAACTCGCGCATAAGATGGCGGTGAAAGCTTCTGAGGTTATCAAGCAATTGATGAAACTGGGTCAGATGTGCACCATTAACCAGGTACTGGATCAGGAAACAGCGATGATTCTGGTCGAGGAAATGGGTCACAAAGCATTTGCTGCGAAGATCGATGATCCGGAAGCGATGCTGACGGACGTGGCGGAACATGCGCAGTACGAAGCATTCCCGCGCGCTCCGGTGGTGACAGTCATGGGTCACGTTGATCACGGTAAAACTTCCTTGCTGGATTACATCCGTCGCGCCAAAGTCGCGTCCGGTGAAGCCGGTGGCATTACTCAGCATATCGGTGCTTATCACGTTGAAACACCACGTGGCATGATTACCTTCCTCGATACACCAGGTCACGAAGCGTTTACTGCAATGCGTGCACGTGGTGCGAAGGCAACTGACATCGTTATTCTGGTAGTGGCAGCGGATGACGGCGTGATGCCGCAAACGAAGGAAGCGATTTCCCATGCTAAGGCGGCGGGCGTTCCTTTGGTGGTAGCGATTAATAAGATTGATAAACCGGGTGGTAATGCGGATCGCGTTACTCAGGAACTGGTTGCTGAGAGCGTCGTGCCGGAAGAATACGGTGGTGAGTCTCCTTTCGTTCCTGTATCCGCTAAAACCGGTCAGGGCATCGATGCGCTGCTGGAGCATGTATTGTTGCAGGCTGAAGTAATGGAATTGCGTGCACCGAAAGATGCGCCGGCCAAAGGTCTGGTGGTTGAATCCCGTCTGGATAAAGGTCGCGGTACCGTGGCAACTATCCTGGTACAGTCCGGTACGCTCAAGCGTGGTGATGTGGTACTGGCTGGTTCTTCGTATGGCCGTGTACGCGCTATGCTGGACGAAAACGGTAAGAGCATCAGCGAAGCAGGTCCTTCTATTCCGGTAGAAATCCAGGGTCTGACGGAAGTACCGTCCGCTGGTGAAGAAGTCATGGTCATGGCCGATGAGCGTAAAGCACGTGAAATCGCGCTGTTCCGTCAAGGTAAATTCCGTGATGTGAAACTGGCTAAACAGCAAGCTGCCAAGCTGGAAAATATGTTTGAAAACATGGGCGAGGGTGAAGTTAAAAACCTGCCTGTTATTATCAAAACAGACGTTCAGGGTTCGCAGGAAGCGTTGGTTCAGTCTCTGGTTAAATTGTCGAACAGCGAAGTGCGCGTGCAGGTTGTGCATGCAGCGGTCGGTGGTATTTCTGAGTCCGACGTCAATCTGGCAGTGGCTTCGAAAGCAGTTATCATCGGCTTTAACACCCGTGCTGATGCGTCTGCGCGTAAGCTGGCAGAGTCGAATGGTGTCGATATCCGTTACTACAACATCATTTACGATGCAGTCGATGAAGTTAAAGCAGCCTTGTCCGGCATGCTGGCTCCAGAGAAGCGTGAGCAAGTGATCGGTATGGTAGAGATCCGTCAGGTATTCATGGTCAGCAAAGTCGGCGCGATTGCGGGCTGTCTGGTGACCGACGGTATGGTCAAACGTACTTCTTCTGTGCGTCTGCTGCGTAATAACGTCGTCACCTGGACTGGCGAGCTCGACTCTCTGAAGCGTTATAAAGATGACGCAAAAGAAGTTAAAGCCGGTATGGAGTGCGGCTTGTCCCTGAAAGGTTATAACGATATTCAGGTTGGCGACTCACTCGAAATATTTGAAGTTCAAGAGATAGCACGTACGCTCTAAACACTTCGGCCCCGGACTCGTTCCGGGGTTCTCGTTTTATGGCGTAGAAAAGAATTTATGGCAAAACATAGTAAAAATATTCCGGGTCGTGGTTTGCGTGTCGCAGATCAGATCCAAAAAGATCTGGCAGAAATCATCTGGTCAGAATTAAAAGATCCACGCGTTGGCATGATCACCCTGACCGAAGTTCAGCTCACGCCTGACTACGCGCATGCGAAAGTGTATTTCACCACGCTGGCGGATGATGCGGAAGCGATCAAGGCGACCCAGCAAGGCTTATCCAAGGCTGCCGGTTTCCTGCGTAATCAGCTGGGTCTGCGCCTGCGCATCCACACTTTGCCCCAACTGCATTTCGTGCACGACATCTCCACTATCCGTGGCATGGCGATGTCTAAGCTGATCGATGAAGCGATCGCGACCCGTGTTCAGGACGAAGAAGAATAAAGCCAGTCCGGTTTTTCCAGATTACTTATGACGAATCCCCCCAAAAAACGCACGCGCTTGCCGGTGCATGGCGTGCTTTTGCTCGATAAACCCGTTGGCTTTTCCAGTAATGATGCGCTGATCAAAACCAAGCGCCTGCTGAATGCGATCAAGGCCGGGCATACCGGCACGCTCGATCCGTTTGCAACCGGTTTGCTGCCGCTGTGCTTTGGTGAGGCGACCAAGTTTTCTCAGGATTTGCTGGAAGCGGATAAGACTTATACCACCGTAGTTCATCTGGGTATCACCACCACCACCGGTGATACCGAGGGCGAACAGCTGGAGCAGCGCGCAGTCGATGTCAGTATCGAACAGATACAGGCTGTGCTGGCGCAATTTACTGGTCCTATACAGCAAGTGCCGCCCATGTATTCCGCGCTTAAGCGTGACGGCAAACCCTTGTATGAATATGCACGTGCCGGTGTGACGCTGGAGCGTGAAGCCCGTGCAGTCGTCATACACGAACTGGAGCTGCTCGATTACAGCGCACCCATGCTGACTTTGCGCGTCAAGTGCAGCAAAGGTACCTATGTGCGGGTGTTGGGTGAAGATATCGGTGCGGCACTCGGTTGTGGTGCGCATTTGCAGGCTTTGCGCAGGATACAGGTTGGTCATTTGCAGCTGGAAAAATCAATCACGATAGAGTCAATCGAGGCAATGCCGGAAGCGGCGCGCCTTGAGTTGCTGGACCCGGTCGATGCCTTACTGTCCAGTTTTCCATCTATTACGCTGGATGAGGAGCTGTCTGTCCGTTTCCTGCACGGGCAACGACTGGCACTCGCCAGACTGATGCCGGACTTGCCCGTCACGCCAGGCCGGGTACGCGTGTACCGCGCCTCTGACCGCCAATTGCTGGGCTCTGCACAGTTGCAGGAATTCGGCATTCTGGCACCGGAGCGGCTGATACAGACCGGTACGCATTAAGCCACTGTGCCGCCGGGCTTACCGGCTGTTCGGCGGTGCTTAGTTTTATTGAAGTCAAATTGTCATCGTACGGTAGCAACTCCTTGAAATAATAGGAGTTTCCTGCTTTTGCGTTGCAGCATGTTATAATCTCAGGTTATCCGATTTACCCCAAAACGAACGCTATCATGTCTACTACAAAACGCGCTATTCGCAACATCGCTATTATCGCTCACGTTGATCACGGCAAAACCACGCTGGTTGATCAATTGCTGCGCCAATCCGGTACTTTCCGTGACAACCAGCAGGTTGATTCCCGTGTCATGGACTCCAATGATATTGAGAAAGAGCGCGGTATTACCATTCTTTCCAAAAACTGTGCCGTTGAATACAAAGGTACCCACATCAATATCGTGGATACACCAGGCCATGCGGACTTCGGTGGTGAAGTAGAGCGTGTATTGTCGATGGTAGACAGCGTATTGCTGCTGGTCGATGCGCAAGAAGGCCCAATGCCACAGACGCGTTTCGTGACACGTAAAGCACTCGCGCTGGGTCTGAAGCCTATCGTGGTTGTGAATAAGATTGACCGTGAAAACGCGGACCCACAAAAAGCCGTTAACGCGACTTTCGAATTGTTCGACAAGCTGGGCGCAACGGATGAACAGCTGGACTTCCCTATCGTCTACGCATCCGGTTTCAAAGGCTATGCCGGTCTGGAAGACACAGTGCGCGACGGTAACATGGAACCATTGTTTGATGCGATCCTGAAACACGTTCCTGCACGTGAAGATGATCCGAATGGTCCTTTGCAATTGCAAATCACATCGCTGGAATACTCTTCTTACGTTGGTAAGATCGGTGTCGGCCGTATCCTGCGCGGTAAAGTGAGAGCGCTGCAAGACGTGATCTGGATGAATGGTCCGGAAGATAAGCCAACTAAGGCACGTATCAATCAGGTATTGACTTTCAAAGGTCTGGATCGCGTACAAGTGGAAGAAGCGCAAGCTGGCGACATCGTACTGATCAACGGTATCGAAGAAATCGGTATCGGCTCCACGATCTGCGCACCAGACACCCCGGAAGCCTTGCCTATGTTGAAGATTGACGAGCCTACCCTGACCATGAACTTCATGGTTAACAGCTCGCCACTGGCTGGCCGCGAAGGTAAATTCGTGACTACCCGTCAGATCCGTGACCGTCTGGAACGCGAACTGAAATCCAATATGGCATTGCGCGTAGTGCAGGCTGAAGGTGATGATTCCACGTACGAAGTTTCTGGCCGTGGTGAGTTGCATCTGACTATTCTGATCGAAAACATGCGTCGTGAAGGTTTCGAACTGGCTGTTTCCCGTCCACGCGTTGTGTTCAAAATGGTAGACGGTGTACGTCATGAGCCATATGAAAACCTGACCGTTGACGTTGAAGAGTCTAACCAGGGTGGTGTGATGGAAGAGCTGGGTCGCCGTCGTGGTGATCTGCAAAACATGGAACCGGACGGCAAAGGTCGTGTACGTCTGGAATACCGTATTCCTGCGCGTGGCCTGATCGGCTTCCAGGGCGAATTCATGACACTGACCCGTGGTACAGGTTTGATGAGCCACGTGTTTGATGACTACGCACCAGTTGATAACTCCAAAGGCGAACTGGCTGGCCGTCGCAATGGCGTATTGATTTCTCAGGATGATGGCGCTGCTGTTGCTTACGCGATCTGGAAACTGCAAGACCGCGGCCGTATGTTCGTGAGCCACAATGACCCAGTGTACGAAGGCATGATCATCGGTATCCATTCCCGTGACAATGACCTCGTGGTTAACCCGATCAAAGGCAAGCAATTGACCAACGTGCGTTCCTCCGGTACGGATGAAGCGGTACGTCTGGTACCACCAATTCAAATGTCTCTGGAATACGCGGTTGAATTCATTGAAGACGACGAACTGGTTGAAGTCACACCTAAGAGTATCCGTCTGCGCAAACGTTTCTTGAAGGAACATGAGCGTAAGAAAGCTTCCCGCGAAGCGTAATCCTTAAAGGGTTTATCCGGACAATAAAAAACCGCAGCGTAGTCTGCGGTTTTTTATTGGGGTGAAGAATAGAGAATCAAAGAAAACGATCCGCTGTCGGCTGCTCCCCGCGCTCTTTGGATGAATTATTGAGCAATCTGACCATGTTCAAAGCGGTCTTCAGCATAGCAATCTGGCGCTCGCCTCCGAAAAGTGCCGCTCTCTGAAAATTGCAGATGACGATTTCTGCATGATTTTTCTAAATTACTCATCGGTAATTTCTCGCCAATATTGTTATTGCGCAAAAGTAAATCTGTTGTAGCATGCCAGTTTGTTAATGTTGTGTGCGCCGTTTGGTGGTGCCGGGCATTTTTTATCAAACTTTAGGTGAGATGTGATGGATCAGGAATCATCAAAATTGAATCCGCGTACCGGCTGGGTGCGCGTGGGAATCGCTGCCGCACAGGCGATTTTGCTGTATTGCCTATATCGCGCCGGGACGCAGCAAGTCTGGCCGGCCACGATGCCTATGGTGTTTTTTTCTTTGCTGTTATGTGGGCTGAGTTTACCGGTGATAGCGATTTCTTCACTGGGGCAAATGGCAACGGGGAAATTGTTGCGCTGGCTGGGGTTTCTGGCGCTGGTGCTGACCGGGCTGACACTGCACGACTGGTTGCGGCGTAATGGTTTGAACAATGAATGGGATGTGTCGGATGAAGTGAATCCGGTTGCGTATCCATCGTCCTTGTTGTTCATGTTCAGCTTCCTGTGTCTGTATGTCGCTCAATCGCTGAAGCTGGCTTACGAACAAAAGCGGCAGGGTGCGAACCAGTACCCGCTGTATTTTGATATGTCATGGAAACTGCTGGTGCAACTGGTGTTTTCCGGCGTGTTTGTCGCTGCGCTGTTTGCTGTGCTGTATCTGGGTGCTGCTTTATTCAGCCTGCTGAAACTCGAATTTTTAAGCGAATTGCTCAAGCGCGAATGGTTCACGATACCGGTAATTGTGCTGGCATTTGGTTGTGCCTTACATCTGACCGATATGCGTCCGGCCATCGTGCGCGGTATCCGCAATTTGTTGCTGGTATTACTTTCCTGGTTGTTGCCGCTGGCGACGCTGGTGCTGGCAGGCTTTCTGCTGACGCTGGCAGTGCAGGGGACAGAATTGTTGTGGGACACCCGTCAGGCGACCAATTTATTGCTGGGTGCCTGTGTGGTGCTGGTGGTGCTGATCAATACCGCGTATCAGGATGGCGCCGCTTTTGCGGGAGTGCCAAAAATCCTGCGCTGGAGTGTGCGTCTGGCCTGTGTGTTATTGCCGGTGCTGGCTCTGCTCGCGCTGCGTGCGCTGCAATTGCGGATTACACAGTATGGCTGGAGCAGTGACCGTCTGATTGCCGTCGTATGTGCTTTGCTTGCGCTCGGTTACGGGCTGGCGTATACCCGCGCGGCGCTGGCTCAGGGTGGCTTGCTGGGGAAGATCGCAGGTGCAAATGTGGTGATGGCCTATGCGCATCTGACGGCAGTGCTCGCGCTATTTTCACCCGTGCTGGACCCGGCGCGGATTGCGGTGGCAGATCAGTTGTCCCGTCTGCGCGATGGTAAAGTCACGGCAGATAAATTTGATTACCGTTATCTGCGTTTTCAGGGCGGACGTTATGGGCGTGAAGCGTTGGAACAAATGAAGCAGGAAAAAGCCTTGCCGCAGTCTGCACAGATTCGTGAAAAAGCAGCCATCGTGCTTGCCTTGACGCGTCAGGAATACGGTAAAACAGAGGTTGAAATCATTCACCCTTTTGAAGTTTGGCCGCAGGGCGCGAGTTTGCCGGAAGGATTTTTGCGACAATCCGATAATAAGGAGAAGGGGTGGCTGAGCGACAGGGATGCCAAATGCCTCATCGCGAAAACCCGTGGCTGTGATGTGCTGATACAGGATGTGAATCGCGATGGTAAGCCGGAAGTGCTGGTGCTGGATCGTAATCGTAACTATGGTGGGAATGTGTATTTCGAAGTGCAGCCTGGTGTATGGCAAAGTGAGGGGCGCATCGATGTGCGCGCCGATGATTGCGAAAAACTGAACCAGGGTCTCAGAGCAGGGCATGCGAAGCCGGTACCTGCCTGGGATATGCTGGATGTAGACGGATTGCGCTTGCTACTCATACCGGATACGAAGCTGCGTCAGCGCTGCAAGTCTTAAGCGGCAAACCCGGTGTATGACGCTGAGCACGCGGCACATCCTTGCGATGTTGCCGCGTTTTTTATGTATTTGCTCATGCTCAACGGCTAGCCTGTTCCTGCCTTCAGATGAAAAAAATCCTGTTCAGCGCAGATAAATGCGATCTGCATTCAAAAAATTTCAAGTCTCACGCCCACTGTTTTTGCGGACATCCACGATGTCAGGCGGATAAACTGGCTGCTATATTCAGTTTTTATGAATTTACAGTCTGACATCGCCGTTTCGGGCCTGTCGCTGCAGATACCTCATTTCAGCTGTCCAGCGGACAGCGGCGCGTCAGGTATCTGAAATCGCTCTATCTACCCAGGAGATCCCATGCCTGCCAGCCAGCACGCCCGCCGTCACGCCATTTTGTTAATGATCATTGCTGCTACCTTGTGGAGTAGTGCCGGGGTCGCCAGTCGTCATTTGCAAACTGCAGCCGGATTTGAGATCGTGTTCTGGCGCAGCCTGTTCGCTGCCATCTTTGTCGCCGGGCTGATGCTGCATCAGTATGGGCGTGGCTTTCCCGGTCGCTTAAAGCTGATGGGAACGACCGGCATGGTATCTGGCCTGATGTGGGCCACCATGTATAGCTGTTTCATGATTGCGCTGACCCTGACCACGGTGGCGAATACCTCGGTAATGGAAAGTCTGGCGCCCTTATTCACCGCCTTGCTGTCCTGGCTGGTGCTGAAGGAGCGCATCCCGGCGGCCACCTGGATCGCGATTGCAATGGCGGCTTGTGGCATGGCCTGGATGTTTGCCGGTAATCTGACGTTGACCGACAGCCGTGGTGTACTCGGCATGCTGGTCGCGCTTGGCATACCGCTGGCCTCATCGGTGAATATGATTTTGCTCAAACGGCGCGCACATACTGTGGACCTGATACCGGCGGTGTTTTTGGGTGGCAGCTTTTCTGCGCTTGCGATGTTGCCCTTGTCGCTGCCGTTTCAGGCCAGTCTGCACGATGTGTTGATACTGGGCGCGCTGGGATTTTTTCAACTGGGTTTGCCTTGCAGCCTGATGGTCAAGGCCTCCGCCAGTCTGAAGGCGCATGAAGTCGCCTTACTGGCTTTGCTGGAAGTTTTACTGGCGCCCCTGTGGGCCTGGCTATGGGCCGGTGAAAACCCAAATTCGGCTACGCTGGCTGGAGGCACTATCGTTTTGTTGGCCTTGATCATCAATGAAATCTGGAATTGGCACCAGAAGCAGGGTGAATCGCAGTAAAATAATGGGTTAATTTATTTTTTCCTGTCGGCCTAAACTGCTGGCAGTTTTACCCGGAATTTTGCTATGTTGAAAGCGCCTGAACTCTTGTTGCCAGCCGGTTCGCTGGAAAAAATGCACGCTGCATTTGATTTTGGTGCAGATGCTGTTTATGCGGGCCAGCCTCGCTACAGCCTGCGTGCCCGTAATAATGAATTTTCCACGCTGGATGTGTTGCGTGAAGGGATTAGCGGCGCACATGCGCGCGGCAAGCTGTTTTTCGTTGCCAGTAATATTTTCCCGCATAACTCCAAACTGAAAACCTATCTGCGCGACATGGAGCCGGTGATAGAAATGAAGCCGGATGCGCTGATTATGGCTGACCCCGGTCTGATCATGATGGTGCGTGAAAAATGGCCGGAAGTGAATGTGCATTTATCGGTTCAGGCGAATGCGGTGAACTGGGCTGACGTCAAATTCTGGAAAAAAATGGGTCTGACCCGCGTGATTTTGTCGCGTGAATTGTCGCTCGATGAAATCGAGGAAATCCGCCAGGAATGCCCGGACATGGAGCTGGAAGTGTTTGTACACGGCGCGCTATGTATCGCGTATTCCGGCCGTTGCCTGTTATCTGGTTACTTCAACCATCGTGATCCTAACCAGGGGACCTGTACCAATTCCTGCCGCTGGGATTACAAGGTCGAAAACGCGACTGAAAATGAAACCGGTGATTTGCAGCGCATCCCGGTTGAAACCATCAAGTTCGATTTCAACAAGGCGCTGGAAGAAGCGAATCAATCTTTCTCCGCCATGGGCGATATGCCGCGTCATCCGCTGGCCGACCGTCCTTATTTGATCGAAGAAGGCGGTAAGCCTGGTCAGTTCATGCCTATCCTCGAAGATGAGCATGGCACTTACATCATGAACTCCAAGGATTTACGCGCGGTGGAGCACGTAGAGCGCCTCGCTAAAATCGGCGTCGATTCTTTGAAAGTCGAAGGTCGTACCAAGTCTCTGTATTACGTCGCCCGTACTGCACAAGTCTATCGCCGCGCGATTGATGATGCGGTTGCCGGACGTCCGTTTAATCCGCAATTACTGGGTGAACTGAACGGCCTCGCGAATCGCGGTTATACCGATGGCTTCTATCAGCGCCATCATACCCAGGACCACCAGAATTACATGGAAGGGGTATCCCAGGCCCATCGCAGCCAATACGTCGGTCAGGTCTTACAAATCAACGATGGCTGGGCTGAAATCGAAGTCAAAAACCGCTTCGCAGTTGGCGACCAGATTGAAATCATTTCCCCACAAGGCAATGAAATTGTGACTCTGACTGAAATGCGCAACACTGAAAACCAATCCCTGAACATTATCCCGGGTGCAGGTCATAAAGTGCGTATTCCGTTGGATGGGAAACACGAAAAAGCATTAATTGCAAAAATGTTGTAAATAAAATACTGAAAATATATTTTCTTGTGCTAGCATGATTTGGCTCAAACTTTTCTTCAGGAGTAATCATGACAAAAATAGCACAAGCCCTGTTGGTCTCCGCCATGTCGGTGGCGGTACTGACAGCATGCGGCGGAGGAGGCGGTTCGGATTCAGTAGCGCCTGCCCCGTTGCCTACCTTATCGGTTTCTATCTCTGCACCGGGACAAGTGGTGTTGTACACAGGACGCAATGTGAGCCTGTCAGCAACAGCGACTTCGTCAGCGAATCTGGCAGCTACTTATAGCTGGGATTTCGGTGATGGTACTACCGGCACTGGCGCGGCACCCGCGCATGTGTTTGCCAAGTCCGGCACATATACAGTCAAAGTAACAGCATCCGACACCAACGGTACCAAGGCGCAGGCCACAGCGACCGTCGTGATTGTTGATGCAGTACTCACGACACCAGTGATTACGCCAAGCAGCGCGAATACACAGACAGGCTTAGAGGTCACATTCACAGGTGCATCGAGTGATCCTAGCGGCGGTACACTGACTTATACCTGGGATTTCGGTGATGCCAGCACCGGCACAGGTGCCAGCGTTAAACATATCTATCAAAATTCCGGAACATTTATCGTTGGTCTGACCGTCAAAAACGATTTGGGCACAACGGTCAAATCTACCCTGTCCTACCAGGTGACGCCTTCAAGTGGCGCACCTACCTTGCCGGTTGTTACCTCCTCAATAGCGACTTCTACACCGGGCAAAGCAGTCAGCTTTACAGCTGCTGCAACTGATCCTGGTCAATTGGCACTGACCTATGCATGGGACTTCGGTGATGGCACGACAGGGACGGGTGCTTCCGTATCGCACGCATTTGCAACTGCCGGCATTTACAATGTGAAGGTTGTTGCGACCAATAGCAAAAATCTGAGTGCCACCAGCACTTCTGCTTACACCGTGATGCAGCCGGTCAGCAATGCGCTGGTCGCGGGATGCTCGGGCGCCGGTTGTTCCACTACCGGTACTTCCACTTATGCGGGATCTGGTGTTGGTGTCTGGCAGTATACAAATTCCGCATCGGCACCGGCCTTGTTTGATTTCACGATCAATGGCGTGAAAGCTGGCCAGGTAGCGACTATCGTTTTCACCAATCCTAGCGACAAATTGAGTTTGTCGCTGCCGGCAGCTGGCGCAATTACGGTTGCACCTGCCCTCGCGCAAGCTAAAAAAACCTTGAATGTGATGGCTTTGGAGGCACAAAGCAGCCAGGATGGCGCGCATTCCCTGATGCATTATAAAAATCAGGAATTGTTGAAATTGCAGCGTGCGAATCCTGTTGCACTGAGCTCGTCAGTGCGTGCAGTCAACGTACCGCCTGTGAAACCGGTTGCAGTCGGCGATACACGTACATGGGTAGATACCTATGACTCAGCCAAACCTGTGAGTTATAACCTGAAAGTCAGTCAGATTTGCAAACTGAAATCTGGCCGTAATGCCGTGTTCTGGGCTGATCCTACAGGCGGTGCAACTGACGCAGATATTCAGGCGCTGGCTAATACCTTCTGTCTGAACGGTGGCGCGGGGACTGGTGGCTTTGACGTGCTGACTGATACGATGGGCGATGCTTATGGCTCTAAGAGCTATACCAATACCATTACCGATGCCAATGGTCTGCTGGATATTAACGTAGTACTTCCTAACGTACCGGCATCCACAGGTTGGGGCGGCTATTTCTGGGGCGGTAATAACTTCCTGAAAACAGCATTTACATCGACTAAAAACAGCAATGAAGCATTGGTGTTCTTTGTGAATGGCCCCGGCGTAACCCAGAGTCTAAATTACTACAAATCGACACTGATGCATGAAGCCGTACATATGATCAATTTCTATCAGCGTGCCTTTGTACGTGATACCGATCATGACACCTGGCTGGAAGAAACGACTGCGATGATGGGTGAAGATATTCTGGCAAGAACAATCTTTACTGCTGGTTACAATAAAATGACCAGTGTCCGTATTCCGCAATACCTGAACACAGGTGGTGGCGTCAGCTATGTCAACTGGCCAGCATTGTCCGGCGATAACTATGCATTCGGCGGCGCTTTCGGTGCCTTCCTGAATCGCAAGTACGGTGCCAGCTTGTTTAAAAACCTGGTCACTTCTTGTAACGACGGTACAGGCGCCGGACAAGTAACGAGCTATTCTTGCCTCAATACCTTGATACTGAATGCCGGTGGACTGGGTATTGCTGATGAGATGACTAAGTTTGGTGCATCTATCTGGAGTAATTTGCCAGCGACAGGCCTGCCAGTTGGTTACGGTTTCCCACAGCGTAGCGTGGATGGTAACTTTGATGCGGTGGATGTACTGACTATGTCTAAGTCTGTGACCATTAAACCAAAAGCATTTGCGGCTATGGCACCGACCACGCATTACTTTACGCAAGAAACCATTGCAACAGGTAAAACGACATTTGCTAAAGCCAATATGGTCGTTCCACCTGGCGCAACGATGCATGTCGTTATTCGTGACTAACATCGCTTCGTAATTTGTTGAAGCTGCTTAGTCTGCTTAGGCTGCTTAGTTTGTATAAGCTGCTGAAACAGAAAAACCTCTGGTGTACAGCCAGAGGTTTTTTTTCGTCTTCAATGTGACCGGAAAGGAGTGTCGAACTATGTTGTACTTACTGCTCGCGTGCGCGGTTTGGAATCTGCTATGTTTAGGCATGATGGGCATGGATAAGTATTTGGCTGTGCGTGGCAAACGGCGGATTTCTGAATTGAGCTTGCTGCTGTCAGGCCTGTTTGCGGGTAGCGCAGGCATCTGGTTAGGTATGCTGGTATGGCGGCATAAATCCGCCAAACGCAGTTTTCAAATCAGCTTATTGATCGTAACGCTATTACAGCTATTGCTGCTCATCATACTGCGGCAGCGCGGCTTGATCTGATGTGGGCTGCTGCAGCCAATTTGCGCCGATAAAAATGCGGTCGTGTCTGTTTCAGGGGATAATCGCGGGTTGGCGCTGGAGCGCGCTGCTCGGCATCAGGTGAGCTTCAATAATCTGCAGTGTTTCGGAGGATGTATGAACTGGATGTTTCTGGGGCTGGCTATCGTCTGCGAGGTAATCGCAACTTCCGCATTAAAGGCATCCGATGGATTTACCCGCTTATGGCCTTCTGTGATTCTGGTGCTGGGTTACAGCGCCTCGTTTTACTGTCTTTCTATGACTTTGCGCACGATACCGGTGGGTATTGCTTATGCCATCTGGTCAGGCGTGGGTGTGGTATTGATTTCGCTGGTAGCCTGGATTTTGTACGGGCAAAAGCTGGATCTGGCTGCGATGTTGGGCATCGCCTTGATCGTGGCGGGTGTGGTGGTCTTGAATCTGTTTTCTAAGACAGCTGCGCATTAAATGCCAGGCTGTTTTTCGAGTTTATTTGTGAATGATTGAGTGTGTATGGAAGACTTGTCCGGTCTGAGTGAAGATGAATTGCCCCTGGTGTATGCGACTGCCTTATATGAGGTGCCGCTAAGTCAGAGTAAGGCGCTGGATTTGCTGCAAATGCGCAGACAATTCAATGTGATCGGCAATCCGTATGATGCCAAGCTGGTCAAGGACGTGTTGCAGGAGCTGGCCAGACGCATGATACTGCGTCAGGAAATCGGCCTCGGATATCAGCTGCGCGATGAGCATCGCATGCAGGTGCTGCTGCATATGCATCAGCAGGGCGTACTAAAATCCTGGATCAGCAGTATCCGCGATTTGCTCAAACAACTTGGTGAATACCAGTATTGGAAGTCCTACGACGGCAATTTCTATGCGCGGGAAATACAATTTTCGGTGTTGTCCGGTCGTACCGATGATGCGCTGATGTGGCGCGAAAAATTTTTCTCAGTGACCAGTAATCAGGCGCGTTTACCAGTGGAGAAGTTTTTCTCAAGCGAGCCAGGTGTGGCCCTGTTCAGCAGTCTGCGCAGCGTAGATCAGGGCATGTTGTTATGCGACCTGTTTCAGCATGCGAACTGGAGCCTGACTGAGTGTCAGTCCGCTTACGAATATACCTGTGATCAGCTCGACAGCCTGCGACCACAATGGCCGCAATTGCCCGCCATGCTGGCCTGGCAAGCGATATTGCGCGGCGATTTCGCGCAGTTTGAAGAATTGTATCCCACGCTGAATCCACAATATCAGGGCGAATTTCTGATCGTTCGTCACATCCTGAATAATCAAATTGTGAATGCGGTGGGCTTGGCGCAAACCTATGCAGAAATGCAGAAGGCACAAAGCGGTAAGCGTAAATTTTTCATACCGCATTTACTCGGCTTGTTCGTCACTGTCGCGCTGATGGCGAAAAATGATATCGCCAGTCTCAAGCTGGCCAAGAGCCAGATCGACGAAGGCATTAAAGCCCGCGATGCGAATGCGTATTACATACTGCAGCCCTTTATCAATCATCTGGCGCAGGGCGTGGTGTTGCCCGGCGTGCCGTTTGCAGTCCGGACGACCAATGACATTGACGCCTTGTTTGAAGCCTGTGCCGCCCACTGGCAAGATGCGCCGCCGCATCCGCGCCTGCATGGCAAACTGACAGAAATGCGTTTGCAAATGCAGCAGCGTGGTTACGTGTGGGTAGCAGCAGAAATTGATCGCTTGCTGGTCAAGCAGTTTCAGGATGCCGGCGGTTTTAGCGGCTGGCATGCCAAACATCAGATTTGCCCGCTGGTCGATATCCTGCAAAAAGAAGAATCCTGGAAGCGTGCGCTGAATGCGCTGACGCAGTTAAAACCCGGTGTAGAAAAAATCGCCCCCGTTAAAGAAGAGGGTGTACGGCTGGCCTGGTTGCTCGATATGCAGTTTCAGGAAATGCGGGCCGAACCGCGCGAACAAAAGCGTGGTGCAAAAAACAGCTGGAGCAAAGGACGCCCGGTGGCATTGCGTCGCTTAGCGCAGGATCAGGACAGCATGCCATATCTGACTGAGCAGGATAAGCAAATCGCCGCCTGCATACGGCGCGGAAGCGAAGGCTATTATGGCGCCAGTGAATTCGATCTGAATATGGAAAAAGCCTTGCCCAGCCTGGTTGGGCATAGCGCTGTGTATTGGATGGATGCGCCGGAAGTACGTATTGATGTGGTCAAGGCCGAAGTCGCTTTGCTGCTTAAAGAAAAAAACGGGCAAATCAGCTTACAGCTCGATCCCTATATTGCGCCGAATGAAGCCACTGTATGGCGCAGAGAAACGCCGACCCGTCTCGCTGTGTATGTGGCGACGCCTGAGATACGGCAAATCAGCGGCATCCTTGGTCGCGGCCTCAATGTGCCGCTGTCGGCCAAACAGCAATTGATCGATGTGGTGGCGGCGATTGCACCGCATTTAGCCATTCATTCCGATTTGCCCGAGCTGGCTTCGAATGTGCAGGCGCTGGAGCCGGACATGCGCTTATATGCGCATCTGCTGCCTTTGCATGAAGGCTTAAGAGTACAAATATTGGTGCAGCCGCTGCCGGATGGTGCCTGGCTCAGTCCGGGCGCAGGCGCGATGAATTTGTTGGGCGAAAAAGAAGGCGTGCCGGTACAGGTCAGTCGTCGCCTGGATGAAGAAAAGCGCCTGCTGCAGCGCTGTGTGCAAGCCTGTCCGGCACTGGGTGTCGCTGGCAGTGAACACAATGAATGGCAATTGCAGGAGCCCGAGCAATGCCTGGAACTGCTGACTGAATTGAAGCAGCTCGAAAGCGAAGGCGTAGAGCTGGTGTGGCCGGAAGGTGAGCGCTTCAGATTAAAAGGCAGCCGCTCCATGGACAATCTGCGCCTGACCATTAAGCGTCAGGGTGAATGGTTTGTCGCAGGTGGTGATGTGGTACTCGATGATGGTCGCGTACTGGCCTTGCGTGAGTTATTGCAGATGGCTGAATCCGGTAAGGGCCGCTTCTTAAAAATCGGTGATCAGGATTATCTGGCACTGACATCCAGCTTCCGCCAGCGCCTGGAAGAAATGCGTGCTCTGGGTGAACTGAATGCCAAAGGTGAGTTGCGCTTTAACCGTCTGACTGCGCCTGCCTTGGCGGAATTGGCAGAGCAGGCTGGTCAGCTGGAGGCCGATCTGGCCTGGCGCGAGCAGGTGCAGAAACTCGATGCGCTGGCAGAATTCCAGCCAGTCTTGCCCACTACTTTACAAGCGGAGCTGCGCGACTATCAGCTGGCTGGTTTCAATTGGCTGGCCCGGCTCGCGCAATGGGGTGTGGGTGCCTGTCTGGCAGATGACATGGGCCTGGGCAAAACCATGCAAACGCTGGCCTTATTGCTGCACAGGGCGAAAGGCGGTCCTGCGCTGGTGGTAGCACCAATTTCTGTTGCGATGAACTGGCAGGCTGAGGCTGTGCGTTTTGCGCCTACACTGCGGGTACGCCCTTATCATGCGGTGCGCTCTTTGGATGAGCTGGGTGCGTTTGATCTGGTGATCGTCAGCTATGGCGTGCTGCAATCCGATGCCAAATTATTCGCCGCTCAGCATTGGCATACCGTGGTGCTGGATGAGGCGCAAGTGATTAAAAACGCGGCGACGAAGCGCAGCCAGGCAGCGATGGCTTTGCAGGCAGATTTCCGCATGATCGCCAGCGGCACGCCAGTCGAGAATCATTTGGGTGAATTATGGAATTTATTCCGCTTCATTAATCCGGGTTTGCTGGGTTCCAAAGATAGCTTTGCCGAGCGCTTCAGCACACCGATAGAACGCGGGAGTCAGGGGGGCAAGGACGCCAGACAGCTGCTGAAAAAACTGATACAGCCCTTCATTTTACGTCGTACCAAAACCCAGGTATTGACCGAGCTGCCACCGCGCACTGAGATTTCGCTGCAAGTTGAGCTCAGCGATGAAGAGCGTCACGTGTATGAAGCGCTGCGCCAGGAAGCCTTGGAAAAAATTGCCAGCAGCGGTGCTGAAGAAGCGTCTTCATTAAAGGTGTTAGCGGAGATTACCAAGTTACGCCGCTTCTGCTGCCATCCACAACTGGTGCTGAAAAATTCGGATATGGCGGGCAGTAAGCTCGCAGTGTTTGACAGTACCTTGCAAGAGATACTGGACAACCGGCATAAGGTGCTGGTGTTCAGCCAGTTCGTAGATCATCTGGCGCTGGTACGCGAGCTGTTAGAAAAACAGGATATCGCTTACCAATATCTGGACGGTAGCACGCCGCCAGCCGAGCGTAAAAAACGGGTGGATGCATTCCAGTCGGGCGAGGGCGATGTATTCCTGATCAGCCTGAAAGCCGGTGGCACAGGCTTGAACCTGACCGCTGCCGATTACGTGATTCACCTCGACCCATGGTGGAATCCGGCAGTTGAAGATCAGGCTTCCGACCGCGCCCATCGCATGGGCCAGCAACGGCCAGTCACGATATACCGCTTAGTCACGCAAGACACGATAGAAGAAAAAATCATCGCCTTGCATGCACAGAAGCGCGATCTGGCCGATAGCCTGTTGGAAGGTGGTGACGCCACCGCAAGGCTGGATACGGAATCTTTGTTACGCTTGTTGAAGGAAAGTGTCTGATTCGTTTGGATGGCTGGCAGTGTTTGTGCACATACTCCGCATCACTGTCAGCTGTTGAATAATTAAAGCCACTCATCAATTCAGCCATCAAAATCATCATTTGAAAAGTTGAAATGCTTCGTTGGCACTGAGCATACAGTTCCATATACTTTATTCCATCAGCAGTGATTCAAGCTCACGTAGTCTTAACTCATGGATGGAGTAAATGATGAATTTCAAAATCAAAAAAATCTCATATTTGTTCAGCGTCGCCGTCGCTGCACTTTCTTTTTCTCAGCTGGCGCTGGCCGATAAACTGGACGATATTAAAAAAGCCGGTGTACTGCGTGCTGCGGTATTTGATAGTAATCCACCGTTTGGTTCGGTCGATGCAAAATCACATAAAGTGGTGGGCTATGATATTGATTTTGCTGAAGCACTGGCAAAAAAAATCGGCGTCAAACTGGAGTTGGTTCCTACCAATCCTGCTAATCGCATCCCGCTGCTGCAATCCGGTAAAGCCGATCTGATCGTCGCCGATATCACGATCACGCCAGAGCGTGCCAAGGTCATCGATTTCAGTTATCCTTACTTTGTCACAGGTCAGCAATTTCTGGTGGCATCCAATGCCGCGAATAAGCTCGATGCATTTGCTGACGCCCGCATCGGCGCAGTAAAAGGCACGACCGGCGAACAGGAATTGCATGTGCGCTTCCCTAAGGCGCAAGTGGTGGCCTATGATGATGTGCCGCTGGCGCTCACTGCTTTGCGTAATGGCAGTGTCAAAGCAATTACCCAGGATAGCTCTATTTTGATCGGTTTGCTGGCAAACGCAGCGGATAAGAAAAACTTCAAAATTCTGCCGGAATACCTGAGCACTGAGCACATCGGTGTCGGTGCACCGAAAGGCGAAACTGCATTGCTGAATGTGGTGAATAGCACCTTGCTGGAGCTCGAAAAAAGCGGTGAAGCCGCCAAAATTCATGAGCGCTGGTTCGGTAAAAGCTCGGCTGCACCTGAGCCAAGAAACTTCAAAATTTCCGCGCCTAAGTAAGTATTTCAGTTTTGTTTAAAGATATCAATGCGCCAGACTGAACACGCTGTGCCTGCGATAGAATTTCGCCATGTCTCTAAGAGCTATGGCGATTTTTCTGTTCTTCAGGACCTGAATTTGCAGATCGCTGCCGGTGAGGTGGTCGTGATCTGTGGTCCCTCAGGATCAGGTAAATCAACCCTGATCCGTACCATCAACCGTCTGGAAAATTACGAGTACGGTGATATTCTGATCGCCGGTCAAACCACGCGCACACTGCGTCAACGCCAGCTGCAGGTTCTACGCGCGGGCATAGGCTTTGTGTTTCAACAATTCAATCTATATGCTCATCTGAGTGCGCGTGACAATATCACGCTGGCCTTGCGCCAGGTGTTGGGCGTGAATCGGGATGATGCACGTCAGCGTGCCGATGCCTTGCTTGCGAAAGTGGGTTTGCCCGATAAGGCAGATCATTTTCCGGCACAGCTATCCGGTGGCCAGCAGCAAAGGGTGGCGATTGCACGCACGCTGGCGATGCAACCATCTATCCTCTTGTTTGATGAGCCGACTTCGGCACTGGACCCAGAGATGATCGCCGAAGTATTAGCAGTGATGCGTCAGCTTACCCATACCGGTATTACGATGCTGGTCGTGACGCACGAAATGGGCTTTGCGCGAGAGTTGGCAGATCGTATCGTGTTTATGGATCAGGGGCAGATACTGGAGGTTGCGACACCTGAACAGTTTTTTACTCAGCCTGCGCATCCGCGCGCGCAACGATTCTTGCAGCAGATTTTACCTGCGCAATCAGGTCAGTCATGAGCGGCTTTCATTTAGACTGGAATGGCGTGCTGAGTGGTCCGCCCGCCTCATGGTTGCTGGCGGGTTTATTGAATACAGGTTTGATTACCGTGCTTGGCAGCATCGCCGCCAGTGTGCTTGCGTTGGCATTGATTTTGTTACGTACCAGTGAGTTAAGGGCTTTGCGCAATCTTGCGCAGGGCATCGTTTTGGTGTTCCGGAATACGCCTTTGCTGGTGCAGATTTTCTTTTGGTATTTCGCTGTCTATCCTGCCTTGCCTGAGGCGGTACGCGACTGGATTGTCAGTGATCATTGGTTTTCACCGCTGGCAAACGGCTTTCGTTGTTTGTCTCCCGAGTTCTTTTGTGCATGGCTGGGATTGAGCTGGTTTACCGCAGCATTTTTAGCTGAGGAATTGCGCGCCGGATTGCAGGCTGTGCCACCCGGTCAGGCTGAGGCTGCGCGCAGTCAGGGTTTTAGTCGCTGGAAAACATTGCGCTATATTTTGCTGCCACAAGCGATGCGCAATGCGTGGCAGCCCATGATAGGTCAATACCTGAATTTGATGAAGCTGTCTTCGCTCGCGTCAGGCATAGGCTTCGCAGAAATCATCTACAGCACACGCCAGATCGAAAGCTTTAATGCACACGCGATTGAAGCCTATGCCATTGCGACTTTGCTCTACCTGATACTGGGGCTGCTGATGGGGCAGTTATTGCTGCGCTTTGGTCCGGCCAGACATTCAGGTTTTTCTACTTGATTGATTTGCTTGTTGCACAGTCTTTGCAAAGTCTTCGCGCGCTGCAGGAGTTTTTTTCATGAATTTTGATTTTGATGTGATCGCCAATAACTGGCAATACCTGTTAATTGGCCGTACCGCAGACGGTGAAGTCGGCGGCTTGCTGCTGACTCTGCTGATGTCTTTGTCGGCCGGGCTAATCGCATTAGTAGCTGGTATTGCGACTGCTGCTGTTGCCTGGTATTTTCAGGGTTGGAGCCGCCGTGTTTTGTTTTCTGTAGCAGAACTGATACGTAGCATACCGCTGATACTGGTCATCTTTTGGCTATACTTTTTACTGCCACGCTGGCTGGGCCGCGATATCTCAGGCGTGAGCACGGTGGTGCTTGCAATTGCATGGTTCAGCGCTGCATCTGTGATGCACGCGACCCTGGCTGGGCTGGAAGCTTTGTCTAGTGGCCAAACCGAAGCCGGAATTGCCAGTGGCATGAGTCGTTGGCAGGTGTTGCGCCATATTTTGCTGCCACAAGCGATGCCCAATCTGCTGCCATCTTACACTGGCTTATTCGTAGCCTTGATCAAGGACACGTCTCTGGCGCTGGTGGTGAATGTACCCGAGCTGACCACAGTCGCCAATCAGGTTAACAACCGCACCCAAATTTACCCCGCCGAGATATTCCTGTTCATCGGTGCGATTTACTTCATCCTTTGCACCGCACTCAGTGAGTTGCCGCGACTCGTACTGAAAACTAAGCCTCTGTGACTTGGCATCGCTAATTTAAGTTTCTTCTGATGCTAAGCAGCTTGCGCGCATTTGGAAGTAGCAGTTCTCTGCTCCAGATTTGCAGCGAAAATTGAGCTAAGCATGTTCACAGCTCAGTAAGCCTCTGATTGTTTATTTTGCATGGGCAGTATTGACAGCTTATTCAGGGACAAGAGTTAGTATGTCTGGGATGGAAGCCAGGTTTGCCACGGATTTCTATCAGCCAGCAGCTTAAGGGTACAATGTCGGTTTGCTCAACGTTTTGCCGTGCTTGCCGTGACTAAATCTGCTTTACCTGCCCGCCGCGTTTCTGTGGCCCCCATGCTCGAATGGTCTGACCGTCATTGCCGTCAGTTTCATCGCCACATCACCCGTCATACCTGGTTGTACACCGAAATGGTGACGACTGGTTCATTGTTGCATGGAGATGTGCAGCGGCATTTAGAATTCAATCCGGATGAGCATCCGGTGGCATTGCAGCTCGGTGGCAGCGAACCGGCGGATCTGGCGCAATGTGCGAAGCTGGGGCAGGAGTGGGGCTATGATGAGATCAATCTGAATTGTGGTTGTCCGTCTGAGCGCGTGCAAAAAGGCGCGTTTGGTGCCTGTCTGATGGCGGAGCCGCAATTGGTGGCGGATTGCGTGAAAGCCATGCGCGATGCGGTCTCTATCGATGTGACGGTCAAACATCGTATCGGTATTAATGATGTGGATTCGTATGAATTCATGCGCGACTTTGTTGGCACTGTAGCCGATGCGGGTTGCAGCACTTTTATCGTTCATGCGCGCACCGCGATTTTGAAGGGTTTGTCGCCACGTGAAAACCGCGAAATCCCACCGCTCAAGTATGAGTATGCCTACCGCCTGAAGCAGGAATTTCCTGAACTCGAAATTATCCTGAATGGCGGCATCAAGACTGCCGATGAAATGGAGCTGCATCTGCAGCACGTGGATGGTGTGATGATAGGACGTGAGGCCTATCACAATCCATATTTCATGGCCGATTTTGATGCGCGCTTTTACGGTGATCACGCACGTGTGAATACGCGTGAAGAAATTCTGGAATTGATGATTCCGTATATACACCGGCAGCTGGAACTGTATGGGAATAATGGCAAAGGTTTGCGCTTAAACAGTGTGATACGCCATATGTTAGGTTTAATGATGGGTCTGGTGGGCGCGCGTGCTTTCCGTCAGACTTTATCGGATAGCAAACTGCTGGCAGCAGGCAAGCCAGAAATTTTACTGGATGCGCTGGCGCGGATGAAAACCGTTAGTGCATTTGATCGTAGTGCAGACAAGCCGGATGCTCCGGTTTAACTGCTTTTCAGGAGAACTCAGATGAAAAAAAGTGTAATCGCTCTGTTGCTGGCATCCGCCAGTCTGATGGCGCAGGCAGAGGTCAGCGTTAAAGATGCATGGGTACGCGCGACTGTTCCTCAGCAAAAAGCGACCGGTGCCTTCATGACTCTGACTAGTAACCAGGACGTGCGTCTGGTTGCCGCAGAATCTTCGATTTCAGGCGTCACAGAAGTCCATGAAATGAAGATGGAAAAAGACGTCATGAAAATGCGCGCAGTTGACGCGCTGGAGCTGAATCAGGGTAAGGCAGTTGAGCTGAAACCGGGCGGCTATCACATCATGCTGATGGAGTTGAAAACGCAGGCTAAGGCTGGCGAAACCGTCACGCTGAAACTGACTTTTGAAGGCAAGGACAAAAAGCGCGAAGTGCTGGAAGTGAAAGCGCCCGTCAAACAAATCACGGCGACTGAACACAAAATGTAATTCGTTACGTGCCTGGTGCGAAATGTGTCATTCCACCTGCTCAGGTAAAAAAGTGTAAGAGCAGCGGTGCGAAATTCTGATCAAAGTTATATTGTCCGGAGTTTCACTGCACGCTCCTCATCTCACGAAATGTGAGTTATGCCTACGCAAAGAAATTTGCGTAGGCTTTTTTATCGCTTAGTTTTTGGTGGTCTATTATGAAGCGCATCTCTTTTCTCAAACGTCATGATCTGGCTGTCGAGCTGGCACTCGCGTTTTCCACGCCGGCACAGCAAGAACAGCAAGAGCAGCGCACGCCGCAAGCACAGCAAAGTGCATCGCCATCAGCCAAAGCTTGCCGCTTGCAACTGATGCAGCAGGATTTGCAACTCACGTCTGCACAGCAAGCGCTGTGGGCACGTATGGCAGAGCGCGCCGCCTTCCTGATGCGTCAGCGTGCCGCACGCGCCAGTCGTCGTCAACTCAAGAAAGCCGGTTCGCAACTGAGTCTGCCTGCACTGTTGGCGCAACTGGATGCGGAAGAGCAGATACAAGCCACTGAAAACATAGAAATGCGCGACCTGGCATTGCAGCTGTATGCGGCACTGGATATGGGCCAGAAAGAGCGTATGCGCGAACTGCTGCTACAGGATCACCGTTTGCCAGTACCTGCCAGTGCCAATGCGGGCAACAACGCAAACGCAGGCAGCACTGGCTTTGCCTGGCTGTGGGCGCAACTGCTGCCCAGGCTGGCGAGCGCCGCCTGAAGCGGTATCGGTCAGCGTATAGGTCAGTGATTCAAACAGCGAACCAGTCAATATTCGCAAAAAAATAATTTCCGCAGCGCGGGGGATTGCTAAAAATCGATACACC
Source organism: Cognatundibacterium curvum (assembly GCF_014284235.1). Lineage (GTDB taxonomy): Bacteria > Pseudomonadota > Gammaproteobacteria > Burkholderiales > Burkholderiaceae_D > Undibacterium > Undibacterium curvum. The sequence continues at coordinate 283,700 of NZ_JACOGD010000003.1, forward strand.
CCGTATAATGCGCAGCTTACTTGCTGCAGTATTTGCAAATAATGCAGTAGCAATGGTGGTCGTAGCTCAGTTGGTAGAGTCCAGGATTGTGATTCCTGTCGTCGTGGGTTCGAGTCCCATCGACCACCCCAAAGAATTCGTTATAGATCAAAGGCTTACGTGATTTTCATGTGAGCCTTTTTTCTTTGGATTTTCTAAGATTTAGAAACTTTCTAAAATCTTGCTATTCGTCTTTTTTCGGACCGACGAGCAAAGTTTTATTGGTCATTAGTCGCGCTGATTGCATAGATACCATTCATTTCGCCACGTTTCGCCCTTATTGCCACATAATTGGGGGGGGCATGTCTTTCGGTGCAAATTGCTCCCACTCCCACGTTCTGCCTTTTCTCAATACGCGCCCCGTAGAGGTCCATTTGTCAATTCTTAGTATTTGGTTTTGATCTCAGCTATCTGTATTTTTGCAAGCCTTAAGATGTTGCATAAAAGTATTTGTAACGAATATAATCTAAATGGTATTTTTATAATTTTATGTTTTCCTCACAACATTTCTTGTGAGTTGTAAATAATTGAAAAGCTGAGGATTTATGGATGTGAAATACGAAAGTGAAAGTTCAATTCAAAACACCTTCAAAAGTATTGCTGAAAGATTTCCATTTGCTGTTGGTAAGAAATTGTTGTCAGATCTTTTCATTCCAACAAAACTTGGCTGGAGCAACACATTAATCAATTTAAGAAATTTTGATGAGTCAAAAGCAGTAAAACATGCAGGTAAAATATTGCTAAATAGTTTTATTAATCATACTTTGGCTGGAGATAAGTTAGTTAAGCTGTATGGCTTTGAAAAAATGCCACATTTAGCCGAGTTTAAAAAGGCTATTAATGAAAGGGCGCTTGAGATAGATGTGCCACAAAATGCATTTAAGGATAAGCTTCCCTGGGCTGTATGCGATTCGGAAGTTCTGAAGTTAAACGAACAAAAGGCTCCACAGTTATGTGAGATTAAACGTGTTGGATCGGCGGTTTATTTTATTTTCTGTTCCGTAAGATCATTCCACGAAAGAGTCGAGCTTGAAAAAAGTTTGTTTGAAGAAGCTGAGAGAGAGAAACTAGAGGATTTTTCGGAGATCATTGGGATCAGGCCTGTTCGGCGACAAGCTTTTGATGCAGTTGTTATTCATCTTGATCGCGACCTGGTAGAACTAAGAGTCGACTCCCCGCTTGGACTGCCGGTTGATCAAAGAAAGCATGCAGCTGATAATCTTCGGTTTATTTTTGATGCACTTTCTATTGAAAATTTTGGTTACGGTCCATTTGGAACTGCACCGAAAAACTTCGTCAAAATAATTACTAATTTATATAATGAAAAAAGCGAAGGTAAGGTTTTTGAATTAGGTTTTACTGCAAATGCAAAGGAGTCTTCGTCAAATAACGGCGCAAAGCTGTTAAGGAAAAAAGGCCAGGATCTGCGAAGCGATAAATTTCATACTGGCGGTAAAGGTGCCGTGGATAGCATTGATCCTTATACGATTGGTGTCGAATGGGAGCATGTGAATTTCAATGGTCGGCCTAAATTAATCGTGCCTGGGAGTGTGAGAATGTTGTATGCATCACCGATCATTTTCCCCGAGGTTTTGATCAGGGATTGTTATTCGGAAGATGAGTTCAAATTTGTCTTGAGTAAAATCGATAAATATATTGCGTAAATGACCCCAATTGATAAATTTAAAACAGACTGGCAGAAAGATGCATTAACGGCATCTTTCTGTGAGGCTATTTTTTGTCATTTGTGTGAACCGAAGAACCGATTGGAGCATTTTAGTTTTGCTAGGCTGAAAGCCATTGCAAATTCCGATAATGAAGAAAAGTTAGCGACGGCACTTCAGTACCTAAGCTCACCTAGATGCTTTGTTTTGAAGCAAATATTTTTGTTTTTTGACAATGATGATGTTACCGAATTTTCCTCTTCAGAAATGGTGGAAATTTTCCGTAATGGTGCATTTGTACACCCTTCACAAGGGGTCGTCGTTCGTGATCTCAATCAGATTTTGGTGGCTTTTGAGGTAGGTGATTTTTTTAGTCAGTCAGGGTTGAACGCAAATGACTGAATTTATGGGAGCAGCCAAGTTTGCTGCATTAATTGGAGGCAATGATCTTGCATCACGCTACCAAGAAAGATTAAACATATACATCTCTCAAGATTATGAAGAGTTTATACGAATTCTATATGATGATTTGGATGGATTAATTAATCAATTTCAAGCTAATCCACAGTATCGATATGAAAAAAGCGAAGATCAAATAACTGCCGAATTTGTGTGCAACCTTTGCACGGCTGGCTATGATGCGAATCATGACCAGTCGTCAGGCGGGCATGTCGACCTGATAGTAAAAATTGGTCGACTAACATGGATAGGCGAAGCAAAGAAAGACCAAAAGTTTGATGAAGGATTTAGACAGCTTTGCACACGATATCGACCAGCTGGAGGTAATTTTGACCACGTTCATGCAGGTATGCTCTTATACTGTTGTTCTGGGTCGAATATATTGAAGCAAAAAGAAAATTGGGAAAATAAACTAAAGACGTTGGCGCCTGAATTTGAAGAAATTACCACAAAGCCATGCCCTAAAAATATGAATATGTTTTACTCCAAACATATTCATGACGTGACTGGAAGGCAGTTTTTAGTTCGTCATATGCCTGTCGCCTTACAATTTAGACCAACAGATGCTTCCGCTCGAAAATCTAAAGTAAAGAAAGCAACCTCAAAAACGACGAAGACAAGTAGAAAAAAGCCGGTAGTTTAGAAAATTGCGTCGTATTAGCAGAGCTTGTACTGTAAGTCAGAGTGATATGTCAGCACGATGTGTGCTGATATTCCGTACCCCCCATTTGCAATCTGCACTTTTTCTTTTTTAAGATTGCTTACGTAACTCTTTTGCATTAAGGCAAGCTGACTAGTGGATGCTTTGATGACACTCGTTTGCGTTGCTGAAGTCTTAAAGATGCTGAATATTTCTGAGCTTTTCTTGACCACTTTTCCAATAGCTCCCAAGCAAAAAAACACTCTCCACTCAGCTTATGAAGCGTAGGGAACTTTACCTGCCACCCACCTTCCAACCAAACTGAACGCAGGCTTGCCGTATTCAGAGGGGGGCTTCGCCGTGAGTCTCGTGGCGAAGGTGCAGCCCTTGGCTTAATGTTCATCGTCTCGCAACAGGTACGTGTAATTGCGATTGCTGATGCAGGGCGATGAATACAATGAAAGGAAGATATATGAAATTAGTGAAAGTTGTGTTCTCACTGGGCTTGCTGTTTGCCGCGCTGACTGCGGGTGCGCATGAGCGGGCGATTAAGCTGACGCATCTCAAAGGGCCGATTTATGTGGTTGAGGATAAGGCCTATGTGCAGGAGAACTCGATGGTGTATATCGGCGAGAAGTCCATCACGGTTATTGGTGCAACCTGGACGCCTGAAACTGCGAAAGAATTGTATGCTGAGATAAAAAAAGTCAGTGATAAACCGGTGCGCGAAGTGATCAATGCGAATTACCATACCGACCGCGCAGGCGGGAACATTTACTGGAAAAGCATAGGTGCAAAGATCGTCTCTACCCAGCAAACCTATGATCTTGAAAAGAAAGACTGGGACGGTATCGTGTATTTCACACGCGCTGGTTTTTCTGCTTATCCGCAACTGGCTTTAAGCCTGCCTGATCAGGTGTATGCCGGAGATTTCGATTTGCAAGACGGTAAAGTGAAGTCCTTTTATCTGGGTCCGGCACATACGGAAGATGGGATATTTGTGTATTTCCCGGATGAGAAAGTCTTGTACGGTAACTGCATTTTGAAAGAAAAATTGGGCAATCTGAGTTTCGCCAATTTGCAGGAATATCCTAAGACGCTCATGAAGTTAAAGGAAAAAATTCTATCGGGTCAAATCAAGGTGGACACCATCATTGCGGGCCATGATACGCCGGTGCATGGTGTCAGCCTGATCGATCATTATTTGGGCTTGCTGGCGGCGAATCAGAATAAGCCTAAGTGAAATTTTTTAGATAAATAGCCTTCGTAGAAACGATGTAATGCAGAGGTCTGCTTACATCGTTTTTTATTTAGCCGCCAGTATTGGTGCTTGCTGTGACATTTCAGGCGGCTGAAGCTGTAGCATGTGACATACTGTGCCCAGCCGTTCTACAATATGGCTGGCTGATGTGCGCTGTATGAATGGTCAAAGCGGCGCTTGCTGAAACTCTTAGTGGACTTGCACCGGACATGAAATTAACTGCCTATACCGATTACACTCTACGCACCCTGATTTATCTGGCGCTGCATCGGGACCGGCTGGTGACGATACAAGAGATCGCGGAGCTGCACACGATTTCCAAAAGCCATTTGACTAAGGTGGTGCATCAACTGGGCATGTCGAATATGGTAGAGACGGTGCGTGGCCGTCATGGTGGTTTGAAGCTGAATCTGGAGCCGCGTGAAATTGGTATCGGCGCGGTGGTGCGCAGCACCGAGACGGATTTTGATATGGCCGAATGTTTTGATGCTGAAAACAATAGCTGCGCGTACGCCAAGGGCTGCAATCTGAAAGGCGTGCTGGCAGCCGCTACAGCGGCCTATCTGCAGGTGCTGGATCAGGTGACTTTGGAGGACCTGATCACTAAACCATCTGAACTGCACGTCATCAATCTGTATCCGCCTAACAGTCACAGGAGCTGATCGCGGGTGACTGCCCCAGGATCACGATATTCTGCGCTTTTTCCACCACATCACATAGCCTGAGAACATCAGTAACAGCAGGCCCAGCCCACACAGGGAAATCAAGATCCTGCCCGCGGTGCCGCCGATTTCTCCGCTATGCAGCGGATAAAACCAGCTGACCCAGCGCTCGCTACCCTGCATTTTTAAAGGGTCAATCATTTGCCGTATCGCGCCGCTATAAGGGTCCAGACTGATGCGGGTTGCGCCATCTTCTTTTCTGAGTTCGCCGGCTTGGTGCAGGCGGATTTCCAGCGGTTTTCCAGCCGAGGCTGGCAGACTGATGCGGCTGATACGCGCATCGGGAAAGGCTTGCTGCGCGATTGCGAGCAATGCGGTGAGTGGCAAAGCCTGAGTCGTTGTAGCGGCTGGCGCTGCATCGGGTAATTTTCTTACCTGTGCCGGAAACACCGGACTCAGCCAGCCCGGTTGATTGAAGTAAATACCGGTCAAGCCCAGCATCATCAGCAACAGCGCCAGCAGCGCACCTGCGCTGCGGTGCAGGCTGTACAGCAAGGCGGGCAGCGATCCACGCCAATGTACCGTGATGGATTTTTTCCAGGCCTGACGGCTGGCGGCAGGCAGCCATAACAGCAGACCTTGCAGGCAGCTCAGCAGCAATACCAGCCCGGTCACTGCCATCAGAGTTTTACCGATGTCACCCATTAAAAAATAGCGATGTACATGGAATAGCGTAGGGATGATCAGTGCGCGGGAAAAGCCGATGTCACCCCATACCCTTTCCCCCAAAATCTGGCGTCGTAGCGGGTCTATCATCACTTGACGTGAGCGTGCTAACTGCCATCCAGTATTGGCTGGGGCTGGCAGTTTGTACCAGGCGATCACCGCGCGTTCAGGGTTTTCCGGGAAGCTCAGCATGGATGGGCGCTGATAGCCGGGCTGGCTATTGAGCCAGTCTATCAGCGCGGCTTGCTGCGCATGCTCACAGTGCTTACTGTTGCAACTGGCTGGCGCGGCGGCGACATGAAATAAATCAGGATTGAGGCTGGCATCGAGTTCATGGCGCCAGCTCAGTATGCTGCCGGTGAGGGCGGACGCAAATAAAAACAAGCCGAAGCATAATGCGCACAGGAGATGAAACTGTCGCAGAAAGCGGCGTAGTAAACCTTTAATCATGGCTGGCTGGGATAGGCTGGTATTAGCTGGTATCGGGGGTTTTTTGGTGCGAAAGAAAACAATTTGCCGCCGGGCCAGTTTGCCAGCCCGGCGGCTTGATTAATGTATCTTAGCGTCTTAGCGTTTAAGCGTAGCGACGAAACGACTGCGCCTGCACTCAGAAACGGTAGCGCACGCTGGCTGTCAGCGTACGCGGTTCGCCCGGCATGTTGTAGTCATTCGCACCGCTATGCGCCGCGACAAAGTACTGACGGTTCAGCACATTTTTCAGGGTCAGATAAATATCCATTTTTGCGGATTGATAACCGGCGCCGAGTTGCAACACGCCGTAACCCGGTAAGGTCAGTAAATTATCCGGTGCGGCAAAACGCGCAGATTCCGCACGGCCACCAATCGCAAGGTAGTAGTGCTGATTCAGCTGATGCTTGAGCCACAGATTAAACGTGTGGGTCGGAGTCAGGGATGCGGTATTGCCCTGAAATGGCGTTTTGGCAGAAGTCAGTTCTGTTGATTGATCGATGCGACCTTTCATCCAGGCATAGGCCGTCATCACTTGCCAGTCGCGGTTCAGCGCGCCGCTGAAGCTGAGCTCCAGGCCCTGTGTGCTCTGGCGTCCTACCGGGAGTGAGAAATTCGGATTGGCCGGGTCGGCCACCTGGATATTGGTTTGCGACATATCGAATACACTCAGGGTCAGGCTGGCGCTGGCATTCAGGTCATATTTCGCACCGATTTCCTTGTTCACGGTTTGTGTCGGTTTGAGCTGATCGCTGTTCGCCCTGAAGGTAAAGGTATCGGCGATAGGCTGGAAAGAACGGTTCCAGGATGCATACAGGGCCAGCGTTTCTGAGGGCTGGTAGACCAGACCGATGCGCGGCGACAGCGTGTTGTCGGTACGTTGTAAATCCTGATTTTTCGGCGTCAGGTCATCGCGCTCCTGCTGCAGCCTGTCATAGCGTACACCGGTCAGCAGCTTCCAGTTGCGGTCTATGCTGATCAGGTCTTGCAGATACAGTGCTGCGATACGCAAACGGGTCTGGGTATTGGTGCTGACTGGCGTATTGTCAGGCAGAGGGCTGAGTGTCGCCAGGACTGGATTGAATAAATTGTAGGTCGCAACGTTATTGCGGGTACGCAGGTATTCGCCTTTAGTCTGATAACCAAGCTCCAGGCCATACAGTATCTGGTGGCGCAGATTACCGGTCGTGAGTTTCTGACTCAGTTCATTTTGCCAGTAGCTGCCATCCTCATCACGAAAACGCTGGGACTGGGAAATCGTCACGGTTGGCACCGCGCCATCCTTGATACTGGTGTTGGTGGTGTAGTTACGGTTCAGTGCGAAATCATAAGTGCGCAACACGCTGTGCAGTTTGAGTTCAGGGCTGAAGCTGTGGTCCAGCGTGATGGTCGCGCTTTTCACATCCGATTGTATGTACGCACGCTGCTTGCCATTTTGGGCGCCATAATAAGTCGCGATATCGGCTGCGACCGGACGTCCGCGATAACCGGGCAAGCCCTGATCGGCCAGCCGTTTATCATGCAGATAATCGGCCTGCACCAGGACCCGCGTGTCGGGTGTCAGCTGAAACTGGGCAGAAGGAGCGAGTGCCTGCCGTTCCAGAAAATACTGATTCCGGAAATTAGTCGTATCTTCAAAAGCCCCGGTCAGGCGGAACGCGGCCACGCCGGAATCGGTATTCGCATTCAGATCCAGCTCTGCGCGGCGCTGTCCGCCTGAACTCAGGTTGAAGGCGATTTCTCTGAACTGCTGCGGTAAGGGTTTTTTGGTGACGCGGTTAATCAGGCCACCGGCAGAGCCGCGACCATACAGCACGGAGGCCGGGCCTTTGAGTACTTCGACACGCTCTATATTCGACAGGTCGCGGAAATACATCGCATCATCACGCACTCCATCGACGAACTGATCGGTAATCGCGCTGAAGCCGCGCAGACTGACCTGATCGCGCTGGCCATCACCCACAGAAAAACTCAGGCCCGGTACATTTTGCAAAGCATCCTGCAGCGAAGTCGCATTCTGCTCACGCAGCAGCGGCAGGCTGACGATGTTGATGGTTTGCGGGATATCGCGCAACGCCGCCGGAATTTTAGTCGCTGTTTTGGACTGCGTTACTTCATAGCTTTGAGTGTTGTCGCGTTGACTGTTGACGCGGATGTCTTCCAGTTTTTGATCGGCGTATGCAGACTGGGTACAGAATAAGCTGGCGATGAGCAGGCTCAGGGGATGCTGACGAAAAATCTTCATGGTGTAAACGAGTTTAAGTTGAAAGTGAAAAGTAAAATTAGGCAGGAGCGGAACCGGGTAGCGGATAAGTGCGGGGCAACAGGGCAAGCAGTAAGGCTGTCAGTAAATAGGCGACTGCCACAGTCCAGAACAAGTGCTGCAAAGGTAGTATCGCCATCAACAAGGCACCCGCCGCCGTGCCCAGCAAGGCACCGGCTTTGGCTGCGCTGTTACCGTATGCGAGTGCCTGACCTTGTTTGTTAGCTGGGGTATGAAGGGAGAGCAGGCTGTAAAATACAGGCAGTAGCGCGCCCAGGAAGCAGCCCCACAGAAAACGGCAAAGCAAAAAAATCGTCGCGGACAGATACAGGCTTTGCACTGCCATCAGCACAGCGCTGGCGATGCACAGAGCGATCATCCAGCGCAAGATGGTGCTGTCTTCCTGTTGCCGGAAATAGATGGCCCAGAGCGGCGCGCACAGACACAGACCGGCTGCGCTCAGGCCATAGCTGAGCCCGGCAAAGCCAGTGGTCGCCTGCATGGCCTGGGTCACGTAAAGACTGAAATAAGCTTGCGGCAGCATCTTGGCTGACTGGATCAAGAGTATGCCAAGCAAAAAGCCCGGCAACATGCCCTGACGCCACCAGCTGTTTTGCTGCGCTGATCCGGAGTTACTTTGCAGCGCAGTGCTGGCGCTGGCTGGCACCACCTTGCTGCGCGGCAGGCATAGTGCAGCGAGCAGCAGACAGCCTGCGCATAAGGCTGCTGCGGACAGATTGACTGCAGTGAAGCCCTGGCTTTGATATAGCCAGCCACCGGCCATAGGCCCCAGTACGGAGCCTAAGGCGGTTGCGGTTTGTAAGCTGGCCATTAACTGACCACGTTGTTCGCGGCTGCTGAGCTGGCTGCCATAGGCCTGGGCCGCTGCGATGAAACCGGCGATAGCGCCTTGCAGCAGACGTATTGCGATGATCATTAAAGGCTGGGTGCAATACGCCAGCGCCAGCTGGGTCAGCGCCAGTGCCGCCAGTGCGCGCAACAGCATCCAGTGATGACCGATGCGGTCACCCGCCTTGCCCCACCAGGGTATGCACAGCATCGCCGTCAGCATAGGGCCAGCGTAGGCCAGTGCGCTATACCAGCTGAGTTCGCTGGCGCTGAGCTGACCACTGGATTGCAAGTGCAAGGCCCAGAATGGGCCACTCATTTCCATCGCGGCCATTGCCACGCATTGAATCAGCCACAGCAGTTTCAGGGCATGCACAGGAGCCGCTTGCCTGTGGATGAACAGCATCGGTCAGCGCTCCGTACGCAAAGGATTGGCTATCGTGCTGTGTACATCGTCTGCGCTGTCTGACAGGCGCATCTTGAGCAGCGATTTGGCTGGCCAGGGCGCATGCAGGATGGCGTCGCGTTCGCTGGCCCAATGTGCCGCATCACAACGGCTGCGTAAGCGATCGAAGCTGGCTTCAGTCTGGTGCCGCAGGATATTCCACAGCGCAGCTTCCGGGATGTGGTAGCTGGCCGCCAGCAGCACCGCCAGTTCGGATAACTGACACAGGAAAGTCGCATGCAGCAGCTTATCCCTGACCTGCAGAATATCGTCAAACATCACGTGGCCGCTGCGATATGCATCCAGTTGCAGTCCGCGCGCCTGCAGCACAGGAGCAAATATGCGTAAATCTCCAAAGTCCCTGACCAGTAACTGCGCGGGGCGGTAATCCTGGTCGACTTGTATCAGGCTGTTTTGCTGATGTGCTTCAAAAGCGATGCCATACAGCAGATAGGCCGACAAGCTGGCACCTAACACCACCTTGCAATACTGATCGAAAAATGACAAAGCGCCTTCTGCATGATCGCCATAAGCCAGTGCGATCAACTCAGTCGCCAGGGCTTTACCATGGAAAGGTGAGTCGGCGAACAAGCTGCCTACTGGTATAGGAAATAAGTCTGCGCTGCGCTTGCTGAGCGGGTTGGCGCGAAACAGCACTGCCAGATGGCGCGCACGATCATCGTCGGCATCGATCCAATGCAGGCCAGGCAATTCAGGCAGGATATCAAGCTGGTTTTGGAAACCGGCTTCGTGTTGCAAGATGAGGCTGATCAGCTGACTGATGCGTGGTCCCATGACGGCGGACTTCGGCGAGACCGTTCTTTGCGCACTGGTCATTTGCAGCCCGACTGGCAGTTTCAAATGCGGCGCCTGCGCATAGCCTATGGCTTCCACTGTGCGGAAAGACATGCTGGGTGAACCGTTGAGCGTGACTTCATCCAGGATCAGAATCTGGCCCGCTGCCAGTTCAGCGGAAAAACGCTGGGGTAACACCCGCTTGAGCTGATACGGATGCATCGGTACCGGCACCCAGGCCTCGGCCTGCATCTGACGCCGTGTCAGCGCTGCTTGCCAGGCGCTTGCTGTGTCCGGATAGTGCGTGGCAAACCACTCCATGTAATCCAATGCCTGATTGCCGCTGGTGACACGCATGCATTCCTTGCGTACCGCAAGCACGGAAATCGCGAGTTCGGGATGGAACTCGGGTGACAACTCCATCACCTCGCTGGTGCTGAGTCCGATTTTGCTTTTGAAGGCAGGATGCCACGGATGGCCTATGGTGCCCCATTGTTCCAGCAACAGCACCGGATGCGGATGGTCAGACTGCCTGAGCGCTGCGATGAAGTGGGGTGTCAAAGCCTGAAAATCAGCGCGCAGCTGATCGGCCCAGAGCCGGCGGAAACTGTGGCATAGCGCATCGTTCTGTACGCTGTTGACCAGTTCGGTTTTGAGTCGCTGCAGATCATCGGCCTCGATTGCCGTATGCAGGCTGCTGGCGAGGCAGCTTAGCAATTCGCTGCCACTGTTGATGTGTTTTGGCGGATGTCCGGCATGGTAATAGCTGATCGCTCCGGCCAGGCTGCAGGCACCGCTACGTCCGAAATGCAAGCCCTCAAAGCGCATCATGCGTTGTTGTTGCCATAGCGGTAGCCAACTGTTGCTGCCTTCCTGAATCAGAAACTGCTTGCTGAGTAATTCTTCCCGGAATAAGGCTTGCAGCGTTTTCAATAAGCCACGGCGTTCGCTATCGGCATAATCCAGCCAGGCGGCGGCCTGTTCATGTTCTGAGTTGGAAAAGTAGCGATGTGGTGTCGGAGCGTTCATATCCATGCCTTTCATAAGAATTCTTATTTATATTATCGCAAATGAGAATCATTATCAATCGCATTAACTAAATAAGTGACTATCAAGGAAAGATGCACTATGGTCTGAGGTGTAGGCTGCTCAGGTTTTGTCAGCGCTGGCCTGGCGTTCAGTCAGGGTAACGGGGTATGCGCAGTTGATTGCAGCGAGTGCTGCTGAGTTGGCTTATATCAGGTGTGGGATCTTAAGCGGATGCCGCCGTTCTGGCAGCAGGCGCGCACAGCAGGGTGGTGTACTGCGTAACAATGCTGCGCCCGGGGCAGGCGGTGGCAGCGGTCTGATGGCGGTAGTTAGGCTTTAGTCGCTCAGCCTGCTTAGTGCGTCTTATCAGCGCGCTGTTTGTCGGTAGAGATTTCCTGAATGGCTTCGGCAAATTCTGAAATGTCTTCAAAACTTTTATACACTGAGGCAAAGCGGATATAGGCGATTTTGTCTAACTTTTTGAGTTCGCGCATGACCAGTTCACCCAGATAGCCGGACAGCACTTCGCGTTCGCCACTGGACAGCAGTTTTTCTTCTATACGTTGTATCGCACCATCAATCGCTTCGGCGGAGACCGGACGTTTGCGCAGAGCCAGCATAAAGCTGCTGCGCAGCTTGTGGGATTCATACTCGGTGCGGCTGCCATTCTTTTTGACGATGACAGGCATGCTGAGTTCTATGCGTTCATAGGTGGTGAAGCGTTTATCACAGTGCGCGCAGCGGCGGCGCCGGCGCATGACATTGCCCTCTTCAGAAACGCGGGTGTCGATGACCTGGGTATCGTCGTGATGGCAATAAGGGCATTTCATGTGATTCTGTTCTGTTCGTATCAGGACTGAAAAAAAGGCTTGAAAAACGGGGCTGCAAAAACGCTAAAAAACTAAAAAAAACCTAAAACACTGCTGAAAAACAGGCATTTGTTGATGCCAAGACATGCTTGTACTGGAAATTGCCAGAAAAGACAACGCCACTCAATGAGTGGCGTTGTTTTATGTCACATTTGTGACTAATTACGACTAGTCACAATTGGCTACGACTTGTCACCGGATTTTCATCTGGACGCAGAATTAAGCAGCGTAGACAGGGAAAGCCTGAGTCAGCTTTTTCACTTCTGCTTTGACACGTTCTATCGTCGCTGCATCGTTAGGATTGTCCAGCACGTCTGCAATCAGGTGGCCGACTTTGGCTGCTTCTGCTTCTTTGAAGCCGCGCGTCGTCATGGCTGGGCTGCCCAGGCGGATACCGGAAGTCACCATCGGTTTTTGCGGGTCGTTAGGGATGCCGTTTTTATTGCAAGTGATATGCGCGGAACCGAGGATAGCTTCGGCTTCTTTGCCTGTCAGACCCTTAGGACGCAGATCCACCAGCATCACGTGCGATTCGGTACGGCCAGATACGATGCGCAGGCCGCGTTCGGTCAGGGCGGTAGCCAGTGCCGCTGCGTTTTTGACGACTTGTTCCTGGTAAGCCTTAAATTCTGGTGACAGTGCTTCTTTGAATGCCACTGCTTTACCAGCAATCACGTGCATCAGCGGGCCGCCTTGCAGGCCAGGGAAAATCGCAGAATTGATTTTCTTGGCGATGGCTTCATCATTGCTCAGGATGATGCCGCCACGTGGGCCGCGCAGGCTCTTATGGGTTGTCGATGTAACGACATCCGCAAACGGTACCGGGTTAGGGTACACGCCAGCCGCGATCAGACCTGCATAGTGCGCCATGTCGACCATGAAATAAGCACCGACTTCTTTTGCGATTTTGCTGAAACGTTCGAAATCGATACGCAAAGCAAAAGCAGAGGCGCCTGCGATGATCAGCTTAGGCTTGGTTTCGCGCGCCAGTTTTTCCATGGCATCGTAGTCGATATCTTCATTCGCATCCAGACCATAAGAGACGACATTGAACCATTTGCCGGACATATTCAATGGCATGCCGTGGGTCAGGTGGCCGCCTTCAGCCAGGCTCATGCCCATGATGGTGTCGCCTGGGTTCAGCAGCGCAAAGAATACGCCCTGATTGGCTTGCGAGCCGGAGTTAGGCTGTACGTTGGCGAAGTTCGCGCCAAATAATTGTTTCAGGCGGTCGATTGCGAGTTGTTCGACCACGTCTACGTGTTCGCAGCCACCGTAGTAGCGCTTGCCCGGATAGCCTTCTGCGTATTTGTTGGTCAGTTGCGAGCCCTGAGCTTCCATCACCGCTGGTGAAGTATAGTTTTCAGAGGCGATCAGCTCGATATGTTCTTCCTGACGCAGGTTTTCCAGCTGGATGGTTGCGAACAATTCCGGATCGATATTGGCGAGGGTATGATTTTTAGCAAACATGGCGTTCCTGATTTCCTGTTAAGTGTACAAACTAAAAGATGAATGAACTAAGAATGAGGTGGCAATGACGTAAGTGTGAGTGGCAGCCGCATTCCTGCTTACCATCAGGCTGCCCAGGCGTACGGCTGAGGAGACCGGCTGACACGCTAGTGTGCCAGTGATCGCCTCTATATCTCACGCTCCCCGATGGATGCCCATCTTCAGCAGGAACAAACAATGATGTCCGCCGCATTTTCGCCAGTTGCGTGAGACGAAATGGTGCACGGATTTTACGTGATGCGTTCTGAATGGGCAAGTCAAACACTTGAGCCTGTGCCGCTTTCCCGGCTTTTGGCGCGCTGAGCCGCACAGGCCGGGTGGCGGGAGCTGGCGGAATCCGGCGCACCAGACGGTATTGTCAATTTTAAAGCGCGGCATTTGGGTGTAATTTGCTAAAAGCACTTAAAATAGGCCGCAATATGGTCTGGTTTTTTTAGTCGCTGAAGCCGGATTTTGAATTGCATATCGTAAGACCGCCGTAATACTGTCGCACGCTGCAGGTGCTGCGCGTTTCAGAAAGTCGCAAATAATTGCTAACAGGGAGTAGAGAATGATCGTTTTGATTACTGGTGCGAGTTCAGGTTTTGGTGAAGAAATGGCACGCAAGTTCGTGCGTGAAGGACATCGCGTGATTGCCACGGCGCGCCGCGTGGAGCGACTGGCAGCTTTGCAGGCGGAACTCGGCAGTGCCTTGCTGCCCGTGACTATGGATGTGATGGACAAGGCATCGATACTGGCGGCCCTGGCCGGGTTGCCAGCAGAATGGAAAACGATAGACGTATTGATCAATAATGCGGGCCTGGCCTTGGGTACCGAAGCTGCGCATCTGGCTTCGCAGGATGAGTGGGAAACCATGATAGACACCAATACCAAGGGCCTGGTGACAGTGACCCGTGCCATCCTGCCGGACATGGTGGCGCGTAACAGCGGCATGATTATCAATATCGGTTCGATTGCCGGCTCTACCGCTTATCCGGGTGGGAATGTGTATGGTGCGACCAAGGCATTTGTGGATCAGTTCACCCGCAACCTGCGCGCCGACATGGTGGGAACCAATGTACGCACCACCAATATCGCGCCTGGCCTGTGTGGTGGCACTGAATTCTCGAATGTGCGCTTCCGTGGAAATGATGATGCGGCGGCCAAAGTGTACGAGGGCACGACGCCACTGACCGCGACCGATATTGCAGAAACCGCGTATTGGATTGCGACTCTGCCAGCCCACGTGAATATCAATTACATAGAAATGATGCCTACCTGCCAGGGTTTTGGCCCGCTCAATATCAAACGTCAGCCAGTCTGAACTTAGTGCGCTGAGTTTTTTGCAAACACCCTTCTGTATAATGAAAGGCACTGAAACAGTGCTTGTTCAGACTGAACTTCAGTGCACACTACAGGTCTGAGGATGTTCTTGTGTTGATGATGGATGGATGAAGATGGCAGATCAGTTTTTTTGGCCGGTACGTGTGTATTACGAAGATACCGATGCCGGTGGAATCGTTTTTTATGCCAATTATCTCAAGTTCTTTGAACGCGCCAGAACCGAATGGCTGCGTGCTCACGGTTTGCAGCAACAGCAGATGAAAGAGCAGACCGGGACTATGTTTGTCGTCAAATCAGGTACAGTCGAGTATCATGCACCTGCGCGACTTGATGATGAACTCACAATCAGCGTAGAGATACAGAAGCTGGGTCGCGCATCTTTGCATTTCGTGCAGGAAGCGCGCTGCGGTGAGCGCTTGCTGGCTACCGGTGTGATTAAGGTAGGTTGTGTTGACGCTGAGTCTGTGCGCCCGGCCGCGATCCCGGCTCATGTGCTGGATGCTATCCGCAACTAGATTTTTTTTGCTTTATTTTGCTTCACTTAGATTAGTAGACTCGTTATGACTGTTACTCAAGACCTTTCGTTTTTCAGCCTGATCAGTAATGCCTCGATCCTGGTACAGCTGGTGATGCTGTTATTGCTGGGCGTATCCCTGACCAGCTGGACCTATATCTTCAATAAAATGTTCGCCATCAAAAAGGCACGTGGACAGACTGAAGAGTTTGAACGTCATTTCTGGTCCGGTGGTAACCTGGTTGAGCTGTATCAGACTGCAGCCGCTAACCGTCGTAACGGACGCGACAAAACCGGCGCGCTGGAACGTATTTTCGAAGCCGGCATGAGCGAATACCAAAAGGTCAAAAACGCGAATAAAGCGGCACTCGATGCCGGCGCTATGCTCGATGGTGCACGTCGTGCGATGCGTGCCTCCTATCAACGCGAAATGGACATGCTGGAATCGCATTTATCGTTTCTGGCCTCGGTTGGTTCGGTCTCTCCTTACATCGGTCTGTTCGGTACTGTATGGGGGATTATGAATGCTTTCCGTGGTCTGGCGAATGTGCAGCAAGCGACGCTGGCAGCGGTTGCGCCGGGTATTGCTGAGGCCTTGATTGCGACCGCGATCGGCTTGTTTGCAGCGATTCCTGCGGTGCTGGCTTACAACCGTTATTCGCACGATATAGACCGGTTAGCGATTCGTTTTGAAACTTTCATTGAAGAGTTCTCGAATATCCTGCAACGTCAATCCCGCTGATTATTGAGTCTGCATGAGTTATCTGCGTGGCGAACGTAAACGCAAATTTAAAGCTGAAATCAATGTGGTTCCCTACATTGACGTGATGCTGGTGCTGCTGGTCATCTTCATGGTGGCGGCACCGATGACCAATCCCAGTGTGATCAATCTGCCCACGGCGGGACAATCAACGCAGCCGCCGACAGATTACATAGAAATCACCCTGAAACCTGATGCGGCAGCGACCATTAGTGTGACCAGTAAAAACGGCGCGAATGGGAATAATCAGCAAGAAAGCCGGGAAGAAGTCAAAAACCGCCAGCAGTTATACAGCCTGCTGCGTGAATACCATCAGAAAAAGCCTGAGCTGTCGTTGCTGGTTTCTGCCGACAAGGGCATCATTTATGACGAAGTGGTACAAGTCGTCAGCGAAGCCAAGAAAATCGGCATCAAGCGGGTTGGTCTGGCGACCAGGTAAAACATGGCGTCTCATTCCCGCGCTTTGCACCTCCTGTCTGTCTGCATAATGAGTTTGCTGGCGCAGGCTGGCATGGCGCAGGAAACGCCAGCGCCCGCCGCGCAATTGCCAGTTGTAGACAGCAGCGATGCTGAAGCAGTGCCGCGCAGTCTGAGTGGTCGTTTGCAATTAAAAGCGCCCGCTGCGCCTTGGGCTGCTTTGTTGCGTGAACATATACAGGAATTTTCCGGTTCGGCCGAATCGCAAAATATTACCCCCTCCCTGATACGTCGTCTGCGCCAGGATATAGAAGGCATACTGGCGACCGAAGGCTACTTTTCTCCGCACATAGAGTTTGAAAATCCGGAATCAGCTTCGCTGTCCGGTGTGACGGAATCTCAACGCGATAAGCTGATACACGTGAGTGTAGAGGCCGGACAGCGTACTTTCATTACCCAGGTTGGTATGCGCATAAGTGGCAGCCTGGCAGATCGTGCCAATAGCGGCGATGAGCAAGCGCGGCAGCGCCGTTCCGGGCTGATACAGGATTGGGGTTTGCCTATCGGTCAGGCATTCCGCGAGGGCGACTGGAGCGATGCCAAAACTGCTTTGCTGGAAAACCTGCGCGCCGACACCTATGCCTCGGCCAAAATCACACAAAGTGCTGTCGATGTAGATGCCGATGCGGCACAGGCCAGCGTCAGACTGGAAGTTGACAGCGGTCCTGCATTCAGACTCGGTGAACTCCATGTCAATGGCCTGCAAAATTATCCTTCCTGGTTACTCGAACGTTATCAGCCGCCCAAAGCAGGGGAAAATTATTCGCGTGCACGTTTGCTGGAGTTCCAGCGTACGCTGCAAAATTCGCCGTATTTTGCTTCAGTGGCGGTTGGCATCGAACCCGATCCGGATAAAGCGGAAGCCGTGCCGGTGGAAGTCAGCGTGGTGGAGCGTAAGCGGCGCGATCTGAGTTTTGGTACCGGTTATAGTTCGAACACTGGCTTTCGCGGTGAAATCGCTTACCGCGACCGCAATATACTGGAAAAAGCCTGGGACTTGCGCAGCGCCATCCGTATCGAGCAAAAGCGTCAGGTTGGTTATGCCGATGTCTATCTGCCACCGCGTGATCGCGTGACGGATTCTTTTGGTGCGATTATTGACCGCCAGGATGTGTCGGGCGTGCTCACGCTCAGGAACGCGGTTGGTATCAAGCGTACCAGCCAGCGCGGACATATAGAGCAAAGGCTGGGTCTGAACCTGATCCGCGAACGTAATTCTATCGAAGGTGAGCCTGCAGAAACCAGCAAGGCGCTGGTGCTCAGCGCAGGCTGGACCTGGCGCGATGTGGACGATGCGTTTGCACCGCGCAAGGGCGAAATTTATCAGCTGGATCTGGCGGTTTCTGAAAAAACGCTGTTATCCGATCAGCGCTTCATCCGTAGTTATGGCAAATACCAGCGCTGGATACCTGTCGGCAAAAAATCCGATAGCGTGATCCTGCGCGCAGAAGTGGGGCAGGTGGTGGCGCCTGACAGTGCAGGTATACCGGAAGAATATCTGTTCCGTACGGGTGGCAGCACCACAGTACGCGGCTATGCCTATCAAAGCCTGGGTGTGGAGCAAGGGCGGGCGGTAACAGGTGGCCGCGTGATGGGCGTGGCCAGTGCCGAATATGTGCATTGGCTGAAAGAGGCCTGGGGCGTGGCGACCTTTCTCGACATAGGTGATGCGGCCGAGACCTGGCGCGATCTGAGCATGCGTCAGGCTATTGGTGTTGGTGCGCGC
Source organism: Cognatundibacterium curvum (assembly GCF_014284235.1). GTDB lineage: Bacteria > Pseudomonadota > Gammaproteobacteria > Burkholderiales > Burkholderiaceae_D > Undibacterium > Undibacterium curvum. The sequence goes on from NZ_JACOGD010000003.1 coordinate 302,178, forward strand.
TACCGCACGCCGGCTGGTCCTATCGCACTGGATCTGGCCTATGGCCGTCAGTCTAAAAAAGTCAGACTGGATTTTTCTATCGCGATTGCATTCTGATATGACAGACAAAAAAAAGGCTGAACATCAGCGCACAGAAAGTCAGCAAACAGAATCTGCATCAACTGCTGCAACGCTGCAAAGCAAATCTGCCGCGCGCCGCTATCTGCAGCGTGGCCTGTTAATGCTGCTGTTGAGCCTGCTACTGCTACTCACACTCTGTGCTGCCGCAGTCTGGACCCAGAGCGGTACCCGCGCTTTGTTCAGCCTGGCCCACACGCTGACGCAGGGACGCTTGTCTGCACTGGAAATCAATGGCAGCCTGGGAAGCGCATTCAGCATGCAAAGGCTGCAATGGCAGAGTAAAGACTTACAGCTGGACATACAGGGGCTGGAGGCAGACTGGGATAGCTGGTCGCTGTGGCCAGCCCGCTTTGAATTATCGCGCTTGCATGCCGCCAGCGTAGCGGTCGCTACACTAACGACGCCTGATCCTGTGGTGCTGCCAGCTTCTCTAAGCTTGCCTGTCAGGCTGAGTCTGCACGATATCGCCATAGGAAAATTAGAAATCGCTGATCTCGACGCGCAGGGCAAGCATCATCCTGTGCAGAGCTTTAATGGCTTGCGTGGAAAGGCCGCCTATGCGAATGAACGTTATGAGGCTGATCTGCAGGGCAGCAGTGCATTGGGTCAGATCAAGGCTAAGGGCAGCATGCTCGCAAGCGCACCGTTTGTCGTTAATGCGCAGGCGGCAGTGAGTACGCTGGCACAGGATAAACTGCCCGCATTACAAATCAGCAGCACGGTTAAGGGTAATTTGTCGGCATTGGACTTAGTCTGGCAGGCGGGCAGCGTCCAGACGGCTGAAAATAATGCCGCAAACGCTGCGCAGACTCAGCCTGCATCTGCACAGTTGCAGGGTAGCGGTACCGCCCTGATTACTTTATTTGCGCCGCAACTCATGGCTAAGGCGCATGTGGATCTGGTGCATCTTGATCCTTCTGTCTGGAATGCCGCAGCGCCTAAGGCAGATTTGCGCATTCTGGCGGATATACGTCCGCTCGCTGCAAGCGCCGTGCAGCGTCCTGCCTCTCAGGCTGTTCAGGCCAGCACGTCAGGCCCAGCCAAGGCCGACAGTTTTTCCTTGCAAGTGAGCTTGCAAAATAATGCCGTTGCCAGCCTGGATCAGAATGGCCTGCCTGTACAGTCTTTACAGGCAGAGGCAATTTGGTCTGGCAATAGCCTGCAGTTACAAGGCTTGACTGCACGTTTGCCTGGCGACGGGAAAATCACAGGCGACGGACAGTTGCGCTGGGATCAGCCCTGGTTTGCGGACGGCAAATTTGTGCTGTCGAATATTAATCTGCAGAAGCTACATCAATCCCTGCGGGCTGGCCAGATTCGTGGTGAAGTGCATGCGAAAACCGATCAGGCACAGCGTATCCGCGCTGAAGCCAGTTTGCAGGATCAGGGCGCGAAGTTACAAGTGCAAGCCAGCTACGACATTGCTAAACAATTGCTGAGTCTGCCCACGCTGACGTTGCAGGCTGGGCTGTCGCAGGCCGATGCACGTGCCGAATTGTCGTTCGCCGGGAAGCAGTTGTTTCAGACTGAGGTACAGATACGGGATTTTGATCCCGCCTATTGGATCGCCGGGCCAGCCGGGAAAATCAGTGCGCATCTGAAAGCGAGTGGCCAGTTACAGCAAATGGCAGCTGAAGTAAAACTGGATAAGCTGGGTGGACACTACGCCGGTCAAACCCTGGATGGCAGCATACAGGCACAGTGGCTGGGCAAGGATAAACTGAAAATTCCTCAGGCTGATTTGCAGTGGGGTAAAAACCGCCTGCATGCTGATGGTGCCTGGGGTGAGAAAACAGATCTGCTGAAATTTAGCCTGGATGCGCCCGAACTACAGGCCTTGAATCCGCTATGGAAAATGGCCGCGCTTGAACTGTCCGGTAGCCTGAAGGCTGACGGGCAGTTGCGCGGCGGCCTGAATCATGCAGCCGGGCAGCTGGACCTGCAAGCCACACAACTGGAGCTGAAGCGCGACAATAAACGCTATGCCTTGAAAACGCTGCAGGCAAATTTGCAAGCGACGGATGCACTCTCAGGCTTGCTGAATGCAGATGTTCGCGCCAGCGGATTTAAAGGCGATTTCCCTGTCTTGCCCGGTGGCGTTACGCCCTTAGTGCAAGATGCCGACAAAATTCAGCAACTGACATTGCGCTTAAACGGGAAACGCGATGCACATACGCTGCGGCTGGAACTGGACTTTCCGGATAAGCGCCAGCTGATTGCGGCAATGTCAGGTGGATTCACTGACTCAACTTCTGCTGCCTTGCGCTGGAATGGGCAAGTAACGGAAACCGAGCTACGCGGCACGCCAGCATTACGTCTGCTTAATCCGGTCAGCCTGGAGTTATCTGCTGATGCGTTCAAGACCGGACGCATGCAGTTACAAAGCCCTTTGATGAATCTGCAGGTCGAGCAGTTAGAGTGGGCTGCAGGCACGCTTAAAACTAAGGGCCAGATTCAGGATGTTCGGGTGGTTGAGCTGATCAACTTGTTTGCGCCTCAGGATGCATTAACGGGCAATTTGCGTGCGCAGGCTGACTGGGATGTGCAATTGAACCAGAGCGCGCGTGCCACGCTCAAGCTGCGCCGGCAATCTGGTGATCTGCGCTTCAATGATCCGGATGGCACAGGCGTGCCGATAGCCTTAGGTATCCGTGATATCCAGCTTGCTTTAGGGACAGGCAATAGTGCCGGAGCTAAGAATGCCGCAGCGGGCGCCTTGAGTGAAACACTGAATTTGCGTTTGCAGGCTGACGGTACCCGGCTAGGACAATGGCAAGTGGATGCCAGCACTGCGCTGGCCTTCGTGAATGGACAATGGAGTTTACCGGGCACTGCGGCCATCAGCGGCATAGCGAAAGCAAATGTGCCCGATCTGGAATGGCTGGGCCCGTGGATCAATCCAGGTCTGGTGATGAAGGGCAGGCTCAATGCGGATGCAGTGCTGGGCGGCATTATTGCGCATCCTGACTATCAGGCCCACATCACGGGTTCAGGGCTGGAACTCGCGTTTGCTTCGGAGGGCTTGCTATTACCAAATGGCGTGCTCGATGCAAATATTGATGGTACTCATCTGCGCCTGAATCAGTTACGGTTTTCGAATACGGTAACGATGCTGCCACAGCATGCGCAGTTCAAAGGCATGGACCTGATGGGTAAGCGTGGTGAATTTTCCGCCAGTGGCGAAATCGATATTGGGAAAGAAACCGGCGCGATACAAGCGCGCTGGCAGCAATTTCCTATGTTGCAGAGAAAAGACCGCTGGCTCGTGGTCAGCGGCGAAGCCAGCATCGTAGAGGCGCAAAACATCTGGACGCTGCAGGGGCAGCTAATGGCAGATGGTGCTTATTTCAAACTGCCAAAACTACCGCCGCCCAGCCTGTCTTCCGATGTGAACGTGAGCCGCAAATCCGATAAAACTGCAGTGAAAGCGGCGGAGCCAGCGCGTAAATCACTGAAAACGCGGGTCGATGTCAGCTTCGATATGGGGCCTAAATTTGTGTTTGTCGGCCGTGGTCTGGACACCGGACTGGCCGGGAAGTTACGCATGCGCTCAACCGATGGCAGCCCCTTGCAGGCGATAGGGACTATACGTGCAGTCAATGGTTTATATGAAGGCTATGGTCAGCAACTGGCGATAGAGCGCGGTATTTTGAATTTCCAGGGGCCGCCTGCCAATCCGGGTTTAAATGTACTCGCACTGCGCCAGGGTTTGCAAAACCAGGTCGGGGTGGAAGTGATCGGTACTGTGGTCAGTCCGCAAGTCAGATTATTCTCCGATACCGCCATGAGTGATGCCGAAAAATTGTCCTGGCTGGTATTAGGGCGCGGCTCAGATCAGCTGGCATCGGGTGATGCTTCACTGCTCATGTCGGCGGCGTCCGCGATTTTCGGCGGCGACGGCAGCCGCAATGTGCCACGTGATATCGTGCAGGGCTTAGGCTTTGATGAATTTTCCATAGGCGCATCTGGCAATGCCGGGAGCAGCCATTTGCCCGGACAAACCATTGCCGGTTCGACGAATAGCGGCAATGCGACCAATAGCGCAGATCAGGTCGTGAGTGTCGGTAAGCGCCTGATGCCGGGTCTGGTGTTGTCGGTAGAGCGTGGTCTGGGCGATGCCAGTGGCGCCATCAAACTCAGCTGGCAATTGACCCGCAGGATTACTGTCACCGGCCGTACCGGTAGTGAATCTGCGATCGACGTGAATTACACTTTCTCCTTTAATTGAGCGCTACGGCGCTCAATTTTTCTCTGCTTACTCCACCTGCGCTGGTTGCCGCGAACCGACTTCATTCTGATTGATTTACGGCAACCTTGTTCTCCTAACTGAATGACGCTGCCTTTGATTTGTGTCAAAACGATGACGCTTGTATCGTTTACGCACACAATTTATAAATTTTGCAAATTCCAATAAAAAAATGGACGGCGAAACTTGGAAAGTTTTGCATTTTTGAACTATTCTCAGAGCAATATTTCAGAACGAAAGGGTGTTGTACTTAAGCGGTTTTTTGTAAATCAAATAATTAAATCTGACATAGAAAATCAGGGAGTCACGAGATGCGCACAAATTTACCTGTTACGAACCGCGAATACATCTTAAGAGATGATGAAACCATTGTTTCCAAGACTGACTTACAAGGCAATATCACCTATATCAATGATGATTTCATGCGGGTGAGCGGCTTTACTGAAGAAGAATTACTGGGCGCACCACAAAACATCGTGCGCCATCCGGATATGCCAGTCGAGGCGTTTGCTGATTTCTGGCATACGATCAAAGCCGGTAAGGCCTGGACCGGACTGGTCAAAAACCGCTGTAAAAATGGTGATCATTACTGGGTAGAGGCAACAGCCGCGCCACTGGTGCAAAATGGACAGGTGGTAGGTTATACCTCGATCCGTGTTAAACCTGACCGCGCTAAGGTCAGCGCCGCAGAGGCAGCTTACCGTGCAATCAAAAGCGGTGACAGTTCGCTCAGGATAGTGGAAGGAAATGCAGTACGCAAAACAGCAACCGGACCACTCAGTAAGTTCGCGCATTTTTCTTTACAGACCAGGATCATGGCGTTTTCAGTGGCGATGGTGCTTCTGTTCGTCGCATTGCTGGGTCTGGCCTTGTTCGGTAGCGGAAGCATAAGCAATACCAGCGTAATGACGATCGCTGGTGCAGGTGTGGTGTTGGCAATTGCCTTCGGCTTCATCATGGGCGGTGCGCTGACTGGTCGCCTGCATGAACTGGAGCAGCAGATTGCCGTGATGAGTGGCGGCGATTTATCGCGTGCCATCGTTGCTAGCGGACATGATGAGATTACCAATGTGACCCAGGCCTTACGTGTGTTGCAAACCAATGTAAAGCTGCTCATCGGGCAGATCAAACAGAGTACTGGCCATGTCTCCAGCGGCGCAGCTGTGATTGCTGAGGGTAATGCGGAATTGTCCGGGCGCACAGAATCCCAGGCCAGCTCACTGGAAGAAACTGCTTCTTCGATGGAAGAACTGACTTCAACCGTCAAGCAAAATGCGGATAACTCGATTGAAGCCAGCCAATTGGTGGAAGCAACTGCTAAAGTCGCGGAAAAAGGCGGCGAGGCAGTGGCGAATGTCGTCACAACCATGGGAGCAATCAAATCCAGCTCCGGGAAAATCGCCGACATCATCGGTGTGATTGATGGCATCGCTTTCCAGACCAATATCCTGGCTTTGAATGCCGCAGTAGAAGCGGCGCGTGCCGGTGAGCAGGGCCGGGGTTTTGCTGTGGTGGCCAGTGAGGTCAGAAATCTGGCACAGCGCAGCGCCAATGCTGCAAAAGAAATTAAGGTGCTGATCAATGATTCTGTGGCGCAGGTTGAGGCCGGTGCCAAGCTGGTGGATGAGGCTGGTAAGACCATGGGTGAAATCGTCACTGGCGTGAAACGTGCGGCCGACATCATGCATGAAATCACGACCGCCAGCCAGGAACAGAGTTCAGGCATAGATCAGATCAATCAGGCCATCACCCAAATGGATGACGTGACCCAGCAAAATGCGGGGCAGGTGGAAGAAGCGGCTGCTTCCGCAGAAAGTTTGCGTCAGCAGGCCAAGGCCTTGACGGAGCTGGTGAATTCCTTCCGTCTGGTCAGAAATGCCACCGTTGGTTCAGGTGCATCTGCCGCGCGTGCGACACCGGTTAAAGCTGCCAGCTCAACTCAACATAAATTGTTGGCAAGATAAAACACAAGTCAAAGTACAGCAGCCTTCAGACAGGCTGGCTGTACACCAACGATCAAAGCAGCGTATCAGACTGTCAGGCCTGCACTGAAGCGTTCTGCATAATACAAGCCTGACGTCAGGGGATTGATGCCGGATGGCTGATCAGCAGCCATCCATACTGCAAAATACGCCGGAATCTGCTGACGGCGCAGCGGAGCGGTTCTGCAGCCATTGCTGAAATGCTTCCGCTTTTCCCAGCCATGGGCTGATATCCAGGCGTTGCAATTGTCCATCCTGTTCCAGTGCCAGCGTAGGGAAACCACCGCCACCAAGCTGGGTCAGCAGACTGCGGCTTTGTTGGATATGCTGTTCAGTAGTAGCGCCTGACAAGCTGTGCCAGCTGCTACGGAAGTTCGCAGGTTCTGCGCCCAGTTGTGCGGCAATAGCGCTCAGCGTGTCCAGTTCTGAGACTTTCAGCCCCTCAGCATAATGTGCATGTTGGATTGCCTTCAGCATATTGAGGGCATCCACACCCAGTGCTGGCGCAGCCAGGATGGCTGTGATCGGTACAGCAGAATCGAATACTGCGCTGCTATCGCGCAATAAGCCTTCAAAGTAGTTTTCACCAAACACTTGCCCGGTCAGCTGCGCGATGCGCAGATCATGCGGAATCACATAGTCACGCAGTGCAGGGCTGACTTGCGTGCGGCGTGCGCCAGTCATCATGCCTCCGCCATGCAGACGGATCTGCAAACCAGCTACAGCTTGCGCTGCACTGAGCAAGGGGGCAGCGGCATAGCACCAGCCGCAGTAAGGGTCATAGATATAGTGCAGGGTGACAGACATGATTTTCTTCCAAAACAATTGAGTAAATGGGATAACAGGCGACGAACAGGCTGGCGATTATAGAGTGCCCCCTGACCTGCAGCTATGGGTTGGCTTGCGCATCACTGTTGCATAAAACGGGCAGGCCGCAAGCATGAATCAGCGTGTGCCGGGGAGTGAGCTTAGGCTTGGCATAAATTCTGCATAAAACAGAGGTGAGTCTGGTTATACTGCCGCTCTTTGTCCGAATCACGCCGATGCTGCCGATGCTGCAGAGTTCGCATACTCCACTGATGCTGGCAGCCAGATTTGTGGTCTCAGAGTGTAAATGCAGTCTGACAGGTGTTACGCTGCGCGTTCCGTTTAATTGATGAAATGAGCTAGAGATTGTTGCCGAGTTTTGAAAATCCGCTTTGGAAAGATGCACTGACCGGTTTGCCGAATCGTCAGGCTTTTCACCAACTGCTAGAACAGTTATTGCAGCAGGCTGCACAGCAGCGTCAGTCGCTGGCCTTATTGCTGATCGATTTCGATAACTTTAAATGGATCAATGAGAGTCGTGGCTATGGCTTTGGCGATCAGCTATTGCGTCAGATTGCGCGTGAACTCGAACGGCTGGCCAGCCTGCGGGCCAGTGTCTGCCGCCTCGGTGGCGATGAGTTCGCGCTGATACTGACCGACTTATCGCAGGTCGATGGTTTGCTCAATTTTGCGGCGCAACTGAAGTCGGATCTGGATAGCAGTCTGGTGGTGGACGGAGTCTGGCTGGACTTGAAATGCAAAGTGGGCATCGCCAGCTATCCGGGGGATGCGAGCACGCCGGATGCGATGTTCAATAATGCATTTGCCGCCTTGCAGGTCGCCCAACAATCGGATGACATGCCTGTCGTTCAGCATCAGCCCCAGATGCAGGCGCAAACCCTTGAGTACCGGCCTGACTATAACGAGTTGAAACTGGCACTCAAAAACCATGAATTTTTCCTAGTCTATCAACCTAAATTTTCTTTCCCCTCTATGCAGTTGCAGGGCCTGGAAGCCTTGCTGCGCTGGCGTCATCCGTTACGTGGCATCGTCAGCCCGCTGGTCTTTATTCCGGTCGCAGAGCAGACAGGATTGATCGCGGCGATAGGCGACTGGGTGTTAAAGGCAGCGATTGCGCAAATGGAAAGCTGGCAGCGTGAGGATGGGGTGGATATCTCAGTGGCAGTGAATGTGTCGCCGCTGCAGCTTAAGGATGATGGTTTTGTCGCACGTATCAAAGCGTTGCTGAATCTGAGCGGGATAGCCGGTAAATTTCTGCAACTGGAACTCACAGAAAGCTCGCTGATAGAAGACCCGCGCCGTGCTCACAGCATCATTGCGGAATTGCGTAGCGCGGGCGTGCAGATAGCACTCGATGACTTCGGTACCGGCTATTCTTCGCTGGCCGCTCTGCAAACCTATCAGCTCGATTATCTGAAAATGGATAAGAGCTTTGTGCAAAAAATTCAAACCAGACAGGGGCGCTCGGTATCGCATGCCATTATCCAGCTTGGTCATGCGCTGGAAATGCAAGTGATTGCTGAAGGTGTGGAAAATGCTGAGCAAGAAGCTGCGCTGCGCGCACTGGCTTGCGATCAGGTGCAGGGATTTTTGTATAGCCATCCTTTACCGGCCGATCAGTGTCGCTTATTCATGTTGCAGCATTGCGCGGCCGTGCCGCAATTTATCACCGAATTACCTTAGTTTTCTGTTTTACCGGCAATGAGTGAGTCAACACGGAGCGCGCGATAATCGCTGCCAGATGTTGGTGCATGTCGGCACTTTTCGGCACTTGATTGGTGCATGATGCTGTACTGAGGTAAAGTGCTGGCTATTCTTATCGAACGGAGTTGCACATGGAATGGTTTGCTTATCCTGCCTTGTCGCTGGTCCTTGTTGCCTTGTTTACGCGCGAAGTCATTGCGCCTGCATCTGGCAATCCCTGTGATAAGCGTTGGCAATATATGGCACTCAGCATGGGCTTGCTGACTATGTGCGTGACATTGGCAACCGGCTATGTGTTTGGTGCTGAGATACGGCAATATGCTTTGCTGCCATTGGCGGATAAACTGGCTGCACCTGTGCTCGGTTTCCTGAGTTTTCTCACTAATAGTTTTATCTTTTACTGGTGGCATCGTGCCACCCATGCCAGTGATTTCTTGTGGCGCCATGTTCATCAGTTACATCATTCGGCAAGAAGAATCGAATCCCTTACTGCATTCTTTGCTCATCCGCTCGATACCGCATGCGCCACCCTGATTTCCTGCCTGAGCAGTTATCTGCTGTTTGGCGCAACTGAAATGGGCGCGGCCTGGGCTTTGCTGTTCACCGGTGTGTTTGATCTGTATCTGCATGCTGACCGTAGTTCACCGCCCTGGCTAGGCTATCTGATACAAAGACCGGAGATGCACAGGGTACATCACGCTTACGGCCATCATGCGCAAAACTATGGTTTGCCAGTCTGGGATATGCTGTTCGGCACCTGGCATAACCCAACAGTGCAAGTGGAGCGCTGTGGCTTTGATGATGAAAAATCCGACAATATCTGCGCGATGCTGCGTGGTGTGGATGTGCACCGCTTGCCCTGAGTCTGAATCAAGCGGATCTGCCGAAATCAGCTAAGCGCATTGATATTAGGCTTATTAATATGTTTAACGTCTTAATTGTCGTTAAATTTGATATTTGACATATGCTTGTACCCAAGGCAAGCTGAGGACTTGTGTCTATCCATGAAAGTCCGCTATGCCGCAATATCGTTCCCGTACCACTACCCATGGCCGCAATATGGCCGGTGCCCGCGCCTTATGGCGTGCCACCGGTATGACCGATGCCGATTTCAATAAACCTATCATCGCAGTGGTGAATTCGTTTACCCAGTTCGTGCCGGGACATGTGCATCTGAAAGATCTGGGCCAGTTGGTAGCGCGTGAAATCGAAGCGGCGGGCGGTGTCGCAAAAGAATTCAATACCATCGCAGTGGATGATGGTATCGCGATGGGTCATGGCGGCATGCTGTACTCGCTGCCTTCGCGCGAACTGATCGCCGACTCGGTGGAGTACATGGTCAATGCGCATTGTGCCGATGCGATGGTCTGCATTTCGAATTGCGACAAAATCACGCCAGGTATGCTGATGGCTGCCATGCGCCTGAACATCCCGGTGGTGTTTGTATCAGGTGGACCGATGGAAGCCGGTAAGGTGCTCGATGTACTGCATCCATCCAATCCCGCCGCTGCAGGACAAAAGATCATGAAAATTGATCTGGTGGATGCCATGATCAAAGCGGGTGACAGCAGTATTTCAGACGAAGAAGTCGGCCGTATTGAGCGCTCCGCCTGTCCGACTTGCGGTTCCTGCTCCGGCATGTTCACCGCGAATTCCATGAATTGCCTGACCGAGGCGCTGGGTTTATCTCTGCCCGGCAATGGCACCATACTGGCAACTCACGCCGACCGCAAAGCCTTGTTCCTGCGCGCCGGGCGTCTGATCGTTGAGCTGGCCAAACGTCATTATGAGCAGGATGACTACAGCGTCTTGCCGCGCACGATAGCCAACAAAGCGACTTTTGAAAATGCGATGGCGCTGGATGTGTCCATGGGTGGTTCTACTAACACCGTACTGCATATGCTGGCGGCCGCGCACGAAGCCGGGGTCGACTTCAGCATGGCAGACATAGACCGTATTTCGCGTAAAGTGCCTTGTCTGTGCAAGGTGGCGCCGATGACGGATAAATACCATATCGAAGACGTGCATCGTGCTGGCGGCATCATTGCTATCCTGGGTGAGCTGGCGCGTGCCGGTTTGCTTGATACCTCGCGACCAACCGTACACAGCAGCACGCTGGCGCAGGCAATTGCGAATTACGATATCGCGGTCACGCAGAACGCTGAGGTACACAGCCTGTTCAAGGCTGCGCCGGGTGGTGTGCCTACCCAGCAAGCCTTTTCTCAGGAGCGCCGCTTTGACAGCCTGGATAGCGACCGCGCAGCTGGCTGTATCCGCGACCATGCACATGCCTATTCGCAGGATGGTGGCCTGGCTGTGTTGTATGGCAATCTGGCAGAAAAAGGCTGCATAGTCAAAACGGCCGGTGTCGATGAAAGCATCTTGCGCTTCAGCGGCAAGGCGCGCGTGTTCGAGAGTCAGGATGCCGCGGTGGAAGGTATTCTGCAGGATACCGTGCATGCAGGTGACGTCGTCATCATCCGTTATGAAGGTCCGAAAGGCGGGCCGGGCATGCAGGAAATGCTGTATCCGACTTCGTATATCAAATCCAAAGGCTTGGGCAAAGCCTGCGCACTGTTCACCGATGGCCGTTTTTCCGGCGGCTCATCCGGGCTGGTGATCGGTCACGCTTCTCCGGAAGCGGCGGAGGGCGGCGCGATTGGTCTGGTACAGGAAGGCGATATGATAGATATTGATATTCCGGCTCGCAGCATACAATTGCGTATCAGCCCGGAAGAAATGGCTGCGCGCCGCGCCGCGATGGAAGCGCGTGGCGAGCAAGCCTGGCAGCCGGAAAACCGTGAGCGCTATGTGTCGCAGGCTTTGCAGGCCTATGCAGCACTGGCCACTTCAGCTGATCGTGGCGCTGTGCGCGATATCAGCCAGCTCAAGCGTCGTTGAGATCACAGGTGCTCATGAAGTAGACAGATTAGTTTGTTCCTTGTATCCGGGAGCCTCAGGGCTCCCTTTTTTTAGGACTCACGCAAATTTGCCTAAGTCCTGTTTTTATACAGAATGCTTGACGATCTTGGTGAATTATTCGAAATTCGGCCACTATCGGGTTGAAAAATCCTGCCTCGTTTATACTTGAGGTTTTTGCCGCCGCAATCTGGGTGGTCAATTCCGAATTTGAGGGCGGGCCAGTGGCCTGACCCGGATCTTGTGAGTCTGTTATGTCTGAAACCAATGCGCCTGTAGGCTCTGCCGCTCAGGAACTGGAATTTGTGGAATCCTGCCGTTTGCCTACCCAGTGGGCTGAGTTTGAGATGCACGCATTTTTCGAACCGGCCACCGGCAAAGAGCATGTGGCGCTAACCCTGGGGACGGTCAACGATGGCGCGCCCGTGCTGGCACGTATCCATTCTGAATGTCTGACGGGTGATGCCTTGTTCAGCCGCCGTTGTGACTGTGGTCCGCAGCTGGAACTGGCTTTACAAAAAATTGCAGAAGAGGGCCGTGGCGCCTTGCTGTATCTGCGCCAGGAAGGCCGTGGTATAGGCTTGCTCAATAAAGTACGTGCCTATCATTTGCAGGATCAGGGCGCCGATACAGTAGAAGCCAATCAGCGTCTGGGCTTCGCCGCCGACCTGCGTAATTACAGCTTGTGTGAACCCATGCTCAAACATCTGGGTATCAGCGCTTTACGTCTGATGACGAATAATCCGCGCAAGATCGCTGCTATGCAGGGTTTGCGCGTCACGATTGCAGAACACCTGCCCTTGATCGCGGGGCGCAATCCGCACAATGACCGCTATCTCGATACCAAGGTCGCCAAGCTCGGCCATATGATAGACAGCGATGGCGTGATCTGAGCGATGCCAGACTTGCCCGCGCGCCTCATTGCAGCGTGGGTGTCAGCTTCTGATGCAAGGCAGGGATCTCCATCAGAGCGGCAGTGCCATAGTGGATATGATATTCGGCCACCATTTCTCCGTTCTGAATCACCGGGTCGGTGGCGGTCAGGGCCTGCGCTTCAGCGATGCTGTTGACGGCAAAAATAAACATGCCGCGCCAGCCATCGACGCCGTCAAATGGGCCTGCGGTGACCAGCAAGCCCTCGGCGGCTAACTTTTTTATGTTGGCAAAGTGCCCGGCGAACATCGCATCACGCTCAGCACCAGCGGCCATTTTATTGGGTCCGGTTTTCAGTACCACCATTACATAGCGGCGCATACCGCGCTGATCCGCGCCCAGTTTCTTCGCCAGCTCAGCATCGAATTGCGGATTGGGCGCACTTTGCTGCGCATGCGCAGTTGGGGTCGATGCCAGTGTTAATCCGAGTGCAAGTGCAAGGCCAGTCAGTGGGATGGTAAAGCTGCGCATGATGTCTCCTTAAATCGCGATATCCTGTTCCAGTTTCAGAAATTCGGTTTTGGCTTCTTCCAGCACTTCATCGAGCGCCTGTTGATCCAGTCCTGAGCTTTCCCAGGATACGCCATTGATTTCTGGCGGCGTATAGCTTTGTGTGCCACTCGGGTCCAGTGCATGGGTGATGCCATTGGCGACATGGACGATGCTGGCTAAAAATCCGGCGCCTGGCCGCTCAGGATGATGGTGTCCCGCGATCGCATGGATCATCTGCTCTGAAAAATTCCATTCCTGTGCGAGTGCCTCTCCCACGGCCGCATGGTCAGTGCCCAGCACATGGCGTTCAGCATGCAGCTGGGTGGTAGTGTTTTCCTGCTGCCAAAGTAAGGCGGCTGCATATTCTGTGCTGTGTTTGCTGACCAGGACCAGTGTGCCGATGTCGTGCAACAGGCCTGCGGTGTACGCGACTTCCTGATTGAATTTCAACCGGCGCGCCAGGATGCGCGCGACGATGGCGACCAGATTGGAATGACGCCAGAAATTTTTATGGCTGAAGCCGCTACAGTTGTTTTCCGGGAAGCAGCCGCTGAGTGCGGCGCCGACGATGATCTGGCGCACAGTGACCAGGCCCAGCAGCGAAATTGCCTGCTGTATGGTGGTGACCTTCACCATGGTTGAGTAATAAGCTGAGTTGGCTTGCTTGAGTGTTTTGGCGGTCAGCGCGCTGTCATGAGACACTTTGGCTGCCAGCTCATGGGTATCAACATCTTCTTTGTCGATATTATTGAGTATTTCCATCACCACCGCGGGCAGCGTGGGCAAGTCTTGTACATCTTCAATGATTTGTTGTGTTGAGATTGTGTACATGCGGCCTCCTGTGCTGAGTATCACCCAAAAACAGCGCAGACAGAAGAGATGCTCAGCAGATCGGGCAGAATTTGCTGCCTGTGTGCCACACTAAGAGTGAAATCAAGAAGAAATGTCAAACAGCTTGCTTAGCTGCTTAGGAGTGGGGTAAAGCATCAGACTTTCGAGTCTATGCGTTTTTCGCTGATACTGATTTTGGCGCGTTCCAGCATATCAATGGCAGCAGGGCCGCGCATCAGGGTCACTGCAACGGCCAGTGCATCGATATAGGTCAGATGGGCCAGACGCGACGTCATGGGTGTGTAGATGTCGGGATCTTCCTCTACGTCGACGCTGATATGCACATCGGCCAGTTCTGCCAGCGGGCCGCCGCTGGCACACAATACCAGTACCTTGGCGCCGGCTTGCTTAGCCAGTTGTACGCTGTTGATCAGATCCCGGGTACGGCCGGTACGTGAAAAAGCCACCACCACGCAATCGCTGTTGAGCAGCGAAGCCGATTGCGCCTGTAAATGCGCGTCGCAGAATACCGTGGTCGGGATGCCGAAACGGAAGAACTTGAGTTGCGCATCGATCGCCAGTGCGCCTGAATAACCAAGGCCGTAGCATTCGATACGGCGTGCACGTGCCAGCAGGCTGACTGCGGCTTCAAAGTTGGCTGTGTTGGCATTATTCCTGGCTTCCATCAATGCTGCGATGGTGCGGTCAAATACTTTGGGTAATACATCCTTGACCTGATCGGCCTGATTCACATCCAGATGCAAATAGGGGATGCCGGTTGCCAGGCTTTTAGCGAAGGCCAGTTTAAACGATTTAAAACCATCGAATCCCAGACTCTGGGCAAAGCGCGCGACGGTAGGCTCGCTCACATCACAGGCTTGCGCCAGGACACGGATAGACATTTCCAGTGCGTCGTGCGGTTTTTGCAGTAAAAATTCGGCGACCTGGCGTTCAGCGCGGCTCAGCGCAGTGCTGGCCGTGCGTATGCGTGCCAGCAAGCCTTTTTCAGAGGGGATAGTCGCCGTGGTGGCAGAGTGCGGAGTTGTCATTGTTCTTTCTGGTGCGAATAGCCGTTTAGCCTGCGTAATTCATCATTTTACCGCTCAGGGGCACCAATACACATCGATATCGCACTGTGCCTGTTGCAGCAAAGCGGCAACCGGTAAGCCTTGTTGTTGTGCAGAATCCAGCACCGCGCGTTTTTCTGCGCCGGTAATCACCAGCCAGATACGGCGCGTGTTGAGCAGGCGTGGCAGCGACAAAGACATGCGGCATTGACGGGTTTGCGGATGTACCGCCGCCAGACAAGCGAGCTCGTCATGCTGAGTTGGCGCACCCGGGAACAGGGAGGCAATGTGGCCATCTGCGCCCATGCCTAGCAAGACTGCATCAAACGCGTCAGGTAGTTCCGCCTGCAGCCGGGTATGAATTGCTTCGGTTGCGATTTCGGCTGAACTGGAGGCATTTTTCAGTGAGATCAGTTGCCAGCGCCGTGCTTCTGCACTGAGCGCCAGACTGCGCCGGAACAGACCTTCATTGCTCTGGCTGTCCGCATCCGGCACCCAGCGTTCATCGGTGGCGACCAGCTTCACCGGTTGGGCAGGGGTGCTGGCGGCCAATAACTTGTCCATCGCCTGATACACCGGCGCCGGTGTGCTGCCGCCTGCCAGTGCAAAGCTGCTGGCTTGTGGCGTATCCTGGATCAGGTTCAGCCATTGCTGGCTCAGTGCGGTGCTGAGTGCAGCAAAGTCGCTGTACTCGTGGAAATGCAATGCAGTTTGTGTCATGAATCAGCTTTCTACGTATTCTTCGCCCCAGGCGGCACCGTGCTGGGCCAGCAGGTAACTGGCAGCGGCCGGTCCCCAACTGCCAGCGATATAGGATTTCAGACCTTCGCTATCGTTTTGCCAGGCCAGCATAATCGGGTCTACCCATTCCCAGGCTGCGCTCAACTCATCATCGCGTACAAACAGGGTCAGGTCGCCATGCATGGCATCCAGCAACAGGCGTTCATAGGATTCCACCCGGCGTGAGTTCGATACTTCGGCAAAGTCCAGATTCAGCGCCACATCGGATAAGCGTATGCCTTCACCTGGCTCTTTTGCCTTCATGAACAGCTGCACGCTTTCTTCCGGTTGCAGCGAAATCACCAGGCGGTTCGAGCGCATCGGGCCTTGGGACTGGCCGAAAATTGAATACGGTATCGGCTTGAAATTAATCGTGATTTCAGCGCTGCGGCTGGCCATGCGTTTGCCTGTGCGCAGGTAGAACGGCACGCCGGCCCAGCGCCAGTTGTCGATTTCTGCGCGGATCGCGACGAAGGTTTCTGTGCGTGAAGCTTGTGGTACGCCAGGCTCGGCCTGATAACCGATGACCGGTTTGCCATCCACCGCACCGGCGCGATATTGGCCGCGCACAGTTTTTTTACTGACTTCATCGGCGGTGAATTTATGCAGCGCGCGCAGCACTTTCACTTTTTCATCGCGAATCGCATCCGGATTGGCGTTCACCGGTGGTTCCATCGCCACGATAGAGACCAGTTGCAGCAAGTGATTCTGCACCATGTCGCGCAAAGCACCGGTGTGATCATAAAAGTCACCGCGTGATTCCACGCCGACTTGTTCAGAAATCGAAATCTGTACGTCTTGTATCCATTTGCGATTCCACAGCGGTTCCAGGAAAGAATTCGCAAAGCGCAGTGCCAGCAAATTCTGCACCATTTCTTTACCCAGATAATGGTCGATACGGTAAATCTGGTTTTCCTGCAGATAGCGGCGTAAGGCCTGATTGATTTCCCTTGCGGATTGCGCGTCGCGACCCAGCGGTTTTTCCACCACCACGCGTGCATTGCCTTCTACTAGTCCATGCAGCGACAGTTGTTCAACCACAGGAATAAAAATATCCGGGCCAGTCGCGAGATAAAACAGCGTGGCGTGTGTCTCAGAGGTGCGCAGGCTGGCTTTGAGGGTATTAAAGTCTTCCGGAATACGTGCATCGATTTTGGCGTAATGCGTCAGATCCAGAAAAGCGGCGAGCTTTTCCGGGCTGCCACCACTGACCTTGGCGGCATACTGGGCGATGCTGTCAGCGACCCGTTGGCGGTATTCCTGATCTTCCAGGCGCTCCCGTGCCGCGCCGATAAAACGGAAATCGGCATCCAGCCTGCCATTCACAAATGCGCTGTAGAGCGCCGGGATGATCTTGCGCTTGGCGAGATCGCCAGTGCCGCCAAAAAGTACAAAAGTGGTCATGCTGACTCCGTTTTATTGTGGACTTTAAAAAATCACCTCAGCGATTTTCGTGCTGTCCTGTGGTTGCAGGCTCAAATCTGAACGTATTACCGCTTCGGTTCTGGCTGTTCCTGTGGTTCTTGCAACGGCACTCTGAACCGGAGGCACGGAATGCAAATTCCGGGGAGGGAGTCTGCATTCCGGCCTGCGCAATGTTCAGAACTTAGTGCAGCATTCGCTTGCTGCAGGCTGTAGTGCTGAGGCTAAACTGAAGCGTAAAGAGTGATGGAATTATGCCAGAAAAACTTCAGAAATGTAGTTTCATTACGAGAAATGTGATTTATTTGTCGAATAAAAACCCAAAAACACTATTTTCTGAAAGTTTGTTACGGAAAAATCTGGATTTATGCTATCTTTATCGTCAATCTTGTTTGTGTTGTGTATTTGTAGTTTTGGTGTGTATATCCGTACTTTGATATTTGTCCGTATCAGTCGCAATGAAAAAGCATAGACCTGAGGATGTTGCTGTGCAGTGTATTCAGGTCTGTTCATTTTTAATTTTCGCCCAAACGGGCAATAGGTGAGTTCCATGACAACATCTACTTCCGTCACGCTGCATCCTGTGATCGCTCAGGTAACGCAGCGCATTACAGAGCGCAGTCACAAGCTGCGTAGCGCTTATCTGGCGCGTATCGAGCAAATGCGTGGACGCGGCCCGCGTCGCGCTTCCTTATCCTGTGCCAATCAGGCGCATGCCAATGCGGCGATGGATAGCAAAACCAAGATCTGGCTGAATCAGGCGCAGAAACCGAATATCGGTATCGTGACTGCCTACAACGACATGTTGTCGGCGCATCAGCCCTATCAGCATTACCCTGAACAATTACGTCAGGCTGCGCTGCGCTTTGGTGCGACCGCTCAGGTCGCTGGTGCGGTGCCTGCGATGTGTGATGGTGTGACTCAGGGGCGTCCAGGCATGGAATTGTCGCTGTTTTCGCGTGATGTGATTGCACAGGCAACCGCAGTCGCCTTATCGCATGATGCCTTTGATGCGACGCTGTGTCTGGGTATCTGCGACAAGATCGTGCCTGGCCTGTTGATTGGTGCGCTGGCTTTCGGTCATCTGCCTACCGTGTTTATCCCTGCGGGTCCTATGGGCTCTGGGTTGTCAAACAAGGAAAAAGCAGCGGTGCGTGAACGTTACGCGCAAGGCAAAGCCACAAAAGAAGAATTGTTGGCCGCAGAAAGCGCCGCCTATCACAGTGCGGGTACCTGCACTTTCTACGGTACGGCGAACAGTAATCAAATGTTGCTGGAGGCAATGGGCCTGCATTTGCCAGGCGCCGCCTTTGTGCATCCGAATGATCCTTTACGCAGCGCATTGACTGATGCGGCTGTTGAGCACGTACTGCAATTGACTGAGCACCAGCGCTATACGCCGATAGGCCAGCTGGTCAATGAAAAAACCATCGTCAATGCGGTGATTGCCTTGCTGGCGACCGGTGGCTCTACCAATCACACCATACACTGGATTGCCGTGGCTCGCGCTGCTGGCATCCTGATTGACTGGCAGGATTTTGATGAGTTATCGGCCGTGATTCCTTTGCTGACCCGCGTGTATCCAAATGGCACTGCCGATGTGAATGCGTTTGAAGAAGCAGGTGGTCCGACTTTTGTCATCCGCGAATTATTGTCGGCTGGCCTGATGCATGGCGATGTGATGACCGTGTACGGCAACCAAGGTTTGCATGGCCATACTGTGCGTCCGGTGCTGAACGAGAATCAGCAATTTAGCTGGCAGGCATTGCCAGCGCGTTCTACCAATGAAGATGTAGTGCGTAATGCCGATCAGCCATTTGCTGCTACCGGTGGCCTGCGTCTGTTGCAGGGCAATCTGGGGCGCGCCATCGTCAAAGCTTCAGCGGTACCGGCGGAAGCGTGGGTGGTACGTGCCCCAGCCAAAGTCTTCACTTCTCAGGAGGCACTGGTACAAGCCTATAAAGCTGGAGAGTTAAATCAGGACTTTGTGGCTGTGGTGATTTTCCAGGGACCGCAGGCAAATGGTATGCCTGAACTGCATCAGTTCACGCCGGTATTGGGCAGTCTGATGTCGGCCGGCTTTAAAGTGGCGCTGGTTACGGATGGCCGTATGTCGGGCGCATCCGGCAAAGTGCCGGCTGCCTTGCATGTGAGCCCGGAAGTGGCGCAGGGTGGGGCGCTGGGCAAAGTACGCGATGGGGATCTGGTGGAATTGAATGTACATACCGGTGAACTGACAGCGCTGGTCGATGCGGAAGTATGGGCGCAACGTCAGGTGCCTGCTTTACCACAACATGAAACCTTTGGTTTTGGCCGCGAACTGTTTGCTGCACAAAGACGCGTAGTGACCGCGCCGGAACATGGTGCATCCACCCTGTTTATTGACTAAGCGATAGAGTGAAGTAATCCGGCTGGCCTGAAGCCTTGCTCAGGTCCAGTTCTGCAAAATTTTTGAATGGAAACCATGATGAGTCATACAAATAATTCCCAGGCTAAGCTGCAAAACATCATAGAACAACTGGCTCAGTTGCGGGTCTTGCCGATTCTGGTCACGGATGATGTCGATCAGGCGATACGCTGTGTGAGTACGTTGGCGCAGCATGGTTTGCCCGCGGTTGAGATCACGCTGCGTACGCCGAATGCGATGCAGGTTTTGCGCGAAGTGGTGCGCGCCTGCCCGGATGTGACGGTTGGTGCCGGTACCATATTGACGCCAGCTCAGCTGGATGCGGTCAAAGAAACCGGTGCTGCTTTCGGTATCAGTCCCGGCATTACGCCAGTACTGGCCAAAGCCGCTGCAGAATCCGGCCTGCCTTACTTCCCTGGTGTGGGTGGTGCCAGTGATTTGATGCTGGCGCTGGAACATGGTTTTTCTGTCGTTAAGCTGTTCCCGTCCGATATCGTTGGCAGTACCAAGATGGCGAAAGCACTAGGCGGGCCTTTCCCTGATGTGCGTTTCTGCCTGACCGGTGGTGTGACCGTGGAAGCCACACCGGCTTTGTTGCAGCAATCCAATGTGCTGTGCGTGGGTGGCTCCTGGATGTGTCCGGCGAATCTGATACAAGCCGGCGACTGGGATGCGATTGGCAAGCTGGCCAGCGCTGCGGCCGCTGCTGGCAAGGCCTAAGCAAGCAATCTGTCGTTGCTGAACACGCATCTCACGCAGTAAAGATTCCGGGTTAATTGGGCATCTGTCAGATTAACCCGGCGTAGTGCGGCCAGCGCCCTGATGTTTGCTCGAAATTCAGCATCAAGTTCAGCTCAAAAAATCTTCATTCCATCTGAAAAGATCATGACCAATTCTGTCTCCCGCTCGCCGCTCTGGTGTTTGTTGCAGCAACGTGCAACCAATATGCCCAGCCTGAAAGAATTATTCCGCGCTGATAAGCAACGCTTTACGCATTTCTCCGCTTCCGCTTGCGGCATGTTGCTCGATTATTCCAAGCAGCGTATCGATACCACCGCCAAGCTGAATCTGCTGGCGCTGGCCAGGCAGCAGGAGGTCGAGGCGCGGCGCGATGCGATGTTGCGTGGCGAGGCGATCAATCACACGGAAAACCGTGCTGTCTTGCATACCGTGCTGCGTTTGCCGAAAGATGAAAAGTTCATGCTGAATGGCGAGAATATCGCCGCTGATGTACACAGTGTGCTGGCACAAATGCGCAGCTTCAGCGATGCTGTGCGTGAGGGACGCTGGCTCGGTTATAGCGGTAAGGCGATACGCACCATCGTCAATATCGGTATCGGTGGTTCCGATCTGGGGCCGCAAATGGCTTGCATCGCACTGGCACCGTGGTCGCAAAAAAATCTGTCGCTGCATTTTGTGTCCAATGTGGATGGCCGCCATGTGGCGGATGCGCTTAAAAATGCTGATCCGGAAACCACCTTGTTCGTGGTTGCTTCCAAAACCTTCACCACCATGGAAACGCTGACCAATGCACGCACTGCGCGTGAGTGGATGCTGGCACATGGTTGTCCGGTCGATCAGATCCGCCAGCATTTTGTGGCGCTGAGCACCAATGTCAAAGCGGCGTCGGAATTCGGGATCGCAGAAGAAAACGTATTCCCGTTCTGGAACTGGGCCGGTGGCCGCTATTCGATGTGGAGTGCAATTGGTTTATCGATCGCCCTGTATGTGGGTGCTGATCGATTTGAAGAAATGCTGGCTGGTGCGCATGAGATGGATCTGCATTTTGCGCAAGCCCCGCTGGAACAGAATCTGCCGGTGCTGATGGCACTGATCGGCGTCTGGAATATCAATTTCCTGGGCTTGCAAGCCTTGTCTATTGCGCCGTATCACCAGCGCATGACGCGCTTGCCGGCTTACCTGCAGCAGCTGGAAATGGAAAGCAATGGTAAGTCGGTGACGCGTGAAGGTCAGCGCGTCGACTATTCGACCTCGGCCATCTTGTTTGGTGAGGCCGGTACCAATGGTCAGCATGCGTATTTCCAGTTACTGCATCAGGGTGCGACCATAATCCCGACTGACTTCATTGTAGTGGCCGATGATGATGCCGGCTTGCCCGGACATAATCAGGCCTTGCTCGCGAATTGCTTCGCACAATCCAAGGCGATGGCCTGGGGTAAGAGCATCGATGAAGTGCGTGCAGAACTCGGCGATTTGCCGGAAAAATTATTGGCTCCACGCGTATTTGAAGGCAATCGTCCGACCTCGACGCTGCTGCTGGACAGCCTCACACCACGCTCACTCGGCGCCCTGATCGCCCTCTACGAACATAAGGTGTTCGTACAATCGGTGATCTGGGATATCAATGCCTTTGATCAGTGGGGGGTAGAACTCGGTAAATCGCTGGCCCAGCAATTGATTAGTCTGGACCCTGAAGCGGTACGTGAAGCCGATGACAGCTCGACCAAGGGTTTGTTGCAGGCGGTCAGACGCAGCCAGCAATACAAAGCCAGCTGAGATAGCTGCGCTTAGCGCCAGTTGCTCAATGTTCGCCAGACCTGAGCAACTGCAGCATGGCATTTCGGCGCTGGCATGTAAGTCTCCTGTCAAGCAGCCATGTCAGGCTATGTCTTGATCCCGTTCTGCGGCAAAGTGTTGTAATTTTGCGCCGCACAATTTTTTTCATCTTTCGAATCTGCCTGCTACCGTAGAATTTTTTGTTCATGAACGCCCACCTCCACTTTCCCATCAAAATGAACGACATCAATGACGACAAAGACCAGAGCCTGCGTGAAGATATCCGCCGGCTGGGCAGACTGTTAGGCGATACGGTAAGAAATCAGCACGGTGACGAGGTGTTTGATCTGATTGAACAGGTAAGACAGAATTCGGTACGCTTTCGGCGGGATGCGGATCAGGCTGCCCGTGCCGAACTGGAATCGACCCTCGACAGTCTGACCAATGATCAGACGACGCAGGTAATACGCGCCTTCAGTTATTTTTCACATCTGGTGAATCTGGCCGAAGATCAGCATCACATACGCCGCACCCGCGCGCATCAGATCGCAGGCTCGGCGCCGCGCCAGGGTAGCCTGGCGCACACCATTTCAGCGCTGTATGCAACCGGTCAGGGCACGCAGCAATTGCAGGATTTTTTCCAGACTGCGCAAGTCGCGCCGGTACTGACTGCGCATCCTACCGAGGTGCAGCGCAAGAGTATTCTGAATTGCCAGATGGTGATCACACGCTTGTTGGATGAGCGCGATCGTATGCAACTGACGCCGGAAGAGTCGGCTGCCAACGAAGAAGCCTTGGGCCGCGCGGTGTTGACCCTGTGGCAGACCCGTATGTTGCGTACTTCTAAATTGTCGGTGCTGGATGAGGTCGAAAATGGCCTGAGTTTTTACGATTACACCTTCCTGCGCGAGCTGCCGCAATTGTATGCGGGACTGGAGGATTTGCTGGCCGACAAAGATCCCGCTTTCCGCCAGCAGGAATTGCCTAGCTTTATGAAGATGGGCAGCTGGATCGGTGGTGACCGCGATGGCAATCCGTTTGTAACCGCCAGCGTGCTGGAAAAAACCATGGCGATGCAGGCGACCCGCGCCTTCCGTTTTTATCTGGATGAATTGCATACCTTGGGCTCGCAATTGTCCATGGCGACTTTATTGGTCAAGGTTTCTGATCCTTTGTTAGCGCTGGCTCAGGCTTCTCCTGATCATTCGCCACATCGTTCCGACGAACCTTATCGCCTCGCGATCAGTGGTATTTACGCCCGGGTCGCTGCCACTTATACCGGATTGCTGGGCTTACTGCCGCATATTCCGCCTAGCGGTGAAGCCGCACCATATGCCAATGCCGAAGAGCTGGCGGCCGAGCTCGATATCGTGCATCAGTCCTTACTGCAGAATGGTTCCGCTGCGCTGACGCGTGGTCGTCTGCGCCATTTGCGCCGTGCGGTGCGGGTGTTTGGTTTTTATCTGGCACCGCTGGATTTGCGCCAGAATTCAGATGTACATGAGCGTGTGGTGGCAGAGCTGTTGCAGGCGGCTAACCCTGAACTCGATTACCTGAGTCTGGATGAAGATGCGCGGATTGCCGTGCTGGTGAAAGAAATCAGTTCAGCCCGCCCGCTTGCCTCGCCTTATCTGAGGTATTCAGAAGAGACGCAATCTGAACTTGCGATTTATCGCGCAGCCGCAACTGCTCAACAGCGTTATGGCAAGCAAGCGGTACCAAACTGCATCATCTCTAAAACGGATGGCGTATCCGATATGCTGGAGCTGGCTTTGCTACTCAAAGAGGCGGGCTTGCTGCATC
Source organism: Cognatundibacterium curvum (assembly GCF_014284235.1). GTDB lineage: Bacteria > Pseudomonadota > Gammaproteobacteria > Burkholderiales > Burkholderiaceae_D > Undibacterium > Undibacterium curvum. The sequence continues at coordinate 326,229 of NZ_JACOGD010000003.1, forward strand.
CGGCTGAGGGCAGGCTGGATGTGAATATCATTCCTTTGTTTGAAACCATAGGCGATTTGCAAAACAGTGCGCCAGCTATGGATCGCTTGTTTGGCATTCCTGCTTATCGTCGCTTACTTGACAGCCGCCAGCAGGCGCAGGAAGTGATGCTTGGTTATTCCGACAGTAATAAGGACGGCGGTTTCCTGACTTCGGGCTGGGAATTGTATAAGGCGGAACTGGATCTGATACAGGTGTTTGCGCGCCATCAGCTGCGTCTGCGTCTGTTCCATGGTCGCGGTGGATCGGTTGGTCGTGGCGGTGGCCCCAGCTATCAGGCGATACTGGCGCAACCGGCAGGCGCCGTGCAGGGCCAGATACGCCTGACTGAGCAGGGTGAAGTGATTACTGCGAAATATGGCAATCCTGAAGTTGGCCGCCGTAATCTGGAAGTGTTGGCTGCAGCCACCATGGAAGCCAGTTTGTTGTCTGCCGGTGAGCAGCCACCAAGACCAGAATTTTTGCGGGTGATGGAAGAATTGTCCGATCACGCGTTCAAGGCTTATCGCCATCTGGTGTATGAGACTGAGGGGTTTGAACAGTATTTCTGGGAATCGACGGTGATCTCAGAAATCGCTGGTTTGAATATTGGCAGCCGTCCGGCATCGCGTAAGAAATCGACTGCGATTGAAGATTTGCGTGCGATTCCCTGGGTGTTCAGCTGGTCGCAATGCCGCCTGATGTTGCCAGGCTGGTTTGGTTTTGGCGCGGCGGTGCAGGCATATCTGCAGGCGCATCCCGACGATGGTCTGGCAACCTTGCAGGCGATGTTCCGCGAATGGTCTTTCTTCAGTACCGTCTTATCCAACATGGAAATGGTGCTGGCGAAAAGTGATATCGGCATCGCCAGCCGTTATGCGCAACTGGTGAAGGACGACAGCTTGCGGCAGCGGATATTCCCGCATATCGAAGCCGAGCACAGCTTGACGATTGCAGTACTCAAGCAAATCTCAGGTCAGGACGAATTGTTGGCGGCCAATCCTTTGCTGGCGCGCTCTATCCGTAACCGCTTCCCTTATTTGTCTCCACTGAATCACGTGCAGGTTGAATTGCTGGAACGCTTCCGTCAGGGTGATCAGGATGAGCGCGTGCGACGCGGTATCCATCTGTCGATTAATGGTATTGCTGCCGGTTTGCGTAACAGTGGCTAAGTGGCTAAGCAGTTCAGCACATCAGCAGATAGCGCGTTGTTGAAGTAATTGTCAGGCAAAAAAATTCCCGGTCAGCTTGGTGTAGACCGGGATTTTTTTATGCTGTCTCAGAGCACAGGCTGAGATCAGAATGCGCTTTGTATGCCCACACTCAATCCTGTGATGTTAGTGTTGCTGCCATCTGAGCGCGCCTGCCTGATATCCAGATCGCCGCGCAAATAAGTGAGTGGTGTGATGGCGTAGACCAGGCCGGCACCGATCACAGGTTTCAGGGCTGAGTAGCGTGTTGTGCTGGCGCTGGCCGCATTGGAGTTTTTTACTTCACTTGAGGTGAACGCGAGACCGGTGCGGCTGAATACTGCGAACTTATCATTCAGACGCCAGCGGTAAAGTGCAGCAAGGTCTATGCCTTTATGAGAGATGCTGCTTTCAGCATTCGCATTGATGCGCTCAAATGCGCCCTTCATGGTGCTGGCTATGTTCAGCTGGCTTTCCAGACTCCAGTTACTTCCCAGGTCGACGCCGCCGGTCAGCTTCAGGTTGGTAGCGGAAGTCTGGCAACTATTTTTGCATTTCAGACTGGCAGACATTTTGCCAGCTGCGATGCCGACATAACTTTGAGCCGCAACGCCAGTGCTCAATAAACTCAGGCTCAAGGTGAACAATAATTGAAGTGAAAAACTGGGGATAGGACGCATTCGGGGCAGACTGGTGAGAAGTTGAAGCAATACCCGTTAAACTTACAGGGCGATGCAGGTAAATAATTCTGTGTGGAAATAATATTGCGCGATACTAGCAATCACGCGGTCTGACTGTCAAAGTCTATGCGGCATTACTGCAAATATTTCTTGTGAGAATTTGTAACGAGTTCAGATGCGGCAGCACCGGAAATGCATGGTGCTGCGCGTAGAAGAGCAGGAAGATTGATGAGTGAGGCTGTGTTTTTCTGGTCTTAGAATAACAAGCCGCCACCTTTACGGAATAAAGCCACATCGACATAGCTGGACAAATGAAAGCTGTTTTCTGATGGCGTCAGTATGACGCCGCCCAGATCGATAGGCGTGCGCTGGCTGGCGATGGTTTGCAGCCCATCACGGCCTGATTTGGACATCTGTATGGCCTTGCTGAGTGTTTTCGCAACCATAAAACCTTCGAATGTCAGGGATGAAATATCTTCATCGCGGAATTTTCTCATCATATTGCTATGATCAATCTGAATCACAGATTTTTTTCCTTGGGGATTGGGAACAACCTGAGAAAAAACTGTCCATTCCAACGATGTTGGCCCTGCGATTTCAGCCAGTGTGTCCAGATTAATCGTAGACATGCCCGCCACAAAAGTGCGCGGCGCGTGTTTGCGGAATTCTTTGAGAAATAGGCCGGTCGCGACGGTATCGGCAACAGTAATCACGATATTCGGTGTAGCTTTGGCCAGTGCAGTGGCTTCGCGCGTCATATCCGCCGGCGTATCGGAAATCTTTGCAACGCCGCTGAGTACCATGTTGCGGCGTTTGACTTCAGACACCACATATTGATACATCTCGTGATTGATACTGTTATTTTGCAGGGCAATGCCAACCTGTTTAATGCCCAGTTTGTCAAAATAGGAAAAAATGTATTGCATCTCTTGTTCAGGTGTCGGGCGCCAGAACAGGACGCGATTCCCATAATTTTTGGCTGAGCCGACCAGCGGCGCAAACAAAGTCATATTGCTTTGTGCGAAGCGAGGTGAGCTGACAACAGCATCGGTCACGCCTGCGCCTACACCGCCTAGCAGATATTCGGCCTTGTCTTTTTCCAGCAGTTCATTCACTGCTTTAACTGATTGTTGCGGGCTACCCTGGTCGTCTCTGACCAGATATTTGACTCTGCGTCCGTTGATGCCGCCGGAACGGTTGAGGCTGTCGAAATAAGTGGTGATACCGGCAACATAGTCGCGACCCAGGCTGGAATTGGGACCGGACAGATCTATAGCGTGACCGATAACGATAGGATTATCTTGTGCTTGCAAGCTATTGCTGATCAGACTGGCACCTAGCAGTGAAAATGCGACACATTTTTTAAATAAGGTTTTCATGAACTCTGGACAGGTAAATTGATGCAATGCAGAAATTTTGCCTGTCAAATGTGACGCGCAGGTGACTGTCCGAATTTTTGAGGGAAGGTGCCGGCTGTGTTGGTTGGATATATTGGATTGCAATGGAAAATATTTTTAAAACGGGCTTAAGTCGGCCTGTTGAGCTGCCGTTAAAGGAGTGTACGGATAAGGGGGATTGTCATGGATATCAAAGGCGTTTCTAATGTTGCAACAACATTGGCGGAAGTTGGCACCAGTCAGGCTGTCAGTATCGCTATGTTGAAAAAAGCGAATGACATTCAGGCCGAGAGCGCAACTGCCTTGATAGAGGCAATTCCGGATAACAAGGCGACGGCGAATCTGCCTTCCCATCTTGGACGGAACGTGAATACGACAGCCTGATCTCAGCATAGACTGGATTGACTCAAAACAGCGCACTCTAGTGCGCTGTTTTCTTTTTGGGTTGTGATTTTGCACAAGCAAAACCCTCGCGCTTCCTTCATAATTCCGCTTTGTGACCAGGTATGGTCTGTTTATGTATGAGAGGAATGCTATGGCTGAAGTGCAGTGGGGATGGTCGGACAGACTGAGTTTGCCGTATCCGGCAATGGATGAAACACACCAGGAGTTTGTCGAGTTGTGCGCGGCTTTATCGGAGGATAATCCGGCGACTTTTCTGCAACGTCTGGATGCCTTGATTGCACATTCAGTCGCACACTTTGAGCAGGAAAATACCTGGATGGCCGAGACAGATTTCCCGCCTAAAGGATGTCACGAGCAGGAACACAATGCCGTGTTAGAGATTATGCGCGAAGTACGTCAGCGCTTTGAAGCCGGTGATAGCGAGCTGGGTGCCAGACTGGCAGAAGAGTTGCCGCACTGGTTTGAGCATCATGTGGATACGATGGATAATATGTTGGCCAGGCACATGGCTGCCTTGCAAAAAGAAGCAAGCGCTGTGACAGCCTGAAATTCACTGCTTGCTGACCGTGTTATGCACAACAGCCAGCTTCATCTGTTCATGTCAGGCTTTGCAAAAAATGCACGACATGAACAGTTTTATTTCATCATGCTCTGGTCTCAGGCATGTACTGTGATCACAATGTCACCTAACTGTACGCGCTGACCCGCGCGGATTTTTGCAGTTTTCCGTAATTCCTGTTGCCCATCAACGCGCACATCGCCGCTGGCAACGATCATTTTCCCTGCGCCACCGCTGTCACACAATCCAGCTACTTTGAGTAACTGGTTCAATTCTATATATTCCCCCTCCAGGGCGAAGCTAATTTGCTGACTCATATCTATCTCATTTAATTCAGAAAGTGCGCAAGGATACACCAAAAGTCAGGCGGAACTGCTCAAACTTTTGCCGTTCTGCTTGCTAGGTGCTGATATGAAGAAGGTCCGGTCGGGTCACTGAATCTGACTTGCAAACTTGTACATTCATAGTAGGATGTTTTCTAAGCATAGAAATTTTTTTGATTTTCTGTGTAAGTAATCCGGTGAGCCTGGAGACTAAGGCTTGCAGGTTCCCTTTTTTAACTTAGGAGATAACGATGAGTAACAAAGCTTTGATCGCAATGGCATTGGCTGGTTTGGTCACTTCGGCAGTCGCAGTGGCTGCGGATGACGCGAAAGCACCGGCAAAAACTGAAAAATGTTATGGTGTTGCAAAAGCTGGTCAGAATGACTGTGCAACCAAAACCGGTAGCCATTCCTGCGCTGGACAGGCAAAGAAAGACAATGATCCTAACGAATGGAAAAAAGTACCTGCCGGTTCTTGCGAAAAAATGGGCGGTAAAACAGAAGCGCCAAAAAGCTGATACTTCAGCCATCACACGCTGACTTTTCATTTGTCCGTTTTTAAACAAGCTCACATGCAATCATCATCCGCAACTGCCATCGCAGGCTTCGGTGTAGGCCTCAGAACCTGTCACTACCGGGATTTTTTAAACACTCCACAGACGACAGACTGGCTGGAAGTCCATACTGAAAACTATATGGGAGACGGCGGATATGATTTGCATGTGTTAGAAGTGTTACGCAAGGATTACCCCATCAGTCTGCACGGTGTAGGCATGGGATTAGGCTCGGCATCTGCCACCGATGCAGGGCAGGAGCAGCACCTGCAAGGTCTGAAACGATTGATAGACAGGGTCGAGCCTGGCCTGGTGTCCGAGCATTTATGCTGGAATGCTGTGCAAAGCCATTTTCTGAATGACTTGCTTCCTTTGCCCTTAAATAATGCCGCCTTGCAATTAATGTGTGAGCGCGTAGATCGCATGCAGGATGTGCTGCAGTGCCGGGTGCTGATCGAAAATGTGTCCACCTACGTACGTTTTGCTGCCGATCAGATGAGTGAGGCAGCATTTCTGGCAGAACTGAGTCGCAAAACAGGCTGTGGTGTTTTGTTGGATATAAATAACTTATATGTCAATCAGATCAATCACGGTGAGAGTGCCATTGATGCGTTACGGATTTACGCAGACTTGCCTGCTTTGACAGTAGGTGAAATCCATCTGGCTGGCCATTTGGATGCAGGGACTTGTCTGATTGATCATCATGGTAGCCGGGTCCATGCTGAGGTATGGAAATTATATGAATTGGCTTGCCAGCAACTTTCTTATCCGGTTCCAGTTCTGATTGAATGGGATACGGAAATTCCTGACTTGCATGTATTGCTTGAAGAGGCGGCTAAGGCAAGGCAACTGTCTGCTAAGCAGCTGGCTGAGGTGAGTTCATGAAGCCAGAACTGTTTGAGTTGCAACAAAGCTTTGCCAAGGCAATTCAAGATGTCGGGCAGGTGCCTGCACTGCTATCTGGATTGCGGCCTCATGCAGAGTTGCGAGACAGGTTAGCCATCTATCGCGGCAATTATACTGCGCTGATGCTGCGCGCATTAGAGTCTGCGTATCCAGTGCTCAGATGCCTGGTTGGCGACGAGTTTTTTGCGCAAATGGCCAAGGCGTTTGCGCTGCAATACCCGTCTGAATCCGGTGATATGCATCGCTTTGGTGTTGCTTTAGCGCACTTTTTGGCTGAGGCTGAACTGGATCCGAAATATGCGTATTTTGTGGATGTGGCACGCCTGGAGTGGCAAGTGCATAGGGCTTATTTCGCGACAAATGCGCCTGCCTTGTCACTGACTGATCTGATTGGCAAAGCTGGTGAAATGGGGCAGGAGCTGACTGCTGTCAGACCTGTGCTTCATCCGGCATGTCAGTTGTTCCGCTCGGAGTCAGGCGCAGTCGATGTCTGGCTTGCGCACCAAGAGATAAGCGGAAAAGGTGACCCAGATCAACATGAACTGTTGTTGCCATTAAATTTGGAGCGGAATTTAGGCGTGCTGAGCCGCGTCAACTGGAAGGTCCAGGTGCATCGCATCGAAGAGCCGGCTTGGCTGGCATTGGAGCAGATCCATGCCGGGGCAAGCCTCGAGCAGGCATTTGAAGTCGCTTTACAGGCCAAGGCTGATTTCGATGTGGCGCAAGGCTTGCGGCAATGGCTGGACTGGGGCTGTTTTGCTGACGTCATGCCTCAATAAAACTAATCAACTTTTCATCATTCGATGACGCTGTTTTTTTGTGATTTGCTGCTATGCAGCAGGGGCGCTATTTGTTGTCAAAATAAGCAGAGCAGCCCTAACTACATAAAATTAAAATCGGAATACATCATGAACATATTTAAATTAGCCGCCGGACTGGAAAATGAAATCGCAAACCGCATGCAGCGATGGCTGCAGCCCCTGGCTTTGCTGGCAATACGCTGCTTTGTCGCCTGGCAATTCCTTAAGGCGGGACTGTTGAAGGTGCAGGACTGGGAGCTGACCCTGTCCTTATTTCGCGAAGAGTATCAGGTGCCTTTACTGCCGCCAGAGCTGGCAGCTTTATTGGGTAGTGGAGGAGAGTTAGTACTACCTCTGTTTTTGATTGCCGGCTTGTTTTCCCGTCCTGCAGCATTTGGATTGTGGATGGTAAATCTGATGGCGGTGATCTCCTATCCGCTACTGTGGACTTTGGAGTGTCCTGCCGCAATTCGCGACCATTTTTATTGGGGTGGTATGTTAATGCTGCTGATGGTAACGGGGGCAGGCCGGCTGAGTCTGGATGGAGTCGGTAAAACCGCAACCTCTAAATCTGTTTAGATTTGGCTACAGTTGTACTGGCATTGATTTTTTTGTGCGCAGGTCTATAATGCGCATCCCTTACCAAAGGTCAATGCCGAATGCGGGCAAAAAATAATTTAAGAGTGTTTACTCTAGATTTGTATTTAAATCTATTCAGCTATTTGACCTGATGCGATACTTCATGTGAGTTTTTAGAACGCTCGTGCCATTACATGGCAATAAACAGGCGTGCGCTTCTTGTGACTTACAAACATAATTCTTACAGGAGACAACAATGCGTCAACATTCCGCAATGCTGACACTGATATCCGCTGCAGTTTTATCTGCTTGCGGTGGCAGTGGCACCCCAGGTCCAGCCGTCGACAATTCGATGGCACGTGGTACTCTGGTTGCAAATCCCCCTATTTTGGTACCGATTCCTCAGGCGAATGGTACAGCTGTGACTAAATTGGATCCGGTCGTCTTTAAAGGTATGCTGGAGGCAGCCAAGCCTGGCTTCACACAGGTGACTGGCGTCCCTAAGTGTGAAATTACGACTTATTACATGAAATACATCACAGTTGGCGGTGCGAATGAGCCTACCAACGCGACTGGCGCGATTATGGTTCCATCCGGCAGTGATCCAGCCTGTACCGGTCCACGTCCGGTTCTGCTGTACGCACATGGAACTACGGTCGACAAAGGCTTTAATATGTCCAATCTGCGTGACAATCAGGAAGCTACGATGGTTGCTGCTATGTATGCAGCCCAGGGCTTTATTGTTGTTGCGTCTAACTTTGCCGGTTACGACGTTTCTTCGCTAAGCTACCATCCTTATCTGAACGCAGAACAGCAAGCCAATGATATGGTCGATTCCCTGCGTGCAGCACGTAAGGCTTTCCCAGTGATCGGCGCACAGGATTCCGGTAAGCTGGTACTGACTGGCTATTCGCAAGGCGGTCACGTAGCGATGGCTACTCAGCGTGCAATGCAGACTACCTATGCGTCAGAGTTTAAAGTGAGTGCTTTGGCCGGTATGTCTGGCCCGTATGCGCTGGCTATGTTAGGTGATGCAGTGTTTGGCGGCGCACCTAATGCGGGCGGTACAGTATTTACTCCACTGTTGACAACAAGTTTCCAGAAGTCTTATGGCGGTATTTACAACTCTCCAAGCGATATCTACGAAGATAAGTATGCAACAGGTATTGAGTCCTTATTGCCGGGCAGCCTGAGCTTCAATGAGTTGTTCACTACAGGTAAGTTGCCACAACTGGCGATGTTTGCGGCGGACTCACTGCCAGCCGCGAAGCCTGGATTCGGTGCATTCTTTGGCGCGGGTAATCTGGTCAAAACCAGCTATCGCAATGCCTATGTTGCTGACCTGGTGCAAAATCCTTGCGGCGCAAACCCTGCTGATCCATTGAATTGCGCTCCTGCTAACGCATTGCGTAAAGCTGGAGTTAAGAACGACTTGCGTAACTACGTACCACAAGTGCCAACTATGCTGTGCGGTGGCAATGCGGATCCAACAGTCTTCTTTGCAAGTACACAGGCGACAGCTGGCTATTTCCTCGCAAAAGGTTTGCCATCTGCTGCATTAACTGTATTGGACGTAGACTCCAATCCAACTGGCGCAACTGATCCTTTTGCTGCTGCTAAAGTTGGCTTTGCGCAAACCAAAAAAGCGGCGATCGATGCTGCTATCGCTGCAAAGGTAGATCCGACTCAGGCCGTTGCCAGTGCTTACCACGGTACTTTAGTTCCACCATTCTGCAATGCTGCAGCACGTGGCTTCTTCCAACAAGTTTTGGCTAAATAAGCGTGGAGATATCTCAAATGATGAAAACTAAATTGGCTGCGGCCGCTTTGTTTGCCCTCGCTTCCAGCTCTGCGTTTGCCTACGACTATACGGTACGCGGTGGTGTGATTGGCATCAATATTCACTCAGAATCGCCTGACTTCACCAGCAATGGACCTGCATTTCTGACCCCTCAGCCTGCGGGTCTGACAGTCGGCAACGCGAAAACGCTGTTGTTTGGTCTGACTAAAAAACTCAGCGATAACTTTGAACTGGATTTCGTTGCTGGCTTGCCGCCAGAGCATGAGGTCTATGGTCGTGGCGTGTTGGCACCCTACGGTGTGATTGCACGTGTTAAGCAGCGTGCACCGACGGTATTTGTGAACTACAAATTCCGCGCGCCAAATGCAGACTTCCGTCCTTTTGTTGGCCTGGGTGTCAATTACACACAATTCTTTGATGCTAATACCACGCCATTAAATGATATCGCTGTGGGCGGCCCCACTAAGCTGAACCTGAAAAGTTCCTTTGGTTTGGCTGCTCAGGTTGGTGCGACTTATCAGTTGAATGAACGCTGGTCTGTGACGGCTTCCTTAGCAACAGCCAAAGTGAAAACCGATCTGACCGCGGTTACAGGCAGTATCGAACGTAAAACGACAGTTGACTTCAAGCCTGTTGTGGTTGCGGTCGGTGTTGGTTATAGCTTCTGGTAATACCAGTCCTGAGACGTAAAAGTAAAAGACCCGGATACGCATTAGTCGTATCCGGGTCTTTTTGTTATTGTTCGTCGTCTTACTCAGGCCTTATGCGTTGACAGTTGGCTGGTCGCAATCTTACAAGGCTACCTGATTGCGTCCCGCTTCTTTTGCTCGGTACAGGGCCTGGTCAGCAGCCTCAATTAAGGCGCTAAAGTCTTGCTCTTCACTAAGGGTCGCAACACCAAATGAGCCTGTGATGTGCGGCAACGCTTTATTGTGCTCATGAAAAACCCTGGCCTTAGCCAGTCGGTTACACAGGCGTTGCGCGACTGTATAAGCTTGTTTTTGCGCCGTTCCTGGCAGGATTACCATCATTTCCTCTCCACCGTAGCGGGCTGCAAAGTCAGTTGGCCTGAGCCCTGCATTCAATACTTTGGCTGCAGTTTGCAGCGCGTCGTCACCCAATACATGTCCATATGTGTCATTGAAACGTTTAAAGTGATCGAGGTCGACCAGTATGATGCTGAGCGCAGTGGTATTCGCCTGTGCCTGTTGCACCAGTGCGGGCAATTGATTGTTGAGCCAGGCGCGATTATGTAATCCGGTCAGCCCATCAACCATGGATAACTGGCGATAGAATTCTCCCACTTTCTGGCGACTGCGTATTTGCGCATTGGCCGCCCGAATACGGAATGAGAGTAATTGCAGCAAATTTCTCGCGACGCCATTAGATTCTTCAATCAGACGCCACATCGTTTCTGCTTCTATCACCAGCAGTTCACTATCCTGTATCGCAGTGACGGTGGCAGAGTGGGTTTCTTCATCCAGCACCGATAACTCACCCACGCATTCTCCGGGCAGGTATTGAGTAATCGTATTTTCGATGTGATTATTATCGTCGTTGAGCTTGCTGATGCCGAGTGCGCCTTGCAATACCACATACAGTCGAGACCCCGAGCTGTTGGCGTCGAGGACGATCTGTCCGGTTCTGGCACTGACTACCGCGCAGTGACTCAGAATGTGGCGGATCAGTGGTAAGTTTTGTTCAGAAATATCACGGAATAACTGTATATCTTCGACCCGATAATGCGTTTGACCAAAAACCATTAACTGTTCCAACATTGATTTATCCAGATACATAGTGCTCACAAAAAAATTTGATTCAGTGCTTCGCATCGCATTTCAGTTTCCCGGAAGATGCTCAGGCATTCTTTCTCGTCCAGAGCTAGCGTATCCCAAGCTTGCTGCGACAGCAAGGGGACAGCATCATTTTCCTGGTCATTCAGATCCAGCGCATGCACCATGCTGTTAGCAACATGGATGACCGAAGCAAGGGGATGTATGTCTTCCAGGTCTGGCTGGTGATGACCGCGTATCGCATCTTGCACCGCTTCAGCGAAGTGCCAGTGTTGTGCCAGTGCCAGCCCGGCTTCGACATGATTAGTTTGTAAAATGCTGTTTTCCGCATCGATCAGTGCGCAATCCAGTGTGACCCTGGTTTGAATGACTTCGGCATACGCAGACGGATTATGTGTCACCAGCACCAGTCGGCCTATGTCATGCAGCAAGCCGGCTGTGAATGCAAAATCATGCTTCATATGGAGTGCGCGGGAAATCAGCTCGGCGCACACCGCTGTGGCAGTGCTATGGCGCCAGAAAGAACGGAAATCAAACCCTGGACAGTTCACTGCCGGGAATTGACGTGACATGACAGAAGTGCGGATCACATTCTTGATATTTCTGACCCCCAGTAAGGCAGTTGCTTGTTGTATAGTGACGACTCTGGAATTGGTGCCAAAATGAGAAGAGTTAGCCAGACGCAGAATTTTCGCTGTGATGGCTTGATCCATAGCGATTTTTTCGTTCATGCTATCCATGCTGGTTTCATCGTTGCTTAGATCCGCGAGTAATTCCTGAGCGACCTCGGGCAAAGTTGGCAGATCCCGGATATGACGAATGATTTCACTCATGGTTGTTGATTCGGTATCGCTCATGATGCGAGTCCTTCTCGATAATGCACGACGAATTGTCTGAGTGTTTGCATTGCACCCTCATCACTGGCATGCCGGAACAGATAATCAATGCGTTGCAGCTGGCGTTGCAATTCCTCTGCATCGATGATTTGTTCTCCTGCATCAGAGACTATGCTAAGTAAATGGACATCATGGTGTGCAATGGCCTTGATCGTGGCATCCGTCAGGTTGACACCAGCTGGTAGTAATACGTGCCCCATCTTATCGAGCAGGTCGTGCGCCAGTACCATGCCTGCCTCAAGCTTATTCAATGGGAGATAACGACTATGCTTGCTCATTGTTTTGCCTCCGTCTTTCCTGGCTGCGCTGCTGCCAGGCGACCCGTTAGGGTTCAGATTGCGAAGTGGTTAGCTTGGCTACTTATTATTGCAAACCATTAATGTCAGCATATATGACAATCTTCGCAATGCCTAGCCCCAATTATGTGCAATTTGTTATGATCTGCTGCTAATTCAAAGCAGGGGAAATAATGCGTATCTGGACATCGTTGCGGTCGGTCAGACGGCCGCGCTTAGTACTTGCCATATTTTTGGGTATGTTAAGCAGTATCTTATGGCCTGAGAGCTGGCGCATGTCGACGCGCGTCTTGCTGAGCTGGGATATTACCGCATGGACTTATCTGGCGCTGATGGGGTGGATGATGTCACGTGCCAGGCCAGAACAAGTGATGGAGATGGCTGAGAAAGAGGATGAAAGCGCTGTCGCAATCCTGACCCTGATTTCGGTTTGTGCCAGCATCAGTCTGGCCGCGATTGTGATTGAACTGGCTGGTATTCAGGGCGCGCCAGCCGAAGTGAAAATATTTCATTACGTGCTGACCGGGCTAACCGTGATAGGTGCGTGGGCCTTGGTCGCAGTGGTCTTTAGCTTTCATTACGCTTTATTGTTTTATGCCTCCCCGGAGCAGCAGCGTGCATTGAAATTCCCGGATCAGGAATGTATTCCTGATTTTTGGGATTTTTTATATTTTTCTTTTACCATTGCAGTCGCTGCGCAAACTTCCGATGTCAGTGTGATGTGTGGAAGTGCGCGTAAAACAGTTTTATTTCAATCTGTGCTGAGTTTCTTCTTCAATGTCGCGATACTTGGTTTTTCGATTAATATCGCCGCCAGTCTGGTCAGCTCTTGAAGCAACCGCTATTGCGCAGGTGCTATGCCTGTGTCTTTCCTGATGTTCAATGACATCAATGGATATTTTTTCTCAAGTGAACGCATGCTACTTAACTATATCTGGATCAGTTTTTTTCTGATCAGCTTTTTTGCCGCTCTGGTGCAATTCCTTGTTTTCGGCGATGTCGACGTTTTTAAACGCATTATGGATGGCACGTTTGAATCTGCCCGTATGGGTGTGATGGACATCGCATTGCCACTGGCTGGGGTGATGACGCTGTGGCTGGGCATAATGAATGTCGGAGAAAAAGCCGGTGCCATCCAGTTTTTTGCGCGCATCATAGGTCCGTTTTTTTCGCGGATTTTTCCTGGCGTGCCTGCCGATCATCCGGCCAACGGACATATGGTAATGAACTTTTCGGCAAACTTGCTGGGGCTGGATAATGCCGCTACGCCGTTTGGGCTGAAAGCGATGGAGAGTCTGCAGACCTTGAATCCGAATAAGGACGAGGCGACCGATGCGCAGATTATGTTCCTGGTATTACATACTTCTGGCCTGACCCTGATTCCACTTTCAATTATGGCGCAACGTGCCATCCTGGGGGCGCAGAATCCATCGGATATTTTCATTCCTTGCCTGATCGCCACCTATGTCGCTACGATAGTCGGTTTGATTGCCGTCGCCATTTGTCAGCGCATCAATCTGCTGAACCGGGTAGTGCTGGGATGGTTAGGTGGTATCAGTGCTGCCATTATCAGTTTGGTCTGGTATATGAGTCATTTCATGAGCCGGACTGAGATCGAAGTATTCTCTAAAGTCAGCAGCAATCTGCTGCTGTTCTCCATCATCGTTGTCTTCATACTTGGGGCTATGCGAAAAAAAGTGAATGTGTACGAAGCATTCATAGAGGGCGCAAAGGGCGGTATACAAACCTCGCTGACTATCATTCCCTATCTGGTTGGCATGCTGGTGGCTATCGGCGTGTTACGCAATGCCGGCGTGCTGGGTACGGTGGTATCCGGGGTTACCTGGCTGTTTTCGCAGTTGGGTGTGAATACCGATTTCACTTCTGCTTTGCCGACCGCTTTAATGAAGCCGTTCAGCAGCAGTGGTTCACGTGCATTGATGGTGGATGCAATGAAAACCTATGGTGTCGATTCCTTTGTCGGCAGGCTGACTTGTATATTTCAGGGTTCAGCCGACACGACTTTTTACATCGTCGCATTGTATTTTGGATCGGTAGGGATACGTAAGACCCGCTATGCGATTTCAGTTGGTTTGATCGCAGATTTTGCTGGCGTGATCGCTGCGATTTTTGTCGCTTACCTGTTTTTTCATTGAGCTGATCAACGAAGCAGCCATCATAGTGATGGCTGCTCGCTAAGGGTTTATTTGGGAATGATGCTGGTTTTGTAGACCGGATATTGCTGGTAATTCTGATCCCAGGAACTGTGACGTTTTGCGAAAAACTCCAGCCGCGCGGCCGGATTTTTGGCAAAGGCCGGATCAGACTTCAATTTTTGCGCAAACTCTTTTTTCAGTTCCGGATCTGCCGCCAGTTGTTCTCTGGCGACGTCTTCCGCCACATAGGCTTCCATGTATTCTTTTTGTTCAAACGCGTTATTGAACATGCCCCAGTTGACCAATGCGTCTGCCGAGGCAGGTTCAAATAATGTGGCAACCAAAGCTGACTTTGGCTGTGCCGACGGAATGAATAATGAGGCTTTGCCAAAATTAGCAGTCGCTGTTTTCCATTCGCCTTGTAGCTTCAATTGCTGATGTGACTCAAAGGAGTGGCTGGCAAATTTCGCCTGGCTGGTTTGAAAGCGTTCTACCGCCACATCACTGAGTGGCGTGCTCAGAGACTGAAACTGTATGCCATGCAGCCTGAGTTTCTCCAGCACCGGTTTGGCATAGGCTGCAGGTACCAGATAGCCACCTGAGGGTAATTGTATCTGTGCATCAGGTAGAATCTCGTCGCGCAGTTTTACTTTCCATAGCTGTGGTTTGCTTTCGTCATAGCGCGTCATCAGCGCGCCTGATATCTCAGACATGGTACGTGTATAAGCATAGCCACGGAAATTGATTTGTTTGTAGTTCTCAGTCGTTTTGTAAGTGACTGGCAGCTTGTTACCTGCTGCATTGACGGCACGCATATCAGCCTGCTCAGCGAGTTTTTTCCATTCGTTGCCATGACGCGCCACCTGATTCAGGATGGCGTAAATACTGTTTTTTGTGATTTTTACCCGGGTTGCATACTCTTTCCAGGAATGGGTTTCCACCAAAATGCCAAAGCGATTTCTGAGCAGGAAATAGCCATTTGAAAAGCGCGCGCCGGGGACGCCATCGATGAAGCCGGATTGCGGATCATCTTCCTCCGCAAACGACATATAAAACGGTTGTGGTAAAGAGCCACTTTTCTCCAGCTCAGTGATGATACTGTCGCGTAAGGCTTTACCAGTGCGCCGTAATTCCGTATCGCCCGCATTCACAGGTTCGACCTGAATTGAAATATCGTGTTCGAATTTCGCACCATCGGTCACATGCAAATCAGCGGTCACCAGCGGGTCCCACAGATTGATCAGCCTGAGCATGGCCTGCATTTCAGGCGCATCTGCTTTGATGTAATCGCGGTTCAGGTTGAAGTTTTGCGCAGTGGTGCGCCATCCCATTTCTTCTGGTCCGCGTTGATTTGGGCGATTCCATTTGCCGAAGCGCTCGTGTCCATCAACATTGAACACCGGTACGAATAACAAGACCTGCTTGTCGAGCAAATCGCTGCCCTGATTTTGCGCCAGTAATTCTTTGAGAACTAAGAAGCCCGCATCTTTGCCATCGATTTCACCTGCGTGTATGCCTGCCTGTATCAGTGTGACCGGGATTTGTTTTTCTTTGACAGCCAGCGGTGTCAATGCGCCGGTTTTGGTCACCAGCATCGCCAGCAAGGGGCGGCCTTCAGGGCTGCGGCCAAATTCCTGGCAGCGTACAAATTTAGGATAATTCTTTTGAAAATTCCGGCACAGATTTTCTACTTCATCGTAGCGACCGGTTTTTTGAAATTGCGACTTTTCCGCGAGTGTGGTGATGTTTTCGGCGGCGATTGCAGTGCCGCCGGTCAGGAGACTGGCAATCAGGAAGGACAGTAATTTCATGGCTGAGCCTGGTAATGATGAGAACATAGATCGGCGAACCGACGCTCGCATTGAAGCGTCAATTGTTGACGATCCGCAATCTTACAGCAGGCTCAGACCCTGCACACCCCGCTTGGTTCCCGGTTTAGACGGATGCGATGTTTTCTACGATTTTTTGTTGCCACCACTTTGCTTTGTCCAGCAATTGCTGAGTGTCGAGGCTGGTCAATACGCGTTCGCGCATCAGGCAGCGCCCATTGACCCAGGTGTGGGTCACCTGTTCACGTCCGGCCGCATACACAATTTGCGATGCAGGATCGAACATAGGCTGAGTTTCTATCGTGTCGAGATCTATCGCGATCAGATCTGCGCGTTTGCCAGCCAGCAGACTGCCGATCTGACTGTCCAGACCCAGTGCCCGTGCACCCGCTAAAGTCGCCATTTCCAGTGCTTTGTGCGCATGCAGTGCGGTTGGGTCACCGGATTGTGCTTTCGCCAGCAGCGCGGCAAGACGCAGGTCGCCGAGCAGATCCAGCTTGTTATTGCTGGCAGCCCCATCCGTGCCTATCCCCACATTCACGCCCTGTTGTTGCATGGCGTGGATACTGGCAAAGCCGGAGACCAGTTTCAGATTGCTGGCAGGGTTATGGGCGATATGCACACCCTGACGCGCTAATAATGCGATTTCATCTTCAGTGGTATGCACCATGTGCGCAGCGATCAGATTGCCTGACAGCAGGCCAAGCTGATGCAGACGTGCCAGTGGGCGTTTGCCGTGTTGTTCCAGACTGCCCTGAATCTCGTCCTGGGTTTCATGGATGTGGCAATGGATGCCCATGCCATGTTGTTCAGCCAGTGCGATAATTTTGCTGAAGGTGCTGTCGGCCACGGTGTAGGGGGCATGCGGAGCCAACCGGAAATCCACGCCGTCTTGTCCGGCAAACTGCTGATGGGCCGCCAACGCTTTTTCCAGATAGTCATCGGCATTGTTACCATAGCCAGTAGGGAATTCCAGGATGCTGCAACCAACCACAGTGCGCATGCCGCTGGCCAACCCGGCACGTGCTACGGCGTCATGGTGGAAATACATATCATTGACGGTGGTAGTGCCGCCTCTGAGCATTTCTGCGATCGCAAAGCTAGTGCCGTCGAATACGAACTGGTCAGAGACATGTTTTTTTTCTGCTGGCCAGATATGGTGATTCAACCAGTCCATCAGTGCCAGATCATCGGCCAGTCCACGCAGCAGACTCATGGCTGAATGCGCATGTAAATTTACCATACCAGGCATGATGCAGTGTTTGCTGAGTTCTACATGTTCTGCATCCGGATAGCGCAGTCGCACTTCATTGCTGGGTACGATTTCACGGATTTTCGTTCCTTCGATAACGAGCGCATGCTGTTGCAGCACGACACCTGCTGGTTCGACAGGGATCAGATAGTGTGGATGGAGGCAGGTAATGGTCATGGCGAATACTTTCACGTTTGTTTGCCTGATTATATCGGGAATAGAAGTTTCTTGAGGGCAGCTGTTTCCCGAACTTGATTCGCTTGTAAAACAGTGGGATTGCTATCTGCGCATGTAAAATGCAGCCTGAATTCAGAAAATTTATGTTTATTGTTTTTCAGGGGGAAAGATGAGACTGTATGGTTACTTCAGAAGCTCGGCTTCTTACCGGGTACGTATTGCATTAAACCTCAAAGGCCTGGACTACGAGCATGTAGGCGTGCATCTGGTAAAAAATGGTGGTGAGCATTTATCCGACGCATTCCGCGCGATCAACCCGGAAGCATTAGTGCCTGCGCTGACAGATACTCATGACGGTGTTGAACTGGAATTGAGCCAGTCATTGGCCATTTTGGAGTATCTGGATGAAAAATATCCCCAATACCCATTGCTGCCTGCGGATTTGGGCTTACGCGCTCAAGTCAGATCATTCGCGCTGTCTATTGCGTGTGAGATACACCCGGTCAATAATCTGCGTATTTTGAAATATCTGAGTCAGACTTTGGGCGTGACAGATGAGCAGAAAAATGCCTGGTATCGGCATTGGTGTGAAACGGGTTTGATTGCCTTGGAGCAAAAATTGTCGCGGGATGGCGTCAGACACGCATTTTGTTACGGCGATAAGCCAGGTTACGCAGATTGCTTACTGGTGCCGCAAATTTTTAATGCGCAACGTTTTCAGTGTGATTTATCTCAGGTACCTGAATTGATGCGTATCAATCAAAACTGCCTGGAACATCCAGCATTTATCAAGGCACATCCGGGAAATCAGCCTGATGCAGATGCGTGATGAATCTGTAACGCAATCAGTGCATAACGCAGAAGGTCGGGTTCAAGATTGAGTAAGGCGGGGTATAGCAGATACTCCGCCTTTAATTCAGTCGTCCCGAAGGTTCATTGTCCGTATTGAGCGCTTCATTGAGCACAGAGATCAGTAATGAGCGTGTGAGTTTGGACTTTGTGGTGTAACCGTCGATTGCAAATTGATGATGTACAGTTTGCTCAGGAGCATTTCCTGGCTGACCGGTACGCAATACAATTTTCAGGCTGGTACGGTTTAGTTCGCCGCGGATAGCTTCCACCAGCTTCAAACCTGCATCTACAGTTTCCATTACAACGTCAAGTAACAACAGTGCAATATCATGTTCTGTTTCCAGAATCTGCCGTGCTTCTTTTGCTGAGTAGGCGTGCAGAAAATGTAGCGGACGTCCATGAATGCGGACACCAGTCAGTGCAAGCAGCGTGGTTTCGTGGACGTTGACATCATCGTCCGTAATCAAAATTTTCCAAGGATGAACTTCGGTTTTTTGAGCAAGGTCTTGATGATCTTCATCCAGAAAATGAATCACGTCATCATCAGATTCACAATTGGACGTATTCTCATCCAAATAATAGGCAGGGGATGCAGAATAAAAGTCTGCAAAGATTGAACTCAACTGTGTACTGACGCCCATGGCGATCAACTGATCGCGTTTAATCAAGCCGGGCAATTTACTGTGCAACTGCTTCATCAGTGTTCTCCCTGGTGCTTGGATTTTTAAGTCATGTCTAATCTTATGTGAAGCAAACTTGTTTATCAAGACTAGACACGGAAAATCCTGAAAGATTTTACATGTAAATGAAAACTTGCTTTTCATTTTTCCGATTTCCAACTTGCTCTGGTGTACTATGAACTTTCATATGTATGTTCCAATTGAATCAGGAATGAAGTGAACGACTTATTTCAGATTGAAAATTAGGGTAAACATTCAAAGGTGGGAGGGGTGTTGGTGTCAGCGCAATTTCTAGTCCTTATTCTTTTGCTTCATAGCATGATACTTATATGCATGCTGAGTATTTTTCCCAAGAAACACTTCAATCCAAATCATTGTCTGACGCCGGCTTCGCTACGCTGGAGTGGTTTTTCACTGCTCGCTTCTGCAGTGATTGTCAGCGCCTGTCTCTTGTTTGCATCAGTCCAGTTACCTGATCACTTGCCGCTGCTTTTTAGTGGGATGTCGTTGGCATTTTCATTTTTTTTGCTTCAAAGAAATTTTACTGATGCAATTCGTCGCTATGTGTGGGTAGGTATCGCTGGCGACCTGATTTGCTTACCCCTTATTTTGTCGCATGCCCCCGGCTCCTGGTTATGTCCTGCGCTGATATTGCGTGCTGCCTTGCAGGGTGTGTTGGCGCGTGATTTGTTTAGACAAGATCAGTTCCCGCAAGTGGTATCTGTTATCAATTCTTCCGATGAAATCTATCGCTCCATGTTTTATTCAGCGCCGGATGCATTACTGGTACATCTGCAGGATGGCCGTTGCGTAGACTGGAACGCGCGCTGGGAGCAGCTTAATGCTGGTTCCGCGACCACCTTGCAGGATGAGGCTGCTATTTTCAATATATGGGTGGACGGCGCCCAATACCTTGCGCAGATGGACTTGCTACAAGATGGCTTGCCTTCTGCGTCCTGCAATCTGGAGATGAAGAATCATGCTGGCGAAGTGATACCGGTGGGTGTGACACTGCGTCAGGTCGAGAGTAAAGGGCGACGATATTTTCTGCTCACTTTGCGTGATCGCCGGGCATTGATACAGGCGGAAACCGAGCGTGACAAGGTCGTTAAGGAATTAGCGCAACGCGAGAAAGTACTGTCCACGGTTTTTCAACTGGTGCCAGACACGCTGACCATTACACGCATGGAAAATGGGCAGTACATGGATGTCAACCGTAACTGGGAACCTTTGTCCGGATACACCAGGGAAGAAGCGATAGGACGCAGTTCTGCAGATTTAAATTTATGGCAGGATTTTTCACAGCGCGATCAGCTGATTCAACGTATAAACCGTGATGGAGAGGCGCGCAATATGCAAATTGGGTTCCGCCATAAAGATGGACGCATTGCGCAATGCCTGGTGTCAGGGTCACGCTTTGAAATGGATGGAAGTGCTTACCTGTTGCTGAGTTCGCGTAGTATCGATGCCGAGTTACGTGTAGAAGGTGCGCGGCAGGAGGCAGAACAGTTATTGCGTGAAAGCGAGCGTCAGTACGCAGATTTGTTTCAAATGTCACCGATACCTTTAGTCTTGCTGAAGGTGAGTAGTTGGCAAGTCCAGAAACTCAATGATGCCTGGCACAGAGAGTTTTATGCCGACACGGCCATGGATGGTTTAAGTAGTGCATGGCGGCAGCAGTTCAAGGCAGATTTCGCACCTATGTTGCTGCTGTTGGAGCAGTTGAGTCAACAACGCAACATAGAGCAGACTGAGGTTTCTGTTACCGGTCTGGGGGCTACACAAAGAATTTGCCGACTGTCTGCACGCTTTCTGGATCCCGAAGCGTCATTGCTGATTGTGGCACTCATGGATGTGACTCAGCAGGTGAAGGTGGAAAAAGAAATTCGTGAACTCAGTGCGCAACTGGAGCGGCGGGTGGCGCTGCGCACCCGTAAGCTGGAGCAGGCGAATCAGGAGCTCGCGAAAGCCATGGAAAATCTGCGCCATACCCAGGCTGATCTGGTGCGCTCTGAAAAAATGGCGGCATTGGGGTCTTTGGTTGCAGGTGTTGCGCATGAATTGAACACGCCACTGGGGAATAGTGTGACCGTAGCCAGTACCCTGCAGGATAAAGTGCATGAATTAATGCTGCAGCTGGATACTGGCAATTTGAAACGTTCGGGCATGAAACTGTTTATGGATTCCTACCTGGAAGGTTTAGACCTGTTAATGCGCAATTTAGAGATTGCGCGTGATCTCATCGGTAGTTTCAAACAAGTCGCAGCGGATCAGTCCAGTAATCAAAGACGGCAGTTTGAATTGTCACGGGTACTCGAAGAGGTGGTGGTGACGCTCACACCGCTCTATAAAAAAACCGGATTTCATCTTGACTGCACACTGCAGCCTGGCATTTCTATGGATAGCTATCCTGGACCGCTGGGTCAGATCTTGACGAATTTTGTGACGAATTCCTTATTACATGGATTTGAAGGAAAAACCACAGGCAGGATGACTGTACGTTGCAACGAAATCGATGCGGAGTTTGTCGAAATTCAGTTCAGCGATGATGGGGTAGGCATGACTGAGTCAGTGCAGAGGAAAGTATTTGACCCATTTTTCACGACTAAGCTTGGACACGGCGGCTCCGGCTTGGGTATGCACATCGTCTACAACCTCGTTACCCAGGTACTGGGTGGAGAAATTGAGCTCAGCAGTCAGCCCGGGCAAGGCGTGCTATTTACGCTGAGGCTACCGCGCGTTGCTCCGGATTTGGCCATGGCTCAGGAGAATCAGGCGGCAGGCTGATTAGCCGGGCTAATAACATAATGATACAAATCCCCTGCGAAATGACGCTTACAGGCTGAACTTTATTGCAGAGCACAAGTCTGAGTTGCAGCTTACAGCAAGTGGCATGTGTGGATCGGTAGTCCGCTCAGCCTGTCTGCTGAAATTTTTCCAATTTTCAACACTCATCATTCCATGAAATCTAAAGATGTCTTGCCAGGTTTTCCCCTGCGCGTATTGACCATGTCGGTATTACTGGCCGTTCAGGCTCAGGCCTATGCACAACAAACCACGCAGCCGCCGCAAACCGTGGTCAGTGAAGAGACCAAGAAGCCCGAAGTGAAAAAAGCTGCACCCAAAGACAGTGCCGGCGGTGTGCAAAAGGTCGAAGTGCAGGGCGCACGCCAATATGACGAGCGGCGTCAGGATACGGCAACCAAGATCGTGGTTACCCAGGAAGACATCGTGCGCTATGGCGATACCACTGTGGGTGATGTGCTCAAGCGTTTGCCCGGCGTAACCATAGGCGGTGTGCAGGGGCGTGGCGGTGATATCCGTATGCGTGGGCTAGGTTCTGGCTATACCCAGATTCTGTTGAATGGTGAACCCAGCCCACCAGGGTTTTCACTGGATTCTATCTCGCCGGATCTGATCGAAAGAATAGAAATTATCCGGGCAGCGACTGCAGAACTCAGCACTCAGGCAATCGCTGGTGCGATCAACATCGTATTGAAACGCGCAGTGCAGACTGCACAGCGTGAAATCAAGTTTGGTGGTCAGGTGGATGGCGGTAAGTATGGCGAAAATCTGAATTTCCAGACTTCCGATAAAGCCGGTCGTATGTCGTATTCGATATCTGGCAATGTGACGCATGGCCAATATGAACGTCCTACCGTGACCGATTATGTAGTACGCGATGCAAACGGAAAAATCACCGGGCAGCAGCATACTGATTTACTGGGTTGGGGCACTTTTAACGGTATCGGTTTTTCACCGCGTGTGAACTGGAGTCTGGAAAACGGCGATACCATCACGACCCAGAGCTTTATTAATGCCAATCGCTTTTCCGGACATAATAAGGAAGTGACCGCTACATCAGTTGGTTTGCCGCCTTCTTACCAGAGCGATATGCAGACCGTGAACTCTGATTTTGCCATGCTGCGTACCAATCTGAACTGGATACATAAGCTGGCTGACAGCGCCAAGCTGGATGTGAAATTTGGACTGAACTATAACAAACGATCGTCGGATGTGGATTTGATCGGCTATGGTTCTAATCAGACTCAGATATTGGACCGCCGGTCATTATTCGATGGTATCGGTAAGGGCTTGACGACAAGTGGTAAATACTCTGCTCCTTTCGTTGAAGATCACGCCTTTGTATTGGGCTGGGATGCGGAATATAGCAAGCGCAGCGAGAATCGGCAGCAAACCGATATCGTGAGTGCAGATCCGGTCACTAATATCGCGTTGAAGCCGATTAATCTGAACGAAGACTATAACGCGACTGTCAGTCGTCTGGCTTTGTTTGCGCAGGACGAATGGAGTATCAGCAAGCAGTGGTCGCTGTATGCGGGTTTGCGCTGGGAAGGGCTGGACACCAAAAGTGTAGGCAGTACCTATGCAGAGGTGAGTAACCGTTCCAGCGTCTGGAGTCCAATTTTGCAGACTTTATGGAAGCTGCCGGGCAGTAAAAATGATCAGGTCAGGCTCGGTCTGACCAGAACTTATAAAGCCCCGGATACCAGCCAGCTGGTGCCGCGCCGCTTCATTTCCACCGATAATAAACAAACCAATCCGGATACCACTGGTAATCCGGCGCTGAAGCCTGAACTCGCATGGGGACTGGACTTTTCGTTCGAGCATTACCTGCCTGAAGGCGGTATGCTGAGTGCCTCGGTGTATATGCGTAAGATCAACGACATCGTCATCACTAAGCTGGATTTCCTGGATGGACGCTGGGTATCCATGCCGGTTAATCAGGGTGCTGCAACGACTAAGGGTGTAGAGCTGGAAGCGAAATTCCCACTGCGTTCGGTGATGGATAATGCACCATCGTTGGATTTCCGCGCCAATGTCTCATTCAACTGGTCGGATCTGAATTCCGTGCCTGGCCCGAATAATCGTCTGGATTCGCAGACGCCAGTCAGTGCTAACGTAGGCGCAGATTATAAGTTGGATAAACTGCCGCTGACCCTTGGTCTGAACTATGGTTATCAGGGCGCAGGTCCGGTTCAGGTGTCCGCGGTACAGAGCCGTTATTCGACACCGAAACGCGTGGTCGACGTGTATGGTTTGTGGAAGTTTGATGCGAAGACCAGCTTGCGGATTTCGCTGTCGAATGTGCTGCATCAGGATAATGTCTCATCCAATTCCTACATTGCGCCACAAGGCGGCACGATAGTGCAGACTACGCTCAATCCAACCACAGTCGTGGCACGTGCGATGTTTGAGCACAAATTCTGACGCGGCCCGGGCTCGGGTCACACAAAAAACGCCGGACTGTATGTTCCGGCGTTTTTTATTTCTGCATCTGTGACTATGGCATTTTCCTGCGACAGATGGCTGGCAGATATTCGGATGGAATCGAGGTTTTATCGGTGCCGTAAATGCTCATTTTTGCGGGTGCTTCAGCTTTACCGCATACCCAGGTCACTGGTACCTGATGGGTGTCATTGACCACTGCCGGACGCAGACTCAATATTCTGCCCTTGATGGCATTGCTGGCGCGATTGCCGAACATGATGTGTATTGCGCCATTCTCCACCGTGACGCTGCTGATGAAATTATTCACGATCTTGTCGGCTGTCGGTAATCCTGCCGCTGCATTGTCGGCCGGGAAGTCCTTTTCGCTGAGCCATGCCAGCTCACTGGGTTTTTTGGCGATATCTGCCAGCGGGACAGAACTGTCTACCTGCTCACGAACTACTTTGTACAGATAAGACGGTAATGCCATCGCACCCAGAATGGCGATGATGGCGACCACCGCCATCAATTCAAGTAAGGAAAAGCCAGTATTTTTTTTCATAGATTGAGATGAAGTTTGTTCTCTGTACCGTACCGTTTTTTTCTGCATGGTAAAAAATAAGCCGGCTCCAATATAAGCAAAATCCCGCGCTGTGCCAACTAAGTCCAGGAAAACGTTCAGGCTGTATCACGCTCTTCGCTGACACTTTGGCTCAGATAATCTAACAGCTGAGCGGCCTGCGGCGATAGCGTTCCCAGATTAGAAACACATAAGCATAATTCGCGGTTGGCCCAGGGATCGTCGAGATAAATCAGTCTGGCATTGAGTTCTTTAGCGTGTCTTTGTGCCGTGATTTCCGGCAATATGGCAATGCCGGCTTCCTGTGCAACCAACTGCGCCTGAGCGTAGAAGCTGGGGGCCCGGACCCGGATTTTGAGTGGTCTGCCGTGTTGCATCGCTATTCCCTCGATAAATCCCTGTATTGCCCTTTCCTTGGGAAGTCCGATGAAATAGTAGCTCAGCGCATCGCGTAGCAGGCAATGCTGGCGACTGGACAGCGGGTGCTTTGCCGAGACCAGTAACACCAGACGAAAATGGCGAAACGGAACTGAGTACAGGGTTTCCGGCACCAGGTTGCCATCCAGGACACCGATGTCGGCTTCTTTATCCTGTACCGCTGCCAGAATCTGACGGCTGCTTTTCTCTTCCAGCTGCAAATCGATTTCCGGGTAGTCGGCCAGAAATGGGCCGAGTGCGGCGGGCAGATAGGTATTGTTGGCAACCGTAGTCGCCGCCAGTCGCAGCTTGATCCTGCGCTGGCCTGACAGGTCTTGCAGCGTGTGTTGCAGTTGCTCGGTTTCGGCCAGTATTCGCCTCGCTTGCTCAAGCACGATTTTCCCGGCAGGCGTCGCAATCATGCCGGCACTGTCGCGCTTGAACAGGATCACCGCGTGACGCTCTTCAAACTGGCGCAGTCGATTGCTGGCGGCCGACAAAGCGAGTGGAAACTCTGCCGCCGCACGACTCAGGCTGCCGCTGTCCGCGATCGCAAGTATCAGGCGCAGATCGATCAGGTTGAGTTGCATGCCTTCTCCGTAGGCGAAGTAATCCTGCTTAAATGAGGAATTTTACCTTGTTTTCCTTCGTGGCAGAATAAGTCTGAATCTACATTTCTTCCTTTTTTTCTTTCGCAACTATGTCAGTTTTTTTTCCATTCTGGACCCGCATCAGCCGTGACGGCCGATTGTATGCAGTGTTGTCAGCCGCAGGTTTTGCACTGAAAGCCATCTTCGTCAAACTCGGCTACGCCGCCGGTGCACATGATGCAATCAGCTTGCTGGCGCTGCGTATGGGCTTTGCCTTGCCTTTGTTTTTGCTGTTATGGGTGATGAGCCGTGAACCGGGGCAAGTCAGGCTCACGCTGGCTGATTGTGGACGGATCTGGATACTGGCTTTGCTGGGCTACTACTTGTCCAGCCTGTTTGATTTCTATGGCTTGCAGACCATCAGTTCCAATCTGGAACGTGTGATTTTGTATGTCTATCCAACACTGGTATTGGTGTTCCAGGCGCTGCTGTTACGCCGCTGGCCGCAGCGCACTACAGTGCAGGCCATGCTGATCTGTTATGTTGGTTTGATGGTCGCCTTCGTACACGATTTGCTGCAGAGTGCTTATGGACGTGAGGTAGTGACTGGTTCGCTGTGGGTGTTTGCCAGTGCGGTTACTTATGCCATGTATTACATCGGTACCGGGCAAGTGGTGCAGCGCATAGGTTCTATGCGTCTGACCGGACTGGCGGGCTGCGCTTCCTGCGTGCTGGTGTTGCTACATTTTGTCGGGACTGGCCAGTCTGCGACGGTATTACAGTTGCCTGCTGCGGTGTGGGGATATGGCGCACTGATGGCGCTGTTTTCAACCGCGTTGCCGGTGTACTGGATGGCGCTTGCAATTCGTCAGTTAGGCGCGACCCAAGCTGCCGCGATAGGCAGTCTGGGGCCAGTGCTGACCTTGTTTGCTTCCTGGCTGATGTTGGGTGAAGCCGTTTCGCTGTGGCAGATTGCCGGGTTGGCGCTGGTCATCGTGGGTG
The DNA here is from genome assembly GCF_014284235.1 of Cognatundibacterium curvum. GTDB lineage: Bacteria > Pseudomonadota > Gammaproteobacteria > Burkholderiales > Burkholderiaceae_D > Undibacterium > Undibacterium curvum. The sequence continues at coordinate 353,193 of NZ_JACOGD010000003.1, forward strand.
TCGCGAGGCTGAAGCCAAAGCAGAATGCGGATCTGGCCGTGGCGCCGGACGGTTCTGCGGTACCGGCAGTCAAGTCCGTAACGTAAGCATGATGAAACCGGGTGCAGCTGATGGCACCCGGCATTTCTGTGGGCTTAGCGGCCTTTGTACAGCGCTTCAACCTGCGCAGCGAAATGTGCGGCGAGGTTATTGCGCTTGAGCTTCAGCGTTGGTGTAAGCAGAGAGTTCTCAACCGACCAAGGGGTTAGCGTCACGATTACCCCGCGTGGTTGCGCGTAATACGGGAAGCTGGTGGTCAGTTCACGGATACGCTTGAGTATCAATGCACGTGCCTTGGCAGCTTCTTCGCTGTCCGGTGCACAGACACTGATACCGGCTTTGGCCTGCATTTGTTGCCAATAAGCCTGAGTGACGACGACAGAGCAGGCGATGAAAGGACGGTTATCGCCAAACACATACACCTGTTCATAGCCTGCATCAGCCAGGATGGCCTGTTCCAGATCGACCGGCGCGATTTTTTCACCGGTGGAGGTCACGATGATTTCTTTCACGCGACCCAGGATGCGGATGCGGCCACTGGCTTCCACTGCTGCCTGATCGCCGGTTTTGAGCCAGCCATCATCGAACACTTTGGCGGTATCCTCAGGGCGGTTCCAGTAGCCACGCATGATGCTGGGGCCGCGTACCTGTAATTCTTTGTTGTCACCGATGCGCACTTCCACGCCTTCTAAGGCCGCACCCACGCTGGTTGGATCGGTATTGAGCGGGATGTTGGCAGCAATCACTGGCGAGGTTTCTGTCATGCCATAGCCTTGCGCAACCGGTATGCCCAGTCCCAAAAAAGTCTGTGCCACATGTTGCGACAGCGCGGCGCCGCCACTCACGGCCAGTCGCAATCTGCCACCAAACTGGGTGCGCAGTTTACCGGCTATCAGCTTGTCCAGCAGTGGCCACAGGCAGCGCTCGGCCAGGCTCAGGCGATTGCTTTCTTGCACGCCATCGTGCTGCTGGCTGTAGCGTTTCCAGCCTATGGCGCAAGCCTGACGGAATAACCAGGATTTCAGTGCAGAGGCGCTGACATCGCCTTCAATTTTAGCCAGTACCCGTTCATAAATACGCGGCACTGATACCAGGATAGTCGGCTGCATGGTGCGCATATCTTCTGGCAAGTCTTTGACTGAACGTGCGAATGCAACGCAGCAGCCACCGGCAATCGGTGTGTAATAGCCAGCGGTACGTTCGAAAGTATGCGACAGCGGCAGGAAGGACAGAAATACATCGCTTTCAAACGGGGTCACACGCTGCAGCACCGCTTTGACGTTAGCCATTACATTGCGATGAGTCAGCATTACGCCTTTCGGTTTGCCGGTTGTGCCTGAGGTATACACCAATCCGGCCAGATCTTCTTCATCCGGGAAGGGCCAACTGGTAGCAGGGAATTGCTCCGCCGCTTGCAGCCAGTCTGCCAGTGTGCTGATACGTGTCTGCGCATCCGCTGGACTGCTGCTGACTGACGCAGCTGTGATCACCACCTGCTTTAAGTCGGGCAGCGCATAGCCTGCATCACGGATTGCTTCCCATTGCTTTTGGGATTCGGCAATCAGCATGCTGGCGGCACTGTCGGCCAGAATAAACGCGATACTCTCAGGATTGTCCAGCGCATGCATAGGTACCGGTACATGGCCCAGAGCCAGCGTGGCCTGATCTGCGCAGACGGTATCCAGACCATTAGGCAGCAAAATGCCGATACGGGCACCTTTGCTGAACTGCATGGCAGCCATCGCGCGGCTGAACTGGCTGACCAGGCGGCCTGCATCGGCCCAGCTATAGGTCAGCCATGTTGCGGTTTGTGTGTCAAATTGACGATAGGCATCTGCGCCTGGTGTTTTCTGTACTCGCCATTGTAATAACTCGGGAAGGGTTTTCAGGGCCTGCACTTCCGGTGAGATGGCTTGAATCTTAAGCATAGAACGACCTTGTTAGACGATAGACCCGTATTATCGCAGTATTCTTTATATTATTGCTTGATGTGGATACTTGACACGCGATTGAGTTCTTAGCAAAAAAGCGCAAGAAACCGTTATGGTTTCCTGCGCTTGAGTACCGCTCTCGGTTGATGGCGCGATGACTTAAGTGCTGAGGCGTTCGTGATGAAAGCGCAGATGATCTTCGATCACGCTGGCGATGAAGTAATAGCCATGATCATAGCCCGTGTGTCGCCGCAAATTCAGTGGTTGATCGGCTTGCAGGCAGGCTTGCTCGAAACGTTCGGGATGCAGTTGCGTCGCCAGGAACTGATCCGATAAACCCTGATCGATCAGTATGCCTGCAGGGAAGGGCGTTTGCCTTGCGCGCATCAGACAGCTTGCATCATATTGTTCCCAGCTCGTGCGCTCTGGACCCAGATAAGCCTGAAACGCTTTTTCCCCCCACGGGCAATCGACGGGTGCACAAATCGGTGCAATCGCGGACACTGAGCGGAACAGCACAGGCTGGCGCAGGGCAGTCACCAGTGCGCCGTGACCGCCCATGGAGTGACCCATGATGCCGGTTTGTGTGCCGATAACCGGTAAGTGCTGGCTGACCAATGCGTGCAACTCGGTCAGATAGCTTTGCATGCGATAGTGCGTGGCCCAAGGCTGCTGACTGGCATCCAGATAAAAACCCGCACCCACACCCAGATCCCAATGCTCGGCTTCACCTGCGACACCGGCGCCGCGTGGGCTGGTGTCGGGGCAAATCAGCGCCAGTCCCAACTGAGCGGCGATACGCTGCGCACCAGCCTTGATCATGAAAGTCTCTTCTGTACAGGTCAGTCCCGCCAGATAGAACAGGGCAGGCACGGCTGCGGTCTGTGCCTGCGGCGGCAGGTAGACCGAAAACCGCATAGGCAAGTCTATAGCCTGCGATGTGTGGCGGTAAAACTGCTGCACACCGCCAAAGCAAAGGTGTTCACTGATTAGTTCAGGCATCGCATCATCCTTAGTAAATCACGACCGAGCGTATCGATTCCCCGCGTTTCATCAGATCGAAACCATCGTTAATCTGCTCCAGTGATAAGCGGTGCGTGATCAGGTCATCGATATTAAGTTTGCCTTCCATATACCAGTCTACGATTTTAGGTACATCGGTACGGCCACGCGCACCACCGAAGGCAGAGCCGCGCCATTCACGGCCAGTTACCAGTTGGAACGGGCGGGTAGAGATTTCCTGACCGGCAGCGGCCACGCCGATGATGAAGGATTTGCCCCAGCCTTTATGCGTGCATTCCAAGGCCTGACGCATGGTGGTGGTGTTGCCTACGCATTCAAAGCTGTAGTCGGCACCGCCATCGGTAATTTGCGTGATCGCATCAACCACGTTCTCGACCTCATTTGGGTTGATGAAATGCGTCATGCCGAATTTGCGTGCCATTTCCTGCCGCGCCGAATTGATGTCCACGCCGATGATTTTATCTGCACCGACCATGCGCGCAGCCTGTATCACATTCAGACCTATGCCACCCAGACCGAATACCGCGACGTTAGCACCGGCTTCGACCTTGGCGGAAAACAGGACTGCGCCGACGCCAGTGGTGACGCCGCAGCCTATGTAGCAGACTTTATCAAACGGCGCATCTTCGCGGATTTTTGCCAGAGCGATTTCAGGAACCACAATGTAATTGGAAAAGGTCGAGGTTCCCATGTAGTGAAACAGCGGATTTCCGTTCAGCGAAAAGCGTGAAGTGGCATCCGGCATCAAGCCCTTACCCTGGGTACTGCGGATCGCCTGACACAGATTGGTTTTGCGTGAGAGGCAGAATTTACACTCGCGGCATTCCGGCGTGTAGAGCGGAATGACATGGTCATCTTTTTTCAGGCTTTTGACGCCGGGCCCGACATCGACCACGATGCCCGCACCTTCGTGCCCCAGAATTGCAGGGAACAGGCCTTCCGGGTCGGCACCCGACAAGGTGTAATAATCGGTATGGCAGATGCCGGTGGCCTTCAGCTCAACCAGGACTTCACCCTGTTTAGGGCCTTGCAAGTCTACTTCTTCGATAGTCAGTGGTGCGCCTGCACGCCATGCAACTGCAGCTTTGGTTTTCATGTGTTTGCTCCTTCGTATTCATTCAGATGGCCTATTGTGACCAGGTCTGAGGCTGGACGTTCGGCCGTATGCCGGGAATGGCTGAAAATGCTGCCATAATGGCAGACTTTTCACGCTTTCAGCTCTGAGATAATGAGAAAACTGCCTGCTACCCGCTCTGTGCGTCAGATACACACCGTCGATATCATCGTCTATCCCGGTTTTAAAGCCATGGAAGCGGTCGGGCCTATGTCAGTGTTCGAGTATGCCAACCTGCATTTGCAAAGACGCGGTGAGCCCGCTGCCTACGATGTGCGCATCGCAGCGCCACAAGCTGGCAATGTGGCCTCTGATACCCTGATGTCACTGACAGCGACCAAGTCTTTGAACACGCTGGCATTGCCGGATACGGCACTCATCATTGGTGCCAGGCATATTCAGCATGTGCTGGATCAGGATACCGCGATCGTGCCATGGGTCGCCGCAGTGAACGCGCGTATCCCGCGCCTGGCCGCTTTGTGTTCCGGCGCTTTTTTTCTTGCAGCGGCCGGCGTGCTGGATGGTCAGCGTGCGACCACCCACTGGAGTGTGGCCGCAACATTGCAGCAACAATATCCGCTGGTGCAGGTCGACAGCGATGCGATCTTTGTGCGCTGTGGCCACATCTGGACCTCAGCCGGTGTCACCGCAGGCATAGATCTGGCACTTGCATTGGTTGAGGAAGACTATGGCCGTGAGCTGGCGCTGGAGGTCGCTACCGAGATGGTGGTATACCTGAAGCGCCCCGGCGGTCAGTCGCAGTTCAGTTCTCACTTGCTGACTGAACGCACGGTTAAACCTGGTATCCGTGACATTCAGGCCTGGGTGCAGGAGCATTTGCAGTCGCGTCTGACGGTGAGTCAGCTGGCGGAAAAAGCGATGATGAGTGAAAGGAATTTTTCCCGGGTGTTTCATCAGGAAACTGGCTTGAGCGCTCAGCAATTCATCGAACTATGCCGTTTCGAGCGCGCCACGCAGCTACTGTCTGATTTGCAGTTGCCGATTAAAACTATTTCCGCTATGGCTGGCTTCAGTGATGAAGCCCAGATGCGCCGGGTGTTCCTGAAAAAGCTGGGTATTACGCCAAAACTATACCGTGAGCGGTTCGCGACGACAGGTGTGGTTGACGTGTGATACCGGACCTTCTTGTTACGGGGTTGCACCTCTAAGTTTTGTGGTGCTGTGGTTTTGTCGTGCTGCAAAAAGTAATCTTCTGTCTGTACCGGGGGACTTTCAGTAAAATGCGATAAAGCAGAGCGCATCTTGCCAGTTTTTTTACTCCGCTATATCAGCGGATCTTAGAGTGACAGATGGTGTTGGTTGAAAAATGGTGTTTCCTCATAGTTGATCTGGTTGATGATGCGGCAGTGAAGATTGCAGGATCGTAACGATAGAACAGGAAATAAATATGCCTTTTGTAAGCCGGATATCTGTTTTACTTTTGCTGCTAATGCTGAATTGCGTGAGCGTTTCTGTTTGGGCGCGTGATTCTGCTGCCACCGCCACCGCCACCGCTGCTGCGTTTGCATGGGACGGTCCGCGCGATGGGCCACTGGCACTACGTGGAAAGAGAATCAGCTTCATTGGCCAGGATATGCGTAATGGCGGCATCTCTTCGGTCTATCGCAGTCTTTACCTCGCTGCTCTTGAGCTGGGATGGACGCTGGATGTCTACGATGGTAAGGGTGATGTCAGACTGTTCCGGTCCTTATTGAAGGATGGATTGAGTCAGCATTTGGATGGCGTAGTCCTGGCGGGTATCGATATCGATGAAGAATTCCAGGATATTGTGATGCTGGCACAGCAAAAAGCAATCGTCCTGGTGGGTTGGCATGCTGCTGCAACGCCGGGAGCCAGCAAACAATTGTTCGTGAATATCACCACCCACTATGAGCAGGTGGCGCGCAAGGCTGCGGAGTTGCTGGTAGAGGCTGACAGCGCCGAAAAAGGCATCATTATTCTCAATGACAAGCGCTTCAGGATCGCCAATGCGAAAACCGCAGTCATGAAAGATATCATCGCACATTGCCGACTATGCACTTTGCTGGCGGTGGAAAATATGGCGATAGGGAATGTGAACCAGGAAATTCCTGCAGCAGTAAAGCGATGGAACCAACAATTTGGACCACGTTGGACCCACACGCTGGCGATCAATGATGCTTATTTTGATGCGATGAATATTCCTCTGGCGTCGGAAGGGCGGCGCGATATCGTCAATATCGCAGCAGGTGATGGCTCCTATATTGCGCTCAATCGCATCAAGTCCGGGAAATCGCAACAATTGGCGACTATTGCTGAGCCGCTGGGAATACAGGGCTGGCAACTGGCAGATGAATTGAATCGTGCATTTTCCGGCGCTGCACCGAGTGGCTACGTGAGTAGTCCGGTTGTGGTGACCAGCCGCTTGCTGAATCAGCTTAAGGGCGCAGACATCGATACGCTGTCCAATTTTAAAGAGCATTATCGCCAGATTTGGTTTGCTCGCGCAAAGGCAGCTCCCGGTCAGCCGCCTGTACGCTGAGCCTTGGTTCTTGGCAGACGGCCAGCGCGGTTTGGCATTGCAGGTACATGACTTTGTGTCTGCGATAGTTGATAATGCTGCATTCTGAATTCTGCGCCTGCCATGAACGACTCAATTCCCTTTTTTGCCTGGCAAACCACACCGCTTGAACTGTTAAGCTTTGTGCTGTCGGTGCTGACTGTACTGCTGAATATCCGCCAGATACATTGGGCCTGGTTATTTTCTATCCTGTCGTCTGCACTGTACGGCATCGTTTTTTTCTCATCCAGATTGTATGGTGACAGTGGTTTGCAAATGGTGTTTGTGGTGGTGTCGGTATATGGCTGGTATTGCTGGCTGCAAGGGGGGAAACAAAGTCAGGAAATGCCGGTTACCAGCCTGAACCTGATGCAACGCTTTGCTGCCATCCTGGCCTGGTTAAGCGGTTTTGTTATCCTGTCTCTGTTTCTCAAAACCTACACCGATACCGATGTACCGTATATGGATGGTTTTCTGACCGCTGGCAGTCTGGTTGGGCAATTGCTTTTATCGAGGAAAAAAATAGAGAACTGGCTGATCTGGATAGCTGTGGATGTACTGTATGTCGGTCTGTATCTGAGTAAGGGACTGGTGCTGACGGCCATACTGTATGGGATTTTTGTCGTATTGGCCGCGATAGGCTTAAAACAATGGAGTGCAGCATGCCGGGTATAAAACAAGCGCAGAAGATTGCGATTCTTGGTGCAGAATCTTCCGGCAAATCAGCGCTGGCTGAAATGCTCGCAAAGCGCTATCAGACCGTCTGGGTGCCGGAGTATTTACGTGAGTTTGTCGATACCCAGGCACGCGTTCCTAAGGAGCAGGAGCAGACTGGGATAGCACAGGAACAGCTGCGACGTGAGGCAGTCATGCTGACGCAGGCAAATCAGTATCTGTTCTGTGATACTTCCCCGCTGATGACCTGGATTTACAGTGATCATTACTTCCGTTTTGCGGATGAGGCATTGACGGCACTGGCCGATGAGCATGACTACGATTTCACGCTGGTGACTGCGCCCGATTTTCCGTGGACGCCAGATGGCTTGCAGCGTGAGTCGCCCGCTGTGCGCCAGCGCATCCATGAGCGTTTATTGAGCGAACTGGAAGCGCGTGATATTCCCCATTTGCTGATAGAAGGCAGTCCTGAGCAGCGGCTGGAGCAAGTTGGGTTTGCGCTGGAATTTCTGATGGAGTGATTCAGGTATTCAGCTTCCTATAGCTTCGTGCAGCTTCCTGCAGCTTTGTGCAGCCATAAAAAAACCTCAGTGCATCAACACTGAGGTTTTTTACTTCTGCGACTAGCCGGGATTACTGGTTTTCCATCAGGCTGCGCAGATGCTCGGATTTGCCAGGATGACGCAGCTTCTTCATGGCCTTGGCTTCGATCTGACGAATACGTTCACGCGTGACCTCAAACTGCTTACCAACTTCTTCCAGTGTGAATTCAGTGGTGGTGTCGAGGCCGAAGCGCATACGCAATACCTTGGCTTCGCGCGGGCTCAGTCCATCCAATGCTTCTTTCAGTTTTTCCTGTACCGATGCCTGCATCGCAGCTGCCATCGGCGACAAGGTCGCATTGTCTTCAATGAAGTCACCCAATTGCGAGTCACCATCATCACCGATAGGTACGTCCAGTGATACCGGTTCTTTTGCAATCTTCAGGATTTCACGTACTTTGACTTCAGGCAGACCCATTTTTTCAGCGATGGCAACCGGTTCAGGTTCCAGTCCCGTCATTTGCAGCAACTGACGGCGTACCCGGTTCATCTTATTGATGGTTTCTATCATATGTACCGGAACGCGGATGGTTCTGGCCTGATCCGCGATGGCACGTGCGATTGCCTGACGTATCCACCAGGTAGCATAGGTAGAAAACTTATAGCCGCGACGGTATTCGAATTTATCCACCGCTTTGAGCAAGCCAATATTACCTTCCTGGATCAGATCCAGGAATTGCAAGCCACGGTTTACATATTTTTTCGCAATCGAAATGACCAGACGTAAGTTCGCCTCTGTCATTGCGCGCTTGGCTTCGCTGGAACGCTTTTCTCCAGCGATCATTTGCTTGTTGATGTCGCGCAGTGCGCTCAATGGCAATTGCACGCGTTCTTCCAGTTGTATCAGCTTGTTCTGCAATTCCCGCGCAGCGTGGATGTGGCGTGACAGGGTCGCTGCATAGGGCTGGTTCGATTGCGTTTCATGCTCAAACCAGGCGGCATTGGTCGCGTGGACTTTCAGCATATCGATGAAGTAGTTACGCGGCATTGCGCATTTATTCACCAGCAATTCCATCAACTGTTTTTCAGTCTGGCGCAGGTCCTTCATTTGCTTACGCAGGGTGTCGCACAGCTTTTCAGCTGTCTTGACGGTGAAGCGCATGCTTTGCAATTCGCGTGAGATTGCCTGTTGTGCCGCTACATAAGCTGCAGACTGGTAACCGTCACGTTCACGTGCTGCCTGCATTTCTTCAAAGCGTTTAGCGACTACGGCAAATTTTTGCAGGCTGGCTGTTTTCAGCTGTTGTAATTGCTCATCGCTGATGCCGACGTTATCGGCAACTGATTCGTCATCGTCTTCATCTTCATCGGCATCGTCGCTGTCGTTCAGCAGCAGGGCTGAATTGTCGGCTTCTTCCGGTGCAATCAGGCCATCGATAATGTCATCCACCCGCACTTCGTCCTGGGCGATTTTTTCAGCGATGACCAGGATTTCCTGGATAGTGCCCGGGCAGGCTGAAATCGCCTGCACCATGTCTTTCAGACCTTCTTCGATGCGCTTGGCGATTTCGATTTCGCCGCTGCGCGTCAGCAATTCCACGCCACCCATTTCACGCATATACATGCGGACCGGATCAGTTGTACGGCCAAAGTCAGAGTCCACAGTGGCCAGTGCAGAGGCGGCTACCGACTCCGCTTCATCATCGCTGACAGCGGTGACCACGTTGTCGGTCAGCAGCATCATTGCTGCGTCCGGCGCCTGATCATAAACTGCGATACCCATGTCATTGAGTGTGCTGATCACTTCCTGAATCATTTCTGCATCAGCGATTTCTTCTGGCAGATGATCATTGATTTCAGCGTGGGTCAGGTAAGTACGCTCTTTACCCAGGCGTATCAGCTTGGATAATTGCTTGCGGTAGTGTTCGAGTTGTTCTTCGTTGGTGCCGGTTTTTTTACTCTTGGCACGCGCTGCCCGTTTCAATTCTGCAGATTCCGCAGCATTCAGCGCCTGAATTTCATCGTTGTCGAAGAAGCTCTCGGACGATTTGCGGCCGCGCTTGGCAGGCTCTTTACTGCCGGGCATGACATAGGCAGAGGTATCGATGTCCGCAGTCTTGGACAGCAGTTCCGGCGCGGCAGTTGCCACAGGTCTGACTTCCGTGGCAGGCTTGGCGCTCAGCACGCTGCTGGCGGCTACGCGCGGCATAGACACTTCCGCGATGACCGGAGCGGTAAAGGCTGGAGTTGGTACCCGTGGTTCTGTGTGACTCGCCACTGGTGCTGCCGGGCGACTGATGGCAGGCGCAACCGCTACAACTGGTGCAACTGGCGCTACCGGCTTCAGCGTAGTGACTGGAGCGGGTGCAGCGAATTTGGTGTTGCTGATGCGGCTTTCGCGTTTCACGCTGACCGTGACCGGTTTGCTACCCAATTGATCCGACAGCAGCAGCTTCTTAGCTGGCTTGACGCTGGTTTTACGGATAACGGCGGCACGTGGTTTGGCAATGTCGGCACCGGTCAGTGTCAGTAACTCAGCTTTCAAGTCGGCACGGATTTCGGTTTTGACTTCCACCTTAGGCTCAGGGGTGATGTCCGCTTCTGCAACTGCAGCAAGTGCTTCCACCTCATGATTGATAGCGCTGATGTCCTGATTGGATAGAGGCTCTTCACTCAGGCTTGAAGCTGCGGTCTCGGCAGGGATGTCCTCGACAGGAAGCGAACTCATCGCTTCGATATCCTCAGCAGTCAATGCCTTAGGTGTGACGATCGCAGCCGCAGACACCGCCTGCATGCGCGAGCGGCGCTTGGTTATCACTGTCACAGGAGCAGCGGGAGCGGCGACATTTTCAGCAGATTCAGCGACCGTAGCCTCTGTCGTCACTTCATTGCTGGAGCTGGACAGGGTCGGGCGATTCAACTGTAATGTTTTCTTTCCCAGGGTGAGTGTGGAGCCTGTTTTAGAAATAGAAATCGTTGAGTCAGTTAAGCTGTTTTTCATGTAACAAAATCGAATGCGACAACAAAGGCTTGTCAATAGTGTATGGCAATGGCGATAGGCTGCTGACGATCATGTGTTGTAGATCAACGGCAGACACGGACGAAAAAGCCCGCTGTAGTAGCGGGCTACGCTGATGAAAGCGGATTCATCTTGCTCAAACTGGATCTCTGAAGAGACGCGAGGGCAGAATTATCCTCGGCTTAGCTCTTCTTGACAAGTTTTGTCTGTAATTTCCTGGATTTTTAAAAGTGCGCAATTGTAGCGATTTTTTGTGTGCTCGTGGGAGCGCTAGGTCTGATAAGGCTTTCAAGGGGTAGGGGTATCAGAATCAGGCAAAATCCGCTCTGGATACGCAGCATATAGAATAAACAATTAATGCGAATTTTGTGCTGATGCTTAGGGCTTACTGCTGCATTTTTTTGGTGTGTATGCTCAGCCGTTTCAATTCACGCGGGTACTCAATGAAGCGGCTGAGCTGGGCCATCAATTCAGGTGGCCATTCAGATGGTGACTCAGACTGACCAATTCAGAGGCACGCCTTTCTGATCTGTGACTGTCGTCATTTCCCTGAATACCCTTGCTTGCAATGCGTCAGGCAGGCGTACAAAGTCGACGCTGTTGACCAGGCGGTCACCATTGAGGAAGGCCCAGTTGAAGTATCTGAGTGTCGCTTTCGCCTGTTCAGTATTGACTGCAGCCTGCGGCATAATGACGAAAGTTCCCATGGTAATCGGCCAGGACTTGGTGCCAGCTTTGTCGGTTAGCGCTTCTTCGAAATTACCGCTGGCTTTCCAACTGCTATTACTCAGTGCGCTGGAAAAAGATTCTGCATTTGGCAGTACAAATTTGCCTTCCCGGTTTTGCAGTTGTGCGACATCGAGTTTTTCCTGTACCACGTAGTTGTAGTCTACATAGCTGATCGCATACGGCGTTTTTTTCAGTTTGGCAGCCAGCAGACTGCTTCCTTTCACTTGCTGTACATTTTCATTCCACGGTATGGTGAAATTTTTTCCGTACTGATTTTGCCAGTCCGGATTGGTTTTGCTCAGATAATCGCTGAAATTATAGGTGCTGCCTGATCCATCCTGACGCGCGATCACTTCGATGGTATGGGCGGGTAAGCGTAAGCCAGGATTCAGACTTTGAATTGCCTGATCATTCCAAAGCTGGATTTTTTTGGAAAATATCTGCGACAACAGAGCGCTATTGAGCTTTAATTCGCCGGAACGCAGGCCGGGAACATGGTAAATAATCGCGACACCGGAGACGGCAGACGGGAACTGTATCAGTTTTGCTTTTTTTAATTCCGCGGATGGCAAGGCAACATCACTTGCACCAAAATCCAGTTCATTGTTTTTGATTTTGCGTATGCCAGCGGATGAGCCTATGGCTTGATAATCAATTTTTGATGCAGTTGTTTTCGCGTAGGCATCGGCCCAGGTCTGGTACAGTGGGGCGGCAGCGGAAGATCCGGCACCTTTAATTTCATTTGCGCCAGCATAGGCGGATGTCAGCGAAATCAGGCTGATGAGTAGTACTTTGCGTATCATGATTGTTGATGTATGGAAAAATAAAAGCCGGCGCGATTATCCCACAAGCGTTTTTTTTGTGAAGAGGCTCGTAATTTGCTTGTCATGTCAAGGCGTTATGCTTAGAGTTAAGCGTTTTGCATAAATTGTTTATATCATTTGCCGTTTTAACCTGGGAGATTGACATGGCTGCAGTCGGAAGTAAGAAGGAAGTTGCTGTCGCAAAGCTTGTTGCTGGACGTAAGCCGGTGGCGGCTAAGGTGCCAGCAGTGAAAGCCGCCAGCACAGCTCGTGCGCAAAAAACAGCGACAGCGGTCAAAGCTGTTACTGAGCGCGCTTTCGCTGTCAAAGCAGAGGTGCAGGAAAAACCCCGCAAAACTAAGCTGGTCAGGGATAGCTTTACCATGCCAGAGGATGAATATGCGGTACTCGGGCAAGTAAAGAAGGCTTGCCTGAAAGCGGGTGTTGAAGTGAAAAAGAGCCAGTTGCTGCGCATAGGCCTGGTTTTGCTGAGCCGCAGCGGAACACCGGAACTCAAAAAACTGATTGCTGAACTGGCGCCTTTAAAAGCTGGTCGCCCTAAAAAAGAGAAGTGAAATTCGAATAAAAACAACAGCCTGCAGCGATGAAAATCCTGCAGGCTGTTGTTTTTTTATCTGCTAATGCTGCTGTCATCAAACCGACATGTGGCTGTCATCTTGCTGAAGTATTCGCTCTTTATTCTTCGTCCGTCAGCGTTTCAATCATGCGACTTTACAAGGACGACGAATGCGATTACTCACCATACCTGCCGATGCCAATCCCAGCTTTTCCAAGCTCAGTCTGAGTCTGGCGACGACGCCGGAAGAGGTCAAAGAAGTACAGCGCTTACGCTATAAAGTGTTTATCGAAAGTATGGGTTTGTCTGCTTTATCTAATCCGGATGGACTGGATAAAGATGATTTTGATGCGTATTGCGATCATCTGATCGTACGTGACACTAAAACACTCAAGGTAGTCGGGACTTATCGTATCCTTGGTCCGAATGCGGCGCGTGAAATGGGCCGATACTATTCTGAGACAGAGTTTGATCTGTCCCGTCTGCAGCATATTCGTTCCGGCATTGCTGAGGCTGGCCGTGCCTGTATTCATCCGGATTACCGCAGTGGTGCTGTCATCATGATGTTGTGGGCAGGTCTGGCAGCTTACATGCGCCGTGAGCGTTGCAGTCACCTGATTGGTTGCGCCAGCATCAGTCTGACCGATGGTGGTCAGAATGCAGCCGCAATTTACCGCAGTTTGACAGAAAATGATTTCTGCCCGCTGGAATACCGCGTGTCCCCCCATCTGCCATTCCCGCTCGATGAAATTGATACCAGCAATACCGAAGCGCGTATTCCGCCTTTGCTGAAAGGCTATCTGCGTGCCGGTGCCTGGGTGTGTGGTGATCCGGCCTGGGATCCGGATTTCCACAGTGCCGATTTGTTTGTGATGCTGCCTTTGTCGAATCTGGATAATCGCTACGCCAAGCACTACGGAACAGGGGAGTAAAAGATGAAACCCGCTGATCAGTTCCTGAATAAAAAACTGCATAAAGCCGCAAAAAAAGAAGTAACGCGGTTTAAAACGATCTGGATTTCGGATCTGCATTTGGGAACCAGCGGGTGTCAGGCAGCAAAATTACTGGAGTTTCTGCGTGCGACCGAGTCGGAAACTCTGTACCTGGTTGGCGATATCATCGACGGCTGGCAGTTGAAGCGTCGTTGGTATTGGGATCAGACTCACAACAATGTGGTGCAGACGGTGTTGAAAAAAGCCAAAAAAGGAACGAATGTGATTTTTGTTCCGGGTAATCATGATGAGTCGGTGCGGCAGTTCATCGATCTGAACTTTGGTGGCATACAGATACGCGATGAACTGGTGCACACGACCGCAGAAGGTAAGCGTCTGCTGGTCCTGCACGGGGACCGTTTCGATGGTGTGATTGCCTGCGCAAAGTGGCTGGCTTATGTGGGTGATAATCTGTACACCGTGATCCTGAAATTCAATCAGGTATTCAATAACTGGCGCGCCCGTGCCGGTTTGCCTTACTGGTCTTTGTCCCAGTATCTGAAACTTAAAGTCAAAAATGCCGTGAGTTATATCACGCAGTTTGAAGATGCATTGGCTGAAGAGGCGCGCCGTAAAGGTTTGGACGGAGTGATTTGCGGTCATATTCACAAACCTGAAATCCGTGATATCAACGGCATCCTGTATTGCAATGATGGCGACTGGGTGGAAAGTTTATCCGCGCTGGTCGAGGAACCCGATGGCAAGCTGCGCCTGATTACCTGGCATGATGTGGTTCAGCATGGTCATCCTGTGTCGGAGCAAACTGCGGTCGAGGCGGATGTGGCAGCGATTGCGGGCTGAGTCAGAATCTGAAATTCTGTTCTTGATTTCTGGCCTGATTCATTCTGAGGCACCGTAGAAATAAAAAAGCTGTGTAGCGACACAGCTTTTTTACATTTGTACCAGGTCTGTGATTAACGCACCACCAGGTCCGGCGTCATGATGGCCTTCAGATAGGTTTGCATCTCTTCTGCATCTCTTTGTTTCTGCGAGATCCACCAGACATTCGCCTTTCTGACAGGGTAATCATGCAAAGGGTGGCCGAGTAATTCGCCGACTACCTGACCCAGGTAGGGTTGATGACCTATGATCAGTACCGGTTCGCGGCTGTGGGGCCAGTTTGCGGCCAACAGTACGTCCTGTACGGTGGCGGCCGTGCCAAGTTCCGGGCAAATCTTGAATTTCCTGCCGCAAGTTGCCAAAGCCTCTGCCGTATCCCGGGTACGAATCGCCGGGCTGACCAGAATTTTGCAGGTGTCTGGCAAGGTGCTGTCTAACCAGTAGGCCATCTTACTGGCCTGCTTCAGGCCTTTACTGGTCAGCTTACGAAACTCATCAGTGATATCTCCGCTGGCGAGTTCGGCTTCGGCGTGACGCCACAGGATTAAGTCCATTATTCCTCGTTTCGTTCAGATAAAGAGCCCAGTTGTTGCATCAGGTATTGTTGTGCGCAGAAAGAAGCTTGTTTGCTGCGTGCTTTCTTGCGCTCGTAATGACCTTCGCTATCGAGTACCCAGGCATTCACATTGTCTTTCAGGTAGGGATCCAGGCCCTCTGAAATGACGCGCTTTTTAAGAGATTTTTCGAGTACCGGGAAGGCGACTTCAATGCGTCGGAACAGATTGCGGTTCATCCAGTCTGCGCTGGCCAGATACACGTCATGCGCCAGATCATTACGGAAGTAGTAAATCCGGCTATGTTCCAGGAAGCGACCGATCACCGATCTGACCCGGATGTTTTCTGACAGTCCAGGCACGCCGGGGCGCAGTGCGCAGGCACCGCGTACGATCAGATCAATCTTAACGCCATCGGCAGACGCTGCATACAGTGCGCGTATTACCGACTCATCCAGTAAGGCATTCATCTTAGCGATGATGCGGCCCGGACGGCCTTCACGTGCAATGCGTGCTTCGTTACGGATTGCCTTGATAATTTGTGGTTGCAGTGCAAACGGTGCTAACCACAAATATTCCAGCTTTTTCGGTTTATTCAGGCCGGTCAGATGAATAAACACTTCATTCACTTCTGCCGCAATGCCAGGGTGAGCCGTCAACAAACCAAAGTCAGTGTAAAAACGGGTAGTCGATGGATGGTAGTTGCCTGTGCCCAGATGGGCATAGTGGCGCAGATGACCGCCTTCTTCGCGCCGTATCACCAGCGCCAGTTTGGCATGGGTCTTCAAGCCAACCACGCCATACACCACCTGAGCACCGGCGCGCTGCAATTTGTCGGCCCAATTGATGTTCGCTTCTTCATCAAAACGCGCCATCAACTCCACTACGACGGTGACTTCCTTGCCCAGACGTGCGGCGGTAATCAGGGATTCCATTAAATCGGAATTCATGCCGGTGCGATAAATGGTCTGCTTGATCGCGACCACATTCGGATCCTGCGCGGCAGAGCGAATGAAATCAATCACGGTCTGGAAGGGCTGGAATGGGTGATGCAGCAAGATATCCTGCTTGCGCAGTAAGGTGAAAATATCTGCGTGGTGGTATTTGCTGATCGCTCTTGGAGAGAAAGGTGGAAAGCGCAGATTAGGCTGCTTTACATGATCTATCAATTCACTGAGCCTGACCATATTGACCGGGCCATCGACCGGGTACAGGCGGTCCGGGCTCAGGGAAAACTGTTCCAGCAGGAATTTGGCCAGATCTTCCGGGCAGTTTTTGGCGACTTCCAGTCGAACTGCTGCACCGAACTGACGGGTTTGCAATTCCCCCTGCAAAGCCTGGCGCAGGTTTTTGACTTCTTCTTCGTCCACCCACAGATCACTGTCGCGGGTGACGCGGAACTGAGAGTAGCTCAGGACTTCACGGCCATTAAACAAATCTTCGATGTGGGAGTGAATAATCGAGGAAAGCAGGCAGAAAGATGCGCCCTTATCCGACAATTCATCCGGCAGCTTAATCACGCGCGGCAATACACGCGGGGCTTTAACGATGGCGATGCCAGTGCCGCGACCAAAAGCATCTTTGCCTGCTAAAGAAACGATGAAGTTGAGACTCTTATTGACAACTTGTGGAAACGGGTGGGCCGGATCGAGACCTATCGGGGTCAGCAGCGGGCGGACTTCGCGCTCAAAATATTGCTTGACCCAGGCACGCTGGGCTTCATTGCGCTCTGAGTGGCGTAATAAATGAATACCTTTTCTGGAGAGTTGCGGCAGGATTTCCTGGTTGAGTAACTCATATTGCTTTTGTGCCAATTGATGGCATTCGGTCGATACCCGCTTCAGCATAAACTGGAAAGCAGGGTGTTGCGCCAGTTCGCCATCTATCGTATTTTGCGCCAGCAGGCTGGCTACCCTGACTTCAAAAAACTCATCCAGATTGCTACCGACGATGCACAGGTACTTGAGTCTTTCTAATAAAGGAATAGTGCGGTCTTCGGCCTGAGCCAGCACGCGCCAGTTAAACGCGATTTGTGACATCTCCCGGTCCAGAAAAATGACACTCCTCGAGGTTTCTGCCTTATTCGCAGCTGTCACATTTCTCGCTGCCGGTTTGGACTTTTCTGTTTTTTCTATATCCGGAGCGGTCGTAGGGGCTGGATCTATGGTCTGTTCTGTGGGGGGGGCTGTCACTTCTGGTGTGTGCATAGTTTTTCGCATGTCATCAAGGCTGTCATCAGCTGGCATATATATGGCAATGCCTATTGTAGGTGTAAAACATGACAAGTTTATGACAAATAAAATTGCTTTAAAAGAAATATTTCATAATTATTTCTGCTTGTCATGTTCTTGTCATATTTCGTCGTTAAAGTTCGCCTCGCAGTAGCAAAACATGTAATTTAACCTAGAGGTCAACATGCAAATGAATCATGTCGTGAAATCCCTGATCGCTGCAGTCGGTGTGGCAGCATCTTTCTCTGTTGCACACGCAGCTGATATTACTGGTGCTGGCGCGACTTTCCCATTCCCGATTTACGCGAAATGGGCTGAAGCTTATAAAAAAGCAACTGGCACAGGCCTGAACTATCAGTCCATCGGCTCCGGTGGTGGTATTAAACAGATTAAGGCAAAGACAGTCGATTTCGGTGCATCCGATATGCCTTTGAAGCTCGAAGAGTTAGACGCTGAAGGTCTGACCCAGTTCCCAGCTGTGATTGGTGGCGTGGTTCCGGTTGTGAATCTGGATGGCGTGGCACCTGGCGCAATGAAAATGACTGGCGAAGTGTTGGCTGGTATTTACATGGGTAAAATCACGAAATGGAATGCAGCTGAAATCGTTGCACTGAATCCTGGCGTGAAATTGCCTGCTGAAGAAATCACTGTAGTACATCGTTCTGACGGTTCCGGTACCACTTTCCTGTGGACAGACTACCTGAGCAAAGTCAGCGCAGAATTCAAAACTGCAGTTGGTTCTGCGACAGCAGTGAAGTGGCCGGTCGGTATGGGCGGCAAAGGTAATGAAGGCGTTGCAGCAAACGTGCAGCGTATCAAGAATTCTATCGGTTATGTTGAGTACGCTTTCGTGAAGCGTAACAAAATGATCCATACTCAATTGAAGAATCTGGATGGCGTTTTTGTTGCACCTGATGATGAAAACTTTAAAGCAGCAGCGTCTCATGCTGACTGGGCGAAAGCACCTGGTATGTATCTGGTGTTGACTAACCAGCCAGGTAAAGCTTCCTGGCCAGTGACTGGCGCTTCTTTCATTCTGATGCACAAATCCCAGGCGGACGCTGAAAAAGGCAAAGAAGTGTTGAAATTCTTTGACTGGGCATTCAAAAACGGCGGCGCAATGGCAACTGAACTGGAATATGTATCCATGCCAACTCCGGTTGTGAAGCAGATTGAAGAAGGCTGGAAAGCTAAAATCAAAGATGGATCTGGCAAAGCACTGTGGTAATCACAGGCTGAGTAACTTGTAATTCCGATGTGAGCCTCTCTGCAACTCAGAGATTGTCGTATCAGGCGAACCACTGCGGTGGTTCGCCTCCCGGTGAAAAAAAACACACCCATGACACTACCAACGTCTACCGTCAACATGAACGCACCCTCCGTTACATCTGCAACCTCTTCCTCGCCGCAAGCAAACTTGCCACTTAGTGATGCGCGCATGGCGGTCATTATGCGTCGTCAGCGTTGGCAGGATTTCTTCTTTCATAAACTCACCTTGAGCTTCGCAGCATTTGTGCTGATCGTATTGCTCGGTATTATTTTCTCTTTGTTTGTCCGTGCCTTGCCTGCGATGCAGGAATTCGGACTGGCATTTATCACCACCATAGAGTGGGATCCGGTCAACGATAAGTTTGGTGGCCTGATTGCGATTGTGGGCACGCTTGCTACTTCTGTCATTGCGTTGCTGATTGCGTTTCCAGTCAGTTTTGGTATCGCTCTGTTCCTGACTGAAATCTGCCCGGCCTGGCTCAAACGCCCTTTAGGTACAGCGATAGAATTGCTGGCAGGTGTGCCAAGTATCATCTACGGCATGTGGGGTCTGTTTGTATTTGCTCCGCTGTTTTCTGAATATGTACAGCCTGCGCTGGCTGCCACCCTGGGTAAATTGCCAGTGATTGGTGCTTTGTTTTCCGGCCCTATGATAGGTCTGGGTATTCTGTCGGCTGGCATTATCCTCGCGATCATGATTATCCCGTTTATCTCTTCCGTGATGCGCGATGTGTTTGAAGTGGTGCCGCCTGTACTGAAAGAGTCGGCCTATGGTCTCGGTTGCACTAAATGGGAAGTGGTCAGAAAGATTGTGCTGCCTTACACCAAAATCGGTGTGGTTGGTGGCGTGATGCTGGGTCTGGGACGTGCGCTGGGTGAAACCATGGCAGTGACCTTCATGATTGGTAATGCACACAAATTGTCCTGGTCCTTGTTCGCAGCCGGTAACAGTATCGCCTCTACACTCGCGAATGAATTTGCAGAAGCAGAGTCGGTGCTGCATACCTCCTCGTTGTTCCTGCTGGGTCTGATACTGTTTGTGATTACGTTTTTTGTGTTATCTGCAGCTAAATTATTGTTGCTCGGTCTGAGCAAAAAAGAGGGATCAAAATAATGAGTGATCAACAAGTAATCACGGCGCGCAATCCGGTCTACCGTAAGCGCCTGTTCATGCACAGAGTGGGGATTTTTCTATCCTCGATCGCGATGGCGTTCGGCCTGGTGTTCCTGATGTGGATTTTGTTCACGCTGATCGTGAAAGGTTTTTCGGCAGTTAATCTGGCGATGTTCACTGAGTCGACTCCTGCACCAGGCAGCGAGGGTGGCGGTTTGATGAATGCCATTGTCGGTAGTTTTATGATGGTTGGTGCAGCTACCCTGATCTCCACACCTATCGGTATTCTGGCTGGTATCTACCTGGCGGAATATGGTGATAAAAGCTGGTTTGGTGGCCTGACCCGCTTCGTGACTGACATCATGTTGTCCGCGCCGTCTATCGTGGTTGGTTTGTTTGTGTATGCAATCTATGTCGCTAACGTGAAGCATTTTTCCGGTTGGGCTGGCAGTATCGCGATTTCCCTGATTGCGATTCCGGTTGTGGTGCGTACCACTGACAATATGCTGGGCCTGGTGCCTGCCAGTTTGCGTGAGGCGGCATTTGCGCTCGGTGCGCCGCGTTGGAAAGTCGCTTTGCTGGTACGTCTGCGTGCGGTAAAAGCAGGTGTGGTCACCGGTATTTTGCTGGCTGTGGCACGTATTTCCGGTGAAACCGCGCCTTTGCTGTTCACCGCGCTGAGCAACCAGTTCTTTAACGGCAATATGAATAAACCAATGGCGAACTTGCCTGTGGTAATTTACCAGTTTGCTATGAGTCCTTATGAAAACTGGCGTGATCTGGCTTGGGCTGGTGCCTTGCTGATTACTTTCAGTGTTTTGGGCCTGAATATTTTATCGCGTACCTTGTTTAACCAAAAGACACAGCATTAATCCGAGCATCGATATGACAACTACTCAAGCAAATACCCAAAAGAAAGCAATCGAGATCGACGGGCTGAATTTTTACTACGGTGCGACCCGTAGCCTGCGCGATATCAATCTGAATATTTTCGACAAAAAAGTGACTGCTTTTATCGGCCCTTCGGGCTGCGGTAAATCCACTTTGCTGCGCACCCTGAACCGTATGTATGATCTGTATCCAGGTCAGCGCGCAGAAGGCCGTATCATTTATAACGGTAAAAACATTCTGGATACGGATCAGGATATCAATTTGCTGCGTGCTAAGGTCGGTATGGTGTTTCAGAAGCCGACTCCATTCCCGATGTCGGTGTATGACAATATCGCGTTTGGTGTGCGTCTGTATGAGAACCTGTCCAAAGGCGAGATGGATGAGCGCGTGGAATGGGCACTGAAAAAAGCGGCGATCTGGACCGAGGTCAAAGATAAACTCAATAAGAGTGGTCTGAGTTTGTCTGGCGGTCAGCAACAACGTCTGTGTATCGCACGCGGTGTGTCGGTCAGACCGGATGTGTTATTGCTGGATGAACCAACGTCTGCGCTCGATCCTATCTCTACCGTCAAAATTGAAGAGCTGATTAATGAGCTCAAAGAAGAATATACGATCGCTATCGTGACGCATAACATGCAGCAAGCTGCACGTTGCTCTGACTATACTGCTTACATGTATCTGGGTGAGCTGGTCGAATTTGGCGAGACCGATCATATTTTCATGAACCCAGTCAAAAAAGAAACCCAGGACTATATTACCGGTCGTTTCGGTTAATAACACCCAGTGATACGGAATACAGGAGAAAAAAGTGACAGGTGAACATTCTTCAAAGCAGTACGACATGGATCTGGAAACGATCCGTTCTAAAGTGTTACTGATGGGCGGTCTGGTAGAAAGCCATTTCCATGATGCGATGTCTTGCTTCAGAACTGGTAATGAGCAACAGGCTGAGGCCGTGATTCAATCGGATCTGGAAGTGAACCGGCTGGAAGTTAGCCTGGATGATATGTGCAGCCATCTGATCGTCAAGCGTCAGCCGGCCGCGAACGATCTGCGTACCGTGATGGCGACCGGTAAAGTGATTACTGATTTAGAGCGGATTGGTGACGAATCGACTAAAATTGCACGTATTGCAAAAGATGCGGCAGTTAACCGCCGCAGCCTGCCTATGTTCAGCGGCTATGAAACTGTGCGTGTACTGGCAGCCAATGTAGCTGATATGCTGCATCACTCGCTGGACGCATTTGCGCGTCTGGATGATGCAAAAGCGGTGCAGCTGATCGCACAGGATGCGATCATTGATAATGACTTCCGCTCGATTATGCGTAACCTCATCACCTTCATGATGGAAGATCCAAGCACGATTTCATCTTCTCTCAATGCTTTGTGGGTAGCGAAAGCGATAGAACGTATCGGTGATCACGCGAAAAATATTGCGGAACATACGATATACATCGTTGAAGGTAAAGATATCCGGCATTCTGATTATGTCGCAACCAAACAAGAGCAAAAGAGCTAATTGAGATATGGCAGCTGACACCACTATTCTGATCGTTGAGGATGAACCGGCTATCGTTGAGCTGGTCAGCTTTACCCTGCGTGCCGCTGGCTGGAATACCTTCGCTGTGAACAATACAGCCGAGGCGTGGGAGTTTATTCAACGCCGCACGCCGCAACTGATTTTACTGGACTGGATGTTGCCGGATCAAAGCGGCTTGCGTTTGTTATCCAAGATTCGTGGTGATCGCCAGTTTAATGAAATTCCCATCATCATGCTCACAGCAAAGAGCATGGAAGAGGACAAAATTGCGGGATTGGATCATGGTGCGGATGATTACATCACCAAGCCATTTTCACCGCGTGAACTGACAGCGCGCATTAAGGCTTTGTTACGCCGTAAGAGCCCTGAGCACGCGCAGACTGCGCTGACCGCTGGTTCCGTGGTACTCGATCCGGTCAGCTGTACCGTCAAAATCTCTGACCAGAAAGTCGATATCGGACATGCGGAATACAAGCTGCTGAAGTTCTTCATGGCCCATCCTGAACGTGTATTTTCGCGCAGCCAGTTGCTCGACAAGGTGTGGGGTGATCATGTCGTGATCGAAGAACGCACTGTGGACGTGCATGTATTACGTTTGCGTAAAGTCTTAAAATCAGCCGAATCTTTAATTAAGACGGTACGTAGTGTAGGCTATATGCTGTCTGAGAAATAAATCCGGTTGCCGGAGCGGGTGCCTTCATCGCTCCGGATCCAGCTCTCTCCACTGCAGGCACAGCAGGCTGATCAATTCAGGCCAGGATCAGCAAGTGATCTCTACTATCCTCATTCCATAATAATATCTGGATCCCTTATGTCTCCTCGTCTGATTTTCTGGATTTCTAATGTCGTCAGAATTTTCCTGGTGCTGGCTGGAACTGCGCTGGCGGCTTATTTCTGGGGTCTGGTTCCCGGTTTGATTCTGGGCTTTCTGATCTTGCTCACCATGTTTCTGATACAGCTGGTTTATTTACAGCGACTCGGCGACTGGCTCGATAATCCCAGCAGCTCCCGCTTGCCCGATGGCTCAGGTGCCTGGACTGATGTGTTTTCTCGTTTGTACAAACTGCGTCGTGGCGATGAAAAAAATCAGGCCGAGCTGACTGAATGGCTGGCGCGCTTCCGCCAGGCGATGACGCTGCTGCCGGATGGCGTCGTTATTATGGATGATGTGTTATTCCTGGAATGGTGTAACCCGGCTGCTGAGCATCATCTGGGCTTGAGCCTGAGCCAGGATAAGGGTATGCGCGTCACCAATCTGGTGCGCAGCCCTGAGTTCATGGATTACATTATCCTGGGTCGCTACGAAACCCCGCTGACCCTGTCTTTCCGCGACAGAAAGCTGATCGCGCATATCATCCCGTTTGAAAACCGGCGTCAGATTCTGGTGACCCACGATGTGACTGAATCCCAGCGTATCGACATGATGCGACGTGACTTTATCGCCAATGCCTCGCATGAATTACGTACCCCGCTGACAGTGATTAACGGTTTTCTGGAAATTGCATCTTTGCAGCCAGACCTCGATATACCGACCCGTAACGCGCATCTGAGGCTGATGTCCGAGCAGGGTGAGCGCATGCAGCGTCTGGTCGAGGATATGCTGACTTTGACCCGTCTGGAGTCAGTCGATCACTTGTTACGCTCGGAAATTGTGAATATGCGTGGCCTGCTGGAGCAGATTTTGCAGGAAGCAGAAGCCTTATCAGCCGGACGTCATCAGCTCAGCCTCAGTGTTGATGGGCCGGATGTCAAAGGCAGTACCGATGAAATTCGCAGTGCACTGACCAATCTGGTCACCAATGCGATTCGCTACACACCACAGGGTGGACGGATTGAAATCAGCTGGGAGAATGTGGAGCAGGGAGCGAAGTTCAGCGTGCGTGACAATGGTATCGGCATCAGTTCAGAGCATATTTCCAGGCTGACTGAGCGCTTTTACCGGGTCGACAAGAGCCGTTCGCGTGAGACCCAGGGAACCGGTCTCGGCCTGGCTATCGTGAAACATGTGTTATTGCGCCACAATGCACAATTGTTTATTGAATCGACGCCCGAAGTTGGCAGTGTCTTTGCAGTCCAGTTTCCCGGCACAGTCTTACATCAGCAGCACTGAGTACGCATGCGCTGGCAACAGCCAGCTTTAGCGTCATTTGGCTTGATTTAGTTTAAATTTCTTGTCGTAAATATTTAGTCTGAGTAAATACGGTACACTCAAAAAAGATTCCTGGTAGTAAAATCAGTGTCATCCAGACATCTGGAATTCTTTTTTGAGGAATGTTCGATGGAAATGAATGTTTTGGTGCTGGATGACGCGCAGATTAACGTGACCCTGCTGTGTCATTTGCTACAAAAACTGGACGGTTGCCGTTCCATCAGTTTCACTCAGCCTGCCAAAGCACTGAGCTGGTGCGCTAGTCAAGTGCCCGACCTGGTGCTGGTGGACTATATGATGCCTGAGATGGATGGTGTGGCCTTCATCAGTCATTTTCGCCAGTTGCCAGGCTGCGCCGATATTCCCGTGCTCATGATCACTGCCAACAGCGAGTTGGAACTGCGCTACCAGGCACTGGATGTCGGCGCCACCGACTTCCTGATCAAACCGATAGACCGCATCGAATTCCTGGCCAGAACAAAGAATATGCTGGCCTTGCGGCGCAGCCAGCGCTTTCTGGAAGACAGGGCCAGCTGGCTGAATGTCGAGGTGCAGAAAGCCACTGCAGAAATTCGTGCCCGCGAGAGAGAGACCATATTGCGCTTATCGCGCGCAGCGGATTCGCGCGATCCTGAAACCGGTGCGCACATCATCCGTATGGCAAATTATTCCAAAATCATTGCAGCCCGTCTGGGACTGTCCACCGATGATCAGCAACTGATACTCGAAGCCGCACCCATGCATGACATAGGCAAGGTCGGCATTCCGGACAGTATTTTGCTCAAGCCTGGCCGGTTAACGCCGGAAGAGTTCACGATCATGAAGCGCCATTCGCGTCTGGGATATGAAATTCTCGCTGGCAGCTCGTCTGAAATGTTGAATGCCGGTGCCGTCATCGCGCTGGCGCACCATGAAAAATTTGATGGCAGCGGCTATCCACAAGGCTTAGTGGGTGAAGATATTCCTCTGTTTGCCCGCATCGTTGCGGTGTCCGATGTGTTTGATGCGCTGACTTCTGAACGCCCTTATAAGGCGGCATGGGAAACTGAGCGCGCTTTGGAATTTTTGCGTGAAGGTTCAGGGCAGCATTTCGACCCTGCCTGCGTGGATGCGTTTATGGCGGGCTTGAGCGAGATAATGACAATTAAAAATCAGTATCAGGAAGATTTATCGCAGCAAAAAGCCTTTGGTGCAGAGTGGGGTATACAGACCTGATACAGACCTGATGCAGATACAGGCTGGCATCAAACACCACTTGAAATGCGCTGATCATCCCCGTTTTTTACAATGAGGTTGCTATGAAAATTGCTCAGGAAATTTTATATGGTACACCCGGTGCGGAATGGAAGCTGGAGGATGTGGCTGCCATTTCACCACAGCTGGTGCTGATATTTGCCTCGATAGCACATTTCGAAAATCCCGATTTTTTCCCTCGTTTGCGACTTTGCCTGCCGCATGCCCACTTGCTGGGCTGTTCGACTGCCGGTGAGATTTCTGCTCAGGGTGTGAGTGCACAAAGTGTTGTGGTGACTGGCATACATTTCGATAGCGCGCGGTTTCAGATCGTTACTGCCAGCTTGCCCGACATGGAGCACAGTGCGCAGGCCGGACGCGCGTTGGCCGCGCAATTGAATAAAGATGGCTTGCGTGCGGTCAGCGTATTTGGTCAGGGAGTTGGTATCAATGGCAGCGCACTGATCGATGGCATCGTGGCAGAGTTGGGGCAGGACTTGCCTGTCACGGGTGGCCTGGCGGGTGATAATGGCAGTTTTTCGCGCACCTATACGCTGGGTCCCGCCGGAGTTTCTGATGCGCAGATTGTGGCGCTCGGTCTGTATGGCGAGAGTCTGACTTTTACGCATGGCAGTTATGGCGGCTGGCGTCCGTTTGGGCCGGTACGCAAGGTAACGCGTTGCGAAGACAATATACTGTACGAACTGGACGGTGCCCCCGCGCTCGATATCTATAAAAAATATCTGGGTGACTATGCGGCTGACTTACCCGGTTCAGGTTTGTTATTTCCGTTTGAGATGCTTGGCCATTTGCGTGAATCTTTGGGGCAGATACGTACCATACTCGGCATCAATGAGCAGGATGGTAGCCTGATATTGGCTGGCTCGATTAATCCCGATGGTTATTTGCGCCTCATGCATGCGCAAACCAATGAATTGGTGGATGGGGCAGAAACTGCTGCCAGCGCGGCTTTGCCCAAAGATGCGCCGTATTCCGGTCAGGCGCTGGCGATGCTGGTCAGCTGCGTAGGCAGAAAACTGGTGATGGGCGGTCGGGTGGATGAGGAAGTGGAAGTCGTGCAGGACCTGATGGGCCAGCATACAGTGATATGCGGCTTTTATTCCAATGGAGAGATTTGTCCAGGCTATCAATTGCAAGTCTGCAGCCTGCACAATCAGACCATGACCATCAGCTATATGGCTGAGCGTATGTGATGGCGCATAAGCTCTCTCAGCGTCAATACAAACGCTTATTGGGGATTGCGGATGAGGCGCAGCTTCAGCAACTGCTACAAGAGTTTGAAGCGCTCTCGACATCGGCTGATTGTCCGCCTTTGGCTGGGCGTGCATTGCAAGGGATGCGGCAATTTTTTACGCAGGTAGACGAAGCCTATGTACAGTCGGATCGTGATCTGGAGCTGGGTAAGCGCAGTCTGGAGCTGAGCTCGCAGGAACTGGGACACGCTAATGAAACTTTAAGGGCAGATGCGGATCAGCGCCGTCAATTGTTGAGCGCTTTGCGCCAGACCGCGAATGAGGCGCTGGGCCAGCTTGGCCGTCAACTCAGCGATGATGATGCGAGTCTGGAAGGCTTATCGCAACAATTATCTATCCTGGTGAATGAACTGCTAACCACGCGCAACGAATTACAGGAAGCGATGGCTGACCTGGGCAAGCAGCAGTTCGCACTGGATCAGCATGCGATCGTCAGCATTACCGATGCCAAAGGTACGCTGATTTATGCCAATGAAAAATTCTGTACCATCAGTCAATACAGTTCGCAGGAGCTGATGGGGAAAAACCACCGTATCGTGAATTCTGGCCTGCATAGCAAAGAGTTCTTTCATAAGATGTGGGCTACGATTTTGTCTGGCAAAGTCTGGCACGGTCAAATCAGAAATATCGCGAAAGATGGTAGTTTTTACTGGACCAACGCAACTATCGTTCCCTTACTGGATGAGGATCAGCGACCTTATCAGTTTATTTCCATCCGTACTGATATAACAGAAGAGTTTGCGCTACGTGAAAAGATAGAGTCGAGTCAGACCTTATTGCAGAATGTGATGAACACACTGGGCGAGGGCGTCTATACCGTTGATGCGGCGGGGCTCTGCACTTTCATTAATCCTGAGGCTGAGAAGTTACTTGGCTGGCAGTTAGATGAAATTATGGGGCAGAAATTGCATAAGCTGCTGCAGCCAGAGTTACCTGTGGATGGAGCAGTGATGGACATTTCTGAGCAAATACGTTTGTATATCGCTGCAGGAAAAGCCTTCCGTTCCGATCTGACTTTTTTGCGGCATAAAACCGGTAAGAGCTTTCCTGCTGCGATTGTGGTGTCGCCGATTTTTGAAGAGGGGAAAATAGTCGGTGCTGTTGGTGCTTTCCAGAATATCTCGGCACGTCTCGCGACTGATCAGGCTTTGCGCGAAAGCGAGATGAAGCAACGTATGTTGCTGGACAATGCAGCTGATGCTGTATTCGTTGCGGGTGCCGATGAGAAGTGTACTTACGCCAACGATCTGGTGCTGACTTTACTTGGTTATCAACGTGAGGAATTGATAGGCAGTTCAATTCATGATCTGTTTGTGGATGAGCGCGCCGATCCCTCGGAGCTGAGGTTTATGTGTCAGCTGATGCAAAGTCAGCGTTTGCGCGCAGAAGTTCGGTTGGTAACTAAAGATGGCAGTGCCGTGCCGGTCGAGCTGAATGCCGCCTTGCTGCCTGATGGCAGTATCTACTGTTCTTGCAGGGATATTACCGAGCGTCTCGAATTTGAATCAGCACTGATTAAGGCTAAAGAAGGAGCGGAAGCGGCCAATAAAGCCAAGAGCCAGTTTCTCGCGACCATGAGTCACGAAATACGTACGCCTATGAATGGCATCATAGGGATGACTGAGCTGGCGCTGGACACACCTTTACAACCGCAGCAGCGCGAATACCTGGAATTAGTGAAGCTGTCTTCCGACGCTTTGCTGGCTATCATTAACGATATACTGGATTTTTCCAAAATCGAATCCGAAAAAATTATTCTGGAAAAAATCGACTTCTCTATCCGCGATTTGCTTGCCTCATCGCTCAAGGCACTGGCGCTGAAGGCGAATGAGAAAAAACTGGAGCTGGTGTATCAGATAGACCCTGGCATTCCTGAAATACTGATCGGTGATCCGGGCCGGATACGACAGATCATTACCAATCTGGTGGGTAATGCCATCAAATTCAGTGAGGCCGGAGAAGTGGTGCTGGAAGTCCGCCTGGTCGCCAGTCATGTCAACAAGGTCGACATATTTTTCGCCGTCAGGGATCACGGCATCGGGATCCCATACGATAAGCAAGCCAGTATTTTCCAGGCCTTCAGTCAGGCGGATGCGTCAACTACCCGCAAATATGGCGGTACCGGTTTAGGCTTGACCATTTCTTCGCGGCTGGTGCAGCGCATGCATGGCAAGCTGGAAGTGCTCAGCGAACCTGGCCAGGGCAGCAGTTTCTTTTTTACACTGACTCTGGGCGTGGGTAGCAACTTAGAGACGACAGTGGCGCCGGCCAGTTTACATGGTTTGCGCGTGTTAATTGTCGACGACAACGCCATCAACCGGCATTTTTTTGAAGATACGCTGATTGCCTGGGGCATGCTGCCTCAGTCTGCGGAAAGCGCAGAAGAGGCGCTGCGGCAACTGGCTGACGCCGCAGAGCAGCAGCATCCTTTAGATCTGATTTTGCTCGATATCTGTATGCCAGAGACAGGCGGCTTTGAGCTGGCAGAACGCCTGCGTCAGCCTGATGGTAGTTATGAGCAGAAAATCATCATGCTCTCGTCAGCCGGGGCGTATGAACATGCCTGCCTTTGCCGCGAGGTGGGCATACACGATTATGTGAGTAAGCCGGTCAGTCAGTCTGAACTGTTCCATGCGGTAGCTGCAGTGATGGCTGGTATAGACCGGCATGTATTGCCACTGTCGTTGCCGGCGGAGCCTGGCATCACGCCGTTACAGCCATTACGGATACTGGTCGTGGAAGATAATTCGGTCAACCAAAAGCTGGTGATCTCACTGTTGGAGAAGTGGGGGCATAGCAGCACCATCGCTGAAAATGGATTAATCGCGATAGACCAGATTTCGCACCAGCATTTTGATCTGGTATTGATGGACATGCAGATGCCCCTGATGGGCGGCGTCGAAGCGACGATGTACATACGCCAGCTGGAACGGGATGCAAAACGGACTGCCCGTATCCCTATCATCGCCATGACAGCCAATGCCATGCCTGGCGATTGGGAAAAATGCCTGGAAGCTGGCATGGACCACTACTTAAGCAAACCGATCAAAGCAGCTTCACTCAAAGAACTGCTCGATCAATATCAATTACAAGTAATTCAAGGGGCAATGATGACGATTCCCGACCGGAGATCTGATACTCATAATGAAGCTGCGTTTGCAGGTGAACGGTCAGACTTTGACTATCACGCGGCATTGCTGCGCGCTGATCGTGAAATTGTGCAGATTATTGCCAATTCTTTTTTGCAGACTTACCAGCAACATGTAGAGGAAATACGTACAGCAATTGCGACTCAGGATGCGGAGCTATTGCACAGAGCCGCCCATACTTTGAAAGGATTGGTCGCAAATTTCTGTGCCGAACCGCCAGAGAATATCGCTTATGCACTGGAGCAAAAAGGCAAACAGGCCGATTTTAGTCAGACGCCTGAGCTGTTTCGTCAGTTTGTGAGCGAACTGGAAAAAATGAATCAGGCTTTACGTCAGTTTATCGCTGACATGCCGCCTGAATAAAGTGGGGTTAGGTTTAGTCAGGGTTCATCACAAGATCAGTTGACTGATGAGCAGACCACCCAGCATTAACCAGCACCAGATACTGCCTGCGAGCAGCAATGGTTTCCAGCCAGCTTTGCGCAAACTGGCGAGGCGGGTACTGAACCCCAGTGCAAACATGGCGGCTGACAGCAGGATCTGATCCAGCTGCACGAACGACTGGCGCAGCGCAGAGGGTATGCTCAGCACGGACTGCATCAGGATCACCACAACAAACAGGACTGCAAACCAGGGAATGCTGATATCGGCCAGACGCACGCGCCAGTTCGTATTGTCAGCCGCGCCGGTTTGCCGTGCAGGGCTGACCAGTAATGCCAGCACACACAATGCCGGTGCGAGCAGCATCACCCGCATCATCTTGGTCACGATGGCGACATCGGCGATTTGCGGCGTCATTGCTTTGCCTGCGACCACCACTTGTGCGACCTCATGCAGCGTGGCACCGGTGTAGATACCGATGCCAGCGGGCGTCAGACCAGACCAGCTCAGCAGCAGTTCCGATTGAAAGAATAAGGGATAGAGCAGCATGCTGCAGGTGCCGAAAAACACCACGCCGGAAATCGCAATGCCGGTGTCCTCCTCCTTACTACGCAACACCGGTGCGGCAGCCAGTATCGCCGCTGCGCCACAAATGGCGCTACCTGCACCGATCAGCAAAGTGAGTTCACGCGGCAGACGAAACACGCGCCTGCCCAGGAAAGCCGCCAGCCACAGCGTGCTGATCAGCATGACCAGGTCGACCAGTAAGCCAGGAAGGCCGACATTGCCAATGTCGCGCAGGCTTAAACGTAAGCCATACAGCACGATGCCAGCGCGCAGCAATTGCTGTTTGCTGAATTGCAAACCGGCGTTCCAGTGCTGGGCACGGCTGGCCGCCAAGGGTAAATTACCCAGTATTAAGCCCAGCAATATCGCCAGTGTCAGGCTGCCCAATCCCCAGCTTTGTAATTGCTCGCTTTGCGCCAGCGTCAGGCTAAGAGCTGCCATCAGCAGACTCAGCAACAGGCCGCTGGCATGGGTTTGTATCATTTTTCGCATATCAAGTTCTAAAAACAAGCTGTTTGGTTCACAAACATCATATAGAAAGCGATAAAATTAATAAAACAAATTAATTTGCTTTTATTAAGCTAAAAAAGAGGTTGATAATGCGTTTAAGCCTGCGTCAGTTACAGGTATTTCTAGGGATTGCAGAAACGGGCACGACCAGTGCTGCGGGTCAGAAAATCGCTCTGTCACAATCTGCCACCAGTGCTGCTTTAAATGAATTGGAAGCTGCCTTGCAGGTGCAATTGTTTGACCGGGTCGGTAAGGGACTGCTGTTGAATGAAAACGGCAGGTTGCTGTTGCCACAGGCCCATCTGGTGCTGGATGCGGTGCGCTCGATGGAGGCGCAGTTTGCGCAGCCCGACGCAGCCTGGCCGGGCTTGCGTATCGCGGCAAGTACCACTATAGGGAATTATTACTTACCTGATCTGTTCGCGCATTTGCAATCTACGGTAGCCGCCAGTAAGACCTCTGGTCTGCCATCCTTATTCATTGGTAATACTGGCGATGTGGTGCAGCGCATAGAGAATTACGCAGCAGACATAGGTTTTATTGAAGGCGAATGTCATCAGGCTGGTATTGTGGTCGAGCCCTGGCTGCAGGAGCAATTGATCGTGGTCTGCCATCCGCAACACGCATTGGCACAGACTGCAGGGCAGCGCTGCTCGGTATCCGACTTGCAAAAAGAAGCCTGGTTATTGCGTGAAGCCGGTTCCGGTACCCGCGAAACGGTGGAGCAGTATTTGTCGCAGCAGTTGCAATCTTTCCGCTGTGCCGGTGAGTTGGGGAATTCTGAGGCGATTAAGTATGCCGTGGCGGCTGGTTTGGGATTGAGTTGCCTGTCGGTGGCGGTGGTGCAGGAATTGCTGGCGGCTGGGCGCTTAATCCAATTGCATCCTGAATTCGCGCCCTGTGAGCGGCGTTTTTCGCTGATTTACCATGCCCATAAATCGGCTTCGGCTCAGCTTGGCCATTTTCTGCGGCTGGTGCGTGGCTGGTCATCCTGCTTGCAGACTGCGACACCAGGCGAAGCCGGTGCCGCAAACTGAACAGCTTAGATTGCTTGTGTCGCCTGGCGTAGCCAGTCGCTGGCTGCGCCAGAGAGGCGTGGTGACAGGCGTTGCCACACTTGCTGGTGGTACTGATTGAGCCATTGCAGCTCTTCATGGTTCAGCAATTCAGGCAGGATGCAGCGTACATCGATCGGGCACAAAGTCAGGGTTTCAAATTGCAGGAAATCCCCGAATTCATTGGCTTCCGCCGCGATATTCAGTAACAGGTTCTCGATCCGCACACCCCATTTTCCAGGCCGGTAAATGCCAGGTTCATTCGAGGTGATCATCCCTTCCTGCATCGCCATATGTGCTTCCGGCTGCGCACCGGAAATGCTTTGCGGGCCCTCGTGCACATTGAGGAAATAGCCAACGCCATGGCCGGTGCCGTGACCGAAATTGATATTCTCAGCCCACAGCGGTGCACGTGCCAGGCTGTCCAGCATAGGTGACAGCGTGCCGCGCGGGAAGTGTGCGCGCGACAGATTGATCATGCCTTTCAACACCAGCGTGAAATCGCGTTTCTGTGCCTCTGACACCTTGCCTATCGCTACCACGCGTGTGATATCGGTGGTGCCGTTCAGGTATTGGCCACCAGAGTCGATCAGCAGCAAACCATCGCCCTGAATCCTTGCATGTGAAGCTGGCGTGGCACGGTAGTGTGGCATCGCGCCATTGGCATTGTAACCAGCGATCGTGCCGAAGCTAGGTGAAATAAAATGTGGCTGACGTGCGCGCGCCGCGCAAATCTGCTCATCAATCGTTAGTTCAGTAATCGTCTCCTGATTTTTCAGTGCCTGTTCCAGCCAGCTGAAAAATTCACACAGCGCGGCACCATCCTGCTCCATCGCTTCGCGTACGAACTGCGCTTCAGCCGCTGTTTTGCGCGATTTGCTGAACACCGAAGGGTTGATGGCTTCGATCACGCTGCAGCTGGTCGCTATCGCCTGACGGAAGCCAAAGGTAATGCGGCGTGGATCGATCAGTACGCGGCTAGCGGCGGGTAGTTGGCTTAAGGCGCTGGCAGCTTCTGCATAGTCACGCAGATGGATGTGTTCTGCGCGCAGTTGCTCTGCTAAATCTGAGGGAACTTTACCGGGTGCGATAAACAGCTGCACCTGGTTCTGGCTGATCAGGGCATGTGCTACAAATACCGGGTTATAACTGACATCGGCACCGCGCAGATTCAGTATCCACGCCAGATCATCGACGGTAGACACGAAATGGTGATCGGCACCCAGCTTATGCATATCTGTACGCAGTTGCGCCAGTTTGTCAGCGCGGCTCACCGCCGCAAACGGCGCCTGATGCTCAAATACAGCGGCGTCCGGCAAGCCTGGCCGCGCAGTCCAGACTTGTTCCAGTAAATCCGTGTCAGTTTTCAGGGTGATGCCTTGCGCCGCCAGGCTGTGTTGCAAGTGGCGTGCGGTGGCTAAGGCCAGCACCATGCCATCGGCTGCCACTACCTGACCTGCTTTCATGTGCTGTGCCAGCCAGTCTATGTGCAGGGTCGCGGCGGCAGACATGGTTTTCATCATGCTGATGCCGGTGCCAGCTAATTCCTGCTCGGCCTGACTCCAGTAGCGACTGTCTACCCATAGTCCGGCAAAATCATGGGTGACTACCAGATTTCCGACCGAACCGGTGAAACCGGAAAAATAGCTGCGGCCTTGCCAGCGGTCTGGCAGGTATTCAGATAAATGGGGGTCAGCAGAAGGGATCAGGCAGGCGTCGATCTGCTGCTGTTGCATCGCCAGGCGCAGCGCCTGCAAGCGTTCAGGAATAGTGTTCATCGGCATAGCTGGTTGGCATCAGAGTGAGGAAATTGCTGCGGCTGAGTGGCTACTACAATGCACTCAGTTTCTTAAAAAGCGCCGCATCACATTAGGTTTAGGTTCGTTTGGATTCGCATGCGCATAGTCAAGTTCCGGTGCCAGCTCGAATTCATAGGCCGCATACAAATCGAGTAATCTTGGCTGATCGGTGCGCACGCCTAATCGCAGTTCTTCCACGCCTGCAGTTTGCGCCGCAAGGATGACGGCTTCGAGCAAATGTTGTGACAGGGTCTGACCACGGAAGGCTGGTAACACACCCATGCGACGCATTTCCCAGATGCCGGCATCCATATCTACCGGCAGCCAGCGCACTGAGCCTGCTGGTTCATCGTTGATATACAGGATAAAGCCGCCACCCTGCAATAACTCGTGCTGAACCTGTTCAGTTGCTTCGCGATGCCCACTCGACGTAGGCGCCACTTTATCGGCCCAGCAACTCCGGGTCAGATGCGCAATCAATTGCGCATCGTCCGGACTGGCTTCGCGTATCACCAGTTCCATACAGATCAGCCAACCCGCATACCAGGCTGCGCACCTGGCCACGGTTCCATGATGTACAAACCAGGATTATTCTTTTCATCTGCGGCAGAGGCAGCCAGCACCATGCCTTCGGACAGGCCGAATTTCATTTTACGTGGTGCCAGATTCGCGACCATCACCGTCAGCTTACCGATCAGCTGTTCTGGCTGATAGGCAGATTTGATACCGGAAAACACATTGCGGGTGCGGCCTTCACCAACATCCAGCGTTAAGCGCAGTAATTTGTCTGAGCCTTCTACGTGTTCACAATTGACGATTTTCGCAATCCGCAAATCGATCTTGGCGAAATCAGCAATGTTGATTTCTGCTGCAACCGGTTCTATGTCACTCGCTGTGCCTGTAGCAGTTGTGACAGCTGCAGTCGTTGTTGCGGCTTCTGCAGTTGCGGCAGTTGCAGGTGCGGTTGGCGCATCAAACAACTGATCAAAAATCTTAGGATCAACGCGTTGCATCAAATGCGCATACGGATGAATGGTATGCAGATGTGGCAGTGGTGTCGCGACATCTGACCATTGCAGCGCAGCGATATTTAACTGGGCTTCAACCTGGCTTGCCAGTTGTGGCAAGACCGGTTTCAGGAAGATGGTCAGGATGCGGAAAGCTTCTAACAGACGGCTGCAGACTTCCTGCAGTCTGGCATCGTTTTCCGGTTTCTTCGCTAACTCCCAAGGCTTGTTGGCATCCACATAGGCATTCACCAGGTCGGCCTGTTCCATGGCCAGACGCAGTGCCTTGCCGTATTCACGGGCTTCAAACAAGGCTTGAATCTCAGGTGCAGCTTTGCGCAGATTGCCCAGGAAGGCATCGTCTGGCGTTGCCCAGTCGGTGCTGATGACGCCGTTGAAGCGCTTGGTGATGAAGCCCGCTGCGCGCGACGCGATGTTGATGTATTTGCCGATCAGGTCAGAATTGACGCGGGCGACAAAATCTTCCGGGTTCATATCCAGATCTTCGACTTTGGCGTTCAATTTGGCCGCAAAGTAGTAGCGCAGCCATTCCGGGTTCATGCCTATGTCCAGATAGCGCAAGGGCGAAATGCCGGTGCCACGCGACTTAGACATTTTTTCGCCGGATACGGTGACAAAGCCGTGTGCATACACATTGTCCGGTGTTTTGTAACCGGAGAATTTCAGCATCGCAGGCCAGAACAGCGTATGGAAGTAGGTGATGTCTTTACCGATAAAGTGTATCTGTTCGGTGCTGGGGTCAGCCATGAATGCATCGAAATCACGGCCGGTTTTGCCGAAATAATTTTTCAATGAGGCCAGATAACCCACTGGTGCATCCAGCCATACATAGAAGTACTTGCCCGGCTGATCCGGAATTTCAATCCCAAAATACGGCGCATCGCGGCTGATGTCCCAGTCGCCCAGTCCATCTTCGCCTTCCAGCCATTCACGGCACTTGTTCGCCACTTCGGATTGCAGGCGATTGTCTTGTAAGGCCCAGTTGCGCAGGAAATCCACGCATTGTTGGTCAGATAATTTGAAGAAGAAGTGTTCTGAGGATTTCATCACCGGTGTCGCGCCGGTCAGCACAGAATACGGATTCACGACTTCAGTCGGCGCATAGACCGCACTGCAAACTTCGCAGGAATCGCCATACTGATCTTTAGCGCCACATTTCGGACATTCGCCTTTGATATAGCGGTCCGGCAGGAACATGTTTTTTACCGGATCATAAAACTGTTCTATGGTTTTGCTGGTGATGAAGCCGGCTGCTTTTAATTTACGGTAGATATCCTGCGACAACGCATGGTTTTCTTCGCCATCGGTCGAATGCCAGTTATCAAACTGAATATGGAAGCCATCCAGATATTGCTTACGGCCAGCCGCAATACCGGCTACAAAAGCCTGAGGCGTGAGGCCAGCTTTTTCTGCTGCAATCATGATCGGTGCGCCGTGTGCGTCGTCGGCGCCGACGAAATGCACTTCGTTACCCGACATTCGCTGATGGCGTACCCAGATATCAGCCTGGATGTATTCCATGATGTGACCGAGGTGGAAAGGCGCGTTAGCGTAGGGGAGGGCGGTAGTAACGAACAGCTTACGGGTCATGTTGATGCACTTTTGAATGTAAGGAACAAGGGCGATATTCTAACAGCGAATAGCTGGCTTTTTTCGTGCAGGCAAAGAATTAGGGGCTGGCATTGTTGATATTTAAATCTCGCTTTTGTTGCGACGAATTGAAAACCAGCTCAGCCTTGATGGCTGAGGCGCGCGCACAGATGGAGCGAAAACAACAGCTGTTTTGCCTGGGTTTGGAAAATCCCTGATAATGCCTGACCACAATTTCCCAATGGAAATTATTTGTCATCATTCTTAATGTTGCTGCTGATAATAGCTTCGCATATTGCAATAACATTAATTTCTGGTTTGGCTGATCAGCGCACATGGCGCAATCGCTCAAACCAGTGCTTCATTATTTTGCCTGCTCATGAAAAAAGTCTTGTTTTTACTGCTCTTTATCCTGTCCAGTCTGGCTGTGTCAGTACAGGCGCAGTCTGCGGAGGGTAAGCGGGTTTTGCTGTTGAGTCCAGACATGGGGTCCAGCGCTTCTTTGCAGGAATTTTACGGTGCCTTAAAGACGGAGTTACGCAAATCCGGGCCGCACACGATTTTTCATGAAAATCTGGATATCTCCCAGTTTCCGCAGGAAACATATAAGCAAAACCTGAGCAAATGGCTCAAAGAAAAATACCGTACGCAAAATCCGGACATGATTTTGGTGTTTGGTCAGCAGGCATTGCGCTACCTGCTGCAATATGAAAAAAATCTGTGGCCTGGCACGCCGGTGGTGTTTGCACTGACCAGTGATATTGATGTGGTACAGATGAATCTGCCGTCGAATTTTACCGGCAAAGTATTGCGGGCAAATTTTTCGAATGTGGTCAGTGTCGCGAAAGCCTTGTTTCCTGATGCGCAACAGCTGGTTTTGATCGGCAATGCGCCTGGTCCTGAAACCAATAAAACCTTCCTGCCTTCGCGTTTGAATGGTATGGCTGACAAGCTGAATGTACAGGATTTGCGTGGCCAGTCTGTTGATGTTGTAAAGGAAGTGCTCAGCAATTTAGCGCCGGATGCTGTGGTGTATCAGGGTTTGCTGAGCGCGGATATTGCGACCGGGCGCTCCTCAGGCAGCGAGTTTTTGGCACAAGTGATTACGTCGTCTATGCGTCCGGTGCTGGTTGACGATGCAGCCGTACTCGGAACGGGGCCGCTGGCCGCGCTGAGCTTTGCCTATGCTGAACAAGGCAGGGAAACCGCTGAACTGGCAACGTCTATTTTGGCTGGCAAGCCTTTACGGCAGGAGATACTCAGTTCCGGATTCACACCGCTGCTCGATAAAAATCAAGTGCTGCGCTGGCAGGTTCAGCCCGGGCAATATCCCAGCGGCAGTGAGCTGCGTTTTTATACACCTACCATATGGGAAGCCTATCGCTGGCAACTCATTTTTACCTTTGCTCTGGTGCTGGTCTTGCTGATTGCGGTCGTTGCACTGGTCATAGAGCGGCGCTTACATGCGCACGCAGTTGATGCCTCGCGTCAGGTCTTGGGGCAGATTACCCAAATGAACCGCAAGATGACGGCCTCTATCTACAATGAAGCCATCGGCCATGAACTGATGCAGCCGCTGGCTGCGATCCTGAGTAATGTGGAGGCTGCACAGATATTTCTGAAGCGTGAGCCGCCCACGCTCGATCTGGTGCAGGAAACGTTACAGAATATACGGCGCGATAATTTGCGGGCGGATGAGTTGATTAAAAACATGCAGGGTTTGCTGACGAAATCCGATACTGAACTGGTGCCGGCAGATGTGAACTGGCTGGTGCGTAAAGTGCTGCATTTCTTATCGATAGAAGCCAAAGTGCGGCGTATCAGTATCAAGGAAAAATTAGGTGCAGATGGCATGATCGTCTCGCTCAACATCGTGCAGATGCAACAGGTACTGGTTAACTTGCTGCTCAATAGTATGGACGCGATAGACCGCAAAAAAGGGCGTGAACGCAGTATCACGGTTGAGACCATGTTGTATGGAAGCGATCACGTCAGGATTTCTATTCTGGACAGCGGCACTGGCTTTGACGAGGGCGTGGAACGGGTATTCGAATCGTTTTTTACTACCAAGCCTGAAGGTGTGGGTTTGGGATTATGGATCAGTGCTTCTATTGTGCAGGCGCATGGCGGCCATATCTGGGCAGAGAATCGCTTAAACGGTGGCATCATGCGTTTCAAATTGCCATTGATCAGGAGCGAATAATGCAAGCCAGCTTACCGCCTATTGTACATGTGGTCGATGATGATTCCTCAGTGCGCTCCGCGCTGGGCATATTGCTGCAGGCTTGCGGTTTTCGGGTATTTACCTATGAGTCGGGTGCCCATTTTTTTCAGGCAGATTTGCCTGCTGAAGTCAGTTGCATTTTGCTGGATGTGAATATGCCTGGCCTGAGCGGTCTGGAGGTACAGGAATTCCTGAATAAGCGGCAATGTCCGGTTCCGGTGATTTTCCTGACTGCTTACGGTGATATTTCCATGAGTGTGCGCGCCATTAAGGCAGGTGCCGAGGATTTTTTGAGTAAGCCTGTGCAGAAAGAAGATTTACTCAAGGCAGTCAATGCCGCGCATCAGCGTTACGAAGAAGCGCATCAGTCCAGAGTGCAGCTGGAAGAGCTGCGCTATCGCTATTCTTTGCTCACTGAACGCGAACTCGAAGTATTTCATCTGGTCGTACGCGGCAAGCTCAATAAGCAGATCGCCTATGAACTCGGCAATTCCGAGCGCACTATCAAGGCGCAGCGTAGCAGCGTGATGGAAAAAATGCAGGTAGAGACCCTGGCGGAGCTGGTATTGCGCGCAACCCAGCTGGGGGTTTTTGATATGGATAAAACCTGAGTAGCGACCTGCTCAAGGTAGAACATGCCAGGGCGTTAGTTTCAAATAAATATTCCTGATTTTGCACCAAAGTACGATAGACCGGTTTGCTCAGGCTGCCTACACTGGCGCCTTTCAGGTACTGGGCCTCCCAGATAGGCGTGTCTATGCTGTATTGCAGGTATTTATGTTGAATCCGTCTGAGCTTACTCATGTCAATATCATTGGCAGTGATGATTATGAGCGCGCGGTGCTTGGCCTGGTGCTGGGCGCCAGAGAGTATCGTGTGCGTAGTTTCAGCAGCCTTGATGATTTTGGATTGCCACGACCCGAAGCGGGTGGCACTTGCGCCTTGCTGGCTTTGAGCCGGCGCGAGGTGGAGACTGGTGCGATATTGCAGCAAATCCGGCAGTTGAGCTTGCATATGCCAGTACTGTTATTAGTCGACCAGGTTTGCTATCCCCAGCTTGCTGCTGCGCTTGAGTCTGATCACATTTCTTTATTAATCCGCCCGGTACAGAAGGACGTGCTGCTGCGCTCCATACGGCAGGCAATACGCTGCTGGCTGGAATCTGAAATTACCTGAGATTGTTCTGCATATGTTTCAGCGGCAGCGAAAGTTCTGCAAGTTGGAGTTGCCGGGTCTGGCTTTGCTTGCCGGGTTTAAAATTATATAATCATTAAAAATTTATTATATAAACAACTTGGAGTCAGAAATCGTGTATCAGCAAAAATTGCAATCTGTCAGTGGCCTGTTGGGTTTTATTGTTTCCGGATTAGTGCTGACAGCTTGTGGCGGAGGTGGTGGAGCTACTGGCAGTGGTAGCGGTAGTGCGACCGAGCCGCCAGTACAACAAAAGACGTTCCAGAGACAGGTACCGCTCGCGGGCGATAGCTTTACTTATCAACACCAGGTGAAAGATGATAAGGGTTCGAGCTGGACTTATTATTCGACCGAAGTATATTGGAATCCGTATCGTAATGCGACTGGCAGCGCGAGCATACTCAACGATAAGTTACCCAAAACCGGATACTTCTTTGCTGGTACGAACACCTCTGCCACCTTTTCCTACGCCAGTTATTACGATGCAAATGGCGCAGAGCTCCTGTTTTCCCCGCGCTCAGCGTCTGTATTGCCTTGTTCGTTTGCGCAGCCTTATCAAACCGTGCAATCCCCCTATGCTGTTGGGCAGAACTGGGATGTCAATGCCGTGTTAGCTTGCAATTCCGGTTCTGCTGTCAGTACTTACAAAACAGTCCGCGATACCGGAAGTGTGGCAGCGGTAGAAGATGTGACGGTCGCTGCTGGTAAGTTCACTGCACTAAAGGAAGTGGCGACGCTAAAGGAAGTGACTAACCGTACTACGCCAAGCGAGAGTTTCGCTGAGACGAGTAAAGACCTGAGCCGTACCTGCTGGCGCGATACGGTCAGCGGTCAGTATGTTAAATGCGTGGCGACAGGCTTTGATGCTGACTTTCAATCTGGAATCCCGGGCGGCAGTAAAAATCTGAGCATGAGCTCTGAACTGATAGGCCGGCTAAGTATCAGCAATGCGGGTGTCAAGGTTTTACCGCGATTTGCCGGTCGCTGGAATCTGACGATAGGGACTGATACCCGCACTAATTTTATTGAAATTGATCACAACGGTGTTGTCAGCAAATTATTTGAACTCAGTGCCGGTGGTTTGACCACAGATTTCACGACGCGGTTGTTAAACGCCAGCGTGAGCAATGAAGGTGATCTGAGCTTCACACTCAGCACACCGGCTGCCAATGGGATCAATGGTACTTTTACCGGCAAGCTCGATACGCTTGTGAGTGGCAGTGGCACGCTCAAACTGAGCAATGGCTATACCGGCACCTGGAAAATGACGCGACTTTAATTTTGCTTCTTCAATCCGCTTTTCAGATTGATCTCGGTTAGGTACAGCTTAGACGCCAGCCAGCTTCGGTGGTGTGATGCTTAACCCGCTATCCTGATTCATCAAAGTGTATGCGAAAGAAATGGGCACTTCAGTCATTTCTTTCGCAGCCTGTCCCAAGTTTGGTTTTTTTTCTGGATTGCACCAAAGTGCAATAGTTTTCGTGCCTGTGAGTCGTTAGACTCTGGCTGGAAACTCTGATCAACCCTGATCTGCCTCTATCATGAAAAAGACCAACATGTCTGTCGATGCTGAATTAATTAATTATTTACTGTCAACTTCAGATGGCCGTCCTGGTGTGCTTGCCCATTCCGGCAACGCAATTACCTCCATTCCGGCGCATGAATTCGTGTTGGTATTTGAGGGGAGTGAAGCAACCCCGGCGATGCGTTTTTATCTGGCCAAAAAAATTAATGAAATGCTGCCCAATGCTGGCTTTGATATGGCCTTTATTGAGTCGGCAGATAAGCCGGCAGAAGCCAGGCTGGCGCTGTTGCATCCGGAAGCTTATCTGATCGTACAGGCTCTGTTGCCGCTGGGGCTGAGCAGTGACTTTGCGATCCGTAACATCATTCAATATGGATTCGCCCCTATCGTTGAACGCCAGATGGATTTGCTGCGCGCCTTGAAAAAAATAGAGTCTTTGCTGCAGCATGGCGGCTGGCGCAATCTGGATCTGATGCGTGACGATACCGTAAAGCCGCAGTTCAATCTGCACGCTACGCTGTGTGAGTCAGACTGACCAGCGGCCATCCTGGTAAAGCTCCTGTCCATCCAGGCGTACTGAGCAGGTGATAGCGAATACATCGACATGGTGTCTGCCTTCGCCACGTTTGATATGGGGCTTGGCGTAACTGCCATGTTTGGAACCCAGCGATAAATGGATGCCGCACATACGTTCGTAGGTGCCTATGTCCATGACTTTTCTGTCCTGAGAAAACGCGCGATTCAGGCCAAAGCCCAGCTCGCGTACCCAGACTACACCATCGTCAGCACGGATGTTGGCGAGTACGCGATCAAATTCTTCGGTGCTGTTTTCCGTGTCAACGACCTGACCCTGTTGCACAATCAGCGTGATGGGCAGGGGCGGTTCGTTGATACGGAAGCTGGTATCGCCGAAAATAAAAATACGAACTTTGCCATTCACATCTTCCAGCCGGACAGATTCGGTGAACACTTCACCGATAGGGAACTGGCCACCGACATTGGCCATCCCGCTGTAATCACCGACGTTCAGCTTGGCAGGTTCCAAGCCACCGCCAAACACCAGCTGCGCACCATCGCCACTATCAATCACAGCCTGGCTGGCCTGATCAATGATGCGCTTGATCGCTTTGCCAGTTTCCCGGTAATAGCCGGGGTCATACTGCAGTGCGTCTATGTAGTAGCTGATTTCCTCTCCATCCATGCGACCCAGGTGCGGATGCTCTATCACTTTTAAACCACGCTTAAACAGTTCCACCCGCAGCCTGTAGGCTTCCAGTCTGAAATTAGTGGACTGCACCAGGATCACAAGATCAGATTTCTGTAATGCCGCAATCGCATCCAGTATTTCTTGTGCCGGCACCGTGCCGAAATGCAGACACTTCGCCTGGGGCAGGCAGTGCTGATAAGCCTGACTGAGTATGCTGGCCAGTGCGGACTGGGTATCAAAGACAATCAGCGCTTGCTGTTGACTGGTATGGCAAAAAGCATGCTCCAGGATACCTGCGATGTGTTGACTGGCGAGTGAGCACAGTTCGCTGAAGTCGCGAGATTTGTTGTGGCTTACTGCAACTGGGCCTGCGTTTGAGGTGAGTGTTTGCATTGCGAAAAGGGGAGGGCTGGAATTCTGAGGCACAGCAGTCTGCGCGGATCCGTATTTTACCAAGACTTTGCTGCGGGGCTGCTGGAAAACCCATGATTTGGCGCAAAAGCAAGACTAGATTTGCCGCAGGTTTGCACTAAGGTGCAATAGACGGCAGATATTTCCATTAGTAAACTTTGTCATCAATCGGCGATTGCGCCTATGCTTTTTCAAACACCTGGAATCTGTACACGAATATGCGAAATTTACCCTATCTCAGACTGCTCCCCCTCTTGCTGGTGCTGGCCGCTTGCGGTGGCGGCAGCGGCGGCAGCACCAGTTCTACTTCATCCTCAGGCGGCGAAGGGGTGGTGCAGCCTCCGCGTGTTCCCACAGCGGATGAAAAGATTGCGGCCGCGATGCAGTCTGGTGATGTATCGGGTCTGGATAGCAGCTTGCAACTCACTTTATTGCAAAAAGCGCAGGCCAATGCAGCTGCGATCCAACTCAGTCAGGTCGGTACTCTGGGTAAGATTTTTCGCAAAAATGGCGCGGAGCTGGATCAGACGCTGACCTACACCGGTAATTCTATAGAGATAGGATTGCTCAACTCCACTTCAGGCATCAGTTACCTGTCGTCTGACAGTGGTAATGGCATGGCTGCACTGAGTACCCTGGGCTCTGGCCGTGGCATGGCCTATGGTGCGGACGTATTATCGTGGATGGCAGGCACAACCACACAGCAGCAGCATCAGCCTATGTTTTTGCGTGCTTTCAACTGGGTGCTGACAGGTGACCCGGATACGGCATTACCTGCTACGGTGAAATTTGTGGTGACGGGGTATGGCGCAGCTAACGTCAACGCTTATCTGAAAAAGATTGGTGTTCAAGGTCAGGAAATCAGCTGCGCCCTTAGCGATGCAGCCAATACCTGCTGGCAGAGTGCGGATTTACTAGTGTTCGGTGGCGGTACCAAAGACAGTGCTACGCT
This sequence comes from Cognatundibacterium curvum, assembly GCF_014284235.1. Classification (GTDB taxonomy): domain Bacteria; phylum Pseudomonadota; class Gammaproteobacteria; order Burkholderiales; family Burkholderiaceae_D; genus Undibacterium; species Undibacterium curvum. The sequence continues at coordinate 397,863 of NZ_JACOGD010000003.1, forward strand.
GACTTCCCAGGTACAAACCTATATGAAAGCCGGTAAGCATGTGATGTATTTCGCGCCTAGCTGGATAGAATCTGCCGGTGGTCGTCAGGTGGCGAATGCCATGGGCATGAATGTGGGTGGTTATCCGGGGAATTACTTCGGTTCTGCCGCAGATCTGGGTATTTCTGCTGGCCGCACTGTTGCAGACAGTATTGCACGTGCAGATAAAATGGGTGCCTTAATTCCGACTTTACAAAAGCTGCAGGATGAAAAACTGAGCTGGGATTTTAAAGCTGACTCAACGCCACTTACGCCAGTCACTCAGTTAATGAATGAATTGGCCGGCCAGCATGGACGTGGCGCGAATCTGTTTCAGCAGGCAGGTATGGACTTGCATAAGTTGCTGGTATTGTGGGCAGATTTGTGGCGGCCGAATGCAGTCAAGTATGGTCAGTTGCCGCCAGATCAGAAGGCGACAGCCAGTGATTTCTTGCGTACTTATGCGGCGGATTCCTGGGTGGTGTATAACCGTGCCAACACCACGGTAGCACCAGCCGGTTATGGTGATTACATGCCGAAAGAGGCATTAACGATGCCAGTCAGTGCAGACTTTGAGGATATCGATGTCACGATTGCACAGGGTAGTGGTACCACCGCAATAGGCCGCGCTGCGATCCCGGGTAAAACCGTCACCATACAGGTGGCCGATGCAGCAGGCGGTACACTGGGTATGCAGACTGGATACGCCAGAACCTGGGGTGACCCGGTGAATGATAATACCAAGTATGGTCGCCCGCGTCGTCCGGTGTCATTCTCAGTTCCTTTGCGTGTGGCTAGCGACAATGTATTCACCACGCCTTTTGGTGGTCCGATCTATCTAAACTACAGTGGCCTGGCAGCAGGAAAAGTCGTGCGTTTGCGTGTCAAAGGTGCCGCTAAATATGGTCACTTTGATTTCACTAAGGATATGTCCCAGGCTGAGATTGATGCGGCATCTGCCGTCATCAAGTCCAAAGTATTTGGCTGGCAGACATCGAAGTTTGTTGGCGGTGAAGTGCATCAGACCAATGCCTATGCACTCAGCGTGATTGGTAATACGGATCCACGTGACTACATTCTCAATAATCTGCGTGCACGTATTTTCGATTCCAATCATATCGCGAATGGTTACAGCAATATGGCGATGTCGGATAACGTTAAATCGGTATGCGATACCCTGGGCTGGACTTGTGACGGTGATCTGCATCGCGCACCCGGCGTACAACATTTCATCGGCTGGATCGCCACCTGCGGATTCTTGTGTTCAGGTAATCCTTCTGATGGTTTCGCCGGAATTTCCGCTGGCTGGGGCTGGTGGCATGAGCTCGGTCACAACACCGTGCAGCGCGTACATCACATCGTGCCGCCTGGCAGCGCTGGTTGTGTGGTGGAATGCGATAACAATATTCTGTCTACCGCTTCAGCGATACGCCAGTTTGGATTGACAGGTATCGACGTGAGTGGTGATCGTATCAACCATAAGGGATTGTATCAGTTTATGGTCGATAGCCGCGCTAGCGGCGCCACAAGTGAAGCACTGCGTGCCATCATGCAAAAGAAATTGTGGGACAGCGATGATCAGAATGCGATGCGCGCCATGCATTTCCAGCTCGGCTTTTTATACACCCGCTACCGTCTCGGGATGGCCAAACCCACACCGCATACCACCATCGAATATCTGACCTTGCTGACCAAGGGTGATCGTCTGGTGGCAAAAGACTGGACTGTGGCAAATGCAGCCAAGTACGGCATGGGACGCTATTCCAACAACACCATCACTAACCATGATCTGGTGTATGTACTGAGTTCTAAAATTATCGGTAAGGATATGCGTAACTATTTCTTTGCCTATGGTTTGCCGCTCGACCAGAAATCGCTGGATTCTGTCGCTGATCTGAAGCTGGACGTGGCGCCGCTGAGCCTGTATGCGCTGGCTCCGGGTAAAGGAAATCAGGTAGAGACAGGAATCTGGATGGATATAGAGGGAAAGACTCCGGCTTACCCGTTTAACTGAGTCTGCTACTGTTGTTTGTTTGCAAAAAAGCACATTTATTTGATTTTAGTCATGTCAATGTCATAATTCTTTGCTATGATTCAACTCAGCTGCTGTACATACAACCGATATGTATGACGGTAGCAAGGTGTGCGGGCCCACTCTGGTGGGCAAGCCACCGATCCAATTCCGGCGCGGGACCTGTACTCAGGTTCCGCGTTTTCATTTGTGCTTTTGTTTTGATGCGTTGTTTCCAGATTGCATAAATTTGTCACCCGTAAATACGCGCTTTATAATCGGATGCATATTTTCCTTCCAGGAAAAATTTCTTTTTTGAAAAAAGAGGCAGGAATTTTCCTGGCATGGATCAGACCGCAGCACAGGCTTACTGTCCGTCCTGTTTATCTTTCAACGATTGCATGATTGTTTGCTGTTCCGCTCTGGAGTGCTTATGAAGTCAGTCCGGTTGTGCGCATTGCTGTATTTAATGGGTGTTTCAAGCTTACCTTTGCAGCTTGCCGCGCATCCCGCAGCGGCAGAACGCTGGATAGATAAGGAGTTTCAGCCATCCAGCCTGACGCGCGAGCAGCAGCGCGATGAACTGAAGTGGTTCACGCAAACGGCGCAGCGACTCAAAGCGCGGGGCGTACAAGAAATCCGGGTTGTATCAGAAGTCATCGATACCCATGTCTATGAAGCCAATGTGCTGAGCCAGGCTTTTTTTGACATCACCGGTATCCGGGTAGTGCATGAAATCATGCCGGAAGGCGATCTGGTGCAGCGCCTGCAAAAAGCCATTTACAGTAATAACAGTCCGTATGATGGCTGGATATCAGATTCTGATCTGATCGGTACCCATTACCGCTACGGCGTGATTGAAGCACTGTCCGATTTCATGAAAGGGGCGGGTAAGGACTATACCAATCCTGGCCTCGATCTGAAGGATTTTATCGGCTTGCGCTTCATTACTGCACCCAATGGCAAGCTATATCAGTTGCCTGATCAGCAGTTCGCAAACCTGTACTGGTTTCGTGCCGACTGGTTTGCGCGGCCAGATCTGCAGCAACGTTTCAAAGCGCGCTACGGCTATGAGCTTGGGGTGCCACTGAACTGGTCGGCTTATGAAGATATCGCCGAATTTTTTTCCAAACATGTGCGTGAAATCGATGGCCAGCCTGTGTATGGGCACATGGATTATGGCAAGCGTGATCCCTCGCTGGGCTGGCGCTTTACCGATGCCTGGTTGTCTATGGCCGGGGTGGCAGATAAGGGCTTGCCGAATGGCTTGCCAGTCGATGAATGGGGTATACGGGTCGCCAGCGATCAATGCACACCGGTTGGTGCGAGTGTGGCGCGTGGCGGTGCCACCAATTCACCGGCCGCTGTGTATGCCTTGAGTAAATACCTGCAATGGATGAATGACTATGCGCCGCGTCAGGCAAAGGCGCTGAATTTTTCGGAAGCCGGTCCGGTAGCCGGGCAGGGACAGATTGCGCAACAAATTTTTTGGTATACCGCGTTTACCGCAGCGCTGACTAAGCCGGGCCTGCCGGTGATGAATGCTGACGGCACACCTAAGTGGCGCATGGCACCTTCGCCGCATGGTGTGTATTGGAAAAACGGTATGCAGAATGGTTACCAGGATGTCGGGTCCTGGACATTTTTTAAGTCCACGCCAGTGCACAGGAAAGCAGCGGCCTGGTTGTATGCGCAGTTCGTCACCTCGAAAACCGTATCCCTGAAAAAGTCGATCACCGGGCTGACCTTCATCCGCGAGTCCGATATCCGGCACGAATATTTCACCCGCAATGCCGACCGTTACGGTGGCTTGATCGAGTTTTACCGCAGCCCGGCGCGCATCGCCTGGACCCCGACCGGCAGTAATGTGCCGGATTATCCGCAATTGGCAACTTTATGGTGGACCAATGTCGCTGCGGCCATCAATGGTGAAGCCAGTCCCAAAGAGGCGCTCGATACTCTGGCGGCGCAGATGGATAAACAGTTGGGTGAACTACAGGCGCAAGGCATGCAGCATTGCGCGCCGCGCCTGAATCCTAAGTCGGATGAGTCACGTTATCTGAGCGATAAAGGTGCACCCTGGAAGAAAATTCCACAGGAGAAAAATCAGGGCGAAACCATCGCCTATGAAAAATTGTTGCAGGCCTGGCGCGAAGGTCGGGTCAGATAAGTCAGGTTTAAGCAGTTTCTACGCAGTGTCAGTCAAAAAAAACAGGTTTTTCCGTAACCAGGTGACCCAATGCAGTTCAAGATGAAGCAAGTATTTTCCCGTTTTCAGCACATCAATCTGCTGGCGGTCACCCTGTTGATTGTCGCTGTGATAGTGACGCAAACTTACCTGAGTATGCGTGAAGACCGAACACTGACATTGGATGCAGAACGCACCAATGCGCATGTCGCCGTGCGGATACTGGAAGAGCATGTGGCGCAAACCATGCAGGATGGGGTGCAGAAACTGGATGCAGTCGCGGCGGCTGTGTCGGCTGTTGCGCATGATCAAGGCGCGATACAGAAAATCATCGCGTCCTATGACATCCAGGATAACCGTTACATCAAATCCCTGCGCTATATCGATTTGGGCGGCAATAGCTGGGTCAGTTCGCCGGATTTTCCAGCGCATAGCACGAATGTGGCAGACCGCCAGGATGTCCGGTTTTTGCTGAATGCGCCTGATTACAGTGAAGTCGTGATCGGACGCCCTTATCACTCGCCGTATGACAGCCAGCTGGTGTTGCCGATTGCGCGCAATATCTTTGACCGTCACCAGCAACAGGTAGGCATTATCAGCACCGATATCCGGATTGCTTATTTTGCCGGATTGTATGCCAGTGTTGCGAGTGAAAATAATGCGATGGTGGCACTGATACTGGACCCCGGCTATGTGGTGATACGCTCGCCGTTTGAAGCCCGTTTTGCTGACCGTGATGTCAGCCAGGCCAACGCAACTAAAAAGCTCAGTCAGTCAGATATTGAAGGCAGTTTTGAGGATGCAGAATGGCTCGATGATGAATTTTCGCGCTTATATGCCTATCGTAAAGTAGAGAATTTTCCGCTCACTATAGTCTATGGACGCGACTTTGACAGCATGCTCGCACAATGGAATCAGCGTATGGAAACGCGGGTCGCATTGACTGTACTGGTGGTCAGTATTCTGAGTTTTGTGATGTGGATACTCTCGGTTCAGATGCGCAAATTGCGACAGTCGGAAGCGACCCTCAGAACGGCTGAATATAAGTTTTCAGAAATCTTTGAGCGTTCACCGCTGCCGCTGTCTTTGCTGAATTTGCATGGCAGGAAAATCGAAGCGGTGAATGATGCCTGGCTGGATTTATTTGCTTACCGGCGTGAGCAGGTGCTGGATCACTCGTTCAACAGCAGTACGCATATCTGGGTCGATAGCCAGCAATTGACGGCCTTCAATGACATGCTGCGTAATCAGCCGCAAGTCGATTCTTTTCCGGCACGGCTACGCGATGCAAACGGCCATATTCATGATTGTCTGTTGTCAGCGCGCCGCTATGAAGCCGATGGCGAGCAGCGCTTCATCATTACACCACAGGATGTCACGCGCCAGAATGCAGCCGAAGCGGCACTGCGTGAGCTCAACGAAGAGCTGGAGCAAAGGGTGGCGCGTCGTACCGAGAATCTGGAGCGCTCAAATCAGGAGCTGGAAGCTGCCTTGCAATCCTTGCGTCTGATGCAGACCGAACTGATACGTCAGGAAAAACTGGCTTCATTGGGCTCACTGGTGGCCGGGGTTGCGCATGAGCTCAACACACCTATCGGCAATAGCGTGACTGTGGCCAGTACTTTGCAGGATGATGCAAAGCGGATTAAACGCGAAGTTGAACAGGGACAGATTAAACGCAGCAGCCTGAATGCCTTTGCTGATGGCATGCTGTTCGGTACCGACGTATTGATGCGCTCACTGACACGCGCCTCAGAGCTGATACGCAGTTTCAAACATGTGGCGGTTGATCAGTCCAGCGATATGCGGCGCCAGTTTGATCTCCGGCAGGTACTGGAAGAAATCCTGCTGACGAATTCCGCGATGTATACCAAGTCTCCGTTTCAGATGCGTACCACGCTGGAATCCGGTATCACCATGAACAGCTTTCCGGGAGCGCTAGGTCAGATCATAGGCAATTTCGTCAGCAATGCCATGACCCATGCGTTTGAAGGCAGGGACAGTGGCAACATGCATTTGATCGCGCGCAGCGTAGGTGATTCGGCAGTGATTGAATTCCGGGATGATGGCAACGGTATTTCCGCTGACAATCTGAGCAAGGTATTCGATCCGTTTTTCACCACTAAGTTTGGTCAGGGCGGCTCTGGTTTAGGGATGAATATCGTGTATAACCTGGCGACTGAAGTCCTGGGCGGTAAAATTGATTTGCACAGCGCACCAGGTCTGGGGACTTGCTTCACACTGACTTTGCCGCTGATTGCGCCTGACAGCGAACTCAAGAGCAAGTGAGGTTACGCCTGATGGCAATTGTTCAGCGTGCCGCGATGTTGCAGCCGCCACGCGCCTGGTGTGACGCCGGTCCATTCTTTGAACGCATGCTGAAATGCGCTTTGTTCGCGGTAACCAAGCAGGAAGGCAATGTCTGACAGGCTGAAGTCCGCATTCTGCAGATATGACAGCGCCAGTTCATGCCGGGTTTCGTCCAGAATTTGCTGAAAACTGACACCGGCTTCGGCCAGTTTGCGTTGCAGGGTACGTGGGCTCAGTTGCAGCGTGGCGGCGATATCGTTCAGTCGCCATTGTTCGTTTGCGAGTTGCTCGCTGATGGTTTGTCGCAAGCTATGTACGATTTCATGCTCACGGTGTTGTCTGTGCTTTTGCATCAGCAATTGATCTGCATGCTGACGTAGTATTGCTGATAAGCCGGTGTCGGCATGTGGTACCGGCCAGTTCAGCAATGCGGCTGGAAAACGGCTGTGATGACAGCTGGCACCAAAGTGCACCCCGGGCCCGAATACGCGCCGGTGTTCGCTGATATCTTCCGGTGCTGCATGCTGAAAATAAACCGGTGCATGCGGCAGTTTGCTGCCTGCAAACCAGTCGCCGAATACACGGATACCGGCGAACACACTTTCGGCCAGATGCGGGCTGGCGTCAGGAAAATGGCTGTGCCAGCGGTACTCGGCCACATCGCCATCAACGATCAGTTCGGATCGTCCCAGATCATGCGCCAATGCCTCATAACGCATGGTTTGCTGAAAAGCCTCACCAAAATCACGGCAACTCATGAGCAGCATGCCATACACATTGTAGGTGCCTAGCTTCACCTTTTCACCGACATGCAGGCCAAATTGCGGGTCTGCGCAGCGCTTTGCCCCTTCATCCAGCAAGCGCAGATAGGACGTAGCTGACATGGTTTCGCCGGATGGATTGAACAGCGGATGGCCGCGCTCATCCTGATTGATTTGTGCCAGGTTCTGGCCACGTTCCTCCAACAGTTCCAGCAAGGGCTGCGCATAGGCCAGTGCAACGCTGGCGCCTGGCGCGCTGCGGGCTGCTAAGGTGGAGTGAACACGATGCTCTGGCATGTTAGAACAATTCCTGTGACATGAATCAGCAATACCTGACGTGGATTTGGGACTAAGCTGTTGAGTATAACATTCAGTCTGTCCTGGTCTGTACGGCAGCTGATCAAAATCAGAAGACTGGCAAATAAGCGACCACACGGCAGACTGTAAGCTGGCGTCGCCTGTGTCGCAGAAAAGACGAAAGGACAAGCATGAGACGTTGGAATGGTTGGGGCGATGATACTTATAGTCTGCCGGTGCAGCCACAGGCACTGCAGTTTTTACAGCAGCGTATAGGCAACGCTATTCCTTTCAGTGATGCCAGCTGGGAGCAAGTCTGTGCGCAGGTGCCGCCCGGCAGGCTGCCAGCACATCCCCTGATCGATACGAGTGCTGCGACCCGCGTACGGTATAGCCGTGGACAAAGTCTGCCGGACTGGCTGGCATTGCGTTACGGACGCATCGCACATTTTCCGGATGGCGTAGCTTTTCCTGAGAGCAGTGCTGATGTCAGCACTTTGCTGGCATGGGCAAAGCAGCATAGCGTGGCGCTGATTCCTTATGGTGGCGGTACCAGTGTCGCCGGACACATCAATGTGGTGGATAACGCGCAGCCTGTACTCACAGTTGTGATGCAGCGCATGTGTCAGCTCATCAGTCTGGACAGACAGTCGCAGTTAGCGAGTTTCGGCGCCGGGGTGTTTGGCCCGGATCTGGAAGCACAGTTAAGAGCGCATGGCTACACACTCGGCCATTTTCCACAATCCTTTGAGTATTCGACGCTGGGCGGCTGGGTGGTGACCCGTTCATCAGGCCAGCAATCGCTGCGTTATGGACGTATAGAACAGCTGTTTGCGGGTGGGCGACTGGAGACACCGGCGGGCAGTCTGCAGTTACCAACTTTTCCGGCATCGGCTGCCGGACCCGACCTGCGCGAATGGGTACTCGGTTCCGAAGGACGGCTGGGCATATTGACAGAAGCGACCGTCAGGATCAGCCCTTTGCCGCAACAGGAAGCCTTTCATGCAGTGTTCTTTCCCGACTGGGAACAGGCGCAGGCTGCAGTACAGCAGATCGCGCAAAGCAAATTGCCTTTGTCCATGCTGCGCTTATCGAATGCGACCGAAACCCTGACCAGTCTCACGCTGGCCGGGCATGCCAGCCTGATACGCTGGCTGGAACGCTACCTGAGTCTGCGCAATTGCAAGGAACAGAAATGCCTGTTGCTGATCGGTGCCAGTGGCGGCCGCGCGCAAGTCAGCGCTGCAATATGCGCGGCACTGGCAATCGCTGGTTTGCATCGTGGTGTACACATCGGTAAAACCATGGGTGAAAAATGGAAGCAGGGCCGCTTCCGTAATGTGTATCTGCGTAATACCTTGTGGCAGCACGGCTATGCGATCGATACCGTGGAAACCGCCTGCGACTGGCCTAAAGTCCGCACAATGATGCAGGGTGTGGAGCTGGCCGCGCAACAGAGTTTTGCAGAGTTTGGTGAGCAGGTCCATACCTACACCCATTTGTCGCATTTATACGCGCAGGGTGCCAGTGTTTATACCACCTTCGTATTCCGCCTGAGCGGCGACTATGAAACCGATCTGGCTCGCTGGACCAGTCTGAAAGCCAAGGTGTCGGAGACTATCGTCAGACTGGGCGGCACCATCAGTCATCAGCATGGCGTGGGGCGGGATCACGCGCCTTACTTGCAGGCAGAAAAAGGGGAACTTGGACTCAGTGCGCTGCGTGCAATGGCGCGCCATTTTGATCCTGATCAGCGTATGAATCCGGGTAAATTATTTGATACTGCACAGGATGCATCATGAGACATCCGGCCTGGAAAAACCGCGCAAACGCTGACATCGCGCAAGCCCTGCAGCATCGTGGCCAACAATGGGATGTGGTGGTCATAGGCGGTGGCATTACCGGTGCCGGTATTTTGCTGGAAGCGGCCAAACGTGGCTTATCTGCGCTATTGCTGGAACAGCGCGATTTTGCCTGGGGTACCTCCAGCCGTTCTTCCAAACTGGTACACGGTGGTTTGCGTTATCTGAAAGAAGCGAAGTTTCATCTGACCCGCGATTCCGTGCGCGAGCGTGAACGCCTGATGCAGCAAGCGGATGGACTGGTGGAAGCCCAGAGTTTTGCGTTTGCCGATTATCGCGGACGCAAACCGGGACGCTGGATGTTTGCACTGGGCCTCGCGATCTATGACCGCATGGCGGGCCAGCGTGCGCGTCACTATTTCAGCAAGGATGAATTCAACTTACTCACGCCGCATATCGCCCAGCAGGATTTGCAAGGCGGGCTGTGTTATGCCGATGCCAAAACCGATGATGCACGGCTGGTGCTCAGGGTTTTGCAGGAAGCGCAGGCGGCCGGTGCGGTCGCATTGAATTATGTGGCGGTTGAAAACGTGCTCTACAGTGACGGGCAGGCAAGCGCGGTGCAAGTGGTGGATCAGGTCAGCGGTCAGCGTTTGCAAATCGATTGCCGCACTGTGATCAATGCGACTGGCGCCTGGGCTGCGCGCTTGCGGCGGCCAGATGTAGTGCAGGCCGATAGTGCTAAAAAGCTGCGGCCTTTGCGCGGCAGTCATTTGATTTTTCCGGCCTGGCGTTTGCCGGTGGCACAAGCCGTCAGTCTGATGCATCCACGCGATGGAAGGCCGGTATTCCTGTATCCATGGGAAGGGGTGACGCTGGTCGGAACGACTGATGTGGATCATCAGTTGGATATCCAGCAGGAAGCCCGTATCAGTCAGGCTGAGCTGGATTATCTGATGGAAGCGCTGGCTTTTCAGTTTCCATCACTCGCATTAAGCTGCGATGATATTGTGTCTTGCTATGCCGGAGTCAGGACTGTGATCGACAGCGGACAGGCTGATCCATCCAAAGAAGCGCGCGATCATGCGGTCTGGCTGGAACATGGTTTGCTGTCTGTGACTGGCGGCAAACTGACTACCTTTCGGTTGATTGCGCTGGATGCGTTAAAACAGCTCAAACCATATTTCCCGCATTGGAAAGAAGTCGAGGCAGCTGATACCCTGTTTCCTGATCCTTTATCAGCCACCGCCATGGCTGAGGTGCCGTCTGGCTTAAATGCGCAGCAATGGCGTCGTCTGTGTGGTCGCTGGGGCAAGGATGCGCTGGCGCTGATTTCGCTGGCACAGGAGGCAGAATTACAGACGCTGCCCGGTACCCAGACCTTGGTGGTGGAGTTGCGCTGGGCCGCACGCTTTGAGGCGGTCTGGCATCTGGATGATTTACTGTTACGCCGTACCCGCTTAGGCTTGCTGCTGAAGGCTGGTGGGGCGGCTCATGCAGACTTGTTCAGACGTATCTGCCAACAAGAGCTGGGCTGGAATGATGCACGCTGGTTGCAGGAATGGACGGATTATCTGGCATTATGGGAACGTTGTTACAGTGTGCAGCATCTGCGTGCAGCAAGCTCAGCTTCAATGACAACAGCGACATCAGCAACGCCGGTATCCGTAAAGCGTTGAAACAGCAAAATTTAAAATACAAAAAATAAAACGCGATTTCTGCACCACTGCGTGACAGAGACCAACAGGGCAGGGGACCTATGTCTGAGCAATACCTACTTTCTATCGATAATGGTACGCAAAGCGTGCGTGCCATTTTGTTTGATTTGCGCGGCAATATCGTGGCGAAATCTCAGGTGCATTTAGAAGCTTATTTTTCTGTGCATCCGGGCTGGGCTGAACATCATGCCGAAGATTACTGGCAAGCCGTGTGTCAGGCTTGTCAGCGCTTATGGGCAGCGCATGGCATACAGCCCACGCGGGTAGCTGGTGTGGCGGTCACTACCCAGCGCGGCACGGTGGTCAATCTGGATAAGCAGGGGCAGCCTTTGCGCCCGGCGATTACCTGGCTGGATCAGCGTCGTACCGATGTGGTGCCGCCTGTGCATCCGCTGTGGCTGGCCGCGTTCCGGGTCGCCGGTGTGCACGACACCATACAATTTCTGCGTGGTGAGGCAGAAGCCAACTGGATCAAAGTCAATCAGCCCGAGATCTGGGAAAAAACCGATAAATTCCTGATGTTGTCCGGCTATCTGAATTACCGGCTATGTCATCGTTTCGTCGATTCCACCGGTTCTCAGGTCGGCTATATTCCGTTTGATTACAAGGGCTTGAAATGGGCTGGTAAGCTGGACTGGAAATGGCAGGCACTCGCAGTGCGTCCGGAAACCCTGCCTGAATTGCTGCCACCCGGCAGCGTGCTGGGCGCGATAACCGCTGAGGCCGCCGCAGTGACTGGCATTCCGGCAGGTACGCCGCTGATTGCAGCTGCCGCTGACAAAGCTTGCGAAGTGATAGGCGCTGGCTGTCAGCAGCCGCATATCGGTTGCCTGAGTTATGGCACCACCGCCACCATCAACACCACCAGCCGCAAATATGTGGAAGTGGTGCCCTTCATCCCACCGTATCCGGCTGCGATCCCCGGCGCGTACAGCAATGAAGTGCAGATATTTCGCGGCTACTGGATGGTGAACTGGTTTAAAGAACAGTTTGGTCATCATGAAAAAATCCAGGCCGAACAGCAGGGCGTATTGCCGGAAGCCTTATTCGATGAACTGGTGAATGCAGTGCCGCCGGGTTCTATGGGCCTGATGTTGCAACCCTACTGGACGCCGGGCATTAAAGTACCGGGGCCGGAAGCGAAAGGCGCGATGATAGGCTTTGGCGATGTACATACGCGCGCCCACATGTACCGCGCGATACTCGAAGGCCTGGCCTATGCGCTGCGTGACGGTAAGGAACGCATAGAAAAGCGCAGTGGTGTCGCCATCACCAGTCTGCGCATTTCGGGTGGCGGGTCGCAAAGTGACGCGGCGATGCAATTGACCGCCGATATTTTTGGCTTGCCGACCTCACGCCCGCATGTGTATGAGACTTCCGGCCTGGGGGCGGCCATTGATGCTGCGGTAGGGCTGGGCTTTTACCCGGATTTTTCCAGTGCCATCGCGGCCATGACGCGCATAGGTGATACTTTCGAACCCATTGCGCATCACCATCAGATTTACAATGAGTTGTATCACCGCGTGTACCAGAAAATGTATGCGCGTCTGCAGCCCTTGTATAAAGAAATACAGCAAATCACCGGCTATCCGCAAATGCGTTAATCCTCTCCTCCGGCATGCTTCCTGCTTCTTCTGATGTGGATAAATACTAAGCGGACCGGCAGGCATGACACAGAATCAGGCTGATGTGGCACCAACAAGCCAGACAGCACAGTCAGAACAAAACGTATGGGAAGCCCAGTTAAAGCTGGGCTTTGCACGTGCATTTGATGCGAGCAGGCTGCTGCAGCGCTCGCATCATGGCCCTTTACGGGTACAAAAAGCCTTGTATCCGGAAGGGGCGGATATCTGCCATGCCATCATCATTCATCCACCCGGTGGCATCGTGGGTGGCGACCGCTTACAGATACAAGTCAGTTGCGCTGCTGGCAGCCATGCGCTGATGACCACACCGGGCGCTGCCAAATGGTATAAAAGCATGGGGCAGGCTTCGCATCAGGCGGTGCATCTGGAGCTGGCTGCGGGCAGCGTGCTGGAGTGGCTGCCGCAGGAAACCATCGTGTTTGACGCGGCGCAGGTGGACATGCTGCAGGAGGTCAGATTGCAAGGCGATGCGCAATATCTGGGGTCTGAAATTCTGTGTTTTGGCCGTCAGGCCAGTGGCGAGCGTTTCACCCAGGGTTCACTGTCCCAGCGCACCCGCATCTGGCGCGATCAGCAATTACTATGGTCAGAGCAGGGCCAGTTGCAGGCAGGCTCGGCCGCCATGCACAGTTTGCTGGGTTTGCGCGGGCATACCGTTTCAGCCACCTTGCTGGCGGCCGGACGTTTACCGGATGCAGCGCAGATGCAGGCTTTGCGCGAGGCGATGCAACAACTGTGTGATGATCAGGAGCCGGGCGCAGCAGTGGGCGCCAGTGTGGTCAAAAATGTGCTGGTAGCGCGTTACCTGGGCGACTCCAGCGAAGTCGCGCGCGCCTGGGTGCAACTGGTCTGGCAGCATCTGCGGCCCATCATGTGCGGCAAAGCGGCACAGATACCGCGTATCTGGCAAACCTGAGTCTGCCGGTCCGCCGCTTTACTTTGCCTGCGTCTCCTGCTGCCACGCATCAAAACCACCACGTAAAGGCCGCACCTGAGTAAAGCCCAGTTCCTGCAAGCGATGTGCGGCATGGATAGCACTGGCGTCGCCGGGGCAGGCGCAAAAGGTCACAGTCAGAGTATCACGCGATAACTGTTCGCTCAGGTCGGCCAGATGACTGAGCTCCGCCTGCAGCGCACCCGGAACTACGCCAGTTTCAGCCACCAGTGTCGGGCTGCGTAAATCAATGATCTGCGCCTGCTGTCCCTGTTGTAGCAGGGCTCGCAAATCACTGGCCTGAATATGCGGTATGGCTGCCATCCGTTCGAAGCGTTTCTTCTGCCAGAATTTCCAGCCTATCCAACTGGCCAATATTGCAGCAAATACCAGCACAATGCGTATGCCATGTGTGGCCAGCAGGGCCAGCAGAACCGCGATTTGGGCTTGCAAGGCATAGCCAGCCGCCAGCGCCAGTCCGGCCCATAAGGCAGCGCCGATGGCCGAGGCCAGCAGAAACTGGCTGCGCGACATACCCAACGCGCCCGCTACCGGTGGAGCCATAGTGGAAAAGCCGGGAATGAATTTACCAAACACCACCGACCAGATGCCCCAGCGCGCGAAGCGTTGTTCGGTCTGATTCACGCAGGAACCGGGATTGATCGACATGCGGCATAAAAACTTCAAGATGCGGTAGCCAAACTGTTTGCCTGCCTGATACCAGATCAGATCCGCCAGCAGTGAGGCACAGACTGCCGCCAGCAATAACATGGGTAAGCTCAGCCAGTGCGTGACCTGGCTGGCCTGAAACATCATGGTCGGCACAGCCGGAACCGGTAAGCCTAATTGCTGTAGCAAGACGTTGATAAACACCAGCAGTTGCTGGTGCTGGGCTAATAAGTCATTGAGCCAGGAAAAATTCATGATAGGTCAGTTCAGGTCGGTTGAGTTGGCGTCGGTGTCTGAGAGGTGACGCATATTGTAATCCTAAGTCGGGGTCGGGCTGAGGCACCCCGACAAGTTGCTGCGCTGCTTATCGTTGCGCTCATGCGCTAATGCGCCAATGCGGAGCAGGCTGCACTGTTATGGTGAGAAAGTCCAGGGATGGTTCTGTGTATAAGCTGGAGTGATTCTTGCAATGCTTAAGGATGACATGACTAATCCTTGCCTGAAAGCGAAATGCGATGGATCTGACCCCCAGAGAAAAAGACAAGCTGCTGATCTTTACCGCAGCCTTATTGGCCGAACGGCGTAAAGCGCGTGGCCTGAAGCTGAACTATCCCGAAGCCGTGGCATTGATTACTGCGGCCATCATGGAAGGTGCGCGCGATGGCAAGAGCGTTGCCGAGCTGATGTCGGAAGGCACACAGATACTGAGTCGTGATGAGGTGATGGATGGGGTGCCGGAAATGATCCCCGATATCCAGGTTGAGGCCACCTTCCCGGACGGCAGTAAGCTGGTCACTGTGCATCATCCCATTCCCTAGGAGCGAGCTATGATACCCGGAGAGTTATTGATCGCAGACGGTGAGCTGACGCTCAATGCCGGCCGCGCGACCCGTACGCTGGTAGTGGCGAACAGCGGCGACCGTCCGATACAGGTCGGTTCCCATTTTCATTTTTACGAAACCAATCCGGCCTTGTTATTTGAGCGCGCCGCAGGCTATGGCATGCGCCTGAATATAGCGGCCGGTACCGCAGTCAGGTTTGAGCCTGGTCAGCAACGCACGGTCGAGCTGGTGGCGCTGGCCGGTGACCGGCGGGTCTATGGGTTCAATGGCAAAGTCATGGGTGCCTTGAAGGAGAGCATATGAAAATCAGCCGTCAGGCCTATGCCGAAATGTTTGGACCGACCACGGGTGACCGCATCCGGCTCGCAGATACCAGTCTGGTGATCGAGATCGAGAAAGATTTTGCGATCTACGGTGAAGAGGTGAAATTTGGCGGTGGCAAAGTGATACGCGACGGCATGGGGCAGTCCCAGCGTGCGCATAGTGAAGTCATGGACACTGTAATCACCAATGCCGTGATACTGGACCATTGGGGCATCGTGAAGGCAGATATCGGCCTGAAAAACGGTTTGATCGCGGCTATCGGTAAGGCCGGTAATCCTGATATCCAGCCCGGCGTCGATATGATCATCGGCGGCGCGACGGAGATCATCGCCGGTGAAGGTCTGATCATCACGGCCGGTGGGGTCGATACTCACATTCATTTTATCTGCCCGCAGCAAATTGAAGAAGCACTCATGAGCGGGGTCACCACTATGATAGGTGGCGGCACTGGTCCGGCAGTCGGCACGGCCGCCACCACCTGTACGCCTGGTCCCTGGCATTTGCATTCCATGCTGATGGCAGCCGATGCTTTTCCTATGAATCTGGGTTTTCTGGGCAAAGGTAATGTGAGTTTGCCATTGCCGCTGGAAGAGCAGATTTATGCGGGTGCGATAGGGCTGAAATTGCATGAAGACTGGGGCAGTACGCCGCAGGCAATCGACAATTGCCTAAGCGTGGCAGACCGTATGGATGTGCAGGTTGCGATCCACAGCGATACGCTGAATGAAGGCGGTTTTCTCGAGCATACGCTGGCGGCATTCAAGGACAGGACCATCCATACTTTTCATACCGAAGGAGCAGGTGGCGGTCATGCGCCGGATATTATCGCTGCAGTCGGCCAGGCCAATGTGCTGCCATCTTCGACTAATCCGACCCGCCCCTATACCGTGAATACCCTGGATGAGCATCTGGATATGCTGATGGTGTGCCACCATCTGGACCCGGCGATTTCAGAAGACATCGCCTTTGCCGAATCGCGCATACGGCGTGAAACCATCGCTGCCGAAGACATTCTGCATGATATCGGCGCGATTTCTATGATGTCTTCAGACTCGCAGGCGATGGGCAGGGTGGGCGAAGTGATTATGCGTACCTGGCAGACCGCGCACAAAATGAAGCAGCAACGCGGTGCGCTGGCTGAAGACAGCAGCCACAACGATAATTTCCGCGCCAAACGCTACATCGCCAAATACACCATCAACCCTGCCATCACGCACGGTATCAGCCATGTGGTGGGTTCGGTAGAAGTCGGCAAGATCGCCGATCTGGTGCTATGGAAACCGGCATTTTTCGGCGTTAAGCCGTCCATGATACTCAAGGGTGGCATGATCGCTGCGGCACAGATGGGCGATCCAAATGCATCGATACCGACGCCTCAGCCTGTGCATTACCGCATGATGTTCGGTGCCTTCGGCGGTGGACTGAAAAAATCTTTCACTTTCGTATCGCAGGCCGGGCTGGATGCGGGTCTGGCACAAGAATTGCAACTCAATAAAACATTAATCGCTGTGCGCAATATGCGCAGTCTGCGCAAGCAGGACATGCTGCATAACAGCCTGACGCCACATATGGAAATCGACCCGGAAACCTACCAGGTGCGCGCCAATGGCGAATTGCTGGTGTGCGAACCGGCCAGCAGCCTGCCACTGGCACAGCGTTATTTTTTGTTTTAACCGAATTGGACTGACGCAAAACTGCCGCAGCGGCGTTATGGCCTCATTCAAGGGATACACAACATGCTGACTTTACATACCAAAACCGAACAGGCTGAACAGATTTACGGCCAGCTCGAATTGCCCTATGAATTGCGTGAGAAATCACGCTTGCGCGCCAGGCTGTTGTCGGGTGAAGAAGTCGCGGTGCTGACTGTGCGCGGCAGCGTGATGCGTCATGGCGATCTGCTGATGGCCAGCGATGGCCGCACGGTGCAAATTCTGGCAGCGGCTGAACCGACTTACAAAGTGGAATGCGACTCAGCGCAAAGCTTATTGCGTTGTGCTTTTCATTTAGGGAACCGCCATACCCAGGCACAGGTCGGGGCAGGTTTTTTACGCATACGGCAGGACCTTGTACTCAAAGAGATGTTGCAAGGTCTGGGTGCCAGTGTGAGTGAGGAAATGGCTGCCTTCGAACCCGAGTCAGGTGCCTATGGTGGCGGCCATCATCATGCTGATCACGACGGCCATCACGCACACCATCCGCTGGCACCGATACCGCTGCGTCAACGCATACACCGGCCCGGAGATGTACAGTGAAAACCATGCGCATCTGCTGCGCTGAAGGCCGGAGTTAAGGCGATGCAGGCGCATGCCTTACTACATTTGCTGCAATTGGCCAGCCCATCTTTACCGGTCGGTGCCTATAGTTATTCGCAAGGACTGGAAGCGGCAATAGAACAGGGTCACGTCACGAATGCAGCTCAGGCCAAAGACTGGATAGCCGCCTATGCACTCGAGGTGGTGGCACCGTTCGAGGCCGCGCTGACCTGGCGCCTGTTGCAAGCCTTTGCCTGTGCCGATGCGGAAGCGGTCAGCAGCTGGAATACCTTGTTCATCGCAGCGCGGGATACGGCGGAATTCCGTGCCGAGACGATACAGATGGGTTATTCACTGTCCAGACTGCTGCTTGATTTACAGGTGGCCGATGCAGATGCGGCGCGGATTTTGCAGAGCTTGCCGGAGATTCCTTTTCCTACCGCCTATGCCTGTGCTGCCATTAGTTTGCAAGTACCACCGGCCCAGGCTTTAATCGGCAGCCTGTATGCATGGGCAGAAAATCAGGTGCTGGTCTGCGTCAAATCGGTGCCGCTGGGACAGGTGGCTGGTCAGCGCTTATTGCTGGCGTTGGGGCCAGTACTGGAGCAGGCCGCGCAACTGGCGCAGCAACTGGACGATGCCAGTCTCAGTAACTGGGCACCGGGCTTGTCGCTGTTATCGATGCAGCATGAGGTGCAATACAGTCGCTTATACCGCTCCTGAGTATGCGTCTTTAGTGCGGTGCTGAAAAAATGAATAAACGAAAATTGAAAAAACAGGACTCGCTATGAACAAACAGAATAATCCTAATCCTTTAAGAGTCGGCATCGGCGGTCCGGTAGGATCAGGCAAAACAGCATTGTGCGAAATGCTGTGTAAGCGCATGCGTGCTGACTATGAAATGGCAGTGATCACCAACGATATCTATACCAAAGAGGATATGGAAATCCTGATGCGTGCCGATGCCTTGCCAGCCGAACGTCTGATGGGTGTGGAAACCGGAGGTTGCCCGCATACCGCGATCCGCGAGGATGCGTCCATCAATCTGGAAGCGATAGCACGCATGAGTGCCGATTTTCCATTTCTCGATCTGATCCTGGTGGAGTCGGGTGGCGATAATCTGGCCGCTACCTTCAGTCCTGAACTGTCCGACCTGACCATTTATGTAATCGACGTGGCAGGCGGAGAAAAAATTCCGCGCAAAGGCGGGCCCGGCATTACCCGTTCCGACTTATTAATCATTAATAAGACCGATCTGGCACCTTATGTCGGCGCCAATCTGGATGTGATGGCGCAGGATGCACGCCGTATGCGCGGCAGCCGCCCATTCGTGATGACGAATTTGCGCAGCGGTGAAGGACTGGAAGACGTGGTGCGTTTCATCCGCGAGCAGGGCATGCTGGATGTGGAAAAAACGCTGCAATAAGGGGTGAAGAAAATTTCAGCAGCCTTTTTTTTAGAGTCAGAAATACTGAAGGCCGGTGCGGAATTTTTAAATTTGTATAAGGGGAGTTGTTCTATGTATTCGAAAAATATAACACGCTTACTGATGCTGTGCCTGAGTCTGCTTGCCATGCCTGGCCTCGCATTAGCGCACGATGGCCTGCATAGTGGCTCAGGCTGGCTGGCCGGACTGATCCATCCTTTCACTGGTGCAGATCACTGGCTGGCGATGCTGGCAGTGGGTTACTGGTCTGTGCAGCAAACTAATTTGCGTCCTTATGCAGTCAGTCTGCAATTTACGCTGGCGATGTGCCTGGGTGCCTCGCTCGGTGCTGCATTTGGGGTGGCGCATCTGACTGAGTATCTGATCGCAGCATCGGTACTCTGCGGCGGCCTGGTGATGGCGATGGCAGTCCGGGTGCCGGTCATGGCGGGCGTGCTGGCGATCAGCGTGTTTGGCGCCGCGCATGGCTATGCACACGGTGCAGAGTTAGCGCCAGGTATGAGCCTTCTCGCGTATGCGGCAGGATTCACACTGGCCAGTTGTCTGCTGCAAGCTTTGGGCGCCGCCTTGTTCCTGGCCAGAAAACGACTGGCCAGCGCAGGTAAATTACGTTTTGCCGGATGGGGCATCGTTGCTTATGGCATCTACCTGCTGGGGATGGGTGGCTGATTTGGGCTGAGCGCCGCTGCTTACATCTGCTATGCGGAATCATTCTGGTGATTCCGCATTTTTTTTGCTGCTGCCGCAGTCTAGCCAGACTGGCTGTGCAGATTTCTACTTCCAGATGCTGTGCATCGGTCAAGACGTGAGATCCGTTGCGCCTTACACTGTGTACTGAACTTCATGTCAGTCAGCGCAGACTTTGCGTTATGCTGCGGAGGTAAGCAGTGCTCAGTTCATCATGACTTGCCTTGAGCGGCAGGTACTTACTGAGTGGGACAGATCTATCATCCAGACCGGCAGCGGCCGGAGAAAGTCAGGCTCTATCATGTGGCAAGGTGTTATTCCTGCAGTAACGACAAAATTCACTCCTGAAGATACGCTCGATTTCAAGGAAATGCAGCGTTGCTTCCAATATCTGATGGATGCCGGTTGCGATGGGCTGATCGCCTGTGGTTCATTGGGTGAGGGACCGTTTCTGTCCCACGCCGAACGTATCGATGTGCTGAAACTGAGCAAAGAAGTATGCGGATCTAAGCCTGCCTTGCTGACCGTGGCTGAAGCCTCAACCAAAGAAGCCTGTGCCCTGGCTGAAAAAGGAGCGCGTGCAGGTGCCGATGGTTTGATGGTGGTGCCAAGCACGATTTACCATACCAATCATCAGGAAACCATCGCCAATCTGCGTGCCATCGCGGCCGCGGCTGATTTGCCGGTCATGATTTACTCTAACCGTATTGCTTATAGGGTGGATGTCACGACCGATATGCTGGAAGAGCTGGCCGATGATGCGCGCTTTGTGGCAGTTAAAGAATCCTCGGATGATATCCGTCGCAGTACAGAAATCATTAACCGCCTCGGTGATCGCTATGACTTGTTCACCGGTGTCGATAATCTGGCTTTTGAAGCACTGACAGCCGGTGCCAAAGGCTGGGTAGCTGGTCTGGTGGTAGCCTTCCCACATGAGACGGTTGCGATCTATAAGCTGATTCAGGCTGGCCGCTATGCCGAAGCCCTCACTATCTATCGCTGGTTCCGCCCTTTACTGGATCTGGATGTGTCCAGCTATCTGGTACAAAACATCAAGCTGGTTGAGGCCATGGTCATTGAGTCCAATGAGCGTGTGCGTCTGCCACGCCAGCCTTTGCAGGGTGAAGTGCGTAGCCGTGCCGAGGCCGTGGTGCGTGCTGCACTGGCGACCCGTCCGGTCTTGCCACAACTGGCCTGAGCCCTCATTTCAACGCAATGAGTTTGCATAGTGATGTGCTGGTAGTCGGGGCCGGCATCATAGGCACGGCCTGTGCGTGGACCTTGCAACAAGAGGGCTACCGCGTCACCCTGATCGACGCAGCCAGCGCTGGCTGCGGCGTGACGGCAGCCGGTATGGGACATCTGGTGGCACTTGATGAAAGTGAGCAGGAGCTGGAGCTCTGTCTGTATTCACTGCGCCTGTGGCGTGAGTTTCTGCAAGCCTTTCCGGGCACAGCTGAACACCATCCCTGTGGCACTTTATGGGTCGCTGAAAATGAGGCGCAACTGGCTGAGGCGCATCAGCGTGCAGCACGGCTGAATGCACATGACTGGCAGGCCGATGCCATCAGCGGTGATCAGCTGGCGCGGCTGGAACCCGCATTGCGCAAAGGTCTGGCCGGTGCGGTGCGGGTGCAGCAAGACAGTGTGATTTACCCACCTGCAGTGGCCCATTTTCTGAGTCAGCAACTGGTGGGTGCCGGTGGCCGCTATTTGTCTGGCCGCCGTGTGCAGTCGCTGGCGCCGGATCATGTGGTTCTCGCTAATGGCGAGCGCATCTATGCCGCGCGTATCGTCGTGACGACAGGCGGACAGCTCAGCGAGCTGTTGCCTGAGCTGCGGGTGTTTCCACGCAAAGGCCATTTGGCCATTACTGAACGTTATCCGGGCAGCTTACAGCATCAGGTAGTCAGTATGGATTATGGGCAAAGCAGCATGCGGCCGGATGGTCTGACTGTCGCTGCGAATGTACAGCCGCGGCCTACCGGTCAGTGGCTGATCGGCTCCTGCCGCCAGGATCATCAGCCTGATACCTCGCTTGATCCTGAGGCACTCACGGCGGTATTGAATGCAGCGATGCGTTTATTGCCTGGGCTGAGCGAGATGCGCATCCTGCGTGCATGGGCGGGTATGCGGCCAGCGACAGACGATGGTCATCCCCTGATCGGTGTGCATCCTCATCATCCCTCCATCTGGATAGCAGCCGGACACGAAGGTTTAGGCGTCACTACTGCCTGGGCCACCGCGCAGATCATCTCGGATCAGATGGCTGGCCGCATACCCGCGGTGCATGCCGCACACTATTGTCCATCCCGTTTCATCCAGCCGGAGACCTGAGCTATGCAAGATCAAAAGGAAAGCATCAGGCTCTGGCTGAATGGCAGAGCCACCGAGGCGCAGACTGGTATCACGGTTGCAGCCTTACTCATGCAGCAGGATGAGTGGCTGACGCGCTGTTCTGTCAGCGGTGAGCCGCGTTTTGCGCTGTGTGGCATGGGTGTCTGCCAGGAATGCCGCGTCACGATTAATGGACAGCCGCAGCGTCTCGCTTGTCAGACTTTGTGTAGCACTGGCATGGTGATACAGACTGCATCCCAGCAAACGATGGAGGCAAAATGAAACAGCAAGAGATTTCTGCGCCCATCTTGATTATCGGCGCCGGGCCAGCCGGTCTGGCAGCGGCCAGTGCTGCGCTGCAGGCTGGCGTGCGTATCGTTATCCTGGATGAAAATACGGCACCCGGCGGCCAGATCTGGCGCGGTGGTGAAACGAACTGGAAAGATGCACGCGCCCATGCGATGTGGCAGCAAATTCGCACCAGTGAGCAGGTGCAATACCTGCCTGCGACGCGCATCGTCGCGCTGCAGGCGCAAACTCTGGTGGCAGAGCAGGACGATCAGATACTGACAATACGCTGGGAAAAGCTGATTTTATGCAGCGGTGCGCGCGAGATTTTATTGCCCTTTCCGGGCTGGACTTTGCCGGGTGTGATGGGGGCGGGTGGCTTACAAGCCTTAGTCAAGGCCGGTGCCAGCTTGCAGGGAAAACGCGTGGTGATCGCCGGTAGCGGCCCGCTGTTACTGGCCGTAGCGCAGACTGCGCAGCAAGCTGGCGCACAGGTGTTGTTGATTGCAGAAGATCAGCCCTGGTCCGCTTTGCGCAGATTTTTCTGGCATTTATTGCGCCAGCAGCGCGCCAAAGCCTGGCAGGCGCTGGGCTTGTTCTGGTCTTTGCGAAGTATACGCTATCGCGCACACAGCACGGTGCTGGAAGCATCCGGTCAGCAGCGTTTACAGCAAGTGCGGCTGCGCCAGGGCCAGCAGGAAATTGAACTTAGCTGTGATGTACTGGCCTGTGGTTATGGTTTAACGCCTAATCTGGAATTGGCGCACGCGCTGAAGTGTGCGCTGACAGCAGGTAAAGTGCAGGTTGATGCGCAACAAATGACGTCTGTAAGCAACATCTGGGCTGCGGGTGAAGTGACGGGTATCGGCGGTGTGGAACAGGCGCTGATCCAGGGCCAAATCGCAGGGCTGGCCGCCACCACACAGGTGATTCCGGCTGCCGCACGACGCGTGCAGCAACAGACACTGGCATTTGCGCATTTGTTGCAAACGACTTTTTCACTCAGAGCCGGATTGCGCGCGCTATGCAAACCGGATACCCTCGTGTGCCGGTGCGAAGACGTGAGTGCCGCCCGCATACAGCAACATGCTGACTGGCGCACTGCCAAGCTGGTGACGCGCGCCGGTATGGGGCCATGTCAGGGCAGGATATGCGGCACGGCCTGTGAGTTTTTATACGGTTGGGAAGCACCACAGTTGCGTCAGCCTGTGTTTCCCGCCAAAACATCAACGCTAGCTGCCCTGGCAGCGGGCAGCCTGAAGGAGACAGAATAATGAAAAAATTATGGATTAACGGTGAATGGACAGACGGCACTCAGCACACCACCGTACGCAGCCCGTCTGACCGCGCTGATGTGGTTGGCGACTACGCAACGGCGGGTGCAGAACAGGCAGAGACAGCGATTGCGGCAGCCCATCAGGCATCGCTGAGCTGGCGTCATTCGGGTGTACAGCAAAGAGCCGATGCACTCGACCTGATCGGTTCTGAAATCCAGGCGCGTAAAACCGAGCTCGGTACTTTGCTGGCGCGCGAAGAGGGTAAAACTCTGCCGGAAGCGATAGGGGAAGTAGGGCGTGCTGCCGCGATTTTCAAATTCTTTGCACAGGAAGCATTGCGTATCCGTGGCGACAAACTGGCGTCAGTACGTCCTGGTATAGAAGTTGATGTGAGTCGTGAACCGGTGGGTGTGGTTGGCATCATCGCGCCGTGGAATTTTCCTATCGCGATCCCGGCCTGGAAAGTCGCACCGGCACTGGCTTTTGGTAATACCGTATTACTCAAGCCGGCGGAATTAGTCCCTGCTTCATCCTGGGCGCTGGCGGAAATTATCAGCCGCGCAGGTTTGCCGCCTGGTGTATTTAATCTGGTGGCCGGACCTGGCCGTGTGGTTGGCGAAGCGATGGTGAATGACCGCCGCGTGGATGCGATCAGCTTCACCGGGTCAGTCGGAACTGGCAGCCGGGTACTCGCTGCATGTGCAGCGCGACGCGCCAAAGTTCAGCTGGAAATGGGCGGTAAAAATCCTTTGGTGGTGCTGGCGGACAGTGATCTGGAGGTGGCCGTCAATGCGGCGGTTCAGGGCTCATTCTACTCTACCGGTCAGCGCTGCACGGCTTCTTCGCGTCTCATCGTAGAAGAGGCGATCTATGCTCGCTTTGTGGCGGCGGTCACGGAAAAACTACGCCAGCTGAAAGTAGGCCATGCCTTGCACGCAGGCATCGACATCGGCCCGGTGGTGGATCAGTCGCAGCTGGATCAGGATTTACGTTACATACAGATCGCTAAAGACGAAGGTGCGAAACTGGCTTTCGGTGGTGAGCGCCTGCAACGTGATATCGATGGCTATTTCCTCAATCCTGCCTTATTCGTGGATTGCGATCCGGCCATGCAGCATACGCGCGAAGAAATCTTCGGACCAGTCGCTTCGGTGATCCCGGCTAAGAATTATGAGCATGCTTTGCAGCTCGCGAATGATACGGAATTCGGGCTGACCGCCGGAATCTGTACCACCTCACTCAAGTATGCGACGCATTTCCGTCGTCATGCGCGGGCCGGTATGGTGATGGTGAATGTGCCGACTGCCGGGGTTGACTATCACGTACCTTTCGGTGGTACCAAGGGTTCCAGCTACGGTGCGCGCGAGCAGGGCAGTGCAGCGGTCGAATTTTTCACCACCATGAAAACCAGTTACATCGCATCCTGAGCGCTGTTGATGTAAGTTTTTTGCGTTGCTGAGTCAGTGCCTGTACTGAATCTCAGCAGCGCAGCAAAAAGCGGACAGCGTCGGCACTGAGTGTCGCCAGCGTCTGGCCTTCGCGTGGACGGTACCACTGGGCAGTCCAGTTCAGCGCGCCAAACATCCAGAGCTTATCGAAGTCCCCCGGCATGTGCCAGCTGCCCTCAGCTTGCAGCCTGTGCAGGCAGGCTTCCCATACCGCTTCATAACGGTCTTTCAGATGCACGATCTCTTGTCGCGCTTCCGGATTCAGGGCGCGCCATTCATACAGCAGAACTGGGATGAAATCATGTTCCGGCGCGACCAGAGTTTCCAGATGCGCGCTCACCAGTTGCGTGAACAGTTCGCGCGCATTCAGCGGCTGCTGCTGTATCGCTTCTATCTTTTCCAAAGCGTCCAGCAATCCCTGCTCCATCACCGCGCGCAGCATGTCGTGCTTGGATTTATAGTGATAAAACCAGCTGCCGGCCTGCATGCCGCTGGCTGCTGCAATATCGCGTACTGTAGTATGGTCATAGCCCTGTTGCCGGAACAGCGCGGCAGCATGCCGCAAAATCAGACGGCGGCTGCTGTCTGATCCGCTTTGAGTCGGGCGGCCACGTTTTTTGCTGTGGCTGGCAGGTGGCTGTATCTCTGGCATGTGCAATGAAAATAAAAAAACCTGATCAGTCTGTCAGCTTACCTGAGTCAGGGCCTGAATGTAGCTGAGTGCATGCAGCTGACTAAAAAATCCTGTTGTTTCCGCATGCACTAAGGATGAATAGCACAAAAAAACAGCGATACTGCTGATTCTCTTTCAATACAGGAGTGTGCGGATGACTGGGCCGCTGGCAGGATTGCGTGTGATAGAAATGCTGGGCCTGGGGCCTGGTCCGTTTGCTGGCATGATGCTGGCGGATATGGGAGCTGAGGTGGTTCGGGTGCAGCGCCGCGCCGACTCTGCCACGGCGGCGGCGCAGGTATTTCCTTTGTTGGGCAGTCGTTATGATGTGCTGGGGCGCAGCCGGCGTGTGATCACGCTGGATTTGAAATCGCCGCAGGATCAGGCGACCTTGTTGGCGCTGAGTGACAAAGCGGATGCCTTGATCGAAGGCTACCGGCCCGGTGTAATGGAAAAACTGGGGCTGGGACCCGAGGTTTGCCTGCAGCGTAATCCGCGTCTGGTGTATGGACGTATGACAGGCTGGGGACAGACCGGACCCTTAGCGCACAGTGCCGGACACGATATCAATTACCTCGCGCTGAGTGGCATGTTGCAAGCGATGGGTAGACCGGATAGTCCGCCTGCGCCACCCTTGAATCTGGTGGCTGATTTTGGTGGCGGTGGCATGCTGCTCGCGTTTGGTGTGGTCTGCGCTTTGCTGGAAGCGCGTCAATCGGGACAGGGGCAAGTGGTGGATGCGGCAATGACGGAAGGCAGTGCATTGTTGGGCGCGATGCTATATGGCTTTCAGGCCGCCGGAGCCTGGTCCTTACAGCGGGGTACTAATCTGCTCGATGGTGCTGCGCATTTCTACGATACCTATGCTTGTGCCGACCAGCGTTATATGGCGGTCGGTGCGATAGAGCCTGCGTTTTATCAGCAATTGCTGCAACTGGCCGGAATAGAAGCAAGCCAGTTACCGGCGCAGTTTGATCGCGCTGGCTGGGCCGCTGCCAAACAACAGCTGGCGCAGGTATTTGCGACAAAAACTCAGGCGCAATGGTGTGAATTACTGGAGGGCAGTGATGCCTGTTGCGCACCGGTGCTGGATATGCAAAACGCGCCTTTGCATCCACATGCAAAAGCGCGTTCCAGTTTTGTCGAACTCGATGGTGTGGTGCAGCCAGCACCGGCACCGCGTTTCAGCCGTACCCAGCCGGATGTACCTGCGCAATCCGCGCATCAGAACGATGAGTCGGCTGCGATACTGCGCGACTGGGGTATAGCCTGAGTCGCTCAGGTTTTAACATTAGCTCAGCTTCAGATACGCCATGACAGCTTCACAAAGACTTCGTTTTGCTGGCGTCTGGCAGTAAAGCCGGGTGTCTCATTGCCGGAGCGGGTCCAGCCCAGATAGGCTACCCGTCCCAGGCTCTCGGTATGGGTGTACACCAGCGAACTGATATGGCGCTCACTATCGGCAGCGACCGCTTTTTGGTACAAGGCCGGATTGCGCCAGGCATGGCCGCGTTGATAAATCAGACGCAGATTGTCCTGGCTGCTGAAGTGCAGCACGCTGTTGAGTTGAAATGCGGTCTCGGTGTAGGCGCGGCCAGACTGAGTGACGCCGGGCGTGGCAGACTGATCGATCCAGTTGATCGCAAAATTAGGTTCCAGCTCGAAGCGGTCATGCAGACGCAGTTTGGCGCTGCTGTTCAGCGTACCGCCGCGACCGAGGCGGTTGCTGTCGATATCGATCACATCGCCCAGTGTCAGGTCAGCGGAAACCCTGGCCACCTGGCGACCGGGACTCACGCCAAAACCGGCCAGTAACTTATTGCTTGAAAATACTTCACCCGTTTCGCTGACACGGCTCTGGCTGGCCGGGCTGACGGCCAGATAGGCACTGCTGTCGTAATGGCTGGCAACACGTATGCCGGGTATCAGGCTGCGGCCCATGATATTGCCGAGGCTGTCGCGTTTGTATTCCAGCTGCAGATAAGGATTCACTTCATGGAAGAGGCCGTTACGGCCCAATTTTTTGACCAGCTCAGAGTTAAAGCTGCGAAATCCGGTCTGTGAAAAAAAGCCATTATCGGCACGGAAGTCTTTACTTAAATCCTTGTAAGTGGCGGACATTGCCCAACTGTCGTTGCCACGCGACCATTCGAGATGCGCAGCATGACCACGTGTGCTGTTGCCTGCGACCAGATTGCCATCGGCATTGGCCTGGGCGGTGGTCTGGCTGATTAAGAGCTGGCCGCGCAGCATTTCATTTTCATTACGCTGCCAGATAAAGTCAGGGCCGAACACGCGGTTATACGCTTTCGACTGGCTCAAAGTGCGATCAGTGAATACCGCACCCGCAGATAAACTGCCAAAGTGGAAGTTGGCGCGCGCATCGGTGGCGATGGAATCCTCGGTGCGGGTCGCGAGTCCGGTGTAATAATTGTTCGGCAGCAGCACCAGGCCACCGGCGACATCTCTGGCTGTGAGGATGCTGATATCACGCTCGCCATCGCGCCGCGTATAACGCAAGCCTGCATCAGGATTGGAAATGCTGCGCGTGCTGATGACATTCATCGGCGTTTTCAGCATATCAGCGCCTTCCAAAAAGAACGGCCGTTTTTCAGAGACGAAAATACTGAAGCGGGTATTACCGGATAACTGAGGTGCATCCAGCTCGATTTGTGAAAAATCCGGGCGTATGGTGGCATCGAAAGTCGTGGCGGAATCCGGCCTGAATTTCATGTCCAGACTCAGCTGATTACTGCTCGCTGATTTTGCCGCTGAGCCGCTTTGTTCATCGCGACTGCGGCGGCTGACTATCTGTGGCGTGATGCTCCAGTTCATACCGGAAGGCAGATTTTTCAAGCCCTGAATATCATCTGAGAAGCATAGATTGCAACTGGCAGCACGTGTGACGCCACCGCTATACATACGGTAACGCTGATCCCTGGTCATATTCCTCAATACCAGCAGGCTCCAGGGTTTTTCCGCATTTTTATCATAGGCGATTTCGGAAAACGGTATCCGGTATTCGGCACTCCAGCCATCATCCTGTATAGCGGTCGCGACCTGATAATCATAGTCGGGTGCAGTATCGTCACCCGTCATATCCGAGTACATGCCATCCATGATCGCACCACGCGCATTGACGTAAAACACTTGCGACGCCTTATGACTGCCGCTGGCATCGATGTAGAGTGCGACAAAGTCCTGATCGATACTGATCTTATCGCGTCGTGCAAAAGGTGCGCGTATCAGTGCCGCCTTGTCATCGTAAGCCTTGATGCCGACGTACAGATATTTTTCATCATAGGCCAGCCTTACTTCGGTTTTCAAATGCGCTTTTTGCTGATCGACAGGCTGAGTTTGATAAAAGGTATCAAACACCGGCGCCTTGGCCCAGATTGCCTCATCCAGCTTGCCATCGACTTGTATGTGCTGGGTTTTATCTGTGATGGGGTAGGCCTGAAAGCCGGCGGGTGCTGCGCAGACAGCGCCGCACAGCAGTGACAGAGCAAGGCTGCAGCCCGGCAGTAGCAGGTGCTTGAAAAGAGTTGGAGTAGGCATGATATTAGCTTTAGGCGGGTGAAGTTTGAGCTGGGTATCAGACTGCTTACTGTGCCTGGAGTTCCTGAAGGAAGCAGATAAAAAAACCCGGCTTTTCAGCCGGGTTTTTACACTTCAATTTCAATAAACGATGACTTGATTATTTGAATTTGTAGTTTGCGCTGACTGTCAGAGCACGACCTTGTGGGTTGTGCAGAACAGTGTTGTAGTAGTTGTAGTTGGGATCGAATGGAGCATTGCGATCAAATACATTACGTACTGTTGCGCGCAGTGTCAGATCTTTGAAGCCTGTGTAAGTTGCACCCATATCGAAGGACGTGAATGAAGCTACGCGGCAATCAGATGTTTCTGCTAACTCTGCTTTAGTGAAGCCTGGGCTGCAGATGGTTTTTACACCTGTTGTGGTGTTGAATGCAGGCAGACCATAGCCACTCACATAGTTCATCGAACCAAATACGGAGTAGTCATTCAGAGACCAAGTCAGATTCAGACGGGTTTTCAAGCGCGGTGTGTCGCCTGTATCCGATGTATCAACAAATGGATTGCCTGCTTCGCTTTGATATTTGAAGCTGTCAATATAGCCAGCAAACAAAGTTGTATTCAAACGACCCCATTCACCCAGATTTGCTTTGTAAGCCAATTCCAGATCCACACCTTTAACAATGGATTCACCAAGGTTCAGGTATTTACGTTTTACACCAACTACAGTGCCTGTGCCTGGAATAGGATTGCCTTTTGCGTCTTTCAACAATGTTGTCGGGTCAGGACTGCGGAATACTACGTCATTGTAAAAAGTGTTACCTTCAGCATACAGTTTACGCAGGATGTCGTTAGAGCTCAGACGATCGATTTCATTCTTGCGGCTGATTTGATACACGTCCAGCGTACCGCTGAAGTTTGCTGTCGGTGCAAATACCAGACCCAGGGTTTTGCTGCGGGATGTTTCTGGTTTCAACTGAGTATTGGCAACGATGAACGACGCGATACTACGAGTACCAGTCGTACATTCATTGGTTTCGTAGTTAGTCGCGCCAGGAATTGCCGCACCGGTCGGGCACCGTACCCAGTCACGGTTAGTGTTGATGGTCTGGAAGCTGGATACATTCGACGTCGAGATCTGCGTCAGGCCTGGAGCGCGGAAGCCTTCAGAAACCGTACCACGGAAGCTTAATTCAGGAATCGGTGTGTATTTGAAGCCAATTTTTGGCGTCGTTGAAGAGCCATAGTCGCTGTAACGGTCATAACGTACCGCTGCCTCGATATTGACAGACTTCAGCACTGGAAGGTTAGCTTCTGTGAACAGAGAGGCGACATTGCGTGAGCCAGTTGCCGACGATGCGCCACGACCAACGTAGTTACCTGCTGCCAGATTGGCATCAGAAACCATCTCGATACTTTCACGGCGATATTCGCCACCTGCAGCGATACCGATAGCGCCACCAGCCAGTTGACCGAATTCTGTGGAACCTTTGAGGTCAACGCTGTTGACGGTTGTTTCGCCGCGGGAGTTTGCATCAGGACTAATTTGCTTGAGCAATTCAGCACTGTTAGTGCCGCCAAAACGATATTTTTCCAGTGCAGCACCTGCGGTCACGGCATTGATTGCACCGTAGTCGCGGGATTCACGTTTGGATTTATTCAGCATTACACCAGACTGCCAGTCCCAGCCAAAGTGTGTGCCGCTCAGACCACCGACCAGACGATAGGTGGTTTGCGTGACATCAGTACCTGCAGCGATATCAGCCAGACGTGCGCCAGTCGCTACACGCAGTTGGTTTGCACTGTTCGCGGCAAACAAAGGATTGTCCGGATGATTGGCTGGCAGTGCAAAGCGGAAAGAACGGCGATTACCTGCAGGGTCAAACCAGGTGCTCAGACCGCTGGACAGGGTGGCGAAGCCACCACTGCTTGGAAATTCATTTTCCAGACGCGATACACCAGCCTCAACAAAGCCAGTAATGTCTTTAGTGACATTGAAAGAAGCACGGGAGAACAGGTTGGCAGACTTCGAAGGCGTAGTGAAGTAAGCATATTGGTTCAAGTCCATTGCGCAAGCTGGTGCTTTGCTAGACAAAATAGTCGAGCTGACTTGATTTGCAGGACATTTACTTGGATACACAGGTGCATTCGTGTTGTAAACGCCGCTGCCTACACCTGTTTCAGGATAGTAGTTAGGTGTAAAAGTAATCGCGCTGTCCGCACCGAAAATATCACCGCCCCATTTGCCGCGTGCTACTGGTAAAGCACTGATGCCACCGGATTTTTCAACTTTAGTGCCTTCGCGTTTGCTGACATCCAGGCCAACCATAATGTTGAAACCGTCTGTGTCTACATCACCGTAGCCACCGAACAGGGAGATGTTATTGTTTTTGAAGCCACCCTGAGTCGCGCCGGATGTGGTTGCAGTTGCTTCCAGGCCTTTGTACTCTTTTTTGAGGATGATGTTCACAACGCCGGCGATCGCATCAGAGCCGTAAACAGCGGATGCGCCGTCTTTCAATACTTCAACGCGCTCAATCGCGGACATTGGAATATTGTTGATGTTGTACAGGGTGGATTGACCGGAGTTAGGATCAGCTGTTGCTGTTGCTGCCATACGGCGGCCATTGATCAGCGTCAGTGTCGATGCAGAACCCAGACCACGCAGGGATGCAGTTGCTGTACCAGCAGCAAAACCATTGCCGGATGTGAAGTCATTCTGACCACCGGATGTGATGGATGGAATGGTTTGCATCAGTTCGGACATGTTAGTCGCGCCAGAACGTTTGATGTCTTCTGCTCTGATCACTTGCACTGGAGATGCTGTTTCAGTATTAGTACGTTTGATGCTGGTACCAGTCACTTCCACTTTTTGAATCTTTTCAGTGGTCTGTGCTTCTTGCGCAAAAGCAGCGGTACTGAACATACCGATCGTTGCTAATGCAGCTGTGATTTTATTTAATTTCATTCTTTAACTCTCCGGTTATAGAAAACCCAATCAATGACAGGTTCGCGTGGGGTTACCCCTACAATGCAAACGCTTCTTCTTCGCAATGCAGCAATTGATGTTCACTTTTTCTCCACGAGATCCCCCCCGCTGAGAAAAAATTTGTGCCCCGACATTAATAGTAACAATTTGTATTATTTCTCCAAGTAAAATCGTAAAAACTGGTAGCAATTTAATAAATAAATGTCGTTTTTTTGTTCAATTTAATATTTCTCCTGAAAAAAACTTTTCATGGATATGTATTTTCCACCTAAGCCAGCCTCGTTTTCTGATGATGTTGCGTCAGCGTTCCAAGCGTAATTTCAATTTCAACTACCTCTAATTTTTTGGATTGCCCAGCTATATATCTGGGATTGTGGAGATAAATAGCTGATATAGCTCGTTTCCCTCAGTATTGGGGTAGCGATGCTGTTATCTGACATGCTGGGAAATGAAGTAATTTCAAAGGAAGCTATTCAATTCGGAACTTTCTACATTGTGATACATCCTAGTCCGGCGGGCTGAATACCAAGTGCACCGGGATTTCGGTGTTGCAGTGCAAAAAAATAAGTCAAAAAAGGAGAGTTTCTGTGTCAAAAAAACGTTTAATCCCACTCGCAGTGGCGCTGTGCTTTGCAGCTAACAGTGGCGATATGTATGCGGCAAACGAGGTAAAAAAAGAGCCTGCAAAAAAGTGGGATGTGAATCAGCCACCTGGTGAAAAACAAGTCGTCAATATTGATACCCGTAGCGGTACCTGGATGAGTGTGGATGTGAGTCCGGATGGTAAGCAAATCGTATTCGATCTGCTGGGTGATATCTACACCTTGCCCATCAGTGGCGGTGAGGCTAAGCCTCTGACGCACTCAGTTGCCTGGGAAATGCAGGCGCGTTTTTCGCCCGATGGTAAACAAATCGCCTTTATGTCGGATGCGGGTGGCGGCGATAATGTGTGGATAATGAACGCGGATGGTAGCAATCCGCGTCAGGTGACCAAAGAAGATTTTCGCTTGTTGAATAATCCCGTCTGGCATCCGTCAGGTCAGTATCTGGCGGCACGCAAGCATTACAGCGGTACGCGCTCACTGGGTTCGGGTGAAATCTGGATGTATCACACCCAAGGTGGTGCTGGCATACAGCTCAATGAAAAACCGAACTGGCAGAAGGACCTGGGCGAACCTGCATTCTCGCCCGATGGTCGCTATGTGTATTATTCCCAGGATACGACTGGTGGCACTTCGTTTGAATATAACAAAGATTCCAACGGTCAGATTTACCAGATCTTCCGCAAAGATTTACAGGACGGTAAAGTTAAGGCACTGGTCAGTGGCGCCGGTGGTGCGGTCCGGCCGGTTCCTTCGCCGGACGGTAAGTATCTGGCCTTTGTGCGTCGTATCCGCAATCAATCTGCCTTGTTCCTGAAGGATTTGCAGACTGGTGAAGAACGTGCGGCCTGGCCGGAGCTGGAGCGTGATATGCAGGAAGCCTGGGCCATCCACGGCGTCTATCCTTCCTTTGCCTGGATGCCGGGCAGTAAAGAGATCGTGGTGTGGGCGAAAGGTAAGCTGTGGCGCCTCGATCCGTTTGCCGGTAAAGCGACAGAAATCGCTTTCCACGTCAAAGATACGCGTGAAATCACGCCAGCCCTGCGCTTTGCACATGAGGTCGCGCCTGAACAGTTCGATGTGCATCAGCTGCGCTGGGTCCAGGTTTCTCCGGTTGGCGATAAAGTGATTTATTCAGCGCTGGGTCATTTGTATGTGCGCCAGTTACCTGATGGTCAGCCTAAGCGCCTGACCAGTCAGAGTCAGCATTTTGAATATTTCCCTAGCTTTTCGAAAGATGGTAAGCGTGTCGTTTACACGACCTGGAATGATGAACAGACAGGTTCAGTGCGCGTATTGGATCTGGGTACAGGCAAAGAAACCATCGTGACCAAAACCCCCGGCAAATACACGCATCCGCGCTTGTCCCCGGATGGCAAAACCGTCACTTATGTCAAAGCACGTGGCGGCTATCTGACTACGCCCTGGAATGGCCTGGATACCGGTGTTTATACCGTGGCTGCCGATGGTCAGTCAGCGCCTAAATTACTGACAGAAGAAGGCAGTGCGCCGCAGTTTGGCAAAGACAGCAGCGCGGTGTATGTGAGTCGTACCAAGTACACCGGTGAAGTTGACTGGAGCACCTCATTGGTCAAAGTTCCGCTTGATGGAAGTCCTGAGCAGGCGGTCGCGAAAAGTGAATTCGCAGGTGAATTTGCGATTTCGCCTGATGGTCAGTGGCTCGCATTTGGTGAGCGTTTCCATGCCTATGTTACGCCTTTACCATTGGCGGGCAAGCCGGTCAGCATAGGGCAGAAAATGGATGCACTGCCGGTACGTCAGCTGGATGTGAATGCGGGTCAGTACCTGCACTGGTCGGGTGACAGTCAAAAAATCCATTTTGCATTAGGTAATCAGTTATTTACCCGTGACTTAAAAGATGCTTTCAGCTTTGTGCCAGGTGCGCCTGCGGAATTGCCTAAATTTAGCGAAGATGGCCTGCATATCGGCTTTAAACAAAAGGCCGATAAACCAAGTGGCGTGACCGTGATTTCCGGCGCACGCATTGCGACCATGAAGGGCGATGAAGTGATCGACAATGGCCGCATTGTGATCCGTGATAACCGTATCGAGCAGATAGGACGTGTCGCTGATGTCGCTGTACCCGAAGGTGCGACCATGATTGATGCAAGCGGCAAAACCATTTTGCCTTGTATCGTCGATGTGCACTGGCATGGTGGTATGGGTGAGGGTGGCATTATCCCTCAGCAAAGCTGGATAGATTATGCTTCGCTGGCTTTTGGTGTCACGACTATTCACGATCCGTCTAACGATACCAATGAAATTTTCACGCACAGTGAAATGCAAAAAGCCGGAGCCGTGGTGGCGCCGCGTATTTTTTCCACCGGCACCATCCTGTATGGCGCTAAGGGGAATTTCAGCGCAGTGGTGAATAATTTCGATGATGCGCTCACTCATCTGAAACGCATGAAAGCTGCCGGTGCTATTTCGGTCAAAAGCTATAACCAGCCACGTCGCGAACAAAGACAGCAGATATTGGAAGCCGCAAGGCAGACCGGCATGATGGTGGTGCCGGAAGGCGGTTCGCTGTTCCAGCACAATATGAGCATGGTGGTGGATGGGCATACCGGTATAGAACATGCGCTGCCGGTAGAAAATGTGTATGACGACGTCAAGCAATTATGGTCACAGACCAAGGTCGGTTATACGCCTACGCTAGGTGTGGCATATGGCGGGCTTGATGGCGAGCATTACTGGTATGCGCGCACCGATGTCTGGAAGCATCCTATCCTGTCTAAATATGTGCCACGCTCGGTGTTGCAACCACGTAGCATACGGCGCGAAACAGCGCCCGAAGAAGACTTCAATGTGCTGCGTGTCGCCAAGGCTGCGAATGAGCTGCAGCGTGCCGGTGTGCCTGTGAATCTGGGGGCGCATGGTCAGCGTGAAGGCTTGGCTGCACATTGGGAAATGTGGACTATGGTGAAGGGCGGTATGACACCAATCGAAGCGATCCGCAGTGCGACTCTGAATGGCGCGCGCTATCTGGGGCTGGATAAAGATGTGGGTTCGCTGGAGGCAGGCAAGCTGGCAGATCTGATGATCGTCGATGGCGATGTATTGCAGGATATCCGCCAGTCTGACCGCATCACGCATGTGATGATGAATGGCCGTTTGTTTGAAACGGCGACCATGAATCAGACCGGCAAACATCCTAAGGCCAGAAAGCCCTTCTTCTTTGAAGGAAAAACTGGTGCCGATGTGCCGGTAGACGCTACCGATTATTCTCATAATCACGCCGGGGAGTAACTCAGCCGGTGCTGTCAGTCCCGCGCAGGCGGGAGTTCAGCGGCATTCGTAAGCAGTGTAGCGCCATCCTGGCTCAGGCAGGGGTGGCGCTTTGTTGTATCTGGGCTTCAATTGCAGCATGTATGCGTTTCTGAGCTGGTTTATTGCTTTATTTGCCAATTTTTAGGCCGCGCACTGCTTTGCTCCTCTGTTCACCCTACTAAAAACACTATCTGTATCCTGATTGCTGCTCAGAATGTGTCAAAATGCCGGACTATTGCGCCTTTGCGAAGAGAGTGGGTCTGCGCAGGGTGCCAGGCAGTTTTCTTTTCACAGGGCTTACGCATCATCACGTCGGTAAGGCGTCCTTACGCTGCCGCTGCGATGGGGTCACAGTCCATCACTACCGGAGTCAAACCATGTTTCAGCATGTCGAAGCCTATCCTGGCGATCCTATCCTGTCTCTGAACGAGGCATTTGGTAAAGATCCGCGTCCAAACAAGATTAATCTGTCTATCGGTATTTACTTCGACGATAACGGCAAAATCCCTATGCTGCCTTCAGTACGTGCTGCGGAGCATAAAGTGGTGGCTGAAGCCGGTGCGCGTCCTTATCTGCCTATGGAAGGTGCAGCTAACTTCCGCACTGCGGTTCAGCATCTGTTATTCGGTGCAGAGCATGCCGCATTGCGCGAAGGCCGCGTTGTGACTTTGCAGACTGTAGGTTCCAGTGGTGGCTTGAAAGTAGGCGGTGATTTTATTCATCGTTACTTCCCACAATCCTCTATTCTGGTCAGCGATCCGACCTGGGATAATCACCGTGCAGTATTTGAAGGTTCAGGCCTGACTGTTAAAACCTATCCTTACTATGATGCAGCAACTGGCGGTCTGCGCTTCGACGCGATGCTGGAAGCCTTGCAGCAAGCCGCGCCTAAGAGCATCGTGCTGTTGCACGCATGCTGCCACAATCCGACTGGCGTAGATCTGACCAAGGCACAATGGCAGGCGCTGGTGCCTGTGCTCAAACAGCGCGAGCTGATTCCTTTCCTGGATCTGGCGTATCAGGGTTATGGCGATGGCATCGAAGAAGATGCGTATGCGATCCGTTTGCTGGCCGATGAAGGTCTGAGCTTCTTCGTGGCGAACTCCTTCTCTAAGAGCATGAGTCTGTATGGCGAACGTTGCGGTGCGCTCAGCGTGGTTTGCCCGGACGCAGCGCAGGCTGTGAATGTACTGGGTCAAATGAAGGCTACCATACGCCGTAATTATTCGAATCCGCCTATGCATGGCGGCCAGCTGGTGGCACGTGTATTGACTGACCCTGAATTGCGTCCTATGTGGGAAGCGGAAGTGGTGGCCATGCGCGATCGTATCCAGCTGATGCGTCGTAAATTGCACGATGTGCTGAGTGCGAAAGTACCCGGCCGTGATTTCAGCTATTTCCTGACCCAGCGCGGCATGTTCAGCTATACCGGCTTGTCGGCAGAGCAGTGTGATCGTCTGAAAGAAGAATTCGGCGTGTATCTGGTGCGTTCCGGACGTATGTGTGTGGCGGGTCTGAATACATCCAACGTGGAAGCGACAGCAAATGCAATCGCCGCGGTACTGAACTAATCCATACGGCTGCAAACAAAAAAGCGATGCTCAGACATCGCTTTTTTTACATCTGGTTCATGATGGCACAGTGCTCAGGATGGGTTCTGTGCCTTATGGCGGGTGATGGATGCGGTAATTTCCTGATACGAGTAAAAAGCCTGTATCAGTTCCGAC
This sequence comes from Cognatundibacterium curvum, assembly GCF_014284235.1. GTDB lineage: Bacteria > Pseudomonadota > Gammaproteobacteria > Burkholderiales > Burkholderiaceae_D > Undibacterium > Undibacterium curvum. The sequence continues at coordinate 435,941 of NZ_JACOGD010000003.1, forward strand.
TCACATGGGGTTTCCTGTATCGCCTGGCTGGTATCACCGGGTATAAACAAAGCTAACTGACAGGCTTGTGGTATTTTTTGCTGTATCTGCGTGACCAGTTCATGCATCGCCGGATGGTTTTCATCTGAATTGGCGGTGACCAGGCAGACAGCAGCTACCATGCTGCTTGGTACATCTGGCGGCGGCTGATTGATGTCAGTTGTAAAGATGTGCCGCGCATCGATATGTGCAGCGCGCAGTACCCTAACCAGTATTTCGGCGGCTAATTCATCAGTTTGTTCGCGCACACCTGTCACCAGGATGACAGAGCCAGCCGGCACATCAATCGGGCCCTGATAGTTACCATGGGTCAGTTCACGCTCATGGATCAGATGGCGGGCCAGCGTCTCTCCATCCAACACTGAGCTGCGACGGCGGCGCCAGAATGGTGCTTTGGATTCCAGTGATACCAGGACGGAGGCGATCGCATTCCCAACTTTATGTTTTTCTTCATCGGTAATTGCGCTCACTGAGAAATCGGCTTGGGCCAGTCTGAGTGCAGGGATTAGCACACTGTCGCAGTACTTAGCTACGGAATGGCGTTGCAAGTAACGCTGGGCAGCATCGATCAGTTCATCAGAATCCCCGGCCAGTGCACGTTGATAGAATTTCTCTGGCAAAGTCAGTGCAGACTCATCGCCGAGTAAAACGCCCAGGAAATTGAGCCCCGATATATAACGTCCCGCCACCACCAGACATAGTGTCAGCGGTGTCGATAAAACCAGACCGACCGGCCCCCAGATGCAGCTCCAGAATACCGCTGCCACCACCACCGATAAAGGTGACAGGCCAGTGGTATGTCCATATAACTGCGGCTCAATCACATGCCCGAACAATAATTCGATCACGATAAACACGACCAGGGTGGCAATAGTCAATTCCCATCCGGGTGAAATAGCAAATGCCAGCAAGGTAGCCAGTCCGGCCGCTATCCAGGCGCCTATGTAAGGAATAAAACGCAGCAAGCCAGTTAATACGCCCCACAACACGGCTTGCGGCAATCCCACTACTGCCAGTGCGATGGTGATGCTTAAGCCGCAGGCACCGTTCACGGCAAATTGAGAGATGAAAAAACGTGACAGGCGGCGTGCCGCATCATCTACGGCGACCGTGGTGGCACGCAGATTATTACTGCCAATCAGACTGATAAATCTGTCCCTGAGTGACTCGCGTTCCAGCAAAATAAAGACCAGCATCACAAACACCAGGCCTATGGTTTCTACCGGCCCGGTGACGGAGTCCAGAATATTGGCGATCAGCTGGCCGGGTGTCGCAGGTGGCTGATGCACTTCGACCGCCACCGGCTTATTTCCCTGTGGTGTGAGGCCGTTGTCATTATTTGCAGTAGCCAGTTCGCGCGAAAAAGGGTCGGTAACAAAGTCGGTTTTGCCAGTGACACTGTGCAGTTTTTCCAGAGTGATGGCATTCAGCGTGCGTAATTTGTCGCGTATGGTCGATTCATACTGAGGCAGACTGGTACCGAGTTTGACTACCTGACTACCCAGTACTAAACCGGCGAAACAGATCGATGCAGCAAATATAAAAACGGTCATCAGTACTGATACGCTGGAAGGCAGGCCGATCAGGCGCAGCCGCCTCACCAGCGGTGCCAGCAGAAATGACAGTATCACAGACAGCGTCATCGGAATCAGCACTTCCTTGCCGAAGTCCAGGAAGAATAAGACGATCGCAGCACTGACCAGTTTCAGGAAACGGCTCAGCTCCAGTTTTTCATTCATCTGCAAATTCAATTTAATCTCACTTTAGCGGTGTATGAAGTGCTTGCTGCGTTTAGGTTTGCCGCGATTGTAATCGCAGATGCTAATTATGCAAACCCGGATTTGTATTGCTGCATCAGCCAGGCAAGGGCAGTGCTGATGCAGGGCAGTTGTTGAGCTGCAGGAGCTTGTCCAGCATGCTGCGCAAATGAGTGACGTCGCCAGTGGTATAGGCTGCAATGCTGCCGCTTTGTGCCGGGTCCTCAGCTGTGCGCTGGCTTTGTAACTGTTTTTGGATTAACAGACGTTGCAGGTGCTGGGCGACAGCGATACCAGTATCAATGATGGTGGCTGCGGCGAGACCCGGACGCAGACTGGCATAAACGTTTTCTATGTTTTCGCGTACAAACGGATAATGGGTGCAGCCCAATACCAGTGTATCTGCACCGGCATCGGCTATGACTTGCAAGTAGCTGCACAATAACTGCTGCAGTTCGTCAGCGTCCATGTCGGTTTGTTCGATCAGATTGACCAGACCGATGCAGGCTTGTGCTACAAAGCGGGTTTGATTTTCCTGAATTAACTGATCACGCAGACGCTGATATTTTTCGCTTTGTAAAGTGCGTTGCGTCGCCAGCACGCCGACCACATGGTTGTTGCTACATGCAGCAGCAGGTTTTAATCCCGGCTCTAAACCGATAATGATGTGTTCAGGATACGCTGCTCTCAATTTTTGTATGGACGCTGCGGTTGCGGTATTGCAGGCGACTACCAGTGCTTTAACACCTCGTGCGAACAGATACTGCGCAATCAGCATGCAGCGTGCGGTAATCTCTTGTTCGCTTTTTTCTCCATAGGGCACGTAGGCTGCGTCCGAGATATAGAGCAGATTTTCTTCCGGAAGCAAGGCGTGGATGTGGCGCAGTACCGAAAGACCACCGATGCCGGAATCAAAAATTCCTATCGGGCTGCCTGAATCAAAAATCATATGCAATGAATCCAGAATAAAAAATGCTCCAGACTGTGATGCAGACTGGAGCGGAATGCAAAGGTGGCGCAGCAGGCAGCCAATCCTGCATCGCTGCAGAATTGACCGCTGTGCGCGCTGCACAAAGATTAGCTTACTGAACCGGGATAATACCGATCTTTGCCTGCCATTCTTTCGGGCCGGTGTTGTGTACCGAGGTGCCTTGTGAATCAACGGCAACCGTAACTGGCATATCCACCACGTCAAATTCATAAATCGCTTCCATGCCGAGGTCAGCAAAACCAACGACGGTTGCGGATTTGATCGCTTTGGATACCAGATAAGCAGCGCCGCCAACGGCCATCAGATATGCAGACTGATGCTTTTTGATGGATTCAATCGCAACCGGACCACGTTCTGCCTTACCGATCATGGAGATCAGACCGGTTTTTTCCAGCATCATGTCGGTGAATTTATCCATGCGGGTTGCGGTGGTCGGGCCAGCCGGGCCGACTGCTTCATCACGCACAGGATCAACCGGACCCACATAGTAAATCACGCGGTTGGTGAAATCGACCGGTAAGGATTCGCCTTTCGCCAGCATGTCTTGAATACGCTTGTGGGCAGCATCGCGGCCAGTCAGCATTTTGCCGTTCAACAGCAAGGTCTGGCCTGGTTTCCAGGACGCGACTTCTTCTTTAGTCAGGGTGTTGAGATCGACGCGTTTGGATTTTTCGGTATCCGGTGTCCAATGCACTTCTGGCCAGTCAGACAGTTTCGGTGGTTCTATATAGCTAGGACCAGAACCATCGAGCACAAAGTGCGCATGGCGGGTCGCAGCGCAGTTAGGGATCATCGCAACCGGTTTAGACGCTGCGTGGGTCGGGTACATATTGATCTTGACGTCCAGTACGGTAGTCAGACCGCCCAGACCCTGAGCGCCGATGCCGAGTGCATTGATCTTGTCGCACAGCTCGATACGTAGTTCTTCCAGTTTGTTTTGCGGGCCACGCTGTCTGAGTTCATACATGTCGATGTCATCCATCAGGGATTCTTTCGCCATCAGCATCGCTTTTTCTGCAGTACCACCGATACCTATACCCAGCATGCCTGGCGGACACCAGCCTGCACCCATGGTAGGCACTGTTTTCATGACCCAATCCACCAGAGAGTCGGAAGGATTCAGCATCACGAATTTCGTTTTGTTTTCTGAACCACCACCTTTAGCCGCGACTTTAACGTCCACGGTATTGCCGGGTACCAGTTCCATGTGCACCACGGCCGGCGTATTGTCCTTGGTATTTTTGCGCTCGAATTGAGGGTCAGCCACGATAGAGGCACGCAGCTTGTTTTCTGCCAGGTTATAACCCTGACGTACGCCTTCGTTGACGGCGTCAATAATCGAGCCGGAGAAACCTTCAAAACGCACGCCCATACCGATTTTCAGGAATACGTTGACGATGCCGGTATCCTGGCAGATAGGGCGCTTGCCTTCGGCGCACATGCGAGAGTTAGTCAGGATCTGGGCAATCGCATCTTTCGCTGCCGGACTTTGTTCTGCTTCATAGGCGCGCGCCAGATGGGCGATGTAATCGGCTGGATGGTAGTAGCTGATGTATTGCAGCGCGGCTGCGACGGATTCAATCAGATCGTCTTGTTTGATGACTGTCATGGGATGGCTCTTGGCTGATTAAAAAAATAGTGAGGGTAAAGCTGAGTGCAGACCTTGGATAAGTCGGCATCAGTCTACACCCTGGCCCTGAACCCAGACTTACAGCCAGGCTGTATGAAGGCTCAGGGCGACAGGTAGCAGACGAATTATCTAACAGTTTTGCTTAATGATGGTCTTTCGATGCCAACTGGGTGCGCGTCACGATCTGGTCGCAATGGGCGATAGCCAGTGCAGACAACAGGAAGGCCAGGTGGATGCCGGTTTGAGCCAGCAACACGGTCTCCGTGTAATTGGCTGCATTGATGAAGGTTTTGAGCAAGTGTATTGATGAAATGCCGATAATTGCCATTGCCAGTTTGACTTTTAATACCGAGGCATTGACATGGGACAGCCACTCAGGCTGATCCGGGTGTCCGTCCAGACCCAGACGGGATACAAAGGTCTCGTAACCGCCGATGATGACCATAATCAGCAGGTTGGAAATCATCACAACGTCAATCAGGCCTAATACCACCAGCATAATTGTTGCTTCATTGAGCTTGGTCGGCCGGTTCGCACCGGCAGACACGGCATCCAGGATGTGTTGCAAGGCGCTTTGATTCCCCATGGCAGCGCCGATCAGGTCAATCAGCTCTACCCAGAAATGAAATACATAGACGCATTGCGCGAGTATCAGACCCAGATACAGCGGCAGTTGCAGCCAGCGGCTGAAAAAAATGAGACCTGCTAAGGGCGATAATTTGGTGAACTGTTTTGGATTTGACATAGATCAATTCTGAGTTGAGAAAACTAAAGGGTGCGAAAGCGCTATTTTACATCTGAGCAAGTCTGCCGTGTCATAGGGCAATACCAGTGGTTTGTTAAAGGAATTTGAATGGTATTATTTTGGTATTGTAATTGTCCGATGATGCGTAAGGCTTTAGTAAGTCTCTGCGTTTAAGGTTGGCACATCACCGGGCAAAACGGAGGCCAGGCGCGCCAGGCGGCTGAAAGAGTCGCTTTTCAGACAGCACCTGTTTCCGGGCAAAGACCTGCGAATTTTCAGATGCAATTGATGCGATTAATCCAGTTGGAGACAAAGATGACAAACAGCGCAGCAGAAAACGAAATCAAAGCCGAATCCCGTATTTTCCCACCGCCCGCTGAATTCGCTGCGAAAGCTGCGATTTCCGGCATGGATGCTTACCATGCATTATGTCGCGAAGCCGAGCAGGATTACGAAGGTTTCTGGGGCAGACTGGCACGTGAGAATTTGCACTGGCAGCGGCCTTTCGAAACCACGCTGGACGAGTCGAATGCGCCTTTGTATCAGTGGTTCCCGGATGGTTTAATGAATGTGTCTTACAACTGTCTGGATGTGAATCTGGACAATGGCAATGCAGAGAAAGTCGCCTTGATATTCGAAGCCGATGGCGGTGAAGTCACTAAGGTCACTTACCGTGAATTGCATCAAAAAGTCTGCCAGTTCGCCAATGGTTTGAAATCCCTGGGTATCAGCAAGGGCGACCGGGTTGTGATCTACATGCCTATGTCAGTCGAAGGTGTGGTCGCGATGCAGGCTTGTGCACGTATTGGCGCTACCCATTCCGTGGTATTTGGTGGCTTTTCTGCGAAATCGCTGCAAGAACGTATCGTAGACGTGGGCGCGGTGGCCGTAATTACTGCCGACGAGCAGGTCAGGGGTGGTAAGCATTTGCCACTGAAAGCGATCGTCGATGAGGCGCTGGCGCTGGGTGAATGTGAAAAGGTCAGAAATGTCGTGATTTACCGCCGCACCGGCGGCGCTATTCAGGTAAAGGCAGGGCGGGACCTGTGGATGCATGAGCTGGTGGCGACACAGGATGTAGTCTGCGAGCCGGAATGGGTCAGCGCCGAACATCCGCTGTTCATCCTGTACACCTCGGGTTCAACCGGCAAACCTAAGGGCGTGCAGCATTCTTCCGGCGGCTACCTGCTGTGGGCAAAGCTGACCATGAAGTGGACTTTCGATATCAAGCCTGACGATGTGTTCTGGTGTACTGCTGATATTGGCTGGGTCACTGGACACACCTATATCACTTATGGCCCGCTGGCGATGGGTGCGACTGAAATCGTGTTTGAAGGCATACCGACTTTCCCGAATGCCGGACGCTTCTGGTCCATGATAGAGAAACACAAGGCCAGTATTTTCTATACCGCGCCTACCGCAATCCGCTCGCTGATTAAAGCAGCTGACGCCGATGCCGCCGTGCATCCGGATCGCTATGACTTGTCCAGCCTGCGTTTGCTGGGTTCGGTCGGGGAACCTATCAATCCTGAAGCCTGGATGTGGTATTACAAAAACATAGGACGCAATGTATGTCCTATCGTCGACACTTTCTGGCAAACCGAAACCGGTGGTCACATGATGACACCGTTGCCGGGCGCAACGCCGCTGGTACCCGGTTCCTGCACGCTGCCTTTACCCGGCATTATGGCCGCCATCGTGGATGAAACCGGTAATGAGTTGCCGAACGGACAGGGCGGTATTCTGGTCGTCAAACGCCCATGGCCGTCTATGATACGTACCATCTGGGGTGATCCTGAGCGCTTTAAGAAAAGCTATTTCCCGGAAGAGTTTGGTGGCAAGGTCTATCTGGCAGGTGACGGCGCGATCCGTAACAAAGAGACCGGTTACTTCACCATTACCGGTCGTATTGATGACGTGCTGAATGTATCTGGTCATCGCATGGGTACCATGGAGATAGAATCGGCACTGGTTGCGAATCCGCTGGTAGCCGAAGCTGCTGTAGTTGGTAAGCCGGACGATACGACGGGTGAAGCGATCTGTGCATTTGTGGTACTTAAACGCGCACGTCCTACCGGTGATGAAGCCAAGCAGATAGCGACAGAGTTGCGTAACTGGGTTGCCAAGGAGATTGGGCCGATTGCGAAGCCAAAAGAAATCCGCTTTGGTGATAATCTGCCTAAGACACGTTCAGGCAAAATTATGCGCCGTCTGTTGCGTGTACTCGCAAAAGGCGAGGCAATCACCCAGGACGTCTCTACACTGGAAAATCCGGCAATTCTGGATCAGCTCAAACAGGCACAGTAAGCTGATTTGTACACGGCACCTCAAACGGTGCCGGTGCCGTGCTTCTGATTCAGGGTCGATTCAGGTTTAATTAAGGTGTTCAGGCTCGCAACGAGCCTGTTTTTTTGCCATTATCCTGACAAAATCAGCGGTTATTCCTTGCCATCATCATGATGCGCTCAAACAGATGTACATCTTGTTCATTTTTGAGTAAAGCACCGTGCAGGGGAGGGACTGCGGCCTTGTTATCCTTGCTGCGCAAGGCTTCGGCTGGGATATCTTCAGCCAGTAAGAGCTTGAGCCAGTCGATCAGCTCAGAGGTGGAAGGCTTCTTCTTCAGACCGGCAATCTCGCGGACTTCATAGAAAGTTTGCAGTGCCTGACTCAGCAAATCCCCTTTCAGATTTGGAAAGTGCACATCGACGATTTGCTGCATGGTTTCTTTGTCAGGGAATTTGATGTAGTGGAAGAAGCAGCGGCGCAGGAAGGCATCCGGCAATTCTTTTTCATTATTGGACGTGATGATCACCAGCGGACGATGGCGCGCCCTGACCATTTCACGTGTCTCATACACATAGAACTCCATGCGATCCAGTTCGCGCAGTAAGTCATTGGGAAATTCAATGTCGGCTTTGTCGATTTCATCAATCAGCAACACCACTGGCTGTTCGGCGGTAAATGCCTGCCACAACACGCCTTTAACGATGTAGTTATGGATGTCTTTGACACGCTCATCACCGAGTTGTGAATCGCGCAGGCGTGAAACTGCATCATATTCATACAGGCCTTGCTGCGCTTTTGTGGTTGATTTGATATGCCATTGCAATAGCGGCATGCCCAGTGCAGCGGCGACTTCTTCAGCCAGCATGGTTTTTCCTGTACCAGGTTCCCCCTTGATCAGTAATGGGCGTTGCAGGCGTAAGGCGGCATTCACGGCCAGTTTCAAATCATCTGTGGCGACATAATTGTCGGCACCATCAAAGCGTAAGCTAGTTGTATCTTGCGTCATAGTTGTGTCGGTAAGGTTGGGCCCAGGGTCTGAGTATAAGCGAGATTCCTGTAACCTGTGAACGCCTGTTCTATTTTTGGCTGTTCGAAAGAGTTATACATATCCAGGTAGCCACGCAAGACGTTTCTTGTGCAGTTGCAACATAAAAAGTGTGGGAAATAGACCGCATTCCGCATGTTTTTCATCTGGAGTTTGATGTGCATCATATAGAATGATGTGCAACATCAACATGTAGTAAGACTGATGCAAATCCGTTGCTGTGGTTTGAGACAGCCCGTAGTGCCTTCAAAATTTGTTCGCATACACTGAGTTTTGCAGGCTTACGGGTCATTTTCTTTGTTCCAACCGTACTAATCTATTGTTCCTATGAAAAAACTGTTCGCACTCCTCGCTGTTGCGAGTCTCGCCCAAGCTGCGGCAGCAGCGGAAGTAGTTGGAAATGCTAAAGACGCTGCCGATAAAAAGATTGCCATGTGCATAGGTTGCCATGCGATACCCGGTTATAAAGCCAGTTATCCGGAAGTGTTTCAGGTACCTAAAATTGGTGGTCAGTCTGCCAAATACCTGGAAGCAGCGCTGAAAGCCTATCAGAAAGGCGAGCGTAAAAATCCTTCTATGCGTGGTATCGCGGGTAGCCTGACTGATCAGGATATCGCCGATCTGGCCGCTTATTATTCACAACAAAAATAAGAACAGGAGTCAGCATGAAAGCAATCACTGGTGTAATTCTGTCCCTGGCGATGTTGAGCGCAACAGCGCTGGCGGCAGGGAATATCGATGCAGGTAAAGCGGCGGCAGAAAAATATAACTGTGCCTCATGTCATGGGAAAGACTTTAACTCCCCGATAGATCCGGCCTATCCTAAAATCGCTGGTCAACACAAAGATTATCTGGAACATGCCTTAAAAGCCTACCAGCGTGGCGATGGTCCGAACGGACGCACGAATGCAATCATGGGTGGGCAGGCCAAGGCCTTGAGCGCAGCGGATATTGCCAATATTTCCGCCTATTTATCCAGCCTGCCGGGTAGTTTGGTACTCAAGAAATAAACAGCAAAAAATAAAAAATGCCACGGTGTGTCTCGCACCGTGGCATTTTTTTATGCTGAAGCTGATTTGAGCTCAGCGGCAACGCTTCTGTACTGCTTCTATGTAGGCTTGACCATCTGGCGGCAGACCTGAGCGTTGGGAATTCCAGATCATCTCGCCCAGGCATTCCATGATTTGATGGTGTGCCTCGTGTTCTGAATTGTAGCGCTGTGCCAGCTGGCGTGCCGCAGCCTGAATACCACGTGGCTGATCGACAGAAATTTGCTCGCTGATCGATAAGTGCATAGATAAATGCAGGAAGGGATTGGTTTGGCCCTGATCCACGCTGTAATTCGCTTGCAAAGCAGCCTCAACATCGCTCAGCGCCTGATCGTACTCAGGATGTTGCTGTATCCAGTCGGCAGCAATCGATTCCAGTGGTGTCAGAATTTCTTTTGCATGCATTTTTCTGAATGTTTCGCAGAAAAAACGACGGACATCATCCTGGCTGGGGTTAAACATACGGCTTCCTGATTATGAGCGTTGGAAAAAGCCGCCTATTGTAGGGTAAAAACACAGGTCTGGCTGTCCAGTCTTCGCGGCGATGGGCAAGTGTAGTCTCTGAATTCGCTTGTGCAGGGCAATTTAATAGCGGCGTGCACACGGACTCTGCGTCTTCGTTTATCATGCGCCAAGTTTTTCCCTCGTTTTCCAGAAAAGGAATCATCATGTTAAGTACCGAAGCCCAACAAACCTTATTTACCAACGCCCGCACCCATAACGGCTGGCAGGATAAACCAGTAGCGGATGCTTTGTTGCACGAATTGTATGATCTGATGAAATGGGCGCCAACTTCTGCTAATACTTCCCCTGCGCGCATCGTATTTGTGAAGTCCGAAGAACAAAAATCCGCCTTGCTCGCTTGCATGGCTGAGGGAAATCTCGAGAAAACCAAAACTGCGCCGGTAACCGCAATTATCGGTATGGATATGGCATTTTATGATCAGTTGCCACAATTGTTTCCACATGCGGATGCACGTTCCTGGTTTGCCGGGAATCAAGCACTGATCGATGCGACGGCCTTCCGTAACTCCTCCTTGCAAGGCGCATATCTGATGCTGGCAGCGCGTACCCTGGGTCTGGATTGCGGCCCGATGTCGGGATTCGATGCCGATAAAGTCAATGCGACTTTCTTTGCTGGTAGCGAAGTTAAAGTGAATTTCATCTGCAATCTTGGCTATGGTGATGCCAGTAAATTACATCCACGCGGACCACGTCTGAGTTTTGAACAGGCTTGCCGTATCGTCTGATTGCTGAGCGGGCAGTTCTTGTTGTACTGCCTGCTTACATTGTTAAAAAAACGTCCTTACACCTTATCGGGTAGGGGCGTTTTTTCTTTGAAATCGCATAAATCGGCGATCATGCAATTCCAACATTTAGGTTTGCGGGCGATGCAGGTATAGCGCCCATGCAGTATCAGCCAGTGATGTGCATCCAGCCTGAATTCTTTGGGAACAAATTTCATTAGCTTCTGTTCGACGATATCTACGTTTTTGCCGGGCGCAATGCCAGTCCGGTTAGACACCCGGAAAATATGGGTATCCACCGCGATGGTAGGCTGGCCGAAAGCCGTATTCAGAACCACGTTGGCGGTTTTCCGGCCTACGCCAGGCAAGGCTTCCAGTGCTTCACGCTGCTGTGGCACCTGGCCTTGATGCTCGCGTAGCAGAATCTCGCAGGTCGCGATCACGTTTTTTGCCTTGGTTTTGTATAAGCCTATGGTCTGGATGTAAGGCATCAAGCCATCTACCCCTAAGCGCAGCAAGGTCTCAGGTGTATTCGCAACTGGATACAGTTTGCGGGTCGCTTTGTTGACCGATACGTCCGTAGCCTGCGCGGATAACAAAACCGCGATCAGCAATTCAAATGGTGTGTTGTATTCGAGTTCTGTGGTTGGATGTGGATTTTCCTGTTGCAGACGCTGGAAAATCAGCTGGCGTTTTTCTGCGTTCATGCACCTTGTCCTTTTTCGGCTTCCAGTTTTTTCAAGCGTGCACGTTCGATTGCTGCAGCAATGATCGCCTTCTTTCTGTCTTTGCTGGCTTGCTCTTCAGCGGTGACGGCAGCTTCCGCCTCCAGCGCTTGTAGTTTGGCGGCCGCTTTGGCTGCCAGTCTTTGTTCGTTCTCGTATTTTTCACGCTGCAGTCGCACATTGCGGCTGTCATAGGCTGTTTTGGCCTGGCTGGCTTGTTGTTCGCTCCAGGCTGACCAGCCGGTTTTTCCTGGCGTGACAGAGATCATGGAAATGCAATCTACCGGGCAGGGTGCAACACATAAATCGCAGCCGGTACACAATTCCGGTATCACAGTATGCATTTGTTTAGCTGCACCGACGATGGCATCGACCGGACAGGCTTGTATGCATAAGGTGCAGCCTATGCAATAGGCTTCTTCAATCACAGCGACCGGCCGTTCACGCTCTGCGCCGTGCTCTTGATTCAAAGGGATGACGGGCAGTCCAAGTGCATCAGCCAGCAAGGCAATACCCTGTTCGCCCCCAGGTGGGCATTGATTATGAGTGGCATGGCCAGCCGCCATCGCGACTGCATAATCATGGCAAGACGGATAGCCACATTTAGTACATTGGGTTTGCGGTAACAGTGCTTCAAGTTGAATAGCAAGTGAGACGGATGCAGAAGATGGCACAGGAAGAACTCGAAAGGAAAAATCAGGGTCGGCTTGCCACTCAGGAAGCAAGCGCCAAAACTGGGATTATCCCCTGATTTTGCGCGACTCACAAACAAAAACGCCACCTCGCGGCGGCGTTTTTGTTTTCAATGGTGATTAGCCGTGCTTGCGGATGAATTCACCGATTTTCGGGCATATCATTTCACGCCAGCGGCGGCCTGAGAATATGCCGTAGTGACCACAACCGGGTGCGACGTAATCCTGTTTCATACTGGCGGGAATGCTGCTGCACAAATCATGCGCTGCCTGGGTCTGACCAGGGCCGGAAATGTCGTCCAGTTCGCCTTCGACCGTGAACAGCGCGACAGTCTTAATGTCCTGTGGCCTGACTAGCTTGCCTTCGACTTCCCAGGTGCCTTTAGGCAGACGGAATTCCTGGAATACCGTCTTGATCGTTTCCAGGTAGTAGTCAGCTGGCATATCGAGTACGGCATTGTATTCATCATAGAATTTACGATGCTGTTCGGCTGAATCATCATCACCTTTGATCAGGTGTTGATAGTAATCCCAGTGGCTTTGCGCGTGGCGGTCAGGGTTCATCGCGACAAAACCCGCGTGTTGTAAAAAGCCTGGATAGACCTTGCGTCCATAGCCAGGATAGTTAGCCGGTACGTTGTAAATCACTGTATTCTCAAACCAGGAGAACTTCTTTTCAGTCGCCAGATTATTGACCTCCGTTGGTGATTTGCGCGGATCAATCGGGCCACCCATCATGGTCATGGTCTTTGGCAGTTTAGGATCATTGGCGCTGGCCATCAGCGAAATCGCAGCCAGCACCGGTACCGTTGGTTGGCAGACTGAGATTACATGCACATCCGGTCCCAGCAAACGGATGAAATCCTGAACATAGTAAATGTAATCGTGCAGATGGAAGCTGCCCTCAGACAGTGGCACCATGCGCGCATCGGTCCAGTCTGTAATGTAAACATCGTGATCCGGCAGCAATCCGCGTACTGTATCGCGCAGCAGCGTGGCGTGGTGTCCCGACAAAGGGGCGACCAGCAACACGGTGGGCTGCCTGAGCTTACTCAGCTCCTTATCGTTTAAGGCCTTTTTAAAGTGCAGCAGTTTGCAAAATGGCCGTATTACCGCAGTAGTTTGTGTGATTTCTACAACTTGTTTGCCTATGGTGGTCGAAGTAATGCCAAACTCTGGTTTCTCGTAATCTTTTCCAAGGCGAAACAAAAGTTCGTAGCCAGCAGCGATACGCTGAGAGTAAGGCGTATGTGCCAGTGGTGAGACCGGATTGGTAAATAGCTTAGAGGAGGCTTCAGCCCACTGGGTTAAGGGGTTCAGAAATGCGCGGTTCAATTCATGAAATTGGTAGAGCATAGTGACTTCTTTCTGATAAAAAGACAGGCAGTTCCCTGGGCTGTAACTGAGATTTAGGAGTTTCTGGCAACAAAAAACAGATTTCTGGTAGAGCTTTCCATCTATTGTATTGCATCGCATCATAAACCAGTTTAGCCCGTTTTGCTCCGGCGCATGGGAATCAATATGAAGCCGGTGCAAATTTATGTTAAAAAATTGGCTTAAAAATAATAGTTTGCGGGCTACAATAGGATGCAGACAAAATGTGTCATTGATAAGGATATAGGGCATAGCAGAATGACTAGTGACTTCGATCAGACGGAAATTCAATGGCGAGAACAGTGTTTTATCGCGTTTGATTTAATGCGTGATTCGCCTGAAATGGGCCGCTTGATTGCCAAGAGCTTACGCACGGAAGCGCGTGAAAAGCGTCGTCCGGTGTTGGGCGGACTGGCTGAAATCCTGTATGCGTTTGCCGATTTTTTTGACGGTAAGCTGCACTTGGCTGAGCCTGAATTTGAGCGCACTGCAACCATGTTTGAGCTGATCGGCGATAGCGAAGGTCTGGCCTTCTCTTTGCTGGGCACCGTTGCCGTATGGCGCCGCCATGGACGGGCTGAGCAAGCGTATTCCCTGTGCCATTCGCGCATCCTGCCGATTTTGCCTGCAGGTGATCACAGGTTGACTGTGTTGGTAATGAATATCCTCGGTACGCTGTCGCAGGAGCTGGGATACACCGAAGAGGCGATCAGGCATTTTTATAACGCATTAGAGCAAGCCAAACGCCTGCAAATTCCAAATCGCGTGTCGCAGGTGCTGGCCAATCTGGGTGAGATTTTTTACATCAGCGGTAATGCCGAGGATGCCGAGGTTTTGCTGGAGGAAGCCCGTGAAATTGCGGTGGATTCCGATGAGAAATGGCTGGCTCCGTTCATCTCTACCATGCTGGCGCTATGTTATCTGGCATTGGAGAAATATGATGACGCCTATTTAAGTGTGGCGAATTACATCAGCGAAGGTAGTGCGCACCATACTGATAACTCCAGTCGCGCGTTTTGTCTTTCTGTGGCGGCCTATACGCTGGCGGCGCGCGGACAGCTGAGTGAGGCAGACCGTCTCAACAGCATTGCAATGTCTTTGCTTGATACTTACGAAGATAAACCGCTCAAGCCTTACAGCTGGTGGGTGAATGGTTATTTGCACCGTTGTCACCGGCGCTTCCCTGAAGCGATTTCAGACTTAAGGCGCGCCATAGACAGTGTCGGAGACAAGGGCTATGTCTACATGCCGCTGCGTGCGATGCGCGAGTTGATAGAGATTTTCGGTGAAACGGGACAGTGGGAAGAGGGCTATCAGGAGCAGCAGCGCTATATGGCATTGTTTGTCAAAGCCCAGGGCCTGGCAACCCGTGTTCATGTACAGACCTTACATATCGGGCATGAACTAAAAGAGGCCGAACTGGCGCGCCGGCTGGCTGAGGAGGCTTATGCAGAGCGTAAGGCGCTGGACGATGAGTTGCAGCGCATACTCGCGGAACGCGAAACCATACTGGAAAACTCCATAGTGGGTATGGTTTTTCTGAATAATGAGGGCAGAGTACAGTGGGCGAACAAACCTTTGTGCCAGATTTTTGGTGTGGACAGGCACGCTGTGCTTGGCGCGTCGCTGGAACCGTTCTACACCTCACGTGATGCTTATCACGCCTCAGGCGCTGCCGTCAGTGAGGCCGTTTTGCGCGGTGAGGCGTATGAAAGTGAGCTGCAGATGCGGCGCGCCGATGGCAGCTTATTTTGGGTACACTTTTCTGGACGTGCAGTGGATCAGAACCGGCTCACGATGGGGACCGTCTGGGTGGTGATGGATATCACGGAACGTAAGCGGCTGGAGACCCAGTTACAGGAAAGTATGGCAGAACAGCTGCGTTTACGAACGCTGCAGATGCAGGCTGAACTCAAGGAGGCAGAGCGCGCAAGGATACACGCCGAAGAGGCTACCGCCGCTAAATCTATGTTCCTCGCCAATATGAGTCATGAAATCCGCACGCCGATGAATGCCATCATCGGGATGGCGCATCTTGCCTTGCGGACGGATCTCGATGATAAGCAAAGAGATTATGTGGAGAAAATCCATCATGCAGGCATGTCTTTGCTCGGCATTGTGAATGATATTCTGGACTTTTCTAAAGTGGAAGCCGGTAAGCTCAGTATTGAACATATCGATTTCAATCTGAATGAAGTGCTGGAAAATATCACCCTGATGACGGCTGACCGCGCCTATGAAAAAAATCTGGAATTTATTCTGCACGTGCCGAAGGAAATACCCCGCCTGTTAAGAGGCGACTCGCTGCGGCTGGGCCAGGTTTTAATTAATCTGATCAATAACGCCATCAAATTCACCGATGCAGGTGAAGTCTTTATGTCTTGCCGTGTCGCAGAGAGTAAGGCCTGGCGCGTGAAGCTGGAGTTCGCGGTCAGTGATACCGGCATCGGTATGTCTGAGGAGCAGACACAACGTTTATTTCAACCTTTCAGTCAGGCTGATGAGTCGACTACGCGCCGTTTTGGTGGAACCGGTCTGGGTTTGTCGATTTCTAAACGTTTGATCGAACTGATGGGGGGTGAGATTTCTCTTAATAGCGATATGGGTGTGGGCACGACAGTGCGTTTCCATACCTGGTTTGATTTGCCAGAAAAAAGGCTGGCGCTGGCGCCTGCGGTGATGACAAATCCCGGCCTCAACGTACTGATCGTAGATGATAATCGCAAAGCTGCACAGGTACTCAGTGAAGAACTGATGGAGCTGACACCGAATTGCGTCAGTGTATACAGTGCGACGGCTGCGATGCAGGCGATAGAGCTGGCGGATCAGGCCACGCCATTTGATCTGGTGTTTGTGGATTTGCGCATGCCCGAGCTGGATGGGCTGGGTTTAATCAGTTTACTCAAGAACGTCAAAAATCTGCGCAGCATGCCGAAATTTATCTTGCTGGGGGTACATGCACGTGAAGAGGCCAGCTTCCGCACGGATATCGCCTTGCCCGATGCCTTTATGCGTAAGCCGGTCAATGGCTCTATTCTGAGGCAATGCCTCGATAATCTGATGCTCATCGAGCACGAGCGGAATGCCAGCCGCAGTCAGCAGGCTGTACCGCAATTTCCTGGTTTACGCGTACTGCTGGTAGAAGATAATGAAGTCAATCAACAGATCGCACGTGAGCTGATGGAGGCTGCTGCAATAGATGTCAGCCTGGTCGCTAACGGTCGTGAAGCGGTTGATCTGGTGTTGAGCCACCCACCCGAACATTTTGGGATGGTATTCATGGATGTGCAGATGCCGGAAATGGATGGGCACGAAGCGACCAGACTGATACGCCTCAATCCGGCCTATGCCGAGTTGCCCATCGTTGCCATGACGGCACATGCGATGGCGGAAGAACGCGCCCATTGCCTGCGCTCAGGCATGGATGCACATGTGACTAAGCCGGTCGATCCCCAGTCCTTGTATAACACGATACGACAATGGTGCCAGCCAGAAACGCATACGCTTGCAATGTCAGCTGTCTCTGAACCATCCCAGGCAGAGCGGCTGCAAATTGATCATATCGATGTGGAAGAGGGTCTCGGACGTGCGCTCGGCAGCCAGGAGTTGTACCGCGACTTACTGGGGCGTTTTTGCGAAAGTCAGAGAAATGCAGTGGCTGATGCCAGGGATGCCTACATCGCAGGCGAGACCGCGAGTGCTGAACGTCTGATTCATACCCTGAAAGGCGTGGCGGCTCTGATCTCGGCGAAAGCCATGCGCAAGAGCGCTGAACAACTGGAGCATAGTATCCGTGGCGCTGTGTCAGCGCGTGAAATCATATTGCGGTTTGCTGCCTGTCAGCAGGAGCTGAGTCAGACTATCGCAGCGATAGAGGCAGCGCTGCAGTCGGATCTGGAGGCCACTGCTTCGCCAGTGGCAGACGCGAAGTTAGATAAACTGGCGCTGCAGAGCCTGTTGCAACGTAGCGAAGCTTTATTGGTTGAATACGATGGCGAGGCCGTAGAGTTACTGAAGGGGGCCAGTGATCAGTTGCAGCTTGCATTCGGGCAGGAAGTGCATCAACAATTGATGCGCGCCTTGCGTCAGTTTGAATTTGATGCTGCACTGAGTATCTTGCGGGAGGCAGCACTGAATCACGGTTACACCCGCAATCCACATGTTGAGCAATAAGATGCCGGGTGGGGTATACCTGGCTGGCGCGAACACTCAAACCTATGAATGAGCCTAGCGATGCCTGATTCCCACGAAAATGCCAGCCGGCCTACAGTATTGGTGGTGGACGATACGCCGGACAACCTGTCTCTGCTATCGAATCTGTTAAGGGAGTTGTACCGCGTTAAAATCGCGACCAGCGGTGTGAAGGCATTGCAGATAGCGCAGGCGCAACCGCAGCCGGATCTGATCCTGCTCGATGTCATGATGCCTGACATGGATGGCTATGAGACCTGCCGTTTGCTTAAGCGGGATGCGCGTACCGTTGAGATTCCAGTGATTTTTCTGACGGCGAAAAATCAGGTGCATGATGAGGAGCTGGGTTTGCGTCTGGGCGCGGTAGATTACATCAGTAAGCCCGTCAGTCCACCGGTGATGATAGCGCGTGTAGCGACTCAGTTACGCTTGCTCAAGGCGCAGCAGCAATTGCGTATGCAAAATCAGCAGTTACAGTTGCTGGTGACTGAAAAAACAGAAAAGCTCAATCAACTTCAGCAGGCGATTATCATAGGCCTGGCTTCTTTAAGTGAATCGGGTGATGCCGCTAAACTCAATCATTTACGGCGCACCCAGGAATACCTGCGAGTGCTGGCGCAGCGCTTACGCCTGCATCCGGATTTTACGCGGCAGCTCAATGATGACGCGATAAGTCTGATGGCGCAAGCGGCACCCTTACATGATATAGGGCGCATACAACTGCCCGACTGGATACTTGAAAAACGTGGTAAATGGGGTGAGGCTGAGCTGGCGCTGATGCGGCAGCATACTGTGTTCGGACGGGAAGCTATCGAGATTGTGGAAACCTGCTTTGGAGAGACGCATGATTTTCTGCGTTATGCCCGGGAAATTGCGTATTCACATCAGGAAAAATGGGATGGCAGTGGTTACCCCGAACAGATCAGCGGCGAAGCTATTCCGTTGGCGGCCAGACTGATGAGTGTGGCTGATGTGTACGATGCACTGATTTCAGATTACGAGTATGAGCCAGCCCGTCAGCATCAGGAAGCATTGGAGATTCTGCGCGCATCATCGGGTTCACACTTCGATCCGCGCATCGTGCATGCATTTTGTGAAGTGTCTGATGAAATTTATCAGATCACTCAGCGTTTCCCGCTGCAGGCAGCACCGGTACAGATGCAGATGGCCTTGTAATTGTCATCGCAGACTCGAATGACAATAAAAAACGCAGCTGAAAACAGCTGCGTTTTTTTTCACTACTTGAGGCCTGCGGCTTAGTCAAATACTGGTGTTTCCACGCCCAGAATTTTGTGCAGCTTAGGTGAAGTCGTGGTGTATTGCATGTGGATTTTCTTTTCAGGGAAAATATACGGTGCAGCACCGAATGCGGCCAGCGCAGCTTCATGGAAGCCAGACAGGATCAGTTTCTTTTTGCCCGGGTAGGTATTTATGTCACCAACCGCGAAAATGCCAGGTACATTGGTCTCGAACTTTTCAGTGTTCATGACTTTTAACTGCTTGCGCTCTATGTCCAGGCCCCATTCTGCGATCGGTCCCAGTTTTGGTGACAGACCGAAGAATACCAGCAAGTTGTCCAGTGGCAGACGGCGGGTTACGCCATCGGCACCGGTTACTTTGATTTCACTCAGCGTGTCATCTTTGCTTTCTATGCCAGTCACCTGACCGATCAGCAATTGCATTTCGTAGTTATCGCACAGTTCTTTCATCTTGGCGACGGAAGCTGGCGCAGCACGGAAGTCATCGCGACGGTGCAGCAGCACCACGGATTCCGCTTTGCCAACCAGGTTTAATGCCCAGTCCAGCGCAGAGTCACCACCACCGCAGATCACCAGATTTTTGCCATGGAACTGGCTAGGATCTTTGACGCGATAGAATACTTGTTTGCCTTCGTAGGCTTCAATGCCATCGACTTTTAATGTACGTGGCTGGAAGGAGCCAACACCGGCTGCGATGAAAATCGTTTTAGTGATGAAGCGCGTGCCAGTTGATGTTTCAACGTCGAAGCGACCATCTTCACGGCGTTCAACCAGTGTCACTTCCTGACCCAGATGGAAAGTCGGTTCAAACGGTTCAATTTGTTTGAGCAGATTGTCCGTCAGTTCCTGGCCGGTACATACCGGAACGGCAGGAATATCGTAAATCGGCTTGTCCGGATACAGCTCGATACACTGACCGCCAACTGCAGGCAAAGAGTCGATAACGTGAGCTTTGATTTCCAGCAGGCCTAATTCGAAAACCTGGAACAGGCCAACCGGGCCTGCGCCGATGATGACGGCATCGGCATCAATCACGCCATTTGCCTGAGTAGTTTGTATATTTTCCATACGCGGAGTCAGTTTCAGAGATACCAAAAAATGTTAGCGCTCACCCTTAGTGAGTGAGCGGGCCTGGAGTGCCGGATCAGCGTTCCAGGAATTGCAATTTATCTTTGACGTCTTTCCATTCATCGGCATCGGCCAATGGAGCAACGGTTTTTGTGATCGATGGCCATTTGCGTGCCAGGTCAGCATTAATTTTGATGAAGTTTTGCTGGTCAGACGGCACGTCTTCTTCGGCAAAAATCGCATTGGCCGGGCACTCTGCCACGCACACGGCGCAGTCTATGCATTCGTCCGGATCAATGGCCAGGAAATTCGGGCCAACGCGGAAGCAGTCCACAGGGCAGACATCCACGCAATCGGTATAGCGGCAGCGGATGCAGGATTCGGTCACAACGTGGGTCATAACAGTCCAATCTTAAAAATTCGGGGTTTGGCACAGCCAGTGCAGACTAAATGCGCTCTGGGGCTGCAAAGCCTTGTATTTTAAGGCAATTTAACAGTTCCCACAAATCAGCGTTATATAGTTTGTGCATAAGCAAATAAGCTGTTTGCGCGCAGCCTGAGTGGCAGTTTGCGTAACGGCAAGCTGCTGTAAAGCATGAAATCGCTACATTTTAGGTGAGATAAACCCATTTTGCTTTGATTTGTCTCACGCAATAGCCTGTGCAGCAATCGATGAAAATTATTTCAATGCCAAGGTTTTACTGCAAGACAGTGGCTGTTTCCATTAATATTCACAGCAAATAATGACGGCAATCGTTCCGGCAGCCGTGAAAACCAAGGGCAGAAAGAGCAAATGATGACGAAACCCCACATTTTAGTAGCGCGTGCAATTTTTCCTGAAGTCTTAGCCCGGCTGGCTGAGCATTTTGAAGTAGAAAGTAATCAGGAGGATGAAATTTACTCGCAGCAGCAACTGACAGGCCGTCTGCAGGGTAAGCAGGGCGCGCTGATTACCGGTAGCGCCCGTATCAATGAGCAAGTGTTGGCTGCTGTTCCTGGTTTGCGTATGGTTGCCAATATGGCAGTGGGTTACGACAATATCGATACCGCTGCCTGTGAGCGCTTTCAGGTTTTGGCCAGCAATACGCCGGATGTGTTGAATGAGACCACGGCCGATTTTGGCTGGGCATTGATGATGGCAACCGCGCGGCGCATCACTGAAGCTGAGCACTGGCTGCGCGCAGGGAAGTGGACTAAGTGGCGCTATGACAGCTTTATCGGTCCTGATTTGCACGGCAGTACATTGGGCATCATAGGCATGGGGCGCATCGGTCAGGCGATAGCGCGTCGTTCGACTGGCTTCAATATGCAGGTGCTTTACCATAACCGTTCACGGCTGGCACCTGAGCTGGAGCAGGCGGCTAATCAGGCACAGTTTGTCAGCAAAGAGCAGTTGTTGCGCGAATCCGATCACGTGATATTAGTCTTGCCTTATTCCGCTGCGACCCACCATACCATTGCTGGCGCTGAGCTGGCCTTGATGAAACCGACTGCGACGCTGACCAATATTGCACGCGGCGGCATCGTCGACGATCAGGCCTTGATACATGCTTTGCGTAACAAAACGATCGCGGCGGCAGGGCTGGATGTGTTTGAAAATGAACCGGCTTTGCATCCGGATTTTCTGGGTTTGACCAATGTGGTGCTGACACCGCATATCGCCAGTGCTTCAGAAAAAACCCGGCTTGCGATGGCAAACTGTGCGGCAGATAATCTGATCGCAGGCTTGAGCGGACAGCGTCCGCCCAATCTGCTGACCAGTTTTCCTGTGCAGCTTTAAGCTTTGAGGGAAGAGATCAGGTCTATGTATTGCTGCATCGCTGCTTCCTGGGTCGTGCCTTTGAGACCTGCCCAGGCGTCAAACTTGGCGCGGCCAACAAAGTCTGTCATGCCAGGACGGTCGCCAGTCGCGTCGCCAGTGCTGCCTTGTTTGTACAGTGCGTAAATTTTCAGCAGCGTCATATTGTCCGGGCGTTCCGGCAGGTTTTTGGAATCAGCCAGGGCCTGGGCGAATTGATCTTGTAAGCTCATGTGGTTCTCCGTGTTATTGATGCATCAGACTAATCATTGATTTAAAAAATTAGCAAACGCGAAAATAGCACGGGACTTACAACTGGTGGGGAAATGCGCTAGAGCATTTACTCCAGCGCAAACCATGTCAGGTAAAGACAGAATTAATGCACAGTCGGCTCAGCGCCGCAGCAGGATTTGAATTTTTTACCGCTGCCACAAGGGCAAGGATCATTACGGCCAACTTTGGGGCTGTCGCGCTTGACGGTGGTGACGCCTGATTTGCGCAATGGTGCCCAGAAGCGGCGTATGGCCGGGATGGATTGTTCGACCGCCAGTGCCAGGGTATGGCATTTTTCCGGTGTATCGACAAACTTCATCTCTTCTTCTTCGATTTCCTCTGCGCCTAACAAATAGATAGGCTGCAACAGCGGGCCGATTTCTTCCGATTCCCAGGCGGCTTCCCAGGCTTCAGCGCGTAACTGCATGCCTTCCCAGAAGCCCCAGGCCCAGGTTTCACCATCGATGAGTTCTTTGCCATTCTGTTCCAATACGCAGAACAGCGGTTCATATTCCTGCGGTGCGACTTCAAAGGTGATCTGGATTTCATTCATGAAGCGCGCAATCAGATTGGTGATACGCTGCATTTCCTTGTCGTTCTTAAATTTAGGCTGACCCTGATCCGGCAGGCCCCAGACCAGCGGCAGCCATTCTGTCATCGGTATCATTTCCGGGCCCAGCGCGATGGCGGTCATATAGCCATGCAGGGCATCCATGGTCATGCCATCGTCACCGACCCGGTCTGACATGAGGAATTTGTCGAGTTCATTGAATTCTTTGTCGCTGAGTGGTTCGTCGAGATGCATGGTCATACCTGAGCTGAATGTGAAAATACCGGAAGTGTAGCGCTTTGCGCTCGCCTCGTGGGGCAGAATTCCGCTTTTTTCCGCGTTGAACTATGCATTCAGCGCAGAAACAGTGTGCATTCAGACGTACAATCGCGGCTATGAATGCTCAAACGAATCAAGTAAATACTTTACCCGCTTTTGCGGACCTGACTCCTGACCTGGTGCTGGGCGCGGTAGAAAGCTGTGGCTGGTTTTGCGATGGCCGTATCCTGGCTTTGAATAGCTATGAAAACCGGGTGTATCAGGTCGCGCTGGAAGATGGTCCGCCTGTGATTGCCAAGTTCTACCGGCCTGGCCGCTGGACTGATGCGGCGATCCTGGAAGAACACGCATTTACCATGGAGCTGGCCGCGCAAGAGATCCCTGTCGTTACTGCCTTGAGCTCGGGTGCAGGCCAGAGTCTGCATCATTATCAGGGCTATCGCTTTGCCTTATTCCCACGTCAGGGCGGGCGCGCACCCGAGTTGCAGGATGCGGCGACGCTGGAATGGATGGGACGTTTTTTGGGGCGCATACATGCGGTCGGTGCGCTCAGCAGTTATCAGCATCGGCCTGAAATTAATCCGGATACCTTTGGTGCACAGCCTCTGGACTGGCTGGCCCGCAGTGGCATGATCCCGCCTGAATTACAGACTGTGTATATGTCAGTTGCTCAACAGGCGTTGGACGCTGTGCAGCAGTGTTATGCGCGTGCCGGGTCTGTGCCTGTGTTGAGGCTGCATGGTGATTGCCATATGGGGAATGTATTGTGGCTGGATCAGGGACCGCAGGCCGGACCGCACTTTGTCGATTTCGATGACAGTCGCATGGGGCCTGCAATTCAGGATCTATGGATGCTACTGTCAGGTGAACGCGCTGAGATGCAGCGCCAGATGACAGATATCCTGGTTGGTTACGAAGACTTTTTTGATTTTGATCCGCGCCAGCTTTACCTGATCGAAGCTTTACGTACACTGCGTTTGATCCACTATTCGGCCTGGCTGGGTCAGCGTTGGGATGATGCGGCTTTCCAGGCGGCCTTCCCCTGGTTTAATACTCAGCGTTATTGGCAAGATCGTATTTTGGAATTACGTGAGCAAATCGCACTGATGGACGAGCCGCCACTCTGGAATTTCTGAAAAACCGGTCGGCAAGTCGACGCTGATCGGCTACAATGCCGCCAATTTTTTAATCTGCAGATCACGGGTCTGCACATCTACGGAGCTGCAACATGACTCAGGACGAATTGAAACTGGCGGTCGCCCAGGCCGCCATTGCCTATGTGGTTGAAGGTGAAATTGTTGGTGTAGGAACCGGTTCCACCGCGAATTTCTTCATCGATGAACTGGCAAAGATGAAAGACAAAATCAAAGCTGCGGTCGCCTCATCAGAAGCAACCGCAGAACGTCTGCGTGCGCATGGCATTACCGTGCTGGACTTGAATGAAGTCACGCATATGCCGGTGTATATCGATGGTGCCGATGAGATTAATGCCTCAGGTGCGATGATCAAAGGTGGCGGTGCTGCTTTGACCCGCGAAAAAATTGTGGCTTCCGTTGCAGAAAAATTTGTATGTATTGCAGATGGCTCTAAACTGGTCGACACGCTGGGGCGTTTTCCTTTACCGGTTGAAGTCATTCCTATGTCTCATGCAGTGGTTAGTCGCCAGTTGAATGCACTGGGGGGGAATGCCAAGCTGCGCCTCAAGGATGGTCAGCCCCTGGTAACCGATAATGGTAACTACATCCTGGATGTGCATGGCTTGCAGATTACCGATCCGCTGGCCTTGGAAAATACGATTAATAATATCGTTGGTGTGGTTACCGTTGGCTTGTTTGCGCATCAGGGTGCAGATGTTTGCTTGCTGGGGACGGCTGAAGGTGTGAGAAGTCTGATATATAAATAAATTGTAAATATCACTACTTTGTTTATGTTTTTGCAATAAAATGATTGCGGTTTTACCATCAGTGTCAATTCATCTTATTTTAAGGAGTACGACGTGCATATTCATTCCTCTTTACAGAAACACGGGAAATTTCTGAGCGCATTAGCTGCAGCTTTGTTGATGTCTGCCTGTGCTACCCAGCCAGTGACCACTGCGCAGCTAGCCGTGCCTATGACTAAAATCACGCAAAGTGAAGTTACGCCAGATCTCGCAATTCAGCGTCTGAAGGATGGAAATGCACGATTTGTGTCTGGCAGTATGTTGAAGCGCGACTTGATGGCTCAGGCAAAAATCAGCGGTAAAGACGGCCAGTATCCCTTCGTGAGCGTAGTGTCCTGCATCGATTCCCGTTCTGATCCGGCATTGGTATTTGATCAGGGTATCGGCGACATGTTCACTGCACGTGTAGCGGGCAATATCGTCAATGAAGACATCCTTGGCAGCCTGGAATATGCGGCTAAAGTAGCGGGTTCCAAAGCCATCGTCGTGTTGGGACATACCCATTGTGGCGCGGTGAAAGGTGCGTGTGACAGCGCAGTTTTGGGTAATCTGACGCAGCTGGTCGCTAAAATTGCTCCGGCAGTTAAGGCAACACCAGATAACCATGGTACTGACCGCAGTTCAAAAAATCACCACTTCGTTGACGCTGCTGCCGAAATGAACGTCAAGATGACAGTGCAGGCAATTTCCGAGAAAAGCCCGGTATTGCGCGACATGATCAACAGCGGTCAGATCAAGGTCATCGGTGCTATGCATGACGTGGAAACCGGTAAGGTTGAATTCTTCTGATGCTGTTTTGAGCTTGTAGCAGTCAGTGCAGATGTAAAAAACCGCAAACTGAGTTTGCGGTTTTTTTATTTTGCGCAGCTAATCGTTGACTATCATCTGCGGCAAAACCCTAAGCAGATAACAGCGTAGCTACTTATTCGGATGGAGGCACATAACCAGCTGCAGCATCCGCACCATCGCCGAAGAAGTGCTTGTCCATCTGCGCCATCAGGTATTTACGGGCGCGTAAATCGGCCAGATTCAGACGGTTTTCATTGACCAGCATGGTTTGGTGCTTGATCCAGCCAGCCCAGGCTTCTTTGGAAACGGACTGATACAGTTTCGCGCCCAGCTCGCCGGGTACAGGCGGGAAATCCAGACCTTCGGCTTCTTTATCTAATTTAATGCAGTGGACCATACGGGCCATGGTAATACTCCTTAGTGATACGCAAACAGCCTGAATTATAAAGGGAAGTGCTTACAACTGCTTGATCAGTACCAGGGATTTACGCTGCCAGTTGTACATTTTCTGGCGGTCTTTTGGTAAGTCATCGACCGAGGCTTTTACGAAGCCACGCTTCAGGAACCAGTGTTCGGTGCGGGTGGTCAGTACAAACAATGAATGGAAGCCGGCGCGGCGTGCGCGTTTCTCCATATGCTTCAGTATGCGCTCGCCGTCGCCCTGACTCTGCACGTCGGGATTGACGGTCAGGCAGGCCATCTCGCCCATTTTGTCGAAAGGGAAAGGATAGAGCGCAGCGCAACCGAAAATCACGCCATCATGTTCGATGACAGAGAAGTAGTTGATCTCGCGTTCTATCAGTTCGCGTCCGCGTTTGACCAGGGTGCCATCGGCTTCCAGCGGCTCTATCAGCTTAATAATGCCGCCCACATCTTCAATCGTGGCTTCACGCAGGCTTTCCAGATTTTCTGAAGACACCATGGTGCCGACGCCATCATGGGTAAACAATTCCAGCAGCGCCGAGCCGTCCATGTCAAACGGCACGATGTGAATACGCGGTACGCCGCCACGTGAAGCCTTGACCGCGTGTTCCAGATAAAACGCCGAATCTGCTGGCAGGTAAGCTGCTTTGAGTTCCTGCTCAGCCTGCATGAACGATAATTCACGCAATTCGTCATTATCCTGATCCACCATCATCGGCGTTTCAGTGATAAAGATCAGCTTATCGGCACGCAGCGCGGTCGCGGCCGACACGGCGACATCTTCCATCGTCAGATTAAACGCCTCGCCGGTCGGGGAAAAACCCAGCGGGCCTAGTAATACCAGACTGCCAGCTTCCAGAATATGTTGTATGGTGTCGTAGGCCACCTTACGGGTAGTACCTGTCAGTCCGAAATCGACGCCGCCCACAATACCGATAGGCTTAGCCGTCACGAAATTGCCGGAAATGATGCGGATCGCTGCATGTGCCATCGGGGTATTTGGTAAACCCTGGCTGAAAGCAGCCTCGATATCAAGACGTAATTCACCCGCAGCTTCTTTAGAACATTCCATCGCAGCGGTGTCGGTGATCCTGACGCCATTATGGAAACGCCCCTCCACATTACGCAAGGCCAGCTGCTCTGCGACCTGAGGACGCGAGCCGTGCACGATCACGATGCGGATGCCAAGTGCATGCAACAGCGATAAATCTTGTGCCAGAACCGGTAATGCGCCTGCAACGACCAGTTCACCCGGGAATGCGACCACGAAGGTCTTTCCACGGAAGGCATGAATATAGGGTGCGACCGACCGCAACCACTGAACGAATTGAAGAGGATTTTCCATGCGCGAATTATAATCGCAGTGCCGGATTCGCGATAAAAAAATCTCAGTGTGCTGATTGCAGATATGAGAAAAACTGCGTCGCAACTTATCGTTGCTGGCTCAGAGCCATTAAGGCCTTAAGCTTTTTGCCATACAGTTCCTGCGCGCCTGGCGTCGTGCTGTGATCACGGGCCAGACTCAGCTGACGACTGGCTTCCCTGAGGTCTCCCAAACGCAGATTGGCCTGAGCCAGCCAGAAATGGGTTTCTTCATTGTAGGGATCGCGCTTTGCTTCTTGCTCAAACAAGCTACGTGCTTCGGCATATTGCGCTTGCGCCATGGCGTGCTGCCCCAGGTTGAGAAAATGGAAGGGTGGATAGGTTTGAATTTGCCGTAATGCGGCTAACTGCAATGCGGCTTCCTCAGGTTTTCCCATGGTTTGCAGCGTTTCCACCAGATTGCTGAGCGTGATTACATTTTTCGGTTCTGCCGCCAGGATCTGGCGAAATACGGTTTCAGCCAGCGCCAGATCGCCATGGCGACGGTAGATCACGCCCAGGGTGTTATGGGCGGGTTGGAAATTGGGTTCGGTTTGCAGTGCCGCGGTCGCATGCCAGTATGCATCGTCGATTTGATTCTGCGCCAACAGTTCAGCGGCACGGTTATTCAGGAACATCGCGAGTACCCGGGCTTCGCTGAGCGAGACGCTACGCTGCTTATGCGCGACCGGACCAGGCAGGAAATCAATGAGCAAGGTATTGAAGTCATCCATTTGCGCGCTGTAATTACTGTTTTTAGTGCCAAGGATGATGTTGACATGACCGGAAGAGACATACAGATTGCCGACCCGGCTCCAGGATTCATCAAGGAAAACCTGCTGATAGTGCACGGGCAGATCCAATGCATGGGCCATCGCAGCGGTCATCAGTACCAGTGACAGGCAATTGCCTGAACGGCTCGCAAACGTCTCAGCTGCGGTTTTGGTGATGCTGCTGTCATAGTCCAGCGTGACTTTGCTATCCCTTTGCAGTGCATCGAATAAACCGCGCTTTTTATCCGACTGGCGCGCTTGCAGCCTGACTTCTTTATGCAGGAATTGCTGCATTTCCGGGCTGACTTTCAGGATTGCGGTCGTATCTACCGGAGCAGTGGGTGGCTTGAATCCGGCGTCATGCCGCGGCGCCTGTGCAAGTGGAGCAGTCGGTGTGCTGGCGCAGGCAGACAGCGCCGCGATGATCACAAGCATGCAAAACCGTTTCATGGTGTTCTCCTTTGCTGTTGCTGCTGATTTGGTAGCTGCCTGAGGCCTGTGCAGATCATGGTCTCTGCATTGTGGTAAACAATATGCGTGTTTGCAAGCCAAATTCCTTCGTCAGGGCTTAGTGGTGTGCCGCGCGCAGTGCCTGTAGCTTCAGGTCAAAGCGTTGCCTGGTCTGCGCTGTGGTGGCGGATTCGCGTGCCAACACCAATTGTTGATTTGCACTCGTGGTGTCGCCCAGATGCAGATAAGTCATGGCCAGCCAGTGGTAGCTCTCAGTATGCTGAGGCGTGATGCTGAGCTGCTCTTGAAAAGCAGTGCGCGCGGCGGTAAAGCTGGCTTGTTGATACAGGGCTTTGCCGGTTTGAAAATGCCGGAACGGTTCCTGGTAATGTAGCTGTGTCAGCCTCGCTTGAATCTGGCTGGCACCTGCGCTGTCGCCGCTGCGACTCAGGCTATCCTGCAGATTGCTGAGCGCAAGCAGATGATCCGGCGCGACGGCGAGTATCTGGCGATAGACCTGACTGGCCAGCTGATAGTGCTGGCCGCGTTGGTAAATCACGCCCAAGGTATTGAGTGCAGGCAGAAAGCCGGGATCTTGTGCGATTGCGCTTTTGGCATACCAATACGCATCGTTCAGCTGAGCTTGCTGTAAAGACTCCGCGGCGCGATTATTGAAGTACATAGCCAGGATGCGTGCTTCCGATATGCTAACCGACGGATATTTGATCGCTTCCGGTGGCGGCAGAAAATCAATCACGAGTACATCATTATCATCCGATGTTGAAAGGTAAGCCTGACGGTATCTGCCCAAGGCGATGTTCACATGGCCAGTCGCCAGTACCAGCTGATCTGCCTGTAGCCATAAGGTGTCGACCATCACATTGCGGTAATCAACTTGCAGCCCAAGTTTTTTCGCCAATGCAGAAGTCATGAGCACCAGTGACAGGCAATTGCCGGTTTTGGCTTCGAAAGCCTGTTCTGCATTGCGGGTCAGGCTGGCGTCATATTCCAGAGTGATGCGGTTGTCCTGGCTGATGGCTTGAAATAAGGCCAGACGCAGTTCGGTCTTTTTACTACGCGGCAGTACCTCTTTTTCCAGAAATTGTTCCATCGCCGGGTTGATCGCCAGCACCTGTTCAGCACTGATCAATGCTGGTCGTGGGCCGTACCACTGATCCTGAAACAGCTCGCTGCTGAGCACAGGCGGGCGCACGCTGCTGCAGGCGCTGAGCAGATTCAGTAAGACCAGGGTCAGCAGTATCCGTCGCATGATGTTCTTCTTCAGGAAAGGTGGCGGCCAGGCATGTATACCTTCGCCATGTGCAAAACTCAGTATAGTCCAGCCCGGCGCTGCAGTGTTCCTGATTATCCTGATTAAGCAGAAAATTAAACGGAAAATCTGGGATAATGCGCAGCGCTATGTCATCAAATTCATCTAAACAAAAATCCCCGAATAAGCCCGCGCCTGTGACCCTGGATGGTCTGGCCGGTTTGCGCGATCTGCGTACCCAGTTAAGGCAACAGGCTCAGGCTGCTGAGCCTGCGCCGCAGACCAGAAAAAACGACGCATCTGCTGCACAAAAGCCAGACAACGTGCGTGCTAAGAGTGCTGGCCAGGCCAGTAAGCCGCGGCCAGGCCAGTCTGCGGCTGGCTCAAAAGCGTATCCGCAGCAAAAAACTGCTGTGCCTTCAGCTCAATCCCCGGCGCCTGCCAAGTCTGAAGCTCAGCGCATACGTAATCCCTTGCCAGAAATTACATTTCCGGAAGAATTGCCGGTGTCAGGCAGGCGCGAAGAAATCGCAGCAGCCTTGCGTCAGCATCAGGTCATCATCGTCTGTGGTGAGACCGGCTCCGGTAAAACCACTCAGTTGCCTAAGATCTGCCTGGAACTGGGGCGTGGTCTGCATGGCTTGATCGGCCACACCCAGCCACGCCGGATTGCCGCTTCCTCGACCGCGAAGCGTATCGCGCAAGAGTTGAATTCGCCGCTGGGTGAGCATGTAGGGTTTAAGGTGCGCTTTACCGACACCCTGAGTCAGGGTGCATCGGTCAAGCTGATGACGGACGGGATATTGCTGGCAGAAACCCAGACCGATCCTCTGCTGCGCCAGTACGACACCATCATTATCGATGAGGCGCATGAACGCAGCCTGAACATTGACTTTTTGCTCGGCTATCTGAAGCAATTGCTGCCTAAGCGTCCTGATCTGAAGCTCGTCATCACCTCAGCTACTATCGATGCCCAGCGCTTTGCGCGGCATTTTGCTGAACCAGTTGCGGCTGGGCAGGAAGCCAGGCCTGCGCCGGTCATCGAGGTGTCGGGGCGCTTGTATCCGGTCGAATTGCGCTATCGCCCGGTGCAGCAATCAGAGAAAGATAAAGAACGTGACCTGATGACCGCGATCACTGATGCGGTCGATGAGTTATGTCGTATCGGTTCCGGCGACGTGCTGGTGTTCCTGCCCGGCGAACGAGAGATCCGCGATGCGGCTGAGGCTTTACGCAAACACCATCCGCCGCATGTGGAAATCCTGCCGCTGTTTGCGCGGCTTTCTGCGCAAGAGCAGGAAAGGGTGTTTAAGAGTTCGAATGCGCGCCGTATCGTGTTAGCCACCAATGTGGCGGAAACCTCGCTGACTGTGCCTGGTATACGCTTCGTGGTCGATACCGGACTGGCGCGTGTCAAGCGCTACAGTTATCGCAATAAAGTCGAGCAATTGCAGGTCGAGGCGATTGCGCAGTCGGCCGCCAATCAGCGCGCAGGCCGTTGCGGTCGTGTCGCTGCGGGTGTGTGTATCCGTTTGTTTGATGAACAGGATTTCCAGCAGCGCCCGCCATTTACCGAGCCTGAGATTTTGCGTTCCTCGCTGGCCGCAGTCATCTTGCGTATGAAGTCGCTGCGTCTGACCGATGTGGAGACTTTCCCATTCATCGAGCCGCCCTTGGGCCGTGCCATCGCTGATGGCTACCAGTTATTGCAAGAGCTGGGCGCGATGGATGAAAGTAATCAGTTGACGCCGGTGGGCCGTCAGCTGGCGAAGCTGCCGCTGGACCCACGAGTGGGGCGTATGATCCTGGCGGCGCGCGATCATCAGGCCTTGCACGAGGTATTGATTATCGCTTCTGCTTTATCGGTGCAAGACCCGCGTGACCGGCCTATGGAAGCGCAGGCGGCGGCCGATCAGGCGCATAAAAAATTTGCCGATGAAAAATCAGAATTCCTGTCGTATCTGAAAATCTGGACCTGGTTTGAAGACGCGATTGAGCACAAGAAGACTAATCGTCAGTTACAGGATAATTGCCGCTCCAATTTCCTGAGTCAGATGCGTTTGCGCGAATGGCGCGAGGTGTATTCGCAATTGCTGACCATAGTGAAAGAGCAGGGCTGGCGGCTGAATGAAACACCGGCTACCTATGAGCAGTTACACCTGTCGCTGCTGACGGGTTTGCTTGGCAATATAGGATATAAATCTGACGAAGAAGCGCATTATCTGGGCGCACGTGGCATCCGCTTTTATATCTGGCCCGGTTCCAGTCTGGCCAAAAAAGCCGGACGCTGGATTATGTCAGCTGAATTAGTGGATACCTCGCGTCTGTATGGTCGCTGCATCGCACAGATACAGCCGGAATGGCTGGAAAAAATCGGTGGCCATTTGCTCAAAAAATCTTATGGCGAGCCGCGCTGGGAAAAGCGCAGCGGGCAAGTCAGTGCGTTTGAGCGTGCCACGTTATATGGTCTGGTGGTCTATAGCCAGCGCCGTATTCAGTATGGTCACTACCATCCGGTCGAAGCACGCGAGATATTTATACGAGAGGCCCTGGTCGGTGGCGAATTCGATACACGCGCACCGTTTTTTGCCTACAACCAGAAACTGGTGCGTGAAATTGAAAATCTGGAGCACAAGTCGCGCAGGCTGGATGTGCTGGTGGATGATGAGTTAATTGTCGCGTTTTACGATCAGCATCTCCCGGCCGATGTCTGGAATGCGGTCTTGTTTGAGCAATGGCATAAAGAGGCGACCAGCAGCAATCCCAAACTGCTATATCTGAATAAAGATGAGTTGATGCGGCATGAAGCGGCTGGCGTTACGACCGATCTGTTCCCGAAAACCATGCAGGTATCGGGTGTCGCTTTGCAGCTTAGTTACCACTTTGAACCCGGCAGTGCGCGCGATGGCGTGACATTAACGGTACCCTTGTTTTCACTGAATCAGGTCTCGGCTGATCGTGCCGAATGGCTGGTGCCGGGTATGCTGAAAGAAAAGGTGCATTTGCTGATTAAATCACTGCCGCAAAAAATCCGGCGCCATTGCGTGCCCTTGCCTGATTATGCGGCGGGATTTTGTGAGCGCGTTGAGCAGGGTAAGGGCAACTTCCTGGATGCGGTGATTGCGGATATCCGCGAGCAGACTGGCTTGATGTGTAAAACCACCGACTTTAAATTTGAATTACTGCCCGCCCATCTGACCATGAATTTCAAGGTGGTGGATGAGCATGGCCGTCAGCTTGAGATGGGACGGAATCTCGCGCATTTACGCGCAGAGTTCGGTACTCAGGCACGCGAAAGTTTTCAAAAATTAGCGAGTGCCGAAAAACTGGCCTTGTTAGAAGGTGGCGCGCCACAAGCAGCGGCGAGCGCTGGCAAAGGTGCAGGCAAACCAGCGCCGCAGTCAGCTGCGCCATCCGGCAAGCAAGGTGCAGCAAGCAGTGTGCAGTCAGCCGCACCGGCCTTATATCAGCAAGAAAATCTGACTGCCTGGACCTTTGATAGTCTGCCCGAATTGCTGGAAGTGCAGCAGGGTAAGCAAACCCTGATTGGTTATCCTGCGCTGGTCGATAAGCTCACGCATTGTCATATTGAGGTATTCGATGATCCTGATGAGGCCGCGCGCTATCATCGTATCGGCCTGCGTCGTCTGTTCGCCTTGCAGCTCAAAGAGCAGGTGAAATTTTTAGAAAAAAATATTCCCGGCTTACAGCAGATGGGCATGCAATTCATGGCACTGGGTTCGCAGGAAGAATTGCGCGAGCAGATTATTCAGACCGCAATCGAACGCGCCTGTCTGCAGGCGCCTTTGCCTGCCAATTCCGGTGAATTCAATATCCGGCGCGAGGAAGGTAAGGCCAGACTGAATTTGCTGGCCAATGAAATCGCACGTCTGGCAGGCTTGATCCTGGCCGAGTTTTATACCTTGCCTAAAAAGCTGCAGGGCTTGAAAGCGCATCCGCAAGCCCTGGCAGATATCCAAAGTCAGTTGCAGTCGCTGATCACTAAGCGCTTCATCGCTGAGAATGAATTCAGTCAGCTTGCGCATTTTCCACGCTATCTGAAAGCCATCAATGTGCGTATCGATAAGCTGCGCGCTGATCCGGCACGCGATGCGCGGCAACAGGCAGAGTGGAATGGTGCTGCCCAGGGCTGGCAGCGTACGCCGCGCAAAACGGGCTTAGCCTCAGATATCGATCCTAAGATGCTGGAATACCGCTGGTTGCTGGAAGAGCTGCGTGTTTCGCTGTTCGCTCAGGAATTGAAAACCCCTATGCCGGTGTCGGTCAAGCGTTTGCAGAAAGTCTGGGAAAGCATGCAGCGTTAACTGACGCTGTTCAGCTTGCACCAGAGTGCTGTTGTCAATGCAGGCAGCAGCACTCTGGTCAAAGAATTCAAACGCAAAGACTGAGTAGCTATGCGGCTGCTGGCGGCAAATCGGCCTGTAAGCTATATCTGGTGCGGAGTTCTCTGTTGCCTGCCTTCCTCAGACTCTGCGCCAAACCCCTAAAATGCAGTGGATTCCACTTTCACAGTTTTGTATCTGATGACGGCTTTGGGGCCAAAAAAATACGCATCACATACGATCGCCTGTTCACGGAAAATTTTTGTTTTTTGAAACAGCTGATGCGCTTGCGGCAAATGGTAATACGGAATGCCCGGCATTAAATGGTGTGACAGGTGAAAGCAATTATTGTAAGGATGGATAAACCAGCGCAGCAGGTTGTTGGTGGCCACTTCACGACTGCGGCTGAATACGCCGCCAGGTGCTAATGCCCAGTGATCACACAGCGTGCGAAAGGCGGTAAAGCCATGAAATGTGCTGGCGCGCGCAATGAACCACAGCGCGACAAAAGTCCAGGCAAACTCCCAGCTGATTGCCAGCCCCAAGCTTCCTGTCACAACTGTCCACCAGAGCACGATATAGGCGAAAGATTCCACGCTTAAGCCATATACAAGCACGCCCAGCGCTGAATAGATCCAGGTGGTTGGGCTAAAAAAGCTTTTCAGAAAAGCGCCGGTCCATGACTTCCATGTCGTGCCATACGCAGGCAAAAAACTTTCCGGGTCCTGCTCGCCACCAAGTTTCATGTGGTGCTGCAAATGCACCTCGGTGTAATTGCGAAAATTCGACATCATGGGCGGTGCGATCAGGCAATTGGTGATCAGGGTATTGATGGTCACATTGCGACTTAGATTGCGATGCACCGCATCATGTAATAAGTTGCCCAGCGCGCGCTGGCGACCACCCAGTAGCGGTACTGCGATCAGTGCCAGCCACCAGCTCACTGCATACACCAGCCATACGCAGGCAAATATCAATATCCAATCGGTGCAGGCATCAGCCAAAGCGCGCCATACATTGATTTTCAGGATGCCCTTCGTGTCCAGGCCTTCTGCCTGTATCTCTTTTCGCAAAAAATGGATGTCTGCAAATATGCTGGTGCTGCCTTGCGGGGTTGGTGTCACACGGGTCATGCTCAAGACTCCAAAAAGGAAAATTAATCTCTGAAAATGGTATTGGTTTTAAACGTTTGCTTACTAACACTTTGTCAGCTGAATTCGAGCTAATTGAAAAGCTTTCGTGCGCTGATAAGCGACGGCACTTGTTCTGATGTTGGTCTAGCCTAAGTGAATCACTCTGCGAATTCAAGTTGGCAGGTTTGACAGATTTTTCCGGAAGAAAATTTTTTCAATATCAGATGTTTCTGCTGGGTATGGAACAGATATGCAGATCTGAGTGAGCGAGAAAATCATGCTAAGTGTCAATGTTTGCATATCAGAAATGGAAAGTAAGTTTCCTGTTTTTGTTAATCAATTTATTTTCAATCGATATTAGTGCCCGGTCACAGTGAACTTCGGTTTTTTTTGTTGCCCGTGATGCTGGTAAGTATCTGTTTCAGAATGTGCTTTAGTGATTTTTATCAATTCGAAGCTTTATATTTTTCATTTCCAGATGTTCGAAAGTTGCTGTAAGTGAAGCTGGAATTTAGTGTTGGGAAAATTAATATTTCAGTCACAATCGTTTAAGAAAATGTATCGAAAATGCTACGAAATTTTTTTCGGTCAGACGAAATATTCAGGTCTATTGCTTATTTGAACTGCCGATAATTAAAGATTTTTTTGATTCTAATGTTGATTTTTAATGATGGAAAGTACGGAAGCAGCATTTCCTTAATAATCAAAATATCTCTATTTTAAAATAAATTTGCATAGGGGAAATGTACGAGTATTTCCCAATTGAATAAATGTTTTCATCATGGAAATTCAATTGTTTCCTTTTGAAAATGTGTCGGGAATTGGTAACAAATTTTCCGTATTTTTATGGAAAAAATGATAAATAATGTTTCGGCAATAAGCATGGTGAAAATACAAAATACTTTCCGTTCTATTATTCCTATCAATAGTGCAACGAAACTTTTTTTATCAGGGCTTAGCCAGAAAAATCGGCGCTGAGTGCGGTCGGCGATTTTTTTTCAGATCAGTATTTCCTGACTGAATGAATAGAAAACGCTTTTGCCTTGCTTCTGTTCTTTGACGGGGATTTTGTTTCGCTATACGTGCCGGATGCTGCGTTTTCGTAGATGAAAGTTAACGATAAACGCCAGAATTTTGGAAGTTGCTTTTGTTACTCAGTTCTACTTTTACTTTATGAATACGCCAACTCACACTCCCGCAGCAATTGCAATTATTGGCTGTTCGGGCCGCTATCCTGGCGGTGCAAATAATTTGGATCAACTTTGGAAGCACCTGAAGCAGGGTGTGGATGGCATTTCTCCCGCTAAGGGCGATCGCTGGGATTTGGGTTACCACGATCCGGATGCAGAACGCCCGCATCGTATTTATGCCTTCGAAGGTGGTTTTCTGGATACCATAGATAGCTTTGACGCTGAGTTTTTTGGCATCTCGCCACGTGAAGCGCGCCAGGTGGATCCGCAACAAAGACTGTTACTGGAACTGGCATGGGAAGCGCTGGAAGACGCGAATCTGGTACCGAAAAAACTGGCAGGTACCAATACGGCTGTGTTTGTTGGTCTGTCGAATCATGATTACGGCGATCTGAGCATTATCCATACTCCGGATGCGTACTCCAATACGGGTATGGCATTGAGTATTGCCTCTAACCGAATTTCTTACATACTCGACCTGAAGGGGCCGAGCATGACCATCGATACGGCATGTTCATCTGGCATGGTCAGTCTGCACATGGCGTGCAACAGTCTGCTCAGCGGCGACGCCGATATGGCGTTGGTTGGTGCCGCGAACATGCTGCTCACGCCTTTGCCGTGGATAGGATTTTCTCAGGCTTCTATGCTGGCACCGGATTCGCGTTGCAAGAGTTTTGATGCAGATGGCGCCGGATATGTCAGGGCTGAAGGCGGAGGCATGCTGCTGTTGAAACCGCTGGCGGCTGCAGAGCGTAACGGTGATCGTATCCTGGGTGTGATCCTGGCGACCGGGGTGAATTCTGACGGTAAAACGATGGGCATCTCTTTACCGAGTGCCGAAGCACAGGCGCGGCTGTTGCGTGAGGTGTATAGCAAGGCGGGGGTGAGCCCGGATCAGGTATTTTATGTCGAAGCACATGGCACCGGAACCGCAGTCGGTGATCCGATTGAATGTTCTGCTCTGGGTGAAATCCTTGGCAGTCAGCGTAGTGGTGATACGCCCTTATATATAGGCTCCATTAAATCGAATATCGGGCACCTGGAGCCTGCTTCCGGAATCGCTGGCATTACCAAGATACTGCTGTCGTTAAAGCACAGAGAGATTCCTGCGAATTTGCACTTTAATACACCGAATCCAAACATCGATTTTGCTGGCTGGCGGCTTTCTGTAGTTGACCAGCCACTGGCTCTGCCGGACAGCGCGCAACCACTGGTGTTCGGCGTGAATTCTTTTGGTTTTGGCGGCACCAATGGTCATGCAGTGATACAGGAGTATCGTGCAGCAAGCAAACCGGCTGACACGAGTCAGGCAGTTGTAGCCAATGCTCAGGCGCAAAACGCAGACCAGTTATTGCTGCTTTCGGCGCAGACACCGAAAGCGCTCAAAGCAATGGCGCAACAATGGCTGGACTATTTGAGAGCGCATCCTGACCTCGATTGGGCTACGCTGTGTGCCGCTGCGATTCACGACCGGACACAGCACGCCTGTCGGCTTGCCTTGCGCGCGGCGACGGTTGCGGCGGCGGTCACTGAACTGGAACAGTATCTGGCAGATACGCCTGGCGTCGCGGTCAGCGTTGGCCGTGCCTCTGCCACGCAACGCAGTAAAGTGGCCTTTGTATTTTCCGGCAATGGACCGCAATGGCAGGGTATGGCTTGTGGTTTGATGGCAGCGCACCCCAAATTTGCGGCAGTGATCGCTGAAGTCGATGCACATTTCCAAGCCTTGGCGGGCTGGTCGCTGGTCGATGAATTGCAGCGCGATGCAGACAGCTCACGCATGGCGCTGACGGAAGTGGCGCAACCCACTTTATTTGCACTGCAAGTCGGCTTAACCCATATCTTGCGTGATGCTGGCATAGTGCCGGATGCGGTGTTCGGACATAGCGTCGGTGAGGCTGCTGCTGCTTATGCCTCCGGCGCGTTGACGCTGGCTCAGGCCACTGCCGTCATTTATCACCGTAGCACAGGTCAGGCGAAAACAGCAGGAACAGGCCGTATGGCTGCCTTGGGTGTGAGTGCTGCAGAGGCTGAACAGGCGATCGCCCACGTGTTGGCTGAGCAAAGTGGATTTCTCGAAATCGCTGCTATCAATGCACCGCGTGCTGTCACGGTCGCTGGTAGTCCTGATTTGTTGGAGCAGTTGTGCGCAGAGTTGACGGAAGCCGGTAAATTCGCGCGCATGCTGACGCTGGATTATCCGTTTCATACCACCGCGATGGATTTGATTCGTGATGAACTGTTAGTAAACCTGCACTCATTGCAGCCTGGTCCATGCACAGTGCCATTTGTTTCCAGCGTTGATGGCATGCTGCTGCAAGGTGAGCAGCTCAATGCTGAATACTGGTGGCGCAATATACGTGAGCCGGTCCGTTTTTCTGAATGTAGTGTTTATGCCATGCAGGATTTGGGTATCCGGCATTTCATAGAAATCGGTCCGCATCCGGTGTTGCGTGAATATGTGAATCAATCTGCGTCAGGTTTGTCCCTGACGGTAATGGCAGTCGGGACTCTGCGCAGGCCGGCAGCGGGCAAGGCGGAGAATGATCTCGATAACCTGTGGTCAGTAATACTGGCCGCGCATGCGCATGGGATGAGTCATGTCGCAAACACATATCCGGTACCGCTTAAACATCTGGAATTACCTGCCTATCCATGGCAGCGCGAACGTCATTGGCGCGGCTGGAATTCCATCCCGGATACGATGGCACCTATCCATCGTGAACATCCCTTGCTGGGTTGGCGCGCCGGAACACATGAGGCACACTGGGAAAACACGATAGATCCCAATCTGCATCCATGGTTGCTGGATCACCGTGTGCAGGATGCGCCTGTATTTCCTGCTGCAGCCTATCTGGAAGTCGCACTGAGTGCAGCACAAAGGCTGTTGGGTGACACAGTCATTGATATTGAAAATG
This sequence comes from Cognatundibacterium curvum, assembly GCF_014284235.1. Lineage (GTDB taxonomy): Bacteria > Pseudomonadota > Gammaproteobacteria > Burkholderiales > Burkholderiaceae_D > Undibacterium > Undibacterium curvum. The sequence goes on from NZ_JACOGD010000003.1 coordinate 475,535, forward strand.
TCGATATCCTCAAACCTATGGTGATTTCTGATACGCCCGTGCTACAAATGAATGTGGATAGTGCGGACGGAACCTGGGAAATCCGCGGGCGACCCAGCAGTCCCAGCCCTTATCATGAAGCCGTCAGCACCATCCATACCCGTGGACGTCTGACCAAGGCAGCGATCCTGGAGCGGCCAGTCAGTCTCGATCTGGATGCCTTGCGTGAAAACCATCCGTTGCGAGTTGAAGCAGCTGCACATTACCGTGAAACAGCGCGGCGTGGCTTGCCCTACGGGCCAGCGTTTCAGGGCGTACAAACGGTCTTCCTGAGTGTTCCGGATGCGGAAAATCGCAGCGCGGTGGCGGAAATTGTTGCTAACTCTGAGATTGCGGCCGCCATTGGACGCGGTGCAGCAACGCCTTTAACAATCGATGATGGCGGGGTGACGTCCATAGTGGGACCAACGCTGGGATACCGTGCCCATCCTGCTGTCGTGGATGCATGTCTGCAAGTACTGATTTCTTTGCTGGCCCAAACTGAAGAACGTCCGTGTGCCTTCATTCCCGTACATGTTGGGCGTACCCGTAGTTATGGTGCTTTACCATCCCGCGTATTCTGTCATGTGGTATTGCGCAGCGAAAGCGCGCGCTCCGGGGTTGCCGATTTTGTAGTGGCAGATGAACATGGTCAGGTGCTGCTGACACTGACAGATGCACGTTTGCAGAAAGTAGAGTTCCGCAATTCTGCCACGACCATGCCACGTCTGGTTGAACATTGGCGACCCGACAGCAGCAATGCAGGACGCGCGGTGCATGCGATTAATTTGCCGGCGCCTGATGATGTTTGTGCCGGTCTGGCTACTATCCGCCAACAGATACTTGCACGGCATGATAACTTGCGCTGTGAACGTGATTTGTATCCACGCCTGAACGCCTTGCTGGCCGCGTATGCGTGCGATGCACTGCAGGCACTGGGCGCTCAGGGTAACTTCACCCTTGGGCGTTTGCAACGACGCACCAATATCAGTGATGAGCAAGCTGCTTTGCTGGAAAGCCTGCTGCAACTGGCACAATGCGCTGGTGCCGCTGTTGAGCAGGAAGGCATGTGGCGCTTTATGCCGGTTGAGCAGCAAAAATCTGCTGATTCTCAGTGGCTTGATATCTGGCGTGATTATCCTGCTTATGCACGAGAGTTAATGTTGCTTGCCCGCATAGGTGAGAACCTGCCGCTGATTTTACGTGCGGAGGTGACTATTCCGGACAGTGCACTGGATGTGTTGCTTGATGGTGCACCTTGTCAGGCCAGTATGAGCGAGCTGACTGCGGCTGCGTTAGCGCAACTGCTGACACAGTGGCCAGCCGGACGGCCGGTGCGCATACTGGAACTGGCTGGCCGTCAGGGAGCGATTACGACGACTTTACTGCCACTCTTGCCGGCTTGTAATGCGGATTATGTATTCAGCGATTCTCAGCAGGCGAACATAGATCGGGTTACGCAGCGCTTTGCAGGAACCCATGTGTTGCGCACTCAGCTGCTCGATTTACATGCATCTGAACTGAATTTGCAGGCATCGGCCGGATGTTTTGACATTGTTATATGTGCTCACACCTTGCCAGGATCACCTGACAATATCAGTGCTTTGAGGCATGTCCATACTTTGCTGGCACCAGGTGGTTATGCGCTGATCGCAGCCGCCCAGGCAGAAGCGTTTAACCGGTTTATAGGAATACATGGTCAGCAATTGTCATCCTGGCGCGATATGCTGGAGCAGGCCGGGTTTCACTTCAGCGTGTTGGCTGACGGTAGTGAACATTACTACAAATCTTTACTACTGGCCCAAAAACCTGCAAAGCTTGCTGTGCATGCTTTGACAGTACAGGAAGAGCAGTTCGAAACCGGTAGTCAGTGGCTGGTTCTGAGCGATGCGAATCCCCGCACCAGTGCGTTTGCGCAGCAACTGGCAACGCAGCTGAGTCAACGCGATTACCCTGCCAATTTCAAGGTATTTGATGAAGTCGCACTCACCGCTCAGTTACAGACTGGCGTACAACACATCGTACACGTGGTTGGACTCGACAGCAGCACGGGAACCGCAGACGCTGAACTGGCGACTGCACAACTGCGCTGTGCCTCGGCGCTGACACTGATACAGACACTGGAAGCGCTGGCACCTGAAAAAGCGCCGAAACTACACTTCGTAACACATGCAGCTATGGCCGCACCGGGCGGAGAACCTGCACTCGATCCGGCTCAGATCGCGCTGTGGGGCTTTGTGCGTGTCGCCAGCAATGAGCATGCCCGCTATGCGCCGAAACTGATTGATTTGCATGCCGGCTTAGATGCCGCCGGCGCGCGCTTATTGCTGGATGAGCTGATACGTAAAGATGCAGAAACTGAAGTGCTGCTGACTGCAGATCAGCGTTATGTGCATCGTATGGAGCTCGCGGGCGAGGACGATTGTATGCCGCCTGTTGACAAGGTGCATGCCTTGCGGCTCGATAGCCCGGCTCAAGGCGGGCTGGATGGGTTGACACTACGTCGCCTGGAACGAAGAGCGCCTGCCAGAGACGAAGTGGAAATTGCGGTGCGCGCTGCCGGGCTGAATTACCGCGATGTGCTATGGGCAATGGGGATGCTGCCGGAGGAAGCGGTGGAGCATGGCTTTTCAGGCGCCACTATTGGTATGGAGTGTTCCGGTACGGTGACTGCAGTCGGTTCCGAGGTGACTGATTTCAAACCAGGCGACCGTGTAATCGCGTTTGCGACCGCGTGTTTCGCAAGTCATGTCACGACTAAGGCGATTGCGGTAGTACATATGCCGCAAGCGTTGAATTTTGAAGAAGCCGCGACCATACCAACGGCATTCCTTACTGCGTTTTATGCGCTGCATTATCTGGCACGGCTGGAACCCGGTGAAACTGTGCTGATTCATGGTGCTGCCGGTGGTGTCGGATTGGCCGCTTTACAGGTCGCGAAGTTATGCGGTGCGGAAGTGTTCGCTACTGCCGGGAATGAGGATAAACGCCGCCTGTTGCGTTTGCTGGGAGCAGACCATGTGCTTGATTCGCGCTCACTGGCCTATGCCGATGAAGTAATGCGGATTACCAATGGCAACGGTGTGGATGTGATTCTTAACTCGCTGGCAGGTGAAGCGATCACCAAGAATCTGCAAATTTTGCGGCCATTTGGCCGTATGTTGGAAATTGGTAAGCGTGATTTGTATGCAAACTCTCGCATAGGTCTGCGTCCTTTCCGCAATAACCTGAGTTATTTTGGTATCGATGCCGATACTTTGCTGATAGAGCGTCCGGCACTGGCACGCAGTCTGTTCCGGCAACTGATGGATTTATTTGATACTAAGTCCCTGCGCCCCTTGCCGTATCAGGCTGTTCCGGTTCAGCGCGCGGCGCAGGCTTTCCGGCTGATGCAACAATCGCGTCATGTAGGAAAAATCCTCATCACCTTGCCACTACCCGGAGAAACATTACCTTCCGTATTCGATGAACAACTGACTTTGCGTGCCGATGCGACCTATCTGGTCACTGGCGGTTTGGGCGGCTTCGGTCTGGCAACGGCACGCTGGCTGGTAGCACGCGGCGCACGTCATCTGGCACTGTTGAGCCGCAGCGGTGCTGGCAGCGACGAGGCACAGGCCGGGATCGCAGTGATGCGAGCCGCCGGTGCCAGCGTACGTGCATTTGCTGCAGACGTCACCAGGGCAGAGGATCTGGCTCAGGTATTGGGCGAAATCCGTACATCTATGCCGCCGTTACGCGGCGTAGTACATGCTGCGATGGTGCTGGACGATGCGCCGGTCGTGAAGCTGGATGCCCAGCGCATACAGCAAGTGTTAGCACCAAAAATTCTGGGTGCCTGGCACTTGCATGAACAGACCCAGCATGACCAGCTGGACCACTTTGTCATGTTTTCGTCGGGTACCACCACTATCGGTAATCCTGGTCAGGCTAACTATGTGGCGGCGAATTTGTATCTGGAAGGCTTGGCCTTGTGGCGGCGTCAGCGCGGTCTGCCAGCCCTGGCGGTCGGCTGGGGGGGAATACAGGATGTTGGGGTCCTCACGCGCAGTGCCGATTTGCAGACCCATTTGCAAGCCCGTTCAGGGGTGCATTCTGTCAGTTCGGCCGCAGCATTGCAGGAATTAGGGCGGTTGATGGCGCTTGGTTTCAGCCGTGTGTGTGTCGCTCCGTTCAATTTACAGCGTATGGCGCAGCTCATGCCCTTGGCACGCACACTGCGTTTCCGTTATTTGACGCCTCAGGCTGCGACAGAAGCCGGAGGGCAAAGTCAGATCACCCTGGCTGAACGACTGCGCGAGCTGGCACCAGATGCGCGTCGTGCTGCTGTGATTGAAACTTTATGTGGACTGTTGGGCCGTATTTTGGGTACAGGTGCTGCCCAGGTTGATGTCTCGCGCCCACTTTCGGAAATGGGTCTGGATTCATTGATGGCGGTAGAGCTGGCGGACTCGCTGGAAAATGAATTGGGTCGTCCGGTGTCTGTGATGCAGATGCTGCAAGCGGGGAATGTCAATGCGATTGCGGATATGCTCATGGCCGCCATCAATGCAGGTAGCGCCACATGAAAACGCGACATTTAGCTTGCAGGCAGTTGTCAATTGAATGGAAAAAAATGCGATGACGGTCAGTATGCCGAGTCTGGTGCAGGAAGCCAGGTGTTTTCTGTCGCTTGCTGGTCCTATGATCGTGTCCCGGGTCGGACTGGCTGGAATGTCGCTTGCTGATGGCGTGATGGTCGCGCAGTTCAGCGCTTCAGGCACCCATGAATTGGCGGTGTTGGGACTGGTAGAGGGAACCACAGGCCGCGCCTTAGATGTAATGGCTGCATTGGTGATTGCCGGACTGACCATGGCAGCACGTCCGGGCCAGGATACGGCGCATCGTAGCTCGGTCTGGCGTCAATCCATGATGCTGGCATTGGCTGGTGGGCTCGGTGCCATGCTATTGAGCTTCAGTGCACCCTGGTGGTTACCCCTGGCCGGCCAGGATGCCAGTCTGGTCCCGCCTGCGGCTGCAGTTTCTGTTGTACTGGGTCTGGGCTTTGTCGCTGCTTTAGTGGCATTGGCAAGCGCCGGATTTTTAGAGGTGACAGGGCGGGCTTATACGGTAGTGATCGCTGTCATGCTGGCAAATCTGCTCAACATAGGTTTGAACTGGGTCTTCATTAGTGGTGCGTTGGGTTTGCCTGAGATGGGAGCCTTAGGCTGTGCCTGGGCGACCACGATAGTACGTTGGCTGATGGCGCTGGGGCTTTGTATCTATGTCTGGAATTTGCGTGATCACGTACAACTGGGGATACGCAAGCGCTGGCGCAGACAAGACTGGCTGAATGGCCGGGCACAGAGGTTACGTGGCTATTCAGCGACGGCGCAGGCTTTGATACTGAACTTGCTGAATCTGATTATTCCTCTGATGGCAGGCAGCTTAGGTGGTAGCGCCATGGCGGCACTCAAGGCGGTACTACTGCTCTTAACGCCTTGCAGCATCGTCATCTGGGGGCTGTCCGATGCCAGTGCAGTCAGGGTCGCGGTCAGTCAGGGTAATCCTGCAACTAACGGGCCACGTGTGACCGGCTGGCTGACGACAGCGCTCAGTGCAGGTCTTGGTCTGATGATGGTTCTGCCTTTTTTGCTGGCGCCAGTCGCTATCAGCACCTGGCTGAGTTCAGACCCCATTCTGGTCAGCACAGTCAGTAGCTTAATGCTGATCGGCGTGGCAATAGTCCTGTGTGATGCGCCCGGTTTTGCAATGAGTGCTGCATTGCGCAGTCTGGGTCAGCTCAAAGCCTTATTCGTATTGGATGTTGTGGTTAGCGTGTTGCTGGTAGTGGCTGCATGGTGGTTAAGCTTCAGGCTGCAGTTTGGCGTCGCGGGCTTGCTGTGGGCAATGCTGTTGTCGCGCTGTCTGCGTACATTGGCGCTGGCCACTTTGTTTCAGCTGCGTACCCGACATTTTTCTCACCTTAGCTCCGGCCTGGCCTAGCTATTGGAAATACCATTATGAATCAGAGCGACCTCCCTGCATTGAATGTAACCCAACGCGACTACTTTGATTTGAGTGGTGCGCAACGTGCGATCTGGCTGGATTTGCGTCTGGGCGTGAATCCTGTCGCCTACCAATTATCCGGTCAGGCCAAACTACATGGCGAAATTGATCATGCTTTGTTTCGCCAGGCCATAAGCTTGCTGTTGGCGCAGCATGATGCTTTGCGTTTGCGGGTTGATGTGCATACCCCGCGTCAGTGGCTGGAAAGTGCAGCCTCAGCGCCACTGTGTATCAAAGAACTCGCTGAGTGTGCATCGCTGGACTTAGAAGTACAAGACATATTGAGCAGCGTGATGCCCTTGGGTGAACATGCCTTATTTCAGTTTGATTTGCTGCAGTGTGAGCACCAGGCCAGCGTAGTTGTGTGGCGTATTCATCATTTGATCGCTGATCTGATTACGCTGGACCTGATCATGCAACGCTGGTTTGACATCTATAACACGCTGTTACAGGACAGTGTGCCGGAGCTGCCGGACGGTAGTTCATTCGTGTCTGTAGTGATGGCTGATCACATGTATAGTGCTTCGCCGCAGGCGACAGCCGATCTGGCCTATTGGCAGCGCCGTTTCGATACCTTACCAGCTAAGTTGTTTGAGCAGCCGGGTTCGGGTGCGCAAGTCTCATTTTCATCGCAACCCTTGACCTGGTGTATGGAAGGGGCGGAACTCAGCCGTTGGCGCTCTGCCTGTACCCGTATCGGCATCACTGATCAGCGGGTGTTATTAGCATTGCTGGCAGTGAGCTTGTCGCGTCGCCAGGGCGAGATGGATTTCGCGATTGGGCTGGCGCTGCATGGACGGGATTTCACATCAAAAGATGTGATTGGTATGTTGTCCCGTGCCTTGCCGGTACGTTGCCAGATTCAGCCTGAGTTAAGCCTGAAGCAAACCATATGCGCTCTGTCGAAAGATTTAGATGAAGATTTCCGCCATCAGCGTACGCCAATTGATGCGCTTTGCCGCGCTATCGGCATGTCAGGTTCAGCACATAATCGACTGTATGATGCGGTCATGTCGTATCGCCAGGTTCCGGTACAGATTCGTGAGCTCAGGCTAGGACAATTGCGCATAGAGTTAACGGGAAATCCCATGCTGGAAATGACGCCACTGTCACTCTATGTGACAGACATCGGCGATGAGCGTATGGAGTTTTTACTCAGTCACGATCCTGCAGTCATTGATGCTGCGACTTGTCACCATGCAGGCGCAACTTTGCAGCAAGTGATACAGGCATTTTGCGAATCTTGCAGTATGTGGGTATCTGAATTGAATGTGATTGCACCGCAAGAGCAGCAACAGTTATTGCAGTATGGATGTGCCGCACAGTTTGATTTAGCTACATTTGCGCCCACGCCGCGTCTGGAGCAGCAAATCAGTATGCAGGGCAGCGCCACGCCACAAGCGATTGCCGTCATCGATGGTATTGATCGCTGGACTTATGCCGAACTCGAAACCAGAGCCAACCACCGAGCCGCGCAACTC